>NC_010623.1 GCF_000020045.1 Paraburkholderia phymatum STM815 | reverse complement strand
CTCCTGCTCATTTGCCGCTAAGTCTCGCGTCGCATCATGCACTGCATGACATGACGTAACGACGGAGGCACTCAAATGATCAGGCACATTCTGGTCGCGGTCGGCGCACACAGGGACGACGAAGTACTGAAGACGGCCATCGACAAGGCTCGTCATACGGGCGCACGGCTGACAGCCGTGTATGTCGTCGACACGATGCCCTGGTGGGCGATGGCGGGCGTCGAGTACGGCTGTCCCGACACGCCGCAGATGGTCGAGGAGCTCGAGCGCACGGTCCAACGCCGCTGCAACGAGACGTTCGAACTCGACGCGTGGGACATCCATACGCGGGCGATGACGGTGCCGCTGCAGGGCGGCGTGGGTCGCACGATCGCGCGGCTCGCCGACGAGCTCGACGCGGATCTGGTCGTCGTCGGCGCGGGCCATCACCCGAAGTGGCGCTTCTGGGAAGCGCGGATGAGCGACCTGATCGCACGCTGCACGCGCCGCTCGGTGCTGATCGCGACGTCGGCGCAGACACGTCAGGATCGGGATGCACGGGCGGGCGAAGCGGCGCGCCGCCATGCGCAAGCCCGTGCGAGCGCACAGCTGTTTTGGATGCAGCCGCGAAAACGGCTTTGAAGACTACCGTCCGCCGATCAGCTTCAGCCCCGCCGGCAACGACTCGCCGAATACCCGGCCGCTGTCGGCAGCGTCGAGCGTGACGGTCTCGCGGACCATCTGGATCCACGTGGGCGCCGCGCCGAGCGTCTCCAGCCGCCGTATCACCGCTTCGCGCGCGTGCTCGGGCAGATCGCGCGAACGGTCGCCCGTCATACGCGAGAGTTGCACGGCGGCGAACGCGGCGGGCTCGACTTTCTTCCAGTCGAGCGCGAGCACGGCGTCGAGCCATTGCGCGGCGACTTCGGGCGGCACGACGCCATGCGCGCTGCCATAGAACGGCAGGCGCGCGCCGATACGCCCGATCGCCCACCACGTCTGATGATTCTCCGAAGGCTTGCGCAGACGTTCCAGCAGTTCCTGCGCGAGTGCGATCTTGCGCTCGACGGAAATACGCTCCAGCGAGGCCTGCACGCGAATCATGTCCGCGTAGCCGACCTTCGCGGGGTCGAACGGCAGCTTCTGCTTCCGGATGCTGGCCGCCTGCAGGAACGCCATCGCGTCGAGCAACTGCAACTGCGCATCTTCGTTCAGACCGCCTGCCGCACGGCGCCACAGCGTCCACCATTCGGACCAGACCTGGCTTTCCTGGATGTATTGAATGCCGTCGTCGAAGATCGACCACAATTGTTCGACGCGCCATTCGTCGAGCGGATAGCCGAACCCTGGCCGCAGGCAATAGCCCGTGAGATTGAGCCACAGACGTTCGTGATCGGCCGAGCGCCGCCGGCGTTTCGCGCGCTCCCACAACGCGCCGAATAGCTCACGCAAGAGCGCGACGTCCCAGTTGTCGCGGGCGCCGAGCGCCTGTTCCAGTTGCGCGCGCAGCCGCTTCACTTCGTTGGGCGCGACGTTTGACGAGCGCGCGCCGAACGAGCGCTCGATCAGTTCGATCGCGTGATCGAGTTGCGGATGGCGTTGCGCTTCGCCTGTTTGATTCGCGCCGGCTTCGTTCGTCGATGCCGCTTCGTCGCGGCGCAACTCGAATTGCAGGAGCCACCGTTGCGAAGGATCGTCGGTCGCGATGCAGGTCACTTCGAGCGTGCCGACTTCCGTGATCGACGTGGTGAGCCGGACGGCGCGTTCGCCGGCATCCGATGCATGCCGGCGCTGCACGACGGTTGCGATGGGCGGCAGGCGGACGAAATCGCCTCGTGACAGATCGGCGAGTTCGCCGGGCGCGAAGCGCGTATCGTCGACCGTCGACATCAGGTGAAAACGCACCGGCTGCCCGAGCCGCAGCGCGAACACGCGTTCGTCGAGATGCACCTCATGCGCCTCTTCTGTGCCGCGCGGCAGCAGGCAGACGCCCTGGCCGCCGTCGAGCACGAGAAAGTAGCTGCGCGCCGAGCCGCCGCCGATACGCGGCGCGTTGCCCGCACGCGCCAGACCATAGGCAACGGCGCCGCGCGCGACGGCGACATCGGGATGATCGTTCTGCAGCACGTGCAGCGGCTCGCCGCGCCATCCGCCGAGCGTGTCGGCGAGCCTTTGCGTCAGCGCGCGAGCACGGAACACGCCGCCGTTGAGCAGCAGCGTGTCGGGTACAGCGAGCGTGTCGGCGGCGGCGCTTTCGCGGCTCGCGCCGAGCGCGTCGCGAGAAGGCGCCGCCAGCCGCTTCAGAAACGCCGCCACATGGCGCGTCACGGCGGCGTCGGCCGCATACGGCAGGCCGAATTCGACGATCGCCGCGCGCGAGCGGCGCGGCATCTCCTCGGCGGAAACCTGCGGAAAAAATCCGTCGACGACGACCTGCTCGATGTCGTCGCGCGTCAGATGCGTGGTGCGCGCGCCGCCGATCACGCGCGAACCCGATCCGAGCAGCGTGATCGCCATAGACGCGGGCGCGCTCGCATCGAGCAACTGCTCTTTCGCAACCCGGCATCGCTCGACGAGTTGCGAGAGGCTCGCCGCGGACAGCCGGGCCTGCCCCTCCTGCGCTGCGCCAAGCCGCGTCTCGGCGAGACGCGCGAGCGCGAGATCCATGTTGTCGCCGCCGAGCATCAGATGATTGCCGACGCCGATGCGCGTCAATTGCGGCTCGCCGTTCTCGTCGACATGGACCTTGATCAGCGTGAGATCGGTCGTCCCGCCGCCGACGTCGCAGATCAGCACCAGCTTCGTCTCGGCCAGTTCTGCGCCGAGGCTCGCGCGATGCTGAAAGAGCCAGTCGTAGAAGGCCGCCTGCGGCTCTTCGAGCAGCCGCAATTCGGGCAGCTTCGCGAGACGCGCGGCTTCGAGCGTCAACGCGCGCGCGCCTTCGTCGAACGAGGCGGGCACCGTGAGCACGACGTTCTGCTGCTCGAGCGGCGCATCGGGAAAGCGCCAGTTCCAGGCCGCGCGCACGTGCGCGAGGTAACTCGCGCTCGCGGCGACGGGCGAGACTTTCGTCACGTCGTCGGGCGCGCCCCACGGCAGGATCGGCGCGAGCCGGTCGACGGAAGCATGCGAGAGCCAGCTTTTCGCGCTCGTCACGAGCCGTCCCGGCACCTGTGCGCCGAGTATGCGCGCAAGCTCGCCAGTGACGGGCGGCAGCGCGTCGCCAGGCCGTTGATCGGCGCGCGACCAGGGCAGTTGCAGATCGCCCGGGTTCAGCTCGCCCTCAGCCGGGTGATAGCGCACGGACGGCAGCAGCGGCCGCGCGCCCACTTCCCCGGGCGCAACGAGCTGCTCGACATCGAACACGCGGATGTCGTCGGAACCGCTCGCGTCGTGTGCGACATACGCGACGACCGTATTGCTCGTGCCGAGGTCGATGCCGACCGTGTAGCGGCTCGCCGGCCGTCGTGGTTCGCGCTTTAGCTTGCCCTTCATCGAAGCCTTGGGTCAGTCCTGCGCGCTGCCGCGCACGTCGAACTCGACTTTCCAGCGCTCGTCCGTGCCGCGCGGAATCGCTTCGAGTTCAAGCGTGCCCGCTTCCGTCACGCGCGCGTGCAGCTTGACGGGCACGACTTCGCCGACGGTGCGGCCATCGGCGGGCAGGGTCGCCTGGATCTCTTCGAGTTCCTGCAGCTCGTCGGGCGACCAGTAGTCGAGCATCGTGCCGACCTGATCGAGCCGCCGCACCGACGAGCCGAAGAAGCGGAAGTGCACCGGCTCGCCGACGACGAGGCCGAACTCCTGTTCCGGCAGCGGCGCGTCGGTGCCTTCTTCCATGCCGAACGGCGCAACGCACAGCGCGGAAATGGGCGGCTCCATGCCGGGCACGGCGGGCATCGCCGATTCGATTGCGACGTAGTACGCACGCGCCGTGCCGCCGCGAATGCGCACGCCGCGGCCGCGCTTCACATAGCCGTAGTAGGCGGCGCCGCGCGCGACGGCGAGGTCGAGGTCTGCGCCTTCGAGCAGGCGCGCAGGTGCGCCACCGTCGGCCGCCAGCCAGCCGTTGAGCGTCGACATGATGCGTTCGACGAGCAGCGGCGACTTGAACACGCCGCCGTTGAACAGCACGGCCGTCGGATGCAGGAACGTCGCACCGGCGTCGAGCGCCTGCTGGCTGGCTCCCTGCATGCCTTGCAATTCGGCGAGCGCCGCGACCTGGCGGCCGAGGAACGCAGCGAGATGGCGCGTGATGGCCGCGTCCTGCGCGTACGGCAGGCCGAGCTGCGTCAGACCGGCGCGCGTGCGCACCATCGGCCGGGCCGACGATTCGACTTGCGGGAAGAAGCCTTCGAGGATCGTCTGCGTGAGTTCGTCGCGCGTCAGTTCGGTGCGGATCGAGCCGCCGATCAGCTTCGAGCCGCGGCTCGGCACGACGAGGGGCACGGTGTCCGTCGACGGATCGGACAGCAGCGTTTCCTTCGCGCCGCGGCAGGCGTAGGTGAGCGCGCGCAGCTGCCACGGATCGGCCTGCGTGCCTTGTGCGGCCAGCTTGCGCGCGACGACGTGCGCGAGCGCCAGATCCATGTTGTCGCCGCCGAGCAGGATGTGTTCGCCGACGGCGACGCGATGCAGTTCGAGATTGCCTTCGCGCTCGATCACGGCGATCAGCGAGAGGTCGGTCGTGCCGCCGCCGACGTCGACCACGAGGATGATGTCGCCGAGCTTGACCTGCTTGCGCCAGCCGCCCGTGCTCTTCTGGATCCAGCTGTACAGCGCGGCCTGCGGCTCTTCGAGCAGTGTCATCTGGCCGTAGCCGGCGGCGTTCGCGGCTTGCGCCGTCAGTTCGCGCGCAGCGGGATCGAACGAGGCGGGAATCGTCACCGTGATTTCCTGCTGCTCGAACGGCGCGTCGGGATGCGCGTGGTTCCATGCTTCGCGCAGGTGTGTCAGGTAGCGCACCGAGCTTTCGAGCGGCGAGACGCGGGCCACTTCGGGCGGCGCATCGCTCGGCAGGATCGCCGCGCGACGGTCGACGCCCGGATGGCACAGCCAGCTCTTCGCGCTCGACACCAACCGGATCGGCGTGCCCGCGCCACGCGCGCGCGCCATTTCGCCGACCACAAAATTGCGTTCACCCGTCCAGGGCAGCGCGAGGTCGCCCGCCGCCAATTCGCTTTCGTGCGGCAGATAGAGAAACGAGGGCAGCAGGTCGAGATCTTCGAGCGCGCCGGGCGCAGTGAGTTGCGTGACGGGCATCACCTGCTGCTCGGTCGTCTCGCCGTCGCTGGCGGCGAGATCGACATACGACAGCGCGCAGTGCGTCGTGCCCAGATCGATGCCGATCGAATAGCGCGGATCGCTCATAGTTCCACCTCCGCAGGGGCGAGCACGGTCGCGTCGTGGCTGGCCGTGAGCTTCGGCAGGCGAACCTCGGCGGCGCGCCACCCGCGATGGCTGATGCTGCCCGAGAACGGCGCCTTGCCGATCACGTTGCCCGTCAGGCGGATGGCCGTCGCGTCGAAGCCTTCGCCGATAGTCACGCGGCTGCCTTCGGGTTCGTCGCGCACCGGCTGGATCGTGAAGTGCTCGCGCAGCGTCGCGCGGCAGCCGTCATGCACGAGGCGCGCAGCGGCGCCGATGTCGGCGTCCGAATACTTCGCGATGTCTTCCTCGACGAAATCGATGAAGCGCGCATCGCGTTGCAGGAGGCCGAGCAGTTGCAGCGCGGCTTCGGGCGTGGCTTCCTTGATGACGACGGGGGCGGGAGCCGGCGCGGGTGCGGGCGGCGTGACGGGGGCAGCCGCCGGAGCCGGGCTCGGGGCGGGCATGGCGCCGCTGCGCAGGCGCAACACGCTCGCGGCGAAGTCGCGGTCGCCGAGAATGCTGAAAAACGTGCCGAAGGCAAGCGACAGCCTGCCCAGCAACGAAACGTTCGGTTCGGTCATGAAAGATCGCTCCTGATTCTTTGAAGACTGCTGCGTCGCGTGCGTGTCGCTCGAGTGTGACGCTTATGTGACTCGTGCATCGCGCGCGGCCGCGTGGGATTCGGGGCGCAAGGCTGTCGCCGCCGCAAACGGGCGGACGCAGCCGCTGGTTCCGCGTCAAAACCCGTATTTTGCCTTGTTGTGAGCCATCGCCGGTTTAGAGTCCGATTCCTGCGCAAGATTGGCGGCCGGATTTTACGTCCTCAGGAAAGAATGAGCGGCATGGCGCTGTCATTTTTTTCGGCGAGGATAAGGGTTCGCCCGCGTGCAAACGATGCGCGCCGGCCTTGTCACGCTGACACTTTCAACCGATTGTCCGGAGGAAAGCCATGAGCATTTTCAGCACGATCCTGAGCAAGATCTTCCCGTCCAGCCATCCTGCCGTGCAGGCCGCCCCGGCGCCCGATGCGGCGCCTGCCGCGGATGCTGCGCCCGAACAGGCGCCCGCTGGTGCGGCGGCTGCGGCAGCGCCTGCCGAGCCCGTCGATGTCGAGGCGATCCTCACGGCGCTCGCCGACCAGCATCCGGAGAAGCTGAACTGGCGCACGTCGATCGTCGATCTGATGAAGCTGCTGGGCCTCGACAGCAGCCTCGCCGCGCGCAAGCAACTCGCCGAGGAACTGGACTATAGCGGCGACACGGGCGATTCGGCTTCCATGAACATCTGGCTGCACAAGCAGGTGATGACGAAGCTGGCGGAAAACGGCGGCAAGGTGCCCGACGACCTGAAGAACTGAGCCCGCCGCGGCCAGCATGCGCTTGCGGGTACGCGACTTGCGATCCGCCGGGGATCATGAAGCTCGCTACGTTCAACATCAACGGCATTCGTTCGCGGCTGCCGGCCTTGCTTCAATGGCTCGAACGGGAGGCACCCGATGTCGTATGCCTTCAGGAACTGAAGGCGCCCGACTCGGGCTTCCCCGAGGCCGAACTCAACCGTGCCGGCTATGGCGCGATCTGGCACGGACAGGTGTCGTGGAACGGCGTCGCGATCCTCGCGAAGGACGCCCAGCCGGTCGAAACCCGCCGCGGCCTGCCCGGCGATCCCGACGATACGCATAGCCGTTACATCGAGGCGGCCGTCGAGGGGATTCTGATCGGCTGTCTGTATCTGCCGAACGGCAATCCGCAGCCGGGACCGAAGTTCGACTACAAGCTCGCGTGGTTCGAGCGGTTGATCGTCTATGCGAAAAGACTGCTCGACAGCGGCCATCCCGTCGTGCTCGCGGGCGACTACAACGTCGTGCCTACCGATTTCGATATCTACAATCCGCGCTCATGGCTCAAGGACGCGCTGCTGCAACCGGAAAGCCGCGCGTGCTACGCCCGGCTGCTCGATCAAGGCTGGACGGATGCGTTGCGCACGCGCTTTCCCGACGAGCAGATCTTCACGTTCTGGGATTATTTCCGGCAGCACTGGGAGCGCAATTCGGGCTTGCGCATCGATCATCTGCTGCTGAACAGGCCGGTGGCCGCGATGATGCGCGATGCGGGTGTCGACCGATGGGTGAGAGGTGAGCCACATGCGAGCGATCATGCGCCCGCCTGGGTTGAGCTCGATCTCGAAGGGACAGCGAATGTCGGGAAGAAAACTGCAGTGAAGAAAACTGCAGTCAAGAAAACTGCAGTCAAGAAAACTGCACCCGGAAGCGCAGCGGCCGCAAAAAAACGCGCTGCGCGATCGACGCGTGCGGCTGCGTCAAAGAAGACGGGAACGTAACTCCGCGAGGGCCGAACGATATGGCCATCAGCCATGAAATGCCGGCAACACGTCAGCGGCGAGTTCCGCCATCACATCTCGCACAGGCCGCCGGGACGCCGGATTCAGCGCGACGTGATGCGTGCCCGTCTCGCGCATGTCGTCGAGCAGCGCCAGCAATGCATGCCGCCCCGCGCGATAGCCGAGCGACAACGGTGTCGCCGGCTCGTGTGGATCGTCGCTGAGATCGAGCCGCATCGCGACGCCGAATGCGCGAAACGCGGGCGCAGGCAGGCGCTCGACAGCCGCGCGCCACATGCTGTGTCTTGAGCGCTGTATTTCCGGTTCGCGATGGTAGGTCATCCAGCCGATCGAATGCCGCGCGATCCAGTCGACACTTTGTCCGCCCGACCCGACCGCGAGCATAGGCACGGGCAATGGCGGCCGTGGTAGCAGCATGAATTCGGGTGCATCGGCGGGCCGCAGATCCGGTATCACGCGAGGGACTTCCCCCAGCGCCGCCGCGACTGTTTCCCAATGCGCGCGATACCGTTCCCGGCGAGCTTCGGCATGGCATCCGAACGCCGCGTACTCGGGCGGGCGGTCGCCCGACCCGAGGCCCAGTACGAAGCGGCCATTCGACAGCGTCTGCACCGACCCGGCACTCTTTGCGATGTGCAACGGATGGCGCAGCGTCAGCACGATCGCGCCGCTCGCGAGAGCGATCTGCGTGGTGTTCGAAGCGAGTGCGCCAAGCAGCACCCAGGGGTCGAGATGGCCGACGGGATCGGGATAGTCGGCACTGTTCAACGGCACGTCGCGCACCCAGAGCGCACGAAAGCCGAGCGTGTCGGCGAGGCTCGCGAGCGCGACCTGCTCGCGGAAGTCCGCGACGATCGCGCCCGCGTGCAGTAGCGGCAGCGTCAGTCCGATCGACAGACGGCCTGCAGAAAATATCCGGTGATCGATAGTGGATTCGACAGTGGTCATCGACGATACCCGGTGCTCGCCTCGTCGCGGGACGGCGCGCGCTGGCGGCAATTGAGCGGAAACCGATGCTAGCACCGCCCGGCGACATTCACCCGCCGTCGAACGCACAACCCTGAGAGCGGCATGGACAAAGGCTCCGGCGCTTCCGCATGCAATCTTCCATTGTTTGCAATTTGGGAACTGTGATTTCAATCTATGAGCATAGAAATTCGATAGGTCTCGTCTACACTCACTCTCAATCGACGCCGCACTGAATCATCGGTCGCGACGCTGCCCCGATTCAACCATCTCTGGAGTTTCATCATGAAGACCCGCCTTATCGCTGCTGTGCTGGTTGCCGTATCCGCGGCTATTGCCGCTCCCGCGTTCGCTTCGGGTTATGGCCCGGCACCGTTCTATCGTCCGTCCGTCGGCGCACCTGCATCGCAACGCGGTGTCAGCGCGCAGACGGTTGCTGCCGAGCATAGCGCGACCCATGCTGCCAACGATGCCGTTGGTGGCGTGAGCGGCGCATCGTCGGAATCGGGCATCCGTCAGCCCGCGCAAGACGCGCGCGACGCCAACGTGTTCAAGGGTCATTGATCACTGCGTGCGGCAGGCTGCGGCCTTCGCGCACATGATGCTGGCAGGAGGTGAACCCATGAGAGCATTCTTCGAAGGACTGGTGTTGCTGGCGGCAGTGGTGGTGTACTTTCTGCCCGCCATCGTCGCCGATGCACGCGAACGCGAAGATGCGTTTGCGCTGACGATTTTCAACGTCCTGTTCGGTTGGACCGTGATCGGCTGGATTGCGGCGTACGCGTGGGCGCGTCACCGCGTGAGCGACAAACGGCTTGCGAATCTCGCGACGAACACACGCCGGTCTCTGGGCCGCGTAACGGTTGCAAAGATCGTGGCGCGCTCGCGCCGGATGCGCGCGGCGCGGCGTCAGTCGACGCTATCCGCGTAAAGAGTACTGCTTCGATGAAACCGCCGGCCGATGTCAGGCCGGCGCTTTTGCTTGATACCGACACGCGACGCATTGCGCGTCATTGATAAGTATGACGAAGCAAATTCAAATGCGGAAAAGATCACGTCTCGAAACGGCTTACCACAGCGCCGTCGTCCACCCCCGCAAGCGCACATCCCGCAACGCTTCGCGCAGGTTTTGCACGAACGCGTCCGCGCGCTGATAGCGGTTCCGCACGCGCGGGTCATAGCTGCGGTTCAACGCGAGCACGTCGACGATGCCGCGCGTCGAGACGCTTGTGTCGAGATCGGAGATGTCGGTGACTTTGGCCCACGTACAGCGCGTGATTTCGTTGCTTGGCGTGGCGGTTTGCTGTTCGTCGACATGAGCGGCGAAGACATGATGGCAGGTCCGCGTGCCCGCGAACTCGAACAGATACTGCATGCCTGCCGCCTGAAGGCTCGTTTCTTCCATGAGTTCGCGCACGGCGGCGGCTTCGAATGTCTCGCCGGTGTCGGGTTTGCCGCCTGGCAGCGACCAGCGGGAGTTCGCCTTGCCAACCAGCAGAATGCGCGTGCCCATCCGGCACACGACAGTCGCACGTTGCTTCACAGTGTCTCTTCCATGTAGGGACGCGAAAGCAGGGCTACCACGCCGCATGCCGCTCGATCCGGTGGCGCTCTCAGTCGCCATGCACCCATATTGTTCGCCGATGTTGATCACGCGGCGTGACACCTTTATGACAGGGGGCGCGAAATCCGACCCAACGCTGTCATCTGCATCGGCGACTCTCGAATCGAAGGCAGCATCCAGGCGGTCGCCGACATCAACGAACTGTGGGTCAGCCTGCAGTTGATCGACCAGCCCGTCACGGTTGGGCCAGTGATCGGCTGAGCGCGCAGCCGCCGAAGGCTATGCCGCCGCGAGCTTTTTGCTTTGCTTCCACATGCCTTCGAAGATCGCTGACGCAAGGTCGTGTGGGAAGTCGCGGGGAAGGTGCGCTGCAACGGTGTCGACGACCTGCTGCGTCGCGCCCGTCACGGAGGCGATCAGGTCGTCGACGGTGGCGCGCGACAAGCCGGCCCGCTGGCCTTGCGCGAGCCAGTGCCGCGGCACGATCTGACTCATCAGATAATGATTGCTCGAACCGCGCACAGCCATCGCCATCTTCGCTTTCTGCATCGGCACGCGATTCGCGCCGCGCCCGATGATGGGATGCGCGGATAGCACGTCGTAGAGCGGCGTCGCGCGATATCGGTTGCCGGGTAAATGCGCGATGCTGAAGTTCTTGGCATGGCCATCGGTTGCGGCAAGCAGCCAGAAGATCAGTTGCGTCTTGAAGAAGCGCGCGCTATCTTCGGCGGCATCGACGGAACCGGCCAGAACGTCCATCACGGCATCGATGCCCGGGCCGCCATCGGCCTGATATTTGGCAATGGGCGGCGTGCCCGTCGCCTGACACATGTCTTCCTGCGGAAGACGCACGATCCACGTGCCGTCGCTCGACAGCCGTCGGTCGAAGCGCTCGACGACGAGCGCTTTCTGGTCGCCGAAATAGCCGATATCGCATGCGGCGATGGGCAGGCCGTAGGCGCCGACGATCCGTGAACACAGCCATTCGTTTTCCACCGAGGTGCGCATGTCGGCCTGCATGTTACCGACAAGGCCCAACGGAAGCTTGAAGATATGCGTGGTCGGCGTGCTGCCAGCGGGAAGCACCCAGCGGCCGTTGTGACGCAGCAGCGCCGTTTTCTCCTGCGCGCCCGCGATGGACAGCCGAAGATCGGCGGCCGGATCGTGCTGGCCGAGCGGCGCGGCCGAGGTCGTGTCACGCAATAGCCGGCCAATATCGTTGGCCGTCAGCGTGTCGCCGCCGATCCGGTAAAGGTCAGTGGGCGCTTCGCCCGGCGGCAGTAGCTGGATGGCGCCCACACAGTCACGCCCGAGCGCGGCAAGCAGGTCGAAGGGCGCTGTGCCGCCCGTCTTGTAGCGCTGCGCCATCCTGCGGCGGATCGGTTCGCTATCGGGCAGCAGATTGTCGAAGAACGCCGACACGACGGCGCCGCGGTACGGCTGGTTGCCTGGCGTGAAAGGCAGTGACAGCGACAGCGGGCGCCCCTGCTGGTCGCCGACCCAGTCGTCGAAATAGACTAGTGTCCCGTTCCGTTGTTAACTGATCTATGTTCGCGTAGCATGTTGACGTCAACGGAACGGGAGACGTCAACATGCCGATGGGACGACCGAAGGCCGAGTTGGAGTTGAGCGAAGACGAGCGCTCGCAACTGATCTCGATAGCACGTTCCCGCTCGATTTCGGCTGCGCTGGTCACGCGTGCGCGCATTGTACTGGCGGCGGCTGACGGGGAGCCCAACAGCGCAATCGCGCAGCGCCTGCAACTCACACGCGCCACGGTGGGCAAGTGGCGTCTGCGATTCCTGGAGCAGCGCATCAACGGACTCTATGATGAAGTACGCCCCGGCAAGCCGCGCACGATCGACGATGAGCGACTGGCTCAGCTGATCCACAAGACCCTGCACACCAAGCCTGCGGATGGCTCCACGCACTGGAGCGTGCGCACAATTGCAGCCGAAACTGCCATCTCGCCGACGAGTGTGCACCGTTACTTCAAGCTGCTGGGTCTGCAGCCGCATCGCAGCGAAAGCTTCAAGCTCTCGACTGATCAATTCTTCATCGAGAAATTGCGCGACGTGGTCGGCCTCTACTTGAGTCCGCCGGAGAACGCACTGGTATTGTGCGTCGACGAGAAGAGCCAGTGTCAGGCCCTTGAGCGTACGCAACCCATGCTGCCGATGGGTTTCGGCTACGTCGAAGGTGTCACGCACGATTATGTTCGTCACGGCACCACCACTTTGTTTGCGGCACTGAACGTGCTCAACGGTGCCGTACTCGCCACCTGCAAGCCGCGTCATCGACATCAGGAATTCCTGTCGTTCCTGCGCGAAATCGACAAGGCAGTGCCGGCCGAACTCGACGTGCACTGTATCGTCGATAACTACAGCAGTCACAAGCACCCGAAGGTCAAGGCATGGCTGGCAGCGCGTCCTCGCTGGCACATGCATTTCATTCCCACCTACAGTTCATGGCTTAATCAGGTCGAACGCTTCTTCGCGCTGATCACTGACAAGGCCATCCGGCGCGGTTCGTTCGGTTCGGTCAAGCAACTGATCAGACGCATCGATCAGTTCGTTTCCCACTACAACGAAAACTGCAAACCATTCATCTGGACCGCCTCCGCTGATTCAATCCTCGAAAAGCTACACAGACTTTGTTCGCGAATCAGCGGAACGGAACACTAGCTGCTCGCTGCCACCGGACTTTTCCCAGTATCCGACGGCGAGTCCGTTCATCCACAGGTCGAGACGCTGGGTGTGTGAGCGGCGCCCCATACCTACCATTGCTCCCGCTTCCTGGCCGCGCTTGCGGGGCGCTTGCTCGTGGTGCCGGCGCGCCTGCCTGGGCCCGCTGCGGATTGGCGCACGCCTGTCGCGCCAGTGCCCGTTTTCGGAAGCTCGCCCGTCTTGATCGCGGGCGTCTGGCGCGTGCTTCTGGCACCGGTGGCTGGTTTGCGCGGCGCCACTTTGGCGGTTGCCCGGGGGCCTTGCACGGCTGGACGGGGTGACGGCGCAATTTTCGCAGCGGGCGCCGCATTCTCGGAGGCTGGCTCGTCCTGGCTGAGCTTGATTCCGGCGTTCAGCAGCCGCAAGACCTTGAAGAGCCGCTCGACGCCGGCTGCCGCCGGGTTGGCCTCGAACTGCGCATAGCTTTGCTGCGTGATGCCGAGCCGCTCGGCGAGCATCGCCTGCGTGAGTCCAGCGGCTTTGCGAAAGCCGCGCAGAACGGGCCGCAACTGGCCAAGCGTCTTGACGGAATAATCCACGGCGGGCCTCCAGAGAGACGGATTGAACGCGGGCAGGGCTTCTATCGGGCGCCGGCGGCGTCCGCACTGCCGTCCCAAGGTCGCAGAATACAGATCACAGACTGTATCTGCAATATACAGTCTTTGGGCTGTAAATAAAATATACAGTCTTTGGGCTGTAACAAGTCAACTGTGGAGACGTATCGAATTGCGCATGACTCCCAGCGTTTCGCGAACGGACCGCGCGCCGCGCGAGACGCACGCTGCGCTGCAGCGCAAGCGGGACCGTCACCACGGGTACGCGAAGTGCTAACAAACGCTCACTCGGACTCACTCGGCCGAACGATCAGGCGACGGCGACGGGAGCGACAGTCAAACAAGGGAGGTAAAAGCCATGAGCGATGATCAGTCTTCGAATTTACCCGATCCCACCCGTCGCAAGATCCTGGCGGCGCTTGCCGGCAGTGTGGCGTTGTCGGCTTGTGGCGGAGGGGGCGGATCGTCAGGCAGCACGGGTGCGACGAGCGGCCTCCCGCCCGATCGGGCGAACCTGCCGCGGCCTGCCTTGCCCGATCCTGCCACGTCGGGCGTCGATCACATCGTCCTCGTCACGATGGAGAACCGGTCGTTCGATCATATGTTCGGTTGGGTACCGAATGCCGAACATCAGCAGACGCGCCAGTTCACCGACGCTTTCGGTCAAAAGCAAACGTCGTTCGGCTTGACGTCGAATGCGTCATACGGATTCCAGGCATGCTCGTTCTCCGACCCGAACCATATGTACGAGGCAGGGCGCGTTCACCTCGCGAATGGTGCGATGAACGGCTTTCTACTGACGCCCGGCACGAGCATCACGCGCGGCGACCTGCTGCCCATCGGCTATTTCGGCGCGGCCGATCTCGACTTCTACCGCGGGGCTGTCACGCAATACACCGTTTGCGATTACTACATGAGCGGCATTCTGTCCGCCACGTTTCCGAACCGTCTTTATCTGCACAGCGGCGAGACCGACCGCCTCAATGACACTGTGGATACGTCTTCGCTGCCGACCATCTGGGACCGGCTCGACGCGAAGAACATTTCGTCGACGTATTACTTCCACGATGTCCCGTTCACCTCGCTCTACGGCTCGCGCTATGTCGGCCGCTCCCGGCTGTTCGCTGAGTTCCTTGCCGATGCCGCCGCCGGCAATCTGCCGTCGTTCTGCATGATCGATCCGAGTTTCGGGGGGGAAGCGCAGGGCACATCGAACGACGATCATCCGCATGCGGACGTGCGCAACGGACAGGTGCTGCTCGGCCGGATCTACGACGCGCTGCGCACCAGTCCGAACTGGAGCAAGACGCTGATGATTCTCGTGTATGACGAATGGGGCGGCTTTATGGAGCATGTGGTTCCGCCCGTCAAGCCCGTGTCGACGGCGGAGCATACCGTTGGCAACGATGGGCGCCTGGGCTTCCGTGTGCCGTGCATGCTGTTCGGGCCGCGCGTGCGCGCCAATTTCGTCTCGCGCTATCCGTTCGATCCCAGCTCAATTCATCAACTGCTGGCATGGCGTTTCGGTCTCGATCCGCTCGGTGTGCGGGCGAGCGACGCGACCACCTTCAATATGGCCTACGCGCTCGATTTCAGCGACGCTGCGCGAACCGACGCACCCGCGATTGCAGTGACACAAGGCACGTTCGGCGTCGCGTGCTCGGTTGCAGGCGTCATCCCCGGCCTTGGCGGCGTCGATCACAGCCAGCAGATTCCGTCCACTGCCGCCTCCGAACCGACGGCCAACGCGCCCGGCGGACGGTTTGCAGATCTCCGGGCGAAAGCAACCGCGCTAGGCTTCCCGGGCGGCATGTAATTTCTGCGCGATATGCACGGCATCTGCATCGCTCAATAACAATGGCGGCTCCGTCACGTGTGTCGCGGAGCCGCAAATCACAGCAGCGTATTGCTTCGAACGATGTGACCGCTCAGGCGGCTTCCTTCCGGCGCTTGCCAGTTTCCGTTTCGACGGGGGCCTTGTCGGACTGCGGCACGGTGCCGGCAGGTCGATGGACGTCATGCGTGACGAAGCCCTGCTCGCGGCTCGGCACGTCGAACCAGTCGCGATGCGAGAACGAATCGCGGATGTCGTCGAGACCGCTTTGCCAGTGTTCGAGCATCGTGTCCATGCTGAACTCGTAGTCCTTGTAATGCCCTTCGTAAGGCTTGTTCCTGTAGATCAGATGCACGACGTTGATTGCGCTGCCGTCCGCGGCTTCTTCGGCTAAACGGAACAGCGGGTCCGCTTTCAACACCGAGGTGGGCACGTGTTCGAGCAGTTCCTTGATGAAGCGCGCATGCTTCTGCTGCTCGGCAAGCATGTTGGTGATTGCACGCGTGCGGCTCGAATACTGGATGTCCTTGGCGCGCTCCGAGATGTCCAGGAAATCGCCAGGTGCATTGCCGAGCGCGCTCCATAAATCCACCTGGAAAACCAGTGTGTCCTTGTGATCGGAATCGCGCAGCACTTCCGTGAGCGGCGTATTCGACACGAGACCGCCGTCCCAATAGTATTCGCCTTCGATCTCGACGGCGGGAAAGCCCGGCGGCAACGCGCCTGACGCCATGAAATGCTCGGGCGCAAGGCGCATCTTGCGGTTGTCGAAGTAGGTGAGATTGCCCGTGCGCACATTCACTGCGCCGACTGACACATGAATCGCGCCGTCGTTGATGCGGTCGAAATCGGCGTATCGCAACAGCGTCGCCTTGAGCGCGGCTGTGTCGTAGTAGCTGACGTGGTTCGGGTCCAGTTTGCCGAGACCCGCCATCGGCAGCGGAAAGCGCGGTGCGAAGAAGCCCGGCTGGCCTTCCGTCAACGCGCGGCCCGCCGCCCACATGCTCGCCCACTTGCGCGAGAGATCATGCATGCCGAGACCGGGCAGCGCCCACGCGCCGATGCTGCCTACCCAGTCGAGTGGATGGCAGATTGTGTTCCAGAAACCGCGCAATGCATCGACCCGATGTTCCGGCGCATTGCCCGCGACGATCGCCGTGTTGAGCGCGCCGATCGACACGCCCGCGATCCGGTCGGGCTCGACCTTCGCTTCCGCGAGGCCTTCAACGACGCCCGCCTGATAAGAGCCGAGCGCGCCGCCGCCTTGCAGCACGAGCGCGATCTCGTCGTAGCGCGGCAACACAAATGGCTCCCGTTGTGCGCTGATTTTCTTTGTGTCGCTGCGCATGCGTCGCTCCTTATTTCATCGACCAGCCGTGGCTGACGATCACCGATTGACCAGTCAACGCCGACGATTCGAAGCCCGCGAGGAAGGCAACGGTGTTGGCGACGTCATCGACCGTCGTGAATTCGCCGTCGACGGTTTCCTTTAGCATCACGTTCTTCACGACTTCTTCTTCGCTGATGCCGAGCGCCTTTGCCTGCTCGGGAATCTGCTTGTCGACGAGCGGCGTGCGCACGAAGCCGGGGCACACGACGTTGGCGCGCACGCCGCGCGGACCGCCTTCCTTTGCGACCACGCGGGCGAGGCCGAGCAGGCCGTGCTTCGCGGTGACGTAGGCGGATTTCAGCTTCGACGCTTCGTGCGAGTGCACCGAGCCCATATAGACGATCGAGCCGCCGCGATCGCTGTCGTACATGTGCCTGATGGCAGCCTTGGTAGTGAGGAACGCACCGTCCAGATGAATCGCGAGCATCTTCTTCCAGTCGGCGAATGCGTACGCTTCGATCGGCGCGACGATCTGAATACCCGCGTTCGACACGAGCACGTCGATGCTGCCGAGTTCTTTTACCGTGCGCTCGATGCCCGCATTGACCGCTTCTTCGTTCGTCACGTCCATCGCAACGGCAATTGCCTTGCCGCCCGCTTCGACGATGCTCGACGCGACTTTCTGCGCGTTATCCAGATTCAGGTCGGCGATCGCTACGGCTGCGCCGAGGCTCGCGAGCTTGCGCGCGCATTGTTCGCCGATGCCGCTTGCTGCGCCCGTCACGAGCGCGACTTTGTTTTGCAGTGCCATCTCTGTTCCCTTCGATAGTTGGAAAGCCTGTTTGAAGCGTTAATCTCACGCGCCGATCTGGAACGCTCACACAGCGAGTTCGAGCGCGTCGTCATTCGACTTCCTTGCAGTCTGCATGTCAGCAGGCGCGAGATAGTCGAAAGCGACTTCGCCGATATCCAGCGTGAGATTCGCGATCACATGGCGCGCACCGACGACGCGCTTCACGGGCAGATCGGCAATCGGCGCGAGCGCGTGCGGATGCAGTTCGAGCGCTGCGGGGCCGCTCCATGCGCCTGACACGGTCACGTCGCGCAGATAGAAGCGCACGAGTTCGCAAATGCGCGCCGAGCCGTCGACATGCGGAATCACCTTGAGCAGATAGTTCGGCGTGTCGGCGAGTTTTGCGCGCTCGGCTTCGATATCGAGCATGCGATGCTTGTAGCCCATCGTGCCCGTTGCGATGCGTTGTGTGCCATAGTCAAGCGTGCCGAGCAGCGTATCGTTGCCGTCGACGCCAAGCTTCGGCCGCGCAAGCTTTTTCGGAAAGCCCCAGATCTCACGGCCGCCCGCAATCGGGCCTTCGTCGTCGAGGTACATCGAGTGCGTGTAATTCGCAAGACGTCCTTCCGTGTCGCGCACGGAGATCACCTGGCCGCTTTCCGTATAGTCGCCGAAGCCCGACGAATCCGGCATGCGAATGAACTCGTAATGAACGAGCGCGTTTTCGGGTTTCAGAGGTTCGGGCACGACGGCGCGCAACGCATCCAGATCCGTTTCGTACGAAATGATGAAGTACTCGCGATTAAGAAATCGGAACGGAGGGCGAGGGTAGGCGGGATTATGAACAGGCATCGCGAATGCGGATTGCCGGATCGATTGGATGTCCATGAACTTCCTCTTAGGCATTGGGCGTTGTTGGAGCACGGCGAATGTTAGAGCAAAAGCCTTTTTCGGATCACATTAATTTGCCCAATACACCGTTGGTCTACGCGCAACAGTGGGCGAGCCTTTCAGGCTGATTCAATAAACGGTCAATCATTGTGAAAATCGACATGGCCTGTTGACGTAAGTGACATGTCGCTGACGCACAAGGGAAACACGCATGACATGCGACCGATGCTGCGTTGTTGCGTGCAAAGCCATCGGAAAGTTTGCGCGAATGTAAATCGGAAGAGATTGATTGTTGAACTAAGCAAAGGCTTGCGCGTGGCAAAAGTTGACGGCGCATCGAGAGGATGCTCAGCAGAATGTAAGCGAAGAGAGGGGCGCCACCCGTCTGCACGCCGATACATTGGGTGACGGGCAATCGCAAGAGGCCTGCTGGCGGATTTTTGATGATTTGTTGCGGCGCGACATATTGGGGTATATACTAGGGTTATTACCTAGGGTGTTACCCTCATAAGGAGTCCGCCATGCAACAAGCTACGAGCGCTGCAGCCCCGTCCACGAACTGGCTTTCGCGTCTGCGCGAACTCGCGATCCGCGCCGTCGACTTGCATCTGCAGCACTGCGCCGTCCTCGCTGAAGCGTATCGCCGCTAAGCAAATCGCATCAAAAAGGGGAGTACGATTTCGTACTCCCCTTTGTTCCATTGGGCGCCTTTCGCGGCGCCGCGCCGTCGGTCATTCAGATGCCCGCCTTATTTGCAGCAAAGACGAGCCGCAGCCCAAGCGCCGCGATTGCGCATGCCGCGATCCGGTCGATCCCGATCTTCGCGCGCAAATAGATTTCGCGCGGCTTCCGGCTCGAAAAGCACAGCGCCACAACCGAGTACCAGCCGAATTCGACCGCGAAGACCAACGGCGGCAGCACGACATAGCACCACACTGGCGGATGTTGCGGCAACAGCGCCGCGAAGATACTGCCGTACCAGATGGCCGTCTTCGGGTTGCTGAGCTGCGTCGACAAGCCGATCCAGAACGACTTGCGAGCGCTGCGGCTGCGCGCTGCGCCGGAATTGTCCATCGCCACAGGGTGTGCCGCGCCACGCCAGATCTTCGACGCCATATAGATCAGATACAAGCCGCCCGCTACTTTGAGGCCGATATACAGCCATTCGACGGCGGCCAGCAGCGTATAAAGCCCGGCCAGCGCAATGCCGCCGAAGAAAATCCCGCCAATGCCCATTCCCAGGGCCGTTGACAGTCCGTCGCCGCGAGACAGGCCGATCGAGTTTCGCGCGACGAGAACGAAACTCGGGCCGGGAATCATCGCGCCAAGCAACAACGCGACGAGAATGGCAAATACGGCAGCGGATGCAGACATCGAATGGTCTCCTTGATGGCGCGTTCCGGCGCAAAGACAAATGGCGTGACGATGGGTGGACGTGTGCCGCAAGGATAGAGGCAACCCAAAACCTCTGCAACGCGCGCGACAAGGCGCATACGCGTCCGTTCGGCCCAAGCGCCTGATACAGCGCGCAACATCAGCAGGGTGGCGTTGCGTTTTATCTTTCGACGCGTGCCGTAGCCGATCATCGCGTCGAAGAATAAGCGGAATCCCGGCATGCAGAGAGAACGGCCCCAGCGGGTCTGCGCATGTACGCGCAGCGCGACGCCGTTCTTCGATGCGCAGCACGCCGCTGGCGAGACGATTGTCGGGCGAGTTGCTAGAGTAGCGCGATGGACGAAAACGAACGTATCAGGCGCGCCGTCTCCTGGCTGCGCGAAGCGGATGGCCTGCTCGTGACGGCAGGCGCAGGGATGGGCGTCGATTCGGGCTTGCCCGATTATCGCGGCGCGGAAGGCTTCTGGCGCGCGTATCCGGCATTGAAGCAGCACCGCCTGACCTTTCAGGACATGGCCAATCCACGCGTGATGGCGCTGCATCCCCGGCTATGCTGGGGCTTCTATGGGCACCGGCTCGATCTCTATCGGCGCACCGTGCCGCATCGGGGATTCGACATGTTGCGCCGCTGGGCCGAAACCATGCCGCGCGGCATCGCTGCATTCACCAGCAACGTCGACGGGCAGTTTCAGTCGGCGGGGTTCGACGCTGCGTCGGTGGCCGAATGCCACGGCTCGATTCACGTGCTGCAATGCTCGGAAGTCTGCCAAGACGGGCTATGGAGTGCGGACATCGTGCAGCCCGTCGTCGACGAGTCGACCTGCGAGCTCATGAGCGAACTGCCGCGCTGCCCCCAATGCGGCGCGGTTGCGCGGCCCAACATCCTGATGTTCGGCGACTATGACTGGATCGCGTTGCGCACCGAGGCGCAGGAAGCGCGTCTGCACACATGGCTGTCGACGGTCGAGCAACTCGTCGTGATCGAGATCGGCGCTGGCAAGGCGATCCCGACTGTGCGGTATTTCAGCGAGCAAAACGGCCCACGCGTGATCCGCATCAATCCACGCGATTTCGGCATCGCGCCGCATCACGGCATTGGACTGGCGCGAGGCGGGGTCGAGGGCCTGGCGCTGCTCGATCGTGCGATGAGGGAGTAGCGAACGGCATCGCGCCCGGCGATGCCGTCCTGCCTTCCGCACCCCGTCGCGCAACGGCTTAAACGGCATCGGGTTGCGCGGACCACGCCGGCTCGCGCTGACTGACGCGCCGCGCATCGACGCGCGCCTGCTGCCTGCGTACGATGGAACGCGCCGCGCGAGCCAACGCCAGTTCGAGCGCGCCGCGCCAGTCTCGTGCAATCGATGTGACGACGACGGGCGTCGCATCGGGCGTCTGCACTTGCACCTGGCAGCGTTTGTCGAGTCCGCCACGCGGGCCGTTGATGTCGGACAGACTGACGGTCGCCTTCGAAATGAGCCAGTCCATGCGGCGAAACACGAAGCGGATGCGTTGGCGAGCAAAGCTGCGCATACGGACGGCTTCACGGTCGCGGGACTTGAACAGGACTTGCATGAGACACCTCCTTCGTGGGTACGACTCAAGATTACGGCGAGAAGTCGTGTCGGAAAAAGCAGAAATACTGGGACTCCAGGTTCGGAAAAACCGAACCTCCTGAGTCAGACGCGCTCGGCCGCACTCAGCCATGCGCCATCGCGCCCAGCACCTTTTGCGTCAAAGGATGATGTCGTCCGCGCCGCGATACGATTGCGTGAATTTCCTCCTTCACGTCGGGCGAGCGGCCGAGCCAGCGCAAGCCGCGATGCATCGGATCGTTGCGCTCCGCGCCGAAGGCGGCGAGCGGAAACACGCCCATGCCGCGTGACGCGAACAGCGCCATCAACGCACTGTCTTCGAACTCACCTGCGATGCCCGGCCTGATGCCTTCCGCTTCGAGCCAGCGGTCGAGCCGCGAGCGCAGCGACGAGTGCCCCGTCGGCAGCAACACAGGCAACGACGTGAGGCTCTGCGGAAAATGGTCGATATGCGTCTTGCGGACAATGGAGGCGGGGCCATACCAGTCGATCGGCGAAGCGATCAGACGTTCGCTGGACAGACGCAGGTTCGAATTATGCGGCGCGGGCTGGCTGGACAACACGAGGTCCAGATGGTGATGCGCGAGTTCCGCCAGCAGATCTTCCGCTTCGCCTTCGTGGCAGAGCAGCCTTAACGAGGGCGTGCCGAGCACGTTCGCGAGAATCGCATGGACGGCCAGTTTCGAAATGCCGTCCGTCAACCCGACGGCAAAGCGCGCGACTTTGCCGCTCGCCGCCTCATGCACGTCATCGTGCAGCGCGCGCCCAAGCTGAAAAATCTCTTCCGCGCGCGCGTAGGCCGCCTGTCCCGCTTCCGTCATCGAGACTCCGCGTCCTGCCGGCTTCAGCAATTGATGCCCCAGCGATCTCTCCAGTTCGCGCACCTGCGCGCTGATGGTCTGAACCGCCATATCGAGCCGTTCGGCGGCGCGTGCAAAGCCGCCTTCTTTCACGACGACCCAGAAATAGTGCAAGTGCCGATAGTTGAGCATGTGAGGTCTCAGTTCGAAAAAACCGAATTGACTATCAGCTTATCACTGGTTTTTCAGAATTCTCTGCCGGGCGATCATGCGCTCTACCGGCTGTGACGCGCGAATCAGCCGTGTGTATTTCAACCGGACAACAACGAACAACGCACGCAAATGGATTCCTTATTGACACTCGTCGCCGATCCCGCTGCATGGGCCGCACTCGTGACACTCGTCGTGATGGAGGTCGTGCTCGGCATCGACAATCTGATCTTCATTTCCATTCTCAGCAATAAGCTGCCTGAGGCACAGCGCGCGCGGACCCAACGCATCGGCATCATGCTGGCGCTGGTGATGCGGCTCGGCTTGTTGAGCACGGTCGCGTGGATCGCGCGTTTGACCGAGCCCGTGTTGTCGGTGTTCGAACATGCGTTTTCGTGGCGCGACCTGATTCTGCTAGCCGGCGGCCTGTTCCTCGTGTGGAAGGCCACGCGCGAAATGCACCATCATGTGAGCCGCGATGCCGCGGAGGCGTCGAATCCCGCGCTGGGCGTCGGGGGCTTGACGGTGACGGCGGCCATCGGGCAGATCCTCCTGCTCGACCTCGTGTTTTCCGTCGACAGCATCATCACGGCCGTCGGCATGACGGATCACCTGCCCATCATGTTCATTGCGGTGATTGCGGCCGTCACGGCGATGCTCTTCGCGGCGCGTCCGTTGTCGAAGTTCATCGAACGCAATCCGACCATCGTCACGCTCGCGCTCAGCTTCCTGATGGTGATCGCGATGACGCTGATTGCCGAAGGTTTCGGCTCGCACGTACCGAAGGGCTATATCTACGCGGCGATGGCTTTTGCGGGCTTTGTCGAAGGCATGAACATGCTGGCGCGCCGCCGTAAGCTCCGGCGCGAGTTGAAACTGACGGGCGACGACGTGGACCATGCGGCTGGCGTGAGTTCCGCGAGATCCCGCACGGACGGTTCGGCTGTCTCCAGCTGAAGGAAGCGTTTCAGGTGGAGTTGTCGGGCGCCTGCGAAAGGCGCCCTGCATATGAGTAAAGAGGAGATGCAATGAAATGCCCCGTCTGCAAGACCCCCGATCTCCTGATGACCGAGCGTCAAGGCGTCGAGATCGACTACTGCCCGAACTGCCGTGGCGTGTGGCTCGACCGCGGCGAACTCGACAAGCTGCTCGAGCGTATGCAGGACGACGCGGCGCCCGCGCGCCATAGCCGCCAGCACGAGCACGGGCACGGGCACGGGCACGGGCACGACGCGAGGCGAGAACAGCCGTGGGGGCGCCGTCGGGACTCATACGACGACGATCGCCGCAAGCACGACGATCCGCGGCGCAGGAAGAAAACGCTGTTCGATATGTTCGCCTTCGACTGAGCCGCTATGCGCCATAAATGGGGCCGCTGGTTGGCCGTATAGTATTACTATAAATATCTAGGAGATGGACGGGACGGCGCATTGAAGTAGGCGCCCCATATGCGCCAGGCCACCAGATTAGTTTTCCTTATCTGCCTAAAACGTGGGAAAAGACGGCGTGCGAGCGGCGTTGTCATCCCATACAGAATGACGTTTTGTGCTCCGAACGTTGGGGAAAACGCTAATCGAAAGCGAGCGACGTCAAACATATAGTTTGGCTATAAGTAAAAGTCGGATGCGCGAAATGCAACCTCGGTGGAGTCGGGGGCGTGCGCCGCGCGCAGGGTGTCCGTCACGAGCGCACACCCGTACCGGAGTCTTTTCGGACGACGTTTTCCAGATCGATTGTCAGTTGCCTGTTTTGCAGCAAGAGTTGGCGCATGCGTTCGTCGTCGCGTCAGGGGCTGTTGTCGCGCACGCAGAAAGCAGTGCCTGGAAAAACAACCACATCGGAGACAACACATGAAAGTCGCCACGCGTCTGATCGCCGGCCTGCTCGTCGGAGCGGCGCTCACCGTCGCTGCCAGCGTCAACAGCTTTGCCGGGGACAAGCAGATCACCTTGGGCTTTTCGCAGGTCGGTGCAGAAAGCGCATGGCGCACTGCGAATACCGTATCGGTGAAAACCTCAGCAAAGGATGCCGGCATCAACCTGAAGTTCTCGGACGCGCAGCAGAAGCAGGAAAACCAGATCAAGGCAATCCGCTCGTTCATCGCGCAGAAGGTGGACGTGATCGCGTTCTCGCCCGTCGTCGAGTCCGGCTGGGAACCCGTGCTGACGGAGGCGAAGAACGCGAAGATCCCCGTCATTCTCACCGACCGTTCCATCGACGTGAAAGATACCTCGCTGTACGTGACGATGATCGGCTCGGACTTCCTCGAAGAAGGCCGCCGCGCAGGACGCTGGCTCGAAGAGCGCTACAAGAACGAAGCGGGCCCGATCAACATCGCCGAGCTGCAGGGCACGGTCGGTTCGGCGCCTGCCAACGACCGTCATGCGGGCCTGATGGAAGTGATCAAGAACGATCCGAAGTTCAAGATCATCGCGTCGCAAAGCGGCGACTTCACGCTCGCGGGAGGCAAGCAGGTGATGGAGGCGTTCGCGAAGACCTACGGCAAGCAGATCAACGTCGTCTACGCGCATAACGACGACATGGCGCTCGGCGCGATCCAGGCGATGGAAGAAGCGGGCATCAAGCCCGGCAAGGACGTGAGCGTCGTGTCGTTCGACGCGACCAAGGGCGGCTTCGAAGCGATGATCGCCGGCAAGATCAACGTCGATGTCGAGTGCAGCCCGCTGCTCGGGCCGCAACTGATGACGGCCGTCAAGGACGTGGTCGCGGGCAAGCAGCTGCCCAAGCGCATCGTGACCAACGAGACCGTGTTCCCGATGAGCGTCGCCGCGCAGATTCTGCCGCAGCGCAAGTACTGATGGGCGGATAGCCGCACGAGTCGTCCGGCGCGCCTGGCAGACGGCGCGCGCCGGATTTCCATGAAGTCATCGCGTCACGCCGCTTGTGTCATGCATATGGCCGCACAACCATTACTCGAAACCCTCGGTATCAGCAAGACCTTTCCGGGCGTGAAGGCGCTGTCGGGCGTCGACTTCCGTCTTTTTCCCGGCGAAATCCATTCGTTGATGGGCCAGAACGGCGCGGGCAAATCGACGCTCATCAACGTACTCACAGGTGTGCACGAGCAGGACGCGGGCGAGATCCGTCTCGCGGGCGAGCCCGTGCGCTTCGCGACGCCGCTCGAAGCGGAAGCGGCGGGCATCCAGACGCTGTACCAGGAAATCAACCTGTGCCCGAATCTCTCCGTCGCCGAGAACATCTTTGCGGGCCGCCAGCCGAAGCGGCGCGGCGCGATCGACTGGAAAGCGATCCACGCGCGCTCGGAAGCGGCGCTGGCGGAACTGAACGTGTCGCTCGACGTCACCAAGTCGCTCGACGCGTACCCGATCGCCGTGCAGCAGATGGTGGCGATTGCGCGTGCGATGTCGGTGAAAGCGCGCGTGCTGATTCTCGACGAGCCGACGTCGAGCCTGGACGACGGCGAAGTCGCGCGGCTCTTCGACGTGCTGCGCAATCTCAGGCAGACAGGCATCGCGATTCTGTTTGTCACGCACTTTCTCGAGCAGACGTATGCGATCTCCGACCGCATCACGGTCATGCGCAATGGCGTGCGCGAGGGCGAATATCTCGCGCATGATCTGCCCGTCGAAGCGCTCGTTGCGAAGATGGTCGGCCATAACCGGATGTCGGAGCGCCTCAAAGGCGGTGCGCCCGACACACCGCAGCAGCGCGCGGGCGCCGCGCCGTTCCTGTCGATGCAAGGCGTTGCGCGCCGCGGCGTGATGAATCCCATCGACCTCGACGTGCAGCCCGGCCAGATACTCGGCCTCGCGGGCCTGCTCGGCTCGGGCCGCACGGAGACGGCCCGGCTGCTGTTCGGCGTCGACAGGGCGGATGCGGGCACGATCAGCGTCGACGGCAAGAACACGAAGCTCAGTTCGCCGCACGACGCGGTTCGGCACGGCATCGGCTATTGCCCGGAAGACCGCAAGAAGGAGGGCATCGTCGCCGCGCTGTCGATCCGCGAGAACATCATCCTCGCGCTGCAGGCGCGGCGCGGCTGGCTGCGCGCGATCAGCCGAAAAAAGCAGCGCGAGATCGCCGATACCTATATCGAACGCCTCGGCATCAAGGCGCAGGACGCCGAGCAGCCCATCGGCCTGCTGTCGGGCGGCAACCAGCAAAAAGTCGTGCTGGCGCGCTGGCTCGCCACCGAGCCGAAGATGCTGATACTCGACGAGCCAACGCGCGGCATCGACGTCGCGGCGAAGTTCGAAATCATGGACCGCGTACTCGCGTTGTGCACGAAGGGCCTCGCGATCCTGTTCATTTCGTCGGAAGTCAGCGAGGTCGTGCGCGTGAGCCATCGCATCGCGGTGCTGCGCGATCGGCGCAAGGTTGCGGACGTGACGGGCAGCGCGGTTTCGGAAGATCAGGTCTACCGGTTGATCGCGGGAGCGAATGAATGAAGCAGATTCAGGCGGTATTCAGGCATCAGCTGGTGTGGCCCGTGCTGACGCTCGTCGCGCTGTTCGCGATCGATGTCGCGCATCGCGCAAACTTTCTGTCGATCACGCTGCTCGACGGACATCTGTTCGGCGCGCCCATCGACATTCTCAATCGCGCTGCGCCGCTCGTGATCGTGTCGCTTGGGATGACGCTCGTGATCGCGACGCGCGGCATCGACATTTCCGTCGGCGCGATCGTCGCGATTGCGGGTGCGGCGGCCGCCGTCGTGCTCGCGGACGATCCGACGCGCATCGGCACGGCGCTCGGCGCGGCGCTGGTGGTCGGCGTGCTGGCGGGTATCTGGAACGGCATGCTGGTCGCGTTCGTCGGCATGCAGCCGATCATCGCGACGCTGATCCTGATGGTCGCGGGACGCGGCGTCGCGCAGCTGCTGACGGGCGGGCAGATCATTCCCATCGGCGCACCCGGTTATCTCGTGTTCGGCGGCGGCTATCTGGCCACCGTGCCGTGCTCCGTGTGGATCGCGCTCGGCGTGACGCTCGCGACGGCGCTGCTCGTCGATCGCACGGCGTTGGGCCTGTTCATCCGCGCGATCGGCGTCAATCCGGCGGCGACGCGGCTGGTCGGCTTGCGCTCGAGTGCGATCGTGTTCGGCGTCTATCTGTTCTCGGGCTTGACGGCCGCGATCGCGGGCATCCTTGCAAGTTCCAACGTGCGCAGCGCCGACGGCAATAACGCGGGCCTGCTGCTCGAGCTCGATGCGATTCTCGCCGTGACGCTCGGCGGCACGTCGCTGCTCGGCGGACGCTTCAGTCTTGCGGGCACCGTGCTCGGCGCGCTGATCATCCAGACGCTCACGTACACCACGTACTCGATCGGCGTGCCGCCTGAAGCGACGCTCGTCGTCAAGGCGATCGTCGTGCTGATTGTCAGTGTGATCCAGTCGAGCGTCGCGCGCGCACTGCTGCTGCGGCAACTGATGCGCGCGCTTGCATTTGCAAAGTCGAAACCGCTTACCGGGACTCCACAATGAATACCATGCTCGGCCGGCTGCTCGATCCGCGCACGCTTCCCATCGTCGTGACCGTCGTGCTGTTCGCGGTGCTGTTCGGCTTCGGCTCCGTGATGTATACGGGCTTCTTTTCGCTGCAGGTGCTGCTCGGCCTGCTCGTCGACAACGCGTTCCTGCTGATCGTCGCAATCGGCATGACGTTCGTGATCGTGTCGGGCGGCATCGATCTGTCCGTCGGCTCCGTCGTCGCACTGACGACGATACTCTGCGCGATCTGCGCCGAGCGTCTGCACTGGCCCGTGTGGGTGATCGCGCCGCTGGTGCTCGCGTTCGGCACGCTGTACGGTGCAGCGATGGGCGCACTCATCCATTTCTTCCGCCTGCAGCCGTTCATCGTCACGCTGGCGGGGATGTTTCTCGCGCGCGGCGCATGCTTCCTGATCACTACGCAGTCGATCACGATCAACGAATCGACTTTTCACGCGATGGCGGGCTTCAGCGTGCCGATCGGCGGCGGGTCGCTGACATCCGGTGCGCTGATTGCACTGCTGACACTGGCCGTGGCGATCTACGTCGCGCACTTCACGCGTTTCGGGCGCAACGTCTATGCGCTCGGCGGCAACGAGCGCTCCGCGCTGCTGATGGGGCTGCCCGTCGCGCGCACCCGGATCGGCGTGTATGCATTGAGCGGCTTTTGCTCGGCGCTGGGCGGCTTCGTGTTCACGCTGTACGTGCTGTCCGGCTACGGACTGCAGGCGCAGGGCATGGAACTCGATGCGATCGCGGCGACCGTGATCGGCGGCACGCTGCTGACGGGCGGCGTCGGGTATGTGATCGGCTCGGTGTTCGGCGTCGGCATTCTGGGCACGATCCAGACGCTGATCACGTTCGACGGCACGCTCAGTTCGTGGTGGACGCGTATCGTGATCGGTACGCTGTTGTGCGCATTCTGTCTGCTGCAACGGATCATCGAGCGGCATGCTGCGCGGCGCAAGTCGAACGGCACGGGGCTCGGCGCCAACGTGACGAAGCCGGCCGACAAGCCCGCGCCTGCGCACAGCACGAGCACCATCGATCTCGCGAAGATGAGCCCGACGACGTTGAAGCAGTCGTGAATGCGTCAGTCGGCCCGCGGCAGCGCTGCATCGTCGGGCTGCATGGCGTATGAAGCTGGCGACACGCCGACGATCCGCTTGAACGCGCAGTTGAACGCAGCGTGGGAGTGGTAAACGAGCCGCGTCGCGCGTTCGGCCCGCGACGCGTTCGTATCCTGCACTTGCGTGAGCGCCGCCTGCAATTTCCAGCACATGGCATAACGCCTCGCCGTTTCGCTTCCCTCATTCGGCTCTTGCGCCTGCGCTGCGATGCACCGCAACGTGCGAGCTTCGCGATTACGCTCGCGCGACGGACGCGACGGGCGTCTGGACGCCAGCCGTGGAAGATAGCGCCCCCAGCTTCTGATTGAGCCAGTACGCGTACGACACCTCGATATTCTCCTGAAGTGCGATGAGGTTCGTGGTCTGGTCGATGAACAGTTGCCCGATCTGCGCGATCAGGTTGAACTCCTGCTCGACCAGTTTCGTCACCGTGTTCGCACCGCGGATTTCCGCACGCTCGCGATTCCACGCGGCCCAGCCTTGCATCCACGACTGCTGCTGCAAGGTCAGACGCTCGACGATGGCCTGCTGCATCTGTGCCAGCTCGCGCCACGTCTCCGGGTTAATGCCGAACGCGAACAGCCGCGCGGTATCGATGCCGTTGGTGGCCGAACGCGCAGCCCAGCCGCCGAGCAGCACGGGCATCTTCAGCGTGTCCTGGACCGCGGCGGCGCGGGCGGAAGACGCGGTTTTCTGCACGGCAGCGGCAGCCGTCACGGCGCCCATTGTGGCTGCTGTTGCGCGCGAGGCAGCCGTCTGCTCCGCCAGCGCGGACGTAAGGGTCATTTCGTTCATGGAAGGCTCGTAAGGTAAGAGGGAGGTCAGCCGCCAAGCCGGCTCAGCATGCCGTACAGGGCCTTGATCTGAATCGCGTCGCGCGAGTAGTAGTCGGGCTGCTCGGGGTCGTCGCTCGTGTAGCCCCACCAGTCCCAGCAGCCGTCCGGATTTTGCAGGCCGCCGCCGTCCGCACCCGTCGCCTGCGGATACAGCACGATGATGTCGTTGCTGTCGGCGAGCTGGTTGTAGCCCGTCGTCGTGATGTAGCGGTTGCCGTAGGGCGCCTGATTCGCGCTATCGGCGCGACCATACACGTAGTTCACGTAGCTGTAGCCCTGCTTGCAGCCGTGCAGCACCACATGCACACGGGCGGATGCACCTTCTTCGACGGAACGCGGCACGTACGCGTAGCCGAACTCACCCATGCTGGCACGCGCTTCATGGCCGAAAAACTCCGTCTGGTCGAAGCGCAGCAAGCGGCCCGACGTCTGCTGCGCAGCGGGCTTCAGATCGGAGTAGATGTGCTGCAGGATCCGGTGCGACTGCATGAAGCCGCCCTGGTTGATATACGGCGGCTGGTTGGTGGCGAGCAGCGAATCTTCGGGGTTGTCCGTGAGGATCGAGTGGCCGGCAGGCACCGTGTCGTCGAACAGGATGTCGCCGGACGCGACGCCGAGCAGTTCGTAGAAGCGCTGCGTGCACTTCACGACTTCCGAATACACGACGGTATCGCGCGAGCCGGTGAACAGATACACGCGATCGCCCGCGAGATTCGACAGCGGATCGATCGCGCCCGCCTGCGCGGTGTCGTGCGCGAGTTGTGCGAGGCGCGGCGCGCTCGGTCCCGTCTGTGGCGTCAGCGGGCTCATGCAAATGTATTCGGCGCTTTGCACATAAGCATCGGCTGCCAGCGGCGCCGCGCCGCGAAACGATTCGGAACAGCGAAACGGTCCGCCCGCAATGACGCCGACGCCCGCAAAGCTGGCCGAATGCGCGAGGTGCAGCTGCACCGTCATAAACGCGCCCGACGATAAACCGGAAACGGAACTCTCGCCTTTCCTGACGTTGTAATCGCGCAGTTGAACGATTTCGTTCGCCATTGCATGTCCCCCGTACGAGTAGTGCAGCCGCGCGATGACGTTCATCGTGGCCGCTCGGATGTTTGACACGTGAAGTCGTTTGTCCAGCCGCCTTTTGCGGCGCCTCATATGCGAAGCTCTATTGGTATAGGCGAGCTTGCGCAGTGCAGCAAGCGCTTTATTGTGCGGATTGACATGCGCGGTCCGCGTTCATCTGCTGGGTCGGCAATGCGATGCCGCGTGCATGGCGCGTGCATTGTCTTCACGCGCCATGCATCCCGTTGCAACGCGCATACGGGCCATCGGCTACGGGGCGGTCACGCTGTGGCAACCGGCCTCTACAGTGCGCCCTTGAACTGCGGATGCAACTGCCTACGGATTTCCTGGACCACGGCCGGGGGTAGCGGAATGTAGTCGAGGTCCTGCGCGGCGCGGTGGCCGTTCAGGAAAGCCCGTTCGAAACAGCCGAATGCTTCCTTGCCGCGATCAGGTGAGTTCTGCGTGACGCGTATCGGCACGAGCACCGCGCCCATGACGGGCCACGCGCCTCATCGGAGGAGAGTACGGATGACAGATCACGCGACGGAATTTTCATGCTGTATGCTGATTCGAAAACGAGCGTCGCGGCGGCATCCTTAAAAGGAGAATTCGACAATGAACTTCTTGCGCAGGCTGTTCCAACGCGATGAGCCGACCGCGCCTTCGATGGATGCAGCACGTATCGATGAAGCCATCGAGCGCATACTCGCGATCCATCCGCGCATCGGTGTGGCGAGCCGCTACCGGCAGCGGCTGAAGCAGCCGATATGCACCGCGCTCCAATATACGGACGAACTGATGGCGTCGCTGCCCGCCACGCTCGATGCGAATGCCGACGCGTGGGCCGGGAACCCGAGCCTGCGAGCGTTCTTTGCGACGCCGGAGGACATCGCCGATACGTTCGGCCGCTCTGAAGAGGTGCGCGCCTTCTTCGATCAGAATCCGGGCGCCGTCGATCTGCATGGCACACTGGGGATGGCGTTGACCGAGCGTCATGTACTGGGCGTTGCGCTCGACGGCGACACGCTGCATCATGATGTCGCTCAAACCACGCTGAGTTTCAGCGATCACCGCGTCAGGATCTGTGGACTCACGGAACAGGCATTGCGCAAGGAGATCGAACGCAGGCTGGTCGATCAGCTCGCGCTCGAAGGACTTTCGATGCTGGCCGCCACGCGCGCCGCACGGCTCGCGCGCGGGCGCGAGCTGATGCAGGAGCGGGTGGCGTTGCTGCATCGGCGGGGCACGGGTATCTCAGCTTTCGCGGGCGGCGGAGCGACAGTCGAAGCCGACGAACTCATGCACGTGCAGACACAGATCGCACAGAATGCCGAAAGCCTTGCCGCGCTCAGAGCACCGACGGATGTCGTCGAACATGAACTCGAGGGCATTTGCGAAGTGTTCGCCAAGCCAGCCGATTACGTCTATATCCGGAACCGGCACATTCGCATCGATATGATGAACGTGGTACAGGAAGGCAACACAAAAGTCGGCAACGAAATCGAGTTCCACTTCGTGCGCATACCGGGCGTCACCCCGCAGATGCGCGCGTTCGCCTTGGTCCGATTTCGCCGCTCCGATCTGCCGCCAGGGGGATTGCATATCGACGCCGCGATGCGCGCTCTATAAGATCGAGACACGATGTGGCGCGCGCCGGCGAAGCGGAGGTTACAGATGACCAGGTCCGATCTGATCGTGTTGTCCGTGGCGGCAAGCCTCATTGTTTAGCTCGCGCCGGACCGGCAGGCCGTCGCCCAACCGTCCGCCATGAAACCGATGCAGGATGCGCAGCGAAAAGCCGAACAAAAGGCGCGCGAGGCGCAAAAAAAGGACCAAGCACAGGCCGCATCGCAAGACAGGACGCGAAAGCCAGCTAGTGCGAAACCCGCTTCCTCGCCGTGATGGATGGGCGCGGCATATCGTGTTTCCGTTGTTTCATTTTTCCGATCCATCACCGCCGGCATTGCGTATTTCGCAGTGGTGCGACGTGTTGATGCAAATACGCCAACACACGTGGAAAGTCACATAGACTGTTTGCGTAGGCTCGCTGCTTTTCGTGCGAACGACAACCATGCGTGTGCCGATAACGAGGCGACCATGAAACGCATTCCTGCCGGCTGCGCCATTGGGTTTCTCCTGCGTCGTCGTGGCGCAGAACTGCGAAGAGATCAAGCGCAACTGCCCGGCAGGCTACGCGCGCAATGTTCAGGTGTGTGGGCCGTCGGGTGACAGGCAGGCTGGGATCTGCCGCGCCGAAGCGCACAACAAGTCCATCGGATGCGTCAAGGCGGGCAGTTGCGAAGCGTGATATCAATGCATGTGGCTTCTTTGGCAGATCGAGCAGAATAGCAGCCACCGAAATCATCAATTGCGTTGCGCGCTCGCGCTCGGCGAGCGGACTTTCCTTGAGGAGAACGTCGTTATGGCTGAGCTTTGGGTAGGCAATATCGAAGACGACACGAGCGATGAGGAAATCAAATCCTTTCTCTGTCGCTACGGGTTTCCGCCGTTCGATTCCATTCAGCGCGTCGAAGGCACGGGCGAGCGTCCCGCCGTCGTGCTCGGATTCAACGACGTCGGCGCGCACGTTCTGCAGAATCTGCAGCCGCGCGTCCACAACATGTTCTGGAAGAACCGCACGCTGACGGTTCAGGTCGTGCCCGAGCGCGACGAGTCTTGATGCTTATGCCGTCCATGCACCGCATGGACCTTGAGCCGCACTGATACGGCGCTTACGGGAGACGAGCGATGGCTGAAGTGAGGACTGAAAAGAACCGGGCCAACGGCAAGCATCACGCTGGTGTGCACGAAGGCGCAACGGAGTCGGGGCGTTTGAGCAGCAAGCAGTATGAAAAAGAACTCCGGTTGCTGCATATCGAACTGGTGAAGCTCCAGGAATGGGTCGTGCAAACGGGCGCGAAGGTCTGCGTCCTGTTCGAGGGACGCGACACCGCAGGCAAAGGCGGCACGATCAAGGCGATCACGGAGCGCGTCAGTCCGCGCGTGTTTCGCGTCATCGCGTTGCCGGCCCCCACCGATCGCGAGAAGACGCAGATGTACATCCAGCGCTATTTGCCGCATTTGCCCGCAGCCGGCGAGATCGTGCTGTTCGACCGAAGCTGGTACAACCGTGCGGGCGTCGAGCGGGTGATGGGCTTTTGCACGGAAGAGCAGGTAGAGAACTTCTTCAAGGCCGTGCCGCTGATCGAAAACGCGATCATCCAGTCTGGCATCATTCTTCTGAAGTACTGGCTCGAGGTCAGCGAAGAAGAGCAGACGCGCCGGCTCGAAGCGCGCATCACCGACGAGCGCAAGGTCTGGAAGCTGACGCCGATGGATCTGCGTTCGTACAGCCGCTGGTACGACTACTCGCGTGCGCGGGACGAGATGTTCGCGGCCACCGACACCGATCGGGCGCCGTGGTTCGTGGTGCGATCGGACGACAAGAAGCGCGGGCGGCTGAACCTGATCACGCATCTGCTCGACAGCATCCCGTACAAGTCGATGCCGCGTCCGAAGATCAAGCTGCCCAAGCGGCAAAAGGCGGACGGCTACCGTCAGCCCGACCGTCCGGCGAGGTACGTGCCCGAGAAGTTCTGAAGGCTGACGGGCTGTGCTTTACGACGCAGCCTGCCGGATCGCCGCGGCGATGTCGCGGCTCACGGTTGCAAGCGCGCGGCTATGCGCGGCGACGAGCGCGTCATAGCCCGCTCCCGCGACGGGCTCACGCACCGTCGAGCGGCCCGTGAGCAGCGTCGTGCGTCCCGCTGCGTGTACGGTCCATCGCGCGTCGATGGCGACGGCCTCGCCGGGCATCGAATCGAACTGGACAAGATCGATGCGCACGCGCCAGGACTCCGTGCCTGCGACGGTCTGCGATGATACCGACACGCGCTCGGAACCAAGCAGCCGCGCCAGGTCGCCGGCAATCGCGGCGGCAACGCCGCTTTTCAGCGGTTCGCCCCAACGCGCGAATTCTTCGAGCGCCACTTCATTGCCCGACACACGCGTGACGAGCTGCGGACGGTCGACGAGTTCGGGTATCGTCACGGGCCCCACGACCACGGTGCCCTGCAGTGGATGGCTGCTCCGTTCAAGCGAAGGATCGGCGCTCAGCGTATAGAAGCTGGACGGCGGAGTTTTGCAGCCGTTCAGCAGCGCCACGGTTGCGCACAGCGAAAAGAGCGCGGCAGCGTGACAACCCGTTCGCGTCAACGGCTTCATTTCGCATCCTCCGTTTTGCCTCGCAGCAGCGCTTCCGGATGGCGCTGAAGATAGTCGGAGAGCGCACGGAACGACGCAGCCGTACGGGCGAGTTCGCGGACCGCGTCGCTCGTATCCTGTTGCAGCGCCGAATCGGGCTGAAGGGCGGTGTTTGCGGAATCGAGCGTCGCCTGGGCGGCGGTTAGCGCGTTCTTCGCCTGCGGCACGACCTGCGTGTTGAGGTTGCGCATCAGCAAACTGGTGTTGGCAAGCGTCTGCTGAGCGTTCTTGCCGATCTGTTCGAGCGGCAAGCTGTCGACACGCGCGATGATCCGGTTCAGCGACTCCTGCAGCGACTGCAGGCCGCTTGGCGTGGTCGGCAACTCGGGCGGCGTGCGGCTCCAGTCGACATGCGCTTTCGGCGCATCGGGGAAGAAGTCGAGCGCGATGTACAGTTGACCCGTGAGCAGACTGCCCGTTTTGAGTTGCCCCCGCAGACCGCGTTCGACGAGGAAATCGGCGAGTGTGCGCGGATTCTCGCCCACGCGTCCGCCTTTCGGCTCTGTCGCATAGCGCGACGTGAAGCGTTCGGGGTACAGCTTGACCTCGACGGGAATGCTGATCTGCTTCGTGACGGGATCGACGCGCGTGTAGATTGCCGAGACTTCACCGACTGTGATGCCGCGGAAATCGACGGGCGCGCCTACGACGAGGCCGCGCACGGAACCACGAAAATCGAAAGCAAACATTTCGACGATACTCTCATGCTGTTTCAACGCATCGCTGCGTGTGGCGAACAGCGGGAAGGTCGCTTTGGGCTCGACCTCGGGTAGTGTGAGCGAATTCGCGGGCGTCTCGAACGCGAGCCCGCCGACCAGTATCGACACCACCGACTGCGTGTTGATCTGCACGCCGTCGGTGCCGAGCGTGAGGTCGATGCCGCCTGCCTGCCAGAAGCGCGAATCGCGATTCACGTAGCGGTCGTACGGCGCATTGATAAACACATGCAGTGTGACGCCGCCGCCGTCCTTGTCGAGATCGAACGAGGTCACCTGGCCCACCTGCAGGCGCCGGAAATACACAGGCGTGCCGACATCGACGGAGCCGAGGTCGGTGGCCTTCAGCACGAACTCGCGGCCCGGCACATCGCTCGCGAACACAGGCGGCACTTCGAGTCCGGTGTAATCGCGCCGCGCCTGTTTCGTCTTGCCGATGTCCATGCCGATGAAGGCGCCCGATAGCAGCGTGCTGATGCCCGACACCGTGCCCCCTGCGATGCGCGGTCTGACGACCCAGAAGCGGGTGTCGTCGACCAGCATGTCGGTGGCATCGCGCGTGAGTTCCGCTGTCGCGACGACGCGCTTGTAGTCGTCCGACAGCGTGACTTTCTTCACGACGCCGATATCGACGTCCTTGAACTTGATCTTCGTCTTGCCCGCTTCGAGTCCTTCGCCGGTCTTGAAGCTGATCGTAATGGTCGGACCTTGCGAGAGCACGGCCTGCAAGGCGAGCCAGGCACCGACCAGCACGGCGACGACAGGCACGATCCAGATCCACTGGATACGCCAGCGCTTGTGCGGCACGGCGACGGCCTCGGGTAGCTCGGGCGGGCGGCTCATTCGATTTGCCTCATGCTCCGGACACGTCGCCGTGCGGCTGACGACGTGGCGTGCGTGGATGGGAGAGGGCGCTCATTTCACTTCCTCCACCGTGCCGTTCGTGCCGTTGACCGGCTGTGCCGCGTCGCCCGCGTGCGCGGCCTGCTGGGTGGTCATGCCCTCAGCCGTGACCACCCAGCCGCCGCCCATCGCCTTGTACAGGCTCACGTACGACACCAGCACGCCCGCCTGCGTCTGCGTCTCGCTCAGCTGCGCATTGAACAGGCTGCGTTCGGCATCGAGCACTTCGATATAGCTCGTATAGCCGCCTTCGTACCGCAGCCTCGCCAGATGCGCATACGTCGCCAGCGCCTGCACCTGCCGCCCCTGCACCTCGAACTGCTCGCGCAGCTTCTGCGACGAGATCAGCGCATCGTCGACCTCCTGGAACGCCACCTGGATCGCCTTGCGGTACGTGTACAGCGCCTGCTGCTGCACGGCCTCGGCCTGCTTCACCTGGCCGGCGATCGCGCCGCCCTCGAAGATCGGCTGCGTCACGGAGCCGGCAAACGACCACACGCGCGCCGGCCCCGTAAAGAGCCTCGAGAACTGGCCGCTCTGCGTGCCGAGCAGCCCCGTGATCGAGATCTGCGGGAAATACAGTGCTTTCGCCGCGCCGATCTGCGCATTGGCCGCGACCAGATCCTGCTCGGCCTGACGCAGATCGGGCCGGCGTTCGAGCAGGTTCGACGGCAGTCCGGCGGGCACCGCGGGTGCCGCCAGTTCGCCCAGCGCGCGGCCGCGCAGGATATCGCCCGGATTGCGCCCGAGCAGCACCGACAGCGCATCTTCCTGCTGCGCGATCTGCGACTCGATCTGCGGGATGCGCGCGCGCGAGTCCTCGTATTCGGACTGGCTCTGCGCGAGTTCCATCTGCGAGACCTCGCCGCCCTGGAAGCGCAGCTCGAACACGTGCACGGATTCGGCGCGGCTCGCCGTGGTCGCCTTCGCGATCTCCAGCTGCCGGTCGAGGCTGCGCAGGTTGATGTACGACGATGCCACCGACGACACCAGCGTGAGGATCGTGCCGCGCCGCGCTTCTTCCGTCGACAGCAGGCTTGCGCGCGCCGCTTCCGTCAGGCGCCGGTTGTGGCCGAACAGATCGATCTCCCACGACGCCGACAGCGCCAGCTGATACGAGTTGAACACCGGGTTCTGCACGCCCGTGAACAGCGGCGACGAGGTCGAGACGCGCTCGCGCGCCGCATCCAGCCCCGCGCTGACCTGCGGGAACAGCGCCGCGCGCGTGGTGACGAACTGGCCGAGGAACTGGTCGACGCGTGCGGCGGCGATCTTCACATCGTTGTTGTTCGCCAGCGCCGCGGTGATCAGGTCGTTGAGCACCGGGTCGTCGAACTGCTTCCACCATTCGGTGTTCGCGACATCCGATGCGTAGTTCTCGGGAAAGCGGTACGTCGCGGGCACCTCCACCTGCGGGCGCGAGTAGTCGGGGCCGAGCAGGCAGCCGCTGAGCGTCAGTGCACAGAACGCGCACAGGGGACCGAGGACCAGGGCGCGGCGCATGTCACTCACCTTCACGCGAGGCGGACGGACGGGTGCTCGGGCCGCCGCCCACGGCCGGGCCGCCGGCCGACGGCGGCACCCTGTCCGGCTCGCCCGCTATCGCCCCCGGCCCCGGCGAGGAAGGCGGCACGTTCCCTGCCTTCTTGTCCTTCTTCTTGCCGCTTTTCTCCGACATCGTCTCCAGCACATAGAAGAACATCGGAATGAAGAACACGGCGATGGCCGTCGCCCCCAGCATCCCGCCGATCACGCCCGTGCCGATCGAATGCCGGCTGTTGGCCGACGCGCCCGTCGCGATCGCCAGCGGCACGCAGCCCAGAATGAACGCCAGCGACGTCATCACGATCGGCCGCAGCCGCTCCTCGGCCGCCGTCATCGTCGCGTCGAACACCGACTTGCCCGACTCCCGGTTGAGCACCGCGAATTCGAAGATGAGAATGGCGTTCTTCGCCGCGAGCGCGACCAGCATCGTCAGACCGATCTGGAAGTACACGTCGTTGTTCAGCCCGCGCAGCAGGATCGCGAGCAGCGCCCCGAACAGCGCGAACGGCACCGCCATCAGCACGCCGAACGGCAGGCTCCACTTCTCGTACTGCGCGGCCAGGATGAGGAACACCATGATCAGCCCGAACACGAACACGAGCCCCGAGGTGCCGCCCGACTGCTTCGCCTCGAACGCCTCGCCGCTCCACGCGACGCCGTAGTCCGAGGGCATCGACGCGGCCAGCTCCTCGAGCGCGCTGATCACCTGGCCCGACGCGTAGCCGGGCGCCGCGTTGGCCGTGATCTTCACGGCCGGGAAGTTGTTGAAGCGCGTGATCAGGTCCGGCCCCGTCACATAGCGCGAGGTCACCACCGACTTGAGCGGCACCATGCTGCCGTCCTTGCTGCGCACGAAGATCTGCTCGAGATCGTCGGGCTTGAGGCGGTACGACGGCTCGGCCTGCAGGATCACCTGCCACAGACGGCTCGAGCGGTTGAACTGCGACACATAGAGCGAGCCGAACATCGTCTGCATCGCGCTGTAGACGTCCTCGACGGGCACACCGAGCGTCTCGGCCTTGTCGCGGTCCACGTCGACCAGCAGCTGCTGCGAGTCCGCGTTGAAGGTGTTGGTCACGCCCGTGAGTTCCGGGCGCTGCTTCGCACGCGCGACGAAGTCGTTCACGACGGCGGCGAACTGCGCGATGGTCGCATCGCCCTTGCTCTGGATCCACATCTCGGTGCCGCCCGTGGTGCCGAGGCCCGGAATGGACGGCGGATTGAGCGGCACGACGATGCCCTCGCGGATCTGCGACAGCGTCCGGTACGCATCGACCAGCACCGCGCGCGCATTCTGCGTGCGGATGTTGGCCGACCTGTAGCGCTCCTCGAAACTCCTGAAGCCGACGAAGAAGGTCGACGAATTGTTCTTGTTCTGGCTGTCGAGAATGCTGAAGCCGTCGACCGTCGTGATGCTGCCCACGGCCGGCTGCTTCATGAAGTATTCGGAGATGCGGTCCGACACCTTGCCCGTGCGGTCGAGCGAGGCGGCATCGGGCATGATCACGGCGCCCAGCAGATAGCCCTGATCCTCGGGCGGCAGGAAGGCCGTCGGAATGTCGCGCATCATCAGCACGGCGAGCCCGATCATGCCGACGAACAGCAGCAGCGCGATCACGAAGCGCCGGATCACGAGCCGCACCGCGCGCGTGTAGCCCGCCGTCATGCGCGCGAACTGGTTGTCGAACCAGCGGAAGAAGCCCTTCTTCTCGTGATGCCCGGGCTTGAGCAGCAGCGCCGCGAGCGCGGGCGAGAGCGTGAGCGCGACGACGCCCGAGATCACCACCGAGATCGCGATCGTGATCGCGAACTGCTTGTACATCTGCCCGGTGATGCCGCCCAGAAACGCCACGGGCACGAACACCGCGCACAGCACCAGCACGATCGCGACGACCGGGCCGGCGACCTCGTCCATCGCCTGCTTGGCGGCTGTCTTCGGATCGAGCTTGTGCACGGTCATGTTGCGCTCGACGTTCTCGATCACGACGATCGCATCGTCGACCACGATGCCGATCGCGAGCACCATGCCGAACAGCGTGAGCATGTTGATCGAGAACCCGAGCGCCTCCATGCCCATGAAGGTGCCGACGATCGACACGGGCACCGCGAGCACCGGGATCAGCGTCGCGCGCAGGCTCTGCAGGAACACGAACACGACGATCACCACCAGCACGACGGCCTCGAAGAACGTGTGCACGACGTCCGAGATCGAGGCGCGCGTGAACTCGGTGGTGTCCATCGCGATCTCGTAGTCGATCCCTTCGGGGAAGGACTTCTTCATCTCGGCGAGCGTGGCGCGCACCTGCTTGGACACGTCGAGCGCGTTGGCGCCCGGCTGCTGGTAGACGGCGATCACGGTGGCGGGCTTGCCCTGGAAGCGGCTGCGGATCGAATAATCCTTCTGGCCCAGTTCGGCGCGGCCGATGTCCTTCAGGCGCACGATCGCCGCGCCGCCGCTCTGCGCGCGGATGATGATGTTCTCGAACTGCGTGGGCTCGGTCAGGCGCCCCGTCGTGGTGACGGCGAACGACTGCTCGACGGGGTTGCCCGTTGGCGACTGTCCGAGCCGCCCGACGGCGAACTGCTGGTTCTGGTTGGCGACCGCGCGCTGCACGTCGGCGGCCGTGATGCCGAGCTGCGCCATGCGGTCAGGGCGCAGCCAGATGCGCATCGCGTAGTCGGGCGTGCCGAAGATGCTCGACTGGTTCGCGCCGGGGATGCGCTTCAATGCATCGAGCACGTAGACGTTCGCGTAGTTCGCGATGTAGGTGGCGTCGTAGCGCTCGGTGGGCGAGTAGATCGCGATCACCATCATGAACGCCTGCGACTTCTTCTGCACCTGCACGCCCTGGTTCGTGACCGACTGCGGCAGTTGCGGCAGCGCGAGGTTCACGCGGTTTTGCACGTCGACCTGCGCGAGCTCGGGGTTGGTGCCGATCTGGAAGTACGCGTTGATGGTCAGGTTGCCGGTGGAGGAGCTCGACGAGCTCATGTAGATCATGTTGTCGGCGCCGTTGACCTGCTGCTCGATGGGGGCCGCGACGTTGTTGGCGACCACGTCGGCGCTCGCGCCCGGGTAGGTCGCGGAGATCGTGATCTGCGGCGGGGTGATGTCGGGGTACTGCGCGGTGGGCAGCGCGAGCATGGTCAGCGCGCCGCCGAGCGTGATGACGATCGAGATGACCGAGGCGAAGATCGGGCGGTCGATGCAGAAGTGGGAGATGTTCATCGGATCGGGGGGGCCGGATGGCGTCGGGTCATCGGGGCTTCACATCGGCTCAGGGGCTGGCCGGACGCGCCTGCGTCCCGGCCACGGTCGCCGCGGGCACGGACGCCGCCGCCGCGGGCGCCGACGCAGGGGCCGCGGGCGTGCCGGGCGCGCCCGAGCCCGGCGGCGCGCTCACCACCTTGATCTGCGCATCCGACGACACGCGGATCGCGCCGTCGACCACCACGCGCTCGCCCGGCTTCAGGCCTTCGTTGACGAACCAGTCGTCGCCGTGCCAGTCGCCGACATCGACCACACGCTGATGCGGCTTCGCGTCCTGGTCGAGCACCCACACGAAGTGGCTCTTCGCGCCCTGCAGCACCGCGCGCTGCGGCACGAGGATCGCGTTGGGGCGCACCGCGCCCGACACTTTCGCGCGCACGAACTGGCCCGGGCGCAGCGTGCCGTCCGGATTGGCGAAGGTCGCGCGCACGAGGAAGGTGCCCGTCTGCTGGCTGAACGCGGGGTTCGTGAAATCGATACGGCCTTTTTGCGGATAGACCGAGCCGTCGGCCTGGATCACGGTCACGTCGAACCGGTTGTCGGCGGGAAAGCGCAGCAGGCCCTTGGCGATCTGCTCGCGGTAGCGCAGCAGTTCGTTCTCGGAGATGCTGAAGTTCACCCACATCGGATCGAGCTGGTAGACGTACGTCAGCAGGCCCGATTGCGTCGGCGTGACGTAGCTGCCGTCCTGCACGCGCGCGAAGCTCGACAGCCCCTTGAGCGGCGAGCGGATCGTGCAGTAGCTCAGGTTCAGTTCGGCCGTGCGCACCTCGCCCTGCGCGGCGATCACGGCGGCTTCGGCTTCCTTCTCGTTGCCGGTGGCGTCGTCCAGGTCCTTCTTGCTCAGCGCGTTCTGCGCGGCGAGCGGCACGACGCGCGCGAGGTTCTGTCTGGTGACGAGCAGGCGCGCCTGCTGCTGCGCGAGCACGCCCCTGGCCGATTGCAGCGCGGCTTCGAAGGGCTTGCGGTCTATCACGAACAGCACCTGGCCTTCCTTGACCAGCGCGCCTTCGTCGTACAGACGCCGCTCGAGAAAGCCGTCGACGCGCGCGCGGATTTCGACTTCGCGCGAACTCTGCGTCTGCGCGGTGAACTCGAAGTCGACGGGCGTTTCCTTCTGCGCAACCGTCACCACCGTCACTTCGACAGTCGGGCGCGGGGGTTCGGTGGGCGCTTTTTTACAGGCGGTCAGGGACAAGGCGGACACCAATGCCGCCGCGAGCGCAAAGCGTGATGCCAGCGGCCGTTTTTGGGCCGGCCCGTCTTGGGCCGGCCCGTCTTCTCCAACCGATCCACCGAAGCCTGCGCCGAAATCAGATGCGCGATTCGACTGCCAAGACGCCATGAGCGCCTCCCCATTGAAGCGATCGCCTGCGGTGCATCGCGTGCCGCCTGAGCGCACACACGAGCCGCGATGTCTGCGCCACGCACCGAGTATCCGGCCATCACGGCCGCGCGCACCATTGGACCTTGGTCCAATAGGAAACGCCGGGTTCGTGCATTACGCTAATCAGAACGCTGGACGCCTAATGCGACACATACGCTCTGAATGAAAACGGCATCGTCGAACGGTTTGCTGAAATACGCCTGTGCGCCCGCCGCCATGACTGTCTCGCGCGTCTCATCGTCGTCGTAGGCGGTGATGAAAATGGCGGGCAGCATGCGTCCGCGGAGTCTGCGCTGCACTTCGACGCCATCGGTTCCGGGCATCTGGACGTCCAGGATCACGCAGCCGGGAGCGTAGTGAGGCGTTGCGCCGATGGCGTACAGGAACTCGTCGCCGCTCGCAAAGATATCCGCCGTAATGCCGACGGAACGCAGCAGCCGCTGGATTGCCCGACAGACCGACGTGTCGTCGTCGACTACGGCAACAAAGCATGTGTGCGCTTCCATCGATATCTTCCGGCAACCCTTCATTCACCCGATCGAAGCACGGCAGCGAAATACTGCAAATCATCTGGCGCCGCTCGATGTACACGTTTCATAGCAAAGCAGACCCTAGAATATGAAATCGTTTGCGCGCGCGGTATTGGACCTTGGTCCCATATGTGCGGACGAGAGGCGAGGCAATGCCCAGGGACAATCCAGCGCTTGACCGCAACCGTAAGACGCCCGTAACGCGCCGCCGCCTGCTGTTCGTGGCCGGCGCGACCGTGCTGCTGGCGGCGCTGGGGTGGGGCCTCTACACGGTGATCGAGCCGGCTTTTCAGACCCGCATCGTCATCACGACGGGCGCGGACAACGGCATTTATCGGGGCTTCGCCGAGCGCTACGCGCCGTTGCTCAAGCGTGATGGCGTGACGCTCGACATCCGCAGCTCGACGGGGTCGGTCGAGAACTACCGGCGTCTGAAGGATCCCGCGAGCGTATATCAGGTCGGCTTCATTCAGTCGGGCACCACCGTGCCCCAGGAAACGGATCAGCTGCAGACCATCGCCGCCGTTTCGTATGAGCCGATCTGGGTGTTCTATCGCGACGCGTCGACCGTCAACCGTCTCGCGCAACTGCGCGGCAAGCGGATCGGCGTCGGTGTGCCGGGCAGCGGTTTGCTGGAAGTGTCGCGGGTCTTGCTCGGCTATAGCGGTATCACGCGCGACAACACACAGCTCGTCGAAACGGACGCGCCCAACGCGTTGCGTTGTCTCCAGGAAGGCTGTCTGGATGCCGCGTTCTTCATCGGCAGACCGGATGCGCCGATGCAGCAGACGCTGCTGAACAGCGACCTGAAGCTGATGAGCTTTGCCCAGGCCGACGCACTGGTGCAGAAGTTTCCATCGTTGAAGAAGGTGACGTTTCCGCGCGCGTCGACGAGCATCGTCAACGACAGTCCGCAAGCGGACGTCACTTTGCTGGCCGCGACCGCGCTGCTCGTCGCGAAGGACACGCTGCATCCGGCGCTCGTCTATCTGTTGCTCGACGCCGCGAAGAACGTGCATGCGGGAGAAGACTACTTCACGTCGCTCGGGGCGTTTCCGAATCTCAACACCGGCGAATTTCCCGTCTCCAACGAGAGCGAGCGCTATTTCAAGTCCGGCCGTCCGTTTCTGCAGCGCTATCTGCCGTTCTGGCTCGCGAGTTTCGTCGAGCGGCGCCTCCTGATTCTGGTGCCGTTCCTCGCCGTGCTGATCGGCGCGATGCAGGCGCTTCCCCGCATGCTGGAGTCGCGCATCAAGAAGCGCTTCGTGATCGGTTATCGCGCGCTCAAGCGGCTTGAAGACGAAATCTGGCAAACGCCTCAGCCGTCGGCCCAGCAGGTCGCGACATGGCGCGACGAGATCGAGCACGTCGACGCACAGGCGAGCCAGATACGCGTGCCGACACGCTATCTGCACGACGTCTACGCGCTGAAGCAGGCGATCGGCGTGGTGCGGCACCGTATCTCGATGGCGGCGGCGAGGCTGAACGGTTGAGGCGGTGTCAGGTCATTGCGCCGCGGGCGACGCCGGTGACGCAGAGTCCGTCCGGGGCGGACGCGCGCCGTGCAGTAATATGCTGGATTCACCAGACCATGAATCCTCTCAGCATGGACAGCGTTTCCCCGTTTGACCCAGCACAGCTGCTCGCCGAATACGCCGATCTGCGCCAGCGCGCAGCCGCGCTTGAAGAGCAGGTGCCGGCGTGCCTGCAACGCATTTCGGACAAGCTGCACCGGATCGGCGGCGAGTCCGAGCTGGCGGACCATTACCGGAGTCTGCTGGTCGGCGCGCGCAGCAATGCGCTCGTGTCGATCGAGAACTATCACGAGGTGATTCCGTACCTGCAGACGGCCGAATCGGTGATTGCGCAGCTGGACGGACAGCCGTCCGCGCCCGCCACGCACGAGAGCCGCGCTGCGCTGCTCGACCAGCTCGACCAGCTGATCGACGCGACGGCCGGCATGATCGATCTCGCGGAACAATGCTTCGTGGACGCGAAACATACGGACGTCGATGCCGTGCCGCAGTCGATTCTGGACGATCCGCTGCATCCGGAGCTTTGACGCTTCGAGGTGCCGCGCCCGCCTGACAACCCCGGAATCCGGGGCGGGGGCGGCCTCGTCTGTTAAAGTTTCGCCTATTCCCTTCATACGTCGATTCAACGGTTTTGATTATGAGCACAATCCTCGAAAGTCTTCCGACCGGCCAGAAGGTCGGTATTGCGTTCTCAGGCGGCCTCGACACGAGCGCAGCGCTGCACTGGATGCGTCTGAAGGGCGCCGTGCCGTACGCGTACACGGCGAACCTCGGTCAGCCTGACGAAGACGACTATGACTCGATTCCGCGTCGCGCAACCGAGTACGGCGCAGAGGGTGCGCGCCTGATCGACTGCCGTGCGCAGCTGGTCGCCGAGGGCATTGCGGCGCTTCAATCCGGCGCGTTCCACATATCGACGGCAGGTGTCACGTACTTCAACACCACGCCGATCGGCCGCGCCGTGACGGGCACGATGCTCGTCGCCGCGATGAAGGAAGATGGCGTCAATATCTGGGGCGACGGCAGCACGTACAAGGGCAACGACATCGAGCGCTTCTATCGCTACGGCCTGCTCGTGAACCCGGATCTGAAGATCTACAAGCCGTGGCTCGACCAGACGTTCATCGACGAACTCGGCGGCCGCGCGGAAATGTCGGAATTCATGCGTCAGTCGGGCTTCGCATACAAGATGTCGGCGGAAAAGGCCTATTCGACGGATTCGAACCTGCTCGGCGCGACGCACGAAGCGAAGGACCTCGAAAGCCTCGAGTCGGGCATCAAGATCGTCAATCCGATCATGGGCGTCGCATTCTGGCGCGACGATGTGCAGATTGCGAAGGAAGAAGTGACGGTGCGCTTCGAAGAAGGCCAGCCCGTCGCGCTGAACGGCAAGACCTTCCCGAACGCGGTCGAACTGCTGCTCGAAGCGAACCGTATCGGCGGCCGTCACGGCCTCGGCATGAGCGACCAGATCGAGAACCGCATCATCGAAGCGAAGAGCCGCGGCATCTATGAAGCGCCTGGTCTTGCGCTGCTGTTCGCCGCGTACGAGCGCCTGGTGACGGGCATTCACAACGAAGACACGATCGAGCAGTACCGCGAAAGCGGCCGCCGCCTCGGCCGCCTGCTGTATCAGGGCCGCTGGTTCGATCCGCAGGCGATCATGCTGCGCGAGACGGCACAGCGCTGGGTCGCACGCGCCATCACGGGAGAAGTGACGCTCGAACTGCGCCGCGGCAACGACTATTCGATCCTCAGCACGAAGTCACCGAATCTGACGTATCAGCCGGAGCGACTGTCGATGGAGAAGGTCGCTTCGACGTTCTCGCCGCGCGACCGCATCGGCCAGCTGACGATGCGCAATCTCGACATCACCGACACGCGCGACAAGCTGCGCGTCTACTCTCAGGTCGGTCTGCTCGCACCGGGCGAAGCATCGGCGCTGCCGCAGATCAAGGGCGATAAGGAGTAACGCCGTCGGCTCGACGACGCGGGCTTGCGCTGGCATGCAACGGAGCACTCAGGTGCTCCGTTTTACATGGCGCATACGGGTGCATACGGGTGCATACGGCTGCCGCGCCCTTTCCCGATGCCGAAGCGTGGCCCGCACATGCCCCTCATGTGACAAGGCCAGCGCTTGTCCCTATTCTTGCGTCCGCAACTGGGTCTGCTCAACCGCCTGCAACCTCGTCAGGCCGACGACCGTCCCTCCCTTTTCGTGCCCGCGCCCTTGCGAATCAGGCTCATCTGCCCGTTGCGTTCGAGGATCGCCGCTTGCACTTCATGCAGATCGGGCGTGTGGAACTCGCGCCGCGCGGCTTCTAGCACATCGGTGCGCGTGATCAACGCGGCCGACATCTGACGGCTGTCGAACCGGCCGTCGCGATACACCTCCCGTTCCGCGCCCACCACGAGCGTCTCCAGCCACGGCGAGCGCACGCAGCACCACGCGAGCGCTCGATGAATCAGCACGATCGCGAGCGATGCAGCGAGCGTCGGCACGACGGGCGATGCGCCGACGATCACGCGGCTCAGCGTGGCGCCGAGCAGGATCGCGACCACATAGTCGAACGGCGAGCGCTGACCGAACGACCGCCGGCCCGAAATGCGGATGAAAACGAGCGTCATGACGAATACGACGATCGCGCGCATGACGGCCTGCAAGGCGGTGAGATCCTTGCCTTCGCCGAACAGAGCCAAGATCACGTCCATGTTGTATCTCCTCGCCGCCGGCGCACGTAAACCGATCGCTACGGCAACGCTGCGCGCTCGACGGATAAATTGCAGCCGATGAAGTCAGCCCTGCAATCGTTGTGCCGCCTGCAGCGGACCCCGCGCATTCGCAATGGACATACGTGAAGCACCTTCTATGATTAGGAAGGCACTGCGCGCCGCGAACCCACCTGCATGGAGACGCAAATGGACGACACCCGCCTGCAACCCACGCCGTTGCAAGCCGATGAACTGCGCAACATGGACGGCTACTGGCGGGCCTGCAATTACCTGGCCGCCGGCATGATTTACCTGCGCGAGAATCCGCTGCTGCGCGAGCCGCTGCAGGCCGGACATATCAAGCGGCGCCTGCTGGGACACTGGGGCTCCGATCCGGGACAAAGCTTCGTGCTCGTGCATCTGAACCGGGTCATCAAGCAGCGCGACCTGAACGTGATTTTCCTCTCGGGGCCGGGCCACGGGGCGCCCGCCTCGCTTGCGCACAGCTATCTGGAAGGACGCTATTCGGAGATCTACCCCGATCGGGGCGAGTCGGAAGAGGGCATGGCGCGTCTGTTCAAGCTCTTTTCGTTTCCTGGCGGCATCGGCTCGCATTGCACACCCGAGACGCCCGGCTCGATTCATGAAGGCGGCGAACTGGGCTACAGTCTGTCGCATGGTTATGGCGCGGCATTCGACAACCCCGATCTTATCGTCACCGTGATGATCGGCGATGGCGAGGCCGAGACGGGGCCGCTGGCCACAGCGTGGCACTCGAACAAATTCCTGAATCCGGCGCGCGACGGCGCCGTGTTGCCCGTGCTGCATTTGAACGGCTACAAGATCGCGAATCCGACGATCCTCGCCCGCATTCCGCATGAAGAGCTGGAAGCACTGTTCAATGGTTATGGCTACAAGCCTTGGTTCGTCGAAGGCGACGATCCCGACACGATGCATCAGCAGATGGCGGCCACGCTCGATCAATGCCTCGACGAAATTCATGCGATCCAGCAACGCGCGCGTCAAGGAGGCGATCTGCAACGGCCGCGCTGGCCGATGATCGTTCTCAGAACGCCGAAGGGCTGGACAGGGCCGCGCGAATTCGGCGGACACAGGATTGAAGGCTCGTGGCGCGCGCATCAGGTGCCTATCGCCGATCCCGCGAGCAACGAGCAGAGCCTCAAGCGGGTCGAGGAATGGTTGCGCAGCTATCGCCCGGAAGAACTATTCGACGAATCAGGGCGGCTGGTCCGGGAGTTGCGTGCGCTCGCACCCGAAGGACCGCGCCGCATCAGCGCCAATCCGCACGCGAATGGCGGGGCGCTGTGCAAGGCGCTCGATCTGCCGGCCTTTGCCGACTATGCGGTCGACGTCGTCACGCCCGCCACACGCTATCTGTCGCCTACCGATGTGCTCGGGCAGTTTCTTTGCGACGTGATGCGTCGGAACATGACAAGCTTTCGCGTGTTCGGTCCGGACGAAACGTCCAGCAACAAGCTCACGGCGATTTACGAAGCTTCGCAGAAGACGTGGCTCGCGGAGGTCGTCGAATCGGACGGCGACGGCGGTTACCTCTCTGCCGATGGCCGCGTGATGGAAATGCTCAGCGAGCACACACTGGAAGGCTGGCTGGAAGGCTATACGCTGACGGGCCGGCATGGCCTGTTCGCCACGTACGAAGCGTTCGTGCATGTGATCGATTCGATGTTCAACCAGCACGCCAAATGGCTCGAAAAGGCGAAGCGCGAATTGCGCTGGCGCCAGCCCGTGCCTTCGCTGAATCTGCTGATTACGTCGCTGGTGTGGCGGCAGGATCATAACGGCTTCACGCATCAGGACCCGGGCTTTCTCGACGTCGTGACGAACAAGAGCCCCGACGTGGTGCGCATCTATCTGCCGCCCGACGCGAACTGCCTGTTGAGCGTCGCCGATCATTGCCTGCGTTCGCGCGATTACGTGAACGTGATCGTCGCCGACAAGCAGCCTCATTTGCAGTATCTGGACATGCCGTCGGCCATCACGCATTGCACGAAAGGCATCGGCATCTGGGACTGGGCGTCGACGGATCAGGACCACGAGCCCGACGTCGTGATGGCGAGCGCAGGCGACATCCCGACCATGGAAGCGCTGGCTGCCGTCGAAATCCTCAAGGCGCTGTTCCCCGACCTGAAGATCCGCTTCGTGAACGTGGTCGATCTGTTCCGGCTAATGCCGGCCGCCGATCATCCGCATGGCCTGTCGACGCGCGATTTCGATTCGCTCTTCACGACAGACAAGCCCGTGATCTTCAACTTCCATTCGTACGCTTCGCTTGTCCACAAGCTCACGTATCGCCGCACGAATCACGAGAACATACACGTGCACGGCTACGCGGAGAAGGGCAACATCAATACGCCGCTCGAGCTTGCGATCATCAACGGCATCGACCGCTTCTCGCTCGCAATCGACGTGATCGATCGCGTGCCGTCGCTACGGGGCGTCGGCGATCACGCGAAGGAACGCCTGCGCGACAAGCGGATCGAGCACCTCCACTACGCGCACACGGAGGGCATTGACTCCGAAGAGATTCGCGAGTGGACGTGGAAGGGCTAGCGCCTAGCCGGGGTCGGGCCGCGCGGCGACGCTTTTCGCGCAGAATGCCGCGCAATCACCGTACCCGCGCAAAGAACGCGAGATGCGTAGCGAGGCATGCAGGTGCGCGCAAACACCGGAATACCGCTTGCTGCGCATACCTGCGCTGCTGCACACCCTGACGACACATTGCGAGAGGCGATCATGACCGAAGACGCAAACAAGGCGCTGGCGGCCGAGGCCGCCACTGAAAACACGGCGCTGGATGCCATCGAAGTGCTCGAGGCCGATCACCGCGTGGCGAAGCAACTGTTCGACGCGTTTGAAAAAGCTGCCGATGCGGATCTCGAAGCCAAAGGCGCGCTGGTGCGCCGCGCATGCGAGGTACTGACGGTCCATACGATGATCGAGGAAGCGATCCTCTATCCCGCTGCGCACAAGGCGCTGATGGGACGCGACGAAATCGGCGTCGATGAAGCGTACGTGGAACACTTCATCGCGAAGACGCTGATTGAAAAATTCGACACCCTGAAGCCGGGCGATCATGGCTTCGACGCGACGTTCATGGTGTTGTCGCAGATGGTGCGCCAGCACATCGACGAAGAGGAATCGGGCCTCTTTCCCGAACTGCGAGAGAGCGGCGTCGATCTCGTGCGGCTGGGCGAAGAAATCGCCGCGGAGAAAGAACGCCTCATGAACAAGCTCGATGCAGCGGCCAGCCGCCTCGTCGACGACGGGAGCCTGATCTTTCGTCGATGACGCATCGCGGCGGGCGTCCGCCGTCGCGCGGGCGCTCGACTGCACGCAGGCGCACGGCGTGCTAGCCTGACTTTCCCCTGCCCGGAGATCCGTCACAATGGCACGCTTACTTTGCGATATCTGTGGTGCGAGACCCGCAACGGTGCGGCTCGCGGTGCTTCAGAACGGTCAGCGCCAGGTGCTGGACGTATGCGACTTTCACTACGCGCAGATCACGCGGCATCAACGTTCGATTTCCCCGCTGGAGGCACTGTTTCGCGCACAGGCATCGGGCGGGCAGCCGCTGCCGGGAGAATCGCAGCAGCCCCTCGAAGGCACAGAAGCCGTCAGCATCGAGCAGCATTTCAGCGAGCTTGCCCGGGAAATGCTGCAACGCGCGGCAGAAGCCGCAGTGCAATGGGGCCGCCGCGAAGTCGATACGGAACACCTGTTATATGTGCTCGCCGATAACGCGAATGTCGCCGCGATTCTCGAATCCCTCGGCATCAAGGCGGCCGACGTGCGCGCGTATATCGATGCGAACGCGGTCAAGCGCGAAGGCGCGCCACCGCCTGAGCAAGACCGCATCGGCGTGTCGCCGCGCCTGAAGAGCGCGCTTGAACGCGCGTTCATCGCGTCGCGCCAACTAGGTCATAGCTACGTCGGCGCGGAACATCTGCTGATCGGTCTCGCCGAAGTCCCCGAGAGTTTTGCGGGCCAACTGCTTGCGCGTCTCGGCGTGCAATCGCAGGCGCTGCGGCGTCAAACGCTGCTCGCGGCAGGCACGGAAGAAAAGGTTACCATGCCGTCGCCGCCTTCACGCACGCCTAATCTCGACAAGCACAGCCGCGACCTGACGGCGCTCGCACGCGAAGGGCGGCTCGATCCCGTGATCGGCCGTTCGAGCGAAATCGAAACGATGGTAGAAGTGCTGGCACGCCGCCGCAAGAACAACCCGGTGCTGATCGGCGAGCCGGGTGTCGGCAAGACGGCTGTCGTCGAAGGGCTGGCGCAGCGGATGGTGAACGGCGACGTGCCCGAATCGCTGCGCAACAAGCGTCTCGTCGAGATGAACGTGAATTCGATCGTGGCGGGCGCGAAGTATCGTGGCGAATTCGAAGAGCGCGTCAAGCAGGTGGTCGACGAAGTGCTCGCGAATCAGGATTCGGTGGTGCTGTTCGTCGATGAGGTGCATACGATCGTCGGCGCCGGGCAGGGCGGCAACGAAGGCGGACTCGATATCGCGAACGTGTTCAAGCCGGCGATGGCGCGCGGCGAGCTGAACCTGATCGGCGCGACGACACTCAATGAATACCAGAAGTACATCGAGAAAGACGCCGCGCTCGAACGGCGCTTTCAACCCGTGCTGATCGCCGAACCGAGCGTCGTGCAGACGATCAACATTCTGCGCGGCCTACGCGACAGGCTCGAAGCGCATCACAAGGTCACGATCCAGGACGACGCGATCGTCGGCGCGGCGGAGTTGTCGGACCGTTATATCTCAGGACGCTTTCTTCCCGACAAGGCCATCGACCTGATCGATCAGGCCGCCGCGCGCGTGAATCTTTCGTCGACGTCGCGACCCGCTGCCGTACTCGAACTCGAAGCCGAAATCACGCAACTGCGCCGCGAGCAGGACTACGCGGCGTCGCGCAAGCAGTTCGACCGCGCGCATGCGCTCGACGGCGAAATCGCGGCGAAAGAACAGTCGCTGCGCGACGCAACGGACGCATGGCAGAAGAGCGTCGGCACCAACACATCGCATGTGTCCGTCACGCATGTCGCGGAGATCGTCGCGCGGCTCACGGGCATTCCTGTCGCGCAGTTGACGGCGGAAGAAAAGCAGCGGCTGCTGAACATGGAAGAGCGGCTCCATCAGCGCGTGATCGGCCAGGATGAAGCCGTCGTCGCCGTCAGCGATGCCGTGCGCCGCTCGCGCGCAGGTCTGCAGGCGCGGCATCGGCCAACGGCCGTGTTCCTGTTCCTCGGGCCGACAGGTGTCGGCAAGACGGAGCTCGCGAAGGCGCTGGCCGAAGTGGTGTTCGGCGACGAAGATGCGATGCTGCGCTTCGACATGAGCGAGTACATGGAGCGACATACGGTAGCGCGGCTGATCGGTGCGCCGCCTGGCTATGTCGGCTATGACGAAGGCGGCCAGTTGACCGAGCGCGTGCGGCGCAAGCCGTACAGCGTGATTCTGCTCGATGAGATCGAAAAGGCGCATCCCGATGTCTATAACGTGCTGCTGCAGGTGTTCGACGATGGTCGGCTGACGGACGGCAAGGGACGCGTGGTGGATTTCAGCAATACGCTGATTATCGCAACGAGCAACCTCGGCGCCGACGTGATCGCCGGGCAAAGCCGTACCGGGCCGGGCTTCCTGAGCGAGGCCGGCTCCGCGAGCTTGCAGGGCAGCGTGATGAATGTTCTGCGGCAGCACTTTCGGCCCGAGTTCCTGAACCGCATCGACGACATCATCCTGTTCAAGTCGCTGGGACGCGAGGAGACGCGGCATATCGTGAGTTTGCAACTCGAACACGTGAGCCGTCTCGCGAGCAGCCAGGACATCACGCTGGCGTTCGACGACTCGATCGTCGACCATCTCGCGACGGAAGGCTATCGCCCGGAGTTCGGCGCACGCGAACTGCGCAGGCAGATCCAGCAGCAGATCGAGAACCAGCTCGCGAAGGCGATGCTGAACGGCGACGTGCAAGAGGGCATGCACGTGATTTGCCGTTACGATGCCGAAAGACGGCAGGTGACGTTCGAGCCCGCGGCGGGCGGCAAGCAGCCTTCGCCCGCCGCCGAGCCCCATGCGGTGAAATAGACGGCTTACTGGCTCGCGCCGGAAGCCGTGGCGCCCGTCGTCGAAGCAGGCGTGCTGGCGACGGGCGCCTCGCTGGAAGGCGCGGGCGCGACCGTCCCGGATGCGTTATCGCTCGCGCTCCGTGCGGCTGCGCTTTGGCCCGGCGTGCCGCTCATGCCCGCCGTGTTGCTCATCACGCCGCTGCTGCCGGACTCCATGGTGTTGCTGCTTTTTTCGTCCACCTTCTTGCAGGCGGCGACGCCGAAGACTAGCGCGGCCGCCGTCAACGCGACAGACACGTAATGCGTGGCGGGTTTCATTGTCGATGCTCCGTTGATCGGTATCAACGGCGCGAGCAAGGTCCATGCCGGGTAACGGGATGTGCATACGACTGCGCGTGGAGCGCCCGACCCCCGTCTGGCAGGGTGGTCCGGAACCGTTACCTTTCGGACGCAAAGATGCTGCAGCCATGCAAATTTCGGTCGATTACAATGCTTCGCACAATACATCGATCGCCACGCACATCGATCGCCACAACGCGCATCGTACATCCGCATGGCATGCATCGCGCTGTCCGAACCCGCATCGACGGCGCAGCAGCGTCGTTTTAAGGGGCACTCTCAGGGATTCACGAGCAAATTCAGGAGGCGTTGTGCTCATTTACCATCGTGGCGTACCTATCCAGCCGTCTGTCGAAAAGAGCGGCAATACCTTCGTGGCCCACGTTTCCATTCTCGAAGAAGACGGCGAGTCCACCTCGCTGGGCGATCTCGGGCACTTCACGTCGCGCGAGTCGGCGGTGGCCTTCGCGATCCGGTGTGGCGCGGCATTTCTCGACGAGATGCCGATGCCCAAACCGCCCTGCAGGCGGCTGCCCGACCGGACGGGCAATACGGTTGCGCTGAAGCAGTGCGCCGTCGCGCTGCGCGTCGACGCAAGCGACGCGGAGATATCGCTCGACGAGCCTCTGCCGTCGTAACGGCTGGGACGCGCCCAGCAACGGGACTGCGCAGACGGGCATCCCGTCGCGACGCAAACGCTTCAGCACGGCCCGCGAAGCTTATCTGACGCAACGGCGCATTAATGGAACTGATGCCCGCGTTGCAATCGCCGTTCACGTGCGCTCTGCAGAATGCTCCGGGGCGCATTCCAGTCGCTGGCCGCCAACTTCTTTCGCTTCCCGTATCCGCAGATCGTGCAGCGGTTCATCGCGTTCAGTGGCGGCTTTCGTCCGTAAGGCCGCGGCGCGCCGCTTGCTGCCCTCTCTTGCTAACCGACCGACAAACGCGCCGCGCAGCGTTCGTTGCATCGTGCGCAGTACTTTCTTTAGCAAGGGGTTTTTCATGGCAAAGACAGTGGGCGACTTCATCGTCGACAGACTACATCGCTGGGGCGTCAAACGCATATACGGCTATCCCGGCGACGGCATCAACGGGGTGTTCGGCGCGCTGAATCGCGCGGAAGGCAAAATCGAATTCGTGCAGGCCCGGCATGAGGAAATGGCCGCGTTCATGGCGAGCGCACATGCCAAGTTCACGGGAGAACTCGGTGTCTGCATCGCGACTTCAGGACCGGGCGCGTCGCACCTGATCACGGGCCTCTACGATGCGAGAATGGATCACATGCCCGTGCTGGCGATCGTCGGCCAGCAGGCGCGCGCGGCACTCGGTGCGCATTATCAGCAGGAACTCGATCTCGCCGCGATGTTCAAGGACGTGGCGGGCGCCTATGTGCAGCAGGCCAGCGTGCCGGCGCAGGTGCGCCACCTCGTCGATCGGGCGATCCGCATTGCGCTGTCCGAACGCCGCGTGACGGCGCTGATCCTTCCGAACGACCTGCAGGACCTCGAATTCGAACCGCCCGCTCGCAAGCACGGCACCGCGCACTCCGGCGTCGGCTATACGCAGCCAACCGTCGTTCCAGCACAGGGCGATCTGCAACGCGCCGCGGACGTGCTCAATGCCGGGCACAAGGTCGCGATTCTCGTCGGCGCGGGCGCCTTGAACGCGACGGACGAAGTGATCGCGGTGGCGAACCGGCTCGGCGCGGGCGTCGCGAAGGCGCTGCTCGGCAAGGCCGCGTTGCCCGACGATCTGCCCTGGGTGACGGGCTCGATCGGGCTGCTCGGCACGAAGCCCAGTTACGAGTTGATGACGTCATGCGACACACTGCTGATGATCGGCTCCGGCTTCCCGTATTCGGAGTTCCTGCCGAAAGAAGGCGACGCGCGAGGCGTGCAGATCGACATCAAGGCCGACATGCTGAGTCTGCGCTATCCGATGGAAGTGAATCTGGTCGGCGACAGCGCCACGACGTTGCGCGCGCTGTTGCCCCTGTTGCACGAAAAGGAAAGTCAGACATGGCGCTCGCGCATCGAACGCTGGACGTCGCGCTGGTGGGAAACGCTCGACGAGCGCGCGCATCAGCCTGCGAGCAACGGGGTGAACCCGCAGCGCGCGTTCACCGAGTTGTCGCCGCGTTTGCCCGACAACGTGATCCTCACCAGCGATTCGGGCTCGTGCGCGAACTGGTACGCACGCGACCTGAAGATCCGGCGCGGCATGATGGCGTCGCTGTCGGGCGGACTCGCATCGATGGGCGCCGCCGTGCCCTACGCGATTGCCGCGAAGTTCGCGCATCCGGGCCGGCCCGTGATCGCGATGGTCGGCGACGGCGCGATGCAGATGAATAACATGGCTGAGCTGATCACGGTGGCGAAGTACTGGAAGCGATGGGCCGATCCGCGCTGGATCTGCATGGTGCTCAACAACGAAGATCTGAACCAGGTGACCTGGGAGCAGCGCGTGATGGAAGGCGACCCGAAGTTCGACGCGTCGCAGAAGGTGCCGAATGTGCCGTATCACCGCTTCGCCGAAATGATTGGACTGACAGGCCTCTATGTGGACGATGCGGAACAGCTGGCCGATGCGTGGGAAACCGCGCTGGCCGCGAAGCGTCCTGTCGTGCTCGAAGTGAAGTCCGATCCCGAAGTGCCACCGCTGCCACCTCATGTGACGCTCGCACAGGCACGCGCGTTTGCGCGCACGTTGATGGAGGGAGATCCGAAAGAAGGCAGCGTGATCGCCAATACTGCGCGTCAGGTGCTCGGCTCGGTGATACCGGGCGGTAAAGATTAACGCAGGTCGCGGCTGGCCGTCACGCAGCGATGTCCATGTAAATAGCGCACGTTGTGATGTAAATGGTGCGAGACCGTCGACCGCACGACGACTGCATGATCCAGGCCGGGACATACGCCGTTTATGCATCGGTGTTTCCTGCGCCGGCATTCGATCTGTCGTGCCCGGTCGCGCCCGGTCGTGCAGCCCGTCGCTTGCCCGTTTCTTGCTGGGCAACAGGGCGGGGCGGGCGGTGTCGTCGTATGCAGGATCGAACTGGGGAGTAAAGCGGATGCATGGGAGGCCGAACAACGCGGAGCGCAGCGGCGCAGCAGCGCGAGCTTCGCGCGCGATGGCTGCTTCCGCCGCATGGACGGCCGCGCTCATGGCCCCACATCGCGACGCGCGGGGCGCCCCCCTCGATTACTTTCTGCATGCGGGCGGGCCAGCCGCCGCGCCCTCGATGCATCTCGGCTGGGCGCTCGCCGCGCTGTCGATGTCGGTGATTGCGATCATCGCACTGCTGCTCGTGCTCGCCATAGCGCGTCGCCGCCGCATGCCCGTCGACGCGCGCCTCCCGCAAGATGAAACCGTTGCGCTGCGCTGGATTTATGCAGGCACGGGCATCTCGTCGGTCGCGCTGTTCGCGGCGCTCGCCTATACGCTGGTCACCCTCGATTCCGTCGCCGCGCCGTCGCGTGCCCCCGCGTTGACGCTGACCGTGACGGCTTACGACTGGTGGTGGAAAGTCGACTACGCCGAAGCCGGCGGCGCCCCTGCATTTTCCGTGGCGAACGAAATCCACATTCCCGTCGGCACGCCCGTGAAAATCGTGCTGAAGAGCGCCGACGTGATCCACGCGTTCTGGGTGCCCCAGCTCGCAGGCAAGACGCAGACGATCCCTGGTCAGATCAACGAACAATGGATCGAGGCCGATGCGCCCGGGGTATATCGCGGGCAATGTTCGCAGTTCTGCGGTGCGCAGCATGCGCACATGGCCTTCGAAGTCGTTGCACAGGATGCCGCGGCCTTCGACGCATGGCGCCGCGAACAGGCGCAACCGGCCGTGCGCGTAACGGCGGACGCGCTTGCGGCGCACGGTCAAGAGCTCTTCCAGGCGCGCTGCGCCGGGTGTCACACGATACGCGGTACGGAAGCGAACGGCGCACAGGCGCCCGATCTCACGCATCTGAATTCGCGGAGGCTGATTGCAGCCGGCGCACTGACGAATACGCCCGGGCATCAGCTCGACTGGATTCGCCACGCACAGCGGATCAAGCCCGATTCGTTGATGCCCAGCATCGCGCTGACTTCCAGCGAGGCCAGCGCGTTGTCGGCGTATCTCGCGACCTTGCACTGACGGAGCACGCATGGCCGACACCGCCAGCTCTTCATCGACCGCCGTGCGGCCAGCGCTCGAGCGAAACTTGCCGCGCGGCGTGGTCGCGCCCGGCAGTGCCGCCGAAGCGCGCCTGCGGGAACTGTGGGAAACGCCGCCCGGCTGGCGCGGCTGGCTCTCGAGCGTCGACCACAAACGCATCGGCATCCGCTATCTCGTCACTGCGTTCGTGTTCCTGATCGCGGGCGGCGTCGAAGCACTGATCATGCGCCTACAACTCGCGCAACCGAACGGCACCGTGCTCACGCCGGAGCAATACAACCAGCTGTTCACGATGCACGGCGTGACGATGATCTTTCTCTACGCGCTACCTGTGCTGTCCGGCTTCTCGAACTACCTGTGGCCGCTGATCCTGGGTGCGCGCGACATGGCGTTTCCGCGCCTCAACGCGCTTTCCTACTGGATCTTCCTGTTCGCCGCCATCTTTCTCTACGCGAGCTTTCCGCTCGGCGAGGCGCCGAACGCAGGCTGGTTCAACTATGTGCCGCTGTCGGGCCTCGAATACAACACCGGGCCGAACATCGACGTGTACGCGCTCGGCATGGTGCTGCTCGGCATTTCGACGACCGTCGGCGCCGTCAACTTCGTGGTCACGCTGCTGCGCATGCGCGCGCCGGGCATGTCGCTCGATCGCGTGCCCGTGCTGGTGTGGGGCACGATGACGGCGTCGTGCGGCAATCTCGTTGCGGTGCCGTCGGTGAGCCTCGCGTTCCTGATGCTGTGGATGGACCGTCGTATCGGCACGCATTTCTTCGACGTGTTGAACGGCGGACGCGCGCTGCTATGGCAACACTTGTTCTGGATGTTCGCGCACCCGTGGGTATATGTCGTCGTGCTGCCGGCGATGGGCATCGTCTCCGATGCGTTGCCCGTGTTCTGCCGCAGGCCGCTGGTGGGATACGGGCCAGTGGCGTTATCGACGATCGCGACGATGCTGATCGGCTTCGTCGTGTGGATACACCATATGTTCGCAACGGGAATCCCGGCTCTCGCGCTGTCGCTGTTCGGCGCGGCGAGCATGGCCATCGCTGTGCCGAGCGCGATTGCGACTTTCGCGTGGATCGCGACGATCTGGACGGGACGCCCTGTGTTTCGCGTCCCGTTCTATTACTTTGCGGGCTTCGTGCTGCTGTTCGTGATCGGCGGCGTGTCGGGTGTGATGACGGCGGCCGTGCCGTTCGACTGGCAACTGACGGACACGTATTTCGTAGTCGCGCATCTGCATTACGTGCTACTCGGTATCAACGTGTTTCCCGTGATCGGCGGGGTGTACTTCTGGTTCCCGAAGTTCACGGGACGCATGATGAGCGAGCGTATCGGCAAGCTCGCGTTCTGGATCATGTTTACCGGCTTCAACGTCGCCTTCTTTCCGATGCATATCGCGGGGCTGCTCGGCATGCCGCGCCGTATCTACACCTACGCGCCGGAGATGGGCTGGAGCACGGTGAATCTCGTGACGACGGTGGGATCATTCGTGCTGGCGCTCGGCATTCTGATGTTCCTCTGCGATCTGCTCTATAGCTTGCGGCACGGCGCGGCAGCAGGCGACAACCCGTGGGATGCGGGTACGCTCGAATGGTCGACCACGTCACCCCCGCCCCCATACAACTTCGCCGTCGCACCCACGATTGCGAGCCGCCATCCGTTATGGGAAGGGCGCCTGGGAGAGGAAGACGAGGAAGACATGCGTTCGTCGCTGAAAGAGGGCTTCATTCTCGATCAGGGACGCGAAGCGCTCGGCACGACGGCACTCGAAGCGCGGCCCGACGTGATCCTGAAGATGCCGGAAGACTCGTATACGCCGTTCGTGTTGAGCCTGTTCGCGACGCTGTTCTTTGCGGGACTCGCATGCCTCGCGTGGTGGTTCGCGGCGTCGATGTTGATCGGCTGCGCGGTGTGCGTCGTCGTCTGGTTGTGGCCGGAGCGCGGACTGATCCAGCGCGAGCCTCGCCGCGTGCGCGATGCAGGGAGAATGACATGAGCGACACGGTGCGCGACGAGGTTGACGAAGGTTCCGTGCGCTTGCCTGTCGGCAGCGCGGGCGAACGTTCGGGCGGCTGGTTCGGATGCCTCGCGCTGATCGTCACTGAAGGCTCGTTATTCGGTTATCTGATCTTTTCGTATCTATACCTCGCATCGCAAAGCGGTAGCCTGTGGCCGCCCGAAGGTCTGCCGAAGCTCGGGCTCGGCGTCGCGAACACGGCGATCCTGCTGTCGAGCAGCGTGTTTGTCTGGCTGTGCGAGCGCTTCGTGAAGCGGCGGCGCCTGTATTGGGCCGTGGCAGCGATGAGCACGGCGCTCGTGCTCGGCGTGATCTTCGTCGGCATTCAATTGAAGGAGTGGGGCAACCATCCCTATGGTCTGACCGCGCATCTGTACGGCTCACTGTACTTCACGATCACGGGCTTTCACCTCGCGCACGTCGCGGTGGGGCTGGTCGTGCTGTCGCTGCTGTTGCTCTGGACGGCGCTCGGTTACTTCGACGAGAGACGTTGCCTCGCGCTGACGATCGGCGGGTTGTACTGGCACTTCGTGGATCTCGTATGGCTCTTCATCTTCACGACGATCTATCTGTCGCCGTACCTGCTACGGAGCCGCGCATGAGCGATCAACCGACCCGTACACGCGATGCGAACGACAGGGACGGCCTGCATAGGGACTTGCTGCGCTTTCATTCGTGGCGCCTGCTGATCGCCGCGCTCGCGACGCCGCTTGCATGGTTCGCGCAAATGCTCATCGGCGAAGTGCTGACGGCGCAGGCGTGTTCGCGGTCCGACGCGCAGCATCCGGCCCCGGTGCCTTCGTGGGCGATACCGGCGTTGATCGTGTTGAGCATGGTGTGCTTCGTGATCGGCGCAATAGGTGTCGCGCTCGCGTGGCGCACGGTGACGTTCGCGCGCAGAAAGCGCTCGCAGGCGCGCAGCGAGCGCGAGCGCCGAGTCGCCGAGCTCGAATGGTTCCTCGCGCGAGTGAGCGCGCTGTCGAGCGCGATGTTCATGTTCGGGCTGGTCGCGACTGATCTCGCGGTGATCGTCGTGTCGCCGTGCGGCCGCTGGTGACGACCATGAAGACGCACGTTTTCTCCTTCATCGCTGCCGCGGCGATCGCGTGCGCGATGTTCTTCGCGGACGGCGTGACGCTGCATCGTGCGCATGCGCAAATGCTGCCCGCACAGGCCGATGCGAGCGACACGAAACTGATCGCCAAGGGCGAATATCTCGCAAAGGCCGCCGATTGTGCAGGCTGTCACACGGCGCCGCCGGGCGGTCCATCGGGCAAGGAGCCGTTGCATCGATCAGCGCCGTTCGCGGGCGGCCTGCCGATGGGCTCGCCGTTCGGCACGATCTGGTCGTCGAACATCACGCCGGATCCCGTAGCGGGAATAGGGCATTACAGTTACGACGATTTCGAGCGCGCCGTGCGCGAGGGCGTGGCGCCGGGTAACCGGCGGCTTTATCCCGCGATGCCGTATCCGTCGTTCGCGAAGATCAACGACGACGACATGCACGCGCTCTACGCATACTTCATGCATGGCGTCGCGCCCGTGTCGACGCCTGCGCCGCGCACGGATCTGCCGTTCCCGTTCAATCAGCGCTGGACATTGATGTTCTGGAGTTTCGCGTTTGCGCCGGACGACGTGTTCGTGCCTGACTCGACGCGCAGTCCGCAGTGGAACCGCGGCGCGTACCTCGTGCAGTCGCTCGGACATTGCGGCGCATGCCATACGCCACGGGGCCCGGCGTATGAAGAGCGCGGCTACGACGAGCACGCGCGTCACTATCTGACGGGCGGCACGAACGATCACTGGTTCGCGCCCAATCTCACGGGTGACGATGGCTCGGGCCTCGGCCGCATTTCCGAAGACCAGATCGTGTCCTTCCTGAAGAGCGGGCATGGCGGCGGACTCGTCGCCTTTGGCAGCATGGTTCAGGTAGTCGAGGACAGCACGCAGTATCTGAGCGATGACGATCTGCGCGCGATCGCGCATTATCTGAAGCGTTTGCCCGCGCGCGAGCCGTCCGGACGGTTCGACGACCACTCGCATGCCGCATTGCAGACGGTGCGCGCGATGAACACCGGCAATGTCGAGTTGCCGGGCGCGGGTGTTTATCAAAGCTTTTGCGCGCGCTGCCACAAGGCGGATGGCATGGGCGAAGCGCTCAGGTATCCGCGGCTGGCGGGCAATCCGGCCGTACTCGGCGCGCATGTGGATTCGCTCGTGCGTCTGTTGGTCGAAGGCGGCGAGGCGCCGCATACGCAAGCGGGAATCGAAGCGAAGAAGATGCCTCCGTTTGCGGGCAAGCTGACCGACACGGAAATGGCGCGCGTGCTGACCTTCGTGCGCAATACATGGGGCAACGACGCATCGCCCGTGACGAGCCGGGAGGTAGAGCGTATCCGGCACAGTCTCGGTAAGTGAACACAAGAAGGTCGAACGCAAGCGCGCCGGCATTTGCGCCAAAACTTCCACATAACACGCCAGCTCGTCGGCTGGCGGCGCATATGAACCTGTTACGTCAGTAGAATTGCGGCTTTACGAACGTATCGGACGATGGCATGGCGGTCGCGCCATCTGTCTCACGACGCGCGCACGATGAAGCTATTCACGGCACTCAAGCGGCACCTGTTCATCTGTCTCGGCAACGTCATGCCGATGTACGGCCCATTCAACCGGATACGCGCAACGATGTTCCGCACTGCCGGCATGGCGATCGGCGCGGGCGTGACGATCATCGGGCCGTTGCACCTCGAACTGAGCCTGAACGAGGAAACGATTCGCGGCATCTCGATCGGCGACAACGTGTACCTGAACGCGGGCACGCGGCTCGCTTGCCGCAACAGCCGCATTTCGATCGGCGACGACGTGCAGGTCGGGCCGCGCGTGTCGTTCGAGACGGCGACGCACGACCTCGTGTACGAACCGGACCTCGGGCGCGGCCTGGAGCACCAGGAAATCCGCGTCGGCGACAGGGTGTGGATCGGTGCGGGCGCAACGATCCTGCCTGGCGTAACGATCCACGAGGCGGCTGTGATCGCCGCCGGTGCGGTGGTCGCGAAGGACGTGCCCGCCTATACGCTGGTGGGCGGCGTGCCGGCGCGCAAGATCAAGGATATCGTGCCCACCGCTCAGCGCCAGGGCGCCATCGCCTGAAACACGCCGTCGCGCCTGATCAGCGCGTGAAAGAGCGCGGCCGCGAGATGCAGCAGGATCAACGCGAAGAAGCACAATGCGAGAAACCTGTGGGCGTTCCAGAGCAGCGTGTGCAATGCATTGCTGTGCGGCAGAATCCACGGCAATTGCATGCCCGCTACCACGACAGGATATCGCGCGGCTGACAACATGCCCCAGCCGATCAGCGGCAGCGCGATCATCAACGCATAGAACGCGAGGTGCGAGAGATACGCAGCCAGCTTCATCGGCATCGGCATGTCGGGCGGCAGCGACGGCGCGCCTCGCACGAGTCTCACTACGAGGCGAATCAGCGCAAGCACGAGAATCGTGATGCCGAGCGGCTTGTGGATCGAGACGAGCGTCAGGTAGTCGGGCCGTATCGTCGACACCATGCCGACGCCGACGAACAGCATGGAGAGGATGCATATCGCCATGATCCAGTGCAGTGCGCGCTGCAGCGGCGTAAAGCGGTTGCGGTTCGGGATCATTGCTTCGCTCCTTCGGCAGGCGTGTGCGGATAGTCTTTGTCCTCGGCGCTGCGGCGGTTGAACGAGACCGAATAGGCGGCTGAGCGTGCGGCGGGGAAGGGGTCGTCGGAAACGTGGATGCCCGCGGGCAGCACGGTCGGATCGAAGTTGATGTCGCGGCACGGTCCGTCGGGTTCGGGCTCGATGACGCTGACGACCAGCGTGCCCGCCTCCACCTTGCGACGGTCTTCCGGCCATGCCTTGCTCGGGTCGGCCGTCGGGTCGCCTGGATTCGCGACGATCACGATCATCGACCAGCGTTGCGGGGCGTTGCGCACCCGTTGCGTGATGTCGGTTTCGAGGAAATCGGCGGGACGTTGCTTCAGTTCGTCGACGGACATGGGTTCAGGTTTCGCCGCCGGCACGAACGACCAGCGCACGGTCTGGTCCTCGCCTTGTGCGTTCGTGAAGATGAAGCTGTTGAGGCTGTTGTACTGATCCTGCGCATACGACGCCGTCCACGGCGCAGTCGTGGCCCATGCGCCGAACGCGGCGAACTCGGGATGCGCAGCAATGAATGCCTTCATCGCGTCGGGGTCGTCTTTTCGCGCGGAAGCTTCGAGCAATGCGTAGAACGCTTGCGGCGTCGCGACGGGAAAGAAGGGCGCGTCGATCATCGCCGAGCGCCACTCGCTTCCGTCCGGCGCAACGACGCGCAAACTCAGGCCGCGCACGCGCACCGAGGGGTCCGCCGCCTTTGCATCGGGCGTGGCGAGATTGAAGCGTCCTGTTACGCGATACGAGCCCTGCGCGAACATCGGCGCTTTCGAAAGCGCGGCGGCTGCGCCGCTCGACTCGAAAGTGCCCGTAAAACAGATGCCTTTTGCATGGTTGCGCCGGAAACCCAGCGCGGGGCCGCTCGGCGGCGCGAGTGCATTGACGATCTTCACGGGGGTCAGCCGCGACGGCGAAAGCCAGCCGGCCGTGTAGACGAACGCGATCGCCAGGATGCCGACGATGATCGCGATCAGGATCAGCGAGCGCACTGCGGATGCTTGGGAACCAGGTCTGTCAGCCATGAATGTCTCGATGGAGAGTTCTGCTGGCCGAAATCTAGCAGCGTCAGAAAAATCGTGCCGGGAAGGGGCGCCTGCTAACCAACCGCCCCGGTGCCGCGGGCGGCAGCCGCTCGGCCGCCTGAAAACATCGAAGCCGGCCTTCAACGACCGCAGTCACCTTGACCCGCTCGAGTTCGCGCATGTTCAGTGTCGCAAGTGTCGCTGGCTTCATGCACGGCTCCCTGCAGCGCTGCAGTGAACCACCAGCTTGCCAGTGGTTGCAAAACACGACATTTCTTATAGGGTCGCCTCCCATTTGCAAGGTGATTGTGCGTGGCGAGGAGGGTGGTTGCGGAATTATCCGGACTCGATCGCGGGCATACCCGCCGGCCCCGATGGATTGCGTCGCAAAGGTCGTGCTCAGATCGTGCGTGCAACGGCTTTCCGGCGGGGCGCGAGGGTCGAAGGGGCGCGGGATCACACGGTGAACCTGGATCGCCGATGGCGACGTTCCGGAGACCGCAGTCATCGCAATCTGCTTGTCAGGAGATTTTTTTTCTTTCTGTTAAGGGATAAATGGGAGTTTTTTTGAAAAAAAATTCTCTCAGCGCTCCCGTAGGATGCTTCACATGCGAGGCGAACTGCGAGAGCGAGCGCTTCCACGGCCGCGCCATCGACAACAAGAGAACGAGGTTTCGTGCATGAACTATCTGCTGCGCCTTTTTCGCGCACACCCCAACTCGGTCGACGAGACCTACCTCCAGCATATGAGGATGGCGTTCTCGTTCGGGCTTCCGATGTTTATCGCGTCACTCGCGCTGGTCGTGCATGCTCTGTTTCCCTTCCTGTTCGTGAAGACTGGGAGCAACGTCGTGACTTCGCTCCATGAACGCATGATCGCAGCCAGAAAAAGACAACGCGCGAGCGCCTGAGCGGTGCGGAAGTCATTCCGCCGTTACGGGGATATCGCGCCGCACCGGATCGCTGCCGTACGCATGTTGATCTGGGAGCGTTCGTCGAATCGACTGGTTACCAGAACCTGATTAATTGAAACCGGCTGCCATGAGGCTACCGGCGAGGAATAGATATGCGGTCCGAAACATTTTTGCTTCACGGAGCCTACGATCCGGATACCTTTGGCGGCGTTGTTAATCCGCCGGTCTACCGGGCATCGACGATCGTTTTCCGTGACATGGAAGACATGGAAACGCGCGCCAAGGCGATGTCCACCCCGGAGGGCCAGGAACTGTGGTATGGCCGAAAAGGCACGCCGACAACATTTGCGTTGCAGGAGATGCTGGCCGGCCTGGAGGGCGGGCACCGTTCATTACTGGTCTCGTCGGGTCTCGCGGCCTGCACGAGCGCGATCATGGCGTTTGCCAGAACAGGCGACCACATTCTGATCTGCGACAGCGTGTACGGTCCAACTCGTCAATTTGCCGATACGGTTCTCAAGCGCTGTGGCGTCACGGTGACCTACTACGATCCGCTGATCGGGCCTGGCATCCGTGAACTTTTCAGGCCCAACACGACTGTGGTTTTTCTGGAGTCGCCCGGTTCGCAGTCGTTCGAGGTGCAGGACGTCCCGGGGATCTGCGCCGAAGCGCGCAGGCGGGGCGCGAAGGTTGTCATGGACAACACGTGGGCGACGCCGCTGTTCTTCAAGCCATTCGAGCATGGCGTTGACGTCTCGGTACATGCGGCGACGAAGTATATCGTCGGCCATTCGGACGCGACGATGGGCGTGATCACCGCCAACAGGGAAACATGGAGCACGGTGCGCGAGTACGTGTTTGCCGCCGGACTTCATGCGGGCGCCGATGACGTCTATCTCGCGCAGCGTGGTCTTCGTACGATGGCCGTCCGTCTCGAACGGCATTTCCGTCAAGGCGTGGATGTCGCAATGTGGTTGGCCGGTCGCCCGGAAGTGGAGCGCGTGTTGCATCCCGCATTGCCGGAAGCGCCGGGGCACGCGTTCTGGGCGCGCGACTACACGGGCGCATCCGGCCTTTTCAGCGTCGTGCTGAAGCCCGGGTTCAGCCGCGAAGCGTTCCGCACATTCATCGACAGTCTGAAATTGTTTGGGCTGGGCTTTTCGTGGGGCGGATACGAGAGTCTCGTGATGCCATTCGATCCCCGTCACGAACGACCGGGCTGTCATTGGCCTTATGACGGTTTCTCGTTCCGTCTGCACATCGGACTTGAAGCGAGAGAGGATTTGATTGAAGACCTGGAGAAGGCGTTGCGCTTTCTGCATGCGCGGTAGAGCAAGTATGTTTATTTCAAGGAGGGGACAATGAAGTTGAAGACTACGGTTAGCGTGCTTTTGCGTGGCGCAGTTATTGCCACGGCGTTCAGTTTTGTGAGCGCAAGCGCTCATGCGCAGGATCTGCTCGAAACAGTCAAGTCGAGTGGCGTACTGCGAGTTGGTTTGGAAGGGACCTATCCGCCGTTCGACTACAAGAATGCCAGCGGAGAACTCGAAGGCTTCGACGTGGACGTCGCGAAGGCCGTCGCCGCCAGACTTGGCGTCAAGCCGCAATTCGTTCCCACCGAGTGGAGCGGCATTCTCGCCGGGCTGCAGGCCGGGAAGTTCGACGTAATCGTCAACCAGGTCACCATTACTCCACAACGCAAACAGGCGCTCGATTTCAGCCAGCCCTATACGTTCTCGGCAGCGCAGTTGATTCAACGGGTCGACGACAAACGCGAGTTCAATTCGCTCGCCGAGTTCAGCGGCGATAAAAAGCTCGGCGTGACGCTCGGTACGAACTACGATCAGATGGCGCGCACCGTTTCGGGCATCAACGTGCAGACCTACCCTGGCGCGCCGGAGAAGCTGCGCGATCTGTCGGCGGGACGAATTGACGCGACGCTCGACGACCGGCTGATGCTGCCGTACATCATCAAGACTTCGAAACTCCCGCTGCGGGCTGGTGATGTTGTGAAAGGCGCCGAGCAGGAGATGGGGATCCCGTTCCGCAAGGGTAACCCGGGGTTCGAGAAGGCGATCAACGACGCTTTGAGCTCGATGAAACAGGACGGGACGTTGAAAAAGATATCTATGCACTGGTTCGGCTCCGACGTAACACAGCCGGTCGCCCAGTAGGCGTTTTCCTCTTCATTTTTTGTGGCTCCCCGGGTCCGGCCGGGGTGACGCGTCCGCGCGGCAGATCATCTCATGACACCAATCGACCTTGTTATCAACACGCTGCCCGTGCTCCTGCTGGGGGCGATGGTTACCCTCAAGTTTGCGCTGGCCTCGGCGGTGCTCGGCCTGCTGGTCGGCTTCATCGTCGCGATCATGGGTATCAGTGGCCAGCCCATCATCGCGGGGATCGCGCGAGCCTATGTCAGCCTCATGCGAGGCACGCCACTGCTCGTGCAGATTTTCGTCGTGTACTACGGCCTGCCCGATCTGGGCATCTCTCTCGATCCGACCAGCGCCGGCATTCTCGCGTTGACGGCTAATGCTGGCGCCTATCTGTCGGAAAGCATGCGCGGCGCGATTCTCGGGATCAGTCAGGGCCAGTGGGGCGCGGCGCATAGCTTGGGTCTGACGCACATGCAGACGCTGCGCTACGTGATCTGTCCGCAGGCGCTGCGCATGGCCGTGCCGAGTCTGGGCAATACGCTGATCAGCCTGATCAAGGACACATCACTGGTGTCCGTGATTACCGTGACCGAGATGCTGCGTGCGGCGCAGGAAGTCATTGCATCGACGTTTCAACCGCTGCCGCTGTATCTCGCCGCGGCGGCAATATACTGGTTGCTCAGTACCGGGATGTCGTGGGTGCAGCGGCACGTCGAAGTGCGACTTGCAAGAGCACATGTGCGCTGAGAGGCAACAGGCAACGCGTGGATCATAAGGATATTGCGATGATTGAACTCAACGACGTGTCGAAGTGGTACGGACAGTTTCAGGTTTTGACAGGCTGCACGACGGCGGTGAACAAGGGCGAAGTGGTCGTCGTATGCGGTCCATCCGGGTCCGGCAAGTCGACGTTGATCAAGACGGTAAACGGCCTGGAACCATTCCAGCAGGGCGAGATCATGGTCGGCGGTCAATCGGTCGGGGACAAGGGTACCAATCTGCCGAAGCTTCGCGCGAAGGTCGGGATGGTGTTTCAGCATTTCGAGTTGTTTCCGCACCTGTCCATTACGGCAAACCTGACGCTCCCGCAGATCAAGGTATTGGGCCGGGATCGGGACACGGCAACCGCGAAAGGTCTCGCGTTGCTCGACCGGGTTGGGCTGCGTGCGCATGCGGACAAGTACCCAGCCCAACTGTCGGGGGGACAGCAGCAGCGGGTCGCGATTGCGCGGGCGCTGTCGATGGATCCGATCGCGATGCTATTCGACGAACCGACGTCCGCGCTGGACCCCGAGATGATTAACGAAGTGCTCGACGTGATGATCGAACTCGCCGAGGAAGGCATGACTATGATGTGTGTGACGCATGAGATGGGTTTCGCGAAGCGGGTCGCGCATCGGGTCCTCTTCATGGACCAGGGGATCATCGTTGAAGACGCACACAAGGACGCGTTTTTCGGCAATCCGCAGTCAGAGCGAGCGAAAGAATTTCTGATGCGCGTGCTGCCTCATTGATGCCATCGTGAATGCGCAGACCCGGCGACAACTCATCGGGGATCGACTTCGGAGTGAACGACTGGGCGACTTTCAACGGTCTGGACCAGAAAATAATCGACGCATTGTGTGCCGATGCGCGGATTCCGCTCGCGGTGCTGGCCGACAGGATCGGTGTGTCCCGGCAGGCGGTCCGCAACCGAATCGACCGGCTCGAAGCGCTGAAGATCATTGCAGGCTATACCGTGCGGCTCGCGTTGCCCGACGACATCGCGCCCGTGGGTGCCGTGATGCTGGTTTACCGCAAGGACCGGATGCGCGGCGCGGACGTGCTTGCCGCGCTCGAACGGATCGCCGAGGTGCGCGATTGCGCGGTCCTCAGCGGCGAGGTCGATTTGCTTGTGCAGATCGAGGCAGCCACACACGAGCGGATCAGCGACATCTGGGCGACGATCAGTACGCGACCGTGTCTCACGGTCCTGCTGGACGGATTTCCGCCTCTGTTCGTGAGCCCACGCTGGGGTCATGCCACCAAGGCCCTCCCGTTTGTCGGGATCGGACCTGGAATCGGAATCCGTTGTCATGGAGTTGCCTGGAGACGGTAACGCTTGCGGAGGCGTCACTTGCTACCGCCAACCGCTGCCCCGGAGCGGTAGCGCAGCAAGTGATCCGTGCCAGACTCCGACAGCCAGACTTCGCCCGGCCTGCCCATCATCTGGCGTACGTTCGCGTGTGGGCGGGGCAGCGCAAACGTCTCGAATCGTTCCGTTCGTGGGTCGAAGCGCACTAGCGCGTTAGCGCTCCATTCGCTGAGCCAGACGATATCCTGGTCGTCGACGAATATCGCATACGCATGAGAATTCGAGCCCGGCAGTTTCCATTCGCGCCACCGATGCGTCGCCGGGTCGAACGCTCCCACCTTGCCTGCGTTCCACTCGCTGATCCAGACTCGTCCTTTTGAATCGGACCATGCCCGGCGCGCTCCCTGTTCCGGTGTTGGAGGCTCGATGACTTGCGCCGCTCCTGTCACCGGATCAATGCGGCCGAGGTAGCTGCCAGCCAGTGAAGCGAAGTACAAGCTGCCGTCAGGGGTGACACAGATCCCATAGGCACCCGGCCCACGGGGTGCATCGAACACGCGCATACCGCCGCTTTCCGGGTCAAGCTCACCATAGATACCGCCTTGTCCGGTAAACCACAGGTGCCCGCGTTTGTCGAAAACGGCCGTGTTCAGGTTCGCGTTCCGTCGGTCTTTGGGCAACGCGAAGCGCCTGACAGCGAGTGTCTTCGAATCGACGCGCACGATTGCGTTCAGCCCGCCATCGGTAATCCATGCTGCTCCATCCGGGCCGACGATCACGCCGTGCGGCGCAGATCCGTTGCCGAGCGGAATCCGCTCCGTCTTGCCACTGCGCGGGTCGAGCCTTCCGACTGCGCCTTGCGCCTGTGCGGTGTACCAGACGGCGCCGCCAGGCTCTGGCGCGACATCGTGCGGTGCGCTGCCGGAGGGGACGGCAAATGAGTCGAACGAAGGGGATTGAGCCTGTGCTGAAACTGTTGCCCACATCGCGCCGACCAGAACCGAAGCGAAATATCGGAAGAACCGGGATGCGAAGATTCCTTTCACCGTCGCCGAAGCCACTGCATTTGCGATGTGAATCACGTCCGCCTCCATAACCGGATTTGCCTTGCACGCTGGCACCGCCTTATTGTGGCACTAACCGGAAGGATTTTCGGTAGGGCGCAGACAAGGCGTGGCTGCGCCTGCGGAAGCCGTCTCATGAAGGCGAATACGTTAAGTCGGCCACAAACCGACGTCCGACACGCAACGCCAGATGATTTTCAATCAATTAATCCGTTAAAGCATGGAGGACGATGGTGATGGGCGACAACAATCTTTCGCAAATCTACCGAGACTATATCGCCTGCTTGAACAAGCGTGATTGGTCAAACCTGGGAGAGTTTGTTGGAGACGACGTGGAATACAACGGCCAACGAATCGGTTTGTCAGGCTATCGTGAAATGCTGGAGAGAGATTTCCGCGATATCCCTGACCTCCGCTTCAACGTTCAGATGCTCGTTTGCGAGCCGCCGCAAATTGCAAGCCGTTTGCATTTTGACTGTACGCCGATCGGTATATTTCTGGGGCTTCCCGTGCAAGGAAAACGAGTTAGGTTCGCTGAGAATGTCTTTTATGAGTTTCGTGGCCGCAAGATCGTGCAAGTCTGGTCGGTGATAGATAAGATTGCCATCGAGAGCCAGTTGTAGCCAAACATGGGCACTGGCTCAGGCCTATGCTGGATTTGCCGATCAGTAAGTCCAGCGGCAGGTCGAAATATGTCCTTTGCGAATTCGGCATTATGCAAGGAGTTAGAGTGGAATTCATCCGGCGGGCACTTCGACACCGGGATCGATTCAGCGCTGGGTAGCGCACGCGCAGGTTTTGTCGACGCCATCATGTTGAAGCGACAATCACGACGGCGATGTTGAACAGGCCGGCACTGTAAATTGGACTGCGGCCCCTCGGGGCTGGTTGGAACTCGCCCATAACCGGCCGCCGTGCGCGTCGATGATCGAGCGGGAGATCGATAACCCCATACCTAAGCCAGTGGGCTTCGAGGTATAGAAGGGCGCGAAAACCTGCTCGGTGTTCTCGAGAGCAAAGCCAGGTCCTGAATCACGCACGCTCACGAGCACGCAGTCGGAATCGGCGCGCTGTGTCTGGATCTGCAGGTCCCGTATGCCGTCGCTAGCGAAGCTCATTGCCTCCAGCGCGTTGATCATCAGGTTGAGTAGTACCTGTTGCAGTTGCACGCGGTCTCCTTCGATCAATGGTAAATCGCCGGATAGTTGCGTCTGCACTGAAGCGCCCCGCTGTTACCTTAGCGTCGATCAAATGTATCTGATAAAGCAGCTAATGCAGTGTCAGACACTCCGTAAATTAAAAACCACGAGGATCGCGTGGGCGATGATCACACGGTAAACGGATTACCAGCCAAAGCTGGCTGCGCAGTAAAGCCGTTCCAGACTAGCGATACCTTCTCTACGATTGCAAAACAAGCCGCACGATGGCCAACAGGTCGAACCGGCGCTGATCGAACCCGCTAATGTCCAAGGCTTCGAGTCCGTAAAAGCGATTGGGAATCGGCGCGCGAATAGCCCATCAGGGTCCGCTGCCTCATTGAGGCGCAGCTTCATGAGACCGGATATACGTGAGCGATCGACGCGGGGTCTGACACGCGGGGTGTTTGCAAACGAGGAGGAGTCCATATACGGACATTACCATCTGGCCGCTACAAGCATAAATGTTGATAATTTATGTTATGTCAATTCCAGGTTGACTCAAAACACCCACCTAACCAGTCTGTCCCGAACCCGGCACATAGTGCGTAGTCGCCCTCGCGATCGCATCCGATCGACGCGCGCCGGCACGAAATGGCATCGCCCTTGCATCCATCGACCCTCCCGGATTGCGCCCAACCAAAGGAGGTTCACGATGAGTATCGATTTAACGTTCCGTGCCGGCGAAGCAACCGTATTCGCCGCGCCCGGCCAGGTGACCGATGCGATGCCTGAGATTCTGATCGGCCGCGTCGACGGGCCCGTCGGTCACGCGTTCGCGAACATGATGGCGCAGAGCAAAGGACACACGGCCATGTTCGCGATCCGCGCGTGCAATCAGCTGGTTCGGCCCGCCACAATGATGGTGCCCAAGGTGACGCTTCGGGACATGACGACGATCGAATTGTTCGGCGGCGTCGTGCAATCGGCCACGGCGGATGCGATCGTCGATTGCCTGATCGAAGGGATCTTGCCGAAAGACCAGGCGAACGAAATCTGCATCGTCAGTCTGGTGTGGATCGATCCGCGCTGCGCGACGGAGACGAACCTCGACAAGAAGGACATGTACCGGACAAATTACGAGGCAACCAAACTCGCGATCCAGCGTGCGATGAACAACGCGCCGAGCGTGGAGACGCTCATCGCGAACCGCCACACCATCAAGCACGACATGGACGACTGGAGCTGAAACGGCTTCGCCCGCCAGAACGGCGGCAGGCCGCGCGAGCCGCGGCTTGCTATCGGCGGTCGGCCGCGTGCTGCACATTGTCAGCCGACCCATCGCAGCGTGCATTTTCAACAAACCGCTCGCGCGACGAAAGCCCGACATCACGGCATCAGGCACCATCACTTCATGTCGACCGCGTCCGATGCGAGCGCACCCCTGCGCGCCCGCCTTCGCGACGTGAATTCCATCCCCTTGTACGACAGATAACCCATGTTCGCGGTATCGTCCTATCCGCCGTCTTTTTCCGCTTTCATGTACTCGCAATGGTTTCGACAGGACCAGGTCCGATGCCCAACGACATTCCAGAACCCCAAGCCGTCTATGCACCGATCACGCGCAGTGCGATCTTTATCGTCGCAACGCTCGCCGACGGTGACGCGCATGCGGATACGTTGCGCGCCTGGTGCGCGGACATTGCCGCGCTCGTGCGCTCGGTCGGCAAGCGCGTGCCGGCCGGCAACCTGTCGTGTGTGACGGGCTTCGCTTCCGACGCATGGGACAAGCTGTTCGGCGCGCCTCGCCCTGCACTGCTTCATCCGTTTCGCGAGTTCGGTCCGAGCGAGCGCCACGCGCCTGCCACCCCGGGCGACATCCTGCTGCACATCCGTGCGGACCAGATGGATCTGTGCTTCGAACTCGCGACGCAACTCGTGGGGCGGTTGGGCGATGCCGTGAAGGTCGTCGACGAAGTGCATGGCTTCCGCTATTTCGATCAGCGCAGCATGGTCGGTTTCGTCGACGGCACGGAGAACCCGACGGGCCGCGAGGCCGTCGACTTCACGATGATCGGTGACGAAGACCCTGACTTCGCTGCGGGCAGCTACGTGCTCGTGCAAAAGTACATCCACGACATGAAAGGCTGGAACGCGCTCTCCGTCGAGACACAGGAGCGCATCATCGGCCGCACCAAGTTGTCGGACATCGAACTCGACGAAAGCGTCAAGCCGACGTCGTCGCATAGTTCGCTGACGACGCTCGTCGAGAACGGCCAGGAAGTGAAGATCCTGCGCGACAACATGCCGTTCGGGCGGCCCGGCTCGGGCGAGTTCGGCACGTACTTCATCGCGTATGCCCGCTCGCCCGCCCCGATCGAGAAGATGCTGGAGAACATGTTCGTCGGCCGCCCGCCCGGAAACTACGACCGGCTGCTCGATTTCAGCCGCGCGGCGACGGGCGGGCTCTTTTTCGTCCCCTCGGCGCCGCTGCTGGAAGCGCTAGCGGATCGCGAGCCACAGCCCGCAAGCGCGAGCGCGGCTGCGTCTGCCGACACCTTCGCTTGCGCCGAGCCGGGCCACGACGGCTCGCTGAATATCGGCTCTTTGAAAGGAACTGCTCAATATGAATAACCTGCATCGCGAACTGGCACCCATCTCCAGCGAAGCCTGGTCGCAGATCGAAGAAGAAGTGGCGCGCACGTTCAAGCGTTCCGTCGCCGGCCGGCGCGTGGTCGACGTCAAGGGTCCAGGCGGCGTCGATCTGTCCGGCGTCGGCACGGGGCACCAATCGACCATCGCGGCGCCCCATCACGGCGTGATCGCGAAGCTGTCCGAGGTGAAGGCGCTCGTGCAATTGACGGTGCCGTTCGAACTGTCGCGCGATGCGATCGACGCCGTCGAACGCGGCGCCAACGATTCAGACTGGCAGGCGGCGAAAGACGCCGCGAAAGAACTCGCCTACGCTGAAGACCGCGCGATCTTCGACGGCTACAAGGCCGCAGGCATTGTCGGCATCCGGGAGGGTTCGTCCAATACGTCGCTCGCGTTGCCCGCCGATGTCGCCGACTATCCGAATGCAATCGGCGGTGCCTTGCAGCAGTTGCGGCTGGCCGGCGTGGACGGCCCCTACTCCGTGCTGCTCGGCGCCGATGCATATACGGCGCTCGGCGAGGCAAGCGATCAAGGGTATCCCGTCATCGAGCACATCAAGCGCATCGTGAACGGCGAGATCATCTGGGCGCCGGCGCTCGAAGGCGGCAGCGTGCTGTCGATGCGCGGCGGCGACTACGAGCTGCATCTAGGCCAGGACGTGTCGATCGGCTACCAGAGCCATACCGACTCGACAGTGCGCCTCTATCTGCGCGAGACGCTGACCTTCCTCATGCTGACGAGCGAAGCATCGGTGTCGGTGGTGCCGACGGAATAGAGCGAGTCGAGCGATCGGCGCGCGACGCGCCGATGTCGGGCGTCATGTGAAGCGCGACGCGCGGCACCCGTCGTATTACTCCCGAAACCGCGCCCCGTCCCAATCTGCTTGACGCGCCATCTCGACGAATGCGCTCAGATAGTCGATCCCGTGGTCCGCTTCTCGCGTGCCGAGAAAGATCTGCTTCGCGATGCCCTTCTTGCCGAGCTTCAACGGCGTGAGCGGCATCGATTCCGCGTACGCTTGCGCGAGCCAGCGCGGCAGTGCGGCCACGCCCCGCCCGCTTGCAACCATCTGCAGCATGATGTCCGTCGTCTCGATTACCTTGTGCCGGCGCGGCACGACGTTGGCGGGCGAGAGGAACTGCGTGTAGATATCGAGCCGATCGGTTTCTACGGGATACGTGATCAGCACTTGCGTCGACAACTGCTGCGGCGTCACATACGGTTCGTTCGCGAGCGCATGCGTGTCGCCGACCACCAGCACCTGCTCGTAGTCGAACACGGGCTGAAACCGCAGGCCAGGCTTGTTCAGCGGATCAGGCGTGACGAGCACATCGATGTCGTAGCCGAACAGCGCGCCGATGCCGCCGAACTGAAAGCGTTGCTTCACGTCGACATCGACGTCCGGCCAGCGCGCGAGATACGGCGACACCACCTTCAGCAGCCACTGGTAGCACGGGTGACATTCCATGCCGATGCGCAACGTGCCCCGCTCGCCCTGCGCGTACTGCCTGATGCGCTCTTGCGCGTGCTCGAACTGGGGCAGCAGCCGGTTCGCGAGACCGAGCAGATACTGGCCGGCCTGCGTGAGACGCATCGAGCGGCCCTCGCGCGTCCATACGGGCGTGCCGAGTTCCTGTTCGAGCTTCTTCACCGTATGGCTCAACGCAGATTGCGTCAGATTGAGCTTGTCGGCGGCGCCCGTCAGCGAGCCCTGCCGCTCCACCTCCCTGATCAACATCAGATGACTGCGCTCCAGCATCGTTACTCCATGAACAGAATTAATCCATGCATGAAATTAATCCATTTTTATTCATGCATCGAAAATTCTATCATCGCTGCCAGCTTCTCTTTCTGGACGGGGTACAACGACATGGTCACGACACACAACCTGGGCTTTCCGCGCATCGGCGCTCACCGCGAACTGAAGTTCGCGCTCGAAAAATACTGGAAAGGCGAGTCGTCGCGCGCCGAACTGAAGGCCGTCGGTGCGCAGCTTCGCGCGCGTCACTGGCAGGACCAGGCGCGCCTCGACTTCTCACCCGTCGGCGATTTCGCGTTTTACGACCAGGTGCTCGACATGAGCTTCACGCTTGGCAATCTGCCCGAGCGGGTGCGCGGATTCCATGGCGATGCGCTCGACAATGCATTCCGCGTCGCGCGCGGCCGCTCGGCACATGGCGCCGACGATCACAGCGCGTGCTGCGGCGGCGTGGCCGCAGGTGAAATGACCAAGTGGTTCGATACGAACTACCACTACATCGTCCCCGAGTTCGACACGAACACGCAGTTTTCGCTCGATCCTTCGCGTCTGCTCGAACAGATCAAGGAAGCGCATGCGCAAGGCGTGAAGGCGAAGCCCGTGATCATCGGGCCCGTCACGTATCTGTGGCTCGGCAAGGCAAAGGACGGGTCCGACAAGCTCACGCTGCTGCCGCGCCTCTTGCCCGTGTATGCGGCGTTGCTCGACTACTTCACGGCGCAGGGCATCGACTGGGTGCAGATCGACGAGCCCGTGCTCGTGACGGAACTCGACGCGAGATGGCGCGACGCGTTCGTCCCCGCGTATGACGCGCTCGCCGCGCGACGTGTACGCGTGCTGCTCGCGACCTACTTCGGGCAATTGAAGGAGAACCTCGAACTCGCGTGCCAATTGCCCGTCGACGGTCTGCACATCGACGCAATCCACGCGCGCGATGAAGTCGCTCAGGTCGCAGCGCAAGTGCCTGAGACGGCGGTGCTGTCCGTGGGTGTGATCAACGGCCGCAACGTCTGGAAAACCGATCTGAACGCCGCGCTCGCATGGCTCGAACCGCTGCACGCCACGCTCGGCGACCGGCTATGGATTGCGCCGTCGTGCTCGCTACTGCACTCGCCCGTCGACCTGAACAGCGAACGGAAGCTCGACGCAGACATCCGCTCGTGGCTCGCGTTCGCACTGCAAAAGCTCGATGAACTCACGCTGCTGGCCAGTGCGTTGAACAACGGCCGCGCTTGCGTCGAGGCTGAGCTTCTGGCAAACGCCAAGGCAATCGAAAGCCGCCGCGCGTCACCGCGGGTTCACAACGCCGCGGTGAAGGCCGCGCTCGCCCGCATCGACGCGTCGCTCGGTCAGCGCGCCAACGCCTATCCGGCACGCGCCGCGAAGCAGGCTGCAGCGCTCGCCCTGCCCGCTTTCCCGACGACCACGATCGGGTCGTTCCCGCAGACGGCCGACATCCGTCGTGCGCGCAGCCAGTTCAAGGCAGGCGAACTGGATTACGCGGGCTATAAGCTTGCAATGGAGCGCGAAATCACGCGTGCGGTGAAGGAACAGGAAACGCTTGGACTGGACGTGCTCGTGCATGGCGAAGCCGAACGCAACGACATGGTCGAATACTTCGGCGAGCAACTCGATGGCTACGTGTTCAGCCAGTTCGGCTGGGTGCAGTCGTACGGTTCGCGCTGCGTGAAGCCGCCCATTCTGTTCGGCGACATCAGCCGTCCGAAGGCGATGACGGTCGAATGGATCTGCTATGCGCAGGCGCAAACCGCGAAGCCGATGAAAGGCATGCTGACGGGCCCCGTGACGATCCTCAACTGGTCGTTCGTGCGCGACGACCAGCCGCGCTCGGTCTCTTGCCGTCAACTCGCGCTCGCGATCCGCGAAGAAGTGCTGGACCTCGAAAAGGCCGGCGTGCGCGTGATCCAGATCGACGAAGCGGCCTTACGCGAAGGACTGCCGCTGCGCCGGTCGCAATGGAACGAGTACCTGCAATGGGCGGTGGAGTCGTTCCGCATCGCCGCGAATGGCGTGCAGGACGAAACGCAGATCCACACGCATATGTGCTATTCGGAGTTCAACGACATCATCGCGTCGATCGCCGAGATGGATGCCGATGTGATAACGATCGAAACGTCGCGCTCCGACATGGAACTGCTCGATGCATTCGACGACTTCCACTATCCGAACCAGATCGGACCGGGCGTGTATGACATCCACTCGCCCAACATTCCGGATCAGGCGCACGTCGTGGACCTGATGAAGAAGGCAGCCGAGCGTATTCCAGCGGAGCGCCTCTGGGTGAACCCGGACTGCGGCCTGAAGACGCGCGCCTGGGAAGAAGTGATTCCCGCGCTGAAGAACATGGTGGCTGCTGCTCGCACGCTGCGTCAGGCCGTATGATCGAAACGCTTCTTGCCCTTTAACGACGAAAGGCCGCTTGCGAAGGCGGCCTTTTTCATAGGGTGTTGATCGGGCATCAGCCATGTACGGTGGACGTCGTGACGAAGCCGATGTCCAGTTGCCGGTGATTCGCTTCTGAACTCAGCGAATGCACGTCATAGCGGATGTGCGGATGATTGAGCAGACACGGCGCGAGCAGGCGCGATGCGACGGGAATGACGGTCGGTGTCGCGCCGATGCGCGATGGCACGGGCTGCCATGTACGCGCGTCGCGTGTGGCGCTCAGATCGCGTCGGCGGGCCGCTGCGCATCCGCGTCCACGCAGCACACGAGCACTTCGGCGGGCTTTTTGCCCGTGCTCAGATACACATGGCCGACGGCGCTGTCGAAGTACAGGCTGTCGCCCGGTTTCAGTTGAAACACCGCGCCCGTTTCGAAGCGCAGTTCGAGCGAGCCGTTCAGCAGGAACACGAACTCCTCGCCGCTGTGCCGGATGTAGTCGGGAAAGTCGCTTAGCTTGCGCGCCCGCACGTGCGCGCGCATCGGCACCATGCGCTTGCCCGTCAGGTCGTTCGCGAGCATCCCGTACTCGTAGTTGGGCGTGTCGTAGATCATCTGCTCGCCCGACGCCGTGAAGGTCGGCACGATGGGACTCGAACCCGAACGCTTCGCGCGCCCGAAAATCGCGTCGAATTCGAGCTGCAGCGCGTGCGCGAGCGCCGCGAACTTGTCGTAGGTCAGCGCGATATCGCCGCGCTCCGCCTTCGAGATCGTCGACACGGCGATACCCGACTGCTCCGACAACTGCATCAGCGTCAGCCCGCGCGCTTTGCGCGCGTCGCGCAGGCGCGCGCCGACCGCCTGATGATCGATCTGGGCGGACGCCCTGGTGGTGAGCGCGGGCGCGTTGCGCGTGACGGATCTGGCCATGAGGGGACTCGGCGATGACGAGGGTTTTGTCGTATACGAGAATTTATTTTTTCTCATATATGATAACCCGCATCGATGCATATCACCCTTGCAGTCCTTCCAGGAGTCGGTCGCCGTGTCAACGCTTGCATTGGAAAAAGCCGCTTTGTCAAAGACCCAGGTGATTGCCGCGACGACGCTCGGCACGGCGCTGGAGTTCTACGACTTCACCATCTACAGCTTCTTCGCGATCCAGATCGGGCAGATCTTTTTCCCGTCGGCCTCGCCCGTGAACCAGTTTTTGCTGTCGATCGGCGTGTTCGGCGTCGGCTTCGTGGTGCGGCCGCTGGGCGGCATCGTGATCGGCGCGTACGCGGACCGCGCAGGGCGCAAGAAAGCGATGGTGCTGACCATCATGCTGATGGCGCTGAGCTGCGCGCTGATCGCATGCGCGCCGACCTACGCGGTGGCGGGCATGGCCGCGCCGCTCATCGTGCTGGTGGCGCGGCTGATTCAGGGCTTTGCGGCGGGCGGCGAGTTCGGGCCGGGCACGACGCTGCTGGTCGAGTACGCGTCGGACTCGACGCGCGCATTCTTCGCCAGCTGGAACTTCGCGGCCACCGCGCTCGGGCTCGCGCTCGGCGCGGCCGTGGCGACGCTTATCAACGTGACGCTGCCGAAGGATGCCGTGCTCGCGTGGGGCTGGCGCATTCCGTTCGTGCTCGGCATCGTCGCGGCGCCCGTCGGCATGCTGATCCGCCGACGTCTCGAAGAAACGCTCAGCGATGCATCGTCGCGCGGCAACCAGCAGCGCGGCGCTTTGAAAGCGGCCCTCACCACGCATCTCAAGCTGACGATACTCGGCACCTTCGCCGAACTCGGCGGTTCCGTGTCCGTGTATATCACCGCGTTTTTTCTGCCGAGCCATGCGGTTCGCACCCTGCATCTGTCGTCGACGGCATCCGTCGCGTCAGGCGTGATCAGCTCACTGGTGCTGTTCGTCGCGGCGCCTGTCGCTGGCAAGCTCGCCGACCGCTTCAGCCGCAAGCGCGTGCTGGTGGTGTCGCGCATGATCCTGCTGCTGAGCGTCTATCCCGCGTTCGCGTGGTTGTCGGCGCAACCGTCTGCGTTCATGCTGTGCGCCGTGTCTGCCTTTCTCGCGCTGTTCATCGCCGGACAGATCGTGCCCGTGCTCGTGATGATTCCCGAGCTGTTCCCGAAACATGTGCGCGCGACGGGCATCGCGCTAACCTATGTGGTGAGCGCGTCGTTTTTCGGCGGCTTCTCGCCGTTCGTCGCGAGCTGGCTCGTCGCGCTGACGGGCAATCCGCTTGCGCCCGCGTGGTACGTCGCGGCGGCCTGCGCGGTGTCGCTCGTGCCCGTGATCTGGCTGCGCGACCGCACGGGCGAAGCGCTCAACTGACTCTATCCGGATTCGGAATTCCCCAGGGAGGATAGCCATGTCTGATCACGACGATCTCGTCAGCCGCAACGCCGTCGAATTGCGACGGATGATCGGCGCCAAAGAGATTTCGCCCGTCGAACTGCTCGACGCCTGCATCGAGCGGATCGAAGCCGCCAACCCCGCTGTGAACGCGATCACGGCCACTTGTTATGACGCCGCACGGAAGGCCGCGAAAGCAGCCGAGCGCAAGGTGCTCGACGGCGAGCCGCTCGGCTTGCTGCACGGTCTGCCGCTCGGCGTGAAAGATCTCGAGGACACGGCGGGCCTGCTCACGACTTACGGCTCGCCGATGTCGCGCGGTCACGTGCCGTCGCGCGATGTCGTGCTGGTCGAGCGGCTGCGCGCGGCGGGCGCGATTCTCGTCGGCAAGACCAATGTGCCCGAACTCGGCGCGGGCGCGAACACGCGCAACCCGGTGTGGGGCGCAACGGGCGATCCGTTCGATCCGGAACTGAACGCGGGCGGCTCCTCAGGCGGCTCGGCGGCCGCGCTCGCTTGCGACATGCTGCCCGTCTGCACCGGCTCGGATACAGGCGGTTCGCTGCGGATTCCCGCATCGAAATGCGGCGTGGTCGGCTTCAGGCCGTCGCCGGGACTCGTACCGAATTCGCGCCGGCTGCTCGGCTGGACACCGATCTCCGTGGTCGGTCCGATGGGCCGCGACGTCGACGAAACCGCCTTGCAGCTGGCGGCGACGGCAGGCCTGTCGACGCGCGATCCGCTCAGCTACGACGTCGACGCGCCCGGCTTCGCGACGCTGCCCGCGTTCGATCTTTCGACGTTGCGCGTCGGCTATACGGAGGACTTCGGCTGCTGCGACGTCGACGACGACATTCGCGCCCTCTTTCGCGCGCGCATGGCCGCGCTCGCGCCGCTCGTGCACACCTGCGAGCCCGTCGCGTTCGATCTCGGCGACGCCCACCGCTGCTTCGACGTGATTCGGGCGGAGAGTTTCGTCGCGGGGTTGTGCGACGCGTACGCGCGCGACCCTGGCGCGCTCGGCCCGAACACGCGTGCGAACTACGAAATGGGCGCGGCAATGACACTCGCCGACAGCGCGTGGGCGCAGGCCGAACAGACGCGCATTTTCCGGCGCTTTCAGTCCGCGTTCGAGCGCTGCGACGTAATTCTCTCGCCCACCACGCCCGTCTCCCCGTTTCCTTGGCGCGAGCTGTACGCCGCGCAGATCGACGGCCGCGCGCAGGAGAACTACTATCGATGGCTCGCGCTGACTTATGTGGTCACGCTCACGACGCACCCGGCGCTGTCGCTGCCATGCGGCGTGGATCGCGCGGGCATGCCGTTCGGCTTGCAGATCGTCGGGCCGTTTCATGGCGACCTGAAAACGCTGGCGGTCGCGCGCGCGATGGAAAAGGCATTCGACAGAGACCCCGCGCTGCGCCGGCCGCGGCCGGATCTGTCGCGGCTCACGCAGGCGAATCCGGCGTTGAAATCCATCGTCACCGCGCCGCCCATTTTCGACGCGACGGGCGAAGCACAAGCCGGCCTGTCGTCCGTTTAAATCACTGAGAGCCCAATCATGTCCAACGATATCCAGCGACTGCAAACCAACGCCCGCATGAGCCAGGTGGTCATCGCCAACGGCGTCGTCTATCTGTCGGGACAAGTGCCCGACACGCCGAGCGCGCCGATCGCCGTACAGGCGACGGAAATCCTGAACCGTATCGACACGCTGCTCGCATCGGCGAAGATCGACAAGACGCGCGTGCTCACCGCGAATGTGTGGCTCAGCGATCCGAAACACTTCGACGAATTCAATGCGGTGTGGGACGCCTGGGTGCCGTCGGGCCATGCGCCGACGCGCGCCTGCGTGCAGGCATTACTGATGAAGCCGGGTCTCGACGTCGAAATCGCCGTGACGGCGCTTGCATGAAGTTCGATACCGTCGTACTCGGCGCGGGCATGGTAGGCGTGTCGGTCGCCGTGCATCTGCAACAGCGCGGGCTGTCCGTCGCGCTCGTCGACCGCAAAGCGCCCGGCAGCGAGACGTCGTTCGGCAACGCGGGGCTGATCCAGCGCGAAGGCGTGTATCCCTACGCGTTCCCGCGCGATGCGCGCACGCTGCTGCGCTATGCGCGCAACCGCTCGCTCGATGTCCGTTACCACGTCGACGCGATGCCCCGGCTGCTGCCGTTCCTGTACCGGTATTGGCATTACTCGCGCGCAGACCGTCACGCGGCCATCGCGCGTTCGTACTCGACACTGATCGAACACTGCGTCGATGAGCATCGCGCGCTGATCGAAGCATCGGGCGCGCACGCGCTGCTGCGCGAGGGCGGCTGGCTGAAAGTGTTCCGCAGCGCGCACAAGCAGGACGCGGAAGTGCGCAACGCGCAGCGCTGGAACGCGGAATACGGCGTCGCGTTCGAAGCGCTCGATGCAGCGCAGCTGCGGCGCGCCGAGCCCTCGTTGAGTCACGCGCTGCTCGGCGCGCTGCGCTACACGGACGCCGATTCTGTCAGCGATCCCAATGCGCTCGTCATGGCCTACGCGCGCTACTTCGAGCAGCGGGGCGGCCGCATCTTCATAGGGGATGCGACGACGCTCGAGCCTCACTGGAGCGTCGAGACCGACGCGGGCCGCATCGATGCGCCGTCCGCCGTCATCTCGCTCGGCCCGTGGTCGGATACCGTCAGTGCGCGCTTCGGCTACCGGCTGCCCCTCGCCGTCAAGCGCGGCTATCACATGCATTACGCGGCCATCGACGGCGCGCAACTGAACCAGCCGGTGCTCGACACCGAGATCGGCTACATGATCACGCCGATGGCGCGCGGCATCCGCCTGACGACAGGCGCGGAACTCGCTGCGTGCGATGCGCCCGCCACGCCCGTGCAACTCGATGCGGTCGAACCGATCGCGCGCGATACGTTCCCCCTCGGCGCGCGGCTCGACGAGCGTCCGTGGCTCGGCAGGCGGCCCTGCACGCCGGACATGATGCCCATCATCGGCCCGGCGAAGCGTCACAAGGATCTGTGGTTCGCGTTCGGCCATGCGCATCATGGCCTGACGCTCGGGCCCGTGACGGGACGGCTGCTTGCCGAGATGATGACGGGCGCACCGACGATCGCCGATCCGCATCCTTTCCGCAGCGACCGGTTCTAGCCTCGTTTGCCGCATGATGTGTCGGGCTGTACCATAAGTTCGCCCTATTCCTTGCGGGAACGACAAGAATGAATCCGAAGGTCGACGCCTATATCAGCAAACTCGACAAGTGGCGCAAAGAAATGGAGACGCTCAGAGCGATCGCGCTGGACGCCCCGCTCACGGAAGAACTGAAGTGGGGCGTGCCCTGCTACACGGTGGACGGCGCCAACGTCGTGATCATTCACGGCTTCAAACACTATTGCGCGCTGCTGTTCGTCAAAGGCGCGTTGATGAAGGATCCCAAAGGCCTGCTCGTCCAACAGACGGAAAACGTGCAGTCTGCACGTCAGATCCGCTTCGCCAGCCTTCAGGAGATCGTCAAGCTCAAGACGACGCTGAAAGCCTATCTTCGCCAGGCCATCGAAGTCGAACAGGCCGGCTTGAAAGTGCAGCGCAAAACCACCGCCGACTTCGAAGTTGCCGAAGAATTCCAGTCCCGGCTGGATAAACAGCCGGGCTTGAAAAAGGCTTTCGAAGCGTTGACGCCCGGCCGTCAACGCGCGTATCTGCTGCATTTTTCGTCGGCGAAGCAATCGAAAACCCGCGAAGCGCGGATCGACACGTGCACGCCGCTGATTCTCGACGGCAAGGGCTTAAATGACAAATGACCGCAACTGAGCGACGACTGGGCGACGACCGGGCGACAACTGGGCGCCGCGCGGCGCAGCCGAAGCACACCGTTAGCGAACTTTGTAGCATTTCCTTAAAAAATGTGGGTCGATAGGATGCTAACGAATAAAAATCGACATACAATCGCGGCCCATGATCAATCTCCACCTATTGCGCCGATCAGTCAGCAGCACGCTGGTCGTCGCCGCGCGCCGCTGGCGCCGCACGAGCCATAGCGTGTTGTCTGCCTACAACGTGTCGGAGGCGTGTGCGGGGCCGCTGCTCATGGCCAACCGGCTCGGCGAGGCGGTGCGTCAGGTGACGCTGGCGGAACATGTGGGCATCGAAGGCCCGTCGCTGGTTCGGCTGCTCGATCAGTTGTGCGCGGCGGGTCTCGTGCGCCGCGACGAGGACCCCGACGACAGGCGCGCGAAGACCATTTCCCTCACCGACGAAGGCCGCGCCGTCACCGCGCGAATGGAAGAACGGCTGATGGAACTGCGAGCCCGCGTGCTCAAGGGCGTGAGCCGCGAAGACCTGGAGACGACGCTGCGGGTGCTCAATGCCTTCAATGCGTCGCTCGATGCTACAGTCATGGCCGACAGCGACACATCCGGCGAGCCAGCCGCCCCCGTCCCGTCCGGCGGCAAGCCACGCACAACCGGCAAGGCATAAGCGTCATGGTTTATCCCTCAGTCCGCGACTGGCTGTTTTCCGCCAAGACGTTCGCGGCGGCGATGATTGCGCTGTATATCGGCCTTGCGCTCGAACTGCCCCGCCCTTACTGGGCGATGGCGACCGTCTATATCGTCTCGAATCCGTTCGTCGGCGCGACGCGCTCGAAGGCGCTGTACCGCGCGCTCGGCACTGTGCTCGGCGCGTCGGGCGCCGTGTTGATCGTGCCGCCGTTCGTCGAGTCGCCATTCCTGTTCAGCGTGATCGTGGCGTCGTGGACGGGCACGCTGCTGTATCTGTCGCTCAACGACCGCACCGCGCGCAGCTATGTGTTCCTGCTCGCGGGCTACACGCTGCCGCTGATCGCGCTGCCCGCCGTCACCAATCCCACCACCGTGTTCGATCTCGCCATCGCGCGCACGGAAGAGATTACGCTGGGCATCGTCGTCGCGAGCATCGTCGGCAGTGTGGTGTTTCCGCTCCGCCTTGCGCCGACCGTGATCGAGCGCACCGACGCCTGGTTTCGCGACGCCGCGTTCTACGCGAGCGAAACGCTGTCTGGGCATATCGCGGGCGCGTCGATCTCGGCCTCGCGCCAGCGGCTCGCGGCCACCGTCAACGGTCTTGAATTCCTGCTGAGCCAGCTGACCTACGACCACACGCGTCCCGACATCGTGCGCCGCGCGCGCGCATTGCAAGGCCGCATGCAGATTTTCCTGCCGCTGATCTCGTCGATGGCCGATCCGCTGATCGAGCTGGTCCGCGAGCGCGGCGGGCATCCGCCCGAACTCGAGACGCTGCTGGCCGACGTCGCCAGGTGGATCAAGGCGCCGACACTCGACGCGAAGCACGCCGACGAGCCCGACCATGAAGCGCAAGCGCTGCGCGGCCGCGTCGACATGTTGAAGCCGTCGGCGCAGGCGCTCGCGAGCTGGGAAGGCGCGCTGCTGTCGAACGCGCTGTGGCGCCTGGGACAGGTGATCGACGTGTGGCGCGACATCCGCTGCCTGCGCGCAGCCATCGTCCACGAAACGGTCTTGTGGCGGCCGCACTTTCGCCACTGGCGGCTGGGCGGCACCGAGCGCTATTTCGACTACGGCATGATGTTGTTCTCGACGGCGTCGGCCGTCTGCGCGATTGTCGTCGCATCCGGATTGTGGATTACGTCGGGCTGGAACGACGGCGCGTCGGCCGTGGCGCTCGCGGCCGTGTCGATCTGCTTCTTCGCCGCGCTCGACGAACCAGCGCCCGCTGTCTTCAAGTTCTTCCTCGCGACCTGCGCGAGCGTCGTGCTGGCCGGGGTTTACGTGTTCGTCGTGTTGCCGCTGGTGCACGATTTCGCGATGCTGGTCGTGATTTTCGCCGGACCGTTCCTGATCATCGGCACGCTCATTCCGCGCCCGCAATTCACGCTCGTGACGCTGCTCACTGCCGTCAACACAGCAACCTTCATCAGCATCCAGAGCGCCTACGAAGCCGACTTCTTCGTGTTTCTCAACAGCAATCTGGCGGGTGTCGCGGGCTTGCTGTTCGCTTTTGTCTGGACGCGCGCCACGCGTCCGTTCGGCGCGGAGCTGGCCGCCGAGCGGCTCACGCGTTCCGCATGGGCCGATGTCGTGGTGAGCGCCTCGACGGCCGCGATCGAAGACCAGCGCAATCTGTACTCGCGCATGCTCGACCGGCTGATGCAGCTGCTGCCGCGCCATGCCGCGAGCGATTCGCACCGCCATCCTTCGATCGAAAGCTTCCGCGACTTCCGCGTCGCACTCAATGCGCTGGATCTGCGCCGTACGCGCCGAAAGCTGACGGGCGACCTGCAAGCCGCCATCGATGACGTGCTGGTCGGCGTGCGGCAGTATTTCGAGCAATGCCTCGCGCACCGCTCACGGCGGCCGGTGCCCGCCACGCTGATCGAAGCGATCGATGCCGCCGTCGCGCGCGTGGCGACGCACAGCATCGCGCAGGGACAGCCCGGCTCGCAGCAGCAGCCGGAACAACCCGCGCAAAGGCGGGTGGAACAGGCCCTCGCCCCCGCGGCGCCTTACAGCGAGCGCTGGTTGCGCGACACGCTCAACGCGCTGGTCGGCATGCGCCTGTCGCTGTTCCCGCCGCATCCTGCACCCGGCAGCCATGTGCCGCCCGAACCGGAGACGGCAGCGTGATGCGAAACCCCACTCCTTCATTCCGGCGACGCGCATGATCGGCGAAATCGACGTTCTCGGCGTATTCGTGCCCGCCGTACTGGTGCTGATGTTCATCGCCTATTTGCTCAATCTGGCGATCCGCACGGTGCTCGCGCGCGTGGGCTTCTATCGCCTCGTGTGGCACCGCTCCATTTTCGACCTCGGCATTTATGTTCTCGTGCTGGGGCTTGTCGTCATCGTTTCGCACCGGTTCATAACGTGAAAAAAACCTGGTTCTCAATCGGGCAGATCCTGCTCACCCTGATCGTCGTCGTGATCGCAGCGGCCGTGTTGTGGAAGCTCGTCGACTACTACATGTTCGCGCCGTGGACGCGCGACGGCCACGTGCGCGCCGACGTGATCCAGGTTGCACCCGACGTGTCGGGTCTCATCACCGAAGTAAAGGTCGTCGACAACCAGCAGGTCAAGCGCGGCGACGTGCTGTTCGTCATCGATCAGGCCCGCTATACACTCGCGCTGCGTAACGCGCAGGCCACCGCGCAGCAGCGCCGCGCAACGCTCGATCAGGCGCGCCGCGAAGACGCCCGCAACCGCACGCTCGGCAATCTCGTCGCGCGTGAAGCGGTGGAAGAAACGCACTCGCGCGTCGAACAGGCTGCCGCCGCGCTCTCCGACGCCGAAGTCGCGATCGACACCGCCCGTCTGAACCTGCAGCGCACGGTGATCGTCAGTCCCGTCGACGGCTATCTGAACGACCGCGCGCCGCGCGCCGGCGAATTCGTGTCGGCGGGCCGCGCGGTGCTGTCGGTGGTCGACATGCATTCGTTCCGCGTGGACGGCTACTTCGAGGAAACCAAGCTGCATGGCATCGACATCGGCCAGCAGGTCGACATCAAGGTGATGGGCGAGCCGAACACGCTGCGCGGCCATGTGCAGAGCATCGTCGCCGCGATCGAGGACCGCGACCGTCAGCAAAGCCCGAACCTTCTGCCGAACGTGAACCCGGCGTTCAGCTGGGTGCGCCTCGCTCAGCGCATTCCCGTACGCGTCGCGCTCGACGAGATTCCCGCCGACTTCCGCATGATCGCGGGCCGCACTGCGACGGTGTCGGTGCGCGGCATCGAGCCGACGAAGGGGCGGCGCGCGGCGGCTTCGGATGCGGCTGCCGCCTCTGCGCCTGCGTCGGCTGCGGGTGCTTCCGTCGTGGGCGCGTCGATCGTCGGGACGGCGCCGTCGAGCGCCACGCATCCCGCATCGGGCGCATCGCAATGAAACGCATCCCTGCACTGAACACCGTGCGCACTGGCTGGGCATGGCTGCCCATCATGTTCGCGTTGAACGCCTGTACGACCGTCGGCCCGAACTACACGTTGCCCGACAACGCCGCCGTCAACGCGCCGTATGCGAACACGACGATCGACGGTGCGGACAAGGCGCCCGTCACGCAGCAGGCCGTGCCGTCGAAGTGGTGGCGTCTGTACGACGATCCCGTGCTCGATCAGCTGGTGACGCAAGCGCTGTCGTCGAATACCGATCTGCGCGTCGCCGCGTCGAATCTCGCACGCTCGCGCGCGCAACTCGACTTCGCGAACGAACAGGGCGGCTTCTCCGGCAAGACGTCGGCGGCCTTCCAGCGCGCGCAGGAGTCGGCCGAGCAGTATCTGCTGACGGAGAAGCTGCCCGTCATCAATGAAGGCGCACTCGACCTGAGCGTGTCGTACGAAATCGATCTGTTCGGCAAGCTGCGGCGCGGCGTCGAGGCTGCGAAAGCCGACGACGAAGCCATTGAAGCCGCGCTCGATCTCGCGCGCATCACCGTGGTCGCGGATGTCGTGCGCGCCTATGTCGAGTCGTGCTCGGCGTCGCAAGAACTCGAGATCGCGCAGCAATCGCTGTCGTTGCAGAAGCAACGGGTCAAGCTCACGCAACGGCTGCGCGATGCGGGTCGCGGCAACCAGCCCGACGTGACGCGCGGCCAGACCCAGGCCGACACGCTCGCCGCCGACATCCCGCGCTTCGTCGCGCGGCGCCGCGCCGCGCAATACCGGCTCGCGATGCTGCTCGCACGTGCGCCGTCCGCGCTGCCGCCTGCCGCCCTCGCCTGCAGCAAGCTGCCGCAACTGAAGCAGCCGATCCCCGTCGGCGACGGCGCCGCGCTGCTCAGGCGCCGGCCCGACGTGCGCCAGGCCGAGCGGCTGCTGGCGGCATCGACGGCACGCATCGGCGTCGCGACGGCGGCGCTATATCCGTCCGTCAGCATCGGCGCATCGGCGGGCTCCATCGGCGTCGCCGAAGATCTGTTCGGTCCGGCGACGAACCGCTGGGCGTTCGGTCCGCTCATCAGCTGGACTTTCCCGATCAACGGTCAGCGCGCGCGCGTCCACGAAGCGGAGGCGGCGACGAGCGGTGCGCTCGCGCATTTCGACGGCGTCGTGCTGAATGCGCTGCGCGAAACGCAGACGAGCCTGTCCACTTACGCATCGGATACGACGCGCGCCGATGCGTTGCGCACCGCGTACAAGTCGGCGATCCAGTCAGCGGATGAAACACACCGTCTGTATGCGGCGGGACGCGAGTCGTTCCTCTCCGACCTCGATGCGACGCGCACGCTCACGAGCGTCGCCGCGCAGGTGTCGGCGGCCGAAGGCCAGGTCGCGCTCGATCAGGTGAACCTGTTCCTCGCGCTCGGTGGCGGCTGGGAAGAGGACAAGCCGAACGCGGACGGCAAGGTCGGATCGAAGACGGAATAAGCGAGCTCAGTTCGTCGATCCGAAGGCGGTTCCCGCGAACCGCGCGATCACGCCGTTGAACAGTGCCGGCCTTTGCAGCGGCGCAAAATGGCTGACGTTGGGCAGCACGATCAGTTCGGCGTCGGGCATGCTTTGCGCCAGATACGCAGCGTGCTCCTGGCGGATGAACTCGTCGTGTTCGCCGATCGCCACGGTGACCCGCACGCCCGTCTGCGCAAGATCTTCTTTCGAGTAATCCGGCTGCGTGCGCTGCATCTCGCTGACAGCGGCGACGAAAGCGTCGAAGTCATCCGGTGTGGCGGACAAAGCGCGATAGTCCGCGCGATGCCGGCTGAAGCATCGGTCGATCACGGGCGTCGGCACGAATTCCTTCGCGCCGCCCGGGTCCATGTTGCATGCGAAGAAGAACACACCTGCGACGCGCTCCCGTGCATGCCGGCCGAGAATCAACGCGGTGCATGCGCCGTCGCTCCAGCCGATGAACGCAGCCCGTTGCACGTGCAGCGCATCGAGCACGGCAAGCACATCGGACGCCATCAGCTCGTAGCTGTACGGTTGCGCATCGCGCGTGCTGCTGCCGTGTCCGCGGCTGTCGATCAGGATCACGCGATAGCCCGCCCCGACGAGCGCCGGCACCTGATACCCCCAGTTGCCGCGATGCCCGAGGCCGCCGTGCAGCAGCACCAACGGCTGCCCGCTGCCGTAGGTCGACCACGCAATGCGCGCGCCCGCGTGATCCACGAAGCCTTCTTCCAGCGCCTCAGGCAGCGGCGCGGCGCCGTGAGATTCGAAATGTTTCAACTCGTCGTCCGTTTGCATGCCGATGGCTCCGGGAAAAAGCGAACGCGTCATTGTGACATCGCGCGCCCATTCGCCCGCTCACTCTGCACGCGTTTGCCCGTGGGCTGCAGCGCGGCGCCGTCCCGCGCCGCGACCCGCGAGCACGACGACCGCCCCCAGCGCCCCCATGCCGAGCGAAATTCCGACGACTACCTCGCTCATCCGTCCATTGCCCGCGAACATGCCGACCAGCAAGCCCGCCAGCGGCTGCGTCAGGTTGTTGAGCATGATCACGACGCCGAGCGTCTTGCCGTAGTCCTTTGCGGGAATGATCGCTTGCCGCACGCTGCGGATATAGATGCTGAACATCTTGTCGAATCCGACGATCAGCAGAAAACCAGCGACGTAACCCCACACGGAAGGACTCAGGCCCGCGAGCAGGCCGCCCGCGAAGATCGCGAGAAACGACACCCGTCCCAACGCCTTGCGCGGTATCCGTACGCGTGCGATCAGCAGCAGAATCGCGATCGTCGCGACGGCGCCCGCCGTCTGCACGAAGGTATAGAACGCATCCGGCCGGCGATGCAGACCCGTCACCATCGCGGCAGATGTCGCGAGCGTCGCGCCGATCACGAGATTTTCGGCGGCGGCGAGCGCGACGAGTCTTCCCAAACCGGGCAGACGCACGACATGCGCGAGCGCCGTTTTTACGGGCGCGAGCCATTCGACCGCGGCGACATGCTGATGCGCGCGCCATTCGAACGCGCTGACGTGCTCCCAGAGCAGCGTCGCGCCATCGGCGGCGAAGAACAGCAAGGCCGCGATGCCCACCACGTATTCCCAGCGCCACCAGCCGAGCAGCACACCCGCGAGTATCGGGCCGAGCACGACGCCCATCTGATCGGCGATCTGCGCATACGACAGCACCTTCTCGAAGCGCTCGGAGCTGAACACCTGCGGCAGCAGCACCTCGCGCGCGACGAGCCCCTGGCTGGTCAATGCGCCGCATACGGCCGATAGCGCAATCAGCCAGCCGATCCCGCCGACGATCGAAAAGCCCGCGATGCCCGCCACACACGCGATCGCGCGACAACGCTGGCTCGCGCGCAGCACCTTGACGGGCGATATGCGGTCGCATAGCGCGCCGCACACGGGAAACACGAGATAGCGCGGGAACGCCTCGATGAAGAACGCGATGCCAGACCACGTCGCCTGTTGCGTGGTCTGAAACACGACGAGCGGCACGAGAAAAAGCAGGATCTGGTCCGCGAGCCGCGAGAAGAACAGCGATGCGAAGAACGCGTGACGGTGAGCGCGCATGCAGTGGCCGATGGAGGTGATGCGCCGGACACGCGTTGAACAGGCGATAAGCACGCGTTGAGCGGCGGTCCATGAAAAAAGCCCGCGCATCGAAATGCGCGGGCTTCGCTTACAGCACGACAGCGCGGCGGCTTACGCCGTCACGGCAGCCAGCGCGGCGTTGAGCGTCTTGCTCGGACGCATCACCGCTTCGAGCTTCGCGAAGTCCGGCTTGTAATAACCGCCGATGTCGACTTCCTTGCCCTGCACGTCCGTCAGTTCGCCAACGATCGTCGCTTCGTTGTCAGTCAATACCTTGGCGAGCGGGCCGAACTTCGCGGCGAGTTCCGCGTCGTCCGTCTGCGCGGCCAGTTCCTGCGCCCAGTACATGGCGAGGTAGAACTGGCTGCCGCGATTGTCGAGCGCACCCGTCTTCGGCGAAGGGCTCCTGTTGTTGTCGAGCAGCTTGCCCGTCGCAGCGTCGAGCGTCTTCGCCAGCACCTTCGCCTTGTTGTTGCCCGTCTTGATGCCCAGCTCTTCCAGCGACACGGCCAGCGCGAGGAACTCGCCCAGCGAATCCCAGCGCAGGTGGTTTTCTTCGACCAGCTGCTTGACGTGCTTCGGTGCCGAACCGCCCGCACCCGTCTCGTACATGCCGCCGCCCGCCATCAGCGGTACGATCGACAGCATCTTCGCCGACGTGCCCAGTTCCATGATCGGGAACAGGTCGGTCAGGTAGTCGCGCAGGATGTTGCCCGTCACCGAGATGGTGTCCAGACCGCGGATCACACGCTCCAGCGTGTAACGCATTGCGCGAACCTGCGACATGATCTGGATGTCGAGGCCGTTCGTGTCGTGATCCTTCAGGTACGTCTGCACCTTCTTGATCAGTTCGTTTTCATGCGGACGGTACGGGTCGAGCCAGAAGACGGCGGGCGTGCCCGAGTTGCGCGCGCGCGTGACAGCAAGCTTGACCCAGTCGCGGATCGGTGCGTCCTTCACGAGGCACATGCGCCAGATGTCGCCCTGCTCGACCGGCTGCGTGAGCGCCGTCAGCACTTCACCCGTCGCGTTGTCGACGATGCGTGCTTCGCCGTCTTCCTTGATCTCGAACGTCTTGTCGTGCGAGCCGTACTCTTCCGCCTTCTGCGCCATCAGGCCGACGTTCGGCACCGTGCCCATCGTGCGCGGATCGAATGCGCCGTTGGTCTTGCAGAAGTTGATGATTTCCTGGTAGATGCGCGCGAACGTGCTTTCGGGAATCAGGCACTTCGTGTCGGCGGGACGGCCGTCGGCGCCCCACATCTTGCCGCCTGCGCGGATCATCGCGGGCATCGACGCGTCGACGATCACATCGTTCGGTGCATGCAGGTTCGAGATGCCCTTCGCCGAATCGACCATCGCCAGCGCCGGTCGATGCTCGTGGCATGCGTGCATGTCGCGGATCACCTCTTCGCGCTGCGATTCCGGCAGCGCCTCGATCTTCGTGTACAGGTCGACGAGGCCGTTGTTGACGTTCACGCCGAGTTCGTCGAACAGCTTCTGGTGCTTCGCGAATGCGTCCTTGTAGAACACCTTGACGGCATGACCGAAGACGATCGGGTGCGAGACCTTCATCATCGTCGCCTTCACGTGCAGAGACAGCATCACGCCCGTCTTGTGCGCGTCTTCCATCTGGTCTTCGTAGAATTCGACCAGCGCCTTCTTGCTCATGAACATGCTGTCGACGATCTCGCCTTCCTGCAGCGAAACCTTCGGCTTCAGCACGATCGTCTCGCCGCGCTTCGTGACGAGTTCCATGCGAACTTCACGTGCCTTGTCGTTGGTGATCGACTTTTCGCCGTGGTAGAAGTCGCCATGCTTCATGTGCGCAACGTGGGTGCGCGACGCCATGCTCCACTCGGCCATGCTATGCGGATGCTTCTTCGCGTAGTTCTTCACGGCGGCGGGCGCACGGCGGTCCGAGTTGCCTTCGCGCAGAACCGGGTTCACGGCCGAGCCGAGGCACTTCGAGTAACGCTTCTGGATCGCCTTTTCTTCCTCGTTCTTCGGGTCTTCCGGATAGTCCGGCACCTTGAAGCCCTTCGACTGCAGTTCCTTGATCGCGCTGACCAGCTGGAACACCGACGCCGAAATGTTCGGCAGCTTGATGATGTTCGTGTCCGGGTCTTGCGTGAGGCGGCCGAGCTCGGCCAGGTTGTCCGGCACGCGCTGCTCTTCCGTCAGAAATTCCGGGAATTCGCCGAGGATACGGCTTGCCACCGAAATGTCGCTGGTCTCGACATTGACGCCAGCCGGAGAGGTAAACGTACGGATGATCGGCAGAAAGGCACTCGTCGCGAGCAGCGGGGCTTCGTCGGTCAGGGTGTAGATGATCGTAGGTTGCTTGTTACTCATCGCTTTGCTCTTGGTCGAGAAAGGTTGGGAAATGCCGCCGGCGACGCCACGGCCGACGCGAATGCCCCGAATTTTGCCTTATTTTGGATTTTGACGGTTTGAATCGGGCCGATTGAATGAGCGTCAACGCAAAAAAATGCACGATTTCCCGTGTTTTGCTGGGACCTTGATCGCGCGAACGGCACTTTCTTGCATTTTCAGGGTTCGGAGCCGGCACAATTATTCCGTTTCATTCCTTCTACGCACAGATGGCGAGAAAACGGACGCACGGGGACATTGCGCCTCGTATGGCGGGAAGATCACTCCGCCGAAGCCGACGCGCGACAAACCCGCAGAGTCGGCTCGCCACTGCGCGGGCCAGGAGAACGACGTCCGATCTACGCTGTTGCACCCACATTTTACGGCGGCGTGAACATTGCGCGCGGTGTTGCACTGCGCATCTGCTGCAGGAGGGTCACGCGGGACGCGAGTGTCAGCCGGCCCACATCCGGCATCACGCGAGAGCCCCGGCATCCGGTTAAACCCTGTCCTGCATGGCACAACGTGCGTGTTATTGTCGTAAACACACGGGTTCGAGCTTTGCTACGCGGAACTCACGTCATATCCGTTACCTTCGCGAGCGTCGCCATGAGTGATGTACGCCATCTTCTGAGCCAACGCGACCGCGTGGAGCTGCTGTGCTGGCTCACGTGCGGAAGCCTCGGCGCCTGGTATCTGAACGAGACCTGGCCCTCACCGTCCTTTCACGTAGAAGCCGCGCATAAGTGGCTCGACCGGCACGGGCGCACGGCCGACTGGCTGTGCATCGCGAGGCTGTCTGCCATCGCGCTGGATATCGCGCAGCGGCATGCGTCGTTTGTCGAAGCCGACTGGGCGCGCGACGCCGTCGAAGAAATTCTCGATACCGACGAACTCGACGCTCAGGCACGCCTCGTCCTGACGGTCCTCGGCGACTGCGAACGCGCGCTCGCCGACAAGCGCGTCGCTGACTAGCGAGCCGTCGCGCCCGCGCCTCAACGCGCGTAGTCGAGCTTCGGATACCAATGCGGATCGCGCCCTTCGGGCGTCATGTCGAAGATCGTCCACATCGGCATCAGATCCGGCGCGCCGCGCGGATCCTGCCCCGGATCGGCGGTCGCGAAGCCCATTTCCGATGCATAGAAATGCCGGATCGTGCCGTCGCGGCGCGTGAAGACGTGGAACGCGGGGTCGTCGCCGCCGTCGTCATTGATCGCGCCGAAGTCGCGACTGTACACGCCGTTCACGTCCGAATACAGCTTCAGCGCGCGCCAGCCGCGTTCTTCCTTGAACGCGACCAGCCGCTCGATGGGCGAACGCGCGACCACGGCGAGCGCGATGCGCTGCGTAATGTCGCGCGCCTCGCCGTCCCATGCGCCCAGCAACGACGTGCACATCGGACATGGCCGCTCGCGCTGCGGCCCGAACATGAAGCTGTAGATCACGAGTGTCGCCTTATCGCCGAATAGCCCCGCGAAATCGACAGAACCCGCCTCGCCGACGAAGCGATAGTCGCCCGTCACCTCGCCCCCCGGCGGCAGCCGCCTGCGCTGCTCGGCGACGCGTTCGATATGCCGTCGAAGCTCGATTTCCTCCGCGAGCAGTGCGTCGCGCGCGCGGCGATACTCGACGCTCTCGTTCGGAAAGTGGCTGCCGTTGCGCTTCGCGAGCTCGTCGGCGGGCACGAGAGAAGATGCAGTAGACATGATGGCCTCCATGTGAGAACCCTGCAGACAGGCTGCCCGTCGCAACGGGCAGCCGTTGAAAATCGCGGCACGGCGCTCAGTCGCGATCCGGCGCGCCGAGCGGAAAGAGATGCCGGTAAGGCCGCGCCTCATCAACCGCGCGTGCAAACGAAGGCCGTTTCAACAGACGCTTGCGATACGCGATCACGTGTTCAAACTGCGGATCGATGCGATGCGTCCAGTCGGCATAGAAGAGGAACGGCGCGGCACCGCAGTCCGCCAGACTGAAATGCTCGCCGGCCGCCCATTCGCGGCCCTTTATTGCGTGGTCGAGCCACGCATAGGCGCTCTCGAGCAGTGCACGCGCATCGGCGACGCCGCGCGCATCGCGCTCGTGCTCCTTGCGCATCGAATCGAACACGATCTTTTGCTGCGGCGTCGCCATGTAGTTGTCGAAGAAGCGGTCCATGAAGCGCACATCGAGTGCCGCGCGCGGATCGTCGGGCAGCAGCCGCACCGGGCCTGGATGATACAGCGCGAGGTGTTCGATGATCACGGTCGCCTCCGCGACCGTGCGGCCGTCGTCGACGAGCATCGGAAAGCGCCGGATCGGCCAGCGCGCAGCGAGTTCGTCCATCGCGCCGGGTTCGTCGAGGCGTCGGTATTCGAACGGCGTGCCGTTCTCGTAGAGCGCGATGAGCGCCTTCTGGCAATACGAAGAAAAGGGATGGGCGTAGAGCGTCAAGGTCATTGTCGTCGTCCTTGCAGGCAGTCAGCGGACGATATGCCCGCTTACTGTGACGACGAACGGCCGCCCCGCGAATCGACATCCGGCGCAAAAAAAGCTTGCTGCGTTGCGGCGTCCATTGCCGGTCGCGTGTTCACGGTCGCGCCTTTAAGGTCGGGCTTTCAGTCACGCAGCGATTGCGCAAGCGCGCGGATCAGCGCCGCGCCATCACCCTGCCACGCGCTGCCGTGCATGCACGCGAGCGTGCGCGGCGCGAGGGCGGCGAGCCGCTCCAGCATCGCGTCACCGTGCTTCGTATGGGAGTAGTAATCCATGCTGCGGCGGAACGCTTCGCTCGGGCCGAGAATGTCCGCGCCCGTCATCGCGGGCAGATCCGCGCCCGGTTGCGTAAAGAGATCGCCGCATAGCAGCGTGCCCGTGGTGTCGTCGATCAGCATGCCGCATTCCCACGCATGCGGCAGATGCGGCGTCGCCAGCCAGCGCAGGCGATGCTTGCCCAGCTGCACGGCTTCGCCATCTTCCAGACCGCGCGCTGGCCGGTCGGCGAGATCGTCGATCGATACCAGCCTGGCAATCGCGCTGCACAGCGGCTGCGCTTGGGGCGCAACGGCGAGCCACTCGTTCAGCGAGCCGCACTCGTCCGCTTCGACATGCGAGAACGCGATGTGCCGCAGCCGTTCGGGCGGCAACACGGACGCCACCGCTTCGCGCACGAGCCCGAACATCCTGCGCGGCCCGGTATGGAACAGAAGCGGCTCGTCGTCGGCGATCAGGTACTGGTTGAACGAGAAGCCGCCCGGACCGCCCTCGAAGACGATGGGCGTGTTGATCCGGTAAATGCCATCCGCTACTTCATGGACGTTGGTGCCCGACACCGCGTTGGTGACCGTCATGACCAGACCTCCGTGCGCGCCCTCGCATGCAGCGCTGCGCCCGGCTTGGCGCTATCCGCCGAGCGCGGCGAGATTCAGTTGATATGAACGCCCGATCCATGCCGCCGAGTCGCGATGATCGCGCAGCGCGTCGCCCGTGTTCGGATGAAGGAAGACGTCGAGCGCGCCGTGATTGAGCGCGAGCCATTCGAACAGCTCAGCGAAGAGCGCGGAGTCGAACTTGAGCTGATACGACCACATCGGATGCGGACCGACGGGGCGCTCATGAAAACGCCCTATTTCAAGGCGTTCGCCGAAACGCGCCGCGATGCTTTCGCGCAGCGCCCACGCGGTGTCGCGCGTGGCCTGGTCGAAGTACACGTGTGCGTGCCAGTTGACGACTGCCGTCATGATCGGTTGCGGCCGGGGGCGCCCTTCGTTGCAGGTTGTGCGACGTTCATCATAGACCCTCAGTCGAGGTATGAACACATCATCGCGCGCCGATGCGCGCTTCGATCGCGCCGATCAGTCCATCGACCCAGTGGCGCAGCCGCGCATCCGACAGCGACACGGGCAGCGAGCGGGCAATGATTCCATACACCTGGTTCCGCTGGACTTTCGACACTTTCGCCGGCTCCAGCCAATGCGCGTTATCGACCAGCAGCAGCAGTGTTTCGAGCCCGATCACGATCGGCCACATGCAGGCGAGCCGCAAACGCAGCGAAAAGCGCGGAATCGCCAGCGTGTAGTCGAGCGCCGCGCGGAAATGATCGAGCGACTTGCGCACGAGTTCGTGCATCAACGGTTGCGCGCGCTTCGATGCCTGCGGGTCCAGCAGCATCTGCGGTGTGAGTCCGAAACGATCGAGCATCACCGAAGGCAGATAGCAGCGGCCGATCCGCAAATCCTTGCCGCAATCGCGCAGCACGTTGGTCATCTGCAGCGCTTTGCCGAAGCGCACGCCGCGCTCGAGCATCGTCACGGAACCGGTCTTGAGCGTGCCGGGCAGATGCGCGTACGTCATCTTCGTCCAGAACTCGCCGACGCAACCTGCCACCAGATACGTGTAGCGATCCAGTTCATCCCATGTGCGCAGCGCAACAATCTGCCCCGAGCCCTCGTCGGGGAACGTGCGCAAGTCGAATTCCATGCCCGTCGTCAGCGTCGTGACGATCTCGCGCACGGCAGCGCGGTCGGCATCGTCCAGTTGGGAAAGCACGTCGAGCGCGGGCGCGATCGATTCGAGCAGCACTTTTTCATCCGACTGCGTCTGCTGCCCCGCCACTTCGCTCGCAAGACGCCGCGCGAATTCGCCGTCGCCCGTCGCGCCGTTGACCTGCTCGCGCAACGCGAGCAGCAGCGCAAGCCGCTGCTCCGGCGGAATCAGCGCGGTGTCGGCGATCGTGTCCGCGGCACGCGCCAGCAAATACGCGAGGCCGATCGGGTCGCGCATGCCGACGGGGAGAATGCGCAGCGTCAGATAGAAGGAACGGGACACCCCTTTGAGCAACGGACCAAGCAGAAAGGCCCGAGTGGAACTGGACATGAGTTGAAGTCGAATGGTGTTGATCGGCGTTGGGCTCGCGGCCCGAAGTCGGACTGTTCAGCGCTGCCGCATTGTATCCGGCATGCGCGCGCACGGCCGCAAACGCGCGCCGTGACGGTTCGATGAAGCGTGCATAAAGCCACACGAAGCAGCGGGTCAACCTGCACTGCAAGCGCGTTTTGCGAGCTTTCCTGCTACAATCCAAAGCCTCGATCAGCCGTTCTTCACCCACTCATTCACCCAAGGGAGGCGTTCAATGCACGCAACGTACATCGCAGTCTCTCGCGGGATGCCCCGACGCTTCATCAGCTCCCCGAGCTAGGTTGCCGTCCGCGCTGGCACGCAACAGCCCGCGCCTTGATCAGACTACCGGTTTTTTTGTCGCCGCCGCAGGTTGGCGGGCATCGGTCGTCCGTTTCCGAATCTCCTGACTGGATAGCGCTGCGCCGCTTCGCGCCGCACGCTGCGACACATGGCTAGCAAAAAACTCGACTTTGGCGCGCAAGCGTTCAGAAGCGTTCTCGGTTTCACTTTCAATCACTGGCGCAGGCAGCCGGTGCGCGTCGCGGGCATCGCAGCGTTCGCGCTGATGGCCGCGTTCGCCGACGTACTGACGCCGCTTTTCGCGGGCCGTCTCGTCGACGCGCTGGCGTCGGGCAGCACGCTCGGCAAGCAAGCCGCCTCGCATGCGGCGCTGACCGCGTTCGGTGTGCTGATCGCGCTCGGCATTGGCGGCACGCTGCTGCGGCAGCTGGTGTACCGCAGCATCATCGTGATGACGCTGAAAATGATGAGTACGATCTGCGCGAACGCGTTTCATCGCGTGCAGCGCTTTTCGGCCGACTGGCACGCGAACAGCTTCGCGGGCTCGACGGTGCGCAAGATCACACGCGGCATCTGGGCGCTCGACCTGCTCAACGACACATTGCTGATCGCACTGCTGCCGTCGCTGGTCATGCTCGCCGGGTCGACGGTGCTGCTGGGCATTCACTGGCCCGTGATGGGCGCAGTGGTGGGCCTCGGCTCGCTGCTGTATGTGGCGGTGACCGTCGCGCTGTCGCTCGGTTACGTCGCGCCTGCCGCGCGCCTGGGCAATCTGTGGGACACGCGCATGGGCGGCGCGCTTGCCGACGCCGTCAGCTGCAACGCCGTCGTCAAGGCATTCGGCGCGGAAGAACGCGAAGAGGCACGGCTCGAACGCGTGATCGGCAAATGGCGGCAGCGCACGCGCCGCACCTGGCAGCGTGGAACAACCAACGGCGGCGTGCAAGGCGCGATGCTTGCGCTGATGCAGGCGGCGATACTCGGCGCGGCGCTGCTTCTGTGGCTGCGCGACGAAGCGAGCGTCGGTGACATCACGTATGCGCTGACCACCTTCTTCGTGCTGCAAGGCTATCTGCGCGACGTCGGCATGCACGTGCGCAACCTGCAACGCTCCGTCAACGACATGGAGGAGCTCGTCGCGCTGGAGCGCGAGCCGCTCGGCATCGAAGACAAGCCGGGCGCGCGGGCCATCGAAATCGGCCAGGGCGAAATCCGCTTCGAGCATGTGACGTTCCGCTACGGCGCGCAGCGCACCCCGCTGTACAACGACTTCTCGCTGCGCATCGCGCCGGGCGAGCGGATCGGTCTCGTCGGCCATTCGGGCTCGGGCAAGACCACGTTCATCAAGCTGATACAGCGTCTGTACGACATCGACGCAGGCCGCATCACGATCGACGGGCACAACATCGCCGACGTGCAGCAGGCATCGCTGCGCCAACACATCGCGATCGTGCAGCAGGAGCCCGTGCTGTTCCACCGCTCGCTCGCCGAGAACATCGCGTACGCGCGGCCGGGCGCATCGTTCGACGATATCGTGCAAGCCGCGAAGCTCGCCAGCGCGCACGGTTTCATCAGCGCGCTGCCGCACGGTTACGACACGCTCGTCGGCGAGCGCGGCGTCAAGCTGTCGGGCGGCGAGCGTCAGCGGGTTGCGATCGCGCGCGCGTTCCTCGCCGACGCGCCGATCCTGATTTTCGACGAAGCCACGTCGAGCCTCGACAGCGAAAGCGAAGCGCTGATCCAGCAGGCGCTGGAACGACTGATGGTGGGACGCACGACGCTCGTGGTCGCGCACCGGCTGTCGACCGTGCGCGCGCTCGACCGGCTGCTCGTGCTCGACAAGGGCCGCGTGGTCGAGGAAGGCAGCCACGAGCAACTGATCCGTATCGACAACGGCGTGTACCGGCGGCTCTTCGAGCGCCAGGCACTGGAGTTGACCCAAGGTCTGCTCGACGACCCGCCGGTTCGCACCAGCGCGCGCTTTTCCAGCGATCCGAGTCTGATCGCAGGTAAGTGACGCGTGCAGCATGACAGGGCGATCCGCAGTTTCGAATCGCCCTTTTTCACGCGCCGACACAGCTTGCTATCATCGGCGACTCGACGTATCAACCTTCAGCGAAGGGCATCTCGCGCCGCTTCGAGGCAACCCGACCATGACACTGCACATCGACACGCCGCTTCTCGAATCCCAGCCGCTCAGTCATGCACTCGGCCGCCGCGTGCTGCTGAAAATGGACGCGCTGCAGGCGCCCGGCTCGTTCAAGATTCGCGGTATCGGCTACGCATGCGAACAGCATGCGAATCACGGCAAGCGCCGCTTCGTGTCGTCGTCAGGCGGCAACGCGGGCATCGCGGTCGCGTATGCGGGCCGCGCATTGTCGATCGCCGTCACCGTAGTCGTGCCGCAGAGCACGGGCGAACGTGCCAAAGACCTGATCCGCTTGCAGGGCGCGGACTTGATCGTGCACGGCGCGACCTGGCAGGAAGCCAATGCGTTCGCGCTAGAACAGGTCGGTCCCGACGATGCGTATATCCACCCGTTCGATGATCCCCTGCTGTGGCACGGCCATGCGTCCATGATCGACGAAGTGGCGCGCGCGGGCGCGAAGTTCGATGCCGTCGTGCTGTCCGTGGGCGGCGGCGGGCTGATGGCGGGCGCGATCGAAGGCTTGCGCCGCAATGGCCTCGGCAACGTCCCCGTGATCGCCGTCGAAACGGAAGGCGCGTCGTCGCTGGCGCAGTCGGTGCGGGCTGGCAAGCGGATCGAATTGCCGGGTATCACGAGTGTCGCGACTTCGCTCGGCGCAAAGCAGGTCTGCAAGCAGGCCTTCACGCTCACGCAGACGCATCCCGTCGAATGCGTGGTGGTGTCGGACGCGGAAGCGGTGAGCGCGTCGCGCCGTTTCGTCGACGATCACCGCGTGCTGGTCGAACCCGCCTGCGGTGCGAGCCTGGCGCTCGCGTACGGGCAGGCGCCGGCGCTGCAGCGCTTCGACAGCGTGCTCGTGATCGTATGCGGCGGCGCCGGCACGACGATTGAACAGCTGGAGCGCTGGCATCGCGAGATGGTGTGAGCGTCTTTTCCGACGCCGCACACGCATCTGCGTCTTGAAGTCGAATCACAGCGCGGCGATCAGCGTCTCGACGCCGCGCAGATTGTTCCGCCTGCGCCACTGCAACGCATCGAGATTCGTGAGCCTCAGTTGCGGCACGCGCGTCATCAGCTTGCGAAGCGCAATTTCGAGTTCCATCATCGCCAGACGCGCGCCGAGGCAATAGTGAATGCCCGCGCCGAACGTCAGCAGATGGCCGGACGCCTCGCGGCCGATATCGAGCGTGTCCGGCGCGTCGAAACGCTCCGGGTCGCGATTGGCCGAGCCGAGCAGCATGAATACGATCGAGCTGCGCGGCAGCGTCTGCCCGCCGACATCGATATCGTCGAACGCGGTGCGCACGACCATCTGCACGGCCGTGTCGAACCGCGCGCATTCGGCCACTGCCTGCGGCACGAGCGACAGGTTGCTCGTCAGCCGTTCGAGTTGCGACGGATGTCGATGCAGCGCGATCAACGCGTTGCCGAGCATGTTCGACGTGGTCTCGTGTCCCGCGACGAACAGCAGGATCACGTTCGACACGACCTCGTCTTCCGATAAGCGTTCGCCCCCCTCTTCGGCGTGGATCAGCGCCGACACAATGTCGTGGCCGGGCGCCGCGCGGCGCTCCGCGATCACCGCGCGGAAGTACTGTTCGAGATCGAGCGCTGCCTGGTTTGCGCGCGCAAGCGCTTCGGGCGACAGCGGCGCGAGGTCGAACGCCGACACCAGCAGGCTGGCCGCTTCGCCGAAACGCTCGCCTTCCTCGACGGGCACATCGAGCAGGCGGCAGATGATCTGCAACGGCAGCGGCATCGCGAATCCGCTCACCAGATCGACCTCGCGCTTGCCTTGCATCGCGTCGATCAGGCTGTCCGTCGTTTGCTCGGCGATCGTGCGCAGCGTTTCGATCTGCCGCGCATTGAACGCTTTCATCAGCAGCGCGCGCAGCCGGGTGTGCGCGGGAGGATTCATCATCAGGAAAGTGCGTTCGAGCGCCTGAAACACGGGCTGCTCGCGCGCCGTCTCACCGTAGCGCACAACGACGCTGGGCATGTAGGTCTTGCCCATGCGCCGGTCGGGCAGCAGCGCGTCGATCACGGCGTGGCGGCCTGTCAGGAAGATGCCCGGCGCGAGCGGCACGAACGCACCCGCGCTGCGGATGCCGTCATAGAACGGATAAGGGTTGTCGAAGTACGCGGGTGACGAGAGGTCAGTGAATTTCATGCTGTATGGCGTGGGCTGGAAATGGATGAACGTTCGATGTCAGCCGGGAGGATACAGCCCACGTACCTGAGCGTGCAGACGAGCTAGCGCGAACAGCGCGTTCGCATACGGCGTGTCGATGCCCGTCAGCTTGCCGAGTTCGCACACGGTGCCGATCAGCGCATCGAGCTCGACGGCCTTGCCGGCCTCCACGTCCTGCAGCATCGACGTGCGCATCGCGCCGAGCTTGAGCGTGACGGCGTGTCGATCTTCGGGCGCCTGCTCGATGGGGATGCCGAAGCGCGCGCCGATCGCTTTCGCTTCCAGCATCACACGCGTGACGAAGTCGCGCGCGAGCGGGTCGTTGAGGATCTTGTCCGTGGTCGCAGCCGTGATCGCGCTGATCGGGTTCATCGTCATGTTGCCCCACAGCTTGTACCAGACGTCGCGCTGAATCTGGTCGGAAGCCGTGGCGTCGAAGCCCGCCTTGCGCAGCAGTTCGACGAGCGACGCCGCGCGCTCGCTCGCGCGCCCCGCCGCTTCTCCGACGATCAGTCCACGCCCCTGATGATGCGCGACGACGCCCGGCGCATCGATGCGGCAGCTCGCATGCACGACACATCCCAGTGTGCGTTCGGCGGGAATCGCCGCGGCGATCGAGCCGTCGGGATCGACGCAAGCGAGGCGCGCGCCCGCGAACTCGCCGTGCAAGCCGTCACAGAACCACCACGGCACACCGTTCATCGCCGTCAGCACCATTGTGTTCGCGTCCAGCAGCGGCGCGATCTGCTGTGCGACGGCGGCCATCCCCGGCGCCTTGACCGCGACGATCACGAGATCCTGCGCGCCGAGCGCGGCGGGGCGATCGCTCGCCTGCACGGCGACCGTACGCGTCTCGCCGTTTTCGACGAGGCGCAGACCGTGCGCATGCAACGCATCGAGTGTCGCGCCGCGTGCCACGACGCTCACCTCGCAGCCCGCCTGCGCGAGCTTCACGCCCATCCATCCGCCGATCGCGCCCGCGCCGTAAATGCATACCTTCATCGCTGTTCTTCCTCGATCCTTGTCAGTCTTTATAGCTCGCGTCGATCGCGTCGACCTTGCGCACCAGCGCATCGAAGACGTCCTGACCCGCGCCGTAGCGTGTGTCGAACTGCAGTGCATCGCGCGAGCATTGTTCGGCAATCGCTTCCGGCACGGGCCGCGCCCGGCCCATCGCGAACGTCGCGACCTGTATCTCGCAGGCGCGGTTCAGGGTCCACAGATAAGCGAACGCCTGCGGCAGCGTCTTGCCCCACGCAAGCAGGCCGTGATTGCGCAGTATCACCGCCTGCCGGTCGCCGATATGCGCCACGAGTCGCGGCCCCTCTTCGGCATGGATCGTGATGCCTTCGAAGTCGTGATACGCAATGCGCTCGTGCAACTGCGCGCTGTAGAAGTTGGTTTGCTGCAGACCGCCTTCCGAGCATGCGACCGCGACGCCCGCCGTCGTATGCGTATGCATCACGCAATGCGCATCGGGGATGCCCTCGTGCAACGCGGCATGCACGGTGAACCCTGCGGGATTGACGGGGTAAGTCGAGCCGTCGAGGATGCGTCCCTGCGCATCGATCTTCACCAGGTTGCGCGCCGTGACTTCACTGTAATGCAGACCGAACGGATTGATCAGGAACTGCTTCGCTGCACCCGTCACGCTTTCGGGCAGGCGCACCGTGATGTGGTTGTAGATCAGCTCGGTCCAGCCCAGCATATCGAAGACGCGATAGCACGCGGCCAATTGAACGCGTGCCTGCCATTCGTCGGGATGGATCGTCGCCGTGTTCGGTTTGTCTCGCTCCATGATTTCCATGGCGTGTCTCCTGATCGGCGTGTTACGGACGCGCGCCGGGCCCGGCGACCGCGGCGATCGCTTGCGCAACGTACCCGACGTTGCTGCGATTCAGGCCGGCGACGCACATGCGCCCTGAACGCAGAAGATAGATGCCATGTTCGACGCGCAGCGTTTCAACCTGTTCGGCGGACAGGCCTGTGTAGGTGAACATGCCGACCTGCGCGATGTAACGCGCACGCATCACCTCATCGACGCGTCCCGCGAGACCCTCATGAATCGCATGACGCATTTCATGAATGCGATCGCGCATCACGCGCAGTTCGTCGTCCCACGATGCGCGCAGCTTCGCGTCGCCGAGCACGCCTGCGACAAGCCGGGCGCCGTGCATCGGCGGATTGCTGTAGTTCGCACGGATCGTGAAGGTAAGCTGTCCCAGCACGCGCTGCGCCTGCGCTGCGTCCTTGCACACGACGCTCAACGCGCCGCAGCGTTCTCCGTACAGTGAGAAGTTCTTCGAGAACGAGTTCGCGACGATCATCGGCACGTCAGCATCCGCCAGCATGCGCACGCATGCGGCATCTTCTTCGAGGCCGTCGCCGAAGCCCTGATAGGCCATGTCGACGAAGGCGATCAGATTGCGACGCTGCAGCACGGGCACGAGTTCGCGCCACTGGTCCTTCGTCAGGTCGACGCCCGTCGGGTTATGGCAGCACGCATGCAACAGCACGATGCTGCGCTCGGGCAAGGCGTCGATCGTGTCGCGCATCGCAGCGAAGCGCAGTCCGCCCGTTGCATCGTCATAGTACGGATACGTGTTGACCGTATGGCCCGCCGCCTCGAACACCACGCGATGATTCTCCCAGCTCGGATCGGACAGCCATATTTGCGAGCCCGGAAAGTGGCGCTTCAGGAAATCCGCGCCGACCTTCAGCGCGCCCGAACCGCCCACCGTCTGCACGGTTGCGATGCGGCCCGCGGCGCGCGCCGCGCTCTGCGCGCCGAACACGAGCGCCTGCGCCGCGTCGCGATAGGCAGGCAGGCCCGACATCGGCAGATACGAGCGCGGCATGCCCTGCGCGACAATCGCTGCCTCGGCCTCGCGCACTGACGACATCACAGGCAGCGTGCCGTTTTCGTCGAAGTAGATGCCGATGCTCAGATTGACCTTGTTCGTGCGCGGATCGCGCTGGAAGTCTTCGTTAAGGCTCAGGATCGGGTCGCCGGGATAGGCGGGAATGTGTTCGAACATGGTTGTGTCTCTGTCTGTGTGTGCTGGATAGGTTTCTGCGAGAGGTTGTGAGGTCAACCGTCAGGACCATGACTCGCTGCGTGCGCATCAGTGTGTCGAAAAGCGCGCGTTGTCACAATCAATCGATTTTGGCCGATTCGTAAGTTTCGCTTTAGAATCCGCCGATGGCCCTCACACGTATCACCATACGCCAGTTCGAGGCGTTTCTCGCGATCGTCGATCAGAACGGCATTGCCGCGGCAGCGCAGCGGCTGGGTCTGACTTCGTCCGCCGTGAGTCAGCTGCTGGCCGAACTGGAGCGCGAACTGGGCTTTCGCCTGTTCGACCGCACGACGCGTCGCGTCAGTCTTTCCACGGCAGGCCGCGATTTTCTCCCGTCCGCGGAATCCGTGCTGCGCCACCTGCACGCGGCCGAGCAGACGGCCAGCGACATCCGCAATCGCGCCGCGGGCATCGTGCGCGTTGGCGCGCCGCTCGTGCTCGCGAGCACGGCGATCCCGTATGCGATTGCGGGCTATGTGCAAGAAAAGCCGAAGGTCGTGGTGCGCGTCGTCGACACGGATGTCGAGCGGCTGGTCGAGCGCGTGGCGAGCGCAGACGTCGATCTGGCCGTCGGGCCCGACCGCGCCACGGGCGACCGCGTGCAGCGCACGGCGATCTTCAGAAGCCCGTGGGTGCTGTGGTGCGCGGCACATCATCCGCTCGCGCGCCGGCGGCGCTTGCGCTGGCAGGACCTGCGCGGCACGTCCATCATCGCGACGGGCCGGGATCACGAGGCGAGCGTCGCGCAGATGCTGGCCGACCAACCTTCGGATGCGCGCATTGCGCCCGTCGAGGTCGTCGATAACGTGACAACGGCCTTCGGGCTCGCTGCGCAAGGTCTTGCCGTTACGCTGGCGCCCGCGTATGTGAAGCCGCTCGCGCAGACGTTCGGGCTCGCGATGCGGCGCGTGGTCGAGCCGGAGACGATCCGCGAGGTCTGCATCTATCGTCCCGTCGACCGTTCGCTGTCGCCGCCCGCCGATGGGTTCGCGGAATATCTCGGCGTGAGTCTGAAAACATGGGATCGAGAGACCCAAGGCGCGGCGAGCGGAAAATGAAAAAGCGCAGGGTCCTCGCTGGTTCTGGTAAGGGCGTGCCGCGCCGAAGCGCCCGCGTGCGTCGCGTTGCACGACGCGTATCGCGGCAAGGCGGGCGATGCGCACAGCGATGTGACGTGTCAGTGAAACTGGAGACGGTTCAGGCAGGATCGCGGGACGCCGCCATCTGCACGAGCACTTTCGCGTTCGCAAGCGGCTCGACGAGCGACGCCTCGAGCCCGTAGCCATCGACGAGTGCGCCCGTCACGTCGTCAATCGCGAGCCACGTGACGCGTGCGTCGTCTTCCCACACGAGCGCCTTCAGCGGCAGCAGCAGCCCGGCGCACGCGTTCACGTGCATGACGGGTGTGCCGGCCCTCGGATTGCCGAACACGATCAGGCGCGTCGGGCGCAGCGTCATGCCGACTTGCGCGGCGGCGTCGGCCTGATCGATATCGACGAAGATCGTCATGCCCTTGTCGGCAAGCAGTCCGCGCAGCCGCGCGACCGTGATCGAAAAGCCATGCTCGCTCCTGAACGTCGCAACCGACGCGGGAAATTGTGCAGCGAGAGTCATCGCGGAACTCCGGTGAACGCATCACCGCAGTGTAGTCATTGCGCCGCAACAACAGAAGCGGAAGCTTGCGCGGCGAGTTGGCGGAAGTTCTCCGGCGTCGCGAAGGCGAGATACTGCGCCTGCATCTCGGGCGTCAGCACTTCGATCAGCGTGCTGTTTTCGATCCACAGCTCGATCACATCGAAGAAATGGTTGCCACGCGTGCAGCGCACGGCGCGCCAGCCTTCGCGTTGGCCGATCGCCATCACCTGCTCCGCTGAAAGCGGCGACGCGACGGCCATATGGAAGCCGCTGTATTGCGGGCGGGAGCCCGTGATCGACGCGAGCGGCTCGCGCATGTCGCCGGGCGTGAGCGTCATATTGCTCGGATAGGTCTCGATGATAGTGCCTCGGTCGTCGCCCGCTACGGCCATCCATGCGCCTTCGAACGGCGAAAACGGCGCGGCGAAACCGCCCCATACTTCAGCAAGAGTGCGCGCGACGCGCTCGGGATTATGCGTGGGAATGGACGCGTGAAAGATCATCGAAACTCTCCAGTGACGCGTAACGCGTTGAACGATGCGCGGGCGCAATGACGGGCTCGGCGCTCGCGTGTCGTGCGTTCTCGTGGTTCTGATGGTTCTTTTCACGCGCGCGGCACGGGCGAAGCCGAGTCTTGCTGCATGCGCCGGGTATGCAGCGGGCAGTACGTGAGTAGTAGAACGGGATCGACTCGCCGCGTTTGAAAACGCGGCAACGGTATGAGCAAAGGGCTGCGCGGGCACGCGGCACCGATCGCCATGCCTGCAGCGCAAGACAGCGCCACCCATCGGGAGTTTTGCCAACAGCTTTCGTTTCGTCCGAGGAACCGCTGTTTCGCAAGCACGCGGCAAGCCGAAAAAAAACCGCCCGCCATGTCGGCGGGCGGCTTGTCTATCGCGATCTGTCCACCGCGTGTCTGACGATTGCGCTGACGGGCAGCCGCTTCAAACGGCCATCACCGTGACAGCCTTGGTCACGAGGTAGGCTTCCATCGCTTCCGGTCCGCCTTCCGAGCCGTAGCCCGAATCCTTCACGCCGCCGAACGGCATTTCCGGCGTCGGCGTGGCGGGCTGGTTGATCCACAGCATGCCGACTTCGAGGTTCTGCGACAGCAGGTGCACGTTGCGGAACGACTTCGTGAACGCATAGCCCGCGAGGCCGAACGGCAGGCGGTTCGCTTCGGCGATCGCGTCTTCGATGTTGTCGAAGCCGCGAATCGCCGCGATCGGGCCGAACGGCTCGTTGTTGAACACGTCGGCTTCGAGCGGCACGTCCGTCAACACGGTCGGCGCGAAAAAGTTGCCTTCCGAGCCGATGCGCTCGCCGCCCGTCGCGACTGTCGCGCCCGTCGAGCGCGCGTTGTCGATGATGCTGGCCATTGCCGTCAGACGGCGCGCGTTCGCGAGCGGTCCGAGTTGCGTGCCTTCGGCGAGGCCGTCGCCGACCTTCAGGCCTTCGGCATGCTTGACGAGCGCGGCGGCGAACGCTTCGCGGATGCTGTTGTGCACGAGGAAGCGCGTCGGCGAGATGCACACCTGACCGGCGTTGCGGAACTTCGCGCCGCCCGCAGCCTTCACGGCGAGCGCGACGTCGGCGTCTTCCGCGACGATCACGGGCGCGTGGCCGCCGAGTTCCATCGTCGCGCGCTTCATGTGCGAGCCGGCCAGCGCGGCGAGCTGCTTGCCGACGGGCGTCGAACCCGTGAACGTGACCTTGCGGATGACGGGATGCGGAATCAGGTAGCTCGAAATCTCCGCAGGATCGCCGAACACGAGGCCGACCGTACCGGCGGGCACGCCGGCATCGACGAACGCCTGCAACAGTTGCGCGGGCGATGCGGGCGTTTCTTCCGGCGCCTTGACGAGGAACGAGCAGCCGCTCGCGAGCGCGGCGCTCAGCTTGCGGACCACCTGGTTGACCGGGAAATTCCACGGCGTGAATGCGGCGACGGGGCCAATCGGCTCCTTGATGACGAGCGATTGCGCATTCAGATTGCGCGACGGCACCACGCGGCCATACACGCGACGGCCTTCGTCGGCGAACCATTCGATGATGTCCGCGGCCGACAGCACTTCGATGCGCGCTTCGGCAAACGGCTTGCCCTGCTCTTGCGTCATCAGGCGCGCGATGTGATCGGCACGCTCGCGCACGAAGCCGGCGGCCTTGCGCATCGTGGTCGCGCGCTCGTTCGCGGGCACCTTGCGCCAGGCTTCGAAGCCCTTCTGCGCCGCTTCCAGCGCGCGGTCCAGATCGGCCTTGCCCGCGTGCGCGACCTTGCCGATCGGCTTGCCCGTCGCCGGATTGACGACGTCGAGCGTCTTGCCGCTGGCGGCATCGCACCACTCGTTGTTGATCAACAGGCGGGTATCGGTGTAGCTGCTGGAGGTGACCATGCTGATTTCCTGTGTTCCTGATTGGGAAGACGCCGGGCAGCGGGCGGGATCACCGCACGCATCCCAGCAAGGAGATGCCGAGAGGGTCGATGTTAACTGATTGCTGGAATTCTCACCTGGTAATGGGAAATTCTTGACTTTGGCTCAGGTCGATCATGCAAAAGCGATGTCTTTCTTGAAGGACGTGAATTGCTCCGCTTCAAACGCGCGCAACCGAGGCCCGCATCGACACCGTTACGGGAAACTCGCGGAAGATCTCCCACTTCGTCCCGTAGCACTGGTTGATGAGCCAGCGCACTGCGTTCTGGGTCAGCTCCGCGGTGGGGATATGCACGGAGGTCAGCGCGGGCGCCGCATACGCGGCCGAGTAGTCGTCGTCGTAGCCGATCACGGACACATCGCCGGGCACCGAAATCCCGAGCTGCTGGAAGCGCGCCAATGCGCTGACAGCCATCGTATCGTTGGCGCAGAAAAGCCCCGTGAACGGCGCCTTCGATTCGAGCAGCTGGCAGGTCGCCGCGTAGCCGCCTTCCGGCGAGAAGTCCGATTCGATCAACGGCACGCTGTCGCGTGCAATGCCGTGGCGCGCGAGTTCGTCGAAGAAGCCGTCGAGTCGCTCGACGTTGTCCGACGCCGTGAACGGCCCCGAGATCACGGCCAGCTTGCGATGCCCATGCTCTATCAGCGTCGCCGCCGCCAGTTCGCCGCCGCGCCGGTGGTCCGGGCAGAACGACGCATCGGGCAGCGCATCGAACGCACGGTTGAGGAACACCATTTTCGGGTGCATCCGATGCAGCTCATCGAGGTCTTCGTCATGCAGATCGTGGCTGATCACCACGACGCCATCGCAGTCGCGCCCGATCAGAAAGCGCACGGCCTCGAGCGCCTGCTCGCGCGGCGTCGATTCGCCGCAGCCCGTCGCCACGACCACATGCCGATGCACCGCGCGCAGTTCGAGATCCGTCTGCTTGAGAATCGTGCCGTAGTACGAGCCGAAGAAAGTCGGCACGAAAAGGCCGATGATGCCCAGTTGCTGGGTGGCCATCGCGCGGCCAATCGACGACGGCCGGAAGTTCAGTTCGGCGATCGCGGCCTTCACGCGCGCGGCTGCGTCGGCCGATACGGGTCCTTTGCCCGAAATGGCGCGCGAGGCTGTCGAGAGCCCCACGCCCGCCAGCTCCGCCACATCTTTGAGGGTCGCCACGGTGTCTCCGTCCGCTTGTAGTGTTTGCGCCTGCCGTTCAGAAACGCGCCCCGCCCGCCTCGTCGAACAGCGATACATGTGCGCCGTCGATCGCGAACGCCACGGAGTCGCCAACGGCGACGGGCGTTTTCTCCTGATCGATCGACGCTATCTGGGTGCCATGATAATCGAGCCAGATAACCCGGTGGTTGCCCATTGGTTCAATAAGCGACACTTGTCCGCGCTGATTCGTATCCGCGCCCAGCCGCACGCGCACATCTTCGGGCCGTACACCCAGCACGCATGGCTGGCCATTGCCGGGCGCCGCAGCGAACGGATACGGCGAAACGTCGAGTTCGAGCTTCGCGCCCGTGAAGCGCACGCCGTCGCCCCGGGCAAGCAGTGTGCCGTTCAGCAGGTTCATCGCCGGCGAGCCGAGGAAGGTCGCGACGAAGAGGTTCGCGGGCCGCGCATACACTTCGGCTGGCGTGCCGAACTGCTGGATCACGCCGTTCTTCATCACGGCCATGCGCGTGGCGAGCGTCATCGCCTCGACCTGGTCGTGCGTCACGTAGATCATCGTCGCCCCCAGCCGTTGATGCAGTTGCTTGAGCTCGCGGCGCAGTTCGGTGCGCAGCTTCGCGTCGAGATTCGACAGCGGCTCGTCGAACAGGAACACGTCGGCTTCGCGCACGATCGCGCGGCCGATCGCGACGCGCTGCCGCTGGCCGCCCGAGAGCTGCGCCGGCTTGCGCTTGAGCAGCGGCCCGAGTTGCAACATGTCGGACGCCCGCGCGACGCGCCGCTCGATCTCCGCCTTAGGCGTGCCGTTGATGCGCAGCGCGAACGACAGGTTGCGCTCGACGCTCATCGTCGGATACAGCGCGTACGACTGGAATACGAGCGCAATGCGCCGGTCTTTAGGGTCGGCCCATGTCATGTCCTCGCCGCCGATCTCGATGCTGCCTCGCGTCACGTCGATCAGACCGGCGATGCTGTGCAGCAGCGTCGACTTGCCGCAACCCGACGGGCCGAGCAGCACGACGAATTCGCCCGCGCGCACGTCGAGATCGAGCGCGTCGATCACGGTATGCGCGCCCAGCTGGATTTTCAGGTCGCGGACCGCGACGTTGGCCTTGTTCGGTACGGTTGCCATATCGATCCTTCGGAACCCTCAGCCCTTCACTGCGCCTGACGCGATGCCGCGCACGAACCAGCGGCCCGAGATGAAATACACCGCGAGCGGCACGACGGACGTCAGGATCGTCGCCGCCATGTTGACGTTGTAGATCTTCTCGCCCGTCGTCGTGTTGATGATGTTGTTGAGCTGCACCGTCATCGGCAGATTGCGCGTGCCCGCGAACACGAGCCCGAGCAGGTAGTCGTTCCAGATATTCGTCACCTGCAGAATCATCGCGACGACGATGATGGGCAGCGACATCGGCAGCATCAGCTGGAAGAAGATGCGCCAGAAGCCGCCGCCGTCGATGCGCGCCGCCTTGAACAGCTCGATCGGAATGCCTGCATAGTAATTGCGGAACAGCAGCGTCATCACGGGCATGCCGAAGATCGTATGAACGATCACGATGCCGGGCAGCGAGCTGAACAGATGCGCGGCGGCGAGTACGCGGACCAGCGGATAGATCATCACCTGATACGGAATGAACGCACCGAGCAGCAGCACGGCGAAGAACACGCCGGCGCCGCGCGGCCGCCAGAACGACAGTGCATAGCCATTGATCGCGCCGATCACGATGGACAACACCGTGCTCGGCACGACGATGCGCACCGAGTTCCAGAAGCCCACGCGAATGCCGTTGCAATCGAGCCCCGTGCAGGCCGACTGCCACGCATCGCCCCACGGTTGAAGCGTGAAGCGCATCGGCAGCGCGAGCAGGTTGCCCAGACGTATCTCGCTCATCGGCTTCACCGACGTGACGAGCATCACATAGAGCGGCAACAGGAAAAACAGCGCGGCGATGATCAGAAAACCGTAGATGCCCACACGCGACGGGGAGAAGCGCTTCCTGCGCGCGTCACGTTTTCGCGGTGCAGTGGCGACGGGCTGCAGTGTCGTGCTCATCACATCTCCTTGCGCGAAGCGTTGCGGCTGCGCGCGTACAGAAACGGGGCGAGAATCGCGAGCACCGTGGCGAGCAGCACGATGGAGGCGGCCGACGCCAGCCCGATGTTCGCGCGCCCGAACAGATAGTCCATGATGAACTTCGCGGGCACTTCGCTCGCCGTGCCGGGACCGCCCTGCGTCATCGCGACCACGGCGTCGAACAGCTTCACGACGGCGACGAACAGCAGCACGAAGGCCGTCGAGATCGACGGGCCGAGCATCGGAATCACGATGCTCGCGTACACGCGCCAGCGCGGAATGCCGTCGATGCGCGCGGCCTTCCACAACTCGTCGTCGATGCCACGCAAGCCCGCGAGCATCAAGGCCATCACGAGCCCTGCGGCCTGCCACACAGTGGCGATCACAATCGTATAGATCACCCAGTCCTGATCGACGATCCAGTCGAAGCGCGCATGGGTGAAGCCCATCTTGCGCAGCAACGACTGCGCGCCGAGTTCGGGATTGAGGATCCATTGCCATACGAGCCCCGTCGCGACGAACGACATCGCATACGGATACAGGAACACCGTGCGCAGCACGCCTTCCGCCACCACGCGCTGGTCGATGAAGATTGCGAGCAGCATGCCGATCGCGAGACACGCGAAGATAAAGCACACGCCGTAGATGGCGATGTGCTGCAGCGACACGAGCCAGCGGTCGTTATGAAACAGCCGCACGTATTGCGTGAAGCCGACGAAGTCGTTCGACGGAAACGTACGCGAATTGCTGAGCGATACGCGCGCGGTCCAGAGCATCGTGCCGAGATACGCGAAGAGCACCGTCAGCGTCATCGGGATCAGCGCGATCCACGCGGCGATCGACCAGCGCTTGCGCAAGGGGCGCGCGCGCGTGTTGCGCACGTGCGTGGGCTGCGTCGTCATGTCCGGCAACGCGTGCGACTTGAACGTGCCCATCGTGCGTCAGCCCTTGAGCGCGCTGGCAAAGGCCTTCTGTGCATCGTCGACCGACTGGTTCTTGTTCCAGAAGTTCGTGATGACGTCCGTCAACGCGCCCTGCATGTCGGGCGACAGCAGCATTTCGGGATTAGGCAACTGGCGCGACTTGTCCTTCATGATCGCGATGCCCTCCTTCGCGCAGATGTCGAGCTGGTTCATGTCGACGTCGGGGCGGATTGGAATCGAGCCCTTCTTCGCGCTGAACGCGACCTGCGCCTGCGGCGACGTCATGATCGTGGCGAGCAGGTTTTGCGCCTTGATGGCATTCGCGTTGTCGGTCTTCGGAAACACAAACACGTCGCCCGCCACCAGATACGGCGAGCGCGGCCCGAAGCCGGGGAAGCAGCCGAAGTCCTTCCCGGGTGTCTGCTTCGCCGCGGAGAATTCGCCCTTCGCCCAGTCGCCCATGATCTGCACGCCCGCCTTGCCGGCGATCACGAGCGCCGTCGCGTCGTTCCAGTTGCGGCCGGGCGAGCCCTGGTCGACATAGTCGTGCAGCTTCTTGTACGACGCGAGCACCTTTTTGAAAGCATCGGAATTCACTGCCTTCGCATCGCGGTCGCGATACACCTTCAGATAGAGGTCGGGTCCGCCCACGTCGGCGAACACGGCATCGAACGTGATCTTCTCCTGCCACGGCTGGCCGCCCAGCGCGAGCGGGATCACGCCCGCCTTCTTCAGCTTGTCGAGATCCGCGAGAAATTCGTCGAAGCTCTTCGGGTCTCCCGCGATGCCCGCCTTCGCGAATACCGGCTTCGAATAGAAGAACCACGCGGGCATGTGGATGTCGACGGGCGCCGCGTAGTAATGGCCGTTGGCCTTGATGCTGTCCAGTATCGATTGCGGAAAGATGGCCGCCCAGTTCTCTTTCGTGGCGACGGCATCGACGTTGTTGAGCAGGCCCTGGTCGATCAGATCGTGAAACTGCTTCGACGTGTTGAACTGGGCAGCCGTGGGCGGATCGCCGCCGACAATGCGGTTGATCGCGGTCGCACGCGCCTGGTCCGCGCCCGCCACGGCATTGTCGACCCATTGGCCGCCCGCCTGGTTGTACGCGTCGGCGAACTGCCGGATGGCCGCCGATTCCCCGCCCGAGGTCCACCAGTGAATCACATTGGCCTGCAACGGCTCGGCGTGCGCGATGACGCCCGTGATGGCCAATGCAAGTGCGATACCGCTTTTCAACGCCCACTGTTTTTTGCTGTTCATTCCGTCTCCTTCGGGCTCGATGCCCGATTTATCGGCTCGACTGCATACCAGCTTATGTTCACTGCGTGTCAGTTCACGTGTCAGTCCCTCTTGCTGCGCGCGTCGATGAACTGCGCGATCAGCTCGCCGCTGCGCTTGACCGTGCGCTGCTGCGTGCCGTAATCGACGTGCACGACGCCGAAGCGCCGCTCATAGCCGAACGCCCATTCGAAGTTGTCGAGCAGCGACCAGACGAAGTAGCCGCGAACATCGACGCCCTGCTTGACGGCCTGATCGACGGCCGCGAGATGCCGCTTCAGGAACGAAATGCGCTGCGTGTCGTCGACCCGGCCATCCCGCACCTGGTCATCCGACGCCATGCCGTTCTCCGTGATGTAGATGGGCGGCAGGTTCGCAAAGGTGCCGTGAAAGCCCGTGAGCAGATCGCGCAGGCCATCCGGATTCACTTCCCAGCCCATCTGCGTGCGTTCGACATCGGGCAGCGGCACGTCGACGAAACCATGCGCGCCGTCGCTCTTCACATTGGTGCGGAAATAATAATTGATGCCGAGGAAGTCGAGCGGCGCGGCGATGGTCTGCATGTCGCCGGCGAGCACGAGCGGCTCGGCGCCCGGCCACAGTGCCCACAGATCGGCGGGATACTCGCCCTTGAGCAGCGGGTCGAGAATCCATGCGTTGTGCTGCACTTCGAACAGATGCGCGGCGCGCCGGTCCGCTTCGCTCGACGACGCTGGCGTGCCGCGCCCCACGTTCGCGACGATGCCTTTTATCGACGCCGGATCGTTCGTGCGCAGCACCTGAGTGGCCTGGCCGTGCGCGAGCAGCAGATGATGCATCGCCTGCGTCGCGTAGCGCACGTTCGCGAGGCCTGGCGCATGATGGCCGTTGCCGTAGCCGAGAAACGCCGAGCACCACGGCTCGTTGAGCGTCGTCCACGCATCGACGTGACCCGCCAGTTGGCGGCTCATCAGGTCCGCGTAATCGGCGAAGCGATAGACGGTCTCGCGGTTCAGCCAGCCACCGCGATCTTCGAGATGCTGCGGCAAGTCCCAGTGATACAGCGTGACGAAGGTCTGCAGGCCCTTGTCCTTGAGTCTGCCGAGCAGCCGCTTGTAGAAATCGAGGCCCTTCTGGTTCGGACGCCCTGCTTCGTCCATCACGCGCGGCCACGCGATCGACAGACGGTACGCCTCGAAATTCAATCGCGTCAGCAGATCGAGATCGCCTTCCCAGCGGTGATAGTGATCGCAGGCAACGGCGCCCGTGTCGCCCGCGAGCACCTTGCCGGGCGTCGCCGAGAAAGTGTCCCAGATCGACGGCAGGCGGCCGTCTTCGTCGACGGCGCCTTCGATCTGGTACGAGGCCGTCGCCGCGCCCAGCAGGAAGTCCTTGCGCCAAAGCACGGAATCGGCGGAAGGCGTGAACGGATCAGTTTGCGGACTGCTTCCGGGTGCCACTGCATCGTATGCCACGGAACCTCCTCTCGCTGGATGAGTTGATGCGCATTGCGGCGCACCGGTCGACGGGACGGAAGCCACGAGTGGAAGCGCTTCCACATGACCTGCGCACGATATCAGCGGCGCTTTTGGCGCAGCAATCAGGGTTTGTCTGGATCCGCCAGGATCGGTGTGAAATCGCATGCAAAGGGCATCGCAAACACCCGCTGCAGCGCTGTTGCAACGCTCGCTTTCCGGTGCACACACACAACGCGGACCGGGGGTCGCTCGGCCAATGTCTCGGTTTTTTCCGACGAGTCAGGGTTCGCCCGGAAAGATCGGGATGACACGCCGCTACACTGAATCGTCGATGCGAACGTGTAGCGCATCCTTTCAAAATGAGAGTCCAATGCGAGCGACCTCCATCCAGGCCAACGGCATCGTTCCTGCCCTGACGAGCATCCGTTTTCTCGCGGCGCTGACTGTTGTCCTGTCGCATTACCGCGAGCTCGAACTTCTCAATACGCCCGCGTCGTTCTTTACTTTCGTCGATGGAGGGCGCTCCGCCGTCTCGCTTTTTTTCGTGCTCTCCGGCTTCATTCTCACGTACACGTATCGAGACGAGCTCGCGACGCAAAGCCCGCATAATTTCTACGTCGCACGCGTCGCGCGCATCTATCCGAACATCCTGTTCGCGCTGGCCATTGCATCGATCACGACGGCCTATCTCGTCATCACGCACAACGACGCGCTGCTGCTCAAATGGTTCGCACTGAAGTCGGCAGTCAATCTGTCGCTAGTGGTGAGCTTCGTCTGCCAGGTGCTGTTGATTACTGCGTGGTTTCCGTTCGCCGCGATCAACCAGCCGTGGAATGGGCCGGCATCGAGCGTATCGTGCGAGGCGTTTTTCTATGCGCTCTTTCCGTTGATCCTCGCGCGTTTCGTGAAGTTGCGCGCACCGACGCTCGCTGTCACGCTGGTCGGCATCTGGATCGCGCAGGGCCTGATGATCGTTTTCTTCATGGTGGTGTTTCCCGTGTCGCGCAGCCACTTCCTCGCGGGCGCGCTGCCGCTGTGCCGGATCGCCGAGTTCATGCTGGGCATCGGCGCTGCGCTCGCGTTCCAGGCATTGCGCGCGCACGGCAAGTCGATGCATCGACGCGGCATCGCGCTGGTGTCCTGTTCTGTCGTCGTGCTGATCGTGCTGGCCCTGTGGCAGCCAGTGACGCCCGTGTTCTATCCGCAAAGCCCGTTCTTCGCGACGCTGATTCTCGGCCTTGCGCTGCTCGAACGGCCCGTGCTCGGCGTGCTGAATCAGCGCTGGCTCGTGCGGTTCGGCGAAGCGAGCTATGCGCTGTTCCTGATTCACGTGCCGCTTGCGTATCTCGCGTGGCTCGCGGGCTTTCGCGCGGGCAATGGCTGGATACCCCTCGTCTTCACGCTGCTGTTCAGCGTCGTCGTGTTCACCTATTTCGAAGAACCGATGCGTCGCCGGATTCGCTCGCGCTTCCGCGCGAAGCCGCTCGTGCCCGCAGCCGTTGCCGCGGATGCCGTTGATCCTTCCGTCGCCGTGCGTTCGAGTATGAAGCCCGGATGATTGACCCAACATCCAATGCTTCAGAAAAACAAACGGCGCCTTGAGCGCCGTTTGTTCATTGAAGATGCTTGCCTGTTTCATGCCCAGTGCGCGGGAACCCACACGCGGCCCACCCAGTGCCCCGGGATCAGCACGACGGGACGCGGCTTCGGCGCGACATACACGACATGCGGGGGCGGCGGCGGAGCGACGACCACGACGTGTGCAGCAGGCGCTGGCACCACCACAGGTGCCGGCGCGACCATCACGGCGGGAGGCGGCGTCACCACGACGGGCGCAGGCACGGGTGCAGGCGCTGGCGCAGCGACGACCACCGTCGAGGTGGGCGGCGGCACCACGACGGGCGGCGGTACGATGACAGCCGCGCCGACCGTCGTCGTGCTGCCCGCCACCACCGTCGTTCCGCTTGTCGCGACCGCGCCGCCATGCACGACCGTGCCGCTCGTCGTCACAGTGTTGCCGTGCGTGCCCGTCGCGCTGCCCGATGTGACGACCACGCCCGGCGCGACGCTGGTCGCGCTGCCGGAATGCGTGACCGTGCCGCCGCCGCTGCCCGTCACCGTCCCCGAGCGCGAGCAGGTCCAGCCGGCGCAGTTCGTCGATGCCGAGTGGTAATAGCTGTTGCCATTGCCGCCCGTCACCGTGCCCGACGACGAGTACTGGCCGGCGCCGTTGCGCGTTACTTCGCCCGACGTCGACGCCGTCCTGCCGTCCGAGCCCGTCATGGTTCCCGTATGCGAGCAGGTGCCGCCTGCGCAGCTGGTGTCGCCCGAATGCTGCACCGAGCGGCCGTTCGGACCATACGCTGTACCCGAGTTGGAGAACTGGCCGGGCGCGGTGCGCGTCACGCTGCCGGAGTTGCTCGCGATGCCGCCATAAGGCCCCGCCACGCCCCCCGCGTGATTGCAGGTGCCGCCGCTGCAGTAGCCGCCGTGGGCGCCGTTGAATTCGCCGCGCGACGTGTAGGCCGTGCCGTGCCCATACCAGCCTGCCCATGCGGGCACGCTGACGAGCGACGCACCGGCGCCGATCACCGTCGCTGCTGCCGCCAGTGCGATGCGGCCCGAGACGGCGCGTGCAGCGGTTGCCATCGAACGATTCAGCAGACCAGAAAACGAAGAAAAGCGTTGCGAGGGGAGTTTCACGGCAGTGTCCTTCACGGTTCCGGCCACTTGCGGGTGCAGCGTGGCGACGGAATGAATCGTAGAAGAATCGGGCCGCGAGGTCAGTTCATAAACTATGTCGGGGCATGTCACGGGAACGGGGTTGAGACGAGCCGTTGTCGCCCGTCGCGGCGGCATGCGTGCACCGCGCGCCGCCGCGACGCGCCTGCGCTATGAAGAGCGGTCGCGGCCGCGTGCGCGGGTCGCGCCAGTGACCACGCCGATGCCGAGCAGGATCACCGCGACGATCGCGACATAGTGCTGCGCGACGTGCATGCTGACGAGCGCCCACGATACGCCGCCAATGAAAATCAGCCAGCCGATCAGATAAATCGCCAAGGTCATCGGATTCTCCTTTCCGCTTCGACGTGCAAGGGTTCGCAAGAACCGTGCCGCGCGGAAAGGCGGCGCGCCGCTCAGTGTCTAGGCAATGACGTCTGTGCCATCATCCGCAGGCCCGACTTTTTCGGCTTCGCGCTCACGCCCGGCCCGCAAGCGCTGCATGTCGATCAGCTCGCGATACGACAGCCACGCGCCCGAGCCGCCCGATTTCGCCGCGTACATCGCGGCATCCGCGTTGAGCAGCAGCGCTTCCGCCGAGTCGCCGTCGGACGGGAACTGACTGATGCCGATGCTCGCGCCGACGGCCATCGGCTGGTCGCCGATCAGCAGTTCGTCGTCGATCGTGCGCACGATGCGCGCGGCAATCACGGGCGCCGCTTCGGCGGACCGCTCACCTTTGACGAGCACGATGAATTCGTCGCCGCCGAGCCGCGCGACGAGATCGCCCGCGTGCAGCACCTGCCGCAGACGGCCCGCGACGATCGCGAGCACGTCATCGCCCACGGAATGGCCATATTGGTCGTTGATCTGCTTGAACCGGTTCAGGTCGATGAACAGCACGGCGAGCCGCTCGCCCGTCACGCGTGCACGGTCGATCGCTTCCTCCAGCTTCTGCATGAACAGCATGCGGTTGGGCAGCCCCGTCAGCCCGTCGTGGCTCGCGAGATGCACGAGCTCGTGCTGCTTGCTGTGCAGCGCGTCCATCTGCACGCGGATCTCGCGGCGCATGCGATCGAAGCCACGCGCGAGCACGCCGATTTCATCGGTGCGCTTGACGGGCAACGCGTCCATCGTGTGTTCGGAGAAAAAGTGCGTGGCGGCGTCGGCGAGCGTATGCAGCGGACGGGTCAGCGCACGCGCAAACAGGATGGCCAGCAGGATCGCAAACGCGCTGAAGATCAGCACCATCCGTACAATGCGATTGCCGAGCATGTTTGCGCCGACGAGCACATCGTGCAGCGGCTTCGCAAGACCGATCACGAGAAAGCGGTTGCCCTGCGATTCGCCGAACGGCCGGCGCACGAACGCGAGCACCTGGCCTGCCGCGTCTTTCGGCTGCGTCAACCCGTTCAGCAGGACGGGCCGAGTCGACTGCTCGAAGAGCGGTTTCGTTGCCGCGAAGCTGTCCTGCATCAGCACGCGCCGGCCATTGTCGAAACCGAAGGTCTGTGATGGATCGGGATGCACGAGGAAATCGCCCCACTCGTTCGCGAGATAGACCTGGTAGTCGGTCGGCAGATCGGCTTGCGACAGCCGCAGCAGGCTCGCCAGATCCACGTCGATGACGACCGCGCCGACCACCTCGCCGCGCGCGTCGGCGACGGGCGTGCCGACCCGCAGCGTCGGCTTGCCTTCTGCCGCATGCGCGCCATGTTCGTGATTGACGGCGATCGGCGAAATGTAGATCCGCCCCGGCCTTAGCGCGAGCGTCTCGAACACGTATGCAAACTGGCCCTTCTCCTGAAGCGCGTTTTGCTGCACGCGCACCGCGCCGCCCGACTCCCGGTCGAGGCGGATCAGCTCCAGCCCATAGTGATTGCGTGCGATGAGCCGCACCTGCAGATACTCGGGATGCTGCACGATGAAGCTCGCGAACACCTGCGCGAGCCGTTCGCGCATCGGGACGTCCGGCGAGGTGCCGTCGTCGCTGACGGCAATGCTTGCCGCCGACGGCAAGGTGGACAGCACAAGCGCGTCGGCAGCGATCTCGTTGATCGCGACCGTGAAACGTTGCCCAAGCAGTTCCGTCGACGTGAGCAGGCTGCGCTCCGCTTCGTGCACGAGCATGGTACGGTTCGCGCGATACGCGTAGTAGCCCGTGGTGCCCGATGCGAGCACGCCGATCAGCGCGAGCAGCACGGAGAGCTTGAACGTGAGCCCGGGGCGCATCATCAGAATCGCTCCGGCCGGTCGCCCGAGACGATGCGGCTCCACAGCGACTCGCGCGTCTGGATATTCTCGACGGGCTCGATCCACAGGATGTGGCTCTTGCCAGTGCCTTCGGCCGGTTCCGTGAGCGTGTTTGCGAGGCCCTGGCGCTGCGTCAGCAGGCCGCTGACTTCAGGCTCGAGCATGTAGTTGATCCACGCGAGCGCAAGCGGACGGTTCGCCGCAGCGCTCGTCATCGACCAGCAATCGAGCCAGGCGAGCACGCCCTCATCGGGAATCACATAGCCCACGTCGGCACCCGCGCGGCGCAGCAGCTCGAGCTGCTGCGTGCCGTAGTTGCCGAACATCAGCGCGACTTTGTGCTGAACGAAAAACGCCGCGGCTTCTTCCGGCAGGTTGTAATACGTCAGCAGGTTGCGGCGCAGGTCGATCAGCTTGCGCGTGATCGTCTGGATCTGCGTGTTGTTCAGCTGGAACGGATTCGGATAGCCGAGTGCCAGCGCGGTAAAGGAAAAATTGTGCTGTGCGCTGTTGTAGTCGAGCACCTTGCCGCGATAGCGCGGGTTCCACAATTCGTTCATCGAGTGCGGCGCGACGCTGACCTGTTTGCGGTCGTAGATCAGGCCCATCGTCGAATAGGTGAACGGAATTGCGTAGACGGTGCCGTGTTTCGTGAGTCCGCCGATTGAAGACAGCGCACGAAAGCGCGGCAACTGGCGCTTCGTGTTCGGCAGGCTGGCGAGGTCGAGCGGCGCGAGCAGGTTGTCGTGCGCATACCGCTGGATTTCAGCCGTGTTCGCGGCGAGTACGTCGAACTGCGGCTGCGTGCCCTGGTGCATCTTGTCCCACAGCGCTTCGTCCGAATCGACCAGCGTGACCTCGACCTTCGCGTGAAAACGGCTTTCGAAATCTTTCACGACATCGGCGTCGGCATAGCCAGGCCATGCAAGCACGCGCAGCACGTTCTGCGCTGCCGTCGCGTGTGCAACCAGCATGCAGCAGCCGAAAAAAAGGATGACTGAGTCAAGCAAGCGCTTCCGACGCACAGCCGCGCACGCGATGCGGGCTGAGATGCCCCGCCGCCAGACACATGCATATGAGTAGCACCACCGCATTTCGTCTGTCCTTGTTGCGATCCGGCTTCAACGCACACGCGAGCGGAAACGGTGTCCGTCGCTTGCGAATGAAGCGCGACGTTTTTCTTCGGGGAAGGAACAGCAGTCTAGCCGAATCGCGTGCGCCAAAATAGATTTCGTGTGGTCTACTACTTTGATAACGGCCCGGACGGCCGCTTCTTTAACGATTGGGCGCGCCCAGTTTTTCAAGCAACGCTTCAAGAAATGGCGGTTCCTGAATGGCATGCATGCGTGGCGTACGCGACGCCTCATCGCGCGTTTCAAACTGGCGTTTGCTTTTCCCGTCGTTTTTGCAGTGTCATCGTAATGATCGTTGATGACAGCCATTCGGCACGGCCATGTTTTTTCGCGTCGTTCTGGCGGCTGGCTCGCGATGAAAGATAGCGCTACTGAATCGATACCACTGTGCGTCCGCCTTTCTGCACGCTGCCTGCCGGATGCAGCTCGAAGCAGAACGCGGTGCCTGCCCCTTCGCGTTGGACGAGCCGTATCTGGCTGTCGTGCAACTGCAGCATGCGCTGGACGATCAGCAGACCCAGCCCGCCGCGATGCGCGCCGCCCGAGGTGAACGCGCGCTGGAACAGCCGTGCGCGTACCGCTTCCGACATGCCCGGCCCCGTATCGCTGACCGTCACCGAGACCTTGCCGTCGCGCGCCGCGAGTTCGACATCGACGACGCCATGATCGGGCGTATGCCGGATCGCGTTGTCGAGCAGATTGGTCAGCACGCGCTCGATCATGCCGAGATCGGCCGTGACGTTCGGCAGACGCGGCGCGATGCCCGCGCGCAACGCGATGTGACGGGCTTCGGCGGACAGTTCGAATTTCTGGAACACGTCCTGCAGCAGATCGACCAGCGAGAAGTCTTCGAGCGCGAGTTGAACGTTGCCGTGCTCGAGCCGCGCGAGTTCGAACAGCGACTGCGCGAGACGGCCGACCTTCACGCTTTGCGCGAGCGCGATCGCGAGATAGCGCTTGCGTTCGGCGTCGCTCAGCGAGTCCGCCTTCATCGACAGCGTTTCCAGATAGCCGTGCAGCGACGTCAGCGGCGTGCGCAGATCGTGCGAAATGTTCGCAACCAGTTCCCGCCGCTCCTGATCCTGGCGCGTCAACTCGCGCCATTGCTGGCCAATGCGTCCCGACATCTGCGCGAACGTCGATTCGAGCGTGGCGATCTCGTCGCGTGAATGGGAGGGCGCAACGCGCGGCGCATTCGGCATCGCCGGTTGCGCACCGGGTTCGCCGTTCGCATCGAACCGGCGCATCGCGTCGGTGAGACGGCGCAGCGGCCGCGTGATCAGTCCGAACGCCATCAGCCCCGCGACGAGACCGAGCAGCGCGACGACGGCCATCGACCACAACGTGGTGCGCAACACCGAGCTGGCCGCGACGCGCGCCGCGAGTTCGTCGTGGGCTTCCCCTTGCAGCACGACGTACAGATACTCAGGCGGCCGCGACGCGTTCGACCCCGTGTGCGGCAGCAGCGCCGCGCTGAACACCTTGCGGCCATCGACGCTGCGCGGGTCGTCGCCGAGTATCGGCAGCGGATCGCCAGCGATGAACTGCCTGACGGGGCGCACGTCGACCTGCATCCGCTTCAGGTGGCCCGCGGGCGCGTCATCGCCTTCGATATAGCCGTTCTGATCGAGCAGATACACCTCCACGCTCGGATTGACGACCATCAGTTGCCCGAAGATCTGCCGCATCGCGTCCTTGCGCGCGCCGTCGCCGCTATCGTCCGACAAAGCCGGATTGCGCGCGATATGCGATGCGAGATCGTGCGACAGGCTCTGGATCACTTCCTTCTCGTGCAGATCGCTCGAACGGATCTGCAGCCATGCCGACGCGCCGCAGCACGCGAGCAGCAGCACCGAAAACACCAGCGACAGCCGCTGCGTCAATGACAGGTTCACGACGCTTCTCCCTCGTGCACGGCAGGATCGGCGACGAATTTGTAGCCGCGCCCCCAGACCGTGAGGATACGGGCGGGCTGCGCGGGGTCGTCCTCGATCTTCGCGCGCAGCCGGTTGATATGCGTGTTGACGGTGTGCTCGTAGCCTTCGTGCTGATAGCCCCACACGGCGTTGAGCAGATCCATGCGCGAGAACACCTTGCCCGGACGGCTCGCAAAGAAATACAGCAGATCGAATTCGCGCGGCGTCAGTTCGATTCGCTTGCCGTTCACGCTTGCTTCGCGCGTGAGCGGGTCGATGAAGAGGCCCGCGAGATTCAGGCTGCCCGCCTCCATGCGCGCGTCTTTCGCCATCGCATCGGCTCGCCGCAGCAGCGCCTTCACGCGCGCAACCAGTTCGAGCACCGAGAACGGCTTCGCGAGATAGTCGTCCGCGCCGAGTTCGAGTCCAAGGATGCGATGCACTTCGCTCGAGCGCGCGCTCGTGATGATGATGGGCGTATAGCGCGCCATCGCTCGCGCGCGCCGGCAAATCTCCAGCCCGTCGACGCCGGGCAGCATCAGGTCGAGAATCAGCGCGTCCCAGTTGCCCTGCTCCAGCAGCCGCAGCCCTTCGTTGCCGTCGGCGCTATGCACGACTTCGTAGCGCTCGTCCCGCAAGTGCAGGCTGAGCACATTCGCTATGTCGACATCGTCTTCGACGATCAGTACGCGCTTCGGATGATCCATCGGCTCGCTTGAATTGAGTGGCATTAAGGGCCGTCGTGCAACGTTGACGGCCCTGACATTGTGCAGAATTTCCGCCCGCCGGGTTATCACAATTAATTTAAGTTTCCGTGAGGACGCTGGTATCAGCGCGGACTTACGCTACGGCCACGTTCAATCGAGTCGCACGAAGGAGCACACGATGAAAAGCCGCAGGCAGTTCCTGTTATCGGGCGGCAGCGCGCTGGCAACGCTGGCGGCCCTCACGCACTGGCGCGCGTTCGCGTCCGGCGCACCGGCCGCACCGGACGCATCCGGCGGCGCGGCAGCGCGCTTCGAGGTCATGCATTCCGATGCGCAGTGGCGGCAGATGCTCACGTCCGCGCAATACCACGTGTTGCGCGAGGAAGGCACGGAGCGCCCGTTCAGCAGCCCGCTGAACGACGAGCACCGCAGCGGCCTGTTCGCCTGCGCGGGTTGCAGCCTCGAACTCTTTTCGTCGCGCACGAAGTTCGACAGCCACACGGGCTGGCCAAGCTTCTGGGCGCCGCTCGATCACGCCGTCGCGACGCGCGAGGACGGCTCGTGGGGCATGGTCCGCACGGAAGTGCATTGCCGCCGCTGCGGCGGCCATCTGGGACATGTATTCGACGACGGTCCGAAACCGACGGGACTGCGCTATTGCATGAACGGACTCGCGATGACCTTCACGCCGCGCGCCGTCTGACGCCTTCCACCCTTTCGCACGATCCAGCATCCAAACGACCATGTTACTCATCGTCCTCGCTTATCTCGGCGGCGCGCTCACGATCCTGAGTCCCTGCATTCTGCCCGTGCTGCCCTTCGTCTTCGCGCGCGCCGATCAGCCGTTCGTGCGCACGGGCCTGCCGCTGCTCGGCGGCATGGCGCTCACGTTCGCACTGGTCGCGACGCTGGCCGCTGTCGGCGGCGGCTGGGTCACGCAGGCCAACCAGTACGGCCGTTGGATCGCGATCGTGCTGCTCGGCGTATTCGGCCTGACACTGCTGCTGCCGCGCTTCGCCGATCGTCTGATGCATCCCCTCGTCAGCGCGGGAAACCGGCTGACGACGCTCGCGCGCACGGACGGCAGCCAGCCGCGCATCGGCTCGTCCTTTCTGCTCGGCATCGCGACGGGTCTGCTGTGGGCGCCGTGCGCAGGCCCGATCCTCGGCCTGGTGCTGACGGGGGCGGCGCTGCGCGGCGCGAGCGTCGGCACGACGCTGCTGCTGCTTGCGTATGCGGCGGGCGCGGCGACCTCGCTGGCGATTGCGCTGCTGATCGGCGGCAAGGTGTTCGCGGCGATGAAGCGCTCGCTCGGCGCAGGCGAATGGGTGCGGCGCGGCATCGGTGCGGCGATGCTGTGCGGCGTCGTGGCGATCGCGCTGGGCTTCGACACGGGCGTGCTCACGAAAGTCTCGACGGTCGCGACGAGCGGCATCGAACAGCACCTCCTCGACAAGCTGTCGCCGCCGAAGCCGGCCGCGAACGAAGCGATGATGTCCGCGAACCTGCCGGCGATCACGCAGGCAGCCGGCGTCACGCCGCCCGCGGGAACGATGATGCGTGCGTCGACGGCTGCGGCGCCGCTGCCAGTGGAAGGCACACTGCCGCAGCTGACGGGCGCCGTGCAATGGCTGAACTCGCCGCCGCTCACGGCCGGTCAACTGCGCGGCAAGGTCGTGCTGGTCGACTTCTGGACCTACTCGTGCATCAACTGCCTGCGCTCTCTGCCGTATGTGAAGGCGTGGTCGCAGAAGTATCGCGACATGGGCCTCGTCGTGATCGGCGTACACGCGCCGGAATTCGCATTCGAGCGCAATATCGACAATGTGAAGAAGGCTGTGCACGATCTCGGCGTCGATTACCCCGTCGCGATCGACAACAACTATGCGATCTGGCGCGCGTTCGGCAACCAGTACTGGCCGGCGCACTACTTCATCGATGTGCAGGGCCGCATTCGCCATCATCACTTCGGTGAAGGCGAATATGAACAGTCCGAAAAAGTGATCCAGCAGCTGCTCGCCGACGCGGGCCATCCCGAAGCGGCCCAGGTGGCGACGGGCCTCGAACAGCACGCGAAAGGCGTCGAGGCGGCCGCCGACGGCAACGACATGATGTCGCCGGAAACCTACATCGGCTATGCACGTGCGGAAAACTTCATGTCGCCGGGCGGCGAAGCGCGGAACCGCGCCCATGCGTACACCGAGCCGTCGAGCCCCGATGTCAACGATTGGGGACTCGCAGGCACGTGGAAAGTGGGCGCCGAACACGCAACGCTCGCCGCGCCGGACGGACGCATCGTCTATCGCTTCCACGCGCGCGATCTGCATCTCGTGCTCGGGCCGGGCGCGGGCGGCAGGCCGGTGCATTTTCGCGTGACCATCGACGGCGCCGCGCCGGGCGATGCGCGCGGCACCGATGTGAATGCCGACGGCACGGGCATCGTCACGGAGCAGCGTCTCTATCAGCTCGTGCGGCAAACGGGCGACGTGGCCGACCACACCTTCGCGATCGAGTTTCTCGATCCAGGTGTCGAGGCTTACGCGTTCACATTCGGCTAGGGATCTGGCTAACCCCATCACCTGTTATTAGAGGATCGACACCGTGAACAGGAAACTCATCGCAAACGCATTGCGCTCGACCCGCACGTCGGCGGGACGGATCGCGGCGTGCATCGCGATCGGCGCTGGCGCGATCGCATGGCAACACGTCGCGTCGGCGGAACAGGCGGTCCGGATTCCCGCGCCCGCGCAGGACGAGAAACCGGGTGCGGCGCACACCGAAACGGCCGTCTTCGCGGGCGGCTGCTTCTGGGGCGTTCAGGGCGTGTACGAGCACGTGAAAGGCGTGCAGCAGGTCGCGTCCGGCTACACGGGCGGCGCGGCGAACACCGCGCAATACGAAACCGTCAGCGACGGCGAAACGGGCCACGCGGAATCCGTGCGCATCACCTACGATCCGACGCAGATTACGTATGGCCGTCTGTTGCAGATTTTCTTTTCCGTCGCGCACAACCCGACGCAGCTCAACTACCAGGGCCCCGATCACGGCACGCAATATCGCTCGGCCGTGTTCCCGCAAAACGCCGGGCAGCGCGCGATCGTGCAGGCGTATATCGCGCAGCTGAACAACGCGAAGGTGTTCTCCGCGCCGATCGTGACCAAGGTCGAGGACTTCAAGGGCTTTTATCCCGCCGAGCAATATCACCAGAACTATCTGGTGTTGCATCCCGACTCGCCGTACATCGCGATCAACGATCTGCCGAAGATCACCCATCTGAAGCAGATGTTCCCGGATGTCTATCGCGACGATCCCGTGTTGCTGAAAGCCTCGGCGTCGTAACCGGCGACATCAGCCGCCCACGGCCTCGACGATGCGCCGGCACATGGCCTTGTCGGGATACGGGCCGACGCCCGCGCGCACGTTGTCGGCCATGTATTCGGGGCGGCCCGTGCCCGGAATCACAAGCGTCACGGCGGGCTGTGCGAGCACGAATTTCAGCAGGATCTGCGCCCATGTCGCGCAGCCCATCTCGGCGGCCCACGCGGGCAACGGCGTCTTGCCGACGCGCGACAGCAGCCCGCCGCCGCCGAACGGCTGGTTGATCACCACACCGATGCCCAGATCGTGCGCGAGCGGCAAAATGCGCTGTTGCGCATCGCGATCGTCGGCAGCGTAGTTGATCTGCACGAAGTCGGGCTTTTCACTGCGCATCACGTTCGCCACCTCGTCGAACGCGCTGGAGGTGTAGTGTGTGATGCCGATATAGCGGATACGTCCACGTGTTTTCCAGTCGCGCAGCGTGGCGAACTGCGTGCGCCAGTCGACGAGGTTGTGCACCTGCATCAGGTCGATGCGAGGCTGGCGCAGGCGGCGCATCGACTGTTCCATCTGCGCAATGCCAGCGTCGCGGCCCTGCGTCCAGACCTTGGTTGCGACGAACGCCTTGCCATGCGCGTCGAGCCGCGTCAGCAGCGTGCCCGTGACGGCTTCGGACGAACCGTACATCGGCGACGAATCGATCGCCGAGCCGCCCGCCGCGAACAGCACTTTCAGCACCTGCGCGAGCCGCGCCTGGCCTTCGGGATCGTCGCCGACATCGAACGTGCGCCACGTGCCGCAGCCGATCACCGGCAACGGCTCGCCCGTCGTCGGAATCGGGCGCGTGTCCATGCGCGGCACCGGCTTGTCTTCCGCCTTGACTCGCGCCGATGGGAACGACGCCGCGGACAGCGCAAGCGGCATCATCAGCGCGCGTCGCAGGAAGCCGCGGCGCGACGACGGTTCAAAGGAATCGCGCATTGCTTTGACGGGCGGCACGCGCGGCGTCAACCGGGACGGCGCACGATGAAATCGGTTTCGACGAGCGCATCGCGCGCGAGACCCGTCACGCCGACGCAGGTCCGTGCAGGCAAACGCCCCGGCGGAAAATGCGCGGCGTACACGGCATTCATCGTCGCGTAGTCGCGCTTGAACTCTGTGAGAAAGATGCGCGCCGACACGACGTGTTCAAGACCGAGCCCGATGCCCTTGAGGACCAGTACGAGGTTGTCCATCACCCGCTTGGTCTGCGCGGCGACGCCTTCGGGCAAGGGCGCTGCGTCGTCGTCGGGCGAGGTCGGCATCTGGCCTGTGACGAACACCCAACCGCCCGATTCCGTCGCGTGAGAAAACGGGCCGACGGGCGTCGGCGCGCCCTCGACCATCCAGAACTGCGTGGTTTCGCTCATCTGTCGAAGCTCCGTGGACTTCCATCGATCGATTGAAGGCGCGCGCAAGGTTCGCGCCGAGTGCCTACCCGGGTGCATACCTTAGCGCGCTTCGTGCAACGCTGCATGAATCTGCTGTGGGTGTGTGCTGCGAACACGCGGGCTATCCTCGCCGGACAAAAAAGATCGGCGAAAAAAAAGCGCGCCTCTTCATGAAGCGCGCTGCTTTGCGGCCCCGTCAGCGCCGCGTCAGGTTACATCACATCACCCGTTGCCCTGCCCGGCGGGACGGCACGACGCGCGGCGGCGCGCCGGCTTCGGTGCAACGCCGGCGTCGAGAATCTCAGCGAGGTCAAGCACCTCGCGCCACCAGCGTTCGCCGCGATGCGGCGCGCTGAGATCGAGCCGCTCGCCCATGCGCGGCGTCGCGAGCGCGATGCCATGCGCGGCCGCGAGCCCCACCACGCGCTCGAACGGTTCCTGCCAGCGATGCATCGCCAGATCGAACGTGCCGTTGTGGATTGGCACGAGCCAGCGCCCGCGCAGATCGATATGCGCCTGTACGGTATGGTCGGGCTGCATGTGGACGTATGGCCACTGCGCGTCATACGCGCCCGTTTCCAGCAGGGTCACGTCGAACGGACCGAGCTGCTCGCCGATTGTCTTGAAGCCGTCGAAGTAGCCCGTATCGCCGCTGAAGAATACGCGCAGGTCACCGTCGACGATCACCCACGACGACCACAACGTGCTGTTGCCATCGAACAGGCTGCGCCCCGAGAAGTGCTGCGCCGGCGTTGCCGTGAACTGCAGCCCGTCGATTTCGACGCCCTGCCACCAGTCGAACTGACGCACCTTCGATGCCGCGACGCCCCACTCGATCAGCCGGTCGCCGACGCCCAGCGGCGTCAGGAACACGCCCGTCGTGCCAGCCAAAGCCAGCACCGTGTCGCGGTCCAGATGGTCGTAGTGATCGTGCGACAGGATCACGCCGCGCAACGGCGGCAAATCTTCGCGTGCGATGGGCGGCGCATGGAAGCGCTTCGGCCCCATCCGCTTGAACGGCGACGCGCGCTCCGCGAACACCGGATCCGTCAGCCAGAACTGACCGCGCAGCTTGAGCAGCATCGTCGAATGGCCGAGCCGGAACAGGCTGCCGTCCGGCGCGGCCTCGAGGTCCGCACGCGTGAGTGTATCGACGGGCAGCTCGGCGGGCGGCATGGTGCCCGCCGGCTTGTTGAACAACATGTTCCACGCGATCCGCAACGTCTTGCCGAAGCCCTCGACGGGACGCGGCTTGACGTTGCGAAAGCGCTCGCCGTCGTGCTGCGGCGACGCGCCGGACAGTTCGCGGCCGCGTTGCGCCGCCGTGAATCCCAGAAGCTGACTGATGGTGTCGATGGTCGATTTCATGCGAAGCGTCACTCGAGACAGAAGGTAGACTGCACAGTGTAGTTTATTGTCTCGAAATGTGCACCAGGCAGTGTAAAATTCGCGCATGGACGACAGCACTACCCTTCCCCGTCTGACCGATCGCAAGCGCGCGGCCGTGATCGAAGCGGCCATCGACGAATTTCGCGCATCGGGTTTCGACGCCACCAGCATGGACCGCATCGCGGCGCGCGCGAGCGTGTCGAAGCGCACCGTCTACAACCACTTCCCGAGCAAGGAGGCGCTGTTCGCGGCGATCCTCCAGCAACTGTGGGATGCGAGCAAGGCAGGCGACGCGCCGGGCTATCGCGCGGACCTGCCGCTGCGTCCGCAACTGATTGACCTGCTCGCACAGAAGCTGCGGCTGCTGAACGACGACGCGTTCATGTCGCTCGCGCGGGTCGCGATCGCAGCGGGCATTCATTCGCCCGAGCGGGCGCGGGATATGGTGGCGCGCATCGGCGAACGCGAGGAAGGGTTGACCGTGTGGGTCCGCGCCGCGGCCGCCGACGGCAGGCTCGACGTGCCCGACCCGGCGTTCGCCGCGCAACAGTTGCATGGTCTCGTGAAGGGGTTTGCATTCTGGCCGCAGGTGACGATGGGCCAGCCGCCGCTGACGGCGGACGAACAGAACACCGTCGCGCAGACATCGGCGGATATGTTTCTGGCGCGCTATGCGGTGAAACCGGGCGGCACGAACTAGGCGGACGACACCAGCCCCGCCAGCGTATCGCCGAACCCGCCCCGCACCTTCGACGCAAGCCGCGCGCTCGTCACCACGCGCGGCGCCGCGCTCCACGCGATGCGCGCTCCCGTCTCGACCAGCAGCCCGACCAGCGCCACATCCTCGCGGCAGGGCAGCGGCGGAAATCCGCCGGCGCGGCAATACGCACGCGCCGACACGCCGAGATTCGCCCCGTGCACATGCCGGTGCCCATCTGCGTTCAGGTACGCGCGATAGAACGCCTCGCGCGTGAGTTCGTCGTGCTCTCGCCAGTCTTCGACGATGACCGGGCCGCACACCGCTTCCGCATCGAGCGCCAGTTGCGCGACGAGCCAGTCCGGCGCGACGCGGCTATCGGCATCGGTGAAGGCGAGCCAGCGGACGCCCTGCTCCAGCAACGCCGCTGCGCCGGCTGCCCGCGCCTTGCCGACGTTGCGCACGTCGAGCGTCAACGCGTGCGTATCGAAGCAGCGCGCGATCGATGCCGAGCGATCCGTGCAGCTATCGAGCGCCACGACGATTCTCACCACCTCGCCGCGCAATTCCGGATGCGCGGCCGCCATACGCGCCGCCTGCAGGCAATCGGCGAGCAGTGCTTCTTCGTCGTGTGCGGGTATCACGATGCCGATCATGCGAGTCCCTCGCGTTGCGCCACCGACTGTCCGTCCTTCGACCACACGTCGAGCAGCAGATCGTGCTCCGCGTGCTGCACGATGCGCCGCCATGCAGGCAGTGCGTCGAACGCAGCGTGCACGTCCTCGGCCGTTTGCAGCTTGCCTTCGAACGGATGCCGCCAGTGGCACGCGACGAGCGTGCCGTCCGCCGTCAACGATGCGCACGCGCGCTGCGCGAGCTCCGCCGTCGCGTCGCGCGACAGGTAATAGCACAGTTCGCCGATCACGATCAGATCGAAGCTCGCATCGGGCCATTGCTCGGGAATCGCACGCTGCGCGAACGTGACGTTGCGCACGTCCGCAAGGCGTTCTCGCGCGAGATGGATCGCCTGATCGCTGATATCGCAGACATATAACCGGTCGCAACGCTGCGCAAGCAAGGCGGACAGTTCGCCGTTCGAGCACGCCGGTTCGAAGCCCGAGCGATAACGCGCGCGCGGCAGCGCCGCGACGGTCAGCAGACGTTTGCGGCGCTCGTACCAGCTGCCGCGGTAGTCCCAGGGGTCGTCGTCCTGCCGGTACATATCGTCGAAATAGGCGGGCGGAAAGGACATGCGCGCCAACCTCAATGCGACGCCAGATCCCAGCGCCCGCATGCGTCGCCATCTTCGTCGCCATCGCCGTCGAGCAGCGTCTGTCCTAATGCACACTCGTCGCGTTCGGCGTGGCTCTGCCGCAGAAACACGGGCAGATCCGCTATCGCGTGCGCGAACCACGCATCCGTGCAGAACGGCATGGCGCCGAGCGCGCGCGAAACATGCTCCATCACCTGCGCCGCGGCCTGTTCGACGGCGACGCGCACGCGCAGCGCGCACTGCTGCGCGTCGTCGCGCGGATGCGCGTCGATCCATGCGGCCGACTCGCGCAGCAACGCAGCCACGGCGGACAGTTCGGCATCAGCGGCGCCGAGATGCGCGCACGCGTGCGGGTCCGCGTGGCGCTTGACGCTGTCGCGCAGAATCGACGCGAGCGCCGCCGCGCAGCCGTACCAGCACGCGGCGATACCCGCGCCGCCATGCCAGAAGCCAGGACGTGACAGATACGCGCCCGCCCCGCCAACCTGCGCCGCACGCGCGCCGTCGAAGCGCACGCAGCTCGTGCCCGTCGCACGCATGCCGACCGCCTGCCAGCCGCTCGTGTCGATCGCGATGGAAGGCTGCGACAGTTCGACGGCAGCCAACACTGGCTCGTCGTTGCGCCATGCCGTCACCAACGCATGTGTCGCGTGCGGCGCGCCCGAACACCACGGCTTGACGCCTTCGAGCGTCAAGCCATCGCCGCCGTCCGATGCACGCGCGATCAGCTTCGGGTTCGGCGGCTCGGCGGCCCATACGGCCCAACTGCCGCTGCCATCGTCAGCGAGGTCGGCGCGGTTCAGTTCCGCGAGGATGGCAAGCGCATCGGTGTGCGCCTCATAGAGCTTGGCCAGCGGCAGATCGCACGCTGCCACGGCTGCGAGACCGCGCCAGCGTGTCGCCGTTTCGCCGCGGCCCGGCAGCGGCAGCCAGTCCATGCCTCGCGCGCGCAGCGCATCGAGCGTCGCCGCGCGGCTCGCCGATGCCTCGTCGCCATAGCGCACGCCGGCCAGGTATCGCTCCAGCGCCGGGACGAGCGCATAGCGCTTCGGTTCGATGTCGGCGTCCGGCTCCTCATCGCTCAGGCGCAGTCCGCTGTTGATGTACCACGCGGCCGGCGCGGCGCGTCGCAGGGGATCGTGGCCGATATCGCTCATGGGTTGCTCCATCAACGCCTGCTGGAAGCGTCGGGTTGGTTGCTGCGCCGCCAACAGGGCGGCTGCGTGCGCGAGACGACGCAAGCGGCGTGCCCATACGCCCCGGCGCGTTTTCCCCGTCTACGCTTGCGCGCGCCGGGAAGACCGCTTGCGACGCTGCGCCGCGCGGCATGACGATTGCGGCCCGAAAGCAATTGGATGCGCGTTGCGCGCCCGGCGCACCGTCTTCGCTGCGCTGCCGGTTTCGACGAGGACAACGATGACGAACACGACAATGCAAAAGGCCACCCCACTCTCCGAACTCGCTGACAACGGCATGAAGCGCATCGAGGCGAACGGCACGCCGATCCTGCTGATCCGCCGCGGCGATACCGTGCATGCGTATAGCGCGGACTGTCCGCATGCAGGCGCGCCGCTCGAACAGGGCGCGCTCTGCAATGGCCGGCTAGTGTGTCCGTGGCACAAGGGCACTTTCGACATCGCGACGGGCGCGCTCGTCGAGCCGCCGCCGCTGCGGCCGCTGACGCGTTACCCCGTGCGGATCGAACACGGCGACGTGCTCGTCGACAGCACGCCGGAGCCGTCGGAAACCCACACGAAAACGCCTGCGGACCCGCGCACCTTCGCGATCGTCGGCGCGGGCGCGGCGGGCGCGGCCGCTTGCGCCGCGTTGCGCGAGGCGGGCTTCGCAGGACGCGTCGTGCTGATCGATCGCGAGCCGCGCACGCCATACGACCGCACCGTGTTGAGCAAGTTCGTGCCGTCGGGCGAGATGTCCGTCGACGAGATACCGCCTCTTCTGCCCGACGACTTCTTCACTGCGCACGCGATCGAAACAATCCAGGCCCAGGTCACCGCACTGGATGCGGGCGCGCGCCGCATCGATATTGGCAGCGCACCGTCGATTCGCTACGATGCCGCGCTCATCGCCACGGGCGGCATACCCAAGCGGCTTATGTTGCCAGGCAGCGAGGCGGCCGATATCAAGCCGCGCATCCGCCTGCTGCGCGATCGCGATGACGCGCGGCATCTCGTCGACATGGCCGCACAAGGCGAGCACGCACTCGTGCTGGGCGCGAGTTTCGTCGGGATGGAAGTGGCGTCGGCGCTGCGCGAACGCAAGCTGCGGGTGACGGTCGTGTCGCCGGGCAAGGTGCCCTTCGAGAAGCAGTTCGGTCCTGAGCTAGGCAGGCTCTTCATGCGGCTGCACGAAGTGAATGGCGTGAGCGTCCGCATGGGCCTTCGTGCGCGCGCCGTCGCGCCCGGCGATGCAAGCGGCGCACTGCGCGTCACGCTCGACCACGGCGAGATCGTGTCATGCGATTTCATCGTCGCGGGCCTCGGGGTCACGCCTGCGACGGATTTTCTGAAAGGCGTGACGCGCAACGACGATAAGAGCGTCGACGTCGATGCATCCATGCGCGTGTCGGACGGTCTCTATGCGGCAGGCGACATCGCGCGGTTCGAATTGCAGGCGCCCGTCAATGAACGCGTGCGGATCGAACACTGGCGCGTTGCGCAACAGCATGCGCGCATCGCTGCGCATGCCATGCTCGGCATGCCGCCAGAAGAACCGCTCGTGCCGTTTTTCTGGACCTATCACTTCGGCAAGACGTTCGAATACCTCGGTCACGCGAAGCACTGGGACAAGACGATATTCACGGGGACGCCCGATACTTTCGAGTTCATCGCACTGCTCGGCGACAAAGGAAATCTGGTCGCCGCCGTCGGATGCAACCGCGGCAAACAGATGGGCATGCTGGCGGAAGCATTACGCAAACCGTTGAGTCTTGCCGATGCGATGAAGCTTGCCGAATCGGCATGAACATGAAGCGGCCGCGCATCACACCACATCATGCGCTGCGCGGCGACCGGGTCACTGCAATTCAACTGCTATGCGACGGACGCCCACCCGCGCCTGGCGGCTCCCGCTGTTCCCCGCTGCCAAGGGGCACCTCGGCCGTTTGTTCCGGATGCGGATTCGAACGAGGCGGGTTCGTCGCCTTCATCGTTTCCGTCGGCTCGCCTGGCTGTGTCGTCGTGGCGGGTTTACGTTGCTCACGTTTCTGTTCCATGTTCGTGCTCCCTCTTTATCACCGTTACTGTCACCGTCAGAGCGGGCGCGTCAGAAGCGGTCGATCCTGAAGTCGCCCGCCAGCGCAGTGGTATTGCGCCGCTGCATCAGCTTCTCGAATTCGACCGCAATGCACGCGAGCGAGCGGCGCTTCTGGATCATGTCCCACTGCGTGTACGCATCGAACGCTTCGTCGTCGAACGAGACGGTGACCGACGCACGTTGCCCGTCGGCATCGAAGCCGATGTAGAGCACGCCGTTGCTCAGTTCCTCGATACGGAACGAAACGCGTCGTACGTCGAAATAACGGCCAAGCGTTTCGGCGATATCGCGCCGGTCGCCCGGCATCACCGCGATCGTCATGGGGCATTCCTGCTGAAGGCATTCGTGCAAGGCACGAGACGCGCGCTAGAAGACGGGCTGGAAGATCTACACGCGGGCCTGAAAGGTTTGCAGACCCGCTTTCGGAACGCCGCGCACGTCAGCGGGCCGTCAGACGTTCGCAGCACGTCACGGCTGCCGCTGCCCGCCCTGATGCTGCGGCGGCTTCTGGTTTTGCTGCTGTTGCCCGCCGTCGCGATTCGGCTGATGCGGGGTCGCCGGGTGATTCGGCGCTGCCTTTTGTGTGCTCATCGCTTGCTTCATGGTCAATGTCCTCTTTGGGGTTGAACACGCGTTTCGGGTGCCGCGCCCGCGGCGCGGCACACCCTGCCTTAGACGCGGCAAGCCGCGTTCCCGTCGCCAGGAACGGGGTTTGCGCGCCATTGTCCGGATGTTCGCGACGGCTTCTATCTTTTACCCGCATCGAGAAGCCCACCATGCCGATGACGCACAACACGACCACCGACGCCACCGAGCCACCGACGACGACCGACACCCGCGCAGCGACCCGCCCCGCTCCCATCGCGCCGAGCCTGCTGCGGCTGCATGAGACCTGCGAGCGCAAGGAGCACGCACATCATTTCCGCATCCTGATCGACGCGGCCGAGTATTTCGCAACGCTGCGCACAGCGATGATCCGTGCGCGCCATAGCATCTACATCGTCGGCTGGGACATCGACAGCCGTCTGCAACTTGTGCCCGGCGGTGCGCCCGACGGCCTGCCCGCCCCGCTCGCGGAATTTCTTTGCGCGCTCGCGGAAGCGAACCGGCAACTGCGGATCTACGTGCTCGCGTGGGACTTTGCGATGCTGTACGCATTCGAACGCGAATGGCTGCCCGTATACAAGCTGGGCTGGCGCACGCATCGCCGCATCCGCTTCCGGCAGGACGGACGGCACCCGCTCGGCGCTTCGCACCATCAGAAGATCGTCGCGATCGACGACCGGCTCGCGTTCGTCGGCGGGATCGATCTGACGGGTTCCCGCTGGGACACGCCCGCGCATCGTCCGCACGCGCCGCTGCGGCGCAATGCTCGCGATACGCCGTACCAGCCGATGCACGATGTACAGGCGATGTTCGACGGACCCGCCGCGCAGGCCGTGAGTCTGCTCGTGCGTGAGCGCTGGCGCCGCGCAACGGCGAGAGCAGCGGACGCGACGCCCGACCCGATGCCGCGCCCCGACGATGCCGCGGGCATCTGGCCGGCGGATGTTGCCGCCGACATCGAATCGGTCGAACTCGGCATCTCGGTGACACAGCCAGCCTTCGAAGGAAGGCCGCTCGTTGCGCAGATCCAGCAGTTGTATATCGACGCGATCGCGGCCGCGAAGCGCAGCATCTACATTGAAAACCAGTACTTCACAGCGAGCCGCGTGGGCACCGCGCTCGCGCAGCGTCTCGCCGATGCGGACAGTCCCGATGTCGCCGTCGTCGGTCCGCAAAGAACGAGCGGCTGGCTCCAGGAAGCCACGATGGGCGTGCTGCGCGCGCGGCTTCACGGCGTGCTGAAACAGGCGGACCGACGGGGACGCTATGCAATGTATGCGCCTACCACGGGCGGTGCACATGGGCAGATCATCAATGTGCACAGCAAGCTGATGACCGTCGATGACGACGTGCTGATCGTCGGCAGCGCGAACCTGAACAATCGCTCGATGGTGCTCGACACAGAGTGCAATATCACGCTCGAAGCGCGCGGCGATCCGCGCATCCAGGCGGCCATTGCATCGGTGCGCAACCGGCTGCTGGCCGAGCATCTCGACATCTCGCCCGCGCAGGTGCAAGCCGCGCTCCGCACGCAGCGCCTGAACGAAGCCATCGCCCATTTGCGTCACGGCGAACGCACGCTGATCCCGCTCGATCCCGTCGTGTCCGGCGACCTCGAAGACCTCGCCTCACATGTGTCGGTGTTCGATGCCGAAGCGCCCGTCGCGCCGCACGAACTGGTGCGGCACTTTCTGCCCGAAGAACGCAGCCGTCCGCTGATGGGCAGGCTGCTCGCGCTCGGCACGCTCGCGCTGTGCGTCGTCGTGCTGGCCGCGTTGTGGCGCTTCACGCCGCTGCGCGATGCCGTCAGTTTTGCGACGCTGGTGCATGGCGCGCAGCGCGTGCATGCGTCGCCGTTCGGACCGTTCGCAATCGTCGCGCTGTACGCGATCGCCGCGAGCATTTCGGTGCCCGTCACCCTGCTGATCGCTGTGAGCGGCTTTGTGTTCGGCGCGCTATGGGGCAGCGCGTATGCGTTCGCGGGCTCGATGATCGCAGCGTGCGTCACCTATTATGCGGGCGCGTCGCTCGGTCGCGATGCCGTACGCAAGCTCGCGGGCAGCCGCATCAACCGGATCAGCGAAAAGCTCGGCAAAAAGGGCTTCATCACCGTGATCGTTCTGCGCGTCGTGCCCGTCGCGCCGTTCACCATCATCAACCTCGCAGCGGGCGCATCGCACATCAGCCTGCGCGCTTACCTGGCGGGCACCGTGCTCGGCATGACACCCGGCATCGTGCTCGCCACGACCTTCGCCCATCAGCTCGTGGCAGCCGTGCGTCATCCGTCGCTTGCCGGGCTGGCGCTCGTCGCGCTGATCGGCGCGGCGCTCGTCGGTCTGTCCGTTGCATTGCAGCGTTTCCTTGCGCGCCGCTCATGAACGATACGAGCGCGCTGACCTTGCACGACAGGACCACGGCCGCCGGCGTGCGCGCACTGCGCATCGCCACCTGGAACATCCACGGCACGGTCGGGACCGACAGGTTCGCGTCGCCGGAGCGGATCGGCCGCGTGATCCGCGAACTCGACGCGGATATCGTCGCGTTGCAGGAAGTGCCGCTAGGCGGGAGTTTTGCGCCGAGCGCACTGCCCGTCTTGCGCGAGATGACAGGGATGGACGCCATCGCGGGGCCCACGCTCGATACGCCCGAACGCCGCTATGGCAACGCGATCCTGAGCCGCCTGCCCATCTGCGCGACGCGTGCGCTCGATCTGTCGTTCGGCACGCGCGAAGCGCGCGGCGCGCTCGATGTCGACGTCGAAACGGACGGCCCCGGCACGGCGCTGCGCGTCGTCGCGACGCATCTGGGACTGTCGGCGCGGGAACGGCGCGCGCAGATCCGCGCGCTGATTGCCGCTTTCGATACGGCGCGCATGCCCGTCCTGCTGATGGGCGACATCAACGAATGGTTCGTGTGGGGCCCGGCGCTGCGCATGCTTGTCACCCATTTTCGGGCGGCGCCTGCGCCGCGCACGTTCCCTTCGCGCCTGCCCGTGTTCGCGCTCGACCGCATCTGGATGCACCCCGTCGACCGACTGCTCGACGTGCATGTGCACAGCAGCATGCTGGCGCGCGTTGCCTCGGATCATTTGCCACTGGTCGCGCGCATCGCGCGAGAGCATTATTGATAGCTCGCGGTGAAGCGCAGGCGCTACGCTTGCGCGCCCTGCGGGTTCGTTCAACACTCTTCATGGAGCTGCCAATGGTCAGAAAGAATTACGCCCCGGACGAAAACGCCCCACGCCAACCTTATGCGGACAAGGATGCGGGCGTCGGCATGGGCCGGATCACCCTCGACGACGATGAGGATGTCGAGGACGACCTGGACGATGAAGAAGAGGACGATGCAGAAAGCGCCCGCTAGGCACTACCCTGACGCTCGCCATGATCCGGCGAAAGGGCAATGAAAGGGCGCAGCGCGCGGTACCATGCCGCGCGCTGCTTTGTTTTACAGCGACAATCACGCGTGGCGCTCGGTGCGGCCTTCCATCCCGTGCCCATCGACGGTGCGTTCGCCTTGCACCGGTTGCGGCGGCCGCGTCGGATCGAAGTCGGCCCAACGGCCTTGCTGCCAGCGTCCCGTGGCGCGCTCGATCGACGCGCCGCCCGCCTCGCGCAACACATGCGCGGCCGTATGCTGCGAGTCCGGCGTGACGTGCACGGCGAGCAGCACGCCCGAATCGCGCTCCTCATAATGCACGCGCTCTGCATGCGCGCCCTTACCGCCGCCGCGAGTGCGATACATCGCGCCGATCAGCGAGCCGATGTATGCGCCGACCCCGGCCGCGATTGCCGACACTAGGACAGGCGCCGAAAACGCGGTGAAGATGCCGACGCCGATCACGGCGCCCAGGACGGCTCCAATCGTCACGCCCATGCCTGCGCCCTTCGGCGCGTCGGTCGCGGCGGCGTCCTTGTTCTGATCGCCGCCAATCGGAAAGCGCGCGTGCTGGCCACGCGGGTTGACGAAGAACAGCGACACATCTTCTTCGACGAATCCCTCGCGGAAAAGACGCTCGGCAGCGGATTCGGCTGCGGGGAAAGTGGTGAATCGTGCGGCAACGATCAGCGACATGATGCCTCCGTGGTTCCAGCGTTCATTCGACAATGAGCGGCGCACCGTCGCACATCCTCTTGCCTGGACGCCGCCCGCCAATGATCTGAACCGAGCAAGGCGTGCACCCGCCCTTCGGTTGTCACCTGACCTGTCACATCACGTGCGGCGTTTGCGCGTGGCTTCGCCGACCTGCGCGTCGTTCTCCGCTTGCTCTTGCCCGCCTTCATCCGCGCCTTCATCCGCGCCCTCATCCGCACCTTCTGTCATTTCGTCCGCGATGCCTTCGGACGCTTCTTCGCCCGTGGCGCCGATGATGCGATCGACATCGATGTCCTCGTCCTGCTCCAGCGTCGAATCGCCATCGGCCGATGCGCGCTCGCCCGTGCCGGCACGGTCGCTGTCGCTGGCGAGTCCGGCTTCGCCTGTTTCGAGCGCGTGATTGTCGAGTTCGTCGTCGACGTCGAACTCATGACGCTTCGCGCCTGCCACATCGCTGCCGCTGTCGGACGAATCGCTCGGGCCTAGCGATGCGTTGTCATGTCCCGTCGGCTTCACCACGGGACGCTGTTCGTCGTCGGGATTGAGTGTGCTCATGCTGGCCTCCAGAGTGGGTTGTTTCGGTTACTGCCTCGCTGCAGGGCCGCAAAAAGCATTCCGCTGTCCTGTTCAGCTGAAGAGGCACAGGGGAACGCGTATTGCTCACCCGCCGATGTATGCAGCGCGCACCCCCCACCGACGACGCCATGAGCACACGAAAAACCTCACCGCGCTCGCCCGGCAAAACGGGCGAAGCCGACGACGGCAAGACGAAGCCCGCCGCGAAGGACTCACCGCTCGTCGAGCCGCACCAGCAGCCCGCACGCCTCGCCGAATGCCGACGGTGCGCGCTGTGGTCGCGCGCGACGCAAGCGGTCGGCGGCACCGGGCCGAAACACGCGCCGATCATGATGGTCGGCGAGCAGCCGGGCGACAAGGAAGATCTGCAAGGCATGCCGTTCGTCGGACCCGCGGGCGAGTTGCTCGACGATGCGTTAAAGGACGCGGGCGTGGACCGCCGAGACGTATACGTGACGAATGCCGTCAAGCATTTCAAGTGGGAGCCGCGCGGCAAGCGGCGCATGCACAAGACGCCCGCACAGCGCGAAGTCGACGCATGTCATTACTGGCTGGAGCGCGAACTGGCTTCCGTGGGACCGCGCGTGCTCGTCGCGCTCGGTGCGACTGCGCTCAAGGCGATACTCGACGATCGCGACGCGCGCTTGCAGGCGGTTGTCGGCAAGGTGCTGGAACATGGCGGCCGGCATGTCGTGCCGACTTATCACCCGTCGTTCGCGTTGCGCGCACCCGATGAAGCGACGCGCCATCGCGCGTATGCCGCCATCGTCGCGGCCCTGGTGAAAGCGGGAACGCTCGCGCAGCGCGATGCGGGGCGCGAGGACGACGCGTGACGTGGCTCACGCTTGGGAGTCGAGCGCGTCTTTCAGTTGATCGAACGAATAAGGCTTGCGCAACGCCGTCCATGCGAACGGCAGTGAAGCGTCGGATACCGTCGCGTCGAGCCCCGAGGAGAACACCACGCGCTGCGCCGCCCTCAGCGCGACGGCCGCACGTGCGAGCTCGAAGCCGGACATGCCCGGCAGCGTGAGATCGGTGAGCAGCACATCGAACGGACGCAGTTGCAAGCGCTCCAATGCCTCTTCCGCGCTGCCCGCGGCCTCGAACGTATGGCCCAGCATCGCGATCAGTTCGCACAGCGCGTCGCGTGCGTCCCGTTCGTCTTCGACGACGAGAATGCGCAGCGTACGGGACAAGCCGGTCCGTGCGCCGTCGTGCGCCGTGTCGTGCGCCGGCCGTCCCGCGCCATCGAACATGTCGCGCAACTTGCGGCCGAGCTGCGTGCGGCTATACGGCTTTTGCAGCAGATCGGCGCCGCCCCGTAGCTGCTCGTCGAGGCCCATCATGTCGCGTGTGTGCCCCGACGTGAACAGCACCTTCAACGACGGCCGCATCAACAGCGCCTGGCGCGCCATTTCGGGGCTCAGCAGCGAGCCGGGCATCACCACGTCGCTGAAAAGCAGATCGACCTTCGCGCCGCTGCGCAGTACGGTCAGCGCTTCCGCTGCATCGTTAGCGGTGAGCACGCTATAGCCGAGTTGCGTGAGCATGTCGACCACGGTCAATTGCACGCGCCGGTCGTCTTCGACGACAAGCACCGTTTCGTCGCCACGCAGGGCATGCACGGCTTCCGGTTCGGCAGGAGCGGCGGGGCGCGCGACGGGCGTCTGCGTCGAGCGCGGCAAATAGATCGTCACCGTGGTGCCGACGCCCGGCGTGCTGGCCAGCTCGATATGGCCGCCGCTTTGCAGCACGAAGCCATACGCCATGCTCAGGCCCAGCCCCGTGCCCTGTCCCTCCGGCTTGGTCGTGTAGAACGGATCGAAGGCTCGCCCAGCGACATCGGGGCTCATGCCCGTGCCTGTATCGGTGACCGTCATCTTCACGTATTCGCCGGGTTCGATCTGCGCGGTCAAGGCGGCCTTCGCGTCGAGCACGGCATTCGACAATCCGAACGTCAGCATGCCGCCTTCCGGCATTGCATCGCGCGAATTGATCGCAAGATTGAGCAGCACGTTTTCCAGTTGGTGCGTATCGACCATCACGTTCCACAACTCGCCGCCGCCCAGTGACTCGTGAATCCGCACGCGCACCCGCTCGCCGAGCGCGCGGCGCAACAGGTCTTCCATGTTGTGCAGCACGTGGCCGAGGTGGCTCGCCGCGGGCTGCAACGCCTGCTGGCGCCCGAACGCGAGCAGGTGCGACGCGAGCTTCGAGCCGCGCTCGACGGCCTCGATCGCGCGGCCGATGCGCGACCGGCTCCACGCATCGTCGTGCCGCGCGCCGAGCAGTTCAAGGTTGCCGCGCAGCACTTGCAGCACGTTGTTGAAGTCGTGTGCGACGCCGCCCGTCAGCTTGCCGAGCGCTTCCATTTTCTGTGACTGAAAGAGCGCATTGCGGGTCTGGTCGAGCAGTTCGGCGGCCTGACGGCGCTCGGTGATGTCGCGCGTGATCTTGGCGAAGCCGATCAGAGTGCCGCCTTCGTCGCGAATTGCGTCGATCACGACGTGCGCCCAGAAGCGGCTGCCATCGCGCCGCACGCGCCAACCTTCGGCTTCCCAGCGGCCTTCGCGCGCGGCTGTCTCGAGCCCGCGCTGCGGCACGCCCGCGGCAGCATCTTCGGGCGTGTAGAAACACGAAAAATGTGAGCCGATGATCTGCTCGTCGGTATAACCCTTGATCCGCCGCGCGCCGGGATTCCAGTTGGTGACGCAACCTTCGGGCGACAGCATGAAGATGGCGTAGTCGCTCACGCCCTGCACCAGCAGACGGAAGCGCCGGTCGCTTTCGAGCGCGGCGTCGGTAGCGTTCTTCTTGTCGCTGATGTCGCGCACGACGCACCCATAGCCGAGCAGTTTGCCGTCGGCAGCATGAAGCGCCGTGATGGTCAGGTTAGCCCAGAACAGCGCGCCGTCCTTGCGCGCGCGCCAGCCCTCTGTTTCATACCGTCCGTCTTCGCGCGCACGCTCGAGCTCGATATCCGGCACGCCGGCGCGCACATCTTCCGCGGTGTACAGCATGCGCACGTGCTGGCCGAGAATCTCATCGGGTGCGTAACCCTGGATTTTGTGTCCGCCCAGATTCCAACTGATGATCGTGCCTTCGGGCGCGAGTGCGTAGATCGAGTAGTCGGTAGTGGATTCGGCCCACAGCTGCAGCCATTGGCTGCTGAAATCGACGGCGTGCGCGTCCATGCCGCCTGTCGCGGCGTTCTGTGTCGCGTGGAGATGCGGCGGCGGTGCGTCACGCCCTACCTCACTGCCGATGTCTTTGTCGAAGTCGCTCATTGCCCTGGAGATGGCTTCCTGCACGCTTATTGTATAAGCATGAAGATGTTGCCGGAACGTCCGGCGAACCGCGACGCCCGCGCTTTGGCGAGCTTCATAGCGGGAATTTTGTCGTCGAGAGGATCTCCTTCAACACCATGAAACTGCGGATTTGCCGCACCCCGGGCAGGTATAGCAATTGCTCCGCGTGCAGCCGGTTGAAGCTCTCGCTGTCGCGCGTGCGCACGAGCATGAAGTAATCGAACTCGCCCGTGACGACGTGACATTCCATGCAACCCGATACTTTTTGCGCAGCTTTTTCGAAGGCGGCAAAGGTTTCGGGTGTCGAGCGGTCCAGCACCACGCCGATCACCACCAGCATCCCCGCGCCGACCGCTTTCGGATCGAGCAATGCCACCGTAGCGCGAATCATGCCCGCTTCCCGAAGTCTTTCGACGCGCCGCAGACACGCTGGCGCACTGAGCTTCACCTTCGCTGCCAGCGCAACATTCGAGATCGACGCATCCTGCTGAAGCTGCTTGAGGATCGCGCGATCGATCCGGTCGAGTTGCAAGACCGAGGCCGCTCCGCCTGCGGGCTCTGTGCGTAATTTTGTTGCGCCCATAAACGATTCCAAGAAATTATCGAAAGTCGACGTGCATGAGTTGGTCGTTAAAGTAACGAGACACCATTTATTTCGCAAGCTCATTTCGCAGCGTCTTTTCTATCATGTTTCGCAGCGCGGCATCGTTCGCACCCGTCCGACGCCTCTACGCGCCCTTCCCAGACCCACGGAACCCGACCATGAACCTGCGACGCTTTCCCCGTTACCCCCTCACTTTCGGCCCGACGCCGATCCAGCCGCTCAAGCGGCTTTCCGACCATCTCGGCGGCAAGGTTCAGCTTTACGCGAAGCGCGAGGACTGCAACAGCGGTCTCGCGTTCGGCGGCAACAAGACCCGCAAGCTCGAGTACCTGATTCCCGAAGCGCTGGCGCAAGGCTGCGACACACTTGTGTCGATCGGCGGCATCCAGTCGAACCAGACGCGTCAGGTGGCGGCCGTCGCCGCGCATCTCGGCATGAAGTGCGTGCTCGTGCAGGAGAACTGGGTCAACTATCACGACGCCGTATATGACCGCGTCGGCAACATCCAGATGTCGCGCATCATGGGCGCCGACGTGCGGCTCGTGCCCGACGGCTTCGATATCGGCTTTCGCAAGAGCTGGGAAGACGCGCTGGAAAGCGTGCGCGCGGCAGGCGGCAAGCCTTACCCGATCCCCGCCGGCTGCTCCGATCATCCGCTCGGCGGACTGGGCTTCGTCGGCTTCGCGGAAGAAGTGCGCGAGCAGGAAGCCGAACTGGGTTTCAGGTTCGACTACGTCGTCGTCTGCTCAGTGACGGGCAGCACGCAGGCGGGGATGATCGTCGGCTTCGCGGCGGATGGACGCGCGGACCGCGTAATCGGCATCGACGCGTCGGCGAAACCCGAGCAGACGCGCGAACAGATCACCCGCATCGCGAAGCGCACGGCGGAACAGATCGATCTGGGGCGCGATATCACCGCGCAGGACGTCGTGCTCGATACGCGCTACGGCGGCCCCGAATACGGCCTGCCCAACGAAGGAACGCTGGAGGCGATCCGCCTGTGCGCGCGGCTCGAAGGCGTGATGACCGATCCTGTTTATGAAGGCAAGTCGATGCACGGCATGATCGACAAGGTGCGGCGCGGCGAATTTCCGGAAGGCTCGAAAGTGCTGTATGCGCATCTCGGCGGCGTGCCCGCGCTGAACGCCTATAGCTTCCTGTTTCGCGAAGGCTGAACGCGCGAAGCGCAGCGTTCAAAAACACGTGGCGATGCCGTCCCGCATCGCCATTCGCCTCCTCTCGGCGCGGCCGCACCATGCGCGGGCCGCGCTTTCCGCGGTTTTGCAGTGTTATTTCACCAGATCGCCCGGCACCCATCCCTGCGCAACGCCGATCTGCGCGACCTGCTTCGCCACCGAATCCGCCACCTTCTTCGCGTCGCTCGTCACGGTGTCGCCCTTGTGTTCCGCGCCGACATGCAGCGCACCGCCTGCCGCCGCCGACGTCGCCACGTGACCCACCGCGGCCCCGACGCCCGCCGTTTCCGCGACGCCCGGCATATGGCCGCTGTTCGCATCGGCGTCGAACGTCTGCACCAGTTGCGGCATGCCGCCCGCCGGCTTGTACAGCACCTGTACGTGCGCAGTCACTTCGCTCTTGCCCGCGCCGAGCCCGATCAGCGTGCGACGGCGTTGGTTGCCCGCGTCGATCGCCCCGACCGCGCCCTCGACGATCAGCACGTCCTGGTCGGCGGGCGGCGGCGCATCGGTGCGAATCGCGTGCACGCCCATCGATTGCAGTTTCGCCACCACCTGATCCGTCAGCGCGTTGCTCGCTTCGGCGGCTTGCTGGGTCTGCTGCGCGGCCTCCGACGAGCCAGAGAAGCTCGCGCTCAGCTTGTGAATCAGGCCGCTGTTGTCGAGCTTCACCGACGCCGGGTTGCTCGCGAAGGTGTACACATAGACGTTTTGCGGATTCGCCCGCGTGAGCGTCGAATACTGGGCGGTATTCGTGACGCTGGCTGCCGCACAGCCGCTTAGCAGCATCGCGCTGAATGCCAGTGCGGCGGACGCGCTGCGGAGGGTTGTGAGACGAACGGAGTTGAGCGCTGCAAACATGATGTCAAGTCCTGTCATCAGTCAGTTGGATTAGCGGATCGTCCGATGATTGGCTTCACTCGAGGCGGCATCGGCGCGTCACAGTCGCGTGAATCGCCGGTTCGTTTTGTGTTGTTGCAGCTCAGCACGCGGAACGCAGTATGGTCGAGCGGGCGCGCAGTGGCTATGGACGAATTATGTCGACTCATGTCATGTGTGCGTGAGCGCTCGCAGCTTCGGCGACTGGCGCAGCGCGGACGCGCTGTTCACGCTCGCTTTCGACGTCTTCGGCCAGCACGAAGTCGGCACGGCGACGGGTTTCTCGGGCATGTTCGGCTGGCTGGGCGGGATGATCTTCTCGTTGATCGTCGGCGCGTTGGCGGCTACTCTCGGCTATAAGCCGCTGTTCGTCCGCCTGATGCTGTTCGACGTGGTCGGCGTGACCGTGGCCTCGAAGCCGATCACGCATGTCGAACCGTCGGCCCGCGCGAGCGCGCACGTGGAGTCCGCCGAACGGCAGACTTCGGGCCGCTGATATCCAGCATCTCCGCTTGATTCACAACAAGGTTCGACCATGACAAAAAAGATTGCTTTGAGCGGTGCGGGCGGCCAGCTTGGCCGCTTCCTGCGCGCCGCGTTGAACGAGCGCGGCGTGAACCTGCGTTCCGCCGCGGGCGCGCGCGCACTGGAGCCGATGTTCGACGGCGAAGACGTGATGCACGGCGACCTGCGCGAACCCGCTGTCGTCGACCGGCTGATGCAGGGTGTCGACGTGCTGATCCATATGGCGGGCACGAGCGTCGAGCGGCCGCTGCCCGAAATCGTCGAGAACAATCTGCGCGGCCTCGTCGAAGTGTATGAAGGCGCGCGGCGGCATGGTGTGCGCCGCATCATCTTCGCGAGCTCGAATCACGCGATCGGCATGTACCCCGTCGAAGACAAGCTCGCGCTGGATTGCGCTTTCCGGCCCGATGGTTTCTACGGTCTCAGCAAGGCATGGGGTGAGTCGCTCGCGCGCATGTACTGGGACAAGCATGGCATCGAGAGCGTATGCATCCGCATCGGCAGCTGCATCGAAAAGCCGACCGAGTTCCGTCATCTGAGCACGTGGCTCGGCCATGACGATTTCCTGCATCTGATCGACCGTTGCATCAATGTGCCCGGGCTGGGTTTTCAGGTGGTCTGGGGCGTGTCGAACAACACGCGCAGCTATTGGGACAATACGGCGGCGGCACCGCTCGGTTATCAGCCGAAACAGAACGCGGAAGACTACGCGCACGAAATCCTCGGCCAACCCAATCCGCTCGATCCCGTCGCCCAGCATTTTCAGGGCGGCGGCTTCGTGACGATCGACTACACGCCGCCCGAAAAACGCAACGTGACGCGCTGAATAGCGCGCGGCCCTGCACACGGCGTGTTGCGACGGCTTGCAGGTTCCGTCGCGCTGCGAGGCAGTCCGCCGTGCAGCGCGCGAGTGCTCGTTGCTCTGTTTGTTCTGCTTGCTCTGTTCCCGGCATCGAATTCAGTGGATTTCCGGCTCGCCTGCCGACGCTCCGCGCGCCGCGCTTTGATTCAGCCGATCAGGCAACACATTCCCCGCATACTCGCGTTCGAACGCGAGCAGATCACGCGCGGCCTGTGCGACGGCAGCATGGTGCTCGACGGGCGTTGCGCTCAGCAGCGGCAGGATTGGCCCCATGTCGGCGATGCCCGACAACGTCACGGCATCGTGCAATACGCGGATCAGCGAGATGTTGTCGCGCAGCGTTTCGAGCGGCAGGAAGGCATCGTACAGGCGCCGGGCTTCGGCGTGGCGCCCTGCCTTCGCAGCCGCGAGCAGGCCCGTCACCGCATGCGGCGCGATGCAGCCGCTGCCCGTCGTCCACGCGGCGACGCCGAAGTCGCGCATGTGTGTCAGCGCGGGACGCTCGCCCATGCCGGAGATCACGCGCGACGGACTCACGCGTTCAAGCAGACGCCGCAGATAGGGATCGTGCGACGGATCCGCACGCACGATCGCGTACTTGACCGCGAGCAGCGTGCCCCTGTCGACGAGACGCGCGAGCGTGTCGACATCCACGTAATCTTCGCTTTTGATGTAAAGCGTGAGCGGCATGCCAGCGGCATCGACGATGCGCGTGAGTCCCGCTTCGACGCCCGCCGGCGTCGTGAAGCCGGACAGCGGCAATACCATCGCCGTGCGGTACGTCGTCTGCGCGAGGATGCGCGCCTGATCGAGCATTTTGCCGAAGTCCGGACCGATGGCGGGGATCACGCGCGTGGTGGGCGCCGCGCAGTCGGCCAACATGTCGAGCAGCTCGCGGTATTCGCTCACGGCCACGTGATAGACATTCGCGTTGCCGCCATACAGCAACGTGCGCACGCCGCCCGCTTCGATATGACGGATCAGTGCCCGGTTGGCGTCGATGTCGAGCGACAGATCGGCATGGCGCGCGAGCGGCGGCACTGCCATCACGGTAGACGCAAACTCGCGCTCGTCGATCAGGGACTGGTTCATTGGGGTTCCGGTTCGAATGGTGGCGGACGAGCCACAAAGTAGCACCGGCTCAGCAATGTTGTCAAACAACTACGCAGTCAGTAGGTATTTTCCATGAAATCGTCTGACAACACTCGATGCATGCCGAAGCGGTCCGCATCGACGCCAACGAATCGGGCGACACACGGTTAAATTGGGAGGATTGCAACGAGCGATGTCCACAGGAGACCGATGATGATCAAGTACGCATTGTTTGCGCGTTTCGAAGCCAAACCCGGCAAGGAAGCCGAGGTCGAAGCATTCCTGCTGAAGGGACTGGAGATGGCGAATCAGGAAAGCACCACGCCGATCTGGTTCGCGCTGAAGATCGCCGAGCACACCTACGGCGTGTTCGACGCGTTCCCCGACGAGGCAGACCGTCAGGCGCATCTCGACGGCCCGATCGCGAAGGCGCTGATGGGCGTTGCGAACGACCTGTTCACCGGGCCGCCGCAGATCGGCCGCATCGACGTGCTGGGCATGAAGAACGTGCTCGGCTAAGTCTCGGCTAAGTCTCGGCTAAGTCTCGGCTAAGTCTCGGCTGAGCGTGCAGACGCATCCGGCGCAGCCACCCAAACCGTCACAACGTTCGAGGAGACCCCACCCCATGACCATCCGCATCGTGCGGCTCGGATCGGACCGCGCCGCCGACGAAGGCGTGCGCATCGGCACCGTGCGGCGCCCGCCGCGCGGCGTGCCGAAGTCCGAGTTCAGCCGCCGGAATTACTACGATGTGTGGCTGCCGACACTCTCGCCGGCTCCTGAACTCGTCAGCGAGGCGCTGGCCGCGCAGACGGATGTCGAATGGAAGGCCTTCGTGCGCAAGTTTCGCGCGCAGATGAATCACGGCGACGCGTCGAAGGTGCTCGACACGCTCGCTGCGCTGTCCGCCACGAGCAATTTTTCGGTCGGCTGCTACTGCGAGGACGAGAACCGCTGCCATCGCAGCGTGCTGCGTGAATTGCTCGCCGACCGGGGCGCGAAACTGGCGTAGCGCTCGCGTTCTCCGCGCGGCGCCCGCCGCTCACGCGATCGCGCCGCCTCCGTCGACGAGCACCGTCGAGCCCGTCGCGTACGGTGTCGTTGCCAGATAGACGATCGCGTTCGCGACGTCTTGGGGCTGACCGACACGCCGCGCGGGCAGACGGTTCGCCGCGCCTTCGAACATTCTGTCGCGCGCCTCGTCGGGCATCGACGACCACAGCGGCGTCGCGATCAGTCCCGGCGACACCGTATTCACGCGCACGGGCGACAGTTCCAGCGCAAGACCACGTGCGAGCGCTTCGAGCGCCGCGTTGATCGCGCCTTGCAGCACGGACGTCTTGCTCGGACGCACGGCGAGAAAGCCCGACACGAAGGTCAACGATCCGCCCTCGGCGACCTTCGCTGCGCGCGCCACCCGGTAAGCGCCCCAGAACTTGCTGTCCATCGCGCGCGAGGCGTCCTCGAGCGGCAGTTGGCGCACGGGCCCGGAAGGCGTCTGCGCAGCCGACACCACGACGTGATCGAACGCATGGTGCGCCGCGAAGAATGCGTCGACGGACGCGGTGTCGGTGATGTCGAGTTCCGCCGTCAGCACGCCGTGACCGATTTCCTGTGCGGCCGCCGACAGTCTCTGTGCATGGCGCGACGCGATCGTCACCTGCGCGCCGAGCGACGCGAACGCCTTCGCGGCCGCCGCGCCGATGCCCGAACTGCCGCCCACAATCAGCACGCGTTTCGATTGAAGCGAATTCATGGTGTGTCTCCTTGCCGGATAAAGAAGGGAATCGTTCGCGCGTTACTTCGCGACGACGCCAAGCTGCTGCAGGAACGTCAGGTTGTCCTCGAGATGCCAGTTCTCCGCGATCCGGCCATCGGCGACCCGGTAGATGTCAGTCGCGATGAAATCGATGTTCTGCCCGCGGCCCTGCACATCCTTGAACTGCCCCGTGAAGTGACCATGAAAGCGCAGATGCACGACGACGCGATCGCCCGCCACGACCATCTGCTCGATCTCCGCCTGCAGGTCGGGCACGGCAGCACGCACGAACCGGGACGCGGCGAGCGGCCCTTCGATGCCCTGCGCGCGTCCCGCCGGCAGCGTCCGGTCGGTGAAGTCGGGTGCGAGCGCGGCGCGGGCAAGCGCTTCGTCGCCCGTGCTCCAGAACGTGTCGTACCGGCGCGCCGCGAGAATCTGCGCGTCGCGTTGCGCCTTCGGCAAGCTCGGATCGACGCTCAAATGCTGCGGCTGAACGAGGGCAGACGCCGGCGTAGCGGCAAATGCAGGCGTCAACGCCAGCGCCACAACCCCGAGAGCAGCAGACACAGCGCGACGCAGCGAGGAAGCAGGACGAAACGACATTGATGGGCTCCTTGAAGAAAAACAAAGCATTGGTTGAGTCGTATGCTAGCCTTCGCGATACGGAAGAAATACTGGTTGACGACTGATGAATCCTTTCTTTTTTGAGAAGAATGACTGACACCCGGATCGATAGCCTCCCGGCCCTGCTTGCCTTTTCCCGCGTCGTGTCGGCGGGCAGCCTGTCGGCGGCTGCGCGCGAAATGGATCTGCCGCTGTCCGTGGTCAGCAAGCGGCTCGCGCACCTGGAGAAGAGCGTTGGCGTGCGGCTGATCCAGCGCACCACGCGCCGCCAGACGCTCACCGAGGAAGGCGCGCTGTTCCATGCGCGCGTGGTTCGCATCCTCGATGAAATCGAGCAGGCGGAAGAACTGCTGTCGCAGCGCCGCCAGGAAGTCAGCGGCCTGTTGCGCGTGACGGCGCCCGGCCAGCTCGGCCGCCAGAAGATCGCGCCGCTGATCGCCGATTTCCAGCGTCTGCATCCCCAGCTCACCGTGCAACTGGATTTGACGGATGCCGTCGTCGATCTCGTCGAAGGCGGGCTCGATCTCGCGATCCGCTTCGGCAGCCTCGCGGATTCGTCGCTGATTGCGCGCGCGCTGGCGCCGAATTTCCGCGTGCTGTGCGCGTCGCCTGCGTATCTGAAACAGCACGGCACGCCGAAGCATCCGCACGATCTGACGACGCACCGCTGCATCCTGATCGGCGACCAGCGACGCGGCGAATGGCGCTTCGAGGGCGACGAGAGCGTCGCCGTGCGCGTCGATGCCGCGATCGTCACGAACGACGGCGAAGCCGCGCATCTGTTCGCGCTCGCCGACGCGGGCATCGCGGTGAAGTCGATCTGGGACGTCGGCGACGACATCCTCGCCGGCAAACTGCGCCGCGTGCTGCCCCAGCACTCGATGTCCGCCGCGCCGCTGCATGCCATTTACCCGCACAGCCAGCATCTCGCGCCGCGCGTGCGTGTGTTCGTCGACTACCTGCGCGAGCGGCTCCTGCAGGCGTGGCGCTGGGACAGGCTGTGAAGCGCGCGGTCCGCGTCCGGTGCGTGCGGCCGCATGGCTGACGCAGGTGGCGCGGTCGGATGGATCGCAAGCCATTCACACGCAACGGCCACATTCTTGCAAACGGGCGATCTGGCGGGGGTTTGCCAGCCTTTTTGCGATAATGAATCGTCTGATGGTCGGGTAATTTCCCGTTAGCGTCGGCGCGGACCGTCCGGAAGTTCGCCATCCACTGCGCCGCCTCAAAATTCTCTACCCAGGAATAGTCATCACAATGGCCACTGCGACGCCCCGCACCAGCGACACCGCCCTGCTCGATTCGAAACACGCTGGCCGCTTCACGCTCGGCAACCGGATCATGCTGAGCTTCGGCGCGCTGTTCGTGCTGATGCTGTTGATGGCCGTGATCTCCTGGACGCGGCTGCGCACGATGGACGACGAAGCGCTCAGCATGGGCCGCGATTCCGTGCCCGGCCTCTATCTCGCGACGACGCTGCGGGCGACGGCCAACGAAAGCTACGCGACGCTGCAACGCGCGCTGTTTGTCGAAGGCAGCGGTGCCGCGATGACGAGCGATCTCGAACGCATGCCGCAGCTGCTGCGCAATTTCGATCAGATAGCGGCCCAGTATCAGGCGACGCTGTATCGCGACGCGGACCGCGAGCACTTCCGCGCCTTCCGCGCCGCCTGGGATCAATACCTGCCGCAGCTGAACGACGCGCTCCGCGCTGCGCCCGCTTCGAAGGCGCAGGCGCAGGCCGCTTTCCTCAAGCTCGCGCCCGCCTGGGACAACGTGATCCGCGCGGCCAACGAACTCGTCACCGAAAACCGCACGCAGGCCGACGATTCCGCCAAAGCCATCCGCGATTCCGTCAGCAGCACCGAAATCACACTGGCGACCGCGCTCGGCGTCACGCTGCTGGTCGCGCTGTTCACGGGCTTCTCGCTGTATCGCGCGATCACGGTGCCGATGGCGATCCTCGTGGACGTGCATAACGTGATGCGCACGGGCAATCTGACGCAGCGCCTGAAGCTCGGCCGCCGCGACGAGTTCGGCACGCTCGAAGACGGCTTCAACCGCATGGCCGAGGAACTCAACAGCCTCGTCGCCCAGGCGCAGAAGTCGTCGCTGCAGGTGACGACGTCGGTGGCCGAGATCGCCGCGACCTCGAAGGAACAGCAGGCGACGGCAACGGAAACGGCCGCGACGACGACGGAGATCGGCGCGACCTCGCGGGAGATTTTCGCGACCTCGCGCGACCTGCTGCGCACGATGAACGAAGTGTCGGCCGTCGCCGAGCAGTCGGCGGCGCTTGCGGGCACGAGCCAGAGCGGCCTCACGCACATGGAAGACACGATGCGCAGCGTGATGGAGGCGGCGGGCTCCGTGAACGCGAAGCTCGCGATCCTCAACGAGAAGGCCGTCAACATCAATCAGGTCGTGGCGACGATCACCAAGGTCGCCGACCAGACCAACCTGCTGTCGCTGAACGCGGCGATCGAAGCGGAGAAAGCGGGCGAATACGGCCGTGGTTTCGCAGTCGTCGCGACGGAAATCCGCCGGCTCGCGGACCAGACGGCCGTGGCCACGTACGACATCGAACAGACCGTGAAGGAGATCCAGTCGGCCGTGTCGGCGGGCGTGATGGGCATGGACAAGTTCTCCGAAGAAGTGCGGCGCGGCATGAGCGACGTGCAGCAGGTGAGCGACCAGCTATCGCAAATCATTCACGAAGTGCAGACGCTCGCGCCGCGCTTCCAGCTCGTCAACGAAGGCATGCACACGCAGGCGACGAGCGCGGAGCAGATCACGCAGGCGCTGTCGCAGCTGTCAGAGGCCGCCCAGCAGACGGCGGAGTCGCTGCGTCAGTCGTCGCAGGCTATCGACGACCTGACGCTGGTCGCGAACCAGCTGCGCACGGGCGTCTCGCGCTTCAAGATCGATGCCTGACCTCGCACGTATGCCTCCCGCTCGGCTGACACGGTAATCGCGATGCTCTTTCTTCTCTTCGAACTGGACAGCGACCGCTATGCGCTCGATGCCGCCGGCATCGTCGAAGTGCAGGCGCTGACGGCCGCAAAGTCGATTCCGGGCGCGCCCGCATGGGTCGCGGGTCTGATCGAGCAGCACGGCGAGCTGGTCCCTGTGATCGATGTCGCGCAGCTTGCGCTAGGTCGTCCGTCGCAGCGCTGGCGTTCGACGCGGCTCGTGCTGGTGCGCTATCGGGAAACGCGCGAAGCGCCATCGCGGCTGCTCGGCCTGATCGTCGAGCGCACCACGCAGACGTGCCGCATCGAACGCGAGCGTTTCGCCGACAGCGGCATTGCGACTCCGCACGCGCGCTGGCTCGGTCCCGTCGCGAGCGACGAGTTCGGCATGATCCAGTGGATCGACGTACAGCAGATGCTCGACGACGACGTGAAGGCACTGCTTTTCCCGCAACCCGAGCCTCGTGCGCAATGAATGCCGCGAACGCCTTCATGCCGCGCTTCGAAGCCTGGCTCCTGCGGGAGACGGGGATCGACGCGTCGTCGCTCGGCGTGGCCGCGCTCGAACGCGCGGTGCTCGAACGCGTGCGCGTCGCGTGGATCGGTGCCGATGCGCACGACACGAGCGTGTGCGTCGATCCCGCCGACATCGACGCGTACTGGCAGCAACTGACGACGTCGCGCGACGAGCGGCAGGCGCTGATCGAAGCGCTCGTCGTGCCCGAGACGTGGTTCTATCGCGACCGCGAAGCGTATGTCGCGCTCGCGCGGCTCGCGAACGAGCGGCTCGTGCGCGAGCCGGCGCGTCTGCTGCGCGTGCTGAGCCTGCCTTGCTCGACGGGCGAGGAGCCGTACTCGGCTGCGATGGCCCTGCTCGACGACGGCATCGGCGAGAACCGCTTTACCGTGGAGGCATTCGATATCAGCGCGCGCGTCATCGATCATGCGCGCGCCGGCATCTACGGACGCAATTCGTTTCGCGGCCTTCCGCTCGCGTTTCGCGACCGGCATTTCACTGCGCTCGAGAACGGCTGGCAACTGGACGAGCGCGTGCGGCAGACGGTTCGCTTCGCGCAGGCCAACCTGTTCGACTTACAGGCGAACGCGCAAGCGCCCTACGACTTCATCTTCTGCCGCAACGTGCTGATCTATTTCGATCGCGAAGCGCAGGACCGTGCAATCCGTCTGCTCGACGCGAGTCTCGCCGATGGCGGCACGATCTTCGTCGGTCCCGCGGAAACGGGCCTGATGTTGCGTCACGCGATGACGTCGGCGCGCATTCCACTCGCCTTTGCGTTTCGGCGCAGCACACGGGAGGAACGGGACACCACGCGGCGGGCGGTGCAGCAGGCTGTGCCCGTAGCGGCGCGCGACATGCATGCGCCCAGATCCGCTGCAGCCGAACGCGAATCGGCAAAGCCATCGCTCGCGCAGCGCGCGTTCACGCGCGCACCGTTGCGCGCGCCCCGGCCTGTCCAGGCGATGCCGCCCGACGCGTCGCCGCAGCCGGCCGCCGAGCGCTCGCTCGATGCGGCGCGCCGCCACGCCGATGCCGGCGACTTCGACGCCGCGGAACGCCTCGCGCATCAGCATGCGCTCGTGCACGGCCCGAACGTCGACGCGTTCTATCTGCTGGGACTGATCGCGGATGCGCGCGGGCGCGGCGACGCTGCCGCAGACTTCTATCGCAAGGCGCTGTACCTGGACCCCGCGCATTACGAGGCGCTCACGCATCTGGCCGTGCTGCTCGATATCGGCGGCGACCGCGCGGGCGCGCAGAACCTGGTGCAGCGCGCGCAACGCTCGGCCGCGCGCGCCGCGCAGTCGACGGACGCGTCGGCAGACGAAGCACAACGCTCACGAGGATTCCATGCTTCACGACGCGCCTGACGTCGCGAGCGCGACCGTGCGCATCGACGACTGCTGGAATCGCATCGGCACGCGCGGCGACAACACGTGCCCGCGCCTCGCCGACTATTCGCGCTGCCTGAATTGCCCCGTATTCGCGCAACGCGCGGCGCGATTGCTCGACCGGCCGTTGAGCGACGCGGACGTCGCGCCGCGTCGGCACGCTGGCGAAGTGAGCGGCGTTGCCCCTGCCGAAGACACCGCGACGGATTCGGCGCTCGCCTTCCGCATCGCGGGTGAATGGCTCGCACTGCCGACCCGCGTGCTGCGCGAAGTCGACGCTATCCGCGCGATCCATTCGCTGCCTCATCAGCGTTCGCGCGCAGTGCTCGGCATCGTCAACGTGCGCGGCGCGCTGACCCTCGCGGTCTCGCTCGGCGAACTGCTGAACATGGAGCCGGCCGCACACGCACAAGCGGTTGCGCGCAACGGCCACGCGCGCATGCTGGTCGCCGCGCATGACAGCGAGCCGCCCGTCGCGTTTCCCGTCGATGAAGTGGAAGGCGTGATCCGTTATGCCGATGCCACGCTCCTGCCCGTGCCCGCGACGCTCGCGCACGCTACCGCATCGCATGCGCGCGGCGTGCAGGTGTGGCGCGACCAGGCCATCGGCGTGCTGGACCCCGCGCGTCTGTTCGACTCGATCGCCCGGAGCCTGCGATGACGGATGACGATCTGAGCCGCCAGTCGCTGCTCGACCTGTTCCGCGAAGAAGCGGGGGCGCAAACGCGCGTGCTGTCCGACGGCCTGCTTGCACTCGAGCAGCGCCCCGCCGACGCCGCCGCGCTCGTTGCGTGCATGCGCGCCGCGCATTCGCTCAAGGGCGCGGCGCGCATCATCGGCTTGCAGGATGGCGTCGATATCGCGCACCTGATGGAAGAATGTTTTGTCGGCGCGCAGCGCGGCGAATTGCTGCTGACGCCCGCGCATATCGACGTGCTGCTGCGCGGCGTCGATCTGCTGTTGCGCGTAGGCGAAGCGAAGCCGGAAGCGCCCGTCGCCCGCGCGGATATCGATGCCTTCGTGCGGCGGCTGTCCTCGCCCGAGCATGGCGCGCACGAGCCGGCCGTACAGCAGGCAGCGGATGCCGGCTCCGATGTGTACGCGCAGATTCAGGCGCAGTTGCAGGCCGATGCGCTCGCGCAGCGCGAGGAAGCTGCGCCCGCCGATCCCATCGAAAAGCCCGACGCCGCACGGCACGCTGACCGCATGCTGCGCGTTCGCGCTGCGAATCTCGACCGCGTGCTGAGCCTGTCGGGCGAAGCGCTTGTCGAGTCGCGCCGGCTCAAGCCATTTGCGTCGTCGATGCTGCGCATGAAGCGCACGCACCGCGAAACTTCGCTCGCACTCGATGCGCTGTACGACACGCTTGCCGTGCATCTCGACGAGGCCGCGCTGTCGGCGCTCGCCGACGTTCGCAGCGCGCTCAACGGCATGCAGCAGACGCTCGGCGCGCGTATCGACGAACTCGATCACTATGAGCGCAGCAGCGCCAATCTTGCGCAGCGCCTATACGACGAAGCACTGCAATGCCGGATGCGTCCATTCGGCGACGCGACGCATGCGTATCCGCGCGTCGTGCGCGATCTCGCGCGTTCGCTCGGCAAGCGTGTGACGTTCGAGATCGTCGGCACCTCGACGCAAGTGGATCGCGACATTCTCGACATGCTCGACGCGCCGCTCGGCCACCTGCTGCGCAATGCGATCGATCACGGCATCGAGCGACCCGAGCAGCGCGTCGCGAGCGGCAAGCCCGCCGAAGCACACGTGACGCTCGAAGCGCGCCACAGCGCGGGCAAGCTGCTGATCAGCGTCAGCGACGACGGCGCGGGCATCGATCTCGACGAAGTGCGCGCGGCGGTGATCCGGCGCAAGCTGGCCGACGCGGACACGGCTGCAAGTCTGTCCGAACAGGAGCTGCTCGACTTCCTGCTGCTGCCGGGCTTTTCGATGCGCGAGCAGGTCACGGACGTGTCGGGACGCGGGGTCGGGCTCGACGCCGTCCACGAGATGGTCAAGGCCGTGCGTGGCACCGTGCGCATCGTCAACGATCCCGGCAAAGGCTCGCGCTTCGTGATGCAGTTGCCGCTGACGCTGTCCGTGGTGCGCAGCCTGCTCGTCGACGTAGGCGGCGAGGCGTACGCATTTCCGCTCGCGCATGTGCGCCGCACGCTCGAACTCGCGCGCACGGATATCGACATGCTCGAAGGCCAGCAGCATTTCGCGTTCGACGGCAAACCCGTCGGACTCGTCACCGCGCACCAGCTGCTCGGTGCGCAGGCGGCGGGCGCGGCGCGCGAATCGGTGGCCGTCGTCGTGATCGGCGACGAGCGCGAGACCTATGGCATCGCCGTCGACCGCTTTGTCGGCGAGCGGATGCTCGTCGTGCAGCCGCTCGATGCGCGCCTCGGCAAGATCCGGGACATCGCGGCGGCCGCGCTGGTGGACAACGGCGACGCGGTGCTGATCGTCGATGTCGACGACCTGCTGCGTTCCGTCGACAAGCTCGTGCGCGGCGGCCAGCTCGACAAGATCGGCCGCGTGCACGATGTCGCGGCACGGCAGCGCAAGCACGTGCTCGTCGTCGAAGATTCGCTGACAGTGCGCGAACTCGAACGCAAGCTGCTGGAAAAGCGCGGTTATGCAGTGACGGTCGCCGTCGACGGGATGGACGGCTGGAACGCGCTGCGCAGCGGACACTACGATCTCGTCGTCACCGATATCGACATGCCGCGCATGGACGGCATCGAGCTCGTCACCCTGATCAAGCGCGACCCGGTGTTCAAGCCCGTGCCCGTGATGATCGTGTCGTACAAGGACCGCGACGAGGACCGCCGGCGCGGGCTCGAAGCGGGCGCGGACTACTATCTCGCGAAGGGCAGCTTCCACGACGAAGCGCTGCTCGATGCCGTACGCGATCTGATCGGAGAGGCGGTCCAATGAAAACTGGCATGACCATCGGCATCGCCAATGACCTGCCCCTCGCCGTCGAGGCGCTGCGCCGGGTCATTGCGCTGCGTCCCGAACATCGCGTGCTGTGGGTCGCCGCGAACGGCGAAGAGGCCGTCGATTTCTGCGCGGCGCAAACGCCCGATGTCGTGTTGATGGATCTGATCATGCCGAAGCTCGACGGCGTGGAAGCGACGCGCCGCATCATGGCGCGCACGCCGTGCCCGATCCTGATCGTGACGAGCAGCGTCGGCGCGAACACGTGGCGCGTCTACGAGGCGATGGGCGCGGGCGCACTCGACGCGGTCGATACGCCGACGCTCGCTGGGCGCGGCATCGGCGAATCAGCTCAGCTCATGCTGCAGAAAATCGACCAGATCGGCCGGCTGATGGAACGCCCCCCCACGCCCCGGCAAACAGCCGCCGCGCCGCTGCAGCCCGACGCCCGGCGGCTGGTCGCGATCGGCGCGTCGGCGGGCGGTCCGGCCGCGCTCGCCACCGTGCTGGGTAGCCTGCCTGCGGGCTTCGCGGCGCCCATCGTGATCGTGCAGCACGTCGACGCGGTGTTCGCCGACGGCATGGCGCAATGGCTCGACGGGCAGACGCCGCTCACCGTGCGCACGATCCGCGAGGGCGAGCCGCCCGCCGCGGGCGTCGCTCTGCTTGCAGCGACCAACGATCACCTGCTGATGACACAAAACGGCGCCCTGCACTACACTCCCGATCCGGTTGAACTGCCGTACCGGCCTTCCGTCGACGTGTTCTTTCAGAGCGTCGTCGAGCACTGGCCCGGCGACGCGCTCGGCGTGCTGTTGACGGGCATGGGCCGCGATGGCGCGATCGGCCTCAAGGCGATGCGCGCGAAGGGCTACGAGACCATCGCGCAGGATCAGGCGTCCAGCGCCGTGTATGGCATGCCGAAAGCGGCGGCCGCGCTGGGGGCGGCGAGCAAGATCCTGCCGCTGGGCAGCATTGCGGATCGGCTCGCGGCGTTCGCGCGCCGGTGAACGGGCCTGAAGCGGGCGTGGAGCGCGACGGTAACGGTATTCACGGCAGCGGGGCCGGGCACAACACAGAGACAGGGCATGAGCAGCATTTCCGACAGAGGTACGCAAATGGACTTCGATCAAATCGGCGCACGGGACCAGGGAGGTTCCACATCGACGTCGGCCGACCGCGCCAATGCCGCGCTCGAAGCCGCGCGCGCCGCGCTCGAAACGGCCGCGCTGTCCGACATGCCGATCATGGTGCTGCTCGTCGACGATCAGGCAATCGTCGCGGAAGCGGTAAGGCGCGCGCTCGCGAACGAGGAAGGCATCGACCTGCACTACTGCGCAAGCGCCGACGAAGCGATCCGCGCGGCCACCCACACGCGTCCCACGGTCATCCTGCAGGATCTCGTGATGCCCGGCATCGACGGTCTCACGCTGGTCAAGGCGTACCGCGCGAACACGAAGCTGCGTAACGTGCCCATCATCGTGCTGTCGACCAAGGAAGAGCCGACCATCAAGAGCGCGGCCTTCGCGGCGGGTGCGAACGACTATCTCGTGAAACTGCCCGACCGCATCGAACTCGTTGCGCGCATCCGCTATCACTCGCGCTCTTACGTCAACCTGCTGCAACGGGACGAGGCGTACCGCGCGCTGCGCGAATCGCAGCAGCAACTGCTGGAAGCGAACCTCGAACTGCGCAAGCTCACGCAATCCGATGGCCTGACGGGTCTGTCGAACCGCCGCTATCTGGACGAGTACCTCAACGCCGAATGGCGGCGCGGGATGCGTGCGCAATCGGAAGTGTCGTTGCTGATGCTCGACGTCGACAACTTCAAGCCGTACAACGACACCTACGGCCACGTCGCGGGCGACGAAGTGCTCAAGCAGATTGCATCGACGGTGGAAGGCTGTCTCGGGCGGCCCGGCGATCTTGCCGCGCGTTTCGGCGGCGAGGAGTTCGCGGTCGTGCTGCCCGGCACGGCGGCGGGCGGCACGCGCCTGCTCGCCGAAAAGATCCGTCTCGAAGTGGAGGCGCTGCGCATTCCGCATGCGGGCTCGTCGTCGGGAAACTATGTGACCGTCAGCGTCGGCTGCGCGACGCTGGTGCCCGCCCCCGATGCGCAGATGACGACGCTGATCGAAACCGCCGACCTCGCGCTCTATCGTGCGAAGCGCGACGGGAAGAACCGTGTCGCGGCGATGGAGGGAGGCAGGAGCGGGACACGGGGGACCGCGGAGTGATGCGGGAGCGCCTGCGTCTGTGCTCCCCAAAAGGCTCACGCCGATTCGCGCCCCACCACGCTGAACCCGACATCGACGAACGCACGCTCGTGAATCCCGTTCAGCCGGTCGAGCAGCGCGCGCGCCGCGCTCACGCCGATGCGTGTGCCGTCGACGCGAACCGTCGTCAGTTGCGGTGTCGTTTCCGTCGCGAAGTCCAGGTCGCCGAAACCGCAGATCGCAAGCCGCGCAGGCACATCGATGCCCATGCGCCGTGCCGCGCCGAGCGCGCCGATCGCCAGCAGGTCCGAGCCGCAAAACACGGCATCGACCTCCGGCGCGCTGTCCAGCAATCGCGGCAACGCGGCCTTGCCCGTCGCCAGCGAACTGGGCGGCGCGACGATCACTTCCGCCACGTCCCTCATGCCCGCCTTCGCGAGCCGCTCGCGAAAGCCGGCGCGGCGCGCGAGCGCGCGTACGTCGCTCGCCGAAATCAACGCGGGCCGTTTCGCGCCGCGCGCGAGGAAGCGCTCCGCCACCGCCGCGCCGATCTGCTCATGCGAGAAGCCGACCAGCATGTCGATGGGCGTCTGCGTCATGTCCCACGTTTCGACGACGGGAATGCCCACGTTGCGCAGACGCTCGCGCAATGAATCCGTATGCGCGACGCCCGTCAGCAGCACGCCCTCGGGCCGGCGGCTCAGCACGGTATCGAGCAGGTTTTCTTCGTTGCTGTCGCTGTAGCCGCTCAGTGCGAGCAGCACTTCATAGCCCGCGCGCGACATGGTCTCGCTGAACACCTGAATGGTCTCGGAGAACAGCGAGTGCGCGATGGTGGGCACGATGGCTGCGATCAGCCGCGAGCGCGCCGACGACAACCCGCCTGCGAGTCGGTTCGGCACATAGCCAAGTTTCTGCACGACCTGGCGCACGCGCTCGAGTGTTTCGGGCGCGACGGACGCCGGGCTGTTGAACACGCGCGACACCGTGATGGGCGAGACGCCTGCTTGCGCCGCGACGTCCGTGATGCGCAAGCCCTTCGGCCCGCCGCGCGTGCGACGCGCGGGGGTGGCGCTGTCCTTGAGATCGATCGGCGCGTCGTCGGTTGGCTTGGCGGTCGGCATGAAAATAATGCACCAGAAAAGTTGCGCGGCTATTGTAGCCAATGCTTGATGCGCGCTTTCACACGCACATTCGCACGCGCTTTCATTCGATCGCCGGCGCGCCGCTGACGTCGTGCGCGGCACGTGCGCCGCGGCGCAGAACGAAACTCGTGACAATCGCAAAGATCAGCATGCACGCGGCGGGAATCAGCATCGGCGCCTGTGTGCTGCCCGTCGCCTGCTTCACGAACGGCACCAGATTCTGCGCGATGAAGCCGCCGATATTGCCGAGCGAGTTGATGGCCGCAATGCCGGCCGCCGCACGCGCACCGGACAGGAACTTCGGCGGCAGTGTCCAGAAGCATGGAATCAGCAGATACATGCACGGCGCGCCGAAGCACAGCGCGATGAAGCGCAGCGTATTGGTCGGCAGGAACACCGACGACAGGAAGAACACCATGCCGAGCAGGGCCGATGCGAGCATCGCGATGATCGCGCGATTGCCCGCGCGCAGTTTCGACGGCAGCCACGCGAGCACGATCGTCGCCATGAGCCACGGCATGATGTTGAGGAAACCGTTTGTCGTGTTCGTGACGCCGAAGCCTTTGACTAGCGTCGGCAGCCAGTAGCTCACGCCGTACACGGAGATCGACAGCATCATGTAGTAGAGCGCCATACCGATCACGCGCGGTTCGGCGAGCACGGACAGCAGCGTCGTGTGATGCGCGGCGTGCTTGCGGGCCTGCGCGCTTTCGTTCTCCAGCGTGCGCGCAAGCCAGCCCTTTTCTTCATTCGACAGAAACTTCGCTTCGCGTGGCGATGCGGGCAGGCAGAACAGCACGACCAGCGTGAGCAGCACAGAAGGCATGCCCGTCACGACGAATACGAGCTGCCATCCTTGCAGCCCGAGAAAGCCCCCCTTGTCGAGCAGCCATCCGCAGATCGGCGCGCCGACCATGTTGCCGAGGCTGCTGCCCACCGTGAAGTAACCGAGCATCCGCACGCGATGCCGCTGCGGAAACCACAGCGTCAGGTAATAGATCACGCCGGGATAAAGGCCTGCCTCCGATGCGCCCAGCAGAAACCGCAGCACATAGAACGTCGTCGCGTTTTGCGTGAACGCGAGCAGGATCGTCACGATGCCCCACGTCAGCATGATGCGGGCCATCCATTTCGGCGCGCCGTACCGGTGCAGCAGAATATTGCTTGGCACTTCGAAGATCAGATAGCCGATGAAGAACAGCGACGCGCCCAGGCCGTACGCCACTTCCGACAGCCCCAGACTGCCGAGCATCTGCAGTTTCGCGAAGCTGATGTTCGAGCGGTCGATGTACGCAACCAGATACAGGACGCCGAGCAGCGGCATGAGCCGCAGTCCCAGACGATTGATGAGGCGCGATTCGTCGATCGCAGAAGTGACGGTATGCACGGTGTCTCCTGAGCCTGCTGTCTGTGCGCGGGCCTCTTGATGGCGGTTGTCGTCGTGACGGGTTGCGCGTGACTTCCGCGGCGCGCTAGTTCCCCTGCTCGCGCCACAGCTTGTAGGCGGCCAGCGTTTCTTCATTCGGTGGATACGTGCCGCGCAGCGGACTGCCTTCGGCGACACGCTGCTGGATGAACACTTCGAGCCGCTCCTGCTCGGTCGCATCGCGGGCGACGTCTTCCGCCATCTCGCGCGGCACGATCACCACGCCATCCACGTCCGCGACGACGATATCGCCCGGATAGACGGGCACGCCGCCGCACGCGATGGGCACGTTCATGTCGACGGCGTGATGCTTCGCGAGATTGAGCGGCGCGCTCGCGCCCGCGCACCAGATGGGCAGCCCCAGCTCGGAGATCGTGCCGCTGTCGCGCACGGCCCCGTCCGACACCATGCCTGCGACGCCGCGCTTCGCGAGCCGCAACGCGAGAATCGAGCCGACGGACGCGACCGTGCGGTCGCCGCGGCAATCCTGCACGAGCACGCTGCCGGGCGGCGCGGTCTCGACGGCCTTGCGCTGCGGATGATCGGGGTTCTGGAACACGCCGACGTGATCGAGGTCTTCGCGCGCCGGGATATTGCGCAGCGTGAACGCGGGGCCGACCAGGTTCGGCGCGCCGGGTGCGGGCTTGACGAGCGGCGCGACGCCTTGCAGGAACACATTGCGCAGGCCGCGCTTGAAGAGCTGCGTGGTGAGTGTCGCAGTGCTGACGTGGCGGAGTTGTTCGAGCGCTTGCGCACTCACGGTCGTTTCGGTTGCGGTCATGTTCAGTGCCGGGTGACGCGGTACGCGTTAATGGATTTCCGGCTCATCGCGGTTCGTATCCGATGAGACGGTCAGTTTTTCTTCGAGGAAATCGAAATCGCAGCCCTTGTTCGCCTGGGTCACGTGCAGCTGATGCATCACGCCGAAGCCGCGTTCGAAAGGACGCTTCGGCGGTTGCCACGCCTGCTTGCGCGCGGCCAGTTCCTCGTCGTCAACATCGACATGCAGACGGCGGGCAGCCACGTCCAGTTCGATGATGTCGCCGTCCTTCACGAGCGCGAGTGGCCCGCCGACGAACGATTCGGGCGCGACGTGCAGCACGCACGCGCCATAGCTGGTGCCGCTCATGCGTGCATCGGAAATACGCAGCATGTCGCGCACGCCCTGCCTCAGCAGCTTCTGCGGAATCGGCAGTTGGCCCCATTCGGGCATGCCCGGCGCGCCGACGGGACCGGCATGCTGCAGCACGATCACCGAATCGGCCGTCACGTCCAGGTCTTCGCTGTCGATGCGCGCGGCCATGTCGTTGTAGTCCCTGAACACGACGGCGGGTCCGCGATGCTTCAGCAGATGCGCTTCCATCGCCGCCGGCTTGATGACGGCGCCATCGGGTGCGAGATTGCCCGTCAGCACAGCGAGACCATCGCGTTCGACGAGCGGATTGCCGCGCTTGCGGATCACGTCGTCGTTGAAAATCTCCGCGCCCGCGATGTTCTCGCCGAGAGTCTGGCCGTTCACGGTCATCTGCGTGCCGTCGATCAGTTCGCCCAGTTCCGCCAGCAACGCGCGCAAGCCGCCCGCGTAATAGAAGTCCTCCATCAGATACTGGCCCGCCGGGCGGATGTTACCGAGCACGGGCGTCACGCGCGCCAGTTCGTCGAAGCGCGCGGTGGTCAGATCGATGCCCGCGCGGCGCGCGACGGCCACCAGATGCACGATCGCATTCGTCGAGCCCGACATCGCGAGCACCGTCGTCACCGCGTTGTCGAACGACTTCGCCGTGAGAATGTCCGACGGCTTCTGATCGGTCCACACCATCTCGACGATGCGCTGACCCGTCAGCGACGCATATTGCGCGTGACGCGAATCGGCGGCGGGAATCGACGAGAAGCCGGGCAGCGTGAGACCGAGCGCTTCCGTCGCGCTTGTCATCGTAGAGGCCGTGCCCATCGTCATGCAGTGGCCCGGCGAACGCGCGATACCGCTCTCGATGCCCTTCCATTCGTCTTCCGTGATCTTGCCCGCACGCAGTTCTGCCCAGTATTTCCACGTGTCCGAGCCGCTGCCGAGTGTGCGGCCGTTCCAGTTGCCGCGTAGCATCGGGCCGGCGGGCAGGTAGATCGCGGGCAGATCCATGCTGATCGCGCCCATCAGCAGACCCGGCGTGGTCTTGTCGCAGCCGCCCATCAGCACACAGCCATCAAACGGATAGGACTTCAGCAACTCTTCCGTCTCCATCGCGAGGAAGTTGCGGTAAAGCATCGTGGTCGGCTTCTGGAACGGCTCGGCGAGCGTCATCACGGGCATTTCGACGGGAAAGCCGCCCGCCTGCCAGATGCCGCGCTTGACTTCCTCCACGCGCTGCTTGAAGTGCGTGTGGCACGAGTTGATCTCGCTCCACGTGTTGACGACGGCAATCACCGGCTTGCCCATGTAGTCCGACGAGTGATAACCCATCTGCGCGGTGCGCGAGCGGTGGCCGAACGAACGGAGATCGTTGACGCCATACCAGCGGTAGCTGCGCAGTTCTTCAGGCTTCTTACGATTCGCGGGCAAATCAGTCTCCTTGGTAACGCTATCATTTCCGGTCGCAAACGCGGCGATGCGACAGGAAGGACGTCAACTTTCGCGGCTGCAAAACGATGATCGGATGCGCGCATGGTAGCGTTATCATCCAGCTGCGTCCGCCAGGGATAGTACGGAGAATCCGCGGGAAAGCGCCTTGGGACGCGCCGCGCGGACCAGCCGGTACGGCGTTCCTCGCGTCAGACTTCTTTCGTGTCGAACACGAGCAGTTCGACGCCCGCCTGCGCGAAATTCTGCAGGTCGGCGGTGGTGGCCGCCGCCTCGGGCGTACCCATCGCCTGCTGCAGCGAGTCGAAGCTGTCGAAACTGAGGATGGCGGCGAGCGCGTACGGCGACTCGCCCTTGGCGCTCGCCACGGGCCCGACGCTCACTTCGTAGCCGCGCAGGCCGGGAATCGATTTCGCGAGCGGCACGTGTTTGTCGAAGTAATGGGCGTCGAATGCGTTGCGGTCGGTGGGGGTCTTGTAGAGCGCGACGAGCTTTGCCATGTCATGCCTCCTGAAACGAACGTTCAGTGTTGCGCTGCCTGCTAATGACCAATGCGGCTGGCCAATGCAGAATGCCGCTCGAACGGCTCATGGATTCTACGCCCGGCCTATGCGAAAGCCGAGTGAACGGACCGCGTTCTGAATCAGCGCGGATGCTGCGACCGGCGTCAACCGGGCGGGCGCCGGCGCAACGCCCACCAGCCCGCAAGCACGGTAAAACTCACGACGAGCAGCACCATCACCCAGAAGCCGTGCTTGTTTTCCGCGAGCGGCACGCCGCCGACGTTCATCCCGAACAGACCCGCGATGATGTTGATGGGCAGCGCCAGCACGGTCACGATCGTCAGCGTGAACAGCGTGCGGTTGGTCTGTTCGTTCAGTCGCGCGGCGATCTCTTCCTGCAGCAGCTTGATGCGCTCTGCGAGACCGGACAGGTCGCCGAGCACCAGCGAGAACTCTTCCGTCGAATCGCGCAGGCTCTGCACGTCTGCGGGCAGCAGCCACGCGGGCGGCCGCACCAGTAGCCGGAAGATCGAGCCGGGCTCGGGCGCAAGCAGCCGCTGCAGGCGCACCAGCACGCGCCGCATCGCGCCGAGGTCGCGGCGGCTCTGATAGACCCGCTGCGACAGAAAATGATCTTCGATTCGGTCCACCTCGACGCTGGTCCGGCGCACGATCTCGACGAGCAGGTCGGCCTGGTCGCGCAGCAGATGGATCAGCAATTCCGCCGACGTGTCGAAGCGCTCGCCGTTGCGCACCGACGCGCGCAGCCGGTCCACCGAGCGCAGTTGCTTCAGGCGCGCTGTCACCATGATCCGCTTGTGCGTGTAGACCCACAGCGTCGCGATCTCCGAAGGCGTCTGCTCGAAGTCGTACATCACATCGTTGACCACGGCGAGCAGCGCGCCGTGCTGATGCTCGATGCGCGTGGAGTGGGAGCCTTCGCGCAGCGCTTCGAAGAAGGTGTCGGGCAGATCGAGATGCGTGCGGATCCAGCGTTCGCTGGACACATGCGCGAGATTGAAATGCAGCCAGAGGAATTCGCTCTGGTGCGCGTCCGACGCCTTCGTCTCGTTGCGGCATTCGGCCAGCCATTCGGCGGCCGTGTCGGTATCGACGGCCTGGCCGGGCGTGTCGGGTGCAAAGCGAAATCCGCAAACGAGGCCGGAGCGGTCCGCTCCGTAGGTGCTGGGCGCCAGGTTCAAAGTCATGTGCATTTCGGGGTGGGGTCCACGAAAGCGCCATTCTGACATGAGCACCGCGTCAGCAGCGTTACGCGACAGCTGCTCGACGCTGATGCGCCGGCGACTTGACGGCCAATTGACGCCTTTTTCGGCGGCGATGCCAGCGGGAGCGGCAAGTCTCGCTCCCGCCTCCTTCGATACGCAGCCGCCCGCACGGGCGCGGACGGCCGCACGGGACGCTTACGCAGCGAAGCCGCCGTCGATCAGCAGGTTCGCGCCCGTCACGAACGCCGCTTCCGGGCTCGCGACATACGCGACCATACCTGCGATTTCGTCCGTCGTAGCGTGACGCGGGATCGCCATCAGGCTGTGCAGCGATGCACCGAACTCGCCCGCTTCCGGGTTCATGTCGGTATTGACGGGGCCGGGCGCCACGTTGTTAACCGTGATGCCCTTCGGACCGAGATCACGCGCAAGGCCTTGCACGAGCCCGAGCAGCGCCGACTTGCTCATTGCGTACGCCGCGCCGCCCGCGAACGGCATGCGCTCGGCATTCGTGCTGCCGATATTGATGATCCGGCCGCCTTGTCCCATGTGCGGCAGCACCGCCTTCGATGCGACGAACACGGCGCGCACGTTCACTTGCACCGTCGCATCGAAGTCTTCAAGCGTGAAGCTGTCCAGCGTGCCGATGCGCAGCACACCGGCGTTGTTCACGAGGATGTCGATCTTGCCGAGTTCGCGCGCCGTCTCGTTGATTGCGTTCGTCAGCGCAGCGGCATCGGCTACGTCCGCCTTGACGGCAATGGCACGCCCGCCCGCTTTTTCGATGCTCGCGACGAGATCGTTCGCTCCCGCTGCCGAGCTGTGATACGTGAAGGCGACCGTCGCACCTTCGCGGGCAAGCCGGCGAACCACCGCCGCGCCGATTCCGCGTGCACCGCCCGTGACGAAAGCAATCTTGCCTTGAAGATTCGAGTTCATGTTGTGCTCCTGATGAAGTGGTGTTGAGGTGATGCAAGTATGGCCAACCGATTACATTGCCGGTAGGATCGAATCACGACTAACAGTTTCAACCACAGGTATAAGTCAATTGCGGGGCGTGATTGTCCGCAACCGGCTAACACGACACCGTATGGAAGCCCTCAATCTCATCGAATCGTTCATCCAGACGGCCGAAACGGGCAGCTTTTCGGCGGCCGCGCGCAGGCTCGGCCTCACGCCTGCCGGCGTCAGCAAAAACGTCGCGCGGCTGGAGACGCATCTAGGCGTGCGGCTCTTTCACCGCAGCACCCGCAAGCTGACGATGACGCCCGGCGGCGAGCAGCTATGGGCCGACGCAGGCGCGCCGTTCGCGAGCCTGCAGGACGCGTTCGCGCGCGCCGCGCAGCATGACGGCAAACCATCCGGCGTGCTGAAAGTCGGCATGGCGTTGTCGTTCGGGCGGGAATATCTGGTGCCGCTGCTCGGCGAATTTCTCGAACGCTACCCCGACATCGTGCCCGACTGGCACTTCGACAATCGCGCCGTCGATCTGATCGCGGGCGGCTTCGATGCCGCGATCGGCGCCGGGATCGAGTTGACGCAAGGCGTGGTCGCGCGCGAAATTGCGCGGCCTTGCACGATTGTCGCGGCGTCGCCGGCGTATATGAAGGGCCGGCCGCTGCCTGCGCACCCGTCCGAACTTGCAGAGCTGGACGGCATTGCGCGACGCTCCAGCAGCACGGGCCGCCTGCGTGCGTGGACGATGCGCAACCAGGTCGGCGAAGAGGCGCTCGCCGAATGCCGGGTGCGGATGATCTTCGACGATCCCGAGGCGATCGCGCATGCGGCGATGCAAGGTCTCGGCATCGCCTTCCTGCCCACGCCGCACGCCGCGCCGTGGATCGAAAGCGGCCAGCTGATGCGGCTGCTGCCCGGCTGGCACGCGCCGATCAGCCCGCTTACGCTCTATTACCCGAACCGCAAGCTGTTGCCCGCGAAGACCCGCGTGTTCATCGATTTCATCGTCGAGGCGTTTCGCGAGCGGCGGCTCGCGGCGCGCTTCGACGCTCGCTAGGCGAGTCACCGACAGCCGCCTCGCGGCGCTTCTACGCACAATCCATGACAGGGTTTTTCTGTACGCAAGCTGAGGCCGCATCTGTCGATATATCAGAAGGAGACATGCGCGCCGCATTGCGTCGACGCGCGCCCACATTTCAAACATCGCGCACGAAGCGAGGCGTCCGAATGGTGAAGCTGAGTTTTACGCAGAAGTTGTGGTTGCCGCTCGTCGTCAGCCTGATCGCGTTGTTGCTGGTATCGGTGTCGGCGGCGTATCTGTCGCGCGAGACGCGCATCGAGGAGCGCAAGAATGACCTCGTGAACGTTGCGCATGTCGGCTTGTCGCTGGTTCAGGAATACGCGGCGCTCGCGCAAAGCGGCAAGCTCAGCGACGCGGATGCACGCAAGGAGGCGCTCGCCCGCTTGCACGACATCCGCTACGGCGAGGACGGCTACTTCCTCGTGATCGATTCGACGCCGCGCATGGTCATGCATCCCATCAAGCCCGCGACGAACGGCAAGGATCTCGCCGGCACGGCCGACGCCGACGGACGCCATCACTACGTGACATTCGCGAAAGTCGCGCAGTCGGCCGATGGCGGCTTCGTCGACTACGTGTTTCCGCATTCGCGCGCCGCGTCCGCGTCGGGCCCCGCTGAAGCTGTCGGCAAGATCGGGTATGTGGTGCGCTACGCGCCGTGGGACTGGATCATCGCGACGGGCGCGTATGTCGACGATATCGACGCCGCGTTCATGCGCTCGCTCTATCTGATCGGCGGCGTGTTCATCGGCATTGCGCTGCTGCTGGCCGCGCTCGTCGCGGTGACCAACCGTAGCATCCAGCGCACGATCGGCGGCGACCCCGTCTATGCCGCCGACGTCGCAAATGCGATCGCGATCGGCGATCTGACCGTGTCTATCGATACGCGCGAGAACGACGAGCGCAGTCTGCTGCGCGAAATGCGCCGCATGCGCGACACGCTGACGGACACCATCCGCGCAATCAAGCACGCCGCCGATAACGTCGCGACGGGCGCGGGGGAAATTGCCAGCGGCAATGCGGACCTCTCGTCGCGCACCGAGAATCAGGCCGCCTCGTTGCAGGAGACGGCCGCCAGCATGGAGCAGATGACGTCGATGGTCCGGCAGACGGCCGAAAACGCGCGCACCGCGAGCGAACTCGCCGAAAGCGCCGCGCAGATCGCGAACCAGGGCAGCGTGATGGTCGGCGAGGCCGTCTCGACGATGCGCGACATCTCCAGCGAATCGCAGAAGATGGTCGAAGTGATTGCGGTGATCGAAAGCATCGCCTTCCAGACCAACATCCTCGCGCTGAATGCCGCCGTCGAAGCGGCGCGCGCGGGAGAACAGGGACGCGGCTTTGCCGTCGTCGCGGGCGAAGTGCGCACGCTTGCGCATCGCAGCGCGGGCGCTGCCAAGGAAGTGCGTCAACTGATCAGCCGCGCCGTCGACAAGGTCGGCAACGGCGCGGGCCTCGTCGAGCGCACGGGATCGACGATTCAGCAGGCACGCGACGCGATTGCGAGCGTGACGGGCGTGATGCAGGAAATCGCCGCGGCTGCCGCCGAACAGAGCGCGGGCATTGATCAGGTCAACCTGGCCGTTACGCAGATGGACAGCCTCACGCAGGAAAATGCCGCGCTCGTCGAACAGGCGGCGGCCGCCGCGCATTCGCTGACGGAACAGGCGGGTCGGCTGAAGACTTCGGTTGACGCGTTTCAGGTGGCGGAAACCGTCTGACGTCCGGATAGCCGTTGCTGGGTTTCATGTGGTTGGACCAGTTCCCGCCGCTTCATGCTACTCGTGAAGGTTGGTGCGCACGTAGTCGATATGCGTGTGCATCGCCGTGCGCGCTTCTTCGGGCCGGCGCATACAGATCGCATCGCACACGGCGCGATGCTGGATCAACAGCTGGGCCGACTCCTCCGCGCCCAGCGCCCGCACATCCGTGCCACTGATCGTGATGTGTTCGCGCAGCATGCCGAGAATGCTCGTATGCAGATGCAGAAACATCGTGTTGTGCGAAGCCTGTGCGATTGCGTCGTGCAGTTGCGTGTCGGCCGTGGCTTCGCTGTCCTTGTCGTCGCAATCGTGCGAGCGCTCCAGTTCGCGCATCAGCGAACGGATGCGTTTGATATCCGCTCCCGTCGCACGCATCGCGGCGAAATACGCCGTCGCGCCTTCCAGCACGCGGCGAAACTCGAGAATGTCGTTGCGCAACACCGGGTGGTCCGCGACCAGTTGGCCCCACGGCGACGCGATGCCCGCGCGCAACTGATCTGTCGCGTACACGCCCGCGCCGCGCCGGCTTTGCAGCAGGCCGCGCGCCGCCAGCCGCTGGCTCGCCTCGCGCACCGTGTTGCGCGACACGCCGTACTGATCGGCCAGCGTGCGCTCGGCGGGCAGCCGTGAGCCCGGCGGCCACGTGCCGTCGAGCAGCGACGTTTCCATCTGGCGCATGATGCCCTCCACCCTGCCCCGCTCCCGCGTCTGCGTCGTCATGTCTCGCTCCCTCATTGGTCCAACCAATTTGTATTGTCGCGCACATTTGGGAATCATGCGTCAACGATTCAAGCAATCCGCGCTGCCGCTTGCGATGCAAGGGGCGCAAAGCGGACGCATTCTGGAGCGAGATATGAAGGAAAGGCAATATCCGGCCGCGCCGCGCGACGTGTATCTGTTCGCCACCTGCCTGGTCGACCTGTTCGTGCCCGAAGCCGGCCTCGACGCCGTGAAGCTGCTCGAACGCGAAGGGCTCGTCGTTCACTTTCCTCATGAGCAAAGCTGCTGCGGCCAGCCCGCGTACAGCAGCGGCAATCCCGAACAGGCACGCGACGTCGCGCGCGCCCAGTTCGATCTCTTTTCGAACCCGTGGCCCGTGATCGTGCCGTCGGGCTCGTGCGCGGGCATGATGCGCCACCACTGGCCCAAGCTCTTCGCAGACGATCCCGCGATGGCCGTCAAGGCAAAGGAACTCAGCGAACGCGTCTACGAACTCAGCGAATTCCTGCTGCGCGTGCTGCATATCGAATGGCCCGTTACAAGCGACGCAGCCGATGAGCGCATTGTGCTGCATACCTCGTGCGCTGCGCGACGCGAAATGGGCACGCGCGTGCACGGCGTCGAACTCGTCGATGCGTTGCCGGGCGTCACGCGCATCGAGCACGAACGCGAATCGGAATGCTGCGGTTTCGGCGGCACCTTTTCGCTGAAGCATCCCGACATTTCCGGCGCGATGGTTCGCGACAAAGTCGCGTCGGCGTGCGCAACGGGCTGCGATCGCATCGTATCCGCCGATTGCGGTTGCCTGCTGAACATCGGCCATGCGGCCCGTCATCAACGCGCACCTGTCGAAGTCGAGCATATCGCGAGCTTCCTGTGGCGGCGCACGCAACGCGCCGATGCACACGACAAGGGAGACAACGCATGAACGCGCGCGAACGCATGCTCGGACGGTTGCGCGCCGCCGTGCCCACTCATGTTTCAGGCGACGATCTGAAACGCCTCGATGCCGGCATCGATCTGCATTATGACGGCCGCCGCGTCACAGCGCCGACGCAGACGCTCGTCGAATCGATGCAGGCTGCGCTGCAGGCTTCACACGCCGACGTCATTCGCGCGACGGAGCGCACGTGGCCTGCGTTGCTTGCGCAACGTCTGCTCGATGCGAACGTGAAGCGCGTGCTGCTCGACACGTCGCGCGCGGAAGGTGCCGCGTTGCACCAGGCACTGGCGCCTTCCGTCGCGACACGCAACTACGATCAGCCGATCGAAAACTGGAAAGCCGAATTGTTCGACACGATCGACGCCGGCTTCACGGTCGCGCGCTCGGGTCTCGCTGCGACGGGCACGCTGATCGTTGCACCCGACGCGGGCTCGCCGCGCACCATGTCGCTCGTGCCGCCCGTGCACATCGCACTCGTCTACGCACACACGCTGCACGCGGACCTGCACGCCGCGATGCGCGCCGAGCAGTGGCAGGCCGGCATGCCGACCAATCTCGTGATGATCTCCGGCCCGTCGAAGACATCCGACATCCAGCAAACGCTCGCCTACGGCGCGCATGGTCCGCGCGAACTGTGGGTCGTGATCGTCGAACATCAGGCAGACCTCTTGCACGGAGACGCCGCATGAACGCCACCCCGATGCACTTCGTGCCGCCGCAGGACTTCAGGACGCGCGCCCGCGCCGCGCTCGACGATCCCAAACTGCGCAGCAGCTTCCGTGGCGCCATGGACTTCCTGCAAACCAGACGCCGCACGCAATTCCCCGACGAAGACGAACTCCAGCAACTGCGCGATCTCGGCGAAGCCGTGCGCCAGCACGCGCTGTCGCGTCTTCCCGATCTGCTCGTGCAGCTCGAAGAACAACTCACGGCGCGCGGCGTACACGTGCATTGGGCCGAAACGGCCGCCGATGCCACCGCAATCATCCATCACATCGCGCAATCGCACGACGCAAAGCGCGTCATCAAGGGCAAGTCGATGGCGAGCGAGGAGATCGAGCTCAACCATTATCTCGAAGCGCGCGGCATCGACTGCATCGAATCCGATATGGGCGAGTACATCGTGCAGCTCGCGCACGAAAAGCCGTCGCATATCGTGATGCCTGCGATCCACAAGACAAAGGCCGACATCGCCGAGCTGTTCGAGCAGCACATCCCCGATACGCGCTACACAGAAGATGTCGACGAACTGATCCGGACGGGTCGCCGCGCGCTGCGCCGCGCATTCGTCGATGCCGACATCGGCCTGTCGGGCGTCAACTTCGCAGCTGCCGATACGGGCACGCTCTGGCTCGTCGAAAACGAAGGCAACGGACGCCTGTCCACGACCGTGCCCAATGTGCATATCGCGATCATGGGCATGGAGAAGGTGGTCGCGAAGCTGTCGCACATCGTGCCGCTCTCCAGTCTCCTGACGCGCTCGGCGACGGGCCAGGCGATCACCACGTACTTCAATCTGATCACCGGCCCGCGCCGCGAAGGCGAACGCGACGGTCCGCGCGAGATGCATGTGGTGCTGCTCGACAACGGCCGCACGCAAGCCTATGCCGACGATCAGTTGCGCGCCACGTTGCAATGCATCCGTTGCGGCGCGTGCATGAATCATTGCCCCGTGTACACGCGAATCGGCGGACATGCGTACGGCACGACATATCCGGGGCCGATCGGCAAGATCATTTCGCCGCATCTGCTGGGCCTCGAAGAAACCGCCGATCTGCCGACGGCATCCAGCCTGTGCGGCGCATGCGGCGAAGTGTGCCCCGTGCGCATTCCGATTCCCGAATTGCTCGTGCGCCTGCGCACGGAGGCGAACCGCGATCCGCACGAAGTGGTCGCGCATCCGCTGCGCGGCCAGGGTGCGAAGTTCAGCCGTGAAGAGCAGTTCGTGTGGCGCTTCTGGAGTGGCGCGTTCGCGCATCCGCGCGCATACCGGATGCTGCGCTGGGCCGCGACACGGCTGCGCGCCTTCGCACCGAAGAACCAGATGGGCTGGACCCGTCACCGCGAGCCGCTGAAGCCTGCCGCGCGCAGCCTGCACGATCTGATGCGCGAGCGCGGCCAACCCGAATAGCGCTTTCACTGTAGTCCGATCATCGACACGCGTGCATCGTCTTCACAGGCGACGCACAGCGAGCGGCTGCATGCCGCCGACAAGAATTCATTGAACGCATTTTCGGAGGAGACCGACATGCACCCGTGGTATCAGACCTATCTGCCCCTCGGCAGCCTCTGGCTATCCGCGCTCGCGGCCAGCATCCCGATCATCTTTTTCTTCGTCGCGCTGGCGGTGCTGCGCCTGAAGGGGCATGTCGCGGCGGCGGGCACGCTGATCCTGTCGCTCGCCGTCGCGATCGTCGCCTACGGCATGCCCGCGCCGCAGGCCTTCGCCGCGGCGGGTTTCGGTTTTGGCTACGGCTTGTGGCCGATCGCGTGGATTATCGTCACGGCCGTGTTTCTCTATAAGCTGGTCGTGAAGACAGGGCAGTTCGACATCATCCGCGCATCGGTGCTCGCGCTGACGGACGATCAGCGCCTGCAGCTGCTGCTGATCGGTTTTTCGTTCGGCGCGTTTCTCGAAGGCGCGGCAGGCTTCGGCGCACCCGTCGCGATTACGGCAGCCCTGCTCGTCGGGCTGGGCTTCGATCCGCTGAAGGCAGCGGGCCTGTGCCTGATCGCGAACACTGCGCCCGTCGCGTTCGGCGCGATGGGCATTCCCATCATCGTCGCGGGCCAGGTGACGGGCATCGATCCGTTCCTGATCGGCGCGACGGCGGGTCGCCAGTTGCCGTTGCTGTCGCTGGCCGTGCCGTTCTGGCTTGTCTTCATGATGGACGGCAAGCGGGGCATCAAGGAAACGTGGCCGGCCGCGCTCGTCGCGGGGGGCAGTTTCGCGGTCACGCAGTACTTCACGTCGAATCACATCGGACCGGAGTTGCCCGACATCACGTCGGCGCTTGTCAGCCTCGTCGCACTCGCGTCGTTCCTGAAGGTCTGGCAACCGCACCGTGCGCACGATACGGCACACGGCACAGTCGGTGGCGGCGTGGCGGCACTTTCTCTTGGTGGTATGGGCGGCAGTACCAGTGGCTCACATGGCGCGAGCCGTCGTGCATCGCCGTACACGCTCGCGCAGACGATCCGCGCCTGGGCGCCGTTCGGCATCCTGACGGCCGTCGTCACAGTGTGGAGCCTGCAATCGTTCAAGGCGCTGTTCGCGGCGAAAGGTGCGCTTGCATGGAGCATCATCAAGTTCAAAGTGCCTGCGCTCGATCAGCTCGTCATGAAAACTGCGCCCATCGTCGCGACGCCCAAAGCGTATGAAGCCGTGTTCAAGCTCGATCTGCTCTCCGCAGTCGGCACGGCGATTCTGCTGACCGCGCTGCTTTCGATGCTCCTGCTGCGCGTGAAGCCGCGCGTTGCGCTCGCGACGTTCGGCGAAACACTGATGGAACTGCGCCGTCCCATTCTGTCGATCGGTCTCGTGCTGTCGTTTGCGTTCGTCGCGAACTATTCGGGCATGTCGTCGACGCTGGCATTGCTGCTCGCCGGCACGGGCGCCGCATTTCCGTTCTTCTCGCCGGTGCTCGGATGGCTCGGTGTATTTCTGACGGGTTCGGACACATCGTCGAATGCGCTGTTCTGCTCGCTTCAACATACGACCGCGCATCAGATCGGCGTGTCGGACACGCTGCTGGTGGCCGCGAATACGACGGGCGGTGTGACGGGCAAGATGATTTCGCCGCAGTCGATCGCGGTCGCCTGCGCGGCGACGGGTCTCGTCGGACGCGAGTCGGAACTGTTCCGCTTCACCGTGCGGCATAGCCTGCTGTTCGCGGTGATCGTTGGCCTGATCACGCTGCTGCAGGCGTATGTGTTGCCGGGGATGCTGCCGGGCTGATCCTGTTGCCGGCTGATGGCCTCTGCTGAACGCCCGCATTGGTGCGGGCGTTTTGCTTAAGTATCGCTCCACATGCGCAGCAGGTTGTGATAACAGCCCACCAGCGTGCGGCGCGCCGCTTCATCGCCATTCGATGCGTTGAGACGCTGGATCGCGCCGTCGAGATCGAACAGCATCGCGCGCTGCGTGTCGTCCCGCACGAGGCTTTGCACCCAGAAGAAGCTCGCTACGCGCGCGCCGCGCGTGACGGGCCGCACCTGATGCAGGCTCGTGCCCGGATAGACGATTGCGTGTCCGGCGGGCAGCTTCACTTCCTGCACGCCGAAGGTATCTTCGATCAGCAGTTCGCCGCCGTCGTATTCGTCGGGAGGCGTGAGAAACAGCGTGACCGAAACGTCGGTGCGCACGCGTGCGCCGCTGCCTGGCACGAGCCGGATCGCGCCGTCGACGTGACTGCCGAAGTGCATGCCGCCTTCATAGCGGTTGAAGAGCGGCGGGTACACCTTGTTCGGCAACGCGGCGCTGATGAAAAGCGGGTGGCGTTCCAGCGACGCGACGATCCTGTCGCCCATTTCCAGCGCGATCGGCGATCCCTCCCCGATCTGCTGGTTGCGTTTGACGGGGGCGCCCTGATAGCCGGCTGTCGCACGGCCATCGACCCATGCGTCGCTCGCTTCGAGTTGCGCGCGCATCGCCGCGGCTTCGGCGGGGCTCAGTACGTCCGGGATCGAGACAATCATTGTTCAAGTACCTGCGTAACGGACTACGCCGCGCGCTTCCTGCATGAATCGCTTCGTGCGGGAAGCATGCGGCATGTCGGTGGCTATCGCTTCATGCGATCAGAAGAAGCGATAGTTTACCGTCGCGAGGAACGTACGGCCGTAACCTGGCACCGCGCGTCCGCCATCGGACGGAATCAGCGCATCGTAGTAGTTCTTGTCCGTCAGGTTCAGCACGTTGAACTGGATGTCGTAGCGCTTCGCGTGATATGCAGCCATCGCGTCCCAGCGCGTGTAGCCGCCGACCTGCACGAAGTTGTTGTTCGCTGCATAACGCGACGACATGTAGGTCGGCCCGCCGCCGATTTCCCAATGCGGCGTGAACAGGTAGGTGGTCCACAACGTGAGTGTGTGTTTCGGCGTGTTGGCGGGGATCTTGCCCTGGGTGCCGTCGAAGGCCTTCAGGATCTCGCCGTCCATGTACGTATAGCCGCCGAACACCTGCCAGTTGTTCGTGATGTGGCCGGCGAGACCGAGCTGGTAACCGCGCACACGGACGTCGCCGTCGAGCGTATAGCTGCCATCCGGGTTCGCAGTGCGCGCATTCGTCTTCTCGATGTTGAAAAGCGATTGCGTGACGGACAGCCCGCCGCCGAGCAGATCCAGCTTCGCGCCCACTTCATACGACTTGTTGTGTTCGGGCGGCAGGTTCTGCTGCCCGTTTGTCAACGTCAACGCCTCAAGCGACGGATCGAACGACGTGCCGTACGACACGTAATACGATTGCCAGTCGGCCGGCTGATAAATGATGCCGCCGCGCACGCTCGTGAAGTAGTTCGTCTGCGTTGCATAGCGCGGCGTGTTGATCGAGTTGTGGATCGACGCTTCATAGCGGTCCCAGCGCACGCCGCCCACCACCTTCCAGTGCTGGCCGATCGACACGGTATCGTTCACATACGCACCCACGCCATTCGCGCTCGATTCCGCGAGATTGGTGGCGACTTCCTTCACGTTCGCCGGACGCGGCAGATAAGGCGGATCGATCAGCGGTACGACGCCGATCGTGTTCGACGTCATGCCCGGCGAGGTCGCGGTGAAGCTCTGGTTGCTATACGTTTCGTGGCTCAAGTCAAGCCCCGTGATCACGTCATGCCTGAGCGGCCCCGTATTGAACTTTGCTTCGAGATCGGTCGAGTTGTAGACCGAGTGATCGTTGATGTTGCGGTCCTTGCCCTGCAGCTTCACGAACAGCTTCGACGGATCGATGGTCGTGAAGTTGCCGCTGGTGAGCGCCGGCGACGTCGAGAGCGGCCCCGTCAGCACCGACGCCGCGTTGGTGGCGCGCGCCTGCGTGCTGTAATGGCTGAACTGCGTCTGGTTACGCAGAATCAGGTCTTCGTTAAAACGATGCTTGATGCGGGCGCTGAGCGTCTGCACGTCCTGAATCGTGCGGTCGTCGGTGTAGCCGTAGAAGGTGCCGCGATTCACGGGCGCGGGATGGCCGTTCAACGGCGGAATGCCGTAGTCGGGCTGATCGCGGTTGTGCTGGATCAGCGCGGACAACGTGATTTCCGTCGGCGTGCCGATGCCGAACTTCACTTCGGGCGCGACGCCGTAGTCCTTGTTCTTCATCACGTCGCGCGACGAACCGAGGCTCTGTCCGAAGGCGTTGATGCGCAACGCTGACGTGTCAGTGATCGGCGTATCGAGATCGACGGTCGTGCGATAACGGTCATGCGTGCCCGCCTGCACGGAGACGTCGGCGCGCTTTCTCAGCGTCGGCTCCTTGCTGACCTGGTTGATCACGCCACCCGTCGAACCGCGACCAAAGTACAGCGACGACGGACCATACAGCACGTCGATCGACTCGAGGTTGAACGTGTCGCGATAGTACTGGCCGCGGTCACGGAAGCCGTCGAGGTAAATGTCCGTGCGCGCCGAAAAGCCGCGCAGGTTGATGTTATTGCCGATCTGGCCGCCTTCGGCCGCACCGATCGTAATGCCGGGCACATTGCGCAATGCATCGGAGAACGAGCTCACGGCCTGCGATTGCAGCACGGCCTTCGGCACGACGGTCGCGGCTTGCGGAATATCACGCAGCGCGGTTGGCACCTTGGCGCCGACGCTCGACGTCTCCGGCTGGAAGTCGTTGGCGTTGTCCGCCTGGCCCGACACACGAACGGCGGGCAGTACGCTGCTTTCGGAAGGCTGGCTGGCGGAGGGCTGGCTGGCGGGAGAAGTGGACGTTGCGGCCTGCTCAATCTGAACCGCCGGTGTAGCAGGCGTCGTCGTTTGGGCGTAAAGCGGCGTCGCAAAGGCGGCCATGACGGCCGCTGCGAGTGGCGTTGTTCGATACATCGCGATTCCCTGTCGTTATCACTGATTTTTTTGGTGCAACGGGCGCTGCCTGCCCGTCCGGTTCACATGTCCCCGCGAACCGCCCCGCCGAGTCAAAAACGTCCGCGGCTGGCCTCTCTTAAATGCGAATCGCTATCATTACATGAATGGTAATGGTTCGCAATAATGCGTACGGCATGTGTGGCCATTGCGCGTCGTTCTCTTAAAGACGATTGGCTTTTGCCTGGCAGCCGAATCATGCAAATGGTTGACCGCTTTGAATGCGTTTCAACATCCAATAAAAAAGGCGGCGTCTTTCGACGCCGCCTTTTCCGGCCTTCCAACCTTCCCTCTTGAACCTCTTACCGCACCTTGCCCGCCTTCCATGCCGCGAGCAGCTGGTCGTATTTGACCGTTTCGCCCTTCGGCTTTTCATTCGCGAGTTTCTTCCACGGCGCATGTTGATCGGAGAGCCATTTCGACGGATCGCTTTGCGCATTCAATTCAGGCGCACAGACCTTCATGCCCGCGCGTTGCAAACGGCCCAGCACCTGGTCCATCTCCTTCGCGAGGTTGTCCATTGCCGCCTGTGGCGTTTTTTCGCCGGCAACGGCTGTCGCGACGTTCTTCCACCACAGTTGCGCCATCTTCGGATAGTCCGGCACGTTATTACCCGTCGGCGTCCAGGCGACGCGCGCGGGGCTTCGATAGAACTCGATCAGGCCGCCGTATTTGTCCGCGTTCTTCGTGAAGTAATCGCTGTGAATGTCCGAATCGCGGATGAAGGTGAGACCGACAATCGACTTCTTCAGCGACACGCTCTTCGACGTCACGAACTGCGCGTAAAGCCACGCGGCCGCGCGCTGGTTCGCAGGCGTCGACTTGAAGAACGTCCACGAGCCGACGTCCTGATAGCCGTTCTGCATGCCGTCCTTCCAGTACGGGCCGTGCGGCGACGGCGCCATGCGCCACTTCGGCGTGCCGTCGGCGTTCGTCACATTGCCCGGCTTCAGCATCGATGCCGTGAACGCGCTATACCAGAAGATCTGTTGCGCAATCTTGCCCTGCGCCGGCACAGGGCCCGCTTCGTTGAAGGTCATGCCTGACGCTTCAGGCGGCGCATATTTCTTCAGCCAGTCGATGTACTTCGTCGTCGCGAAGACGGCTGCGGGACTGTTCGTGCCGCCGCCGCGCGTCACCGATGCGCCCACGGCATGACATCCGTCCGGCGTCACGCGGATACCCCACTCGTCGACGGGCAGGCCGTTCGGGATGCCTTTATCCGCTTCGCCGGCCATCGAAAGCCACGCATCGGTAAAGCGCCAGCCCAGTGAAGGATCCTTTTTGCCGTAGTCCATATGCCCGAAGACCTTTTCGCCATCGATCGTCTTCACGTCATTGGTAAAGAACTCGGCAATATCTTCATACGCGGACCAGTTGACGGGCACGCCGAGATCGTAGCCGTACTTCGCCTTGAACTTGTCCTGAAGGTCTTTGCGTGCAAACCAGTCCGCGCGGAACCAATAGAGGTTCGCGAACTGCTGGTCGGGCAACTGATAAAGCTTCTTGTCGGGCGCCGTGGTAAAGCTCGTGCCGATGAAGTCCTTGATATCGAGATTCGGATTCGTAAATTGCTTGCCCTCGCCTTCCATATAGTCGGAGAGCGGAATGATCACGCCATAGCGATAGTGCGTGCCGATCAGATCGGAATCGGAGATCCAGCCGTCGTAAATGCTTTGGCCCGATTGCATCGAGGTTTGCAGTTTCTCGACAACATCGCCTTCCTGAATGATGTCGTGCTTGACCTGAATACCCGTGATTTCGGTGAACGCCTTGGCTAGCGTTTTCGATTCGTACATGTGCGTGTCGAGCGTTTCCGACACCACGTGCACCTCCTTGACGCCTTGCGACTTGAGCTTCGCAGCCGTATCGATGAACCATTTCATTTCGTCCATCTGTTGCTGCTTGCTCAGCGTGCTCGGCTGGAATTCACTATCGACCCATTTCTGCGCTTCGGGCGTGCCGGCCAGCGCAGCGTGATTCGCACAAGCCCCCGCGACCACTCCCGCTACTGCAAGCGCGACGATCCGTCTCCTGTGTTGCATGGTCTTCTCCTGTGTCTCCACACCCCTTATGGATCATCAGCCGATAGCCGCCCGGGGCATCAACGGAACCGGTTTGTTCTTACTTCCTTTATCCCTTCAACATGATCGCGAGCAGCACGACGACGGATGCCGCAAATCCGGGCCATGCACTCGCGCCTTCGCCGCTGATCGCGATCCACGCGAGATTCACATACGCCGCCGTCAACAGGCCGATAAAGAGCCGGTCACCGCGCGTCGTGGCAATCGGCAAAAAGCCTTTGCGTTCGACAGTCGGCGAGCGCATTTCCCAAACCGTCATGCCCGTCAGCATCACCACCACGCAGCCGAAGAAGATCGCGACTTCTGGTGTCCAATACATCCACGTGAACATCACACTCTCCCCATCGCGAAGCCCTTCGCGATGTAGTTGCGCACGAAATAGATGACGAGCGCGCCGGGAATAATCGTCAGCACGCCCGCCGCCGACAGCACGCCCCAATCCATGCCCGCCGCCGATATCGTGCGCGTCATGACGGCAGCGATCGGCTTCGCGTTCACCGTGGTCAGCGTGCGCGCCAGCAGCAGCTCGACCCAGCTGAACATGAAGCAGAAGAACGCTGTCACGCCGACGCCCGCCTTGATCAAAGGCAAAAAGATCCTGATGAAGAAGGCGGGAAACGAATACCCGTCGATATACGCCGTCTCATCGATCTCACGCGAGACCCCCGACATGAAGCCCTCGAGTATCCACACGGCGAGCGGCACGTTGAACAGCATGTGCGCCAATGCAACGGCGACATACGTGTCCATCAGACCTACGCTCGAATAAAGCTGAAAGAACGGCAAAAGAAACACGGCAGGCGGCGTCATCCGGTTGGTGAGCAGCCAGAAGAACATGTGCTTGTCGCCGAGAAAGCGATAGCGCGAGAACGCATAGGCAGCCGGCAGTGCAACGAGCACCGACATCACCGTATTCATCAACACATAGACGATCGAGTTGATATAGCCCCAGTACCACGACGGGTCGGTGAAAATGATCCTGAAGTTGTCGAAGGTGACATGGTGCGGCCAGATCGAAAAAGCCGACATCGTTTCTTCATTCGTGCGCAGTGAAATCGACAGCATCCAGTACAACGGGATCAGCGCAAACGCGATGTACGCGAGCAACACGAGCGCGCGTATCCAGCGGCGATCGTCACGCATTGCCTTCTCCCGTCGTTGCAGGACCGCCCTTGCCCACGCGCTCCATCCAGTTGTACAAAATGAAGCAGAGCAACAGGATGATCAGGAAGTAAATCAGCGAAAACGCCGCTGCCGGGCCGAGATCGAACTGACCCACCGCCTTTTGCGTGAGGTACTGGCTCAGGAAGGTGGTGGAGTCGCCAGGTCCGCCGCCCGTCAGCACGAACGGCTCCGTGTAGATCATGAAACTGTCCATGAAGCGCAACAGCACCGCGATCATCAGAACACCGCGCATCTTGGGCAACTGGATATAGCGAAACACCGCAAAGCGACTGGCTCCGTCGATTTCCGCGGCCTGGTAGAACGCATCGGGAATCGCGCGCAAGCCTGCATAGCAGAGCAAGGCGACGAGCGGTGTCCAGTGCCAGATATCCATCACGAGCACGGTCACCCAGGCATCGGTCGGACTCGCCGTGTAGTTGTATTCGACGCCGATGCGATTCAGCGCGTAGCCAAGCAGGCCGATATCGGGCCGTCCGAAAATCTGCCAGATCGTGCCGACCACATTCCATGGAATGAGCAGCGGCATCGCAAGCACGACGAGTGCAGCCGACGCACGCCAGCCCGACGCCGGCATCGCAAGCGCCAGCGCGACACCGAGCGGTATTTCGAACAGCAGCACGCAGGCCGAGAAAATGATCTGCCGTCCCAATGCGCCGCGCAGATCTGGGTCGGTCATGATGTTGCGGAACCACTCCGTACCGACGAACACATGCTGTGTCGGGCTGATGATGTCCTGCACCGAGTAGTTGACGACCGTCATCAACGGCAGGATCGCGGAGAATGCGACGCAAATGAACACGGGCACGACGAGTAGCCATGCCTTCTGGTTGAGCGGTTTGTTCATCGCGTGCCTCCCGTAGCGGCTCGTACCGCGATGCGTTGGTCGTTGCTGAAATAAACGGTTTCGGGTGCGTCAAGACGCAACCACACAGGGCCATCCACGACGCGCAAATTCGGCTCCGTCTTCACGTTGAAAACGTGTCCTTCGCAGTTCGCCGTCACGAGCTGATAGTTGCCCAATTGCTGTGCGCGCGTGACGTGTGCCCTGACTGCGCCTGTTTCACCGTCGTCCGCGAGGCGCACGAATTCCGGGCGAATGCCGAGCTTGAGATCGCCATTCGTGTTCTTGAGTGTCGCGAGCGTATTCGGGTCGACGGCAATGCGCTGCGAGCCCAGCTTTATCCCACCTTCATCGAGGCGCACGGGGCACAGGTTCATCCCCGGACTGCCGATGAAATAGCCCACAAACGAATGATCAGGCCGCAAAAACAGCGCTTCCGGCCCACCCTTCTGCACGACGCGCCCGTTGGTCATCACCACCACTTCATCCGCGAATGTCAGCGCTTCGACCTGATCGTGCGTCACGTAAATCAGCGTGAGCTTCAGTTGCTGATGGATCTTCTTCAGTTGCCGCCGCAGCATCCATTTCATGTGCGGATCGATGACGGTCAGCGGCTCGTCGAAAAGAATCGCCGCGACGTCCTTGCGGACGAGTCCGCGCCCAAGCGAGATCTTCTGCTTCGCGTCTGCCGACAGATTGCTGGCCTTGCGCGGCAGGTCGGGCGCCATGTCGAGAATGTCAGCCACTTCATGCACGCGCGTGCGCACTTCGGTCGTCGGGAGCCCGCGATTGCGCAGCGGAAACGCGAGATTGTCGAACACGGTCATCGTGTCGTAGATCACGGGAAACTGGAACACCTGCGCGATGTTGCGTTCGCGCGCGCCCTGCGTCGTGACATCGCGTCCGTTGAACAGTACCTTGCCTTCCGAGGGCTTGAGCAGACCCGAGACGATATTGAGCAAGGTCGACTTGCCGCAACCCGAAGGTCCGAGCAGTGCATACGCGCCGCCGTCTTCCCAGACCATGCTCATCGGCTGCAATGCGTAGTCGTCGAGCGATGCGGGGTTCGGGCGGTACGCGTGCCCGAGGTTCTGAAATTCAATGCGCGCCATATGCCACCTCCTGCACCTTCGGACGGGCGACGAGATGGGTGTCCGCGCCGAACACGAACAGTTCGTCGGGATCGACGTAGACGTCGAGCTGTGTGCCGATCTCGATCTGATGCACGCCTTGCAACTGCGCCACGAGGTCGATGCCGCCGTGACGCGTGTGCAGGTGCAGGTAGGTTTCCGACCCGCTCAGCTCAGCGAGTTCGAGCAGGCACGGCACCGCGATCGAATGCGCATTGCGCGGCGCCAGCCGCAGTTGGCCGGGCCGTATGCCGATCCGGCAGGCGCCCGTGCCGACGGCTGTCGCCGCCGCACGTCGCACGGGCACGTCGAGGCCGATGGGCAGAAGCGCATCGCCGTTTTCGAGCAGTTCGCTCGTCAGCATGTTCATGGGCGGATCGTTGAAGACGGCCGCTACGTCGACGTTCGCCGGCGCGTTGTAGACGTCGAGTGTCGGTCCGAACTGCAGAACGCGCCCCTTGTCGACCACGGCCGTATAGCCGCCGAGCAGCAGCGCTTCGAGCGGCTCCGTCGTCGCATACACCACTGTGGTCTTGCCGTCGGAAAAAAGCGTCGTGAGCTCGGCGCGAAGTTCTTCGCGCAGCTTGTAGTCGAGGTTGACGAGCGGCTCGTCGAGCAGCACGAGCGAGGTGCGCTTGACGAGCGCGCGCGCCAGCGCACAACGCTGCTGTTGGCCGCCCGACAGTTCGCCCGGCCGCCGCTCGAGCAGATGTTCAATATGCAGCTTCGACGCGACCTCGTTCACGCGGCGCCGTATGTCGGCGGCATCCGTCTTTTGCAGCTTGAGCGGCGACGCGATGTTGTCGTACACCGTCATCGCTGGATAGTTGATGAACTGCTGATAGACCATCGCGAGGTTGCGCCGACGCACGCTGACCCCCGTCACGTCCTGGCCATCGGCGAGCACACGTCCGGACGCAGGCCGGTCGAGTCCTGCCATCACGCGCATCAACGTGGTCTTGCCTGCCTGAGTCGGACCGAGCAGCACATTGATCGCTCCCGGGACGAGCCGCAGATCGACGCCATACAGATGCGTCACCCCGCCTGAAACGACGGTGACCCGCTCCAGTTCCAAAACCAAATTGCTCTCCTTTGTTCGATGCTTCTGATGCAGCTTCGCTTTCTTCTGCTTGTTCTTTGTTCAACCGCGGCTTCGACGCAAATGCAGATGCTTGGGTACGGCTACAGCAAGGACGCGCTTTCGGTGTTCGCCAAGACCCGACGGCGAGGCGCGCGGCCCGGTTTGCATACGAGAGGCAGGCAAGGGACAGCGCCGTGAAGGCGCCCGGGAAACCGTTGTCGATCCATTGTCCCGATTTTGTTTGTTCGGGTACTTCAAAAAGAGGCCGCAAGGCGATGTTCAAAAAGGAAATCAAAACAACAGTAACAATGTTCTCTTTTGTTCGTTTACGTGCAAATCGGGGTTAACCATACAAATCGCAAACGGCTGCCGTCCACAGTACTTACGGACAGTAGAACAATTCATTACGCATTCAGACGGGATAGCTTTCTCATGGAAAGTCGACGGTCAGCGTAACAGAAGAAAAGCAAGGTGCTGCTCCCGCTATGGGCTTCGCTTCGCGCCGTCAGATGACCGGTATTGAGCGTTGCTCCGCCTTCACGAACGAGCCTGTATGCGCACAGGCTTTTCGATTGTCGAAAAGCGCCTTGCTGATCGCCTGGCCGCTCGCAAGGGCGTCGAAGCAAGAGCACGTCGAGCGCAATTTACGAAGCACTCCATCCGTCGACACATTCGAAAAGCGCCTTGTCTGATGGCGTTTATTCGCGAGACAGCCCTCTTCGCAGGTTTTGTCGGGCGCATCGGCGGATGCGGGTATACGTTAATTTGTGTGCGCCGGAGCAGCCCGTTTACTGAGATGAAAGCCAGGTCGTCCGAACTACTTTGATCAGACATGATCGAGGGGTTCGGACGTTGTTTGTCCGTACCGGAGGTGTAGCATGGCGAATCTGTCCAGCAGTGCAATCGACGAATTCAAGGCTCTCACACGAGGCCAGGTCGTATTGCCCGGCGACCCGTCGTTCGATGAAGCACGCAGCATCTGGAATGGCATGATCGATCGTCGCCCCGCGATCATCGTTCGCTGCGCGGGCACCGCCGATGTCCGTCGCGCGGTCAATTTCGCACGCGACAATCAGTTGCTGCTCGCCGTACGCGGCGGCGGCCACAATATCGCAGGCAGCGGCGTGTGCGAAGACGGCATGCTGCTGGATCTGTCGCCGATGAAGTCCGCACGCATCGATCCCGTCGCGCGGCGCGCGTATGTGGAGCCCGGCTGTCTGTTGCGCGACTTCGATCACGAGGCTCAAGCCTTCGGCCTCGCCACGCCGCTCGGCATCAACTCGACGACGGGCGTCGCCGGTCTCACGCTCGGCGGCGGCTTCGGCTGGCTGAGCAGGCGCTTCGGCATGACAGTGGACAACCTGATCTCAGCCGACGTCGTCACCGCCGACGGCGAGATGATCCGCTGCAGCGCCGATTCTCATGAAGATCTGTTCTGGGCGATTCGCGGCGGGGGCGGCAACTTCGGCGTCGTCACGATGTTCGAGTTCCGGCTGCATGAAGTCGGCCCGCAAGTGTATGGCGGCCTCGTCGTGTTGCCGATGGATCAGGCGCGCGATGCACTCGTGAAGTATCGCGCGGCATTCGAAACGTGGCCTGACGAATTGACCGTCTGGGCCGTCGCGCGCTTTGCACCGCCGCTGCCTTTCCTGCCCGCCGACGTGCACGGCAAGCCGATCATCGCGTTCGCCGTCTGCTATACGGGGCCTGCCGCGAACGGCCCCGCCGTGGTGGACGAAGTACGCAGGTTCGGCACGCCCTACGGCGAGCATCTCGGACCGATGCCCTACACCGCGTGGCAACAGGCGTTCGATCCGCTGTTGACGCCCGGCGCGCGCAACTACTGGAAATCGCACAATCTGGCGACGCTCGACGACGGTCTGATCGACGCATTCGTCGATGCGATCGGCAACCTGCCATCGCCCCAGTGCGAAATCTTCTTTGGCGCGATCGGCGGTCAAACGATGCGCGTCGCGCCCGACGCCACGGCCTATTCGAATCGCGATGCAAAGTATGTGATGAACGTGCACGGCCGCTGGACCGAGGCTGCCGACGACGAACGCTGCATTGCGTGGTCGCGCGCCTTCTTCGATGCCTCCGCGCCGTTCGCGCTCGGCAGCGTCTACGTGAACTTCATGACGGAAGAAGAATCCGGGCGCGTCGGCGCTGCCTATGGTCCGAACTATGCCCGGCTCGTCGCCGTGAAAGACCGTTACGATCCGCACAACCTGTTCCGGCATAATCAGAACATCAAGCCGTCCGCCCTGGCCTGAATGCTGCGCGTTCGAAGCGCCGGATGGCAAACTGCTTGCCATTCCGGCGTTCGCATATCCAAGGCTCTTGTTCCGTCGATGCAGGTTGCCGCCCACCCTTCCATGCCCCGCACGCGCGTCGCGTTGCTGACGGTCGTCGCGATGTTCGCGTTCGCCGGCAATTCGCTGCTATGCCGCGTCGCGCTAAAGGGTACCGCAATCGATCCCGCGACCTTCACGTCAGTGCGGATCGTGTCGGCGGCAGTCGTGTTGTGGATCATTCTGCGCACGCGCGGCGAATTGCAACGCGTCGGCGGCAACTGGCTGTCGGCTTTCGCGCTGTTCGCGTACGCCGCGGCGTTTTCGTTTGCGTATGTATCGCTGGCGGCAGGCACGGGCGCGCTGCTGCTATTCGGCGCCGTACAGGCGACGATGATCGGCTACGCGCTGGCGCGCGGCGACCGTCTGCGCCTGTTTCAGTGGATCGGCCTCGCATGCGCACTCGCGGGACTCGTCGGTCTGGTGCTGCCTGGCGTCAGTGCGCCGCCTTTGTTCGCGTCGCTGCTGATGCTGTGCGCGGGCATCGCGTGGGGCGTCTATTCGCTGCGCGGAAAACTCGCCGCCGATCCGACGGTCACCACGGCCGGCAACTTCGTGCGCGCCATACCCTTCGCAGGGCTGGTCAGTGCGGGTATGTTCGCCAGCGCTCGCGTCGATGATGCCGGCCTGTCTTTCGCGGTGCTCTCGGGCGGTTTGACGTCGGGCGTCGGCTATGTGATCTGGTATGCCGCGCTGAAGCACATTCCGTCGGCTACGGCGGCGACCGTGCAACTGAGCGTGCCGCTGATCGCGGCAGCGGGCGGCATCCTCCTGCTCGGCGAACCGCTGACGGCACGCCTCGCATTGAGCTCGCTCGCGATACTCGGCGGCATCGCGCTCGTCGTCGCGCGCCGCTGACGCCGCACCGACAGACAACAATGGCGGCGTGTCCGGCGCGGCCGTGCAGCACCATGCCGCGACAGGGTTCGATCTTGCGAATGAAGCGGTTGGCCGTATGCAACGCCGGGGAGGGATGCAAAGCCGCCGCCGGCGTCCAGCTATGACGCTTACTGGTCGACGCCTACGATCACGCTCGAAGCCTTGAAGACCGCCGCAGCCGCCTTGCCGCTCACGAGGCCGAGACGGTCGACGCTGTCATTGGTCACGATGGCCGCGATCTGCGCGCCGCCCGCCGCCGAAATGATGACCTCGCTATTGACGGCACCCTTCTTGACGGACGCGACCGTGCCCGCGACGCAATTGCGCGCCGACACCTTGCTGCTGTCGGCATCGACCATCACGATCACCGACGAAGCCTTGACGAGCGCGAACGCGGGCTTGCCCGACGCGAGTCCGAGCGAGGTAGCGCTGCCGTGCGTGATGACCGCGACGATCTCGAGGCCGTCCTGCGTGCGGAGCGTGACTTCGTCGTTGACGGCACCGTTCTTGACGGCCGACACCTGGCCGGCGAAATGATTTCGTGCGCTGGTGCGCATGCGACTCTCCTTGGGTTGCCCCTGCTTATTGGTGTTGAAGTGTGGACGAACGCGTTCCGCGCAGTGTACCGCGCGCCTATGACAGCCTGCTGTTGACGGCCGTGCCTGACGAAAGCGCGACAGGTGGCAGGTCGGCCTGCGTGGCACCCCGGTTGCTCGCCTGCAGAACGGGGGCAGCGCAAAGCAGCGCAAAGCAGCGCAAAGGAAAAGGAGCAGGTATGAACACGATTGGATTGTCGCAGCGCATCGAGGAACTGCAACTGGCGCTCGCAGGCATGGTCGAGTCGCCGAAAGCGCCGACGGTGAGCGCGTATCAGGAAGGTGCGACCACCTACCTGATACGCGCTCGTGGGTCGTCGAAACGGGCCGGGATACGACGCTCGACGCGCGCTGTGTCGCGACGATCAAGCTCGGCGATGCGCAGATCGACCGCTATGCGGCGCTCGAAACATCCAGGCGGCGGATCGTGCAGGACCGCCTGAAGGATCTGGTGCGCCGGCATGTCAACGCATCGCGCGGGCAGCCCGGATCGGGCGACAGCTGTTCGATCGAACTCGAAGTCGAGGACGCCGTGTTCGACGTGCCCGACGAGCCGTACAGCATGCTGTAGCACCCGGCTGCCCTCAGCATCGCGATGCTTTCTGTGTCGCCGCCGGGGCAATAGACTATGCTAACGCGCGAGCCGTGTGCTCGCGCCGTCGCACACGCGGCCATTTCTATGAGTCTATTGCCCATGAATTCGACCTCCGACGATAACCCGCGCCCCGCCCTGCGCGCGCTCACGCCGCTCGAAGCCCGCGTGCTGGGCGTGCTGTTCGAGAAGCAGCACACCGTGCCCGATACCTACCCGCTGTCGCTCAATTCGCTCGCGGCGGGCTGCAATCAGAAAACCTCGCGCTCACCCGTGATGAACGTCAGCGAGAGCGAGATTCTCGACGCGATCAACACGCTCAAGCGTCTCTCCCTGGTGCTGGAAGGCAGCAGCAGCCGCGTGCCGCGCTACGAGCACAACATCGAACGCGTGCTCGGGCTGCCGCGCCAGTCAGCGGCGCTGCTGACGGCGCTGCTGCTGCGCGGCCCGCAGACGGCGGCTGAGCTGCGGCTCGCCACGTCGCGCCTGCACAGTTTCGCCGATACGTCGTCCGTCGAAGCGTTTCTCGAAGAGCTCGCCGGCAACGATCCGCCGCGCGTGGTCAAGCTCCCGCGCACGCCGGGCGAGCGCGAAAGCCGCTGGATGCATCTGCTGTGCGGCGAGCCGTCCGCCGAGCAGCTGCGCGGCGCCGCGCTTTCCGACGAGCCGCTGCCACCCGGTGAGCTCGAAGGCCTGCGCGCGCAGCAACGCGAACTGAGCGAACGTGTCGAGCGGCTCGAAGCGCTCGTCGTGCATCTGGCGGGCGAACTCGGCGTGTCGCTCGACGATCTGAAGGGTCGGCTGTAGCTGCCTGACTCGTACCGGCCGCCGCGCCCGGTTCATGGCGATCGGGCGCCGACGGCAGGCGCCCGCCCGCTTGCCTGCCCCGAAGGTCTTCTCCGTACTGCACGGCAACGCCAATCCAACGCTCAGAGGTTGCGAACCGCCTGCAACGAATGCGACGATGCGGGTGGCGCGCGCCACGCGCCTCGAAACCAGCCCCGCCTGCTGCGCCTCAATTGCGTTTCACTGTGCCAGGAGACTGACCGATGAACGAGCACGACGATCCCACACTGCCCCCGGCCTCCGAACTTCCCGACGACGCCGACCGTCCTGACGACCCCGAGCGCCGCCGCGTCCTCACGGGACTCGCGGCAGCAGGCCTCGGCTTCGCGCTGGCGGGCTGTCCGTCGCTGGACAGCGCCGCGAACGGCGCGCCGCGCAGCGCAGCCGACGCGCGCCTCGACGCCGCGCTGCACGATCAGGTCAAGCGGATCGTCGTGATCTACGCGGAGAACCGCAGCTTCGCGAACCTGTACGGCAATTTCCCCGGCGTGCAATTTCCGCTCGCCAGCGTCGCGCCGGAGGGCTACGTGCAGCTCGACCGCGACGGCAAAACGCCGCTCGCCACGCTGCCGAAAATCTGGGGTGGCCTCGTGCCCCGGGCGCAGGAAGTCAACGGCAAGCGCTACATGATTGCCGAACGCGACATCGCCGGCTTGCGCAACCAGCCGTTTCATCTCACCGACGCGCACGGCGCGCCGCTTCCGAACAGCGTGATCACGCGCGATCTCGTGCATCGCTTCTATCAGAATCAGATGCAGATCAACGCGGGCCGCAACAACCAGTTCGCCGCATGGGGCGATTCGGGCGGTCTCGTGATGGGGCATTACCGCAGTTCCGGCGAATCGCTGAAACTGTGGGCCCTCGCGAAGCAGTACACACTGTGCGACAACTTCTTCATGGCCGCGTTCGGCGGCTCATGGCTTAACCACATCTTCCTGATTTCCGCGCAGGCGCCGCTCGTGCCGGACATCGGCAACGGGACGGGCAAGAAACTGGTGTCCGTCCTCGACGGAGACGATCCCCTCGGCACACGCCTGAAACTGGCGCCCGATGCGCCGAAATCGGCGCTCGACGGCCCGCCGAAGTTCGTCAACGACGGCCTCTTTACGCCCGATGGCTACGCCGTCAACACGATGGCGCCGCCGTACCAGCCGAGCATGGTGCGCCCCGCGGAGGGCGGCGACCCCGCGCTCGCCAATCCGGCCGATCCGAAGGTGCTGCCGCCGCAGCGCTACGCGACGATCGGCGACCGGCTCTCCGCCCACGGCGTCGACTGGGCGTGGTATAGCGGCGCGTGGCAATACGCGCTCGATCATCGCGATACGGGCGCCGTGCCCGACTTCCAGTATCACCACCAGCCGTTCAACTACTTTGCGAACTTTGCGCCCGGCACGGCGGCGCGTGCGCGGTATTTGCGCGACGGCGGCGTCGGCGACGACGCGTCCACCAACCACTTCATCGCGGATATCGACGCGGGCCGCCTGCCCGCCGTCACGTTCTATAAGCCGCAGGGCAATCTGAACATGCATGCGGGTTACGCCGATGTCGAGTCCGGCGACCGGCACATCGCCAACGTGATCGAACACATCCAGCGCGGGCCGCAATGGCAGAACACGGTGATCGTCGTCACGCACGACGAAAACGGCGGCTGGTGGGATCACGTCGCGCCGCCAAAGGGCGACCGCTGGGGGCCGGGCTCGCGCATCCCCACGCTCGTCATCTCGCCGCTCGCGAAGAAGGGTTATGTCGATCACACGGTGTACGACACGAATTCGATCCTGCGCCTGATAAGCCGCGTCCACGGGCTCCCGCCGCTGGACGGCATTGTCGCGCGCGACCGGGCGTTCGCGCAGAACGGCCTCGCGCCCATCGGCGATCTGACGGGCGCACTCGATCTCGCATGATGCCGCTGTCGACGTTGCAATAAGGGAAACACATGTTCGTCGTGTACTGGCTCGAAGACGGCAGCACGCCAACGGGAATCGCTCGCTTCGAGCGGTTCCCCGACGATCAGATGACGCAGGCGCTCGCGTTCACGGAAACGCTGCGCAGGAAACAGGCGGCGGGCGAGAACGTGAGCTTCGTCACGCTCTGCAGCGAGAACCCGCGGTCCGTCGGCAAGGCGGGTGCGTCGGGGCCGCCCGCCGATTACACGTGGAAAAAGCGCCGTCCCTAGCGGGCGGCCTGGTCGCTGCGCGCGATGCGACTGCGCGGCGACACGTGTCGCACGAGTGCGCTTCGCGGCGATGCTTCACAACACAAACGCACGACGAAACGGCACAAACGCGAAGCACTGTAAAACATTGAGGATTCCCGATCCATCCGTCGCGACTTCCTGTCAGATTCACGTTCCGAGCCGCCGGGCCGACGCGCCGCCCCGGCGGGTCCGAGCCGATGCAGCGGCATCGTCGAACGACAAGAGGAAGACCGACATGACACCTACGCAATCGAATCGCCGCGTGCCGGGACTGCCACGCGAGGGCCTCGCCGTGCTCGTGCTATTGACCATCGGCGGCTGCACGACGGTCCCGTGGCAGACGGCGCCCGAAGAGCGGTCGATTCAGCCGGCGTGGCAGACGCTCGCCCCCGCCAATCGCCCCGCGCCGCGCGTGTCCCCCAACGCGGACAAACCGTTCACGAACGGCTATTACCGGGTGAAGCCAGGCGACACGCTCTATCGCATCGCGACCCGTCACGGCCAGCGCAGCGACGACATCGTCAAATGGAACAACCTCGCCGACCCCGGACACATCGAGCCGGGCAGCGTGCTGCGCGTCGCGCCGCCGCCCGACGCGGCCGACGAACAGGATGTCGTTGCGACGCCCGCTTCGCCGTCGGCGCGCACGAAGACACCCGCACAGCACGGCGCAGCGAACACGAACGGGAAAGGCGACAAGACCGATAACGTCGATCAGTCGCGCGACGACAAAGCGGACAGAAGCGTTGACAGCCAACACTCCCGCTTCGTCTGGCCCGCTCGCGGCACCTTGAGCGCCGTATATGGACAAGGCAGATCGAAAGGCATGGTGATCGCCGCCAAAGCGGGCGACCTCGTGAGAGCGGCCGCGCCGGGCCGCGTGGTGTTTGCAGGCGATGGCGGCAAACCGTACGGCAAGCTGATCGTCATCAAGCACGACGACACACTCGTCACGGCCTACGGACACAACCGCAAGCTGCTTGTGAAGGAAGGCTCGAATGTGAAGCGCGGCGAAGCGATCGCCGAAATGGCGAATACGGAGCATGGCGAAGGCTCGATGCAATTCGAAGTCCGCAAGCAGGGCAAGGCCGTCGATCCCGCGCCCTATCTTCCGCGCGTCGGCTCTTAGGAAAGCAGCGGCAACCACAGGCCGCCAACGGCCCGCGCCCCTGGCGGCGCCTCCAGCGCCCGAAGCTAGCGTGCCGCGTGGTCGGGCGCATTCGCTTCGAGCAGCCGATCGAGCCGGCCCGCTGTTTCCAGCGCATTCAGATCGTCAAATCCGCCCACGTGCGTTTCGCCGATGAAAATCTGCGGCACCGTTCGGCGTCCCGTGCGTTCCATCAACGCGACCGCTGTGACGCGATCGTTCTGCACGTCGACTTCCCGGTACGACAGACCCTTGTTCATCAGCAGCGCTTTCGCGGCGTGACAGTAAGGACACGTCGGTGTCGTGTAGATCGTGATTGCGGACATGATGTTCTCCGTGTGTGCGTGATGGATACGGCGCGTTACTGGCCGCGGCAGACATCGTCGAATGCAACGACAGCTTGATAAGCGCGATTCATGACGAGCACCTGTGAGAAGCGTTGCCGTCGTCGACGGGACGACTCAACTGTAGGGGCGCATTGCGGGGGCGTGAATGTCGCCGCGTCTCACGAAGATGCTCGATCGGCTCACCGGCTTTCGGCCGTTGCCACGCTAAGCCTGGCGCGCGGCTCGAGTGCGACGGGCGCGCGCCCTGTCCAGTAAGGGCTTCGGGCGGATGGACGCGATCCGATGACACGCCCATCGCCGCGTGCGGCAGAGTTTCTGAAATTCTCTATTGCGCCTCGGCGCGCGCAGGCTCGTCGTCGGCTACCTCCTGTGCGGCCTGCACATGTCCGCCCGACGCGCGCCAGCGCGCGGGCGTCACGCCGATCTGTTTCTTGAACACACGTTGGAACGCCGCTTCCGACTGATAGCCGACCGTCTCGCCGATATCGCCGACGGGCGTCGTCGATTCGAGCAGCATGCGGCCCGCGATGGTCATGCGAACCTCCGTCAGCACGTCGGTGGCCGAGCGGCCGATCGCCTCCTGGAATTGCCGCACAAACGTCGCACGCGACATGTTGCACAGCGCGGCGAACTGGTCGAGCGTCCACGGCTTGCCGGGCGACTCGAACATCGCGGACACGGCCGCCTGCAAACGCGGACGCCCGGCCAGCGCCAGCAGGCCGTGCGGCGGCTGTGCCGCTTCGCTCGCAAAGCGTAGCGTAAGCGCAAACAGCGCAGCCGACAGATGGTTGACGAGCGTTTCGCTGCCGGGGCATTCGTCCGCGGCCTCCTCGCGCATCAACTGGATCAGCCGCGCGAGTCGCGAACCCGCGACGCTCGTCTGCCCGTCGCTGTCGTCGCTATTCGAAGCCTCGCCGCCCGCCGTCGTATGCGCGCCGCTGCGCACGACCAGCCGCGACGGCAGATGGTCGCGCAGCAGCCGGTCCGGCACCGCGCCGAGCAAAAACCGGCCGCACAGGATGTCGGCCGTTTCCCCCGTACCGCCGTTTTCCGCGACGGTCAGCATGATGTTGCGCCGCTCGGTCGCAGGCACGGGTTGAGCGCCGCTGCCGTCGTGGATGCGGTGCGCACTGCCCGTCGGAAACACGATGATGTCGCCCGCCACCAGATGCTCGGGCGGCCCGTTGCCGTCTTCGAGCACTGCGCGCCCCGACAGCAGCACGTGATACGGAATCTCGCGCACGCCTGCCGGGCCTTCTTCGATTGCCCACGGCGCGCCGAAGTGGCAACGGACATCCACACGCCCGCTCACGGGCATCAGCGACAGGAAGCGGCTTAACAAATCCATATGAGCCGAATAAGCATGTTTTTGAATCGTTCGAGGATTAGCACGGCGAACCCGAAACCGTACAGTGACACCGTGCAAGGCAAACCGATTCTACTGGACGGTAGCGCGGCGCGCGGCAGAGGTGAAACGGGATCCGCCGCCCGAACGTCCGAACGAGGAACATCATGAAGACGCTTCATATCGATGTCGCAGTGATTGGCGCAGGCAGCGCAGGTCTGCCCGCGTTCCGCGCGGCGAAGGCGGCGGCCGCGCGTGCCGTGCTGATCGAGGGCGGCGCGTACGGGACGACCTGTGCGCGCGTCGGCTGTATGCCGTCGAAGCTGCTGATCGCGGCCGCGGAGGCCGCGCATGCGGCGCGCAGCACGGCGCCGTTCGGCGTGCACGTCGACGGCGCCGTGCGGATCGACGGACGCGAGGTGATGGCGCGCGTCAAGCGCGAGCGCGACCGCTTTGTCGGCTTCGTCGTCGAATCGACGCAAAGCGTGCCCGACGAAGAGCGGCTGATCGGCTACGCGCAGTTCATCGACGACAACGTGCTGCAAGTGGGGGACCATACGCGCGTCCATGCGAAGAGCGTGGTGATCGCCACGGGTTCGTCGCCGTATGTGCCCGCGATGTATCAGGCGCTCGGCGACCGCGCGATCGTCAACGACGACGTGTTCGCGTGGGACGACCTGCCGCGCAAGGTCGCCGTGGTCGGCGCTGGCGTGATCGGGCTGGAACTGGGTCAGGCGCTGGCGTGGCTCGGCGTCGACGTGACGATGCTCGGCGCACGCGGTCGGGTCGGTCCGTTGAGCGATCCTGCCATCAAGGGTTACGCGCGCCATGTGTTCAGCGACGTGTTCCACTTCGAGCCGGATGCGCACGTCGAAGCGGCGACGCGCGAAGGAGACAGCGTGCATCTGCGCTATCGCGACGGCGCGGGCGAACTGCGTGAGGACACGTTCGACTATGTGCTGGTCACGGCAGGCCGCCGTCCGAACCTGGATAAGCTCGCGCTGCACAACACGACGCTCCAACTCGATGCGCGCGGGGTGCCCGTGTTCGATCCGCTGACACTGCAGGCAGGTCGGCATCCCGTGTTCATGGCGGGCGATGCGAACGACGTTCTCCCGCTGTTGCACGAAGCCGCCGACGAAGGCCGCTCGGCCGGCGAGAACGCGGCGCGTTTTCCCGATGTCAAGCCGCTGCTACGCCGCGCACCGATCTCGGTGGTGTTTTCGGAGCCTGGCATGGCGATGGTCGGCGCCCGCCATGCAGACCTCGCAGCGGGAGCGTTCGTGACGGGTGAAGTGAGCTTCGAAGATCAGGGCCGCAGCCGCGTGATGCTGCGCAATCGCGGACTGATGCATGTGTATGCCGACAAGGCGACACGCCGCTTCCTGGGCGCCGAGTGGATCGGACCGGACGCCGAGCACATCGCGCATCTGCTCGCTTGGGCGCTGCAGATGAACCTCACGGTCGACGCGATGCTGGCGATGCCGTTCTATCATCCCGTCGTCGAAGAAGGCTTGCGTACGGCATTGCGCGATGCCGCAGCGCAATTGCCGAAGGCGTGATCGGAAGCGGGGTGTGACGATGCGCGTGAACAACTGCGACGCGCACGTCACGCGCCTTCCGCATGCGGCGGCAAATACTCCATGTGCGCTTCTTCGTAGAGCCGATAGATCAGCTCCAGCATTTCCGTGAGATCTTCGGATTCGTCGAGCATGCGCATGCTCATGATGATGGGCGACACGAGGTTCGAGTCGTCGAGTTCCTTGTAGCTCACATCGTCGCGCTTGAGTCCATACACGCTGCCCGGCACGACGGATATCCCCTCGCCCGCCGCCACCAGTCCCAGCGCGATCTGCAATTCGCGCGTCTCGTAGATATGCGACGGCTCCAGCCCGCGATCGCGGAATGCGGCCAGCACCTGATCCGCGTAACTCGGACGCGGCGCCTTCGGAAAAATGATCAGCGTCTCGTTGATCAGATCGTGCAGCGACAGCACCGGCTTCAGGTCCGCCAGCGGATGGCCGAACGGCAGCGCGACGATCATGCGCTCCTCGCGCAACACGATGCGCCTGATGCTCGGATCCTCATGACGAATGCGCCCGAAGCCGACGTCGATCGTGCCTTCCTTGAGCGCCTTGATCTGGTCCATCGTCGACATTTCATGCAGCGTCAGTTCGACGGCATGGTGCTCGGTGCGAAAGCGCCGGATGATTTTCGGCAGCATGCCATACAGCGTCGAGCCGACGAACCCCACAGAGAGACTGCGCTCGATCTTGCCGACGCGCCGCGTCATCGATTCGAGCTCGGCCGTCTGCGCGAGCAGCTGCACTGCGTGCGAGTAAAAGAAGCGCCCCGTGTCCGTCAATTCGACAGGCCGCGAATTGCGCACAAAGAGCTGCACGCCCAGCAACTCTTCGAGCTGCTGCATCTGGCGGCTGAGCGGCGGCTGCGCGATATGCAACCTTTGCGCGGCGCGCGTGAAGTTGCGCTCCTCGGCCACGGCGACGAAATAACGGAGATGGCGCAGCTCCATGACGATACCCCTTGGATATTGAACTGATACTAAATCAGTGTTGGACGGGCAGCATGTGCGCCAACTACTCTTCGTTCAACCGCAGCGCCCTCACAAATTATACCTTTCGGGTAGCAACCGGACGACGGCGCGCGCAGACATCGAAAGGAGACATCCGATGATCCCCATCTACCCGGACCGCAGTCCGGCACTCAAGCACATCGACGATTACCTCGTCGAAGACACGGCCCGCGGCGACTACCGCCTGCATCGCAGCGCGTTCACCGACGAAGCGCTGTTCGAGCTTGAAATGCAGCATATTTTCGAAGGCAACTGGATCTATCTCGCACACGAAAGCCAGATCCCGTCGAACAACGATTACTTCACGACGACGATGGGTCGTCAGCCCGTCGTCATCACGCGCAATCGCCAGGGTGAACTGAGCGCGCTCGTCAATTCGTGCACGCATCGCGGCGCGATGCTGTGCCGCCATAAACGCGGCAACAAGGCGACTTTCACCTGCCCGTTTCATGGCTGGACCTTCAACAACAGCGGCAAGCTGCTGAAAGTGAAAGACCCTGCCGACGCGGGTTATCCCGAGTGCTTCAATCACGAGGGCTCACATGATCTGAAAAAAGTCGCGCGGTTCGAAAGCTATCGCGGCTTTCTGTTCGGCAGCCTGAATCCCGATGTGAAACCGCTCGCCGAGTATCTCGGCGAGGCCGCGCGCATCATCGACATGATCGTCGACCAGTCGGAGCAAGGTCTCGAAGTGCTGCGCGGGTCGTCGACCTATACGTATGAAGGCAACTGGAAGCTGACGGCGGAAAACGGCGCAGACGGTTATCACGTGTCGGCCGTGCACTGGAACTACGCGGCGACCACGAACCAGCGCAAGGAAAAGAACGCCGCCGAAGACAAGATCCGCGCGATGGATGCGGGCGGCTGGGGCCGTCAGGGCGGTGGCTTCTACGCGTTCGAACACGGCCATATGCTGCTGTGGTCGCGGTGGGCGAACCCGGAAGACCGCCCGAACTTCAATCGCCGCGACGAATTCGCCGCGCGTTGCGGCGGCGAGACCGCGGACTGGATGATCCAGAACTCGCGCAATCTGTGTCTTTATCCCAACGTGTATCTGATGGATCAGTTCGGCTCGCAGATTCGCGTGCTGAAGCCGCTGTCCGTCAACAAGACGGAAGTGACCATCTATTGCATCGCGCCCAAGGGCGAATCCGACGATGCGCGGGCGCGCCGCATCCGCCAATACGAAGACTTCTTCAACGTGAGCGGCATGGCGACCCCCGACGATCTCGAAGAATTCCGCGCGTGCCAGCAAGGCTATGCGGCGCGTTCCGTCGAATGGAACGACATGTGCCGCGGCGCGACGCACTGGATCGAGGGCCCGGACGAAGGCGCGAAGAAGATCGGCCTCAAGCCGCTGCTCTCCGGCGTGAAGACGGAAGACGAAGGCCTGTACACGATCCAGCACCGCTACTGGGTCGAAACGATCCGCGATGCCCTCGCCAGGGAAAGGAGCGCAGCATGAGCACGATCGCCACTACGCCGACGCTCGCTGATATTCAGGCGTTTCTCTATCGCGAAGCGCGTTTGCTCGACGACGAGCAATGGGACGAATGGCTGGATCTGTATCACCCGGACGCCGTCTTCTGGATGCCGTCGTGGGACGACACGGACCAATTGATCACCGACCCGCAGCGCGAGATTTCGCTGATCTATTATCCGAGCCGCCAGGGTCTCGAAGACCGCGTGTTCCGCATCAAGACCGAGCGCTCAAGCGCAACGATTCCCGACACGCGAACGAGCCACAACCTCAGCAACGTCGAGCTCGAGCATCACGACGACGGTGTGTGCACGGTGCGCTTCAACTGGCACACGCTCAGTCATCGCTACAAGACCAATTACAGCTACTTCGGCATGTCGCGCTACGTGATCGATTTCAACGGCGAGTCGCCGCGCATCCTGAACAAGTATGTCGTATTGAAGAACGACTACATCAATCAGGTCATCGACATCTATCACATCTGAACACGCGGTCCCTCACGATACGCGAGCAGCAGTCAGGAGCAGTTCATGGAACATCGCATCGCACTTCAGTTCGAAGATGGCGTCACGCGCTTCATCGCGTGCCGCGACAACGAAACGCTGTCGGACGCCGCCTACCGTCAGAAGATCAACATTCCGCTCGATTGCCGCGACGGCGCGTGCGGCACGTGTCGCGGCTTCTGCGAATCGGGCACGTACGACCTGCCTGAATCGAGCTACATCGAAGACGCGCTGACGCCCGAAGATGCCGCGCAAGGCTATGTGCTCGCCTGTCAGACGCGGCCGCGCTCGGACTGCGTGATCCGCGTGCCCGCTTCTTCCGCGGCGTGCAAGACGGGGGTCGCGCGTCACGAAGGGACGCTCGCGAATGTGCAGAAGCTCTCCGATTCGACGATCGAATTTTCGATCGACGTCGACGCGCCCGATCAGCTGACATTTCTCGCGGGGCAGTACGTCAACGTCGAAGTGCCCGGCAGCCAGCTGTCGCGCTCGTATTCGTTCAGTTCGGCGCCGGGCGAGTCGCGCGTGTCATTCGTCGTGCGCAACGTACCCGAAGGCAAGATGAGCACGTATCTGAGCAAGCACGCGCAAGCGGGACAACGCGTCGCGTTTTCCGGACCGTACGGCGCGTTCTATCTGCGCGACGCCGCGCGGCCCGTGCTGTTTCTCGCGGGCGGAACGGGCATTGCGCCGTTTTTGTCGATGCTCGACGTGCTCGCCGCGAAAGACCGTGCGAGTCAGCCTGTACGCATGGTGTATGGCGTAACGAAGGACATCGATCTCGTCGCGTTGACGCAACTCGATGCCGCGCAAGACAAACTGCCCGATTTCGAATACCGCACCTGCGTGGCCGACCCGGAGAGCGCGCATCCCCTCAAGGGCTATGTGACGGCGCACGTCGATCCCGCGTGGCTCAACGGCGGCGATGTGGACGTGTACCTGTGCGGCCCCGTTGCGATGGTCGACGCAGTACGCGGCTGGCTCGGCGACATCGGCGTGACGCCCGCCAGCTTCCACTACGAAAAATTCTCTGCCACCAACGCGGCCTGACCATCATGAATCAACGCTTCAAAGGAAAAGTCGTCGTCGTGACGGGCGCGGCGCAAGGCATCGGACGGGGCGTCGCACTGACGGCCGCGCGAGAAGGTGCAACCGTCGTGCTGTGCGACCGTTCGGATTTCGTGCATGAAGTCGCGGCAGACATTTCCGCGCCGGGCGCACGCTGCATCGCCGTGATCGCCGATCTGGAAACGTATGCCGGCGCGTGCAAGCTGGCGGAAGCCGCACTCGGTGCATTTGGCCGCATCGACGTGCTGATCAACAACGTAGGCGGCACGATCTGGGCGAAGCCGTATCAGCAGTATGAAGAAGCGCAGATCGAAGCTGAAGTGCGCCGCTCGCTGTTTCCGACGCTATGGTGCTGCCGCGCTGTGCTGCCTTCGATGATCGAAAGGCAGGCGGGTGTGATCGTCAATGTGTCGTCGATTGCGACGCGCAGCATCTACCGGGTGCCCTATGCGGCGTCGAAAGGCGGCGTGAATGCGTTGACGGCCAGTCTCGCGTTCGAACACGCCGCCGACGGCATCCGCGTCAACGCCGTCGCCACGGGCGGTACGGAAGCGCCGCCGCGACGCGTGCCGCGCAACGCACAACAGCAGACCGAACAGGAAGCGATCTGGTATCAGGGCATCGTCGACCAGACCAAGGCGAGCAGCCTGATGCATCGTTACGGCACGATCGAGGAACAGGTCGGCGCGATCCTCTTTCTCGCTTCGGACGACGCGTCATACATTACGGGCACCGTGTTGCCCGTGGGCGGCGGCGATCAGGGCTGACCCACACGCGAAAGACCGGCGAAAAAAAACGCGGCTCGAAAGCCGCGTTTAAAGCATGTTGTCTGCTGCGTGCAGACTGGATGAAACGCGTGCGATTCTAAACCATCGCGGGAAACGATAAACCCCGCAACAGGCAATTCATTATCGTTGTTTCCGCAATATTCCCGTCTGCACGATGATGCGGCGAATAACGGCGACAAAACTATCCGGCTTTCGCATCCGAGGCGCAATCTACGGGCTGGCGCCCACAGAAGAAGCGGCGCCGCAATACTGTTTATATAAAGCCGCAATAATCCCGGCATTGCGTGTTGTGAATTTCGCTAACGCTTTATTTTGACGTTTTTACATTTCCTGTGTGCGCCTTTAGGCTCTCGTTCGTTACGAATTACCACACGCAGGAGAACAGAAGAATGAAGCCCACTGCCCTCTCGATACTGTCGCTGGCCGCTCTCGCCACGGCCGCCAGCGCCGCACACGCACAAACGAGTGTCACGCTGTACGGCACGATCGACACGGGGATCACATATGTCCATAACGCCTCGGGGAACAACAGCCTGTGGTCGCTCGGCAATACCAGCGCGGGCAATCTGTCAGGCACGCGCTGGGGCCTGAAGGGCAGCGAAGACCTCGGCGCAGGCATGAAGGCCATCTTCCAACTCGAAAGCGGCTTTGATCCGAACACTGGCAAGATGGGCCAGGGCAGCCGGCTGTTCGGCCGTCAGGCATTCGTCGGTCTTTCGCAAGATCAATACGGCTCCATTACGCTCGGCCGCCAATACGATCCGCTGATCGACCTCGTGCAAGGCATCACCGCCGACAACTACTTCGGCAGCGCATTTGCAACGGCAGGCGACGTCGACAACTACGACAACAGCTTCCGTGTGAACAACGCGGTCAAGTACACATCGCCCGTATTTGCGGGCCTGCAGTTCGAAGCCATGTATTCGTTCGGCGGCGTCGCGGGCAGCACCGGTTCGGAGCAGTCGTATTCGGGCGCAGTCGCGTACAACAACGGGCCCATCGGTCTCGCGGCAGGCTACTACTACACGACCAACAGCCCGGCATCGCAGGGCCTTCGCACGACGTGGAACAGCACGTCCGACGGCACCTTCGACGGCCCCGTCAACCTCGGCTATCAGACGGCGCACTCGATCGGCATTGCACGCGTGGCGGGCCAGTACACGGCGGGCCCGTTCACGTTCGGCCTCGGCTATAGCAACGCGCAGTATCGGCGAGACGACAGCTCCGTGTTCGGCTCGAACGAACGCTACAACACAGGCCAGGGTTTCGTGAACTATCAGGCTGCGCCCGCAATCCTGCTCGGCGTCGGCTACAGCTACACGCACTCGAACGGCGACACGTCGGCCACCTATCACCAGGTGTCGCTCGGCGCGGACTACACGCTGTCAAAGCGCACCGACCTGTACATGACGGCCGCTTACCAGCACGCCGGCGGCCAGACGCGCGACGCCACCACGAACACCGTCGCCGACGCGCAGGCGTCGATCGGTTCATATGGCTACGCAGGCACGAGCCATCAGGAGATGGTCAACCTGGGCATTCGCCACAAGTTCTAGCGCGCGCTTCCACCTGCACGGCGATTTGGGATCTGCATGCGCACGCGCGCCCGTTCCAGATCGCCGTTTTTCTTTGTACGGCCGCTTCGATAATGGCTCAATCAATTTGTCGATAATGGATCTTTCTACAGGCCATTATCGACCGTAGTCTTCGGGTGTGGGCTGCACGGCCCGGCATACACGGAGATCATCGATGAAGAGAACAGTCTTTCTGGCAGGCGCAGCAGGCGCAATCGGCAGCGCACTGGTGCCGCTGCTGGTCGAGGCGGGCTACACCGTCTACGGCAGCACACGCCGCCCCGAGCGCGCGGCGCAGATCGAGCGGGCGGGTGCGACGCCCGTCATCGTCGACGTATTCGACGCGCAAGCGTTGAAGGACGCACTGCTGCGTATCGAACCCGCCGCCGTGATCCATCAGTTGACGGACCTGCCGCCCGCGCTCGACCCCGCGCGCATGCCGCAAGCCATCGCTCGCAATGCGCGGATACGCGACGAAGGCACGCGCAATCTGCTCGCCGCCGCGCTGGCGGCAGGCAGCAAGCGTTTCGTCGCGCAAAGCATCGCGTGGGCCTATCGCGAGGGCACGCAACCGTACGAAGAAACCCAGCCGCTCGATACGGACGCCGAGGGCAGCCGGCTCGTCACGGTGCGCGGCGTCGCATCGCTCGAAACACAGGTGCTGACCGCGCCGCTAATCGGCACAGTGCTGCGATACGGGCAACTGTATGGTCCCGGCACCGGCTCCGAGCATGCAAGAGGCGCGAGCCCGGTTCATGTCGATGCAGCCGCACACGCCGCCGTGCTCGCACTAAAACATGCGCGAGCCGGTGCGTTCAATATCGCCGAGGACAATGCCGTTGTATCGACCGGCAAGGCCAGGCGCGAACTCGGCTGGTCGGCGCTCTGGCGGCGCACCGCTGCCGTTGCGACGAGCACGGCAAGATGAACGCCGCCCGTCCGTTCGCGAGCGCGTCTGCACGGCATGCGCGCACGTTGACGACCGTCGCCGCCCTCGCGCTCACACCGCTCGCGATGCTGCCGACGCGCCCCGCCATGCAATGGCTCGACGCAATCTGCAGCACACCGTTGCACAGCGTTGCATCGTCGCCGGGCGCAGCAGCACAACGCCCCACGTCGACATCGCATACGCTCTCATGCGAGCCGCTCGCGAACGCGCCCGGCAAATCCGTGACGACCGTCGTGGTGGATTTTCCGCCACACGCTTTCACGGGCGCGCACCGCCACCCGGGATCGGTCACCGCCTACGTCATATCGGGCACGCTGCGCTCCGCATTGAACGGCGGCCCGGCCATCGACTATCGAAGCGGCCAGACGTGGTTCGAGCCGCCCGGCACGCTGCACGACTACGTCGAGAACACGGACCCCGCGCGGCCCGCCAAACTGCTTGCCGTTTTCGTCACCGATACGAACTGCGGGCCGCTCGTGCTGCCGCCGTGATCCACGCGCGGCGGACCTCACGTTTTGTAGAGCATGGCCTGCAGCACGCGAGCAAGGGTTCGCGCACCCGCGTCGATATCGTCGACGCCGATGCTGGCGAATCCGAGCACCAACCCTGCGGGCGCCGCATGCCCGACCGCATACGACGACAACGGGCGCGTCTCGATGCCTGCTTGCGCGGCAACGCGCGCAGCGAGCGCATCGTCCGCGCCTACGGGCAGGAACGCGGGCGCATCGAGCCCGGCAACGATGGGGGGCAGCGCGAGCAGCCCCGTCCAATGCCGGCGTGCCGCTTCGCGCAGCGCCTCGGCACGCTCGCCATACAGTTCGCGCATGCGCCGCACATGACGGCCCACATGCCCTTCCGCGATGAACGCGTGCAGCGTCGCCTGCTGATCGAGGGGCACGTGCCGTCCTGTCAGCGACCATGCGGCGACAAACGGCTCGACGAGCCGCTCGGGCAGCACCGCATACGCGATACGCAGTGCCGGAAACAGCAGCTTGCTGAACGTCCCGCAATAGATCACATGACCGGCGTTATCCAGGCTTTTCAACGCCGCGAGCGGGCGCCCTTCGAAGCGATACTCGCTGTCGTAGTCGTCCTCGATCACGAGCGCGCCACGTGTGTGCGCCCAGTCGAGCAGCGCGAGCCGCCTCTCGAGCGATAGCGCCGGGCCCAGCGGCGCCTGACGTCCGGCCGTCACATACGCGAGTCTCGCAGCGGGCGCGAGCCGCTGCCCCTCGGCCACGTCGATGCCGTGCGCGTCGACGGGAACAGCGGCGATGCGCGCACCCGCCGCTTCGAGCACGAGCCGCGCGCCCTGATAACCCGGATCTTCCATCCATGCGGCGTCGCCGGGGTCGAGCCACAGACGCGCGGCAAGATCGATCACCTGCTGTGCGCTGCCAACAATGGCTACATGGTCCGCTGCACACGCGATGCCGCGCGTCACGCGAACGTGCTCGGCGATGACTTCGCGCAACGGACGATAGCCTTGCGCTTCGCCGTCGGCGAGCATCGAGCGGTTCAGGAGCCGCGAACGGCGCGCCGCGACGCGCGCCCACAACGCGAAGGGAAACGACTGCAAGTCGGGTTGGCTCGGTCGAAACGCGCGCGAGGGAAACGAGCGGCCGTCGACGGCGAACGCGCTGCGCGCCAACAAGCGCCCGCGCGCGGAAAGGCCGATCTCTGCCTTCGCCGTGTCGCGCGCCCCTGCCTTGCGGCGCGCGAGCCGCGGCGCCTCGGACGCGGGTGCAGCGTCGAAACGTCCATCAGGCAATTCGCTGGCGACAAAACTGCCCCGCCCGACGGCACCCGACAGATAGCCTTCCGCCGCGAGCTGCGCAAATACGCCCAGCACCGTGCCGCGCGAGACGCCATGACGCGCGGCGAGATCGCGCGTGGCGGGCAGGCGCGCGCCCGGCCCGAGCCGTCCCTGCAGAATCGCCGCGCGCAATTCGCCGTAGAGCCAGCGCTGTAGCGCCATGCCGTCGGGACGCTCGTTCAGCGCAAGGTCGATTTCGGTCGCACGCCGCATGGTCTTGCTCCGTAAATGGCTCAGCACCTGAACGAAAATTCGCGGACTCGATCAGGCCAATTCCCGCGATTATGCCTGCTCGCTCATCATGGGAACGCTCCGCCGCTCAGTTGATACACTGACACGGCCCGCGCACGCCCGCCGTGTCGCTTGTGCGCCCGGGCCTGCGTATTGCTTACAATGGCTGCCCCTATCGATGGCACGCCGACCGCGGCACAAGACGTCATGAAACTTCCCCTCAATCCGCAACGCACATCGCCCAACCGCGTCTACCCGCCGGGGACGCCGGGGCTGCACGGTCTGACGTCGGTGATCACGTTCGTCGTCGTGGTGTGCGGACTGTACTTCGCACGCGAAGTGCTGATTCCAATCACGCTTGCGGTGCTGCTGAGCTTTCTGCTCGCGCCGCTCGTCGGGCTGCTGAGGCGTCTGCACTTCGGTCAGTTGCCGTCGATCTTCGTCGCCGTGCTCACCGCCGTCGTCGCGCTGCTCGCGGTCAGCACGCTGATCGGCGCGCAGGTCGCGCAACTTGCAGGCTCCTTGCCGCAATACCAGGCGGCCATCGAGCGCAAGGTCGAGACTGTGCAAGAGAAGACGGTCGGACGCGCCGATGCGCTGCTCTCGCGCGCCGCCACCGCTCTCGCGCGCGTCGCGCCGGAACGCCCGGCGCCCGCGCACGAAGCCGGCCGCTCGCAGAAACCGACCGTCGCCGCGCCCTTGCCCGTCGAAGTGCACGAGCCGATTCCGTCGCCGCTGCAGCTCGCGCAGCGCGTGTTCTCGCCCGTGGTCGGGCCGCTCGAAACGATGTTCATCGTGCTCGTCGTGACGATCTTCATTCTGCTGCAGCGCGAGGATCTGCGCGATCGACTGATACGTCTGTTCGGCGCACGCGACCTGCACCGCACGACCACCGCCATCAACGACGCCGCCAGCCGGCTGTCGCGCTACTTCGTCGCGCAACTCGGCGTGAACCTGGGCGCGGGCGCGACAATCGCAATCGGTCTCGCGATCATCGGGGTGCCAGGCGCGTTGCTGTTCGGCGTGCTGACGGCGCTGCTGCGCTTCGTGCCGTACATCGGCACGTGGATCGCGGGGCTGCTCGCCGTGATTCTCGCGGCCGCGATCCAGCCGCAATGGACGATGGCCGTGTGGACGATCGTGCTGTTCGTGTCCATCGACGTCGTCGCGGGCCAGGTCGTCGAGCCCTTGTTGTATGGACATAGTTCGGGGCTGTCGCCCCTCGCTGTCGTCGTCGCGGCGATTTTCTGGAGCTGGCTGTGGGGGCCGATCGGCCTCGTGCTGTCGACCCCGCTCACGCTCTGCCTCGTCACGCTCGGCCGTTACGCGGAGCGCCTGAAATTCCTGACCGTGCTGCTCGGCGACCAGCCCGCGCTGACACCTGCGCAGAACTTCTATCAGCGGCTGCTCGCCGACGATCCGCACGAGGCCATCGTGCAGGCGGACCGTTTCCTCAGAGACATGCCGCTCACCCGCTATTACGACGACGTCGCCCGCGAAGGCCTGCGGCTTGCGCGTAACGACACGCTCCGCGGCGTGTTCGCGCCCGAGCAGCTCGCGCGCATGAACGAAACGCTGCTCGATATCGTCGAGAATCTCGAACATGTCGAAGGCATGCCGGGGGACGAGCCCGATCCGAACGCACCCGATGCGCTGCCCGCTCTCGCGCCCGACGACGCCGCGCGGCAACAACTCGTATGCGTGGCGGGCCGAGGCGCGTTCGACGAGGTGACGACTGCCATCGCCGTGCAATTGCTGACTCGGCGTGGCTTCTCTCCCGTCACCGCGAACTACGCGCAGTTCCGGCGCGGCCAGGCCGATACGTTGGGCTCAGACGGCGCGGCCATCGTCTGCGTGGTCACACTCGATGCGCCCGAAGCGCCGCCGTATCTGCGCAATCTGCTGCGCCGCATCCGCGAACGTGCGCCCGGCGCACATCTGATCGTCGGCATTGGCGGGCAGTCGGAGCGGGTCGACGAGGTGGGCGCATTGACTGACACGAACAACGCCAATGGATTCAGCGACCTCGTCAATCAATGCGTGCAGGCGGCCGTCGCGCGCTCCACGCCGCTTGTCGAGCCGACGCCGCGCGGCGTCGACGCGTGAGCGCACGCGGCCACTTTCGGCACGAATGCATCATCCGCTTCATACGTTCGGCGCGTCTTCGTTCGTGAAGCATCGATTATCTGCGCCTTCGCACAGCAAAGCGTCCATGCAGTGATAAGCTGAATGAAAGCGCGTGCGACGTCGCATGCAAGGCGACATGCGCTTTCTTCCGTTCCTTCCGTTTCCTTCCGCTTCGTTCCATTGCCGCCGGGAGGCTCATGTCAGCGACCGTCCCTAAGTGCAGGCAGCAGATCCGGCTGTGCACCGTGCACGACGGCGCGCGCATCGCGTATGCGACGTGTGGCAGCGGACCGCCCATCGTCAAGGCCGCGAACTGGCTCAGCCACCTGGAGTTCGATCTCGCGAGCCCCGTATGGAGCCACATGATCGCGGAGATGTGCCGCGAGCACACGCTGATCCGTTACGATCAACGCGGTTGCGGGCTGTCGGATCACGACGTCGACGACATTTCGTTCGACGCATGGAAGCACGACCTGATTGCCGTGATCGATGCAAGCGGTGTCGACCGCTTCGTGCTGCTCGGCATTTCGCAAGGCGCATCGATTGCCATTACGTACGCCGTCGCATTTCCGGAACGCGTCTCGCATCTGATCCTGCACGGAGGCTACGCGCGTGGACGGCTTGTCCGCTCGCGCACCGAGCAGGCGCGCGACGAAGCGCAGACGCTCGCCAAGCTCGCCGAGATTGGCTGGGGCCAGCACAATCCCGCTTTCCGTCAGTTTTTCACGACGCAGTTCATACCGGGCGGCACGCCGCAACAGCATCACTGGTTCAACGAACTCGAACGCATCTCCACGACGCCGCACAACGCCGCGCGCATCATGCGCGTCTTCAACCACATCGACGTGGTCGATCTGCTGCCGCATGTGCAGTGCCCGACGCTCGTGCTGCATGCGGTGCGCGACGCACGCGTGCCATTCGAAGAGAGCCGGCTGCTCGCGAGCCTGATTCCCAACGCGCGCTTCGTGCCGCTCGAAAGCGACAACCATCTGCCGCTCGAATGCGAAAGCGCATGGCAGCGGTGGCGCGATGAAGTGCGCGCGTTCTTGCCGCCTGCACGACACATCGACCCTGTGTTTTCAGCGCTTACTCGACGCGAGCGCGAGATCGTCGAACTGATCGCGGGCGGCCGCGACAATGCGCAGATCGCCGCGCGGCTCGGCTTGTCGGAAAAGACGGTGCGCAATCACATCACCAACATCTTCGCCAAGCTCGAAGTGGAAAGCCGCGCCCAGGCCATCGTGCTCGCGCGCAAGGCGGGCTTCGACGCGCCCGCTGCATAACGGGGCACATGTCCCGGTTTTTCGCCGCTTTGTGCGGTGCGAATCGCGCGTATCGGGACTCGCGTCTCATGCCCGGTAACCAGCCGGTCCGCACACTCTGCATCAGCGTTTCGCTTCGGCTTGCAGCATGGCACGGCGTAGCGCTTTCAGTCGGCGCCGTCTCTGCTCGTTCTCTTTTCGGCGCTTCCCACTGCCATTCCCATTGCCTCATCGCAAGCACAGCCCACTTCAGCTTTAGCGCCGGGGCCGAAGTCCAAGGAGTTCTAAGATGCAAGCTGTAGAGTACTCACTGCCTTCCCATCGTTACGCCAGATGCATCGAAGTGTCCAAGCGGATCCGCTGGGACATCGACCACGACGTGATCCGCGGCCGCACATTCGACATCAATCAGAAGTTCCTGCCCGACGGCCTTTCGCAGGTCTACCGGCTGCCGTTTCTTAACGAGGCCGAACGCCGCTTCTATTCGCAGGTTCAAGGCCGCACGTATGCCAACATGTTCAAACTCGTCGAACGTTTCATCGGTGCGAAGATGCTTGAACTGGGACGCGATCACGCGCTGGGCGACCAGATCGCACTCGAAGCCGTCGTGCGGCTCACCGACGAAGAACTGAAGCATCAGGAACTGTTCCGCCGCATCGAACTGCTCGCGGGCGCCGACATGCCGGCCGGCTATCGCTTCCTGCCCGATGCCGACGATATCGCCGCGTTCGTGCTGGGCAAATCGACGTGGTCGATTCTCGCGCTGACGTGTTTCATCGAAATCTTTTCGCAGGTGCATTACCGTCAGAGCATCGAGGCGGACGACACGCTCTCGCCGCTCTTCAAGGACGTGTTCATGTACCACTGGAAAGAAGAGTCGCAACACGCGATCATCGACGAACTCGAATGGATGCGCGAGGACGCAAAGGTCGGCAAGCGCGAGCGCGATGCGGCCGTCGACGACCTGATCGCGCTGGTGGCGGGCGTCGACGGCGTGGTGCAGACGCAGGCAAAGGAGGATGCCAGGTACTTCCTCGATCACGTGGGCCGCACGCTGCTGCCCGAGGACGTCGCCCAGGTGCAGGCAGCCATGCTCGATGCGTATCGCTGGCAGTACATCGTGTCGGGCGTCGAAGAGCCGCGCTTCCGGTCGCTGCTCACAAGCGTGATCGACGACGAGCAAGGCGCGCGCATCTTCGCTGCGCTGGCGCCGATCATGACGCCGACCCTGAACCGGCCGACGCTGCCGCTCGCCTGAGCACGTGCAGCGGCTCATCAACGGCGAGTGCCACTGCGCACTCGCCGTTTTTTTACGTGGTGCCTGCCCGATGCGTCCCGTCACTTGCTCACCGCAGCCGATGTGCGACACTACCTGCGAAAATGCGCGCGACACAGGTCGCGCTGCTGCAAAGGGCATATGAAGGTTCCCTACCGATACCTGTCCGCGATGGTCGTCAATCTCGCGCTGCCGTGGCTCGCGTACCGCATCGCGCTGCCGCACTGGGGCACGACGGGTGCCCTCGCGGCATCGGCGGCGCCGCTGGTCGCGTGGATCGCATTGGACATGTATCGCTCGCGGCACTTCGACGCGCTGAGTGCGGTCGTGCTGGCGGGTATCCTGCCGCTGCTCGCCTGGGCGATGATCGATCGCAGCGAACCCCGGCGTGCGCTGGAAGACCCGATGGTGTCGGGGGTCATCGGCGTTTCGTTCCTGCTGTCGCTGCCATTGCGCAAGCCGATGGTTTATTACCTCGCGCGCTCGACGGTATCGCGGGAATCTCGCGAAGGCGTGCAGGCGTTCGAGCGCCATTATCGCGAGCGCCCGGAACTCGTCGCCATGATTCGCCAGATGACGGTCATCTGGGGCATCGGTCTCACGGCTGAAAATGTCGCGCGTTATTGGGTGGTGTCGACGTTGCGCGACGTGGCACTGGGCGAGCAGATATCAACGGTGCTGCGCTGGAGCATCTATGGCTCGCTCACGCTCTGGACGATCTGGACGCGCCGCCGCATGAAACGCATCGACGCAGCGAGAAAAATGGAGTCTGCATGAAAGACACGATGTTGCTTACCGATGTCCGCATGCCGGACGGCGTGCGCGTCGATGTCGCGATCGCCGAGGGCCGCATCGCTGCGATCGGTCCCGATTTGCAGGTCAAACATGAGGTGGCGCGCGAGCACGGCAACGGTGCGTTGCTGCTGCCCGGTTTTGTAGAAGGCCATACGCATCTCGACAAGACCATGTGGGGCATGCGCTGGTATCGCAACGAAGTGGGACCCACGCTCACCGATCGCATCGACAACGAGCGGCGCTTTCGAGCGCAGAGCGGACACGACGCGGCGGCGGCATCGCTTGCGTTGGCGCACGCGTTCCTGCAAATGGGCACCACGCGTTTGCGCACGCACGTCGATATCGACACGGATGCGGGGCTCAAGCACCTCGAAGGCGTACTGACGACACGCGACGCGCTCGGCGACGTCCTCGACATGCAGACCGTTGCGTTTCCACAGTCGGGCATGCTCATCCGTGAGGGCACCATCGCGTTGCTCGACGATGCATTGCGTGCGGGCGCCGACGTGCTCGGCGCGCTGGACCCAGCGCTGATCGACGGCGATCCCGTCGCTTCGCTGAACGCCACCTTCGATCTCGCCTCGCGCCATCACAAGCCGATCGATATTCATCTGCACGAGCCCGCCGAAATCGGCGGTTTCACATTGAAGCTGCTGCTCGACCGTGTCGAAGCGCTCGGCATGCAGGGACGCGTCGTGATCAGCCATGCGTTCTGTCTCGGCGCGCTGGCACCGCGCGAGCGCGATCCGCTGCTCGAACGGCTCGCACGACTCGACGTCGCGTTGCTCACGACGGCGCCCGCCTCCGTTACCGTGCCGCCGCTAGCCGCGTGCATCGAAAAAGGTGTCACGCTGTTCGGCGGCAACGACGGCATCCGCGACACCTGGAATCCGTTTGGCTCGCCCGACATGCTGGAGCGCGCGGCGCAGATCGCGATGCGCTACGACCTGCGCCGCGACGATGCGATCGCCGTCGCGTTCGATTGCGTGAGCCACGCCGCCGCTCGCGGTTGCCAGTTCACCGACTACGGCCTGCATGTGGGCGCACGTGCCGATCTCGTCCTCGTCGATGCGGAAACCGTCGCGCATGCCGTTGCGGCGCGGCCCGTGCGCCAGCTGGTGGTGGCGAACGGACGCGTTGTTGCGCGTCACGGAAGGCTGGCCGACACGCTCTGATCCCGTCTCTCGCATGCACGCCACAGACAAAAAAAACCTGCGCGTGAACAATGCCGGGGCCGTGTGATCGCGTCCATAAGCAGTCTGGCAGCAAGTGCCGTTTTTCAGTCGGCGCACAGCGCCCCGGCCGCATGTTCGACGGACGGCTTGTCATGCCATCCGGTCTTGCGTTCTGCGAGCGGCTTGCCGCGCGCGAACTCGACGCAAGACTTCGCGAGGACGTCGGCCGGATCGACGAACTGCGCCGTGCGGCCGTGACGCGTCACAGTGATGGCTTGCGGGAACAGCAGCGGCAACTCCGTGCATGCGAGCAGGATGATCTCGACCTGCTGGAGCAAAAGGCTTTCCACGGCGGCGATGATGTCGTCGACGCATTCGCCGCTCGTGAAACCGGCCTTCACGCCACGCGCGCCGTAGATCGCATTCGTCACGCGCGCCTGCATCGCGGGCGGCGGCAACACTTCTGCGAGGCCGCGCGCTTCGAGCGCCTCGCGATAGACGCCGCTGGCAATCGTGCCGTCGGTGGCCAGCAGGCCGATGCGAAGCACCGAAGGGAAGGTCGCGCGCAGAAAATCGGCGGTCACGCTCATCATATTGACGATGGGAATCCGCAATCGCGCTTCGATGGGTGCGATGAACGCATGCGCGGTATTGCACGGAATCGCGATCAGATTCGCGCCGCCGTCTTCGAGCTTTCTGCATGTCGCGTACAACGCGAGCGTCGGATCCGGGCCCTTGCCCGTCAGGCAATCGGTGCGATCGGGAATTTGCGGATTCTGTTCGACGATGACCTTGATGTGATCCTGATCGCGCACGGCGGGCGTATTGCGCACGACCTTATGCATGAAGTCGGCGGTCGCGGCGGGCCCTACGCCACCGACCACGCCGAGCCTGAACGGCCTTGCCGGCCGATGAAAGTCCGCATCGAGCAGATGGTGCGCATATACCGAAAAGGAATCGATCAAGGGCACGGCCAGATCGCCGATACGCCTCAGCGACAACGCGCTGTCCGTACTGCCCGGCAGCAGCACATCGACGCCTTGCCCGATCAGCGATTCGCATGCGGCGCGTAGTGCGCCAGCGCCGCTTGCGCCGATACTGACGACGTCCATGCCGGCGCGCTCCCCGTAGGGCGCGAAAAGACGGCGCTTCCACAGCACGGGCGACGTCACGACGCCGACGCGGCGCGCTAGCGGAAAGCGTTGCCGGATATGCGCGAACAACGCAGCGATCATGTCGACGATCGCGATGTTTGCGTTCTGCTGCAACGCGTCGATGAAGAGATGGCTTTCAAAACATGGCAGCGCCACGGCGGACACACCGCGTTGCTCGAAATCGCGAATCGCATCGAATATGCGTAGTTGATGTTCCGCCGAACCCGCCATGCAGGCATCGGGAGCGCTACGCTCACCATTCGACATCCGCTCGATCACGATATCCAGTGAATGAGACGTTCGTGACGCGGCATTCGCGTCATGTATTTTGCGCAGCACCTCGACGCTCGCGACACGCGCTGCGCCGCCGACCACGCCTAGCGCACGCCGTCCCATCACACGCGATGTATTCATAGTCCCTCGCTTGCAATCTTATTGCTTTCGGTCTCGTTGCCTTCGGTCTTATCGGAAGCGCAAATCCCAATGGCATCCACCGGCGCGCGCCGCGCGCCTGCATCGGGTCCGATATTGGGGTGCCGCTCAGAATACAAATCCGAATAGCGATTTATATCGCATCAATAAAACATAAGGTCACCCCATCAACAGCGCCCGCTTATTCCCATTCTGTTTATTCCAGTTCTTTAGCGCGCGGCAATTGCCTTCTTCGCGATGGTTAACCCTGGAAGGCACCGCTTGTCGATTCACGCGGATTGCTGCAGTTAAGGACGGTATGGAGCGTGCGCCGGCTCTGGAAGGTTTCGGGCCCATCCCTTGCTGAAAGGGCAGCCTTGGTAAAGCACGCAATACAACGAGGACTGCACGGGACCAGTCCAATAAGGAGCCTCTCTCAATGGCAACCAGAAGCCCGCACGACAGTGACGACGAGTTGCAATGGCGGCCCGTCGGTACGCACATGACAGACAACCGGCGCGTGCTGGTGGTCGACGATTACGCCGATGCCGCCGACGCGCTGCAACTGCTGCTCTTCGCGAACGGCTTCGAGTGCCGCGCGATGCATGGCGCCGAAGACGTCTGCGAACTCGCGTCCGAATGGCAGCCTTTCGCCGTTGTGCTCGACATCGCAATGCCGGGTGTCGACGGACTGGAGCTCGCGCGCCGCCTGCGCGCGAACCCGTCCACCTCGCATATGTTGCTGATCGCGTGCACGGGCTACGCCTCGCACCACGACCGCGAACGGGCGCGCGAAGCGGGCTTCGACGCGCATTGCGCGAAGCCGCTCACGCCGCAACGTCTGCTGGAACTGCTGAAGCGGGCCACCTCCGACGACGCGTAGCACGCTTGTAATTCATACACGCCCCGCCGCGCACCGCGAGCCGGTTCATGCCGGGAAAGACTGATCGCGCCATTCGTCGCGTCGTGTGCGAGGGGCGCAGCGGGGCGAGGCACGCGAACTGCTACCACATCGTCAGTCCTTGCCGCTCAAGGGTTTCGCTCCGCGAACGGCGACGGCGCAGCGCCGAGGGAGGAGCGCGTCGAAGGACCTTGCGTTGACAGACAGGAGAACGACGATGCATAGAAGAAAATTCATATTGAGCACCAGTGCCGCGCTCGCCGCAGGCGGCCTTGCGCTTTCGGGCTGCACGATGACGGGCACGCATTCCTCGACGAACGCGAGCAACGCGGACAAGCGCCGCGCCATCGATTCGAGTGTCGACGAAACGCTCTCGCGGCTCTACACGACGGCCCACGGCTCGCGCGAACTCGCGTCGAAAGCACGTGGCGTGCTGGTGTTCCCGTCGGTCATGCAAGCGGGGTTCTGGATCGGCGGGCAATACGGCCAGGGCGCGCTGCGCGTCGGCGGGCAAACGGTGGGTTACTACAGCACCGCGGCAGGGTCGTTCGGCTTGCAGATCGGCGCTCAGTCAAAGGGCGTGGTCTTCCTGTTCATGACGCAGGACGCGCTGGATCAGTTCCGTAACAGCAACGGCTGGTCGGTCGGCGGCGATGCGACCGTCGCACTCGTGAAGGTGGGCGCGAACGGCAACATCGACACCACGACTGCAACGAAGCCGGTGCAGGCATTCGTGTTGACCAACGCGGGTCTGATGGCGGGCGTGTCGCTCGAAGGCGCGAAGATTTCGCGGCTGGATATCTGAGCGTCTAGCGTGTTCGTACCTGGGCGCGCACCACGCGCGTCCTGCCGATCAAGCTCGCTATTCGCACCGCGACCGATGGGCCGTATGGCGCGCTGTGTAAAACCCGCCGTTTTTCCGGCGGGTTTTACATCCGTGCGAAAGTCATCATGTGTCGCTTTGCGCATTCACCAAGTTGACGCATTTCATCTCCTATAGTGCTTCATGCACGGTAGCCAGGCTTCGCCCAAAGATAGGAAGAAACCGGGAGCCGCGCCGTAGCCGGCATCCTGCGCATGCGGCGTCCTGGCACAGCGCTTGCTGCTCGTCGAAGCCGTCCGTCCCTCGCCTCTTGCCGACCCGATCCGCCTCACGGATTGCGCCAGCCATTTTGCGGCGGCTTCTCAAGCGTCTCTACTGATCTACTCTTTTCACCGGGAGTTATAACCTTGACGCTGAACGTCCTTCTCGTCGCCTCCGAGGCGATGCCGCTGGCGAAGTCCGGCGGTTTGGGCGATATGGTGAGTGCGTACGCCGCCGCGTTGCGCGATGCTGGCGTCGATTCGACCATTCTGTTGCCTGCCTACCCGACGGCGCTGGAACGCGCCGTCGGCATCACGCCCATTTGCCGCATCGGCGGGCTGCCGGGTGGCGACGCGCGGCTGTTGCGCGCGCACATGCCCGAGACGGGCGTGCCTGTCCTTTTGCTGCAAATGGACCATCTGTTCAAGCGCGACAATCTGTATCAGGACGAACAGGGTCGCGATTATCCCGACAACGCGATCCGCTTCGCGTCGTTGTCCGCCGCGGCCGCGCGTATCGCACGCGGCGTGCGCGGCGTGCGCAAGCCCGACATCGTCCACGCGCACGACTGGCACACGGGTCTCACGCCGCTGCTGATGAAGCTCTCGGGTGTCGCGGCGAAAAGTGTGTTCACCGTGCACAACCTCGCGTTTCAGGGCAACTATCCGCTCGCGCTCGGCAGCTGGATGGGCGTGCCGCCCGAGTTGCTCGCACCTGCGCTGACGGACCCGCACAGCATCGAGTTTTATGGCGCGCTCAGCATGATGAAAGCGGGCATCGTGCACGCGCATCGGGTCGTGACCGTCAGCGAGAACTACGCGCGTGAAATTCTCACGCCGCATTTCGGGCATCTGATGGAAGGCGTGCTGCAGGCGTGCTCGCACAAACTGTCGGGCATCACCAACGGCATCGACGTCGACATGTGGAATCCCGCCGCCGATCCGCTGATCGCACGCCCCTATTGCGCCGACGACGTGCGCGGCAAGCAGGCCTGCAAGCGCGAGCTGCAGCAGACTTTCGGCGTCAACGTCGACCCCTTCGCGCCGCTCGTCGCGATCGGCAGCCGCTTGACCTCGCAAAAGCTCGCGGATGTGGTGGCCGAAGCGCTGCCCGCGATGCTCGCTCGCCACCCGCGGCTCCAGGTCGCCATTCTCGGCAAGGGCGAGGCCTGGCTGGAAGCCGCGATGCGCGATCTCGCCGCTGCGTGGCCGCAGCGTGTCGGCGTGCACATCGGCTATGACGAGCAGCGCGCGCACATGCTGCATGCGGGCGCCGATCTGCTGCTGCACGCGAGCCGTTTCGAGCCATGTGGTCTCACGCAGCTCTATGCGCTGCGTTACGGCACGATTCCCGTCGCGTCGCGCGTCGGCGGACTGCGCGATACGATCGTCGATTACACACCGGAGCGCTCGCCCGAACTCGGCCTGCCGGAAGACGGCGCAACGGGTTTTCTGTTCGATGGCGAAACGGCCGACGACATCGCGGCCGCGTTGCAACGCGCGCTGGATGCGTTCATGCGGCCTTCCTCGTGGCACGCGCTGCAGCGCAATGCGATGCAAGGCGACTTCAGCTGGCGCAAGCCGGTGCAGTCGTATCTGGAACTCTATCGCACCTTGACGGATGCACGTCCGGCGCAGCCGCGCGTCGATGTCGAACGCATTGCGGCCAGTTCGGCGCAGCGCCGCGTGAATAGGAGAACTGCCGTGGGCAATGCAGCGAATGCTCAGGCGGCATGGGGCAATGCGCTAGCCGCGCAGGAGAGCGTGGCGCGCAGCGCGTGACGAACGCACGACCCGCGCACTCGCTGCAAAGTCGAACGAAACCCGCGAACGAAACCCGCGAACGAATCCCCAATAAGCAGCAAACGGGAACGGACCTCTTCATCAGAAGCGGTCCGCTTTGCTTTCTACCTGCTTCCTCTCAGGTCCGCCCACTCGCCGCCGAAAGCCTCACTCACGTCATTCCGTTAGCCGCTCTTCCAGCCGCTGAAAAATCCGCTTCGTCTCGCCCTTCGCGTGCAACGCGAAGAGCAGCAACGAGCGCCCCGTCACCTGATACGCCTCGCCCGATTCGAATTCGGGCAACTCGTCACGGTCCGGTGCGTTCGTGTCGATCATGCAACTCCATTGATCGCTGCCCGGAATTTCGGGCAGCGTGAAATCGACGACATCGTGATACGCATTGACGACGAGCAGCAGCGTCGCATCGGAAGCCGGACGCCGGATGCCGCTCGCCTGCGCGCGTCCGTCTATCACGAGGCCGAAGCAGCGCATCGCGGTATCGGCCCATTGCTCGTCCGTCAACTCGACGCCTGCCGGACTCAGCCACTTCACGTCCTTGACGCCCATGTCCTCGCGCATCTCACCCGTGAGAAAGCGATTGCGCCGCAGCACGGGCAGCGCATGACGCAATGTGGTCAGCTTGCGCACGAACTCGGCGAGCGCGCGGCCGTGGTCGTCGAGCCCCTCCCAGTCGACCCAGCTGATCTCGTTGTCCTGGCAATACGCGTTGTTGTTGCCCTTCTGCGTGCGGCCGAATTCGTCGCCCGCGAGCATCATGGGCGTGCCTTGCGAAAACAGCAGCGTCGCGAGCAGATTGCGCTTCTGCCGTTCGCGTAACGCAATCACGTCGGGATCGTCGGTCGGCCCTTCGACGCCGCAATTCCACGAGCGATTGTCGCTATGGCCGTCGTTGTTGTCCTCGCCGTTCGCCTCGTTGTGACGCTCGTTGTACGTCACGAGATCGTTCAACGTGAACCCGTCATGCGCGGTGATGAAGTTCACGCTCGCCCACGGCCGTCTGCCGCGCCGGTTGAAAAAGTCGCCCGAAGCCGTCATACGCGTCGCGAGGTCGGCCGCACAGGCTTCGTCGCCTTTCCAGAACGAGCGCACGGTATCGCGAAAGCGATCGTTCCATTCAGCCCAGCCTGGCGGGAAACCGCCCACCTGATAGCCGCCCGGTCCGCAATCCCACGGCTCGGCGATCAGCTTCACACTGGAGATGATGGGGTCCTGGCGGCAACTGTCGAGAAAGCCGCCGCCCTCATCGAAACCATAGGGCTCGCGTCCAAGGATGGTGGCCAGATCGAAGCGGAAGCCGTCGACGTTCATCTCCGTCACCCAGTAGCGCAGGCTGTCCGTGACCATCTGCAGCACGCGCGGATGCGACAGGTTCAGCGTATTGCCCGTGCCCGTGTCGTTGATGTAATAGCGTGGTTCGTCGGGCATCAGCCGGTAGTACGACGCGTTGTCGATGCCGCGAAACGACAGCGTCGGTCCGCGCTCATTGCCCTCCGCCGTATGGTTGTACACGACGTCGAGGATCAGTTCGAGACCGGCATCGTGCAGCCGGTCGATCATCTCCTTGAATTCGGCGACCGCACCGGGGCCGCGTGCGAAGTAGCGCGGATCGGCCGCGAAAAAACCGATCGTGTTGTACCCCCAGTAGTTCGTCAGCCCTTTGTCTAGCAGATATTGATCGTTGACGAACGAGTGCACGGGCAGCAGTTCGATCGTCGTCGCGCCGATGCGCCGGATATGGTCGATCACCGGCTTTTGCGCGAGGCCGTCGAAGGTGCCGCGCATGGCTTCGGGCACGCCGGGATGCAGCTTCGTGTAACCGCGCACATGCGTCTCGTAGACGATCGTGCGGTCCCACGGCACGCGGATGCGCGTCGGATGCGTCCAGTTGAAGGTTTGGTCGACCACCTGACACTTCGGCATGAAAGCCGCGCTGTCCCGTTCGTCGAACGTGAGGTCGTCTTCGTTTTCGAGCATATAGCCGAACAACGACGGATCCCAGCGCAACGACCCGACATGCGCCTTCGCGTACGGATCGAGTAGCAGCTTGTTCGGATTGAAGCGATGACCCGCCTCGGGTTCATAGGGACCATGCACGCGATAGCCGTACACGGTACCCGGCTTCAGACCCGCCACATGCACGTGCCACACTTCGTCGGTGTACTCGGGCAACTCGATGCGCTCGAGTTCCTTCTCGCCTTTCTCGTCGAACAGACAAAGTTCGACTTTCGTTGCATGCGCAGAGAAGAGCGCAAAGTTGACGCCTTTGCCGTCCCAGGTCGCGCCGAGCGGAAACGGCAAGCCCTCGGTGATGCGGGAATCGGTTGGCATGATTGTGGTTCCTCGGGCGGATGAGCTTGAACAGGTCTGCACTGACAACAGGCAGGCCCGATAGGCGGCGCAATGGCGTGTACGAGGAGCAATCGTTGTGCCCAACATCCGACGATCAGCCGCTTCGCGCGCACTCGTCATGTCACGCGCATACGAGGCGACCGGAAAGACGGGAACGGAAAAATCGACAGCGCGATGCGCCTAAACTTACAACGGCGCGCCCGCTCAACGCCGAGCGCGTCGGCTTTCCGGCAGGGCCGTTCACGCGCTCTGCTCCCGGACGCACGATGTGCGCCACCTCGCCAGAAACCCCGCCACGTCTGGCGGCAGCACATCCGCTTGCGGGTGCCGGAAAGCCAGCGGAAAGGCGCGAATTCATGCGTTGCACACCTGGTGCGCGACTTCGCGTCAATTGGCACGGCTCATGCATGCCGCGTAACCAATTCACCATCACGATCGCCTGCACCCGTTAGCCGGCTGCGCGAGCAGAAGTTTGCCTGCACACATGGACTCGAACGCCTTATCGGACAGCCACCTTCCCACCATCCTGCTCATCGACGACGAGCCGGACCTTCTCATCGCGTGGGCTCTCCTGCTCGAACTGGAGGGCTTTCACGTGCTCACTGCCTTCGAGCCTCGCCAGGGTGTCGAACTCGCGCAGCGCGTACACCCTGCCCTTGTGATCACAGATCTGATGATGCCCGGCATGGACGGCGCCGAAGTATGCCGCATTCTCAAGAGCGACCCCGGCCTCGACGGCATGCCCGTAATCCTGTGGAGCGCGTCGCCTGAGATTCCTGGCGATCTCGATTGCGAAGCCACACTGCACAAGCCCGTCGCACGCGAGACCCTGCTAGGTCAGGTCGATCTGCTGCTGCGCCGGCCGCATGGCGCAGCCGGCACGCTGCACAGTGCGGGCGACGCGCCGCTTAACTGAACCCACACCGATCCAGGCTCGCGAATGTCGCGCTAGCTGCTCGACGCGCCGAGCGCGTTCGGCGTGCCGGCGTCGGCGCTGCCTTGAATCGTCTGCATCGCTGCAATCAAAACCAGAAGGCGATCAAACGCGTCCCTCGCGCCATCGCATGCGCGCGCGGTTTCGCGCGGCGTACGCACGCTGCGGCGCATCGCCTCAAGTTGCGCAATGAAGGATCGGCGAGATCCCGCTGAATCAAGGGTGTACACGCGATGGGCGGCAACGCCTGCCGCGGGCCGTCGTCGAAACGCGCGCAAGCCATCGCTCGAGCGGTGCGAGCCACGCCGCAATCAGTTGCGGATGCAATCGATAATCATGCAGCGCGGGCGCGTGCGCCGCAAGCGGCATCGCCGAGTCGATGAGCGCGTGACGGCTGCCCGTCGCGATGCGCAGCGCGGCGAGTATGTCGAGATCAAACGTGGAAAGCGAAGGAGACACCCAGGTTTCCAGTGCTGAGCGAGGGTCCGCTCATTTCTAATGGTTTCGCGCGAAACGGGAGGCACACGACGCGGTGACGAAATGCAAACGCCGCTCGCAGAACGAAACGGGCCGCGTCGAAACGCGGCCCTGCGAGCTGGGCTCGTCTGCTTGTTCGCTCCCTGCAATCGAACCGCCGGGCGGCTCTACTCTATGCGCCGCCTGATCAGTGATGCTTGCGATTTTCGCGCGCGATGTCCTTCGCAGCCTCCTTGCCATCGCCATAGGACTTTTGCATTTCGCCAGCGCCTTGCTGCAGGTCGCCCTTCAGTTCCTGGCTACGATTGCCTGTGGCCTTGCCGACGGTCTCATTGACCTTGCCCTTCATTTTTTCGGCGGTGCCCTTCACTTGATCCTTGTTCATGGCTGACTCCGTCTGGTTACGCCGACGCACGGTTGCGTCAGTCGACCAGAATCGAGCATCCGCCGTGCCTGGCGCACCCGCCTCGCGCACCTTCAACCGACTGCCGCCGCGCGGGCCTCGAGCGTGCGCAGTTGTTCATCGAGCTTGCGCGCCCGCGTCCGTTGCGACGGCACCAGTTGCGCCGCCACCACCGCGTTGAGCCGGTTGCGCCAGTATGAAAGCGGCAAGCGATGTTCCGCGGAGAGATGGCCCAGCACCCGCTCAAGATGCTGGAGCTCGCTTTCCAGCTGATAGTTGTCCATGGTGGTCTCCGTTGTGTCTCGTTCCCGTCGGGAGATCGATACGTCGGCGCAGGCGTGTTCGAAACGGCCGCGCATGCGCTGGCCGTATCCAGCACTCGCCATACCTGATATCCGCCCGCATCGCCTGAGGGTCGACACGACTGTCCGGAGTAGTCACACTAGACGTAAGGACGTTCGCGCATCCATTTGGTCATGATCCATTTCTCGCCGTTCGTGACGGGCGCGCCGCCATGCAGCGTCAGCGGATCGAGCTGCCGGTGACCGTTCAGATAGCGGAAGTAGATCGCGCCGCCTTGCCGTGCCATCACCGCGAGCCCCGCATTCGGGAAGACCGTTTCCCCGCCGCCCGCCACATCGCTCAGGTAGACGATCAGCGTCGCGACGCGCTGACCGCCGCGCGACGTATGCAGCACGCTGCCGCTCTGACTGGGCGGAAAATAATCGAAGTGCGGACGGTATTCGCCACCCTTCGTGTAATGCAGAATCTGCAACCCTTCACCGTGTTCGAGCGGCCAGTTCATCAAGGCCGAAATGCGGCGGTCCAGACGTTCGATGAACGCGTCTTCGCAGCGCTGGAACCAGAAGCCTTCGCTGGTGCGCAACTGGATCACGTCTTCGCGGCCGCTCTCCGGATTGACGGTGGTCGAGCGCTTCAGCCGATGGCGCGCGCGTTCGATCAACTCGTCGCATTCGTCGCGCGACAGCACGTCGTCGAACACGATTACTTGCGGACGCTCGAAGCGCACGCGCACCGCCACGTCGCGGTCGTGCGCGCGCACGATGTTGCCCGCCGCGACGGGACAGGCATCGTAGTCGTAAGCCCCCGCCTCGTCTGGTGGCGTTTCGATGACGGCAGCCTCCGCGCCCGTGTTCGACGCCGCGCGGCGCACGATCTCGCGTGCCGCGTCCTTGTCGAAGCCTGCCTGCACCATTGCGTCGACCATCGATTCCGGCGTACATCCGCGGCCCACGTTCGTCGTGAGCCATTGCTGCCATGCCGCGTCCATTTCGCGCATCACACCCTCGCTGCCCGGTTCACGTGCCCGGGTGACGTCCTGCTTCATGCCGCGCTTCATGCCGCGCTTCTGCAGCGCGCTTGCAATGCGCGAGCAGCGTTCATGCCGCTCGCGCGCGCCATGCGGCGAGCCCGCGTTTCGCCTGTTCGCGAATGGCGCCCTGCACGAACGGCGTCCAGCCGAGCAGCGCGCCCTTCGCGCCCAACGCCTGACCCGCCCAGCGCCACAGATCGAAACGGTCGCGGTGTTCGACGATCAGACCGTCGCGGAACACGAAGCGCGCGTCGATCTGATTGACGACGGCCCTGCCCGTCTGGCTGAACACATAACTCGCCACCCAGTGCGCGCTGCCGTGCCCGTCGTCGGCGGCGACATGACTGAAGGCGAGCGTGAACTCCTGCGCGCGCGACACCAGCATGCGCCACATGTCGCTCACTTCGTCTCCATGCAGCTGCGTGAACACGGGATCGCTGAACGTCACGTCGGGCGCGTAGCACGCGGCCATCGTGTCGACGTCGCGCCGCTGGAACGCCTCGTAGAATCGTTCGATCAGTGCCGCATTCGGATGAGTCATGTCGGCCTTGTGTGCCCCGCTGTTGCCTGCCTGCAAGGGCCGCCGCAAGCACGTCCAATGCGGCGGCCGCGATCGCGTCCGATTTTGCCGCGCATGCCAGAACGTCAGCGCGATTCAGGCAAGGTACAACACGCGCACACGCTCGCGCAATCGCCCCGTGATGTCGCCGTCTTACGCGGCCTCGGGATCCGAGCGATGAATGGCGATGCCTTCCATCGGGTCCGGCTCGGCGCGCCACGGCGCCCGCTCGATCATCCGCTGAGCGTCCGCATAACCCGCGTCCCAGCGACGGCGGATGCCATCCGCCGAAAAGTCGATGTCCTTGTGCAGATCGTCGTGCCCGAAGCTCGGCGCATCGAGTTCGATCACCTGCATCGTCGTGCCGCAGCCCCAGCTCAGCAGTTCCTTGACGGCGGCCGTGTCGCGCTGATCATCGGGCAGATGCTTGCCCAGCTCGCGGATCACGTGCCGCAGCCGGTGAATCTGCCGCTGCCGCTCCAGATGGCTTTCCGCGCGGCTCGAATACTGGATGTCGCGCTGACGGCTCATCGCTTCGCGGATGGATGCAGGCTCGGCGCCATGTGCGGGCCACAACTGCACGGTGAAGATCACGGAGCTATGCCGCGGCCGGTCATCGAGCACGGCTTCGAGCGGCGTATTCGAATAGATGCCGCCGTCCCAGTACGCTTCGCCGTCGATGCGCACGGACGGAAAGCCTGGCGGAAACGCGGCCGACGCCATCACGTGCCCGACATCGAGCGGCTCGTCGCGATTGGTGAAATAACGCATCTGCCCGCTGCCCACGCCGACCGTGCCGACGGTCAGGCGCGTCTCCTTGCCGTTCAGATAGTCGAAGTCGATCAGCGCAGCGAGCGTCTTGCGCAACGGCTCTGTGTGATAGAACGCGGCCTGCTCGATGCCGACGGGCGTATGCAGCGCGAGCCATGCATCGGCGCGCGGCGTGAAGAACGCGGGCAAGCCTTGCGACATGATCGACAGGTTGCGCAGCCACGCCTCGTAGCCGGGAATCCATGCGGCCCATGCGCTATCCAGCCAGGCGGGCACGGGCACACAGGCCGCGAGCCAGTTCGGCGCGTGCTGGCCCGTCCAGGTGACGCGCTCCCAGAATGCGCGCAGGCGGTTCATCCGGTCAGCGGGCCGGTTGCCCGCGATGATCGCACCGTTGATCGCGCCGATCGACGTGCCGATCACCCAGTCCGGTTCGATCCCGGCATCGTGCAGCGCTTCGAACACGCCCGCCTGATACGCACCCAGCGCGCCGCCGCCTTGCAGCACGAGCACTACCTGGGCATCGATGCCGGGATGCGCGGCGCCCCGGCGCGAGTCGTCTGCCGCGCGAGGCCGGGTAGATCCGCGCGATGCCGGCGCAGACTGCGCGGCCGCATGCACCGCCGTTTTCTTGACCATCGTGCGTCTCCGTTGAGAACCGAAGCGGTCGACTCAAAACTTGCGCCAGACCCAGGCGAAACCTCGAGGGCAACGCCGGCCGCAAGCAGTCACACGATAGCGCACCTTGATTTCGCGCGCACTTCAAGGCGCGCCCGCGGGCCGCCACACGGCAACGGATTCAACGGAAGCGGCCGTCACCTGCGCCGGCTGGTCCTCGCTTCGCGCTGGGCACCACGGCGGATACAATTTGCGCGCATCTGTTTTCGTCAGCACGGGCGGACTCTGGCAGGGCGCGAACACATCGATGCCTTCCGCGCGCCAATGAGCGCCTGCGGATCGCATCGTGTCGCTCCAGAGGCCGTTCAGTGCATACCGCTCATGGTCGGCAGCAGCTGGTGCGCGACTCGCATCGCGGCAGGCCCGATCAGCACGACGATCAGCGTCGGGAAGATGCAGAACATCAGCGGAAAAAGCAGCTTCAGCGCGATCTTCGCCGCCTGTTCCTCGGCGCGCAGACGGCGCCTGGTGCGCAGCGCGTCGATGAACACCCGCAGCGAATCGCCGACGCTCGTGCCGAAACGATCCGCCTGGATCAGCATCGACGTGAGCGTGTCGATGTCTTCGACGCCCGTGCGCAGTGCGAGATTGCGCAGCGCCTTGTCGCGCGCCGAACCCGCCCGCAACTCGAGCAGCACAAGTTCGAGTTCGTCCTTGAGCGCGCGGCTCTTCACGCCGATCTCTTCGGCGACGCGCTGCATGGCCGCATCCAGTCCGAGGCCCGCTTCGACGCACACGGTCATCAGATCGAGCGCGTCGGGCAGGTCTTCGAAGATCGTGCGCTGGCGGGCCTCGACCAGACGGCTCAGCACCACGTTCGGCAGATAAAAGCCGAGCGCGGCCATCGCGAGCGCCGCCACCAGCAGCAACTTGTCCCCGTCCGCGCCCGCCAGCAGCGTGATGCTGACCAGCGCGAGCGCGGGCAGCACAAGCGCGAGCAGCGTCTTTGCGGCGAAGTAGAGCGCGGGCGCGCTGTCGCTGCGCAAACCCGCATTCGCAAAGCGGCGCCGCAATGCCGACTTGTCCCAGTCGTCTTTCGGCAGTGACAGCCGCGCGACGTGATGCGACACTTTGGCGACCGTTTCCATCCATGCGGGGCTTTCGTCCTCCGCGACACCCGGCTCGCCCTCCATGCCGGCGACGCCCGAAGATGCAGCCGCGATGCCGTCGATACGGCGCTTCAGCGGATCGGGACGCAGCAGCGACATCGCCTTCCATGCCGCGCCGAACACGATCGCGAACATCGCGGTCAGCAAGAGAATCTGTTCGGTTTGCATGATCTCCCCCGTGTTTGTGTTGCTTGCGGTGTTTGGTTTGCTTGCGGTGTTTCGTCGACGTGACTCGCGCGGGTTACACGCAACTACACGCGGATCCGTACGGTCTTGCGCAGCCACAGCACACCGAGGGCCATCATCGACAGCGCGACACCCGCGATCTTCTGGCCCGTCTCGTCTTCCCAGAACACCTTGCAGTAGCCGGGATTCAGCACCGACAGCGCGGCGATCACGATGAACGGCAGCAGCCCAAGAATCCACGCCGACAGCCGGCCTTCCGCCGACAGCACGCGCACCTTGGCGAGCAGCTTGAGCCGCTCGCGAATGATGGTGGCGATGTTGCCGAGAATCTCCGCGAGGTTGCCGCCCGCTTCGCGCTGGATCAGCACGGCGATCACGAAGTAGCGTACGTCGTCGACGGGCACGCGGCTCACGAGGTTCATCAGCGCGTCGTTCATCGACACACCGCAATTGATCTCGTCGAATGCGATGCGGAATTCGCCGCCCAGCGGCTGCGGCAGCTCGTCGGCGACCATGCCGAGCGCAGCGGGAAACGAGTGGCCGGCGCGCAGTGCGCGGGCGATCAGATCGGCGGCGTCGGGCAACAGGCGCTCGAGCTGCACGACGCGCTTCGCGCGCCTGCTGCGCAGATACACGAGCGGCAGCAGCGCGGCGCCGCCCGCCACGGGCAGCGCGAGCACGACGGGCAGGCGCATCCCGCCCATGCCGAACAGCAGCCCGCCGAACGCACTCGCCGCCGAATAGCCAACGAAGCGGCCCACCGACCACGGCAGCCCCGACTGCTGCAGATACAGATCGAGCAGATGCACGCGCGGCACACGCATCAGCACGCGCGTGAAGGTCGGCGATTCACTCAGCAGACGCTGCTTCAGAATCGACATTTGCTCGCCGCTCACGTGACCGCCCGCCGACATCGCACGGATGCGCGCATCCATCCGCTTGACGACAGGGCCGTGCCGGCTGTTCCAGAACACGTACAGGCCCTCGATCAGCAGCACGATCGCGACGAAACCGAGAACGGCGAACGCCAGCAGTGTCGTATCCATGTCCGTCTCCGTGAACGTTCAGACTTCGTAGCGCCGCGACGGGTCGAACATCTGATCCGGCAACGCGAGACCGAACGCGGCAAGCCGGTCGGCGAACTTGGGCCGAACGCCCGTCGCGCAGAAGTAGCCTTTGACCGTGCCGTCTTCCGCCACACCCGTGCGCCTGAAGGTGAAGATCTCCTGCATGTTGATGATCTCGCCTTCCATCCCCGTGATTTCCTGGATGCTCATCAGCTTGCGGCGGCCATCCGTGAGGCGCGACGCCTGCACGACCACCGTAATCGCCGACGCGATCTGCTGACGCATCGCCTTGATCGGCATCGTCAGGCCCGCCATCCCCACCATGTTTTCGAGGCGCGTCAGGGCGTCGCGCGGGGTGTTCGCGTGCAGCGTCGCCATCGATCCTTCGTGGCCCGTGTTCATTGCGTGCAGCATGTCGAGCGCTTCCGCGCCGCGCACTTCGCCGAGCACGATGCGGTCTGGGCGCATCCGCAGCGCGTTCTTCACCAGCGAGCGCTGCGAGATTTCGCCCTTGCCTTCGATGTTCGGCGGCCGCGTTTCGAGCCGCAGCACATGTTCCTGGCGCAGTTGCAGTTCGGCGGCGTCTTCGATGGTGACAATGCGCTCGTCGTTGGGAATGAAGCCCGACAGCAGGTTGAGCAGGGTCGTCTTGCCGCTGCCCGTGCCGCCCGAGATCAGCACGTTCAGCTTCGCCTTGATCAGCGCTTCGAGCAGTTGCGCCATCGCGGGGGTGAAGGACTGGTTCTTCACCATGTCCTCCACTTTCAACGGATTCACGGCGAAGCGGCGGATCGACACGAGCGGCCCGTCGATCGCGGACGGCGGAATGATCGCGTTCACGCGCGAGCCGTCGGGCAACCGGGCGTCGACCATCGGCGTCGATTCGTCGATGCGCCGCCCCACCCGCGACACGATGCGCTCGATGATCTTCATCAGATGCGCGTCGTCGAAGAAGGTGATGTCGGTGCGCTCGAGCTTGCCGCGCCGCTCCACGTACACGTGCTGCGACGTGTTGACGAGAATGTCCGATACCGTAGGGTCGGCGAGCAGCGGTTCGAGCGGACCGAGGCCGAACATCTCGTCGTGCACGTCCTGCGCGAGACGCCGGCGTTCGATCTCGTTCATTGGAATCTTGTCTTCGTCGACAATGCGCTCGACCAGTTGCGCGAGTTCGCGCCTGATCTGCTCGGGCGTGAGGCGCTGCAGTTTGTCGAGTTCGACGCGGTCGATGATCTTCTCGTGCACGTTCATCTTCAGCTGCTGATACGCGCGCCGCGCGGCCATGCTCTCGGCGAAGCCGCCTGCTGCCGTCATGTCGGCAGCGGCTCCCGCCGCCGCGCCGTTGATCGACACACTCTGCAATCTCAGTTGATCGCGCAATGACATGATGAGGTTCCCCCGTTGCTGTGAGTTGGCGCGCGGCCCGTCAATGGCCCGTCTTCAGCTGCGGCACGTCGCGCGGCTTCGACGCGAACAGGCGCGCGAGGCCGCCCTTCTTCTCTTTCTGCGGCGCGGGCGACAGCATATGCGCGAAGGCCACGATGTCCTGCGCGAGCGCGCTGCCTTTCGCGACGCTCATGATGGGTAGCCCCTGATCGAGCGCCGCACCCGCCTGTTTGTCGTCGCGCGAAAAGCGATGCGCGATGCTCGTCCCGAAGCTCTGCTCGAACGCCTGCAGATCGACAGGGGCGTGCTTGTCGTACTGGTTCACGAGCACGCTGATCTTGCTGCTCGCGTAGCCAAGCTCGTTGAAGATGTCGAGCATGCGGCGGCCCGCGCGCAGATAGAGCACGCTCTGGCGCACCAGCATGCAGATGCGGTCGCTCTGGTCGAGCACGTGGATGGCGAGCGGATTGATACCGAGGCCCAGATCGACGATCACGGCGTCATACTGCGAGCGCGCGAGCGCCAGCACGCGTTCGAGCTGCGCGGGGCGCAGTTCGCCCGCCCGGATCGGATCGCCCGCGCCCGCGAGCACGTCGAAGTTGTCGTTCATGTGCATCACGCAGGCGTCGAAGAACGCGTTGTCGAGCCGGTCGATCTGCGCGCACAGATCGGCGAGCGTCGCGGCGGGCGTCTGGTCGGCCACCAGCAGGCTCGCGTCGGCGAACTGCTGGTTCACGTCGACGAGCAGCACGCGCTTGCCACGCTGCGTCGCGAGCGCGTGCGCGACGTTCATCGCGATGAAGGTGGTGCCCGTGCCGCCCTTGCACGACGTCAGCGACACGACGCGCCCTTCGCGCCGCGTGCCCGCCGTCTTCTTGCTCCACACATGCGACAGTTCGGCCGCGAAGGCGTGTGCGTCGAGCGGCCAGGGCAGCACGTGGCGCACGCCGGCGCGCATCGCCGCCATCAGCAGCGCCGTCGACGGCGCGGGCGTCACCAGCATGCAGTTCAGCTGCGGCATATGCGAGAGCGCTTCTTCGATCGACACCATGTCGTGCGGTTCGAGATCGACGTCGTCGACGATCAGCAGATCCGCCGACTTGATGTCCGCCGCATGCGCGCGCAACTGCGGCACCGAGCCGTGCTGCGCCCGCACGCGATGCGCGATGCCGCATCCTTCCAGCAACTGCTCGATCTTCTGCGAGCGGTCCGGACCCGATGAGATGAGGAGGATGTCGATCATGTTCAATCTCCGCGTGCGGGGCGTGTCGTGGGTTGGGTCGATCGCGCGCGCGTGTCGTGCGGCGGCGCGCGCGTCTTCGTCAGTTCACCGTTGCCATCAGTTCGAGCCGGGCAGGCCGACCGCGAACACGTTGACGGGCGGCGGCGGCGCCGTGAACGACTTCGCGTAGTTCTTCTGGATCGCCGAGGCCGTCACGCCGTCGACGCCCGCCACCGGGTCCGTGTTCATGCCTGCGTTCGGGTTGAGCGTCTGCATTTCCTTGATCTGCTGGACGGAACTGCCGAACGTCGCGTCCCAGTGCGGCGTCGAGGTCAGGCAGCCGCCGAGCGTCACGCTCGCTGCCGCGCACAGCGACGCGCGGATCAATGTCTGGATGGTTTTCATGTCGGTCTCCAGGGTTCGTCGGATGCGCGTCGCGCTTATTGGGTGCGGGCGCTGTCGCCGCTTTCGTGGGCTTGCTGCGTGGCAGGCTGCGCGGCGGGCGTTGCAGCGGCTGTCGTGGCCACTGCGGGCAGCGGCTGCGCAGTCACGCTCGCGGTCGGCACGGCTGCCGTATGCACGTCCGGAGGCTCGACGCGTGTGATGGGCGACGAACCGTCGCCGACGTTGCCATTGCCGTTATCGGGCGCACGCGGCGTGGCGGGTGCGCGGATCGCGTCCGACACCGGCTGCGTGCGCTCGGGCGCGGGCAAGGGCGTCGGCGCCGTCGTGCCTTGCGACGTGATGACGGGTGTCAGCACCACAGGCGCAGCCGATCCCGTCGTCGCGATCGGGCCGCCCCTGACGGGCATCGGCGACGGGATCGCATTGGCGGGCACGGCGGCGCCCGTCGACGGCGGCACGGCTTCGGCGGGCGCCTGCGGCTTCTTGCCTTCCATGTTGCCCGTGAAGAACACGCCGGCTTCCGTGACCTTGCCGAAGTGGTCGGTCGGCAGCGGGTAGTTCTGCGGCAGCGGCTTCGCGAGGCGCGGCGTCACCACGAACACAAGTTCGGTCTTGTCCTCCTGGAAGTTCGTGCTGCGGAACAGCGCGCCGAGCACGGGCACTTCGCCGAGTCCCGGCAGGCCCTTCAGCGTGCCCGTCACGTTGCTCTTCATCAGACCGCCGATCGCGAAGCTCTGGCCGTCGTACACCTGCAGCGTGGTCGACGCGCGGCGCGTGGTGATGAGGGGCAGCACGGCCGTCGTGCTGACCGTGCCCGCCGTGACGGCGACGCCTGTCGGCGACAGCTCCGACACTTCGGGCGACACCTTGAGATTGATGCGGCCGTTGTCGAGCACGGTCGGCGTGAAGGTCAGCCCAACGCCGAATGTCTCTTCCTGCAGGATGATCGTCGAGCCCGCCGCGCCGTTGCTTTGCGGCACGGGAATGAACACCCTCCCGCCCGCGAGGAAACTCGCTTCCTGGCCGCTGATCGCCATCAGGGTCGGCTCGGCAAGCACCTTGACGAGCTGGTCGGTCTTCTGCGCGTCGATCGCGAAGTTGAGCGGCTTGTTGTTCGCCTTCGAGCCGAGCAGCGCACCCATGCCGCCCGACAGGAAATCGGCCAGCAGTCCGAAGCTCCAGCTGCCCGTGCCGCCCTGAATGTTCGCGGCCATGCCGAGCTGGTCGATCAGCGTCTTCGACACTTCGGCCACTTTCACTTCGAGCATCACCTGCTGCGGCGCGGCCACGTGCATCATGTTGACGATGCGCTCGTTGTTGCCGTTGCCCGATGCGCCCGCCGGCTTAAGCACTGCGGGAATCATCGCGCCGCCCTGCGCGCCGCCCGCATTGGCGGGCGCGGCAACGGGGACGGGCGCCGCCTGGCGCGCCACATAGGCGCGCGCCAGCTCGACGATGCGCTCTGCCTTCACCGAGTCGGACACCGTCCCCGTCAGCACGAGCGTGTCGGCGGCCGCCTTGACCTGCACGCCCGACTCCTCCGGCATCAGCACGGCGAGCGTCTGCTGCAGGCCGCCGGGATCGGCGCCCACCGCGACGTCGATGACCGTGCACGAGCCGCTGCGGCCCTGCACGATCATGTTGGTCGTGCCGACATCGGTGCCGAGCAGATAGAGCGTTTGCGGCGACACGAGCATTGCCTGCACGATGGACGGATTGCCGACGGTGCGCGTCTTCACCGACTCGCGCACGTTGACCATCGTCGATTTGCCGATGGGAATCGTCACCGTCTGATGATCGGCAATCGCGCCCGTGCAGTTCGGGCCCTTGACGCCCTGCGCCACGCCCGCGGCAGCTGCGGGCGCCGCGCCGCTCATGCCGATCGTCAGATGCACGGCGCCGCCATTCGACGCCATGGTCATCGGCAGCGGCGCCTGACCCGCGGCCTCCTGGCTCGCGGCCTGCGCGGCGGGCATTGCCCACAGGCAGGCGCCCATCAATGCGCAGACGCTCGCCTGTATCAGATGCGCGCGGTGCGCAAACGGTGCGGCTTGCGTGCCGATGCGCGTCGGCCGCGCGGCTTGCTTCGTGTCGCGCCCACAGCTTGCCTGCGCGCGCTGGCTATCTCTCGCGTTCATGTCCTACCCCCGTATTGGCGCCGTCGTCTGGTCTCGACACGGCTTGCGCTTTCGCGTCTCTGTTCGTTCTGCTCAAAAACATTCCTGTCTGGTCTGCGATCCGTCGATCACGCTCACGCAGTTCGACGGCGCCCGCGCAACGACTTTGCGCACCACCGGCTTCGGCGCGGGGGCGGGTGCGGCGGGCGGCGCGGCGACGGGAATCTTCAGCAGCGTGGCCTTGGTCGCGCCCGCCGTCGACGTGTCCTGCGGGTCGACCTGATTGCGCAGCACGAGCGACAGCGAACCGATGCTGCGCGCGAGATCGATCTTCTCGGCCTGTTCGGGCGTGACTTCGAGCGTCACGGCATCGACGACCTTTGGCTTGGTTTCGTCGCGTCCCGCTTCCTGGGCCACGGCGAGCACGAGGATCTTTTCGAGCACGATCTTCGAGATGTTCTGATCGCGTCCCGACGCGCCGGCGCCTTCCCGGCTGGCGTTTTCCTTTTCGGTGTTGACCAGAATGTCGACGTAGTTGCCCGGCAGCGCAAAGCCTGCGACGCCGATCACATCGTTCACGCGCACCGTGATCGCACGCTTGCCTTCGTTGATGACGGCCGACAGGCCGCCCAGCGTGCCGACGGGCGAAAGCTTCGCCTCGAGCACGGGCTCGCCGCGCGACAGGCTCGCCTTCAGCACACGGCCTTCGAGCTTCTTCACATCGTTGAAGGTGCCGGGCGGCACGCTGCCGGCGGGCCAGTCGGACACCTTCAGCATCTCGGGCGAAACGCGCTGACCGAGGCTCATGTCGGCCGACGCGATCACCACCTTGGTCGTCGATGTCGACGTCTGCTGTACCATCCAGCGCGCCGCGAACACCACGGCGGCAAGACCGGCCGCCGTCGCGACGAGCAACATCACCAACGCGCGAGCGTTCTTCATGTCGTTCTCCTGACTCTCGCCGTCGGCGACGGCGCTTGGGATCGTGTTACGGAATTGCGCGGGTCAGTCCGTCAGATCGCGGTCGCCGTAGGGATCGCGATACTGCGGGCCGGACGCGTCATCGTCGTGCTCCAGCGCCGCGCGCGAAGGCGCGAGCGCCAGCGGTGCGGCCTGCCGGTGCGCGGCGGCCAGCGCGCGGCGTTGCGCTTCGCGCTTTGCTACCCATCGCGCGACCAGCAGTACGTCGATGAGCGCGAGCATCGTGTGTTCGCGTTGGCGGCGTCCCGCGGGCGTGAGCAGCGTGCGCTGGTGCAGATGGATCGCTGGGTTCGCCGTGCGGCGCAGTTGCGGCGCCGCGTCCACGTAGTTCGTCGTGTACGCGGTGGACGCGCCCGCCGTGCGGCGCGGCGGGCGGGCGTTGCCCGCCTGGTTTGCGCCGCCGCCGTTATCCGCCGGCGCGGAACGGCTTCCCCGTGCGTTGGCCGTCTTGCGGCCTGAATCTTTTGTCTTCATGACTACCCCCGTATCTGGCCGGCCTTCCCTCGAAGGCGCTTTCCAGGTGGACGACCCCGCGTCCACGCCCTGTTCCTGACTTTGCTTCGGGCCTTTCTGCGAAGGCTCGCTGCTATCTTTCTTCACCGCGTTTCTTCACCGCGTTTCTTCACTGCGGCTGCGTTCCGTACTGCGTGTTTCCTCGTCTCGAGCGACGGCTGTCTTCACCTGGTGTCCGCCGTTCGCCCGATGCTGTCTGCCTGATCGCGCGCTTGCCTTTCTTGTTGTCCTGCCCTGATTCGCCAGCTCGCGCCGTTGCTGCCCCTCGTTGCTGCTCCCCGTTACAGCGTCCCCGCCCGGTTCCGTTTTTCTTCTGTCCTGCCGTGCCGCCTTGTTCCGTTCCAGCGTCACACGCTCGCAAACAGCGCGAGCATCGTGCCGACTGCAATGGCCACTCCGTACGGCAAGGAGCCCGCCGTCGGCCGTCTGGTTCGCGTGCTCCCCGCGTGCGGCGTCCCGCCCGAAGGCATCCACACATCGGTCAGCGCCGCTGTCATGTTCTGCAACCCGGCGCGCATTTGCCCGTGGCGCAGCAGTTCGACGAGTGCCCAGACGCCGCCAACCGCGCAAACGGCCAGCGCCGCCTGGAACGCACCCGCACCGCCGCAGAAACATCCGACAGCCGCCATCAGCTTCACGTCGCCCGCACCCAGCATCCGCAACAGATAGCCAGGCATGAGCATCGCGCCGCCCGTCAGCGCGCCCACGACCCACAACGACATTCCGCTCGCCATGCCATGCAGCGCAGCTTGAACGGCCAGCCCCACGCCCAGCCCGATGACGACCAGCCAGTTCGGAATGCGCCGTGCGTGAAGGTCGTAGATGGCCGCGATCGCGACCAGCGCCAGCACGCAGGGGCCAACCGGAAAAGGCACGCCGTTCATCGAAAGCTCCGTTGGGTAAACCGAAAACGAGTGGAAAAGTCGCCGCCCTGCCAACGAACACGAGCCAGGGCGACGGTCGATGTCGGCGTTCAGCCCGTGATCGCCGCCAGCTTCGTCTGGATCGTGTTGAACACCGAGTTCAGACTGCCTCCGACGAGCCCGACCGTCGTGATGATGGCCACGGCGATCAGCCCCGCCAGCAGGCCGTATTCGATCGCCGACACGCCGTCTTCTTCGCCTAGAAACTGTTGGATCGCGTTCTTCATCGTTTCCTCCGGTAATGTGCGGTTTAGCGGTGCGGTCGCCGATCAGGGCTTCACGGCAGCCAGCTTCGTCTGAATCGTCGAGAAGACTGTGTTCAGATTGGTGCCGATCAGGCCGACCGTCGTAATGATGGCCACCGAGATCAAGCCGGCCAGCAGGCCGTATTCGATCGCCGACACGCCGTCTTCTTCGCGCAGGAACTGCTTGATTGCGTTCTTCATGATGTTTCCCCCGTAGAGAGTGAGATGTCACCTGGCCGCCGCGCCCCGTGCCCGTCGGCCTTCAAACCCGCCCGGCTGGACGGGGTACGTCGGGCTTGCGCCACGGGTGGAGTCGTCATGGTCGCGAATGGCCGTACGTCGTACGAACCATTCGCGCCACTTTCTGCCGACGTCCGCCCCCTTGGCTCCGCCGCCCCCACAGTCGCATCGGCAATCCCCGGCCGCGACTGCGAAGTGCTGTGCCGCTGCCGGAGACTTTCTCGAGTCTTGCTTTCCGGCTGCAGCGTTTCGTCTGACGGCTATATCGCAACGGGTGTGCCATGCGGGCGCAAACCCTTGTCGCGCCGTGATCCGGCTTCGCGAAGGCGGCGTTTTGCGGCGCCGCGCAGCCGGCGATGTTGCGAACGCGTAACGTCCATTCGATGCAACAAGACCCTGTTCGCCGGCCCCCGCAAGCGCTTCCACGCGGACGCGAAACCGCCGCGCCCGTCTGGAGATGCCCATGCAAGCAGGCTTTCGGTCGGAACTACCGGATGCCGATTGCGTGCGCGGCGCGCGGCCGGCCGATTGTCAAATGTGTCGCACAGTTGAGACGCGGGCGGCCGTTCCCCGGAAAAGCCGGCTCAGCCTTGCGACACATGGCGATCAGGCAGTAAGGCGGCGCCGCGCCGCGCGACGCGGCGCGCACGAAGGGTGTTTTAAGCATCGGTATAAATTGCCCGAAGCGTGCGTCCGCATCCAGATTTACGCTTATACAAAGGCCCTAACCTTTCATTTATCGTTGTTTTCACCTCGCGATTCGTGCGACGATAAATTCGTCCTGTCAAAATGGGCGCACGGCAAGAGCCATACGACATTGCGGCGCGCATGACCCGCATGTAGAAAAAAAAAGAAAACGACTCAGGTTCGACTCGCCGAACCCTCAATAGACCAACTGTTTTGCCGTAGTACAGGGATTACTGGCCGTGAGGCATCAGAGAACGATGCGCAAGGGCAACGTCCAACCGGGGGTAACATGAATTCCACTTGTACAACGGGCGCTTCGGACCGCGCCGTGCTTTGTGTGGCATCGCTGCCCGACGAAGCACTCGCGGCCTTCCTCGCCGATGCCGGATGGCATGTCGTGCACGCCAGAACCACGGCGGCGGCGGAGAAGCTGCTCGATCGCGGCGACATCAAGGTCGGCCTCATCGCGCTGCCCGACGACGTGACGCAGCAGCAGCTATCGGCGTTCGAGGCCTGCATGCGTCACGGCGAAGCGAACTGGATCGCGCAGATCGCGCCCGGCCACGCCAACGACGAGCTCACTAGCCGCTTCATCCTCGACTACTGCTTCGACTTCGTCACCGCCCCCTGCCTGAACGACCGGCTGATCTTCGCGCTCGGCCACGCGCACGGGCTGTCCAACCTGCGGCGCGCGAGCTTCCGGCCGCAGCCGTCGCTCGGCGCACACGGCATGGTCGGCCATTGCGAGCCGATGCAAAAGCTGTATCGGCGGATCGAAAAATGCGCGCAGACGGATGCGCCCGTGTTCATTGCGGGCGAATCGGGCACGGGCAAGGAACTGACCGCGCGTGCCGTGCACGACGGCTCGACGCGCGCGCAGCAGGCGTTCGTCGCGATCAATTGCGCGGCGATCCCGCCCACGCTGTTGCAGGCCGAACTGTTCGGCCATGAGCGCGGCGCCTTCACGGGCGCACTGCAACGCAAGATCGGGCGGATCGAACATGCGAATGGCGGCACGCTGTTCCTCGACGAAATCGGCGACATGCCGCACGAATGCCAGGCCGTGCTGCTGCGCTTCCTGCAGGAAGGGACCATCGAGCGCCTTGGCGGTAATACGCCCATCAAGGTGGACGTGCGCGTGATTTCGGCGACGCACGTGAATCTCGAAGCCGCCGTGAAGGACGGACGTTTCCGCGCGGACCTGTATCACCGGCTATGCGTGCTGAGGCTCGACGAACCGCCTCTGCGCGAGCGCGGCAATGACATCCGCCTGCTCGCCGACTATGCGCTCAGCATGTATCGCCAGGACGGCACGCACAAGATTCGCGGCTTCTCCAGCAGCGCGGTGGTCGCGCTGTCGAATTACGACTGGCCAGGCAACGTGCGCGAGCTGATCAATTGCGTGCGGCGCGCCGTCGTCATGGCGGAGGGCCGCTTCATCACGGAAGGGGATCTCGGCTTGCCGCAAGTGTCGAACGCGCGCACGCGCACGCTCGCCGAAATCCGCACGGCCGCGGAAATCGAAGCGATCGAAGACGCACTGCGAAGGCACGGGCACAACCTGTCGGGCGCAGCGGCCGACCTCGGCGTGTCGCGCGCGACGTTGTACCGGCTGATGAACGCGAACAGGATGAATCCCGACGCGAACCCGCTGCGTCCGGCGCGGCGCGCGGGCAGCGATGGCCGCACGGACGGTGTCGCGGACGGTGCCGACGGGGCGTCCGGCGCGGGCAATCGGGAAGACGAACAGGCGGGCTCGCCCCGGGCGCACGCCGTAGCGGCCGTATCGGCCGACTGAGTTTTTGCGCTTCCTTTTTGCGCTTCCTTTGCATGAGCGCTTCTTCGTTGGACGCTTCCTGAGCGTATTGCGGACACGCAGCCGTTCAGCACCACGCTGAACGGCTGCGCGCGTAATGTGTCCATTGCATTGTCAAACGCACTGCAATGGAGCCGACGCCGCTCATGTCCGACCGCGCTTCTCTCGACGGCACGCACCACACGCCGCACGCTTTCCCCGCCCAGGCCAGTCCCTGCGACGATCTCGCGATCCGCGCGCACGCGGCAGACGGGCTTGCGTGCCGCCACAAGCGGCTCGCCCTTGCCGCGACGATCCTCGGCTCCAGCATGGCGTTCATCGACGGCTCCGTCGTCAATGTCGCGCTCCCGTCCATCCAGAGCGAACTGGGTGCCAGCGTCGCGGCGATGCAGTGGGTCGTCAACGCGTATCTGCTGCTGCTCGGGTCGCTGGTGCTCGTCGGCGGCGCGATGGGCGACAAGCTCGGCCGGCGCACGGTGTTCGTCGCGGGCATCGTGCTGTTCACGGCGGCATCGGCGGCATGCGGGCTCGCGCCCGAATCCGGCGCGCTGATCGCAGCGCGCGCTGCACAGGGCGCGGGCGCTGCGCTGCTGGTGCCGAGCAGTCTCGCGATCATCGGCGCGGTGTTCGACGAGCGCGAGCGCGGCCGCGCAATCGGCACCTGGGCCGGTTTCGGCGCGATCACGTCGGCGCTCGGGCCTGTCGCGGGCGGCTGGCTCGTCGATGCGTTGTCGTGGCGCGCGATCTTCTATCTCAACGTGCCCATCGCGCTGCTCACGATCGCGCTGGCGCTGCCGTCCGTGCCGAACAGCCGCGATGCGCGTGCTACGCAGCGGCTCGACTGGGCGGGCGCGCTGACGGCGGCATTGGGGCTCGGCGCGCTGACCTACGGCCTCACGCTCGCGTCGTCGCACGGCTTCGACGATGAAATCGTGCTCGGCGCAATCGCGTGCGGGCTTGCGTTGTGCGCCGCGTTCATCGCGATCGAGGCGCGCAGCGCCGATCCGATGATGCCGCTCGATGTGTTTCATTCGCGAGATTTCAGCGGCGCGAACCTCGTCACGCTGCTGCTGTATTTCGGGCTTGGCGGCGCGCTGTTCTTCCTGCCGTTCACGCTGATCCGCGCGCACGGCTATACGGCGACGCAGGCAGGCGCGGCGCTCTTGCCCGTGCCCGTCGTGCTCGGCGTGCTGTCGCGCTTCACGGGCGGCCTCGCCGCGCGCTACGGCCCGCGCGTGCTGCTGACGGCGGGGCCCGTGATCGCGGCAGCCGGCTTCGCGCTGCTCGCGCTGCCTGGCTGGCTCGACATGGACCGGGTGCGCTACTGGACCAGCTACTTTCCCGCGCTCGCCGTGCTCGGCCTCGGCATGACGATCACGGTCGCGCCGCTGACGACCACGGTCATGACGTCCGTGGCCGCCGCGCGCACGGGCGTCGCGTCCGGCATCAACAACGCCGTGGCGCGGATCGCGAGCCTGCTGGCCATCGCCGTGCTCGGCATCGTTTTCGTCTGGTCGCACGACGCGGCGCTGTCCGCGCGGCTCGCACAGTTGCATATTCCAACCGATCTGCATCGCGCAGGCCAGTTGCTCGCGCCGGACACGATGGAAGGCGCCCATGCCGTGCCCGCCGCGATCGTCGACGCGCAGTCCGATGCGATCGACGTGGGCCTGCGCGCCGTCGCCCTGGTGTCGGCGCTATGCGCATTGCTGGGCGCCGCCTGCGCGGCCGCGACGATACGCGGGCAACGCCGTATGCCTGGCGGGTCGCGCTAGCGACGAACGCCATGCATCGATACTTCGCGCCAGCCTGAAACATTGCATGCGCCGCGTCGCGGATACTGACCGTCATGCATTCAACGACAACGAAGGAAGCCCGCCATGACGATCACCTGCTTCATCCGCTACCAGATCGATCCGTTCCAGCGCGACGCATTCACGGAATACGCGCAGAACTGGGCGGACATCATTCCCCGCTGCGGCGGCCATCTGCTCGGCTATTTCCTGCCGCATGAAGGGACCAGCGACATCGCGTGGGGCCTGATTGCATTCGACAGCCTCGCGGCCTACGAAGCGTATCGCGCCCGGCTGCGCACCGATCCTGCGTCGGTCGAAAACTTCCGCATGGCGCAGGCGAAACGTTTCATCTTGCGCGAAGAACGAACGTTCACGGAGGTCGTCGACGGGACGCTCGGCCGGCCTGCTCACGCCGTTCGCGACTGACGCGGCAACGGCGCCCGCCATTGCATCCGCACGACAACGCGGGCATCGCACGGCGGCGATACGCGATGGATGGACGGATTGCGCCCTTTGCGGAACTTATCGCGCGTTGCAGGGGTCGCTTTATTTTCAGTCGAATCGTGGTGGCTCCCCGCGCCGCATCGCGTCAAGCCGCACGCGCATCGCCGCCGCCCACCGCCCCTACATGCGCAAACTCCTCCTGATCTGTCTGCTCGCGCTGTTCTGCGCGCCCGCCTTCTCCGCCGTGACGGCCACGACCAGTGCGTCGGGCGCGTCCGCCACCACCGTCACGCTGACGCCTGAACAGGCCCGCCAGGCGCTGCAAGTGCTGAACGACCCTAAAAAGCGCGCGCAGATCGAAGACACACTCAACGCGATCGCCGCCGCTGGCGTGCTCGCGACGCCGCCCGCGCCCGCCTCGGGCGCCTCGGCGGCGGCCGCGACGGATGGCGCGTCGGGCGCCAGCATGGTCGCCGCGCTCAAGTCGAACGGGCTCGCGTCGCAACTGGTGCGCCAGGGCGCGCACTGGCTCAAGGCGGGCGGCATGACGGTCAGGCACTCGATCGCAGTGCTGCTCGATACGTCGTCGGCACGCTACTGGTGGACCGTGCAGCTCTCCGATGCACACGCGCGCGCGAAGGTGTTCGGCGTGCTGCTCGTGCTGGTCGGCACGCTGCTGCCAGCCATTGCGCTCGAATGGCTGGCGCGGCGTCTGCTGCGCCGCGCGCGCGCCGCGATCATCGCGCGCCGCGAAGCGCGCGAGGCACGCGACAAGGCGCGTGAAGCGGCTGCCGATGCGGCTTCAGGCGCCGCCGTCCAGGCCGATACGACTGCCGCAGTCCCGGCACAGCCGGCAGCGTCGATGTCGACGCCGCCTGCCTCGTCGTCGGGCCAGTCCGGCGCCCGCACGTCGAAGTCAGACAAGGCCGACGACGGGCAAAAAGAAGCGCGCAGCAAGCGTCAGGCGCAGCATCACTGGACCACGCTTCAGCGTCTGCCGAGTGCGGCGCTGCAACTGATCGTGCGGATGCTGCCGCTGGTCGTGTTCATCGCCGCTGCGAGCGCGCTGATGTCGTTCTTCACCGATGACGGCACGATTCAGGACGCGGCGCTGAACAGTATGATCGACCTGTACGTGATCTGCCGTGCGATCGTGATCGCCGCGGGCTTTTTCCTGCAACCGGACGCGCCCGGCCTGCGCCTGCTGCGCCTGCCCGATAGCTGGGCGCTCTTCATGCAGCGCTGGGTGATCCGCGTGGTCAGCGTGATCGGCGTGGGCGGCGCGCTGATCGAGATCGCCACCGCGCTCGGCCTGAGCGACGCGGCGCATCCGCCGCTCGTCAAGCTGCTCGCGCTGGTCGGTCACGTGATGGTGTCGATCATGATCCTGCAGTGCCGCGCGCCGATCTCGGCGCTGCTGCGCGAGCGCACAGGCGATACGTCGGGCGGCGCCCAGCGGCCGGTGACGGTCCTCGCGCACGGCCTGATCGACTTGTGGGCGTGGGTGGCCGTGTTCGTCGTGATGGCGCTGTGGTTCGTGTGGGCGCTCGACGTGCATAACGGCTACCGCACGCTGCTGCATCTTGGTGGCGTATCGCTCGCCGTGCTGGTGGCCGCGCGGGTCGTGTCGATCGTGCTGTTCGGCGCGCTTGGCCGGCTGTTCCGCGCCGAAGAAAGCGACGACAAGCGCTCACTGGTCCATCAGCATGCGTATCGCTACTATCCGCTGATCCGGCGCGTCGTCTCGACGCTCCTGGTGGTCGCCTGCGCGCTCGTACTGCTGCAGGTATGGGGCTTCGACGTGTGGCAGTTCTTCCGGCCCGGCGCGATCGGCCACCGGTTGACGTCGGCCGTCGTCACGATCTGCGTGGCGGCCGTGATTGCGCTGGTGGTCTGGGAAGTCGCGAACGTCTCGGTCGAAAAGCGCCTCGCGCAATGGACAAAGAGCGGCGACCTGGTGCGCGCCGCGCGCCTGCGCACGCTGGTGCCGATGCTGCGCACGGCGCTGTTCGTCGTGATCGCGCTGGTGGTCGTGCTGACGGGCCTGAGCGAACTCGGCGTGAACACGGCACCGCTGCTCGCGAGCGCGAGCATCTTCGGCGTCGCGCTCGGCTTCGGCTCGCAAAAGCTCGTCCAGGACTTCATCACGGGCATCTTCCTGCTGATGGAAAACGCGATGCAGGTCGGCGACTGGGTGACCCTCGCAGGCGTCTCGGGCACGGTCGAATATCTGTCGATCCGCACCGTGCGCCTGCGCGGCGGCGACGGCTCGCTATTCACCGTGCCGTTCAGTTCCGTTTCGACCGTGAACAACACGAACCGCGGACTCGGCAATGCCGCCGTCAGGGTCAGCATTGCGTATGGCGAGGACGTCGATCTCGCGATCGCCACGCTGAAGGAAATCGGCGCGGCGCTGCGCGAGGACGAGCAGTTCAAGAGCGGCATCCTGTCGGACTTCAGCTTCTGGGGCGTCGATGCCGTCGATGGCGCGTCGGTCACGCTCGCGGGCCAGATGCAGTGCCGCGACACCGCGCGTTGGGGCGTGCAGCGCGAATTCAACCGGCGCATCTTCGACACGTTCCGCGCGAAGGGCATCGAGATCGCGAATCCGCAGCGCAGCCTGCTGGTTTCGTCGGGCGCGGCTGGCAGCGGCTCGGCCTCGAACTCGAACGACGACGAACTCGAAGGGCCGCCGCGTCCGGCGGATAGGCGGGAAGGCGCGCAAGCGGAGCAGCCCTCGTCGAAGTCGGCGCGGCATTGAGCATGGAAGCAGACTTGCCGCCATCGTCATGACGAGTGCTCGATGCCCAGCAGCCGCGCATCGAGCAGACCGGCGAGCGCTTCGCCGCCCCGCTGCATCACGTAATCGTGGTTCCATTTGAAGAACGGGCGCGCGAGCGGCGCAACGAAGTTCATCCAGCCGCGCTTCGTGCGCACGCGCCATTCGTAGCGCACCACCGTCACGTCGCCGCGCGTCGAGAACTGCCAGCGCCCCGTGCCCTCGACATCGCCGCACGCTTGCCCTTCCAGCACCGCCAGCGGCTCGATGCGCGTCACGCGCATATCGAACGCGACGCGGTACGGCAAGCGCCCTTTCCAGGTGTAGCGATGCAACGCGCCGACGCCGTCGCTCGCACCAGGCTCCACTTCGATCACGCGCTCGACGCACGACCACCATTGCGGCCAGCGGGCGGGATCGTGGATCGCGTCCCACACGGCCTGCAACGGCGCGTCGACGCGCCAGATCGTCGTGAAGCGGTATTCGCTCGGGTGCACGGCGGGTCTCCCGTTCTTGTGCCGGCGCGGCACGCGAGGAAGCCGCTTACACCTTTATAGTTTTTGGGGCTCGCTTACGCCAAACGTTGTGGGAGACGCACCGCTTCACGGGTTCGACTCCCCTACGCCGACGCGAACCTCACGCGCGAGCCACCTTCCACCAGCGCGGCAACAGCCGCCTGACATCGGCGCGCGTATAGCGGTCGTCGATCAGATGCACGACGCCCGCATCGTGTTCGGTGCGGATCACGCGCCCCGCGGCCTGCACGACTTTCTGCATGCCCGGATACAGATACGCGTAGTCGTACCCGTTGCCGAACTGCTCATCGAACGTGCGGCGCATCTGTTCGTTGACCTCGTTCATCTGCGGCAAGCCGAGTGTCGCGATGAACGCGCCGATCAGCCGTTCGCCGACGAGATCGATGCCTTCGGAAAACGCGCCGCCCAGCACGGCGAAGCCGACACCCGCACCGTCCGCTGCGAAGCGCGCAAGGAATGCGTCGCGCGCCGTTTCGTCCATGCGCGGCGCCTGGGTCCAGATGGGCACGTGTGGATGCCGCTCGCGCATCGAATCGGCCACGCGCTGCAAATAGTCGAAGCTGCTCAGAAAGCCGAGATAATTGCCGGGACGCTCGGCGTATTGCTGTGCGATCAGATCGACGATCGGTTCGAGCGAACGCTCGCGGTCGCGCCAGCGCGTCGACACGCGATGTGCGACACGCACTTGCAGCTGCTCCGCCCTGAACGGCCCTTCAACGTCGAGCCAGCCCGTATCGTCGGGCAGACCGAGCATGTCGCGATAGAAGTGCTGCGGACTGAGCGTGCCCGAAAAGATAATCGTCGCGCGCGCGGCCGCGTAGCGCGGCTTGAGGAACGGCGCGGGTATCACGTTGCGCACGCAGATCGATGTCGCGGGCTTCGCGCGCGCCAAACCCGAATGCGAATCGAGCGACACGTCGACGATCGAGTGACCGCCGAACTGCTCGACGAGCGACATGAAATGCAGCGCATCGAAATAGAAACGCAGTGCGCTTTCGTCTACGGCTTGCGGCGCTTGCGCAAGGTGGTCGCCAATCGCTGCAATCAGATTCTGCACCGCCGACTGCAGCTTCGCAGGCACATCCGGCAGCACTTCATATGCCACGTTGCGCTCGCGGTTCAATGCATTCCATTCGCGGTTCAAACGGTCGAACGGCTTCTTCAATGTAGCGGGCGCGCTATGACGCGCGCCGCGAAACGCGGCTTGATCGAGCGTCGCGCTATACATGCGGCGCGCGCGATCGGGAAGATTGTGTGCTTCGTCGGCGAGCACGGCCACGCGCCAGCCATTCAGCTGCGTGAGCGCATACAGCATCGCGCTGCTGTCGAAGTAGTAGTTGTAATCGCCGATCACGACGTCGCACCAGCGCGCCATCTCCTGCGCGAGATAGTACGGACAGACGCCGTGCGCGAGCGCCGCTTCGCGCACGGCCGCCCGGTCGAGCGTGCGCGCCTGCAAGGCCCTGTCGCGCGCGGCGGGCAAGCGGTCGTAGAAGCCCCGCGCGAGCGGACACGATTCGCCGTCGCAGGATGCGTCGGGATGCTCGCAGGCCTTGTCGCGCGCGACCAGTTCGAGCGTGCGCACCGGCAGCGCGGCTTCGCTTCGATGCAGCGATTCGATCGCGTCGAGCGCGAGCGCGCGGCCCGGCGTCTTGGCCGTCAGAAAGAACACGCGGTCCAGATGATCCGCGCCGCACGCCTTGAGCAGCGGAAAAATCGTGCCGAGCGTCTTGCCGATACCCGTCGGCGCCTGCGCCATCAGACAGCGGCCGTCGCGCGCGGCACGGAACGCGGCCACCGAGAGTTCGCGCTGTCCGCTGCGAAATTCGCCGTACGGAAAGCGCAACGCGTTGAGCGCGGCATTGCGCGCGTTGCGATGCGCTTCTTCGTGCGCCGCCCAGGCAACGAAGCGCTCGCATTGATCCTCGAAGAACGCGCGCAACGAGGCCGCCGTATGCTGTTCCGTCAGCACCGTTTCCTTCTGGTCGCCGATATCGAAGTACACGAGCGCGACCGTCAATGCGTCGAGGCCGCGCGTCTCGCACAGCAGATGACCGTACACGCGCGCCTGCGCCCAATGCAGTGCGCGATGGTTCCCGGGCATCCGTTCAAGGTCGCCGCGATGCGTCTTGATCTCTTCGAGCCGGTTGAGCGCCGCGTCGTAGCCGTCGGCGCGGCCGCGCACGGTCAGCCCGCGATGCGCGCCCGTCAACGTGATTTCCGCCTCGTAGCCCGACGCGCGCCGCGCGGCCACGGCTTGATGCCCGGCGATGCCTTCCAGCGCCGAAGGCGCGGGCGTGAAGCGCAGATCGAGATCGCCGCGCCGCGCGGTGAACTCGCACAGCGTGCGCACCGCGACGACATACGTCATGCGGCCTCCGCGTCGGCTTCGCCGACGGGCGCGCCGTCCACGTTCTCTGTCCAGCGAACGTCGAGCACACGCACAGGCATGTCGTGCTGCACGCAGTACGCAAGCCAGCGGATCTGGTTATCCTGCAGACGATCGCCCGGTCCTTTTACTTCGATCAGTTCATAGCGCCGCTCGCGCGGCCAGAAGCGGATCAGGTCGGGCAAGCCCGAACGGTTTGCGCGAATATCGACGAGCAGCCGCTCGAACCATCGTTTCAGATGCGCGGCGGGCAGGCAATCGAGTGCAAGCGCCAGCAGGTCCGGCGTGAGTGCGCCCCAGAACACGAACGGCGACTGCAGCCCGGCTTTCGTTTCGAAGTGGCGCAGGATCGTTGCGCGATACGCGCCGCTCTCCAGTTGCGCGAGGCATGCGTCGAACTGCGCGGCGCGGCGTGCGCGAAAGTCGGGAGCGTGCAGATCGGCGGGACCGCGCTGGAAGGGGTGAAAGAACGCGCCCGGCACGGCCGCGAACACGGGCTCCCAGCACAGCAGGCCGAACAGGGAATTGATCAGCGCGTTTTCGACGTAATGCACGGGCGCGTCTTCCGTCGACAGATGGTCGCGCACCGCATACTCGACGGCGACGGGCTCCCGCGGACGCGTCAGTTCGAGCATGCCGCGCTGTACCGCACGCGCGCTCGCGGACTCGCGCACGGCAAGACCCAGCCGACGTTGCAGGCGCGGCACGATGCGCCCGAGACGCTGCTGCTCCTCTTCGCTTTCGGGAGCGGCCGACGCCTCAAGCGCCAACGCGAGCGCGGCCTCGTCGCGGCCGGCGCGCTCCAGCACGCGCATACGCCGATGCCGCGCGCCCGGCCATGCACAGCGCTCATAGACGCGTAGCGCGGCGTCCCAGTCGCGCCGCCGCTCCGCATGATGTCCGATCGCGAACAGCAGCTTCGCGCGGCGCAATGCGAGCCACGCGTTGTGCCGGGTATCGATGGCATCGACGGCTGCCAGCAGCGGCTCGAAGGCTTCGTCGCCGTACAGTTCGAGCGCCTCGCGGCATGCATGCAGCGCCAGATAGCAATCGACGTCCTCGCGCTGCTGAAATGCCCGCGACGACGACTCGAATGCGACGCGCTCGTACTGGAACACGCCCAGATCGGCGAGCACGAACTCGGACCAGTCCTGATGCAGATTGCCGAAGAACATCAGGCGAAAGCGCTCGCACACGGGCGCGACGAGCACGCGCAACGCGGCTTCGCCGGTTGCGGCAACCCACTCGCGATAACGTTTCGGCCGCGCATGCGCAGGATCCGCTGCACGCAACGCTTCGAGCCATTCGGCCTTGCGCAAGCCCCTGGTCGCGGGCGTTGCCGCAAACGCGCGCTGAAGCTCGGGACGCGTCGCGAGCCCGAACAGCTCGTCGAGCGACACGTCGGCATCGGCATCGACCCAGCCGAGCGCGGCGAGCGGCGCCGCCGCCTGCACGGGACAGCCGATTTCCGCATACGCGAGCCGCCCCGTGCGAAACAGCGCGCCCTTGCGCATCAGCATACGCACGAGCAGCGCACGCGAGACTTGCGGCAGACGCGTGTTGTCGCGCAGAAATGCAGCGAGAAAAGCCTGCTCGCCGTCGCTCAGCAGATCGGCGTAACGCTCGGCGATCCACGCGAGCGCGCGCTCGAAATTCGACAGGTAATAAAACGGATTGGGGGCGTCGGTCGGCACGGCTGTCGGACACTGAGAACTGTATATTTATACAGCCATCATAGCAAACGCAGCGGGCCGCCGGCCGCGTCATGCGTTGCGCGCTTCCGTCTGCGCATACGTGACCTGCACGGCAGGCACGAACCACGCGAGGCACAGCCCGATCAACGCGGCGAGCGCGGCGACCGCGAGCCCGATGTGAATCGACGCGATCAGCGCTTCGCGCGCCATATGCATCATCGGATCGCTGGAATGGCCCGCCGCCACGAGATGTTCGATCAGCGCCGACTGCTCATCGCGATCGACCAGCAGTTCAGGACTCGCGAACGACTTGAGCCATTGCGTCGCCTGATACGAGTCGAGCGAGCGGTTCACGCCCTGCGTGTACAGATGCCCGAGCAGCGCGCCCGTGATCGCAGTGCCGAGCATGCCGCCGAAAATCCGCAGCGATTGCAGCAGTGCCGTCACTGCGCCGATGTGATCGCGGGCGACAATCTGCTGCGAACAGATGGTCAGGTTGGTTGCGACGAGCCCGAGCCCGAGTCCGCTCAATCCCATGCACGCCATCCACACAATGTGCGGCTCATGGCCCTTGAGCGTGACGAGCGGCAGACAGCCGGCCACGAACAGCGCAAAGCCGATATGCATCAGCCCATTCGCGCGCCGAACGCGCGTAACGATGCGGTTGTTCAACACGCTGCCGACCGTCGTGCCGAGCAGCAGCGGCGTGATCAGCATGCCGGACTCGTGTGGCGACATCGCATAGCCGCCCTGGAAAAGCAGCGGCACGTAGAACACCATCGAAAAGAGCGCGAAACCGCCTAGCACCGACATCGCAAACAGTGCCACCAGCTTGCGGTCGAGCAGCACGTCGACGGGCACGACGGGATAGCCCATGCGTTTTTCCCAGAAGTACAACGTCAGGCCGCAGACGGCGGTGACGGCGAACAGCAGCGCCGTCGTGCCGCTGATGCCTTCTCTCGGCAGCAGTTCGATCAGCAGTTGCAGCGCGCCGAACGTGACGGCGACGACGAACGCGCCGAGCCAGTCGAGCTGGATCGGGCCGCTCGGCTTCATATGGCGCAGCTTCGGCACAAACATCAGAACAAAGATCAGCGACACGATGCCAATGGGCACGTTCACGAAGAACACGAGCCGCCAGCCCTGCATCTGCGTGAGCATGCCGCCGAGCGTCGGCCCGACGACGTTCGCGAGGCCGAACGATGACGTGACGAACACGAGCCAGCGAAGCCGCAGCTTCGGATCGGGGAACAGATCCGCGACCGTTGCGAACACGGTGCCGATCAGGATGCCGCCGCCGATCCCCTGCAAGCCACGCGCGGCGATCAGAAACAGCATGTTCGACGCGAGGCCGCACAGCACCGACGCGAACGTGAACAGCACGACGGCCGCGATCAGAAACGGCTTGCGCCCGAACAGATCCCCTAGCCGCCCGAAGATCGGGATGGTGATGACGGACGCGAGCATGTACGAGGTGGCGACCCACGCATAGAAGTCGAAGCCTTTCAGATCGGCGACAATGCGCGGCAGCGCCGTGCCGACGATCGTCTGGTCGAGCGCGACCAGCATCGTCACGAAGGCGATGCCGAGCATCGCGAGCAGCGACTCGCGAAACGGCAACAATTGGCGGCCAGGATCGTGAGCGGCGATAGCGGACTTCATGGCGTGCTCCACCGTAAGGGCGTCCGCGCGTGCAGCGGACCAGCATCCAGGCACATCACTCTAACGAGAGTGGTTCCTGCGTTTGAAAATAGCAAGCCGGACGCGGCGCAACGCCCGCATCTCACGACGCAAACCTTCGCATCGCCATTGAGGGCGATTGACGAGTGAATCGACGTGGCCTGAAAAAAATTCCCGAAGGCGACCGATAATCGCATGCAAAACAGCGCGCTACCGCTTGTTCAGCCGTTGTCCGACCGTATCTGCCAATACGGGTATTCGCCGAGTTGTCGATTGCCGCCCAGGTATTCGATACGCGCGACGTCGCCGCGCAATGCGGACCCGCTTCGGGCTTCAGGTTCAACATGGACACGAGCGGCCTGAAGGCGGGTCTGTTCGGCGACGCCGCGCTCGATCAGGACACGTAGGTGCCGCAGGTCGCGGCGGGTATCCAGTTCGGGCGCGTGCCGCGTCTTCTCGGATAACGGCGAATGCATAGCCGGCTCGTTTAGTCAGAAGAACGGAATATTTCCCCCTGTGCTTCGTTGCGCGCGACGGGCGTGCAACGCGAAGAAAATAGCCCGCGTTTTAGAGGAATAAAGCGGGAGCGCCGCTCGTTTTCATGACCGTCACGACCTTTGATAAAGCAAGGAGTGCGGTCATGAAGTCCCTATTCGAGGTATTCGGCATCGCAGCCTGTGGCGCGGCTCTGGCGACGCTCGTTTCATGCGGTGGCGGTTCCGGGTCGAACAACGCGGGAACGACAACCACGCTCTCGTCGTTCACGGCGAAGGCACTCGTGTCGGATGGCGCCGTGTCCGCGCCTCACACCGATCCGAACCTGAAGAACGGATGGGGTGTCGCATTCAATCCGAAAGGCTTCGTGTGGGTCGCCGACAACGGGACCAATCTCGCGACGCTCTATGACGGCAACGGCGCGCCGCAATCGCTGGTCGTCACGATACCGGCGGGTACGAACGGTGATGCTGCACCGACAGGCATCGTTTTTAACGGCACGCAAAGCTTCTCCGTCACGCAGAACGGCAAATCGGGCGTCGCGGCGTTCATTTTCGCGGGTGAAGGCGGCACGATCGCCGCGTGGGCGCCCGCCGTCGGACCCACCAACGCGTTCACGATGCACGACGACGGCACGGGCGGCGCCGTGTATAAAGGTCTCGCACTCGCCGCGAACAACGGCAGCAACTTCCTCTACGCCACCGACTTCCACAACAACAAGATCGACGTATTCGACAGCAGCTTCACGAAGGTCGCGATGCCGGGCGGTTTCAAGGATCCTGCGATACCCGCCGGCTTCGCGCCGTTCGGCATCGCGCTGATCGGCTCGAATCTGTTCGTGAGCTACGCGATGCAGGACGCGGACAAGCATGACGATGTCGCGGGCGCAGGACTCGGCATGGTCGACGTCTTCGACACGGCGGGCAATCTGAAGCAGCACTTCGCGACGGGTGGAGCGCTGAATGCGCCGTGGGGCATCGCGCAGGCGCCCGCGAACTTCGGCACGCTGAGCGGCGCCATTCTGATCGGCAATTTCGGCGATGGCACGATCAACGCGTTCGATTCGTCGAGCGGCAAGTCGATGGGACCGCTCAAAGGTTCGAACGGCAACGCGATCGTCGAAAAGGGTTTGTGGGGCATCGCATTCGGCAACAACCTGAGCAATCAGCCTTCGAATACGCTGTTTTTCGCGGCGGGACCGAACGACGAAGCGGATGGCGTGTACGGAAGAATCGATCTGAATACGGCTTCCAGCCCGAGCGCGAGCTCAGGCAGCAGTTCCGGAACGAGTTCGGGGGGCGGGACGAGCATCGGCATGTAGCCGGTGTCGACATATTGCGCATCCCGACCGCGCAGTCAAAAGCAGAATGGCCGCCATCGGCGGCCATTTCTGTCATTACGCAAGGCGGCCCGTCACACCTGGCGGCGCAACTCCGCAGGCGGCACCTTCATCAGATGGCGATACTTCGCGACCGTGCGTCGCGCGACAAGCACGCCCTGGTCGGCAAGCATCTTCGCGAGCGCGACATCGGAGAGCGGGTCGCGGGTGTTCTCGGCTGCGATCATTTCCTTCAGGAGCGCGCGCACCGCGGCGGCCGAGCAGGTTCCGCCGCTTTCCGTGCCGAGTTCGCGCGGGAAGAAATGCTTGAACTCGAAGATGCCGCGCGGCGTGGCCATGTACTTGTTCCCCGTCGCACGCGAGATCGTCGATTCGTGCAGGCCGAGTTCTTCGGCGACATCGCGTAACACGAGCGGCTTCAGCGCAATCTCGCCGTACTGGAAGAACGGCTTCTGATGCGCGACGATGCACTCGGCCACGCGCTGGATCGTCTCGAAGCGCTGTTGGGCGTTGCGGATCAGCCAGCGCGCTTCCTGCAACTGCTGCGCGAGTGGCGAACGGCTCGCGCCCGCCGATTGCGCGAACAACTCTGCATACATGCGATGAATACGCGCACGCGGCAGCACGGCAGGGTTGACTGTGACGACCCACTTGTTGCGCACACTGCGCACGATCACATCGGGGACGATGTAATTGTCGTCGGCGCGGCCGTATGAGTTGCCCGGCTTCGGATCGAGCTTGCGTACGAGCGCGCAGGCCACGCGCAATTCTTCCGCGTCGCAGCCGATCTGCTTCTGCAACTCCGCGTGTTCGCGGCGCGCGAGCCGGTCGAGATGATGTTCGACCACCTGTTTCGCGACGTTGCGGCCCGGTGTATCGGCGGGCAACGCGTCCAGTTGCAGCGACAGGCATTCGGACAGCGAGCGCGCGGCGAGTCCCGGCCGGTCCAGCGTCTGCACGAGTCGCAGCGCCACCAGCAGTTCATCTTCAGTCAGTTCCGGTTCGATATCGACGATATCGGTGAGATCGGCGAGATCCTGGCGCAGATAGCCGTCGTCGTCGAGCGCTTCGATCACGAGTCGCGCGACTTCGCGGTCGCGATCGTCGAGCCGGTAGAGTCGCAACGCGTCATGCAACTGCTCATGCAACGTCGGCTGAGCGCGCGCCCATTCGGTCGGATCGGCAGCTTCGGAATCGCCGTTGTAGCGCGACGGCCCGCGGCCATACGCGTCGCCGGCATAGTCGCCGCCATCGTCCGACGCGGCGACGCTCTCCGCGGCCGGTTCGGCCTGCGAGGTTTCGAGCGCATTGTCGCGCTCGGCGGCAGGCAGGGATTCGCCGTCCGCGCCCGTGCCGTCAGCCGTCTTGCCGGCTGACAGGTCTTCCGGAACGGACGGATCATATTCGAGGAAGGGATTGGTGTCGAGTGCGTTGCGCAGTTCTTGCTGAAACTCCAGCGACGACAGTTGAAGCAGACGCACGGACTGCTGCAGGCGCGGTGTGAGCGCGAAGGTTTGCTTCGCACGGAGTTCGATTGTAGGCGGCATACAGACTCTTCCTGTGTTTTATTCAACAGAGCTACGCGGACTATCACGCAACTGTCGTACCAGGTTGCACAACTGCCTGTTTTGATTCGCCTTTGTCCATTCATGATGCACGCCGTGTGCCCGTCCGGCACGCGCATTTTACAAACGCTCTGAACTTCGGACTGCTCCGTTGCATCGGTGCGAGCGCCCGAACAACAGCCAATCGCAACTGAACCGGCGTCTGCCGCAGGCATAGGGCTTGCTGTCAGCACGGCAAGGACGCGACTCCGCGAGGGACCAGCAATGCGAAGCGCGGCGCGTCCCGTGTCGGCGACGGACCAGATGAACCGCGGCGGCAGTGGTCTTTGGTCGGGCCATCGGCGGCGTCGAGCCGCGATCGACGCGACGGACAACAGGACCGCAACCTTGTCATCCATCGAGAAGGAGAAAACCATGAAAACCATCCAGTTCTTCAAGGCCGCAGGCAGCATCGCATGTGTGGCATTCGCATTGAACGCGACGGCGCAAACGACGGCATCCGCACCGCCCGCGACGTCCGAATCCGTCGGCCAGCACATCGACGACAGCACGGTGACCACCAAGGTCAAGGCCGAACTGCTCGGCGCGAAGAACGTGAAGTCCACCCACATTCACGTGAAGACACGCAAGGGCGTCGTCTGGCTGTCCGGCTCGGTGCCTTCGGCTGAAGACAAGACGGCAGCGCAGGACGTCGTGCAAAACGTGTCCGGCGTGAAAGGCGTCAAGAATCATCTGAAGGTCTCAGCCGAATAAGCTGCGCACGCTCGCCCTCTCGCGAGCCTCCATCTGCAAGCGAAAAGGCCGCCCTCGCAGGAGGGCGGCCTTCTTCTATTTTGCTTCGCGCCGCATGCGCAAGCGTGAATCGCGCGCTCAGGCCTTCATTGCCGCGTACTGGTCGCGCATGGCACGAATGCGGTCGTGGTTCTGCATGACGCCGTGATACAGCCGCTCGACCACCGCACGCACATCTGCCGGCAAGTCCTTGTCGAGCGCCTCGTGAAAACGCTGCTTCGCCGCGTCTTCCGCTTTTTCGCAGTCCGCGAGGACTGCATGGTCAGCACGGCTCCCCACTGCCGCCTTCACGTCGAGCCACCCGCGATGCAACGCACCCGCGACGCTGCCGCCGCTCTCCGGCTTGCCGCCCAGTTTCAGCACGACGTCCTGCAGTTCCCGCGCACCTTGCGTGCAGCGATCCGCGCTTTCGAGCAGCGCTTCCTTGATGCTCGCATGACGCACCTCCTCTGCCGCTTTCATGAAGCCGCGCTCGCCATCTTTCGATGTTGCGATCAGCTCGTTCAGCACGGCAATGACATTCGTCGCCATAGGTTGCTCCTTTGTTCGTGCACTGAGATGCCGGGAAATTTGCACTCATCATGCCCGCTCCCGAGCCATTCACTGCGTGACCCGCCAAAAGGCGCGTCGCGGCGTCTTTGCCAACGACGCGCGTCATTGCTTCCCGCGTTGCCGCCGCCGCGCAAGGCGCCCATGCAGGGAAAGACGCCGCCCACGACGTCAAAGGCATGCTTGTTGCTCCACATGCGTGCCGGACCCGATCACGCCGCGCGAAGCGTGCGTTTGCCGCGCGATAGAAAACAGAGTGCGGGCCAGCTTTCGACAAGGGAGAGCACACCATGAAGAACAGGAGCGCGGAATGCCTGCTGTTCGTGGCCATCGTCACGACTGCCGTCGTCGCGCCAATCCGCGAGCGCACGTTGCCCTCTGCACCGGCCGACATGCACACAAACACCGCCGCGCAAAGCAGCGGCACGCGATCATGCGAGGATGGGCACGGCGTCCTATTGCGGGCGGCGTGCGCAACAACCCGCGGCGAGCGTCGTTCCGGCGAGGGTCGCTCCATCGACAGCGGCGATCGGCCGATCAACCGCATCGACAGGCCGTACGCGGGCAAGCTCTGGGTTTGATCCCGACCTCGCTTCCGTCACGGCTGCCGGGTAGTTCAGGCTCCCCTATCTTCGCGTTCGCGCGTCAAGTCTTCGAACCGCGATCCGGCTCCATACCCTCGACGCGGAACAGCCCGCTGTGCAGGATCACGCTTTCGCCGTTGTTCTCGTCGAGCGCTTCCGCGCAAACGGAACGGATGCGCGCGCGGCCGCGCTCGAACGCGCCGATCAGCGCTTCTTCGAGCGGCGAGTCTGCGCCGAAGTGATCTTCCAGTGCCTCCGCCGAGATCGCGCAGACGACGGGCTCGCCGTCAACGCACGCCGTGAAGCGCACGGTCAGGCTCGACCCATCGAACACGGGAGCATCGTCGGTGAATGTGATGTGCATGAGAGAGTCCTCGTACGCCGCACGCGGCATGATCACCTTCATGATCCCGTTCATGACGAAGCCTTGCGTGCATTGGCAAGTTGCTGGGCCATCGCGAGGTGGTGGCGGATAGTCGGCAGCGCGCGCGTCGCCGCAGCCTTCAGTTGCGCATCGGTCCCGCTTTCGCTTTCTTTCTGGAACAGTTCGACGGCCTTCTGGTGGCCACTCACCGCGACCTCATCGATATAGAGCTTGTCGAAGTCGTCGCCCTTCAAACCCTGTAGCTTGCCGATCAGCGCGGAGTCCGCGCCCGGCGACTTGCCGAGGCCCTTTTGCGTTGCGACGACGTCGAGGCTGCGCGCGAGCTTTGTATGATCCGCGATCATCTGCTGAGCGAACTTCTTCACCTGCGCGTTCGACGAACTGGACAGCGCGAGCTTGCTCGCTGCGATCTCCGTCGCGCCCGCCTGCGACGCATCCTGCGCAAACTGCGTGTCGCCCGGCGAAAGCTGCGTCTGCGCGCTCGCGGGCAGGCACGCCGCCGCGCCGAGCGCGATGGCGGCAGGCAGCGCGCAGGCTCGAAGCAATGAGCGGAATGAGCGGTATGGGCGAATGATCATGCGTCTCTCCGGGTTGCGTCGCGCGCAGCGCGCGTGGCCGTCAGGCTGCTTTCTTCTTCGACAGCTGCGCGATCAGCGTTCTGTTGAACGCGGGCAGATCGTCGGGTTTTCGGCTCGTGATGAAGTTGCCGTCCTCGACGACTTCCTTGTCGACCCACGTGCCGCCCGCATTGCGAATGTCGTCCTGCAGGCTCGGCCAGCTCGTCACCGTGCGGCCCTTGACGAGTCCCGCCGACACGGGCAGCCAGGTGCCGTGACAGATCACGGCAATCGGCTTCTTCGCCTGATCGACGGCCTTCACGAAGGCCTGCGCCTTCGGCAGCAGACGGATCGCGTCGCCATTCACCACACCGCCCGGTAGCACCACGGCGTCGTAGTCGTTCGGCGCGGCGTTGTCGAAAGTGGTATCGACATCCACGCTGTCGCCTTTGTCGACATGCTTGAAGCCCTGAATCTTCCCCGCTTTGGCAGAAATTACGTGCACGGTCGCGCCTGCGTCCATGAGCGCGCGGCGCGGTTCGGTCAACTCGGCCTGTTCGAATCCGTCGACGGCCAGTACGGCCACCTTGCATCCTGCGAGTGCGTTAGCCATGTGCGTCCTCCCTTGCTGTCAGGCTATTGGCAAAATGTGGTCAGAAACCTGCATCCCCGAGACGAGCAAGTTGGATGCCCGCGCAAATCGTGCCTCCCGTGCGATGCCCTCGACAATCCGGGCATTGCTATTGCATCGTGCTATCCCGCAAGACTGGCAGACACCCTGTTGCACGGAAATCAAGAATTCGCATGAAGACGATGACACCCGGCGCCATCGATGCAATCGCACAAGGACTCGCGAGCGGACTATCTGGCAGCTTGCCCGCAGGACTGCGGCACGCGGATGATACGCGGCCGGGCTTCAGTCGCAGGAAGCTGCGACGCGGATTCGCGTATTTCGATCTCGACGGCAGGCGCATCGACGACGAACAGCAGATCGCGCGCATCAATGCGCTGGCCATTCCGCCCGCGTATACGGACGTGTGGATCTGCCCCGACCCGCGCGGCCACATACAGGCGACGGGACGCGACGCACGCGGCCGCAAGCAGTATCGCTACCATCCGCAATGGCGCGAAACGCGCGACGCCGACAAGTTCGGCCGCATGGCTGCGTTCGGCCAGGCGCTGCCAAAGATTCGCGCGCGCGTCGCACGCGATCTCGCACGCAAGGGCATGCCGCGCGAAAAAGTGATTGCGGCCGTGGTGCATCTGCTCGATACGACGTTGATCCGCATCGGCAGCGTTGAATATGCGCGCGACAACCAATCGTATGGACTCACGACGCTGCGCAAGAAGCACGTGACGATACGTGCCGGTGAAGTGCGCTTCCGGTTTGCGGGCAAAAGCGGCATCGAACACGACGTGACGGTCGACAACCCGCGCGTCAAGCGCATCGTGCGCCAATGCGCGGACCTGCCGGGCCACGAGCTGTTCCAGTATGTCGACGAAGACGGCGCGCGCCATACGATCGGCTCAGCCGATATCAACGACTATCTGCGCGAGGTCAGTCATGCGGACTTCACCGCAAAGGACTACCGGACCTGGGCGGGCAGCGTGTACGCAATGGCCGCATTGCGTGAGCTGGTATGCGAGAGCGCGACCGACGCGCGCCGTCATGTCGTCGCGACGGTGAAGCAGGTCGCCACGCTATTGCGCAACACGCCTGCCGTTTGCCGGCGCTGCTATATCCATCCCGAAGTGATCGCCGCATTCGAGGCGGGCGAATTGCAGGCATTGCGGGCTTGCCGCCCGCAGCGGGCGAAACGTCACATGAAGGTCGATGAGATCGCGTTCGCCGCGCTGCTCGCGCAGGCGGAAAAGCGCGCGCGACGGGCAATCCGTGGCGCGCGCAAGGACGGCAAGACGCCCTCGGCAGCGGACGTCGAAAAGGACATCGAGAACAGGCGGCTCGCGACGCTGCTCAGAAAATCGCGTGCACTGGGCAAGCAGACGAGCGCGCGAACACGCGCCGCCAACACCGCCTGACAATGCGTGGCCGCTCTACTCTTCGTAGGCGGCCATCACCAGCCACAGATTGCGCTCGTCGTTGTGGATTTGCGCGGCCAGGGCGTAGGTGTCGTTCGGACCGCACGTGTTCAGCAACGTGCGCTGCGCGACTTCGGCATCGTCGAAGACGCGATCACCCGCAAGCGGTCGCACTTCGCGCTTGCCTTCGAACATGTGCTGGCTCATCCGGTACACAAGAGGTTGCTCCTTCCATATATGGAAGCAGTCCTTCACGTGCTGAAAATCGCCGCCGCAGATGTTGCTTTGATAACGAATATTCGATCGCATCGCATTATCTCCATGCGGAGCGGGTCCGTTGCCGCGGCCGATCGCCGTGTCGCGCAACGCCGGATCGTCGGTCGTCTGCGGCGTCGGGATGGCTGTCCCATCGCCGTTCGCCGAGCGGATCGCCACCCGCCGCAATCATGCCGCGCCCTTCAAGTCCTTGATGAAGCAGCATGGCTTCAATCGATTCATCCATTCGCGTTCGCATCGGCAAATGACGCCGGTGCGTCCGTGAATCCCTCGTTACTGGCTCGCGCCTGACGCTGCGGCCGCGCCGCTCGCGCCCATTCCCGCCGTGGCGCCTGCAGGCGCACTGCCGCCCGCTGCCGTATCCGCGCCGCTGTTGTCGGCCTTCTTGCAGCCCGCACCCAGCGACAGCATCACGACAGCTAACGTGAGCAATGTATGTTTCCAGGTTGGTTTCGTCATGGATTCTCCCGTCTTCGTTGCAAAGCCCGGCGCTCGGCGCCGGACGGAATCGTCACGTCACCGCTGCGACGTCACTGGCCCTTCGTATCGCTGCTGGCGTCCGCACCCGGCATGTTGGTCGTATCGGTGGCGGGCTTCGTGTGCGATGACTTCTTATGATGCTTCTTCGCCTTCGAATGTGTGCCCGAAGCAGCCATCCCCGCGCCCGTCTCATCCGACGAACTCATCCCGGCGCCATTACCGCCGCCACCCGCGGACCCGCCGCCACTGCCGGCGCCTTGTGCAAATGCCCCGCCGGACAGCGCGAACAATGCCGCAACGATCACTGCTTTGCTCTTCTTCATGTGCGTACCCCTTCTGAGTGAAATGAGAGCGGCTGACGACCGCAAAACATGCTGCTGTCGACAACGCTCCAGCAAGCGCTGTGCCCTTGCAAAGCCCCGCGGGCGCTCGATTCGCGGTCTGAGAGCTGTCGACAGCCGTTGCTTTTGTGCCGCCTTGCAGCATGCATAGGCGGGGGGACCTTGATAATTACAAAGAGGACGTAAATCTTTCGTGCGATAAATGGCGCAACAAATGGCGCAATATGGCGGCAGCGCCGGAACTGCACGATCCAGGCCGCTTCGCGACTCAGCACTCAACCCAGGAGAACACTTCATGCGCATCTCGACATCGTTTCTGTTCGACCTCGACGGCACGCTCGTCGACAGCGTGTATCAGCATGTGCTCGCATGGAAAGAGGCACTCGACGAAGAAGGCATCGAGTTGTCGGTATGGCGCATCCATCGCAAGATCGGCATGAGCGGCGGCCTCTTCACGAACCAGTTGCTGCGCGAAACGGGGGGCGACATGAGCCACGAACGCGTCGAACGTCTGCGGCGCTCGCATGCGCGCGCCTACAAACGCTTGCACGCACAAGTGCGCCCGTTGCCCGGTTCGCAGGCGCTGTTGGCCGCATTGACGGAAAGCGGCACGCCTTGGGCCATCGCGACCAGCGGGCGAATGGAAACGGCTGCCGTCAATCTCGAAGCGCTCGGCGTCGATCCATCGAAGACCGTCGTCGTGACGCGCGACGACGTCAAGTACGCGAAGCCCGATCCCGATCTGTTCGTCGCCGCGGCGCATCGCCTGAAGGCACAGATCGAGCATGCCGTGGTCGTCGGCGACAGCATCTGGGACATGCTGGCCGCGCGCCGCTGCCGTGCGCTCGGCGTGGGTCTGCTGTCGGGCGGCTATGGCCAGGAAGAACTCGAGCGCTCGGGCGCGTTGCGCGTCTACGAAGATCCCGCCGATCTGCTCGAACATCTCGACGAAATCGCCGCGCGCCCCTGATTCCCGCGCTTTTGCACGCGCTGGCGCCCTCCTCCGAACGACCCGGTGTGCCGCGTGGCACGCCACGTGCAGCGTCGCTGTCATGGACATTCACGCACAGACAGGAACGACATCATGACTCGCGATCAGAACGCCAACGACACGTCAGAGACGCGCCCGGAGCACGCGCCGCGCGGTGAACCGCTGCCGCCCGACACATCGAAAGACCTGCCCGAGCTGCCCAATCCCGCCGAGGTTGGCGAAGACGGCTGAACCAGAGCGAAGCCGAAGAAACACGACTCGCGATCGCGACGGGGAACAGCGGTTGCTCCGATGCAACCGGATTCCATTGGAAAGGAAGTTTCGACGAAATCAGGGAGAACGTCATGACGTTGCAGAACCAGCCGGACACTGGCGCAAACATCGTCGGCTCCAGCCGCGGCCGCACACATCGCGGTCCGGGTCCCGATGTCATGGCGGCCGGCACGCTCGACGGCGACAAGGTATTGAGTGCCGACGGCGACGACATCGGCAAGATCAAGGACATCATGCTCGACGTGCGCTCGGGACGCGTGGCGTACGCGGTGCTGGCGAGCGGCGGCTTCCTCGGCATCGGCGACAAGCTGCTCGCCATTCCGTGGAGCGCGCTTACGCTCGACGTCGACCGCCAATGCTTTCTGCTCGACATGCCGACGCAGAGTGTGAAAAACGCGCCGGGCTTCGACAAGGACCACTGGCCATCGATGGCCGATCCCACGTGGGCTACGTCGATCCATCAATTCTATGGACGCGAGCCCTATTGGGGCACGGACGCCGGGCGCACCGACGAATTCGGCGTCGGCGATGTCGAGCCGGGTTCGTCGAACGCACCCGAGGCTGGGGGCGTCAAGCTTTAGTGGTCCCGGCATACGTCCGGGTGCGCCCGGCACAACCGCGACTGCAGCCACGATGACAGTCCAGTCCGCTCGCCAGGCGAAGTCCGCATGGCGGGCGGATGCGCTTTTATAGGGGAACATGATGGCCACAAAACGCAGCGGCACCTCACGTTCGAAGAAGACCGTCGCGCATGCGTCGACCCGCAGCAAAGGCGGCCGCCCAGCGCGTCAACGCCACTCGCAGGCGCAAGCCGCACATCGCGACCGTAAGGCGGCTTCGAGTCATTCCAGGAGCAAGTCGAAGTACTGGTCGCATCGCGTGATGGAAACCAGCGATGCGATGGACATCGAGAAGGAGATCTTCAAGACCGGTTCCGCCGACGAGATCGCGCAATCGCTGAAGCGCTCGTCGACGCGCAGCAAGCGGCGCAAGGGCACGCCGTTCCAGTCGGCGATGTCGATGCTCAACTTCTACATCAACCGCGCGGGGCGCAACCTCCCGAAGACGCGCAAGGATACGCTGCAGCGGGCCAAGCGCAAGCTGCGCGAAGCATTCGGCCGCGCGCCGTAATCGAACGGCGTCCCACCTGCTGATGCACGAAGCGACTGTCTGGTGGTATCTGATCGTCGGCGGCGTATTGATCTTCATGGGTGTCGCCGCCACGACGTTCAAGCGTCTGCCGCTGTCTGCGGCGATGCTGTATCTCGCGATCGGCTTTGCACTCGGTCCATCCGGGCTTGGCCTGCTGCAACTCGATATTGCGCGCGACGCGCATATCCTGCGGCCCGTCACGGAAGTCGCGCTGCTCGTGTCGTTGTTCGCGATCGGCCTGCGTTTGCGCTTGCCGCTCGTCGCGCCGATGTGGTCGCTGCCGCTGCGGCTCGGCTTCGTCGCCATGCTGCTGACCATCCCGCTGTTGACGCTTACGGGCGTGCTGCTGCTCGGCCTCGATTGGGGGCCGTCGCTGCTGCTCGCGGCCATGCTGGCGCCCACCGACCCGGTGCTGGCGCATGACGTGCAGGTGCAGGAATCCGGCGACATCGACCTGTTGCGCTTTTCGCTGTCGGGCGAAGGCGGACTGAACGATGGCATCGCGTTGCCGTTCGCGCTGCTGGGCCTCGCACTGTGCGCGCCCGGCGCGGGGAACGGCCATCTTGCGCCGGGCTGGCGCTTCGCGTTCGAAGCGACGGCGGGGATTGCGGGCGGCCTTGCGATCGGCGGCGGACTCGGCTGGATCACCACAGGCTCGGTCGCATGGCTGCGCACGCGGCATGCGCAGGCGCTCGGTCTCGAGGGCTTTTTCGCACTCGGTCTGATCGGTCTCGCGTATGGCGCAGCGCAACTCGCGCACTGCAACGGCTTCGTCGCCGTATTCGCCGCAGGTGTCGCGATGCGCCGCGTCGAGCATCGCGCGAGCGGCGGCCGTTCGCCGCGCCAGGCAATCGGCACCGTCGATTCGGAAGACGTCGTCGCGACGGCCGCCGATCCGCACAAGGCGCACGCCTATATGGCCGAGTCGGTGCTAGGCTTCACGATCGAACTCGAACGGATTGCCGAGGTCGCCGTGATGATGATCGTCGGCAATGTGCTGGCGACGTCAAACGCCGCCCTCTTCACCTGGCAAAGCGGGGTATTGATCGCCGTGCTGTTTTTCGTGGTCCGGCCTTTTTCGGTAGAAGCCTCGTTGCTCGGATCGAGCGCTTCGCACGCGCAGCGCAGACTGATGAGCTGGTTTGGCATTCGCGGCATCGGGTCTTTCTATTACCTTGCGCTTGCACTGGAATCGACATCGGCAGAGCACGCCCAAGCCCTGCTCCCGCTTGTGCCGCTGACGCTCGCGGTCATTGCGTCATCGGTGATCGTGCATGGCATCACTTCGACGCCATTGATGAACTGGTATCACCGTGTACGAAATCCAAAAGACTGATCTCTGCCGGGATCTTTGCTAAAGCGCCTTGATGCCGCTTATTCGGCCGCTTATTCGGCCGCTTATTCGCTTTGGCAGAACCTCTCATGCAATGCGAATAATAAACGCCCGTCAGTTTTAAAACACACGCGTTGAATGCAAACAACGCGTTCCTTCAAGCAAGAAGGAGGCTAGGCGCACACCTGAATGTTGTCTATGATAGCCGCTAACGCAATTGAGCAGAACAACACGTCTCAACATCGATCTGCCGTTCTCATCGCGGAACACTTTCCGTCAATGACGTTAAGCGACTTGCATTGTTATCTAAGGGCATGCATTCGCGCGTTCACGCGAATGCCTCCCTTGCCGGTCTGCACTGTGCGCTTGCAGCACATGGGCGTGCAAAGTCGCTGTACCCGGGTTTTGCGGGTCATTGCGCTGGCCTTGCCCGTGCATATCGCGCTCGCCGGCAGCAATCAGCAGGCGGGCACGCAACCGTCGTTTGCGCTCTACTACGGCAAGACACCACCGGTCGAAATGCTCTCCGCGTTCGACGCCGCCGTCGTCGAACCCGATAGCGGTTTCGATCCGCTTGCGCACCGCTTGCCGCATACCACGTGGTTCGCTTATGCAAGCGTCGGCGAAGTACTGCCTTCGCGCAGCTATTATGCCGATCTGCCAAAGAGCTGGCTGGCGGGACGCAATGAATCATGGGCATCGCGCGTCGTCGATCAGAGCCAGCCCGAATGGCCCGCATTCTTTGTCGAGCATGTGATCAAGCCGCTGTGGGACAGAGGCTACCGCGGCTTCTTTCTCGACACGATGGATTCGTGGCAACTCGTCGCGCAGACGGATGACGCGCGCGCCCGCCAGATGGAAGGGCTCGCGAATGTGATTCGCGCAATCAAGGCGCACTACCCCGATGCGAAGCTGATCTTCAATCGCGGTTTCGAGATTCTTCCGGAAGTGCATGATCTCGTGTATGCCGTCGCGTTCGAATCGCTGTATCGCGGCTGGGACCAGACCCGGCAGCGCTACACGCAGGTGCCCGAACAGGATCGGACATGGCTGCTCGCGCAGGCGAAGACAATACGCGAGCAATACCACCTGCCCGTGATTTCGATCGACTATTGCGCGCCCGCGGACCGGGCCTGCCGACAGGACACCGTCGCGAAGATCAGGGCGCAGGACATCGTGCCGTACGTGACGGACGGCGCGCTGGCGACCCTGGGCGTTGGCGCCGTCGCCCCCGTCAGGCGCCGCATTCTGGTGATCCAGGACCCGCCGCTGCATACGGACCTGAACGTATCGCCCGGCGTACGCTTTCTCGCGATGCCGCTCAATTATCTCGGCTACCGCATCGACTATCGCGATGCGCGCGAATCGATGCCGGAAGGCGATCTTGGCGACCGTTATGCGGGCATCGTGCTGTGGCTGGAAGGCGAGGTGCCGAACAGCAAGGCGTATCGCGACTGGCTCGCCGCGCAGATCGACGCGAAGATTCCCGTCGCCGTGGTCAACACGTTCGGCACGCAGATGGACCCCGAACTCGCAAAGAAGCTCGACCTCGACACGGTGGCGGGCGCGCCTTCGAATGGCAAGCTCGAAATCGAATCGTACGACCCGAAGCTGATGGGCTTCGAAATGAAGCCGCATCCGCTTGCTCGTGATTTCACAGCCATCCGAGTCGGGCCGCATAGCCGCTCGCTGCTGCGCCTGCGTTCGGGAAACTTCGTGATCGACGGCGCGGGCATCACGCCCTGGGGCGGTTATGCGATGCGCCCGTTCGGCGTGTATGAACTCGATGCCGTCAATCAGGCGCGCTGGGTCGTGCAGCCCATCGAATTCTTGCGCGCAGCGTTGCATTTGAACAGCGACATGCCCGTGCCGGACACGACGACGGAAAACGGCCGGCGCCTGCTGATGTCGCATATCGACGGCGACGGTTTTGCATCGCGCGCCGAGTACACCAACTCCACGCCGACCAACGGCGATATCACGCCGCAATACTCGGGCGACGTGCTATATGAACTACTGCGCGACTCAGGCATGCCCACCACCGTTTCGCTGATCGAGGGTGAAGTCAGCGACGAAGGCCCATTCAAGCGTTTCGCACCGCACCTGCGCGGCATCGCGAGAAAGATTTTCGAATTGCCGAACGTCGAAGTCGCGACGCACACCTATACACACCCGCTGCAATGGATGCGCGTCACCGGGCTCGGCTTCACAGATACACGCGACACGCCAGCGGAAGGCAGCAGCCAGACCAGCAACAGCGGCCTTTCCATCGACATACAGGGCTACCGCTTCAATATCGACCGCGAAATCAAAGGCTCGATCGACTATATCGACCGCAACATCGCGCCCGCTTCGAAGCCGGTGCGCATGGTGTTGTGGAGCGGCGACTGCCAGGTGCCCTCGCCCGTGCTCAAGGCGGCCTACGAAGCAGGCGTGCTCAATCTGAACGGCGGCGACACGCTGATCACGAAGAGCTTTCCGAGCTGGGTGGCGATTGCGCCGCTCGGCGTGATGAAGAACGGCTACTTCCAGATCTTCGCGCCGAACCAGAACGAAGAGCTTTATACGGACCTGTGGCACGGACCGTTCTATGGTTTTTCGCGCGTGCTCGAAACATTCGCGCTGACCGACAAGCCGATCCGCTTCAAGCCGATCGACGTCTACTACCACATGTTCACGGGCACGAAGTACGCGTCGATGAAAGCGTTGCGCGAGATCTTCGATGCCGTCCTCAAACAACCCGTCACGCCCGTCTTCACATCGGAATACGCGCGCAAGGTGCTCGACTGGCTCGACACGAGCATCTACCAGGAGCCTGGCACGGAACCGGGCAGCAAGGTCTGGGTCGTGCGCAACCAGGCGAATCTGCGCACCGTGCGGCTGCCCGTCGGCAAGGTTCCCGACATGGCGGATGCGACAGGCGTCGCGGGCTATCTGGCGGGACCGGGAGGCACGTATGTGCATCTGACGGGCGACGGGATCGCGCGCTTTGCCGTGATCGACCAGCCGGCTGCGCGCCGTGTGCCCTATCTTGCCGAGGCCAACGGCATGCTCGACCATTTTGTGCGCACGCGCGGCGGCTTTTCGTTCGATTTGCGCTCGCATATAACACCGGTGTTCCGCCTCGCCAACACGGGTACTTGCCGCGTGACGAAGCGTTCCATCGCCCGCACTGCCAACGAGAATCGCCAACTGCATGTCGACGTCGCCTGCGACACCTGACCGCGAGCGGCTCTTCTCGCCCGCTGTGCTTCTCGTGCTCGGCCTGCTGGTCGGCGTGATGCTCGCGCTCGCCTTTCCGCGCGAGAAGATCGAATCGCGGCTGCTCGCGGGCGCGAAGGTGGACAGCCTCACGATCGCTTATCTGGAAGCGTGGCTGCGCGTCGATCCGAACAATGCCGACGTGCTGTCCGAATTGACGCGCGAATACCTGACGGGCCAGCGCATTTCAGATGCAACGCACGTTCTCGAGCGGCTATCGCACTCCAGCGACGCGAACGCGCGGCAACGCGCACTGGCAATTCGCGTGTCGATTGCACAGCAGCGGCTCTATGCGCTCAAATCGAATGATCCGACGCGCCCTGCCCGCATTCGCGAGCTCGATGCGCTGCTGCACGAAGCGCTCGACTACCAATGGGACAACGAGCAACTCAACATGCTCGCGCAGCAGGCTCGCGGACTGAGCGACAACGATCTCGCCGCGCGCTATTACACAGTGCTTGCGAAATCCGACCCGGAGCACGCACGCGAATGGCTCGCTGCGCTCGCGCAAACGCAACTCGGCAATCAGCAGCATCGCGCAGCCGCCGACGCATGGTTCGCCGCCCAGGCGCAAGCGACCTCGCGCGACGAGGAGCGAGCCGCTTTCATCGCCGGTCTGAAGGCGCTGCAATCGGGCAACGATATGGCGGCGACAATGCAGGCGGCCGACCAGCATATCGGCGATCTGGCGGACGATCCCGATACCTTACGTTTTCTCGCAAACCTCGCGCTGGCGGCGGGCCGTCCCGATCTCGCGGCGAAGTACGTGAAGCGGTTGATGAAAATGTCCGGGCTGGAGCGCGAGCGGGCACTGTCACAAGCCGCATCGTACGAGCCCAGGCGTACTCGCGAGCCGGCGCTCAGCGAGCATCGCGCCACGCATCGTGTATGGCTGCATGCTGCGTGGTATCGGCCCCATTCTTCACGCGCTGCGGCATTGCGCCGTGCGCTCAGCAAGGGTTCGGAGGAAGACACGCAGGGTGCGCACCTCGTACGCATCGCTGCAGCAGAACCGCCCGCTCCCGCAAGCGACGCCACCGCCGCCGACTACGAACTCGCATATCGCGTGTTCCTTGCGAACGGCGATGTGGCGAATGCGCAGCGCATTGCGCAATCGGCGGTGGACCGCGATCCGCTATCGATCGGGTGGCGCGAACGTCTCGCCCAGGTCGCCGAATGGAATCGCCGTCAGGACATTGCGCTCGCCAACTATGTCGCGATCGCAAAGATGCGCGGCACCGACGACGACTGGAAAAAAGTCGCGCGTCTGGCGCCCGGCCTCAACGACAACGCGGCGATGCTCGCTGTCATGCTGCACCAGGCCGATCGGCAGCCGGGCAATGTGAAGCTGCTCGATGCCGTCGTGTTCTCGTACGAACGCGTCGCCGACCCCGACTCGGCGCTGCGCTTCCTGCAGTCGCGCTTCAAAGGCGCGTTGCGCCGCGAAGCGATGGAACGTTACGCGCAGGTCGCCGAGAGCAAGGGCGACGACGAGCTCGCGCTGCGCACGTGGCGCGAGCTGGAGCGCAGCTACGGCCCCAACGCCGCGTATGGATTGAAAATCGGCACGATGCTCTACACGCGCACGCAGTTCGACGCGGCGCTCGCCGCGATGAACGAAGCAAAGCGCGCGGCGCCCGCATCGAACAACGATTTCTGGCGCTTCTATGCGCTGCTCGCCGATTCCAACCAGAGCGAGCACGATGCGCGCCTCGGCTATCGGCAGCTGATCGCGGGTGGCAAGGCCGACCCGCAAGACTACGAGGTGATGACGAACTTCTTCCACGATTCGCCGCTCGACGCGGGCCGCCTTGCCGAATACGCGTATCGTCACGGCGGCTCGACGCGGATGCTGTCGGAAGCGTTGTACGGCTATCAGCGCGCGCATGCGTGGGGGCGCATCGGCACGCTGCTGGCGTCGCTCACGCCGGAGCAGTTGCAGGCCGCCGAACAATCGCCGGCGTTCCTGCTCGCGCGCGCGGAATACGAACGGCAGGCGGGCGAGAACGATGCGGCGCTGCACGACATCGAACGCGCGGTCACGCTCGATCCGAACAATTCGGAAGCGCGCGCCGCCCACATCTGGGTATTGAATGAGCGCGGCACGGACGCCGCCCTGCTCGCCGCGCTGCGCCGCCATGCGGACGATGCCGAAACCGATCCGCCACTCTGGCCCGCGTATGCCGCGGCGTGGCTGCGCATCGGCGATGGACGCAAAGCGCTGCACTATCTGCACAAGCAAGCGGCGCAAGCAAAGCAAGGTCCGCTGTGGCGCCTCACGTTCGCGGACGCACTGGAACTGAATGGCCGCGCCGATGAAGCCTGGCGCGTGCGCAAGCAGGCGTGGATGGAACTGGCGCGGCGCCGGCGTGATCCATCCAGTGCTACGCAGCTGTCCGCCGCCGAACAGGACGAGCTGCGCGGCCGTTACACCGCGCTCACGCAACTTTATGCCGACGGCGACCGCTCGCGCGCCGTGCTGATCGACATGCTGCGCGCGGATCGCAACGCCACGGGCAGCGACGATCCGGCCGGGTCGGAACTCGGCGACATCGGCCAGTTGCCGCCCGCGAAGCAGGACGACATTCGCAAGCGCCAGCGGCTCTATTCGTCGATCGCGCGCGAAGCGGCAATTTCGTGGGCCCAAAACGAAGACGCGTCCGACATGGAGCGCGCATGGCTAGAGAAACAGTACATCGACGATAGCCAGCGTCCCGTCTACGCCGAGGCGCAACTCGCCATCAACGACGGCGATGTCAACGAACTCGCGCGCCTGCTCGATACGCTGCCCGATCTGGTGCCGAGGCAAAGCCGCGTCGATGCGCAGGCGCTCACGGGGCGCACGTCGGCTGCACAAACGAGCGCGTTCGAATCGCTCACGCGCGAGCCCGACGACGAGGTGATGCAGGCGTTGGCGCGCGAGCAGTTGCTCAGCAACGCACAGGCGCTGGCAGGCGCGTTCCGTTACGTCGATCAGGGCTCGCTGCGCTTCACCGAGGAATCAGCGACGGGCAGCGTGCGCCTCACGCCTTCGCAGAACCTGCAGTTCCGCTATCAGCAGCGCGATCAGACTGTGGACGGTTCGCAGCTCGCGTATGCGCCGAAACACGACCGGCTGGCCGAAGCGATCTACGGCCACAAGGGGCCATACGACGAACAGCGCGTCACGCTCGGCCGCCGCAATGCGCTCGAAGACTTCACGACGGCGCGCATCGAAGGCACGTACAACGTCACGCAGCGCCTTACGCTGACCTACGCGCTCGGCTACGACCAGGCCGCGACCGAATCGACGCAACTGACGGCAGGCGGCACGAAGGACCTTGCGACGCTCGGTTTCAACTACCGGCTCGATCCTCACTGGTTCGGCGGTGCACGCTACGAATATGCGCGCTTTCGTGGCCAGGACCGCTCGTACCTCGGCAACGGGGGGCTCGTCGAGGCGAACCTCGGCTACAAGATCAAGGCCGATTACCCCGACTACACGATCCGTGTCGTGTTCGCGCACGGTCAGTACAACGCGACGGGCACGCCGGGCGAACGCCTGCGCGTGCTGTTGCCGGACAACACGCCGTTCACGGCCGCGTCGTTCATGCCACAGACTTTCACGCAAGGCGGCCTGCTGTTCTCGTTCGGCGACGATCTGCCCGAACAGTACTCGAAGGGATGGCGGCCGATGTTCACAGGCGGCCCGATACGCGACTCGCGTGCGGGCTGGTCGGGACAAGCCGGACTCGGCATCGCGGGCAGCGTGTTCGGCCACGACCAGATGCTGATTTACGGCGCGTATCAGGGCGTTTCGTCGAATCACTCGACATCGGTGAAGGAAGTCGGCGCGCGGTATCGCTACCTGTATTAATCAAAGGGTTCGGAGGAGAACGATATGGATCACAGCAGGAACTTCCGCGCACGCGCGGCTGCGGCATTGGCATCCGCGCTTGCGCTGGCGGCGCTCGCGCTCGCGGGCTGCGCCGTCGTCGATCGCAGCGCGCCGCCCGCCATGGCGAAGAACGACAGCATCGCGATTCTGCCCATCGCGAACAACACGGAGACGCCGCAGGCGGGCCAGCGCGCGGCATCGATCGCGCAGAGTCTGCTCGCGTCGTACGGCTACACGAATCTGTCGCGCTACCCCGCGAGCGCCGACGACGAGACGCTGTTCGACGCCGCGAAGCCCGATGCGCAGCAGAACGCGCTGACCTGGGCACGCCAGCACGATGCTCGCTATGCGCTGACGGGTGCCGTCAACGAATGGCGGTACAAGGTCGGCGTGGACGGCGAACCGGCCGTCGGTCTCACGTTCGACGTGATCGACGTGCAGACGGGCAAAATCGTATGGACTGGCACGGGCAGCCGCACGGGCTGGAGCCGCGATGCGGTGTCGGGCGTCGCGCAAAAGCTGGAGCGCGACCTGCTGTCGCCGCTCGCGCACTGATGCAAGTGCCGATTGACGTACTGCGGCACCCGCTGCCGAGCGCGGCTATCATCGACACCAAGGTCCGATTTCCGGGACGAACACCATGAACACGCAGGCCAACGAACACTCCGCCCCGCGCGCGCGACACCGGCGCCGCCAGGCGCAAAGCGTCGGGGCGGGCTCCTGGTGGGCGCGCGTGATCGCGCCGCCACGCGGCACCGCGCATCGCCGCGCGATCGCCGCGCTGGAAACGATCGTCGCGACGGTTTTCGCCGTCGCCCTGTGCTGGGCATTCGATCACGACGACCCGCTGCTGATCAAAACCGGCTTCGGCTGGATCTGGATCGTACCGCTCATGATCGCACTGCGTTATGGAACCATCGCGGGCGTGTTCTCGGGGCTGATCCTGCTCGCATCCTGGTATGCGCTGTATCCGGAATACGGCACCGCGTCCGCGCCCGCTTCGTTTGCGCATGCGCTGGTTGCCCCGCCTACGATGCGGCGCTTTCCCGTCAGCTTCTTCCTCGGCGGCTTTGTCATCACGATGCTGTGCGGGCAGTTCGGCGACATCTGGATCACGCGGCTTCGCCAGGGCCGCATCGCCAACGACTATCTCGCCGAGCGGCTGTCGATCCTCACGCGCAACCAGTTCATGCTGCGCATCTCACACGAACGGCTGGAACAGGACCTGCTCGCGCGTCCAGCGACGCTGCGCGATTCTCTCGCACGGCTGCGCACGTTGATACTCGATCAGGAGCCGACCGACGCGCAGCACGGCATCGTCGATCTGCGCGGCGCGCAACCGTTTCTCGAGGCGGCGGCACAGGCGTGCCAGCTTGAAAGCGCGAGCGTGCATGCGTGGCGCGGCGGCAAACCAGCCGCGACGGTGGCGGCGTCGATCGGCGCGCCGGCCGCGTTCGAACCCGACGACCCGCTCGTGCGCGAAGCACTCGACACGCGCACGCTGGTGCATGTCGAATCGAAGACGAATCTGGACGCGTCGATCAGCCGCTATGTCGCCGTCGTGCCGCTGATCGATGTGCGGAATAATCCCGTCGGCGTGCTCGCTGTCGAACGCATGCCGTTCCTCGCGCTCACGCGCGACAACCTTCAGTTCTTGCTGGTGTTGTGCAACTTCTACGCGGATGGCGTGCAGCATGCCGTCGTGACACGGGAGACGCTTGCGGCGTTTCCCGCTTGCCCGCACACATTCGCGCTCGACTATGCGCGGCTCGTGCATCTGAAGCGTGATACGCAGGTGCAGTCGTCGATCGTCGCGCTGGTGTTCCATAACGACGAGCATGGCACTACCCTGTTCCAGCACGTGCTGCGCACGCGGCGCGCACTGGACGTGCAATGGCCGCTGCGCGACGAACATCGCCTCGTAGTGCTCACGCTGATGCCGCTGTCGGGCGACAGCGCTGTCGATGGCTATCTGCTGCGTATCGAAGAAAATCTGCATGCACAGTACGGCGTCGATTTCGAAGCGGCGCGTGTCGCCGTGCATTCGATGGCCGTGCCCGCCGATGAACCCATCGCCGAGTTGCGGCGTTTGCTGGAGCGCTGCGATGTCCGCTTCTGACGGCGTCACCGTCGATCGCGCGAAGCTGGTCGGCGCGCGTCTCACACTCGCCGGCGTGCTCCTCATGCTGCTCGGGCTTGCGTTGCAACTCGCGGCCTTCATGCTCGCGGCGCGCAGTGCACCTGACACCTCCGCGCAATGGCTCGGCGGTCTGGTGAATGCGGACTTCGCGACGCTGCCGGCTGCCGCGCAACTGAACACGTGGACCGTGTTGCTAAGCCTGCTGGTGCAGGCCGTTGCCGCGCTCGCGACGGCGCCCGGTATCGCGACGATGATGCCCGCGCGTTACAGGACGCCGCGCATCAGGCTGCTCGTGTCGCTGTGGTTTCTGAACTTCGCGGTGCCCGTCGGCGGAATACTCTGCTCGATCGGCGCGCTCGCGATTGCCGCTGCGTTGCCGCGTCCGCGCACGCAATTGCCCATCATGGCCGTCGAAGAGCCGAAGTTCGCGGCGAATCTGATCGGCACTGTGTCGTACGGACGCGGCGCACGCCTGAAAGCGGAATTGCAGAACGCGGAAGCGGGCACGTCATTTCGCATGACCGCGCTGCTCGCGATGCAGTCGATGCCTGCGCGCACCGTTTCGCCGCTTCTGCAAGGCATGCTCGCTGATCCTCTCGACGATATCCGGCTGCTCGCGTACGGCATTCTCGACAATCGCGAGAAAGTGCTCACGCAGCAGATTCTCGTGGAGCGTCCAAAGCTCGATCGCAAGCTGCACCCTGAGCTGAGCGACGCCGAGCGCGCGCATGCGAACAGGACCCTCGCGCAGCTATATAGCGAGTTGATCTACGAAAACCTCGTGACGGGTGACGTGTATCGCAATGCCGCCGATCAGGCCGACGGCTTCGCGGCGGCCGCGCTCGAACACGATCCGAACGACGCGGCGCTGTGGCGTCTGCGCGGCCGTCTCGCTATCGCAAGGCTCGATCTCGACGGCGCCGAAACGATGTTGCAGCGTGCGATCGATTGCGGCTTTCCGCGCGACCGCATGCTCCCGTGGCTCGCCGAAACGGCTTATCTGCGCCGCGACTTTGCGCGCGTGCGCACGCTGTTGGGCGAAATTGACAGCCGCGCGACCACGCCGACGTTGTCCGCCGTGCTCGATTTCTGGAAGCCGCGCGCGGCCGGCTCGGCGCAGCCCGGCACTATCTGAGGCCACCCTCATGTCCTTATCGAATATGCGCTCGCTGCCGCATGCGGATTCCGCCGATATCGCCCTGCTGCTGGAAGGCACCTTTCCGTATGTGAGCGGGGGCGTGTCGAGCTGGGTCAACCAGATCATCCGCGCGTTTCCCGAATACACGTTCGCGCTGTGCTTCCTCGGCAGCCGGCCGCAGGACTATCCGAAGATGCAGTACGCGTTGCCCGATAATGTGGTGCATCTGGAGACTCACTATCTGTACGATTTCGCGCCGCCGCCGCTCGTTCACAAGCAGCGCGGCGATGCATCCGCGTTCATGCGCTCCGCCCAGCTGCACGACGCGCTGCGCAATCCCGCCATGCGCCATGCGGCGGGCCGCATGTTGAAGGACATGCTGAACGACTTGCGCCCTGGCGGCGCATTGGGCGAAGACGCGTTTCTCTACTCGAAGGAAGCCTGGCACTATCTGACCGACCAGTACCGGCAGTTTTGCACGGACCCTTCGTTCGTCGATTACTTCTGGACAGTGCGCATCATGCACAAGCCGCTGTGGCAGCTTGCAAAGATAGCCGGGAGCCTGCCGCGCGTGAAAATGTTTCATACGGTGTCGACGGGTTATGCGGGTTTTCTCGGCGCGCTCGCGCGCTATCGGCATGCGCGTCCGCTGCTGGTGTCGGAGCACGGCATCTACACGAAGGAACGCAAGATCGATCTATTCCAGAGCGAATGGATCCGCGACAACCGCAGCATCTTCGAGCGCGACGTGTCGCAGATCGGCTACTTCCGCGACTTGTGGGTGCGCTTCTTCGAAACGCTCGGTCATGTGTGCTACGACGCGGCGGAAGACATCATTGCGCTCTACGAAGGCAATCGACTGCGGCAGATCCTGGACGGCGCACCCGAGGATAAAACCGCCAACATTCCGAACGGCGTGAATCTGCCGAAGCTCGCGCCGCTGCGTGCGCAGCGCGCCGCCGGCGTACCGAAGACGCTGTGCCTGATCGGTCGCGTGGTGCCCATCAAGGACATCAAGACCTTCATTCGCGCGATGCTGACCGTGGTGCGGCGCATGCCCGAAGCCGAAGCGTGGATCGCAGGCCCGGAGAACGAAGACCCGTCGTATGCGGCCGAATGTCATGCGCTCGTCGAGAGCCTCGGATTGCAGGACAAAGTGAAATTTCTCGGCTTCCAGAAGATCGACGAGTTGCTGCCGAAATGCGGCGTGCTCGTGCTCAGTTCGATTTCGGAAGCGCTGCCGCTCGTCGTGCTGGAAGGTTTTGCGGCGGGCGTGCCCTCCGTCACGACGGACGTGGGTTCATGCCGGCAGTTGATCTATGGGCTCGAAGGCGACGACGCGGCAATCGGCGCGGCGGGCCGCGTGGTGCAGATCGCCGATCCGCGCGCGCTTGCGGAAGCGGCCCTCGATCTGCTCGAAGACGACAACTGGCGTGCCGCGCAGCGGGCGGGCATTGCGCGCGTCGAGCGCTTCTACACGCAGGAGCAGATGGTCGGCTCGTATCGCGATCTGTATGTGCGACTCACGGCACAGGCGGATCTCGCCGACCCGCCTGCATCGCAAGCCGATCTGATGCAGATGCCTCACTGAACGGGAGCGCACGACGATGGCAGGCATTGGTTTCGAACTGCGCAAGATGCTCCGGCGCAATACGCTGCTGGGGCTAGTGCAGGCTTATACGTACGCCGGTCTGATCGGCGCGGGACCGTGGGTGCTGTCGATCGTCGGCATTCTGCTGATCGGCGTGCTCAGCATTCCTTTCGTGCTGCCGACGGGGCTCATTACGCAGTTTCAGGTGTCCGTCACGTATCTGATTTCACTGTCGCTGGTGCTGACGGGGCCGCTGCAGCTTGCGTACACGCGCTTCACCTCGGACCGTCTGTTCGAGAAGCGGCGCGACCTCGTGCTGCCGAATTTTCATGCGGTGATGTTTATCGTCACTGCGGGATCGACGCTACTGGGCGTTTGCGCCGTGGTGTTTCTGTTTCGGCAACAGACGGCTGCGTACCGGCTGCTGATGCTCGCGGGCTTCGTCGTCATGGGCAACATCTGGATCGCGACGATTTTTCTGTCGGGCATGAAGCAGTACATGTCGATCATCGCGGTGTTCTTCATCGGTTATGCGATCACGACGGGCGCGGCGCTCGCATTGAACCCGTTCGGTCTGACGGGCTTGCTGTCGGGCTTCGTGATTGGACAGACGGTGCTACTGATGGGTCTGCTCGCGCTGATCTATCGGGATTATCAAAGCGACCATTTCATTTCGTTCGAGATGTTCCGCAAAGCGTACCGCTACCCTTCGCTGATGCTGACCGGCTTTTTGTACAACCTCGGCATCTGGGCCGACAAGTTCATGTTCTGGTATTCGCCCGGCACGGGGCAGCCGGTGATCGGTCCGCTGCGCGCGTCGATCATTTACGACATTCCGGTCTTTCTCGCGTATCTGGCGATTATTCCGGGCATGGCTGTTTTCCTGATGCGGATCGAGACCGACTTCGTCGAATACTATGACGCGTTTTATGATGCCGTGCGTGAAGGGGCGTCGTTGCAGCATATCGAGCGCATGCGCAACGCGATGGTTGAAGCGCTACGCAATGGCATCTGGGAAATCATGAAGGTGCAGGCGATCGCTGCGATGATGTTGTTTGCGGCAGGCGCTATCCTGCTGCAATGGCTGCAGATTTCCACGCTGTATCTGCCGCTGCTTTATATCGACGTGATTGCTGCCAGCATGCAGGTCGTGTTTATGGGCACGATCAATGTGTTCTTCTATCTCGACAAGCGGAAAATCGTGCTTTTTCTCGTGGGGCTGTTTGTTGTTTCGAACGTTGCTTTTACTGCGATTACGCTTTCGCTGAATCCTGCTTTTTACGGGTATGGCTTCGCCGGGTCGCTGCTGCTTGCTGTGCTCGCCAGCCTTTATCTGCTTGATCGGAAACTCGATTCTCTGGAATACGAGACTTTTATGCTTCAGTGAGCCGGTCTTTTTTTGCGGTGGCATCGGGGTGATGTTGCCGGTTTGCTAGTGGTGCCCGTGTGCGGGGCCTGTCATGAATTTCGGGTTTAAGGCATAACTTTCTCCCAAGGAGAGTTTATGCCTCGCAATCCGAAAGCCCGAACTGCCGGCAATTCCGGCCGAACTGCTTGAGCAGTTCGGCAACGGTCCGATGACGGCGGAAGCCATCAATGCGGCCACGCTGGCACTCATACGGAAGCGCCTGCACCTGGGGTTCTCGCATCAAACTGTCAAAGAAACTCGATCTTGCGGCCCCGCGCGGCTTCCTTATCGGTCAGTTTGTAGACCTTGAAGTACAGCTGGTTCGGGGGCGCATTGTCGGTCAACGGATAACGCATGCGGCCCTTGCGCCGCACGACGTGCTGCTTCCGTGGGGGGCGACCTGACGGCCGTTCAAAAATAAACGAGCAGGCGCAAAGGCGCGGTTGGCGCCAAGGAACGCTTTCGTGAATCCGAGCCTCTATTGCGGGTCCTGACTAGACGCCGTGCCTCGGCGCGATGACATTCGGCGGCAACGCATAATCGATGCAAAGCCGGTTTGCCCGCATCGAACGGCATAACGGCATCAAGCACCGCCGCGCGCAATGCGGCGGTGCGTAGCAGTGGCAGACCGGTAGTTGCGTTACCGAACGTCTCACACTGCACGACCCGGAAAAACCTGCGAGACTGAGCGGATCTAACGTTTCCGCGGGCACGCACGCGCCGCGCACTTGGATATGCAGCGCCGCGCCCCCATCTTCAGCGTCATGACCTCCGCCCCCTCTTCAGCTCACGCGCTTGACGCGTTCCATCCCGCCGTCGCGGGCTGGTTCAGGAAGACCTTCCCAGCGCCGACGCAAGCGCAGATCGCTGCATGGCCGCTGATCCACAGCGGCCGGCACACGCTCGTCGCCGCGCCGACGGGCTCGGGCAAAACGCTGACGGCCTTTCTCGCCGCGCTAGACGAACTCGTGCGCGACGGGCTCGCGCACGGCGGCGCGCTGCCCGACGAAACGCTTGTGGTCTACGTGTCGCCGCTCAAAGCGTTGTCGAACGACATCCGCATCAATCTGCAGACGCCTCTGGAAGGCATCGCGAGAGAGCTCGCGGAACACCAGCTGCCCGTGCCCGACATCCGCACCGCCGTGCGCACGGGCGACACGACGCAGCGGGAGCGCGCTGCGCTGAAAAAGCGCGCGCCGCACATTCTCGTCACGACGCCCGAGTCGCTGTACGTGCTGCTCGGTTCGGCGTCGGGGCGCAAGATGCTGTCGACGGTGCGCACGGTGATCGTCGATGAAATCCACGCGATGGCTGGCAGCAAACGGGGCAGTCATCTGGCGCTGTCGCTCGAACGGCTGGACGCGCTGTGCGGGCGGCGCCTGCCGCGCATCGGCCTGTCGGCGACGCAAAAACCGATCGAAGCCGTCGCACGCTTTCTCGTCGGCGGCACGAGCCCGGACAGCGACGAGCCCGCCAACTGCGCGATCGTCGACGTCGGCCACGTGCGCGAGCGCGATCTCGCGTTGGAGATGCCGCCCGTGCCGCTCGAAGCGGTGATGTCGAACGAAGCATGGGAGCTCGTTTACAACCGGCTTGCCGAGCTCGTCGCGCAACACCGTACGACGCTCGTGTTCGTCAACACGCGGCGCATGGCCGAACGCGTCGCACGGCATCTGACCGAACGTCTCGGCAAAGACGCCGTCGCCGCGCACCACGGCAGTCTGGCGAAGGAACATCGCTTCGACGCCGAGCAGCGTCTGAAGCGCGGCGAGTTGCGCGTGCTCATCGCGACGGCGTCGCTCGAACTGGGCATCGATATCGGCGACGTCGATCTCGTCTGCCAGATGGGCTCGCCGCGCGCGATCGCGCCGTTTCTGCAGCGTGTCGGACGCTCGGGCCACCACGTGGGCGGGATACCGAAGGGGCGTCTCTTTCCCGCTTCGCGCGACGATCTGATCGAATGCGCGGCGCTGCTCGACTGCGTGCAGCGCGGCGAACTCGATCTGCTGCATATTCCACACGCACCGCTCGACGTGCTCGCGCAGCAGATCGTCGCCGAAGTCTGCAACGCGCAATGGGGGGAAGATGCGCTGTTCGAACTGTTCCGCCGCGCATCGCCGTACGCCACGCTCGAACGCGAGCAGTACGACGCCGTGCTGCGCATGCTCGCCGAGGGCTACACGAGCCGCCACGGCCCGCGCGCTGCGTACGTGCACCGCGACGCCGTCAACGGCACGCTGCGCGGGCGGCGCGGCGCACAGCTCTATGCGGTCACGTCGGGCGGCACGATTCCCGAGGACGCCGATTACGCGGTGATACTCGAGCCGCAAGGACTCAACATCGGCACCGTCAACGAAGACTTCGCCGTCGAAAGCCTCGCGGGCGACGTATTCCAACTCGGCAATGCGTCGTACCGCATCATGCGCGTGGAAAGCGGCCGCGTGCGCGTCGAGGATGCGCAAGGCCAGCCGCCCAATATTCCGTTCTGGCTCGGCGAAGCGCCCGGACGCAGCGACGAACTGTCGGCGGGCGTCGCGCGGCTGCGAGCGGAAATCGAGCAGCGCCTTTCAAAGGCGGCCGCTGCTGTACCCATCGCTGCCGATGCATCCGCGGCTGAACACGAAGCCGTCGCAACGCTCGCCGAACACGAGGCAACAGCCGGGCTCGATCTCGAACCCGCGATCGCGTGGCTCGCCGGGCAAACGCATGTGCCCGAACCGGCCGCGCGGCAGATCGTCGAATATCTGGCGCGCGCGCGCCAGGCGCTCGGTGCGCTGCCGACCCGGGACACGCTCGTGATGGAGCGCTTCTTCGACGAGTCGGGCGGCACGCAGCTCGTGATCCACACGCCATACGGCAGCCGCGTAAACCGCGCGTGGGGACTCGCGCTGCGCAAGCGCTTTTGCCGCACGTTCAATTTCGAGCTGCAGGCGGCTGCGACGGAAGATGCGATCGTGCTGTCGCTGACGGGCGCGCACAGCTTTGCGCTCGATGAAGTGTGGCGCTACCTGCGTTCGGCGACGGCCGAGCACGTGCTGATCCAGGCGCTGCTGGATGCGCCGCTGTTCGGCGTGCGCTGGCGCTGGAACGCGACCACCGCGCTCGCGCTGCCGCGCTACACGGGCGGCCGCAAGACGCCGCCGCCGTTGCAGCGCATGCGCAGCGACGATCTGCTCGCCACCGTGTTTCCCGATCAGGCGGCGTGCCTCGAAAACATCGTCGGCGAGCGCGAGTTGCCGCGTCATCCCCTTGTCGATCAGACGCTCGACGACTGCCTGCACGAAGCAATGGACACGCAGGCCTGGCTCGCGCTGCTGCGGCGGATCGAGAGCGGCACCATCGAACTCGTGTCGCGCGATCTGCCCGCGCCGTCGCCGCTCGCAGCCGAAATCCTGACGGCCAAGCCGTACGCCTTTCTCGACGATGCGCCCATTGAAGAGCGCCGCACGCAAGCCGTGCTGAATCGCCGCTATACGACGGGCCCCGATTCCGCCGACGATCTCGGTGCGCTCGATGCCGATGCGATCGCGAGCGTCGGCGAAGAAGCCTGGCCGCAAGTGCGCGGCACCGACGAAATGCACGAAGCGCTGACGGGACTGGCCTGCATCACCGAAGCCGAGGCGCTACGCAACGAAGGCTGGTCTGCGTGGCTCGCCGAGCTGGCGAAAACAGGTCACGCCGCGCGCATGCAGATCGCTCAGCACGATGCCGTGTGGCTGCCCGCCGAACGTCTCACCTGTCTGCGCGCGATCTATCCGCATGCGCACATCGAACCGGCGATCCGCGCGCCCAAAGGCTTCGACGAGGCCTGGACAGAAGACGAAGCGCTCGTCGATGTGGTGCGCGCACGGCTCACGGGCTTCGGCCCGTTGACGCTTCCTTCCATCGCACGCGCGCTGGCGCTGCCCGCTTCGGCTGTGGCGCAGGCGCTCACGCGGCTCGAAGCGCAAGGCTACGTGATGCGCGGCCGCTTCACGCCAGGCGCGCTCGAAGAGCAATGGTGCGAGCGGCATCTGCTCGCGCGCATCCATCGCTATACGGTGCGGCGTTTGCGCCGCGAGATCGAGCCTGTCGAGCGGCACGACTTCATGCGCTTCCTGTTCGCATGGCAGCGTCTCACACCCGACACACGAGGCGAAGGACGCGATGCGCTCGCCGCCGTGCTCGATCAGCTGGAAGGGTTTCAGACAGCCGCGAGCGCATGGGAAGAAGACCTGCTGCCCGCCAGGCTGAAGGACTATTCGATCACGTCGCTCGACGAACTGTGCCGCTCGGGCAAGATTGTCTGGATGCGGCTCACGGACCGCGCGCGCGGCGCGAGCGGCCCGGTGCGCAGCACGCCCATCGTGCTGCTGCCGCGCCGCGCGCTGCCCGTGTGGACCGCTCTGCTCGATACGTCGAAGCAGCCGGAGCTGTCGCCGAAAGCGCAGATGGTGTTCGATACCTTGACGCAGCACGGCGCGATGTTCTTCGACGAACTGTCTGGCGACGTGCGTCTGCTGCGTGTCGAACTGGAAAACGCGCTCGGCGAACTCGTCGCGGCGGGGCTCGTCAATTCGGACAGCTTTGCGGGATTGCGCGCACTGTTGAAACCCGTCGCGAAACGCAACGCATCGTACTTTCCGAGCCGCCGTCCGCGCGGCGCGGGCGCGCTGATTGGCGGGATGGACGATGCGGGCCGGTGGGCGCTGTTGCGGCGCCCGCCCGCTGCTGCCGATGCTGTGCTCGAAGACAAAGCGCCGTCGTCATCGCGCCGCTCGACGTCGCATGAACCGGAAGTGATCGAGCACGTCGCGATGACACTGCTGCGGCGCTACGGCGTCGTGTTCTGGCGCCTGCTCGAACGCGAAGCCGAATGGCTGCCGCCGTGGCGCGATCTGCTGCGCGTGTACCAGCGGCTCGAAGCGCGCGGCCAGGTGCGCGGCGGGCGCTTCGTCAACGGTCTCGCGGGCGAACAGTTCGCGCTGCCCGAAGCGATTCCGCTGCTGCGCGAAGTGCGCCGCCATGCGAACGAGGGTGCTTTTGTGTGCGTCGCGGGCACCGATCCGCTGAATCTCGTCGGTACGCTGCTGCCGGGCAACAAGGTGCCCGCCGTCGGGGGCAATCGCGTGCTGTATCGCGACGGCGTGCCCGTCGCGTCCCTGGTGTCCGGCGAATTCAATCTGCCCGACGACGCCGACGGCGAAACGAAGCAGGTGATGCGCATGCGTCTCGCTCGGCGTGACTAGCCATTGCGATTCGCAGGCGCGCAGCCGTTGCACGTACAACGTTCGTGCATCGGCCACGCGTTGCGCCTCCGTTAGCGCATCATTCGCCCGGCGCGTACAGGTCGAGCAGCTTCAGCGTCACGCCATTGGTCCAGCCGAAGCCGTCCTGCAACGGATATTCGCCGCCGCCTCCGCCGCCCGTCCCCGAGCCTTCGACGACATACTTCTCGACCAGCTTCTGCTCTTTCGCATAGACGTTCTTCACGTCCGCGAGAAAGCGTGTGCCGATCTGCTGCGCGAGATCGCTGCGTCCATAGCGCCTGAGCCCTTCGATCGCGACCCAGTGCAGCGGCGCCCAGCCGTTCGGCGCATCCCATTGCTGCGTCGTGTCGTAGGTCGACGTGGTCAGGCCGCCCGGCTCCAGCAACACGGCCGCGACGACGTTCGCCGTCTTGTGCGCGCGATCGGGCCACGCCGCGCCCGCGAACAGCGGATACAGCATCGCGGGTGTCTGGTTGTCCCGCGGCTTCGCGAGCTTCCAGTCGTAGTCGCCATAGTAGCCCTTGCTATTCCAGAGATAGCGGTTGATGCCCTCCGCGCGCTTGCCCGCCTTGCCGATGAACTGCACGACACAGCTGAAATCGCGTGCTTCCGAACAGCCGCGCGCGATGGTCGTCTCAAGATGGAACATCAGGCTGTTCAGGTCGACGGGAATGATTGAAGTCGTGCGAACGGTCGTGAGATTCGCGTTGTCGCCAAACCAGCGCGAACTGAAATCCCAGCCGCTTTCCGCCGTCGCGCGCAAATCGCGATAGACCTCGTTCGGCGCACGGCCCGTCGCTTTCTGCGCCGTCTGCACGTCTTCGAGATACGACTCGTCGCGCGGCGTGTCGAGTTCGTCCCAGTAACGGTTCAGCACCGTCCTGTCGGGCAGCACGACGACATTGCGCGTCGCTTCGCCGGGCTTTGTGCTCGACGCGCCCTGCATCCAGTACGCGTATTCCTTGCGCATCTGCGGCAGATACTTCTGATAGACGCGCCCGCCCTCCACTTTCGCCGCCAGTTCGACCATGTATGAAAAGAACGGCGGCTGCGAGCGGCTCAGATAGTAGGTGCGGTTGCCGTTCGGAATGTGGCCATACGTGTCGATCATGTACGCGAAGTTGTCGAGCATGTTGTCGACGAGATCTTCATGTCCCGACTCCTGCAGGCCGAGCATCGTGAAATAGGTATCCCAGTAGTAGCCCTCGCGAAAACGGCCACCCGGTACGACGTAGGCCTTGGGCATCGGGATCAGCGAACTGTACGAGGGCACGCTCGTCGTCGTGCGCGTGAGCTCGGGCCACAGCCAGTTGATATGATCGCGCAGCGACTGGTTCGCAGGCGGCGTGATGATGGGCTCGGAAGGCGCCGTAAAGTACTGGTCGACGAAAGCCTTCAGCGAAAAATTCGCCTGATTCTTCTGCGCGTCATATGCCTGCAGGATCGTTGTGGGATCAGTCTTTGGCAGCGCGTCGACGAAGGTCTTCTGGTCGGGATAGATCTGCTGCGTTTGTACGGCAACGAACAGGTCGCCATACAACTGGTCGGGCGGCGGCGGCAGCGCGCTGCCCACTTGCGTATCGGCATTCGCGATCAGCGCAGAGCCGGCGAATCCTGCAAACAGCACAATGCCCGACAGCGCCGCAGCACGCGCCGCATGCCGCCTGCGCATAGGCGGCGCGTAGAGCGGCGCAGCGCGCTGCATCGATTGAGAAGAAACTGCGGTTGGATGATTCGTTTCGACGGTCCAGCTACGCATACACGACAGCGACAGCGTCCTCATGTCTCCCTCCTCGGAAAGGTGGACAACCGGTCTGGTCTGCCGTCGCGCTTTTGTATCGCCTGCCGAGGATCGCATAGGAGCATGCACGTGCGCAATCGCGCTTGAACGTTTGCGGAACGCGTGCAGCAAATGCATCATTTTTTATATGCTTTCTGGTTAAAGAAAGGCATTTAGAAAGTCGTTAATCAATTCGGAGCCGTACGACGGCTGCTTCGTTACAATGAGGCGAATCAGTCACAATAAGATCCTTCGCCGCCGCGCGCTGTAATCGTATCCGGAGCTCGACTGGAGGCAAATTTTGCCCGGGGACCCTTCATGAACGACGACCACGATCAGGTGCTGTTTGCCCGATTCGGAACCAGCAGTCCTTGCTGGCGGCTTTCGAGCGACAGCAATGCGCTCGAACTCACGCCCGAAACGGAAGACGGCGCCGCCACGGTCGCGATTGCGCTGTCCGGCGCGCAGGCTGCAGAGATCCGCCGCCTCACGGGTGTTACCTCGCACCTGACAATGGACGTTCGCCTGTTCGGCGAAGCGCTGCGTCTGCACCTCGTCGGCAAGAAGCTCAATAGCAGCACCTGGGCGGGCACGGCGTCGGCGTACGAAGACACGGAATCCGTCGCGCGCGACCTCGTGCACGGCCTGTCGTTTGCCGAGCAGGTCGTGTCGGAAGTCAATTCCGTGGTGGTGATCGTCGACCGGGCCGGCCGCATCCAGCGTTTCAACCGGCTCGCCGAAGAACTGACGGGCATGAAAGAAGAAGACGTGATCGGGCGCAATGTGTGGGCGCTGTTCATGTCGTCGGAAGCGGGCGCGGCGTCGAGCCAGAACATCTCCGGTTTCTTCCAGCACGGCGTCGCGTATGAAGTCGAGCGCCGCGTGCGCACTGTGCACGGCGAGCGGCTTTTCCTGTTTCGCAACAAGTTCGTGATGAGCGGTAGCGGCGTCGACGAGCAGTTCCTGATCTGCTCGGGCACGGACATCACGAAAGAACGCAACGCCCAGGAACGGCTGTCCGAACTCGCGAATACCGATTCGCTGACGGGTCTGCCCAACCGCAACGCGATCCACGACAAGACCCGCGCGGCGATCGCCAGCGCCGCGCCGGGCAACGCCGTCGGCATTTTGTTTCTCGATCTCGACAACTTCAAGAAGGTCAACGACCACTACGGCCATGTGTTCGGCGACCGGCTGATCCAGGACGTGTCGTCGGCCGTGCGCGAGTGCCTCGATGGCGCCGACACGCTCGCGCGTCTGGGCGGGGACGAGTTCATCGTGCTGTCGCCCGTCGCGACGGTCGCGTCGATGGAAGCGATGGCGCAGCGCATTCTGGAGCGGCTGCGCATGCCGTTCAGTCTGGGGCTCGTCGAGGTGTATACGGGCTGCTCGATCGGCATCGCGATGTTTCCCGAGCACGGCGACAGTCTCGAAGCGTTGATCCGCGCCGCCGACACGGCCATGTACGTCGCGAAGGACGACGGCAAGCGCACCTACCGCGTGTTCTCGCCGGAGATGAACCGCAAGGTGGCCGAGTATATGTGGCTCGACACCAATCTGCGGCGCGGGCTCGAAGAAGGCCAGCTGACGCTGCACTATCAGCCGAAGCTGTCGCTCGCGACGGGCGCCGTGTACGGCGTCGAGGCGCTGGTGCGCTGGAATTCGCCGGAACGCGGGCAGATCATGCCCGCCGCGTTCATCCGTTACGCGGAAGAATCGGGGCTCATCGGGCCGCTCGGCCGCTGGGTCATGCAGACGGCGGCCGAACAGGCTGCGCAGTGGAAGGCGCGCGGGTTGTCGCTGCGGGTCGCCATCAACGTGTCGGCGCGGCAACTCGTGGATACGGCGGTCGTCTCGCACTTCACCGAGGCGCTGCAACGCGCGCAGCTCGACCCTTGCCTGCTCGATATCGAGTTGACGGAAAGCTGCCTGATCGAAGACGAAGCGGCTGCCATCGACCTGATCACACAATTCCGCGATCTCGGCGCGCAAGTCCATCTGGACGATTTCGGCACGGGCTATTCGTCGCTGTCGCAGCTGGGGCGCATTCCCCTCGACGTCATCAAGCTGGACCGCAGCTTCGTGAGCTCGATCAACGCGGACAGCAAATCTCAGGCGCTGGTGCGCTCGATGGTGGCCGTCGCGCAGGCGCTGCAACTGAAGGTGGTGGCGGAAGGCATCGAAACGGAGTCGGAGGAGCTGTTCATGAAGGGGCTGGGCGTCGAATACGTGCAGGGCTACCTGTACGGCAAGCCGATGCCCGCGGCCGACTTCGAGCGCTGGCTGCATGACAGGCAGAAGATCCCGTTGATCGCCTGAACACTCGAAGCGTTCGCCCGATCTTCGGAATCCCCTGCCTGTCTATTGCTCTCATACGGCGGACTGCAGATTGCATGCTGCGTAATACCTGTTTGCTACGTGGTGGGTTGCGTCAATTCCCGACGGGTGCAGACGGAGCGCATGAACGGCAATGCGTGGGGGCGTTCTGCGATCACAACTCGATCCTGCGTACGGGTGCAACCATCAGGCAGCATTCACGGCAGCCGGGCGCAGATTGCTCGCGCGACGGTTCTGCAGCATCACGAGCCGCTCCATGAACGCGAGGTCTTTCTCTTCGATCGTAAACGCGGCATGCACCCAGTCTTCCGTGATTTCCATCAGCTCCGCGCGCGACAGCTGCAACACCCGCTGGCGCGCCCGCACCATCGCGCGGATGCCGTTCAGCTTGGGACGCAGCGTGTCGATGAAGGTGCGCGTGGCGAGATACGCGTCGCCCGGTTCGAACAGCTGGTCGACGAGGCCACGGCTTTCGTACCACTCCGCCGTATGCGATTCGCCGCCGCCGATCAGTTCTTCCGCGAGACGCATGCCCGCCTTGCGCGCGACGAGCGAGTAGCCGCCCATGCCCGGGAACAGGTTGAAGGCAATCTCCGGAAAGCCCATCCGCGCGTCATTCTGCGCGAGCACGAAGTGATGCGCGAGCGCCGCTTCGAACCCGCCGCCGAGCGCCGTGCCCTCCACCATCGCGATCGAGATCGCGCCGGTGTCGAAACCGCGCGCCGCGGCATGCACGCAATCGACGCACGCGCGCGCGTACGCCATCAGCTCCTGGCGACGCCCGCCGCGGATCGCATCGGCGAAGAAACTGAGGTCGCCGCCGACGTTGAACATGGTCGGAATCACCGAGCCCGTCACCCAGAAATCGATGCACACCCCGGAATCGCGAGCGGCCCGCGCGAGTTCCAGGATGTCGTGCACGAGTTCGAGGTTGAAGCACGGACGCGGTTGCGCGCGCAACATCATCCACATGATGTTGCGCTCTTCTTCGTAATACGCGGCGATTTGCGACAGCTTGCCCGCTTCGAGAAACGGACGGCAGGCGTGGTGATTTTGCAGATTCATTTTTGAACGGTCCTTTTAAAGTTAAACACCCGGGTGAAGCAATGCGAGCCTAAAACAGACCAGAATCCGCCAGGAGGGGGTAACGAACAGAAGCGCGCAGTTCGTCATAAGTTTGGCGACGCCCATTTGGCGCGGGTCTTGCCAGCTCGCCTCGCGCAAACGATTGCGTTACGGGGAAAACTTCAAACGCGCGTTCTTCGATGCACCGTATCAGGGCGCAAAGCGGCAATTAGAATAAATGTTTTAATTTTTGCGAATTAATTGCAAACGTTTTAACGCAGTCCGGGGTTATTCCAGTCGCATTTCTGTGGAACCGTGGCAATTGACGGCAAAAAGCGGCGAACGGATCGTGATGCCGCCTTCAAAAGGCGTGGCCTGCCGGTTTTTCAGGCGCGCGGTGTGACGCGCGCATGACGATGCGCATGCAACGACCGGCTGGTGATCCGCTGAATGAAATGCCGACGCGGCAGCGCGCGTTCAGGCGTCAGCGCAGGCGCGCGGACCAGCTATCCGCCTGCTGTTGAGACAGACCGGCCGCCAGCGCCGCATCACGGATCTGCTGCCATGTCTGGGGATCGACGGGAATGCCGTTGGCCTCGCGTTCGGCTCGCGTCACGCGTTCGGGTTCGCCCGGCGCGTAGATGCGTTGGGCGCCCTCGGCCAGCGGCGACGCCTTCACCCAGTCGACGAACGCATCCGCTTGAGCTTCGGCGTTGGGCGCATCGAACGCGGCGGGATCGACGATCACCGACATCATGCAGTTGATGATCGCGTTGGTCTGTTGCAGCGTGTCGTCGTGCGTCGTGTAGCCGCCCGACAGCGCGCCGCCGAAAATCTCGCACATCGCCGCGAGGCCGAAGCCCTTGTGTCCGCCTGCCAGTCCGCCGACGGGCATCAGCGCGCCGAACGGCGCCTCCATCATGACGGTCGGGTCGACGGTCGGCTTGCCTGCGTGATCGATCAGCGCACCGGCCGGCACCGGCTTTCCCTGGTTGTAGGCGACGCGCGTCTTGCCGTACGCGACGGCGCTCGTTGCGAAGTCCAGCACGACGGGCGCCTTCCCTGCGCGCGGATAGGCGGCGCAAAAGGGATTGGTGCCGATGCGGCGATCCGTGCCGCCGAACGGCGCGACGAGCGGATCGCCTGCAACGTTGACAAAGTGGAACGACACGAAGCCCGCCTTCGCGCACTGCTCGGCCCAATGCCCGATTCGCCCGAGATGGTGCGCATTGCGCAGCCCGACGGCGCACACGCCAAGCTTCTTCGCGCGCTCGATGCCATGCTCCATCGCCTCATGCGCGGCGACCTGGCCGAAGCCCTTGCCGCCGTCGATCGTGAGCACGGCGCCGATGTCCTTCACCACGCTCGCGTGAGCGTTCAGCTGCAGCTCACGATCGCGCAGCGAATCGACATAGCGTGGAATCATGCCCACGCCATGCGAATCGTGTCCCGTCAGATTGGCCGCGACGAGATGATCGGCGACGAGTTGAGCTTCACGCGGCGCACTGCCCGCCTGCTCCCAGATTGCACGCACGTATTCGTGAAGTTCAGCGGCGGAAATGCGGGCGGCAGACGTCGTAGGAGCGTTCATTCGGCGATGGACTGAATCAAGGTCGTGCGTGGGTAGCGGAGGGCACCGGCCGGTGTCTTCCGCGAGCAGGAAACGCGAACGATCAGGGCGCGCAAGCAATCACTTCCGCGACGGACGCCGTCAGCTTCTTGCCGTACGGCACGTGCAGGAACTCGTTCGGACCGTGCGCATTGGACTTCGGCCCGAGCACGCCGCACACCATGAACTGCGAAGTCGGGAAGCCCGCCTTCAGCACGTTCATCAGCGGGATCGTGCCGCCCTGCCCGATGAACCCGACGTCCGCACCGAAGTGCTGACGCGACGCATCGTTGAGCGCCGTCGCGAGCCACGGCGCGAGTTCCGGCGCGTTCCAGCCCGTCGCGGCGCCTGCGTCCGGCTTGAACGTGACCTTCGCGTTGTACGGCGGATCGAACTCCAGCAGCGACTTCAGTTGCTGCACCGCCTGCTCCGCATCGACGAGGGGCGGCAGACGCAGCGACAGCTTGAATGCCGTGCGAGGACGCAGCACGTTGCCTGCATCGGCGAGCGACGGCAGGCCTGCCGCGCCCGTCACTGACAGCGACGGACGCCAGGTCGAATTGAGCAGCGCCTCTTTCGGGTCGGTGGTGGTGGGCAGGACGGGGCCGCCGTCCTGGCCGCAGGCCCACGGCAGTTTCTTCCACACATCGTCGCCGAGAATCTTCGCGGTCGCTTCCGCTTCGCTCAGGCGATCGAGAGGAACAGGGCAATGGAAGCCCTTCGGCAGCAGCGTGCCGTCGGCGGCGTCTTCGAGGCGCTCGAACATCTGGCGCATGATGCGGAAGCTCGACGGCGCGATGCCGCCGTAGCCGCCCGAGTGAATGCCCTCGTCGAGCACCTGCACTTCGAGATCGCCCGATACGAGTCCGCGCAGCGACGTGGTGAGCCACAGCTGGTCGTAGTTGCCTGCGCCCGAATCGAGGCACACGACGAGACCGACCTTGCCGAGCCGCTCGCGCAATGCATCGACATACGGCAGCAGGTCGTAGCTGCCCGATTCCTCGCAGGTTTCGATCAGGCCGACGCAGCGAGGCCGTTCGATGCCTTGCGCGTCGAGCGCCGCCAGCGCGGTGACGCTCGCATAGATCGCGTAGCCGTCGTCCGCGCCGCCGCGGCCGTAGAGCTTGCCGTCTTCGAGTTTCGGCGTCCACGGACCGAGGTCGTTGCGCCAGCCGTCGAATTCTGGTTGCTTGTCGAGATGACCGTACAGCACGATCGTTTCCGTGCTGCCCGAACGCGTGGCGGGCGATTCGAAAAAGATCACGGGCGTGCGCCCCGGCAGGCGGACGATTTCGAGCTTCAGGCCGCGCACCGGCTGCTGCTCGGCCCACTTCGCGGCCTCCGTGATGACGCGTTCGATGTAGCCGTGCTTTTCCCAGTCGGCATCGAACGCCGGGCTCTTGGCGGGCACGGCGATGTAGTCGGTAAGCGCCGGCACGATCTCATCGTTCCATTTGCGATCGACGAATTCGCGCAGTGCGTCGTGATTCAGCTTTTGAGCCTGCTCTTGAGCCTGCTTCTGATCCTGCTGGGTATCGTCGGAAATCATGATGGCCCTATGCGGTGCAGTCGAAACGCACATGATAGACCCTGTGGCCCGCGTTGCCGAATTCGTGTGAACCATGCCGCGCCACGGCAGAAGCCTTGCAACCGGCCTTCAGCGCTGCAAGCGGACAATGCGCGTTCGCGCGACAATGCTCGCATCACCACCGCGCCCGGGGAGGCTTCGATGAGCAACAACATCGTGGTTGAAGGCGTGGCGACCGTGGCCGCGCTAGGGCTGTATTTCCTGCCGTCCCTCATCGCCGATCGTCGAAAGCGGCACGACATGCTGACGATCGCGCTGTTCAACGCATGCATGGGCTGGACGGTGTTCGGCTGGCTGGTTGCGCTCTACTGGGCGTGCCTGCCCAATCCGCCCGTCAACCTGGAAGGCGACGTGGTGCGCTCGCGGCGTGTCATCAGCATGAAAACCTTTACGAAGATGCTGGGCGAACGCGTGCAGATGCGCGAGTCGCGCGAGCATCCGCCCAAATAGCGTCGCCGTACGCTCAACGACCAGGACATCCGCCATGCAAATCACGCCGTTCCAGATTTCGATCGCCGATTTCGAACTCGACGCGCTGAAGACGCGGCTCAAGCACACGCGCTGGCCCGATGCATTCGACAGCCCGCCGTGGGCGCTCGGCATCGACCTGAACTATCTGCGCGATCTCGTCGACTATTGGACGGGCGCGTACGACTGGCGGAACGCGGAAGCACAACTCAATCGGGAGCCGCAGTTCGTCGCGCAGATCGGCGATCTCGCCGTGCATTTCGTGCATCGGCGCGGCATCGGTCCGAAGCCGTATCCGCTCGTCATCACGCATGGCTGGCCCGGCTCGTTCATCGAGTTCACCGACCTGCTGCCACATCTGTGCGATCCCGCATCCGTGGGCGCGGACCCCGCCGATGCGTTCGACGTCGTGGTGCCGTCGATGCCCGGCTACGGCTTTTCAGAGCGGCCCGCGAAGCCCGGCATGTCGGTGTACGCCATTGCCCATTTATGGGTGCAGCTGATGCGCGGCCTGGGCTACGAGCGCTTCGGCGCGCAAGGCGGCGATCTGGGCGCAGCCGTATCGATCGCGCTGGCGGCCAATCATGAGCGGCATGTCGACGGCGTCCACCTCAACTTCCTGCCGAGTTCGTATGCGCCCGTCGCGTCAGACGACCCGTCCATCACACAGGAGGAGCGGGATTTCCTTGCGTCTAAAGCCGCGTTTGCGGACGCCGAAGGCGCGTACGCCCACATGCACGCGACGAAGCCGCACACGGCCGCCGTCGCGTTGAACGATTCGCCTGCCGGACTTGCCGCGTGGATCGTCGAGAAGTTTCGCGCGTGGAGCGATTGCGACGGCGAGGTCGAACGCGTATTTTCGAAGGATCAACTGCTTACCGACCTGTCACTGTACTGGCACACGCAGACCATCGGTTCGTCGATGCGGCTCTATGCAGAAACGCGCGCCCAGCCGCTGCGCTTCGAGCCGGGCCAGCGCGTCACGCCGCCGCTCGGCTTCGCGCGCTTTCCGAAGGAAATCAGCCGGCCGCCGCGCTCGTGGATCGAGCGCGTATTCAATGTGACGCAATTCGCCGACATGCCGCGCGGCGGACACTTCGCCGCGATGGAGCAGCCCGCGTTGCTCGCCGAAGAGATCCGGCGCTTCTTCCGGCCGCTGCGCGGCTGACCCTCCAACCGTCATGCGCTCGCTGCTGTCAGTCAAGGCGGCGGCTGCCCCCAAGTGTATCGACGGCCAAGGCTCCTTTTGTCACTGGCGTGCGCGCGCGCCGCGCGCAACAATGGCACGGTTCGCGCGACTGGCGCCTAGTTCAGGTGGACCACCATCGGGGAACGCGAACCGGGGCCCAGCGCCGCTGGAGTCATTGGCGATGCCCCGTTCGAGCCGCGCGCCTGGGCCTTGCTGCGATTCCCGGACCGTTTTTCCATCAACGGAGCTCACGCAATGCCCCACACCTCGCATCTGCTCGCATTCGCCCTCGTCGCGCTCGGCATGGCGCTCACGCCTGGGCCCAACATGGTCTACCTGATTTCGCGCTCGATCTGCCAGGGCCGCACGGCCGGCCTGGTCTCGCTCGGCGGCGTCGCGCTCGGATTCGTGGTCTACATGTTCTGCGCGGCGTTCGGCATCACGGCGCTGCTGCTGGCCGTGCCGTTCGCGTACGACACGCTGCGCTTCGGCGGTGCGCTCTATCTGCTGTATCTCGCATGGCAGGCGGTGAAGCCAGGCGGACGCTCGCCGTTCCAGGTACGCGATCTGCCCGTCGACAGCCCGCGCAAGCTCTTTACGATGGGCTTCGTCACCAATCTGCTGAATCCGAAAATCGCCGTGCTGTATCTGTCGCTGTTGCCGCAGTTCATCGATCCGCAACACGGCAGCGTGCTCGGACAATCGCTGATTCTCGGCGCGATTCAGATCGTGCTGAGCATTTCCGTCAACTCGACGGTGGCGATGACGGCGGGATCGATTGCCGTGTTTCTCTCGCGCAAGCCGACATGGCTGGTCGTGCAACGCTGGCTGATGGGTACCGTACTCGCCGGTCTCGCCGTGAGGATGGCCACGGAAGCGCGACGCTAATGGGCCGCTAATGAACGACGCCGGGCTGGCTGATGCACCCGGCGTCCGTGATGAAGGCGAAGAACGAAGAATGCGAGGGCGCGCTCGGGCGCGTCGTCGCGTTCACGACGAAACGATGCGAACAAACTTGCGCAATTGCACCGAGCCCGCCGGAATCGAGCGCGGCTGGAGCCGCACCTCTTCCGGCGCGAACGTTTCCTGACGCAGTTCGCCATGGTCGTCGAACCACTGGCAAACAAGCCATTCACCCGTTTTGCGGGCAATCGGCCCGGCATACGTCACCGTCATACGTGAGCCGCCCGTTTTGAGCGTCACCACGTCCCCGATATGGATTTGCACCGTTTGTTGCGTTGCTTCAAATGCGTCGAAAGTAGCAGTCAGCATGGATGTCCCCGTTATAAGCATTAGGCTGGCTGAAAATTCACTGCCATAAACGCACCGCGGTCCAACGGAATAAACAAGAGTGGACGAAGATTAACAATTGAATATTTCGTCAGCAAGTATTTTTTATTGGAAGCGTTTTCAGGAATTGTGGAATAAGAACGGCTTTATATCGAACGTTCGTTCCATCTTGTTTAGTCCTCGAATCGCCTTCTGGTAAAGGCGTCATGTTGTCTCGCAGCATACATTGCGCTGCCGTTTAGGCCGGGTCTTCCGGGTAAACGCAAATACGCTGGACCACCCGCTGTCATATGGTTGACATCGCGCAAGTCGGCGCAAATTAAATGCCGGTCAGACGAGATAATCGCCGCCATCTGTGAATAAGCGCATCACTGTTGAACGCGGAAAATGAGTTGCAACGCGCAAACGGAGACCCGTTGAATAGTAAGACTGTAGAAAATGAAAACGTTATCCGCCGAATTGATCGCGTGTTTTTGTTCTGGCTAATCACAAAAATGCACGGCTCGGGATTTTCCCTGGGCCGTCTCGATCGTGCGCCGATTTGCGCTTTTTGATGCGGACAGACATCGGCACGGAGAGCCTCCTTGGGTACACGACATGCTCGCCCCATCCCTGCACGAAACCGCACTAGCGAAACGATCGGCGCGCCCACCGCATGCCGCCCACGCATTCCCCACACACTCTTTACCTGGCAGGGTCACGAGATGAACACTCGATCGCAGGAATCATCGCAATTGCAGAATGTCGTGCGCGCAATCGGCTGGTTCAGCATTGCGCTGGGCGTGGCCGAAGTCCTCGCGCCGCGCGCGACGGCAAGGACATCGGGCATCGAACAACGCACGGGGCTAGTCCGTTCCTATGGCATGCGCGAACTGGTGTGCGGCGTCGGCGTGCTGTGCGCGCGAAAACCGGGCGGATTCCTGCTGGCACGGTTGTGCGGCGACCTGCTGGATCTGGCTACGGTTGCCGTGACGAGAAAGCCAGGTGGCCGCACGCAACGATCGCGTGCGATGGGGGCTGCGCTCGGCATTGCAGCGATTGCGGCCGCCGACGCCTATGCGACGCGCGCGTGCAGTCGCACCGGTTTTCAGCGCCGCAACGCCCTTCCCGCCGTTACCCGTGATTACACCGCTCGCACCGGTTTTCCGCGGACGCCTTCCGAAATGCGGGGAGCGGCGCTGAGCGACTTCGAGACGCCGCGCGATATCGCGGGTCCCCGCGAGCTGTTGCCCTTCAGTCGTCAAACTGATGACGCACAAACGTGTCGCGTTTAGGGCAAGGAGGTCGCTCACGCGTTGATCGGATGCGAACGATCCGGAGGTTCACAACTTCGTCGACCTGGGAGCGCGTCGAAGGACGCGTCCTATTCGTCCCGCAAGCAGAACCCGCTGGAATCAGCGAACATAAACTGCGCCGACGTAACTCATCCACAGGCCTGACGACATAAGATGAGGCTGCAGATCGCGGCCGAAGATGAGATGGATGCGTGGAGATGCGATATGAACGAGCTTATCGGAGGCCGCACGACGATTGCCGCGTTGGCTTTCCTGCTTGCCGGATGTGTCGTGGGCGGCGTCGTGCCGCAGGGTGGCGCGCATCTCACTGCGGTGGAGTGCCGCGACCTCGCCGCACTCAGGAGCCAGTCGTCGCCGACGATGGCCGAGCATCACAGCGAACTGGCCGCACTGAGAAAAGCAGGCTACGACCCGTCGCCCTGGTATGACGACCCGTACTATCCGGAAGACCTGCAGGCGGCACAGCGCCTGGTCGATTACTGGTTCAAGACCGAGTGCCCAGCACTTCTGCCTCGCTAAGCCCGGTCTGACACCCGTCGTGGCCGCGCCCCCCGGGGAGCGGGGCGACCGCGATTGATGAAGGGTTATATCGGCTCGATGTTTGCCGCCTGCTTACCTTTCGGACCCTGCTTTACATCGAACTTCACCCGCTGATTTTCTTGCAAAGACTTGAACCCATTCACCCGGACCTCCGAGAAATGAGCAAAGAGGTCATCCCCTCCGTCGTCCGGTGTAATGAAGCCGAATCCCTTTGCATCGTTGAACCACTTCACCGTTCCTTCTGCCATTTTCTTCGTCCTTCAGTTGCGTTGAAATTTAACCGGCGCTCGCCGGTTAACTTGTGGATACTGCTCCGCGCAGATTCGGACCGCGTCGGCCTTCACACGACACGTTCCCGTATTGCGGATAACCCTGCCGGCCGGCTTCCTCAAGCGTGGATGGCCCATCGACCTTTTCTGTTTGTCCCGTGCAAAGCCAATGCAAGTCAAGACTAAGTGAACCAGCGATCCGTTTGAGCGCATCGGGTGGCGGTGAGGTAATTCCGCGGCGCCAGAACTCGACGTGAATTTCCGGGGCGTTAGTCCACTTCGCAACACGAGCCGAACTGACGCCCGCGCGCCTGAGCGCGTTCTCGAGTCGGGCAGAAAGGAAACGTCTGGCGCGGCTGTCCTCGCGGCACCGCTCCAGGTGCTCGATGGCTTTAGCATTCCAATTCATGATGTACCGATTTATTCAAAAGCCATTATGAGCCGTCGCATCGGGGGCGACCGGTCTTTCAAAAAGAATGAATCAAGTCGTGCATACGGCAGTATGTGCGCTCATGCGAAATAGCGGCTTTAGCTTCGTCATTGCGCACGTCCTCGCATCCGGCAGAACACTGCGTTTCAGAACGGCAACCCTACCGCAACTTTCGCCGTATAACAATTGCGTTATGTACCTCGCCGCACAAACGTGTAATAGCTTCTTTGTCCGCGAACAGGCTCAGGAAAAAAGTACTCAGCCCGCTTCTCACTCGATGTGGTTGCAACTATGTTGCGGCAGCCACAGAGGGCCGCTGCGACTGCAGATCATGTAGATTGCGGCGGCTCCGCGAGCAACCGCGATTCCCTCGTCGCCGGGTCGTACAGGCTGCCCACGAGCACGCTCGCGGTGCCGCGGCAGTGCGCGCTGCAACGCAGATGCAGCACATTCCGACAGTCCGACCGGAAAGATGTCGACACCACGGGCAACCCAGTCGCGCTCGCGCGCGGGATTACTGTCCCGCCCTAAGCCGCACGTTCTTGGCGATCCACCCGGCCAGTCCATTGCGCACGACGATGGCCGCAATCTTGCGCGGCCCCAGGATCAGCGCGCCGGCCAGCACGGCGGCCAGCAGCGTCACGTTCGGCGCGACGCAGACGAGTTCGAGTCCGCGTGCCGGCAGAGAGGGGATCCCGCGTCGGCTCTCTGCTTTTAACGCGACCGATCTGGCCAGCAAGTCGGCACGGGAAGCGGCAAGGCGTTCACGCAGCAGCATCTCTCGTTCGGCCGCCGGCAGATGCCGTTGCTCGACGTCGGGCCTATTCATCTGAGCGCCTCCCTGACCGTTTTGAGGTCGTTCCGGATTTCTTCGCGCACCACCTTGAAAGGCCGCGCGGGCCGCTGCCCGCGCACGACGGCGTACGAGGCCGCGCACAGCAACATCCATACAACCGCCACGGCCCACGCGATGTACACGAAGCGAGACGTGCGCAGCGCCGTTGCAATAACCGCGATCGACAGGAAAGACAATGAAAACAGCGCTGCGACGGCGAGCGCAACCAGCGCGATCACTTCCCGCACGAGCCGCATGCGCGCTTGCTCCAGTTCGATGGAAAAGAGTTCACTGTAGGCCGCGACGCGATTCGCGTAGAAGCGTCCCACATTGCGCCAGCACCTTGCCCGTGATTGGATCGACATCGCTTCACTCCCGGAACGCCCGCATTCGTCAACGACTCCGCAATCGCTATGCCGCAGCGGCCAGCAGACCAACGGGTGTCGGACGGCTGACTCGAGTGCACCCAGGCGATGGCCCTGGAGGCGATGCGGAAACACCGGATGTGGCAAAAAAAACCCGCGTCAGGGCAGCACAGCGCCGTGCCAGGGCGGCTGCGCAATCGGCTTAATGGACTGCGCAGGGCGCCGTTTCAAAGTAGGTCCGGCCCGTGGTGCGAACAGGCCCTGCGCCATAAACAGATAAACTGGGACAACTGAAGCACGGGCATTGGATCATGGCATCTGCAAAAGAGCTTCGGCGCTATCGCGCCTACCTCGCCGACGAGCGTCATAGCGCTGCAATCTACGAAGCACTCGCAAAAGTTGAGGCGGACAACCACCGTCGGCAGATTTTTGCTGACCTTGCCGCAGCTGAGCGCGCGCACGCGAAGGTCTGGTCCGACAAACTGAAAGCGAATGGCATGAAAGTACGGGAGCGGCAGACCCTGAAGACGCTTGTAATGAAAGCTCTCGTCCGCACCCTTGGACCCGGGTTCGTTCTCCCGTCGCTCGCCGCGGCCGAGTTTGCCGATCGTGACAAGTACGCCGGCAACCCCGAGACCGAGGGAATGGCAGTTGAAGAACGGCATCACGCGAGCGTCGTGCAGAGGCTGGCGAACGCCGGTGGCGGAGAGCGAACGAAAGGCGCCGAAATCGCGCAAGCGGAATCCTGGCACCGGGGCGTGTCGTCGGGCAACGATCTACGCGCCGCGGTACTCGGCGCTAATGACGGACTGGTCTCAAACTTCTGCTTGATCATGGGTGTCGCTGGCGCCGGCACAGGAAACAAGGCAATACTTCTGACCGCGCTTGCGGGGCTGATCGCGGGCGCATGCTCGATGGCACTCGGCGAATGGCTGTCGGTCACCAACGCACGCGAACTTGCGCAGACGCAAATCGCGAAAGAAGCGGACGAGCTTGAACACACACCCGATGCGGAGGAGCACGAGCTGACGCTCATCTATCGGGCGAAAGGCCTCGATGCCGTCGAGGCTAAACGGGTGGCATCGCAGCTTATGCGCGACAGGGACAAGGCGCTGGACGCGCTCACACGCGAGGAACTCGGCCTCGACCCTGCGGAACTCGGCGGCAACCCCTGGTCGGCTGCTGCTGTCTCGTTCTTTCTGTTTGCGACGGGCGCCATTTTTCCCGCTATGCCATTTCTGTGGACATCAGGATTCGCCGCTATCGTCCAGTGCATTGCACTGAGCATCTTCGCACTAGCCGCCATTGGCGTATTTACATCGCTTTTCAATGGCCGCAGTGCAATTTTCTCAGCCATCCGCCAGGTGATTATCGGACTTGCCGCGGCCGCATTCACATTCGGTGTGGGACATCTCCTCGGCGTGTCGGTGTCCTGACACCTTTGCGAAAGAAGACCGTCCCGTTGCGCGACCCATATGTCAGTCACGGCGCACCCGCCCGGTTGCGCCGCCGGGCCGATTGATTCTCCAGGGGTTGATCGGAAGATAGACACTCCGACGGGCACGCCTCTTCGGACTGCCGTTTGAGTCCGATCTCAGCTTGGGCCGCCGCCCCCGCGACGAGCGCTGATCCGGATCGTTCGCTCGATGGTAGAACGTTGATCTACCAACGCTTCAAGTGAATTTTCGAGCCCTGCGAGAAGCAGCTTCGCCTCGGTCGCATCCCGCCCTCTCGTTTCGAGCATATGAACCGTCGACAGTTGGTGCTCGACGAGCCCCTGCGCTAATGCGATATGTTGGTCTGCCACTCGCAAACTAAAAAGGTCAGCTTTCCGCCCCATGTCCCAACTCTTTTTCTCCCGGGCTGCACACGCGAAATTTCATCGCCCCTATGGGCAACGTGAGCTGCGTGCCCTGACGGTTGACGAGACAGCCTGACGCCCGCCGGCGATCTATCCGGCGCCGCGAGCTAGACGTCGAGATGGTAGTCCCTGCTACGTCTCTCTGGTACCCGTCGCGCTGCGGCGTGCACTCTTGCCTTAGCTGCATGCCAGACCTCTTCGGCGCACGTTCGTAGAACCGCCAAAACAGAACCGGAAGTATTCAAGGTCCGCCGAATTGTCATCAACAGATTCCTGTTTGCCGGAACCATCGTTTCCTCCTCAGACGGCAAGCAAAGAACACACGCAATGGCTCAACTGCATGCCTGATACAAAGTGGATGACACACGTCGCATTTGGGCCAGATACGCCTTGGCGCAAATGAATCTAGTAAAACAGATGTGGCGGGTCAATAACGCCTGAAGTATATGTGCGGCCTGCCATTATTCCGCTCGCCATAATGTCCCGCCCGTGCCGAACGGCTACTGTATCGGCGGCACCGCGCCGAGCTTCTCCGCCAGCATCCGCTCGTATACGCCAAAGTGCAGATCGACCTCCTCCTGCGTGACCGCGTGAACGAAGATGTTCACCTGCTCCGGCATCAGGCCCATCACGGTCGCAATAGCGCCTTCGAGTTGTGCAGCGCAAATACGGTCTTCCACGAGCGTGGTGCCGACGGTCACGTCATATGCCTTTTCGTGACGAAACACGATTTCGACAATGCGTGCCCGTGCGCTCATGTTGTTGTCCACCGCCAGGCGCGTGACTGCCGCTACCTGATGCATCAGCTCTGTCGGAAATCCCTTCGTCGAGCGCAGCTTGATGCGATGTTTGCCAAGGGTTTTCCAGTCGGTATCGAATTCCATGGTCGTCTCCTGGGTAACGCTGGTGCGCGGACTGTATGGGCGCCCCATGAGCTTTTCAAGTCCCGACAAATTTTGTACCCCCCTCTTGAAAAACGTTGTGAGCGATCTATCTTATGCATCGCTCGGGCAGCGTTTGCGGGCTATCGGTTCGCGGCGCTGCGTGTTTCAACCTTGATCGTCCGCGGCATGGGACAACCGGACTGAAGCGCGTATGCCGGTTCGCTTCCTTGCCGCTAGAGGAGCTAGCGACCATGAGTGACTTTTACGTTGGGGCCGACCTTTTCAGCGAACTGGAACGTCTGCAGCGCCAGATGTCCAGCTTGTTCGGCGGCTATCCCTCAAGCCTTCGTTCGAGCCGGTCCGGCACATTCCCGGCTATCAACGTCGGTACGACCGACGACTCGATCGAGATCGTCGCGTTCGCGCCGGGCGTCGACCCGCAGAAGCTGGACGTGTCCGTCGACAAGGGCCTGCTGACCATCGCGGGCGAGCGCGCAAACACGCGCGCCGAATTTCCAGAGACGGCCCGGCGATATGCTCAGGAGCGTTTCAGCGGTCCATTTCGGCGCGTCGTCGAATTGCCGCAGCAAGCAGACCCTGACAAGGTTCAGGCTCGCTATGTCGATGGATGTCTGCTGATTTCGGTCGGCAAGCGGGAAACATCCAGGCCACGTGCGATTACTGTTCAGTAACGAGGTGCAATCATGAGCGACAACACTCAACTCGCCCAACGCGACGCCGGGACTGTCGCGCGCGCGGAAGCAGACGAAACGCGTCGCCGCGTCACGTTGACACCGGCGGTCGACATTTTCGAGGACGCGCATGCCGTCACGCTGCTCGCCGATCTGCCAGGCGTGCCCAGAGAGAAACTGGACGTCAAGGTACACGACGGCAGCCTGACGATCGAAGCGGAGTCGGTCATTCCGGTGCCTGCCAGCCTCGCGCTGACTCATGCCGAGATACGCGCGCCTTATTTCTCGCGCCGGTTCACCGTCAGTGACGATTTCGACGCATCGAAAATTGAAGCGTCGCTGAAAGACGGCGTGCTCAGACTGACGATACCCCGGCGCGATGAAGCCAAGCCGCGCCGCATCGAGGTCATACAGGGCTGATTGCGGACGGCCGCCAGCTGAAGGGTGGATGCGGAGCGCGGGCTACCCGCGCTCCGCATCTATGCGCGATGCACCCTGCGTCGCGGTACAGCATGTGATTGCTGCTCATGGCAGCATGCACGCTCGGCCCTCACGCGGACGGTCGCTGGCCGTACCGGGTCGCGCGATCCGGACACGCACGCGATCCGGCGCATTGGTCGAAGCTGTCACGGCCACGCACGCCCGGCACAGGGCGGCGACAGGCGTATCGCATCTCCAAGGGGTGGAACGACGCATGCTAGGAGCAAGGCATCATCTGTCGATAGCCGGTGCATGAGGTCCCATGACAATCGGGTGCCCTGAATGCGGCGCGCTCGAGGACGTTCCACCCCTCGCGGCGCACGCGCTCGCACGCTGTGGTTCATCGCATCCGTCATGCGACGTTCGCGCAAGCATCTGCGCATCAAGGCGCACCTGTACCGATGGATCGACGAACTCGGACGATGGTCGAACGTCGACGTCTTCACGATTGCGGCCTTCGTGCCCCTCATCCACTTCGACGGCTTCGCATCGGCGCGGCATGCGCCGGGGGCAACGGCGTTCGCACTCGCCGTCGTTCTGACGATGCTGGCTTCGCGTGCGTTCGATCCGCGGATGATGTGGGTCGACCCACCGAGCACTTCGACGGCGACGACCGCCCGCCCGCCCTCGCCCCGCAGCACGGCCCGATCGTCACCTACGCGGTGCGCTTCGACGGCGCAGCGGGAGAACTCAAGGACGGTGCGGACGTCGTGTTACGCGGCTTTCATGTGGGCACGGTCACGCGTGTCCGCCTCAACTACGATGCAGGCACGGGCGCACTGAGCACGCCCGTGCAGATCGCCCTCGACCCGACGCAACTCGGCATCGTCGGCGCGGCGCCGCCCGCCAACGGCGACTGGCGTCCCGTCGTCGACGGAATGCTCGCGCATCTGATCGCGCAAGGGCTGCGCGCGCGTCTGTCGCAGGATCCGCCGCTCGTCGGCGCGCGCAAGGTCGACCTCGACTTCGTCGCGGGCGCGTCGAGCGCGACGCTTGCCGCCGACGATGGCGTGCCCGTCATCCCCAGCGTCGCGTCCGCCGACATCGAGTCGATTGCGTCGAAAGCGAACGACGTCATGAAGAAGCTCGACGACCTTCCCATCAGGCAGACAGGAGAGGAAGTCCGCAGCATCGCGGCACGCGTCAACGCATTGAGTTCGTCGCCGCAGATTCGCGACAGCCTGACGCATATCGACCGGTCGGTCGCACAGATCGACCGCACGCTACAACAGGTCTCGCCGCAAATCGGACCGCTCGTTGCGCAACTGCGCGACACCGCGAGCCAGGCCGACCGCACCGTCGCGGCGGCCAGCCGCACGCTCGGCGCGGATGCGACAAGCCAGAACGACCTGCCTGCCACGCTGCGCGAACTGACGGATACGGCGCGCTCCGTTCGTGCGCTGGCCGATTACCTCCAGCGTCACCCCGAAGCGCTCGTGCGCGGCAAGCGCGAGGAGAATCCATGACGCGCAGCGCTTCGACCCTGGCGCGCGTCGCCATGCTGATCGGTACAAGCCTCGCCGGATGCGGACACAGCCCGGCCACGCACTACGTCAGGCTCAACGCGTCGCCATCCGGTGCGCTGCTCGCGACGACTCGCATCGCGCCCGTGCAATTGACGGCCGTGCATATTCCCACTGTGCTCGATCGGCCAGAAGTCGTCACCCAGGTCTCGCCGAACCGCCTCACGGTCGACGACCGTAATCACTGGGGCGCACCGCTCGCGCAGATGATGCGCGGCACGCTGGCGCAAGATCTGACGATGCGCCTGCCCGCAGGCGCCTTCGTCTTCCCCGACGCACCCGCGCCACCCGATACGCGCACGCTTGTCGTCACCGTGCTCGACGCCGAAGCCGACACGAAAACGATGACGTTTCAGGCGGGCTGGACGCTGCTGTCCGGACAACCGCCGCACGTCACCTTGACGCGCGAGGTCACACTGACGTCGACGCTCACGAGCCGCGACGCTGCCGAACAGGCGGCAGCGTTGAGCCGGATTCTGGGCGAGCTGGCGGATCGGATTGTCGCGTCGATCGTAGAGCGCTGAGCGTTGCAGTCGCCACTCGAAAGCCGGCCACACCCTAGCGCCATACGCGACACACCGACAAAGGGAGACGCCGCTCGAGGACTCGCGCGTTCAAGACAGGCGAAGCAATCTAACCTGGCGTCAGCCCGGCCAGAACATGCCGATTGCAGCCATGCCCATGACCGCCGTCGCCAGCCAGCCGACCCACCGCAGGACGCCTTTCAGCGCGAATTCCCCCATCACCGAACGGTCACTCGCCATCAGCATCACGAGCGCCATGATCGGCACGGCGGCGACGCCGTTGATGACCGCACTCCAGTACAGCGCCTTGATGGGATCGAGGTGAGCAAACGTGAGCGCTACACCGCCGAGTAGCGCGACTGCGATCACGGCATAGAACTGTTTGGCGAGATTGACCTGCAACGCGAGACTGTTGCGCCAGTTCATCGCGCCTGCTGTCGCATAGGCTGCCGATCCCGCCAGAACGGGTAACGCGAGCAGACCGGTGCCGACAATTCCAAGACTGAACAGGGCGAACGCCATCTCGCCGGCGATGGGCTTCAACGCACTTGCCGCGTCGGCTGTGGTTTTCACCTCGACGTGATGGACATGCAACGTCGCGGCAGCCGACAACATGATGAAAAATGCAACAGCGTTCGACATGGCCATACCCACCCATGTGTCGATATTGATCCGCTTGAGTTGCCCACTGGCCTGCATGGGCGCACGCAGCAGCGGTCGCTGCGCAGGCTGGGACCGGATTTCCTCGACCTCCTGTGACGCCTGCCAGAAGAACAGATACGGGCTGATGGTCGTGCCCAGTACGGCAACAACCGTCGTCACGTATCCGCCTGACAACCTGACAGGCGGCTTCACCATGCCGAAGGCCACTGCTTTCCAGTCGATCGGGATCACGAACGTCAGCGCCACGTAGGAGAACAATGCAAGGGTGAGCCATTTCAGGATCTGCGCATAACGCTCATAGGAAACGAAAACCTGCAGCAACAGGGACACCGTACCGAGAATGACGACGTATAGCTGGACAGGTCCGCCGAGTACGAGTTGCGTCGCCGCGCCCATTGCGGCGAGGTCGGCCGCGATGTTGATCGTATTCGTCACCAGAAGGACTGCCACGGCAGCATAGAGGACGGGTGCGGGATAACGACGCCGCAGATTTGTCGCAAGGCCCCGCCCGGTCACGCGTCCTAACCTCGCGCTGACAGACTGGATGGCAACCATCAGCGGATAGGTCAGCAACATTGTCCAGAGCAGGCCGAAACCAAACTGCGCGCCCGCCTGCGTGTACGTCGCGATCCCGCTAGGATCGTCGTCCGCGGCGCCGGTTATGAGCCCCGGGCCAAGACGCTTCATCCACGACCGTTCTGCCTTGTCCTCAACGACAAGCTCTGGGTCGATCGGTTTTTTATCGTATGTCTCCATATTCATCCCCAGCGAATCAACGGACGCGCATATGTCGCCATTCCATGAAACGAGCACGTTTTGTGCCGATGATGTGGCTGACAATGTCGAACCGTCGCCTGACGCCGTGCACTCGACAGCGCGACGGCAACGTCATGTTTCGCACGCCGCGCGCAGTCAGCGCATCCGCTCGAGCACGAACAGGCAAACCAATGCGGCCATCGCAGCAGCAGTGGCGAGCCAGCACAGACACCGCAGCACCCAATGAGCGCTTAGATCGCCCACCGCAGATCGCTTCGTGCTAAGCAACACGAGCATGAACATGACGGGCGTCGCGGTGGAACCGTTCACTACGGCACCCCAGTACAGAAGCCGCAGCGGTTCGACATGTGCGCAGATCAGCGCGACACCGAGCGTGCCGCCCAGCATCATCACGAACAGCAATGCACGGGTGATTCGTCGGTTTTCAAGCTGCTTGTCATCGCTTCTGAGCACGCTTGCTATCGAGTGGGCAGCGGAACCCGCGAGTGGCGGCAATGCGAGCAGTGCCGTTCCGATGAAGGCAAGTGCGAGCACCTGGGCGGCGTAGCCTCGCGCAACAGGCTCGAGCACCCGCGCGGCGTCCTCAATGTTCTCAAGACCGTGTCCGTGTGCGTAGAGCGTCGCCGCTGCAGCAGCAATGATGACCAGCCCTGCGGAATTCGATAAGGCCGTCCGAATCAGCGTGTCTTTGCGCGTTTTCCGGAACTGCTGCTCGAGGAGGCGGTGATATTCGGCCGTCCGCTCATGTTGCTTATCGAGCCGCAATTCTTCGAGCTGTTGGGTCGCCTGCGAGAAAAGCAGGTAAGGGCTGATCGTCGTGCCGATGATCGCGAGCAGCATCGAGAAATAATGATCCGTCCATCGCACATGAGGGACCAGCGAATTCCACACCAACGTTTGCCACGAGACGTGCAGGACGATCACGACGGCGGCATAGGCGAACAGGGAAAGTGTCAGCCATTTCAACAGGCTCGCGTAACGCGGATAACGCACCGTCAACTGAAGCACGATGGAAACCGCCGTCCCCAATGCTGCGAACACTGGCACGGAGCCATGCCACAACAGACTGGCCGCTACACCCATCGCGACGGTGTCGGCCGCGATGTTGAAGACGTTTGCAATCAGGAACCTGGCAACGGCCAGATAGAAGTAGATGCGCGCGTAATGTTCGCGCATGTTGGTCGTCAGTCCCTTTCCTGTCAGGACCGCAATCCGTGACGCGATGAGCTGGAAAGCAACCATCGACGGATACGAGAGGACACATAGCCAGAGCATGTCGTAGCCGAATTGCGCACCGGCGAGCGAATACGCTGCGATCCCGCTCGGGTCGTTATCGCTTGCTGTCGAAGCAAGCCCCGGCCCCATGTCCGCGGCCCATGAATGCGCAGGTGCTTCCTTGCGGTGCGGTTCATCGCGGGCCTTTACGTCATGCTCGCGTCGCGTAGTCGTTGGCATGATCCATTTCACGTTGGCCCGTGGATCCTTCCCCTTCCATCTCTACGGGGACACGAGCAGCGGCATCACGAGGCACGCTCGATAAAGCGGATTCCGGCCGATGCCGCCCTTGCACGAATCGACCAGCCGGGGTCCGCATTCTCCGTCAGCGAGCGATAGCGATAGGTGAGTTCACCTTCAATGGCGATGCCTTGTCGTCGTAGGGTGGTGTCGGGATAAACCTGTCGATCGCACCCGGCCGAAAAATCAGGCAACAGGTCGATCCTCCATACTGAAAGTACCCGAGCTCCTCTCCTTTCCTGACCCGTTGCCCCGGCAACGCGTCGATCAAGCACGACGAAACATCCGCCATCCCCACGAAAACGCATGCAACCTTGCCGAGCGCGGCGGCGTCACTGTCAATGACGATGACGGCGCGCGTCGCAACAGCGGTCGTGTAGCCTTGCGAATCGTTCAGTCCACCCGGGTCTTCTCCCTCGGCTTCCGCGTCGGAATAATAGGTGCCATTCACCACATACGCCTTCGACACAGTGCCGGAGACGGGGGCGTGCCAGCGGTGGTAGTTAAAGGCACTCAGAAACGACTGATACACGGAGCCGCCCTCGAAACAACGCGCCGTCTCGATCTCCCTGTGGGTAAAAATGTCGGTCAGCGAGTATGGCTGCGACTTGATCCAGAACGTATCGGTCAGCTTCACGCCGTGTTCGAGATTGTATGGCGCGGCTTCGCATGCGCTGATCACAGTTCTGTCGTTCTCCGGTTCTGCGACCGGTCGCGCGCCCGGCTTGAAGCGGCGCGTAAAGAAGTCGTTCCACGACGAGAATCCCCAGGAGGGAGTGTGCGGATGACACAGAAACTGTGACATGCCGATATGCCCGTCCGCTTCCGGACTGAACCATCCGTCCGGGGAATCGGTAGTCAGATGAACACGCGAATGCGGGCCGCTCAGAAAGCCACTCCAATAATTCAGTACACGGCGAAGCTGTGCGTTCAACGCCGGATCCCGGAATAGTGCGTAGCCCGAAGGCATACACATCGGCCAGTCAAGAACGGCATTCAACGGGCAATGGACCAGGCTCGACTCACTGAAGGGTGGCGCATAGGTCGTCGTGTAGTCGATGATGCGCATGAGTTCATCAATCGACTCATAACCGAGTTGGTGACCTTCGTCCAGCGCCTCGTGGATCGCGTTGGTCATGTCCATTCTCAGCACGGCATCCGACTGGACGAGCGCTGCCAGATCCTCGACAACCGTCGACATCGGCGCGCGTCGCGCGTGAGCGCGCGCCTGCTCCGCGAGTTGCAGACGGAACCTTGCAATGTGGTCTTCGCTTTGGGGCAACCATTCGCCCAGCCGTCGCCGCCGCTGGCGTTGGGAACCCGAGATGCGGGACATGTCGCCTCCTTGTGATCGTTGCGCTCGCCTCTCGCGTCAGCAATAACCCGGCCTGAGCATGTCGATGCTTAGCGTGAAGACACCGCGCAGGCCGCCCGTCGACCGTGCGGCAGCCCTGTCTGGTCCGTCATCTGACGAATGGCGGGTGGCACACGCCCTGCTCACGCTCATGCATGAACTGCCGCTCCCCACTGGTTTCCCACAACGCACCGAGTTGGAGGACGAAATGCGGACGTTAGAAATCGACGCGCTGCGTCCCACGCAAGGCACGCACGGACGACGTGAAGTCGAAAAGAAGGCTGATGCCTATCGCGCAATGAGCGAACATGACCTGGCCCAGTCGATTCGCGACAAGCCCGTGCCGATCGTGAACGGACCCGCTTCCATGTGCTTTGCCACGGATCATCACCACGTCGCAGCAGCGCTAAAGCTTGCCGGTATCGGCCATGTGCCCGTCATCGTCGTCGCGGACCTGTCTTCGCTGTCCGAATCCCGCTTCTGGGTCGAGATGGAAAACAATCACTGGGTGCATCCATTCGACGCGCACGGCCGGCGAATGGCGTTCCGGGCGTTGCCGCAGCATGTGTGGGAGTCGCAGGAGGATGACTTTCGGGATCTGGCCGCCGCTGCGCGCGACGCAGGAGGCTATGTCAAAACCGATGTCCCGCTCGCGGAATTCCGCTGGGCAGCATTTTTCCGCCGATACCTGCCGGCCCCGACGTCCGAAAGCGAGTACCAGGCGCTCATTCCCAAGGCTGCGGCCTTGGCCAGGACTGAACTGGCGCTTGGCCTGCCCGGATTCGAGGAAGCGTCGGCGAGCGCTGCTTCACAGCGTTAGGCAAGCTATCGGTCTTTCGTGGCGCGCAAAGAAGGCCCCGCTTTCCTCACACGCCATACAGTGCTGCCTGCGTAGTTCGCCACGATGAGTGGCGCCCTCCTCGTCCTGCGCGACCCCAACAGGCAACCCGTACAGTTGCCTGCAAGAACACGATACGGTGCAAGCGCGCAGCACATGCCTGAAGGGCACCGCGACGCCGGGTGCCGAGGGAACGACGCCTGCTGTGACGCAAGAACAGGCAGCGGGCGCTTACCCAGGCATTGCGTTTGCGGCCTACGTGACTTTCAGACCTCGTTGCTTTCATCAAGGAGAACATTCATGTCGCAGCATCCGGCTCATTCGCAGGATCAGCGTCATCCCGGACAACCCAATCCGATCGATATCCAGAAGGCACTTGCCGGCGTCGCCTACCCGACGACGCGCGAGAAGCTGGTCGAACGGGCGCGCCAGAATCACGCCAATACGGATATCGTCGATCTGATCGACAAGCTGCCCGATCATGACTACGACAGCCCCGCCTCGGTGTCGAAAGAGATTTCGCGTATCCAGTGAGGACGAGCCACACCTGCGCGCCAGCCGATGCGGGATCGCGCATCACCATCGTCGTACTGACACACAACCGCGCGACGCGGCTCATCGAGACACTGCATCGTCTGCGCGAGCTGCCGGAATATCCGCAAATCATCGTCGCCGATAACGCGTCGACGGACGAAACGGTCGCGATGGTCGATCTCGCGTTCCCCGATGTGCGCATTGTCCAATGCGGCAGCAACCTGGGCGCGGCCGGCCGCAATCGCGCGGTGGCGCATGTGGAAACGGAGTATGTGGCGTTCTGCGACGACGACACATGGTGGGCGCCCGGCTCGCTTGCACAAGCGGTCCGCCTGCTCGACGCTTCGCCGCAAACAGGCGTGCTGAATGCGCGAATCGAAGTCGGGGAAACGGGCGAAACGGATTCGACCTGTGTCGTGATGCAGCACAGTCCGCTCGATTCACGCGGATTGCCCGGTCCTTCTCTCATCGGCTACATGGCTGGGGCGTCCGTATTCAGAACCGCACTATTTCGCGAGGCAGGCGGATACGACGCGCGCCTGTTCATCGGCGGCGAAGAAGAACTGCTCGCGCTCGATGTGCTCAGACGTGGTTACGCAATCGCCTATTGTGAAGCGCTGACGGTCGCGCATCATCCGTCTGCCGCGCGCGACAGCGCATTGCGCAGGCGGATGCTGGCGCGCAATGCCGCGTGGATCGCGTGGCTGCGGCTACCCTTGAGCGACGCGTTGGCGCGGACCGCTCGCGCGATCTTGACGTTCCATCGTGAACGAACGCTGATGACGGACGGCCCGCGGATGCTGGGCGGATTGAGCTGGGCGATACGAGAGCGCCGGCTCGTGCCGCGTCACGTGCTGTCGATGCTTCGCGAAGTGAGACAGCACGAGCGTCGGGCGGATTTCACGGTGCCCATGCGGACCGCGAGCGATGTTCCGTCGCATCGGCGCGAACAGGAATATCGGGAAACCGTTGGCCGTTAGGGTTCAGCGCGCTGGCCCGACGCGACGCCCCGAATGGCTTCGATCAGCGCAGGCGCCGCAACGGGCTTGGTCAAGTGCAGCGCGAATCCTGCTTGACGTGCGCGATCGCGGTCATCCTCGTGCGCATAACCTGTCAATGCGATGGCAGGCATACGCTGCTGTGCGGGTACGTCATGACGTGCTTCGAAATCGCGGATATGTTCCAGCACCTGATAGCCGCTTTCACCGTTCAGCACGATGTCGCACAACAGAACCTGTGGCCAGCGCCGCGGGGGCGTTTTCGAGAGCGCAGCCAGCGCTTCGGCGCCTGAACCCGCCAGCTCGACTTGCGCGCCGTTGACGTTCAACACCGCTTCGAGGGCATCCCGGGCATCTTCCTGATCGTCGACGGCGAGCACCCGCATGCCTTCCAGAGGAAGATGTGCATTGAGGGCGACGGGCATCTCGTCGGATCGCAAGCGCGCGGGCTCGTCGTCGAGGACAGGCCGAAGCGGCAACACCATTGCGTAAGCAACACGGCTATCGACAGGCATCACCGTCAGGCGGCCGCCCGACGCCGCCAGCTTCGCCTCGATTGTCCGCGCGGCTTCCTGTGTCAGCTCGACCGGCTTGTCGCGCGCGCCAACCACACCGATCCACGCATGATTGCCCTGGCGCTCGACGCGCAGTTCGATCACGCTGCCCGCGGGCGTCTGCTCGATTTCGCTTCGACACAGCGTGGCAAGCGCTTGCTGCAATTCGACGGGATCGCCGGTGATCCGCAGGTCTTCATGCGGCGTGCTCGTTCGCCACGTCACACGTCGTTGCGCAAGCGCGTTCTGCAACGGTCGCAACGCATCGGCGATCAGGGTGTCGATCCGCACGGCTTCCGCCGACACCTTGCGTTGCAGATGCTCGAGCTCGCCCTGCTGCCATTGCAGTGCCCACATTTTCGCGTACACGGCATCGCGCGCCAGCAGCTCGTCGTGGGTGCCCTGCTCGACAATGCGCCCGTGCTCCATCACGAGAATCCAGTCCGCGTCGACGACGGTCGAAAGACGGTGTGCGATCGATATCGACGTGCGCCCTTGCGCGAGCCGGTTCAACTCGGTCTGTATCGCGCGCTCCGAACGCGTGTCGAGTGCGGATGTCGCCTCGTCGAATACGATGATGCGCGGATTCTTGAGGATCGCACGCGCAATCGCGATGCGCTGCCGCTCGCCGCCCGACAGGCGCACCCCGCGTTCGCCGACGCGCGTGTCGTAGTGATCGGGCAGGCGCTCGATGAACTCGTCGAGTTGCGCCGCCCGCGCAGCCCTCACCACGTCCGCGCGCGTCGCGCCTTGCCGCCCGTAGGCAATGTTGTAGGCGATCGTATCGTTGAACAGCACAGTGTCCTGCGGCACGATCCCGATCGCTTCGCGCAGGCTTCTCTGCGTCACGGCGCGCACATCCTGGCCGTCGATCAGCACACGCCCCGAGGTCGGCTGATAGATGCGGAACAGCAGCCGCACGAGCGTCGATTTGCCCGAGCCGCTGCCGCCCACTACCGCGAGCCGATGGCCCGGATGAATGCGGAACGTCACGTCGCGCAAGATCTGGCGCGCGGGATCGTAGCCGAAGTTCACGCGCTCGAACTCGATCGCGCCGTCCGTCACCGCGAGCGTCCGCGCATCCGGCACGTCGAGATCTTCGCCCGGCACGCCGCGCGCCACGAGTATTGCGAACATCCGTTCGACATTGACCTTCGCGTCGTTGGTCTCGCGGAACACGAAGCCCAGCGTGTTGAGCGGCATGCAGACCTGAATGATGTACGCGTTGATCAGCACCAGATCGCCGACGCTCATGGCCCCCGTCATCACCTTCTGCACCGCGAGCAGCACCACCGCGGCAATCCCCGCCGCGATGACGCCGCTCTGCCCGACATGCAGCGCCGTCAGCGCGCGCTGGTTTGCGATGCGTGCATCGATCCATTGCGCGAGAACGTCGGACAGACGCCGCGTTTCCGTTTCTTCCGTCGCGAAGAACTTGACCGTGTCGTAGTTCAGCAGACTGTCGACCAGCCGTCCGTCCGATTGCGCTTCAATTGCATTGACGCGCCGCTGAATCTCGAGGCGCCGGCGGGTAAAGACGTATGTGTAGATCGCGTAGCCGGCAAATGTTGCCGCAATGATGATCGTGAAGAACCATGAATAGTTGCGCATCACGATCGCGACGATCGTGCCGATCTCGATGAAGGTCGGCACGATGGAGAACAGCGCCGTGCCCAACAGGAATCCGATCCCGTCCGTGCCTTTCTGAACGTCGCGCACGACGCCACCCGTCTCGCGCTGCGCATGAAAGCGCGCGCCGAGCCGATGCAGATGGCTGAAGGTCCGCTCGGCGAACTCAGCGACCGTGCGCTGCGTGACCACACTGAACACCACGTCGCGGGCTTCGTTCAAGGCATCGGCAAAGAAGCGCAGCAACGCATACGCGAGCACCAGAAACACGGGAAACACCACGGGCGACTCGGGATGGCTCAGCTCGTCGACGATATGTTTGAGCGTCAGCGGAATGGCCACCGCCGACAGCTTCGCGAGGATCATCAGCGCGAACGACGCTGCCGTGATCAGCCGGTAGCGAAGCACGGCAGCAAGCAGGTCCCGCACGATCAGTCCTTTGATCCGGGTGCGATCGGTCGTTGCGTCTGTGCTCATCTTCCTCCCCGTTGGTGCGCGCGTTCATGTTCGTTCGCGCTCGTCATACGGCGCGAGCCAGATTCGCTCCCGCCAGGCCGCATTCGGGCGCGCTGCGCGCAAAGCGGATCAACGACAGCGAAGCCTGTCGCACAGCATGCGATGCGCCTGCAACGGGCCGCTTCACCGCGCAGCGTTTTTACCGGTGCCTTGTAATTTGGGGCGCGCCACAGCGCTTCCAACGACGCGGCAACGACGAAAGAACTCTCCGCAGGATGAACAACGGTGAGAACGCCCATACTCAACGGACGGCACAGGGGATGCTGATGAGCCTCTGTGCGCTGCCCGACGCATCGAGCGAGACATGCAGCGCCATTCGATCAACCGTCACAGTCCATCTGCAAAGGGACCACGATGAAGATAGCCATCATTAGCGAGCACGCGTCTCCCCTGGCCGTTGCAGGCGGCGTCGACAGCGGCGGACAGAACATCTATGTCGCGCACGTCGCCCGGCAACTGCAGCGAAGCGGTCATCAGGTCGATGTGTTCACGCGGCGCGATCGCGCGCTGCTGCCTGCCATCTCGAACATGGACGGCGTTCGGGTGATCCATGTGCCGGCGGGTCCCCCCTTGCAACTCCCGAAAGAACAGTTGCTGCCCTATATGGGCGAATTCTCCGACTTTCTGATTGGCTTCTTTCGTCGCGAACGCACGCCGTATCACGTGATGCACGCGAACTTCTTCATGTCCGGCCTTGCGGGCCTGAAAGTCAAGCGCGTGCTGGGCGTGCCGCTCGTCACGACGTTTCATGCGCTCGGTCGCGTGCGCCGCGTCCATCAGGGCAGCGACGACGGTTTCCCTGACGAGCGTTTCGACATCGAAGACGAACTGGTCAGGCATTCTGACGCGATCATCGCGGAGTGTCCGCAGGACGAGGCCGATCTCGTCGAACTGTATCGCGCGGATCCCGTCCGGATCGAGATCGTGCCCTGCGGCTTCGACGCCGAAGAATTTCATCCGCTGAACCGCGATGCGGCGCGCCATGCGCTCGGCTGGCCGCGCAAGGCGTTCATCGTGTTGCAACTGGGGCGCATCGTGCAGCGCAAAGGCATCGACAACGTGATTCGCGGCGTTGGCGTGCTCAAGTCCCAACATGGCATCGATGCGCGGCTGTATGTCGTCGGCGGCAACTCCGACACGCCCAATGAGTTCGCCACCCCGGAGATCGCGCGGTTGCGCGGCGTTGCCCGGGAGGCGGGCGTCGAACCGGCGACGACTTTCGTCGGCCGCCGCGGGCGCGAGTCTCTCCGCGAGTTCTACAGCGCCGCAAACGTCTTCGTGACGACGCCGTGGTACGAGCCGTTCGGCATCACCCCCGTGGAAGCGATGGCGTGCGGCACGCCTGTCATCGGCGCCAACGTCGGCGGCATTCGCTTCTCAGTGCGAGAAGGCGAGACCGGGTGGCTCGTGCCGCCGCGCGACCCCGCCGCACTCGCGATGCGACTTGCGGCGTTGCAGCGCGATCCTGCCCTCGCGCGCCGCATGGGTGAAGCCGGACTCGCCCGCGCGCAAGCAGAGTTCACGTGGAGCGGCGTCGCCGAATCGCTGCAGGCGATCTACGGACGCGTCGCCGATGTCGGCACGGCCCCGGCACGCAGCGACAGCGCGCAGACGCTGCGTTCGGCAGCGGGGGGCGCGGCGCGATAAGCATGACCTGCATCTAGCCAGCAGAGGTTCTTATGCCCTTGCCTTCCGATACGCACCGCCAGGCAGCCGTCTTCATCGACAAGGACGGCACGCTGCTCGAAGACGTGCCGTACAACGTCGATCCAGAGCACATGCGCTTCGAGTCCGGCGCGTGTGAGGCGCTCGCCGAACTTGCATGTTGTCCGTTCAAGCTGATCGTCATCAGCAACCAGAGCGGTGTCGCGCTGGGCCGCTTCGATATCGGCGCGCTGGACGCCGTCGAAGCCAAACTGCGCGACATGTTCGCTTCGTGCGGCGCGACGCTCGACGCCGTGTACTGGTGTCCGCATCATCCCGACGGCAGCGTCGCTGCGTACGCACAGGCTTGCGACTGCCGCAAGCCCGCGCCCGGCATGCTATTGCGGGCGGCCAGAGAGCATGGCATCGATCTGCATGCGTCGTGGTTCGTCGGCGACATCCTCGACGACGTGGAGGCGGGCAACCTCGCCGGTTGCCGGACGATCCTGCTCGACAACGGCCACGAAACCGTATGGCGCCGCACGCAGTCGCGCATGCCGACCGCGTATGCGCGCGACCTGCATCGCGCGGCGCTGATGATCCTGCGTTATCAGGAACGCTGCGACGCTGGCGAAGCGCCTTCGCCGAGGCAGGCCGCATGATGAAGCGTCTCGCGCAAATCGCGCCGCCGACGGCCGCGCATGCGGCCGTCGCGGCCGCCGCGCCGCTCGCGCCGTGGGGCGACGATGTGAAGCGCATCCTGTGCGTGCGCACCGACAATCTCGGCGACGTGCTGATGACGACGCCCGCGCTCCATGCGCTGCGCGCGGCTTCGCCCGACCGGCACCTGACGCTGCTGACCTCGCCCGCCGGTGAGGCCATTGCGCCGTTCCTCGCCGACGTCGACGACGTCATCCGCTACGACGCGCCCTGGACCCGCAACCGGCCGCCGCGCTCCCATCCCGCCGACCTGGCAATGCGCGCGCTGCTCGAAGAGCGCCAGTTCGACGCCGCCGTGATCTTCACGGTGTATAGCCAGAACCCGCTGCCCGCCGCGACGATGTGTTATCTCGCGGGGATACACCGGCGGCTCGCGCGCTGCCGCGAGAATCCGTATGCGCTGCTCAACGACTGGGTGCGCGAGACGGAGCCCGAGCACGGCACGCAGCATGAAGTCGAACGGCAATTGACGCTCGTGGCCGCAGTCGGCGCACAGGCGGTCGACTCGCGCATGCGTATGCAATTGCGCGACATCGACCGCAAAACGCTCGCGGCCGCGCTCGCGCGACGCGGGATCGATCCCGCCGTGCCGTTCGCCGTCATCCATCCCGGCGCGAGCGCCGAATCGCGCCGCTATCCGGCAGAGCGCTTCGGGGACGCAGCCGCGCGGCTCGTTCGCCAGACGGGGATGAATATGCTGGTCACGGGCAGTGCGAGCGAAGCGCCGCTCGCGCGCACGCTGATCGAAGCCGCAGGCCCATCCGTTCGGACTTTCATGCACGACCTGACGGATGCGTTCGAACTCGGCGCGTTCTCCGCATTGATCGAGCGCGCGATGGTCGTGATCTCGAACAACAGTGGGCCCGTGCATATCGCGTCGGCGCTCGGCGCGCCCGTCGTCGATCTGTACGCGCTGACCAATCCGCAGCATGGGCCGTGGAAAACGCCGCATCGCGTGCTGTTCAACGACGTGGAATGCCGCTGGTGCTATCGCAGCGTCTGTCCGCAAGGACATCACGCGTGTCTGCGCGGCATACCGCCCATTGAAGTGGCCAATGCCGCGCTCGAGCTGATCGCGGAAACGAAGCCGTCGACGGGCTCACCGTCCATCGCCAACCGAATCGCAACTCATACGGAATGACGCTCATGTACACACTGGGAATCAATGCCGTCTATCACGACAGCGCCGCCGTTCTGATCCGCGACGGCGTCGTGCTCGCCGCCGCCGAAGACGAACGCTTCACGCATGTGAAGCACGCGAAGCGGCCCGTGCCGTTCTCGACCTGGCAACTGCCGTTCGATGCCATCGACTACTGTCTCGCCGCTGCCGGAATCGAACTGAAGGACGTCGATCACGTCGCGTACTCGTACGACCCGGCGCTGTTCGCGGGCATGCCGAAAACGCCGGGCGCAACGATCGAACTGCCGTTCGATCCGGCGCAGCACACGCCCGCGAATCCGTCGGAATCGCCGTGGGATCCCCTCTTTCTCAGCTACATCGCGAATGCGAAAGCGCAGCTGCTCGACGGCGCGCCGCATCATCTGTCCAGGCGGTTCAAGGGCGTGGACCGAAACGACTGCTTCCAATGGCACTTCGTGGACCATCATCTCGCGCACGAAGCGAGCGCCTTTCTCGCCAGCCCCTTCGACGATACCGCCGTGCTCACGATGGACGGACGCGGCGAAGGCGTGACGACGAGCATGGGACAGTTCACGGGCGGCACGTATAAACGGCTGCGTCAGGTCGAACTGCCGCACTCGCTCGGGCTGCTCTATGAGGCCGTCACCGCGTGGCTCGGCTTTCTGCACTCGTCGGACGAGTACAAGGTCATGGCGCTCGCATCGTACGGCAAGCCGGTGTATGCCGACCAGTTCCGGGAAATCGTCAAGGTCAAGGAGGACGGCACGTATACCGTCGATGCACCGCGTCTCGTCGAACGCTTCGGCGCGCCGCGCGAGCGCGGCGGCCCGCTCGAACAGCGTCACTTCGATATCGCGCGCTCGCTGCAAGGCGTGCTCGAAGAGACCGTGCTGCACCTCGCGCACTGGCTGCATCGGCAGACGGGATTGACGCGCCTTTGCATGGCGGGGGGCGTCGCACTGAACTGCGTGATGAACTCGAAGATTCGCGATCTGGGACCATTCGACGAAGTGTGGGTCCAGCCCGCGGCCGGCGACGCAGGCACGGCCCTCGGTGCCGCGCTGTGGACCGATTACCGCGAACGCGGCACGCATACGCGCCACTGGACGATGGACCACGCCTATCTCGGCCCCGCGTTCGGCGACGATGAAATCGAGCGCTTCCTGAAGTGGTCGAAGATCCCCTATCGCCGCGCTCGGGACATCGTCAACGAAACGGCCGACATGCTCGCCGACAACAAGGTGATCGGCTGGTATCAAGGGCGCACGGAGTTTGGACCGCGCGCGCTCGGCGCACGCTCGATCCTCGCCTCGCCGATCGACCCCGGCATGCAGGCAAAGCTCAATGAGATCAAGGATCGCGAAGACTTCCGTCCGGTTGCGCCCGTCGTCATGGAAGAGCATGCGGCCGACTGGTTCGTCGGCGGCCAACGCGCGCCCTTCATGCTGTTCGTATTCGATGTCCGCGAGGAACAGGCCGCGCGCATTCCCGCCGTGCGGCACGTCGACGGCACTGCGCGCGTGCAGACGGTGAACCGTGCGCAGCACGCGCTGTACTACGATCTGCTCGAAGCGTTCCGCCAGCGCACGGGCGTGCCTGTGCTCGTCAACACATCGTTCAATACGCGGGGCGAGCCGATGGTCAATTCGCCGCGCGATGCCGTCGAGTCGTTCTGGACCTCGCCGCTCGATGCGCTCGTGATCGGGCCGTTCATCGTCGAAAAAGCGGGGTCTGCCGTATCGGCGGCGACGTCGACGGAGAACGCGCAATGAACGCCCGCACGTTCGGCGCCACGCAAACCAGCGGCGCCCGTGACGAGGCGGCGACGGGCGACGGCATGCTGTTCGACATCGCCGTCGTCGTGCCGACCTACCGACGGCCCGCGATGCTCGAAACCTGCCTGAACGCGCTGGCCGCACAGGACTTCGATGCGACGCGCTATGAGATCGTCGTGTGCGACGACGGTCCCGACGATGCGACGCGCGCAGCCGTCGAGCAGTTGGCGCTGCGCGTCGCCGGGCGCGGCCCGGCCGTGCGCTATGTGCCCGTCAGCGATACGCAAGGCCCCGCCGCCGCGCGCAATGCGGGCTGGCGCGCGGCGCGCTCGCCGCTGATCGCGTTCACCGACGACGATACCGTCGCCGATCCGCACTGGCTCACGGCCGGCGCAGCCGCGCTCGCGACGGGCGCCGACGCCGCATCGGGCAGGATCGTGATGCCCTTGCCCGACGATCCCACCGACTATGAACTCGATGCGAGCGGCCTCGCACGCGCGGAGTTCGCCACCGCAAATGCCTTTGTGCGCCGCGCACGGCTGGCGACAATGGGCGGCTTCGACGAGCGCTTCACGTCCGCATGGCGCGAGGATTCCGATTTGCAATTCGCCGTGCTGCAGGCGGGCGGCCGCATCGTGCACGCACCCGATGCCGTCGTCGTGCACCCCGTGCGCCCCGCTCGCTGGGGCGTGAGTCTGTCGCAGCAGAAGAAGAGCCAGTTCGAGGCGTTGCTGTATCGCAAGCATCCCGCGTTGTACCGGCAGCGGATCGACGCGAGGCCGCCGCTGCGCTACTACGCAATCGTCGCGAGCCTGTTGTGCGGCGTCGCTGCCGCGCTTGCGGGAAACGTGGCGCTCTCGGCTGCGGCGCTGCTTCTGTGGTGCGGTTTGACGTCGGCATTTTGCGTCGCACGGCTGCGTCATACGCGCCGCGACCTCGGGCATGTCGCCGAAATGGCGTGGACGTCGACGCTCATCCCGTTCCTGTCGATCTATTGGCGCCTGCGCGGCGCGCTTCGCTACAAGGTGTTCTTCCTGTGAATTCCTTCATCGAACGACTCGATCCGCAGCGCATCGTCATCTTCCGCGCGCTTCAACTCGGCGACATGCTGTGCAGCGTGCCCGCGCTGCGCGCACTGCGACGCGCGGCGCCGCACGCTCACATCGCGCTGGTCGGCTTGCCGTGGGCGCAGACTTTCGTTGACCGTTATGCCGGCTTGCTCGACGAGCTGATCCTGTTTCCCGGCGCCATCGGGTTTCCGGAACAGCGCGAAGACGATAGCGCGCTGCCTGCTTTCATCGACGCGATGCGCGAGCGGCACTTCGACCTTGCGATCCAGCTGCACGGCAGCGGCGGCATCGCGAACGACATCGTGTGCGGTTTCGGCGCGTGCGCAAACGCGGGCTTCGTGCAACATGACGAGGTCCAGCGCGCAGGCTGTTTCATCGAATGGCCAGATACGCTCGCCGAGCCGCACCGCTATCTCGCGCTGACCAACGCGATGGGCGCGCCGTGCGAAAGCGACACGCTTTCGTTCGACCTGAACGCTCGGGACGAGGCGGAGTATGCGGCGCTCGTGGCCGAGCATGGAATCGAGGCGCACCGGCTAGTGCTGATGCACCCGGGCGCGCAGTTGCCGTCGCGCCGCTGGCCCGTCGCGCGCTTCGCAGAAGTCGCCGATGCGCTCGCTTCGTATGGCTGGCAGATCGCCGTCACAGGCATGGCCGCCGAAGCGGAACTGACAGCCGCCGTACTGGGCACGATGGCCGCGCCCGCGCTGCATCTGGCAGGTTCGACTTCGTTGGGCTCGCTCGCAGCGCTGGTTGAACGAGCAAGACTCGTCGTATGCAACGACACGGGCATCTCGCATATTGCTGCCGCGATGCGCACGCCGAGCGTCGTGATCGCGTCGGGCAGCGACACGCTTCGCTGGGCCCCGCTGGACCGCGAGAGGCATCGCGTGCTGGCCGACTATCCGCCTTGCCGTCCGTGTGCGTTTCGCGAGTGTCCGTACGGGCACGAATGCGCGCTCAACGTCAGCGTGCCGCAAGTGGTCGGCGCCGCGCGTGCCATGCTTGCGCGCGATCTCCGCGCGCGGCCCGCCCCGCCATGTCTGCTGCACGAGCGCAATACAAACGTCGTACCCATTCGAGAGGAGGTGCGCCATGTTGCGTAGCTGTCGCCGGCTGCGCGTGCTGACCTGGCATGTGCACGGCAACTATCTTTACTACCTGACCCAGGCGCCGCACGATTTCTATCTGGTCACGAAGCCTGGCAACCCGCCGGGCTATGCGGGCGCGAACGGCTCGCTGCCGTGGGGCGATAACGTGCACGAAGTCGACATCGATCAGGTGGCGTCGGGTGAATTCGACGTCGTGCTGTATCAGCATCGTCAGCATTGGGAACACGATCGCGAGCATGTGTTGTCCGGAGCGCAGCGGCGCTTGCCGCGCGTCTACATCGAACACGATCCGCCAATGGAGAATCCGTATCAGCAGTGGCATTGGGTCGACGATCCCGACACCCTGCTCGTGCATGTCACGCATTTCAACCAGCTGATGTGGGATTGCGGCGCAACGCCCACGCGGGTAATCGAACATGGCGTGGTGGTGCCCGAAGGCGTGCGCTACGGCGGCGAACGCGAGTGCGGGATCGTCGTCGTCAATCATCTGGCGCAGCGCGGCCGACGCCTGGGTGCCGATGTGTTCGCGCAGATGCGCTCCCGTGTGCCGCTCGATCTCGTCGGCATGGACGCGCAAAGCTGCGACGGCATCGGCGAGATCGGCAATATGGAACTGGCCGCGTTTATCGCGCGCTATCGCTTCTTCTTCAATCCAATCCGCTGGACGAGCCTCGGTCTCGCGATCGTCGAAGCGATGACGATCGGCATGCCGATCGTCGGGCTGGCGACGACGGAACTGTCGACGGTCATCCGCAACGGCGAGAACGGCTTCATTCACACGGATACCGATGCGCTCGCCGACGCGATGCACATGTTGCTGCGCGACCCGTCGCTTGCGCGCGTGCTGGGCGAGAACGCGCGGCGCACCGCACAAGAGCGCTTTCATATCGACCGTTTCGTGCAGGACTGGCACGACACGCTGACGCAGGTCACCGCCTGAGTTTCCCCAAAGGAGCACGACCATGAAAGAAGTATCGCGCAAACGCATTCTCGTGACGGGCGGTGCGGGGTTTCTCGGTTCGCATCTGTGCGAGCGTCTCGTTGCGCTGGGCCACGACGTGCTGTGCGTCGACAACTTCTATACGGGCACGAAAGACAACATCGCGCATCTGCTCGACTGCGCGAACTTCGAAATGATGCGGCACGACGTGACATTTCCGCTCTATGTGGAAGTGGACGAGATCTACAATCTCGCATGTCCCGCGTCACCCATTCATTACCAGCACGACCCGGTGCAGACGACGAAGACGAGCGTGCATGGCGCAATCAACATGCTCGGCCTCGCGAAGCGTGTGGGTGCGAAGATCTTCCAGGCGTCGACCAGCGAGGTCTATGGCGATGCACGCGTGCATCCGCAAAAGGAAGACTACTGGGGCCACGTGAATCCCATCGGGCCGCGCTCCTGCTATGACGAAGGCAAGCGCTGCGCCGAAACGCTCTTCATGGACTATCGAAGGCAGCATGGGCTCGAAATACGCATCGCGCGAATCTTCAACACTTACGGGCCGCGCATGCATCCCGCCGACGGCCGGGTCGTATCCAACTTCGTAATGCAGGCGTTGAGCGGCGAACCCTTGACGGTGTATGGCGACGGCTCCCAGACGCGTTCGTTCTGCTTCGTCGACGACATGATCGATGCGTTCATCCGGCTCATGAATCTCGATGCGTATCCCGATGGTCCCGTCAATCTCGGCAATCCGCATGAGGTGTCGATGCTGGATATCGCACAACGCATCGTCGAGATCACGGGTTCGTCTTCGGCAATCGAATTTCGCCCGTTGCCCATCGACGACCCGTGGCATCGTCAGCCCGATATCGCGCGCGCACGACAACTGCTCGCGTGGCAGCCGCAGACGTCGCTCGGCGACGGTCTCGCCGAAACGGTCCGATATTTTTCGGCGCTGCTGCAATCCGCTTCGGCATCGAAAGGCGCGGCACGCTTCGCCGCTTCCGTTCCCGCGCCCGTTCCCGTTCAGTCCAACGTGTGAACCACGATCTTCCCATGCACATGGCCGCGCTCGACGCGCGCCAGTGCAGCGGGCAATTCACCGAACGCATATTGACCCGACACGACCACACGCATCGCACCGTCGTCGATCAGTTCGCCGATCCGCGCGAGCGTCTTGCCATCGGGATGCGCGGTGTAACGCAGCGCCGTTGCGCCGTGCCCGGCCGCCTTGACCTGTGACGGTTCGTTGAGCGTCGATACGAGCCGGCCGCCCTTGCGCAGCACGTTCCATGAGCGTTCCTGTGTCTCGCCGCCGACCATGTCGTAGACCAGATCCACGTCGCACACCGCATCTTCGAACTTCTGCGCCCCGTAGTCGATCACATTGTCGACACCGAGGGAGCGCACGAATTCGACACCGTCGCCCGACGCGGTGACCCACACTTTCGCGCCCTTCAGCTTCGCGAACTGGACGGCGAAATGCCCGACGCCGCCCGAGCCCGCATGAATCAGCACGCGCTCTTCGGCTTCGAGCAAGCCGTGTTCGAACAGTCCCTGCCATGCAGTCAGCGCAGCGAGCGGGACGGCGCAGGCCTGGCGGAAATCGAGCGTACTGGGCTTTCTCGCGAGCGCCGTCTGGTCGACGATCACGTATTCGGCATGCGCGCCAGGCCCCTGTCCAATGAACGCGTAGACCTCCTGCCCCGGTTTCCATCCGGCGACGCCGTCGCCCGTGCGTGCAACCACACCGGCGAAGTCGCGCCCCAGCGTGTAGGGCAAGGCGTCCTCGCGAATCAGCGGATAGTGTCCTTCGCGCGTCTTGATGTCGACGGGATTGACGCTCGATGCCAGCACCTTGACGAGTACTTCGCCGCGGCCGGGAGTCGGCACGGCGACCGCGTCGGCTTCCAGCGCTTCAGGACCGCCGAAGCGGTGGACGCGAAAGGCCCGCATCGTGGCAGGCGTCTGCGGCAGACTGTGCGTGCTCATGCTGCCGCCTTCAGGACCACCTTGGTCCAGCCTTCCTTGCGCGCGTCGAAATGCTCGTAGCCTTGCGGGGCCTTTTCCTGCGGCGACTCGCGCGAAACGATCTGCGACGGCTCCGCCTTGCCGGACGCGATCAGCTCGCGCAGCTTGCGGCGATACGCCTTCATGTTACGCGGCCCCTTATAAATGACTGCTTTCATTGAATACTCCCGTGAGACGGCGACGAAACGATGGATCGGTGCCGCGCAGACACGGGTGCGGACACGGGTGCGGACACGGATGCGGATGCAGATGCGGACGCGCGTGCGGATGCGATTAACGCGTTGATTGGAGCATCCGATGTTCCTACGCACGCGATGGTTACGTCGGTCACTTGGCACGCGGCGGTTCGAGCGTATCGTCGGGCCGGCGCAGTGTGCCCTCGCGTATCGCCGTCACGGCATTGACGACCGCGCGTGCGACATTGTCCGTTTCCGCCTGCATGCACCTGTCTTCATCGAGCGCGGCGTGACTGGTTGCATATGGCGCGTAATAGTTGATGTAGCGGTCGAGCCGCGCCTGCGCGCCCGCTTCGATGAAACCCATCCAGTCGAGCCAGTCGGCGAGCGCAGCACGCGACCCTTCGATGCCGGCGACGTCGCCATGCACGACAAGGCCGTACGCGCGGCCCTTCAGATGCTTCGGATACGGCCAGCCTTCGAGTTCCAGCTGCTTTGCGCGCTGCGGATCCTTGCCGTGCGTCGATGTCGGATCGGGATTGCCGCCGTCCGCACAGACCAGCCGGTCGATCATCAGCTTCAGTGCGGCAGGCGACTGATACCAGTAGACGGGCGTCACGATCACCACACCATGACAGGCCGCGAAACGCTCGTAGATGTCGTTCATCCCGTCGTTGACCTGGCCGAGAGCGTGATTCGGATAGCAGCTGCACGGCCAGTGACAGAGCGGCATCGCCGTCGACACGCACGCCTTGCACGGATGAATCTGCAGGTCGCGGTCAGACGATAGCAGCGAGAGGTCGAGAAAATCGGCTTCGAAATGCGCATCCGTGACGATCGCTTCGATGCGCTTCGCGAGGCGGAAGCTCTTCGACATTTCGCCGGGGCACGTATTGTCGTTGCGCGTCGACGCGTTGATGACAAGCACGCGCGAACGCGTCGACGGATCCTGCTGGCGCGCTTGCGCTGCCTTCACGCGCCGCGCCGCCTCGCGCCACTCGACGGACAGGTCGTAGTCGGGATCCGCATAGTCCGAACCCGCCTTTTCGGTAATGGGCGCCTTGCGGCCTTCTTCGTACGCTTGCCATGCAATCGCTTCCAGTCGTTCGATGGATGCATCTTCGGTGCGGAAAGCGGGATCGTAAAAGCGCGCGTTGAAGCGCTCGCGAAAGGCTTCGCGCGACATCTTCTGCGTGACCTGTCCTTTGCGCACCTCTGGCAGCGTGCCTGTGTGCGCCGCCGGTTTCGAATTCGCCACGCGCCCTCTCCTCAACACCTCGCCGATATCCGCTACAGGCAAGCGCCGTTCCCGTGCCTGCCAACGAACCCCGAATGCGCCGACCGGACGATCACATCCTCGCCCCTGCCATGATCGCGTGCATCGAGGCTGCCAAGCATCCGTTCGGCCCGCGCGCTGCACGGCGCCTGCCCGTCGGTCTTGATGACAGTACGGGCGCGGCATATGCTCAGCACATGCACGTCGAGCGATCGCGGTTCCTGTGCGGGTGCCCATCGCACATCCGATCGAGCGTGCCGGGCATGACCGCACACCTGCCGCATCGCTGCAGATAGCGCCTTGACGGCCCATACTTCTCGCCGGAGAAGGAGCGCACATGCACGATCCTGCTCATTTCCTTCCATCGTTTGTCTGGCGCGCGGATCGGGCCGGCGCGGTGCGCTACGTCAACCCGTGGGCGTCGCGCTACCTTGGGCTGCCTGCACCGCATATCGTTGGCCGCAACTGGCATGAATTCGTTCATCCCGACGACATCAACCCCGTGCTCGACGCGTTACGTCAGATGCACGACGGCAACCTGCTGCGCAATGTCGACGTGCGCCTTTTGCGCGGCGACGGAGTTTTTCACTGGCACACGCTGCATCTGCAGGCACAACGCGATGAAAGCGGCCGCATTGGCGATACGGTGGGCGTGGCGACGGATATCCATCATTGCCGGCACGCGTGGGCGATGTACGAAGCGAGCGAACGCCGGTTGAAGGCCGCGTGCCAGGGCGCCGGCATGGGCGCATGGGAATGGGACATGAAGAGTCGCCATGTGCGGATGACCGAGCAGCTCGCCGAACTCTATTCTTTTCCATCCGGCACCGATGCCGTCACGCTAACCGATCTGTGGAACCGCGTCGCGCCCGAGCAGCGTGAGCCGTTCCAACAGGAGGTTGCACAGGCGCTCGAGCGTGGCGGCCCGTTCGAGCTCGATTTTCAGCTTGACGGCACCGCTGCGCCGCCGCGTTGGCTGCGCATGCGTGGCCATCCGGAATTCGACCAGCAAGGCGTGCTTTCCTGCGTGCATGGCGTCACATTCGATATCTCGAGGCAGCGCGCGGCTGAAGAACGGCTCATTCTGAGCGAGCGCCGCTATCGAGCGCTGGTGGAGTCGACGGGCGCTCTCGTCTGGTCGGCGCATGCGGATGGGGAAATCCGTCCTGCCGATGAGCCGTGGGGCAAATTCACGGGCGCCGACCCGCAGCGACTGGAGAACTGGGGATGGCTCGACTTCGTTCACCCCGACGATCGCGAGATGGCGCGCGAGGCCTGGCTGACCGTCTTGCGCGACGGCACGGCGGGCACGATAACGTTTCGTATGCGCCGCTACGACGGCCATTACCGGATGGTTCAGGCGCACGCCGCTCCTCTGTACGACGCTCACGGCACACTGCAGGAGTGGTTCGGCACGACAACCGATGTCACCGCCCAACATGAAGCTCAGGCGGCGATCGAAGCCCGCAGCCTGCGTCTGACCGTCGCGATGCAGGCGGCAGAAATCCATATCGTCGCTGTCGATCTCACGTCGTGGACGCTGTCGTTCGAAATGGGCGGCGAGCCTCGCGTGGGCGAAACGCTGACGTACGAGGCCGCGCTTTCGCGCATCCATCCTGACGATCGTCCCGTGCTCGACGGTTACGTGCGCCAACTCGCGACTGGCGGCGATCCCGGTGCGCATTTCGAGTTTCGCGTGCTGAACCCGCGCGGGGAACAATGGATGGAAGGCAGCGCACTGCTTCAGCGCGGCGCCGACGGCAAACCATTGCGGCTCATCGCGAGCGTCGTCGATATCACCGAACGCAAGCGCATGGAGTTGATGCTGCGCGAAACGGACCGGCGCAAGGACGAATTTCTCGCGATGCTGGCGCACGAACTGCGCAATCCGCTCGCGCCGATACGTACAGCCATTGCGCTGTTCGAGAAGCATGACGGCAAGGATCAACGTTCCGCCGACCTCATCGAACTGATGCGCCGACAGACCGAACACATGACGCGCATCGTCGACGACCTGCTCGAAGTGTCGCGCATCACGCAAGGCAGGATCGCGCTTCAGCTCGAGCCGATTCTTGTCGGCACGGCCGTCTATCACGCAGTCGAGGCGATGGCTGCATCCGTCGAAGCGCGGCGACAGCACATTCAGGTGGACGTCTCCGACGCGACGGCGTGGGTTCGGGGCGACGTGACGCGGATCTCGCAGATCCTCGTGAACATCCTCAACAACGCGAGCAAATACACACCCGAAGACGGGAGCATTTCGATCAGCGCGCGAGCTGACGAGATGTGGGTCGAGATCGTAACCACCGACACGGGCAGCGGAATATCGGCCGAACTGTTGCCGAAGGTGTTCGAGCTCTTTTCACAGGGGGAACGCACGCTCGACCGTTCGAATGGCGGTCTCGGCATCGGCCTTTCGCTCGTGAAGAAACTGGTCGAACTGCATGACGGCACGATCGCCGTGGAGAGCGAAGGCGAAGGCCGCGGCACGACAGTCACGGTGTCGCTGCCGCGCCTGCATCATCACGAACGACATTCGGCACTTGCGTTGTCGGAACCCGCCGCGATCGACAAGCCGGTTTCGCTAAGGCTCCTGATCGTCGACGACAATCGCGACGCCGCAGACTCGCTCGCGATGTTGTGTGAATCGGAGGGCCATTTTGCACGCACGGCCTACTCTTCGGCGGAGGCTATTGAAGCCGCTGCGCAGCTGCGCCCCGATGCAGCTCTGCTCGACATCGGCTTGCCCGACATCGATGGCTACGAACTGGCGCGCCGGCTGCGCGCGAAGGACGAAACGTCGCCCCGCCTGATTGCAATCACCGGGTACGGACAAGCCGAAGACCGGCTCAGGGCCCAGGCCGCCGGCTTCGACTATCACTTCGTCAAGCCGGTCAATATCAAGAGCCTGCTCAAACTGCTGTCCTCGCTGACGGGCGGCCGATGAGAAGTCACGCGCCCGCGAAAGCGCGCCGGAATGGCCCGCCGGCAAGACCCTCGCCGAGACATGACCTCACATGGACGCGACCAGCGCTTCTCCCGCAGCGAGAGCATTGGTGCCATGCGTTAGTGGCCCGCCGTCGCGCCCCATCGCAGTCGATAACAGGACGGTGGCCGGCCGCGATTCAAATGCGCTAGCTTCGCCTCCGAAGTTCAGTGCGACGAAAAGCGATCGCTCGCGGTAATGCCGTTCATACGTGAGCACGTCGCCATGTGCAGCGACGTTCTCAATCGTGCCTTGCACGAGCGCGGCGTGGCAGCGCCGCAAGATAAGAAGCCGCCGGTAGAGCGAGAGCATGCTCGACGTATCGCCCTCCTGTTCGCGCACGCTTGACCTCGACGCCACGGGCAACCACGGTTTCCCGCTCGTAAAGCCCGCGTTCGGCAACGAATCATCCCATTGCATGGGCGTGCGCTCGGGATCGCGGCCCTGACCCGCGCCCGGTTGCCGAAGCTCAGCCGGATCCCTGATCTCGTCAGGCCCGATGGTGCCATCCGTCATTCCGATTTCGTCGCCGTAATAGATTGTCGGCGTTCCTCGCAATGTCAGCAGCAGCACAGCGGCTACGCGCGCCTGGATTGCGCCCACGCGCGATGCAATGCGCGGATTGTCGTGATTGCCCAGTACCCAGTTTGGCCACGCATGCTCGGGCAACGCGCCGTCGTAGTCGCGAATCATGCCGGCAATCACGGCGGCGTTCCATCTGGCGTTGATCAACTGGAAATTGAACGGCATGTCCGCGCCGTCGCCTGCCGCGCCGTAGTATTTGATCAGCTGCGAAACCGGCAGATAGATTTCGCCGATCAGCACACGATCACCGTATATGTCCAGCGTAGCCCGCATGGCGCGCACGATCTCATGCACTTCCGGCTGGTCTTCGGTGTATGTCTGCAATAGCCGATGATGTTCCGGCTCGCCGGCCCGATAGCAGGGGTTCAAAGGATTGTCCCGGAACTGTGCATCCTTGATCAACAGCCACAACACGTCTACGCGGAATCCGTCGACGCCGCGATCGAGCCAGAACCGCAATACACCGTCCATCGCGCGGCGCACTTCGTGGTTACGCCAGTTCAGATCGGGCTGCTCGCGCAGGAACGCATGATAATAATACTGCTCCGTATGCTCGTCCCACTCCCAGGCAGAGCCGCCCATGCGGCTCAACCAGTTGTTCGGGGGGCCGCCATCCGGCGCGGGATCGTGCCACAGGTACCAGTCTCGCTTCGCATTGTCACGCGACGAGCGGCTTTCCTCGAACCACGGATGCCGGTTCGACGAATGGTTCGGAACGAAATCGAGCAGCACCTTGAGCCCGAGGTGATGAGCGTGGATCACCAATTGCTCGAATTCGGACAGGCTGCCGAACAGCGGATCTATGCCGCAGTAGTCCGCCACGTCATAGCCAAAATCGGCCATGGGAGAAGGAAAGATGGGAGATATCCACACCGCGTCGGCGCCTAGCGCAGAGACATATTCGAGGCGTTCGGCGATGCCACGCAGATCGCCGATGCCGTCGCCGTTGCTATCCTGAAACGAGCGCGGATAGATCTGATAGATCACACCGCGTTGCCACCACGTCAACTCCCGCATTTCCATTCCTCATCGCAATCGACCGTTTTTGGCGCCATGCGCGAAACCTATGCTCAACGACCTCTGGTACAAGAACGCAATCATCTACTGCCTTTCCGTCGGCACGTTCATGGACGCCAATGGCGACGGCATCGGCGACTTCGCTGGGCTGATGCGCCGCCTCGATTATCTGCAGGGTCTCGGCATCACCGCGATCTGGCTGATGCCCATTCAGCCATCGCCCGGGCGCGACAACGGTTACGACGTCTCCGACTACTACAACGTCGATCCGAAGTACGGCACGCTCGGTGACTTCGCCGAATTCACTCACGCCTGTGCCGAGCGTGGCCTGCGCGTGATCATCGACCTGGTAGTCAATCACACTTCCGACCAGCACCCGTGGTTCAAGGAAGCACGCAGCGATCCTGATTCGAAATATCGCGACTGGTATGTGTGGGCGGACAAGAAGCCGCCCGACGCAACACACGGCGTCGCATTCCCTGGCGTTCAGAAGTCGACATGGAGTTTCGACAAACGTGCAAGGCGCTGGTATTTCCATCGTTTCTACGATTTTCAACCAGACCTGAATACCTCCAATCCTCACGTGCAGGCGGAACTGCTGAAGATCATGGGCTTCTGGATCCAGCTTGGCGTTTCCGGATTCCGCATGGATGCAGTGCCCTTCGTCATCGCAACGAAGGGGCCGAAAGTGCGCGAACCCGTCGAGCAATATGAAATGTTGCGGAGCTTTCGCGAGTTCCTGCAATGGCGCGAAGGTGATGCGATCATTCTGGCCGAAGCTAACGTCCTGCCGGATACCGACCTCGAATATTTCGGTGAAGAGGGCGAGCGCTTGCCCATGATGTTCAACTTCCAGCTCAACCAGAACACCTTCTATACGCTTGCGACGGGCGATACGAAGCCGTTGAAGCACGCCCTCCTCGCAACGAAGCCGCGGCCGCCAAGCGCGCAATGGGGCGTGTTCCTGCGCAATCACGACGAGCTCGATCTCGGTCGCCTCACGCCTGAGCAACGCGCAGCCGTATTCGCTGCATTCGGTCCCGAGCCGGGCATGCAGCTTTATCAGCGCGGCATCCGGCGCCGGCTCGCGCCGATGCTGGCAGGCGACAGGCGCCACCTTGAACTCGCCTACAGCCTGATGCTCAGTTTGCCGGGCACGCCCGTGTTCCGTTACGGCGATGAAATCGGCATGGGCGACGACCTGCGCCGGCCCGAGCGCGCATGTGCGCGTACTCCCATGCAATGGTCGACCGAGCCGCAGGGAGGCTTCACCAAGCACACCCGGCCGCCCGTATCGGTCATATCCGGCGGCCCTTATGGCTTTGAGCGCGTCAACGTTGCGACCCAGCGGCGCGACCCCAACTCGCTTCTTAACTGGATGGAGCGGATGATCCGCATGCGCAAGGAAGTGCCGGAGATCAGCTGGGGGGATTTCGAAGTGCTGCGCACATCGCGAAGCGATGTGCTGGCGCTGTGTTATCACTGGCGCAACAACTCGGTTCTGTTTCTACATAACTTCGCCGCCAAGGCGTGCACAGTGAAGTTTCGCTCCGGCTGCAACGAGCCGGTGGGCTGCCCGCTGATCAATCTGCTCTCCGACGACCACAGCCAGCCTGGCGACGACGGCCGACATGCAGTGGTGCTGGAGCCTTACGGTTACCGCTGGTACAGGGTCGGCGGACTGGATTATCTGCTGACGCGTTCCGAAATATAAGGATGTCCGCGCAACTTCGACGGGTTACCGAGGTTCTCCGCAGGCCTTTGCGGCCATCTGCGCATGGATATCGTTATTGACTCCCGGCAGCTTTCGCAGCAGACACAGGTAGTAGCTCTTGTCAGCGTCGCTCAGCGCTGACGTCTGCCGGTAAAGCCTAAGACACGCATTCTGCATGACCTGAAACGCGAGCATGCTGGCAGTGCTTCGGGCCGACTTTGCGACGCACTGTCGATACGTGTCTTCGTTGTCGCTGCCGTCAAATCCATCTGCTTTCGACGCGGTGCTTGCGCAGAAAACCAGCGTCAACACGATGCACAGATTTCGCATCATTTCTCCCATCCTTTCGTGGAGCGGTGGCCGATCAAGCAGACCTCGGCGCCGCGTTCTGACACATGTGACACAACTATTCTAAGCGTCAGGCTCGGCTGCTTTCAGATCCATCGAGCACAGGCAACGCTTGTCATCATGCGCGGTCGATATGTTTATCTGAATTTACTATTTAGCCTTTGCATAACGCGGTGTTAGCCTCGAATGCATACCCGCAGACGCGCTGTGCCTCGCAGCGTCTGTTGCGGCTTGCATTCCTCCATCGAAACAGATTTCCGCAAGGAGCTGACATGAGCGTCGAATTCATCGGCATGATTCAACAGCGCAAAGTATCGGAAACGCACCTTCCACAAGGGCCCGCTATCGATACCGAGTACGTGCGCGCGTTCGCGCAGGCGCATGAGAACGCCGGCTTCGATCGCATTCTCGTTCCGCACAGTTCGACGAGCCCCGATGCGACGATCACCATCGCCTATGCGGCGGGCGTGACAGCGAAGGTTCATTTCATGCTCGCGCATCGTCCGGGCTTCGTCGCGCCCACACTCGCCGCACGGCAGATCGCTACACTCGATCACTTCTCGGGCGGGCGGCTCGCGGTGCACTTCATCTCGGGTGGAAGCGACGAAGATCAACGGCGCGACGGCGACTTTCTAGTTCACGACGAGCGTTACGCACGCACCGACGAATACCTGCAGATTCTGCGCCGCCTGTGGACAGAAGATAAGCCGTTCGATCACGAAGGCCGCTTCTACCGCTTTGAAAAGGCCTTCTCAGAAGTGAAACCGAAGCAGTCGCCGCATGTGCCGATCTATTTCGGCGGCGCATCGGCGCCCGCCCTCGCCGTGGCCGGCAAGCACGCGGATGTCTACGCGCTATGGGGCGAATCGAAACAGCAGGTGCATGAACAGGTGACGCGCGTTCGCGCCGAAGCCGCCAAGCATGGCCGCAACGCGCGCTTCTCCGTGTCGTTCCGGCCTATCCTCGCCGCGACGGAAAAAGCCGCATGGGAGCGCGCGGAACATATCCTCGCGGAGACTCGCCGCTTGCGAGTCGAACAGGGCTTCTCTCGCGGCGGTCCGCAACAGAGCGAGGGCGCGCGCCGGCTGCTCGCGGCATCCGGCGACGGCGTCCGCGCGGATGAGCGTCTCTGGACAGCCGTCGCAAAAGAAATCGGCGGACGCTCGAACTCGACTGCACTTGTCGGCACGCCGGCGCAGGTCGCACAGACGCTCGCCGAATATCATGAACTCGGCGTCACGACTTTCCTGATTCGCGGCTTCGACCCGCTCGAAGACGCAATCGACTATGGCCGCGAACTGATTCCCGCGGTACGCGAACTCACGTCCCGCGCACGCCGCGCCGCCTGACAGGAACAATCATGATCACGCTACTCGAAGATCGGCCGTCGCTCGTGCTGCGCGACCAGCCCGTGCGCAAGTTCTGGTTCGACGATGAACTGGAACCGCAGCGCTCACTTGCCGAAGAACGTCTGCATCGTCAACAGCGCCTCGCGGGCGCGTTCCGTCTGTTCGCGCAGTACGGTTTCGCGCAGGGGCTCGCCGGCCATATCACCGCACGCGATCCCGAATGGACCGATCACTTCTGGGTCAATCCGCTGGGCCGGCATTTCGGCCGCATGCGCGTGTCGGATCTGCTGCTGGTCAATCGCGACGGCGAGATCGTCGTCGGCGATGGCCCCGTGAATCAGGCCGCCTTTGCGATTCATGCCGCCATTCACGAGGCGCGCCCCGATGTGGTCGCTGCTGCTCATACGCATTCGCTATATGGCAAGACCTGGTCGACGCTCGGCCGCAAGCTCGATCCGCTGACACAAGACTCCTGCGCGTTCCACGAAGACCACGCGCTGTTCGATGACTTTCGCGGCGTCGTGCTCGACACCACGGAAGGCGCGCGTATCGCCCAGGCGCTAGGCTCGCGCAAAGCCGTGATCCTGAAGAATCACGGCATTTTGACGGCAGGCCCGACAGTCGAAGCGGCCGCATGGTGGTACATCGCGCTCGACAGCGCGTGCCACGCACAGCTGCTTGCGGAAGCGGCCGGCACGCCGCAGCCGATTCCCGACGAGATGGCGACCCTCACCCACCAGCAAGTCGGCCGTGCGAACGGCGCGCGTCATGCATTCGACAGCCTGTATGAAGGGCTGGTCGAAACTGAACGGGAGTTGCTCGACTGATGGCCATTCATAAACTGCGGCGCTTTGTCGGTGAAATAGCAGAACTCGTCGATTCCGGCGTCGATGAACCGAGGCTGCTCGATCAGGGCGCGCACGCGCTGCGCGAACTGATCCGCGTCGATGACTGGCTGCCCGATGCGTACGCACAACCGTCCATCGAGCGCTATCAGCAATTTCTGCTTTACGCCGACGTACGCCAACGCTTCAGCGTCGTCAGCTTCGTGTGGGGCCCCGGACAGCAAACGCCGGTTCATGATCACACGGTATGGGGCCTCGTCGGCGTGCTGCGCGGAGCGGAACTGGCTGCGCCCTATGCGCGCAACGACGACGGCACGCTGCGTGCGGCGGGCGCCGACGTGCGTCTCCAGGCGGGCGACGTCGAAGCCGTCTCGCCGACCATCGGCGATATTCATCGCGTGCGCAATGCGTACGACGACCGCACGTCCGTCAGCATCCACGTATATGGTGCGAACATCGGCGCGGTTCGCCGCTCCACGTATGCGCAGGGCGAACAGCCCAGGCCGTTCATCTCGGGCTATTCGAACGACACGATCCCCAACCTGTGGGATCTCAGCAAGGAACCGCATCTTTCATGAAGCCTTATCCCGTTCGCACATATGAAGACGTGCGCGAAGCATTGCTCGCTCGCCGTGAGATCGCGCTGCTCGACGTACGCGAAGAAGACCCGCATGCCCAGGGCCACCCGCTCTTCGCCGCCAATCTCCCACTATCGAAGATCGAACTCGACGCGTACACCCGCTTGCCGCGCCGCGAGGTGCCCATCGTGCTGTTCGACGCGGGCGAAGGTCTCGCATCACGCGCCGCCGACAAGCTCGCGTCGCTGGGCTATACGCAGATCGCATTGCTCGCAGGCGGACTCGATGGATGGATTCGCGCGGGCGGCGAAGTGTTTCGGGACGTCAACGTGCCAAGCAAGGCATTCGGCGAATTCGTCGAAGCGCACCGACATACACCTTCTCTCTCGGCCGAAGCGGTCCACACGCTGCTCTCCAATGGCGATGACGTCGTCGTGCTCGACGCACGCCGCCTGGACGAATATCAGACCATGAACATTCCGGGCAGCATCAGCGTGCCCGGCGCGGAACTCGTGCTGCGCGCGCGAGCGCTCGCGCCCGACGCCAGCACGCGCGTGATCGTCAATTGCGCAGGGCGCACGCGCAGCATCATCGGCGCGCAATCGCTCGTCAACGCCGGTCTGCCGAATCCCGTCGCAGCGCTGCGCAACGGCACGATCGGCTGGACGCTCGCCGGGCAGACGCTCGAACATGGGAGCAATCGCCAGTTCCATCCGCAGGCCGGCCGCGATCAGCTTAGCCTCGATGCGTCGCGCAGCGCATCGCGTACGCTGGCAGACCGCGCCGGCGTGAGACGCGCGACACTCGCTGAAGCTGCTCGGTGGGCGGCCGAGCCATCGCGCACGACGTATCGCTTCGACGTGCGCACCCCTGCCGAATACGAACGTGCCCATGCACCGGGCTTTCAGGGCGCGCCAGGCGGCCAGCTCGTGCAGGAGACGGATATGTTCGCGCCCGTGCGCGGCGCGCGCGTGGTGCTATTCGACGACGACGGCGTGCGCGCCAACATGACGGCCGCGTGGCTGGCGCAAATGAACATCGATGTGTATGTGATCGACGACGCTACGGGAGACGACCTGACGGCCAATGGAAGCTGGCGCGGCGCAAGACCTGCGCCGGCTCACACGCCCGCTCTGGGCGCCGAAGAACTCGCGGCCCTGCTCGCGAGTCCTTCGAGCGGCACCGTCGTAATCGACGTCACGTCGAGCGCGAATCATGTGAAAGCGCACATTCCGGGGGCGCACTGGATCGTGCGTTCGCGCCTGTCCATCGATATAGACGATCTGCGCGCGCTGCCCGATGCGAAACGGTATGTCGTCACCTGTGCGACCAACGCGCTCGCGCCCTTCGCCGCGCCAGAAGTCGCCGCGCTAACGGGTAAGCCCGTCCATGTGCTGGAGGGCGGCACATCCGCCTGGATACACGCCGGCCTCCCGACCGAAACAGGAGATGCAGGCCTCGCGTCACCGCGTATCGATCGTTATCGTCGCCCGTATGAAGGCACGGACAATGCACGTGAAGCGATGAACGCGTACCTGGAATGGGAATACGGTCTCGTCGCACAACTCGATCGCGACGGCACGCATGGCTTTTTCGTGATCTGAGCGCGCCATCAGGCGGCACGCGACAAACGCGCCGCCTTGAAGCTCTGCTCGACGCTTTCTGCCAATACGGCAAGCGCCGACTGCATCTTGCCGAGCGCACGCGAACGGACGATCCATACGGCAATTTCGGGTTTGAAGTCGGCGATGGGGATCACGTCAAGTTGCGCGGCGTGCTCGCTTTTGCGAAGCAGCGGCAGCGGAACGAGCCCCAGGCCGACGCCATCGGCGACGAGCCCCAGCTGCAGTTCGGTGCCGAGCGTTTCGAGGTTGAGCTTCAACGTCTAGCCTTGCGCCGCGAGCGCCTGCTGCAGGCCCGCACGAAACCCGCAGCCGTCGGGATTCAATACCCAGCCATACGATTGACATTCGGCGAGCGTCTGCGCACGTTTCTTGACGCTGCCCTTTTTCGCGACCACGGCCAGCTTCAGCCCGCCCAACGCTTCACCCGCCAGCGTGTCCGGCAACGCGCGGTTCGCAGGCAACAGTACGATCGCGGCATCCAGTTCTCCTTCCTGGACTTTCTGCAGCAGCGGATTGCCCCATCCCGTCGAGACGCGCGCCTGCACCTCTGGATGCGCGCCGCGCAGTGCATGGAGCGCCTCGAGCATAGCCACGTCGGCGACCGTCTGCGCGACGCCGAGCCGCAACACGCCCGCGAGCGGCGCGTCGTCCGCGACGAGATGCGTGAGCGCGTCTACCTCTCGCACGATCGCGCGGCATTGTTCGTAGACGGCACGCCCCATCGGTGTCGCCTTCAAGGGCTTCGTGTTGCGATCGAGCAGTTCGACGCCGAGGGCCTCTTCGAAGTTCTGGATACGGCGCGTGACGGCAGGCTGCGTCAGCGCGAGAGAGTCGGCCGCCTGACTCAGCGACTGGCAGCGCACGACGGCAACGAAGGCCTCGATTTCATCGAGTTTCATGAATGGTCTTGTGGTTTGACGAAGTGTCGATAGCGCGACCTTAGCGCGCAACGCCCCTCGCACTCAAGTGCCACACGCACTTCTCCGCTTTCCGCTCTCGCATATTAACTAAGCAGAACAATGCGTTTGCCTTATAGAACACGCGACCGTATCGTGTCTTTTCAGTCACCACTTCTCGCCGCACACCTCATGTTGTTCTTTTCCAATCGATGCCTGCAACGATTCTCCCGCCTTCTGACGGGCGCGATCGTCGCGAGCGCATCGCATGTCGCGCTCGCCGATACCACGTTGAAAGTGGGCGACCAGCAGTTGCAGACGCGCGGCATTCTCGAAGCGTCGGGCCAGCTGAAGGACCTGCCGTACAAGATCGAATGGTTCAACTTCCCCGCTGCGCAACCGCTGGGAGAGGCACTGAACGCCGGCGCAATCGACGTAGGCGGACTCGGCGATGCGCCGCTGATCTTCGCCTATGCTGCGGGCGCCAGAGTGCGCGCGGTGGCGGCCACGCGCTCGACGCCGACCGACCTCGCGATCATCGTGCCCGACGCATCGCCCATCAGGACAGCCGCCGATCTCAGGGGCAAGCGCATCGCGACCACGCGTGGCTCGATCGGCCATTACCTCGTGATCGCCACGCTCGAACGCGCGGGTATCAAGCTTTCCGACGTATCGCTGCGCTTCATGCAGCCTGCCGACGCGAAGGCTGCGCTCGCTTCGGGTAACGTCGACGCATGGTCGACGTGGGATCCGTATGTCGCGCTCGCCGAGCAACGCGATCATGACCGCAGCATCGTCAACGGCGTCAACCTGTCGTCCGGCCTCAGTTTTCAGGCCGCGACGGAAACGTCGATCAATGACAAGCACGCCCAGATCGCCGACTTTCTCAGGCGCGTCGCGGCCGGCCAACGCTGGGCGCTCTCGCACCCGGACGAAGTGGCCGCGATGCAATCGAAGGTGACGGGCTTGCCGCCTGACGTCCTGAAGACCGTCTATCAGCGCGCGCAACTCCATCCCGTCGCCATCGACGATGGATTGATCGCCGAACAACAAAAGACCGCCGATTTATATCACCGCGCGGACGTCATCAAGACGCGCCTCGATGTCACGAAGAGTTTCGATCGGCAATTTCCGCTCACTGCACAGTGAACCGACCACGACTCGCCGCCACCCCGATAGCGCGCTTGCCGATGTCGAGCGCGATGCCGATGCGCTCGAAGCGCTCGCGGACCTCGACAGTCCGCCCGCCGATGCGTGGCTCGCCGCGCTGACCGCCGATTTCAGCGCAGGCGCCGCCGCGCTCGATGCGGGGCCGCTCTTTCCACACGACAATCTCGCCCGCCTGCGCCGTGCCGGCCTGCTTGCGCTGACAGTGCCGCGTGCGCTCGGCGGTCGGCAGGCCACGCTTGCGGCGCGCGAAGAATGGTCTGGGCAGCGATGCCGATTCCAAGCGACAACGCCGCCAATAGCAGCTTAAGAATGGACAGCTCGCGCATATAAGGCCACTCGTCGAGCGCGGGCCACCATTGTGTGATGGCGGCGCTGCCGAGCCAGCCGAACGCAGCCAACAGCGCGATCAGGCGTTTGCCTTGCTCGCGGGCATCGCGTTTGCCTTCTCCGGCGATACGTCAGTTCCAGCGCGTGGGTTCGTGTGCACATGTCATCGTGCTCCGTCAGGGCGAGTTCATGTGCTGGCAAGATGCGTCTCGGAAATCGCGCGAACGTCGATGCGGCGCGGCAAGATCGCATCCCGATGTGCGCGGTCCGCGACTTTCTGCAGCGTCGCGATGTCCGCGTCGGTGACGAAATGCTGCTTCAGCGACGCGCGCTTCGTGATCTGCTTCGCGGCGTCGAGTGGCGAGCGTGTGAGCGATGCGTAGATTTGCGCGTACGCGTCGGGATTCGCCAGTGCCCAGTCGCCCGCGCGCTGATAGCGAACCAGCACGTCGGCAATGGCCGCACGCTTGCGCGGGTCGCTCAACGACGCGCCCGAAGCGGTGATGAACCCCAATCCGCTATTGATGCCGGAGCCGTCGCGCAGGATGCGGCCGCCATGTTGGGCGGCGATACCGTAGTACGGATCGAACGTCGCCCAGACTTCGATCGCACCCGATGCGAAGGCCGCAAATGCATCGACGGGGAGGATGAAACGCACCGTCACGTCGTCTTTCGTGAGTCCCGCTTCGGCAAGTGCACCGTACAACTGGAACTGCGAAATGCTGCCGCGCGCCGACGAAACGAATACCGTGCGGCCCTTCAGGTCAGCGACGGTGCGAATGGTCGAATTCGGTCCGACCAGAATGCCCAGTTGCGCGCCCGAGCCGATCCGGGTCGCCACGATCTTCAGCGTCGGGTCGCCGACGGCCGCTGCCAGAACGGGCAGGTCGCCGGCTGGCGCGAGATCGACGGAGCCTGCACGCTGCGCTTCGAACAACGGCGCCGCGCCCTGGAAGTTCGCCCAGCGGTAAGCGTAGGGTGCGCCGTCGAGCACCTTGGCCGCTTCGACGAGCGCCCGTGTCCCGCCCGCCTGATCGCCGAGTACGAGGGTCGCGTCATCCGCTGCGCGCGCATTGCGTGCGCCCGTCAACGCGGTCGCCATCGCGAGCGGCGCCGCAGCGAGCGAACGCAGCACACGCCGGCGCGACCGCATCGGCATTGAAAAAGATGTTGGAACAGAAGCGGCCATAAGTCCTCACTGTGCGTATTGGGCACAGCGTAGCCGCGGACACCCGCCGTGAAAATTATTCAATTCCGATATGTTTATATCGTCTCAATATTTATCTTTTGCATGTTTAACGGACATGAACGCAGCGGACATGAACACGCGCAGTCGGGGCGATTCGTTCGACGGACCAGCGTCTACGGGTGCCTTCGATCGTTATCAGAAATGATTCGTTGGGATCGCGTCGGGTCCACCACTAGCATGCTGGATTCGCTCATCACATCCGGAACGAACGCCACATGTTCTCTCCCGCACGACGCCGCTTGTTGATTCGCGCCTCCGTGCTCGGCGCCGCGGCAGCGGCACCCGGCCTCGGGTTTGCTTCCACGGCAACCTTGCGCATCGGTTATCAGAAATCGTCGACGTTGATTGCGGTCCTGAAAGCGCGCGGGACGCTCGAATCGGTGCTCGCGCCGCTCGGCGTCAACATCAGCTGGAGCGAGTTCGCAAGCGGGCTGCCGCTGACGGAAGCACTGAACGCCGAGGCTGTCGACTTCACCGCCGACGTCGCCGACACTGTGCCGATTTTTGCGCAGGCTGCCAGCGCGCGCTTCGTCTATGTCGCGCAGGAAGCGCCGTCACCGGGCGCGCAAGCGATCCTCGTGAAACGCGACGGCGCGCCGCGCTCGGTCGGCGATCTGCGTGGCAAAGACATCGCCGTGACCAAGGCGGCGGGCAGTCACTACCTGCTGCTGGCCGCCCTGGCAAAAGCAGGCGTGCCGGCGTCGGCGACACGCATTCACTACCTCCCCCCCGCCGATGGGCGCGCAGCGTTCGAGCGTGGCAGTGTCGATGCGTGGGTCACCTGGGACCCATATGTCGCGTCCGTCGACCAGAATCCGGACGTGCGAGTTCTCGCGGACGGCAAAGGTCTCGCGTCGTACCAACGTTATTACCTGGCATCGAGCCGGTTTGCCTCGGAGCGTCCCGACGTGATCGCGGTGCTGTTCCATCAGCTGCGCGATACGGGGGCGTGGGTCCGCACGTCGCCGCAGGAGGCGGCGCGTTTGCTCGCGCCTGTCTGGGGCCTCGATGTCGCGACGATCGCGCGCGCCAATGCGCGGCGGAGCTACCTCGTCCGCGCGGTGGACCGTGCGCATTTCAGCGAGCAGCAACAGATAGCCGACACCTTTCTGCATGCGGGCCTTTTGCCCGCGCCCGTGAATACGTCGATCGCCACGCGCTGGGACTTCGAGCAAAAACGCGCCGTCACGATCGGTGCGTGAAGGCGGGCATCGCCCGCCAGCGGGATCGTTACGCGCAGCACAGATTACAGCGCCCTCGGGTCGACCCATATTGCGGCGATCACCAGCCAGTCCCGTCTGGACGGCCCTCGGGTGCGCGACGGGATGAAACGCTGCAGACGCCACGACGGGCCGAATCGCAGCACGCTCATGGCCAGGCTGCCAAATCGCTGCCGGCAGGCTGACTGTCGTGGCTCCGCAGGTGTCCACCCTCGCTTGCATCGCGCACATAAGGGTTTATACTTAAGCCCGTCTCCTCCATATTCTCCTGATATGGATTCTTGCCCGCCTCCGTGCGGGCTTTTTCTTGAGCGGCTGGCCGCGCATCATCGTCCGGTGTCATGCGGTTGCCGTCGTTCTATTCGCACCATTGTGTCTTTTTGCCCAACCGGCAATGTCAACTCCCGACTCCTTCGCAGCAAAACATTCGTGGTGGGGCGTGCTGGCGCTCGCGCTTGCGGCCTTCGTCTTCAACACCACGGAATTCGTGCCCGTCGCCTTGCTGAGTGCGATCGGCGAAAGCCTCGCGATGCAGCCGACCGACGTGGGCGTGATGCTGACCGTTTACGCATGGGCCGTCGCGCTCGTCTCGTTGCCGCTGACGATACTCACGCGGCATGTCGAACGTCGCAAGCTGCTCTCAGCGGTGTTGCTGCTGTTCGTCGCATGCCATATCGTGACGGGCGTCGCCTGGAACTTTGCCGTGCTCGTCATCGGCAGACTGGGCATTGCATGCGCCCATGCGATCTTCTGGTCGATATCCGTTTCGCTGGTTGTGAGGCTGGCACCTGCCGACAAGAAAAGCCGCGCGCTCGGCCTGCTCGCAACGGGCACGTCGCTCGCGATGGTCGCGGGCATACCTGTCGGACGAATGATCGGCGAGGCGCTCGGCTGGCGCATGACGTTCCAGGTGATCGCCGTAGCGGCGGTCGTCGTGCTCCTGCTGCTGCGCTTTACCCTGCCCGTGTTGCCAAGCGAGCAGGCCGGTTCGCTGCGCAGCCTGCCCGTGCTGCTCAGAAATCCGACGTTGATGTGCCTCTATCTGGTGACGGTGCTGGTCGTGTCGGCGCATTTCACCGCGTACACCTACATTGAACCGTTTATCCAGCACGTCAATCACGCGAGCGGCAGCCGCATCACCTTCATCCTGACCTTGTTCGGTGCAGCAGGGATCCCGGCCGCCATCTGCTTCAACCGGCTTTATCCGCAGCAACCGGAGCGCTTCATGCGCGGCGCGGTGATGTCCATCGCCGCGTGTCTGCTGATCCTCTTCCCCTGCTCGCTGAGCATCGTCACGTTGTCCGTCCATTCGTTCCTATGGGGCGGCGCCATCATCTGCTTCGGGCTCGGCATGCAGGCGTGGGTGCTGCGGCTCGCGCCCAACGCAACCGATCTCGCCGTTTCGATTTTTTCGGGGCTCTACAACGTGGCGATCGGCGCGGGCGCGCTGTTCGGCAATCACATTGCGAAAGACTATGGCATCCCCTGGATCGGCACCTTCGGCGGCATGATCGCCGGCCTGGCAGCGGCGGCATGCTGGTTTGCATTCCGCGCGCGAAAGCCGCGAGACGGCGTGGCATTGGAATAAGCGGGCGCATGTCGAAGTGCCTGAACGGGGCGTCCACGTTCGGACAGTCTGCAACGCGCCGGCGTCACGCATTCGCAGGTTCAGGAAGACTTGCCCACGGATGCGAACAGGTCGGTAATCTCTTTCATCGTCGCCGCTTCATTCGTGTAAGTGAACGTGCCGCGACCGAGCATTTCATTCGCGGCGCGCAGCAGCGCGCCGAACGCCGCGCGCGCAAGCGCTCCGCCTACGCTGATCCGCCGGACGCCCATCTGAGCGAGATCGTCGACGGAGAACGGCATGCCCGCCATGCCCATCAGCACGTTGACGGGCCGGTCGACGGAACTGACCACGGCGGCGATGTCTTCGCGCGTCTTCAGGCCCGGCGCATAGAGCACGTCGGCGCCCGCTTCCTGGAACGCCTGCAGACGGCGGATCGTGTCGGCGAGATCGGCACGGCCCACCAGATAGTTCTCCGCGCGCGCCGTCAGCGTGAACGGGAACGGCAGCGCACGCGCCGCTTCGACGGCAGCACGCACGCGCTCGACGGCGACGTCGTGTGCGTAGATGGGATCGCCGGCGCGACCTGTCGCGTCTTCGATCGAACCGCCGACGACACCCGCCGCAGCCGCCTGGCGGATTGTCTCGGCCGCGTCTTCCGGCGCGTCGCCGAAGCCGTTTTCGAGGTCCGCGCTGACGGGCAGCGTCGTCGACGGCGCGATGTCGGCGAGGTGGCGCATCATCTGCTCGCGGCCGACGGCGTTATCCGGCAAGCCGATCGAGAACGCATAGCCGGCGCTCGTCGTCGCCAGCGCCTTGAAACCGAGCCCTTCGAGCAGGCGCGCGGAACCGATGTCCCACGGGTTGGGAATGATGAACGGAACGCTCGCCTCATGCAGCGCGCGAAACGCTCGTGCCTTCTCTGCTTGTGATGTCATGGCCGCCCCGGCGGTGGAGATCCCATACGAGCCGCTTTGCCCGGTATCGGATCGCGGAACCGGGCAAAAGCGGGAAGAGCAGCTGTGTGTGCGCCGCGAGAACTCAGGTTTCGAGCTTCGCGTCCATTGTGATCGTCGCGTTCAACACCTTCGAGATCGGGCAACCCGCCTTCGCATCGGCGGCTGCCTTGTCGAACGCCGCCTTGTCGCCGCCCGGAATCTTCACCACGACGTCGAGATGCGAAGCCGTCACCGCGAAGCCGCCGCCGTCCTTGTCCAGCGTGACCGTGGCCGTGGTCGCGATCCGCTCCGGCTTGATGTTGGCCTTGCCGAGTTCCGCCGACAACGCCATCGAGAAGCATCCCGCATGCGCCGCCGCGATCAGTTCTTCGGGATTCGTGCCGATGCCGTTTTCGAAACGCGTCGCGAACGAATATTGCGTGTCCTTGAGCACGCCGCTGTCGGTGGAGATCGAGCCCTTGCCGTCTTGCAGACCGCCCTGCCAGAGTGCTGATGCCTTGCGTTTCATTCGTCTCTCCTGTGTAGAGTTCGCGCCGCCGCGCTCCCCACCGCGATGCCCGCCGCGTCGGTCTCGCCCGACGATTCGCGGCTTCGGCACCCGTCACGCGTGCTGCGCCAAACGTGTGGACCTTGGACCGAAGCTTCATCATAGGCGGATATCCGCGGCACTGCCGTGAAGCTGCGCACCCGTGACGGCTGACATTATTTCACTTGACGCAAGAATCTTTCTCCAATCTGCCACTTTTTTGACCACCATTCCGGAAATACACTTGCTCCAACGGTTCGGACAGGCAAGTTCAAACCGAACCGATCCAACAAATGTTCTCGGAGGTCATCATGAAATCGCTTCTTTCCGCAGTCGTCGTCGCATCCGCTCTTCTCGTTCCCGCTGTGTCGTTCGCACAGCAAGCCAGCAACGCCCCCGCGACGCGCGCACAGGTTCGCGCCGAACTCGTCGCCGCACAACAAAACGGCACGCTCGACCAGAACGACGTGACGTACCCGAAGGCCACGCCGCAATACGGCGCAACGGCGCAAGCGACGGAAGTCGGCGGCACGACGTCGGGCTCGTCGCAATCGGGCTCGCGTCCGAGCATCGAGCAGCGCATTTTTTCGACGTTCCGCGGCAACTAAGCCACGTTGCGCGCCGTGATCGCGCGCCGACGTCAGATGAACGAAGGCCCCGCCGACTCATCGAGTCCCGGGGCCTTGTCTTGTGTGCGCGTCGCGTGAAAAGCGCTTACTCGCCGAACGGCAGCGAGTCCTGCCCTTGCGCGCGCATGCCGAACACATTCAGCGTCATCGCGACAAGCGCGTAATAGCCGAGCAGTCCGACCAGATTGATCGTAACCTCGTGGCCGAAGCGCTCGACGGTCTTCGCATATGTCGCATCGGACACGCGTCTGGCGTCGTAAAGCTCGGTTGCGAAGGCGTAGATCAGCGCGTCGTCGGCATCGGCGAAGGCAGGCAGCCTGCGCTCGCGGATCGCCTCGGCGTCTTCGATGCGCACGCCCGCTTCGATTGCGATCGGATAATGGATGAACCATTCGGCCTGCGCCTGCCAGCGCGCCGCCGTGACGAGTATCGCCAGTTCCGACAGACGCAGCGGCAGGCCCGTCTTGTAGCGGCAGAATGCGCCGAGGCGCTGCGCGTGCTGCGCGAGTTCGGGACTATGGATCCAGCCGAGAAACGGTCCGTTCAGATTGCCGCGCGGACCCGACAGGATCTCGTCGAGCACGGCCTTCTGCTCGGGCGTCGCGTGGCTGGCGTCGAAAGATGGCAGACGGTTGGTCATCGGAAGCTCTTAGGTGGGGGTGAGTTCGGTCAGGCCGCGCCCGACGCAGCAAGCGCGCCTTCGATCGCATCCGTCAGCCGGCTGACGATCCTTTCGATATCGCTTTGCGTGCAGATGAACGGCGGCGCGAGCAGCACATGGTCGCCCGTCTTGCCGTCGACAGTGCCACCCATCGGATACACCATCAGACCGCGCTGGAACGCCTCGCGCTTGATCGCGGCGTGCAGCTTCAGTTTGGCATCGAACGGCGTTTTCGTCGCGCGGTCCTTCACCAGTTCGACGCCGACGAAGAGTCCCCGTCCGCGCACGTCGCCGATAAACGGATGCTGCGCATAGTGCTCGCGCAGCAGCGCACGCAACTGGTCACCACGCGCCTTCACGTTATCGAGCAGATGCTCGTCGGCAATCACGCGCTGCACTTCGAGCGCGGCGGCGCAGGCCGTCGCGTGCCCGATATACGTGTGACCGTGCTGGAAAAAGCCGGAGCCGCTCGTGATCGCCTGATAGATCCTGTCGCTCACGAGCGTCGCGCCGATCGGCTGATAGCCCGCGCCGAGGCCCTTCGCGATGGTCAGCAGGTCGGGCGTGACGCCGTCTTCCTCGCACGCGAACAGATAGCCGGTGCGGCCCATGCCCGACATGATTTCATCGAGGATCAGCAGCACGCCGTAGCGGTCGCACACCGCCCGAATCTTGCGGAAATACTCGCGCACGGGCGGCACCGCGCCCGCCGTCGCGCCGACCACTGTTTCGGCGACGAAGGCTGCCACCGTGTCCGGCCCGAGTTCGAGAATCTTCTGCTCGAGTTCGTCGGCGAGACGCTGCGCGAACTGCTCTTCCGTCTCGTCCGCGCGCTGCTCGCGATACGCATAGCACGGGCTCACATGATGCGCATCGATCAGCAGCGGCAGGAACGGCTCGCGCCGCCATGCATTGCCGCCGATCGCCAGCGCGCCGAGCGTATTGCCGTGATAGCTCTGCCGGCGCGCGATGATGTGGCGGCGCTGCGGCTGCCCCACTTCGACGAAATACTGACGCGCGAGCTTCAGCGCCGCCTCGATCGCTTCCGATCCGCCCGACACGAAATACACGTGCCCGAGGCCTTGCGGCGCGCGTTCGGTCAGATAGGTCGCCAGCTCCTCGGCGGGCTCCGTCGTGAAGAACGACGTGTGCGCGTACGGCAGCGCCTGCGCCTGACGCTTGATCGCGTCGATCACGCGCTGATTGCTATGACCAAGACACGAAACAGCCGCGCCGCCCGATGCATCGATATAGCGCTTGCCCGTCGAATCGACGATCTCGATGCCGTCGCCTTGTACGGCGACAGGCAGCGTCTGTTTGGGCATGCGATGGAATACGGTAGTCATGCGCTCTCCTTGAATGAGCGGAAAGGCGGTGGCGCTCAGGCCGCCGTGCGTGCAACAAACGTTTCGAAGACGACGGCGCGTTGCGCGTGAACCTGCAGCGCGACGCCGTCGTCGCGGATCTGGAACAGCGCCGTCGCGAGGGTGTTTTCGTCGTCGGGATCGTCGGGGTCTTCACGGTAAATCGGCAAGCCGGCGGGCGCCTTGTCGTGCAGCATGTCGACGAGCACGCTGCCGTCGGGCTGTGCGCCACGCGCTTCGAGCAGCGCTGCGATGCGTGCCTGCCGATCGCGCGACGAGTCCGTGACGATTTGCGCCTCGCCGTCGCAGCCGGGATGAATCATGTGATTCGCGTGGCCCGACACGCGTCCGATGGATTCGACCGAACAGCGCATGGCCGTAGCTTCGACACTGATCACGCGACGCTCGCCCGCCGTGCCGAGCGTGTGATGGAACCCGCTTGCGCGCGGCGTGTCATGCAACAGCCGGACGGCTTCGTCGAGCGTCGAGGTATCGAGCACGGCCCGCGACAGGATCATGCGCGGCACGCCCGTGACAGGGTGGCGGATGCGCAGATTGTTGATCGCCTGCACCAGCCCCGCGCGGTTTGTCGCGAACGTATGGCCGGGCAGCGAGCCGGGGTAATAGAAGCTGATGAAGCCGGGTTTGCCCGGCGGCCGCACATCGACGAGCAGGCCTTTGCCGAGCAGGAACGGATCGCCGTCTTCGTTATGCGCGATGAGCGTGTCGCCCGTGCGCACGGCTGCGAATGTCGTGCAGCCGTCGGGCGTGTCGTGCAGCAGTTCACCGCGGCAATTCCAGAGAAAAACGTCGGCGGCGGGCCAGCCGAGGCCCGCGGCCATGCCGTCGAGTTCGGCCAGTTGCGCAGGATGATGCGCGCACGCGACATCGCGCAAATGCTGCACGAAAGCGTGTCCGCGCCACGCCTGCAGCGCGCGCCAGGCCGTGCTCTGCCGCATGTACGCATCGAACGCCGGCCGCGCCAGCTCGCCCAGTTGACGGCCGATCTCATACGGCTCGCCTGTTATCCGGTGCAACTCCCAACCCTGCTTCGACACACGACACCTCGAGCTTCATTCAACACGCGATGCGCATTTATAGCGCATCACAACATATGTTGTCAAAGACGGCGTGTGTCGGCCGGTCTGTTGTCGTCAACGGATCGATGTGGTTCAGGGCACGTAAGCGCCCTTCGCGTGCAGCGACTGCTCGGCGAGTTCGAGTTGCTGGACGGCGTCCGTGCCTTCCAGCGCGAGCAGATGCGCGACGAGCGATTCGGCGATGGCCGTCGCCGCAACGAGCGATGGGAAGAACGACGGGCTTTCGTGGGAGAAGATTAGCGCCTTGTCGGCGTTCAGCGCGATGGGCGAGACGGCGCTATCGGTGATCGCGATCAGCTTGCTGCCTTTTTCGAGCGCGGCTTCGGCGACGCGTGCGGCCTCGACGGAATACGGCGCGAAACTGACGACGACGGTCGCGCTGTCTCGTTCGATGCCGCGCAACTGCATTTCGAGGGTGCCTGCTTCGCCCGTCAGCAGCGACACGGACGAGCGGAACAACCGGTATCCATAGACGAAACCGAACGCGACGGGATAGCACGAGCGAAAACCGCCGACGTGCACATGCGGCGCGCGCCGCAGCAGCTTGGCCGCTTCGACGGTGACACGCGTGTTGTGCGCGGCCGTCACCTCGAGATTGTGTTGCTGCGCGATGAGCAGATCGTGCGCGAGCGCATCTTTCGCATGGCCTCTGACGAGCGAGCGGGCGCGGCTCGTCAGCGGTTCGGGACGCGTACGCACGCGCGCCACGAACAGATCGCGCAGCTCGTTCCAGCCCGGAAAGCCCAGTTGCTGCGACAGACGCACGAGCGACGCGGGTTGCACCTGCGCGCGCTCGGCGACCTTGCGCATCGACGAGACGGCGACCTCGTCGGGATGATCGAGCAGAAACGCCGCGCCCATCTGGAACTGCGGGCTGAGTTCCGCGAAACGCCCGCGGATCAGGGCGGCGAGCTGGTCGAAGTTGTCGGGCATACGGTGTACGGGGCGATGGAAGTGACAACAAATGTTATCACCCGATATTCACGGGGGCGAACCAGGGGGCGGCGGCTCGACGCCGGCAGCGCGCCGGTTGCGCTATCAGCTGGCAAGCCGCGCCGCCGCCTTGATATCTTCCAGACGCCGCTGTTTCACACCGAGATCGCTCCACGCCGACGGATGACAGGTGAACACCAGAATCTGATGACGGGTGGCAGCATCGAGCAGTGCGCGCTTGATCGATTCACGCCGTGCCTCGTCCGTGTGGACAATCGCATCGTCGAACAGCAACAGCGTCGGCTTGCCGGCGTCCTTCAGCAAATCGGCGTAAGCGAGCCGCACCAGCAGGCCAAGCTGTTCCTGGGTCCCGTAGCTGAGCGACTCGAACGCTTCATCGGCTGTCTCGCGCGTCAGGCCCACGGGCGACAGCGAGTCGTCGACGGCCAGTTCGCCCGTCGGGAACACGCGTCGCAGATAGTGGTTGACGCGATCGGTAAGCGGCTTGCGCAAGGTCGCCACTGCCGTGTCGCGCTCCTGGACCAGCACGCTCTCCAGCAGGCTCAGCGCGTCGGCACGCATGCGCAGTTCCGCGCGCCGCATCTCGGCCTGCTCGATAGCGGCCGCCGTCTGCGCGAGACGCACGCCCAGTTCCGTGCCGCCGAGCGTTTCGAGCCGCGTGCGCAGCAAACCCACGTTGCGCTGGCGTTCGAGATGATGTTGATACTCGTTGTCGGCCGACCGGTTGTAGCGTTCGACGTCGGCGTGCGGATCGTTCAGGCCGACGGCGCTTAAACGCTGCGCCGCCGCCGCGAGATTGCGGGTGTATTCGTCGATGTACGACTTCTTCTCGACCAACGCTGCCTGCCGGCGCCTGCGTTCGTCGATGAACGCGGCTTCCTTCAGTCGCGCTTCATTGAGCTGCAAGCGCTCGCGAATGCCGTTCGCCGCTGCCGCGGCCTGCGCGCTGGCCGTCGCGGCCTCCAGCAACGCGCTGCGTGCCGTTTCGACCTGCACTCGCGCGGCATCCACGGCCTCTCTTGCCTGCGCGACGGGAATCGCGTCCGTCGCGTCCTCCAGCGCATCCAGCTTCGCCTGCGTGGCGCCCAGACGGCCGCGTGCCTGTTCGAGTTCGCTGCGTAGCGCATCGACGCCTTCCGGCGCGTGCGTCCCGAGCATCTGCGCATGGTTGTCGCGTTCGGCACACACCGACTTCCAGCGTGCAAGCTGCCCGGCGCCCTGTGCATGGCTTTCGACGCCGAGCGCGAGCAGCAGCTTGTCGCGTTCCGCTTCGAGACGCTGCAATTGCGTATCGAGCGCGGACAGGTCGAGTGTGCCGGGCACGATGCTCAATTCGCCGAATCCCGGCAGGCCGATCGTCTTGCGTCCGTCCAGCACCAGCGTGCCGTCGCCCAGCACGGGTGCGCCGTCGACCAGGATGGCCGCGCTCAAGCGGTATTCGATGCGTGTCAGCGCAGCATTCTTCTGCGCTTGCAGCGGAAAGAGTTCATCGCTCACCTGCTGGAGCCGGCTGAGCTTCTTCTCGTCGAGTTCGAGGTTCGCGGCAACGCGCGTCAACTCCAGCACTTTTTCATTGCTTTCGATAGCACGTGCGAGCGCGGCGTCGATCCGCCCGATGTCCGTCTGCTGCGTCTGCACCAGCGCCTTGAATTGCGCGGCACGTTCGGCGGCGATCGCCTTTGCATGCGCGTGCTGCGCGGCCTCGCTGGCCTTGTGCGCGGCGGCGTCGGACGCGAGCGCGCGCTCGTGGGCAGCGCCCGCCTGCGCCGCGCCCGCATCGGCCTTCTCGAGGTCGCGCCGATCGGTTGCGACCGACGCTTCGAGGTTCGCAGCGAACTGCTCCTGTTCGAGCAGCACACGATGTTCAGCCTCGGCGATCTTGAGCTTTTGCGCGACCTCATCGTGTTCGCGCCTGACGACGTCATTCTGCTGAGCCTGCGCAAGCGCTGCGTCCGCCTTCTGACGCAGCGCATCCCACGGACGCTCGCGTTCTCCGTTGTCGTGTTCCCGCTGCAGCTTGCCGAGCCGGACGATGTCTTCGTCGAACTCACGATTGCTTTGCTCCAGTGCCGACTGCTGCGCCTTCAGGCTTTCGAGTTCCTTCTCCACCGCAGCGAGCTCGCCCGTCGGCTTGCGAGCCTGACTCGTGATCAACTTGAAGAGATCTTTCTGCACGGCGGCGATGAGCGCATCGTCGCCGCCGGGCATCTCGCCGCCGGTGAGTTGCGAAAGCGCGGCGCGGACATGCGTCGACGCGTGCTCGCCCGCTTTGCGGACCTCGCCCGTTTGCCCCTGGCGTACCCACAGCAGACCGGGAATGCCCGCGTGCTCGGCGCGGCTCAGGCCCTGCTTCGGACGGGTAAAGCCGATCGTTTCGGCGAGAATCGCTTCTGCTTCATCGCCGTCGAACGTCTTGCTGCCGACGCGCAGGTTGCAGCGCTGCTTCTTGACGAACTGCTTCACGAGGTGATGTTTCGTGCCCCCGATGTCGAAGCCCACTTCCACCGTCGGCAGACCATCCGGGCGCGAGGCGGGAACCAGCGCCTCCAGCCCGCTCACCTTGTAGCGGTCGAGGAACACCGTTCTGACAGCTTCGGCGATCGTGCTCTTGCCCGCCTCATTGGGGCCGCTGATGAGATTCAACCCCGACTCGAGTCCGTCGATGACGATGCGGTCGGTCAGCTTGCGAAAGTTCTGGATCGTAATGCTTTCGAGAATCACACTGCCCCCGTTTCACGCTGGAATCGTGCAAGCATCAGCAGCGCTTCGGAGGCGACCGCGCCGCCTCCGTCAGCCTGGATCGCCCGCAGCCGCTCGACCACCTTCGCCAGATATCCGCTGCGCGCGCCGAGCGCGGCCAGGTCTTCGTCCGTCGGCAGAACCTTGACGCCCATAGTCGTCGAACGCAACGCCCGCACGCGCGCACGGGTTTCCTCGATGGCCACGTTCACGGCTTCGGCGTCGGCCAACGCCAGCTCGCCCGTGACTTCGATGCGCAGCACGTCGTTTGCGCCGAAGGCTTCGAGTTGCGCACGCAACTGGGTCACGTCGCTCGCGACGCTCAGATGCGGCCTGAGCAGATGCCACCGATACTTGCTGACATGCATGCGCTGCACGATGGGCGCCTCGCCTGGCGCCCGCAGTTCGACTTCGAGGACATAGCCCGGCTCGTTGCTGCGAAAGCGGTCCTGCTCGTGCGTGCCCGCATAGCGGATGCGCTCGTCGACGCGATATTCGCCGTGCCAGTCGCCCAGCGCGAGATAGTCGAGCCGCGCCGTTTGCGCGCGAGTCGGTGCAATCGGATTCGTGGAATCGACGTCCTCCTGCAGGATGCCTGTCACGCTACCGTGCGCGAGCCCGATCCGAAGGAAACCGTCGGGCGTCTCCAGCCCGTCGAAGAATGCCGTCGTGTCCTCGTAGGTGTTGCGTTGCGTGAGCGGTGCGCACAGCAGCGCGGCACGCTGCGCCTCCAGCAGGATGACGCCCGGTTCCAGAACGAGATGCGCGTTGTGCGGAACGCAACCCAGGCGCTGCGCGCGCGTCCACACGCTTTCGGCCAACGCCGCGTCGTGATTGCCAGGCAGCAGATACCACGGCCCCGCGTAGCCCGACAATGCGCCGAAGAGCCTGCGGATGACCGTTTCGGAGACCGTCTGCTGATCGAACACGTCGCCGGCGACCAGCACCGCATCCATGCCGCGTTCGGTGGCGCGGCTGGCGATGCGCCGGACCGTGTCGAAGCGCGCTTCCGTCAGATGCGCGGCCTCCTCCGGTGTGAATTGGCCGAACTGGGTTCCGATCTGCCAGTCGGCGGTGTGCAGTAGCTTCAAACTATCCGGCCCTCTGTTGTTACTGTTCGTTTGTCATCGATGCTTCGAGTCCGCTATTGTCCATGCGGCGGGAACACTTTGGGCCCCCATCTCGTCGCTGTGTGCGCTCAGATTGTCTCAGGTGCCGGGACCGCATAGACGGCATTTCAGCGCAGAAGCTGGGACATCCCGTGTCCCGTAGAAGGAGCCCGACGCGAAGGGCCCGCCATCAAGCGAGCGAACTCGCCGATGGCTTCGCCGCGTACGCACTGTCGAATGCCGCTTCCAGCACGGGGTGCACGCCGCGCAACCCATCCACCACGGCTTTGGCCCACTCGAAATACTCGCGCTTGCGCTCGCCCGTCCAGTTTGCCGGCGGACAGGCCGCGATATCGCGGAGATTGCAGATCTTGTCGGCGAGCTTGACGAGCTGCGCGTTTCGGCTGATGGCAGGCGCATGTTCGATCTGCCGGCGCTTGCGTTCCGCCTTCGGCAGCGTTTTATCGTCGGTGACTTCCGCGACGATCTCGGCGACGGCGTGGCCGAATAGCGCAACCAGCTCTTCCATCGAGGTTTCCGTGTCCTCGATCGTGTCGTGAAGAATGGCGGCAACGAGGACGGCCTCGTCAGCGACGTCGCCTTCGTTGGCCAGCACGTCGGCGAGCGCGATGGGATGGTTGATGTAGGGCGACGCGTCGGCATCCTTGCGCCGCTGGTTGCGATGCTTGTTTGCGGCGAAGGCGGTCGCCCTGATCAGCACGTTCATGTTTTTCGGCTCCTTCGGTGGGTGGATAGTCTCGCCGCTTGTGTCGGGACCATCCTACCGCGCGCTCAGGACATCTCGCGTCTTCTTCCCATGCAACCGGCACGCAAAAATCTCACATTGCAAAATCAGGGCTCGTGTCATAAAAATGCCCGCTGCAGTGCGAATCGTACGCAATGCGTATCGGAAAACTGCCCTCCGTATTGTGAAATGAAAACCGCATCACATTGATTTTTAAAGAATTTTCTATTGTTATCCGACGCACACGGCGGGCCCGCGGCCTCCCCCTTCTTCGATACTCTCTTATACAAGAGGTGACGGTTCCAACGTTCCCGTCCAACGACGGGCGTGGTCCAGGCGAACCGCCCGACGCTTTTTCATAACGCAGGGAGAGGTCAAAATGTTGCATGTCTATGTAGAACCCGTACCGAAGGGCCGCTGGGGACCGATCGACGGCTATACCGTCGAGTTCGAGGACGGCACGAGGGTGACGCCGGAGATCTATCGTTCAGAAATGCTCGCGGTCGGCGAGATCAAGCTGCGCGGTTATGTGCCGTTGCTGGCGAAGGTGCGCATCACCGACAAGGGCGTCACCGAGCACTGGCAAGCGGCCGAGGCATCCCTGCCGCAAGGCTGATCTCACGCAGCCGCGCGAGCGGCTGCCGTCACGCGTACTTTGCGCATACTGTGCGTCGCCCGCCCTGCGCGAGGTACGCGCCCTTCGACCCGCCTCGCGCTGGCCCTTCAACTTCCCGCCTGATTACACACGCACCAACGCCGCTTCGCATGCGCCGCGAATGATCCGGTATTGATCCGTCTGCTTGTCGATCTGAAGCTGGTCGGTAAAAGCCGCCTGCAGGCCCGCCGGATCGCGCAGGCTCGCGTGACACTCGACAAGGCGCATCGCGAGCGGCAGCGCCCGGCTCGACAGCGCGACCCGGCGCATCACGTCGAACGCGTCCTTGTCGGCCACGTGCCAGCGCCGCATCGCGTCGACCGCCTGCGATGCCGTCAGCCACCAGCGTGTCTCCGCGTACACGAGCAGATGCAACGCGACGATCAACGTAAGCAGAGTGACCTGAGCATCGACTTCGATGTCGACGGCCCTTCGGATGCTGCGTGCATTACCCATCCTTCGCTCCCCATCGAACAGATGAGCAGGCAACAGCATGATCCAGGCCTGCAACCGCACGAATGCATCAGCCGATGCATGCAGCCTCGCTCGTTGCGGCTGCACGTATTACAGCGGAGTCCGCACAACGCCAGTGACGCAGACGCCCATGAGCCGCTGTACGGTAGCCGGGTTGGACCTGCTCACCCACCCGTTCGACACCGACGGCATGCTCGTGCTTCGTCGGCATTTTGCGTTCCGGCGTGAATGAACGGTTATTTCGATGCCGTTCGCGGATCCGTCCCGACCGCACCCGACGCGCCGGACGGCGCAACGCACCCTTCCAGTGCGAGGATGGCTTTCTTCGCCACAGCCAGCGTTTCTTCGCACACCACGCGTCGCACGGAACGCGGGCACCCGCCATTCGAACTGACCTGCTCGACGGCCGAACGCGCCTTGTCGAGCGCGGCTTGCGGCGACCCGGCGTCGGCGATCAGCCTCGCGATGTTGAAGGCGCTGCCCGATGGCAGCACCACATAGTCGGGACAGGCGGATTCGGCCCGCACCTGCGCGGCAAGCAACGCCGCGCACGCGATGGGGAAGAGCGTGCCTGCGCGCGCAATGACGCCGGGGATGAGCTGCATGATGGGCGACCTCCAGATAGACGTCGAGTCCGCGAGTCCGGGTCACACTTTCTGATTCGTTGACTGGCAGTGCCGCGCAAATCGCATGTGCATCACACCTGCATGTGCATCACTTTATAGTTGCCCATCCTTAAGGGCGACTTACACTAACCGCACTTTTCGCTTTCTGTTTTCGTCTAACGAGTCGTTTGATGGGCGAGCCCAAGGCGACGTGCGGCATGACGCCGACCCTCGCGATCAACCGATGCAGCGGTCGGTGAGGCCGTCACACGGCGCCTCGCATTCGTCGTCAGAAACGCGGGTGACATTCGAACGTGAGTTCAGACTCGTGGGTTTCGAGCGCTCTCACGCCTTTCGACGATTCGGACACGACACTTGGCACTTCGCCGCGTTGCGCACAGAAGTCACTCGCGCTCTGCATGACGGCTTTGTGCGATCGCGCCCAAGCGACGCTTCCGCCCGCCGCCGATGCATGCAGCGTAAAGCGCCCCGCATCGCCTGTCGGCTCGACGGCACCGGAACTCGCACAAGCCTGCATCAGCAGCGGCACGAGTGCGAGCAGCGCGACACGCGCAATCCGTCTTCGCGCCGGGGCCGTCGTGCGTGGCCTGAGCAGATCGTTCAGGCCCGACAGGACTCGACCCATTGCGAATGTTTCCACAGCAACCTCGAAACTGAATGCTTTGCACCCGCCCGATGCGGTGCATGACCAACGCAAGTATGGATCTGCGTCGTCCAGCAATCAGCTATTGAAGTTGCAACACTGTGTTCGCCTGGTACAACATTGCGCAACCGGGTTCATTGATGAGGGTACGCGCTGGCTCAAAGCGCTTCCTGGCACAGCGACATCATTCTCTGCACCATGGTGCTCGCTTCGTTCAGTTCCATCTCGCTCGTGAACAGTGCATTGACGCTCGACAGACGCACGGCGATGCCCGCCTCCAGCAGATCCTGGCTCGCAATCTTCAACGCGAGCTGACCGATCCTGACGCGGTCGAGCCAGACCATGTTCACCTCGTTCTTCGCGAGCCAGCGGCGGCAGCATTCGACGACATGATCGACGCGCCATTCCTGCGTCAGCGCATACGAAGCCGCCGCGATCGCAACGAGATAGCACAGCAGTTCGGGACGCGCGCTGTCGGCGTCATTGAATTCGGGCTTGAGCATGGGTTTCGGACCTCAGTTCTGTTTGTCCTGTCTTCAATACGTGTGTGCTTTTGCACTGAAAACAACCTGCGCGCAACGCAGACGACGCGCATGAACGAGCGCCTCGCTGCACCCGCTTCGGCGAGCGTAAGCCGCAAGTCTACGCCATTTCGCGCACCCGCCCAGCCGAGGTCGCACACTGCGCGCAGGCTAGGTTGTCAGCCGCCGATACGCGTTCAGATGCCGCAACAAACCTTGCTTGTCGCCGAGACTGTCTAGCAGGATCGCGAGGTTATGATGTGCGTCGGCATACGATGGATCGAGCGCCAGACAACGCTCGTAGCTACGTTCTGCTTCGTCGAGCCGGTCCAGCCCTTCCAGCGCGACCGCGCGATTGAAATGCAGCACGGCGTCGTTCGGGAAGTGCACGAGCGCATCGTCGAATACGCGAAGCGCATCGTCGCAGCGCGCTTCCGTTTCGCACAGCAGCGCACCAAGATCGACATAGGCCGCATAAAACGGTTCACTCGCGAGTTCGATCGCATTGCGATACGCCAACTCGGCGCCTTTCACATCCGACTTCATCAGTTGCCCGCCCAGCTCGTACCAGTCGTCCGCCTGCCGCGAAGCGTCCGCCGGCTTCGGCGTCGATTCGAGGAACACCACGTCCCCTTTTATCTCGGCGATCTCGAAGTCGAGCAGTTGCTGGCCCGTGATCGCGTCCCACTGCGAAGGCCCCGTTCTCACCGCGATGTCGTTGCCGACAGCCGTCACGCGAATGCCAGAGAGCGGCAATGCGGCGGGCAGTTCGGCGCGAAGCCGAGTCAACGCCTGGACGATCCTGCGCGGCGCAATATTCGACGCGCGCAACTGCAGCGCGGTTCTGAGCAGCACCACGTCCTGAAACGTGAAGCGCAGCGCGTTGCGCGGCCCGCGCGCAGGCGTGACGAAACCGGCGTCGATCAGTCCGGAGATGATGCGCCGTGAAACGCCCAGCATCGATTGCAATTCGCGCATCGTCAAGCTGTGCGGCGCGTCGTTGCGCGTCACTTGCGTGCCCGCACCTTCGCCGGCGCTTCAGCGGGCGACTTCGGGGCACGCGCCGCGGGCTTGCGGGCTCGCGTCGCCTCTGCCATACCGGCGACGGGCTCGGGCGCCTTGCGCCTGGGCGCCGCAGCGGGTTTGGCTTTCGCGCCGCCACGCAGACTCGCGCGCAACGCCTCCATCAGGTCGATGACTTCGCCGCCTTCGGCGGGCACATCGGCACGCTCGTTCGAGATGACCTGCTTGCCTTCGATCTTGCGGTCGATCGCCGCGAGAATGCGCTTCTTCTCTTCGTCCTCGTACGCGGCGGGATCGTAATGGTCTTCCGTGCCCTGTTCGATGATCTGCATCGCGAGCTTGAGCTCCGACGCGGACACGTCGACGTGTTCGATATTGAGGTCTTTCATCGAACGCACTTCGTCGGCGAACAACAGTTGCTGGAACACCAGGCCGTCGGCGGAAGGCCGCACCTGCACGATGCGCGTCTTGCCCTTCGACGCCCACTTCGCCAACGCGCAGCGGCCGCTTTCCGCGAGCGCCTGCTGAAGCAGACTGTATGGCTTGCCGCCGCGACGGTCAGGCGCGATGTAGTACGCCTTGTCGTAGTAGACGGGATCGATCGATTTTTCTGGAATGAAGGCCACGATCTCGACCACATGGCTGGCGCTTTCTTCAAGCGCCTTCAGTTCGTCGGCGGTAAATACGACGAAACGGTCTTTCTCGAACTCGTAACCTTTCTTCATCGACGAACGCTCGACCACGGCGCCGCTCGATTCGGAAATGTATTGCTGCCTGACGCGCGAGCCGTCGGGCGCGAGCAGATTGAAGCGCACGTCGGACGAGCTTTCGGTCGCGGAGTACAGCTTGACGGGAATCGACACGAGGCCGAACGACAGAGACAACGATGCAATCGAGCGTGCCGCCATGAGCTTTCTCCCCTTTCTTCCGTTGCTCCCTTGACCCGCGCCGATTACCCGCCCCGTCGGGTGCAACGGACAGGACCGTCACGCGCCCCTGAAAAATACGCTGAACGCTTTCGCCAAGCTTAGCACCGCGCCGGCACGGTTCAAGCCTCGCGGCGTATCGCTGCTCGCTGCTGTCCGACCTCGCCGACCTCAGCCCAGTATGGGATGCGACTGGCCGGGAATCGGGAAGCCACGGTTGTCGGTCGGCACAAGCTGGGTCTGGAACGCGACAAACAGCGCCTGGAAGCGCCCGTCCACGTCGACCATCACCGCGCCGTCCTGGAACGTGCCGTTCTCCGACGAATGATCCCTCACGCGGCTGCCCGGCTGCGGCTTCGGATTGCCCTGGTTCATATGCGTTTCGTGCAAGCCGTCGTGGCCGGGCTCGAACAGAAAGCCGAAGCCGTACACCGTGACGTCCTTCGCCGGTTTCCAGCCGCGCCGCATGTCGTTGCCGCTCTTGCCCGGGTACAGATAGTCGACGGGTGCGGCGGACATGTCCAGTTGCAGCATCCCGTTGACGAGCGCGTTGATGTCGTTGTGCTCGGTCGCGGTATCGAGAGCGATGGGCCGCATGCTGCCGAGATCGACGAGGCGCGGATCGTGCACGTAGTCGAGTTTCGGAAAGCCGCTTTGCGCGAGCCCCGCCGGCAGCTTCGCGAGGTCGGCCACCAGCGGATGATCGAAGTACTGCGCCCATGAATAGAGCACGTGATAGCCCGCCGGACCCGTGAGCGAACTGTCGGACTTCACGTTGGTGACGATCCTGAACTCGCCGCCGTTTGCATCGTCGACGACGATCACATAGTGCGGATCGCCCTTGTAGCCGTCGAGAAAAGGCACGCCCAGTCTCAGCGTGCCCTTGTACGCGACGTAGACGTTCTGTTGCGCCATGCGATCGCTCTCTCCGCCGAAGTTTTCGTCCGGTTAACCATTCAATGCAGCATCAAAGCAGCGCGATCACGCGGACGTCGCCCTGCTCCGCCGACGCCACGACCTTGCCCGCCACGCGACGGAACGTGATCGACACCGACGCGTCGCCGACGCGCAGATCGCCGATCTCGATCCAGTCGATGCCCTCGGGCAACATGGGCTGCTCGATCAGCACTTCGCGGCGTTGCGCGTCGATCGTGATGCCGAGGCAGGCTTCGAGCATCATGAACGGTGAGCCGGCTGCCCAGGCCTGCGGGAGACACGCAACGGGATACGCCGTGGGCTGCTCGCCGCGACGGCGCGGAAAGCCGCAGAACAGCTCGGGAAGACGCATGTCGAAATTGACGGCTGCCTGGAACAGCGCCTGCAAGAGCCGCACGGCCGCCGCCTTCGCGCCGTAGCGCGCAAGGCCGCGCGCGCACAACGCGTTGTCGTGCGGCCAGACCGAGCCGTTGTGATACGCCATCGGATTGAAGCGCGGCTGGCCGGCCGCCAGCGTGCGCACGCCCCAGCCCGTGTGGAAGAGCGTCGATTCGAGCGCACTTGCGACGGCTTCACCGCGTTCTCGCGAAGGCAGGCCGAAGGCCAGCAGATGGCCCGCATTCGACGCCAGCACCCGGCACAGCTCGCCCTTGCCGTCGAGCGCGATGCCGTAGAAGCGCGAATCGTCCATCCAGTACTTGTCTTCGACACACGTGCGGATCGCCGTGGCGCGCTGCGTGTAGCGCACTGCGTCGTCGGACAGGCCGCGCAGCGTCGCGAACTGCGCCATCGTGTCGAATGCCGCGCTCGCATAGGCCTGCACTTCGACGAGCGCAATCGGCCCTTCAGGAAAGCGGCCGTCAGCATGAAACACGGAATCGTGACTGTCTTTCCAGCCCTGGTTCGCAAGACCGCCGTCCGACGCGCGCTGATAGTCGAGCAGCCCGTACGCATTGCGATCGCATACGCCCGCTACCCACTTCGCCGCACGCTCGAGCGACGGCCACAACTCGTCGACGAGCTGCGTGTCGCCCGTGCGCGCAACGTAGGCGCCCGCAAGCACGATGAAGAGCGGGGTCGTGTCGACCCCGCCGTAATACAGCGCGAACGGCACCTCGCCCGTCGCCGCCATTTCGCTGCGGCGCATTTCGTGCATGATCTTGCCGACGGCGGCATCCCGGAACGCGGAGTCTTCCTTCGCCTGATGCTCGGCCAGAAACCGCAGCACGCCGCGCGCGAGACCCGGCTGCAACCACAGCATCTGCAGCGACGTGATCACGGCATCGCGGCCGAACGGCGTCGAGAACCACGGAATACCCGCATAGGGATACGGGCCCGTCGCGAGGTCGGTGGTGAGCAGATTGAGGTCGGCCTGCGAACGGTCGATCCACGCATTGAACAGCGGATTGCTCGAGCGCACGCGCGCCGACGCGCGGCGCCGCTCGCGCATCACGAGGTGCGCATCGACGAGCGCAGCGCGCACGGCCGTGCGGCCCACGCGCGGGCGCGCCGCGTCGATCTGCGACACGTGATGCTCCGTCACAGCGTGGGTAGACTGCGGCACGTCGACGTCGGGCGTGCCCCTGTACGCCTCGACCTGCACGGCCACCGACAGATAAATCGACACGCACGCTTGCGCGGGCAGCTTCACCGTATAGTCGGCGCGGTCCGCGAACAGCTTGTCGGGCATCGGCGAAAATGCGACGCGCACACGGCGCGCCACGTCGTCGAGGCCGATGTAGCCGAGCAGCACTTCGTTCTTGTGCACGCGCGGCGCTTCGACCGTGCCCTGTTTCGTGCGCTTCAGGCCGCGCACTTCGAACATGTCGCGAAAGTCGCTCGCGAAGGAGATGGACAGCGGCACGACCGCTTCCGTCGTGCCGTAGTTGGTCAGCTCGATCGCTTCGTTCATCACCGTGCCAGACAACACGCGCACGCGTTCGACGTGAATCACGCCCTCCGGCGTGCTGTTGCCGCCGAGCGGCGGCAGCGGCCGGTTGGTCAGATGCGCGGTGAATGAAGTGTTGTCGCTGCCGACGCTGCCCGACAGCAGCGACGGCGCGCGGCCGCCGAAGGTCAGTCGCAGCGTCGACAGCACGCGCGTATCGTTGACGAACAGGCCGTCGTCACGGCCGGTGACATCGCCGAGGGGATCGTTGACGATAAACGTGCCGCCCGACTTCAGCACGTGCTGGGTCGCGCTCGCGACGTTCAGGTTTTCCGGCGCGATGAACGCGCCATCGCTCTCTTCACCGCGATAGTCCACGCCGCCCTGATGGGTCAGCCCGCCGAGTGCTTCTGGATCCTGCATCAGCTCGCTCCTGTGCTAGTGGCTTTATTCCGGTGATTGTAGAAGGTTCATGCGATTACGACAGAGGATAGTGCTTCGGGTGCCCCGGATCTTCGTGAAATTTTCACTGAAAGGTAACCCGAAGCGCACGTGGCACGGGTCGTGCTGTCGTTGCGACATAACAGGCGGTTCATTGGATACCGGGCGCATGGTCCCGGTCCAATGGCATAAAAACGACGAATAATACTTCGCCATCCTGAATACATCCGATGCGGCGGCGCAAATGAAAACAGGCGCCGCTCCCCTCTTGCGGGAGTGGCGCCTGCGCTTTCAGACAATGCCGCGGATAGCGGCGTTCAAAAGCAAGCTTTGACTATCGATACACGCTCAACGCTGCGCGACCGGCTTCGCTGCGCGCGACATTTCGCCGACGAACAGCTGACGCGGACGGCCGATTTTCTGCTCGGGGTCGGCGATCATTTCGTTCCACTGCGCGATCCAGCCGACCGTTCGCGCGAGAGCGAAGATGCAGGTGAACATCGCGGTCGGGATGCCCAGCGCGCGCTGCACGATGCCCGAGTAGAAGTCGACGTTCGGGTACAGCTTGCGCGATACGAAGTATTCGTCTTCCAGCGCGATCTTTTCCAGCGCCATTGCGAGCTTGAACAGCGGGTCGTCGTGCAGACCCAGTTCGTTCAGCACTTCGTGGCAGGTTTCGCGCATCAGCTTCGCACGCGGGTCATAGTTCTTGTAGACGCGGTGACCGAAGCCCATCAGCTTGACGCCCGAGTTCTTGTCCTTCACCTGCTTGATGAACTCAGGAATGTTGTCAACCGAGCCGATTTCTTCGAGCATGTTCAGCGCGGCTTCGTTCGCACCGCCGTGCGCCGGGCCCCACAGACACGCGATACCGGCAGCGATACACGCGAACGGGTTCGCACCCGACGAACCCGCCAGACGCACCGTCGACGTCGAAGCGTTCTGCTCGTGATCGGCGTGCAGAATGAGGATACGGTCCAGTGCGCGAACCAGCACTTCGTTGACCTGGTACTCTTCGCACGGGTTCGAGAACATCATGCGCATGAAGTTCGCGCTGTACGACAGGTCGTTGCGCGGATACACAAAGGGCTGGCCGATCGAGTACTTGTACGCCATCGCGACGAGCGTCGGCAGCTTCGCGATCATGCGGATCGCGGAAACGTCGCGGTGCAGCGGGTTACTGATGTCGAGCGAGTCGTGGTAGAACGCCGACAGCGCGCCGACGGCAGCAACCAGAATCGCCATCGGATGAGCGTCGCGCCGGAAGCCGCGGAAGAAGAAATGCATCTGCTCATGCACCATCGTGTGCTTCGTGACGGTGTCTTCGAACTCCTCCTTCTGCTGCGCGTTCGGCAGTTCGCCCTTCAGCAGCAGGTAGCAGGTCTCAAGAAAGTCAGCGTTTTGCGCGAGGTTGTCGATCGGATAGCCGCGATACAGCAGTTCGCCCTTGTCGCCATCGATGTAGGTGATCGCCGAGTTGCACGACGCCGTCGACATGAAGCCCGGATCGTAAGTGAATTTCCCCGTTTGCCCATACAGCTTGCGAATGTCGATGACATCCGGACCCAACGATCCTTTATAAACAGGCAGTTCGATCTTCTCGTCGCTATCGGAAAACGACAGCATGGCTTTGGTCGTTGATACGTTCATCTGGGATTCCTTTCGACATTGCATTGCTGGAGACACGCAAAACACGTGAGCTCAGGAGCGGCGCTGCGCGATGAATGCAACGTTCATGCACCAACTACTGCGCGTTCTGCCGCACCCCGGCTGCCGTCAGCATTCTAAGGCGCACAACGCATTTGATTGCATCGCTCACGCGCAACAATCCATCTCGTACCAAGCAATACTCGACGGGTGCACAAGCCTTTTCATCGACAGACAAATGAAAGCAAGCGCATCCGCTGCAACAATGTTTTGCTGCCGGCCGGGACGTCAAACGCGATCGCGTCTGACATACTGGGTTCGTGTTTAGCTTCCCCTGCAAACACATTGCTGTCTTGGACCCGCCGCACAACGGCGGGTCTTTTTTAAAAGTCAGACACAGGAACATACAAAATGAACATGAACATCGACACGCTCTTTCCCGCGACCGAAGATGAAGCCGAGGACATCGTCGTCACGGCCTTGAACCATCAGGACATCGTGCTCGCGATGTCGGCGGCGCTGGCTACGGAAAAGGTCGCCGTTCTGCACATGCTGTATCCGCGCACCGACGCACGCACCCACCGCAGCCTCGACGAGCTTGTCGACCGTCTGCACGGACACGGCCTGCATCAGGTTGCGCGTCTCGTGTCGCAAGAAGCGCACTATCTGGTGTTCAAGGAACCGCAGAAGGCATGGAAGGCGTTCAACGAAATTCGCCACGACTCGCTTGCGATCGGCGTGCATCTGTACTACTGCGGGCTCGTGGGCGAACCGGCCGAGCGCGCGCTCGACATCGACGCGCACGCAAAAGACTGACAGGTCAAAAGACTTTCAACGCGAACCTTGAATGAACGCGTCGACGAAACGGTTGAAAGCGGCGGGATGCGCGAGATTCATTCCATGCGACGCACCCAGCACCGTTTCGCGACGCGCGTCCGGCAGCCATGCCGCGAGCGCTTGCGCCGCGCGCCGGAACATCAGCGGGCTCTTCTCGCCGTCGACCAGCAGCACGGGGCACTTCACATCCGACGCGCTTTCAGGCCTGTAAGCTGGCAACGGATCACGGAACTGGCGCGCGAGCGTGTGCGCGTTGTCGGTCGCGATGCGCCGGAAACCCGGCGTGCTCTTCGACCAGAAACCCGGACGGCTCACGGAATCGACGAATAGCTGCAAGCCCGCGTCGACCTCGCCTGCTTCGATCAATTGCACGGCACGCGCGCGCAGCGCATTCACCGTCTCGGGCAAACCCGCGGGCACGCGCCCGTCGATCTGCAACGGCCCGCCCGGATCGGCGAGCGTCAGCGTCTTCACATGCCGCCCATGACGCCGCGCAAAGTGATACGCGACACAACCGCCACGCGAATGACCGACGACATGCGCCGGCCCGGCCCCGAAGCGCTCGATGAACTGCGCGAGTTCATCCGCGTGATTGCTCCAGCTGAACGGAACGGAAGGCGGCGTATCCGTTGCGGGCCAGTAATGCGTGAGACTGACGGCGACGCAGCGGTAACGCTTCGACAAACCCGCGACTTGCGGCTCCCAGTAGCGGTAATCGCACAGCGAACCATGCACGAAGAGCAACAGTTGACCATCGCCCTGTTCGACATACGGCATGCGCAAGCCGTTGGGCAATTCGATGGAAAGCACGGACGCGGCGGGAGTCTGAGTCACTGAAAGACGCAAATGAAAAGGCGCGCATTATCCATGAAATGCGCGCCGCAAAGGCTTCATTCTCACATGGCGATGCCGGGCATTGCATGGCGTCGCGCGAGTGAGGCGCCAGCGTTCTGCATGCCGCAGGCAATGTCAAACGATTGCGTCAGTCGTCGACCGACATGTCGAGCAGGCCCGCGCTAGCTGCCACACCGGCGCCGCGCACGGCGCAGGTCAGCGGCTCGTCGGCGACGCGCACGTCGAGGAACAGTTCGTTGCTGAAATAGCGCGCGAGATTGCCGAGCAGCGCACCGCCGCCCGTCAGCACGATGCCTGTGTCCGCGATATCCGTCACGAGTTCGGGCGGCGCGCTTTCCAGCGCCGTCTTCACGGCGGCGAGCACCTGGCGCAGCGGCGCGGCAATGGCGTCGACGACATCCTGCGTCGAGAGCTCGACCGTGCGCGGCAGGCCGTCGTCGACGCCGCGCCCCGTCGCACGCATGGTCTCGGCCGGCACGACGGCGAGTGCCGAGCCAATCGTCTTTTTCACGTGTTCCGCTGTCTGCTCGCCGATCAGCACGCCGAAGGTGTTGCGCACGTGCTTGATGATGGCCGCGTCGAACTGATCGCCGCCGACGCGGATCGAGCCGTTGTACGCGGTGCCGCCGAGCGCGATCACGCCGATTTCCGTCGTGCCGCCGCCGATGTCGACGACCATCGAGCCCGTCGCCGACGATACCGGCAAGCCCGCGCCGACAGCCGATGCGAGCGACTCGTCGATCAGGTTCACCTTCCACGCGCCCGCTGCCGCCGCTGCCTCGCGGATCGCGCGGCGCTCGACCTGTGTCGCGCTGGACGGCACGCAGATCGTGAACGCGGCGCGGCGCGCAAAGAACGGACGCGGACGCGCCATATCCACGAACTGCCGGATCATGTGCTCGGCGGCTGGAAAATTGGCGATCACGCCATGACGCATCGGCCGGACGGGTTCGAGGTTACCGGGCGCGCGGCCGATCATCTGCTTGGCCTCGCTGCCCACCAGCGCGACGCGCTTGCGTCCCGCCGCCGCGTCCTGCTTGTCGAAGCAGACCACGGACGGCTCGTTGAGCACGATGCCGCCGTCGTCGGTGTAGATCAGCGTGTTGGCCGTGCCGAGATCGACCGCCACGGACTGGCGGAACAGGCGTCCAAAAAGCGATGACTGCGCAATCGATCTGGCCATGATCAGGCTCTTCTGAGAAAAGTGAGCTGCCTCACCGGCAGCGGAAATGTCAAACGTACGGGGCAATAAAGCGGCGCGTTCGTGCGTCGGAAAGTTTTTCCGGCTCTTGAGCGCATATCGGCAAATGCCCGGCGAACTTTAGGAGGGTGAATTCGAAAACCGCCTTACGGGCACTTACTTCGGCCGAAGGCATGCGGCCGTTTCGACGGGTCGAAACGGCTCGGCTGGCGTGATCGATGCACGATCGATGCGCGATGAATCAGCGGCGGGCAAGCGGCGCAAGAGCGCGCACGAGTGCGTCGCGGCCCAGCGCGACGCCGTCGCCGGAAATCGTATGGCCGACGCCCGGCAGCGCGAAGGCTTCGACCTCGAAGCCCGCGCCGTGCAGCGCGATGGCGGCACGTTCGGTTTCGTCGACGGGAATGACGGCGTCGGCGTCGCCGTGGATCAGCGTGACGGGCGTGGCGCTGTGCGCGGTGACGGGCGACGCGAGCCGCCCGGAAAACGCGACGACGGCAGCCGCGCCCTGCGGATTCGTCGCCACGTGATGCAGCGACATCATCGAGCCCTGCGAGAAGCCGACCAGCGCGAGCTGGCGGTAGCCGAGCTGCCAGTGCGCGAGTTCGGTGTCGAGCATGTTCTGCAGCGCAGGCCACGCGGCCGCGACGCGGTCCGGGCGATTGTTCGCGTCGACATCCCGCAAGCTGAACCACTGGCGTCCGCCAAAGCCGCCATCGAACGGTTCGCTGCCGTCGAGGCAGACAAACGCCGTTTGCGGCAGCGCTTCGCGCCAGATGTCCGCGAGCGGCACGAGATCCTGAGCATTGCTGCCGACGCCATGCAGCAGTACGACCAGCGCCGTCGCCGGTCCGTCAGCGGGCGCGAGCCGCCAGCCGTTGTCGAATTGTTCCCAGGCCATCGCCATCATCCCTTTCGTGTTGCGCGGCGCCCACTGCGGGCTTTGCGCCGCTGCCGTGTCACGCGCAGGCGGCAGCATACGCCGCACGCGATGATTGTGCGGCAATTTTTTGATGACCGTCAGCGGCGCCCAACAGGTGAGCTGGTCAAGCGATGTAGCACTGGACAACGCCATTCTGATTCGCTTGCTGCCCGCACGTGCGCAGGTTGCCGATGCCTTTGCGCGCTTCCGACTATCATCGGCTTTTTACCCGGCTGCTGCGCCGCGCGACAGAGCCGCGGACGCACCCGCCGCGCCGCCCTTTCACCGAAGGAGACGCGCTTGAGCGAACTGAACCGACCCGCCGGACCGCCGTCCGCGCCGTCCGCGCAGCCGCCGCTGCAAGGCGGCCAGCTCGCGCTCGCGACTTTCGCCGTCGCGCTCGCCACGTCTGCGTGGGAGAACGTCGCCGGATTTGCATCGGTTTGGCGTCCCATTCGTGGCCCTTCGCGCAGCGCCAGCGCAGTTTCGTCTCATTGTTCACATAGCGTTCGGACAGGCACTCGCCGCCCCGCCCACGGGCGATGACCTGCATGTCCCCGATCTTCAGCCGCAGCCTGTCGAACGCGCACTGCGGACACCATGAGCCGTAGGTTCGCAGCCCGGCGGGCGCAGCCTCCCAGATGTGTCCTTCGCCACACTGCCAGCGCAGCTTCGTTTGCGTATTCCGGTATTCGGTGGACAGGCAGCGTCCGCCACGCGCCTGCGCCATCGCCTGCATGTCCCCGAGGGACAGACGCACACCACTCCTGCCTTTTCTTCCCGTCACGTCCCACGCCCCGCAATCAAGCCGAACACCCTGCATCGGGGTGTGCCTTGACGTGATTCTTGCCGCACGGGCACAGCACCCGGTCGCCGTCGAGTACGCTCGCGCGTCCGTCCTCGTCCATGTCCGTTCCTGTTCCCTTGATCGGATGTTCGCCCGGGCAGTTGCCGCACGTCGCCATCTCCCGGTCGAGCGCGATGCGCCGCTCGCCGTCGAACATGGTCGATGCCGTAGCGATCACGTGTCCGCCCGTGGTAGTTTCGTCGCCGTTACATACGAGTGCCTTGCCCATACTTATCTTTCCCTTCTGGTTCATTCACTCCGACCACTGAGCGGTCCGATGCGGTGATGACCTTGTAACCGTGGTCGGCGGCGTCACCAAGACGATTGAAATCTGTCATTGGTTCCTCCGTGGATAAAATTTGCACGAGCGGCGCATTCGCGCTCGCCGCGAGAACGCGAATTACGGATTTGAGCCACTTTGCTGCTGCTCGATCTACTTCACCGAAGTGTCACTGTTTATCGGTTTAACCTTGGAAGATATGCGTTTTCCGTTACTGAATCGGTCAACGTACGAAAATGCATCTCCTGTTGATGTATCGCAATAAGTCCCATCTCGCTCCAACAGGGTAAGCCTCTCATTTTTACCTATTGAATATCGTTCGCTCCAATTCGAGCATGCGCTTTCGTGAAAGCAAGCCCCAACAACTTGTCGGGCTTGTGCATCCGCCTGAACACACGGTACCTCGCTCAATTGCTTGTTATAGATGAACTTACCTGTCGATGGCACATATAAGTAAACATCGAAAAATTCTTGAGTCGCGCCTCGCGATGAGAGCACCTTCAAATCTGGGTGGCCATCAAAATTAAGATCCTCCCAATGAATATCGTCACGATTAACGGTATGATTCAGTTTAATGACTTGACTTTTTCCCGCCATCAGAACGCGAAGCTCCTTCCCTGACACCGTTATTTGTGGTGCGTCAACGCCCCCCGCGAATGTCAATTCGCTGTGAAAAATGATGAATTGAGCAACAACAAAGCCGATGACAGCCAGTTTATTTTTCAAAGTTGCCTGATGTCGCTTATTCTTTTTGTGCATATGCGCTTTCATAATCGACGATAAAATCGGTAAGTTTCGCGAGAGCGGAGAGGAACACATTCGTTCTAGGTACAAGCCCATTCATCGGGCCCGTGCTATTGGGATTTCCAGTGTTAACTGCACGAGCCGATTTTTCGAATTGGACACTCTCAAGAAAATCGATGGTTTGAGGGCTGGATCTGCATGATTTTGTATGGTAGTCGTAGCTATTGCAGACATTCCCCAATGTCGCTCTTGTGAGCACGGGGAAGACATCTGCTTCAATGTTTATGCTGTGTGCGGCATGCACTTCCTTAGCACAAGTGACCCAATAGAAGCCTGCCGAATCACAAGCGACGTCCAAATCAACTTCTAGCTGATCTCGGAATGTAGCTGCCGCCGCCCTCCAGCCCCTGTAGGCACCATATTTCGTATAATTTGGCTCAAAGGTTAATTGAATCACCCCGCGACCATACCAAGGGGCGTAGCTAGTATGTGCTCCACCTACCTCTGCAGTAGCAGAAAGGTAAATCGTTTCCTGGATTGCATTTCCCAGGAAAAAAGACATTCTCAATGCGCTGTGCGAGATTCCGTATTTTCGCAACGTTGGGTTTAAGTGCGACGCGAAAGTTTGCGCACGGTGTAAAGCTTTAGCCCATGGAATTGCTCCCGTAGGAAAGATTTTATGATGCGAGGAATCTTTAGTTTCGTCAATAATCTTGCGGGGGATACACTGTGCCAATTCGCGGCTGTTCATCCACCCGCACCTCCTGAAATGCCGAATAAACGCGAGTGGATGGAAGAACCAGAACTTCTTCCCGCCAGCGAGTGAGGGCACGTCATCCATGAACTGAAGTTTTTTCACGAAGCCGATAAACCTCTCATAGCCATCCGGGTCGGTGTCCTTGCATTTGCCGAAATAACCGTCTGGGAGGTTCAGGTCCTGATAGCGCTGGTCGTTATTGGCCGGGTCCCACTCGCTTTGCGTATGGCACACAAAACCGGAAAGCCCGTCGCGCACACTGTCGTTGCGCTGAACGTAATAAGTGAGTTGATTGTCCAGGCTGAACTGTGGATCGCCCTGGGGGATCTCATACGCCGTCGCCGTCGCGTCGCCGACAAGCTGGCGCAACTTGTAGTAACTGAACAGGCCATTGGCGTCGAGCGGAGCGTTCTCATTGTCAATCTTCTTCCACCCGGTGAAGAACGGAAAGTCCGCGTCCGACAGCTTCACGACGGACGTCTTGCTGATGTCCACGTAACCTTGCGCGCCGCTGGCGTCAAACGGCACGGCTATCCAGGTCGCATTGTTCTGGACCGTAAGCGTAGGAGAATCTGCCAGAATGCGCCCGAAACGCAGCATCTCGTAACCATCGCTTGGACACGCGGGATAGAGCTTCATCGCGCGTGCATAAAGGTTGTATTCGTAGTCGTCGCTCTTGTCCTTGACCGGGTTCGGTGTCAGCAACACGCAATTGCCATCGCCGTTTTCATCAAGCCATGCACGCATAAGGCGCTGGCCCTTGTGGAAATACACTTCGACGTAGAGCTTGCTGCTGTTATTCGGCAGCTTCCCGCGGCTCAGCGCTGGAAAATGTGCGGTGTCGGTCACACCTGTCGGCGAGTCCAGAAATTCGACCGAACCGGGAATGACGTAATAGGCATGTCCCCACCAGTCTTTCGATGTTGGCTGCACAGGATTCTTTTCGCCAAGTTGCACCGTGTGGCCGGACTGCTCGAACCACGCGGTGAAATCTTCCTCCGTCATGAAGACTTCAAAGTGCAGATGGCGCAGGCCCTGTGACTGCCCCCAGAGGCCTAGCATATCCTTGCGGTAGACCTTCTTGCCGTTGCCTGGCTTTACCGCGTCACCGGCTTCAAGCAACCATGCCGCCAGTCCTGTCGGAGAAGTGTTCTGGGGCGGGTTCGCTGGCGGCGTGTATAGCTGCTTCTGCGCAGTAAGATCCAGCAGGTTCATGTACAGCGAATAGAACGTGATAGTCCGCCCATCGCCCGTGTCGGTGACATGGCGCAGCAGCACGAAGCCCGTGTTGGTATTCTGGACTTCCTGCCCGTTGTCGTCAGTATGGCCGTCAGAAATCGGATTCTGGCTGACGCGGTAAGCAACGACTTCGCCATCGGCGATGGCCCGCACGGGTTCGTTGAGGGTGTCGGGGATAAGGTGGACCCCGCAATGCCAGCGGCGGTCAAACGCCACCGGATAGACACCGTGGTACCCTGGTTCGAACGCCTCAACCGCCGTCATCATCGTATCGGTGTCAGCCGCGTCGCCAGTGAGACCGGACTGGGGCAGGAAGGGAGGGCTGATAATCATGGTCAGCGTGATTTGGAATAGAGGTTGGTAGTTTTCAGTTCACCTTGCGGCATGGGCGGGAGTGCCGGATGTTGCGTGTCCGCTCCTTGCTTGCTCCACTTCGCCCCCTTCTCCAGAATCGGTCCCGGCGAGCCGTTGACGATGCCGCTACCGTTGATCTGGATAAACGAGCCACCCGCGCCAAGCCAGACTTCCTTGGCCGAGTTGATAACGATCCTTCCGTTCGTGCTGCTAATCGTGATGTCCTTCAGGGCCGCGAGCGCCATCGCGTCGCCCTGCGCCTGAATCTCGACCTTGCCCTTCGCCGCAAACAGACGGATGCCGAGCCCTGCCACGAACGAGAGGACACCGCGCACCGATGCGAGCCACGAGCGGCCCGACGCAATGCTCACGTCCCGGCCCGCCGTGATCGCGTGATCGTTCTGGCTCGCCAGGTGCATGCTCTCGCTGGCGGTCACTGCGATACCCGCCGCGCTCGCCAGCACGAGGTCTGGCCGCGTCATCTCCGGCGACGGGTTCGCGGTGCTTTTCGCGCCGCCCTTGATGGCCTCGTTCTGCGCCTTCATGCCCACCGTTGCGTCGCCCTGGCTCACCGTTAAATCCTGCGCCTTGTGCTTCTGTGCGAACTGCGCCATGTCCTCGTGCAGTTCGCGCGCCTGCGTGAGCCGCTGCACCGTCTCGCCCATGTCCTTTACGGGCACACCCGCGCCAGCGCGCGTCTCGGTCGTCAGCAGCAGGCCCCGGTTTGCGCGCGCCACGCCATGCGCCTCCGTCGCCAGTTCGAACCCCTCGCCGCGCGCCTCGCTGCGGCCCTTGCGCCGGTCGATGCGCGTATTGCTGCCCAGCACCAGGCGCGAGGCCGCGTGGTCGCTCGCCACCTGCACCTGGAGCTTGCCGGGCGTATCGTCGGTGACAACGCTGTTCGTCGTTGGCCCCTCCAGGTCCTCGCTCAGCCAGCCCGAAAGCGCCTGGTTGGCGGGCAGGGGCCACGGCGGCTCGTGGAACTGGTTGACGTGCCGCCCCGCGATATAGGGCTTGTCCGGATCATTGTCCTGATACCCGATCACCACTTCGTGGCCCGCGCGCGGAATGTAGATCGCGCCGTAGTTCGCACCCTGCCAAGGCGACGATACCCGCACCCAGCAGCTGGAATCCTGGTCCTGCTGGCCCTCGCGATCCCACGGGAACCAGACCTTCGCGCGGCCATACCTGTCGGTCCAGATTTTTGAATCCGAATAGCCCGTCACAATCGCCACCTCGCCATGCGAGCGCGGTTTTTTCGCCTTCTGCGGCGTGCGGAAATACGTATTGGCGGGCTGCACCGTGAACTGCGTGTCGCACGTGTACTGACGTTGCAGCGCACCCCGGTTCGTCACCGTGTCGTTGTTGACGATCTCGATCTTCGTCGCGACGACCAGGTATTCGCCATTGCCCGGTGCGAGCGGATAGCCTTCCAGGTGGAACGTATAGCCCACCCTCAGCCCGCGCATGTTGCCGCGCCCCTTGCCGCGCAGACTCTTCGCCCGTTTTGCTTCCAGCCGCACGCGTGCCAGGTGCTCGCCCTCGAAGTCCACCTCATTGGGCTGCGCGGCGGTCCCCATCGCCCCGGCCAGCGGCTGCGAGTAGTCGCCCCAGGCGTAGTGCTCGATGTTGTCGTTCGCGCGCTCGCGGTAGTCCGAATCCTTCGCGGCGAGATTCGCGCGCGACTGCGTGTAGTCGTAGTCGGTGACGCTGACCTTGCCCGTGGTCAGGGCGCGTGCGATCTCGAACTGGTATACATGTTCCTCATCGATGCGCTGGCCGTCGCGGTCCTGGTATCGTAGCGTCGCATACGCGGGGCCGTGCTTCTTGTAGGCGGCGGTCGAATCGCACAGCACGAGCGTCGGGCCATCGTAGAAGAACGTGATGCCCCATTCCTGCCACAGGCGATTGAGATAGCCCCAGTCGCTCTCCCAATACATGCGCTGGTAGTCGCGCTTCGGATACTGCCGTCCGAAGCCGGGGCCGGCCAGGCGCAGTTCATAGTGAAACGGATACTTTTTCAGGATCGTTTCGGAGATTTCCTTGACCGTGAGGTCCTGGAAGATTCTTGAGTCCTGGTTAAGGGTCGCTAAAAAGAGCCATGGGCGAATCCTTAAGCGGTAGAACGCCCGCCGCGTATCCGAGCCGACGCACTGCGCCGAGACGATCAGGCCGGTGATCTCGCGCACGCCTGCGCCGATATTGATCGGCGGGGACACGCCGATTGTTCCCGTCTCGTAGGTGCCGCTACCCTCGGTAGCGATCTTCACCGTCACCTGCTTGCCCACCAGTTTGTCCACCTTGACCATGGCTCTTGCCTCATGCACGGTCAGGCCGATATCGTCCTTCGTCGCAATCTCCACGGTGTAGTCGTAGAGCCTGCCGAGCTTTTCGGTGCCGGTCAGGCGCGATACCGTGAAGAGGCATTCATCCTGCCACTTCGGCAGGCCTGCGCTAACTATCTCCAGCGTGCGGGGTTGGTCAAGCCATGACATGCAACACTCCATACGATAAGGTTCAGAACCACAATGTGCATTAGTTGAACGCACAACGGTGTCCGCGAATGCATCGGCCCACGCGTATCTTTCCCCAATTTTTCAGGAATAACAATCAGACAAGTTTTAAGAATGGTCAATTCGACGCACGACGGATAGATTTTTCATTTCGTGACATTCATCACGAAAAAAATCACACCCTGTGATTTATTGCTCCTCTTCGCCACGCTTTGACAAGTCACTTGTGCTTCCCGGTCGCTTCCAGAAAAAGATCGCACCGAGCACGACGGTACAGAGCAGAATGGCACATGCCACCATTACATCCCCCAGCATCTCTCCTATGCCATCCATAGGATTCCTCTATTTTTGAGATAAATTAAAGACCGCCTCAGTGTCTCACAGGCGAAGCCACCGCAAGAACGCGCCACTCGTCTCATCCTCACCAGCTTCCTGCTGCCGTCCAAACACCTGCGCGGCCAGCCGCATTGCCTCCACATGGTCCTGGGCCGCAGCCTCGCAGTGGACCGCCAACTGTTCCATGGTCGAGGCCATCGCCGCAAGGTCTGCATCGGACATGCCGCCACGACGGATCGCGCGCACCATCGCACCAACCTTCTGCATGTTCGCCATCTGCCGGTGTGCGGCCTCCATGCGACGCGCCCAGCGGCCCGGAACGCGGCGTTTCCTCCGCGCGTCGGTGATTGGTTTCAGCAACTTCAACGGCATTGATGTGCACGTCCTTTCCGCTGAAGCGGTTCAGAAACCGCTCGGCCACGTCGTCGCCCCGGCGTTCCACCTGCAACGGCTTTTTTCCTCATGATCTTTCCAATTGAATAAATAACCGACCAATAAAAGCATCAATAGGAATTCAAACCCATTTGATTGTGTGGAATGTCTGTGGCGATTGAATGCCGATTGCACTGCAACGTAAAGACGCCAGTCCGTCATTGACAACCAGAACATATTATCCAGTCGTAATTCAGAACCGGAAATGACAATGACCTGTCCCCGCGTAGAAATGACGGTACGAGACGGATTGTTCGTCAGCGAGGTCGAGGCAGGCGGGGTATGCTGTTCCCCTCGTCGCACCGTGTGGGGTGGGGGAACGGAAGTCCCCACGTCAAGGAAGCTCCCGCCTGACTGCTTCCCCACGCTCACAGCAACACAGGTCAATATCGTGCAAACCCAAGCCACACAACCGTCGCCGCTGCAAGGCGGCCAGCTCGCGCTCGCGACCTTCGCCGTCGCGCTCGCCACGTTCATGAACGTGCTGGACACCTCGATCGCCAACGTGGCGATTCCCACCATCTCGGGCAACCTCGGCGTGTCGGTCGACGAGGGCACGTGGGTCATCACGGTGTTCGCGGCGTCGAATGCCGTGTCGATTCCGCTGACAGGCTGGTTTACGCAGCGCTTCGGTCAGATCAAGCTGTTCGTCGGCGCAATTCTCGGTTTCGTGATCGCGTCCTGGCTGTGCGGCGTCGCGCCGTCGCTGCCCGTTCTGCTATTTGCACGCGTGCTGCAAGGCGTCGTCGCCGGTCCGCTGATTCCGCTGTCGCAGGCAATTCTGCTCAGCTCGTGGCCGAAGGAGAAATCGTCGAGCGCGCTCGCGCTATGGGCGATGACGGCGACCGTCGGCCCGATCGCGGGCCCGGCGCTCGGCGGCTGGATTACGGATAGCTACAGCTGGTCGTGGATCTTCTACATCAACATTCCGGTCGGCATTTTTGCGGCGGGCGTCACGTGGATGATCTACCGCACGCGCGAAACGCCGACGCGCAAGCTGCCTATCGACGTCGTCGGGCTCGGCCTGCTGATCACGTGGGTCGCGTCGCTGCAGATCATGCTCGACAAGGGCAAGGATCTCGACTGGTTCGGCTCGCCCGTGATCGTGGCTCTGGCGATCACGGCCGTCATCAGCTTCGCGTTCTTCCTCGTGTGGGAGTTGACGGAGCCGAATCCCGTCGTCGATCTGCGTCTGTTCAAGCAACGCAACTTTCTCGGCGGCACGGTGGCGATTTCAGTCGCGTATGGCGTGTTCTTCGGCAACCTCGTGCTTCTGCCGCAATGGATGCAGGAGTACCTGAACTACCGTTCCGTCGATGCCGGACTCGCGACCGCACCGCTCGGCATTTTCGCCGTGATCCTCGCGCCCGTGATGGGCCGCGTGCTGCCGCGCTCCGACGCACGCATCATCGCGACGCTCGCGTTCGCCGGCTTCGCTATCGTGTTCTTCATGCGCTCGCATTACGTGATCGAAATCGACACGTGGCATCTGGTCTTACCCACGCTGCTGCAGGGCATCCCGATGGCGATGTTCTTCGTGCCGCTGACGGCCATCATTCTCGCGGGCCAGCCGGGGCCGAAAGTGCCCGCTGCTGCCGGCCTGTCGAACTTCGTGCGGGTGTTTTGCGGCGCGGTGGGCACATCGATCGCGGGCACGGCCTGGAACAACCGCACGATCCTGCATCACGAGCGCCTGACCGAACAGGCCAACGCAACCAACCCGGTGTTCGCGCAGCAGACGGACGCGACGCAGAAGCTGCTGCACGTGAGTCCGTCGACATCGAATGCGCTATTCGATTTCACCGTGAACACCCAGGCGGCGATGATGGGGCTCAACGACATCTTCTACGCGTCGGCGATCATTTTCGTGCTGATCATCCCGCTGATCTGGATCACGCGGCCCGCTCGGGGCGGGGGCGATTCGTCCGGCGCGCACTGAGCTTTTCTCTCCCGAATGCGGCCGCCCGGACGTGCGCGGGCGTCTTCTGCGCGTGTCCAAGATTGCCGGCCCGGCGCGTGCCGGCGCACCGCTCGCCCGTGGTTCATGCGGAGAATCGAAACCGTGAGGGCCGCTCCTGCCAACCTTCACTTTGGCTTTAGCGCACCCCGCCAGATCTCGCACAGTTGGCGCCCGACTTCATGCAACGAGTCATGCTGGCTATACATGCGGCGCAACCACGCGGCATCGCTCAAACCTTCCGTCACAGTACTCCTTACCATCTCCAGGCCTTCTTCCCCGCCCAGAGACCGCGCGTGATCGGCGACGGCTTCCAGCATGGCCAGAATCTGGTTACCTATCGTATCGCGCTGCCCGGTCTCAGGGTCGACGCAGGTGCCGTTCAACCCGAACCGGCAGGCCATGAAGCGGTTGGTCCGATACACCTCGTAATCCCGCTCACTGAGGCATAGCGGTTTGTCGATCAGCAGATAACGCGCAAGCGATTGAATATACGCCGCAATGGCAGCCGCCCACTCCACGCGCAGCGGCGTATCCATGACGCGTACTTCGATCGTGCCGTAGCCCGGACTTGGACGGATATCCCAGTAGAAGTCCTTCAGACTGTTGACGAGCCCCGTGTTCGCCATGCGGTCGAAATACTGCTCCAACTCGGACCACTTCGTCACGAACGGCGCATGCCCGGACAAAGGAAATGGAGCGACGGAATTCAACCGCGCGCACTCGAATTGCGTATCGCTCCCCTGCACATACGGCGACGAAGCGGCGAGTGCGATGAAATGCGGCACGTAGCGCGAAAGCGAATGCAACAGAACGAGCGCCGAGTCGGGGTCAGGGCAACCCACGTGAACATGCTGGCCAAATATCGTGAATTGCTGATAAAGCGCGCCATACAATTTCATCAGGTATTCCGAACGCTCTCGGCCATCGGAACGCTGGTCGTACCAGTTCTGAAAAAAATTGGTCCCGCCGCCGCACACGCCGACGTTCAGAAAATCGGCGGCCCCGACCAGCGTGTCGCGAAGCATCCGCAATTCGCCGCGTGCCTGCTGGAAATCACGGCATACGCCTGTCGATAACTCGATCATGCCCTCGGTCGTCTCCGGCTTGATCGCGCCAACGAAGTTCTGCTCTTTCACGCCGCTCAGCAATTCCGTTGCCGCCTTCGTCAGGTTGTAGTCGTGCGTATTGACGATCTGAACTTCGAGTTCAATGCCAATCGTGAACGGATCGGATGAAGCGAATGGAGCAAGCATACGGTGTCCCGTTTGCGGCATCGGTCGGATTAGAGTTGTTATAGGACCTGCAGATGGACATTACAAACTGCAAACGCGTCGGCCTCTCCGTGCATAGTCGTGCGTAGGCGATCCGTCCGCCCGACGACGAACGACGGGCGCGAGGCACGGAGCCGACGCTCGGGTGGCTACCGCACGGATCAGGGTTGGCGTTTGCCTCGGCCACCAGCGCCTTTGCCAGCAGGTTGTCGCGCAGCCGCAACCGGCTGGCGGGCGGGCTTGCTGCGTGGCCTTTGCACGCTGAATGGGCTACCGCTGGTCACGCTCGTCTCTTTACCCGCGGCTGCGTCGCGCTGCGCCGCAGGTTTGCGATTGCTCTCGCCACTTTTCGGTCGAGTCTTTTTGCCAGGCAGGTGCATGTCGCCCGGCGCAGCTTGCAGTCCCTTTGGCTTCTTCGGCTTTTTGGGTTTCTTGATGATCTGGCCCGTCGCGCTGGTTTGCGGCACGCGGTGTTCGGCTTCAAAACCGGGCTCCTCTTCACGGGGCAGCGTTTGCCGGATCAGCGCTTCAATCGCGGCCAGTTGCGGCGCTTCATCGGCACATACAAGTGACACGGCCACGCCGCTCGCACCCGCGCGGCCGGTACGGCCAATACGGTGCACATAGTCTTGCGCCACGATGGGCAGATCAACGTTGATCACCAGCGGAAGATGGTCGATATCCAGCCCGCGTGCAGCCACATCGGTGGCTACCAGCATGTGTACCTGGCCCGCCTTGAAGCGCTCCAGCGCACGCAGGCGCGCCGGTTGCGGCTTGTCGCCGTGGATCGTGTCGACCGCATAGCCCGCTTCGTCCAGCATGGCCGCCAGGTAATCCACGCCAGTGCGTGTTTTGACGAACACCAGCGCGTGATCCCAGTTGTTCTCGGCCACGAGGTGCATGAAGAGGTCCGGCTTGTTCCTTTTGTCGACGGGCACCACCCACTGCCTGATCTTGCTTGCCGTGGCGTTGGGCGGGCTGACGCTGATATGGACCGGGCCACGCAGAAAGTTCGCTGCCATTGCGCGGATATCATCGGAAAACGTCGCAGAGAACAACAGCGTTTGCCGCTGCGCGGGCAAGGCAGCAAAGACGGCGTTGAGTTCGCGCGCAAAGCCCAGATCCAGCATGCGGTCGGCTTCATCCAGCACCAGCGTTTGCACCTGATCGAACTGCACTGCGTTCTGACGATTGAGATCGAGCAAACGGCCCGGCGTCGCAACAAGCACATCCACGCCTTTGCGCAACTTCATCATCTGCGGGTTGATACTGACACCGCCGTAGGCCGCCAGAAATCGTAAGTCGAGGCCTTTGCCGTAAACGACGAAGCTTTGCAGCACTTGCTCGGCCAGTTCGCGCGTGGGCACGAGGACCAGAACACGCACGCGATTGCTGGACACCGCCGGACCGTGTTGCACCAGCCGTTGCAACAGGGGCAACGCAAAACCCGCGGTTTTGCCCGTGCCCGTCTGTGCTGCCGCCATGACGTCCTTGCCGCCGAGCACAGCAGGAATCGCCTTGACCTGCACCGGTGTAGGTGTTTGGTAGTGGAGGTCCTGCACATTACGCAGCAAGCGATCGATCAGGCCAAGCGAGGCAAAAGACATTGGCGAATTCCGGGCTAAAGCCGCAATTCTAGCGGGTACCGCCTGATTGCGCCGCGCAGACCAATGGCCAGCAAATCGACGTCGATCGCATGCGCTCGTCTGGCAGGCAATCGAGGCGTCGGTGTTGAACGGGCACCCGTTCGATCAACTTTATCGTTGAAGGACGATGCGACATTCGATGGCTTGCGTCACGCTAGACATCATCGAATCCGTAGAATCTTGCCGGCGTGTCGGCCAGCACCACGCCACGCTCCGTCCCGTCGGGCAGCAGCGCGTTCAGCAATTCGAGCGCATCGGCAAACCGGTCGTGCACCTCGAACTGGGTATGGGGCCAGTCACTGCCCCACATCAGGCGATGCACGCCAAAGGCCTCTTTCAAAAGCCGAAACGCCTCTAGCGTCGCACTGTCATCCGCGCGGCAATGCGGCCAGTTCCTGTACGCCGCCGATATCTTCACCCACACACAGTGCGTCCTGGCAAGTTCGAGAAGTTGATGAAAGCCTGCGGCGCACACGCCGAGATCGGGATCGGGCCGGCCAAAATGATCGACGGCGACGTTCATGCCCGCCTCCAGAAGCTGCTCGACGATGCCCGGTAGCCGGGCTGCTTCCGCATGTACCTCGACATGCCATCCCAACTCCCGAACATGCCTGAGCGTTTGCACGCTCACCCAGTTTTCGAGCGGCAGATCCGCCTGCCCGATCAGATTCAACCGGATCCCCACGATGCCTGCGTACGCCATTTCCGTCAGCGCGTCGAATCCGCAATCTCGCTCGACGACTGCGACGCCGCGCAGGCGCTGCGGCGCGCGACGCAGCGCATCGAGCAGATAGCTGCAGTCAGTACCGAGAAAGCTCGGCTGCACAAGCACGCCGCGAGACACGCGGTGCGCATCCAGTTCTGCAAGATAGGCGTCGAGTGGCGCGTCGTAGCCGGGCACATAGCGGCGTTGCCGGGCGAGCGGCAGGCCGCGCTCGAATACATGCGCATGCGTATCGACAGACGCGATGCGGGCGAGACTATGCGAAAGCAGCGGATCGCTCGCGCGTGTCTCCGACTTCTCCATCATGACATTCCTTCATCAACGGTCTTGCGCGGATACAAACGGATACCTCGCGCGTCAATGCCTTTCTGCGTGAGAAAGCATGCCTCTATGATCCGTATCGAAAGCGGCGTCGCCTAATGCGCGGCCACGCGTCTCCGGCAGCAACAGCACGGACAGCACGACGATCGCGTAGGCGAGCCCTGCATCGATGCCGATCGCTGTTCCAAGCGACATATTCGCGGACATATGTCCCACGAGCACCGGGAATCCTGCGGACGCGACGCGGCCGAAGTTGTAGCAAAACCCGACGCCCGTGCCACGCATCCCGCGCGGGTACAGTTCGTTGAAGAGCGCGCCCATGCTGGCCGGAATGCCCGCGGCAAAGAAACCCAGCGGAAAACCAAAGAACAGCATCGCGGTATTGCCGAGCGGAAGGAACAGATAGGCGAGCACCGTTATCACGCAGCAGATCGCAAATGTGAGAATGGTATTGCGGCGGCCGATTCTGTCCAGCAGCTGCGCGCTTGCGAGACACCCGCAAAAGAATGCGACGATCACGACAGCGAGGTAGCCGCCCGTACTCAGCACGGAGAGGTGACGTTCACTCTTGAGAAAGGTCGGCAGCCACGTCATCAACGCGTAGTAGCCACCATGCGCGCCGACGCCAAGCAGTGCACCGATCAACGTCATGCGCAGCACTTGCGGCGAAAAGATCCCGCCGATCACGCCAGTTGCCGGCACCCGCAGCGCCCGCACGTCGTGCGCTGCGGGTGCCGGCGCGATGGGTTCCTGGACGCCGCGTCGCACGTACAGGATCAGCAGTGCAGGAAGGATACCGATTCCGAACATCACGCGCCACGCAGTTTCTCCAGGCAGCAGCGAGAACATCAGCGCGTAGAGCACGACGGCTGCGCCCCAGCCAACGGCCCATGCGCTCTGCACGCTGCCCATCGCCTTTCCGCGATGCTCGTTGCGGATGGTTTCGGCCATCAGCACGGCGCCCGCCGCCCATTCTCCGCCGAAGCCGAACCCCTGTAGCGCCTTCAGTACGACAAACTGCGGATAGTTCTGCGCGAACGCGCACAGGAACGTGAACACCGAAAAGAACGCGACGGTCCACTGCAGCGTCTTCACGCGTCCTAGCCGGTCCGACAACATACCTGCAATCCAGCCGCCCAGCGCCGATGCCACCAGCGTGACACCGCTAACGAACCCCGCCTGGGTGCGGCTGATCGACCATTCGGTAATGATCGCCGGAATGACGAGGCTGAACATCTGCACGTCGAGCGAATCGAGCGCCCATCCGCCGAAGCACGCCCAGAACGTCCGGCGTTCGTTGCCGGAAATCTCACTGAACCACTTGAACATTGCCGTCTCCTGCAGCGCCGTTCCTGCATGGGAAACGACGTGATTCCAAAGGCCACCGATCGCTATCGAATCTCGGCCTGGTAGATGAACTCGCTGGCGGGCCCGCGTGAGCGGCGCCATTCCAGCGGCTGCCTGTCGTAGCCGAACGCCAGTCGCTCGATCACCACGGCGGGTGTGCCCGGTTCGATCCGCAACAACCGCGCATGCGTCGAGTCGATCGCTTCCACCGTCAGCGTTTCAACGGCGGATGCCACGACCTGATTGCATCGCGCTTCATACACGGGGTACAGCAGGTCGCCGACTTCGCTCAGATCCATTTGTGCAAACGCGGCGAAACGCACATAAGGCAGCCATATCTCTTCGGCGAGCATCGGCACATCGTCGATCAGACGCAGCCGCGACATCTGTATCACGCGAGCGCTACTCGAGATCTGCAACGTCGCGGCCACCGCCGACGGCGCGTCGACAACCTCGCGACGCAAGATGCGGCTTTCGGGAATACGCCGCTCGCCCTGCCGTGTCTGGAAGCGGAAGAAGCGAAACAGCGAACTGTCGAAGCTCGCGCGCCGCACGAAAGTGCCTCTACCCTGGAAGCGCTCGAGCAAACCTTCTGCGACGAGCAGATCGACGGCCTTGCGGACCGTGCCGACTGCCACGTCATAGCTTCTGGCGAGCGCCTGCTCAGTGGGAATGGCTTCGCCGGGCTTCCAGTGGCGGGCGGCGATCAGATCAACCATTTCATCGCGCAAACGCTGGTAGCGCGGCAACCGCTCTTCGGCAGGCATCATTGTCTCCGGTAGATTCATATATATGATTTCATGAACCGCAGACGGATGAGATCGGGTTTAACCCTAGCAAAACACAGCTTTTACGGGGGTTTGTACCCATTGCCGGCAACACACATTCACTCAATCATATATATGAATTCGTAAAGGAGACCTGTGGTGAGTCCAAACCAGCACGCTGAGCAAGCTGTCGTAAAGAAAATCGCCTGGCGGCTCATGCCGCTTCTGATCGTGATGTTCCTGATCGCCTTCATCGACAGGCAGAACGTCGGCTTTGCAAAGCTGCAAATGGTGCACGCGCTGGGCATGTCGGAAGCGTCGTACGGCCTCGGGGCATCGCTCTTTTTTATCGGCTATCTGCTGTTCGAGATTCCGAGCACGCTCGCGCTGCATCGCTTCGGCGCGCGCCTGTGGCTTGCCCGCATTATGGTGACGTGGGGCGCGATTACGGTCGCGATGGCATTCACGCGTTCAATGGAGCTGTTCTATGTGTTCCGGTTCGCGCTCGGCGTCGCCGAAGCGGGTTTTTATCCCGGCGTCATTTTCTATCTGACGCTGTGGTTCCCGCAGAGTCATCGCACGCGCATGCTCGGCTTCTTCACGCTCGGCAGCGCACTTGCCAACATGCTCGGCTCGCTCGCGGGCGGTTTGCTGCTGTCACTCGACGGCAATCTGGGCCTCGCAGGCTGGCAATGGGTATTTGTGGCGACGGGCGCACCCGCGATCCTCGTCGCACTGGTCGCATTGCGTTTCTTGCCTGAGTCCGTCGAAAGCGCACCGTTCCTGAGCAATGAAGAGAGAAACCTGATGATCTTGGCGCTCCGTCGCGAGGCGCCGGCGGAAGCCGCCGCCGAACATCCGTGGCGGGCGCTCGTCGACAAGCGCGTGTTGATGTTCGCCTGCGGATATATGCTGATGTCGACGTCGCTTTATGGCGTAACGTACTGGCTGCCGACGCTGCTCAAAAGCGGGGGCGTCTCTCACTCGTCGCTCAACGGCCTGCTGAACATGATTCCGTGGATGCTCGCCGCGCTGCTTCTGCTGTGGCTGCCCGCGAAACTCAAGCGCCAGGGTGTTGTGCTCAAGGCGATGGCAATGGTGGCGGGTGTCGGCGTAATTGGCTTCGCGCTGAGTCTGGTGCTGCCTGGCCTGCCGCTGCGATTCGCCGCGCTCGTGCTCGGTGGCGCTTGCATTCCGCTGCTGTATCCGTGCTTCTGGTCGTTGCCCCCGCGTTACTTCACAGGTGCGCGCGCTGCAGCCAGTATCGCTGCGATAAATTCGATCGGCAATCTTGGCGGATTCTTCGCGCAGAACCTGATGCCCTACGTCGGCAAGGTCGCCGGGAATGCCGGCGCCCCTATGCTGGTGCCCGTCGTCTGCCTGACATTGCTCGGCCTCGGCATGTCGATCGCGGCGGCGCGTAGCGGCGCAGGCGAGCGTGCGCGAGTTGCGGCGCAGCCGTAATCGTTACCTTCCGAAGCGGCCGCGGCGCGGCCGCCACAGCAAATCAATCCGGATCAGCGCCACGGCCCTGTGCGTGAAGCAGCACCGTCCCGATCCCGCTACATGCGATCACGAGCATGCCAAGCGTCATCCATAGGTCCGGCACCTGGCCAAAGAAAAGCCAGCTGAAGAGTGTGGCAAACGCCAGTTGGGCGTAGCCGAACGGTGTGAGCACCGCCAGCGGCGCGCGTCGAAGCGCCTGCAGCATCAGCGAGTGTCCCGTCGTTGCGAGCGACGCCATCACGAGAACGAGCAGCCAGCTGCCAAAGCGCACGCTTTTTATCGCGGGTAACAGGGTGGCCTGAGCCGTCCACAAGAGTGCGGAAAGCATCAGCGTCGCCACCAATGCGGTCAGAAAATTGGTGATCATCGGGTCGCCCGTCTTCGACAACTTGCTGGACACGACCTGAAAGCACGCGAAGGTCGTTGCGGCGGCGATGGGAAAGCCTACCGCCCACGAAAACTGGCCGCCGCCGGGCCGCACGACCATCAGCATGCCGATGAAACCGAGAATGACCATCGCCCATTTGCTTCTCGCCACCTTCTCACCGAGGAGCGTTGCGGCCAGTACGGTGGTGATCAATGGAGCCAACATCGCCAGCGAAGTCGTGACGGGAAGCGGCAGATAGCGCAGCCCCGCAAAGGTCGAGGCCGAGTTCAGAAGCAGCAGAATGGCTCGCAGCAATTGCAACCGGAATGGCCGCGCGCCGTGAAGCCCAATCACTGGGCGCCGCATCAGCCAGATCGCGAGCACGACCGTCTGGAACACATATCGGACCCAGAGCAGCGCGAGCAGCGGCACCGAAGAACCGATGACCTTGACCACGGAGTCGCTTCCCGCAAAGGTTGCGGTTGTGAGGACCATGATGAAGATCCCCGCTTCTACGCTCGAGCCGGCGAAAAAGCGGTTGACATATCGCGGATACTGCACGCGCCTCCCTTATCGGCGCGTGGCCGAGATCGCTAGTATCGATTTGATAGAAGGCCGATCTCGCTGAGGTCGCCGGAGTCAAAGCGCCGGTTTCGATCAAACGTTTTCGCCTGAGTCCGCGACAATGCCAGACTTCAACCGAAATTGAAAGCGTGCCGCCCGTCGGGGCCTCGCCTTCCCTATCGCACAGGCGCCGTACATCGAACTCGACGGCGCTGCGAACGGCATTTCTACCTTCTTCCGCTCTCGCGACTTGATCGATAGACGATCATGCCTGGCCTGGCGCTGTGTGAGCGCGAAGCTTCACACGGTTGCCGATCAAACATCGAGTCCTGATGCGCCTGCTTTCTCAAAAGCACCCTTCGACTCGTGTCGAACCATGCGCTCGCCTCTGTCCTGCTGAACTGAAAAGCAAAGCACAAAAAGGCTTTTGTCTTCGCAGCGCGAACCCGCTTTTAATATCAAACTCGCCTTCGACACGCGCACCGTTCCTGACACATCGCCTGTCGTCTTCGGAGGGAGTGCTCGTCACAGCTCCGCAGCAGAGCATTCCTTATTTCTTACCGCGATCATGGAGCGCATGTGTCTGATCTGACTTCTTCGCGTCATCGGCATGTTTCGCCCTTACGCACGCGCGGCGGCCGGCCGTAAGCCACGCTGTACAAGTGGCTTTCGTGGGCGGTGCCCGCGCTCGTCGTCGTGCTGTGGGAAGCTGCGGCACGTCTTGAGCTCATCACGCCGCAGGTGCGGCCTGCGCCGAGCAGCGTGCTCATCCGCAATCTGCGCGGCGCTGCCGACGATGGCCGGATAGCGCCCGCCAAGCTCGAGCATCTCCCGCAGCTTGCGGCGCGTCCAGCCGTGCTGTTTCGCGGTGCGCGTGGCCGACTCGATCGCACTGCCGGGCGCGTAATCGACGGGTGCGTCGAGATCGTATTGCGAATGTCGATGCCCGTGCTCGCGGCAAAATGCGCAAGCCCCGCTTCGCGGTTCTGTAGCGCAGATAGTCGGCGTATTTCTCGCGCGCTTCGTGTTCGGTTGCGCCCGCAACGACGGCGGCGCCAGCAAACCCCTTCACGTCGTCGGGGCGGCGTCCGGCCTGCACAAGCTGTTCACGCAACGTCTGCACCGTTTCGCGCGCGACCTTTCGATTCGGCGGCGAGATGAACACGCATTCGGCGTGGCGCGCGGCGAAGCGCTGGCCGCGCCAGGAACTGCCCGCCTGGAACAGCACCGGCGTGCGTTGCGGCGACGGTTCCGCGAGGTGATAGCCATCGACGTTGTCGTAACGCCCCGCATGTCGAACGCGGAACCCATGCCGTGAGCAGGCCGCTGCGCTTGGCCGCCATCAGGTCCCGCTTGGCCAGCACATTGTTGAGTCGCAATTCGTCGGTCGGTTCCACCACGGGTGATCGACGGGTAGACTTCGAATCCAATGGAGGTCGGAACGCTGTCGTGCCTCGCGAACGACCCGTCTACCGCGAAAGCGTGGGCATCGGGGTATAGAATTTCCTCAAAACGGTGCTGCAGATACAGCGCCTTGGTATGTCCTTCGAGGAACACCCGTCGAGCTCAAGGAGCGTAGGGGAACAGCATGAGGAGCTTCCTTCTCGCGTTGTCATGCGCGTGCTTGTTGCCGGTCGCCGCGGCACAGGACGTGGTGCCGCCCCCCCTGCCCGTTGCCGCAGCCGCCGCGAAGGAATTTCTGACGGCGGCCAAGGGAGTGGTCGACGCCGCCCAGCGCCCGGCCACTGCATGGAAAGGTCCGCGCAACGGGCCACGGGCCCAGCGGGAGAAGCGCGTTGCCGTCGTCGCCGAGGATTTGCACAACGGCGGCATCCTCGGTGTGATCGACGGTGTGCTGGAGGCCGCCAGGGTCATAGGCTGGCATGTCAAGGTTTTCGACTCCCGAGGCACGGCTGATCTGCGGCTCAAGATGCTCGCCAATGCACTCTCGAGCCACCCTGACGGTCTGATTATCGCTGGCGGCGACGCACATGCCCTGCTGCCGGCGCTAGGACCGTTCGCTGAGCGGAACATCCCGATTGTCGGCTGGCACGTAGCGGCCCAGGCTGGACCTGTGCCCGGCACACCCGTGGCCATGAACGTGTCGTCGAATCCGCTCGAGGTCGCACGCGTGACGGCGCTCGCGGCCATCGTGCAGTCCGGCGGGCGGGCAGGTGTCGTTATCTTCACCGATTCCAGTTTCCAGATTGCGCGCGAGAAGGCCGAGGCGATGGCTGCCGTCGTGCGCGCGTGCAGCGGCTGCACCCTGCTGGAAGTGCGTGATATGGCGATCTCGCGATGCCAGGAACTGATGCCCGGAGCGACGCGCGCATTGCTCGCGCGTTATGGCAAGCGCTGGACGTATGCGCTCGCAATCAATGACATCTACTTTGACTACGCTGCTCCCGTGCTAACGCAGGTGGGGTTACCGAATGCCGCAATGGCCATGCTCTCGGCGGGCGACGGCAGCGAGTCCGCGTTCCTGCGCATCCGCACGGGCACGTTCCAGACGGGCACCGTCGCCGAACCCCTGAATCTGCAAGGCTGGCAGTTGGTCGACGAATTGAATCGGCTCTTTGCAGGCGAAAACGTGACAGGGTATGAGAGTCCGGTGCATCTTGTGACGGCGGACAACTTCGCCGAAGACGGCGGTGATCGTCTGTTTTACGACCCCGCTAACGGCTATCGCGACATCTATCGTCGAATCTGGCAAAGCCCGTGAAACTTGCACTCCCACAGTCTCTCACAGCACAGTTCGCACTCGTGGTTTCGTGCCTGGCTGCACTTGTGGCGGTGGTCGGGGCCACGACGATTTACTCGTTGGCCGGTTCCGCTCACTCGATCCGCCAGTTGGCCGAAGAACGGCTCACGCGTCTCGCGGATGCGCAGGAACTTGCGCAGCACACGCTGACGATCGAACGCCTTGCGTTGCAGTTGTCGCGAGACGAGACGGTCGAGGCCGTGCGCCAGACGCACGGGCAGGTGCTCGACCAGTTGGCATCCTTCGACCGTCTGGTGGATCACCTTGCACCGGCGAGCGCGAGTAACGACCCCGGCGTTGACGTGCTGGCACTGTATCGGTCGAGCCAGCGCTTTCGCAATATTGTGAATATCGAGGCGCAGGTGCGCGAGACCGCGCTTGCCGTCCGCGCAGCGCCGGCGTCGGCGAGACAGCCCCGTGTGTCGTTGGCCAGCCTCGACGAAGATCTGCGTCGCGCGGCCGACGCCCTCGCCGCTGCGGCGCGCGAGCAGTCGGATTCTTCGACACGCGGCTACCGCGTGGCGGTCGAAAATCTGGCCGATTACGCCGACCGCACACGCACATGGATTGCCGGCGAAGTCGCGGTGAGCCTGTTGCTTGCCTGGCTGATCGCCCGCGAATTCCTGGGGCGCCATGTTGTGGCGCGGCTGCGCCGGGTCAGCCACTTCCTGCGGCACGGCGATGCCGGGAACGAGCAGGCCGTCCCCGTGCACGGCGGCGACGAGATTGCCGACATGGCACGCGCCGTTGAAGATTTCCTCGAAGACCGGCGCCGGCGCCGCCTGGCCGAGGATGCGCTAAAGGAACTCAACGCCGGCCTCGAGGCGCGCGTCGCCCAGCGCACGGCCGAACTTACCGCGGCGCTTGCGGGTCAGGCGGCCGAGATTGCCGAGCGTCAACACGCCGAAGAGGCGGTCCGGGAAAGCGAGCACTTCCTGAACAGCATCATCGAAAACATCCCGGACATGGTTTTCGTCAAGGAGGCCGCCACCCTCCGCTTCGTGCGCTTTAACAAGGCCGCGGAAGATCTGCTCGGTTACCGGCGGGAGGAACTCATCGGCCAGTCCGTGCACGACCTGTTTCCCGCAGATGAGGCTGATTTCTTTGCGCTGAAGGATCGTGCGGTGCTGGAGTCGCGACAGATGATCGACGTGCCGGAGGAGCCGGTTCATACACGTCATGGGCTGCGCCTGGTGCACACGATGAAGATCCCGATTCTCGATGTACGCGGCGAGCCACAGTTTCTGCTTGGTATCTCCCGTGACATCACGGAGCATAAGCATGCTGAAGAGGAGTTGCGGCGCTATCGCGAGCACCTGGAAGACATGATCCGCGAGCGAACGGCGGAACTGGCCATCGCGAAGGAGCATGCAGATGCGGCCAACCAGGCGAAGAGTGACTTTCTTGCGCACATGAGTCACGAACTGCGTACGCCCCTGAACGGAATCCTGGGGTACGCGCAAATTCTCAAGCGCGACAAGAACCTCGATCGGCGGCAGGTCGACGGTCTGATGGTCATCCAGCGCAGCGGCGAACACCTGCTCACGCTGATCGACGACATCCTGGATATGGCCAAGATCGAGGCCGGAAGAATGGAGCTCAATTTCTCCGACGTTCCGCTTGCGCGGTTCATCCACTTCATTGTCGAAACGATGCGTGTCAAGGCAACGGAAAAGGGACTCGAGTTTGCTTGCGAGATGGCTCCCGATCTGCCTGCAGGTGTGCGGGTGGACGAGATACGGCTGCGCCAGGTGCTGCTCAACCTGATCTCCAATGCGATCAGGTTTACCGAGCAAGGGAGCGTGCGTCTGAGAGTCGGTTTCATGCCGCCCACGCGACTCTGTTTCGAAGTGCGCGATACCGGGATCGGTATAGAAGAAGCGCGTCTGGAGGCGATCTTCCGGCCGTTCGAGCAGGTAAGCGACGCTCGCTACCGGTCTGGTGGTACGGGACTTGGCCTCGCCATTAGTCGGGAACTCGTGCGCCTGATGGGCAGCGAAATTCACGTCGAAAGCCATCACGGTACGGGCAGTGCTTTCTCGTTTGAACTGAATGTCCAGCTGCTGGCGCCTCTTTCTACTGTCGTCGCGCCCGGACGGATGGCAAGCGGCTACAAGGGACCGCGCAAGACCATCCTGGTTGTGGATGACGTAGCAGAGAACCGCGCCGTCCTGGTCGACATGCTTGGTCCGCTCGGATTCGACGTAGCGGAGGCTGCGAACGGATCGGAAGCTCTGGAGAAAGTCGAGGCACTGCGTCCCGCGCTCGTCCTGATGGATATTGTCATGCCCGGAATGGACGGACTCGAAGCCATACGCCGCCTGCGCCAGACGCAAGCGTTCCAGCATCTGCCCATCGTCGCGATTTCCGCCGGCGCATCTCGCACCGATGCTGCACAGAGTCTTGCGGCTGGGGCAGACGTCTTTCTCCCCAAACCGATCGACTTGGGCGGGTTATTGTCACAGGTCGCGACCCTGCTGCATGTCGAGTGGGGTGACGAAGCGACAGAGGCGCAAATCAGTGGACCGTTCGAAACCGCTGTGCCCGACGCCCCGCCGTTCGCAGGGACCATGATCGCGCCTCCCCTCGAGGAGATCGAAGCGCTCCTACACCTGGCACGGCTTGGCGACATGCGTGCCATCGTGCAACATGCCACGCACGTGACCGAGCTTGACGAGCGCTATCGTCCCTTTGCAGACCACCTCTGCCAACTGGCGAAGGTTTTCCAATCCAAAGCGATCGTCAGCTTCGTCGAGCGATATCTGGAGCGAAACTAGGGCCAATCGCAGCACGCAGAACCGTTTCATGCACACATCAACAGCGTCGTGCGAATCTCGATTCAGACGTGGCCCATTCTCCTGGCGATTCGGGACACAACAGGCCGAGGCGCCATATTGCATGGCGCCTTCGAAATTTGGCCCTCTTTCACTGAGCGCCTGGGAGCAGGCTCCTCGTCAGCGTCTCGTGATCTCAACCGTCACGATTTCATATCCGGGGTCGGCGTGCTCGTTCGCGACTTTGCTCGCTTCCTCATACGAGAGAAAGGACATGGCTTCCTTGATCTCCGGTGCCATTCCGATATCGCCGTCCTCTGCGGTGCAGAGGAACTTCTCGCCAGTCTTCACGACGTAGACGGTCGTCATCTCTCCCTCCATGGCTTGCAGGGGAACTTCCAGTCTAGCAGGCTGGACGGCATGCATACGCATTGTTGAGCCGTTTTGGTCACGGCCTCGCGGGCTGCGCCCCCCAGCAGCGCCGACGTCAAGGCGCTCGTCGAGCACTCGCACGTCGGTTCCGGCAAAAATCGCCACCTCTCAATGCGCCGTCGGACGATCCTGGCTTTTCGATCGGTTCGCTGGGCGAGCATCGGGACAAGACGGGTGCAGCGCTTGACCGCTTGCCAGGTGGTGACTGATCGAACGATCGCGATCTCTAATTAAACATTTCCGGCCGCAAGTCACTTACCTCGATGATCACATCGGCGGGCAGATTGGCCCTGCGTGCGGCAGCACGAATGGCGTCGGCATTGGGCGCCTCGTACAGGCAATAAGTCTTCTTCTTGTCCGCGCTCAGAAACGAAAAGAGCCATTCGACGCCTTCTTCGTCGTTGATTCTCTTCACAGTTGCAGCACTCTCACCCGTGACCTCAAGTTGCTCTGCAAAGTTACGTTCAATCATAAAACGCGGCATGTGATTCTCCTTGAGTAGCGACTGCAAATTGCGCGTCGAATGTGCGTGCCTGCGCTAACTTCTGAGCCCTGTTCCTGTCTGCGCGCCAGCGATGCGCTCGACAAGCGCGAACATCTTGAGTTGCCTTGCTGTGGCCGCCGCCATTGAGAGCAAATGCTGGGCACGTGTTTTATCGCCGATGCCATTGCGTGCCGCGAGCATGAGCGCGTATTCGTAGCGCCCATGCGCGAGCCAGGGCCAGGCTCGCAAGCGCTCGTCCATGGTCAGCGCGTACTCGAAATGCCGTTCGGCGGCTGACCAGTCGCCAAGAGCACGAGCCAGCATGCCGAGAAACCGTGCCGCAGATCCGCAGCAGAGGGTAAAGACAGGAACCGTGACGACCTGATCCTGGAACGGCAGGAGAAGCGCATAGATGCGTTCCGCGTGTTCGACTTCTCGCAGGCGGGCAGCCACCTCCGCCAGATATGTCAGCGTGACAAGCCGCTTGCTGTCCACGGGGATGCCGGATTCCGATTCCTCAAGCTGAACGAGATTGTCGCGTGCCTGCGCTTCAAAGCCGAGATCACTGCAGATCAACATGAATCCTGGCCGCCACGTAGCATCCGCGGCGTGCTCGTCGACAAACCGCTTGAAGATCGGCGCGACCTCGGCGAGCCGGCCCTGTTCGCGACGTATCGCGAACATCTGCATGCCGTAGACACCTGTAGCGAGGTTTGCGTCCGCGTTCTGCGCCATCTGCAACGAGTCGCGCGTCTTGTGCTCAGCCTCGGAGAAGTCACCGACGAGTATGGCCCGCATTGCCTGCGCCCCCGTCACGCACCACTTGTCGACGAAGTGTTGTCCACTTGTGGCGATCTGCCGATATCTTTCCAGCGCGCTCTCGAAACGGTCCGCCTCGCCGATCTCCAGGTAGCCGGCAAGACATCGCGCGCATGCATGTCCGATGGTGTGCGCATCGCCGAGATCTTCCGCCATCTGCATCAACTCCATCAACACGCTTTGACGCTCCGGAAACCTGTTCGCAGGTAACGGGAGAGCACCGACATGCATCAACTCGCAGGCCAATGCATCGAACAGACTCGGCAGATCGTTTAGTCGCCTGGCGAGCGCAATGGCCTCCTCCGCAAATCCACTACTTTGCTCGCATGCACCCGTCATATGAACGGTGCGGACGAGGCGGCTCAACAGCCGGCAACGCTCGAGCGACTCTTCCGTTCCAATTACGGTGAGCGCCTCTTTCAGCAGCGAAAGCGATTCATCTCCGGAACCTTCGAGGAACGTCTCGGCGGTGTCGAACTCTAACGCTGCCTGCACGAGATACGACGTGAGCTTCTGTTCGCGGGCGATCCGGGCCGCCTCGCGGAAGGTTGCGATCGCCTCGCGCTGGGCCAGTCTCAGCTCTGCCCTGCCCCTTGTCAGCAGCAGACTCAGCAGGTGCCTCGCTCGATCCGGCTCATTGCAGGCGCATCGGTTGATCAGTTCAAGTCCGCGCTGTACATGGGCGATAGTCTCATCGTAGGCGGCGCCCGCAAGCGCCCGTTCCCCAGCGCGCTGCCAATAGCCGATCGCCCGGTCCGGCAGATCGGCCGCAACGAAGTTCTGTGCGATCAGTTCGGGTTGCCGTTCGACTGTCTCCGGGTAATGTTCTTCAAGAGCGGCGGCGATTAACGCGTGGTAATGGCGCCGGCGCGCAAGCAGGAGCGATTGGTATGCAATCTCCTGGATCAATGCATGCCGGAATAAATAGGCGTCTTCTCCAGCGAACTTCCCTGAAGCGGGAACAATGATTTCGGCTCCGATCAGACGGTCGAGCGATTCCTGCAATTCATCCTCTGACCTGGACGCAATCAGGCCAAGTAACTTCCTGCCGAACTCACGTCCCACTGTGGCCGCGAGCTGTGCGGTTTCCTTGACGACGGGTTCCAACCGGTCGAGCCGCGACAACAGCGAGCCCTGCAGCGTGTCTGGAATGGCGATTTCCTGCGGCGTGCCCTTCAACGTGTATCCGATGCCGGCATCCTCCAACAGATCGCTTTGAAGAATGGCCTTCGTCAGTTCCTCGACGAAAAGGGGCACACCGTCCGTCTTCGAGACGATCTGGTTGCGTACGAGGTCCGGAAGCTGCTTGCCGCCCGTCAGCCGCTCGATCATCGCTACGCACTCACAGCGTGATAGCCGATCGAGATTGAGTTGAACGAGATGGGGGTAAGTCCATCCCGGTTCGAAATCGGGTCGCGCAGTGATCACGACCATCAGCCGGGCGGACATCAGTTGTTCAACCACGAGCCGAACGAACTCGAGGGATGATGGATCCATCCAGTGTGCGTCCTCGACAACGACGAGTAGCGGCTGAACGTGCGTTGACGTTTCGATCATGGCCACCAGCAGGTCCAGCGTCCGGCGCTTGAAGGAAGGCGACGACGTATCAATTCCCGGATGGCGTGTGCCTGCAGGAATCCCAAGCAGGTTCGTAAGAACCAGAAGCGCCTCGTCGACATCGACTCCAGGTGTTGCGACCCCAGCCTCCAGCCGCTCCAGTTTCGACGCGTCAGACGCGTCGGGCACGATGCCAAAAGTGCGCTGTAGCCAGCGTTGTACCGGCCAAAAAGGGCTGTTTCGATAGTACGCGGAACAGTGAAGCGAAACCATGCTATGCGCGTCCTGACTCATGTCCTCGCAAAGCGCCCGCAGCAAGCGGAATTTGCCGATCCCCGGCTCGCCCGTCAACAGCACGCAGCGCATTTCGCCATCGACGCTCTGCTTCCAGCGCCGCCGGATCATGTCGAGTTCCGCAGCCCGGCCGACGAGAGGCGTCACCCCGTGGATCGCCCTGATTTCGAAGCGGTCGATCGTATCCGCTTGCGCCAGCACACGTTGGACCCTCACGGGACCCGTGACCCCTTTCAATTCGCGCCAGCCCAGGTTTTCAAGCTCGAACGATCCTTCGATCAGGCGTTGGACCGTCGGTCCCACGACGATTGCGTCGGGGGGCGCGAGCGACTGCAGCCTTGCGGCGATGATTGGCGCTTCTCCGACGATCGCCCGGTGATCCAGCGAAGAGCCAGCGCCAATCGCGCCGGCGACGACAAGTCCCGTTTCGATCCCAATCCGTGCCTGCAGGCGAACACCGTACTGAGTTTCAACGAGCTCGTTGGCCTCGCGAAGCGCCGCTATGGCAGCGAGGGCGGCAAGTACTGCACGTATTGCGTCGTCTTCGTGCGCATTCGGATAGCCGAAATAGACCAGCAGGCCATCGCCAATATAAAGCGCGATATGGCCTTCATGAGCTTCGATCGCGCGTGCACAGGCTTGGTGGTAGAACCCTAGCAGACGTCGCATGTCCTCCGGATCGAATCGCTCTGCCAGCGCTGTCGAATCGATGAGGTCGATGAACATCACCGTGATTTGCCGCCGCTCGGCGTCGACGGCTTCGGGTGCGGATGACGAAGGCAAGCGTCCGCATTGCTCCGCCTGCTGACGCGAACGTGTATGCACACCGTTCAGCGCCGCAAGTCCTTTCGCGAGTCGCTTGCGATCGCCCAGCGTAAGGCCGAGCTCCTTTAGGTCGCCCTCGGACAGATCGCTAAGCACATCCCAATCGATCCCTTGCGAGATGAACTTTGCAGCGTACGCGCCGAGGCCAATCTGCGCTAACCATGTCGTCAGATCGTCGGTCATTGTGGATCTCTGGGGCACCCATCCAAAGTTATCATCGGCGCGGCGGCGCAACTTGTCCATGCGGTTTCGCCCGTCGCTGCGATGGCAATATCCAGCAAGGCATGTGCGACGAGGTTTATTAAGTAGGCGCGAAGAACATTGCGACTTGACGGCCTGGCCAGCAGCGATTCTGGTTGGCACTCGTCAGTCACGTCTCTATCAAACGGAAATCACGTGTTCGCCACGTTCGACACCGGGTACGGCACCTCTTCAATGCCGGGAGCGTCTGGCTCATTCGGGAACCTGGAATGCGTGAGACGATCGAGGGCCGCCTTGCGTTCGATTTCCGCAGCCGCGCGTGTCGTGAAGATCTGATACACAGCAATGTTCTTTCCGACGGATATCACACACCTGCACTTCACGCGCTCGAATGAGGCCGATCAGATCAATGGCCATGTGGCGCCGGCCCGCGTATCGACAGTAGAACATGCTTACGCGATGCAAACTGCTCAGCGGGCCACCGTGGCACCCGGCGCGACGACGCATCGACGCAGCGGGTGATAGCTCATACCGGTAGCCTTCCTTAGAACAACGACGGCGTCAGGAATGGGCCATGGCCGCCGCTCTGACGCAATTCCGACCGGCATTCTTGGCTTCGTATAGCGCAAGGTCCGCCGCCTTCGTCAGTTCGTCCAGAGTGGCAGGGCAACCGCGTCGACCTGTCGCGCATCCGACGCTGACCGTGAACGGATGAAGCTCAGCCGTTCCAGCCTCATGCCGTGCATGCCATGATCGTTCCAATGCCTCGCGTATGCCTTCGGCAACGCGCGCCGCGTTCGCCGCGTCGGTGTCGGGCAATACGACCACGAATTCCTCGCCACCATAACGGGCGGCGCAGTCACTGCGACGGCACGCGCGTTGCGCGATGCAGTCGGCGAGATGCTTCAACGCCTTGTCGCCTGCCGCGTGCCCGTATTTGTCGTTGTATTGCTTGAAATGATCGGCATCCACATAGAGAACGGAGAGACAGCTCGCCGTACGCTGCAATCTCTCCCACTCGGCTTCCAGCACCTCGTCGAGCGCGCGTCGGTTCTTGAGTCCCGTGAGCGAGTCGGTTTGCGTGAGCTCCGTCAAGCGGTCTTCGGCGAGAGCCCGGTCGCGCAATGCAAACGCCAACAACCAGACCACCGCGCAAAACGCGAAACTGATAGCGCAAGCGGAAGTGCCTACGATCCACGAAAGCGTCTTCCATGAGGCGAGCACGTCGTCGAGCGCCGGCGCGACGACTGCAATCAGCGGCGTACCCGGCACGCGCTGAAACGTATAAAGTCGCAGCACGCCATCCGTCGGCGAGCGTGCCGCATAGAAGCCGGAGTCCTGGTTCACCATGCGCGGAAACGTCAGCGATTTACTGAAGTTCGGTACAAGCGCCAGTCGTATATAAGGATTCCTTGCGACAAGTGTGCCGTCGGTCCGAACGATTGCCGTGACACCGCCCGGTCCGACGTTCAGCCCGTCAAGCAGGCGGCTGAAGTACGCCACGTCGATGGCGACCAGCGCCACGCCCTTGAAAGAACCGTCGGCGTTGTCGATCCGCCTGCTCAGTGCCAAGGCTTCCACGCCCTCGCGCGAGCGCGCCCGATACACTGCGGAAACATACAGGCCCACGTTCGCCGACTGGCGATGTACGAGGAAGTAATCGCGGTCGCTGAAGTCCCAGTGATGCGTGCTCGAACAGCACCCGTCCATCAACTGCCCGTGCTCATTGGTCACGCCCATGCCCGTCACATATTGCGAAGTCGCGGTGCGGTTGAACAGCAGTTCGTGCCGCACGTCCGCGTCCAGATGTTGGACGGCCGGCTTGTCAAGAGAGGCGATAAGCGTCCTTAACGATTGATCCGAGGATTCGACGGTGTGCGAGATATTGCTCGACAATACCGCGGCAACATTCCTTGATGTCTCGTGGGCGTGGCGAATCGCTGTGTCGCGCGCGGCAACCAGTGTTAGCAGGCTCACGCCCAGAACAGCCGCCGCAAGCAGCGTACCGAGCGCGCCCACGATGCAGGGACGGCGGCCCGCGATAACGGCCGCGCGCCTGACAAAGTTTGGGAACACGTGATTATTTTGTGCTGTGTTGCTTTTTAGCGCGTCGACGCTTGCGCGAGAGGGTTGCGTAGGGTTAACGACAGTAGTATCGGCAAACGAAAAGAAAAATTGAGAGCTTAGACCCGTTTTTTCGGTTGAAGCCCGCTAAGCCCGCTGGTCGACCGGTATGGCCGCGAGCCGTAGCGGCACAGTAGAAAGCGAGCAAGGCAGCAACGCGACTGAGGCGTCGTCACTCGATATGTCACGCCAGCGCCCTCGTCATTTCGTCCCGCTCTCGCCTCGCAACTTCCCTTTGTATCGCAACGTATCTGCAAAGACATCGGGATACGTTCGCTTACAGACAAGCAACCTTCGGACATGAGCACGATACGTTCATCGGCTCAAATACGCTCAACGCGAGCAGAGTGCCGCGCCGCAAAAATTGGGCTTACCCGAGGTAGTGCATATGCAACAGGAGCCGAACGGAACCGTCGAACAGGACCGCACCGTGGATGAAACGCTGAGCGGCCATATCGCGCGCAATTGCCTGATGACGCGTGCCCGGCAAATCTCGCGTGTTCTGACTTCCGTCTATGACGATGCGCTGCGGCCGTTCGGCATCGTGGCGCCGCAGTTCTCATTGCTCGTGCTCATAGCGGAGTTCGGGCACATTAGCCGCACGGATCTCGGTCGAAGAAACCATCACGAACGATCGACGCTGACCAGGAATCTGCAGCCGCTGATCGTGCGGGGCTGGGTTGCCGAAGGCGTTCCGGCAAGCGATGGCCGCAGCCGCCCTCTCTCGCTTACGCGTGAGGGCAAGGCGCTGCTCAAAAGCGCTTCGAGCGCGTGGTCGGCTGCACAAAGCCATGCGACGCGGCTCCTGGGAGAAGCCGGTGCCCGTGAGCTCATGAATATCGCGCGCGATTTGCCACTGCGCGTGGCCTGAAGTTTTTCGGCCGATGTTGCATATGCAAGATCGGACGCTGCCGGGTAACCCGCCCGCCCTCGTCAAGGAGTTTGTCATGAAAGTCGTCAAAGCCGCCGCCGTTCAGTTCAGCCCGGTGCTGTACAGTCGTGAAGCGACCGTCGCCAAGGTGGTGCAGAAAATCCACGAACTGGGCCAGAAGGGCGTGCAGTTTGCCACCTTCCCCGAAACGGTCGTGCCTTACTACCCGTACTTTGCGGCCGTCCAGACGGGCATCGAATTGTTGTCGGGCACCGAACATCTGCGACTGCTCGAACAGGCCGTGACGGTGCCGTCCGCCGCTACCGACGCAATCGGAGAAGCCGCGCGAAAAACGGGTATGGTCGTATCCATTGGCGTCAACGAGCGCGATGGCGGCACGCTGTACAACGCGCAATTGCTTTTCGACGCCGATGGCACGCTGATCCAGCGCCGCCGCAAGATCACGCCGACGCATTTCGAACGCATGGTCTGGGGCCAGGGAGACGGCTCGGGCCTGCGTGCTGTCGACAGCGCAGTCGGCCGTATCGGACAGCTCGCATGCTTCGAGCACAACAACCCCCTCGCCCGCTACGCGATGATCGCAGACGGCGAACAGATCCATTCGGCGATGTATCCGGGTTCCGCCTTTGGCGAGGGCTTCGCACAGCGGATGGAAATCAACATCCGCCAACATGCGCTCGAGTCCGGCGCATTCGTGGTCAACGCGACAGCGTGGCTCGACGCCGACCAGCAGGCGCAGATCATGGAGGACACGGGTTGTGGAATCGGTCCGATCTCGGGTGGCTGCTTCACCACGGTCGTCTCGCCTGACGGCATGCTGATGGCCGAACCCCTTCGCTCCGGTGAAGGCGAAGTCATCGTCGATCTCGACTTCGCTCAAATCGACCGCCGCAAGATGCTGATGGATTCGGCCGGACACTACAACCGCCCCGAACTCCTGAGTCTGTTGATCGACCGTACGCCGACCGCGCATGTTCATGCACGCACTGCGCATCCGATCATCGTGAACGAGCAGGCATCCGACGATCCGCGCGCCCAAGCGGCATGAACCGGCGAATCCAAGGAGGACCCGCTTTGAAAGCAATGATCGGGAGCGGGTCCGCGAGCATCGTCGCTGCGGCGCTGATGGCGGGCGCTTCCCGCAGCTACACGCAACCGGCTGCAACAGATGCGTGCGCGTCAATTCCTGCATGGCCTCCTGGATATCGGACTGCATGGGGGCAGTCTGACGCAATGTCGATTCCGCAGTGCTGAACGCAGAGACACGAAGGGCGTTGCCCCTCTTCTGCGAAGATCGGACGTCTATCGACCTCAGGAGGTTCGTCCAAAGAGAGCGTTTCTCCGGAGCCCGCAGTCACCGAATCTTCTGGAAACGCGTGGCACAGCGGACGCCGGGCAATACCGCGTCACGCCCCCGGTAGAGCGCACTCGTGAGATAAGAGCGACTCAGTTCGCGCAACGCCAAAGCAAAGACGGCAGTGGCTCGCAGCGCGAGCAGGACGCCAAAGAAACCGAACAGCTTGCCAAACGCCAGCACCGCGAAGATCACCGCGAGTGGATGCAGGCCGATACGCTCACCAACCAGCCGCGGCGTAAGAATCACGCTCTCGACAATCTGTCCGGTGGCGTACACCACGACCACCGCGCCAACGCCATACCCGTTTCCAAACTGCAGACACGCTGCCCTCCGACAGCTAGCAGCGCATCCGGCCGTCAGGCGCGTTGAAGCTGGCCGACGCCTAGCACACGGCACATCAAACGCTTCCTTCTGGCTGCGAGGTCTCATTGCGGCGCTGCGCGGCATCGGCGCGCGTGCGGTCGGTGATGTCCGCATACGTAATCGCCACCCCGGCGATCGAGCCCGTCTCGGCGATGTAGGGGAAGGTCTTGCGCAGGAAACACTGGCCACCGCTGTTGCGCACGGTCGCTTCGCGTGGTTCGCGTGTATCGAGGACATACTGGATGTCTGTGTAGAAGTCCCGGTCCCGGAACTTTGGAACCAGGTCTGCAACATGCCTGCCCGTGTCGCACGCTGTCAGCGGCAACACTTCCCGCATGGATGGCGTGAACCAGCGAAGCTTCAGCGTCTCGTCCAGGAAGAGCGCCATCACTGCACCCGACAGCAGCACACGATTTTGCATCGCGAGCTGTGCGATGTTCGCCTGCAGGTCGACGTTCGCATCGTTCAGACCGTCGTTGCTTTCGTTCAGCTGCTGGTTCGAAGCCTTCAGTTCCTCATTGAGTGCCTGCAATTCCTCACGGGATGCTTCCAGTTCTTCGCGCGAAACCCGCGCTTCGTCCTTCCAGTCGGCAGCAGATGCCGCGCTCAGGTCGACGGGCACCGCCTGTTCGTCGCCTGCATCCGGTGCCTCCAGAGCGTGCGGATCGCCGATGAATGACACCAGCATCCGTCTCCACGCCCCATCGGCCGACGTTTGCAGCGGTGTGATCCGCACGGTCATGGAAGCCTCGCCTGTGACGCCGTTCGTCAAACCCGTCAACGTCATTGGCTGGCACGCCTCAAGCGCCAGTTGCATGAAAGAACGCAGCGGCGCTGCCCACGGCCGCGGCACGAGGTCTATCAGCCTGAGGCTAGGCTCGCCCGCCGGCAGGCCAAGGATGTGCCTCGTGTTGCCGTATATCCGCAGGACGCTGCCTTCGTCGTCGGTCAGCACCGACGGAACGTCGTACTGCTCAAGTGCGGCGCGAATGGCGGCCGTGTCCAGTGTCTCACCGTTCGCTACGGGTTTGCGCACCAGAAGTTTCCGTCTGGCTTCGGGTATCGGGCCCGTTTTCCGATAGATGCTCCATTGCCTGGACACCGCCTCAAAGCCCTGCCGGACGAATGAAGTGGCCTCGCTTTTTCCAAGAAAAAGAAACCCGCCTTGCCGCAACGAGCCATGCAGAAGAAACAGCACCTCCCTGACCGTCTCCGGTTCAAGATAGATAAACAGGTTGCGACAGGTGATCAGATCAAGGCCGGAAAACGGCGGATCAGCAACCAGATCCTGCGGTGCAAATACCATCTTTTCGCGCAGCTGCCGCTTTATCCGGAATGCGCCGTCCACCATGTAGAAGTAACGGCTGCGTTGCGAGGCCGGCACGGCAGCAAGCGACGCTGCGCTGAAAAGACCACGGCTCGCTCTGGCCACCAGCTCCGGGGCGGCATCGCTTGCGAACGCCTGAAAGTCGGACGGCACGCCGTTTTCCTGGGCAACCTCGTCCAGCAGCATCGCGACGGAGTACGCCTCCTCGCCTGTCGAGCAGGCCGGCGTCCAGGTCCGTATGGCGCGCGCACCGTGCGCCGCCCGAACGAGGGGTTCCAGCACGTCTTTGCGCAACGCTGTCCAGGCATCGGCGTCGCGAAAGAATTCCGTGACGTGAATCGGGATGCCGCGCACCAGCGCTTCCAGTTCGACGGGGTCGTCCTCGATGAGCAAGGCGTAATCGTCGAATGACCAGACTTTTCGTATATCCATGCGCTGCTGGATTCGCCAGAGCAACGGGGAAGGCTTGTATCCGCTCAGGTCAAACCCTACGCGCTGACGAATCAGCCCGATGATCCGCCCAAAAGTTTCAGACATGGTGCCTGTCCAGTCAGCCGATGGCACGGGACGTGTATAGGCGGGTTCGGCACAGGCCGCCAGCTGTTGACCGATCGCCCGGGCAGGCAGAACGTGATCGTGAATGCCGCGCTGGATGACTGCGTTGGGCATGCCATCATGCAGGGCCGTGAGCGGATCCTGGACGATGACAATGCCGTCCGCCTGCCGGATGCGGATCGCACCGGCCGTTCCGTCCATTCCCGTGCCGGAAAGAATCACCGCGACTGGACGCGATCCCTCCTTGAGCGCCAGGCTTTCGAGGAATGTGTCGATCGTATCGATGCCAGGCCGCCGGTTGCCTCCCGCCGCTGGCCTGGTGCGAAACACGCCGTTCTCGAGTGTCAGGATGTCATCAGGCGAAGGGAGATAGATAGCGTTCGGTTCAGGCCGCGCGCCGTCTTGTGCGGAACGGATGGGAACCGATGTCCATTTCGTGATCAGGTCGCCGAGTCCGCTTGGCCGGCCGGGGGGCAGATGCTGCAGGATGACAAGCGCAAACGGCAGACGGGACGGAAGCCCCTCGAACAGTTTCTGCAGTGCAGTAATGCCGCCCGCCGATGCCCCCACCGCGACAATGGACACATCCGGCTGTCTGTCGTCTAGCGCCTGCAAGTCAGCCATAACTGGGTCCCTCGGCACCGCTGAGTCTCAGGCTGCCACCCGTGCAGTCGTGCGACCGGATCATCTGAAGTGGTTCATGGTTGCGGGCGCCGTTCGGAGAGTTGCAGACAGGCGCGTGCTTGCCGCCGGCGAGACTTCATTCAGCCAGGAACACCGGCTGCGATTGTGGCAAGTACAGACATCTGCGCCGACACGCTCATCGCAAGTGGACTGCGTGTCAGGTGATCAAGCTCAGCGGCGCGTATTTCCCATATTTCGCCAAAAACGTGAGAAGTCCGTCCCATCGATTATAGGGCGGCTAGTGACGCGCGAGTCGCGCAACTACCGTCCCCCCGGCTGCTGCCCCTCAGGTGCCCCCTCAACCCTTGCGAGGCCCCGGATGACTCGACAGACGGAGCAGGCGACTGGTCCATTGCAGGCTCGATGAACCCAGTGCGCCACGCCCTTCGCGCGATCGAAGCCGGTTGTTGTCAGCAGCCGGGGGACCGGTCGGGCGAGCGGACGGCTTAAAGCCCCGCGTCCCGCACTTCCTTTCTGATCACGTCGCGAAGTCCTTCAAGCGCATGCAGGCTTGCAACCAGGTTCGCATGAAGATGTTCAGAATCTTCCCGATTCCTCCCACCGGCGTCCATCGAGGCAAGCCGCTCCCGCTGCTCTTCCAGCCTTTGCTCGCAAAGGCGTATCTTTTCGTCAATACGCGCGAGTTCTTCCAACGGATTCGGCCTATCCATGCGATGCCCCGCCTTTTCGGGCTGACGAAGTGAGCGACGCAAAAATCAGGCCGAACTGTCATTTCCCGCGAAGATGCGTTCATGTCCGCACGCTGATGCAACGCGCCGCCGAGCGACTTCTTGGGGCAGATGACGGCAGGCCGACGATGGGACCACACGCTGGCCCGATGCGTTCGACGGTGGTCGACCCGTTTCTGCCGCCGGCCGTTCACCCGCGCGCCGTCCATTGGATGCACTCCAGACGTTCACGCCGACAATCCAGCCAGCTATTCATTCAATCGCCATTCGCTCTCATAGCGCTTCTGGCGGCCAACGGAAGCCCGGCTTCGGGCACGACGGATGCGGAACCGATAACCCAACATGCATACCTCGTTCGTGCTGGAGGGCGCCATGCGTCAGTCTTGCGAGCCGTACCGCGGATACCAGATCGACGTTGAAGTCAGAACCACTTTTTCCTTGTCTTTCACCGGCATGCAGCGTCGCTACACCGTTTTGTGGTTCATACACGCCTGCGACGAACAAGCCGCCCCCGTCGCCAGCTTCCCTGAAAACGTCGATTTCATATCCGAAAGTGCCGCGGCCGAATATGGGCTTCGACGAGCTCGCGCCTTCATCGACTGCATGGCGTGCCAGCCGCGGTGACTGGCACATCGGGGCGCTTCGGCCATGATGCGTGCCTCATCGGAACCACTGGGAGGTCGGTTCTCCGGCGTCAACGCGCGTGATAAAACAATCTCTGGCAGTCTGGAACGGTATGCAGACCGTGGTTGCTTCTTGCGCCGGGTAGATCGATCGAATATCGCTTCGCCTCCCGATCGCGTCTGCGGGCAATGGGTCAGGTGCGGCACCGATAAGGCACCCGTCGCGTTCAGTGCACCGGCCCACCACGTGCACCGCCGCCCCAGTAGTGACCACCGCCCCCCTGCCATCGATATCCGTGACCGGTCCAGCCGCCTCCGTGCCCGTGGCCCCACTGGCCCCCGTCGCCACCCCAGCCGCCATGCCCCCAGTGGCCATGGTGGCCTGCACCGTAACAGCAGCCGCTCCAATAGCCGAAGCTCAGTGACACCGAAGGTCCCCACCACGGCGAGCCATAGTACGGATACGCGACGGGGTAATACGCAGGCGCGACGAAGACGGGTGCGGCAGTTGAAATATAAGTGTTCGTCGATGCTGTCACATCGGACGCGGCGCCGGATGCGGCTGCATCGGGCATCGTGAACTGATATGGCGGTGCCGAGGCCATTGGCATCGCATCGTAGGGGACGTAGCCGTAGGGCACGTAGTAATAGCAACCGGACACAGCAGCAGACAGCGCCACAACTGCAACGGCGCTGCGTGCATGCAACGATGCATCAAGCGCTTTCATGATCTGCTCCTTGCTACGCTACCCTGTGCCATACGCTCTCTTACAACAAGCTGATAGCAGCAAGGCGGGTGCCGCCTTCCATCCCCCGACAGCCTGTGCGTCTACGCCCTATATTTATATGGCGCGAACAATACCGCACGGCGGCATGCCGACGTCGCGATAGCCCGGTCGAAGCCCAGCTAAAATGGACGTGGACCCGCCGTTTTCCTTCAAAAGGCCTACATTCTGCGTGAGGATGGCATGCCGAGAACGTCAGAGTCCGATGCGCTGAGTCGCGTCCAGCGCGCCGACGCGCTTGTGACCCGAGAGCTCGACGCGCGTCGACGCCGCGCTCCGGACTTTGCTGCTGAGAACGAGGCGCTGCATGGTCTCGCCCAGGCGCTGAACGCAGCGGATAGCGTGATGCTGCAGACGCTTGTCGACACCGCGCTGAGGTTGTGCGATGCGGGAAGCGCCGGCATCAGCCTGTGCGATCGTGATGTGAGCCCACCGCATACCTTCCGCTGGGTGGCGTTATCGGGACACTGTGCGGGCCTCGCCGGGCACCTGCTTCCAGCCGATCACAGCCCGGCGGGCATCACGCTCGAACTGGGCTCGCCCCAGCTGTTCGCCCTTCCGAAACGCCACTTCGATTGCCTGGCCCCCGTCCCGCTGGAGATCACCGAGGAACTGGTTGTCCCTGTTCCCGGCATACCCCAGCCTTGGGGGGCGCTATGGGTTATGTCACATGACGGGCACCACTTTGACAGCGAACACCGCCGCGTCCTGACGAGTCTTGCCAACTTCACGTGTGCCGCCTTGACCATCAAACAGGCGAAAGCGGACGCAGAAGCGCGCGCAGGGGAAGCGGAAGCCGCCAGGAATGCGCTCGCGGCCGTCGAGACTCATCAGGTCGAGTTCATCGCGACACTCAGCCACGAACTGCGCAACCCGCTCGGCCCGATTGACACCGCGCTTTCGGCGGCGCAAAAGCTGGCAGCCGGCAGTCCCTCCGTGCTGTCTGCGCTGGCCGTCGCCAACAGGCAGGTGCAGCAGCTAAAGCGCCTGGTGAGTGACCTGCTTGACGCGTCGCGGATACGGCATGGCAAGCTGTCGGTCCGCCCCACCTATGGCCTGCTCGGCGACATCGTCAAGGACGCGATGGCCGCCGTCGCGGCGGAGGCGGAACGACGCCAGCAACAGCTCGAGGTGACACTACCGGCGTATCCCGTGACGGTTTTTGCAGACGGCGCCCGCCTGACGCAGGTCATCTCAAACCTGCTGTCGAACTCTGTGAAATACACGCCATTGGGCGGTGAGATCATGCTTCGGGTGGATGCCCCCGATCCGGAGACAATACCCATGCACGACTCGACGCCGAGGGACGCCATCATCACCTTGCGAGACAACGGAATGGGTATCGCGCCGGACATACTGCCGCACGTCTTCGACATGTTCGCCCAGTCACCGTCCACGCGGGCGCGTTCGGAAGGTGGACTGGGCATTGGCCTGGCTGTCGTCAGATATCTGGTCAACGCCCACATGGGTGAAATTGCCGTCGTCAGCGAGGGTGAGGGCAAGGGGACGGAGGTCACGGTACGGCTGCCTGTCGTTTGCAGAAAGCAACTCGAACACACAGCGGCCACCACGCACGGCATGTCCCCAGCCCGCATCCTGCTCGTAGACGACAATGCGGACGCGACGGAGGCACTCGCGATGCTGCTGACGCTCGACGGTCACGAGGTCAAGCGTGCGCAGTCGGGACCCGAAGCGCTTTCGATAGTCGAGTCGTTCATACCCGATATTGCGCTCATTGACATCAACATGCCTGGCATGGATGGGCATGAGCTGGCGCGTCGGCTACGCGAGCACGCGCACTGCGCATCGACCCGTCTGGTGGCACTGACCGGTTACGCCGGGAAAACGCTGGACCCAGCTGGCGCCGGGAGCGGATTCGACTACCACCTCCTCAAGCCGCCCACGCTTGAGGATCTCGCGTATGTCTTGCGTGGTTGACCCAAGGACGTCCCGGAACCGGCCGTCGGTGGTATCTAATTAGCCAGCGGCAGAATAAATGCGAAAACGCGACGCACGACTTCGTTCGCCCTTCAGGTCAATCGGGAAAATCGTCGCCTCCAGCCAGCGATGGTTGATGCAATCTGGCAATGGTTCGGTGTGCTGCGGTGCAAATAACACCGCCATGGCGCACGAAAATCCGGCGCTGTGTGAGGAAGTATTCTCGGCGAGAATGGTAAAGCATACAAATCGCGGCAGGCCCTTGAGAAAGGCGGGAGGCCGCCTGGCCCGGAACGCTGGCCGATGGACGAGGGACGGACGCGCATGGAATATAAGATGCAGCTGTCACGCATATGGCGATGGTTCAGGTCGATGAGTCACTATGAGTCGCGTTTTGCTGGCCGACGATGATGCGAACGTGCGGGATGCATTGCGTACCGTGCTCGAGGGCGCAGGCTACGATGTGACCATCGCCCAGGACGGACTGGACGGCCTGCGCCTTGCGCCCGAAAGCTGTCCACAAGTCATTGTCACCGATGTCATGATGCCTTTAATGAGCGGTCCCGAAATGGTCCGCAGGATCAGGGCGATGCCGGGGTTTCAGCAGATCCCGGTTATCGTGATGTCGGCGCTGGCAACGGACCCCGAAGTCGCCGTGGCAGCCATGCTGCGGAAACCATTCGCACCCGAAACATTGTTGGCGTTGCTCGATAATCTTGATGATGCCGGAGTGGCTACCGGCAAGCGTGCGCGCGATGCGCCGCACGCGCCGACAGCAGAAACTGACAGTGTGCTGGACTTTGGCGTATTGCAGTTCACCTCAGAAGGGGAAAAGATGGGAACCGCCTCGCCTACCGAGGCGCGTATTCGTCGCGGCATCGAACTGGTTCATGCGCAACAGGAAAGATTGCAGCGCCTTCGCAGCCTCGGCGTTGACACCACGGTCGCAGAAGAACTGCACGACAGCCTGAAACATAGCGTCAGCGCGCTTGTCCTGCTTAAGTGCGTTAAATGCACCGCCTCTTCAGGGAAATGGCCCCGGGGTCGAATGTTCATGTGATGCGGTGAAGCGGATGATGTAACGTGGCGATTGGCAATGCCGCAATCGCGAATTCAGCATTCAACATTTACGGAGCATGAAAAATGGCAACCGGCACAGTGAAATGGTTCAACGATGCAAAGGGCTTTGGCTTCATCACTCCAGATGACGGTGGGGAAGACCTGTTTGCCCACTTCTCGGAAATCAGGACAGAGGGCTTCAAGTCGCTGCAGGAAAACCAGAAGGTAAGCTTCGAGGTAAAAATGGGACCGAAGGGCAAGCAGGCGGCGAATATCAAGCCTGCCTGAGGGTTCCCGACGCCCGAGCTGGTGGAACGGTCAGCGGCATGTTGTGGCCAAGGTGAAACGACCGATTGCCTCGACGGGCAGAGACCGGGCTCGCAGCATCTCCATAGCGTCAGTTCATTCCTGCTCGCCTGTTGCACGCACGAGCCGGAGAGAGTTCGCGCCCTCAACAGGTCGCTCCGTTGCCACCACGCCGGGTATGACACAGATGCCAGCTGTCTCCAGGACAGCGGATCGCGAAAGCACCACACCCCTTTAATGCATCGCAAATCCGGGCAAGGCTATGTTGCGGCGGATGCCCGATGACGACGAGGGCGTGCCCTTGTCTTCCGTCTTCATGGACGCCCGGACTCGGACTGAGATGTGCCGTGAATGGCTCGACGAAGTGATTGATCGACATCATTGTCATCTGCTCACCGTGCCCCGCGTACTCCGCATGATCGACCTCATGCCGGTCCGGCATGGGCCGCGCAGCGCGAGCAACTGATCCGAGCGGAAAGACGAACAATGCGTCGGCATCGCAAAGCCCTTCCTGTTCCATTAGTGACTGCGACGCCTCGACCGCCTCGCGGTGCGTCCTGAAAAGCGCGCTGAGATGTTCTTTCATGTGACTGCCTGTTGCTTACATCTTCTTGCCTGGTTGAGCATCCTACATGCCTGTCATCCTCATTTCTGCGGGTTGCCCCCCGTTCCGCGAATGCCTTGAACGCAAGGGGAAATGCTATAGAAACCCGTGAGCGCTGCGCACGATGGTTGGCCGCCTCTCTTACGCAGTCCTTGAAAAGGGCGAGTACGAAGACTCGCCCTGGCGCCGCATCATAGATCCGTGTCAATTATGTGTTGACTGACTGCGGGCGATTACCGAAGCACCCCGCTATTGCTTTTTCGCGGCATCGACTTTGGCGTCTGCAGCCTTCTTGTTTGCATCGTTTTGAGCTTCGACCTTCTCCTTGTCGGCCTTTGCCTGAGCTACGTCAGTATCCTGGGCAGCCTTGTGCTTCTTCCGGTCAGCCTTTGCCTGCGCGTCGTGCATTTTCTTGTCGGCCTTGGCCTGCGCTTTGGTGGCGTCTTTTTGCGCCTCAGCCGCCTCCTTCGGCGTTGCTGCCTTCTCCTTTTCCGCTGCCTTCTTGTCGGCGTCGGCTTGAGCCGACGCCTTGTCTTCATTTGCCGACGCCTGGGCCTTGGCGGCGTCGCTTTGAGCTTCAGCTTTCTTTTTATTCGCGGTAGCCTGTGCTTCACTCTTCTCGCTGTTTGCCTTCAGTTGGGCCTTGGCGGCGTCCGATGGCGCCGCTGCTGTCTGTGCAAATGCCGTTGTAACTAGCAGGGCCGAAGCAAGAGCTGCGATGATTTTCTTCATAATTTCCTCCCATGAGATTGCACCGCGATGGCGATGCTGCCTGTTTAAACGTCGATCAACCGGCGCACGTTGACCCTTATCCCGTGACAAACGGTAACCAGGCTAAACAATATGCAAGCCGCGTTCCGCGCTCGCTGGTGCCTGCGCTCGTGCGGAATCATCGGAAGCACTATGAGCCACACGGCATGCAGTCGTGACGCTCCCGGCCTACCACCCTCGCTTCAGAAGACGCCGGCATCTTATCGGCCGTTGCAGATCATCCGTTCCCATCCCGTATGGCTATGTCACATCGTGATACATATGGGCGAACAGCAAATGATGATCGGATTCGAATGATGCGATGCTAGCCAGGCATGGCCTCCTTGAAATCGACGAGCGTTCGACGTGGACGCACTGACGTGCATGCTGCGAAGCTTGCCAACTGATTTCAACCGACAAAGCGCGTTTCCACTGCAGGCAGGAAACTCCTGGGCTTGCGGGCTAGCCGGTCGTTTTCGACCTCGGTCTGAACGCGTACCGTGGAACAGCGCGCTGCCGTTGTGCAGCGCTCACGGTATCAGGCTGCTGTATAGTTGCGCGGTCGTTTGCGTGGAGCGTGATATCTCTTGCGTTCAACAGCGCTGCTCCGCCCACCCTTTCCCCATTCACGAGACACCGCCCGCATGGATCGCCTGGCCGCAATGGAAACCTTCGTCGCCGTCGTGGAGGCAGGCTCGTTCTCTGCCGCGGCGCGACGGCTCCAGATTGGACAACCCGCCGTTTCCAAATCGATTGCGCAGCTGGAAGAGCATCTGAACGCGAGGCTCCTGTTGCGCTCGACGCGTGGTCTGACACCTACCGACGCTGGCCAGCGGTTCTACGAACACGCGTGCCTCGCCATCGAGGAAGCCGATCGGGCGGAACATTCGGTGCGCGAATCGTCAGAGGGGCTGTCGGGTAGGCTGCGAGCAGGCGCCCCCGTCACGTTCGCGAGGCTGCACGTGATCCCCGCGCTTGGTGCGTTTTTGGACCAACACCCGAAACTCGACGTCGAAATCGTGATGGACGACCGTCCGATCGATCTGCTTGAAGAAGGCATCGACGTCGCATTGCGCATGGGACGGCTCGACGACTCCGGAATGACCGCGCGTCGCGTCGTGAGCGGAAGACGGCTGGTGGTCGGCACGAAGAAGTACTTCGAGCGGCATGGTGTACCGCGTACGCCAGCCGATCTCAGCCAGCATCAAGCGATCGTTCACGCGATGCGCAGTGGTGGCGACTCATGGGCGTTTGGACACGCGGACGGCACGGAAGCCGCCGTCACGGTGTCGAGCCGCGTGCGTGTCAGCGCCGCCGAAGGAATGCGTGCCGCCGTGCTCGCTCATATGGGGCTCGCCGTCGCATCGGAATGGATGTTCGCACCGGAACTCGCGGATGGTTCAGTGCAGGCGGTGCTCTCAGACTGGACGTTACCGGGCGTCGATGTGTGGGCCGTCTTTCCATCGGGCCGAATGGCAACGACGAAGGCGCGCGCCTTCGTCTCGTTCATCGAAAGTCTCTTTGCTGCGAAGGGCGTCCGAGCGGCGTCAGATTCCGGCCTTCCCGATTGACGCCCCGCCGTCGACAAAGAGTGTCTGTCCGGTGATGAAGCCCGCTTCATCCGAAAGCAGGAAGGCGATCGCCGCGGCTATTTCTTCTGGCTTGCCGAAGCGCCCCATTGGCACCCCAGACAGATAGCGCTGCTCGCCCTGGCTGCCCGGCGGATTGTTGGCGCGGAACAGCTCCGTTTCAGTGGGACCGGGTGCGACCGAATTGACCGTGACGCCTGTCGTCGCGAGTTCCAGCGCCCACGTACGGGCAAAGCTCACGAGCGCCGCCTTTGCAGCAGCGTAGGCTGTGCGTTGCGTGATGCCCAGAATGGTGAGGCTGGAAATATTGACGATGCGCCCCCAACCGCGCTCACGCATGCCGGGCAAAAATGCCTGCACCGTCTGGACGGCTGGATGAAGATTCACGGAAAAGACTTCGTCAAGCGTATCGAGATCGACTGCTTCGACGCGTTGCGGCCGGACCAGGCCGACATTGTTGATGATGCCGTCGACCCAATGGCGTCGCGCCAACTCGCGTAGTGCTGCGCCGGTCGCGGCGCGATCACCGAGGTCCAGCGGGACGAGTTCGCCAGGAAACGGCGCGTGCGAACGCGCGATGCCGATGACCTGATGCCCTGCCGCTACGAGCCGCTCGCTGAGCGCGAGACCGATGCCTTTGGTGGCGCCCGTTATCAGAAAAGTACGCTTTGTCATGATGTAATTGGGAAGGAGAAAAGTCACGGGGAACGAAAAGCCGCCCAAAGGCGGCGGCCGGCGCGTTTGCTTACACCTTTGCGTTCGCGCGCTCCAGTACGGGGAACATATCGGCCGGATCGGGGCGATGCGTGTAGTCGGGATTGACTTCCGAATACAGCACGATGCCATCCTGGCCGATCACGTAGCGCGCCGGCATCGGCAGTGTCCATGATGGATCGGCGTTGAACGCAGGCAGATCGTTTTTCAGGGCCTTGTAGAGATCGACCAGATAGTCCGGCAGCGCGAAGCGCAGGCCGAACGCAGCGCCGACCTCGCCATTCGTGTCGCTTAACACCGGAAAGCCGAGCTTGTTATCGCGCACCGACTTGCGGCTGTTCACGGCCGTCTGCGGTGAGATGGCCACGACGCTCGCGCCATATGCTTCGATCTGCGGCAGCGCGTCGTTGATCGCCTGCAGCTCGATGTTGCAGTACGGGCACCACACGCCCCGATAGAACGTGATGACGAGCGGGCCGCGACCCAGCAGTTCGGCCGACGACACTTCGTTGCCGTCCTGATCCTTGAGCGTGAAGCTGGGCGCGCGGTCGCCCGCCCTGGTTGCGCGGGCCGCCTGTCCGCTCGCGATCAGTTCGGCGGTGGCGCGCTCCATGATCGGGTGAATCTCAGGCGGTGCATAGTACGGCGGCTTGCCGCCCTTGAAGTCCGCCTTGAATGCGTCGAGTTTGTCTTGCAGTGCCATGCCTTTCTCCTCTATCGGGTGATCGAGATCGGATCTGCGCTCAGAAGCCTGCCGCAACTGCCGTCTGCGGCTTGGTCCACGCATTGCCCTTCATGAAGGCATCGTAAGGCGTATGCACGACGTGATTCGTATAGTTGCTCATCACCTTCGTCGCGACGCCGAGAATCACTTCGAGCACATTGCGACGCGTGTAGCCGGCGGCGAGGAATGCATCGACATCCGCATCGCACGCGAAGCCGCGTTCACGCACCACGATGGTCGCAAAGCGATGCAGGGCTTCGAGCTTCGCGTCGGGAAGCTCAGTGCCGGCGCGCAGCGCATCGATAACGGCGGGATCCATCTTGATCATTTTCGCAAGCGTGCTGTGGCCAGCCATGCAGTAGTGGCAGTCGTTCTCGAAGTTCGAGGTCAGATAGACGACCTGCTGTTCGTGCGGCGTCAGTGTGCTTTTGGAAAACAGATCCCAGAGCGCCGAGTAGCCGGCCAGCAGTTCAGGCGATTCCGCCATGAAGGACTGGAGATTGGGCACGAAGCCGAAGGCGGCTTTCGTGCCTTCGAGCAGGGGCTTCGAGTTTGCCGGTGCGGTATCGATGGTGTAGGCGTTGAAGGTGTTCATCGTTGATTCCTCTGTGGGTTGACGGTGAACACATGATCGGGCAGACGCAGCCCTGCAAGAAGGCAGGCGACGGTGATAGAACTTATTCCCTCGCGGAATGGCCAGCCATTGGCAAATGCCGGCGATCTCGCATTGGCCGGCGCGCGCTGTCTCGCGCGATGCGCTTTGAAGCGCGCGGCGCAGCCAGGCGCGCGGCAGCGACGCGTTCGTTCAAGCGTCGTGTGACCACAGGCACGGGCGATATACGCTGTCCCGTCCCTCAGATCGGGCCATGGTGGCTGGCTCTGTTTCCAATCCATGCGGCAGATCGCGGTCCTGCCAGCGGCGACGACTCGCGATCTGCCCGTTCATGCCACTTACCTTGCGCCTCCCCGCTCGCGCTCACTTCTTCCCATCGACCACCGCGACCACCTCGTCGCGGGTGTACACCTTGTTCGCAAGCGCGCCCGCCGGCGTCTTTGCGAGCACGGCATCGAGTTCGTCCGGCTTCACTTCGAGAACCGGCATGCGGATATCGTGCGGCACCTTCTTGCCGGCCAGGATCTGCTGCGTGACCCAGAACGCGAACGTCGACGCGCCCGGCGGAATCGTCACCGACATCGTCTCATAGCCGCCCTTCTTCTGATCGGCCCACCATGCAAGCTCTTCCTGGCGGTTGCCGAGAATGATGATCGGCGTCGGCCGTCCTGCGGCCTTGATCGCCTGTGCGGCGCCGAATCCGTCGCCGCCCTGGGTGACGACCCCATCGATCTTCGGCAGTGTCGGCAAAATGCCCGCGACCTGCTTTTGCGCGACGGTCTGCGTCCAGTCGCCATGTACCGAGCCGACGATCTTCAGCCCCGGATACTTCTTCAGTTCATCCGCTACGCCTTGGTGAATCTCGTCATCCACTGAGACGCCCGCGAGCCCACGGATTTCCAGCAGGTTGCCCTTGCCGTTCAAACGTTTCGCCAGATAATCGACCTGCATGCGGCCCATGCCCTGGAAATCGACCGCGATCCGATACGCGCACGGTTCGGTCGCGATTCCGTCGAACGACACGACTGTCACGCCCGCGCCGCACGCCTGCTTGATCACACCGTTAAGCGCGGTCGGCGAAACCGCATCGACGGCAATCGCCTTGTAGCCTTGCAGGATCAGATTCTGGATCTGCTGAACCTGCTCGGTCGCCTGGCTCTCGGCCGTCGTGAAGCTGGGCGCGGCAGCGACGATCTTCTGCTTCACCGCGGGATCCGCCACGCTCGACCAGCTCTTGAGCATCTGCTGGCGCCAACTGTTGCCTGCATAGTTGTTCGACAGCGCGATCTTCATCGACGACGTATCGCCGGTTGCGACCTGCGCCGATGCGCCCACCGATGCTGCAGCCAGACACAGCGCCACCGCGATTGCTGCCATCTTCATGTTAGTCTCCGGGTTTTGATGTTGTGAGGTTTCACCGCCCCGCGCCGCGCACAGCGACGTGGAGCGAATAGATCGACGAGGTCGCCGCGATAAACAGGCGATTGCGGTTGATGCCGCCGAACGTTAGATTCGCGACGACCTCGGGGATCAGGACCTTGCCGAGCAGCGCCCCGTCCGGTGCATAGCAATGCACGCCGTCTTCCGCGCTCGTCCACACGTTGCCGTGCTCATCCACGCGCATGCCGTCTGGCACGCCGCTTCGCATTTCGATGAACACGCGGCCGTTGCGCAAGCGGCTCTCGTCCGCTACATCGAACACGCGGATATGACGCGGCGCCTTGTCGTCGTGAGAAGCCGCGGAATCGGCGATATAGAGGCGCGATTCGTCCGGCGAGAACGCGAGGCCGTTCGGCTTCACAAAGTCGTCGCTGACCAGTTCCACCCGCGTGGTGTCCGGCGAAATGCGATACACGTTGCAGCGGCCGATCTCGCTCTCTGCGCGATACCCTTCGTAGTCGCTCAGAATTCCGTAGTCAGGATCAGTGAACCAGATGTTGCCGTTCGAATCGACGATGACATCGTTCGGCGAATTCAGCCGCTTGCCTTCGAAGTGCGACGCAAGCACGGTCACGCTGCCGTCGTGTTCTGTGCGCGTCACGCGCCGCGCGCCGTGCTCGCAACTGACGAGCCGGCCTTCACGATCGCGCGTGTTGCCGTTGCTGTAGTTCGACGGCGCGCGGAATACGCCCAAACCCATGCCTGGCGCCCAGCGCAGCATCCGGTTGTTCGGTATGTCGCTCCATATGAGCAGGTCGGTCGCCGGGAAATATACCGGCCCTTCGGCCCACAGGTTTTCATCTGTCAGGCGGCTCAGGAATGCATTGGGCTGAAGCAGCCGTCTGAAACGCGGATCGTGCACCTCGTAGTCGCCGGATTTCATGTCCCCTCTCGTTGTTGATATGAATCGGAAAAGCGGTTGAGCACCTCTTCACCGCACCGTCTTTCCACCGGCCGCGACGGTCACCGCGATGATGAGCACGCCATAGACGATCGATCGCACGCCCGCATCCGCGCCGAGCGCGTTGAGCGCGGCGTTCGTGAGAAACAGGAACATCGACGCGCCCCACACGCCGACGATCGTCGCCTTGCCGCCGGCAACCAGCGTGCCGCCGATCACGACCACGGCGATCGAAATCAGCATGTACTCGACGCCCATGTCGAGCGACGCGCCGCCCGAGGTCGCCGCGAGCAGAAGCGCCGTGAGCGCCGCGATCATCGAGCACAGCACGTACGCGAGGCAGCGGGTACGATGCACGTCGACGCCCGCGAGCCACGCGGCCCGTGCGTTCTGTCCGATCGCCGACAGCTTGCGGCCGTACACCGCGCGATGCAGCAGCACCGCCAGCGCGACCGACAGCGCCAACGCAAGGAACGCGATATACGGCACGTTCAGGAACCGGCCGGTCGAGAACGCGCCGAGCGCGGGCGGCGGCGGCGGAAGCTGCCGCCCTTGCGTGATCGCAATTGACTGGATGATGAAACTGGACGACAGCGTCGCGATGATCGGCGGAATGCGCAGCAGCCTGATCAGCATGTAATTCACGAGGCCCACCACGACCCCGACGCCGAGCGCGGCCGCGACGCCGAGCACGATTCGCCCGTTTGCCCCGCCCATCACGTGCATGCCGATCACGCCCGCGAGCGCGATGGTCGACGGCACCGACAGGTCGATGTTGCCGACACCCGACGTGATCACGAGCATCTGCCCGAGACCGACCAGCACCATGAACACGCCGTAGGTGAGCGCCGTCTGCGCGACATTGCCCGCTATGCCGAAGCCGAACACGCCGACGATGCCGAACCACACCAGCATCGCGCCAACGAACGACCACGCCCACGGCGCCTGGACGCTGCGCAAGCGCGACCAAGCGGTTTCGTCTGCGCCGATTGCTCTGCGCGTTAGCTGGGATTTCATTGGCGCTCCCCGCGTTGCAGCAGCACGCGCAGCGACAGCACGACGACGAGGATCGCGCCCTGCATACCGACCTGCCAGTCCGCCGAGATATTGAGGAAGGCGAGAAACGACGCCGCGAGCGTCAGTGTGATTGCCCCGAGCACCGCGCCGATCACCGACACGCGTCCGCCGATAAATTCGCCGCCGCCGAGTATCACCGCCGCGATGGAGAGCAGCGTGTAACGCAGCGCGAGATTCGCGTCGGCAGAAGTCGTGAGGCCGAGCAGCGACAGACCCGACAGGACGCCGAAGATGCCCGCGATTGCGTACAGTGTCGCCTTACTGCGCACGAGCGACCAGCCGAAGCGGCGCATCGCGCGCGGATTGCCGCCCGCGCCACGGATGCGAACGCCGGCCGAGGTACGCATCAACAGCACGTGCCCGATGATCGCGACCACCACCGACCACACGATGGGCGCCGCGATGAGCGGTGTCTGATAGTTCATCGCCGTGCCGAGCCAGCCAGGACTCGTGCCGCCCGGCGAGGGCAGCAGCACGATCGCAAGGCCGCTCCACACAAACGACAGACCGAGCGTGACGACTATCGACGGTATCTGCCGCAGCTCGATCAGCGCGCCGACTGCCGCATACGCGAGCACGCAGCCGATCAGCGCGAGCACACCGTGCCACGGTTCTTTAACGAGCAGCGTCGCGCCGATGCACGCCACAAGACTCACGAAAGAACCGATCGACAGATCGAGGTCGTTCACGGTGATAATCGCGAGCTGCGCGAGCGTCGCGAGCACGATCGGCACCGCCAGATTGAGCAGCAGACTGGAGCCGAAATAGCTCATCACCGCGGGCTGCATGATCAGGATCGGCACGAGCACCGCGATCAGCGAAATTGCAGGAAGCAGCGCGCGCAGGCGCGCCTGCGTGCTCTGGATGGAAAAGCGCGCGGGGGTCATGCGGCCTGCTCCTCGAAGCTTGCTGCAAGCAGTGCTTCTTCCGTGCATTCGTCGGCTGTGAGCACGCGCGTGACGGCGGCCGAGCGGAATACATACGTGCGGTCGCAATGCGACAGCTCTTCGTTTTCGGTCGTGTACCAGATGAAGGTGCGGCCCTTTCGCGCTTCGTCGTGAACGAGCTGATAGATGTCGCGCTTCGTGCCGACATCCACGCCGCGCGTAGGATCGTCCATCAGGATCAGCACCGCGTCCGACGCGAGCGCGCGTGCGAATAGCACTTTCTGCTGATTGCCACCGGACAGCGACAGGATGCCCGCGCTCATCGGCGCGCCGCGTATGCCGATCTTCGTGCGCCACGCTTCGACGAGCGCGCGCCCGGCCGTGCGATCGACGAGACCGCGCTTCGGCTTCGCGCCGCCGAAAAGCCAGCGCACGTCGAGATTCTGCGCGATCGACCAGACCGGAAACACACCGTCGCGGCCGCGATCGCCCGCGACGAAAGCGGCTCTCACGCGTCCTGCGCCGCGATGCGTCGCGGCCTCGTAGATCGACAGCAATGCTTCAGTCTGCCCTTGGCCGGCGAGTCCCGCAAAGCCGACGATCTCGCCGCGCGACGCTTCAATCGCAGTCCGTTTATGCGCACCGACATGCCAACGGAAAGCGCGCTCGTCGCCGCGCGCGTCGCGCACGCGCGCGGGAGAAGCCGTCTTGTCCGCTTCGAGCTGCTGCCCCATCGCCTGGATGATCGACGCGCGGCTGACCGCGTCGCGCGGCAGCACGCCGACGATACCGCCGTCGCGCATCACGACCACACGATCTGCGACGCGCTCGATTTCGCCCAGCATGTGCGTGATCAGCACGCACGTGATTCCCGATTGCGCCGCGCGACGGACGAACGCGAGCAGTTGATCGGCCGTATGCGCGTCGAGCGACGACGTCGGCTCGTCGAGAATCACGAGGCGCACAGGCGCATCGGTCACTGTAAAGCCGCGCGCGATTTCCACCATCTGCTGTTGCGTGAGCGTCAGGTCGGAAACCAGCTCATTGCCCTTCAACCCATTGCCGGGAAAGATTTCTTCGAGCTTCTCGCGCATCAACGCGGTTGCCTTACGACGCCAGCCGGCCCCCCGCAATTGCGGATGCACGATCGTCATGTTCTCGGCGACCGTCAGGTTCGCGCACAGCGACAACTCCTGGAACACGCACCGCACGCCCGCATGGCGCGCGACGTTGGCGTCGTAATGCGGCGCCCTTTGTCCCTCAACGTCGATGCGTCCCTGCGTCGGCGCATAGACGCCCGCCAGCACCGCCATTAGCGTGGATTTGCCCGCGCCGTTATGTCCCGCGATGCCGACGCATTCTCCGCGCATGAACGCAAAGTCGATGTCGGCGAGCGCGCGTACCCGGCCGAAGGTCTTGCCGATGCCTTCGAAGCGAATCAGCGCGCCCGGCTGACCGTTGCTAGATGTTGCGCCCATTCACATGCCTCCATGCGTGGCGTCGCGCGCGTGCCCGATCGTTGCCGGATCGGGTCTGAGCGTAGTTACTTTTTGTCGAGCAAGGCCACGGTCTGCGGCAACGTGTAGGTGACGTCGGCGATACCGCCCTTCGGCGTCGCGGCGAGCTTCGCCGGCAACTCCTGTTGCGAAATCGCGAGCAGCGGTACGTTGATGGTCACGTCCTTCGGGATCTGCTTGCCCGCGAGAACCTGCTGCGCGACCCAGAACGCGAACGAGACCGCGCCCGGCGGGTTCGACAGCGAGCGCGACTGGTAACCCGTCTTCGTCTGCTCGCTCCACCATGCGAGTTCCGGATAGGTGCTGCCGATGATCATGGGCGGCGTCGGACGATCGGCCGCCTTGAACGCCTGCGCGATGCCGAACGACATCTCGCCTTCGGTCGCGACCCCGTCGACTTGCGGCAGCGTCGGGAGAACACCTGCGACGGCCTTTTGCGCGACCGATTGCGTCCAGTCGCCGTTCACCGACCCAACGAGCTTGAGGCCTGGATGTTTCTTGAGTCCGTCGAGCACGCCCTCATGCATCAGGTTGTCGACGGAAATGCCGGCCACGCCGCGCACTTCGAGAATGTTGCCTTTGCCGTTCAACCGGGTCGCCAGATAATCGACCCCCTGCTCGGCCCAGCCCTTGAAATCGAAGTTCACGCGATACGCGCACGGTTCGTCGACGACGCCGTCGAACGACACGACGACGATGCCCGCCGCACACGCCTTCTTGATCGTACCGTTGAGCGCGGTGGGCGATACCGCGTCGATCACGATCGCGTTGTATCCTTGAAGTATCAGGTTCTGCACCTGCTGTGCCTGTTCGGTCACCTGATTTTCCGCGGTCGTGAACGCGGGCGCAGCGGCGATTTTCTTGTCGCTCACCGCTTGTTGCGCAATCGCGTTCCAACTCTTGAGCATCGACTGCCGCCAGGCATTGCCGGCGAAGCTGTTCGATAACGCGATCTTCTTTTGCGACGTGTCGCCGTTCGAGACCTGCGCGTGCGCCGCGCTGCCGACCATGCATGCGGCGAGTGCGAGTGCGGCCCTGACTTTCATTCCCTTACGGAACATCCTGTCATCTCCTTTCGTTTTTCTTCGCGCGCCGTGACTCGATCGACAACGCGTCGTTCGCCAGTCTGCGTTGATTCGTGCTGCGGTCAGGCCAATCGGTTTTGGTCAGGCCACCGATCGCGGAGCCAGTATAGCGACTGGTGCCAGCGTGTGCAATTCGGTTTAGTTACCGGTAACGAATGGCGTTGCGGCAAGGCTGCCGACAGGCACGCTCATCGTTTCTCGTCGCCGCTTCGTCGTATCCTGTTCGTCACGCGAGTGACATCGCATCGTGCGCGCTGCCAGCGTGCACTCGCGATTGCGCTGAGCTGAGCAACTGCCAGCGAAGATAGCTGCGATCCAACGCGGCAATATCGCTGCACCCGAGCAGACCCAACCCGCGATCCACTTCCGTTTGCAATATCTGGATCGCGCGCGCGGCGCCCGGCCGGCCGCCCGCGCTCAGGCCGTAGGTCGTTGCACGGCCGAGCAGCACGGCATCGGCGCCTAGCGCCACAGCCTTCAGGATGTCGGAGCCCCGGCGGAACCCGCCGTCGAGCATGACAGCGAGTCGGCCGCGCACCTGATCGACGACTTCCGGCAGCACGTCCATTGCGGACACCGCGCCGTCGAGCTGCCGGCCACCGTGATTCGACAGCACGATGCCGTCGACGCCCGCCTCGATCGCCCGCACGGCGTCCGGCGCGCCCAGCACGCCCTTCACGACCAGGCGCTTGGGCCACAGATCACGCAGCCAGAGTATGTCGTCCCAGGAGAGCGACGGATCGAGCTGCTGACCCAGCGTAATCGTCGCGCCCTTCACGCTGGTCTGCCCCGACGGTAACAGGTCGCCGAGATTCGCGAAGTGCGGCATCCCGCTCGGCCAAAGCACGTTGCTCATCCAGCGCGGATGGCCCAGCACGTCGAACTTGTTGCGCCAGTCGAGCATCAACGGTTTGATGTAGTTGCGCAGATCCCATTCGCGTTTTCCGAACACCGCGCTGTCCGTCGTGACGACCAGCGCTTCGATTCCGGCCGCAAGCGAGCGTTGCGCGAGCTTCGCGACGAACTCGCGCGTGCGATACATGTAGACCTGCATCCACACCCGGCCGCCCGCGCGTTGCACGACCTCTTCGAGCGCAACCGTCGACGCGTTGCTCAGCACGAACGGAATGCCGGCTGCCGCCGCGGCGCTCGCGAGCTGCACGTCGCCCTCGCGGAACATCAGTCCGCTGTAGCCGGTCGGGCCGATCATGAACGGCGACGCCGTGCGCTGACCGAACAGCGTTCTGCTCTGGTTGCGGTGTTCGACATTGACGAGCGTGCGCGGCAAGAACGCGATTTCGTCGAACACGTCCCGATTGCGGCGCAGCGTCGCCTCGTCCTCAGCGCCGCCTTCGATATATTCGAAACAGAAATTGGGCAGCCGCCTGCGTGCCATCGCGCGCAGATCGTCGATGCTGTGCGCGCGGTTCACGTCGCGGCCTGAATAAAGGCGGCGTTTCAATACTGTCCTCATCTTGTATTCGTCTCTCTAGCGTGCATGCCCTTTCCGGTCAACGTGATCAGGTCACCACGCCGACCTGCCAGGGCACGAACTCGCTTTGCCCATAGCCATGCAACTCGCTTTTCGAGCGTGTGCCAGATGCGCAGTCGAGCATCATCCGGAAAATCGCTTCGCCCAGCTCGTCGATGCTGGCGCTTCCGTCGACAACGCCGCCGCAGTTGAGATCGATGTCATCCCCCTGCCGTTCCCACAGCGCGGTGTTGGTTGCGAGCTTCAGCGAAGGCGACGGCGCGCATCCGTATGCGGAGCCTCGCCCGGTCGTGAAGCAGATCAGGTTCGCGCCCGAGGCGACCTGCCCCGTCGCAGACACGGGATCGTAGCCGGGTGAGTCCATGAATACGAAGCCCTTAGCGTCGATAGGCTGCGCATACTCGTAGACCTCGACGAGGTTCGTCGTGCCGCCCTTCGCGACCGCACCGAGCGATTTTTCGAGGATCGTCGTCAAGCCGCCCGCCTTGTTGCCGGCCGACGGGTTGTTGTCGAGCGCGCCGCCATTGCGCGTGCAGTAGTCCTGCCACCATGCGATCCGCGCGAGCAGCTTGTCGCCCACCGCCTGGCTCGCGGCGCGGCGCGTCAGAAGATGCTCGGCGCCGTAGATCTCCGGCGTCTCCGAGAGGATCGCGGTGCCGCCGTGCCGCACCAGCCGGTCGACCGCGGCGCCTAGCGCGGGATTCGCCGAGATGCCCGAATAGCCGTCCGAACCGCCGCACTGAAGACCGACGCACAGATGCGACGCGGGCACTGGAACGCGCTCAACGCGATTCGCGTCGGCGAGCATTTCTTTGACCAGCGCGACGCCGCGCTCGATCGTCTTGCGAGTGCCGCCGCTGTCCTGAATCGTGAAGCTGCGCAGCTTCATCTCTTTTCCGGCCGGGCCGGCCGCTTCGAGCACGCCGTCGATCTGGTTGGTTTCGCAGCCGAGTCCGACGAACATTACCGACGCGAAGTTCGGATGCACCGCGTAGCCGGCCAACGTGCGGCGCAATACGGCGATGCCTTCTCCCTGCATGTCAATGCCGCAGCCGAGTCCGTGTGTCAATGCGACGACGCCATCCACGTACGGGAAGTCGGCGAGCGCTTCGGGGCGGATGTCGCGCCTGAAGTGATCCGCGATCGCACGGGCGACCGTGGCAGAACAGTTCACACTCGTCAGGATGCCGATGTAATTGCGGGTCGCGACGCGGCCGTCGTCGCGCCGAATGCCCATGAAGTGCGCCGGCTCGGCGACGTAGTCGGTCGGATGCGTGTCGACGCCGAACGCATGATCGCGCGAGAATTCGGACATGCCGAGGTTGTGCACGTGAACGTGCTGGCCGCGTGCAATCGCTTCTCGCGCCACACCGATGATCTGGTTGTAGCGCTTGACCGGCTCGCCCTTCGCAATATCGCGCGTGGCGATCTTGTGGCCAGGCGGAACGAGTCCTGTCACGACCAGTCGTTCCGCGTCGATGCGCGTGCCAGGCAAGAGCTGCCGGGTCGCGATGATCACATCGTCGTTTGGATGCAGACGAATTACCTGGGGCGCACTGCTAGCTTGAGTGAACATGAGAAAGCCTCGAATGGAATGGATTGCGGGCAGCTGTCAGCTACATCAGATCACTGAGCCCACACCTGTCGACGCTTCTTCGGTATCGAACGCAATGGACAGCGGTTCGATGCGGCCCACTATGACCAGATAACTGAAGGCGCCGAGAAAGCAGAAGCCGCCGGCCACCACGAGCGGGATCGTGAACGAGCCCTTGGTCATCGCGACCATCACGCCGGTGAAAGTCGTGATCACGATGCCGGCGAGGTTCGACGCAAAGTTCTGAATGCCGCCGATCGACGCGACATGGTCCGGCGTCGGCGCGACGTCGCCCGGCAGTGACCAGATGCTGGCCGCGGCGAACGCGAGGCTGCCGTACGCGATGCCGAAGAACGCGAGCATCAGATAGACGTTCGCCGTGAATGCCGACAGCGTGATGACCGACGACAACAGCATGCCGCCGACCATGCAGGTCTTGCGCGCAGCGGTCAGGCTCCAGCCGCGCCGGAACAGCGCATCCGACACATAGCCGCCGAGCCAGCCGCCTGGGATCGAGATCAGCGCCGGAATCATCCCGAGCGTGCCGAGCGATTTCAGTGAGAAGCCGCGCGTCTGCACGAGATAGCTCGGAAACCACGTGATGAAAAAATAGATCACGAAATTCAGGCAAAAGAAGCCGAGCATCATTCCCCACAGCGTGCGGTGGCGAAACAGCGAGCTCCAGGTGACGCGTTGCCGCTGTTTGGCAAGGCCGGGCGCGCTGGCGGCCGCATTCGTGCTGCCCCCATCGAGCGGCTCGGGGTTCCGGTAGATCACGAACCAGCCGAGAATCCACACCGCGCCAAGCGCACCGGTGATGACGAACGCCGCTTTCCAGCCGACCGAGCTGATGATCAACGCGACGACGGGAATCGACAGCGCCGAGCCGACACGCGAGCCGCTGTCGAAGATGCTCGTCGCGAGCGCGCGCTCCTTGACAGGGAACCACTGGCTCACGAGCTTCGCGCACGACGGGTACGCACCCGCCTCGCCGACGCCGAGCAGCAGCCGGCAGCCGAACATCCCCGCAACGCTGCTAGTCGCCGCGGTCAACGCGGTGAACAAGGACCACCAGCCAACGGCGAGCGGCAACGCGATACGTGCGCCGACGCGATCGACGAACCACCCGAACGGCATCTGCATCAACGCGTAGGTCCAGAAAAAGCCGCTCATGATGAAGCCCATCTCCGCCGGTCCGATGCCCAGCGCCTTTTCGATCGCCGGCGCCGCGACCGCCAGGTTGGCGCGATCGATGTAGTTCACCGCGATGGCCAGAAAGCTCAGAAAAATCACCACCCAACGCATTTTGCGCATGACATGTCTCCTCCGTAATCAATATGGGACCGATTCCCTCATCGCGCGCAATGCGGGCCGTCGGGCGATCGGGGCGCGCAGCGCATCGCCGTCGCGGTACCCGTTCAGCAGCAGCGTCAACGGCATGGCGCCTCCGCCGGAGCGCACCCGCAGCAGCACGCCGGGCTTCGCCGCGCGGCACCTGCACAACACGCCACCATTTATGTGGTCTTACCAGATTCGACAAATTAAGATGCCGTCGTCCAGTGGTCAAGCCACTTTTCGAAAAATTCGGGAAATCCCCGGGGTTGGACGAACGTCTGCTGTCGCAAGCGTGTTGCTCGTTTGCGGGCGGCGCCCTTCGATCTACAATCGGCGCTCGCACCAACGGCGCGTGCCCGCGCCACCACGCCAGGAAAGCTTGTGACAGACAAACCCACCGACCCTCGCCGCCTCTATCTGCAGATCGCGGAGAAGCTGCGCGATCTGATCGCGCAGCCGGAGTTCGCGCCGAACGGCCGCTTGCCTTCGGAGCGCGCACTCGCGGCAGCGCTTGCGGTATCGCGCCCGTCGGTGCGCGAGGCGCTGGTTGCACTGGAACTGGAAGGGCTGGTCGAAATCCGCATGGGCTCGGGCGTCTACGTATGCGCAATGCCGCAGACGCACAGCAAGGAGCCCTTGTCGCGCGCCGAACTCGGCGACAGCCTGCTCGACATCATGGGTGCGCGCTGTGTAATTGAAGGCTCGATCGCGGCGAGCGTCGCACCGTTTTGCAAAGCGAAGGATCTGAAGCACCTGCGCCAGCTGTACAACGAAATGCAGCGCGAAGTTTCGGCGGGACGGATTCCGGTCGCCGCCGACCGCGCATTTCATCTCGCGATCGCGCAGATGACCGGCAACGAGGTGCTCGTGCGCACCGTTAGTTCACTGTTCGATGCGCGACACAGTCCGCTGTCCGAAAAGCTGCGCGGCCATTTCGAAAACGAGAGCACATGGGGCGCGGTTCCTGACGAGCATCGCGTGATCCTCGAAGCGCTCGAAGCGCATGATCCGATCCAGGCTCAGGCTAGCATGCAGCGTCATCTGAAGATGTCGCTGGAACGGGTGATCGCCGGCGGGCGGCCGAATGCGCAGCGGCGCTGACAGCAACGGCCGATGCGCATCAACGGGCGGATACAACAACGGGCAGAGTATTTCAAAGTGATCGTCGTGTATCCCGCCATCGGCTTGATGTGATGGGCGCACTCGCGCGCGACGCCATGACGATGCTGTGCGTGACCCACGAAATGGGCTTCGCAAAGTGCGTCGCGGACCGCATCCTGTTCATGGATCGCGGCGCCATCGTCGAGGACGATTCGAAAGAACAGTTCTTTGCGCGCCCTCGCTCACCGCGTGCGCGCGAGCTTCTGTCGCGCATCCTGCATTGAGCGGCACACGCCGCGTTCGCATTGCTGTTCCACTTCCGTTCACCGCCGCTCCTTTCGAGAGGAGCCTCACGATGCGTTTTCTTCAGATTGCACGCAGTCTCGCGCTGGCTGCTTCGCTTTGCGTCGCAGCCGTATCGGCCGCTCATGCGGCAGACGTGGGCACGCTCACGCAGGCTTGCGAGCAGCGGCATGCAACGCGCACACTACGCTCATGACGCGACTTCGAACCCACTGTCGGCGCCCATCACACTCAGAAATCGACTCGTCAAAGGATGCCTCGGATGCGTGAGCACATCGTGCGCAGGTCCCTCTTCGACGACCATGCCGCCGCTCATAAAGACGACGCGATCGGCAACCTGGTCGGCGAAACGCAATTGATGGGTGGAGATGATCATGGTCAGGCCGTCTTCGATCGCGAGCCGCTGAATCACGTCTAGCACCTCGCCGACGAGCTCCGGATCGAGGGCGGATGTCGGTTCATCGAGCAGCAGTACGCGGGGATTCGGCGCCAGCGCACGGGCAATCGCAACACGCTGCTGCTGCCCGCCAGAAAGATGGCGCGGCAATGCATGGGCGCGATTGCTGAGGCCGACGCGTTCAAGCAACTCGCGTGCGCGGCGCTCCGCGTCGCCGGGCCCCATGCCATGCACCCAGCGCAAAGGCCCCGCGATGTTCTCGCACGCGCTCAGGTGACTGAACAGATTGAAATGCTGAAATACCATACCCACGCCGATGCTCGCGCGCTCGTTCGCGATGTCGTGCTGCGTCATTGGTCGGCCGTCGGCGCGAAAGCCAACGCGCCTTCCTTCAATGCGGATTTCGCCCGCGTCCCAGTGTTCGAGGTGGTTGATGCAACGGAGCAACGTGCTCTTGCCTGAGCCGCTCGGCCCGAGCACCACGACGACTTCACCGAAGCGAACGGTCAGGTCGAATCCATCAAGCACTGTCTGCTTGCCGTACCGTTTACACAAGGCGCTCACCTTCACCGCTGCGCCGTGCCGGGCAAGTTCCGCGTATCGCTTTGCATGATCCGCCCGGCTGTACGCCCGTCTGCGTGTGGGCGGATCGCTCTCGCGAAGCGGATCGGCAGTGAGCGGCTCGGGCCGACGCGCCGCTCGCGCGCCCGGCGCTGTATCCTCCGCCACAACGGCACGGCGCCACGGCAATAAACGCGCGCCCCTCCCGGAAGCGGGACGATCGAGATCGAGCGCGGCTTCCGCGATTAACTGGATCACGGCAACCGCCCCTGTCAGAATCAGGTACATGAGCCCGGATGCGAAGAAGATCGAGAAGAAGTCGAACGTCGATGACGCGAGCTGCGTGCTGCGCAACGTCAGCTCATCGACGGCGATCACCGAGGCCAGCGATGAGTTCTTCAACGCGCTGACCGATTCATTGCCGAGCGCCGGCACGATTGCGCGAATTGCCTGCGGTGCGATCACGCGGCGCATAAGGACGGACGGAGTCATACCAAGCGCCTGGCCTGCGAGAAGTTGGCCGCGTTCGACGCCGAGCACGCCAGCCCGCAAGATCTCGGCAATGAACGGTCCCTCGTTTGCCGCGAGCGCGAGAGCGGCGGCGCCTGTTGCGCTCAGCTTTAGCCCGATATGTGGTAGCGCGTCATACGCGAAAACAAGCTGCAGGATGAGCGGAGTACCGCGGAAGATCACCGTATAGCCGCGCGCGAGCGCCGCTAACGGGCCGACCCTGCTCAGTTGCATCGCCGCGAGCACCAGCCCTACTACCACACCGCCCGCGAGCCCGAGGGCCGTCACCGCGATCGTGAAGCCGATGCCGCGCAACAGATACGGCAAGCCGAGATAATGCAGAAACAGTTCCATCAGTTCGACACGATCAGTTTGGGTGTTTCGAGATTTTCAGCGCCAAGCGACCACTTCTTCAACAACTCAGCCTCGATGCCCGTCTTCTGGATCGCCACGAGCGCCGCCATCACGGCTGCACGAAATTCAGGCTTGTCCTTCGGTACGCCGATGCCGACCGAGTACGGCAGCGTCACCGCGCTCGCCTTTTCGAGCTTGTCCGGATACGCCTTCACTGCCTGGTCCACCGTGTTCACGTCGTTGATGTACGTATCGGCGCGACCGGACAGGATCGCCTGAATGCAGTTCGCGTTGTTGTCGTACAGTTGTATCGCGGCCTCCTGCCTGTTGGCCGCCTTGCAGGCCGGCCCAAGATTCTGGATCAGAGGCACTTCGACATAGCCGGTGTTTTCCGCGGCCGTGGTACCGCACATGGTCGGGTTGATTCCCGTGATCTTCTTCGGATTACCCTTTGCCACGAGAACGCCGTCGAACACCTTCGAGTAGGTGATAAAGTCCGCCGCCTTCGCGCGCTCTTCAGTCGCATAGATGTCGGAGATCACAATGTCAGCCTGACCGCTTTGCAACGTCGTCAATAGCGCGGCGAACGTCACCGGCTTGTACGTCATCGTGAAGCCGAGGCAGTTGCCGATCGTCTCGCCGAGGTCTATATCAAAGCCGATGTATTTGCTGGGGTCGCTCGGATCCAGCGCTTCATAGCCAGGTGTGTGTGGATTGATCGCGTTGACAAGTGATTTTCCCTTGAATTGCGGATACCTGGCCTGAAGCGCCTTGCACTCGGCGGGCGCAGCCGGTGCGGCAGCCTTTGCGTGGCCCGATATCAACAGTGCCAACAAACAGACGGCGCCGACGACGAACTCGTGGCAGCGCCGAAAAGCACTACGTTTGTCGAGCAAGCTATGTCCGTGTTCCATGAGATTGGTATGCATCCGGAAGACTCCCTCAGCGGCAGATGCCAATGGCCTACCCCATGTAAGCCTTGTCGCATCGCATCAGCGCAAGCGTAGGTGGAGGAAATTTCGCGGACTTGTCCCGGTGCGCACAAATCCTTGTACGGGGATGAAGGGGAAGTCTGCCTGCCGCGGCTATGGTGGATCGCGCGGCATGATTTGAACGAGGACATGGCGCACGCGGAAGTTGACGGGATGCGTTCCGGCTTGGACATGACAAGACCCACGTAAGCTGAGCGACGCGGAAACGGATTCGTCCACACACAAGGTTTTGTACGCAGTCGACCAAGTCTGTCTATTCTGTCGCCCGTACGATCGGTCATCAGTCGCGTCGCATCGATTGGACACTCTTACGGAGCTTTAGAAAGCATGCTTTACGACTTGCCTGCCATTCAGAAAAATGTTCATTGGGGATATTTCGATGCGACGCTAGCGCCCGCATTGATTGTCGAAAGCGGCGACTTTATTCGCGCCGAAGCGATCACGCATCATGCAGGTGACGCACCCGACCTGATGATGGATGACAAGGTGCGTGCACTCTACGACACGATTCCCGAGTCCGATCGCGCGCCCGGCGTTCACTTGATGACAGGTCCGATCTTCGTGAACGACGCCAGACCCGGCGATCTCCTCGAAGTGCGCTATCTGCACATGACCCCGCGCTTCAACTATGGCTCGAATCTCGCGGCGCACTGGGGCCATCTGTTCACCGATTTCGAGAAAGAGCGCGTCACGATCTACGAACTCGATCAGGCTTCAAATACGGCTCACGCGCTCTATGCGTATGACTATCCCGGTAAATATCTCGTGCCAGGCAAGCGTTCGGAGATTCGCGACTGCTGCCGCGAAGTCGCGCTCGATGGCATTCGCGTGCCGGTGCGCCCTCATCTGGGCACAGCAGGTGTCGCGCCCGATGTGGCGGGTCGTGTGAGCACCGTGCCGCCTGGTGCGCATGGCGGCAATATCGATAACTGGCGCATCGGCGCAGGTTCAACCATGTATTACCCCGTCGCCGTGGACGGCGGATTGTTCTCGATTGGCGACCCGCATGTATCGCAAGGCGATGGTGAGATCAGCGGCACCGCGATCGAGGCATCGCTCAATGTAATGTTCCAGATCGTGCTGCGGCGCGACTTCGCATTTCCATCGCCGCTGCTAGAAACACCGGACTTCTGGATCGTCCATGGCTTCGATGAAGATCTCAACATCGCGACGAAAAACGCTTCACGCGATATGCTGTTGTTGCTCACCGAGCAGCAAGGCCTCTCGCGTGACGACGCGTATTCGCTGATGAGCGTCGCCGCGGATTTCTCCGTGACCCAGGTCGTCGACGGCCGTCAGGGCATCCACTGCAAGATCCCCCGCAGCGTTTTTCCTCCTAAGAAAAAGCCTCGCGTGTGAGCAGTGCGTGCGCGCGCGGTAACGGTGCATCCACGCACCGTTACCGCGCGCCGCGGCGCTAGCGGCGTCATTATCAATGGCACGGACATTGCCTTTGAATCGTTCGACTGACGTTCGTCAGAGTCCGGGAGCCCAGGTTGGACTTACTGCGTTTCACCACCGAGTCGTATGCCGAGACAGATCGCCGGCGCGCATGGACCGAGGCGCTCGACCGGCTTGGCCTGCACTGCGGCGTCCCTCTTGCTGCCGGGCGCCCATTGCATGGAACCATTACGTCACGCAGGTCCACAAGCGGCTTTGAGCTGATCGCGCTGGCCGCATTCGCGCAAACGATCGAGTTCAAGGTCGACGGCGCCGACACTCTCATGATCGTGCTACATCTCGACGGCGGCGTGACGCTCGTCGCCGACGGCGTGCGCGCCCGGATTGCAACTGGCGATATCATTTATGCGTCGTCGCGCGAAGAAGCCCACCTGGCGTTCACATCCGACTTCCGCGCGTTCGCAATCCGCGTACCCCGATCCGCCATCAATGCACGCCTTCTTACGCCGTTCTCGCTACGTGCCGGGCGTTTGCCCGGCGAGGCCGGCATCGGTCACGTGTTCTCCGGCTTTCTGCGCTCGATTGCCGAAAGCATGGAGACGTTAACGCTCGACGAGTTGCGCCCCCTCGAACTCGCACTCGCGGAATTTCTGGTCGCGAGTCTCGCCGCTCACGACAAGGAAGGCAGTTTCAGCGGACTCACGCCGTCTCAGGCCGCGATCTTCTCGCGAGTGTGTCGGACCATCGAGGGCAATCTCGCCAACCCCGATCTGGGGCTGACATCCATAGCCAAAGAAGAGCGCGTCTCGCCGCGCTATCTGCAGAAACTGTTCGAAGCGGTTGGACAGAATTTCTCGATCTACTTGCGCTCGCGCAGGCTGGAACGCTGCCGCGCGGAGTTGGTGAATCCGCTGTATGAAAAGGTTTCGATTGCCGATGTCTGTTTCCGCTGGGGTTTCAACGATCCCGCGTACTTCAGCCGGGTGTTCCGCGAGCAATATGGCGCGTCGCCGCGCACCTTTCGGCATGAAGCGGGTCTCGAATTAGCACGCCATCTCGTGCGGCGAATCTCGCGCGGCTTGCCTGTCAATGCCGGGAGTTTGATCGTACATGCACAACTTGCCGAGCAGGGTGCGGCCCATGAAGTTGCAGATGAGGCCGACTCTGCCGAGCAGCCTGAAGCGCCCGCGGCACAAGCACAGCGCGAGTCCGGCAAGCCGCGTCATCATCTGTTGCGTGCAACGGCCAACACCATCCACTGGGGATACTTCAGTCACGATCTTAAGCCCGTGCTCGAAGTGAACAGTGGCGACACGGTGACGATCGAAACGCTCACGCAACACGCGGCGGACGACTGGGAGCGTATGGTGCAAGGCGATCCTGGCGCCGAAAGTGTGTTCCATTGGACTGCTGGACGCAAGAACGTCAACCGCCGCGGCGCTGGGCCCATGGACGCGTCTATCTACGGACGTGGTGCGGGAGAAGGCATCGGCGTGCATATCTGCACAGGTCCTATCGCCGTGCGTGACGCGGAACCGGGTGATGTTCTGGAAGTGCGTATTGTCGATATCCATCCGCGTGGTTGCGCCAATCCGAAATTCGCCGGCCGCGTGTTCGGCAGCAATGCCGCTGCATGGTGGGGCTTTCACTATCGCGAGCTATTGACCGAGCCGAAGCCGCGCGAGGTCGTCACGATATATGAGATCGACGACGCCGCCACCGCTGGCGAAACCGCCTACGCCCGCGCGGTCTATAACTTCCGCTGGACGCCTCAGCGCGATCCCTTTGGAGTGATGCATCCGACGATCGATTATCCCGGCGTGCCGGTCGATCATTCGACGGTTGTCGAGAATCACGACATCCTGAAGAATGTCAAAATCCCCGTGCGCCCGCACTTCGGCGTGGTCACCGTCGCACCGCAACAGGACGGTCTGATAGATTCGATTCCACCGTCCACTTTCGGCGGCAATCTCGACAACTGGCGCGTAACGCGCGGCGCGAGCGTCTTCCTGCCAATCGGGGTACCCGGCGCGCTGCTCTCCGTTGGCGACCCGCATGCATCGCAAGGAGACTCCGAACTGTGCGGCACTGCGATCGAGTGCTCTCTGACTGGTGACTTCCAACTGGTGCTTCATAAAAGAGATACGTTAAGCGGCCAGCCGTTTGCAGACCTCACCTACCCACTGGTCGAAACCGCCGACGAATGGGTTCTTCACGGCTTCAGTTATCCAAACTATCTCGCCGAGTTTGGCACGAACGCGCAAAGCGCGGTGTATGAAAAATCGACCCTCGACCTCGCGATGCGCGACGCGTTCATCAAAACGCGGCGCTTCCTGATGACGACCAAAGGCCTGTCCGAAGATGAGGCGATCTCGCTCATCTCCGTCGCGGTCGACTTCGGCGTGACACAGGTAGTGGACGGCAACTGGGGTGTTCACGCGATCATCCGAAAAGCGCTATTCAACTCGTGAAGCAGCGCGTGTCACCTTCGATGCGCGTGCAGACAAGACTTTGTTCGCAACAAGCTCGATGCGGCTATTTTGGCATCCATACCATGGGTTCTGGCGTGACCACCGGCGCACGCGCCGCTCCACAGGACTCTTTGGACCATGAATTCTCCCGCACATCGCGCGCTGCCCGGCCACGGGCGCTTTCAGTATTTGCCGATCAACGGCCGCCCTGTTTATCGCTGGCCTGACGGCTCGCGGCTCGCGGTCTATATCGGCTTCAACATCGAGCACTTTGCGTTCGGCGCTGGACTGGGGCCAACTATCGGTCCGGTGATGCCCGAACCCGATGTGCTGAATCACGCGTGGCGAGAGTACGCATTGCGTGTGGGCGCATGGCGCTGTCTCGATCTCTTCGATGAACTCGCGCTGCCGACGGCCGCCATCATCAACACGGCGCTCTACGATCACTGCCCGGAGCTGGTCGCCGCTTTCGCTCAACGCGGCGACGAACTGGTCGCGCACGGCCATACGAATTCGGAACGGCAAGGAACGCTTACCGAAGACGACGAACGCGCGCTGATCACTGCGTGCCGGGAGCGGATCGCGGCGGAGAGCGCGCAACACCCAGCGGGCTGGTTGTCGCCGTGGCTCTCGGAAAGTCATGTCACCAGCGATCTGGTAGCCGAAGCGGGCTATCAGTACACGCTCAACTGGTGTCACGACGATCAGCCGACGCGCCTGCACACGCGCAACGGTCAGCCGCTGTGGGCGATTCCGTATCCGGAAGAAGTCAACGATATCCCGATGATCCTTGCACGCCAGATGGATGCGAAGTCGTTCGCCGATCTGGTGATCGACCACTTCGAGGAAATGCTGCGGCAATCCGCAGGTCAGCCGCTGGTGATGGGAATTGCCTTGCATGCATACCTGATGGGTCAGCCACATCGTTTGTGTCACTTGCGGCGGGCACTCGAACATATTGCGCGCGCGCGCGACGACGGTCTCGCCTGCATTACTACGCCGGGTTCGATCGCAAGCCATATGGACTTCCTCGGCCGTTAGGTCGCTCATCCTCGCTTCGCTGTACCGCCTCTTTCGCACTTATATCGTTCAACCTGAATAGGATTCGCCATGTTCACGTCAAAGGCAATCAAGCTACTGCTATGCGCAGTCACCGGCCTCCTCCTCGCGCAAGCCGCGTCGGCGCAATCGTGCGAACCGTCCAAGGTGGCGCAGAAATACCCCTCGCTCGCAGGCAAGACGATCAAGATCGGCGTGGACCCAGAGTCGCCGCCGTACGCGTTTCGTGACGGCAAGGATTTCAACAAGATCATCGGCGCCGATGCGGACATGGCCCGCGCCGTGTTCGCCTGCGCTGGCGTGAAGACCGAATTCTTTACCGCCGGCTGGCCTGGCTTGTTGCCCGCACTGCGTGCCGGGCAGATCGATGTGATGTGGGACTTGTTGTACTACACGCCGGAGCGCGCAAAGGAGACAAGCTTCGTCACCTATATGCAGGCCGGTACGGGTGGTCTGGTCGCAGCCGGCAACCCCAAGAGGATCGATGACATCTCCAGGCTGTGCGGCCTGACGGTCACAGCAGGCATCGGCACTGTCGAACTGACAATGGCACAAGCGCAAGGTGCCAAATGCAAAGCGGAAAACAAGCCCGACGTCACCATCATGACATCCGCCGATATCGCGTCAGGCGCGCGCCTCGTTGCAAGCCATCGTGCCGACGTCATGATGTACGACCTCGCGCTCGTCGACGGACTCGCGAAACAAAACCCTCAGCTCTACACGCGCGGCTTCATGGTGACGAGCGGCATGAAGATCGGCGTGGGCGTGAAGAAAGGCAACGCCGATATGATCGCCGCCGTATCCGATGGACTCAGGATCATGCAGGCCAATCAGACCCAGAAGAAGACCTTTCAACAGTACGGCATCGATCCGTCGCTGGAAACGCCGACCACGCTGCTTACTCAATAAATGCTGCTGCGCGGCACACCACGTCGCGTGCCGGCAGCGTCATGGATCATGTTCGGAAATGAAGGCTTTGCGTATCAAACAGAAGATCGTCTGCGCCCTCGGTATGGCGGCCATGTTCGCATTGCAGCCAGCGATGGCCGCCGGCCTCGATCGCGTTCAGGTGCTCGACGGTTTCAAAGAACTGGCAGCTTACGTCGGCTCGCCGTTCCTGCTCGGCGGCGCGTGGGTTGCGGTGAAGATCACGCTGATTGCGATGTCGATCGGGCTGGTGCTCGGGCTCGGTCTTGCGCTGATGCGGCTGTCACGGTTCAGGGCCCTGGACTCAGCAGCGTGGAGCTATATCTGGTTCGTGCGCGGCACACCGCAACTGCTGCAACTCGTATTCATCTTCGACGCTTTGCCGCTGATCGGTTTGCGTTTCGACGAAGTCACGACTGCGGTTATCGGCTTCGCCTTGAACGAAGCGGCGTTCAGCGCCGAGCTGTTTCGTGCCGGAATCCTGTCGGTGAACCGTTCGCAATCGACCGCGGCGGCCGCTCTCGGCATGGGACCGTTGCTGACGTTGCGCCGCATTGTGCTGCCGCAATCGATGCGCGCGGTGATCCCCGGTCTCGCCAACGACACCATCGGCATGTTGAAGCTGACGTCGATCGCGTCGGTGATCTTCGTCAACGAGCTCACATTTCGCTCGCAACAGGTCGTCGGGCAGAACTTCAAGTTCTTTACCGTGTTCGGCGCGGCGGCGGTGATTTATCTGATCCTGACGAGCGGGGTCTCATTGCTTCAGGTGTGGCTCGAACGCATCTTCGATCACGAGCGCGACCGAAAGCTCACGTTCTCGTGGTTCGGACTGCGTGCATCGGCGAGTGATGTGAAACCTCTTGACGCACCGATTGCTTTGCCCGTCGCCGCCAAAACGCCAGAGCCGAACGGTCACGCATGGATCAGCACCCTGTTGCCTGACGAAAGCCGCACGCCGCGTCGGTGCGATGAACCGTTTGTCGTATGCAAGAACGTCTGGAAATCATATGGCAAACGCGAGATTTTACGCGGCGTCGACCTGTCGATCGCGCATGGCGAAGTGGTCGTAATACTCGGCCCGAGCGGTTCCGGCAAAAGCACGCTGCTCAAGCTCATCAACCATCTCGAACCGCTTGACTGGGGAACGATCAAGGTCGATTCGCAGTATGTGGGCTATCGCGAAGTGCCGGGTGGCGGCGGCACGGTGCGGCCCCTGCGCAATCTCGCACGTGCACGCGCCGAAGCCCGCGTGGGCATGGTGTTCCAGCATTTCAATCTGTTTAGTCATTTGAGTTCGCTCGACAATATCGTTGAAGCACAGCGTCACGTCTATGACGTGCCGCGTGCGGAGGCGGAAGCCCTCGGGCGCGAGCTGTTGAGGAGCGTGGGCCTCGCCGAACACGCGGATTTTTTGCCGCACCGGTTATCGGGCGGACAGCAGCAGCGCGTGGCGATTGCACGCGCGCTCGCGATCAAGCCCAAGTTGATGCTCTTCGACGAACCGACTTCGGCGCTCGATCCAGAACTGGTCGGCGAAGTGCTTGGCGTGATGCGCGGGCTTGCCGATGCCGGCATGACGATGGTCGTGGTCACCCACGAAATCCGCTTTGCCCGCGATGTCGCTGACCGTGTCGTCTTCATGGACGGCGGCGAAGTGATCGAGCAAGGGACGCCGCAGCAGGTCATCGACAACCCGACTGAAGAGCGCACCCGAAAATTTCTTAACGTCGTTGCCAATTAAATATGAGGCTCAAGTGACGGACTTCGAAACCTTCAATCTTGGCCGCGTCGCACTGCAATCCGGTGCGACGCTGGCTGACATGCGGCTCAGCTACAAGACCTATGGCCGGCTAAATGCAGCGCGAGACAACGCGATTGTCTATCCGACCTTCTATAGCGGCAGCCATGTCGACAACGAGTGGCTGATCGGCGAGCACATGGGGCTCGATCCGCGGGAGTATTTCATCATTGTGCCGAACATGTTTGGCAACGGCGTGTCGAGTTCGCCGAGCAACTATCCGCCGCCGTATGATCGTGGCCGCTTCCCACATGTGACGCTATACGACAACGTCGCGATGCAGTTTCGCCTTGTGACCGAGAGGTTCGGCATCGAGTCTCTCAGGCTCGTCACCGGCTGGTCAATGGGCGCGATGCAGGCATTCCATTGGGCCGCGATGTATCCGAAGATGGTCGAGCGCATTCTGCCGTTTTGCGGGGCGGCTCGGTGCTCGCGGCACAACTTTGTGTTTATCGAAGGGCTTAAGGCGCCATTGCTGTTGGACCCAGATTTCAGGAACGGCTTCTATGATGCGCCGCCGACGCGTGGAGTGCGCGCCGCTGCCCGTGTGTTTGCCGGCTGGGGATTTTCGCAGGCGTTTTTGCGTCAACGCCTCGACATGGAAGCGATGGGGTATGGGTCGCTCGAGGACTTTATTACCCAGTTCTGGGAGGGTGATTTCCTGAAGAAGGACGCCAACAATATTCTGTCGATGATGTGGAGCTGGCAGAACGGCGATATTTCCGCAAACTCACTTTACAAGGGAGATTTCGATCGGGCGTTGAGCAGTATCACTGCAAAGGCAATTGTGATGCCCGGGCGCACGGATCTGTATTTCCCGCCGGAAGACAGTGCGTACGAGGTTTCGAAGATGCCTGATGCACATTTGCGGCCCATCGAGTCGGTGTGGGGGCATTTTGCGGGCGGTCCTGCAGCCAATGCTGTCGATGTCAAGTTCATCGATAGTGCGGTGAGGGAGATTTTGGCTATGTAGCGGTCAGACGCTTTTGGGGTGTGTTGCTGATTACCGCGCCATCCCATAACACCCATTTTTTCGTGTTCTGTTGCGAGGAACTATGATGGCGCGCCAGCGGAGTCGCAATCCGGGGTGGCAAAGCATGGCCATAAAGACGATCTCGTCCGTTCCCGTCGCCAAAGCGCATACACGCGTGAGAGTTGTGGCATCGCTAAAAAGACACCGTAGAGTTACCGCGCGCTTGCACTTTGCGCATCCAGGGCGGCCTTGACCCCCTTCGCCAGATCGACAGCCTTGCCCTTGCCCCAATAGTGCAGGAACAGGATGCGCGGTGTCTCGTCCGTCATGTGCTGGTGGATTGCCACGATATTGATCCCGGATGCGCGCATGCTCTTCAGCACGGCCTGCAATTCGCTCTCGCGCATCGCGAAATCGCCATCGACAACTGCTTCGTCGTCTGTGCCGGCGAATGCGGCCCACGTGTTGACACCCATCTCGTTGCCGACGGTCACACCCTGCATGCTGGCTGTCCTGCCGACGACCACCTTGAACATGCCTTTGCTCGTCTGGCCCTTCGACCCGAATACCACTTCGAGTGGCGCCGGACTGATGCTGCTCGGATTGGCAATCTGTCCGGGAAAAGCGCTTTCAGGATCGGCGTGCGCAGAACGGACCTCCGCTATCCGGTCGTAGACCTTTTTGACACCCTCCGCGAGCTTGGCCGCGTCACCGTGGCCACCGATATGCATGAAGTACACCTTGGGCTGGTCAAAAAAGAAGTGGTTGTGGAGCGCGGTCACTTCCAGCCCGGCGTCGAGGGCAGCGCTCATTGCCGGATTGACTTCATCTTCGAACAGGGCGGTATCGCCCATCATCATGACCTGCGAACCCTGGGCGGGTTTGAATGCCGCATAGGACGTCAGCCCCATGAACGGTGGCATGGTCAAGCCGTCTACCTGGACTTTCACGTCGTTGCGCGGTTTCGAGATCTTGAACACCTTCTCCTGTTTGGAATACGTGCCTTTCAGACCGGTGATCTGCTCGATGCGGCCGGCATCGACTGTGCCCTGCTGTTGTGCTTCAACCTGACTGGCGGTCGCACAGATACCGATCGAAATGACGAATACTTGCGAGAGGCGTCTTAACGAAGACATCAGAGATTCCTCCTTGACATTGGGTAAGTAGGACGCGCGTGGAAAGGGTGTTGTCGATAAATCCGCGCTCCCTGGTTGGCTCCTCACGTCGGTATAGTAAAAATTGCTTCGACCGCTCTCCCTCAGTCATCCGGCTTGACGTGGCGGAAGAGGAAAAGCAACGAAAGATCGTAGGCGATCTTGAGAGCGCCGCAGGCAATGAGCGGCGCACCGAGCCATCCGAATCCGATCAGACCTCCCGCCAGTGACGGCCCAAGCGACGCCGCAAGGCTTCGCGGTACGGACGTGAAGCTCGCCGCGGCAGGCCGCTCGGAAGGCGTGACCACCGCCATCACGTAGGCGGTACGCGTCGGAACGTCCATCTGCGACAACGCGCTACGAACGAGCAGCAGCACCAGGGTCACTGGTAATGAAGCAGTGAAGGCAGCGGCGATCAGGCACAGGCTTGCTGGGATGTGCGTGAACACCATCGTGTTGAGCAGCCCGATTTTCCGGGCCAGGGGCGGAGCCGCTAGCTGGGAGAGCGCGGTAAGCAGTTCTGCCCAGAAAAAGAACTGGCCCGCCGCACCAACCGGCAGGCCGAAGCGTTGCATGAGCCACAGCGTCAGCAGTGTGTTGACGACGAGGCCACCGGCAAACGCGTCCACGCTGAATAGCAACGCGAGGCGCGTCACGATGCCGCGCGACTGGTCAAGCGGTGCGGTGTGGACGTGAGCCTGCGTGCCGGAACGCGGCAGCCGACGGTACAGCAACCAGATGACAACACCCGTCACCGCATACAACAGGAACATCGCACGCATGGCCAGCAGTTCCGCGATACCTGTATGCGCGACGAGCCACGCGGGCAGGCCCGCTGCCAGAGAGCCGACCGCCGCCGACACCGCACCGATCAGACTGTAGCGCGCGAACAAGGCCGTTCGCGCGTCGCCAGCTGCCATTTCGGCAAGGCGCGATTGTTCGAGAGGAAGAAAGAGGCTGACGTCGCCTGAGCTCGGATTGAGCGTGCCCACAAAGGCCACGATCAGAATCGGCAGCAGGGACGATAGCCCGCCAAAGCCGACCCCGGTAGCGATCATGAGTGCGGCGGCAAAAATGAACATCCGCCTTGCCGCGAACCGATTGGCAAGCGCACCGACCGCGATGGTTGCCACGGCGGAGCCAATGAGCGTCGTGGTGCCGATCAGGCCGACGTCGAGCTGTCCAAACCCGAGTGCAAGTAGATATGCCGGAAGCAACACCGCGATGAATCCGTCACAGAAACCGCGCAGTCCACGGCTTGCCAGCAGCAACCGCGCCGCGCTGTCAACGCCAGCCGGCAATATCCAGCGGGACATCCGGTCAGTCAGCGAAACCGTGCGTCCCTCTTCACGTGTGTTCATTGCTGCTTTTACACCACGCAAACAGCGCGTCATAAACGATCATGCCTTGTCGCAACTGCTCGTGATCGTCACCGAAGTTCTGTGACAGGCCAACCGAGATGGCGTAAAGACCAGTGGCCTCGGGCGCAAGATCGAGCAGGCCGGTGTCGGCGCCACGCACGATGCGGGCAAGCCTGAGCAGCGCAGAGTCGTCCAGCTGATATTTCTGCAGGAATGCATCGAAGCTGCATAGTTCACCGTGGTGACCAAGCTCAACGCCCGGCACATCGAACGGAATGGCGCCGGTTTCCTGTGCGAGCCGCGTCACCTCGCCACGAGGCACGTATAGAAACTCTGGCTCCTTGTCGATGAAACGGGCGATCAGCCACGGGCAGGCGATACGATCGATTTTCGGACGTTCGCGCGTGATCCATTTCATGAGGTTGCTCCTTCATGAGGGACAGGCCGTGATATCGCGGTCAATCGTTGTCTTCCTCTGACTCAACGTCGGGCATCAGGCTTCGCCTGCGGGTTGAGTCTCTTGCAAAGCCAGTAATCGATGGACCATCTGCCACTGCCCGTCACCTGCAAGTCGCCAAGCAGCAGTGCGACGCCAAGATACAGGGCGCCGTAGGCCCAATCGCCGTGGGGAACGAAGACTGCGGAGACGGCGTCTCGCAACCAGGCAAACGTGTTGGCGAAATTCACCAAAGCCCGCACAGCGAAGATTGCCGCTGCGGGATAGACCGACAGCCTGATCCCGAATCCCGCGACAAAGCTAACTCCTGCCAGCACCTCAAATCCGCGAATGGCAAGACCGACAGCAACTGCACCGGGAGGCCACACAGAAAAACCGGGATGTGAGAACGCCAACAGTTGCTGAACTGCCCCATCCGCCGGAAACAGAAGCATGACGCCGACAGCCACACGGGTGGGTACGACCCACTGCGGCCCGCCTGTGTTGACGGCAGCGAGCACGTTTGATCTGGTCAGCAGCCGCATGGTCGTGTTCCTCCTTTATCAGACGGCTGGCTTTCCGGCAGCCGTCGCTGACTGGCCGGGCTGCCTCGTCGTTGCTACGAACGCGCTCCTGCTGACGCGTTGCGCATCGCAACTCCTGCATGGACAACGCGCCTGTCGTGTGTCGACGTCTGGCTGTTGTCATGGTTGCCATCCCTCAAGATTTGCCGGCGCCGCTGCCACTAGAAACCGTGCGTATGGATCAACGGGTACACAGCAAGACCGATAAGCGCCGCCGCGATGACGATGATCGGCTCCTGCAGTTTCTTGAAGCGCCACAGCAGCAGCACTGTCGCGAGCGCGAGCAGAATAGTCGGCCAGTCGACGATCGAGCGCCGCGCAATCACAATCACCGAGCCGGTAATGGCACCCACGGCCGCGGCAGTGATGCCGTCGACGAATGCCTTGACGGCGGGCAACTTGCCGTACTTCTTGAAATACGGGGCTGGCAGCACCGTGAAGAGATAGCAAGGCAGGAAGGTGCCGAGCGCGGCTACACAGGCTCCTGCGAATCCCGCGACCAGATAGCCGATGAACCCAACGGTAATCACCACCGGCCCTGGTGTGATCATCGCGACGGCCACCGCATCGACGAACTGCTTGTCATTGAGCCAGTGATGCTCGGTAACGACGCCACCGTAAAGGAACGGCACGATTGCGAGCCCCGAGCCGAACACAAACGCGCCCGCCTTCGTGAAAAACAGTCCGATCTGGGCGAGCAGAGGCCAGTCAAAGCCACTGAGCACGCCACTCGCGACCGGTACCTGTGCCGTTGCGACAGCATTCAGCCCGCTCTTGCTGAGCCATTTCGGTGGCGCAACGACGAGCCAGTTGATGAGGCCGCCCGCAATAAAAAGCCAGGCAATCTCGGACTCCGTGAGCACCGTCACAATGGCGAGCGTCAGGTAGATGGCCCACAGCAGCCGGTTCTTGCCGACGGTCTTCGTGGTCAGTTTGTAGGCGCTCATCGCGATGATCCCGACGACGGCAGCGCCGACCCCATAGAACACCGCCTGCATCCACGACAGGCCGCCAAAGTGCGCGTATGCCCAGCCGAGTGCGACCACCATCAGGAACGAAGGGAGGACGAACGCGATCCCGGCCAGCGTCGCGCCGATGATGTGGTAGTGCACATGGCCGAGATAGATGCCCAATTGTGCGGCAAGGGGGCCCGGCATCATCTGCGCGAGCGCGAGGCCCTCACGATAATCGTCCTCGCTGAGCCACGGGCGCTGTTCGACGAGATCGCGATGCATGTAACCAACGAGTGCCACAGGTCCGCCAAACCCAAAGGTGCCAAGCCGGAGCATGTAAAGGACCAATTGACCGAGCGTGTAGCCCGGCGCCGTTGCTGTAGTGGTGTTCACGACCGCTTCCTCTCGTCCCGGTTTTTTGTTGTCGATGCAAAGTGCGTATAGAGCGAGTCGAGCACCCCGCTCATCTCGTCGAGCAGATGGTCATCGTCCGCTGCGCGTTCCCGTGCGCCCGCCATCACGGCTTCGAAGCCAATGGCCTCCGGAACGGCAGCGCCGCCGACGTCAAGCGCATGGACCATCTCGCCAAGCCGAACCAGCGCGGCATCCTTCTCAAGACCGAAGCTCGCGATCAGCACCTCGAACGTCACACGGTCACCGACATGAGTGAACGCAGCGCCATCGAAGTCGAAACCGAGTGCGTCGGCAGGACAGGCACTGGGCGATGTCAGCCAGATGAACCGCGCATCGCGATCGATGAAGCGCCGGACCAGCCAGGCGCTCGCAACGCGATCGACCCACATGTGCTGCCGCGTGGCCCACGTGCGCCCCTGGTAGTCGCTGATCGACAGGCTCCGGATAGGACGCTCGGCGGAATGGGGTTCCCCTGGCGAAAGGACGGTGTCGACCAGACCGATGAAGTCCTGCCACGCGGCTTCGGCACGTGTCGCGGCGTCGCCCGGGAAGTAGTCGATCGCGACGATCGTTTCGTAGTCTTTGCGCAGTCGGCGAAGCAGCTTTGTCAGGTCAGCCGCTGACTGGCCCGAAACCGACTTGCGCGCGTCCTTCAGCGCGCGGATGAACTCCGCGTGATCTTCACTGCGGTCAAACAACGCCCGGAATTCCGCTTCCTGCGCGGCGTCCAGGCTCGCCGCGCGCAGCAGATGCGCGGTGCCGCCGCTGTCGGCGATGGCGCCCGCGAGTTCGCGCAGCATCTGCTCACGTTCTTCCGTGTGAGGCAGCAGGTAGATGCCATCACGCAGCACCGCGCACCCCTTCGCTTTCAGCGCCCGCCAGAAGCGCATGCGGGCCGTGGCGTTTTCGGTGGGGAGCGTGAGGACCAGGAGTGACCAGGTGGTAGATGTGTTCATGTAGCATAATCTACACATGTGTTACACACCCTACAAGATGGATTTGGTGTGATTTGCGCTTCGTGCCTGATTGCGGTTACGCGACCGTGCCACGTGGCCCGGGCTCGCGACAGCAACGCTCTGCGACACCGAAGTTCCGATGGGTTGGCAGGCCCCGAGACCTAAGCTGGCGAACGCAAGACCACTGAATTTTCACGTTCCCGCAGACCTTGTTGCATCCGCACACCGAACCTTACGTTCCCGCAGACTTTGCTCCGCCCCCAATGAGCGACCGAAGTTTCCCTTGACGAATTATCTTTAGATATATATCTTACGATACATCTTAAGACTATTCGGAGGTGCCACATGGGTCATCACCACTATCGCTTTTCCCGTGACTTCGCCCGCGATCCCGCTTTTGCCGGCGATTCCCCGTTGCTTGGCTTCAAGGAGCGCTTCCAGCTGTTCTGGCACGCAGTCGGCCGCCATCCACGCGGCGGCGGCCGCCACGGCGGTCCGTTCGGCGGCGGCTTTGGTGGCGGTTTCGGCGGCGAAGGCGATGGCTTCCCGCGCGGCCGCAAATTCACGTCCGACGATCTGCAACTGCTCCTGCTCGCGCTGATCGACGAGCAGCCGCGCCACGGCTACGAGCTGATCAAGGCGCTCGAAGCGCGCTCGAACGGCTTCTACACGCCGAGTCCCGGCATGGTCTACCCGGCCCTCACGTATCTGGAAGAACTCGGTTACGTGACGGTGCAACTGGAAGGCAACCGCAAGCGCTATTCGCTCGCCGACGCGGGCCGTGAGTACCTCGCAGGCAATCGTGAGCGCGCGGACCTGATGCTCGCGAAGCTCTCGCACATCGCGCGCAAGATGGACTCGGTGCGCCGCGCGTTCGCGGGCGAGACGGGCGAAAGCGGCGACACCGGCGACGAGAGCGCAGGCGAATACGGAGGCTGGCTGCCCGAATTCGTGCGGGCGCGCCGCGCGCTGAAACATGCGCTGCTGCTTCGCGACAACGCATCGCCGGAAGAACAGCGGCGCATCGCGGGGATCCTCGCGCGCGCCACGGCCGAAATCGAAAGCAAGCCGCGCGAGAAGGGCGGCAACACGCCCGGCGAAACAGCCTGAGCGCCGACCGAACATCTTGAGAGAACAACCTGTGCAAGCAGCAATCCGACCCGATCTGACCGTGACGCGTGTGCGTCATCCGTTGAAGTTCCGCCTGCTGCAGGTAACGCGCGTCGAAACCGTCACGCCGCATCTGATCCGCGTGACGCTGACGGGCGACGATCTGCACGATTTCGTGTCCGCCTCGTTCGACGATCACGTGAAAGTGTTCTTTCCGGCACCCGGCGAAGACAAGCCGGCGCTGCCGGCAATGGGCCCCGATGGCCCTGTGTTTCCGGCTGACCGCCCGCGCCCTGTCGCGCGCGATTTCACGCCGAAGCGCTATGATCGCGACACGCGCGAACTCGACCTTGAATTTGCGATGCACGAAACCGGTCCTGCCGCCGCGTGGGCGGCGCAGGCGAAAGCCGGGCAATATCTCGGCGTCGGCGGGCCGCGCGGCTCGTTCGTCGTGCCGACGGGCTTCGACTGGCATCTGCTGATCGGCGACGATACCGCACTGCCCGCCATCGGCCGGCGCCTCGCGGAACTGCCGCCAGGCGCGCGCGTCGCGGCCCTGCTCGAGGTCGCCGATCCGTCGGCGCGCATGGAGTTCGACACGCAGGCCGATCTGTACATCGAATGGCGCTATCGCAGCGAAGGCGCGTATCGAGGCAGCGAACTGCTGAAAGCGGTGCGCGAAACCTTCGTGCCGGACGGCGACGGCTACGTGTGGGCGGCGGGCGAAGCGGCGACGATGCGTGCGGTGCGTCAGCACCTCGTCAACGAACGCGGCATCGACAAATCGCGAATTCGCGCGTCGGCGTACTGGAAACAGGGCGAACAGGCCGTCCACGAAAATCTCGACGACTGACGCCTCTCAATCAACCCGGAGCGACTGGATGCTTCCCTTGAACGAAGGGCACGAGCGGCGCCTGTTGTGGCTGCTCGCGCTCACGCAATTCACCATCATCATGGACTTCATGGTGATGATGCCGCTCGGCCCGCAGATCATGCATGCGTTCGAGATCTCGCCCGCGCGCTTCGCGACGGCCGTCTCCGCGTATTCGTGGTGCTCGGGGCTGTCGGGCCTGCTGGCCGCCACCTATATCGACCGCTTCGACCGTCGGCGTCTGTTGCTTGCGATCTACGCGCTGTTTGCGCTGTCGAATCTCGGCTGCGCGCTAGCGACGAACTTTCCATTGCTGCTCGCGGCACGCGCGTTCGCGGGCATTACGGGCGGCGTGCTGGCATCGGTGGTGATGGCCATCGTCGGCGATGTGATTCCCGTGTCGCGACGCGGCGCGGCGACGGGCACGATCATGACGGCGTTCTCGCTCGCGGCGATCGCGGGCGTGCCCGCTGGCGTGATGCTCGGCGCGCACTTCGGCTGGGCTTCGCCTTTCGTGCTGCTGGTCGTGCTGTCCTGCGTGATCTGGATGGGCGGTCTGCGCATTGTGCCGTCGCTGACGGAACATCTGCAGAAGCAGCGCGTGCCGCTTGCGCAGGTGCTGCCCGATTTGTGGCAGCTGTTCTCGAACCTGCGCCACCTGAATGCCTTCGCGTTGACCTTCGTCGTGATGATCGGACACATGCTGGTCATTCCGTTCATCGCGCCGACCCTCGTCGCGAATCACGGCGTCGCGCCCGCCGATCTGTCGTGGCTCTATATGGCGGGCGGCGCGGCGACATTCTTCACGTCTCGGCGCGTGGGCGTGCTGTCGGACCGCTATGGCAAGAAGCGCGTGTTCCGCATCGCCGCGCTGCTGTCGATTCTGCCCGTGCTGTTCGTCACGCACTTGCCCGACATTCCGTTCTACGCAATGGTGGTGTTCTTCCCGGTCTTCATGGTCGCAATGTCGTCGCGGATGGTGCCGATGCAGGCCCTGCTCACGACCGTCCCCGCGCCGCAAACGCGCGGCGCGTTCCTGAGCGCGAACAGTGCGGTGCAGGCGATGGGCACCGGCTGCGGCGCGTGGTTCGGCGGCCTGCTGCTGTCGAACACCGCGCAAGGGCAGATCGCGGGCTACGGCACGGTCGGGTGGCTCGCGGCTGCAGCGGCCGTGTTTGCGTGCTGGTGGATCGGGCGCGTAAGCGGTGCGGGCGAGCACAACGCAGCGGGCGCCGCGGCGACGCCTGCTGCGAGCCCCGAAGCGGTCGGCGAAGCATGACCTGCTGGCAGCGAGGCCACACCGTCGCGGCTCAGCCCGCGAGCAGGTCCTCGATCATCACGGGCAGCTTGCGCACTCTCACGCCCGTCGCGTGATGCACGGCATCCGTGATGGCGGCCGCCACGCCCGCCAACCCGATTTCCGCGATTCCGCGCGCACCCAGTTCGTTGAACACGGGGTCGGGATAGTCGAGAAACGAGACGTCGAGCGCGGGCGCATCCGCATGCGACGCGACGATGTAATCCGCGAGATTGCTGTTAATGGGCGCGCCGTTTTGCGGGTCGTACACCGTGTGCTCGAACAGCGCCATGCCGACGCCCATCACCACCGCGCCTTCCACCTGATTTCGCGCGGCGCGCGGATTGATCATCCGCCCGCCGTCGATCACCGTCACGACGCGGCTCACACGCAGCCGCGCGGTTTCCGGGTGCCACGTGACCTCGGCGAAATGCGCGCCATACGAGTAGATCGAATGGTGCTTTTTGAGCGGATCGTCGAAGCCGCCCTGCGCACTGCCCTCGCCTGAAGCCGCGTGCATCTTCGCGGCCTGCAGAATCTGCGCGAACGGCACGCCCTGCTGCGGCGCATCCGTCTTGCGATGCACGCGCCCCGCGCCGAATGCGAGCGTGTCCTTGTCCGCGCCGTGAAATGGCGACGCTTCGACAGCCACGGCACGTGCGAGGACCCTGTCTGTCGCGGCGCGCGCTGCCTGCAGCACGGCGGGTATCACGGAGGCTGTCGCCGCCGATCCGCCCGAAATCGGCCCGGGCGGCAGCATCGTATCGCCGAGCACCACCTGAACCTTGTCGATGGGAATGCCCACGTGGCCCGCGACCAGTTGCGCGAGCACCGTGTACGTCCCCGTGCCGAGGTCCTGGGTGCCGCACACGACGCGCGCCGTGCCGTCCGCGCACAGATCGACGGTGGCCTCCGCTGAAAAACGCAGCCCAGGCCAGCCGCACGCGCCGACACCCCAGCCGAGCGTCATGCCGTCGCGCGTCATGGAGCCGACTGCCGCCGTGCGCTGCGCCCAGCCGAATTTTTCTGCGCCCGTCTTCAGACATTCGACGAAATGCCGCGACGAAAACGGCAAGCCCGTCGACTCATCGACGCTCGGCTCGTTCATCAAACGGAATGCGACGGGGTCGATATCGAGCTTGCGGGCGAGTTCGTTCATCGCCGATTCGAGCGCGTACAGGCCGGGCACGGCGCCAGGCCCGCGCATCGACGTCGGCGAACCGACGTTGCGCCGCGCGAGTCCCGATGTCACACGCAAAGCCGGCACGCTGTACAGCACGGGCGTGATCTCGCCGCAGCTTTCCTCGTAGTCGTCGGCGAGTGCGGCATGATTCAGGTAGTCGTGACGAACCGACGTAAGCTTGCCCGACCTGTCGGCTGAAAGTCGCATGCGCTGCTGCGTCGTCGGACGATGGCCGACGTTCTGGAACATCATCTTGCGGCTCACGACGAGTTTCACCGGCTGCCCCGTATGGCGCGATGAGGCCGCCGCGAGCAGCGTATGCGGCCACACCCACAGCTTGCCGCCAAAGCCCGAGCCGAGATAGCGCGAGATCACGCGCACACGTTCCCTGGGCAAGCCGAGCATCTGCATCAGCGTGCCCTGATGATTGGAGACGGCCTGCGTGGTCTCGTAAAACGTGTAGCCGTCGCCGTCCCAATCCGCAATGCTCGCATGCAACTCAATGGGGTTGTGCGTTTCGACGGGCGTCACATAGGTCTCGTCGAGTTGCACTTCGCTTTTGTCATAGGCAGCCGCCGCGTCGCCGCGTTCGCTCTGAACCTGCGGTTCGCCGGCTGGCTCGAGTTCGTCGGCGACGTCATGCTCCGCCGTTTCGTAGCCGACCTTGACGGCCGCCGCGGCAGCGCTCGCCGCTTCAAATGTATCGGCGACGACAGCGGCCACATACTGGCCGTAATAACGGATCACGTCGTCTTCGAACGGCGGGCGCGCTTCGTCGACGTAGCCCGTGTCCATCGAATTGCCCGCAATGCGATAGAAGCGCCCCACGTTGCCGCGATGCAGAACGACCCGCACGCCGGGCATCGACTGCGCGGCGGCGAATTCGAGCGACGTCACGCGGCCGCTCGCAATCGTCGCGCACACGGGCACGGCGTACAGCATGTCAGGCAGATCGATATCGGACGTGTACTGCGCGCGTCCGCTGACTTTCAGCGGACCGTCAATGCGCGATTGCGGCTGCCCGACGACGGACAGCAGGGAATCGGACACAGTGGACATGAAAGAAGTCCTCAGGAAGTTTCAGACGGATTGCGTCACCTGCGTCAACGCATGAATCAGGCAGCGCCGCGCCAGTTCGATCTTGAAGCCGTTCTGGCTCTGCGGCTTCGCGTCGGCGAGCGCGGCATCGGCGGCACGCGCGAAGCTCGCTGCATCGGGCACGGCGCCCGCGAGTTCGGCCTCGGCCTCGCGCGCATGCCACGGCTTCGTACCGACGCCACCGAGCGCGACCTGCGCGCGCGCGATGCGCCCCTCCGAGATGTTGACGACCACGGCCGCCGACGCCAGCGCGAACTCGTACGACGCGCGATCGCGCAGCTTCAGATACAGCGAGCGGCTGCCGGGAATCGGCGGCAGCGTCACGTGCGTGACGAGATCGCCGGGTTCGAGCACGGTTTCGCGCTCGGGCGTATCGCCCGGCAGCAGATGGAAGTCGTCGATGGAGACGGTGCGCGTGCCCTTCACTCCCAGAATCTGGATCGTCGCGCCGAGCGCCGCAAGCGCGACGTTCATGTCCGACGGATTCGTCGCGATGCACGCGTCGCTCGTGCCGAGTATCGCCATCGTGCGGTTGAAGCCGGTGCGTGCCGCACAGCCCGAACCGGGCATGCGCTTGTTGCAGGGCATGGCGGTATCGCGAAAGTACACGCAGCGCGTGCGTTGAAGCAGGTTGCCGCCCGTCGTCGCCATGTTGCGCAGCTGCGCGGACGCGCCCGCCAGCAGCGCTTGCGACAACACCGCGTACGGTTCGTGGATCAGCGGATGCAGCGCGAGGTCGGCATTGCGCACGGTCGCGCCGATGCGCACGCCGCCCTCGTCGGTGGTTTCGACGCGATCGAGCGGCAGCCGGCTGATATCGACCACACGCGCCGGGTGCTCGACGTCGAGCTTCATCAGATCGAGCAATGTCGTGCCGCCCGCCAGAAAGCGCACTTGCGCACCCTGTTGCGCCGTGCGCGACGCGGCGCCCGCCATGACGGCGTCGCGCACGTCGGTCGCCCGTGAAAGCTGGAACAGTTCCATCGCGGCCTCCTCAGCGCTTGCCGCGCACGGACTGGATGGCCGTGACGATGTTCTGGTACGCGCCGCAGCGACACAGGTTGCCGCTCATCGCTTCGCGCACGTCCGCATCGTCGGGGCCGACGGCTTCGCCGAGCAGCGCGACGGCCGACATGATCTGTCCGGCCGTGCAATAGCCGCACTGATAGCCGTCGCATTCGACGAACGCGGCCTGCATCGGATGAAGCGCGTCGGGCTCGCCAAGGCCTTCGATGGTCGTGATCGTGTCGCCCTCATGCGTGGCGGCGAGCGACAGACAGGCGTTCACGCGGCGGCCGTTCACGTGCACTGTGCACGCGCCGCACTGGCCGTGATCACAGCCCTTTTTCGTGCCCGTCAGATGCAGATGTTCGCGCAATGCATCGAGCAGAGTCGTGCGCGGATCGAGCGACAGCGCGTAAGACGTGCCGTTCACGTTCAGTTCGACGGCAATCGTGACGCCCGGAACGGCAGGAGCGTGCGGGGCGCCGCTGCGTTCGGGCGCTTCGTGCGGCGTGAACTGGGGTCGTGCGATGGTGCGAGGCATCGGTAAATCTCCATGCAACAGTCGGTAAAAGACGATCGGGAGGAAGACGGTCGAATGCCGGATGGCGCCAGTCACACTGGCAGCGGCACAGGGCCGCATCGTGGAGCGCCGATGGACAAGCGAAAAGTATAGGCGCCAATGCGCAGACTTTCAGCCCGAGAGCCCGAGAGCGCGTATGCCCCCATATGCCCGTACGCCCCCTTGTGCAGGCGTCCGCGTATCAAACCGTCCTGGTGCGGATTCCGACGATCGAAACGATGAATGCGAGCAAGCGCGATACCCGGCACGCTTCGCATCCATTAAACATCCCGTCTGCCGCGTTTAGCCGGCAAAACGAAACGAGGCCCACCCGGGCCTCGTTTCTCTGGCTGTTTCCCCTTGCGCCTCACGCAGCGTTACGCGACAGCGGGCTCCACGCCGAGACTCGCGAGCGGATGCGCCTGTGTCCGCCACGGCGACGACAGAAAATGCCGCACGCGCTCGGGCCGCACTTCTGCAAGCGACGCGGGCGCCCAGCGCGGCTTGCGGTCCTTGTCGACGAGATGCGCGCGCACGCCCTCGCTGAAATCGCCCTCCTCGATCGCGCGCGTGACGATGCCCAGTTCCATGCGGAAGCATTCGGCGAGCGTCATTTGACGGCCGCGCAACAGCGCATCGCGCGTCACGCACAGCATGGTCGGCGAGTGCGACGTGAGTGCATCGCAGGTGGCCTGCAACCATTGACGCATCTCGCGTGCATGCTCTCTCTCGAGATCCTGGCGCAGCGTCGCGACGATGCGCTCGATGCCCGAACGCCGGTCGAAATGCCGCATGATCGCCTGGGTGAAAGCACGGAGCCCCGCATGCGGGACGATGTTGCACGGCGGCTCGAACACGGTGCGCAACGCGTGCAGCAGATCGCCGGTAGCCATGTCGGCTGTCGACACGCGCAGCAGGCGTTCTTCGAACGTATCGAGCCATTCGGATGGCACGCACAGATCCGCGAGCCCGCAGTGGAGCGCATCTGCGCCTGTGAGCGTCGCGCCCGTCAGTCCGACATACAGTTCGATCTCCGTCGGCATCACAGAAAGAAAGCGCGTCGCGCCGACATCGGGCAGAAAACCGATGCGCGTCTCCGGCATCGCAATCTTCGTGCGCTCCGTGACGATACGCAGCCGCGCTGCCTGGCCGAGTCCCATGCCGCCACCCATCGTGATGCCGTCGAGCAGCGCGACGACGGGCTTCGGAAACGTGTGCAGCGCGTAGTCGAGGCGGTATTCGTCGATGAAGAACTGCTGCCAGCCGCTGTCGTTGCGCTGGCGCATGCCATGCAGCGCGCGCACATCGCCGCCGGCGCAGAAGCCTTTCGCGCCTGCGCCACGCAGCACGACGGCGACGATCTCGCTATCGTGGCGGCAACGCTCGATCAGCGCGGCCAGGTCGCGCACCATGTCGTGCGATAGCGCATTGAGCGCAACAGGCCGGTTGAGCGTGACGATCGCGACGCGATTGACGACGCGAAGCAGCACTTCTCGTTCCTGCATGGGTTCGTGAAGGACAGCGCTCATCGTTGCGACTCCGTCGTTTGCGCGGTCTGCGTGGTTTGCCATCGCGGTGCGCGTTTTTCGAGGAACGCATTGACGCCCTCGCGCTGATCTGCGCCATCGAACAGATCGACGAAGCGCTCGCGTTCGACGGCGAGCGCGGCCGGGCGCGGCACGCCGTTGCGCGCCTGCTGGATCAGTTCCTTGCTGAAAGTCACGGCCTGCGGACTCAGTCCCGCGACGCGCGCCGCCATGGCAAGCGCGAAGCTGCGTGCCGCGCCTTTCTCGACCACTTCTTCGACGAGACCGATGCGCAGTGCCGTCGGCGCATCGACGCGTTCGCCCGTCAGCACGATGCGCTTTGCCCAGCCTTCGCCCACAAGCGAAGGCAGCGTCTGCGTGCCGCATCCGCATGGCAGCAGACCGACGGCCGTTTCCGGCAGCGCCATCACCGCATGCTGTTCGGCAACACGGATATCGCACGCGAGCGCGCATTCGAGCCCGCCGCCCATCGCATAGCCGTTGATCGCCGCGATCACGACGGGCCGTGCGTTTTGCAGGGTCTCGAATGCGGCGCCGAAGCGTGTCGCCGCGAGACGCGCGACTTCCTTGTTGCCGTCGGCGAACGTGTTGAGGTCGGCGCCCGCGCTAAAGAACTTCGGGCCGTCGCCCGTGATGACAATCGCGCGTACGTTCACTTCGCCGTTGAGGCGCAACACGGTCTGCTGCAACTGCAACAGCCCGTCAGGCGTGAATGCATTTGCAGGCGGGCGCCGTAAGGTCAGCAGCGCGACGCTGCCGTCGTGCGCGTAATCGAGTTCGGTCATCACGCGTCTCCTTCGTTGCGGTACAGCTTGATGACGGCGGAGAAGTCGAGCTTGCCAGCGCCTTTGCTGCTCATCGTCTGATAGAGCTGCGCCGCGAGCGCGCCGAGATAGATGGGTTGGCGCGCGAGCCTGGCGGCATCGGTAGCGAGGCCGAGATCCTTCAGCATCAGGTCGGTGCCGAAGCCGCCTGTATAGCCGCGTGTCGATGGTGCCGTCTCGATCACGCCGGGGAACGGGTTATAGGTGTCCGAACTCCAGCAGCGGCCTGTCGACGTATTGATAATGCCGCCGAGCACTTTGGGATCGATGCCGAGTGCCTCGCCGAGCGCCATCGCTTCGGAGACACCCGCCATCGTGATGCCGAGCACGAGGTTGTTGCAGATCTTTGCGACCTGGCCGGTCGAGGTCTCGCCGCAATGGACGATGTTTTTGCCCATTGCTTGCAGGACTGGCTTTACGTGCTCGTACGCTGTTGGGCTGCCGCCGACCATGAAGGTGAGTGTGCCGGCTGTTGCGCCGCCTGTGCCGCCGGACACTGGCGCGTCCACGAACGTATTGCCGTTCAGGTTAGCCAGTTCGGCGAAGGTGGTTACGCTCGCTGGGTCGATGGTGCTCGAGTCGATGATCGTCACGTTCTTCGCGATGCCCGCGAGGATGCCGTCTGCTCCTGCTAACACCGCTCGTACGTGTGCCGCCGCCGGGAGCATGGTTATTACGTATTCCACGTCCGTGGAGGCTGCTTTTGGTGTTTCTTTTGCAGTTGCACCCGCCGCCGTTAATGATTGCACTGCGTGCGGGTTCAGATCGAACACATTTAGCGTATGGCCCGCTTTTAGCAGGTTGTGCGCCATTGGCGCGCCCATGTTGCCCAGTCCTATGAAGCCGATCTTCATGGTAGATGTCCCTCCTTGGTTCTTTCTGCGACACTGATAGGGTTGACCGGCTTTTCGCTTTTCGCCGGCATCCGCGATTTCATGTCGGTGTTCAGGCGTCGCCCCTGTGCGGGGCGGCACACCTACTTTTCTTTGCCGCGGCAAAGAAAAGTAGGCAAAAGAAAGCCGCTCACACCGAGCGTCTTGACGTTGACCCACGGGCCCTCGAGGTCCCCACGCTTCTCGCGGCAACGCGCTAATCCATGCTCGTTGCCAGCGCTCTAGCGTTCGCGTCACCCGCTTCAGGCACTTCTTCTGCGGCCATCGTCGTCACATTGCTTCCGTCCTCGTTCTTCACAAAACATTCTGTGCTCCTACGCGTGGGTACGACGGCCAACATATCGTTTGCCGCAAATCGGCCGCAACCTCCCGAGTGCGCGAATGTAGTTCGGGAGCATGGATGGGTGAGGCATGGACAAAGAACGTTGGCAATGATCCTTTGCGAGAAGAATAACGGTTGAAGGATGGGGACGTTGGGGGCCCGTGGGTAGACGTCAAGGGTTGGCGGTGTGAGCGGCTTTCTTTGCTTACTTTCTTTGCCGCAGCAAAGAAAGTAAGTGCCGCCCCGCACAGGGGCAACGCCCGAACACCGACATGAAATCGCGGATGCCGGCGACAAACCAGGCAAACCAGGCAAACCGCACCAGCGTCGCAGACGGAAAACCTACCGCAGAGCGATAGTGGTGTTCACGCCATCGCCAACAGTGGCATCATCGAACCACCGGGCGGTAACAGTCTTCGTCTGCGTATAGAACTGCACGACCTGTTTGCCATAAGGCCCAAGATCCCCAAGCTTCGATCCCCGCGAGCCAGTAAAACTGAAGAAAGGCACCGGCACGGGAATCGGAATATTGATCCCCACCTGTCCAACATCGATTTCACTCTGGAACTTGCGCGCCGCGGCACCGCTCTGCGTGAAGAGACCGACACCATTGCCCATCGGGTTGCTATTCACCAGCGCGATCGCATCGTCAAGAGTCGGCACGGTCATCACACACAGCACAGGCCCAAAGATCTCCGTCTTGTAGATTTCCATCCCCACGGTCACGTCGCTAAACACCGTAGGCCCGACAAAGTTCCCATCGGCGTAGCCAGCAACATCCACATCGCGTCCATCGAGCGCCAGGGTCGCGCCCTCCTCCACACCCTTTTCGATCAGACCCAGAATCCGCGCCTTCGCAGCACGCGATACAACCGGCCCGACATCCGTCTTCGGCTCATGACCCGCATTCACCTTCAACGTCTTCGCCTTCTCGACAAGTTCGGGCAACCAGTCCTTCGACGCACCCACCAGCACCACAACGGAAGTCGCCATGCACCGCTGCCCCGCCGCGCCGAAGCCGGCACCCACCAGCGCATTCAAGGTCTGCTCCCGATTCGCGTCAGGCAACACCACAGCATGATTCTTCGCGCCCATCATCGATTGCACGCGCTTGCCGTACTGGCTGCCAAGGTTGTACACATGCGTGCCCACGGCCGTCGAACCGACGAACGAAATCGCTTTCACCAGTTCATGCGTGCACAACGAATCGACCACCTCCTTGCCGCCATGCACGACGTTCAACACGCCCTTCGGCACGCCCGCTTCGATCGCGAGTTCGACGAGCTGCATCGTCGACAGCGGGTCCTGCTCCGACGGCTTCAGCACGAATGTGTTGCCGCACACGATCGCCATCGGGAACATCCACAGGGGAATCATCGCGGGGAAGTTGAACGGCGTGATGCCCGCGCATACGCCGATCGGCTGGCGCAGCGTATAGGTATCGACGCTGCCCGCCACGTTCTCCGCGAATTCGCCCTGTTGCAGCGTGCCGATCGAGCACGCGTGCTCGACCACTTCCAGGCCGCGGAAAATATCGCCTTCTGCATCGGGTAGCGTCTTGCCCTGCTCGGCCGTCAGCGTCTTCGCGATGCGCGGCATATGTTCGCGAATGAGCGCCTGATACTTCAGCATGATGCGCATGCGCGCGCCGATCGGCGTGTTCTTCCATGTTGCGAATGCGGCGTGCGCAGCGCGGATCGCGGCGTCCACTTCCTGTTGTGTCGCGAAGGGCACGCGTGCGAGGACCTCCTGCGTCGCCGGATTCACAATGTCGCGCCACTCGGTCGCGTTCGATTCGACGAATTCGCCGTTGATCAGCAGCTTTACGGTCTCGACCTTCTGGCCTGCGACTGTCGTTGCGATTGCGCTCATGCTCGATGTCTCCTTGATCGATATCGATGTCGTCATTCAGTTGCCGTTGCCGTTGCGAAGCTCGGGGAAGTCCTCTTCCCAGTACTCGTCGGGCAAACGCGCGGGCTCGGCCGTGCGCTCCAGTTCCCGCCGCCTCAGTTCGACGCGGCGGATCTTGCCTGAGATCGTCTTGGGCAGATCGCTGAACTGAAGGCGTCGAATGCGCTTGTAGGGTGCGAGCTTTTCGCGCGAAAAGCGGAACACGTCGCGCGCGAGTTCCGGGCCGGCTTCGAAACCATGTCGCACGGTGACGAAGGCCTTCGGCACCGACAGGCGCAGCGGATCGTTGCTCGGCACGACGGCCGCCTCGGCAATTGCTTCGTGCTCGATCAGCACGCTTTCGAGTTCGAACGGACTCAACCGGTAATCGGACGACTTGAACACGTCATCCGAGCGTCCCACATAGACGAGATAGCCGTCGTCGCGCCGCATCGCGACATCGGACGTGTGGTAGTAGCCGTTGCGCATCGCGTGTTCGGTGGCCTTCGCGTTGTTCGCGTAGCCCGTCATCAGGCCGAGCGGGCGCGCGTCGAGCGGCAACGCGATTTCGCCTTCCGTCACGGGATGATCGTCGGCATCGACGAGTTCGACGCGATAGCCCGGCAGCGGACGCCCCATTGATCCGGGCACGACCGGCTGCCCCGGCGGATTGCCTATCTGGCAGGTGGTTTCCGTCTGCCCGTAGCCGTCGCGGATCGTGATGTTCCATGCATGCCGCACGCGCTCGATGATCTCCGGATTCAACGGCTCGCCCGCGCCGACGATCTCGCGCAGCTTGACGGGGTACGACGCGAGCGGCTCCTGCACGAGCATGCGCCACACGGTGGGTGGCGCGCAGAGCGTCGTGACGTTGCAGCGCACCAGCACGTCGAGCGTTTCCTTCGGCACGAAGCGCGCGAAGTTGAAGACGAACACGCACGCCTGCGCGTTCCACGGCGCGAAGAAACAGCTCCACGCGTGCTTGGCCCAGCCGGGCGAGCTGATGTTCCAGTGGATGTCGTCGGGTTGCAGGCCGATCCAGTACATGGTCGACAGATGGCCGACGGGATAGCTCTGATGCGTGTGCTCGACGAGCTTCGGCTTCGACGTCGTGCCCGACGTGAAGTACAGCAGCATCGGATCGGAGGCGCGCGTGATGCCATCGGGCGTGAACGCCGGCGATGACTCGTATGCGCCGGCGATGTCGGTCCAGCCGTCGCGCGGCGCGCCGACCGAGATGCGTTTCAGCGCGGCATCGAGTCCATCGAACTTGGCGGTCTCCACGCTATCGACCACGACGACATTTGCACCGCCGATCTGGACGCGGTCGCGCACATCGTCGGGCGACAGTTGCGTGGTGGCGGGCAGCACGATGGCGCCGAGCTTCATTGCCGCGAGCATCACGTCCCACAGTTCGACGCGATTGGGCAGCATGAGCAGAAGGCGGTCGCCGCGCGCGACGCCGAGTCTGCGCAGAAAATTTGCCATCTGCGACGAGCGCTCGGCCATCTGCGCATACGAGAGTTTCAGTCCTTGCTGTGCGGGGTCGTCGACGATCCAAAGGGCAGGGTTGTGGTTGCCTTGAGCAACGACGTCGAAATAATCGAGCGCCCAGTTGAACTCATCGAGTTTTGGCCATTTGAACTCTGCGTACGCGCGCTCGTAGTCCGTGCGATGGCGCAAGAGCAGATCGCGCGCGTCGAAAAAGCCTTGGGCTGCCGTCATTGTCGTCTCCTGTCGGCCTGAGTTAGCGCCTTAGCGCTTACTCGGGCCCCACTCTCGGTCGACCTGAGTTAGCGCTTCAGCGCCAGTCACCCCCACTCGCCCTCGACCCGAGCCAGCACTCAACCGCCTACCCGGCTCCCGAGCAAAGCTATTAGCGGATCATTCTGCGCTCAAACGTGCCGCGCGATAACCATTCTTTGTACTTCGCTCGTCCCTTCATAAATCTGCGTGATGCGGGCGTCGCGATAGTGCCGCTCGACCGCGTAGTCCTCGAGGTAGCCGTAGCCGCCGTGAATCTGGATCGCCTTCGAGCAAACCTCTTCGGCCATTTCCGACGCATACAGCTTCGCCTGTGACGCCTCCGACAGACACGGCCGTCCCGCGCTGCGCAGCCGCGCCGCGTGATGCACGAGCAGCCGCGCGGCGTTCAGGCGTGTGGCCATGTCCGCGAGCATGTTGGCGATGGTCTGGTGCTCCTTCAGCGCCTTGCCGAACTGGATGCGCTCGTTCGCATAGACGCGCGCCGCGTCGAAGGCCGCGCGCGCGATGCCGATCGCCTGCGCCGCGATGCCGATGCGGCCGCCTTCCAGATTCGACAGCGCGATGCGCAAGCCTTCGCCCGGCGCACCGAGCAGGTTCGCTTCGGGCACCGCGCAATCATCGAGCGAGATCGGACAGGTATCCGATGCGCGAATGCCCAGCTTGCTCTCGGGCCGCCCGACGTTGAAGCCCGGCGTGTCCGTCGGCACGATGAAGGCCGACAGGCCGCGCTTGCCCGCCTCGGGATCGGTGACGGCAAACACGATCGCGATGCTCGCGCGCGAGCCGTTCGTGACGAACTGCTTGCTGCCGTTGATCACCCATTGGCCGTCCCGGAGCACGGCGCGCGTGCGGATATTGTTCGCTTCGCTGCCCGCGTGCGGCTCGGTGAGGCAGAACGCGCCGATGCGCTTGCCCGTCGCGAGGTCGGCGAGATAGCGGTCTTTCTGCGCGTCGCTGCCGAAATTGAGGACCGGCCCGCAGCCGACCGAGTTGTGCACGCTCATCATCGTCGCGCACGCGGCGCAGCCGGCCGCGATTTCTTCCAATGCGAGCGCATACGCGATGTAGTCGGTGTACGAGCCGCCCCATTCGGGCGGCACGATCATGCCGAGAAAGCCAAGCTCGCCCATCTGTCTGACGACTTGCGCAGGCAGCGCGCCTTCGCGGTCCCATTGCGCGGCGTTCGGCGCGAGGCAGTCGACCGAAAAATCACGGGCTGCATCGCGGATCATCCGCTGTTCGTCGGTATAGAACTCGTTCATGTGTCTACCGTGTCCTCTCCGGTTTGCCTGGCGCGCCTGCCGCATTGCATCTACGGCGCGCCCGATGGCAACCAGTGTAGGCGGCGCGAAAGCGGGATTCGATGCCGCGTTCGATCAATCTGCGTGAGCGCATTTGCCATATCCCGATACCGGCCACATCGACGATACGGCAAAATGACGGCGCTACCCGGTGCGCGTTGCCGCAAAAGTGAGCGCATTTGCCAGAATCCCTGCCGACAGGAACGCTTGACTGCATGAAAGCCCAAAGAGGCACGATCTCCGTGAGTCTCGTCGAAGAAACGCTGGCGCTCGCTCGCAGGCGCGGCGTCGACGTGCGGCCCATTGTCGAGACGGCGGGCATCGCGCCGCAGGTGCTCGGCAGCGCGAAGAGCCGCGTGACGCCGGCCCAATACGGCGCGCTGTGGGCCAACATCGCCCGTTCGCTCGATGACGAGTTCTTCGGCCAGGATTCCCACGCCATGAAGAGCGGCAGCTTCATCGCGATGACGCAGATGGCGCTGACGGCGCGCAACGGCAGCCAGGCGCTGGCGCGCGCCGTCGGCTTCATGCGGCTCGTACTCGACGACATGAGCGTGCAGATCGTCGAACGCGATGACCGCGTGCGCCTCGCATTCGCTCATCGCGACGGCGCGCCGCAGCCGGCCATGTTTGCGTACGCAACGTACTTCATTCTCGTCTACGGGCTGGTGTGCTGGCTGGTCGGCCGGCGCATTCCGCTGATCGAGGCGCGCTTTCGCTGCGCGGAGCCGCCCGCCGCGCACGAATACCGGCTGATGTTCTGCGACGATCTGTCGTTCGATCAGCGCGAATCGTATGTCGATCTCGCGCCCGGCTTTCTGGCGTTGCCCGTCGTGCAGACCGCGAAGTCAGTCAGACCCTTCCTGCGCGACGCGCCAGCCAGCTTCATCATCAAGTACCGCAATCCCGGCTCGCTGGCGGCGCGCGTGCGCAAGACGCTGCGCACGCTGCCGATGGCCGCGTGGCCCGGCTCGGACGAAATGGCGCAGCGTCTGCACGTCGCCGAGGCAACGATGCGCCGGCATCTGAAGCAGGAAGGCTATACGTACCAGTCGATCAAGGACGACTTGCGGCGCGACATCGCGATCTCGGAGTTGCAGCGCGGCGGCCGGCCGATAGCGGATATCGCCGCGACGCTCGGATTTGCGGAACCCAGCGCGTTTCATCGCGCGTTCCGAAAATGGACGGGGATGCGGCCGGCGGATTATCGGGCGGTGAATGCCGCGGCGCCGGGCGCGGGTATGTCCCGCCGCGCGGAACCGGCGGAATCCGACTAAGCTTAAGACAGGCCAGCTTTTTCAGGCCAGGCGCGCCGCATACGAACGTGATCCGTCGCCGCGCGCCGGCCGTCGACGATGGGAACCTACCGGCTTCTCCCGATCCGGCAAGCGGGTTCGCGACGCCTGTCCGATCGCGCATGCTTCGCGGATCGCCGCGCATGCGGCGCAGCCGCGGCCGCCGCGTTCCGCACGGCATGGGCTCGCGCGCTGCGCGCCGATGCGCCCGCCCGTGCGGCGTGCATGCGACTTCATCGGGCCCTGCTGCTCGCGCTGACGGTCTGCTGCGCGGCAGCCTTCGCCCCTTGCGCTCGCGCTGCGCAGCCGGCCGTCGTGCCCGGCAGCGTGGTCGTGATTCCCATTGCGGGCGCAATCAGCCCCGCCACCGCGGACTTCATCGTGCGCGGCCTCGCCCGAGCCGCCGAAGACCACGCGCAGCTCGCCGTCCTGCAACTCGATACGCCAGGCGGACTCGATACCTCGATGCGGCAGATCATCAAGGCAATTCTCGCGTCGCCCGTGCCCGTCGCGACCTATATCGCGCCAGGCGGCGCGCGCGCCGCGAGCGCGGGCACCTACATCACGTATGCGAGCCACATCGCGGCGATGGCGCCCGGCACCAATCTCGGCGCTGCGTCGCCCGTGCAGCTCGGCATCGGCGGGCAGGACGCGCCGCGGCCCAGCCAGCCGGCAGCGTTGCCGGGCGCAGCGCCATCCTCGAGCCCGTCATCGAACCCGGCCGTCAAGGACAACGCTGCTTCGGGCGCGCTCGCGCTCGACAGTCAATCGACGGAACTGCGCAAGCAGCTTCACGACGCGCAGGCGTATATCCGCGGACTCGCGCAACTGCGCGGCCGCAACGTCGAGTGGGCCGAGCGCGCGGTGCGCGAAGCCGTGAGCCTGTCGGCGCGCGACGCGCTCGAGCAGAAAGTGGTCGATATTGTCGCGCGCGATCTCCCCGACCTGCTTCGGCAGCTCGACGGGCGCACCTACGACACGGCAGCCGGCGCGCAGCACCTGACGACGGCGCACGCGCCCGTCGTCACGCTCGAAGCGGACTGGCGCAACCACTTCCTCGCCGTCATCACCGACCCAAATGTGGCCTTGATCTTGCTGATGATCGGGATGTATGGGCTGTTCTTCGAGTTCGCGAATCCCGGCTTCGTCTTGCCCGGCGTCGCGGGCGCGATCAGCCTGCTGCTGGGACTGTTCGCGCTGCAACTGCTGCCCGTCAATTACGTGGGTCTCAGTCTGATCTTCCTCGGCCTGGCATTCCTGATCGCTGAAGCGTTTCTGCCGACCTTCGGCGCGCTCGGCTTCGGCGGCATCGTCGCGTTCGCGATCGGCGCACTGATGCTGATCGATACCGACGTGCCCGGCTACGGCATTCCGCTGCCGATGATCGCCGCCGTCGTCGTCTTCAGCGTGCTGTTCATTTTCGGCGTATCGAGCCTCGTGCTGCGCTCGCGGCGGCGGCCCGTCGTGACGGGCGCCGAAGCGATGATCGGCAGCTTCGGCGTGGTGCTCGACGACGGTCTGGTCGCCGTCGACTCCGATGCAATGGAAAGCCGCCCCGAGGTCCGGGCGGACAGCCTGCTGCATGGCGAACCGGAACGCGTCGGCTGGGCGCGCGTGCATGGCGAGCGCTGGCGCGTCTGCAGCAACGCGCCACTTGCGGCGGGCAACGCGGTGCGCGTAACCGGGCGGCGCGGCCTGATGCTCACCGTCGTGCCCGCGAACCCTGCCCCATCACAAGGAGAACGCACATGATCGGTTTCACTTTCGGCTTCGGCAGCATCCTGATACTTCTGGTTATCGTGCTGGTCGCTTCGTCGGTGCGCGTGTTTCGCGAGTACGAGCGCGGCGTCGTGTTCATGCTTGGCCGCTTCTGGAAAGTCAAGGGCCCGGGCCTCGTGCTGATCATTCCCGTCGTACAGCAGGTCGTGCGCATGGATCTGCGCACGGTCGTGTTCGACGTGCCGCCGCAGGACGTTATCACGCGCGACAACGTGTCCGTCAAGGTGAATGCCGTGGTGTACTTCCGCGTCGTCGATCCGGAGCGTGCGGTGATTCAGGTGGCGCGTTACTTCGAAGCAACCAGCCAGCTGTCGCAAACCACGCTGCGCGCCGTGCTCGGCAAGCACGACCTCGACGAACTGCTGTCCGAACGCGAGCAGCTCAACACCGACATCCAGCGCGTGCTCGATGCGCAGACGGACGCGTGGGGCATCAAGGTATCGAATGTCGAAATCAAGCATGTCGACATCAACGAAACGATGATCCGCGCGATTGCACGTCAGGCCGAAGCCGAGCGCGAGCGCCGCGCCAAGGTGATTCATGCCGAAGGCGAACTGCAGGCGTCGGAGAAGCTGTTGCAGGCCGCGCAGATGCTCGCGCAACAACCGCAGGCGATGCAACTGCGCTATTTGCAGACGTTGACGACCATTGCCGCCGACAAGAATTCGACGATCGTGTTTCCGCTTCCCGTGGATCTGCTGACGGCCGTGCTCGATCGAATGGGCAAGCCATCTCAGCATATGGGCTGACGGAGCGGCGGACCTGCGTTCGCGCATGAAATCGCCTTGCGGCGCAAATTTGACGCAAACCGAGCAACGGTTCATTTCAGTTACGAACATTACTCATCGCGGATACAGAACCTAAAATAAACGGGTCATCCTAACTTTTCAGGGCCCTTGCCATGAAGCTGATTCCTCGTATGGTGCTGGGCGCGCTCATCGGCGCAGCAGCCATGTCGTCCGCATTCGCGCAAACATCGGGCGCCTATGACCAGAACACGCCCAAGACGCGCGCCGAAGTGAAGGCCGATCTCGTCGAATGGCGCAAGGCCGGCTACGATCCGCTCGACTGGATCAACTATCCGGCCAATGCAATCGCAGCAGGCCGCGTCGTTGCGCAGCATCGCGCTCAAGCTCAAGGTACGCAGCAGTAAGTCGGTTCCATCAATGCGTGCGTGACGCGCGTGCTTCAAATCGCAGCGCGCGCCACGTAAGACAGTGTCATCCCGCGTCGGGCATCGACGTCGCACAAGCCTCCCGTCCTCCCCCGTACTTTCCCGTCCCACTCGTCATCCGACCTGAGACGCCGGCTCAGGTATCATCACGGCCCTCCGCCAGCAAGAATCCGCGCTCGAACGCAGCCGCCCACTGTCGAGTGTTGCTTGCGCTACACGGGCGCGCGGCAAATGCGGTATTTGCTGAACAATCGTGATTAAATCCGCCCGTGACGGGCCGGAAGCGGCAAGAGAACGCGGCGCAACAAGCGGTTACCAACGACATTCACACGACGAGAGACTCGGCTCATGGACTCCGTAAAACGGTATTTCGGCTTTGACGAAGCAGGCACGAACCTGCGCGTGGAGGTGCTCGCGGGCATCACCACGTTTCTCACAATGGCCTACATCATCTTCGTCAATCCGGCGATTCTCAGCGATGCGGGCATGCCGAAAGACTCGGTGTTCGTCGCGACCTGCCTTGTCGCGGCGCTCGCTTCGCTGATCATGGGCTTCTACGCGAATTACCCGATTGCGTGCGCACCCGGCATGGGCCTGAACGCGTATTTCGCGTACACGGTCGTCAAGGGCATGGGCTTCACGTGGCAGGCCGCGCTCGGCGCGGTGTTCATCTCGGGCTGCCTGTTCCTGATCGTCACGCTTTTCCGCGTGCGGGAAGTGATCGTCAACGGCATTCCGCATTCGATCCGCATCGCGATCACGGGCGGCATCGGTCTCTTTCTTGCCATTATTTCGCTGAAGACGGCGGGCATTGTCACGGGCAACCCGGCGACGCTCGTGACGCTGGGCAATCTGCACGACCCGCACGTCATTCTGGCGATCATAGGTTTCTTTGCGATCGTCACGCTCGACTTCCTGCGTGTGCGCGGCGCGATTTTGATGGGCATCGTCGGCGTGACGATTCTGAGCTTCTTCTTCGGCGGCAACCAGTTTCGCGGCATCGTGTCCGCGCCGCCGTCGATTTCGCCGACGCTGTTCCAGCTCGACATCAAGGCTGCGCTGTCGACGGGCGTGCTCAACGTGATTCTGGTGTTCTTCCTCGTCGAGCTGTTCGACGCGACGGGCACGTTGATGGGCGTCGCGAACCGCGCCGGGTTGCTGGTGCACGGCAAAATGCATCGATTGAACCGTGCGCTGCTGGCGGATAGCACGGCGATTCTCGCGGGATCGGTGCTGGGTACGTCGTCGACGACGGCTTACATCGAGAGCGCATCGGGGGTGCAGGCGGGCGGGCGTACGGGTGTTACCGCGATTACCGTTGCGGTGCTGTTTTTGCTGGCGCTGTTCTTTGCGCCGCTGGCGGGGGTTGTGCCGGGCTATGCGACGGCACCGGCTCTGTTGTATGTGTCCTGTCTGATGTTGCGGGAGATGGCTGATCTGCCTTGGGATGACGCCACGGAAGTCGTGCCTGCTGCACTCACCGCTTTGATGATGCCGTTCACGTATTCCATCGCGAATGGCGTCGCGTTCGGGTTTATTTCCTATGCCGGGTTGAAGTTGCTCACTGGGCGGGCTCGCCAGGTGAAGCTCGTCGTTTGGATTATTGCTGCTGTGTTTTTGTTTCGGTTCTTTTATCTCGGATCGGAGTGATCGTTTTTTGTTTGCGACGTAGTCGTCGGTTTTGCCTGCGGCGCGGCGTTGCCTGTTTTGGTTTTTTGCTTGCTTTTGCTTTTGCTTTTGCTTTTGCCTTCGCTTTTGCTGGCATCCGCGTTTTGCTCCCGGTTTGCTGGCGTTGCCCCTGTGCGGGGCGGCACCTACTTTTCTTTGCCGCGGCAAAGAAAAGTAGGCAAAAGAAAGCCGCTCACACCGCCAATCCTTGTTCTTACCCACGGGCCCCCAACGGCCCCGTCCTCCGTGCGGCAACGCGCTAGCTGGCGCGCGTTGCCAGCGGCAGCGAACCGTCTGCGCCGCCCAGGTGGCAAACTGTGTGTCGGTTGTCACACCGCATGCGTTGCCGATCCTGCGACACCGATCCGCTTTTCAGTCCGGAGTGGTGCACTTCCATCGCGACGGCCGACACACAGTTTGCCACCTGGGCGGCCATCGACGTCCGGTAAGGCGGTACGCGACGCGAGAGTTCAAGTGGGTGAGGCGAGTCCAGGAGCGCTGGCAACGGGCATGGATTAGCGCAATGTCGCGAGAAGCGTGGGGACCTCGAGGGCCCGTGGGTCAACGTCAAGACGCTCGGTGTGAGCGGCTTTCTTTTGCCTACTTTTCTTTGCCGCGGCAAAGAAAAGTAGGTGTGCCGCCCCGCACAGGGGCAACGCATGAACGACGAAGGCAAATCGCGGACGCCAGTTCCAGCCCCAACCCAAAGCCAACACCAGCACCGCCCGCGACAACCCGCCACACCGTCCGTATCCCGCGCCCAACGCGGGCCCATGCTGCGACGCGGTCGATTGCCGCACATGAGACGACAACCAGCAAGAAAACCATGCTCAATCCAAATCAAGAAACCTGATCTACATCAATCATTTATCCCAAAAAAGCATGCACAAAACATCACACGCATGCGCCATATCGCCACATCCGGCGCCGCAGCAAAATCAACCCCGATCCCCTACGCTTGCGGTCATGCCTGTTACCCGGATTCGGACACATGAACACCGCAATCTCCGCCTTCGATCTCGCACGCCTTCAGTTCGCGTTCACGGTTTCGTTTCACATCATCTTTCCTGCCCTCAGCATCGGCCTCGCCAGCTTCATCGCCGTCCTCGAATGGCGCTGGCTAAAAACCAGTAAGGCCTACTACAAAGATCTTTGCCTGTTCTGGTCGAAGATCTTCGCGGTGGCCTTCGGCATGGGTGTCGTGTCCGGCGTCGTCATGAGCTACGAGTTCGGCACCAACTGGTCCGGCTTCTCTGCGTTCGCCGGCCCCGTCACGGGGCCGCTGCTGATGTACGAAGTGATGACGGCGTTCTTCCTCGAAGCAGGCTTCCTTGGCATCATGCTGTTCGGCTGGCAACGCGTCAGCCCGCGCGCACACTTCGGCGCGACGCTGATGGTCGCGATCGGCACGCTGATCTCGACATTCTGGATTCTCGCGTCCAACAGCTGGATGCAAACGCCGCAAGGCTTCGACATCGTCGACAACCACGTCGTCCCCGTCGACTGGTTCAAGATCATCTTCAATCCTTCCTTCCCGTACCGCCTCGCGCACATGGCGATCGCCGCGTTCATCGTCACCGCGCTCGTCGTCGCCGCTGTCGGCGCCTGGCATCTGCTGAAAGGCCGGCGCGACAACGCGGTGAAAAAGATGTTCTCGATGGCGCTGTGGATGCTGCTGGTGCTCGCGCCCGTCCAGGCCTTCGTCGGCGACGCGCACGGTCTCAACACGCGCGAATACCAGCCTGCAAAAATTGCGGCGATCGAAGGTCTGTGGGACACCGAACAAGGCGGCACCGCGCTGAACCTGTTCGGCATCCCCGACATGCAGGCCGAAGCAACGAAGTACGCGGTATCGATTCCGCACCTCGGCAGCCTGATCCTCACGCATAGCTGGGACGGGGAAATCCGCGGACTGAAGAGCTTCCCGAAAGAAGAGCGGCCGAATTCCACGGTCGTGTTCTGGAGCTTCCGCGTGATGGCGGGCCTCGGCGTGGCGATGATCGTCTTCGCGCTCGCCGCCTGGGCGCTGCGCCGGCGCGGCAAACTGTACGACGCGAAATGGTTTCAGCACATCGCGATCGCAATGGGACCGACGGGCTTCCTGTCGCTGCTCGCGGGCTGGGTCACGACGGAAGTCGGCCGTCAGCCGTGGGTCGTGTATGGCGTGAAGCGCACCGTCGAAGCCGTGTCGCCGCTTTCCGCGCAACAGGTCGGCATTTCGCTGATGGCGTTCATCGTCATCTACTTCCTCGTGTTCGGCACGGGCATCTACTACATGTTCAAGCTGATGCGCTCGGGCCCCGCGCTGCCGGGCCACGCGCCCGACGGCCTGCCCTCCCGTCCGAAGCACACCGTGCGCCATCCGCTCGATCAGATGATCGACGCCTGATCCAACCCTTCGATACCCGTGAGAACAAAATGGATGTAACCGTAGTCTGGGCCGCGATCATCGCACTGGGCCTATTCATTTACGTCGTGCTGGACGGCTTCGATCTCGGCATCGGCATCGTCTTTCCGTTTTTCCCCGACGAAAAGGAACGCGATCTGATGATGAACACCGTCGCGCCCGTCTGGGACGGCAACGAAACCTGGCTCGTGCTCGGCGGCGCGGGGCTCTTCGCCGCTTTCCCGATCGTCTACTCGACCGTGCTGTCGGCGCTCTATCTGCCCCTCGTCTTCATGCTCGCGTGCCTGATTTTCCGCGGTGTGTCGTTCGAGATTCGCGCGAAGGCCAATCGCACGAAACATCTGTGGGATCTCGCGTTCATCGGCGGCTCGACGGGCGCGGCATTCTTCCAGGGCATCGCGCTCGGCGCATTCCTGCAGGGCATTCCCGTCGCCGACGGCCGCTTTGCGGGCGACGCGTTCGACTGGCTCACGCCCTTCTCGCTGCTGACGGGCCTCGGCCTCGTGGTCACCTACGCGCTGCTTGGCTGCGGCTGGCTCGTCGCGAAGACGGAGGGCGATTTACAGCGGCGGCTGCATCGCGTCGTGTGGCCGCTGACCGTCGTACTGCTCGGTTTCATCGTCGTCGTGAGCCTCTGGACACCGCTGCAGGAACCGGAAATCGCCCAGCGCTGGTTCGACAGCGGCATCTTCTGGCGCCTGCTGCCCGTGCCGTTCCTCGTCGCGATCTGCGCGTTCTTCATGCGCCGCGCAGTCCGCGACCGGCATCACAACACGCCGTTCATGATGGCGCTCGGGCTCGTGCTGCTCGGCTATGTCGGCCTGCTCGTGAGCCTGTGGCCGTACGCGATTCCGTCGAGCCTCACGCTCTGGCAAGCGGCCGCCCCGCGTTCAAGTCAGATGTTCACGCTGGTCGGTGCGGCTGTCATCATCCCCATCATCATCGGCTACACGACGATGGGCTACTGGGTCTTCCGCGGCAAGGTGCGTCATGGCGATGTCCACTACCACTAAGCCTGCCCGCGCCCGCCTGCCCGGCTGGGTCTGGTTCGTCGCGCTGTGGTGCGGCGGCGTAGGCGGCGCGATGATCGTCGGCTATGCGTTCAAGGCGCTGATGAACGCGACACTGTTCGCGCTCACCTGAGCATGATTCGAGCGTGATCTGAACAGCCCGCTCGGCACCGCGCAGGGCGAAGCGTGGCCAACGTATCCACCGCGCATAAACCTGCCGGGCGGCTCCGCGAGGCCGCCCGGCCGCCTTCAAAATACTTCCGCGAAGCTCGTCTACGTAGCAGGCCGCGAAAGCAATGCAAGCAACAAGCCTGCGGCCTCCGATGCAGTGCCGCACAAACCAGGGAAACCACACGCGCAACCGCGACGGCCACGCCGTCACGCTGCGCGAGCGAGACCAGAACACACTGATAAAGTCACGCCGATGCCGTTGCATTCCGGGCGGCCGGCGCGAACAATGAAGCGCGAACAATGAAGCGCGAATCGCCATCGAGCGCGGACGCGCGCATCTGCCGCAAGGCGGGCGCAGTGCAGCCGCGACAAGTATCGCCCGTCCGACGATCAGGCATATGATCGCGGCTTGGGAAGCACAACAAGCTGTTGCTGCACGGACGGCCCACCGCTGGTCGGGCCGCAGGGAGTGCAGCGGGTTGCGACGCGCAGCAGGCGTGAGCCGGGCGCGGCGCAGCCTTGAGGACGGACGGCGCGCGCAACGGGGAGCGCGCCGTCCGCTCCCGTCCCGACCGACAACATGGGCACAACACCGGCAGGGCAAATGCGGAGCCATCATGAAGTTTCTTGTAGCCGACGATCATGAACTGATCCGCCAGGGCGTCAAAGGTCTGCTGCGCGGACTCGATCCCGACGCCACATTCGACGAAGCCGACAGTTGGGAAACGCTGGCGGCCGCCGCAAGGCCCGACGCCGACCACGATCTCGCCATCGTCGATCTGCACATGCCCGGCATGACGGGCGCCTCCTCGCTGCAAGTGCTGCTGAAAGAGAATCCGGCGCTGCCCGTCGTGGTGCTGTCGGCGGAAGAGTCGCCGGACGAGATGCGTGCCGTGCTCGCGGCAGGTGCGCTCGGCTTCGTGCCGAAGCGTCAGCCGGCGAGCGTGATGCTCAAGGCGATCGAGCTGGTGCTCTCGGGCGGCGCCTATGTGCCGATGGAAGCGCTCAGCCTGCTCGGCTCGCGCGATGCTGCCACGGCAACCGCGACGGCGACGGCAGACGCCGCTTCGACAGCGGGCGCCAGCGCCCTCGCCGCGCAAACGACGGCCGCGCCGCCGGATGCGGCGCCCATCGTTCGAGTCGAGGCGCTGCAGCCACATCAGCAGCATTTGCTGGAGAATCTGTCGCCGCGTCAGCAGGAAATCATGCGGCTCGTGCATCGCGGCTGGACCAACAAGATGATCGCGCGCGATCTGGGCGTTGCCGAAGGCACGATCAAGGTCCATCTGTCCGTGATCTTCCGCGCTCTCGGCGTGCATAACCGCGCGACGGCGATCGCCGTGATCAACGGTTGGCTCGAAGCCGGCAAGACGCTTTAGAGAAAGAGAAGGAAAGCGGCAGAACGCCGCCTTCGGCAGGACGCGGTCTGGGCAGCCGCGCTTGATATCGCTCGAAGCGTGCGCGTCAGAGCATTTCCGTCGCGAGCGTAACGCCCAGCGCCACACCCCCGATCACGCCGATTGCACGGCCGAGCAGCATCGCGTTCAGATCCTCGTCGAGCAGAAATTCGCTGCGGCGCTCGCGCAGCACCGTGCGATGCAGCAGCGGCATCGGAAACAGCAATGCGCACGACAGCACCACAGGCAGGCCCAGACGCGTCGCCATGTTTGCATGATGCTCGGCGGGAATGCCGAGGTACAGCATGCCGACCACGAACACGGTCGTCAGCAGTGCGCCCGCCAGCACGCCCGCGACGAGCCTGTCGGAAGGATGTCCGTCCACTTCTACACCTCATTGATTCGATTGGCGCGCCGGGCCGATGTGCCGGACGCGAGGGTTGCCGGAAAGCATTCGCGGCGGGCGAGCGGCGCCGCCGTTATCGCGAATGGGCTTATTTCATCAGCCAGGCATGGCACCCGTCGATCAGACACTTCTCAAAAAAGCGGGCGAACGGGCTGGCAACGAGACGCGGTGCGTCGATTGAGTTCCGCGGGCGGTTGACGCAAGAGGGGAGCGCAACGACCAGCGTTGCGAGCAGAACGGCACAGAAAATGAACGTGTGATTGCGGTGGCCCGAACGCGCCCGTCGGCGCCTCGTGACGTCAGCCGCGCGTGGTGGCAGGCTGTTGCGCCGTCACCCGTTGCGCGCGCTCGCCTGGCGCGTCCGCGACGGCGCCCGGTTGCTGCCACAGCATCTCGAGCGTGCGGCGCAGCCGCGCGGGCGTCACCGGCTTGTGCAGCACGGGAATGCCCTGCAACGCCAGGGCTTCCAGCTCGACCGACGCCATGTCGCCCGTAATCAGCAGCGTCACGACGCGCTCCCGGCCGCGCCCCCGCAACGCCTCGCGCACCGCGCCGAGCGCCTGCGCGCCTGTCCGGTGGTTGGCCAACTGGTAATCGCACAGAACGGCGTCGGGCATGAAGCCTTCGTCGATGGCCTGCAGCGCGTGAGGCTCGTCGGGCACGCCACGCACCACGCAGCCCCAGCGCCCGAGCAAGCTCTCAATGCCCTCCAGGATGGCCGGTTCGTCGTCGATGCAGAGCACATGGCGCCCAAGCGCCGCCGCGCCGCTGACGGTCGAATCGTTGAGCCCGGCGACAATCCTCAGCGGATCGCCTGCGCGCACGGGAAAGCGGAACACGGAGCCGCGCCCCGGCGTGGAGCGCAATTGCAGTTTGCCACCGAGCATCTCGACCAGCCGTTTGACGGTCGGCAACCCGAGGCCGTGCCCCTGGCGCGCGTCGCGCCGCGGATTGGCGACCTGATAGAACTCTTCGAAGATGCGCTCCTGCTCGGCCTTCGGAATGCCGATGCCCGAATCGCGCACTTCGATATAGCCGCCCTCGCGCTGCCCCGCGCGCCGGTAGCCCATCCAGATCGCGCCGGCTTCCGTGTAGCGCACCGCGTTCGACAGCAGGTTGCTCAAAATCCGCTCCAGCAGCACGGGGTCATCGTGAATCACCGCGTCTGTCGGCGCGATGCGCAGCGCCAGCCCTTTCGCGGCCGCTTGCGGCCAGTACTGGCTGCCGACGCGGTCGAACAGTTCCGAGAGCCGGAAATGCAGCCTGATGACTTGCGTGACGCCGCTTTCGAGCCGCGCGAGATCGAGCACCTGGTTGAATAGCTGGTTCAACGCCTCGACGTTATTGGCGATGTTGCTGGCCGTCTTCGCGTGCTGCACGGGCGTGGCCGACGAGTCGTTCAACGATGCCGCGAGCAACCCGATTGCATGCAGCGGCTGACGCAGATCGTGGCTGGCCGCGGCGAAGAAGCGCGTCTTCGCGAGGCTCGCCTCTTCGGCGACGAGTTTCTGAGCGGCGAGCGATTCGGCCAGCGCCTGCTGATCGACGCGCGCCTGCACGACGCGCTGGAACAGCTTTCGGTAGCTGAGCGCGTACACGTTGATCGCGCAGAAGAAGAACGCGAGGACGATCGCGAGAATCGTGCGGTCGAATGTATGCGTGCCGAAGTGCAGCACGATCGCCGGCAACAGGAGAAAGGGAATCGCCGTCACGAAGTTGGCGACGTCGAAGCCGTTCGACATGAACACGCCCGCCGCCAGCGTGACCAGCATCACCGTGTGCAGGATGGGCAGATCCGTGTGCGGGCTCTGGAACGCGAACCAGATGGCCAGGCCCGGCGCGGCATAGAGCAGCGCGCCGCGCGCCGCGTGCAGGTTGATCCACGTGCGCGGCGACACGGCTTCGGGCCAGCGCCGGTTGCACATCCACAGCGCAAGGCTCGCGCAATTGGCGAAGCCATAGAAGATGAAGCAGGCCGCGAAAAGATGCGGATGCGGGATGTTATTCCAATAGATCGCCACCAGCACGGCAATCGAGAACCAGTGCGTGAAGAAGGCAATCGGGTCCTGCGCGTACAGCACGCGCACGAGGTCTTCGTCGATGGCGCGCTGGATGGGATCGGCCCGCATCGTGCGGTCTCCTTGTGTCGGCCAGAGTTGGCACGGTAGCGAGATTCGCTTCGTCTTTTGTTGCACCGCCACGAACAACACCGGCGGCGTGGGGAATAAAACCTCCTCACCGTCCGTCATACACCGGCACCGGTGCAGTCTAAAGATAGTTTACCCGTCCTGCCGGCGGTTTACCCTTCAGCTATGACTTAATCCATATAGGCGGCGCCGCGTGCAAAAAGCATACTGGTTTCAACGATTCAACGATCAAGCGCGGCCGACAGCCTCTGAAGGTTCAGTTTCAAGACTTCATTTACGCCTGTTTGTCGAGGCTCCATTGGCGGATTCCCCCGCCCCTACCGCGCGCCTTGCCCCTTACCGATGGAGGCCTTCATGGGCGCAGTTCCGAGCCAGGATTTCGCACGCACTCTCGATGACGCCGTGCTTCCCGAGTTGTGGCGCCGCCGCACGCAGCTCACGGACGACGAAATGATGTCGATGTACGACCTCGTGAAGCGCGCGTTGCGCACCTATCACCCACTCGAATTGCATGCGCTCGGCGAAGACAAGGAAGAGCTCGTGCATCAGTTCATCTATACGAAGGTGCTGCGTCTTGCGCCCGGACACGTCGAATCGAAGTCGACGCCCGAAAGCGCACCATCCAACAGCTATGCGCTCTGCGCTTACTTCCGCCGTTATCTGATCGACTGCCTGCGCAGCGCGAGCCATCAGCGCAACGTGTCGATGGAGCACGAAGGCATGATGCAGGAAATCGATCTGCGGGCGCAGGCGCTCGAAGATCCCGTCGAAAGCGTGTTGCTGCAATACGGCCTGAGCGAGCGCCGCGTGCGCGAAGCCGCGCGCGACTTCATCGCTTCCCTCGATTCGCCCGAGCGCATCGTGCTCGCGGGCAGCCTCGGCTGGTGCTCGGAAGCGAAAGGCGGACTGTCGGCGGTGGCCGCGCAGCATCGGGTGCCCTCCTATCACTATCGCGCCGTCAAACTCGGTGTCACCATGAAGAAGACGGACGACGCCGCGCAGTTTTCCAACACCAAGATCGGGCAATGGCTGCGCGACGACCTCGGCATTGAAATCGACGCTGAAAACCGCGAGGCCATACTCGTGATCTTCAATCTGCTCGCAGCAGAAGCGACGGAAGCGGCCACCTCGCCCGACATCGAAGAGATGATCGAAGCGGCCGCCTGATCTGCGCTGTTCGACCGCTGTTTGACATTTGACACTCGACAATCCAGCAGGCCTGCCCGGCGCCTCGAACGAGCCTGTCTGCAAATCTCGCCGCGTTTGATCGTTCCACGTGACGATCGCCCGTGCGCACAGGCGCTTTCGCGCCTGACTGTCGCGGCACTTTTTGAATCCCACGGCCAAACACGCGTTTTTCCTTTGCATTTCGCTGCGCGACGTCCAGGATAAATAGGCTGCGCGCAGCGAGCCGTCTCCATCGCCGGGGCTCCACACGCCTCGCGCACATCCCTATAAGAGAGGTGGTCGAATGAACCGCTTGTCCAGCGCCCTTTCGGCGATGAAGGACCATTACGAGGTGGTGGTGGTGGGTTCCGGCTATGGCGGCGCGATTGCCGCAAGCCGCATGGCACGTGCGAAACGCAGCGTGTGCCTGCTTGAGCGCGGGCGCGAGTTCATGGCGGGCGATTTTCCCGCCACACAACTCGAAGGTGTCGCGCAGGTGCAGTACAACACGAGCGTCGCCCAGATCGGCTCGCCGCTCGCGCTGCTCGAAGTGCATGTGAACCCGGATGCAAACGTCGTGGTCGGCTGCGGACTCGGCGGCACCTCGCTGATCAACGCGAACGTCGCTCTCAAGCCCGACGCACGCCTTTGGGACGACCCGCGCTGGCCCGCCGCCGTGCGCGCGGACCAGGCGAATCTGGAGCTGTGCTACGCGCGAGCAACGACAATGCTCGGCGCGACGCCCGTCCCCGACGACTATCCCGATCTGCCGAAACTCGACGCTCTGGAGTTGTCCGCGAAACGGCTCGATATGAGCAACCGTTTCTACCGTCCGCCCATCACCGTGACGTTCAAGGACGGCAAGAACGCGGCGGGTGTCGACCAGAAGCGCTGCAACGGCTGCGGCGACTGCAACTCGGGCTGCAATCACGGCGCGAAGAACTCGACGCACATGAACTATCTGCCCGACGCCGTCGCGCACGGCGCGCAGATTTTCACGGGCGCGGCCGTGCATTCGGTGGTGCGCGACGAGAAGCGAGGGGTCTGGTGCGTGCGCTATCAGCCTGCCGATCTCAAGCGCGAACTGTACGACGCACCGGAAATGTTCGTGACAGCCGATATCGTGATTCTTTCCGCGGGCACGCTGGGCTCGACCGCGATCCTGCTGCGTTCGGCTCAGGCCGGCCTATCCGTGTCGACGCAGCTCGGCAAGCACTTCACGGGCAACGGCGACGTGCTCGCGTTCGCGTTCAACACCGATAAGGTGATCAACGGCGTCGGCTGGGGTACGCATCCCGCAGGCGACATTCCGCCCGTCGGCCCGTGCATCGCGGGCATCATCGACCATCGCGACACGCCGAACGTGAAGGACGGCTTCGTGATCGAAGAAGGCTCGATCGCGTCACCAATCGGCCTCGGCCTGATGGGCGTGCTCGGCGTCGCGGCGCCCGCCGAAGGCGTCGAGATGCCGGATCCGGAAGGCGAGCCGCTGCTCGCGGACGAAGCGCGTATCGCCGAGAGCATCCTGCGCGGCCCGCATCACGGCGCGATGCGCAACACGCAGACATGGCTGGTGATGGCGCACGACGACGAAAGCGGCCAGATCACCGTCGAAGATGGCCGGCCGCGCGTGAGCTGGCCGAACGCGGGCAAGCAGCCGATCTACGAGACCGTCGAAAAGACGCTGATCGAAGCCACCAGCGCGCTGGGCGGCTCGTACGTGCGCAATCCGATCTCGAGCGACATGTTTCAGAACCGCACCGTCACCGTGCATCCGCTGGGCGGCTGCGGGATGGCGGACGATGCGGCGCATGGCGTCGTCGATCAGGCGGGCCGTGTGTTTTCCGGCGTGCAGGGCAACGCGGTGCACGAGGGGTTGTACGTGATGGACGGGGCGGTGATGCCGCTCTCGCTCGGCGTGAACCCTCTGCTGACCATTTCGGCCCTCGCCGAGCGCAATTGTGAGCAACTTGCGCAGTCGCGCGGCTGGCAGATCGACTATGACTCCGCAGGCAACACGGCGCCGCCGCCGGCGCCGAAGATCGGCCTGCGCTTCACCGAGACGATGATCGGCACGTTTTACGCAGGTGACGTCAAACCGGAAGGCCAGCAGGACAACCGCGCTGAAGGCACGCCCATCAGCTTCACCGTGACCGTCGTATCCGACGATCTCGACGACATGCTCGCGAACCGCCAGCATCAGGCGCATATGATCGGCACGCTGACCTGCACCGCGCTGTCGCCCCAGCCCATGACCGTAAACGACGGCATCTTCAACCTGTTCGTCGTCGATGAAACGAATGTCGACCGGCGCAACATGAACTACCGGATGACGCTCGATACCGTCGACGGCAAGCATTTCTATCTGACCGGTCAGAAGATCATCACGCATACGTCGCTGACGGAATTATGGACGCAAACCAATACGCTCTACGCAAAGGTGCGCGAGTCCGCTGCCGATGACGCGCCGGTAATCGGCCACGCGACACTCGTCATCACGCCGGAGAACTTTCTCAAGCAGCAGCGCACGATTGAAGTGACGAACGCGCCCGACGTCGAAACGCGCCTCGCCTACACGCTGAAATTCGGCCGTTTCTTTGCAGGCGTGCTTTACACGGAATACGGCGGCGTCGCCGCGCCATTGCAGTACTTCGACCCCGATGCCCCGCCGCGCATGCGCCGCACGTTGCGCGCGCCCGCGCCGCAGATCACCTACTTCGATACCGAGGACGGCAAGACGCTGCGGCTTGCGCGCTATCACGGCGGCGACAAAGGGCCGTTGCTGCTCATTCACGGTTCGGGCGTATCGAGCCGCATCTTTTCGACCGACCTGATCGGCACGAATCTCGTCGAGTTCCTGTGCGCCGCGCATTACGACGTGTGGCTTGTCGATCTGCGCGTGAGCATCGAACTGCCGAGCGCCACTGAACGCACTACGGCCGACGACATCGCGCGCTACGACATACCCGCTGCCGTCGCCAAGGTGCGCGAGTTGACGGGCGCCGATCAGATCCAGGTATTCGGCCATTGCCTGGGCGCGCTGGCGTTCAGCATGTCGCTGATGTCGGGGCTGAAGGGCGTGCGTTCCGCCGTACTGTCGCAAGTCTCCGCGCATCCTGTGCCGGGACTGTTGCAGCGGATCAAGGCGGGGCTGCACACACCGCAGATCCTCCAGCATCTTGGAGTCAAGGACATGACCGCTTACACGCGGCACGAAAAGTGGCCGCACAATCTGCTCGACGAAGCACTGAAGTTCTTCCCCGTCGGGCACGACGAATCCTGCGACAGCCCGGTGTGCCATCGCGCGACGTTCCTGTATGGGCTGCTGTATGAGCACGCGCAGCTCGACGAAAGGCTGCATGCGAATCTGCAGGAGCTATTCGGTATTCACGATGTCGAGCTGTTCAACCAGCTCGCTGCGATGGTGCGCGCGGGGCATGTCGTGGACGCGAATGGCGACGATGTCTATCTGCCTAACCTCGACGGCATGAAGCTGCCGATCGCGTTTATTCACGGGACGGAAAATCTCTGCTATCTGCCCACCAGCACGGAGATGACGTACGACCTGCTCGTCGAGCGTTTCGGGCCCGACAACTATGAGCGGCATCTGATCGAAGGCTATGGACACATCGATTGCGTGTTCGGGAAACGCGCGGCGCTCGATGTGTTTCCGACCATCGTCAGGCATCTGGATGCGCACTGAAAGCGGCGACAGTTCGTCATGAATGCTGCGGCATTCATGACGAACTCACGCCTGCGATCAGCAAAACAGTTTGCCCGGATTCAAAATGCCGTTCGGATCGAGTGCATGCTTGATCGCCTTCATGACGGCCAGTTCTTCCATCGAGCGCGACACGGGCAAGAACTCGCGCTTGAGCGAGCCGATGCCATGCTCTGCCGACACCGAACCGCGCAGCGGTGCGAGCATGCCGTAGACGAGCGCATACACGTCGTGATGATCGACGCCGGGGACGGAATGCCCGTCGGTGGTCACATGCAGATTCGAATCGCCGATATGGCCGAAGAAGTACGACTCGTTACTCGGCCATTTGCGATCGAGCGCGGCACGGCAGCGATCGACGAACGCACCGATCTCGCCAATCGGCAAGCTCACGTCGAAATTGATCGGGTCGAGCTTGACGGGGAACTCCGCCGTGCACTCGCGGATGGCCCACAGCGCGCGCGTATCGGCAACCGACTGCGCAATCACCGCGTCACGGATCGCGGCTTCTTCCAGTGCCTCAGTGAGCACGCCTGAAAAGCGTGAGCCGTCGTCGCCGGCATCGAAACTCGCATGCTCGATCAACGCGTACAACGGATGCGCTTCGCCGAACGGCGAACGCGTGCCCGTCAGCTTCACGCCGAAATCGAAGAAGTCCGGCCACATGATTTCGAACGCGCCGATGTCGTTGCCGAAGCGCGTCGACAGCCTGCGCAGCAGGTTCACGGCCTGCCCGTAATCGCGCAATGCCACCAGCGCCGTGTGCCGCGACGCCCGTTGCGGCTGCAATTTCAGCACTGCGCGCGTGATCACGCCGAGCGTGCCTTCCGAGCCGATGAACCAGTGCTTGAGATCATAGCCCGTGTTGTTCTTCACCATCTTGTTCAGCGAACTCAGCACTGCGCCGTTCGCCAGCACAACTTCGAGACCCAGCACCTGATCGCGCGCCGTGCCCGATTGAATCACGCGATTGCCGCCCGCATTCGTCGCGAGATTGCCGCCGATCTGGCAGGAACCCCGTGCGCCGAGATCGAGCGCGAGTTCGAAGCCGGCTTGCGCGGCCGCTTCCTGTGCCGTCTGCAACGTCGTACCGGCGCGCACCGTGATGGTCGCCGCCGCGCTGTCGATTTCCTCGACGCCTGCAAGCCGGTCCAGCGACAACGCGATATCCGCAGCACGCGGGATCGAGCCGCCCGCGAGGCCCGTCATGCCGCCTTGCGGCACCACGCTCTGACGAGCGTCGTTGCAGATCATGAGGGCACGCGCGACCTGCTCCGTCGTGCGCGGCAGCAGCAACGCAGCGGGACGCGTCGGCTCGTGACGCGTCCAGTCCGTCATCGGGCGTTCGCCGATTTCATCGCCGACACGCACAGCGTCGTCGCCCAATGCTTCGCGCAACGCGGCCAATGTCGACGCAAGCGTTGCACCCTGGTTCATGGTCATTCGATCCCTTGTGATGTGCCTTGCGCTGCTGCCAGCTTCTTCCGATAGCCCATCGAACTATTGATGCGCCCGAGAATATAGTCGCCCGCTGCGACGGGCTCGTACTTGCAGTCGGCATCCGCCGTGCCCAGGTCGTGCGGATCGACGGGCGACGTATAGGTCGGGTCGTAGAACGTCGCGATGGAATAACGTTCGCGGCCCGATGCGTTGATCACGCGATGCAGCGTCGAACGAAAGCGGTCATTCGTCCAGCGCGCCAGCAGGTCGCCGACATTCACGACGAAGCTGCCTTCGATGGGCGGTGCGTCGATCCACGTATCGTTCGCGATCTCGCGCACCTGCAGGCCGCCTACCCGATCCTGCCACAACAGCGTGATGCAGCCGTAGTCGGTATGAGGCGCCACGCCGAACTGCTCTTCATCGGATTGCGGCGGCTGCGGCGGATAGTAGACCATTTGCGTGCGCTGCATGCGCTTCGTGTAGCGCGATGCGAAAAAATCTTCGCTCACGCCGAGGCCCGTCGCCACTGCGCGCAACAGATCCGCGCCGCACGCGCCCACTTCCTCGTAATAGCTGTACAACGCGGGCTGCAATTCGGGCATGAAATCCGGCCAGTTGTTCGGCCCGCGCAACGCCTGGCCTGCCAGCACATCGGGGTCGTTCTCGGGCAGCTCGAGGCCGATGCTGTAGAACTCTTTGTAGTCGGGACGCTTCGCCTGATACATGGTCGCGTCGCCCAATGCATTGAAGCCGCGATGCCGCCGATTCACGGCCACGCGCCGTTTCGTTTCGACGGGAAAGGCGAAGAACTGGCGCGCGGCCTTTTCCGCACGATCGATCGCCGCCTGCGGCACACCATGATTCACGATGTAGAAGAAGCCGATCGTCGTGCACGCGTCGCGGATCTCGCGGCCCGCGCGCGCGAGCGCGTCGCGGTCGCCGCCGCGCACGCCGGCGAGGTCGATGATGGGGATGCGCGCGGTTGCTGCACTCGTGGCCGACATCGCGAGACTCCTTCATTGAGAAGTGATTGACCTGATGATCCGATGCAAGCGCGACGCATGCGCGCCTCATCGCATGCGAACAAGCGAGGGTTCCACGTTGTATATACCGCCAAAAGCACAATCGCAAGTTGCGCTGCACCCGCGTTCATTCTTCTTCGCAGGGTACGCCTGCCCCATTAGGGTTTGACAGCATGCGATTATTTTTTTCACGCAAAAGCAGCGGTATATACTGCCTCGCATGACTCGCGCCCCGCCATGTCGAGCGCGACACCGCTTTGCCAACGGGAGAATCTCAATGGGTATCTTTGCAGGCTGGAAGTGTCGTCTCGCGATGGTGGCGTTGTGTGCCGCCGCATCTGTTGCAAGCGTCAGCGCACACGCGGAAGACCAACTCGCGAAGGTCAGGAAAGCAGGCGAACTCGTCGTCGGCACGGAGATGCAGTTCGCGCCGTTCGACTTTCTCGAGAACGGTCAGCAGGCAGGCTTCAATAAAGACCTGTTCGCCGAAATCGGCAAAGAACTCGGCGTGAAGGTGCGCTTCATCGATCTGCCCTGGCCAAGCGTGCTGCCCGGCCTCGAGGCAGGCAAGTTCGACATGGTGGGCGGTCCGCTCACGGTGACGAAAGCGCGCATGGAGCGCTACACGTACACACTGCCCGTCGCCGACGCCACCGACGCGCTGCTCAAGCGAGCAAACGACGCATCCATCAAGCAGTCGTCGGATATCGTCGGCAAGACGGTGGGTGCAGGCAAAGGCTCCGCGCAACTCGACCAGTTGAAGGCCTACATCGCGACGCTGCCGAAGCAGCCCGAAGTGCGCGAATACGTCGACAACAACCAGGCATATGCAGACCTCGCGGCGGGCCGCATCGCTGCCGTCGCCAACTCGATGACGAACATCGCGTATGTCGCGAAGCAGCGCCCCGAAACGTTCGCCGTCGTGACGCCGCCGTTCGGCGCAAAGGTGTACTTCGCGTACTGCCTGCGCAAGGACGCGGACAGCAAGCCGCTCGCCGATGCGTTCAACGCCGCGCTCGTCAAGATGCACAACGACGGCCGTCTCGCGGCCTTGCAGAAGAAGTGGTTCGGCGTGACGATGGACGCGCCCACCACGATGCCGACACCCAACTACTGATGCCCTGAATCGCGCGGCGGCTGCGCAGTTTTCGTTTGCGCAGCGCGCCGTCTACATGTCCTCTCCTGCAGGCAACAGGCCATGTTCAGCGCCCACGTTTTCGCTCAAGGTTTTCCGCTCCTGCTGCAAGCTGCGCTCGCGACCATCGGTATTTCGCTGACGGGACTCGTGATCGGCTTCTTCGTCGGCATCGGCGTATGCTCGGCGCGGCTGTCGTCGAACTTCGTCGCGCAACGCTTCGGCGGCGCGTATGTGTTCTTCTTTCGCGGCGTGCCGATGCTCGTGCAACTGCTGCTCGTCTATTACCTGCTGCCCTTCGTCGGCATCAACGTATCGCCCATCGTCGCCGCGATCAGCGCCGTATCGCTGTGTTCCGCTTCGTATATTGCAGAAATTCTGCGCGGCGGCTTTATGAACATCCCGCCGGGACAGATCGAAGCTGCGCGCATGCTGGGTCTCTCTCCCCTCGACATGCTGCGGCGCATTCAGGTGCCGCAAGCGTTTCGCATGACATTGCCTTCGCTCGTCAACGAGATGGTGCTGCTGATCAAGGCGTCGTCGCTCATTTCCGTGGTCGGCGTGGCCGAAATCACACGCACGGCGCAGAACATCGCGGCCAGCACCTATCGGCCGCTCGAAGCGTATCTCGCAGCGGGTCTGATCTATTTCGTGATCTGCGGCGCGCTCGCACTCGTTGCGCACGCCGCCGAGCATCGGCTGATGCATACCTGATGAGGACGGCACGATGCAGCAATTCGATCCCACCGTCATCACGCACAACCTTCAACCAATCGCAGCCGGTCTGGTAACGACGCTCGGCACGTGGGTCGCAGGCGTCGCGATCGGCCTTCTGGTCGGCTTCCTCATCGCCGTGCTGCAACTCTTTTGCGGGCGTTGGGTGCGCGGCATGTTACGCGTGTATATCGAACTGTTTCGCGGCACGCCGTTTCTCGTGCAGCTTTTTTTGCTCTACTACGGCGGACCGTCCATCGGTATCACACTCGAGCCATTGACAGCAGGCGTGCTCGGTCTCGGCCTGTATGGCAGCGCCTATTTCGCGGAAGCGTTCCGCTCCGGCTTTCAATCGATCCCGCGTGGCCATCTCGAAGCGGCATCGTGCCTTGGCCTCACGCGCTGGCAAGCGGTGCTGCGTATACAGGTGCCGCAAATGCTGGTGCTGATCGTGCCCGCGCTCACGAATCTCATCATCGTGCTCAGCAAGGAAACCGCGGTGCTGTCGATCGTCACGGTACCCGAACTGACCTTCGTCCTGACGGGCATCGGCTCGGCGACGTTCGCGTTCGTCGAAACGCTGCTGATGCTGTGTGTGTGCTATCTCGCACTCGTCGAACTCACGTCGCGCGCCGGCATGTGGGCGGAAGCACGCATCGCCCGCTTCATGGCCTGAAGGGTCGAACGTCAACCGTAAGCGTGACCGGAACTCATCATGAATGCACCCGTCGACATGCCCGCTTCTTCTACCCTCGGTTCGATGCAATCCGGCCGCACACCGCTGATCGAAGTGCGCGATCTGCGCAAGCGCTTCGGCGATGTTGAAGTGTTGCGCGGCGTCGATCTCGACATTGCCCGCTCGGAAGTGGTCTGTATCATTGGGCCGTCGGGCTCCGGCAAGAGCACGCTGCTGCGTTGCCTCGCCGCGCTCGAGACTTACGATCAGGGCGACGTGCGCATCGAAGGCGAACTGCTCGGCTATACGGAGCGCAACGGCAAACGCATGCGCGCTTCCCAGGGCGAGATCAATCGCGTGCGCCGCAACGTCGGCATGGTGTTTCAGCAATTCAATCTGTGGCCGCATATGACCGCCCTCGGCAACGTGATGGAAGCACTGCTGCGCGTGCGGCATCTGTCGCGCGACGCCGCGAAACAGCGTGCCAATACGATGCTGGAAACGGTCGGTCTCGCGCACAAGGGTGATGCGTATCCCGCGAAACTCTCCGGCGGTCAGCAGCAGCGCGTGGCAATTGCACGCGCGCTCGCGATGGAACCGCACATCATGCTATTCGACGAGCCGACCTCGGCGCTCGACCCCGAACTCGTCGGCGAAGTGCTGCAGGTCATGAAGCAGCTTGCGCGCGACGGCATGACGATGGCCGTGGTCACGCACGAGATGGGCTTCGCTGCCCAGGTCGCAGACAAGGTGGTGTTCATCGACCAGGGGCACATCGCCGTGCAAGGCAAGCCGCACGATGTCTTTCACGACGCGAACCAGCCGCGTCTGCGCCAGTTCCTGCAAAATTACTTCGACCGCAACGCGTTCTGGTCGCGCGGCGCGGACAGCGCGGACCCGGTATGAGCGCCCGCCTCCACTGACACAGCGCGCCAATGCCCGCCCCCGTCATCCGCGACAAGCTACGCACGCGAGTGCTTGCGAAAACGCGCAAGCCGCGGAGGCCGAATGTGCGCGAGACGACAGCGAGTGCGTCCGACGGGCCGCCGCCCGCCGCGCGCTATGAACAGGTCAAGCAATACATCCGCAGCACGATCGAATCGGGCGAGCGCCGCGCAGGCGATCGCATCCCATCGGAACTCGATCTTGTCGAATCGCTCGGCGTGTCGCGCATGACGGTGAACCGCGCGTTGCGCGAACTCACGAACGAAGGGCTATTGACGCGCGTATCGGGTGTCGGCACGTTCGTCGCCGAAACCAAGCCGCAGTCGACGCTGCTGATGATCGCGCATATCGGCGATGAAATTCGCTCGCGCGGCCACGAATACAGCTATCAGACCGTGCTGTTGCAGCGCGAGGTGGCGCCCGTCAATGTGTCGAATGCGTTAGGGCTGCCGCCGGGCGCGTCGGTGTTTCATGTGATCTGCGTGCATCGCGAGAACGGCTTGCCCGTTCAACTCGAAGACCGTTACGTGAATCCCGCCATCGCGCCGGATTTCATCGAGCAGGACTTTTCGACGATACGGCCTTCGGAGTATCTGTTCAGCGTCGTGCCCGCACACGATGTCGAGCATGTCGTCGACGCGGGCCTGCCGGGCCGCGCCGAAGCCGAACTCCTGCAGATCGCGCCCGAAGAGCCGTGCCTCACGCTGATGCGCCGCACGTGGACGAGCGGCGTCGCGGTCACCTTCGCGCGCTTCGTGCATCCGGGCACGCGTTACCGGCTGGGTTGCCGCTTCGCACCTGATACGTCGCAACGCCAAGGCTAGCGAAGACACGGGACACGCTACAAGATGCGCTAGACGTTCCCCGCCAGATGAAACCGCGAAGCGGGATGCCATAGCTGCACGGACGTCGCGACATGCTCGCCGACCCATGTCCTGCGCTGCAGCATCAGGCACGGTTCGCCAATTTCCATCATCAGATGGCGGCGCACGTGCGCATTCGGCTTCTGCGCGTAGATGCGAAAGTCCGCACGCTGAATGGGGGCGAGGCGCACCATGTAATGATTCGGCGTTTCGACCGTGAAGTCCTGGTTCAGATAGTCCGGAAACACGCGCGGATTCACATAGCGGTCTTCGTATTGGATCGGCTCGTTCTCTTCGTAATGCACAATGCGCGAATGGAACACGGAGCCTTTGGCGAGCGCCAGCGCATCGAGCGCGAGTGGATCGTCGCTCGATTCGAGCGTCAACACGCGCGCCGAATGCCGATGTCCGCGCGCTGCAATTTCATCGGCGATATTGCGGATTTCGAGGACCGTCGATTCATAGCGCCGCGGCGCGACGTAGGTGCCCGACCCTTGCACGCGTGTGAGCACGCGTTCGGTCGTCAGTTCGCGCAATGCGCGCGACACCGTCATGCGCGCCACGCCGAATTCCTTCACCAGCTCGGCTTCCGATGGAATCAGCCCGCCCGGTTTCCACACGCCCTCTTCAATTCGCGCGATGACATAGCGCTTGATCTGCTCGTAGGCGGGCATTGTCTTGCCGGACGTCGTGCGTGCGCCGGCGGATTGATGTTCCGCTGTCTCCAGGTGCGCGTTTATCGTCATGTTGTCGTCGACCTCGTGGATTGAGCCCATCTCTTATGCGTCACTTGCGCGCCACGTGAGCGGCGCTCATGCAGCCGATTGCGGCGCCTGCGGTGCGGCGCCCGTCGGGTCGTTCGCGGCATGCGCGGCAAAGCCCGCATGATCCGCGCGCGCCGTCGAAGGCACATCGCCCGAAGCAGGCGGCAGCGGCGGCGCCGCTTCGCCGATCATCCGGAATGCGACGGCCATGTCGTCCGCGAGAGGACGGTCATCGCGATATGTCGGCACGATCGCGCGCACGCGACGCCACAACGCATCCGTGTGCGGCGCACGCGGCGCGTCGACGGTCTGAAGATCGTAGGCCTGCGCGGCGGCCAGCAATTCGATTGCAATGATGCGGCCGGTGTTGTCGACAATCTCCAATGCCTTCAACGCAGCGGGCGTCGCGTGACACAGATGGTCCTCCTGCAAGCCTGACGTGATGCCGCCATCGAGACTCGCGGGCGCGGCCAGCCGCCGGTTTTGCGCGACGAGCGAAGCGGCCGTGTACTGCGCAATCATGAAACCCGAACATGTGCCGCCCGGCTGGGCGAGAAACGCGGGCAAGCCGCTCACGAGCGGATTCACGAGCCGGTCGAGACGCCGCTCGGCCATTGCCGCGACTTGCGCGATGGCCGTCGCAAGACTATCCATCGCGAGCGCGATCGATGCGCCCACCGCGTGCGCCTGCGAATACACACGCGGCGCATCCGGCGTGCCCGCGACGATCGGATTGTCGGTGATCGACGCAAGTTCGCGATTCACGACTTCGGCGGTTGCGTCGAGCACGTCGCGCGCGGCGCCATGCACGTGCGGGATCGTGCGCATCGACAAGGGGTCCTGGGTGCGCTGCCCGACCACCGACGCGAGAATCCCGCTTTCGGCAAGCGCATTGCGCATGCGTTCGCCGACCAGATTCAAGCCGGGCGACACGCGCAGCGCGAGCGAATCGGCATCGAACGCAGCGAGTTGTCCGCGCAGATTTTCGAAGCTCATCGCAGCGATCGCATCGGTCCAGTCGAGCACGCGTTCGGCCCGCGCCAACGCGAGCGCCGCGAGACCCGTCACGCAAGGGGTGCCGTTGATGAGGCTGAGACCTTCCTTCGCTTCGAGCACGAGCGGCTCGCGCCCGAGCCGACTGAGCGCATCGCGCCCGCTGATGCGCTCGCTGCCGTGACGCACATTGCCTTCGCCGATGCACACCAACGCGATATGCGCCATATGGCTGAGATAACCGACCGAGCCGAATGCAGGCACTTCGGGGATATAGCCCGCATCGAGCAAGGCGACGAGCTGATCCGCGATTTCGAGGCGCACGCCCGAGTGGCCATGCGCAAAGTTGTTGATGGCGGCCGCCATGATCGCGCGCGTCTCGGCCACGCCGAGCGGCGCACCGACGCCGACCGCATGGCTCATCAGGATGTTGCGCGACAGTGCGCGCTGCTCCGACGGCGACACGATCACATCGCACAACGCGCCGACACCTGTGTTCACCCCATAGGCGCGAATGCCTCGCTCGACGATCTGTTCGACTAGCACGCGCGCCGCCGCGATGCGCGCACGCGCTGCTTCGGACAGGACGAGCGGCTCGCCAGCCGCAACTGCCGCCAGTTCGCGCCAGTTCAGAGGACGCTCGGTTCGGATGACCGCCATGATCTTGCCTTTATCGTCACATGTACTGCATGGGTCGGTTGCTTCAGTTCGTCGTGCGCGAATGATGGCTCGAGACGAACTGCTTGAAGCGCTCGGATTTGAGTTCACCGAATACTTCGTCCGGCGTGCCGTCGCATTCCGTCTGCCCCTGATGCAGGAACATCACACGATTCGACACGTGGCGCGCAAAGCCCATTTCGTGCGTGACGACGAGCATCGTGCGGCCTTCTTCGGCGAGCGAGCGCATGACTCGCAGCACTTCGCCGACGAGTTCGGGGTCGAGCGCCGAAGTCGGCTCGTCGAACAACATCACTTTTGGATGCATCGCCAGCGCGCGGGCAATCGCGACGCGCTGCTGCTGACCGCCCGACAGATGCGCAGGATAATGTCCGCGCTTTTCAGCAAGACCGACTTTCGCGAGCAGCGCTTCCGCCTCTTCGACGGCTTCCGCGCGGCTGCGCTTCTGCACGCGCATCGGCCCTTCGATCAGGTTCTCGAGCACCGTCATGTGCGACCACAGATTGAAGTTCTGAAACACCATGCCGAGTTGCGAACGGATGCGATCGACCTGCTTGCGATCGTCCGGCTGAAACTTGCCGTCCTTGCGGCGCTTCATCTTCAATGTCTCGCCCGCGAGCGCGACGCTGCCGTCATCCGGCGTTTCGAGCAGGTTCAGACAGCGCAGGAACGTGCTCTTGCCCGACCCGCTCGCGCCGAGAATCGAAATGACGTCGCCTTCATGCGCGTCAAGCGAAATACCCTTCAGGACGTGATGGTCGCCGAACGACTTGTGAATGTTCTTGACCGACAGTGCAACGGGTGCCGTAGCGTTCATGGGATTCTCCGGAATGGGCCGTCAGTGTGCGGCACGACGTGCTTCGGTGGCGGGTGCGATCGCGCGGGGCGCGGCGTTCACGGGCATCGCGCGCAGATGCCGCGACAGACGCCGTTCGAGCAGGCCGAGCAGGCGCACGACGACAAAGTTCAGGAACAGATAGATCAACGCGGCGCAGATGAACACTTCTGTCGTGCGGTACGTCTGCTGGATGATCTGCTGCGCGACGCCCGTCACTTCCCATACGGTGACGAGGCTCGCGAGCGCGGTCGACTTGACGAGCAGCACGGCCTCCGTCGAATACGCGGGCAGGCACTGGCGCAACGCAATCGGGCCGATGATGCGGCGCAGGAGCGAGAAGCCCGACAGGCCGATCGAGTAACCCGCTTCGATCTGTCCGACAGGCACGGCCATCAGACCGCCGCGAATGATTTCCGCCGTATAGCCTGCCGTGCACAATGCAAGCGAGAGCACCGCGCACACATAAGGCTCGCGCAGCACAGGCCATAAAAAGCTCTCGCGGATCACGCCGAACTGGCCAAGCCCGTAATAAACGAGAAACATCTGGATCAGCAGCGGTGAACCGCGAAACACGAGAATGTACGCACGTGCAAAGCGATTGGGCAGCCAGTGCGGCGACACGCGCATGGTGACGATCACGAGCGACAGCAGACCGCCCAGCACCAGCGATGAAAAAAACAGCCCCAGCGTGGTCGGCACGGCGCCGAGCAGCTGGCGCAACGTGTCGAACAGAAAGTCGAAATCAAAAGACATGGTGGCGCTCCGTCGTCAGTTGCGCGCGAAGTTGCGCCGGAAGGATCGGCCCACGCGTGCTTCTGCGTGGTTGAAGACGCGATTCGAAATGCCCGTCATCACCAGATACAGCGCACCGCCGACGACGAAGAACAGGAAGTACTGATGCGTCGAACCGGCTGCGATCTGGCTGGCGCGCAGCAATTCCGCGAGCCCCGTCACCGAGATCAGCGCGGAGTCTTTCAGGCTCAGTTGCCACACGTTGCCGATGCCGGGCAGCGCGAAACGCAGCACTTGCGGAATCAGAATGCGGCGGGCCATCGTCATGGTCGGCATGCCGATCGAACGCGCAGCCTCGAGCTCGCCTTTCGACACGGCCAGCACCGCTGACCGATAGACCTCGGCCTGATACGCGCCAGAGATCATGCCGACCGCGAGCGCGCCGATCACGAACGGCGGCACACCGACGAAACCTTCGGCGCCGAACCATTGGCCCACCGTCGTCACGAGCGTCGACCCGCCGAAATAGAACAGGTAGATGACGAGCAGTTCGGGCACGCCACGAAACACCGTCGTGTACAGATCGCCGAGCACGCGCGCCGTGCGATAGCGCGACAGCTTCGCCGCCGCGACGATCGCGCCGAACAGGGCGCCGACGGCGAGCGCCGCGAGCGTCAACGCCACGGTCATCAATGCCGCGAGCAGCAATACGCCGCCCCAGCCTTCTTGCCCGAAGCCGAGCGTCTCGATCAGAGCCATGATCTACTCCTCATCCCTGCTTTCGCTGATGACCTGTTCCGATGCAGCATCGCAACAGGTCGTTCGAACAGGCGCGCGCAATGGCAGCGCGCGCATATGGCAATCGATCAAGGCGTGACGTCGGTCTTGAACCACTTGTCGGAGAGCTTCTTCACGGTGCCGTCCTTGAGCGCGTCCGCGATGGCGGTGTCGAATTTCGCCTTCAGATCGGCGTCCTGCTTGCGGAACGCGAGACCTTCGCCCGGACCCCAGATCGGGCCGCCGATCTTCGGCCCCGCCATCGAGATCTGCGCCCCTTCCTTCTTGTCCGCGTTGGCGGCGTAGTACGTGACGTCGTCGAACGATGCATCGATGCGGCCGTTCGCCAGATCGAGGTCACGTTCCGGCGAAGTCTTGTACACGCGGATCGTGGAGATGTCCTTGAAGCCGTCGTTGATGAACTTCGTGTACACGGTGCCCGACTGGATGCCGATCGTCTTGCCCTTCAACTGCTTGCGCAATGCGTCGACAGTCGGTTGATCGGTCTTCATGTCGCCCGTCAGCTTGACGACGGGCGTGTTCGGCGTCGCCTTCGGCAGAATCTTCGTATCGGAGACCGCGAAGGTCGCGGGCGTCGCCGCGTAAGGCCGCGAGAACGCGATGATCTTTTCGCGCTCCGGCGTGATGGAGATCGCGTCCATCAGCACGTCAAATTTGCCTGCCTGCAGGCCGGGGATCATGCCGTCCCAGTCTTGCGCAACCAGGTTGCACTGCAGCTTGATGCGCTGGCACAGGTTCGCAACCAGCTCCGGCTCGAAGCCGCCCAGCTTGCCGCCCGGCAACGTGAGATTCCACGGCGCGTAGCCGCCTTCCAGCGCGATCGTCACGGACTTCCATTCCTTTGCCTGAGCAGGCGCGCCAGCGAATGCCGCGGCCGTCAGGACCACGCCCATCATTACCTTCGACAACATAGTGCGGTCTGCCTTCTTCACCTTCACGTCGAATCTCCTTTTCGTCTGAACGGGTCCCTTCGCTCTTCGCGCCGGACATGTATAGACAAGTCTGCATGAGGTCAAAAATGATCGCAACTGAATTTCCCGAAAATAATTGAATTGTTCGGGTATGCCCCTATGCCAAAGGCCTCGCGACGCCGCTGCGGGCGTCGTGGCACGGTATGCGAACTGCGCCAGGCTGGTGCAGCTGACTAGACATGTTCGGGATTTGCGTACCGGCTCGTGCACCGCGCTGGCGCCAATCCCTCCAGGAGGGGTCGCCTTGCAACGCTGAAAGCCATCCGTCGCCGGACCGTCGGGTCATACGTTGGTATGGCAGGCGAAAACCTTCTGCATGAGCGTCCCAACCGTGCGGCGGCGTGGCATCAGACGGCGGCATGACTCGGCCGCATCGGCGTCATCCGAAAGTTCAGGCGATGCAACGATAGTAGGTCATCGCTCGTGCGGACGTACGGCTGGAGCGCGGGCCGTCGCTGCACTACATTGCATGCACTGCTCGCCGATCTGGTGGCAGGCAAAAAGGGCCGGCCCCATGTGGGCTGATTCGACAGGCCCATCGACGCAGGAAGAAAAAAGTGCGGCTGGCCGGGAATGAAATTCGAAGTCGCCGTGTTTGCCTCACTGAAGCAGGCGAAAACGAAACAAGGTTCACAAGCAGTGCAAGGCCAGACAGCAGTACGACAGCAGTTGATGCAGCAGCTTTAACCACGTTTTTTAACCAGGCCGCCCGTTCGAATCGAACGCAGTTCAATAAGGATGCCGAATTTATCGACGCCTTTTCGAGCGGACCGGAAGTCTGAACACACTGATAGGAGTGACATCATGAAGAAGATCTTTGTTTGCCTCGCAGTCGCCGCCGGTGCACTTGTGGCTCCCGCTTTGAGCTTCGCGCAATCGAACGGCCCCGTCACGCGCGCCGAAGTTCGCGCCGATCTGATTCGCGTCGAGCAGGCCGGTTATCGGCCGGGCGTCGGCGAGGATCTCAACTACCCCGCCGACATCCAGGCAGCGGAAGCAAAGGTCGCCGCGCAAGACGGCCACACGCTGACGAACGACGCAGTCGGCGGCGTCGCGCAAACGGGTACGTCGTCGGGCAAGCCGGCCCGCACCTCGATGAATGGCAACGCGTGCGTCGGTCCCGTCAGCTATTGCAACATCTTCTTCGGCAGCTAAGTGGCGCGCGCCAGACCTTGCGCCGCCGCTGTCAGGCGCAAGGTTGCGCCCCCTTGCATCGTTTCCCTGTATCTGATTGACGGAGTTTCTTGTGAAGCGTTCGCTGTACATCACCGCAGCGCTTGCATTGTCGACCGGCCTTCTCGCCTCTTCGGGCGCAATGGCGCAGGGCACCGGGACCACGCAAGCGCCCGTCAGGAATATCGTTCTGGTTCATGGCGCATGGGTCGACGGTTCCGGCTGGAAGCCCGTCTATGACATCCTCGCCAAAGATGGTTATCACGTCAGCGTCGTGCAGGAACCGTTGACCTCGCTTGACGACGACGTCGCCGCGACCAAACGCGTGCTCGACGGGCAAGACGGCCCGGTCATTCTGGTGGGTCACAGCTATGGCGGCTCCGTGATCACGGAAGCAGGTGTCGATTCACATGTGATGGGACTTGTGTACGTCGCCGCGCATGCGCCGAACGTCGGCGAAGACGAAGCGACGCTCGGCAAGGGCAAACCCAGCAATACGTCGAAGCAGCCGGGCGCGATCGAAAAGACCAACGACGGCTACACGTATCTGAATCCATCTGCGTTCCCGAAAGACTTCGCCGCAGATTTACCGTTGAAACAGGCACAATTCGAAGCGCATTCGCAGATGCCGACAGCCGCGAAAGTGTTCTCGCAACCGCTGAAGGCCGCGGCATGGACGACCAAGCCGAGTTGGGGCATCGTCGCGGGTTCGGACGAGATCATCAATCCCGACCTGGAACGCTGGTATTACGAACGTGCCCATAGCCACACGACAGTGATTCCGGGCGCGAGCCATTCGGTCTACGAGTCGCGCCCGCAACAGGTGGCGGCCGTGATCGAGGATGCCGCAAAGCACGTACAGCAATAGCGGTCGAACACGTACAAGCACCAGATACGACACGGCGCGCCCAAAAGGCGCGCCGTGTGCTTGTGGCAGATAATCAGATCAGTTACCGAAGTAGATGTTGCACTCCGGCCCCGTCGCGCATTTGCGCGAGTGCTGCATCGGCAGGCCTGATGAGGTGCGCGTATCCATCGCGCCGCCGTACGACATATCCGTCGTCGCTTGCGCCGATGCATTTGCGTTGTTCTGCATCGTGGCCTTCGATGGTTCGCTGCTTTGCGCCACATCGTCCGCCCACGTCGCGGCAGGCATGGCCATCAGCAATGCACCCGCCACGGGTAACGCTGTCAGGATCTTCATGTCGAACTCCTTCCATGCAGACGAACCGCCACGCCTGGCATCGCGATTCGCCGGACGCCCATCAGCGCCTGCGTCATCTGCATCGTTTCGACCGATATCCGCAAGCGCGACATCGCGCGCTGCAGCCACCCACGCTGCAACGTGCCCTTATTTTGCATGCGATTGATTGGCTCAACGCGCCCGAGTCTGTCGGGCGGCGCAGCACGGCGCGAAAAACGCCGGCTTCTGATGGTTCGACTATCGGCTGCGCAAAGAAGGTCCGCACTGCTGCTTCTGTTATAGACCTTTGCGACCAGACTGCAATGCCCCATTGCCGCATTGCAATGCGGCGCGCCGCGTCGTCATTCCGCCCGTTTGCGGGGCTCAGCGCAAATTCGTTTTCACCAGTTCGACGATTTCGTCGCCGCGTCCGTTGAGAATCGCGCGCAGCATGTAGAGGCTGAAGCCCTTCGCCTGCGACATCTCGATAGTGGGCGGCATCGCGAGTTCGTGCTTCGCGGTGACGACGTCGACGAGCGCGGGCCCCTGGTGCGCGAACGCCTTTTTCAGCGCACCGCCCAGTTCTTCCGATTCCTCGACGCGAATCGAGAAAATGCCGGCACCTTTCGCGATCTGCGCAAAATCCGTCTTGCTCAGGTCCACGTTCGTGTCGAGATAGCCACCCGCTTTCAGCTCCATCGATACGAAACCGAGCAGACTGTTGTTGAACACGACGACCTTGATGGGCAGATTCAGCTGACGCGCGGTGAGCAGATCGCCGAGCAGCATTGACAGCCCGCCGTCGCCCGACAGCGACACGACCTGCCGGCCCGGATGCGCCGCTTGCGCGCCGAGCGCCTGCGGCATCGCATTCGCCATCGAACCGTGATTAAACGAGCCGTGCAGCTGCCGCTTGCCATTCATCGTCAAATAACGCGCGGCCCAGAGCGTCGGCGTGCCCACGTCGGCCGTGAAGATCGCATCGTCGGTGGCGGACTCGTCGATCATGCGCGTCAGATACTGCGGATGAATCGGCGCGCCGGGGTCCGATGGCGTCGCCAGTTCGTCGAGATCGCGGCGCGCTTCTTCGTAATGCGCCGTGGCCATGTCGACGAACGTACGATCATCCTTGCGTTTGAGCTTCGGCAACAATGCCGCGACGGTTTCCTTCACGGTGCCGACGAGGCCCAGCGCGAGCGGCGCACGGCGCCCGAGTTGCGAGCCCTTCCAGTCGATCTGCACGACCTTTGCTTCGGGCGGATAGAAAGGCCTATACGGAAAGTCGCAGCCGAGCAGCAGCAGCACGTCGCACGACATCATGGCGTGATAGCCGGAACTGAAGCCGATCAGCCCTGTCATGCCGACGTCGAACGGATTGTCGTACTCGATGAACTGCTTGCCGCGCAGCGCATGCACGACGGGCGCACCGAGCGTGTCGGCGAGCTTCACCACTTCGTCGTGCGCGCCCGCGACGCCGCTGCCGCACATGATCGTCACGGCTTCGCAGTCGTTGAGCATGGCCGCGAGTTTCGCGAGTTCGCTATCGGGTGGCAGGATCGCGGACGGCATCGTGGCATTCCATACAGGCGCGTGCGACGGCCCCTCGCCGAGCGCGATATCGCCGGGCAGCACGATCACGGCAACGCCGCGCTGCTCGATCGCGGTGCGCATCGCGCGTTCGAGCACGCGCGGAAACTGCGACGCGTTGACGACCAGTTCGGCGAAGTGGCTGCATTCCTTGAAGACTTCAGTGGGATGGGTTTCCTGGAAGTAGCCGAGACCGATTTCCGTCGACGGAATGTGGGCGGCGATGGCCAGCACGGGTTGCTGGTTGCGATGACAGTCGTAGAGACCGTTGATGAGGTGGAGGTTGCCTGGGCCGCAACTGCCTGCGCAAACGGCGAGCTGGCCGCTCGATGCGGCATCGGCGCCTGCCGCAAAGGCGGCCGCCTCTTCGTGGCGGGTATGCATCCAGCGAATCGAACCGACCTGATCGAGACTGAACGCCAGGCCGTTGAGGCTATCGCCCGTGACGCCCCAGATTCGTTTTACGCCTGCCGCGGCCAGGGTTTTTGCAAGGTAGTCTGCAATGGTGGGCTTTGCCATGAGGGTCCTTGAAATGAGGGGGTTTTTGGTCTGCGACGCTGGTCGGTCTGGTGTGGTTCGCGTTGGCAAAAAACAAAATCGGAACCCGGGGTGGCGACTGCGTCACAGACTAAACCGTTCACCACACATAAGGCACAAACCGATACCGGACACGCGCCGCGTACTCGGCGTAGCCCGGAAGCTGCTCGCGGAGCATCCTCTCCTCAAGCACAGCCCGCCAGGCGAGCCCGACAACCAGCAGCGGCACGCATAGCGCGCCCCACCATGAGCCCAACACCAGCGGCGTGCCCACGAGAAAAAGGATCGCCCAGGCATACATGGGATGCCTTACGTAAGCATACGGACCGCTGTCACTCACCTTATGACCGCGTTCGGATTGAATCTTCACAACAGGCGCCGCGTAGCTATTCGCGCGAAACACAGCGCGCATCGCGAGCATGCTGACCAGAATAGCAAGCACGCCGACACCTTGCAGCGATGGGTGCATCGATGACCAGTGAAACCGCCGCGCGTCAAGCCCCATTAGAATGAGCCACGCACACCACGCGACGGCGACGCACGCCATGAAGAACTTGTCCCACGTACTCTGCCCGCGCTGCACGAAAGAACCAAGCCGCTCTGCGAGCAACCCGGGGTCGTAGCCGGCGAGCCACACGCCCACCCACAGTCCTAACGCACCCATTTCGAACAGATAGCACCACGCGCCCGGCCACGCGAGCGTGCCCGCCGCGCCGAACAGCACGGCGCCCATACCCGCAAGCCACAGCACCGTTTGAACGATGAGCCGCGCGATCATGGCATCGAGACTAGGAGGGCACGCCTTCTGTCGACACGCGCCGGTAAATATCCGCGACGTCGATATCGCCCAGCTCGATCAGGAACGTGTCGCGCAAACAGATTTCGAGTTCGTGCGCACTCTCGATGCGCCGCTCGATCGCTTCGCCGTCTTTCGAGCGCGCAGTGAGCCTGTCGTTGAACATCGTGAGCCGCCCTTCCGGCGTCACGCGGCATGCGACGAGGCTCGTCGTGAAGAACGATGTCGGATGCATTGACGTGTACCAGTTCGACAATTCGTAATCGACCCATTCGGCACGCTGCAGATCGAAACGATAGGTCTTGAGCCACGTCTCGCCGGATTGCACTTCAAGATCGAACGCACCGTTCGATGCATCGATGAGACGGAACGGCTCGTGCGTGGTCGGTTGCGCGACGCCCGCCTGCAGACGCAGTGGCGACGTCAGCGTGACGGCGCCAAAGCCGACGTCGGCGATCCACGGCTGGTCGTCGACGGTCACGCGCAGCAGCATATGCGTGCGCGGCGTGATCGCGTCGGGCTCCCGGCCCCACAGCACGCGTGCGATCATCGGCGTCACATCGAAGCCGAGCTGCATCAGCACGTGCGCGAACAGGCCGTTGTGCTCGAAGCAATAGCCGCCGCGCCGCCGCTCGATCAGCTTGTCGACGATGGCGGGCAGTTCAAGATGAACGCGGCGACCCGTCAGCGGATCGAGGTTTTCGAACGGAATGGAAAGCGGATGCAGGCGTTGTAGCTCGCGCAGCACATCGAGCGTCGCGGTCTGCGGCCCCGTATAGCCGATACGCCTGAAATAGCGGTCGAGATCGAGAGTGCTGGACATCCGGTGCTCCTGTTATCGCGGGCCGTCTTGCCCGTCGGTCATGTGGTTGTGTGCGCAATACAGGCCTCGCAGCAAGAGCGTACCGTCATTGGCGGGCGGCGGGCGCGATGCCCTCGTGCGCGTAAGCCCATTCGCAGGTATCGACATGGGCGCGCGATCGTCGCAACGCGCGCTGCGCCGCAGATGGCTTGCAAGGCGCGGCAATCGAGCCGCCGCCTGGGCAGCATGAAGGTGTGCGTCAGAGACCCTTGAGCGCCGACGTCGCGATGGACGGCACGCTGATGCCGTGGCTCGTCGCGAACTGCACTGCCGCGCTCAACGTCGCTGCCAGCGACTGCAACTGGCCCGGCGCGGATTGCGCGATATACGATGCGGCCTGCGCCGACTGCGGATTCAAGCCTGATTGCAACAGCGACGACGGACTCATCTGCCCGATGCTGCCGAGGCTCGACTGCAGGCTCGCATATTGGCTCACGCCCTGGCCCAGCGACGTGAGGCCGCTGGTGAACGCCTGCTTGTCGACGGGCGTCGAAGAATCGGATGCGCGGCTCGTGAAAGCCTGTGTCAAGGTCTGCGACAACGACTGCTGCGTGCTGCCCGCTTGCGACAACTGGCTCACGGAAGGCGCGCCGCCGCCCAACAGTCCCGATGCCTGCTGCGCCTGACTCGCCGCACTGGCCAGCCCCATCGCCGATGCAAGGCTCGACTGGCCGCTCAACACTTGCTGGTTCGCGCCGACGTAGCTTTGCAGCAGCTGCCCGATCCCGCCCGAGGAAGCCGAGGCGCCTGCGTTGCCCGATGAATTGCCGCCGCCGATGCCGAACTGTTGCAGGTTCAGTTGCGCGAAGCTCGCGCTGCTCACGATGAGACCCGTGGCAAGTAGCGCGGTGGAAAGAATGCGTACCTTCATGGCTGGCCCTCCTGTCATGTGTATGGTGCGTGGCTTGGTGCCCCGACGCTCGTCTCGACGTGTTCCGGGTGCGCCCCGTGAGGCTGCGCACAGTCGTTGTCGGTTCGACATGGGCATGCGGATGGCGTTCGCGCTTTCGTCAGACGCGTTCTCGTTGGGCAAAACGCGGGCCTGCTCCTGGAAAGCGCACCCTTCGCGGACGTCGATAGACCTGGCGCCGGTATCGCGTAAGCACCGTATCAACCGCTCACGCCCTGACGCGCGGCTCGCGTGCCGTCGCGCGTACCGACAGATCCTGCACCATCTGCGCGGCGAGGTAATCACAGGTGGGACGGTTAGATTTCGCGCTTCGTGCGACGACGATATCGAGCGGCTCGATCGTGGGCAGTCCCTGTTCCGCGCCGAGAATCGCGAGACGCGAGGGCACGCTGCAGCGCGTCAGTGCGATCACGGAGAGCCCTGCATCGACGGTCGCGACGAGCCCGCTCAGACTCGCGCTGCTATACGCCGCGCGATAGCGAACGCGCGCGCGGTCGAGCGCGGCGAGCGTGTTGGTGCGCGCGACACAGCCCGGCTCGTACAGCCCGACGGGCAGCGGCGACACTTTGAGCACGGGCGTGTCCGACGATGCGCCCGCCCACACCATCGGCTCGCTGCGCACGAATTCGCCGCGCAGCTTGCGGTCGCGCGTGACGAACGCGAGGTCGATCTTGTTGTCGGCCAGCATCGGCGCGAGCGCAGTGCTCTGCGCGCACACGATCTCGATCTCCACATGCGGATACAGGTTCGAGAAGCGCCGCAACACGGGCGACAGCAACGACGACACGTAATCGTCCGGCGCGCCGAGCACCACACGCCCCGTCACCTCGGGCCGCACAATCGCGGACCACGCTTCCTCGTGAAGATCGATCACGCGCCGCGCGTATTCAAGCAGCGTGTTGCCCGGTCGCGTCAGCGACAGATTGCGCGTGTCGCGCGCAAAAAGCGTCGTGCCGAGCATCCGCTCGAGCCGCTTGATCTGCATGCTGACGGCTGCCTGCGAGCGATGCACGGTGACGGCCGCCTTCGTGAAGCTGCCCGCATCGACGACGGCGACGAAGGTGCGCAGCAGATCGACGTCGAACTCGGGGTGCATGATTCATCAATCTCGCTTATGGAATTTCTCAATTTTATTCGTTTGCGATGCAAAGGCAACGCATCGATACTCGGATGCAGGCAATGTCGTTCGAGGAAGTTCTGTGATGTTTTTGTCGCCAATATCGCTCAGCAGAAGCCGGCAAGGCGCGCTGACGCTCGCGAGCGGGGGCTTGCTGATGGGCACGATAGGCGTGTTCGTCGAAGAAGCGCGCCTGAGCGCGTTGACGCTGGTGTTTTTCCGTTGCCTGTTCGGCTTTCTTTCGCTGGCCGCGTATTGCGCGTGGAAGGGTTATTTCGCGCGCCGTCATTTCACGCGTCGCACGGTGCTGCTCGCCGCAGCTTCGGGCGTGCTGATGGTCACGCAGTGGGTCGGTTTCTTCGATGCGATTCATCGCACGAGCATTGCGGTGGCGACTGTGGTGTTTCATGTGCAGCCGTTCTGGGTCGTGCTGATGGGCGCGGCGCTGTTCAACGAGCGGCTCGGCGCCGACCGGCTCGGCTGGATCGCGACGGCGTTCGGGGGGCTCGTGCTCGCGTCGGGGGTCGCGGCGGCGGCTTCGCTGCAGGGTCATGCGAGCTATCTGATCGGGATCGGCGAAGCGCTCGCGGGATCCGTGCTGTATGCGAGCGTCACGCTGATCGCGAAGAGTCTCGTGGATCTGCGGCCACATCTGCTGACCCTTGCGCAGTGTGCTGTCGGGCTTGTGTGTTTGCCTTTTATTGCACCGCTTGGCGCGCAGCATATCGCGGCTGATCAGTGGTTCTGGCTGATCGGCATGGGCGTGTTGCATACCGGGCTTTCGTATGTGCTGATCTATGGCGCGCTGCCCAAGCTAACGACGCCTGTCATCGCCGTGCTGCTCTTTGTCTATCCGCTGACCGCAATTGCCGTCGATGCCATCGTGTACGGGCGTGCTCTTTCAGGCGCGCAAATGTTTGGAATGGTGCTTATCGTTGTTGCGAGTCTTGGGGTTAATTTGGGGTGGCCCCTGGTGTCGATGTTTCGATTTCGGCCTGCCAGGCGGTAAGGACGGAGCCAAACAGGCCCCGCCCGCACCCCAAAGTCATTGCGGCAAGACCTCTCCTTTGGTTTCCTTGGCAAACGGAATGACCAGCAACCCAAGAACAAAAGCAATCGCGGTCAGCGCAACGGGCACCCCAAGGGTATGCATACTCAACACAGCCGCGCCCAGCAGAAAATTAACCCCCGCCCCAACAAACCGTCCAAACGAGGTACAAAACGCAAAAGCAGTCGCCCGCACACGCGTCTCGAACAGCTCGGGCAACCACAGGCTAAAGAGCGCAAAGTTACCGCCGAAGAACCCAAGCACAAACAGCCACGCGATAAACGGTGCAAGCCCGTTCGGCAGATAGAACGCCCAGCCGAAGGCGCCCACAATCGCCACAGCCATCCCGCCGAAATAAATCGCAAGCGTCTTCTTGCGGCCAATCCGCTCAGCCAGCGGCGGCAGCGCGAGACAGCCAAGTATCGTGCCGATCGACAGCAACCCCGTCGCCATCGACGCCATCTTCGTCGCTTCCGGCTTCGCCATCCCCGCCCGCGTCGCCAGCTGGATCACCGCCGACGGCTCGTACACGGCGCCCGCCCACAAACCGATGATCGCAATCGTCAACAGTGCGCACATCACCCACGTGCGACGGCGATACGTCGGCGCGAAAATCGCCCGCATCGGCTTGACATGCACCACGTCGCGCGCTTCCGCCCGCTGCCATTTCTCCGATTCCTTCACGCGCGTCAGGATCATGATCGCGACGAACACAGGCACCGCGCCCGTCAGGAACATCGCGCGCCAGCCGAAGTGCACGCCCACCGTGTAGTTCAGCGCAGCCGCGAGGAAAAAGCCCGCGTAATAACCCGTTTGCAAATAGCCCGCGCCCATCTTGCGGCGATCCTCGGGCCACGCTTCCGCGACATACGTCCCCGCCAACGCCCATTCCCCGCCGATGCCGACGCCCGCAATGAAGCGATAGATGCCCAGCTCCCACACGTTATGCGCGGTCGCCGACAGGCCAGTGAAAATCGCGAACGTGAAGATCGTGCCCGCCAGCACGCGCGTGCGGCCGAATCGGTCCGCGAGCGGCCCCCAGATGAACGACAGCCCCCATCCCACAAGGAACAGCGCAAAGAGGATCGAGCCGGCCAGGCCGACGTTCGCAGGCGTCGCCGCGTAGCCCGAGCGCGGCAGTAACTCGGTGAGCGCCGGCGTCAGCACCAGCGCGTAAATGAACGAGTCCATGCCGTCCAGCGTCCAGCCCGCCCATGCGCCCCAGAAGCCGGCGATCTGCGACCGGTTCAACGGTGTCTTCCGCCGCGCGATGCCCGCACTGTCCGATATCGATGAATTCAACATTCCTCTACTCCTCCAGGTGCTACGGTTGTATGGGTGAACGTCAGGCACGGCCACGCCCTTGCCATGCGGCCAGCCGCATGGCGAGAGAAAGCCCGTCGGCGCCGTGCCTTTACGAAATCCCCGGGTTTGCCCCGCTAGAAATTGTTCGTTTTCATATATAATATTTGATCTTATGGACAACGCAACCGATGGTTTTCCCCTGGCCGGCGCCCCCGGCGCGCCCCTGCTGCCGACGGTGCATGAGCCGCGGTCAAGCACTTCGCGTGTGATCGCGGAAGCGCTGCGCTCGGCGATCGTCGAAGGCACGCTCGCGCCCGGTGCGCCGCTGCGCCAGGACGCGATTGCGCGCCACTTCTCGGTTAGCGCGATTCCCGTGCGGGAAGCGTTGCGGCAGCTGGAAAGCGAAGGCTGGGTGAAGGTCGAGTTGAACAAGGGCGCGAGCGTCGCCCGGCTCACGCCGGCCGAAGCGCGCGAGATCTACGAGATCCGCTCCGCGCTCGAGAGCCTCGCGATTTCGCTGGCGATTCCGAATCACACGCCCGACTCGCTGCGCGAGGCGGCCGCACTGTGCAAAGCCGCCGAAAGCGAGCCGGACCCGGCGCTGTACGTCGCCCGCAACGAGGCGTTCCACACCTGCCTGTATGCGCCCGCCAATCGACCGCAACTCGCCGAGATGATCGCGGCGCTGCACCGGCGCGGCGAGCGCTATCTGAGGCTGAAATTCGGCTTGCCCGCCTACAAGGGCGAGTCCGACGCCGAACACCTGGCGATCCTTGCCGCCGTCGAGCGCAAGGACGTCGCCGTCGCCCAGTCGCTCATCTCGGCTCACCTGCTGGGCACGGGCGAACTGGTCTACCGTTTCTTGACGGAACGCGCGCAAGCAGAAGCCGCCGCGGCCGCGCCGCGCAGAAAGCGCGGGCGGCCGGCGCGCACTCCAACCACTATCGGGAGTTGAAGCACCGATGAATCAGCGACTCGAGTCAGCCAAGTTCGAACTGGCGCAATCAGCAAGTACGCCCGCGATGCGCTCCTGGACCACCAAACGCGATGAGAAGCGGCGCAGGCTAGCCGCGATCGAACCTTGGCTCGAAGACGGCATCCTGCCTGCGAACCGGATCGTCGACGCCCTCGAAACGCTGATTTGCCCCGGCGATCGTGTCGCGTTGGAAGGCGACAACCAGAAGCAGGCGGACTTTCTGTCGCGCTCGTTGGCGAAGGTAAATCCGCAGAAGGTGCACGACGTGCATCTGCTGATTTCGAGCATCAGCCGCCCCGAACATCTGACACTGTTCGAAAAGAACATCGCGCACAAGGTCGATTTTTCGTTCGCCGGCCCGCAGAGCCTGCGCGTTGCGCAACTGCTCGAAGATGGCCAGCTCGAAATCGGCGCAATCTATACGTACGTCGAACTCTATGCGCGCATGTTCGTCGACCTGACGCCGAACGTCGCGCTGCTGTGCGCGGAAAAGGCCGACCGGCGCGGCAATCTCTACACGGGCGCGAATACGGAAGACACGCCGACCATCGCCGAAGCCGCCGCGTTCCGGCATGGCATCGTTATCGTGCAGGTCAACGAGATCGTCGATGAGTTGCCCCGCGTCGATATTCCCGCGTCGTGGGTCGACGTCGTGGTGCAGGCCGACCGTCCGTTCGCCGTCGAACCGCTGTTCACGCGCGATCCGCGTCATATCGGCGACCTGCAGGTGCTCACCGCGATGATGGTCATCAAGGGCATCTACGAGCCGTATGGCGTGAGCTCGCTGAATCACGGCATCGGGTTCGACACGGCCGCGATCGAGTTGCTGCTGCCCACATACGGCGAATCGCTCGGACTCAAGGGCAAGATCTGCCGCAACTGGACGCTCAATCCGCACCCCACCCTGATTCCCGCGATCGAATCCGGCTGGGTCGACAGCGTGCATTGCTTCGGCAGCGAGGTCGGCATGGAGGCGTATATCGAGGCGCGCCCGGACGTGTTCTTCACAGGCAACGACGGCACGCTGCGCTCAAACCGCGTGCTATGCCAGCTCGCAGGGCAGTACGGCGTCGATCTGTTCATCGGCTCGACGCTGCAGATCGACGGCGACGCCAATTCGTCGACGGTGACGCGCGGGCGGCTCGCGGGCTTCGGCGGTGCGCCGAACATGGGTCACGATCCGCGCGGCCGCCGCCATTCGAGCGAAGCGTGGCTCAAGCTGCTGAAAGATCAGGGGCCTGTGTCGCGCGGCAAGAAGCTCGTCGTGCAGATGGCCGAAACGTACAAGAAAGGCGGCGAGCCGACTTTCGTCGATGAACTCGACGCCGTCGCCGTCGGCGCGAAGAGCGGCATGCCCATTGCGCCCGTGATGATCTACGGCGACGACGTCAGCCATGTCGTGACGGAAGAGGGCATCGCGCATCTGCACAAGGCGGAAGGCATCGACGAACGGCGCGCAGCGATTGCGGCCGTCGCGGGCGTGACGCCGATCGGCCTGCGCGCGAAGCCGGAGAAGACGGCGGAATTGCGCCGGCGCGGCATCGTCGCCTATCCGGAAGACCTCGGCATCCGGCGCGGCGAAGCGAAGCGCTCGCTGCTCGCGGCGCGCAGCATCGACGATCTCGTCACGTGGTCGGGGGGGCTCTATGCGCCGCCCGCGCGTTTCCGCAGCTGGTGACGCGATGGCCTTGCACCTCGCCACCCCGCTCGAAGCGGGCAGGTTCACGCGTGCCCAGGGTCGCGGCTCATATCGCGCGAACGACCCGCGCCTGTCCCATGCAACGCTCGCCCACTTCGCCGTCGAATCGCTGATCGAAGAAGCGCAGCTCACGCCGAAGCCCGCACTCGTCGATGCGCGCGGCAGCGGCGCGCATCACGATCTGAACCTGCCGCTGATGCTGCGTTCGGCGCGCGCACTCGAACCGACGTTTGCGGCACTGGCGCGTGCAGCACGCGGCCGCCTGCCGTCGGCGACGCTGCGCGCGGAACTTGCGCAAATCGGCCGCACCGGCGAACAGGACATGATGTGCGCGACGGACGGCAGCAATGCGCATCGCGGCGCAATCTGGATCGTCGGTCTGCTGGTCGCGGGAGCGTCGATCGTGTTCGATGGCGGTATGGCGTCCGTGCTGACTTCGCATCCGCAATCGAACGTCGCGCGCGTCTGCGAACTCGGCGCGCAGATCGCCTGCTTTCCCGATCGCTTCGCCGCACCCGCCGACAGCCACGGCGAGCGCGTGCGCCAACGCTTCAACGTCGGCGGCGCGCGGCAGGAAGCGCAGGACGGTTTTCCGCACGTAATCGACGTCGGCCTGCCCGCGCTGCGCGCGGCGCGCGCGCAGGGCACCGGCGAGAACACGGCGCGTGTCGACACGCTGCTCTCGATCATGGCTTCGCTCGACGACACGTGTCTCTTGTATCGCGCAGGACTCGACGGTCTGCGCGCGGGCCAAAGCGGCGCGCGCGCCGTGCTCGCGGCGGGCGGCGCATCGACGGCGGCGGGACGCGCCGCGCTCGATGCACTCGAAACCGCCCTGCTTTCGCTCAACGCGTCTCCCGGCGGCGCAGCCGATCTGCTCGCCGCCACCCTCTTCCTCGACAAGCTGACGCATCACGCGGCCAGCGGGAGCTGAAACTGATGGAACAGATGACATTCGACTATCCGGCGCAACGCGCGATCACGGCGCGCGCGCATGTAGGCGTCGTCGGATCCGGCGACCTTGAGGTGCTGCTGGCGCCCGCCGGCGCGATGAAGGCGACCGTGACCGTGCGCACCAGCGTCGATGGCTACGGGCACATCTGGAAGAGCGTGCTGGACCGCTTTTTCACGCGCTACGACGGCGCGGCGCAGATCGAGATCAACGACTTCGGCGCGACGCCCGGCGTCGTGGCACTGCGGCTCGCAGAGGCCGTCGAAGCGGCAGACCAGGGAGCAGGCGCATGAGCACGGCAACGACTTTCAACGCGCCATTGAAGCCTGCGCTGCGCGACAGCTTCATCGAACTGACTGCGCGCGAGCGCGCCCGCGCGCTCCTCGACGAAGGCTCGTTCCGCGAACTGCTGGGCCCGTTCGATCGCATCGAATCGCCGTGGCTGCCATTGCAGGGCATCGTCTGCCAGGCCGACGATGGCGCGGTGATCGCGCGCGGGACGATCGACGGGCAGCCGGCCGTGATCGCCGCGATCGAATCGGCGTTCCAGGGCGGCAGCATCGGCGAGGTGTCGGGCAGCAAAATCGCGGCGGCGCTCGAACTCGCGCTGCGTGACTGCGAGCGCGGCAAGATCGTGAGGCCCGTCGTGCTGTTCGAAACGGGCGGCGTGCGTCTGCAGGAAGCGAATCTCGGGCTGGCCGTGATCGCCGAAATGCAGGCAGCCATCGTCGCGTTGCGGCGTCATGTGCCCGTGGTCGGCGTGATCGCGGGGATGGTCGGATGCTTCGGCGGGATGTCGCTTGCGGCCGGGCTGTGCTCGTATCTGATCGCGACGAAACAGGGACGGCTCGGCATGAACGGCCCCGAAGTGATCGAGCAGGAAGCGGGCATCGACGAACTCGATGCGAGCGACCGGCGCCGTGTGTGGCAGATGATCGGCGGCGAACAGCGCGTGGCGACGGGACTCGCCGATGCGCTCGTCGCCGACGACGCGCACGCCGTGCGCGATGCGCTGCGCGACGCGTTCGCGCGCGGCGTGCCGGCCGCGCACCGCACGCAACAGGTGGCCACGTATCTGGAGCGGCTTCAGCGTATCGATCCCGCCAACCTCACGCCGGAAACGATGCGCGCCGTGTTCAACGCAAACGCAGCGGCTGCGCCGCGCAAGGAGCAATCATGAGCGGCACGGCAGACACGCGCGGCATGCGCTGGTTCAGAGCGCTCGCAGGTACGGCGTCGAGCGACGCGCCCGTCTGGTCGGGCGAGGCATCGCTCGGTGGCGAGACGGCGAGCTTTATCGCCGTCGTTCCGGACCCGGACAACCGCTTTCCGCGCGCACGCGACAATGTCGTCGGACTCGAACAGGGCTGGAAGCTCGCGCAAGCCGTTCGCGACGCGGTGGCGCGCGATGCGTCGTCGGAGCGCAAGCGCCCCATCGTCGCGATCGTCGACGTGAAAAGCCAGGCGTATGGCTATCGCGAAGAGACGCTCGGCATTCATCTGGCCTGCGCCGCCGCCGTCGATGCCTACGCGAGCGCACGCGATGCCCGTCATCCCGTGATCGCGCTGATCGTCGGCCCGGCGATGTCAGGCGCGTTTCTCGCGCACGGCTATCAGGCGAACCGGATCGTCGCGCTCGACGCACCCGGCACGATGGTGCACGCAATGGGCAAAGAAGCCGCCGCGCGCGTCACGCGCCGTACGGTCGACGAACTCGACAAGCTTGGCGAAACAATCACGCCGATGTCGTACACGCTGGCGTCGTTCGCGAAGCTCGGCTTGCTTGACGCGTTGATCGAAGGCATCGACGCGGACGCGCCGACGGACGCGCAGCTCGATCAGGTGCGCGGCGTGCTCGCCGAAGCCGTGCGCGGCGCGCGCTCGGATACGACGCGCGGACTGTCACGGCGGCTCGAATCGGAGTGGGCGAAAACGACGCGCGCCGCGTCGATCGAAGTGCGGCGGCGGCTCGCCGAACAGTGGGACGCCGCATGATGCGGGTTTGCGCCGCTGCGCCGTTCCCGGCCGCCGATGCGCTCGCCGTCAGCGATCCGCGCTGGCGGGCGCACGACATTTTGCGAGTCCGCAAGCTCGAACCGTTCGACGCCGAACCGGCGTGGGTCCGAGACGCGTTCGCGCGCGCGCCGTTCGTCGTCGTGCGACGGGCGCAGGCTGCCGCCGGCTTCGTCGCAGTCGGCGTGCGCGGTGCGGCGCGCAACGAGCGGTACGGGACGTGGACGCGAAGCGACGATATCGAGGCCGCTTTCACGCCCGAAGCGTTGTCGTCTGCTTCTGCGCTGGCGGCCGATCGTGCCGCCTTACCTGCCTTACCCGCCTTCGTCGCGCTGGACGCGCTGCGTCGCGATACTTCATGCTTCGCTTCATTCGCCTGGGGCCCGTCTGGAAGCGTCGGCTTCGAACTCGCAACAGGTGTGCCGACCGTGACGTCAACCAGCGATCTCGATCTGTTGATACGGATGCCCAATCATCTGACTCACGATGAAGCCGCTCGGATCCAGGCTGCACTGGACGGGCACGCTGCGCAAGCAGGCGTGCGCATCGACGCGCAACTCGAAACGCCGGCGGGCGGTGTGGCGCTCTCCGAATACGCATCCCGCAAGGCAGCCGTGATGGCGCGGCATGCGAGCGGCCCGCAGTTCGTCGCCGATCCCTGGGCGCGCGCTCCTGTGCAACCGGGTCCGTGATGCTGGCCTATCTCTTTCCCGGCCAGGGCGCGCAATCCGAAGGCTTTTTGCGGCACCTCGGCGCGCATCCCGCCATTCGGGCCACGCTCGCCGAAGCATCCGACGTGCTCGGCGTCGACGTGCTCACGCTCGACACGCGCGCCGCGCTCGAATCGACCGTCGCTGTGCAGACGGGGCTGCTGATCGCAGGCGTGGCGACGCAGCGCGCGCTCGCCGAGGAAGGCCTGTTTCCCGAACTCAGCGCGGGCCTGTCGGTCGGCGCGTACGCGGCCGCTGTGAGCTGTTGCGCGATCGAGTTCGCCGACGCGCTGCGCATGGTGCGCAAGCGCGCTGAACTGATGGAGAGCGCGTATCCGCAAGGGTACGGCCTCGCGGCGATTGCCGGGCTGACGGAACACGAGGTCGAAATGCTCGCCGATGCACAGGCGCAGGCGTCACACGACCGCGTGTACGTCGGCAATGTGAATGCGCCACGCCAGATCGTCGTCGCAGGCTCGGATGCCGCGCTCGATAGCTTTAACGAACGCGCACTCGCAGCCGGCGCGCGCAAGGCGATGCGGCTCGCCGTGAGCGTGCCGTCGCATTGCGAACTGCTCGCCGCAGCCGCCGACGCGTTGATCGACTACGCGCGCAGCGTGCCGTTTCGCGCGCCGTCGAGCGGCTACATCGGCAATCGCGGGGGCCGCGCGCTTCATACGGCCGACGCCGTCCGCGACGATCTCGCCACCAACATGCGCTACACGGTCCGCTGGTTCGACGCGCTGACCGTAATGGTCGAAATGGGCGCAACCGTGTTCGTGGAAGCGCCACCCGGCCAGGTGCTGACGGACATCGTTCGCGAGCAGTATCCCGACACGGCCGCGATCGCAGCGAATACGCTGCCGTTCGAGCGGCTCCCGCCGACCATTCAGCGACGCATGGAATCGACTGACTGAAACCGATTCCTTATGCGCATAAATTTTTTAAACTGTGAATGCGCATGGTGCAAATGAACCCGTCGATCAGCGCGGCATCACGAAACGGAACGTGAGGTTCACGCGTTCGCTCTGCACGTCGGGCTCTTTCGGCACGCGATGCCGCCATTCGGCCTGCGTACGTCCGCGCATCACTAGCAGGCTGCCGCCCTTCAGCCGGTACGACTGCACGACGCGCGTCTTGTTGTGCTGCAAATCGAAGCGGCGCGTCGAACCGAGGCTGACTGACGCGATCACGGGTTCCCTGCCCAGTTCGGGCTCGCGGTCTGCGTGCCAGCCCATGCTGTCTGCGCCGCTTCGATAGCGGTTAAGCAGTACGCTGTTGAATGGCGCGTGACTGGCCGCCTGGACAGCAGCCCTCAGTTCCGCGACAGCGGGCGTCCACGCCGAAGGCACATTGCGGATGCCTGAGTACACATAGACGGCATCGGGTTCGCCTTGCCAGGCAGTGAGCCGCGGCAGCGGCACCTTGCCCGCCGGCGTGAACATCGAATCCTGCTGCCAGGACACTTCCGCGATGATCCGCGCGAGCAGTTGCGCGGCAGCATCGGCTGAGAGCCAGTCGGGGAACCACGCAACGTCGGGCGTGGGCACATCGTCGAACAGATCTGTGGACATCGGCTTACGGTCGCGAGCGGAGAGTGCTCGCGACACTCTTTTCCAGGGAAGCAGCGGATATTATCGAACGCCCCGTGGATGCGCGTCGCCGCGCAGCTTGCGCTTTCATTCGCCGCGGGCGAGCTCAGCTCGTCAGCATCGCGATGTAAAAGACGATCGCACCGATCAGCGCCCCGACGAAGCAAAATCCCTCTTCCGCTTCGTCGCCGCGAGAGCGCAGCCAGGCGGCGACTACGCCGAACAGCCCCGCCACGCCCAGCGCGACGAACACCATCACTACATAGAACAACGCCGTGCGGCCAAGCTCGGAAAAGTCGATGGTGCGCACGCCGTAGTAGACGCCGAGCGCCATCAGCGACAGCACGACCATAGGCAACATCACATGGCTGCCTTCATAGCCGATGTGATGCTCGCGATGCGCGGATTTTGTCGTTTTCATGGTTCGTCCCCCCCAGACCGCAGGCCGGTATGGCGATCAAGTGCGTGCTTGCCGTCCGCAGGGAGGGTCTCGCGCCCGGTATACCGGAACGGGACGTGAGGCCCGCCGTCGGCAGTCTCGCTCAATTCAGAATAGTCTGTTCGGGCGCTCAATTCAATAGCCATTTAATAGCCAATTAATAGACATTTGATCGGCAGGACGAACAACTTCAGATGCGCCGCCTGCTGCATTGCAACTTGACGGACAGGACCGCGCCTCGTCCACTGCACCGCATTCGGCAAGCGCGCGGAACTGCTTGTAGAATGACTGGCCGCCGCTCTTCTTCTGCAGGTGTGCTTTCCGCGACTACCTTTCGCGCGCGATCCGCGCCACGCCCGCTCCCATCTATGCGCCGCCTATCGTTCTTCATCCGGATCATTGTCATCGGCATTCTGCTGCATGTGTATGTCGGCATACGGATCATTCCAGAGCTGCCCGTCGAGACCGCCGTGAAAGCGTTGTGCGCTGTGTGGCTCGCGCTGTCGGTGCTGTTGATTCCCGTCGGCATGATCGCGCGCTCCGTCCAGCGGCAACCGCTCGGCGACCGGCTCGCGTGGGCGGGACTGATCGCGCTGGGACTCTTTTCGTCGTTGCTCGTGCTGACTTTCGCGCGCGAACTCTTCCTGCTCGTGGTGTTAATCGTTCATGCGCTGTCGCCGCACACGCTGGATCCCGCGCGCTGGCAAACCGACAGCGCAAGCGCCGTGCCGCTGCTCGCGCTGCTGTCGACGGCCATCGGTTTTTTCAATGCACGGCGCCGCGCGCGCGTCGTGTCGATCGATGTGCCGATCGACGATCTGCCGCATGAACTGGATGGCTTCACGATCGTGCAGATCAGCGATATCCACGTCGGGCCGACTATCAAGCGCGGTTACGTCGATGCGATCGTCGATGCCGTCAATCGTCTCGAACCGGATCTGATCGCGGTGACGGGCGATATCGTCGACGGCAGCGTCGAGCATCTCGCCGATCACACGCGTCCGCTGTCGCGCCTGAGCGCGCGGCATGGCGCGTATCTGGTGACAGGGAACCACGAATACTATTCGGGCGCCGATGCGTGGATTGCCGAGTTTCAGCGGCTCGGCCTGCATGTACTGCTCAACGAGCATGTCGTCGTCGAGCACGATGGCGCGCAGGCGGTGATCGCGGGCGTCACCGATTATTCTGCCGGCCACTTCGATCCCGCGCACGAGAGCGATCCCGCTGCCGCCCTCGAAGGTGCGCCCGGTGACGTGCTGATCCGGGTGCTCCTCGCGCATCAGCCGCGTTCGGCGGAAGCCGCCGCCGATGCGGGCTTCACGCTGCAACTGTCCGGCCACACGCATGGTGGCCAGTTCTTTCCGTGGAATTTTGCCGTGCGTCTGCAACAGCCTTTCGTGGCCGGGCTCGCGCGGCTCGATAACCTTTGGGTCTATACGAGCCGCGGAACCGGATATTGGGGACCGCCCAAGCGTCTGGGCGCGCCGTCGGAAATCACGCGTTTGCGTCTGGTCGGCAGCGGAGCCTGACACGCGTCAATACGCTACATCACGCCGTGAGCGTGTGCTCCGGCAGCATCGATCCCGTTTCCTGGAAGCGCGCGTGCCACGCGAACGCCTCGCGCAGCACGTGCGGCGTCTGGCCGCCAAAACGCAGCGCGTCGCGATAGTAGTCGCGCAGCAGATCGCGATACAGCGGATGCACGCAGCGGTCAATGATCAGCGACGCTCGTTCGCGCGGCGCCAGTCCGCGCAGATCCGCGAGGCCGATTTCCGTCACGACGATATCGACGTCATGCTCGTTATGGTCGACGTGCGGCACCATTGGCACGACGCTCGAAATCGCGCCGTCTTTGGCGATCGACTTCGTCGCGAAGATCGCGCACGACGCATTGCGCGCGAAGTCGCCCGACCCGCCGATGCCGTTCATCATGTGCGTGCCGCCCACATGCGTCGAATTCACATTGCCGTAGATATCGAACTCGAGCGCGGTGTTCAGCGCGATCAGACCCAGGCGGCGAATCACTTCAGGATGGTTGCTGACTTCCTGTGGACGCAGCACGAGACGATCGCGGTAGCGGGCGAGATCCCCGAACACCTGCGCCTGGCGCTTCTCCGTCAGCGTAATCGACGCGCCCGACGCGAACGTGACTTTGCCGGCGTCCATCAGATCGAAGGTCGAATCCTGCAGGACTTCCGAATAGATCGAAAACGGTTCGAACGGCGAGTCGGCGAAGCCGGCCAGCACCGCGTTGGCAATGGTGCCGATGCCCGCCTGCAACGGCGGCAACGGCGACGGCATGCGTCCGTGCGAGACCTCGTGCTGCAAGAACTCGATCAGATGCCCGGCGATCGATGCCGTGTCTTCGTCGGCGGGCAGCGCGGTCGACGGGCTGTCGGGCTTGTTCGTGATGACGATGGCGGCGATCTTCTCGGGCGGAATCTCGATCGACGTCGTGCCGACGCGGTCGCTCGGACGCACGACGGGCAGCGGCTCGCGATGCGGTCGGCGGCCGGGAATCCAGATGTCGTGCAGCCCTTCGAGCGCCAGCGGCTGCGCCAGATTGATTTCGACGATCACTTTATCCGCGAGAATCGCGAAGCTCGCCGAATTGCCGACGGATGTGGTCGGCACGATGCCGCCAGTCTCCGTGATCGCGACGGCTTCGATGATCGCGACGTCGAGCTTGCCGAGCTGACCCGCGCGCAGCATTTCGACCGTCTCGGACAGGTGCTGGTCGACGAACATCACGTCGCCGCGATTGATCGCCTTGCGCAATGTGTTGTCGACCTGAAACGGCAGACGGCGCGCGAGCACGCCGGCATCCGTCAACAGACTGTCCACGCCATGACCGAGCGAGGCGCCCGTCATCAGCGTGATGCGCAGCGGCTTACTTTCCGTGCGCGCGCGTTCGGCGAGCGCGACAGGCACCGCCTTCGCGTCGCCCGCGCGGGTAAAGCCGCTCGCGCCGACGCGCATGCCATTGTCGATCAGCAGCGCTGCCTGCGCCGCCGATGTGATCTTGCCGCGCAAGGCGGCACAACGAATCCGGTCTTCGTACATGAATGAAAGTCTCTCCGATGTCACGCTTGCGACTGCCGCAGTGCACCTCTTATTCTCGGTGTGCGTGGTGCGGCCGTCGCTGGATACCGCTTTATCCCTTGATATCCCTCAGGATGACTGCGCAATGTCGCTCTGATCAGCTACCGAAATACATCGCGCAGTAGCTCACGGGACCGACACACTCGTCGACCTTCTTCGCTGGTTTCGCGACAGGACGCTGCCGTTCGGGTTGAACGACGCGAGCCGCATTCGCCTGGGCAACCCGTTGCGCGCTTTCGTCCGCTGGCGCCGTCTGTGCATGCACAAGAACCGCAGCGGACAACGAACAGGCCATCAGGACCAGCTTCAGCGCTTTCATTTGAATCTCTCCAGTTGTTTCAAAAACTGCGTAAGCAGTGGTTTCAATATATGACTGTGATCGAAGGGAATTAAGAGGGCCGGCTGGAAGGCATTCTTCCTGGTTGCGGCAAGATCGTTCAGGCGGTGATGTGCTTGCGCGAGCTAGCGCGCGTCGAACGGTGCGTCCTTGTCGAGCAGCGCCGTGCGGATGAAATGCAGGCAGCTGAGAATGCGTTGCTGATCGTGCCGCCTGTCGCGATTCGTGTGCACGGCTTCCAGCGACTGCTGCACGACGCGCATGGCCGCGCGCACCGAAATCTGCGCTTTGTCCGCATGGGCTTTGTCGGGCCGCTCGAAGAGTTCGGCGAGATCGCGCGTGACGCGGTCGAGCGACGGCTGCCAACGGGCGTGCAGATACCGTGCGTAGGTTGCGCGGTCGGCTTCGCTGCGCAGGTCGATTACCGCGTGGCCCACTTCGAGCGTGACCAGCATCCATCGGAGCGCCCGACGGTGACGGCGCGAGCGCTTCGGCAACAGCATGCGCAACTGGTGCATCAGATCGTGCGTGCTCGACTGGAACCGCTGCGCGAGCCCCGTCAATGGCCCGGTGCATGCGAGCGTGATCTGGCTGCGCAGGTCGCCTTCGATCCGTGCAGTCAGCCACGGCATCTGGACGGGGAACACGATCGCTGCACCGACGGCCGTCGCGAGCATGGAAACAACGATCGCGATGCCGTTGTTGATCAGCAGAGCGGGCGCGTAGACTACGACGTTGTCGGGCGCGGCAAGCAGACAGAAAAACACCGTGAAGCCCACGCCGTAGCCCGCGGTCTTCGCTCGCGACGCAAACCAGGTGCCCGCCGCGAGCAGGGGCACGAGCATCGCGCAAAGCAGCGGAAAGCCGTCGATGACGGGATACACGTAGCAGGTCACCAGATACCCGGCGACCGTCGCGCACGCCGCGCCAACGGTCATCTGCAACGCAAGTTTGACCGGGTTTGGCGCCGCCGACGTCAGCGCACAGGCGAGCGCCGCGCCGATCACGGCCATGCCGCCGCTCGGCCAGTTCGTCGCGATCCAGAACGCGCTCACAGCGCCGACCACGGCCGCCGTGCGCGCGAACGTGCACGCGACCACGAAAGCATTGGTCCGGCTCACGTAACGCACGGCCGGCCGCTCGCGCGCCGGATTGTGATTGGTCTCCAGCGACGCGTAAGTGTCGATATAGCGGATGAACTCGACGACAAAGCGATACAGCAACTCGCCCGCCGTGTCGAAATCGGGCAGGCATCGCGGCTCGCCCGATTCCAGTGGACGCCGCGTCGCGCGCATTCTTGCTGGCAGCGTCGACTGGAAGGTCTTGAGTCCAATTGCAACACGAGCGGCATCGGATGAATCAAAGCGCCGCTCGTTGTGCGTGGTGAGCAATTGCGAAAGCTCGCGGAAGTATGACGCCGTCGCTTGCTCGACCTGAATCGATCCGTTGCCACGCAAGCGCTTTCTCAATTGATGCAGCGCATGCAGGCGCGCGCAGACGTCCATGAACTCGTGGTTCAACCTTGCCAGCACCTGACTACGCGAGCGCATGCCGGGGTCCTCGAACGCTGCGAAAGCGCGCGTCGCCTCGAAGCCGACCACTTCGTCGACGAGGTCCGCGAAATACCGCTCCGACGCACCTCGCTCGACCGCTCCGTCCAGCACTTTCACGGCGAAGGCACTAAAATTCAGATGCCTCGATTGGAGTGCATTTTGCAGCGCGAGGCTGGAGCGGCGCGGCACGATCAGCGCGCTGACGGCAGCCGAACAGACGATGCCGATGGCCACTTCGGCCGCACGCGTCAACGCGGCCAGAAACAGCCCATTCGGTTCCGTCACGGTCGGAATGCCGATCAGCGCCGCCGTGTAGCCAGCCAGCACGAAGCCATACCACCGAAAATGCCGATACCGTACCGCTGCCGCCACGCACACGCCCATCCACACGGTGATGCCGACCATGTAGAGTTCGGGTTGCTGCGCGAACAGCGCGCCCAGCGACAGCGCGGCCAGCATGCCGACAAACGTCCCGACGATCCGATAGAAGCTCTTCGCGAGCACCATTCCGCTGAACGGCTGCATCAGGACGAACACGGTCGTCATCGCTGTGCGCGGTTGCTGCAGTTCGAGCAGCATCGCGATGCCCAGCGCAAGCAGCGCGGCCGTCACGGTCTTGAAAAGATGAAGCCAGACGAGGCCGTCTGTCGTCGTCCATTCCGTGGCGGCATCGACAATCGCGCGCGGCGGAACGCCAGCATGCCATCCGACGGCATCGGAAGACACTTGCTTGATCGCATGCTGGCGCTTCATGGACTAGTACCCCGCGGGGTTGTTGTGGGAGGGATGCGCCGGTGGAACTGACGCCTGCCTATCCTGAAGGCGCCGATTGTAGGAGCCGAAGTTGCGGGAATTAATGAGAGGCGTCGGGAACGTCCCTTCCAGATCACTCAACAATGGCGGCCCGCAACGGGCGGACAATAACGGTTTGATGCCGATCAAGAAGGATTGATGGATACGTTACAAAACATGCGAGTGTTCGTGCGCGTCGTCGAGGCAGGCAGCTTCACGGGCGCAGCGCAATCGCTCAATACGACGACGGGTGCGATGTCCCGTGCGGTTTCAGAACTCGAGGCCCATTTGCGGACGCGTCTGTTGAATCGGTCGACGCGGCGTCTCGCACTGACGACGGCAGGTGAGAGATATCTGAAGCGATGTCAGCTGATTCTTGCTGATATCGATAATGCGGAAGAAGAAGCCAGCGGCGCGCATGAACGTCCAGCGGGCGTGTTGCGGATGCATAGCTTTGCGAGCATCGGACAGCATTATGTATTGCCGGCTATCTCGCGATATCGCGCGTTGTATCCCGAGGTGGCCGTCGAGTTGACGCTTTCGCAGCAATTGCCCGACCTGTTCGAAGGGAGCGCGGATGTCGCGGTGGTGGGTGCGTCGACGTTGCCTAATTCGGATCTCGTGTCGCTTCTGCTCGGAACCACGTTTAGCATTCTGTGTGCGTCCCCTGCGTACATTCATGCTCACGATGCGCCTAAAAAGCCCACCGACCTGCTGCATCATGACTGCCTGCTGCTCAAGACGCCCGCCTTTCCCACCAGCGAATGGACACTCGAAGGCCCTAACGGCAACGAAGTCTTGAATGTGAACGGCCCGGTGCAAGTCAACATCGCCGAATCGCTGATCGTGGCGATCCGTGAAGGCATGGGAATTGGCATATTGCCGCTGTATGCGGCGATCGATGGCTTGCGCACGGGATCACTCGTGCGCGTGCTGCCCGAATATACGCTGCAAAAGATGAATGTTTACGCACTGTATCCGTCGCGCAAATTTATCGACGCGAAGACAAGGACGTGGGTGGAGTTTCTACGGACGCATTTGCCGCAGGTTATTGCCCGCGATGTCGCGCTGTTAGGTGAGGTGGGTCAGCAGGACGCAGTAAACAATGCGCTTCATGCGAGCGATGTGGGCGTCACGGAACAGCAAGCGAAGCTCTGACTTTTAATGCGCGACTAGCGACTTTTGCCTATGTTTTAGACCGTCAATCAGCTGTCGTAGGATTGGCGCGTCAGGTTGGTCGCGCGCTGATGAATTTCCGGCGGAGCGAAGCGGCGGCAAGACCATCGTCACCAGATCGTGATTGACGGTCTTCCCTTTCGCTTTTTGCGGGACCGCGAGTGTGTCGCTACGTCGCAGCAACATCGGCCGCACAAACGCCAAGACCCCGCTTTTGAGGGCGGGGTCATGGCGATGTATAAGGAGCCTGACGATTACCTACTTTCACACGGGCAATCCGCACTATCATCGGCGTGGAGTCGTTTCACGGTCCTGTTCGGGATGGGAAGGGGTGGGACCGACTCGCTATGGTCATCAGGCATGACGGGTTGCTGCGTCGCATCGCGGTGCGCCACAGCCAATCTGGAAGAAGCGTAAAGAGGGGGGTTGTGTTGTGTCGTGTTGCGGGCACAACGCTGTTGTCTCAACCTGTGTGGTACCGAGACAGACCTGTTATAGGATCAAGCCTTACGGGCAATTAGTATCAGTTAGCTTAACGCATTACTGCGCTTCCACACCTGACCTATCAACGTCCTGGTCTTGAACGACCCTTCAAGGGGCTCGAAGCCCCGGGGATATCTCATCTTAAGGCGAGTTTCCCGCTTAGATGCTTTCAGCGGTTATCTCTTCCGAACATAGCTACCCGGCGATGCCACTGGCGTGACAACCGGTACACCAGAGGTTCGTCCACTCCGGTCCTCTCGTACTAGGAGCAGCCCCCTTCAAATATCCAGCGCCCACGGCAGATAGGGACCAAACTGTCTCACGACGTTTTAAACCCAGCTCACGTACCTCTTTAAATGGCGAACAGCCATACCCTTGGGACCGGCTACAGCCCCAGGATGAGATGAGCCGACATCGAGGTGCCAAACACCGCCGTCGATATGAACTCTTGGGCGGTATCAGCCTGTTATCCCCAGAGTACCTTTTATCCGTTGAGCGATGGCCCTTCCATACAGAACCACCGGATCACTATGACCTGCTTTCGCACCTGCTCGACTTGTCGGTCTCGCAGTTAAGCACGCTTATGCCATTGCACTATCAGCACGATTTCCGACCGTACCTAGCGTACCTTCGTACTCCTCCGTTACACTTTGGGAGGAGACCGCCCCAGTCAAACTGCCCACCATGCACTGTCCCCGACCCGGATCACGGGCCAAGGTTAGAACCTCAAACAAACCAGGGTGGTATTTCAAGGACGGCTCCACGCAAACTGGCGTTCACGCTTCATAGCCTCCCACCTATCCTACACAGATCGGTTCAAAGTCCAATGCAAAGCTACAGTAAAGGTTCATGGGGTCTTTCCGTCTAGCCGCGGGGAGATTGCATCATCACAAACACTTCAACTTCGCTGAGTCTCGGGAGGAGACAGTGTGGCCATCGTTACGCCATTCGTGCAGGTCGGAACTTACCCGACAAGGAATTTCGCTACCTTAGGACCGTTATAGTTACGGCCGCCGTTTACCGGGACTTCAATCAAGAGCTTGCACCCCATCATTTAATCTTCCGGCACCGGGCAGGCGTCACACCCTATACGTCCACTTTCGTGTTTGCAGAGTGCTGTGTTTTTATTAAACAGTCGCAGCCACCAGTTTATTGCAACCCCTTCACCCTCTGCGCGCAGGCGCATCAAGCTACAGGGGCGTACCTTATCCCGAAGTTACGGTACCAATTTGCCGAGTTCCTTCTCCCGAGTTCTCTCAAGCGCCTTAGAATACTCATCTCGCCCACCTGTGTCGGTTTGCGGTACGGTCAATGTGAAACTGAAGCTTAGAGGCTTTTCCTGGAACCCCTTCCGATTGCTTCGTCGCCTAAGCGACTCGCGCCACGCCCTTGAATCCCGTGCCCGGATTTGCCAGAGCACCTTCTCCAACGCAGCGACCGGGACTTCCAACACCCGGACAACCTTCCGCGATCCGTCCCCCCATCGCATTTCACACTGGTGCAGGAATATTGACCTGCTTCCCATCAGCTACGCATTTCTGCCTCGCCTTAGGGGCCGACTCACCCTACGCCGATGAACGTTGCGTAGGAAACCTTGGGCTTACGGCGAGGGGGCCTTTCACCCCCTTTATCGCTACTCATGTCAGCATTCGCACTTCCGATACCTCCAGCACACTTTCCAGTGCACCTTCGCAGGCTTACGGAACGCTCTCCTACCATGCGTGCAAAGCACGCATCCGCAGCTTCGGTATATGGCTTAGCCCCGTTACATCTTCCGCGCAGGACGACTCGATCAGTGAGCTATTACGCTTTCTTTAAAGGGTGGCTGCTTCTAAGCCAACCTCCTGACTGTTTTAGCCTTCCCACTTCGTTTCCCACTTAGCCATATTTGGGGACCTTAGCTGGCGGTCTGGGTTGTTTCCCTCTTGACACCGGACGTTAGCACCCGATGTCTGTCTCCCGTGATTGCACTCTTCGGTATTCGGAGTTTGCTATGGCGAGGTAATCCGCAATGGACCCCTCAACCATGACAGTGCTCTACCCCCGAAGGTGATACACGAGGCACTACCTAAATAGTTTTCGGAGAGAACCAGCTATTTCCAGGTTTGTTTAGCCTTTCACCCCTATCCACAGCTCATCCCCTAACTTTTCAACGTTAGTGGGTTCGGACCTCCAGTACGTGTTACCGCACCTTCATCCTGGCCATGGATAGATCACCTGGTTTCGGGTCTACACCCAGCGACTGATTCGCCCTGTTCGGACTCGCTTTCGCTACGCCTGCCCTAATCGGTTAAGCTCGCCACTGAATGTAAGTCGCTGACCCATTATACAAAAGGTACGCCGTCACCCCTTGCGAGGCTCCGACTGTTTGTATGCATGCGGTTTCAGGATCTGTTTCACTCCCCTCCCGGGGTTCTTTTCGCCTTTCCCTCACGGTACTGGTTCACTATCGGTCGATCACGAGTATTTAGCCTTGGAGGATGGTCCCCCCATCTTCAGACAGGATTTCACGTGTCCCGCCCTACTTGTCGTACACCCAGTTCTTCCTCGCTGTTTTCGCCTACGGGGCTATCACCCACTATGGCCGCACTTTCCAGAGCGTTCGGCTAACAACGAAGATAAAGAGTACAGGCTGGTCCCATTTCGCTCGCCACTACTTTGGGAATCTCGGTTGATTTCTTTTCCTGCGGTTACTTAGATGTTTCAGTTCACCGCGTTCGCTCCACGCAACCTATGGATTCAGTTGCGGGTGACCCATACGGGCCGGGTTTCCCCATTCGGATATCGGTGGATCAAAGCTCGTTTGCCAGCTCCCCACCGCTTTTCGCAGGCTACCGCGTCCTTCATCGCCTGTGATCGCCAAGGCATCCACCACATGCACTTGTTCGCTTGACCCTATAACGGGTATGTCTCTTTCGATAACATCCGCTACAGGTTGAGTTTTCGCGTGTCGGTCCACGTTAGTGCCTCAGCACTTATCGGGGAGCCCACACACTGCGTGTTGTGCCGTATTCCAAGGCTGTCTTTCGACAACCCTTAAATACTTTCGATACAATCACAACCCTGATTCGCCTACTCGCGCGCCCATCTCTAAGCACGCTTTCGCGAATCTCTTTACTACTTCTTCCTGATTGTTAAAGAACGACAGCCGATATGCGCTTGCGCACATCCAGTCTGACTGGCTCAATTGCCAATGCATAACGCGCGGCCCCCTTCCGGACCGGACACTAGGCATTGGAAACTGGTGGAGGATGACGGGATCGAACCGACGACCCCCTGCTTGCAAAGCAGGTGCTCTCCCAGCTGAGCTAATCCCCCGCAGATACCGCACCTTGAGGTTTCACTCGTCACACCGCAGACAACGTGGTGGGTCTGGTTGGATTCGAACCAACGACCCCCGCCTTATCAAGACGGTGCTCTAACCGACTGAGCTACAGACCCCTCAAAGCCTGTCTTCAAACAACAGCCGACAAGTGTGAGCGCTCAACTTGTGAACGCGAAGCTCTGGAAAGGAGGTGATCCAGCCGCACCTTCCGATACGGCTACCTTGTTACGACTTCACCCCAGTCATGAATCCTACCGTGGTGACCGTCCTCCTTGCGGTTAGACTAGCCACTTCTGGTAAAACCCACTCCCATGGTGTGACGGGCGGTGTGTACAAGACCCGGGAACGTATTCACCGCGGCATGCTGATCCGCGATTACTAGCGATTCCAGCTTCACGCAGTCGAGTTGCAGACTGCGATCCGGACTACGATCGGTTTTCTGGGATTGGCTCCGCCTCGCGGCTTGGCAACCCTCTGTTCCGACCATTGTATGACGTGTGAAGCCCTACCCATAAGGGCCATGAGGACTTGACGTCATCCCCACCTTCCTCCGGTTTGTCACCGGCAGTCTCCCTAGAGTGCTCTTGCGTAGCAACTAGGGACAAGGGTTGCGCTCGTTGCGGGACTTAACCCAACATCTCACGACACGAGCTGACGACAGCCATGCAGCACCTGTGTTACGGCTCCCTTTCGGGCACCCTCACCTCTCGGCAAGGTTCCGTACATGTCAAGGGTAGGTAAGGTTTTTCGCGTTGCATCGAATTAATCCACATCATCCACCGCTTGTGCGGGTCCCCGTCAATTCCTTTGAGTTTTAATCTTGCGACCGTACTCCCCAGGCGGTCAACTTCACGCGTTAGCTACGTTACCAAGTCAATGAAGACCCGACAACTAGTTGACATCGTTTAGGGCGTGGACTACCAGGGTATCTAATCCTGTTTGCTCCCCACGCTTTCGTGCATGAGCGTCAGTATTGGCCCAGGGGGCTGCCTTCGCCATCGGTATTCCTCCACATCTCTACGCATTTCACTGCTACACGTGGAATTCTACCCCCCTCTGCCATACTCTAGCCCGCCAGTCACCAATGCAGTTCCCAGGTTAAGCCCGGGGATTTCACATCGGTCTTAGCGAACCGCCTGCGCACGCTTTACGCCCAGTAATTCCGATTAACGCTCGCACCCTACGTATTACCGCGGCTGCTGGCACGTAGTTAGCCGGTGCTTATTCTTCCGGTACCGTCATCCTCCACCGCTATTGGCGGCGAAGTTTTCTTTCCGGACAAAAGTGCTTTACAACCCGAAGGCCTTCTTCACACACGCGGCATTGCTGGATCAGGGTTGCCCCCATTGTCCAAAATTCCCCACTGCTGCCTCCCGTAGGAGTCTGGGCCGTGTCTCAGTCCCAGTGTGGCTGGTCGTCCTCTCAGACCAGCTACAGATCGTCGCCTTGGTAGGCCTTTACCCCACCAACTAGCTAATCTGCCATCGGCCGCCCCTTGAGCGCGAGGTCCGAAGATCCCCCGCTTTCCTCCTCAGAGCGTATGCGGTATTAATCCGGCTTTCGCCGGGCTATCCCCCACTCCAGGACACGTTCCGATGTATTACTCACCCGTTCGCCACTCGCCGCCAGGCCGAAGCCCGCGCTGCCGTCCGACTTGCATGTGTAAGGCATGCCGCCAGCGTTCAATCTGAGCCAGGATCAAACTCTTCAGTTCAAACCTGTTACTGTTTTTCGGGCTCTCTCGAACCCGGTCGCTCACTCAAAATCACTGACGAAAGATCTGATTGCTCAAACCTTCCTCAATTTCTTCGTGTGAGACTCGATTACTTTCGCTATTGCGGCAATCCGAAGATCACCGCGCGCTCGCCATCGAGCACCCACACTTATCGGCTGTTAGTTTTTAAAGAACATTCGCAGGAAGCGCCTTGCTTTCACCGCGTTGCTGCGTCAGCAGCAGAGAAACGAGATTATGAAGAACCTTTTTCGTTTCGTCAACCGGTTTTTTAACTACCCAACCTGTCGACTCCATCGGAAAGCCCGTCAATGCTGGCTCCCCTGTCCTTCTCCGCTTCTCCCGCGCCACGTTGTCCGCAGCGCGAAAGAGCGGAATTCTAGGCGCTCGCGTGAGCACTTGCAAGCGCTTTTTTGATATGCGTAATACGCCTGACATAAGCGCCACGTAGGAACCGCCTGCGCACCGCATCTACGCTATCACCGGTCAAACATCGGCATGCCGCTCCATCACCCGCGACACGACATTCAGATAATGATCGAGATCGGGCGTCTCGCGATTCGCTTTTTTGGCGAGATCGTCCCAACGACGCAAGCGGATCGCATCGTCCGCAAACGGCTTGCTCAGAAACGCCCGCGCCTCGTCGTCGCTGAAAATGCCGCCCTGCAGTTCAAGACTGCGGACGGAATCCGCCGACAGCATCCCGAAGTATGCCGCATCGATCGCACACAAACAGCGCTTCGCGTCGACGTGCAACCGGATCGGCTCCACTACTGCTTCCGGCAGCACCGGCCGCAGAAACGGCAGCGCGAAATACTGATGGAGATCGTCGATCCGGCGTGAGGTCGGCGTCTCGCCCTGCCGGTTCAACAAGTGTCCCAGGTCATGCAGGAACGCCGCCGCGACCAGTTCCTCCGAAGCGCCTTCCGATTCAGCCAGTGCGCCGCTCTGCAACGCGTGCTCGAGCTGCGTCACTGGTTCGCCGCTGTAGGCGAGCTGACCATGCGCCTCGAATAATCCGCGAATATCGCTTAGGTTCAGCGCCACAACATCACTCCCACGGAAGAGAAAAAGTCTTGAGGTTCGTGAAACTCTTCATCGCTTCCTGAACGCCTTCCTTGTAGCCAAGGCCCGAGTCCTTGATGCCGCCGAACGGCGTCAGTTCGACGCGATATCCCGGCACCTCCCACACGTTCACCGTGCCGACGCGCAACTCGTTGATGAAGCGCGGAATCGCGTCCTGGCGGTTGGTGCACAGTCCGCACGACAGCCCGAACGGCGTGCCGTTGCTGATACGGATCGCGTCGTCGATCGTGTCGAACGTGATGATGGGCGACACGGGACCGAAGGTTTCCTCGCGGATCAGCGTCATCGACGGATCGACCTGATCGACGACCGTCGGCGAATACAGCGCGCCTTCGCGCCTGTTGCCCGTCAACAGACGCGCACCCTGCGCGACCGCTTCGTTCACGCGCGCTTCGAACAGCCGCGCCGCATCGACATCGATCACCGTACCCATCTGGTTCGAAGTATCGAACGGATCACCGTACGTCCACTCGCGCGTCTTCTCGACGACCAGCTCCGTGAAGCGCGCCGCGATGCTCTTCTGAACGATCATCCGTTTGACGGCCGTGCAGCGCTGCCCCGAATTCTTGTACGACCCTTGCACGGCCAACGCTGCCGCCCGCTCGACATCTGCGTCGTCGAGCACGATCAGCGGATCGTTGCCGCCGAGTTCGAGCACGACGCGCCGATAGCCCGCGCGCTCGGCGATGTGCTTGCCGATCGCCACGCCGCCCGTGAAGGTCACGAGTTCGGCGAGGGGATTCGTGATCAGTTCGTCCGCGATTTCGCGCGGATCGCCCGTGAGCACCTGCAGCATCGGCGCGGGCAGACCGGCTTCGTACAGAATGTCGGCGAGATAGCAGGCCGACAGCGGCACCTTCTCCGAAGGCTTCAGGATCACGCGATTGTTCGTCGCGATCGACGGCGCAATCTTGTGCGCGACCTGGTTCATCGGGTGATTGAACGGGGTGATCGCGACGATCACCCCCGCGAGCGGATCGCGCTGCGTAAACACGCGACGCTTCTTGCCATGCGGCGTCAGATCGCACGAAAAGCTCTGGCCGTCGTCACGCAGCGCTTCGATCGACGCGAACTTCAATACGTCGGCGACGCGCCCGATTTCATAGCGCGAATCCTGTTTCGACAAACCCGATTCGAGCGAGATCAGGTCCGACGCCTGTTCGAGCCGCTCGCGCAGCAACAGGCCCGCCCGCTCGAGGATCTGCGAGCGCTCGTAACGCGAGAGCTTCGCGGAGTACGCGCCCGCGTACTCGAACGCGGCGCGCACGTCGTCGACGCTCGCCATCGGCACCGTGCCGACGCGCATGCCCGTGTACGGATCGAATACATCGAGCGTGCGGGCACGGGTTGCGCGCTCGCCCTTCAGGCGCAGCGCTTCTGCACGAAACGCGGGATGGTCGTTGGACTGCACGTTTGCGTTCATGATGTCGCCACGTGGTTGAGCGCGATTTCGAACACATCGAAATTGCGCAGACGCTTGCCCGCGACGCGCGCTTCGTCGATGCGTCGATTAAAGATCAGCGGCACCACCTGTTCGGCAATGCCGCCGTGCGAACGCAGCGGCACCGTCAGCCCGGACAAATCGTGTTCTTCGCGGCGCGTGCCGAGCGCTGTATCCTTCCTGCTCACGACGACGATGTCGCCCACGCGATCGTTCGGCAGCTCGAAGCGCTTGCACGCCGCCTTGTTGTCGAGCACGACTTCGATATCCTTCAGGCCGCCAAGCCGCTCGATCACCTGGCGCGCATTCACATCCGCAAGCAGATAGATCGTCGCGAACGAACCGAGCGCGCCGTGGTGAACGACATACGGATCGGTGATCGGCAAAATCACGCGGGCCGCGCGTGCGCCGAGCCATTCGTCCATCACGTCCTGCAGATAGATCACGTTCGGCTCGCCCGTCTGTGGATCGTGCTTCGCGTTCATGCCGTGATCGGCGGTGAGGCCGATCACCCAGCCGAGCGCGTCGAGCTTCGACAGATAGCCGTCCATCATCGCGTAGAACGCGTTCGCGCCTTCCGTGCCGGGCGCCCACTTGTGCTGGATGTAGTCGGTGGTCGACAGATACATCAGGTCGAGCTTGCGGGTTTGCGCGAGCCGCACGCCCGCGGCGAACACGAACTCCGACAGATCCGCGCTGTACACGTCGGGCAGCGGCCGCCCCACGAGACCCAGCACTTCGTCGATGCCGTTTTCTTCGTGTGTCACCGTGTCGGCCTTTTCCGCCGAGAAGCAGATGCCCGTCATCTTGTTGCCGAGCAGGCGGCGCAGCTTGTCCTTCGCGGTGACGACGGCGACGGCGGCGCCCGCATCCGCGGCCGCCGCGAGCAGCGTCGGCGCGCGCAGGTAGGCGGGATCGTTCATCATCACTTCCGCCCCCTTGCCGTCGTTGGCCTGCGGGTCCCAGAAGTAGTTGCCGCAGATGCCATGCACCGACGGCGGCACGCCGCACACGATCGACAGGTTGTTCGGGTTGGTGAACGACGGAATCACGCAGTCGCCCTTGAACGCCGCGCCGCCGTTCAGCATCTTGCCGATGAACGGCGCGACGCCCGCCTTCACGGCGGCTTCGAGATAGTCGTACTCGCAGCCATCGACACACACGACCACCGTCGGCTTGACGGGCAGCCGGTAGCTGCGGCCATTCACTTCGACATGACGTGCGGATTGAATTGCGGATTGGATTGCCATTTGCACTCTTCCCTACGCGTCGCCGACGCGTGTTCTTGATTCGATCAGACGAACCGTGCGCCCAGCCGGTTGTTGGCGTCATCGTTCACGTCCGGTGCGCGCGGCTGCGCAGCCTCATGCGCGCGCTGCCTGCCGCCGTCCACGTGCGCGCGCATCCGGCGCGCGGCTTCGTCCGCGTCGCGCGCCGCGAGCGCCGACAGGATCGCCCGATGCTCGGCCAGCGAGCGTTCCATTGCATCGCCGCGCACGCCCAACGCAGCGCGCCGGAACAAACTCAGTTCGCCCACCAGCCTGCGATACGTGACGTACAGCTTGCCGTTGCCCGCAGTCGCGACGATCGCGTCGTGAAACGCAACGTTCGACCGCGCGTATGCATCGTGATCGCCGGCATCGAGTGCCGCGCACATCGCATCGACATGCGCGCGCAGCGCGGCCAGCTGCGCGGCGTCGATTCGCGGCGCGAGCATACGGCACGCCGCTTCTTCGAGGACGGCGCGTACCGCATAGATCTCGTCGGCTTCCGCCAGCGACACCGTGCGCACAAACACGCCGCGGTTCTTCTCGGTGCGCACCAGCCCCGCCTGCTCCAGCGCGCGAAACGCCTCGCGTACGGGACCACGCGACACCTGCAGACGCGTGGCCCACTCCGCTTCATTCAGCTTGTCACCGGGCGTGAGCTTGCCGTCGACGATATGGCGCTCGATCTCGTCGCGCACCAGCGCCGTCAGCGAATGCCGCCTGACCAGGTCGAGCGTGTTATCCGACTCGGCTTCCATATTTTCGGTCATTTCGACAATATTTGCCACATCAATATGCGCGGCGCGCCGACCTCGACGCACCTCGCGAAAAAATCAGGAAACGATGTAGATCAGTCCACGCGGCGACGCGGCACGCGGGCCGCAATCAGGAGCAGCGCGGCCAGCGACGCGACCAGCAGGATCAGCGAGAGCGCCGATGCCGGCAGGTAATAGCCGCGCTCCACCTGACCGACCACGACGATCGGCACGGTTGCGAAGCCAGGCGGATAGACGGTGAGCGTCGCGCCAAGCTCGCCCAGCGACAGCGCAAAACCGAGCGCGAGCGACGCGCGGATCGCGGGCACCAGTTGCGGCAGCACGACGCGGCGCAAAACCATCGACGGCGGCGCACCGAGGCTTGCGGCCGCTTCGCGCAAGACGGTCAATTCGGGCCGCAAGGCAGCCGCGGCGCAGCGGTAGCAGAACGGCAAAACCAGCGCCAGTTGCACGAACACGACAATCGCGGCGGAGCTGGACAGGTCGACCGGCTTCTTGTGATACGCAATCAACACGGCGAGGCCGAGCACCACGCTCGGCACGCCGTTGGGCATCATCGCGATCGTGTCGACGAGCGCGCCAAGTCCGCGCCGGTCGCGGCCTTCGAGCGCCAGAGCGAGCCATAGGCCGAGTATCGTGCCGAGAATCGCGACGCCGAAGCCGATCTGCAGGCTGGTGACGAGCGCATCGAAATCGCTCCCGCCGAGGCGCTCGAACCAGCGCATGCTGAAACCGTCGGGCAGGATCGTGCCTGACCAGTGCGCAGCGACACTCGACAGCGCGACCACGATCACGGGCAGCACGAACAGCCAGAAACACAGCAGCGCGGCGCACGCCATGAACAGAGCGCCCGCGACGCGCGCAAAAAGTCCGTGCTGAACGGGCCGTACGCGATGATGCACGGCGGGCAGCACGCTTTGGTCGACATCGGACATCACTTCGCTCCTCCCACCTTGCGCCCGTTGACCTGACGATACAGCGCATACAGCGACAGCGACATCGCCAGCATCACGACAGCGCCCGCCGCCGCCGTCGGCAGATCGAGATCGACCGTGGCCGAGCTGTAGATCGCCACGGGCAGCGTGATCAGATGCGCGCTGCCCAGCACGAGCAGAATGCCGAACTCATTCAGCGTCAGAAGAAAGCACAGGATCGTACCCGCCGCGATGCCTGGCCAGGCGAGCGGCACGATCACGCGAAACGCCACCATCCAGCCATTCGCGCCGAGACTGCGCGCGGCTTCGATCAGGCGCATATCGAGCATGGCGAACGACGCGAGCGTCGGGCGCACGACGAACGGCGCGTAGAACACCACTTCCGCGAGAATCACGCCGCCGATGCCGAACAGGAAATCGAGCGGCGGCGCTTCGAGATGGAATAGCCGTTGCAGCCCGATGCTGACGGAGCCTTGCGAGCCGTACAGAAAGATCAGCGTAAACGCGACGAGAAACGACGGGAATGCCACGAACAGTTCGAGGAAGCGCGTCACGAGCCGCGCGCCCGGAAACGGCTTGAAGAAGAGCAGCGAAGCGAGTGCAACGCCAAGGATCGACGCGAGGCCCGCGCTCGCGAACAGGATCCACAGCGTCGTGCCGATCACGCCGCTCGTTTCCGGATTCTGGAAGAAGGCCGCGTACGCGTGGAAAGTCATGCCATGCTGCCCCGTCAGGCTCAGCAGCACGAGACGGATCAGCGGATAGATCACGAGCGGCCCGAGCACGACGACCAGCAGAAACAGCAGGTGCCATTGCGACAGTCGTTCGCGCCGGCGCTTCGCGGCCGCGTGCGACGCCGCCGTCGCGGCTCGCCGCCCGTCGCGCGACGCGGCGAGCGGATCAGGGCTGGATAAGGACGACATCGTCAGCCTCATAACGCAAGGAGATCCGCGCGCCCTTCTCGGGCATCACGCCGGTGCCGCGCTGCATCGACACGAGCACGGGTTCGTTGGGCATCGCGTCGAGCGCGACCTGCACGGACAGCACCGAGCCATACCATTCGACCGTCGCGATCGTGCCGTGCAACTGCCCTTCCCCGAGCGGCACGATGCGCATCGCTTCGGGGCGCAGACAGGCGACGCGATCGCGCTCGCCGTAGCGGGCATCGCCGAGCGCAAATGCAATATTCGGCGGCAGCAGATTGGCCGCGCCGAGATACCGCGCGACGAAGACGTCGTTCGGCTTGTCATACAGTTCCTGCGGCGTGCCGAGCTGCGCGATATGACCTTCGCGCATCAGCAGCGTACGGTCGGACAACACGAGCGCGTCGTCCTGATCGTGCGTCACGCAAACGATCGTCAGGTTCGGCAGCCGCTCATGCAGCGCCTTGAGTTCGGAACGCACTGACGCACGCAGATTGGCGTCGAGCGCGGAAAGCGGTTCGTCGAGCAGCAGCACATCGGGCTCGATCACGAGCGCGCGCGCGAGCGCCACCCGCTGTTGCATGCCGCCCGACAGCTGCGCGGGCATCACGTGGCCGGCGTCGCCGAGCTGCACGAGCTTCAGCGCATCGGCGACGCGCCGCGCGATTTCTTTCGCCGAAATGCGCCGCGCGCGCAGACCGAACGCGACGTTCTCGAACACGGATAAATGCGGAAACAGCGCATAGCTCTGAAACAGCAGACCCAGATTGCGCTTGTGCGGCGGCACGTGCGTGAGATCGCGTCCCGCGACTGTCAGCGTACCCGCCAGCCCATCCGCCTCGATGAAACCGGCGATAAAGCGCAGCAACGTCGTCTTGCCGCAGCCGCTTCGGCCGAGCACGGTCAGCAGTTCGCCGCGTTCAATCGTCAGCGACAGATCGTCGAGCACGGTGCGCGGGCCGAAGCGCACAGTCAGGTGATCGATCTGCACGCCGCCCGGCGCGGTTGTCTGCGCCACGCCTTGCGCCAGCGGCGTGGCGTCGAGCGCGCCGGAGCCGGCAAGAGTTGTTGCAGTGTTCACCCGGACCATCCTCCTACGTAGATGACTTTGAATGACGCGTCACAGCGCCAGCATGCTTCCTGCGCGGCGCAACGGCAATCTTCCGCGCGCGCCGCACCGCGCGTTTCCGATCAGGCGCCTGAATTACTTCGGCTTCACGACTTCGATCTGCTTGCCCGAGTTGCCGATCACTTCGCTCTTCCAGCGGGCCGTCCAGTCAGCCTTTTTCGCCATCACGTGGTTCCAGTCGACCGGGATCAACTTGACGCCCGAAATGGCCTGCTTCACAACGGCACCGTTCTTGCCCGACAGCGGCACGTCGCTGCGGCCCGGAATGCCGAAGATATCCGGCACCTTGGCCTGCACTTCCGTCGACATCAGATAGTCGATCAGTTTCTTGCCGCCCGCCTGGTTCGGACCATTCTTGATCAGCCCGATTGCGTACGGCAGCTGGAAGGTGGTCGGCTGTCCGCCCGGTTCGGCAGCGAGGAAAATCGGCCGCAGCGACAGGCCGCCGTTGGCCGCATCGTCGAGATCCATCTGCAGGTCGCCGTTCGCCACCGCGATTTCGTTACGCGAGAGCAGCACATCGAGGTAGCCCGTACCCTTCGTGTGGAACTTGGCGCTCTGTTCGAGCTTCTTCAGGTAATCGAACGCCTTGTCTTCGCCCATCAGCGAAGTCGTCAGGATGATGACGGCCATGCCGTCGCCCGCCGTCGCCGGGTTCGAGTAAGCGACCTTGCCACTGTAGTCCGGGTGCAGCAGGTCCGCGAAGGTCTTCGGCTGGTTGTGCACCACCGCCGGGTTGATCGCGAACGAGAAATAGTTGTTCACGAACGTCGCCCACGCGCCGTCCGATGCCTTCGCGATGGCGGGCACGTTCTTGTAGTTCACGCTCTCGTAATTCTGCAGCAGGCCCGACTGCGCCGCCTGCTGGATGAACGGCGGCAGTGTGACGATCACGTCGGCCTTCGGCGCGTCCTTTTCGATGGTCGCGCGGTTCACGACTTCGCCGCTGCCCGCCGTCACGATGTTGACCTTCACGCCTTCCTGCTTTTCGAACGCGGGCAGCACGTCCTTATAGAGATTTTCGAGGCCGTCAGCCGTATACAGCACGACTGCGCCCGCTGCGTGCGCGGACATCGCGCCGCCGAACGCGGCCGCCGCGACCAGCGCGGGCAGCAGTTTGCGCGCATGGCGTGCGATGTGACCCGTCGAGCGATGGTGATCCGTCTTTTTCATGTCGTTCTCTCCGAAAGGCAAAAACCTGTGGGTAACCCGATATTGGTGGTGTCCGGACAGCGCTTCGGGGCGCGATCCGCCTGAGGTCGCAGCCGAAGCCGCGCAAATTGCAGATTGCCGACAACTTTTTTTGCGGCGTTTATGCCAAGGCCTCCCTCCAACCATCACACGCTGCTGGCGGCCTTGCCTGAACCGGCACGGCAAGGATCGTCTCTTTCTGTGACACCGACATGAAGATTCTGTCGATTTCCACAAAACGACACAATTAGCCAATAATATGCAAAGCAACAGGCAATGCAATGTGCGCCCGCTGCGGCGCGCCCGATCCAGACAAAGGAGGCTGTGTGATTCCTGGAAACGACCCGATCCTGCTCACGCCGGGACCGCTGACGACCTCGCCCGCCACGCGGCATGCGATGCTGCGCGACTGGGGCTCGTGGGACGCCGCGTTCAACCGCATGACGCAAAGTGTCTGCACCGATCTCATCGAGATCGTACATGGCGAAAACGAGTACGTCTGCGTGCCGCTCCAGGGCAGCGGCACGTTCGCCGTCGAAGCTGCGCTTGGCACGCTGGTGCCGCGCGACGGCCGCGTGCTCGTACCGAACAACGGCGCTTACTGCGCACGCATCGTCAAGGTGCTGCAACGCCTCGGCATCGCGCATGTTGAACTGCCGCTGCGCGAAGACGCGCCCGTGACGGCCGCCGCCATCGAAGACGCGTTCAACCGGGACCCGCGCATCACGCATGTCGCGCAGGTGCATCTCGAGACGAGCGCAGGCCTGCTCAATCCGCTCGACGAGATCGCCGCCGTCTGCAAGCACTACGGCAAGAGCCTGATCGTCGATGCGATGAGCTCGTTCGGCGCGCTGCCCATCGATCTGCGCCGGGGCGGCATCGATGCGCTGGTGTCGGCCAGCGGCAAATGTCTGGAAGGCGTGCCCGGCATGGGCTTCGTGATCGTGCGGCGCAGCGCGCTCGAAGCGTGCGAGGGGCGCTCGCCGTCGCTCGCGCTCGACCTGTACGACCAGTTCGCGTACATGCAGAAGACCACTCAATGGCGCTTCACGCCGCCGACGCACGTGCTCGCCGCGCTGCGCACGGCCCTCGACCAGTTCATCGCGGAAGGCGGCCAGCCGGCGCGCGGCGCGCGCTACGCGCGCAACTGCGCGGCGCTCGTCGACGGCATGAAGGCGCTCGGCTTCGAGACGTTCCTGACGGCGGACGTGCAGGCGCCCGTAATCGTCACGTTCCATGCGCCGCGCGATCCGAAGTGGCAATTTGCAGAGTTTTATGCCGCGGTACGCGAGGCCGGCTATGTGCTGTATCCGGGCAAGCTGACGCAGGTGGAGACGTTCCGGGTCGGCTGCATCGGTTCGATCGGCACGAACGAGATGCACGACGCTGTCGCGGCGATCGGCCGGACGCTGATCAGGCTCGGTATCCGTGTGAAGTGAGACGAAGCGCGACACTCACGCGATCAGGATTTCGGGGCCGCGTGCAGTGATCGCCTTGGCCAGCGCGCGATCCGGTGCCAGCTCCGTGACGACATAACGAGCTTTCTCCAGCCCTTCGATACGCACGGGCGTCTCGCGGCCGAACTTGGAATTGTCGGCGACGACGATCACGGTTGCGCCCGCGCCGATCATCCGGCTGCGCACCTCGGCCGCCATCCGCGAGTAGTCGGACAGCTGCGCGTCGGGCGTGATGCCGCCCGCGCCGATCAGCGCGAAGTCCGCGTGATAGTGCGATAGCTGGGTGATCGTATCGAGGCCGAACGCGGCGTCTTCGTTGTCCGACAGCTCGCCGCCGAGCAGCGTCACGCGATTGTCGTTGCGCCTGCCGAGTAGCAGTGCGATACGCCAGTCGTTCGTATAGACGCTCAGACGATGACGGTCCGTGAGCGCACGTGCGACGGCATGCGTTGTGCTGCCTGAATCGATGATCACCGACGCGCCGTCGGGCACGAGCTGCGCCGCGCGTTCGCCGATGGCGCGCTTCGCGCTGGCGTTCGCGGCATCGCGCGTATCGAGGTCGGGCTCGCGCCGGTCGCTCGACAACGCGCCGCCATGCGTCGTCACGATCAGGCCGCGTTCAGCCAGCGCGTTCAGATCGCGGCGGATCGTTTCGCGCGATACATTGAGCTCGCGAACCAGTTCGGCGACCGACAGTGCGCCCGTCTTCGTGACCTTAGCCAGTATGTATTGGTGACGTTGTTCTGCCAGCATAGGTTGTGTTGGCCGCCGTCAGCCGGCGAGCATGTGTTCATGAATGGGCAAGCCCGCCGTATTGTATTACGCGTGCGTGTCAGGCGCGGAAGTGGCGCATGGCGCTGGTCGGCGCAACGGCGGCTCACCGGAGGCTGGGCGCCCGCTAAAGGTCACGGATGCCGGGCGCATACCGCAAGCGGCGCGCGACCGTACCTGTGCCGATGTTCCGCGCGCCGCATCCCTGCTAATCTGAGCGGTCTTCTTACGCCTTGCGATGCGCCCCGTCGAACGAACCGCCGATGCCGCCTCTGTTTCGCCGACTACGACTGCTGTTTCACGCGCTGCGCTACGGCGCGCGTCTCATCTGGCTTGCCGCGCCCGAGCATCACAAGCTGCACTGGATCGTCACGCTTGCATCGCGCGTGCATGAATCGCCGCGCGGCCGGGCGGGCGTGCATCGCGCGCTGCCCAATCTCGGCCCGCTGGCGAGCGCGTTCGCACAATCGCTCGCGCGCCGCCCCGAACTCGCGACAAGCACGCTGCACGATGCGATCGACGCCGTGAGCCATCTCCAAACGCCGTTGCCGCCCGACGAAGTCGAACATGCGATTGCAGCGGCGCTCGGGCGCCCCGCATCGACGCTCTTCGCCGCGATTGATCTGACGCCCGCGAAAACCGGCTTCGCCGAGCAGACGCACGTCGCGCGGCTCGCCGAGCCGATCAACGGCCATCGCGGTCTCGCAATCAAGCTAGTGCGCGCCGCGCAGGTCCAGGAAATCGCTGACGAGGCCGCGTTGCTGCGCTGGGTTGCGCGCTGGATGGAAAAGCTGTCGAAGAACGCGCGGCGGCTGCGCTTGCGCGAACTCGCGGACACGTTCACGCAAGATATGTTGCGGCGTTTCGATCTGCGCGCCGAGGCCGCGAACCTGAGCCAGACCGCGCATCATTTCGACGGCGACAGGCGGCTCGCGATTCCCGCCGTGATCTGGGAACTGTGCACGGACCGCACGCTCGCGATGCAGCATATCGAGTCGCTGCCCGCGCTCGACCTCGGCGGTCTGTCGGCGAGCGGCGTGAAGCTCGCGCCGCTCGCCGAGCATATCGTCGCTGTGGTCACCGAACAGGCGTTCGAGCACGGCTTCTTCCACGCGACGCTCGATGCCCGGCGCGTGCGCGTGAGCGTCGAGCCGGACACGCTCGGACGCATCGTGTTGGCGGACTTCGCGGTGATGTCGAGTCTTTCGTCGCAGGAGCGCGAGTTCTTTGTGCACGGCGCGACGGCGCTGTTCGACCAGGACTATGGACGCCTCGCGCATCTGCATCGCGATGCCGGCCATGTTTCTCAGGACACGCGCCCTGAGAAACTCGAAGCCGAGTTGCGCACGCGCGTCGAAGGGCATTTCGCGCCGCAGTCGCACGAGCGCTCGGCGGGCGCGCTGTTTCATCATCTGCTCTTCGCCGTGCATCCATTCGGCGGCGACGTGCCGCCGCGCCTCGCCGCCGCGCAGCGCGCCTTCGGACAGGCAGAGATGCTGGCCAACGCGCTGCATCCGGGCGTCGATTCGTGGAAGATCGCGCGCTCCGTGCTGCTGACGCTCGCGCGCCGCGAACGCGATCATCGCGGCTGGATCAAGCATATCGCGCAGGAACTGCCGCATCTCGCGCATCTGGTGCCACGTATGCCGCAACTCGCCGTGCGCTATCTGCAGGATCGGCACGACCCCGCTCCCGTCAGGCAGCAGACACAGCTCGTCAGCGACGTGCTGCTCGAATACCGGCGCACGCGCACGCTGTTGTGGGCGTGCACGGTCTGCGGCGGGCTGCTCGGGGCAATCGCTGTGCTGCTCGCCTACTGATCCGGTATGGCACGCACGCTGCTGCGCAGTGCAGCTTCGAACAAGAACCCCGCCGTTGATTCGGCCGATACTGCGGGCTTCGTGTCCGAGTTTCGGGTCGTCCGATGCGGGTAGTCTTCAGTGCGGTTGTCTTCGTGGTTCTGTGGTCGACGGGTTTCGTGGTCGCGCGCGCGATCAAGCCCTTCGCCGACCCCAATCTCTTCCTGATCGCGCGCTTCGGCGGCACTGCGTTGCTGTTCATGGCGGCGGCGCTGTTCGCGCGCGTCGAATGGCCCACGGGCCGCGCACTCGGCAAGCACCTGATCGCGGGTGCGCTGCTGCAGGGCGTCTATCTGGGCGCGGGCTACTGGGCCGTCGCGCAAGGCATGAGCGCGGGCATCATGGCGCTGCTCGGCGCGCTGCAGCCGCTGCTGACGGCGGCCGCCGCCGCACCGCTGTTCGGCGAACGCCTGTCGGGGCGCAGTTGGACAGGCATGCTGCTTGGTCTCGCGGGCGTCGCGCTGGTGCTCGAACCGAACCTCACGGGCTCGCCTGCGTTCGCCGCGCAAGGTCATGCGGGCGACGTGCCGCAATGGCTCGTCGTCGGCGTGTCGATTGCCGCCGTGTGCGCGATCACGGCGGGCACGCTGATCCAGAAGACGTCTCTGTCGAAAGCCGACATCCGCAGCGCGAGTTCGGTGCAAAACTTCGGCGCGGCCGTCGTCGTGCTCGTGTTCGCGCTGGCGCTCGGCGAGCATCGCTGGATTCCGTCGCCGGTGCTGTGGGCGTCGCTCGCGTGGGGCATCGTGATGCTGTCGGGCGTGAGCGTCACGCTGCTCGTGTGGATGGTCCGGCGCGGTGACGCGTCGCGCGCGACCGCGCTGCTGTTTCTCGCGCCGCCGCTGGCCGCGCTCGAAGGCTATATCGGCTTCGGCGAGACGCTGTCGGGCATCCAGGTGGCGGGCTTCGTCGTCGCGCTGATCGGGGTGCTGCTCGCGCGCTCCTGACCATTCCTCGACGAAGCGCTACACGCGGCTCAGTCGGCCGTGTCGGCGCTCGCCGGCACCTTCGCGCGCACTTTGCTGCCCGGCGCCGGCGACCACGCGGGCCGCGCCTTGCGCTGCGAATCGACGACAACGATATAACGCCCCGCCCACGGCGTCGCGACGCGATCCGAATGCAGCACCCAGAGCGAGCGCCCTTCAGCGACGAGCGCCTCGTAATCGCGATCGAGAATGCCGTAGTGATCGAGGAACACGTTCAGCGACGCAGGGATCCGTACGCAGCCTTTCGAATGGCGGATGCCGAGAATCGGTTCGAGCTTGTCCGGGTCGGTTGCATGCATCTGGAAGCGCATCTGCGATATGCCGCCCTTGCCCCAGCCGCGCTCGCCCTGCGCCCAGCCGAGATCGAAAATGCGCATGTCGTGGTTGCCGTAGCCGCGGATGCCGTTCTGGTTCATCGTCCCTTCCGCGCGGAAATCCATGTTGTCCGGTGTGTGCTCGAAGACACCGAGCGGCGTGATGAAGTGATCGTACTGCCCCGGCCTGCCCGTCGCGACGGGCGACGCGCCGATCAGTTGCCAGGCGTCGGAAGGCGCGGCGCGAAAGTAGATGAAGAGCGCCTGCACGTTCTCGCTGCGATCGACGAGCACCACATACTCGCCCGACAGATTGCCCAGATCGTTCTGCTCGAGTGTCTGCTGCAGACGCTCGCCGTACGCGCGCTGCTCGGCGGCGGGCACTTTCAGACGGCGCGTCACGCTGCTCGCGAACACGTCGCGCATCAGGAACGCGCGGCGCGGATCGACTCCGCCGACGGCATCGTATGCGGCGACACCGGAGGCGTCGACGGCGGGATTGGCGGCATCTTGCGACGCTTCAGCGGCTTGCGCATGTTGCGGGTATGCCGACGCGGCGAAGGTCGCGGCCAGCGACACAGCCAGCGTCAATCCAAGCGACAACGCCGACCGCCGCATAGCCGATTCAACTTTGTTGATGCGCATGTCCCCGTTATCGCCGCGCCAATTCCCGCTGTGCGAACCCGCCTTCTCTCGTGCAGGCGGGATGGACACCTTGTTCTGTTTTTTGCTGGTCATCTTGTTCGAACATCACTGCCTGGCGCCCCGCCCGCACAGCCGTTCGTGGCTGAACGCCGGACGTTCGGATTGGTTCGGATTGGATTAGGGTCTGCATCATTAGACCAGACAACGCATGACCGCGCACCGAATTCCGCAACTCGTCCGATCCTCTAAGCCGGCATCGCCGCCTTCCCAGGAACACGCCGATGGATCAGCAGCAACGCGCCGCGCGTCAGCGGCAAGTCGCAGCAGCATTGCCCATCCAGCACAGGTTCGACGCCGCGCTCGAATGCGCTCGACACGTACGTGCCCGGACGTGCTCGGACGTGCTCGGCATTAGCGGCGGCGCCGATTCGGCGACGGCGGCCCGGGCTGGCGCAACTCGCCTGCGTGACCAAGCGCTGCGCGCGTGCGCTCGCCACTGCACCCGGCGCCAGCGATCTGCTGGCGCACACAGTGACCATCGCAGAACGCGAGATGTTGCATCGTCAACGTGCCGACGAAGACGCGTACGGCGTCCGTCACAGGATATCGACGATTTTCTCGAAGGCAAGCCGGTGGCCGATGCGGCGTTCGACACCGTCATGCGCTTCTACGACAGCCGCGTCACACGTGAGCGCAGTCCTATACGCCTTTCGACTGAACACACCTTTCGATTGAACCTGCGGCACCGTGTCTGTGCGAATTTACGGACGGCGCGGCGGCGTGTCGTCGTCGCCGAACGGCACGGCACTCACCTGCAGCGATACGCCGCCCAACTGCTTGCCGTTGAATTGCTGCGCGATGACGTCGGCGACATAGGCGTCGTCGGCATCGACGTCCACCTTGGCGTACGCGTTCGACGTGCCCTGCTCGAACACTTCGATGTCTTTTGCATAATGACCGAGTTCGCGGCCGAGAAAATCACGGACTTCCTGCTCCGAACACGACTCGGGAATGTTCCACACGATGATCTTCATATGCGCCACGCTGTCGGTTGGTGGTGGACGTGCGGCGGTCCGCGATGAGGGCGGCAAGCCTAGGGCCGAACTGATACGGCTTTCAGCGTAGTCAGAAACGTGCCCCGCTTGCAAGCCGGCAAACTCAGTCTGCGTTCTCGACGTTCGCGGCGCTGACCCACCACGCCATGTTGCCTTGCGGCACGTGCACGAGCACGGCGGAAGGATCGCGGACGCCGTCGTCGGCGATTTCGCACACGTCGAGTCCGTCAGGCAGACGCTTGACGGTGCCCGCGTCCTGGAAAAGTGCGAGACGGTGTGCGTCGAGCGGGCGCAACTGGCGGTATACGTCGTAGCTGATCGCGCCAGGCGTGTCGCCGCGGATTTGCAGCGCTTCGGCCTTGCCGCATGGCGATGTCGCCAACGCGGACTGGCTCACCGCAACGCAGCCGAGCACGGCGACTGCGATCGCGAAGAATGATTGCTTCATGTAGGTTCTCCAGAATGTGAGAGGTTGCCGCGCATCGCGGCATCCGGTAAGTCGGACTGAACCGACGACCCGACGAACCGACGCCCGGCGCTCGCGGCCGGTTTCAGGAACCGTCGTTAGCGATCGACGCGACGCCGCGCACGTCGCCACACGGCGCACTGCCGAAGCCTCCGTCATGCGCCGACCAGTTTCCGGCGATGGCGGCCTGTGCGTCGCCGAGGCTCATGCGACCTTCGCATACGCAGCGCTTGAGCTTCGCCGTCAGCAATTCCTTGCGGCGCTCGCCCTTGTGTCCGCCCCACGGCAATAGATCGAGGTTGTCCGGCGCATCCGGCGAGCCGCCCAGCACGACGGGCACGCGACGGTCCAGCGCGTAGCGCGTGCCGTGCTCGCGATCGATGCCGCGCTCGGCCAGCAGCCGGTTCTTGTGCTCCATCATGTCGTCGAACGGCGGCGAAACCATGTCGGCGTAACCGGGCCGGCAGATCGTCGCGGCGATGTTCTGCTGCGTCACGCGCTCGTCGAGCATCGACGCGTCCTGCGCACACGACGACGCGGCATGCAGATACAAGCCAGCCGACATGACGACAAGCGCCACGCCGCGCACGCATGCCGCTCGCGCGCAGCACGCGACGCGGCGGGCGTCGCAGACGATGGATACGATTCGGTCGCTGCCATGCACCCGAACGGGCGCGCTCACCTTCCCTGCATTCATTAATCAGCGCGCCTTCGAACAGCGCGGAAGAGTTAATTCGCAGGGTAATTAAAACATAATTGGGACACGTGCCGTAAATACGGCCCGGCTGAATCGCCGTGTTTTTGCGATGCTGGCCGCATCGGGGGCATCGCAATCAGGCTGCGATGCCCCGTCTTGCGGCATTTCTACCGGCTGCATCGACCTCGACCCATGTTTCCCACTCAATGCATCTTCGCCGCCGTGAGAGCCTGCAATGCCCGCACGCGTCCCAGCGCCTCCGCATTGCTCACCGCGGCGTCGTACATCGACGCGAGGTCCGCCTTCAACGCGGTGCGCGAGCCGCCGTCGAGATACACCATATGCCCCGACGGATAAAAGCGTGCCGACAGGTTCTCGCGGACCTGCTGGCTCAACAGCGGCATCTGCTGCAAGTCGATCACGGTCTGATAGAACGGCGTGACGAAATCGTAGAAGCCGTTCGCCGACAGCACTTTCAGATCGACATTGAGCGCCATCACGGCCGCGAGGTCGCCCGCCGTGTATAAGATGATGTTGCCCTTGCTGTCGAGACCCTTCTGCTCGCCCGTCGGATCGATATGGCCGAAGTCCCAGAACTTGAAGGCCTGATCGTTGAGATCGGTGAACGCCGAGTTCGACGTGAACTTCAGCTGCTCGTTCAGATAGACGTTCCACATCGTCGTGTAGACACCCGTGACGGCCGTCATGGTCGGATCGTTGCCGCCTGAGTTCGGATCGATCTTGCCCGCGATGCCTGTTTCGATCGCCGTAACGCGGCCGTCATATGCGCCGAGCGCCAGTCCTTTCGACTTCAGCAGCGTGGTCAGGAACAGCGAATTGCCACGGCTGTCGTACCCGGCGATGTCGAGGCTCCACGCCAGCAGCGTGGTCTTGTCGATGCCCGTGTACTCGCTGAGTTTTTCGACCACGGCGTTGTCGGTGGTCGGGAACTTGCGCAGCGCGTTCAGGTAGTCGGTGCGCGCGAACTGCGCGACTTCTTCGACGAACTGGCCGAGATCTGTAGGCCTGGGTGCGACGCCGAGCTTCTTGTGATACCACGCGTCCGCGGCCGCCGTCGGCAACGCGCCGATGGGATTGCCTGCCTGCGTGTAGTCGAGGATCGACGACTGCAGGGTGATGCCGTTCAAATCGACGCCGTCTTCGTGCAGCTTGTACGCGAGTACGCAACTGCGCGCCGTGCCATACGACTCGCCGAACAAGAACTTGGGCGAGTTCCAGCGGTTGTTCTTCGTCAGATAGCGCTTGATGAACTGCTTGATGGAGTCCGCGTCCTGATCCACGCCCCAGAAGTCACGATTCTTGCGCGGTGCGACAGCCGCCGAATAACCCGTGCCGACCGGGTTGATAAAGACGAGGTCGCTCTTGTCGAGCAGGCTGTCCGGATTGTCTTCCATCTGATACGGCGCAGGCGGCGTGAAGCCTGGCATCGACGTCTTGATGCGGCGCGGCGCGAACGACCCGAGCAGCACGAACACCGACGACGAGCCAGGCCCCCCGTTATAAAAGAAGGTGAGTGGCCGCGTCTCTTCCTTCTGGTGATCCTGCGTGAACGCGACGTAGAAGAACTTCGCCGCGGGCTGCGAGCTGGAAGGATCGACCGTGACCAGATGACCGGCCGTCGCCGTGTAGGCGATCTTCTTGCCGTCGATCGTGATGGAATGCTTCGTGACCGCGGCGTTCTCGCTCGTGTCCGTGACCGAGTCGTCGGGGCCGTTGCCGTACGCGACGGGATCGAAGAACGGCTGGTCGCCGGCCTTGTGCGACGCGCTCGCGGCCGATGCTTCCTGCGCGGCGTGTGAGTTGTGTGGCGACTGCAAACTGCCGGAAGCTGATTCGGTATTCGTCATGATCGCTCCATCGAAAGCCTGTACGTGTTGCCCACTGTTGCGATGCGTTGATCGCCGCCTGTGTGCCACCTTTAAGCCACCTCTAAGCCACTTTTATGCCATCTGCTTACCGCCTGTTCGCCGCCAAAGCGGGGCGAGCCCGCTGCCCAGACTATAAGGCCGCAGCCACCTTCACACCATCGGGGCTGCCCAATCCAGTGCAGGCATCCCAACCCGTCGTGGCCGCATAGCTGCCGTTGTTGCCCTGCGTGATGTCGTTGCAGGCACTCGCCTTGTACAGCTTCGGATTGACGAAGCCGACGGGAGCGCCTTTCGCGCCGTTGATGCGGGCGATGAGCGCGGCCCACAGCGGTGCCACGGCGCTGGTGCCGCCGATCACCGTGTTGTTGCCGTCGACGATCACGTCGTAGCCCGTAAGGGGCGACGCGTCGCCGGCGACGTCTGGCACGCCGCGTCCCGTCAAGGCGCGCTGGCCGCCCTGCGCAGCCGATGTCGACAGGCCTTCCTGCCATGCGGGCACGGGGAACGCGCCGCTCACGCCGCCGCCTGTCGCCCCGCCGTTCGAGCCGTCGTTCCACACCACTTCATGCGCGACGGTTCGCCCGGAACCTTGCAGACTCGTGCCGCCGCACGCGAGCACGTAGGGGCTCGACGCGGGAAAGTCGACATGGTCACGCCCGTCGCCGACGCCGTCGCTCGAGCCGCTGTCGCCCGATGCCGCGCAGACCGTGACGCCGATTGCCGCGGCCGATTGCAGTACGTCGTTCAAGGCCTTCATGGACTGCGCGGTCCACATGCTTTCCGGCGCACCCCAGCTGATAGAAATCACCGACGGCTGGTTGGTCCTGTCGTGCACGGCCTGGCTGACGGCGTCGATGAAGCCGGCATCGCTGTTGGTCGTGAAGTACACGGCGATCGTTGCAGCGGGCGCGAGTGCGCCTGCAATCTCGATGTCGAGCGTCACTTCGCCGTCGGGCCCGTTCGGGTCGCCGGTAGGCTGATTGCCGCTTTGGTCGACGCCGACCGCGACGACCTTCGGTGAACCCACACCCAAGCTCGAGAAATAGCTGTCGAGATCGGCCGTGCGGTAGCCGCCGCCCAATTCGACGATGCCGATGCATTGGCCACTGCCGTCACCCTGCGGGAACCGATACAGCGACGCCAGTTGCAACGGCGTGAACGACGACGCGGATTGCGCCCTGGCCGGCTGAAACGGCGGACGGATGCGGAAATGCGGCCGCGCCTGCGGCCGGTCGTCGAGCCCGAGCACGGCCGTGACGACGCCATGTAGCTCATCGGGCACGCTGATCGCGCCCGTACGGCCGCGAAAGCGGCCCATCGATTGATGCTCATAATGCTGCAGCTGAACGTCGAACGCCTGCTGAAACTGCTCGATCCTGCCGCTCAGTACGACGGTGCGCGCCGATGCGTCTTCCCGAACCACAGACAAACCATGTTGTGCGGCGAAAGCTTTGAGTTTCGCAATGTCTTCCGGCAACGCGCCGAACCGCTGTTCGAGTTCTTCGCGCGTGAGCGGCCTCGCGCCAGCCGCGCCCGCCTCGATTGTCTTCATCATCTGCGCGAACTGCTGCTCGTTCTTGCGGCGCAGCACGACCACGACCTCGATCGTTTCCGACGGATCGCACTGCGCGACCACCTTCGAACCCGGCGCGAGCACACGCTCGCTGCCGGGCAATGGATGCTTCGTCATGGATGCGATTCTCCCTGTGCATAGCGCAAAGCCACGCGTTGGAACACGGCGCACGCAGCGTGCAGCAAAGCGTCGGCGCGCCACCTGCCCGCTTGCGTCACGAGGCAACGACAACCATCCGACCAATCCATTCGAACACAGTTCCAGCGCGCCCGACACCTGGCCGATCGGCCAGCTTTTGCGGCAAACGGGATTGGCGTTACGCTGCTCCAGCAGCATTTGCGCCGTTGCGTTACGCTATGCGACCGCGTAGCCAGCAGTGCGCGCGACCCCACGAATTCGAGGACCATCCATGACCATCTCGATGTTTCAGGCATCCATTCCCGTGCTGATTCGCGGCCTCACCAACCTGCAGGCCATTCTCGGCAAAGGACAGGCGCACGCGGCAGAAAAACAGATCGATCCGTCCGTGCTGACGGGCGCGCGCCTCTTTCCGGACATGCATCCGCTGGCCCGCCAGGTGCATATCGCGACGGACACGGCGAAAGGTTGCGCCGCGCGTCTGGCCGGCGTCGAAGCACCGAAGTATGAAGACGTCGAGTTCACGTTCGACGAACTGCACGCCCGCATTCAGAAAACGATCGATTATCTGAAGGAGTTCAATGCCGCCCAGATCGACGGATCGGAAACGCGTGCGGTGACCTTGAAGATGCGAAGCGGCCCCGTCGAGTTCAACGGCTTGTCGTATCTGCTCGGCTTCGCGATGCCGAACTTCTATTTCCACATCACGACGGCTTACGACATCCTGCGTCACAACGGCGTCGAGCTGGGCAAGCTGGATTTCCTCGGCAAGCCCTGATAGCCGATGGCAACATCGCTGGACGACGCGCGACCTGGCCAATGCGGCCGGTCGCGAGTGGAAACACGTCACAGGCGCGGCTGGAACGCGATGATGCTCATGCCCGCTAGCGTGAGCGCGACGCCGGCGAGATCCCACGCACTTGGCCGCACATGGTCGACGCACCACAGCCAGAGAATCGCCACGGCCACATAGACGCCGCCGTATGCGGCATAGACTCTGCCAGCCGCTGTGCCGTGAAAGGTCAACAGCCACGCGAACAGCGCGAGGCTCAGTGCGCCCGGCAGCAGCAGCCACACGGAGCCGCCCTCCTTCAGCCAGCGCCAGGGCAGATAGCAGCCGACAATTTCGGCGACGGCCGTCACGACATAAAGCAACAGGGTTCTCATCGGCAAAGGCGAGTGATCATCGATGCGCAGTCCATGCGCGTGGGTCGCGTACAGGGAAAATGCGCGGCCCTGCAGTCTATCGCCTTTATAAGCACAATCACTTTGCCCGCGGCGGCCCCACCGTGCGACAGTCGCCCTACACCCCTACGCCAACATCACGAGCACGCCAGCATGAGTGTCAAATCGCCCTGTATCGACGTCTGCAAGTTCGACAGCAAGACCGGCTACTGCGTCGGCTGTCTGCGCACCCGCGAGGAATGCAAAGGCTGGAAGAAGATGAAGGACAAGCATCGCCGCAAAATCATCGACCAGCAATCCGAACGCGCGGCGACGATTCGCAGGTAGTCAACCGACAAGCACGAGCAGCGCGTCGGGCGCGCGTCAATCGAGCGACAGGCGCACCGCGAAGCCGATCAGCGCGGCGGAGAATGTCCAACGCTGCAAGGTCTGCGCGAGAGGATGCGCGCGCACCCAACGGGCGAGCCGCGCGGAGCCGATTGCATAGATGGCGTCGAAGCACGCGCCAAGCGCGAGCAGCACGGCACCCAGTTCGACCATCTGCCATGCGACAGGCCCCGCTTCCGGACGCACGAACTGCGGGAGCAGCACCGAACAGAAGAGCAGCGCCTTCGGGTTCAGCAAGTTCGTGAACAGCCCCTTGACGAAGGCCGTGCGCAGCGCGCCGTCGTCGCTGGCCGACGCGCCGCCGGAGGGCAGCGCGAATACAGGCGAGCGGAAAATCTGCACCGCCACCCACACGAGATAGAGCGCGCCGCCATATCGCACTATTTCGTAGAGCCACGGCGCATTGCGCAGCAGCGCAGCCACGCCGCACGCGGATAGGGTCACGTGCGTCGCGCGCGACATGCCGAGCCCGAGCGCGGCTGCGAAACCGTGGCGCGCGCCGCGCCCGATGCTCGTCTGCAGCACGAGCGCCATGTCCGGCCCCGGCAGCGCAAACACCACGACGAGCGCCGTGACATACAGGATCAGGAGATGAGCGGAAATCATAGGAGCCTCACGTGTCGAGGCATCCATGATGCATTGACCCCACTAGCGAATGCTGGCGATTTTCGCGCGCCGCCACCACCAAAATAGAGAATTGCCCTACAATTCACCTCATCAGCGAGACTTTCCCCTCCAATATGAACGAACTCGACAAAACGGATCGCGCCATCCTCGCCGCGTTGCAAACGGACGGCCGCATGTCGAACGCGAAGCTGGCCGAGATGGTCGGACTCAGCGAAACGCCGTGTGCGCGGCGGCTCAAGCGGCTCGAAAACGATGGCTATATCGAGCGATACCGCGCAATGCTGTCGCGCTCGGCACTCGGTTTCGGGGTCGTCTCCTTCGTGTACGTGCGCTTCGCTGTGCACGACCGTGCCACCGCGACACGCTTCGAGCGCGAGGTGCTGGCGATCCCGCGCATCCTGTCGTGCCACAACGTCTCCGGCAGCGCCGACTACGTGCTGCAGGTCGTCGCGCGCGATCTCGACGATTACGGCACCTTCATGCGCGACGAGTTGCGCAGCCTGCCGGGCGTGACGTCAGTAGAGTCGTCGCTGTCGCTGCGCGAAGTGAAGGCGAACGGCGGTTTGCCGCTGGCCTGATTCCACACGGCGCGGCGCAACTTGCAACGGCAGAGGCGAAATGATGTCCGACTCGTGGCATAGTGGGCGCCCCGCCGACACGGCACGACGAAATACGGAGCATGGGCATGGATCACGCAGCGGCACGAGCCGAGGAAACCCGCGCGATGGAGCGCGTTCTGGACGCAACGAAACGGGTGCAGACGGCCTTCGCCGCGCTGCAATCGCAATTCCCGCCTGAAGGCAGCGGCCGCCCTTCGCCTATCGCGTTGCAGACCTTCGACGCCGCGCTTCAGGAACTCGAAGACGCCCAGGCCGCGTTCGATACGATGCTGAACGATCTGCTTGACGGCAATCGTTGAGCAGTGCATGCGCCGGGCGTTGATTGCGTGTGGCGTCACGCGCGGCGGGAGCGTTTCGTGAACCTCGACCGCGCGCCGCGGAAGGCGCAGGTTCCGATCGCGGATGACGGTTAGTTGCGGTAACGGCTGCCCGCATTACCGAAATGAATACCCCAGCATTCATCAAATAAACTTCAGGAATGCCCCTGCCGCGGCTAAGCTGGCTTCACCTCATCCCGGGCGAAGCATGCGATGGCGGAACTCTATCTGGTAAGGCACGGCCAGGCGTCGTTAGGCGCAGACGACTACGACCAGCTCTCCGATGCCGGCGAGCAGCAAGGCGTCTGGCTCGGCGAATATTTCGCACAGCGCGACATACGCTTCGACCGCGTGATGACGGGGACGCTGCGGCGCCATGCGCAGACCCTCGCGGCCATCTGGCGCGGCCTCGACGACGCGCCACCCGTCGAATGCGAAATCCACCCCGGTCTCGACGAATACGATTTCCACGCGCTGTTTCGCGCGCTCGGCGACAAGCACGCGGTGCTCGCCGAGCGCGCGCTGCGCAGTCCGCGCGATTTCTTCAAGGCTTTGCGCGAGGTGCTGCAACTGTGGGCGGACGGTGCGCTCGACGGACGCGCGCCCGAAACCTGGCGTGCGTTCCAGCAACGCGTCGCAGATGCACGCGGCGCGATCCAGCGAGGCGACGGGCGGCGCGTGCTGGTCGTCAGCTCGGGCGGCGTGATCGCAGCGCTCACACAGCAGATCCTGCAGGCGCCCGCCGCGGCGGCCATCGCGCTCAACATGCAGATCCGCAACAGCAGCGTCAGTCATTACTTCTTCAATCGCGACACGCTGCATCTGTCGAGCTTGAACGGCGTGGCTCATCTCGACGATCCGCAGCGCCGCGCCTTCCAGACCTATGGTTAATCGACGAACGACGCCCCGACTGACATGACTTGCGATCAACACGACACCACCCTCGATCTCGACCGCCTCGCCCGGTATCTGGAGCAGCACGTCGCGGGCTTTCGCGGCCCGTTGCGCGCGACGAAGTTTGCAGGCGGCCAGTCCAATCCGACCTATCTGCTCGACGCGCAAAGCGGCCGCTATGTGCTGCGCCGCCAGCCGCCCGGACAACTGCTGAAGTCGGCGCATGCCGTCGATCGCGAGTTTCGCGTGCTAAGCGCGCTCGCCGATACGCCCGTCCCTGTCGCTCGTGCGTGGCATCTGTGCGAAGACCGCGGCGTGATCGGCAGCATGTTCTATCTGATGAGCTATGTAGAAGGCCGCATCTTCTGGAACCCGGCGCTGCCCGAAGTGGATCGCGACGCCCGGCGCGATTACTACGCGTCGATCGTGACGACGCTCGCGGCGCTGCATGAAGTCGATCCGCAAGCCGTCGGCCTTGGCGACTATGGACGCGCGGGCAATTATTTCGAGCGTCAGATCGGCGTGTGGACGAAGCAGTACCGCGCCGCCGAAACGCAGCGCATCGGCGCGATGGAAGCGCTGATCGGCTGGCTACCCGCGCACTGCCCCGCCGACACACAACAAGCGTCGCTCGTGCACGGCGATTTCCGCATCGATAACCTGATCTTCGCGAGCGACACGCCGCAGGTTCGCGCGATTCTCGACTGGGAACTATCGACGCTCGGCAACCCCCTCGCCGATCTCGCGTATTTCTGCATGTGTCTGCGGCTGCCGTCACAAGGTCATATCACCGGCTTGCGCGGCCAGGACCGCGCGGCCCTCGGCGTGCCCGACGAGCAGGAAATCGTCGCCCGATATTGCTCATTGCGCGGCCTGCCTGCCATCGACAACTGGCCGTTCTATCTCGCGTTCAGCTTTTTCCGGCTGGCGTCGATTGCACAGGGCGTGAAGGCGCGCGCGCTGCAAGGGAACGCTTCGAGCGCGCAAGCGCATCGAGTGGGCGCGATGGTCGAGCCGCTCGCGCAACTCGCGGCCGAACTCATCGCCTGAACGTCGCACACATCGAACACAAAATATTAAGGAGACAAGATTGAGTACGAACCTTTTCGACCTGACGGGCCGCATCGCACTCGTGACGGGTGCAAGCCGCGGCATCGGCGAAGCCATCGCGACGCTGCTCGCGCAACAGGGCGCGCATGTGATCGTATCGAGCCGCAAGCTCGACGAATGCGAACACGTGGCCGCAACCATCCGCGCAGGGGGTGGCAGCGCGGAGGCGTTCGCGTGCCACGTCGGCCGCATGGAGGACATCGCGGCGACGTTCGCGCACATCCGCGAGCGGCACGGCAAGCTCGACATCCTCATCAACAATGCGGCGGCGAATCCGTACTTCGGCCATATCCTCGACACGGATCTCGCCGCGTACAACAAGACCGTCGAAGTGAACGTGCGCGGCTACTTCTTCATGTCGGTCGAAGCGGGCAAGCTGATGAAGGCGCAAGGACGCGGCGCGATCGTCAACACGGCGTCCGTCAACGCGCTGCAGCCGGGCGACCGGCAAGGCATCTACTCGATCACGAAGGCCGCCGTCGTCAACATGACGAAGGCGTTCGCGAAAGAATGCGGGCCGCTCGGCATCCGCGTGAACGCGCTGCTGCCCGGTCTCACGAAAACGAAGTTTGCGGGCGCGCTGTTCGAGAACAAGGATATCTATCAACACTGGATCGACAACATTCCGCTGCGCCGCCACGGCGAACCGCACGAAATGGCGGGCACGGTGCTGTATCTCGTGTCCGACGCGGCGAGCTACACGAACGGCGAATGCATCGTCGTCGACGGCGGCCTGACGATCTAGCACTTCACGAAGGAACACACATCATGAATTTCGGCTATAGCCCCAAGGTCGACGACTTGCGCCGCCGCGTGCGCGCCTTCATGGACGAACATATCGTGCCGCGCCATCGCCAGTGGCTCGATGAGGTGCATGCGGGCCAGTTTCCCGCCTCTTTCATGGAAGACCTGAAAGCAAGGGCCAAAGCCGAAGGCCTGTGGAATCTGTTTCTGCCGAATCTGCAGGAGGGCGAACCCGGCACGCGCCTGACCAACCTGGAATACGCACCGCTCGCGGAAATCATGGGCCGCATTTCGTGGGCGCCCGAGGTCTTCAACTGCAATGCGCCCGACACGGGCAACATGGAACTGCTTCACATGTTCGCCACGCCCGCGCAGCGCGAGCAATGGCTCGCGCCGCTGCTCGACGGCACGATCCGCTCTGCGTTCGCGATGACGGAGCCGGACGTGGCGTCGTCGGATGCGACCAACATCACCACATCGATTCGCCGCGACGGCAACGACTACGTGATCAACGGACGCAAATGGTTCATCACGAATGCCGCGCATCCGAACTGCAAGCTCTTCATCGTGATGGGCAAGACGGATCCCGACGCGGAAACGCACCGGCAGCAAAGCATGATTCTCGTGCCCGCGAATGCGCCCGGCCTGACGATCGTGCGCAACATTCCCGTGATGAACCACATCTCGCCCGAAGGCCATTGCGAGGTCACGTTCACGAACGTGCGCGTGCCGGCATCGAGTCTGCTCGGCGAGGAAGGCAGCGGCTTTGCGCTCGCGCAGGCGCGGCTCGGGCCGGGGCGCATTCACCACTGCATGCGCTCGATCGGCGCCGCGGAACTCGCGCTTGAACTGATGATCGAGCGCTCGCAGGAACGCAAGACCTTCGGCAAGTATCTGCATCAGCACGGCACCGTCGGCGAATGGATCGCGAAGTCGCGCATCGAAATCGATCAGGCGCGCCTGCTCGTGCTCAAGACGGCATGGCTCATCGACGAAGTGGGCGCCAAGGCCGCGCGCAAGGAGATCTCGATGATCAAGGCGCTGGTGCCGCAACTGCACACCACCGTCTGCGACCGCGCGATGCAGGTGTTCGGCGCGATGGGCGTGAGCCCCGACACACCGCTCGCCGATCACTGGACGTGGGGACGCGCGCTGCGTTACGCGGACGGCCCCGACGAAGTGCACTTGCAGGCCATCGCGCGGATGGAAATCGGCGCGAGCAAGGAGATACTCGGCGCGTCGGCGGCGTATCTGACTCCGCCGCTGCGCGATTAGAGCATGGGCGTTTGAACGCAACGCGCATGAGCACGCTTATGATGTCGGGCGTAAGGAGACTGTGCGATGCGTCCACCGAAGCTCGATCTGAATCTGTTCGTCGTATTCGAAGCGATCTATGACAAGCGCAACCTGACCCGTGCGGCCGAAACGCTGTTCATCACGCAGCCCGCCGTCAGCAACGCGCTCGCGCGCATGCGCCGCGCGTTCGACGATCCCCTCTTCGTCAGCACGCCGACGGGCATGGTGCCGACGCCGCTGTCCGAGAACATCATCGGCCGCGTGCGCGAAGCGCTGCAATTGCTGGAGACGAGCGCGACGGAAGGCGACGTATTCGTGCCGGGCGCATCGGAGCGCACCTTCCGCCTCAGCATGCCCGATCTGACGGAGGCGATCTTGCTGCCCGCGCTCGGCGAAATGCTGCAGCAGCAGGCGCCTGGCATGCGTATCGAAAGCTACTTCACGCCGCGCAGCGAAGTGGCCGCCGCGCTCGCAACAGGAAAGATCGACTTCGCGATCGACGTGCCGCTGATCGACGATCCGCAACTGCATCAGGTGCCGCTCGGCAGCGACCGTTACGCGTGCATGCTGCGTCGTGACCATCCGTTCCCAGGCGATCGGCTCACGATGGACGACTATCTCGCGCTCGGGCACATCCAGGTGTCGAGCCGCCGCCAGGGCAGCGGCCTCGTCGATGCGGAGCTTCACAAACTCGGCCGGCGCCGCCAGCTGCAGATGCGCGTGCAGCACTACATGGTCGCGCCGCTGATCGCGCTGCGCACCGATCTCGCGCTGACGGCGCCCGTGCAACTGCTGCAACGCTACGACGCGCGCATTCTCGAGCTGCCGTTTCCGCTCGCGCAGCTTCAATGGCATCTGTACTGGCATCGCAGCGGCGAGCAGGACCAGGCGAACCGCTGGGTGCGCGGCGAAGTGATCCGCCTGATGCAGGCGATGACCGCGGCGCCTGCCGTGTGACGCAACGGCGGCCAGGCATCGGCGGCAGTGGAAACATCTGGTAAGGAACGGCCTCTTTCCACGGCTGTTCCGCGCATCGGAGACTGCCTCTTCGGGCGAACATCGCTTGAATCGGAAGGCGCGCGTGCAATTTTCAGGCAGACCTTCGCGACGAGACCCAGCGAAACATCGACGTAGAGAAAGACGTGAATACCTTGTTCGCACGAACGGTGCTGGTATCGGTGGCCATGTTGCTTGCCGTGCATATCGGTTATCGGCTGATCGAGTCCGTTTCTTCAATTGCCGCCCGCTCTGCGTCCAGCGCGCCGCGGGCGGGCGCCTCGCAGGCCGCGCTGAACGACGCACTGCCCGATGCCGGCGACACGACGGGCATCGGCCCCGCGCTGTCGATTCGTCCGCGTCTCGTCGATCTCGGCACGCCCGTTGCGCCCAGCCTGCGCACGGCCGTATGGCTGCCTGCCGCGACCCTGTCCATGCCGATGAGCACGCTCGCATTCGCAGACGGCGCGTCGCCCGATATCTGGGACGACACACCCTTCGCGTTCGCGCACGACACGCGCTTCGCGCCGCTGATCCTGTCGCTGCCGGCCGCGTTGATCGCACTGTGTGCGTACTGGTTCTGCCAGATGCGGCGCCAGTTGCGCACGCTCGCGCAAATAGCCCGTAACGCCGACGCGGGCGGCATCGCATCGCGCGTGCCCGAGCGCGGCGTGTGCGACGTGCGGCTGCTCGCGCGCGCACTGAACGATGTGATGGGCCGCCAGAGCCAGGCGCTCGACGAACAGTCGACGGCGCTTGCCGCGTTCTCACGGCAGATCGACGTGCGCCTCGACCTGTTGCGCGCGCGTGCGCTGAACGTTGCGCAATGGCACAAGCGCGTGGGGTTCATCGAGGACATCGATCTGTTTTCGAACGTCGCGCGTCAGTTCGTCGCGATGGCGGGGCGCAGCGAGACCGATGCCGCGCAGGTGTGCGTCGATGCATGGCTGCACGATCGCTTCGTGCACGGCGCCGCGCTCGACGACGCGAGGATCGTGCTGCGGCTGAACGCGGGCGCTGATTTCACGCTGCCGCGCCATGCGCTGGAGCGGCTCGTCGGCAATCTGGTCGGCAACGCGCTGGCGCACGGCGCGCCGCCCGTTGAAATCTGCACGACACGCGGCGTGCGTACCTGGATGCTGAGCGTGCGCGATCACGGCAACGGTATCAGCGAGCGCGACCTCGAAGCGGCGACGCAGCCCTTCGTGCGGCTCGCACCGAACGAGCCGCACGACGACGGCCCCGTCGAACGCGGTGAACATTGGGGACTCGGGCTGTCGATCGTCAGCCGGCTTGCGCGGCATTGCGGCGCAAAGCTCAGACTCGGCAACCACTCCAACGGCGGCCTGTGCGTACGCGTGATCGTGCCGATGCACAAGACCGTTCTATGACACGCCGCTATCCGCGACGCGATGCACCAGACGGACGCGATGCGCGCGCATCCCGTCTAAGGCTCTCTTAAGGCAAGCACTTTTAGTCTGTGGCCTTTTGCGCCGCACGGCAGCACTATTCAGTCGACGCGGCACCCGTCAGCCACTTTCTCGCGCACAGGTTCATGGATACAGCCAGCAAAGCCGTCGCCAAGGTACCCGAGCTCACGCTCGCATTCTGGATCATCAAGATCGCCGCCACCACGCTCGGCGAAACGGGCGGCGATGCCGCGTCGATGTCGATGAATCTCGGCTATCTGATCAGCACCCTCATCTTTGCCGTCATCTTTATCGTCGCCGTGACCGCGCAACTCAAGGCCGACCGCTTCAATCCCGTGCTGTACTGGGTCACGATCATAGCGACCACGACCGTCGGCACGACGCTCGCCGATTTCGCCGACCGCTCGCTCGGCATCGGCTATGCGGGCGGCAGCACGCTGCTGCTGTTACTGCTGTTGGCCTCGCTATTCGTCTGGTATCGGGTGATGGGTTCCGTGTCCGTGACGACCGTGTCGTCGCCGAAGGCCGAAATGTTCTACTGGGTGACGATCATGTTTTCGCAAACGCTCGGCACCGCGCTCGGCGACTGGACGGCAGATACGGCCGGCCTCGGCTACGCCGGCGCGGCGCTGATCTTCGGCGGCTTGCTGCTCGCGCTCGTGATCGCGTACTACGCGACGCAACTGCCACGAACACTGCTGTTCTGGGCGGCCTTCATTCTGACGCGGCCGCTCGGCGCCGTGGTCGGCGATTTCCTCGACAAGCCAATCGCGAATGGAGGTCTCGCGCTGAGCCGGTATGGCGCATCGATCGCGCTCGTCGCGTTCATTGTGGCGTGCGGCACGCTCTTTCGCCAACGGCCGGCGAAGGTTTCGCACTAGCAGGCGCATTGCACGTTTCGTGCATTGCCAGGTTGCGGCAAGCGCAGCCGCCGAGCCGCACATCACAGCAAGCGCGGCGGGTGCACCCGCAATAACGAGCGCCGGCGGCACCACTCGCTCCCCATCGCGACTCTTTGCAATAGCGCCAAAACTGCTTTGATTGTGACCTTTCGTTGGTTCGCTTGCACGACAGGCTTCGTTACATTCGAAGCCTGGATCACACGCGACCATAAGGACAATCGATGGCACGGATTTGGCGCTACGCACGCTTCACTCGGGCACGCACGCCGCCCCGGCGCCGCACGCGCGTCCTGCGCGACTTACTGACAACGTCAGCGGCCGCCCTCGCGCTCTGCTATTTCGGCACCACGCAAGCGGCACCCTTTGCAGTCGCCTCCGGCAACGCGCACCGCACGGCTTGCGCTCATTCGGCATAAGGATAGCGCTCGATATTATTTGTGCGGCCACGAGCGTCTCTCTACGATTTCCGCATCTTCATCCGATGACTCTCTGAACCATGAAAACAACGACAACACTCAAGGCCGCCTTTCTCTGCGCTCTGCTCGGCTTCGGCATCGTGAGCGCACAACCGGCGCTCGCCGCCGACAAGACGGTGCGCGTCGGCATCATGTCCGGCGAAGACGAAGACGTATGGCGCGCCGTCGCGGCGAACGCGGCGAAGCAAGGCATCACCGTCAAGATCACGACGTTCTCCGACTACACGCAGCCCAACGAAGCGCTCGCACAGCACGATCTCGACGCGAATTCGTTCCAGCACAAGCCGTATCTCGATGCGCAGATCGCCGCGCGCCACTATGACATCGTCCCCGTGGGCTTTACCTATGTGCAGCCGATCGGCCTCTACTCGCGCAAGGTGAAGTCGGTCGCCGCGCTGCCGCAGAACGCGATCGTCGGCGTGCCGAACGACCCGAGCAACGAAGGCCGCGCGCTGCTGCTGTTGCAGGCCAACGGGCTCATCAAGCTGCGCCCCGAAGCCGGCGTGCTGCCGACGGCACGCGACATCGCGGACAACCCGAAACACATCCAGATCAAGGAACTCGATGCGGGCATCGTCGGCCGCGCGATCGGCGATCTCGATGCGGCTGTCGTCAACACCGACTGGGCGATCAAGGCGGGTATCCAGATTCCGCAGGAACGCATCGCGCAGGAGAAGGTGGCCGGCAATCCGTATCGCAACTTCATCGCGGTGAATGCGAAAGATGCGAAGGCGCCGTGGGTGAAGACGATCGTCGACAGCTACCAGCAGGCTAATGTCGCTTCGTCGATCCTGACCGTCTATCACGGCGCAACGCTGCCCGCCTGGGACGGTGCGCCGCAGCACTGAGCGCGGCATAGGCTGTACGCGCAGCGGCGTTCGCTTGCGTCTCGCAAGCGAACGCCCTCTCCTTCTTCGGTGCTTCGATCCACCATGCCCATTGTCAAAACTTCCCACGACCGACGTACATTCCTGAAACGCTCGCTGGGCGCCACCGCCGCAGTCGCATCGAGTGCCGTCGTGCCCGCTGCGTTTGCGCAAGGCTCGTCATGTGTGCTGCGCATCGGCAAAGACGTATGCCGCGAAAAATCCCGACGTGATCCGCATCCTGATCGAGGAACTCGACAAAGTCGATCAGTGGGGCAAGCAGAACAAGGATCAGCTGGCTAGCGAACTCGCGCAGCTATGGGGCTTGCGGAAGCCCGTCGTCGATGTGGTGGTGCGCCGTCAGCAGTTCGGCACCGAGCCGATTACCCGCGCGATACTCGCCGAGCAGCAGCTGGTCGCCGACACGTTCCTCGATCTTGGGCTGCTTCCGAAGCCCATCGACGTGTCGAAGGCCGCGCCGCCGAGCCTTGCATAAGAAGCGCGACGCGCCGTGCGTCAGCGGACCCGTTCCGCGGGTTGCCGTTACAATCCAGCACTTGGATCCGACACAGGCACATCGCGCGATGAAATTCCTTTCTGCATCGACACTCGGGACGGCTGCGGCGGCAGCGCTCGCGCTGACGTGCACGGCCGCCACGGCGGCCGCTTCCGGCAGCGTCGACAACCTCAGTTGCGCAATCGGCTATGTGACGGGCGTTGGCGGATCTGCCGACAGCATGCGCGAATACCTGGCGATGCCGGACCGCGACCGCTACCGCTACGTCGCCGATCACCCGATCCAGTGCAAGGTGTCCGACGACGGGCGCGCAACGGGCTGCACCGGCCTCGACAATCTGCGCCACGAGAAAGTGAGCGTGTATGACGAGATCGACAGCGCGACGATTTCCGTCGTCGCGCGCATCGAACTCGAACACGGGCAGACTTACCCCGCGATCATCGTCGTACAGAAGAAGGACGTGCACTGCGACGACTGAAGGACCTGCGCCACCTCTTTCTCCATCGGCACGGTCATTGATCTGCATCCTTCAGCGCGGCTGCGATGTCGGCCGCCATCTGATCGAGCAGTCCACGCAGCGGCACGAAACGCGGGTGCACGAGATGCAGCTCCCGTTCGGTCCGCGCGACAGGCAAGAAAAAGGCCGCTCTGCTGAGCGGCCTTCATCACAAGCGGGCGCGAAGCCCGCCTGGGTACCCTGCGTATCAATCGTCGAGCAACGACAGGTCGCGCACCGCGCCCTTGTCCGCCGACATCACGAGCTTCGCGTACGCCTTCAGCGCCGCCGACACCTTGCGGGGGCGCGGCTTCGCAGGCTTCCAGCCCTTCGCGTTTTGTTCCTCGCGGCGGCGTGCCAGTTCCTCGTCGGACAGCAGCACGTCGATGGTGCGGTTCGGAATGTCGATGCGGATCTTGTCGCCGTCGCGCACGAGTCCGATCGCGCCGCCTGCCGCCGCTTCAGGCGAGCAGTGACCGATCGACAGGCCCGAGGTGCCGCCGGAGAAGCGTCCGTCCGTCAGCAGCGCGCAGGCCTTGCCCAGACCCTTCGACTTGATGTAGCTCGTCGGGTACAGCATTTCCTGCATGCCCGGACCGCCCTTCGGACCTTCGTAGCGGACGATCACGACGTCGCCGGCCTTGACCTTGTCGTTGAGGATGTTCTCGACAGCTTCATCCTGCGATTCCGTCACGTGCGCGGTGCCTTCGAATACGAGAATGCTCTCGTCGACGCCCGCCGTTTTCACGACACAACCGTCGAGCGCGATGTTGCCCGTCAGCACCGCGAGGCCGCCTTCCTTCGAGAACGCGTGCTGGTACGAACGAATGCAGCCCTCGGCGCGATCGAGATCGAGGCTCGGCCAGCGCGTGTTCTGGCTGAACGCGACCTGCGTCGGAATCCCTGCGGGACCGGCCATATAGAAGGTCTTCACGGCTTCGTCGTCGGTGAGCGCGATGTCCCACGCGTTCAGCGCGTCCTTTAGCGTAGGTGCGTGCACTGTCGGCACATCCGTGTGCAGCTTGCCCGCACGTTCCAGCTCACCGAGGATAGCCATGATGCCGCCCGCGCGATGCACGTCTTCGATATGGTATTTATTCGTGTTCGGCGCGACCTTGCACAGCTGCGGCACAACGCGCGACAGACGGTCGATGTCCGTCATTGTGAAGTCGATCCCGGCTTCACGCGCGATCGCGAGCAGGTGCAGGATGGTGTTGGTCGAGCCGCCCATCGCGATGTCGAGCGTCATCGCATTTTCGAACGCCTTGAAGCCCACCGAACGCGGCAGCACGCGCTCGTCTTCCTTCTCGTAGTACTGGCGCGCCAGTTCGACGATACGGCGGCCGGCGCGCTTGAAGAGCTGTTCGCGGTCCGCGTGCGTCGCGACCACCGTGCCGTTGCCCGGCAGCGAAAGGCCGAGTGCTTCCGTCAGGCAGTTCATCGAGTTGGCCGTAAACATGCCCGAGCACGAGCCGCAGGTCGGGCACGCGGAGCGTTCGACTTCGGCCACGTCGGCGTCGGAGTAGGCTTGGTCGGCGGCGATCACCATGGCGTCCACGAGGTCCAGCTTCTTGAACTCGATCGTGCCCGTAGCGGGATTCGCGAGGCGCGTCTTGCCGGCCTCCATCGGGCCGCCGGACACGAAGATCACGGGAATGTTCAGGCGCATCGCGGCCATCAGCATGCCGGGGGTAATCTTGTCGCAGTTCGAGATGCACACCATCGCGTCGGCGCAGTGGGCGTTGACCATGTACTCGACCGAATCTGCGATGATGTCGCGGCTCGGCAGCGAGTACAGCATGCCGTCGTGGCCCATTGCGATGCCGTCGTCGACGGCGATGGTATTGAATTCCTTCGCGACGCCACCCGCCGCTTCGATTTCGCGCGCGACGAGCTGGCCGAGGTCTTTCAGGTGCACGTGTCCGGGCACGAACTGGGTGAACGAGTTCACCACCGCGATAATCGGCTTGGAAAAATCTTCGTCTTTCATGCCGGTGGCGCGCCACAGCGAGCGCGCCCCTGCCATGTTGCGGCCGGCGGTGGAAGTTTTGGAACGGTATGCGGGCATCGTGGTTGTGGGAGAGTTATCGCAGAGAGAAAGCGGGCCACGCGAATAAGGCCCCTCGTGCGCCCGTGCGAACAACCTCGTGAGTCGCGCCCTGGGCAAACTCCGCAATTATCCCACACACGACATACGCGTTCCGGGTGAGTGGCATGGGAGGGCTCCCGATGCGCCCGTCAGAAACGCGCGACGTCGATGATTGCGTCGGCGAATGCCTTCGGCGCCTCTTGCGGCAGGTTATGCCCGACACCGCCGCCGATGTTGCGGTGGGCGTACTTGCCGGTGAACTTCTTCGCGTACGCTTCCGGCTGCGGATGCGGTGCGCCGTTCGCGTCGCCCTCCATCGTGATGGCCGGCACACCGATCGTCGGCGCTGTCGCAAGGCGCTTCTCGATGTCGTCGTACTTCGCCTCGCCCCGCGACAGGCCGAGACGCCAGCGGTAGTTGTCGATGACCACAGCGACGTGGTCCGGGTTATTGAACGATTCAGCCGTGCGGTCGAACGTTGCATCGGAGAAATTCCACTTCGGCGACGCCAGTTGCCAGATCAGCTTGTTGAAGTCATGGCGGTTCGCGTCGTAGCCGGCATAGCCGCGCTCGGTCGCGAAGTAGAACTGGTACCACCATGCAAACTCTGCCTTCGGCGGCAGCGGCGCGCGGTTCGCCTGCTGGCTGCCGATCAGATAGCCGCTCACCGACACCATCGCCTTGCAGCGCTCCGGCCACAACGCCGCAATGATGTTCACGGTGCGCGCGCCCCAATCGAAGCCGCCGAGAATCGCCTTGTCGATTTTCAGCGCGTCCATCAGCGCGATGATGTCGGCGGCGATTGCCGCCTGCTGGCCGTTGCGCGGCGTCTGCGCGGACAGGAAGCGCGTGCTGCCGTACCCGCGCAGATACGGCACGATCACGCGGTAGCCGGCCGCGGCGAGCAGCGGCGTGACTTCGGCATAGCTGTAGATGTCGTAGGGCCAGCCGTGCACCAGAATCACCACCGGTCCATCTGCGGGCCCCGCTTCGGCGTAACCGACGTTCAGCGTGCCAGCGTTGATCTGCTTGATCTGCGCATACGAGCCGACGCTCGATTCCGACCCGGTGGTTTGCGCCTGCGCGAGTCCGCTCAAGCCCAGTTCCAGCAGGCCGATGCCCGCAACGGTCGTTCCCAGCAGACGACGACGCCGTGTGTTGATCTGATCCGACATGTTGATTTTCCCGAGTGAGGTTGGTATGCAAAGCCAGATCGGCTGACATGGATCCATTAAACACGGACGACGTATCTGCGTTGTGTCTGCAATGCCCACGATTGAGTCGCCATGTATCAGACGGGGGTGCAGATACATTGGGATACAAAAAGGGCCGCGAAAATGCAGCCCTTTGCGAGGACATGGCGTGTGCCGGAGTGGCTTTGCGAGCCATCCGCCATCGATAAAGAAGCGATCACGAACGCCGCTGTCGTGGCCGGGATTCATCAGTTTCTGAGCGCGCCCTCACCTGTTGCCTGAGCCAGGCGGGTGCGGCTTGCAGGGACGGCCCGGGCCCCCACCTATACGAACGTATGAGGTCGCCCATCCGCTGGAATCAGCTGCCTGGCTGCAGATTGTATGGAACACATGCACCCCACCGTTTAATCTTTGCATATCGATGTATTGAAGCGGCAACGGCCCGATGCGCTCACGTAGCGAACGGTCGTCCGAACGGCTCTTGCTCTATGAAGAAAATGGACATGACAAAAAAGGAGAACGCAATGCAAGACACGGTGAATCTGCGTCGCCGCCGGTTGTTGGGAACGACGGCTGCGGGCGTGGGACTGCTCGAACTCGGGCTGGGCAACGTCGCGTTCGCGCAGGCGGCGAAGCGCGCGCATGCCGCGAAGAAAGCTGCACACCATACTTCGTTCGACGCGATCAACCAGATCGATGCAGGCACGCTGAACATCGGCTACGTGGACACGGGGCCGAAAGACGGTCAGCCCGTCATCCTGCTGCACGGCTGGCCTTACGACATCCATAGCTTCGTCGATGTCGCGCCGATCCTCACTGCGGCGGGCTATCGCGTGATCGTGCCTTATCTGCGCGGCTACGGCTCGACGCGCTTCCTGTCCAACGAGACCCCGCGCAACGGCCAGCAGGCCGTCGTCGCCGTCGACATCCTCGCGTTGATGGACGCGCTGAAGATCGATCAGGCCATCTTCGGCGCGTTCGACTGGGGCGCGCGCACCGCGTGCATCATTGCCGCCCTGTGGCCGCAGCGCTGCAAGGCGCTCGTTTCCGTGAGCGGCTATCTGATCGGCACACCGGAAGCGAACCGCAAGCCGCTGCCGCCCAAGGCCGAATTCGAATGGTGGTATCAGTTCTACTTCGCGACGGAACGCGGCGAAGCGGGCTACACGGCCAATCGTAACGACTTCAACCGGCTGATCTGGCAACTCGCTTCGCCGAAGTGGCATTTCGACGACTCCACCTATCAGCGTACAGCGGCCTCGTTTGCGAACCCGGATCACGTGGCCGTGGTCATCTCGAACTATCGCTGGCGCCTCGGCCTCGTGCAGGGCGAGCCGCAATACGACGAGATCGAGGGCCGCCTCGCGAAGCTGCCCACCATCTCCGTGCCGACCATCACGATGGAAGGCGACGCGAACGGCGCACCACATCCGCCTGCGGCCGCCTACGCGAAGATGTTCACGGGCAAGTACCAGCATCGCGACGTGAGCGGCGGGATCGGTCACAACCTGCCGCAGGAAGCGCCCCAGGCGTTCGCCGACGCCGTCATGCAAGTGGCACGCCTGTAATACCGGACGCGTTCAACTCGTGCCGCGCCATCCGTCGCATTCCGACCTGACATCATGGACAAACCCGACCACGTTCTGATCGTCGACGCGGATCGCGGCGTACGCGAATTCGTCGCGGCCTATCTGCAAAAATACGGCATGCGCGTCACGCTCGCGTCGAGCGGGCGCGACATGCACGTCGTGTCGAGCGGGACACGCCCGACGTGATCCTGCTCGACCAGTTGCTCAATCTGACCCAACGGCGCAATGCCGAGCCGTTCGACCGTTCGATCGATCTGCTCGTCAGCCGGCTTCGTCAACGGCTCGGCGACGTCGCCCGCGTGCCGCGCTACATCAAGACGCTGCGCAACGAAGGCTATGTGTTTTCGTCGGCCGTCAAGGCCGTCGAGGAAATGCGCGAAATGCAACACGCCTGACGCGACGGCGCGCCTTCACGCGCAGCCGTGGCGTTCGTCTTGCCTCGTTTGTATCGCGATGTATCCGGCACGCGCCGCCGATACATCGCGATACGCAAACCGCCCTCCTGAAATTCGCCGGATACATGCGTGGCCTCTAATCCTGCACAAGGCCACGCGATGCGTGGCCAACCGGTTGAACCATCCATTGCGGATCAGGAGGTCGTTTTCATGTTACTCATCGTCATCGCGTTTCTCGGCGGGGTGCTCACGATCCTGAGCCCTTGTATCCTGCCCGTCGTGCCGTTCGTGTTCGCACGCTCCGACCGGCCGTTCGTCACGGGCCGGCTGCCGCTGCTCATCGGGCTCGCCGTCACCTTCGCGGTCGTCACGGGCGTCGGCGTGGCGGGCCTCGCGGGTGCTGCGCGGTTGAGCCACTACGGTCGCGGGGTGTCGCTCGCGCTATTCGCCGTATTCGGTTTGTCGCTGCTGTTTCCGGCGCTGTGGACGCGCGTGTCGCGCCCGTTCTTCGACATCGGCAACCGTGTCGAAGCGTTCTCGCATGCGCAGGGCACGCGCTTTCAGGTGGTCTCCGCGCTGCTGCTCGGTGCGGCGACAGGCCTGCTGTGGGCGCCGTGCGCTGGACCAATTCTCGGTCTGATCCTGACGGGCGCCGCGTTGCACGGCGCAAGCTGGACCACGGCAGCGGCGCTGACGGCCTACGCGTTCGGCGCGGCCAGTTCACTCGCCGTCGCGTCGGGACTCGGCAAGCAGGCGCTCGACGGACTCAAGCGCTCGCTCGGCTTCGGCGAGCGCGTGCGCCGCTTCATGGGCGCGCTGGTGCTGCTGAGCGTCGTGGGCATCGGCTTCGGTTTCGATACGCGCGCCCTCGCGCATGTGCCGTCGACCTCGACGACGGGCGTCGAAAGCCGCCCGGTGGGCCTGCTTTCCGCCGATGGCGGCAGCCGTCCGCACCTGCAGCGTGTCAGCGTGCAGACGCCTTCGAAGCTGCCGGTGGAAGGCACGCTGCCCTCGCTCGACGGCGCGCAAAGCTGGCTCAACTCGCCGCCGCTCACGGCCGACGCGTTGCGCGGCAAGGTCACGGTCGTCAACTTCTGGACGTATTCGTGCATCAATTGCCTGCGCACGCTGCCGTATCTGAAAACGTGGTCGGACCGCTATGGCCAGGACGGTCTCGTGGTGGTCGGCGTCCATACGCCTGAGTTCGCGTTCGAGCGCGATCCGTCGAACGTGAAGCGCGCCGTGCGCGATCTCGGCATCCGCTACCCCGTCGCGATCGACAATGGCTACGGGATCTGGCAGGCGTTCGGCAATCAGTATTGGCCCGCGTTCTATATCGTCGATGCGCAAGGCCGCATCCGTTATCACCATTTCGGCGAAGGCGGCTATGGCGAAGCGGAAAAGGTCATCCAGCAACTGCTGGCCGACTCGGGACACACGATGCCGACGGGCGATCTGCCGCCCATCCACGGGGCCGGCGCGCAGGCGGCCGCCGATGCGTCGAATGTCGAATCGGGCGAGACATACGTCGGCTATCAGCAGGCGCGCGGCTTCGCGTCGCCGCAGGACATCCGTCCCGACGATGCCGCCTCGTACAGCATCCCGTCGCAATTGCCGCTCAATAGCTGGGCGTTCGGCGGCAGATGGATCGTCGGTGGCGAAGCGGCCGTAGCGAGCGAAGCGAATGGACGCATCGCGTATCGCTTCCATGCACGCGACCTGCATCTCGTGCTCGGACCCGGTGCGAATGGCAAGCCTGTGCGCTTTCGCGTGACGATCGACGGCGCAGCACCCGGCGACTCGCACGGCGCCGACATCGCAGCCGATGGAACCGGCGTGGTGACGAGCGCGCGGCTCTATCAACTGGTGCGCCAGCACGACGCCGTGCGCGACCGGACCTTCACGATCGAATTTCTCGATCCGGGCGTGCAGGCCTTCTCGTTCACGTTCGGCTGACAGCCGCGCCGAGCTTCTTCCCGCGCCACTGCGCCGTCGAGGCGCAGTGGCGTTGGTATTTGGGAAGCCGCAAGCGGTCCCTTCCATGCAGAGGCGTCTGCAAAACAGCCGCGAGTTGGCTATCGGCTTCGTTGCGCAACGCCCTGCAACTCGGGGATGTTACCCGGCGCCGCGTGCACGGATAGATGATCCTCTACCCGCTCGACACCGGGAACGGCGGCAATCTCGTCGATCACGCGTTGCCGGTCGGACGCGAGCACCTCGCCCGCCACGCACGCCACGCCATGATCGACGCGCACGTCGACGGCCCCCGGCGTGCGCATGACCCGGCCCAGATGCGAGCGCACGCGCTCCGTGACCTGCACGTCGCTGACGGGCGCACCGCTCGATGCCGCGCGGTGAAGCATGCCGTATGCATGACCCATCGCCTTACGCGCCTGAGCCCGCGATTTCTTCCTGAATGTTCGCGAAGTCGCGCCCATCCGATCGCGCAGCATTGCGCGGCGTCGCCGGCCCGATTGGCTGTCGAAGTAATACATTGCGGCTGCGCCTACGGCCGCCGCTGTGAGGGTCTTGAACAACGAGCCCATCTTCGCCTCCTTGCATGACGTCATCCTTCCGACGGGCGAGCATCGCGCATGCCGCGCTTGGCCCGGCGAGGGTGGCACGGCAGCACGCGGCCGCACGCGCGAGTCGTCCGGCATTGCGTCAACGGCTCTCGCCGCGCCCGGCAGGGTCCGTGTCCGCATGTTTGCTGGCGGCCGGATCGCCGTCCCGTTGCGCGGCAATGTCTCTCGCAAAGCACAACACGTTGGCCCGATGCATCGAAGCCCCGACGGGTTCGATCTGCTCGAAACCATGACGCTCGAAAAACGCCAGCGCCCTGCGGTTGAGGTCGTTCGTCTGCGCGATCAGCGTTCGATAGCCGGCCGTCATCGCCTCGGTTTCGAGCATGTCCAATATCGCCTGCCCTGCGCCGCCCGATTCGCGCCGGCAATAAATACGCATCAGCTCTGCCACGCCGTAGTCGAAACGACGGAACGCGCCGCAACCGAGCGGTGCGCCTTGTCTGGTTCGCGCAACGACAAATGCGCCGCGTGCCGAGCAGACCTCCTCCAGCCGGAATCTCGATTGCCCGCCATCGCCCGAGTAAAGCGCGAGCGTGGCGGCGCACTCGTCGAGCAGGAGTTGCGCGTCCTGCGTGCAGGGGTCTTCGCAGCCAACAGAAACTCTCATGGCAGATTTCGTCACGGTGGCTCTCGTGTGTCAGTCGACAGGTTGCTGAAACAACAGCAAAAGCGATACCTCGTTTGCCCCGCATGGTTTGTCCCATTCCCTCGCGCCGACGCTTGCGCTGCCGTGCGCCCGTTGCCGGACGGCCTTGCGCGTCGTGCGTTCTGGCCCAATTAAATAGATGCCTAAAGCCCACTTCAATTCATCCGTTAACAAATCTGGAGACATTCGTTTCCCCAAAGAGATAGAAAGTAACCATTGCCGAGATGTGTAATTCGCGTAGTACCGCGCGAGATGTCTGGCGCGGACTGCGCTGCCTTCCTCTCGCCGCCGTGTTCGGTGTGACTGCCGCAGTTGCTGGCCAGGCGGAAAGGGACGCGCACATCGATACGATGCCGCGCGTCGCGACGAACGACCTGCTGGCCCTGCCGCTCGAACAGCTGATGCAGGTGAGCGTCAGCAGCGCGACGCGTCTCGAACAGCGTATTTCCGACGCCCCTGCCGCGGTGGTGGTGCTGACGGCCAGCGACATCCGCGACTTCGGCTGGAAAACGCTCGCCGATGCGCTCGCGTCCCTGCCCGGCCTCTACACGACTTACGACCGCAACTACGCGTATCTGGGCGCGCGCGGCTTCCAGCGGCCCGGCGATTACAACAGCCGTTTTTTGCTGCTCGTCGACGGCGTGAGAATCAACGATGCCGTGTATGACCAGGCGCCCATCGGCACCGATTTTCCCGTCGACATGGATCTCGTCGAACGCATCGAATACGTTCCGGGTCCGGGGTCGGCCGTGTATGGGTCCAACGCGCTGTTCGGCATCATCAACGTCATTACCCGAAGCGGCAGGAACATGGCGGGTGCCCAGGCCGCCGCGGCCGCGGGCAGCTTCGGCGAGAAGAAGGCGCGCGCCACTTATGGCTGGCACGGCGCGCACGGCGCGGACGTATTGCTGTCCGCGAGTTCGTGGGAACGCAACGGACAAGACCTCTACTTCCCGGCGTTCGACACGCCGGATCAGAACCACGGCGTCGCGAACGGTCTCGACTACGATCGCGGCCAGAATCTGCTCGGCAAGGCGGCCTACGGCGACTTCGGCATCAGCGCGGGATATTCGAACCGGACGAAAGGCGTGCCGGGTGCGCCCTATGGCGCGATATTCAACACGCCGTTCAGCACCACCGACACCCATGCCTTCATCAACGGCACCTTCCATCACGCGATCACATCCGGGTTCGAAGTCGCCGCGAAAATCGACTGGGGACGCTACGACTATCGCAGTCCGTCCCTCTATGCGCCCGGCCCCGTCGAAAACGTCGATGGCGACCATGCGCTGTGGTACGGCGCAGACGTCAATGCAACCATCCGCTCGATCCGCAACAACACGCTGATCGTCGGGGTCGATTACACGCGCGACGCCCATCGCGATCAGTACAACTTCGACGTCGCGCCGTTTGCGTCGATACTCGACGATCACCGCAGCAGTCATCGCAGCGGCGTCTACGCCGAAGACGAGATCAGGTTGCCCGCCGGCTTCACGCTCAATCTCGGCCTGCGCTACGACCACGAAGCCGTGGCAGGCAGCAACGTGAGTCCACGCGTTGCGCTGTCCTTCAAGGCCACCTCGGCCGACACGCTGAAACTGGTCTACGGAACGGCTTATCGCGCGCCCAATGCCTACGAGCTTTACTACGCGGTGCCGGGTGAAGGCGGCCAGTTGCCGAATCCCGGCCTGAAGGCGGAGCACATCCGCACCACCGAACTCATCTACGAGCACGCATTCGGACCGACGGGGCGCGCGACGCTGTCCGTCTTTCACTACGACATCCGCAACCTGATCTCGGAGACGCTCGATCCATCGGGGCTTTATATCTTTCGCAACGTCGACCGTTCGAAAGCGAATGGCGCCGAGCTGGGCTACGAGCAGCAGTTCGCCGGAGGGGCGCGCGTAAGAGCGAGCTATTCGTGGCAAATCGCACGGGACAGCGGGACGGGCAGTGTGATGCAAAACTCGCCCCGCCATCTCGCGAAGCTCAACATGGTGCTGCCCTTGCTGACCAACCGGGCGCGGCTCGGCACGGAGATGCGCTGCGTGTCGAGCAGACTCGCGGAACGCGGACATGCAGCGGGTTATTGCATCGGCAACGTCTCCATCGGTTCCGCGCGTCTCATCCCGCATGCCGACGTTTCCTTGTCCATTTACAACGTAACGGATACACGCTATTTCGACCCGGCCGGTCCCGGCTACACGCAAGACGTCATCGCGCAGCAGAGCCGCTCGTTTCTGCTCAAGCTCGTATACGGGTTCTGACATGCGGACCGCCTCGAAAATCGCCGCATCGGCAGTCGCGGGAGCGATGGCCGCTTGCCTGTGCATCCGCTCGACCCGCGCACAGGTCGACGAATCGGTATTGACGGCGGCTTACGTTTACAACATGACGCAGTTCGTGACCTGGCCAGCAGGATCGCTTACGGACACGCAGCTCGTCGTCTGCGCGAGCGGTCAGGGCGGCCTGAGCAGCGAGCTCGAAAAATTTGCCGGCAAAGCGACCGGCGGCCGGATCTGGACCGTGGCCGCGCTTGCGGGCAACGAGAAGCCGTCCAGATGCAACGTGATCGTGCTCGAAAGAGAGACGCCCGTCTCGCGAGCACTCGCCGACGTACTCGCGTCGGACAGTCCCGTCCTCGTCATCGCCAACTTCGATATGGGCAGCCGCCCGTGGATCGTGAGGCTATTCACGGAGGACGACCACATACGTTTCGATATCGACAAAAGCGAAGCCGGACGACGGCGTCTGTCGCTGAGTTCCAGGCTATTGCGCCTTGCGAGGAGCGTCTTATGAATCTGCATACGGCAGCCACACCGACCCTGACGCGCTCGCTGGGCCGCGTCAATCTGATCGGCGTGACCGTCGCGCTGCTGATCTCTGGCATCGTTCTGCTCGTCTATCAGGCCGTATCGCTGCGCGCATCGTTGACGGACATCGCCCGTCTGCAGGCGGCAATGGTGTCGGAGAACGTGTCGGCGGCGCTCGTGTTTGGCGACAGACGGGCGGCGGGCGACGTGCTCCAGCATATGCGCAGTTTGCCGTACGTCGAAAGCGTCGCCGTGTTCGACAAAGACGACGCGCGCTTCGTCCTCTATGCGCGCGAAGGCGTCTCCGACGCGGAGCGCAACGAAGGCACGCTGGAATCCGTCTCGCACCCGCGACGCCTTTCCTTCGAAGACGTGATCGTGTCCGCGCCAGTCGAACTGAACGGCGAACATCTCGGGACCGTCGTGCTGGTTGCGACGACGGAGCAGATGCAGGCGCAGTTCCAGCGATACGCATCGTTCATTTTCGGCGCGTCCGCGTGCGCGTTGCTGATTGCCCGCTTCGTGATGACGCGGATGAAATCGCGTCTCAACGACGCGGAGCGGCGGCTCGAGTATCTCGCGCTCACGGACCCGCTCACCGACCTCCCCAACCGCCGCGCGTTCTTCGAAGAACTGGAGCGTCGCATTGCATCGCCGGCGCGCTCGAAAGCGCCGCTGACGCTCGTGCTGATCGACGTCGACGACTTCAAGACGATCAACGACACGCTCGGCCATGGCGCCGGCGACGAGCTGTTGAAGCTGGTGGCGGCGGCGCTCAAGGAAACGGTGCGCGCCGGCGATATCGTGAGCCGCATCGGCGGCGACGAATTCGCCGTGCTGGCGTCGCTTGACAGGGAGCCGCATCAAAGCCAGTCGACCGCCGCAAAGATCGTTCTTGCACTGGCCCGCCCGTTCACATTGCAGGGACGCAGCGTCGCGGTGACGGCGAGCATCGGCTACAGCCGTTTCCCGGACGATGCCGACGACGTCCCCGCGCTGGTCAGCAATGCGGACATCGCGCTATACGCGGCGAAGAACAATGGCAAGAACACGGCCGTCGCGTTCGAGCACCACATGGTCACGCAGGCGCAGCGACGTGCGCGCCTCGAACAAGACTTGCGCGCTGCCATCGGCAACGACGCACTGAGCGTCGTCTATCAGCCGCAGTTCGAATGCCGCACGGGAAAGCTGACGGGCGCCGAAGCGCTGGTGCGGTGGCATCATCCGCATGACGGCAGCATCTCGCCGGAAGAGTTCATCCCGATCGCGGAAGGCAGCGACCTGATCGTCTTGCTCGGCACCTGGGTGATGCGACGCGCATGTCGTGACGCGGCGCAATGGAACAGGCGTGCTTCGAGCCCTGTGAGCGTGTCCGTCAACGTGTCCGCACGACAGCTCGGTCAACCGACCTTCACGCACGACGTGCTGGTCGCGCTTGCCGAAAGCGGCCTTTCCTCGCGATCCCTCGTGCTCGAAGTGACCGAGAGTCTGTTGATGGAAAACGTCGACGACGTGACGGAACTGATGAAGACGATCCGTGCTGCGGGCGTCCGCCTGTCGATCGACGACTTCGGCACCGGCTATTCGTCCTTGTCGTATCTGCAGAACTTTCCGCTCAACGAGTTGAAGATCGACCGCAGCTTCGTGCGATCGCTGCCGGAATCGGGACAGCCCATCGTCACCGCGATCATTTCGATGGCCCACAGTTTCGGCTTGACTGTGGTTGCCGAGGGCGTGGAGTATCCCGCGCAACTCGCCTGGCTCGTCGACGCGCAATGCGATGTCGTGCAGGGGTATCTGACGGGCCGGCCCATGAGCGATGTGGCGATACAGAGACTCGTGAGCGCGCAACGCGAAACGGCGCTCGCTCTCACCGTGCCGGCCGGGGACGCCTAATGCGAACGAGATTTCCCGCGATAGGCTTCGTTCTCGGCACGCCGGCGCGCCGGCAGAACACCGTCAGCGATACCGTGCGCGCGTCGCTGCTGTCGACCGCGTTCGACAACGCTCACCCGCTCTTCATGGCGGGCCTCGCGAGCGCGTTCGTCGCGCTGGTTGCATATTGCAGGCTGCATGCCGCCTGGGCGGCCATCTGGCTCGGTGTCGACGTATCGATCCTCGCGGCGCGGCTGCTGTGCATCGGGGCGTACGAAAGACGAAACCGCGCGAGCGCCCGGCATCCCGACGCGTGTGCGGCGCGTTATGCGCCGCTCTGCCTCCTGGCGACGCTCGTGCTCGGTCTGGGCACAATGAGCTGCGTGATCTCGCCCGACCGCCAGCTGGCCGCGCTCGCGATCATGGTGACAGCGGGTATCCTGGGCGGAATCGGATCGCGTAATGCCGCCCTGCCCCGGCTCGCCATTGCGCAGATCGTGCTGGGCGCGGTTCCGATCGGCATCGGCGCGATCGCTGCGCCGAGCCGCGGCTCGTGGATACTCGTGCCGCCGCTCGCGGCCTATCTCGTCGCGATGGTGTCCATCGTCTGGCGGCATTACGACGGCCTGCTCGCGCTGATGTCGGCAGAGCAGCGCCACGCCGAACTGGCAGCGCGTTTCGACGCGGCGCTGGCGCACATGCCGCACGGCCTCTGCACCATCGATACGGCGGGAAAAGTGGTGATCGCGAACCGGCGCACGGCCGAGCTGTTCGGCGCACGCGTCGAGCGGTTGAAACTCGACGTGCCGCTGCCCGAATTCATCGGACACGTGGGACTTGCGCACTTCGATGGTCCGGCGTTCCGCGCGCAGATCGAAGAGCGGTGCGCGGCGTGGCTGCATGGCGAGCGCCGCGCGTTCGACCTCGAATTGCGCGACGGACGGCATCTCGAGATCACACGCAATCCGGTACCGGATGGAAGCGCCGTGATCATCATCGAGGATGTGACGCAACGCCGGGAAAGCGAAGCCAGGATCCTGCACCTCGCCCGCCACGATCCGCTGACGGGACTCGCCAACCGCCGCGAATTCCACGACCGTTTGAAGCTCATGCTGAGCGCGGCCCCGGCGTCGGCCGCGTCACGTGCGGCCGTGTTCTACCTCGATCTCGACGGTTTCAAGAACGTCAACGACAACCTCGGTCATGGCGCGGGCGATGAAGTGCTCACGATGGTGGCGGCGAGGCTCGAGCAGACGCTGCGGGACGGCGAGCTGGCGGCAAGGCTCGGCGGCGACGAGTTCGCTGTCATCGTCCGCGATTCGACGCCGCTCGTGGTCGCCACCATCGCGCGGCGGATCATCCGCGTCGTCAGCCGGCCCTATCGACTGGCTGCGGGCAGGACGGTGTCGATCGGCACCAGCATCGGCATCGCGTTGTCTGCTCCCGATGACGCCGTCGACGCACTCATCTCCCGCGCTGACGAAGCGCTTTACGCCGCAAAACAGGCGGGAAAAGGCACGTTCCGCGTGTCGCAGCGCGATGGTGTGCTGCTGTAGCGGCAACGCGCTGCGTTGGACTTGTCGCAACGAATCGCCGGATTCATCGTTAGACGAAAAGGGCATCGCCGGTTGGCGCTTCGCAGGCCGGCTTGACCCGTTTTTGTACCGGCGCGAACGTGCCGGACTTCGTAGGATGCGCGCAGGCATTGCGAGGTTCCGCGCCATGAATCACCCCGCTTCCGTGCACCGGCTGCTGATCCGTGTCCTCAACGTCGATGCGGAGATTCGGGCTATCCGCCATGAACGCGATGCCGCACTGCACTGGCTGACGCAGGCGCAACGCGAGCGTTGGACGAAACGGGGCTCGACGGCAATCGGCGACTGCGAGGCGCTCGTATCGGAACTGACGACGCGCCTCGACCCGCTCCTTGCGCATCGGCAATCGTTGGCGCACACGCTGCCCCAACTGACGCAGACCTCGGCCGATCCGCCGTCGAGTCCGCGGCACGCGGGATCGATGCGGCTCCCCCCGACCTGATCCGCGCGGTCCGTCAGTGCGGCGTCGACCACCTCCAGCGCATGAAGAAAGCCCCCTTTCTGCGCCGCCTGTCCTGATGCGCGGGTGTTCAGCGCTGAAGCAATACGACGACGCGCGCTCTTTTCGGTTGACGTGCCGCACCCGCCGACAGGAGGCGGCGCCTGGCTGCCAGCCGTTTGACAGGCGCGAGAGCCACGGCGGATACTGGCTCGCGCGGCCCCGCCTCGCGCGGGCGCCGCGCGTTCCGGGAGCCGCCGTGAAGCAGGGTGCTACAGGTTCTACATCGGAGTCCGCGTCCGCATCGACGTCTCGAAGCACGAGTGCGCCGCGCGTCGCCGGCTTGCTCGGCGACCTGACGGCGGGCGCCGTCTCGACCCTCGTGATGCTCTGCTACGCGATGAGCCTCGGCACGCTGATCTTCAGCGCCGACCTCGCGCGCTACGCCGAACTCGGCGTGCCGACCGCGCTGATCAGCTGTATCGTCACTGCGCTGGTGATCGCGCTGACCAGCTCGATGCGGCTGAACATCGCCGGGCCCGACAGCAACGCGACCGCGTTTCTCGCGGGCGTCGCGGCGGGTGTCGCGAGCAGCGTGCATGCCGACGGCGGCTCGCCAGCTACCATTATTCTCACCGTGCTGATTGCGATTGCACTGTGTTCAGTGCTGACAGGGATCGTGCTGTTCGCGATCGGCTCGTCCAGGCGCAGCCGTTCCCTGCAATTCCTGCCCTATCCCGTCGTGGGTGGCTTTCTCGCGGGCACGGGCTATCTGCTGCTGGCGGGTGCGTTTCGCGTGCTGACGGGCGAATCGCCGCGCTGGCATACGCTCGGCCTGCTCACCCAACTGCACTGGCTCGCGTGGGTGCCCGCGCTGTTCATCGGCGTGCTGACGACTCTGCTCACGCGCGGACGACAGCACATCGCCGCATTGCCGTTCGTGCTCGTGTGCGGCTTCGCGCTGTTTTATATTGCGCTGCATCTCGCCGGACTCTCGATCGACGATGCGCGCCGCCTGGGCCTGCTGCTGCCCCAGGTCAGGCTGCACCTCTTCCCCGATCTGCACGTGCCCGCATCGCTCGCACAGGGTGCGATCGACTGGCCCGCGATCGCGGCGCATCTGCCCGAGTCGCTCATCGTGACGTCGGCGTCGGCGATCACGATCCTGATGAACTCGACGGCGATCGGCGCGGCAACGGGCGAGGACATCGATCTGAATCGGGAAATGCGCGCAGCAGGTCTCGCTAACATTGCGAGCGGATTGCTGGGCGGCATGATCGGTTATCAGTCATACAACCGCTCGATGCTCAATGCGCGAGCCGGCGCGACGACCCGGCTCGCGGGCGTATTCGCCGCGCTCGCGTGCCTTGCCGCGCTCGTGGCATCGCCCGGTCTCGTGGCGCTCTTTCCCGTCCCCGTGCTGGTCGGGCTGCAACTGTTCATGGGGCTGCGGCTGATGCTCCAATGGCTGGTCGGCGCGTATGCGAGGCTCAACTGGTACGAGTACGCGCTCGTGCCCGGCATGCTCGCCGCCGTCGCGCTCTATGGCGTCGTTGCGGGCGTGATCGCGGGCGTCATTGCCGCGTGTGTCATGTTCGCGCTGCTATACGGGCGCGTCAGCTGTGTGCGCATGGAGTTCGATGCGACCACGCGCACGTCGTCGGTCGAACGCAGTATCGAGGATTCCACGCATCTGCATGAGCGCGGCGCGCAGGTGTGCGGTCTGTGCCTGCAAGGGTTTCTGTTCTTCGGCACCGCGAATTCGATCCTGCAGCGCGTGCGCGAGCGGCTTCAGGCGGACACCGCCGCTCGCGTGCGCTACGTCGTGCTCGACTTCGCATCGACCAACGGCATGGATGCGTCGGTATCGATTGCGTTCGTCAAGCTGCGGCAACTGTGCGCGTCGTCGGGCGCCGACCTCGTGCTCACCGCGTTGCCCGCGCGCTCGCGCAGCCTGCTCGCGAAGTCGGGGACATTGAACCTGCGCATCCACGAATTCGCGACGCTCGATGCCGGGCTCGAATGGATCGAAGACCGTCTGCTCGAATCGTGCTCTCTTACGCAACCATCGGGCGAACAGGATCTCCGCGCGACGCTCGCGCCGCATTTCACGCCCTCCGCGCTGGACAGGCTATGCGCGCACCTTGAAGTGCGCGACCTCGACGCCGGCGAGCCGCTTTTCCTGCACGGCGAGCCGGGCGACGCACTGTACATCGTCGAACGCGGACGCGTCGCCGTTTCGCTGCCGCTATCGGGCGGCCGGCTCGTGCGGCTGCGCTCGTTCGGTCCCGGAACCGTCGTCGGCGAAATGGCTGTATACACGCAGACTACGCGAAGCGCCGACGTCATCGCCGAGGCACGCACGCGCGTGCATCGTCTGTCGGTGCCCGCGCTGTTCGCGCTCGAACGCGAAGACCCCGTCGCCGCGCAGCAGTTTCACCGCTTTCTGATCAAGACGATGGCGTCGCGCCTCGCCGTCGCCGACGAAGCGCTGCGCGCCGCCTATTGAGAGCGGCACGCTCGGGAAGCGCGCGGTGCGCTGATCGCCACTTGCGACGCGTGACGCACGAATGTCGCGCGTGCAACGCCGGCATCAACGGGCGGCATAGCGCTGCGCCAGCGCCTCGTAAAGCGGCGGCGCAAACAGTTTCGACACCTGGCTCGATATTAGCGCCGTCGCCATTAGCGAAAGCACCAGTGCATGCCCGTTGATCATCTCGATCACGATCACAAATGCGGTGATGGGGCTTTGTGTGACGGCAGCGAGATAGCCGACCATGCCGAGCGCGATCAGCATCGGAAGCTGCATCTGCCCGAACACGAGATGCAGTGCGTTGCCGATTCCCGCGCCGATCGCGAGGGAAGGCGCAAAGAGACCGCCCGGCGCGCCGGGCAAATACGAACCGACCATCGATGCCATCTTCAGCAGCGGATAGCTCGCACCGAGTTGCGAACTGCCTTCTAGCATGCCGCGCGCTTCGGCATAGCCGCTGCCGAACGTGTGCGCGCCGGCGGCCACGCCGATCACGGCGATGAACAGGCCGCACGCCGCGCCGAACGCAACGGGATGCGCCTTTCTCCACGTGACGAGCCCAGCGGGCATCCAGCGTTCGGTATTGAGCAGCAGCCAGCAGAACGCGCCGCCCGCCACGCCCGTCACGACGCCCAGCAGCACGGCGGCAACGGCCAGCAGATCCGGAAAGTGGCCGTCGATTTCGATCGTGCCGAAATACGTGTAGTTGCCCTGCAAGCCGAGAGAGACAACGCCCGCGAAGATAATCGCCGTGATCAGCACACCGCTGGTTCGCTGCTCGAAGCTGCGCGTCAGTTCTTCGATCGCGAACACGACGCCGGCAAGCGGCGCATTGAACGCCGCGGAGAGCCCCGCGGCGGCGCCCGCCAACGCGAGCTTGCGCTCGAGTTCCCCACCTCGCAGGTTACGCAAACGCGCCGGATAGAAGCGCCGCAGACTGAACATCAGCGACGCACCCACGTGGATCGTCGGCCCTTCCCGGCCAATCGTGAAGCCGCCGAGGATCGACAGAAACGATACGGCGATCTTGCCGGCCAGAATGCGCAGGTTCAGCAGACGCGGCCCCAGGTCGCGCCCATCGTGCAGCGTCGCGATGACTTGCGGAATGCCGCTGCCCTCCGCGCCGGGGAAGCAACGCCGCGTAATCCAGACCCCGAATGCACCGATAGCCGGCGTGAGCACGAGCGGCAGCCACCAGTGCGCAACCGTGCAATGCAGGAACGTGTCGTAGCCGAAATCGATCAGGCGCGCGTACAGGACGGCGACAAGCCCGGTTGCCACCGCCCCCAGCCAGAACACGCCATAGTGAAGCCAGAGCCGCCTTGCGCGCAGCATCGCGCGCCGGTCGAAAAATGCGGAAATGCGCATCGGAGCTTATGTAGTCGAAGCCAAATAAGGCACATTGTGACATAAATGTGCGCTTCTCCAGTTCGACTTGCGCAGGCAGCTGCGGAATGCTTACTCGTTCGCTTCGCCGAACACCCAGCCGAACGAGCCATAGTGTGCCTTGTGCTCGGCTGCGAGCTTGAGCAGGCAGCGCTCGCCCTTGGGCGTGAGATGCACCTGCACCTGACGGCGATCGGCGGGGTCGGGCTTGCGCGTCACGAGGCCTGCCGATTCGCAGCGCGACACGAGGGCGGCGGTGCCGTTCGGCGCCGCCTGCAGACGCTCCGCCAGTTCGCCGACCGTCGCCCATTGCCGCCCCTCGAACCCGCGCACGTGCAGCAGCAGTTGATACTGCAGCGTCGTGATGCCGGCCGCGTTGGAGATCTCCTCTGAGACGCGCAAGAACTTGCGCAGCTCGTAACGGAATACCGACATCGCTTCCAGATCCTGTTTGGCCGGAACGCCACGCTTGGCTTGCCTGCTTGAACTCATCTGAAGTCCCGTTGAATGGCCTTGATGCTCGCGGATCATACACACGCGCGAAATGGCCTGCACTTGCGCCTTTCGTCAGTCTTTCCACTGCCTATACTTTGCATGGACGTCGCCGGTAACGTGTGCGCACGGCGGACGCCGCTTTCGTCAGATCAATTCTGCCTTCGCCGAGGAGGTGGCACATGCAATACGACGAACAAAAGGTGCAGGACTTCATGGGACGCATGGTGGAAGAATTCGGCGCCGTGGCGTCCGCGCCGCTGATCGCGCTCGGCGACCGGCTCGGCCTCTACAAGGCGATGACCGAGCAGGGCTGGATGACGTCGGAGCAGGTCGCCGAACGCGCCGGTCTCGCCGAACGATACGTGCGCGAATGGCTCGCGGCGCAGGCCGCTTCGCGCTTTATCCGCTACGATCCCGAGACCGCGCGTTATCAGCTGGATAACGAAATGGCGATGTGCTTCGCCGAAGATACGAGCCCGACTTTCCTGCCGGGATTCACCGACTGCGCCGAAGCGATGTTCCGCAGCCTGCCCAAACTCGAAGCCGCCTTCCGCACAGGCCTGGGTGTCGGCTGGCATCAGCATCATCCTTCATTGTTCAAGGGCACGGAGCGCTTCTTTCGCCCGGGCTATGCGGCACATCTGGTCGATGAATGGATACCCGCGCTCAACGGTGTCGAAGCGATACTCAAGGGGCGCGGCGCGAAGGTCGCCGATGTGGGCTGCGGACACGGCGCGTCCACGATGCTGATGGCGGATGCCTATCCCGACGCGACCTTCGTCGGCTTCGACTACCATGAGCCGTCCGTGCAGAGAGCCCGTGAGCTTGCCGACGAAGCGGGCCTCGGCGAGCGGGTCACGTTCGAAGTCGCGAGCGCGCAAGCATTTCCCGGCAACGACTACGACCTCGTCGCGTTCTTCGATTGCCTTCACGACATGGGCGACCCGACAGGCGCAGCGGCGCACGTCCTGCAGTCGTTGAAACCCGATGGGTCATGGATGATCGTCGAGCCGTTTGCGAACGACCGGCTCGAAGACAATCTCAATCCTGTCGGGCGCGTGTTCTATTCCGCGTCGACACTGATCTGCACGGGCGCGTCGCTGGCGCAGGAAGGCAGGAAGGCGCTCGGCGCGCAGGCGGGGGAAGCGCGGCTCAGAGATGTCGTGACGGCGGGCGGCTTCACGCGTTTCAGGCGCGCCACGCAAACGCCGTTCAATCTGATCTTCCAGGCGCAGGCGTAGAACAAACAACAGCCGGGCGCGAACCCACGCCCGGCTGACTGCCACGGCAGCTTACTGCGACATCGCCCCCGATGCGGGATGATCCATACCCATCGCATCATGCTTCTTCGTCTTGCTGTTCTTCTTCATCGTGTCGTGCGACATGGTGTCCTTTTTCATCGCATCATGCGACATGGCGTCCTTGCTCATCGCATCGTTCGACATCGCGCCGCTCGCCTGCGCAAATGCAGCCGTCGTGCCCATCGCCAGCGTGGCGAAGCATACCGCCGTCATCAGTCGTTTCATTGCTTATCTCCTTGGTGGGGGAAAGTGGTATCCGGCCATGCCGGAACCGGAAAAAAACAGAACAGCACTCAGGAACCGCCGAACCAGTTGTAGCCCTGATCAACCCAATAGCCGCCGGGATACGTATTCGTGACGAAGATCTCGACGATGTGTTTCGGATTCTTGTAGCCGAGCTTGGTCGGCATGCGCAGCTTCATCGGATAGCCGTATTTCGCGGGCAAGCGCTCGCCGTCGTATTCGAACGTGAGCAAGGTCTGCGGATGCAGCGCAGTGGGCATGTCGATGCTCTCGTAGTAATCGTCCGCGCAGCGAAAGCCGACATACTTCGCGGTCGTATCGGCGCCGATGCGGCGCAGGAAGCCAGCGAACGGCGTGCCGCCCCAGCGTCCGATTGCGCTCCAGCCTTCGACGCAGATATGCCGTGTGATCTGTTCAGCGTGCGGCAGCGCGTACAGTTCAGGCAGCGTCCACACGCGCTGCCCCGTCACGAGACCGCTGACTTTCAGGCGATAGTCGCTGCCGTCCACTTCGGGCACGTCGTCGATGCCGTAGAACGCGTTGAACGGAAACGGCCGCGTGATTTGCGCTTCCGTATAAGTGGGCGCGAGTTGCTTCGGATCGAACAGCAGTGCCTGCGCGCGGTCGTTCAGACGCGAGACAGCCGTCAGAAACTTGTTGACCGAGTCCTCGTCGGTGATCGAGCAGCCGGTCAGCAACGAGAGCCCGCCCAGGGTCAGCATGCGCTTGCCGAACAGGCGGCGCGAAGGCATTTCCAGTTCGCGGCGCGCATCGGCGAGAATCGCTTCGCGATCGAGCTTGACGATCGGTTTGTCGCTGGTTTTCATGGGGATTCCTCGTGCAAGGGTCAACGGCCGCGCAGCATGGTCAGCAGCGAACGCGGCACGAGCGCGACCATCGCGATGTGCACGACGACGAACGCCGCCATCACCGCCATCGCGCAGAAGTGAACGATGCGCGCGTTGTCGTAACCGCCCATCAGTTCGCGCAACAGCGGAAACTGCACCGACTTCCAGATCGCGAGCCCCGACAGCACGAGCACCGCGAGATCGACGATGATGGCGAGATAGGCGAGCTTCTGCACCGCGTTGTACTGACGCAAGTCCGCGTGAGACAGCTTGCCGCTCACGGCGGCGATGAAGTCGTGAAGCACGGCACGCGGTGAAAGCGGAAAGAACTTTGCGACGAAGCGCCCGCTTGCGATGTTGAGCGCGAGATACACGATGCCGTTGAAGACCAGCAGCCACATCGCCGCGAAGTGCCACTGCAGCGCCCCGCCGAGCCAGCCGCCAAGCGTGATCGACGGGGGAATCACAATGCCGCGGAAAACAGGCGACGCGTCGTAGATGCGCCAGCCCGAGAACATCATGATCAGCGCGGCAAACGCATTGAGCCAATGCGTGATGCGCAACCATAGCGGATGAATGGGCGAGTGGCGCGGAACGCTGTCGTGCGCTGGCGTGAGTGTCGCTTTTATCGTGTCCATGTCGATCACCATGACGGTCGGATACACGTCAATTCGTCGGGGACACGTGCCGGGTTACAGCGCAGCGCAAAAAGATTTTTTTGCACACCGTGTAACCGGCCGTCGCGGAAGAACGAATTAACCCGTTAAAGGAGGCGGGTGACGACGATGGACGACGACCGCGCTATAGTGGCGCATCACGGCTTCGGCTATGCCGAAGCGCTCGATCTGAAGCTGGGCGCCCCGCTTGCCGCGGCGGCAAGCCACGCTCCAGCGTCGTCGTGCCGCCGTCCCGCCCACCAAGGAGCCATGTTGCAAGACGCGGAAAGCCGCCTGAAAGCATTGTTCGTCAGTGGTCTCGACGGCGACGCCGACGCTTATCGAGGCTTTCTCCAGGCACTCACGCGACATTTGCGCGGCTTTTTGCGCAGACGCATCCCGCAGTATCGCGACGATGTCGAAGACCTGGTTCAGGAGATTCTGCTCGCCGTGCACAATGCGCGGCACACCTATCGTCCCGACGAGCCGCTGACGGCCTGGCTGCATGCGATCGCCCGCTACAAGCTGATGGATTTCTTCCGTTCGCGTGCGCGTCGCGAATCCCTCAACGATCCGCTCGACGATCACGCCGATCTGCTCGCCGACACCGACGACGAACCCGCGCAAGCGCGTCACGATATTGGCAAGCTGCTCGACCATCTTCCCGACAAGCAGCGGCTCCCGATCGTCCACATGAAACTCGAAGGCCTGTCTGTCACGGAGACGGCGCGTATCACGGGTCTGTCCGAATCGGCCGTGAAGGTCGGCGTGCATCGGGGGCTCAAGGCGCTGGCCGCACGCATCCGGGGGCTACGATGAAGACCGACGATCTCATTGGCCTTCTGTCGAATCAGGTCACGCGCATCGAGCGCGGCGCCGTCGCACGGCGTTTCGTCAAGGCGTTGCTGCTCGGCGGATTGGGCTCGCTGGTCCTGATGAGCCTGGTGTTCGGCGTGCGGCACGATCTGGCGAGCGTCGCGCGCACGGCCCTCTTCTGGTCGAAGATGGCGTACCCGCTTGCAATTGCGGTCGGCGCGATGTTCGCCGTGATGCGGCTTGGCCGGCCTGGCGCGCGCGCGGGTTACTCGTGGGCGCTGATCGCACTGCCGTTCGTCGCCGTGTGGGCGGCAAGCCTGTTCCTGCTCGACGGCACGGCACCCGGTGGACGGTGGGCGCTGGTGCTCGGTCAAACCTGGCGCACGTGTCCGTTCAACATCATGCTGCTGTCGCTGCCGACCTTCCCCGCCGTGTTCTGGGCTGTCAAATCGCTGGCGCCCACGCAGTTGCGGCTCGCGGGCGCTGTCGCCGGTCTGCTCGCGAGTTCCACGGCCACGGTCGTGTACTGCCTGCATTGTCCCGAGATGAGCCCCGCCTTCTGGGGCGTGTGGTACGCAATCGGCATGCTGGTGCCGGCGGGCATCGGCGCGTGGCTGGGGCCGAAGCTGTTGCGCTGGTAAGACTGCCTGCGCACGGGCGCGATGCCGCGCTGCATCGCGCAGGCGCCGCCGTAGGTCAGCCTCGCCTCGCCCGCCGCCGTGCTCACTCAGCCGCCGCGTCATATCGGCAAGCCTCCTGCGCTGCCCGGCCTCGTCGCGGGGCGGCTTCGTGCAAGCGAATCGCCAGGCATTCGAGCAGTCATCGTCGATGCAAGCGGCTCGCGCTGGCGGGCCGCTTGCGTGCGTGCGCCGCGGCACCGCGCAGGATTCAGGTTTAGGCTATAGCAGGAGACGACCAAAAGCTTCACCGATACCCGAGGCTGTTGGCTGCCGCAGTGAACATCCCACGAACGAAACGACTGCGATCGTTTCGCGGCGGGCTTGCAGTCCATACAAGGAGGCAATATGCACATCGGCGTTCCGAAGGAGATCAAGAATCACGAATATCGCGTCGGGCTCACGCCGTCGTCCGTACGTGAGATCGTCGCGCATGGACACGAGGTGAGCGTGGAGACGGGAGCGGGTGCGGGTATCGGCGCATCCGACGATGCATACCGGACGGCGGGCGCGCAGATCGTGCCCGACCCGGGCGCCGTATTCGCGGCCGCCGACATGATCGTCAAGGTCAAGGAGCCGCAAGCGCCGGAGCGCGCGCTGCTGCGCAGCGGCCAGATCCTATTCACCTATCTGCACCTCGCGCCGGACCCCGCGCAATGCGCCGATCTCGTCAAGAGCAACGCAGTCTGCATCGCGTACGAGACGGTCACGCAACCCGGCGGCGGACTGCCCCTGCTCGCGCCGATGTCCGAGGTCGCGGGCCGCATGTCGATTCAGGCGGGCGCCTTCTGCCTGGAGCGCGCGCACGGCGGCAAGGGCATCCTGTTGGGCGGCGTGGCGGGCGTGCCGTCGGCGAAGATCGTGATCCTCGGGGCCGGCGTGGTGGGCAGCAACGCGGCCCAGATCGCCGTCGGCACGGGTGCGCAAGTCGTGGTGATCGATCGCAATGTCGATGCCCTGCGGCGCATGGACCGACTGCTCGGCGCACGTGTGATCACGGTGTATTCGAACCGGGACAATATCGAGCAGCATGTGCTTGCCGCGGACCTCGTAATCGGCGGTGTACTTGTGCCGGGCGCCGCCGCGCCGAAACTCGTCACGCGCAAGATGGTCGAGGCGATGAGCCCCGGTTCGGTGATCGTCGATGTCGCGATCGATCAGGGCGGATGCTGCGAAACGGCGAAGCCCACCACTCACGCTGCGCCGACCTACAAGGTCGGCGAGGTCGTTCACTATTGCGTCGCGAACATGCCGGGCGGCGTGCCTCGGACGTCCGCCTACGCACTGAACAACGCGACACTGCCCTTCGTCCTGCAGATCGCGGACAAAGGCTGGCGCAAGGCGCTCACCGACGACGAGCATCTGCGCCGCGGCCTGAATGTGGCGTTCGGCAAGGTGACCTGCCCCGAAGTCGCCGAAGCGCTCGACTACAGTTGCGAAGACGCAGGAGCCATTGCCGCCGAGTAGCGCCAGTCGGCAGGCGAAGCGCGGCCGGGTCGTCCGGCCGTGTTTTCGTGTGCATCGGCCAGTTGAGGACGCGCCCGTCGCTAGTGACCCGGTGGCCGGCGTTGACGTGGAAGCGGCCGACGCGCCAGAGGCTGACGCATGAAAGCCAAGCTGCCTTTACGCGGTTAGAACGCCACGCTTGTGCACGGCGGCCGCTATCCAGGCTCACGACTCACAACTGGCTGCACGAACCGGCGATGCACGAGCAACAGCAAAGGCGTCGACACCATCGACAGCGCGACCACGAGCGTAACGAGCGACGACTGGCGCTGATCGATGACGCCTGCCGCCAAAGAAGCGGCCATCACCACAAAGGCGAACTCGCCGCCTTGCGACAGGAGAACCGCAAAGTAGCTGCGTTCCGATGCCGGCACGCCAAATCTGTTTGCAAGGAACCACTGCGCAATCGTCTTGATCCCGACCAGCGCCACGACCAGGACGGCCACGCGTACCGGCTCGCGCATCAGCACGCCGAAGTCGATCGACGTTCCGACCGCAATGAAGAACAGACCGAGCAACAAGCCCTTGAAGGGCGCCATGTCGACTTCGACCTGGTGTCGATAATCCGAGTCTGCGAGCAGAACGCCAGCGAGAAAGGCGCCCAACGACATCGACAGATGGACGCTCTCCATCAGTAATGCGATGCCTACGATCCAGAGCAGTGCAAACGCAGTGAAAATTTCCGGAACGCCAATGCCGGTGATCACTCGGAGCACGACCTGCAACAGGTAACGGCCCACTAGCGCAACCGCAATCACCATACCGAGCGCTTTTAGCGCGATGAGCCAGCCCGGCTCCGCTGCTGCGACGGGCATCGCCGGTCCGAGCAGCGGCAGCAGCGCGATCAGCGGAATGGCCGCCATATCCTGGAACAGCAGAATGCCGAACCCGGCGCGGCCCGTTGGCATGTCCATCAGCTTGCGCTGCTGAAGCTCCGACATCACCATCGCCGTCGACGACAACGAAAGCGCGAGCCCGCCCGCCAGTGCAATCCGCCAGGACAACCCGAGCAGCATGAAGATTGCCGACAGCGCCGCGGCGCACACGGTCATCTGCATCGTGCCGTAGCCGAAGATCGTGCGGCGCATCGCCCACAGCGTGTCGACCTGCATTTCGAGTCCGATCACGAACATCATCAACACGATGCCCAGCTCCGAAAAATGGAGGATCGCGTCGATATCGGTCACGAGCCCCAGTGCCCACGGTCCGATCATGATGCCCGCCACCAGATATCCGAGCACCGAACCGAATCCGAGGCGAACTGACATTGGCACGGCAATGAGCGCCGCCGCAAGAAAGACGACCACATCGATGAGAAGCTTCGTCATGCACTGTCCTCCCGCATCCTGCACAGACCTTCGACCCGCGCCTCCCTCGTCTCGCCCCTGCCGCGCTCAGCGCCCCATACGCCTGTCATAGCTGCGCGAAATGCGATCGAGCAGTGCAGGATCGCGCGCATTCTTTGAGTCGAACTGAACCACGACGCTGCCATCGGCTTGCTGCCGCACGCTCGCCTGCACGACACCGCCGTCGATTCCACCGACGATCGTGCCCGTCCCGGGATCCTGCACGGAAATCGACAGCCCTTCGTCTTGCATTGCACCCGCTGCAGCGGCGAAAGAGCGGTTAAAGCTGGCAGGTGCGCTGATGACAGTGCCGGGAGGCGCCGCATAGTAGGGGCACCCCGCCATGAGCGGCAGCGAGGCGCAAACGGTCATCAGCAAGAGACGCCTGAAGGCGACGCCCACACCGCGCCCGCATCCACCTCGAACAGGCTTGTCCGCGACGGCGTGAGGCCGATGTGTTCCCCGTACCATCATCACTCTTCACCTCGACAGAACACGACTCTGCGCGCGCGTCGCCGCCGGCGCCCGGGCCCGCTAGCCGGTGTGATGGGCCGCCTTCTACTGGGCCGCGCCAGGCGTGACAGTGATCGCAACGGCTTCGGTGTAGACGACCTGGACCTGATCACCTTTGTGGACGTTTTTCATCTGCTCCGGGTCCTCGACATGCACGTCGACGAGGTTGCCGTGCGGTCCCTTCAACGTAACAGTCTTCGCCTTCGGGTCGACGGCGACGACATCCGCCATCACCGTAATCTCGCGGCCGATCGTGCCGCCCGGTTTGGCACCCGGCTCCGCACGCTTTTCAATCAGCCGCTGGGTCGCCGAACGCGGGCCGTTGGTTTTCGACAGGCTCAGCGACATCGCTTCCTGGTATTCGGTCGTGACGATATCTCCGACCTTCAGCTGGTCAAAGTTGCGCGCTTCTTCACCGACCTGCAGTTCCACCATCTTGCCTTTCTTGTCTTTGAGCGTGACGGTGCGCGTCGACGGCTCGATCGCGACAATCGTGGCCGTCACCTTGGCCGTCCCCACGGCCGTCACACTGCCCGGTGCTTTCGTGACATCGACCGATGTCTGCGGCTGGGCAAGCGCCGGGCACGCCGCCATCAGGACAGCCATTGCGATAACGAAGCGATTCGTTTTCATTTCTGCCCTCAGGATCAGGTTGGAGAAATCAGCACCGGTCACGCGCCCGCACTCATCCATGCAACGCCCAAAGCCGGTGCTCACCCTCAGTCTAGGCCCTGCCTTTTGGGGAGAGTATTGGACTTTGGTCCCATACAAGTGCGCGAATTCAGGGGCGATTATTTTGTGGCGGTTGGCACGACTGGACTATTCTTCATCCTGAACCGCGGCGGTAACTCAATCCGGATCGCGCGATCAATTGCGACCATCAGACAAATGCAATCCGATCATCCAGTTCCTGAAGACGGACAGGTTGCGGTCAAGCCGCCTGCGTGGATGCGTTGGCTGCCTGGCCTGACATTGCTCAAAGGGTATCGGGCCAGCTGGTTGCCGAACGATCTGGCTGCGGGCTTGGTCTTGACCACCATGCTGGTGCCCGTCGGCATCGCGTATGCCGAGGCGTCCGGGGTTCCGGGTGTCTACGGTCTGTACGCGACGATCATTCCGCTGCTCGCCTATGCGCTGTTTGGCCCTAGCCGCATTCTCGTGCTCGGCCCCGACTCAGCATTGGCCGCGCCCATCCTCGCGGTCGTCGTCGCCATTGCCGGCAGGGATCCGTCACGTGCCGTCGCCGTGGCCAGCATGATGGCAATCGTATCGGGCCTGTTCTGTATCGTGATGGGACTGCTGCGGCTGGGCTTCATTACCGAACTGCTGTCCAAACCGATCCGCTACGGCTACATGAACGGCATTGCGCTAACCGTGCTGATCAGCCAGCTGCCGAAGCTCTTTGCCATATCGTTCGATGACCGGGGGCCGCTGCGCGATCTTCTGACGCTGGGCGCCGCCCTCGTTGCGGGCAAAGCCAACTGGTACAGCTTCGCAGTCGGTGCGGGAAGCCTCGTGCTGATCCTCCTGCTGAAGCGTTTCGATAAGGTCCCGGGCATCCTGATCGCGGTGATCCTGGCCACGCTCAGCGTCACCGTGTTCGATCTGGACAGCCTCGGCGTCAAGGTGCTGGGTAAGATTCCCCAAGGCCTGCCGTCCTTTGCATTGCCGTGGGCCGGTGACGCCGATTTCGTCAAGATAGTGCTGGGCGGCTGCGCGGTCGCGCTGATCTCGTTCGCCGATACGAGCGTGCTGTCGCGAACCTTCGCCGCACGTTTTCATACGCGCGTCGATCCCAACCAGGAAATGGTCGGTTTGGGCGCGGCCAATCTGGCGGCCGGCTTCTTTCAGGGCTTCCCCATCAGCAGCAGTTCTTCGCGCACACCCGTGGCGGAAGCTGCGGGCGCGAGAACACAGGTGACGGGCATCGTCGGCGCGGTCGCCGTCGCCATACTTCTGATGGCTGCGCCCAACCTGATGCGTTATCTTCCCAATAGCGCGCTGGCCGCCGTCGTGATTGCCGCGGCCATCGGGCTGTTCGAATTCGCCGACCTCAAGCGCATCTACCGCATCCAGCAATGGGAGTTCTGGTTATCGGTCGTCTGCTTCGCCGGCGTCGCCGTTTTCGGCGCAATACCCGGCATCTGCATTGCGGTGGCGCTCGCGGTCATCGAATTTCTCTGGGACGGCTGGCGACCGCATTTCGCGGTGCTAGGACGCGTGGAAGGTCTGAGGGGCTACCACGACATCACGCGTTATCCGCATGCGGCGCGTATTCCCGGGTTGCTGCTGTTCCGCTGGGATGCACCACTGTTCTTCGCCAACGCCGAACTCTTTCAGCAACGCCTGCTGGAAGCCGTCGACGAATCGCCGTCGTCCATCAACAGAGTGGTGGTGGCCGCGGAGCCCGTGACCAGCGTCGACGTGACGTCGGCCGACATGCTGCGCGAACTGAACCGGCTGCTCGACGAACGCGGCATCGCACTGCATTTCGCGGAAATGAAAGATCCTGTGCGCGACAAGCTCAGGCGCTTCGAACTGTTCGATATCATCGGCGACGAGCGCTTTCACCCTACCGTCGGCAGCGCAGTCGACGACTATCTCGGTCGCACGGACAGCGCGCAATGACTTAGCGCCGCGCGCCGCGTCGGCCCGCCCCGACGGGCGACCGGGCCGACGCGCGCCCGACTCTGTCAATGCACGGTGTGGACGATGCCAATGGCCTCATCATCGTCGTCATCGGACGACGCCTGCTCGAGAATCGCGCACCGGAAGTCCAGCTTGACGCGCAGAATGGCCGATTCAATACGTGAATCGCCGCGATGGCCGCTCAGCCGAGTATTGATTGCTTCCTCGACGGCGAGCATCGCCTGCTCGATGCTCTCCGGATCATCGCAGTCGAAACCGATCTCGACCTCGATGCTCTCAAGCAGGTTCAACGCGGTTGCAATATCCTCGGATGCGACGAATAGCGTCTTGGCGTCTTCTCTCATCTACCCTCCCCGTTGGGTTGTCCAGCGTCTTCAGACAGGCGCGAGTTGCACGGCTATCGTTGCACATCCGGCGTAAAGCTGCCGGGCAACGACCGCGACTGTTGGGTTCGAAACAACGGAAAGGTTGCGGCACACGGCGAAGCGATTAGAGTCGAAGGTTCCAGCCCGACATACGTGTCGGGCGTACGTGTCTTCACGGTCCGCCGCCAGGCTTCGGCAAACGGTCGTTCCAGCCGTTTGCGGACGCTCCCCCCTCAGCCGGATCGCGCTTTCCTCCCACGCGCTTCATCTCGCCCAGCAAGCCTGGATGTGCGAGCTCCAACACGCCTTCAACTTTCCGCGACGGTCACGATCGACAACGGGCGGAATATTTCAAAGCCCACCCACGTTTCATTACCGAGGTTCGTCCGACGGACGACCGCTCGTCGGCACGTCCAGCAGCAACACCGCCCTTTCGAGGAGAGACATGATGATCGACAGAAGCCATACCGCGTTCGTGCTGGCGATAGCCGCATTTGTTGCGCCGCTCAGCGCTTACGCGGACGAAATGATCCACGTCAAGCTGACGGACAACACAATTCAACTCGATAGCGACACGGCAAAAGCGGGGCGTGTCACTTTCGAGGTGAATAATGCAGCGAACGACAATACCGAACACGAGTTCGTGGTGTTGAAGACAGACGTGGACGATGCGCATCTGCCCGTCCACAAAGGACTCGTTGCCGAAAGCCGGTTCAGTAAGATTGGCGAGGTAGAGGACCTGGCGCAGGGCTCGACAAAACGCCTCTCATTGAAGCTCGCGCCCGGACGCTATGTGTTGATCTGCAACCGGCCCGGGCACTACGCGATGGGCATGCATACGTCGTTCATCGTTGCGCGCTGATAGTCTCATCGCTCAGGTCGGCCATGCGTTTGCGGCGGCGCCCGTTTGCACCCGGCAGCTTGCCGACCGGGGCGCCCGCGCCAGCATGGTCGAAGGGTCGGGTACGTGACGCACGCCGTCTATTTGACGCGAGACATTTCGGCGACCCCGGCAACGTCGGCGCAAAACCATTCGGCCAGTTCACGCATCGCCACGTCGTTACGCGAATAGAACACCCATTGCCCGACCTTTTTCGACCGGATCAAACCGGCATGCTCGAGTTGAGCCAGATGACCGGATACCGTCGATTGCGACAAACCGCTGCGCGCATGCAGCATTCCCGCAGAGACGGCTCGAAACGCCGCATACTCCGGCACCGTAAAGTATTCGTCGGGATCGGCAAGCCATTGCAGCACTTTCCTTCGGAACGGATGCGCCAACGCGCGGATTGCCCTATCGAAGTCGGCTGTCGGGTCAGTTGCGCTCATGTAGAAGCCTGCTTGAGTCGGCGCTTTGAGCGTTCAGTCCACCGGCGGACAGCGCGTCATCGCAATTGATCGCCACGATATACGTTCCGCTATTGAGCAAACCCAACGCCATTCCTATTGCCGCAGAGATTGACGTGCCCGTGTGTGCTGCACCGAACGCATCGTACGGCGTGTCGCCGTAATGAGGCGCGACCGTCGATTCGAACGCGCCCAGGCCCGACATGAAGTGCACTCCCGTCGCCGACACGCCTGCGATCAGAAATCCACGGAGTCCGTCCGCAACACGCTGCCGTGCGTTGGATGGCGAATCAATCGTGTCCCGTAAGCTCATGACGCTCCAATCCTGATTTCAATACGGCGGGCTGGTTCTTTCCGGCACCCGCTTCCGGTCATCATAGTGCGACGACACAACGACAATTGGCCAATGTTCACCGGCTCCGGGTCAAGATTCGAGCGTGCCGACATCCATGCCCGGCTACGATCCGAGTCGCGCCAGACGTCCGCACCCCTTGAATCTCTCGTTTGGATGGTAAGCCCTAGAACATGTCCGAGGCCGCTTGACGCCCTGCCCGCCCACCGCCCGCGCGTTGCTGCGAACGCGACGGTATGAAAGGCCCGGTGATCATATTCGCGAAGCCTTGACCGGGCCCGACCATCGGGTAGACGTCAGCGTTCGGATCGATCATGACTTCGAGGAAGGCCGGACCGTCGAATGCGAGGAACGCTTTCAACTGGCCGTCAAGGTCGCCGATTTCCGCGACGCGGCTTGCAAACGCGAAGCCGTCGGCCCGCGCGGCCATCACAAAGTCCTTGCGATGCAATGTCTTGTCGCTGACGAACAGCCGCCCTTCGTAGAAAAGATGCTGCCACTGCCGGATCATTCCATCGCCGACATTATTGAGCAGCAGCACCTTGACAGGCACGCCATAGGTGCTCGCCGTTTCCAGTTCACCGACATTCATGCGGATACTCCCGTCGCCATCGATGTCGATCACGAGTGCATCGGGTCGCGCGAATTGCGCACCAATCGCCGCAGGCAAGCCGAAACCCATTGTGCCCATGCTGCCCGAGGTCAGAAAGCTTCGCGGCTCGACGAATTCAAAGAACTGTGCCGCCCACATCTGATGCTGACCGACACCCGTGCTGATGATCGCGCGTCCGTCCGTTATTTCGCTGAGCCGTTCGATTACGAGTTGCGGCGGGATCGCTGGGCCGTTCCGGTCGAAATTCATGCCGTATGTCCGCTTGAGTTCCCGCACTTCCTGGATCCAGTCGAATGGCGCTTGCACGCTCGCATCGAACTCAAGCAGCGAGGCGAGCGCGTTTTTTGCATCGCCGATATGCGTCCAGTGCGCACGCTTGACCTTGTTGATCTCCGCTTCATCGATGTCGATGTGCGCGACATGCCGCGCGCGAGGTGCGAAGGCATCAGGCCTTCCGCCCGCGACGCGGTCGTCGAATCGCGCGCCCACTGCGATCAGAAAGTCGCAATCTTCGACCGCGTAGTTCGCACAAGCGGTGCCGTGCATGCCCAGCATGCCAAGCGATAGCTCATGCTTTGCGGGCATCGCCCCGAGCCCCATCAGCGTCGTCACGACAGGCAGTCTGTATCGCTCGGAAAACTGAAGCAGTTCGGCCGCGGCTCCCGCCGCAATCACGCCGCCGCCGACGTATAACAACGGCCGCTCGCTCTGCCCGAGCAGCGCGAAGAATTCAGCACGCTTGTCCGCGCCGAGGTGCGCCCCTTTCGCTACTCGCCGGAGCCGATCGGAATAGCCGCGAAATTCAAGGGTGCCGTGGCCCTGGTAAGTCCCCATCCAGTTCTGGACGTCTTTGGGCACGTCGACGACCACGGGACCGGGACGGCCCGTGCGCGCGACTTCGAACGCGGTGCGCAGCGTTTGCTCGAGCTTCGTCGGATCGGTGACCAGGAATACCTGTTTCGCGCACGCCGACATGATGTTGAAAACGGGCGCTTCCTGAAATGCATCGGTGCCGACGAGCGCACGCGGCACCTGGCCGCATATGAGCACGACAGGAATCGAATCGCCGTTGCAATCCGCAATGGGCGTCACCGCGTTGGTCGCGCCCGGCCCGGACGTCACCATGAATACGCCAACCTTGCCGCTAGCGCGCGCATAACCGGCGGCCATGAAGCCCGCCGCCTGTTCGTTCGCCGGGACCACGAACCTGATCTGACGCTGCGGATCGTTCGCATGCATTTCGTTGAAGCGAAAAACCGCATCGTATGTCGGAAGAATCGCGCCGCCGCTGTATCCGAACAGCGTATCGACGCCCTGTTCGCTGAGCACGCGCAAAATGATGTCGGCGCCCGACATCGGTTCGCGCCCGTTTGCAGGGGCAGAAAGGGTTGCTGAAGCGATGTCTGGATTTTGGGTCATGGTTGTCTCGAATGAAAAACGGGCGCTGCGCGATGTCAGCCACCCAGTTCAAAAGCCAATGCCTCGTCCAACTCGAGAACAACGTATGTTCAGCTCCAGTTTTCGAACGATCGATCTGACGGGTTCGCCGTGCATCGCCGTTCCCGTCCGCACGTTCGTGATTTGCGACTGGAAGAAGAATCGCGAGGGCCTGCATGTTTATTCTGACAAGCGTTGGTCCAACGCGACCGATCAACAGGCACCTTCGCAGGTCAAACTGGAATCGATATCGGCCATCGCTCGATATCTGCCGCACACGATACCCACCTATCTGACTATGCAGATTCTCACATTGCAACATCATGGACTCCCAATCTGCCATTGTGGAAAATGTGAATCTGACATTTTCTGCTTGCGACATAGTGTCGGTGCTTTCTTGCGATAAGCTGAATGAATGCGCGTCACCGGGCTTCATCTCATCGACGTGCCTACTGTTCATGAAGGTCAGGAAATGAAAGTTGCCGTTGTCATCTTCGATGGAGTGCAGGCCCTGGACGTCGCAGGCCCTCTCGACGTCTTCGCGGAAGCGAACACGTTTATTCCCGCGCATCAGCGATATCAAGTCTCTTTTGTAGGCTACGAAGCGGGCACAGTATCGGCCTCCAACGGGATGCAAATCGCCGTGCCGTTCGGCTATCAGGACTTCGACACGCAATGCGATTTGCTGCTGATCGCAGGCGGGCCGCAGTTGCCCGATTTTCAGCCGCCGCGCGCATTTCTCGACTGGCTGACGCGTCAGGCAAACTGCGCCGCCAGATACGGCTCCGTCTGTAATGGCGCGTTCCTCCTCGCCCATGCGGGACTGCTCGACGGCCGCGAAGTGACGACCCACTGGTCCGATGCGGGCCGGTTGGCCGACGACTTCCCTCAAGCATGCGTGCAGCCGGACCGCATATTCATCCGCGACGGCCGCCTGTTCACGTCAGCGGGCGTCACAGCGGGTATCGATCTGTGCCTGTCGCTGGTGGCCGAGGACTGGGGACATGAACTGGCCGTGCGCGTCGCGAAACGGCTTGTTGTCTATATCCAGCGTGAAGGCGGGCAGTCGCAATACAGCCCTTACGTGGGCGTGCGCAGGGATGAAGACCCGATCATTGGCAAGGTGCAACGTTACGTGATGGACCACATCACCGACGTGCTTTCGATCGAGCAACTCGCGAGCGCCGTGTCCGTCAGCCGGCGCACGTTCTCGCGTCTCTTCGCCAAATATGCGAAGGTGACCCCGTCGGCATTCGTCGAACAGGTTCGGGTCGATACGGCGAGAAAGCTGCTCGAAGAAACCGACGCGCCACTGAAGACGGTCGCATTCAAGTGTGGCTTTCACAGCGCCACGCATATGCGGACCACGTTCGCGCGGCGGCTCAACGTGACGCCGAAACAGTATCGGCAGCGCTTTCGTGGTGCGGTACCGGAGCCATCGTTGACGCTCGATGCCGTTAGCGATTGAATAACGCGATTTCGCTTACGCTTGGGCCTGGAAAGAGCGCTTCTGGCACTTCTCCAGGCGTGCCGGCTGCATCACACTCTTTCCGTTTCAACGGGTTGCCATTCAAGGCTCGCATCGCTATGCCTCGCGCCGATACTCCCAACCATCTTCCTGACATCCTTGCGCCGGGTTTATCGGTGGTGTTTTGTGGAATTAACCCGGGGCTCTGCGCTGCGGCGACGGGCCATCATTTCGCGGGCCGCGGAAACCGGTTCTGGCGCACGCTTTACCTGGCCGGGTTCACACCCGAACTGCTACGCGCCGAGGACGACCGTTCGCTATTGCTGCATGCATGCGGCTCGACGGCGGCCGTAGCGCGGCCCACTGCGCGGGCGCAGCACCTGTCGCGGGCGGAAATCCGGACGGCCGCGCCCGAGTTCGAGCGAAAAATTGCGCAGTATGCGCCGCGCTATATTGCCTTCCTCGGCAAGATGGCGGCTTCCGAACTCATCGGTAAGCGCGAAATCGAGTGGGGCCCGCAACCGCAGACCTTCGGCGGCGCGCGAATCTGGGTCTTGCCGAATCCAAGCGGCCTTAACCGCGCGTTCAGTCAGGACGCGCTGGTGTCTGCATATCGCGAACTTCGTCTGGCAGCCGCATCAATGCACGCCGCTGCTTGATCTTTTCGTGCTGATCGCGCACGCCGTCATATCACTCGCACTCCAGCGTGTCTGCGATTGCAGTTACTGCACGCACACTCTTTTGAAGGTCGACGAATTGAAGATGCACGTTTCTGCGCAGCGTTTCCGTGACGAATTCGACGAACGATCGGATCTTCATGCTTGAGCTTTTGCGCTCGACGTGCAGCAGGTTCACCGGTATCGATTCCGGCTCGAATGCGGCGAGAATCCGTTGAAGGCTCCCGCTCAGCAACTCGGGGGCCGCCTGATACGAAAGCAATTGCGTGATTCCCACGCGATCGACGGCCGCCATGACAGCGGCCGACGCGAGGTCGACGATCATGCGAGGACGAATGCGAACGGGCAGCCTTGACCCGTTCTCGCAAAACAGCCATTCAAGCGGATGCGTGACGCCCGTATACGACACGCAGTGGTGCCTGCCGATATCCTTCGGATGGACGGGTTCGCCGTATGCGTCGAGATACGCCGGCGCTGCGTAAGTACGACGGCACACGGAGCCAAGCGGCACCGCGAAGACAGAAGAATCGCCGAGATGACCGATGCGAACCGCAATGTCCACGCCTTCCTCGATAAGGCGCGTGGTGCGATCGACATAGACTACCTTCACACTGACGTCGGGATAACTATTCACGTATGCGTTGATGAGAGGCGCGATAAACCGTTGGCCGAACAGCACCGGCGCCGACACCGTCAACGTCCCCGCAGGCTTGTCTTGCCCGGCGGAAATATTTGCCTCCGCGTCGGTGATCGTATCGAGTACGCTGCGGCACGCATCGAGGTAGAACATTCCCGCATCTGTGGGACGGATAGAACGCGTGGTGCGCGCGATCAACTGCGCGCCCACTCGCGTCTCGAGCGAATGCAGCGCGCGCGAAACCGTCGGAGCCGACATGCCGAGCTTTTCCGACGCACCTGTAAAACTGCCTCGATCAACGATGGCGACAAACACCTCCATCTCGCGAAATTTGTCCATCCTGCTTTCCAACTTCAGTTCGCTCACGCGCGGAAGTGCGTCATTGTAGGTTTGATTCAGCGCGTCGCAACGCGACTCCTTTCCATTGGCCTCAAAAGCGCACCATTTGGCCGGCGAGCGAGCAATGCGCTCTTTCGCGCGCGGAGTGGCGCGATTCAAGCATTGAATGGCCAATAACGCAGCGCGTCTTCACTTCTGAAAATCCGGTTCATCTCCGACAATGAAATCGTTTCCTGAGCCGCAATATTCCGTGGCTGCAGCACCTCAGTATCGAACCCATCGAAGGAATGTGTCATGTTTTCTGCCATGCTAGAAGTGAACCCCATCCCTGAACAGTTCAATGCTTATCTGGGGATGGCCAAGATGCTGCGCCCTGAGCTCGAACAGATCGACGGCTTTGTCGACAATGCCCGCTATGCGAGTCTCACGCGCGAGGGATGGCTCCTTTCGCTATCGAGTTGGCGCGATGAGAAGGCACTGATTCGTTGGCGCACCAACGCGAACCACTTCAAGACCCAGCAGGCCGCACGCGAGCGCGTCTTTTCGGACTATCGCCTGCGTATCGGCGAAACCGTTGCGGATACGCACGTTCCCCAAGGCCATGCATTGCACGAACAGCGGCTTGACGCGACGGAAACAGGCGCAGGCAAAGCCGTCACGCTGCTTGCCGGACATTGGGCACCCGATTGGATCAGGCAGGCCGGCGCCAATTCTGTCGCCGCAGCGCTTGGTCTCGACTTCGGCGCGCCCGGTCTTATCGCGTGGGACGTGTTCGATGCGCTGATGACACCTGGCGATGTGATCGCGGTGGCAACCTGGAGCGATCTCGCCGCCGCCGACGCGTTCGCGCGCCATGCCGCGCTGCCGGATGGCGTGCGTCTGCGGCACATTCGTATCGTGCGTGAGTATGGAATGTTCGATCGTCGCGAAGCGCCGCAGTACTTTGCAGACGCACGGCGTAACGCGTGATCGAGTGAACGAACGCATGCGCCGTCCGCCATTCACAACGAGCGTGAAAGCGGACGGCGCTATCTGATATCTGACACGGGGAGCGAAGTGTGTTGCGGCAACGACTCAGGTTGATTCTTTTGAAACTGGTGGCGTTTATCGGAGTGGGCGGTCCGCTTGCCGCCATCGCCGGATCGCTTTCCGCCCACGACAAATTGATCCGTTATGCCGCGGCTGCCGCTGTGCTCGGTGTGGCGGCTTTCGTGCTGCTACTCAAATCGGTTCATTCGGACGACGCTTGAACGAAGTGGCCGCGCGCAAACGCGGCCGGCCACGTCGATTGCTTATGCTTCAAGAATGCCTACGTTATAGTCTTCGTCATAAAACGCGACGAAGAATTCTTCGGGCATCAACCAGGAATCCACACTCACCGTATTCGTAGTGACATTCACATCGACTTTCGCGTCGCCGTCAACGCTTTTCATTGCACGTTCAATCCTCGAAATATCGTCCGAGTGGATTGCTTCTTTCACCGAGAATTTCATTTTCGCTCGCCCATCAAAATAACGGTTAAACACTTTCCGCACTTTTGCCGAATGCTTCCGACGCGATTTCATTCTATCCGTCACTTCCGTTTCCGTCGATGCAGGGTAGAACAACTATGTGTTTCAGGATTCGGAACGGCTCTTCCGGGCGCATCACGGTGCCGCGAACCAACGCAGCAACAGGCGCAAAACACGCGTGAAGCTCACCTCTTTTATCGCGCGAAAGTTTAGGTCACGCCCGGCAAACCTATGACGTTTGAAGAAAAATGAGCGAATTGAAAAAGACAGTTTCCACCACGACGATCTAAAGTCTCAATGGAAATATCTGGCCAAATTCCTGAATGAATTGGCCTGAAAGACGACACGTATCGGCTTTGAGAAGTTCCATCCGACTTCTAGAATTGATCGCATCATCGCACGGTGGATAGCCTGCGCAGTTCCTGGTGAATTAAGCGGATTAATAACCACGCGGTCATTCGAACCGTTTTACCTGGAACATCTGAGAGCCTTGTCAGCGTTCGTCGCCTGAAGGTCAACCCGGATGCGATGCGCTGTTGAGACTATCTGCCGAGCACCCCTATGACGACTCTCAATCCGCTGACAACTCGAACCGCCGAACCGGTCGGTCCGCCGCCTGCCGCTGCGTCGCCCGCACCGGCGCAGGCCGCCGCACAACCCGCCATGTCGCTTCGCCTCGGCATGGGTCTGGTCGGGATGTTGCTTGCGTCGCTGCTCGCAATCGTCAATGAACAGGTCACGGCGCTCGCCATGACGGACATTCGTGGCGCGCTCTCGATCGGACACGACGACGGAAGCTGGCTCACCGTGCTGTTCGAAGCCGCGAACGTGTCGACGATGATCTTCGCACCGTGGTTCGGCATCACCTTCACGTTGAAGCGCTTCACACTGGCCGCCGTCGCCGCGTCAATGGTGATTGGCTTGCTTTGTCCGCTTGCGCCGAATCTCTCGACGTTTTATGTATTGCGCGTGCTGCAAGGCATTGCGAGCGGCTGCCTGCCGCCGATGCTGATCATCGTGGCCCTACGCTACCTGCCGCCGAAGATCAAGCTATACGGCCTCGCGGGCTATGCGCTCACGGCCACGTTCGGCCCATCGGTTGGGACGCCGCTGGTCGCGCTCTGGACGGAATACGTGAGCTGGAAGATGACGTTTTGGCAAATCGTGCCGTTCGGGCTGTTGAGCTGCGCGGCCATCCAGTACGGCCTGCCGCAAGATGCCCTCAAGCTCGATCGGTTCCGCTCGTTCGACTGGATGGGATTGATCACAGGCGGTCCCGCCGTCGCGATGCTGGTCATCGGGTTGCTGCAGGGCGACCGGCTCGACTGGCTCAATTCGCCGTTTATCTGCGTGATGCTGTTTGGCGGCGTGCTGCTGTTCGTCGTCTTTCTCGTCAACGAATGGTTTCATCCGCTGCCGTTCTTCAAGCTTCAATTGATGTACCGCAGAAATTTCACGCATGGTCTTTCGACGCTCGTGGCCGCGGTGATGTTGCTGGTGGGCGTCGCGGTGATTCCCGCGCAGTTCCTCGCGAGGATTCACACGTATCGCCCGCTGCAGACGGCGCCGCTGTCATTGCTGGTCGCCATTCCGTTGCTGGTTACGCTGCCTCTGACGGCCGCTCTGCTGAACACACGGCGCATCGATTCGCGCTGGGTGATGGCGTCCGGATTGTCGCTCCTCGCGACAACCTGCTTGCTCGGCAGCTACATGACGTCGGAGTGGGTGCGCGAGAACTTCTACTGGCTTCAATCGTTGCAGATCGTCGCGCAGCCGATGGTGATTCTCGCGATCCTGATGGGCGTGACCACCGGTTTGCCGCCCACCGAAGGTCCGTTTGCGTCGGCGATGTTCAATTCGCTGAAGGCATTCACGGGCGTTGCGGCCACTGCTCTCATCGACGGCCTCGGCACCGCTCGCGAACATTTTCATTCGAGCATGCTCGTCGATCATCTCGGCAACAACGCGTTGATCACGAACCAGAGCATCGACGCGATACAGGGCATCGGCCAGCTCGCGCATCGGGTTCATGAACAGGCCGTCGTGCTCACGTCCGCGGATCTTTATCGCGTGATGGCGATGATTGCGATCGCCGCTCTCCTTCTCGTTCCCGTACTGCCCGTGCGCATCTATCCGCCGTGGAGCACGACGCCGCCCTCCCCTCGCTAAACAAAGATTCATATGTCATCTGTCACACGAATTCCCACCAAGCTGATTCGCGTTGCGGTCATTGTCGTCGTGCTGGGCGTCGCAGCCTGGGGCTGCACGAAACTGCTCGCCAATCCGGACACCGAGTCCACCAACGATGCGTACGTGGTCGCCGATTTCACGCTGGTCGCGCCGCGCATTTCAGGCCAGATTTCACAGGTACTCGTCGAGGACAACCAGCAGGTGAAGGCCGGTCAGTTGATGGTGCGCCTCGACGATCGCGATCTGCAGGCGGCTTTGCTGAGTGCTCGAGCGGATGTGGCGGCGGCGAAGGCAGCCGTTGCCAATGATGACGCAGAGATCGCACGGCACCCTTCGCTGGTCGATCAGGCGCGCGCCACCTTGCGTTCGGACGAAGCCTCCATCAGCTTTGCGCGAGCGAATGCGGCACGCTACCAGAACCTGTCCGACGCCGGTGCAGGGACGACGCAGGAGCAGCAGCACGCCGCCAGCGCGCTCGCCGAGCAACTCGCGCAACAGGCCCACGACCGCGCCGCGCTGGCCGCGACGGAGCAGAACCTCGACGTGTTGCGCACCCAGCGCGACAAGGCTGCGGGCGCGCTCGCGCGTGCCGAGGCCGCTCTCGCGCAGGCGAAGCTCAATCTGTCGTACACGGAAATTCATGCACCCGTCGACGGCAAAGTCGGCCGACGCTCGGTGCGCGTCGGTGCATTCGTCACGCCGGGTGCGCCGTTGCTCGCGATCGTGCCGCTGTCTTCCGCGTATGTCGTGGCCAACTTCCAGGAGAACCAGATCACTCATATGCGGCCGGGCGAGAACGTGCGCATCAAGGTCGACAGTTTCCCGGGCGTGGTGATCCGCGGCCATATCGACAGCCTGGCCCCGGCGACGGGCGTGAGCTTCGCACCTATCGCACCCGACAATGCGACGGGCAACTTCACCAAGGTCGTCCAGCGTGTGCCCGTCAAGATCACAATCGACCCGGGTCAGGAAGCGGCGTCGGCGTTGAGCGTGGGCCTGTCGGTGGAAGCGGAAGTGGCAGTGAGCAAGCGCGCCAATGCAACGCTCGCGGGAGCGGATAACAAATGAGCGTGCGCGAGTTCTCCCTACGCATGCCTGCGTTGGCAGCATCGCTTTGCCTTGCGCTGAGCGGCTGTCTGGTGGGCCCCGATTTCGAACGACCAGCGAGTTCGACACCGGACGTCTTCAATCGCACGCAGTCCGCACAGGCACCGAGCAAGGCCGTCGAAGCGGGCTTCAATCCGGACTGGTGGGAACTGTTCAACGATCCCACGCTGAATGCGCTCGAAAAGCAGCTCGCAGATGCCAATCTCGACGTGGCGGCGGCGTCGGCCCGTCTGCGGCAAAGCCGCGCCGAGCAACGCGTGGCGGGCGCGGCCGAATACCCGACGCTGACGGGCGCGGCGTCATATAACCGCGAGCGCGGCAGTGAGAATGGCATCCTGTCGTTGCTCGGCGTCACGCCGACCAGCACGCAGCCGCAATCGGCATCGGGCAGCGCGCCGCTCGGCGTGTCCGCGATGCCGGGTTCGAAGGGCTCGCCCGCTTACGACCTGTATCAGTTCGGCTTCGACGCTTCGTGGGAAATCGACATCTGGGGCCGCGTCCGGCGCAGTGTGGAAGCCGCGTCTGCGTTGACGGACGCGTCCTTCGAAGAGCGCAACGCCGTGCTGCTGTCCGCACGCGCCGAACTCGCACGCGATTACATCCAGTTGCGCGACACACAGGCGCTGCTCCAGATCGCACGGCAGAACCTCGACATCGCACGCGACGCGACGCGCCTCACGCAAACGCGTGCGCATGAAGGCGTGACGACCGATCTGGATGTGGCCAATGCGTCAGCGCAGGCGGCCAATATCGAAAGCCTGATCCCGACACTCGAATCGCGCAGGGCAACGACGATCAATGCAATCGGCGTTCTGCTCGCGAAAGAACCCGGTGCGTTGGGCGACATGCTCGCGGACCCGGGCGATGTTCCCGCGCTGCCCGCCCAGGTGCCGATTGGCTTTCCATCTGAGCTGGTACAGCGGCGGCCCGACATCCGCAAGGCAGAAGCGCAGTTGCACGCCGCGACGGCGGCCATTGGCATGGCGAAGGCCGACTTTTACCCGCGCATCTCGCTCAACGGGAGCGCCGGCTTCCAAAGTCTTCAGCTTTCGAATCTCGCCGATTGGGCGTCCGGTCAGTTTGTTGTCGGTCCGTCCATCACCCTGCCGATCTTCGAAGGAGGACGCCTGAAGGGAACGCTCCAGTTGCGCGAAGCGCAGCAACAGGAAGCCGCGATTGTCTACAAGCGCACCGTGCTTCAGGCATGGCGCGAAGTGGACGATGCGTTGATCGTCTACGACGCCGAACAGCGTCGGCACGAGCGACTGGAAGAGGTCGTCAAGCTGAACCTGCGCGCGCTGTCGATTGCACGTCAGCGATACAAGGCGGGCGCCGTCGATTTCCTCGACGTGCTCAATGTGCAGAAACAGTTGCTCGATGCGCAGAGCAATCTCGAACAAAGCAAGGCCGACGCCGATGCAAACCTCATCACCTTATGCAAGGTACTGGGCGGCGGATGGGAGTCGTATTCCACTGGAGACACCGCGTTGACGCAGCGACGATAGCGCAGCGCCGTTCTTCTTTTTTGCGTTCGTTTTCTTAAGCGCCGTGGAGGTCTCCGCGGCACCTCGTTGGTGGAGAGCACAATGAAGTCATTGATTCGTTCCTTGGTTGTCCTCGCGGCAGTCGCCGCCCCCGCGCTGTCCGTCGCTCAGGAAAGACCCCCTTCTGCCCAAGCCCAGCAGAGTTATGGAATGTCATCCGACTACGGAGGCACCGCCAGCGGGAAAGAGCAAACGGGATCGCAACAACCGCACTCAGAGATAGTCCGTCGCAGCGGCGTCAGCATGTCGAGGGATAGCTGCGCCGGTCCTATTAGCTTTTGCTCGATCTTCTTCGGCAGCTAGTTGCCGCCATCGACGCGACGAGCCGTGGGCACACGCAACGCGCATGCGCTATCCGACGGCGTCGTCGTCTCGACAGGCTGATCTCGAAGTGAAGCAACCGTGTAAACACCGCGAGCGCAGTCAGTTGCAATGAAACCGCGAGCGAATCGTCCTAAGATGTCAACGCGCGGTGCACGTGGAGGGTTCGCCATGACCGGTTCGAATGATTTCCGCAGCGGGATGTACACGCTGCGTGACGGCGCGCAGATGCCCGTCATTGGTTTCGGTACGCTGATCACCGATCCGGCGACGACCGTGACCGCCACACGCGATGCGATCGAAGCCGGCTACCGGCATTTCGATTGCGCCGAGCGATATCGCAACGAGCGAGAAGTGGGCGGCGCGCTTAAGGCGGGACTGGCAGCAGGCGGGATCGCACGCGACGCAATCTTCGTGACGACCAAGCTGTGGAATTCGAACCATCGGCCCGAGCGCGTCGGCCCCGCTCTGGCTGCGAGTCTTGAACGGCTTGGCCTCGATTACCTGGACCTCTATCTTGTTCACACGCCATTTGCGTTTCAGGCAGGCGACGAACAGGACCCGCGCGATGCAGACGGCAATGTGATTTACGACGAAGGCGTGACGCTGCTCGACACATGGCGCGCGATGGAGGAACTCGTAGACAGCGGACGGTGCCGCGCAATCGGGCTGTCCGACATCACGCTAGCCGAACTGCAGCCCTTGTACGAATCGGCAAGAATCAAGCCCGCGGCCATTCAGGTCGAGGCGCATCCGTACCTGCCGGAAACCGGGCTGTTAGCGTATTGCGCTCAGAACGGCGTCGTATTCACCGCATTCGCGCCGCTCGGACATGGAATCAGGCCAGGGCCGATCGAAGATCCCGTCGTCGCTCGTGTTGCCGCGCGGGTGGGTAAAACGCCGGCGCAAGTGCTGCTTGCGTGGGCGGTGCAGCGCGGCACAGCCGTGCTGACAACACCCAAGACGGCGGCGCGTGCGCGCGAGAATCTGGACATCTCGGCGCTGCCCTCCGATGCCTTCGCCGAGATCAACGCGATCGAGATTCGGCAGCGGTTCAACGAAGTCGTGAAGACAGGCAGTCCGGGATTTATTCCACCGTCAACCGCATGAGGCTAGAGGTGGACGAGCAGCACATCCGCGAATCGCTGACTGTCGGTGTCGCCCTTAACCGCGGGTGTCGACCCAGTTGCGCGCCCAACGTGTCGAGTGCTGCAGCGCCTGCTCTTCGCTCGTGAAGTAATCGAGCGAATAAAAGCGGTACCGGCGATCACCGTGCGCGTTATCAGTACGTTCGAGCAGCAGATTGGATGAAAAACTGCCGTCGGGCAAACGATGCGCCGAGGGTTGAACGGCATAGCCGTTGTAATGCTGAATGTATTCGTTTTCCATTGTAATTTTAATGGTGTTGGAGTGCGCGAATGTCGCGCGGAATGTGCGTGCCGATCTGACGCCGCAGGAAACTACGGCGAAGCAGTTGGAGCACGAAAAAGTGCGTTGACGCTATCTGGCAGACCAGCACGCAACGTGCGTAGTGGCGATGACGACTGGCAGGCGGCTGAACAGACAGATTTCCGATCAGAACGCTCGTACCAGTGAGGAGGCAAAGCTCCGCGAGATGTCGTGGTGGCCCGACGTCCATCGACGGCGCCGGGCGCTTCAGGCAACGTTACAGCGGCTTGATATTCGCCGCTTGCAGACCCTTCGGCCCCTTCTTGATTTCGAAACTCACCTTCTGGTTTTCAGCAAGGGTCTTGAAGCCTTCGCCCGTAATTTCCGAAAAATGCGCGAACAGGTCGTCGCCGCCCTTGTCCGGTGTGATGAAGCCAAAGCCTTTGCTGTCGTTGAACCACTTAACGATACCGGTTTCCATGAAGAATCCTTGAACAAAAAAACAGAGATGTGCCCAGTCAACGAGCGAGTGAAGCGTCAAGGAGGGAGAGGACAACGAATATCGCTGAGTAGCGAACAATTGATGAACAGCAATCGAACTTCTTGAACTTCAAACGGTAGCCTAACCGCCGCACATCGGCAGCGTCAATCGTTATCTTGTAACTGTTTCAGCAGGCTCCCGCAGCCGACACATTCCCTAGCGAGAACTCTACGCCTGGTGAGATGATCGAGGACGCTTCTGCGATACGGGCTCGATAGGACATCCGAGCACACGCTCGAAGAGGCCGGCGAGCAGTTCGAGGTGTCGCGCGAGCGAATCCGTCACCTCGAAGGCAAGGCTTGCGCGTTCAACAACGAAAACGTAATGTCTTGTGCGCCTTCCCATAGAACAAGTTTGCCGAATGCTTCGAGGTGCTCGTGACCTTCCGTCAACGTGAAGAAATGGTTGCCCGCCAGTTGGCCCATTTTGCTTGCAAAGATCGAGCTGCCATAGACGAACAGGAGTTCCGTCTCGCTGAAGCCTCCCGGATAGAAAAGGACATCCCCGCGTGACGCGTGGCTGGTGTGGTTTTCAAAAGGTAATCCGGTATCGAAGTCGCCTAGCGGAATCCACACAGCCTCGCCGCTCCAGCGAGAATGAATAACCTTGTTTTTGAATGGCAGCAGTTGGAGAAAGCGTTGGCAGGTGCGCGGTGCCTTCTGTTCTTCGAGTTGACCCACAAAGCGAAAGGGTCCGGCGTCTACGAGAATCCTTTTCATGTCATCCCCACGTGATGATTGATCGGCTACTCCGCCTGACTACGGCACATCAGCCTTTCAAGCGATTCGGGCAGGCCGCGGTTCGGCTTGACGGGCGGCTGGGCGAAGCTCCCTTGCGTCGCTTTTCCGGGACTCAGACGGATAAGCCCCTCAAGCTGGGTGATCGCACTCGATACGCCATCGACCACGGGTACCGGCAGTTCGTTACGGATCTCACGTGCGAGCCCTGCGAGGGGTGCGCCAGCGATGATGATGACGTCGGCCCCGTCGACCTCGACCACCTCGTTGCACAATGCCTTCAGTCGTCCAGCATAGTCCTGCTGTACGCTGCCAATGTCGCGCAAAGGTTCGTCAAGCGCGCGAATGCTGGCCAGCCGGCTCGCCAGATGACTACGTTCGACCGTCTCCCGGTACCAGGCCTTGATCCGCGACGAGATCGCAACAATCGAGAAGCGCTGCCCGAGCATCGCCGCAGTGACGAGCGAGGACTCGGTCAAGCCGACGACGGGCACGTCGATGAGTTCCTTGATACCCTGTAAGCCCGGATCGCCGAATGCAGCGATCACGACACCATCATAGGTGCCATGGCGTTCCGCCGCCACGCATGCGCTCGCGTACGCACCGACCAGTGCCTCGAAGCGTGTCTCGATGTACGCAACGCCGAACGGTGCCGTGGCTATCGCGATCTCGGTCCCGGTTGAAGCGCTGCGCTGCGCCTCTGCCTGAATTAGCGTGGAGACGCTTTCGGAAATGTTGGGGTTGATGACCAGGATCTTCATGCAGCTCTCCGATATCAGAGGTCGATGTACTGTGGCTTGCCAGCAGCGAGAAAGCGGCCCCGGCCCGCTTCTGGCTCGAGATACCGGCCACTCTCGACCAACACTTCGCCGCGTGACACACAATGCGTCGGCCAACCCTGGACAGTTCGGCCTTCGTACGGCGTGTAGTCGACGTTGTGGTGCAGTTCGTCGTTCGTGATGGCAACTTGCCTGTGTGGGTCCCACAGCACGATGTCGGCGTCTGCGCCGACCGCGATCGTCCCCTTGCGGGGATAAAGGCCGTACAGCTTCGCGGGGTTCAGTGACGTCAGTTCCACGAATTTATGCAGCGACAGCTTGCCGCGGCTCACGCCATCGAACAGGAGCGCCAGCCGGGTTTCGATGCCTGGGATACCGTTCGGAATATGTTCAAAAGAGACTTCTTTGCCGCCGGGCTTCTTGCCCTGCGGGTCGTCGAATGAGAACGGCGCGTGGTCGGACGAGAACACGCTGAAGACGCCGCGCTTTAGCGCGCTCCACACAGCCTTCTGGCTGAACGTGTCGCGCGGTGGCGGACTGCAAACGCACTTCGCGCCGTGATAGCCGTCCTCATGCCCGAGGTCTTCGGCCGTCAGATACAGGTACTGCGGACAAGTTTCCGCGTAGATGTTCAGGCCGCGTTGCTGCGCCCATTCGATCTGCTCGATTGCATCCTGGCCCGATACATGGACGATCAGGATCGGCACATCGACGAGTTCGGAGAAGGCAATCGCACGATGGGTCGCCTCTCGCTCGACCACGGCCGGGCGCGACAGCGCGTGATACATGGGCGCGTACTTTCCGGCCTCCGTAAGCTTGTCGGTCAGCCACGCGATGCAGTCGGAGTTCTCTGCATGCACCATGACGAGCGCCTGGTTGCGGCGCGCAACGTCCATCACCTCGAGGATCTCGCGGTCGCTGAGCTTGAGATCGTCGTAGGTCATGTAGACCTTGAAAGACGTGTAGCCAGCCGCGATCAGTTCGGGCAACTCGCGTTCGAGCACCTCGGGCGTCGGATCCGAGACGATCAGGTGGAATGCGTAGTCCGTGACCGCGCGGCCGTCGGCGCGGCGGTGGTAGTCGGCCACCGCGGCTTTGAGGGATTGCCCTTTTGCCTGTGCGGCAAACGGGATCACCGTCGTCGTGCCGCCGCACACCGCGGCGCGTGTGCCACTCAGGAAGTCGTCCGCCATCTTGAGCCCGTCAGGCAAGGGCTGATCGAGGTGGCAATGTGCGTCGATGCCGCCGGGCAACGTTAGCAGGCCCGTAGCGTCGATCTCGCGCGTGCCTGCGTCAAGATCGCGGCCCAGCGCAACGACGATGCCGTCCTTCACGCCGATATCACAGTTAAAGCGCTCGGACGCGGTCACCACGTCGGCATTGCGGATCACCAGGTCGTACACGATTGTCATGGCAGCTCTCTCAGGCAACTTCGGCAAACAGGCGACCCCAACCCGCGAGCCGGGTCGTATCGTAGCCGGCGAGCTTCAGCGACTTCCACACCACGGTGGAGATCGTATCGTAGAGCGGGATGCCGTGATGCCGCTCCACTTCTGAAGCCAGATGCGCCGCATGCAGGTTCGTGCAGAAGGTGACGATCGCCTCCGGCCTTTCCTTCACGACTTCGCGAATCTGGGCGCGCAGCGTGTCTTCGGTGACCTCGGAAAACTGGAAGTTCACCTTCAGCCCCAGATGGTTTTCGGACGAGCAGTCGATACCGCTCTCGCGGTAATTGGCGACGATCTTCTGCTGGACCTCTTTGAGGTACGGCGTGACCAGACCGAATTTCTTCACACGGGTCTTGTCCAGGATTTCGTTCAGTGCCAGCACCGACGTAGTGGCGGGGATGCCGGTCGCGTTCTCGATCTCGCGGCACAGGCGGCGGTCGGTCTCGAAACCGAGCCAGCCCGATGACGTGCCGTTCCACGCGATCACATCGACCTTGGCGTCGGCCAGCAGCTTCGCTGCCTGAATGATGTTAGTCGTGTCGAATTGGCCGAGAGCACGGTCGGACAGCGAGATTTCCGTGACTGTAAATCGGGAGAAATGGGCGCTGACACCGGGCAATTGGGCCACCATCGCACTCGTGATCGGTTCGAGTGCGGTGTTGGACGACGGGGTAAGCATGCCGAGCAGGACGCGTTTGCTCATAATGAAGTCAGCAATCTATTGTTAAAGGGTGGTGAAAGTTCAGACGGGCAGCTTGCGTTCATAGTCGATCAGCGTCGAACAGACGAACAGGCCTACGCCTGCAGCAGCGAAAAACATCAGGGCCAGAAAATATGAGCCGGTGGTCTGCACGATCAGCCCAACGATAATCGGAACGAGAACGCCGCCGATATTGCCGCCCAGGTTCATCAGACCGCCGAGAAAGCCGATCTTGTTACGTGTGCCGAGGATGGAAGGCAGGCACCAGTACAGACCACACCAGCGCAGGAAGAACAACGTGGAAGCAAGCAGTACTACCACCGTCACCGGGTTGCCGACATAGGCGACCGAGAAGATCGACGCTGTGGCCGCCACGGCGGCGATCCCGAACAGCGTGCGCATCACGCGATTAGGCGAGCCGCCCGCGGCCTTCCACTTGTCGGCGATCCATCCGCCCGCCAGTTCGCCCACGAACCCGCTGAAGAAAATCGCGAAGCTGGCGCCGCCCATCTGCTGGATATTGAAGCCGTGTACCTTGTTCAGATAGTTCGGCATCCAGGTGAGCAAGCCGTAGAACACCGAGTTGAAGCACATCCAGCCGAAGAACATGCCCCACACCGAGCGATAGCGGAAAAAGTCCAGACTGCGGCCGCTGGCATCGACGGGCTCGCTGCGATGTTCTTCCTGCAGGGCCGCTTCGAGATAATCTGCTTCGGCGTGGTTCACGGCCGGATGCTCGCGCGGGTTGTTGCGAATGTAGTACCAGGCAAACAGGCCGGCCAGCATGGTGCCCGCACCCGCCACGACGAAAGAGGTGCGCCAGGATCCGAACTCGCTGATCAACCCCGAGATGATCACTGCACCGAATGCCGCCCCCAGCGGGGCGCCGCCGTCAAGCAGCGTCGCCCCGCGGCCGCGTTCATGCCGCGTCATCCACATCGCGTTGAGCTTGCCGCCCGCCGGGTAGATCGGCGCCTCTGCAGCGCCCAGACCCAGACGGGTGAGAATCAGCGCAGTGGCCGTCGTGCAGACTGCGGCAATGCCCTGGAAAAAGCCCCAAAACAGCGTGGCGCACGCGATCACGATGCGCGGCTTGAAACGGTCAGCGAGCATACCGCCCGGAATCTGCATGAGTGCATAGGTCCAGAAGAACGAGCTGAGAATCAGCCCCTGCATGGCAGGTGCGATGTGGAACTCCTTTGCTATCAGGGGCATCGCCACGGACAGCGAGGCCCGGTCTATGTAGTTGATCGAGATCAGCATCAGCATGATCAGAAAGATTCGCCAGCGTACGCCGGTCCGGACCTCGGCCTGCACGGCCGCATTTACGGTTCGCATCTAATGTCTCCTCCGTTCGCCTGATGACGGCCTTCGGGTTTCATGTCTGGGAAGGGAGCGCTTCCGCCCCAGTGCGCTGCATGCGCCAACGCAGTATATGATGCCTAATTATGAATTACAAGCGCTATAGTTCGTTGATTTTTATCGTTTTTTATTTTTGTAGATAGTCAGACAAACCTGTAAGACAATTAAGCAAAGGCGGAAGACACAAACGGAAACAGGCGACATGGACATGAAGTCACTACCGGCGGAAACACGCAAGCGGATCAGCCTGCGCGGCACGGGTATGTACGCGGCCATCGCGGAGCGATTGCGCGAGATGATTCTCGAAGGTGAATTGCCGCCGGGCACGCATATCGACGAAAAAGCACTGTGCGAACAGTTCGACATTTCAAGAACGCCTTTGCGCGAGGCGCTCAAAACGCTGGTGACCGAGGGGCACGTGACCCACCGGCAGCACATGGGTTTTCAGGTTGCGCCGATCAACAGGGACGAGATTGCCGCCATCTTCGAAGTGCTGCATGGACTGGAGGAAACGGCTGGAAGGCTTGCCGCGACGCGCATCGACGATAAGCAGATGAAGGCGCTGCTGGAGCGTCATCGCACCATGGAGGCGTATCACCGCGAGGGCAAACGGACGGCCTACTACCGCGCCAATCAGAAGGTCCATCAGCACATCGTTGATGTTGCCGGCAATCCCGTGCTCTCCGACCTGTACTCATCGTTGATGAGCAAGATCCATCGCGCGCGAGGCGCGGCCAATGCGGATGTGCTGCGCTGGGCCGAGTCTCTAGGCGAACACAGCGAGATACTGGAGGCACTGGCAAAGCGCGATGGAGCATGTCTCGCCCGGTTGCTGCGCGAACACTCGGAGCACACGGCAGCAGAAGTGATGAAAGTGCTGGATGCCACGAGTGGGAAGTAGCGGCTGTTCCAGCGGTCGGTATGCAGCACGACATGCCATCTTCCGTCGATGCGGTCAATGTCATAAGTGTTAGCGGTCTCGCTACCGCCAATCTGCTTCGCCTTGGAGAAGAATGCCGAACCGCTCATATTCGGAGACGACGGAATCGGTACAGCAAGACGAACTATCACTCATGGCGTCGCAGTCAGCACCTTAAACATGAGACAACCATGAGGATACTCACTCGATCGTCCGATTGATTTCGACCGTCGCTTCCTTGCCACTGGAAGCACAGAGCCTCCGGCGCGGATGCTGAGATTCCTTGACGGTTGAGTGCCGTGACAGGTCCGCTTTGATTCGCGGCGATTTGCATACGGCCGACGGGTGGCTGCGTGGGCGGCGGTACTGCTCCGGAGAATTCTGGTGATCTTGCTGGTCGGCCCGGGTTCGGCAACAAACGGCCGTTGACTTTGCTCGTCGTGATGTCGCTCGAGCGGCCGCTGCTGATCGGCGGAGTCAGGCGTGAGCAGCCATCGGCGGAAAATCTTCAGCGCATCTGATTGCGGACGCCCCGTCGGCCATGCGAAGTAGTAGGTGTGATGCCCGCGATCGAGCTCGAATGAAAACGGTGCGACCAGCAGCCCGCTTTCCAGTTCGCCACGCACCAGCGCCTTCTGCGCGATTGCGACACCGTGCCCTTCTATGGCCGCCTGATAGGCGAGCAGCGACGTTTCGTAGCGCATCTCACGGCGTCGCCCGTTCAATGGAAGTCCCGCTGCCTTCAGCCACAATGTCCAGTCTTCCGGGCGCGCGAGCGTGTGCAGAAGCGTTTCGCCATGCAGCTGCGAGCGGGCCTTGACCTGTCTGGAAGGCGCCGCGACCGGCACCAGCTCGTTCGCGATCAGACGCTGCACCCGCAGGCCGGGCCATTTGCCGTCGCCCAACTGGATGCCTCCGTCGATGTCTTCACGCGCGAAATTCAGCGGAGCCGACGATGTCGTCAGCTGAACGTCGATATTTTCGTGCAGTCTATGAAAGCTTGCGAGACGCGGAATCAGCCAGCGCACCGCAAAGGTCGCAGGAGAGCGGATCTTGAGTACGCGGGTGCGTCGCTCGGGCGAGCGCAGGCTGTCAGTGGCTGTCCGCAGCGATGCGAAAAGCGGCATCAGTTCCGCGAGATACCGCGCTCCCGCCGACGTCAGCTCGAGCCGCCCCTTCACTCGCTCGAACAGATCGACGCCAAGGTAGGCTTCGAGCGTGCGTACCTGCCGGCTAACGGCGGCAGGCGTGACCGCCAACTCGTCAGCAGCCTTAGAGATGCTCAACAAGCGTCCCGTCGCCTCAAATGCCCGTGTGGGATTCAGCGGAGGAAGCAGCGCACGACGTTCCATAGTCTGTCCGTTAGAAGCATATTCGGATTGTGGCGCGAAATGCCCGAGGGAAGGTCCGGGATAGTGCCACAACCCGGATAATGGAACACGGATGAACGACACTGGAGCAAAAGGCGTTTGAACAGCGCGCAAATCGCGCTCAAATGACGTTTTTGGTCAAGGGCGATGTACCACTGGCAGCCGCTTACGACCCCATTGTCGACGCTGGCCTGCTTGGCCATCGTGTGGCAGAAATCGAAGCAGACCTGACGCTCGAGTACGGGCTTCGTTGGCGGGCTTCGTTGGCGGGCTTCGTCCGATGAGCGAGCGGCAGCAGCCGGCCGAGATGGATGGACATGAAGCGATCAAGGGGCCACAACCGCTGAATCCACCGGACTTGCAGTTAGCCCAGTGGCTCCTGGCTTCGTCAATGTCAGCGCGCGCTGAGTCTGCAACTGCTTTCCGCAAAAAAACAGCTCATACCGCACCCTCGTAATAAAAATATTTTCAACACGAGGCTCCCTCGTGTAACCGGCACTGCCTATTGAACGAACTCACTTGGACCCGCCAATTGATGTTCGTCGACACTGCCCATGCCAATTCACTTTTCATGCACCATGTGCGGCCGTTGCTGCCATGATCTTCGGCTGCCACTCGCCATCGACGAGGCGCTCGACTGGATTGCGCGCGGTGGTGAGGTGCAACTGTTTTGCGACGCGATCGTCTGGCCTCAGGAGCCGCAACAAACCGACCTGCTCGCCCAACACCGAAAGCGCCGCTCATTTGCCGCGCATAGTGGAAGGTTGCCAGTACGTGTAACGGTGACACTGGTGGCCGCGTTCGATGGACCGTGCCCAAACCTCCGCCCAGATATGTCCTGCGGCGCCTACGATCGGCGCCCGCGTGTGTGCCGCATCTATCCAGCCGAGGTCAATCCGTTCCTGAAACTCGACCCGGCCGCGAAGGCCTGTCCTGCCGACGCCTGGTCCGACGCGGGTCCCGTGCTCGTGCACGCGGGGCAGATTGCAAATGCTGACACGGCAGCGCTGATCGCGCAGTCGCATGAAGCCGACGAGCGCGACCGTGTGGCCAAGGCGCATCTGTGTGCGCTGCTCGGGTACGATAGCGCCGCCCTCGCAAACGAAGGTTTCGCGGTCTACGCGCCGTCGCGCCATCGCCTCGAAGCGGCGCTGCGAGCGGCGCGAGAGTCAGGTGCGCAGTTCGACCATCTCCAGCCGCGCTCATCGCTCCCCTGGCACATCATCACGAATCGCTCGACGTCGCTCGCGACGCTGCGATCGATCGGCGCAAACGCTCGACAGGCCGAAGATCGATTTCGCCCGGCAGAGGCCCCGGCATATCTGGGCTTCTTTGACGAGGACATCAGCGATAGCGATCGACGGAATTGATCGCATCGTCCGGCCCGCTCGAACCGTAACCTGCTCGCGATGGCGAGCGGACTGCCATAAGCGTCGCTTTCTGGAGTCAGACTATGTTGCCCCGCCTTCTCATTACCCTTATTGCAGGCGCTGCCGCGCTGCTCCCCCCGCATGCGTTCGCCGACGCACAGCGTCCGGTCGTCGTTGAACTATTCACCTCCGAGGGCTGTTCCTCTTGCCCACCGGCGGATCGCCTGCTTTCCGAGTTGAGCGACACGCGCACCGACGTTCTGCCTCTGGCGTTTCATGTCACATACTGGAATCAGCTCGGCTGGAAAGATCCGTTTTCATTCGCCGGCGCCGATGCGCGTCAAGCCCGGTACGCCCAGCAATTTCGTGGCTTCGAATACACGCCCGAGATGGTTGTCGATGGCAAAGCCGAGCTGGTCGGATCCGATCGCAGTGCAGCCGGCACGGCTATCGAGCACGCCAGGTCTGATGGCGTGACTGCCGCGACTGTGCGCGCTACACGTGCGAACGGCGGCGTTTCGGTATCCATTGGCCCTGGCGTCGGACGCGCGCACGTGCTGCTGATCGGCTACGACGCTCGTCACGTCACGGCGGTCGGCCGCGGCGAGAACGCAGGCCGCATGCTCACTGAATCGAACGTCGTACGCAGCATCGTGGACATAGGTGAGTGGTCCGGCGCGGCGCTAACGTTGCATGCCGATGCCGTCGCCGGCGAACATCATGTCATCCTCCTCGAGGCCGACGACGGCGCGATTGTGGGCGCCGCAAGCGTTATACAACCAGGCGAAGCCGCTGCTCGATGAGTGGTGGATCGTTGCCGTGGCCTGCATGTTTTTTTGATCAGCAGACTGGAGAATGCGAGCTGCCCGACACCGTTCTCGTAGCATTTTGAACCGGTTCGCCATAGCCGCTACTGCCTCACGACTTGCGCAAGGTAGCGACGACCGGCTGACAGATTGTGTGCGATTCACGACGCCGTGCTGAACACCCTGACTGCGCCGACAAGTTTCATGGATCTGACTTTGATACAGTACGCGCGAGTTCCTCGAGTGTCGTGCCACCCGGATTCTCTAAAAGCTTCTGTTGTGCGTTATCCAGCGCGATCGAAAGCTTCGCGTTGACGGCCTTCTCGACGGGACAATGCGGATGGTCGGCCGACGCTCCGATCGCAAAGACGTTCTCGCTCTCAAGTGCCTCGAATACATCGCGCGCGGTGATCATTTCCGCGGCGCATGCGACACTCCATCCGCCTTCTCGCCCTCCGGTAGATGTCACCAGCCCGCTGTCGCGCAACCTGCCCATCACGCGTCGAACCACGACGGCGTTAGTGGCCCAGAATCGCAACCGCCTTGCGCATCGGCGACAGCGATTCCGATTCAGGTTCAGGCCCGGCAGGCCCGGTATGCGCGTAGCCGGCATGCCGCAAAGGACCTATTGCCCTGCCTCCTTGACCGTCAGGGAATTTTTTACGGACGTCACGCCCTGCACTCCCTTCGCCAGCTCTCCCGCCTTGTCGATTTGCGCGGGGTCCGGAACCGATCCCTCAAGCACCACGGCGCCGCCCTTTGCGACCACGTTGATTCCCGACGTCTTGACACCGCCTTTCGAAAGCGTGTGAAGCACGTTCTTGCTGAGCGCGCGATTGGCCTGCTTGCTGGTGTGGGAACTTTGGGTTGACGGGGTGGCTGGTTCGCTCGTTTGCGGCCATGCATTGATGGACGTGGCAACGATCAACGTGCCACCGACCAGCGCAAGTGTCCTGATTACGTTCATTGTTCGCTCCAGTTGTGGATAGGATCGGGGTCTTACGCAGCCGGCTCTTTCATCCGATCAAAGCCCGGCACATCACATGACTGACGCAACCACCGTATGGACGGCGCCCTCTGTGACCAGCATATGCAATCCGTTGCGGGCCGGGTATTGGACTTTGGTCCCGTAATCGCGCGCTCGACAGCAGCCATGAACCTTGCGTGCGCCTGGAGCAAGACGCGATAGCATCGATCTTGCGTCAGCTTCCACGGGCTGCCTGGTTTTGGCGTTTGACTTATGTCAGTTCTCGCAAGCAATCAGGCGCTACCGTTTGAGTCAACGAAATGAAGCGGCTTGCTGCAGCCACTCAGCCACGCGCGCTACCACCGACAGCGGCGGTCGCCGGGCTCGTCTTTTCGTTGCTGATGCTCACCAGGCTCGTGATCATGCGTCTTGCCGTCCCGCACGTCGCGACGGAGCGGATTCCAGTAGAGCACGGTTTTGGTCGCGCCCTCTTGCCGGCCCTTCATCTCATACCCTTCTTTTCGGCCGGATCGGGGTGCGCGCCACCATAATCGAGTCATGGAAGTACCCACATCGGACACGCAATGAAAAGTACGCTCCTTTTTGTGCTCTCAACGCGGTGCTGAAAAAGTGCGCGCTTTTTTGTGTGTAGATCACTATCTGTCGACGCTCAAAAAGGCTTGAACTTTTGTAAAGTCACAAAACTCAGCCTTCGCGTGGTAAGTGCAGCCTTTCTTTGGGCTGACGATCGGTCCGATAGCACAAACATCTCTGCACTTTTGGCCGCGTCATGGACGCGTGTCGCCACCCTGCGCACGAGAGGCTGCACTTCCCGATCGGAGCGGGCCCTCCAGAGCCTCAAACTATTAGGACGCCATCGTGAAACGCACGGCTTCCGCACGCCACACGAGTCGCTGCCTCGCAATAAATATTCACCGGTGCTGATTCCGAAAAGCATACGGCGCGAAGAACACCTGATTTAATGCAATGCCTGAGTCCATGGATAGTCAGGTGCCGCGAACCGTGCATGGGCGTGGACGGGTATCCCCTTATGCGGGGGCCTGTGTCAATAGTCGCCATCCGGGTCGCCACCTTCCTCGTATTCGTAGATGATTCCGCACTTCAGGCAGCGCTCGCTGGCATAATTGTCGTTGTATTGCAGCCCGCAGCCACAACCGCACTTCGGGCAGAAGTCGGCGTCTTCAACGTCTGACCACTTCCATGCGCCGGCATATTCCGGGACGCCGTCCCTGTCGCGAGACAGGATCTCGAAGGCGTTGCCTTCTGTCGCAATGTACGCGCACACGCCATGTGACTTCAACGTGTCGAGAACCTGCCCGGGATGAAGCGTAAACCATTCGAGGCGAGCATGATGTGAGGCGTAGTGTTCATGAAGGCGTGACTCCAGCAGATAATCATTGTCGCTGTCGATCCAGCCCATCAGTTTCAGTTCATAGGGGCTGCCCGTCTGAAGGGCGCGAAGGCGCGCCCGAATATCCCGGCTACGACCAATTTTTACGCGCAGGGATTCGTGATCTTCGTTCTCGTTTTCAGCGATGAAGTAAACGGGCATGGTCATCCTCGATGCACGATCATGAGGCCGTGTCTTGAGTCACACGAGACTCGCGTTTGGCCGGTGTCACAATTATCAACGTCCGGTGCCTTGGTCGGCGTCCATTCCTTCCCGGTCGCCGCGTTGCGGCGGGCTTGCGCTTTTCCCACGCGAATTCGCCCCCCGGCCGGCTTCATCCGGAAAACCGCCCTTCGCGCATGCGCGCGGACGTATTGTATGCTCCCGCAACGATGCGTCACGCCGCAGGTTTCACAGCAAGCAGGCGAAAATGTTCGAGCAGATTCTGCGGCAGATTGATCGACGTCGCATCGGCAACGGCGGGAAGCAGTGCAGCCAGGAAGCCTTCGTCATCGTCGGCCATCGCCAATGACATCGCAATGCCCGGCACGGTCCTTTCGGGGCAAGAAAGGCGGAATCGTTCCGACACGATGATCCGCGTCCACGCCTCACGCTGCCAGGACGCAATCGTGCGGATGAGGAAGTTGCGAAAGTAAGACCGTGCCGTGTACAGAAAAAAACGTATGCCCGCGATGCAGTATGCTTCCGGCGCCGGTCTTGCGCCCGTCACGAACCAGCCGGCTTCATTGATCAGCGCTTCGTCAGAAGATGATGCACGGGGCCGGTCAGGCGTTGCGCTGACGCGTGAAAGCACAGCCTGCGCGAGCCCGCCACCGAACTCTGCATCCAGTGTCGCCTTCAGGTCTGCGAGCACCTCCGATTCGTGCGAGCAGGCAGCGCGAATGCAATAGGCGAGGACTACATCGTTTGAGAGCCCAGCAACGACCGGGAGGGAAACATCACTTCGTGGCAACGCCGGCACCGTGCCGCGTGCTGGCTTGCGCATATCGAAGGTCGCCATGATTTCGGCCTTCTTTTGCGTCGCGTACACCCTCGCCTCAATGTAATCCCACAGATGCCGTGCGAAAGTGGTACTCACATTCATACATGCCATGTCATGCGTCAACCGCTTTGTACGCAGGCTGATTTCCAGCGGGGGGATCGGACCGTCGACGAGCAGTACATTCAGGCGATCGGTGATGCCGGCGCTGATGCCGCTCGACATTTCGGTCTCGGCAAGCATATACCAGGCAACGTCGATCGGGGTAAGTGGGCGACCCGCAATCGCCTGCGGCGGTTCGGGATTGCTACAACACCCGGGCACCACCCGGATCGGCTCGCCGTCGATCTCGATCCCGCTTCGCTCTACACAGGACTGTGCCCACAGGACAGCGTGACGGACAACATGGTGGCAATACAGGGCGCGAAGCGATGCGGCTGGATCGAGGGTTGCCAGCGCAGTCAGCGCATCACGCAGGCCTGTGAGCGCCTGCTCGAGCGCACCACGGTGCAGGGCCGCCACTGCCGCGTCCGCGCCCAGCCCTATCGCCATGACCGCCATGTCGGGAAGTTCGACCTGCGCCGCAGCCTGCCTGCTCTCCAAGAACCAGATCTCGGCCAGCGCCCACTCGCCGCAATGCGCTGCGCTGATCGCGGCCTCCCGCAATGCGTTAGCGCGCTCAACAGGATTGTCACGCGCCACTTCGTCCGCGATCTCCCGAAGGATCTCCAGGGAGCGCGAGTGGTCCTGCCGGCGCCAGTACACCCTAGCCCGGGCGCGGGACAGCAGCACGTCCTCGCCCAGTGCCCGGACCGCTTCATCCAGCACATCCAGCGCGCCGCCACTATCGTTGAGGTACTCATCAAACATGACGGCCCGGGCTATCCAGCATTGCGCGGTCAGGGATCTGAGGCCCCACGAAGCGGTCGTAGACGCCATCCGCAGGTACCGCCCGGCCGCGTCGACTGCGTCCAGCACACCGCGTTGCCGCTCCAGCGTCCATGGTCCGCCGACAAACACCGACCAGTCGGGAACAACGTCCCTGATACCCAGTAGATAGTGCGAACGGCGCCCGGGGTCGATGTCGTCGAGTTGCCTAATGAGGCGCTCCAGCCGGGCCACGCTCGACAGACCTGCAGTACCAATGGTAAATAGGACCGCGAACACGTCTGCAGACCGGTCGTTACCCTGTTCGAAGTTGTGGCGCAGACGGCTCAGGAGTTCGTCGCCATTTGTTGCCTTCTCAAACGCCTGAAGGAGAGCAAGCCAGTTGTCAACGTACTGCGCAACGGACATCGTCCCGAGCACGACAGCGTACGCTACCACCCTGAAAGCACGCCCCGATTCGTCATCTGGCTGCCGTCCGGCCTCGGAAAAAAGAGCGGATGCGCACGCCCCGGCCCTTTCGAAGTCCCGGGCAGCGGCAAGGATCTTGAACTGCGCAAGCCGCAACATAGCCGACACACGGGCATGTTCTGGAAAAATCGGCCCGTCAGTACGTAGTAGCCTCAGTGCCAGCAGGTTATCCGCGAGAAACGTCAGTGTGCGTTCATCGGCAGTCAGGATGCTGTGTGAGAGGATGAGCAGGACACCCGCGTTCTTCCCGCCCATCGCGTGTATCAGGATCGAGTCCGCATCGCCGGCATTGATGGTGCCGCCGGCCGTCAGTTGCGTCGCAATCTGGCTGTGGATGCGGGTCTGCTCCACGGGCGAGAGCGCATCCCGTCCGGAGCCGGCCGCCAGCGGAGAAACGCGATATTGCCGGCGACCAGTGATCTCCAGCCAGGGCCCGATCAGCGCATCCAGACCCTCTCCCGCCTGCGTGACGGGCGTCGGCACATGTGCGATAGCCAGCGCCATGGCGCGGTCGAAGCGGCCTGTTGCCAGGCTGAGCCGATAAAGGAGCGTACGCGCGTTTTCCGGGAGTGCCGATACCAGTGCCCGCCTCGCGGCTTCCCGCACTGCTTCGACGTCGTCCGACGAAAGACCACGGGCAAGAGACTCCCCGATCGCACTGGCCGGCCAGCCGCGCGCGCCCATCCCTGATACGAAGGCGTGGACCAGTTGTGGGTGCCCAGAAGCACCGGCGACATGAGCCAGACGCCCCCATAGTTTGGGGTCACCACCGTAAAGCGTGACCAGATCCGCTGTTTCTTCTGCCGTAAAGTACGGGCAGTCGATCTGGCAATCCGGATCGAGCCCGGCATGGAACAGGGACGTTACGGTCGGCGCAAAATAGCACGTGACGATCACGGCGAAATCGCGCCTTCGTAACGCCTCAAAAAGAATCGCGAGCGACGAAGCCACGAGTGAGTCGTTAAATCCGTTCAGATCGTCCAGGATAATCGTGCGCGCCTGAAGGGCCCCAATGCGCGAGACCAGTGTATCCAGTCGACTTCGCGTCTCGTGCGCGTCAACACCCCGGAACTCCGCGATCACGAAGCTGTCTGCCAGACTTCTCGCCACGACCTGGGCAATCGAGGACTTTCCAAGGCCGCTGGCGCCGACAATGAAACTGGCGCCACGCAGACGGATCAGGTCAGTCACGCCAGACTCGATTACTGTGCGCGGGACCATGCGCCGTCCAGAGGGTAGCGCACTGCCGTCGATAATCCAGCGTGGTTCAGAGGCGGCGACGTGGACGCCTGCGTCCTGATGTCCCAATAGCGAATTGGCAAGTCCAGAAGCGAACAGCGTCATCAGGTCGGCCGTCGCGCGCGGCACGACGATCCGCGTAGCTTCATCCACCGCTGAATAAAGACCGGAGCGCGTCAGAACGCGATCTTCGGCCCTAGTCGCAATGCTCCTTTGCAGCACACGATAGATAAGTACGTCGGCAAGGCGTTTCGCTTCGGGCGCGGGGAGTCTGAATACTTCGCGGCCAATCAGAACAAGCCGCTCCTCGAATTCCAAGCGCAGTGCGGCGAGGTCCGGCTTGCCGCAATCCCAATGAATCCTGCGCAGCAGATCGCTGCGAACGGCTTCGTCATTCCTGGCCTTCACGAACTCTTGCACAGGCAGCGCAAAGCCGTCGCTCTCAAGGATCGACCGCAGCGGTGCGACATCAGCGCCTGTTGCAGCCTTGCGCCAATACGCGAGACCGGCCATCCCGCCAGGCCGGTCGCCGATTGACCGTTCGGTCCCGATCTCTGAAGTCGTCAGGTAGCGTAACCGGACATCCGCCGTCGGGTTACGCTCCCTCAACGACACAAAACTGGCAATCGCATCCCGCACGCCAGCCGTGTTGAGAGTGATCGATCCAGAGATTTCAGTGTCTCTGACCTGGACTGCTTCAAGGGCGCCATGTGCGACCACTGTGTAATCTTCCGCAACTTCCAGAAACAGCCGGCCCTGTGCGTCGATGTCCAGCCAGGCAAGCGCCGCGGCCGTCACCTGATACGCATAGCCGCGCAGAGCATCGACCGCCTGACGTGCAGCGTCGCCCTGCGGCACCAACCCGCCATGTCCGGCAGTAAAAAGCTCTGTGTTGCTCGCCATTGCTGTTTCTCTGTATAGACGTCACAGATTCCGGACCGTCTGGCGGTCCGTGCTGTGCCGGGTGCAAAGTCTATCATCCGCCGAAGGGGCACTTTCGGCACATCCGGTTATCTGGCCGTGCTGGTGACAGTCCGGGTTGGGATCTGAAGATGCCCTACCGTGCCCACCTCATCGCACTGGCGGATCTGTACCAGATTCCGGTGTCGACCCTGCTGCTGCGCGGTTCGCAGCGGGCGGTCAACGTCAGCCTCGACACCACCGCACGGCTGGCGCGACTCAGCAACGATGACCGCGCCTGGGTCAGTAACCTCGTCAGAGACCTGTGCAGCCGGCTGCCGGCTTTAGACGCAAAAAGGGCGGACACCAAGGCCAAGGCGCGTCGCCTGGCACCTGAAGTTGCAGTAGGTAACGTTGCTCAGGACGATACTCGTTCTCGCTCACATCTGTCCGTAATGGCGATCCGCATACGGGGTGTCGCAACGCCTTGGCCCTGTTTCGCTGGCCACCTTCGTGGCATTTTGGGGAACTCCCCCACCAAGCGTCCATCCGGATTGCATAACCACGCGCCCGTTTTCGACTCGACTCACGCCTGCAGGTATCCTCGCACCCACCTGAAAATCGTATACTGCCCGGCACTATCAGTGCGGAACCCAGCAAATGCAGGTATTCACTTATCGAAGTGCCGGACAGTGGGAAAAGACACGGCCACCCGGCGAGAATGGCGAACCCGTGTCAGATCCGGCGCTCGACGAAATCCAGCGCAGTCTGTCCGACTGTTTCCGGTGCAATAACCTGGTTGTTCTCACAGGCCTCGGGACATCGCTGCACGTGAATGTTGATGCGGATAAACGCGCAGAAGGTCGCAAACCGGTCGAAGGCAAAAGACTGGCGCCAACCATGTGGGACCTGTGGTCGAAAGTGCGTGACGTGACCGGTGACGATTTCGAGCGGGTTCTTGCGCTTTCACGTCTGCCAGAAGATGAGCAGCGGAAAGGAAATATCGAGGCGCTGCTTTCTCACTGCAAGATCGCCGCAGAGTTCCTGGCTGATCAGGATGGACGCGAGACCGTCCGCCGGTTCATTCACACGGCCGAATCGACGGTTCGGGACGCCGTGCGCTTCCTCGAGCCCGACGATAACGTCGCCGTGCACGCAGATTTTCTGCGCCGACTGTCGCGCCGCTCACCGCGCAAGATGCGCAGCAAGCTCTTCACCACGAACTACGATCTGTGTTTTGAGTACGCCGCGCGCAAGGGCCGCTATGTCGTGATCGACGGTTTTTCGCACGCCAGCCCACAGGTCTTCGACAGCCTTTACTTCACATACGACATCGTCAGGCGCGACAGCAACCCCGATAGCCATGATTTCATCTCGAACGTCTTTTTGCTCTACAAGCTCCATGGCTCGATCGACTGGATGAGAAACCCGGCAACGAACGAGATCGAGAAAAGGCCTGACTGCGACAGTCCGCTGCTGGTTTATCCCCGCAACACAAAATATGAACTCGCGTTCGAGCAACCCTATTTCGAGATGATGTCGTCGCTTCAGGCGGCACTTCGCCAACCCGACACCGGACTGCTGATCCTCGGCTTCGGCTTTAACGACAATCACATTGCGGAGCCGATCCTGTCGGCAATCAACTCGAACCTCGGTCTCAAGGTAGCCGTATGTGACCCGGGACTCGCACCGCGCACGGACGATCCCAAAAAAGCGGGAATTGACGCAACGAATGTGCACCTGAAGAAGATCCGTTACCTCATCGAGCATGGCGATGCCCGCCTTGCGCTGATCAGCGCGACGTTCGAGGAAATTGTGCCCCACCTGCCCGACATTGCTGCCGAAACGGACCTCGAGCAGCACCTCGAACGCGTCCGGCGTCTTCGAGGCGAAAAGGCATGAACCGGCGCCTGTCCACCAGCCCATTCGATCCGAGCAGATACGTCGGCTCCGTGTCGTACGTGAGTCCCGACGCTGCGAAGATCAATCTGCCTTTTGCAGCAAGCGTCTCGGCGCGCCAGTATTCAGGCTACGCAGTTCTCGGCGGCCAGGTGGGTGAGTTTGTCTTCATCGAGGGGGAAGGACTTGCCGTGCTCGGCCGGATTACCGAGGTGCGGCTGCCGGACAATGAACGGCTCAAGGCGGAGCCCGTGCTAGGTGAACGCCCCGACGCGCATCCGATCGGATTCGTGCAGTTGCTGACGACACTTGAGCTGGCAACCGGTAAGGTGATTTCTGGCATTCCGGTTCATCCCCGCATCGGCCAGCAGGTCTATTCGGCACATCCACTTCTGGTCAAACACATCGTCGAAGGCAACAACGCCGGCGTTGCCGGGCTCATTGAACTGGCGACAATCTCGCAGGAATCGGGTACCCGGGTCAATGTCAGTCCCGCACATATGTTTGGCAGGCACTGTGCAGTGCTTGGTGCTACAGGCGGAGGCAAAAGCTGGACCGTGGCACGGATCGTCCAGGAAGCCGCCCGCATCGGCGGCAAGATCATCCTGATCGATCCGACGGGAGAATTTCACACGTTCACGAAAGGCGTCCAGGCGATCCATCTGGGAGGCGAGCGAGAAAGCAAAGACGACCCTCGTCAGTTCGTCGCCTTTCCATACTGGCAGCTCACCGAGCCCGATCTTTTCGCTATCTTCCAGCCGAGTCCCGGGGCGCAGGTACCCAAGCTGCGCGAAGCCTTGCGCAGCCTCAAGCTCAACTACGTTCTGAATGGCGAAAACGAGCCCCTTACCATCAAGAAGGCAGGCACCGTCCGTCGGGAGTTCAACGTGGCGTGGGCCCGCCATGAAGGAGCTGTCGAGGCCGAGGGCGCCCGATACCTGATTTCGCAGCTTGGAAAGCAGATCTTCGAGGAGTGCGTCTACGAAAATGGCGGCTCCCTGGCAAAGCCCGACTACTCCGTGTGGGGCGGGTACGACGAGCGGACCAAAGGCTATTGCGAGACACTCGTCGCAAAGATCTATTCGATCACCCGCTCGAAATCGCTGCGCTGCCTTTTCCATCCGGAAGCATTCGAGTCATCGCTGACTGGGGAGATCGACGCGTTTCTCGAATCCGGCAACCGGGTTCTCCGGATTTCGATGGAATTCTTGCCGTTTGATCACAACGCCCGTGAGCTGCTGGCCAACGCCATCGGACGGTATCTGCTCGGTATGGCCCGTCAACGTGCCTTTGAAAAGATGCCCGTGGTCGTTGTGCTGGATGAGGCGCACCAATTCCTGAACCGGAATATGGGCGACGAAAACAACCGCATACATCTTGATGCTTTTGGGCTGATTGCCAAGGAGGGTCGAAAGTACGGTCTGACGACAATCCTGGCGACACAACGCCCGCGCGACGTGCCGGAGGATGTGCTAAGCCAGATGGGTATGTTCATCGTCCATCGGCTCATCAATGAACGCGATCGCGACGTTGTCGAAAAAGCGTGCGGGAATCTGGACGGTTCGGCGGCGGCATTCCTGCCGACGCTTGGGCAGGGCGAGGCCATTCTGGTGGGTGTTGATTTTCCCATGCCCACGCCCGTCAAGATAACTGAACCGGAACACCCGCCAAAGTCAGAGGGGCCCGCTTACCACAGATTCTGGAAAGCGTAGTCGCGCGGAGGTTCCCGGCGGCAGCCCCTGCAACTACGCAGACACCGTCCAGCGGTGAGGCTGGTCGACGGCCAGCTCAACCCGCTGATCCGCAGTCCGGGAGAGACGATGAGCGTCAGGTGCTGACGGGCTCGTCGTGCACGATGTTCCTGGCTGGTTTGCCGGCCTTTCGAACAACGTCAGCGATGTGACTCGTCAGGCCAATCTCTCCAACCAGCACGATTCCCTCGCTTTCGGGGAGTGTCTCGAGCGCACTTCGCAGCGCATTGAGTCCCGTCGAAACATAAAAGCGGTTCCAGACCTTTGCTTCGCCTGGTACCAGAACGCCTTCTGCGCTCTGTGTCGCACCCCGGTGCAACTGGACGATCCAGACCTTCCTTCCATCGTGTACCCACTCGAAGCGTACCGGACCCAGTCGCTCCCGAAGAAAGCTGAAGATGGACAAAACGTCTGCGGTGATCTCCTGCGGCAACTGCTCGGGAAGTCTTATTCCAAGCATAAGGTCTTCACCTTCGCCTCGCTTTCCTTCAATGACCGGCTTGCCACTGGCATCGACGATCAGGGCGCCTGAGAATTGCGCGCGTACACCCCGTTGGGACAAAACGGATGCAATGGCGGATCCTTCCGGGTCCTCTTCAGCCAGAAGCCTGAAAGGATCAAGCCACCCGTGATGGGTTGTGTATTTGCCCGGCACCTGTTCCTTCGGGCACGTGCGGATCCACCATTCAGAGCTACCAGTGTCGCAGCCAAAGGAGAAAGGCGCGACCCGACGTCCGATGACGGTTGTGTATGGTACGTCGACACCTGCCTGCATTGCCATCATCAGCCCGAATGCCTTGTCGCCAACATGCCGGCTGAACGCATTGGGCCAGGCGTTCTTTGCCTGCAGGGACTTGAACCCGACCCGTTCAAGTTCCCATCCGATTACATGCGTATGCTTCCAGCCGCAAGGTCGCGGGTGAATGCTGAACTCGAGCCGAAAATCGTCATCGAATCCAATGTCGACCGGAAATCCGTATACCAGTTGAAGCAGGTCAATGGCCTGGCGACGCGGCAAGGAGGCGACGCCAGGCTTTTCTACGCAGCGCGGCGTGTCATCAGGCGCAAACTCCATGATGCCCCCTTCGAGCACCCCGGAAACGCCTCCATCGCTCACGTCGATGGTTTCATTCACGATGACGTGAAAGCCGGCCGCCGCGATCCGCCTGACAGCGTCGACTACAGCGTTCCTGTCCGAGAGACCATAGATAAACTCGTGACTTCTTGGGTCATCGGGTAGAAAGCTGCGCACATTGACCGTTCGCTCAGCGCTTCTTGCCAGAAGTTCCCCGACAGCGTCCGATATCGTCGCAAACTGATGGTTCGGCTCGTAACCAAGCACGCGCGCGTACGCCTGGCGCGGCACTGCCCCCGGCGCGTAGCTGACGAACTGTGCGACATTGAAAACCTCGGCCAGGCGGTCGAGAGATTCATCCTTGCGAAAATTCATTTTGATCGGACCTGCTTCATTAATGTTGATCAGCGAACCGGCTGAGCCTGGCGGCGAGTTTTATAAGGAACTCAAAATCGCGGCCACGGGCTTCAATATCTTTTGCCGCATCGAGGAGCATGTTCATGCCTGTTGCACGGTCAATGTGCTCTCCCCGGTGGTCTTTGACTGTCAATCCACCGTCGATTGCATGGCGAAATTCCGCACAACACCCGAGGCTGTATTGCCACTGCGGAACCATCACCATCTCGGACGCAAACGTATCAATCACCTTCAACCAGAAGGAAACATAGTCAGTCTGTCCCCAGCCGTTCACCTCGAGCGTGGCGGGCTCAATGACGAGACGACCGGTGCCCCGTGTCTGTCGCGTTACCTCTGCGATCATCTTCTGGTTCACAGCAACCACATCCCGACGCAAGGCCTCGAGATAGGCCTCACTTCCATGTCCGAGGCGGAAGCCCGCATGAACATACCAGTTGATGAAATGCTGGCCCGTCGTGATCGGGCCGCTCACATACGTGGCAGTCTTGCCATCAACTACACAGGCGATCGCCTGAAGAAGTTGATCGTCATTTAACGCCACAGACTGGCGACTGTTTTCCATGCAGGCTCAACCCTGATTCATTTGTGATTCACCGTCACGATGATCCGACCGCTCCATCCTTCGACGATCAGCCCTTCGATGTTTTCTGTTTCTCTAGGCGAGCGTGTCCCTGGGCAAGCAGATCGGCGACTGCATATGCAGCACGCTCGTTCAGTTCTGAAGCGTGCGTAGCCACGACGCCCGCAGCACCCTCGGTGCCTGCCAGATCAGCGGCTACCACCTCGCAACATTTGTCGATAACCGCTTGCACGGACTGACGTACTTTCTCAATGTGGAATTCCTCTTTTTCGCCGGGCTTGCCGGGTGAAAGTTCGCCCAACTCTGCCTCGCAATACAGCGCGAGCAGACACAGGAATTCCCGGATTGGCGTCTCGCGCACTGGAAGGGGCTTCGCGTCGCGGCTAAACCGGCTCTGATATGCCTCAAGCGACGTTGTCCTTGCTCTGTTCCCCAGTACTTTCGCAAGTTCGTCGACCGTCCGCTCCTCGCTTCTCCGGACCTGTTTGACCGCTCCTTCGATATCGCTAAACCCGAGGAATAACGACTTCTTCTTCAGCAAAGCCCATTCGTCATTCGTAACAACATGAGTCCCGAAAAGCCTCTCTTCGCGCGCATCGTTCAAGAGGATTTCGCCGATCCACTGCTGGATGAAGTACTTGCGTTTCTCCGCGTCCGGAGGAAGCACCAGATAATTGCGGTCGATACGGCCTGTCCGCTTGATCGCCGCATCGATACGGTCTTCATAGTTCGTTGCGACCACGAACAAGCACCGTTCCTTGCGACGCAGATCATTCAGCTTTGTCAGCATGCCTGGCGTCATGAATTGGAACACCGTGTCCTGCTTTCCGTATCGCTCCGAGTCGCGGTCGAGCAGAAAGTGGTCAATCTCATCGAACAGCACCACACTGTCCGGCTGCGACATCAGGACCGTGAAAATGTCCTTGGCCCGTGCTTCCAGCTGAGCCTCGCCGGAAGCCAGAAAATCACTGACCGTGATCGTGATGAACCGTCGCTTCAGTGCAGCGGCAAGGCCACTGGCAATGGTGGTCTTGCCGGTGCCGGGCGGCCCGTACAGCAGCATCGAAAAATTCGGTTCGCCCTTCCCCCCGGTGCGCGGCTCGATGAAGTCCTGTTCGATACGGTGATAGGCCGAGAGCAGACCTTCCTTGCCCACACCAGTTTCCGGTTTGACGGCTTCATGACTGTTGGTGACGTCTGTCCAGAGCGTATCTTTCGGTGGCGACTGGGTGAAACGCGACAGGACAAGCGTCGTCCTTGCGATATGTCTGTGCAGCGCGTTTCTAAAGGACAGCAGGAACTCCATCACCTGGCTGGTTTCCCACAGGTGAATAACGGCAGGCTCGTTCACATGTTCCGAGTGCCAGCCTACCCGCTCGGCGCTGTCGGGCTGGATGCGGACTGCGCGAACCCTGAGCCATTGCCAGTAACGGCGCAGCAGGCCGACGCAACGCGATCCATACGTATCCTGCAACGAGTCTTCGTCAAAGATTGCGCATGCGCGCATCAACGAATTGGCAATTTCGACGCTTACCGGAAACAGCGCATAGCCCTTCTCAGTGGTAAGAAACGGTTTGACAGGTCGCCAGTAAGGGCTCTCCTTCTGCGCATCCGAAAGGACCGATAACACGCGGTCGAACACCGTGCGATCCACCGTCTTACGCTGGCATACGAGCATGCCTTCCAGGCAGAACATCAGTTCGGCCGGGTCGAACCGGCTATCCGGGATCGAACTGAACGAAAGGTGCTCATGCAAAAGCTTTTCGAAGTAGCGGTAGCACGCCTGCAGGCAGCGCGCCGTCGCTTCGAGCTTCTTCTCGTCAGCCGATGCCTTCGTAGCGGCATCGGCATCGGCATCAGCACCGCCAGCAGCCGGCGCGCCCGATTCATTCGATGTACCTGCGTCGGCTTTTTCCTTTGAGGACTTCGGAGAAACGCGCTTCAACGCCTGGACCAGGCGAAGGACGGTAAACGCATGAGGCTGGACATCTGCCCGAGTGCGTTTCCGCCTGGTAGCGTTGCCCTGCTGGTCGTCCGTTCCGCCCTCACCATGCCCTTCAGTCGGGCCGTGCGCGACGGTGTCAGCTGTCTCAACGCTAATAGGGTCGGCCTGATCGGAATTACCGGTCGCATCGTTGCTGGGATCAACCAGTTCCCTGAAGTCTGCCTGATTTCTCCATGCCTCTGCCTTCTTCAGGACGAGGTCGTGCAGCCCCTCAATGAGCAGATTCCACTTCCCGGACACGCCGGCGTTATCCGGCACGATTTTGTAGAGCGACGCCCAGTCAGCACACGCGACCTCGGCAATCCATGCGAGCGTGAAGATGTCGTCTTTCCCGTATGTACCCGAATATGTTGTAACGGCGGATCGATCCTCTGGGAGAACCGACTTCGCCAGCAGCGCCCCCGCGTCCACCACAACCCTGGCAAGCGACTCATCGGGCTTGAGATCCTTCTTGAAGCTCTTTTTGGCAGCGTCAATCGCGAACACGTTCCGCTTGACTCCGCCAGGGGTCGTATCGATCTTCCCAAAATACCCACCAAAGCGTAGCAATGCGTCGAGAATCATCGCCGTCGTGCTCTGGGACACCTTTGCCGGCAGTTCCGGGGCAGCGCCGTCGCGGATCTGGTACGGCCATGCGACTTTGGAATCAAACTCGAGGCGATAGACCTTGGCCACGGAAGCCAGGAGATTTTCGGTTTCCTCGATGTCCCTGATGTCGGACGGGTACTGGTTCGTCAAATATTCTTGTAGTTCGCTCATATCGGTCTCTCGCAGACTGTGCGGTTTCTTCAATACACGATTGTACCTGCCCGTCGCCAGGCTGCGGAGCACCGCCCGCAAGCCGAGCCCAGGCGGCGTTGCGGATCGGCGCTTTCACGTTACGCACATACGCTGTCCGGCGGGCATACCTATTCAAAAGAACCAAAATGCACCAATATGGTGCATTTTGGTTCTCAAACGGTTCGCGACCCGGGGCCAACCCGGCGAGGAAATGCTTGAGCCAACGCTCGGCCTCGATCACCTTGCGCGATCCTCAGGTCGGGTAAAGTCCAGACCTGAAATATTCGATGTGACGCACGACAACAAGGACCGGCCGGCGCGGCTCACCGAATACAATACACGTATGGAGACACAAGAACCGCAGCAATCCGTCCAGAAGCCATCCATTCAGACACATGGCTATCACGTCGACTTCGCGCTCCACACGCTTGGGTGGAAAGCTTTCCAGGACCTGTGCGCGCAAGTGATTGAGGAAGAGCTAAAGTGCACTGTCTCGGTGTACCGCGAAGCCCAAGACGGCGGCCAGGACGCCGTCTTCCTTGTAAAGCGCACCGATGGCTCAGTCGCCGTTGGAACCGTACAATGCAAGTTCTCCAGTAAGTACGCGCAACGCTTGCGACCCTCGGACATCACAGGTGAGCTTGACCACGTCAGGCAGCTCATCGCCAAGGGTATGGCGTCGACGTACTACTTCCTCACCAGCATGAGCGTCGACGCCGACGTCGCACGGGAAATCCGCGAACGGCTCGCCGCGATGGGAGTAGTTGAGCCTCATGTCGAAGGTAAGGACTGGCTGATCGGCAAGATAAAGGGAAGCCCCCGCCTGCGGGCGCTGGTTCCTCGTGTCTATGGCCTTGGAGACCTCTCAACCATCATCGACGAGCGGTGCGCTTCTCAGACGCTCGCGCTGCTGGGTGACCATCGAAAGGCCCTAAACGTGTATGTACCGACGGCTCCCCATCGGTCCGCAGTGAACATCCTTGCGAAACACAAACTGGTTCTTCTTCTCGGCGCACCAGCCACGGGGAAGTCTACTCTTGCAGCGATTCTCGCCACAATGGCTGTGGACAAGAACGAAGTACAGGTGTTCAAGTGCGAAGGACCCGTAGAACTACGCCAGCATTGGAATCCCAATGAGAACAGGCGCCTGTTCTGGGTTGACGATGCTTTCGGCTCTAATCTGCTGATGCCCGAGTACGTCAATGCCTGGATTGAATTCATGCCGAAGCTCAAGACGGCACTCGACCATGGATGCCATTTCATCCTCACGTCTCGCACGCACATATGGAATGATGCCAAGCCCCGAATCGGCTCCAGAAACCATCACCTCCTGACGGCCGAGACTGCCGTCGTCAATGTCGGCGAGCTTACACATTCCGAGCGGGAGCAGATCCTTTATAACCACCTGAAAGCCGGACGCCAGCCTGCCTGCTGGAAAGCCCGTATCAAGGACCACCTGGAACTGCTCTCGAAAGAAGGCAGATTACTCCCTGAATTGGCGCGTCGCCTGGGCGACCCAACGTTCACCGGGCATATCAAAAAGCTGCCAGACGACTTGCTGCGCTTCATTTCTCAACCGCAGAAATTCCTGGTCCAGACCTTTGAAGAGTTGTCGGCCGAGCAACGCGCCGCCCTGACGCTGGTATTTCTGAGTCAATCGAAGCTGCCTGTTCACCTGCTACCTGACCATGACGCAACCCTGGTCGCGACAAGCTATGGCGTGACGAGAGCCGGCATGACTCAGGCCTTATTGCAGCTTGATGGCTCATTGATCGTACGCCGACGAGATGGAAACAACGAATACTGGGCGTTCTGGCACCCGACATTTGCTGATGCCATCAGTGAGATTCTTAGCAGGCGACCGGACCTGATTGACGTCTACGTTCGAGGCGCGAGGCTCGACACCCTCCTCACTGAAGTGGTTTGTGAAGGTGCCGCTCACGTTCGCGATGCCGTCGTGGTTCCGCTTAGCAGCAGTGAAGCATTGATTGACAGGCTACTTGAAACCCCTGACGAGAACAGCGTAAACGAGAACCTGTTCGGATTTCTGAATCGCCGGCTTCCAAAGAACATCGTTCAGAAGGTCCTTGCGAGGGCGCCCAACCTGCTTGTCCGCAGTGGAGAACCTCCTGCATGGTTCCGTCTCCGTCGCAGCGAGGAAATCAGGCTTCGGGCGACAGCGCATTCCATGGGCCTGCTTACTGACGATGTACGCTCGGCCACAGTGATGAGGCTGGAGGACGGCGCGCTCTACTCACTCGACGCCTCGTTCATCCAGGACGACAGCATCCTCGCGATGTTCCGACCTTCGGAACTGATGCGCCTCACCGCGGGCCTCCTGGCCAAGCTGGATTCCGAAATTGCGCAGAAGATTGTAGATCGTCGGGAGGAAGCAGACCCTGACAGCGACATCGACAGTCATTTCGAAGAGTTAAGTGAATTCCTCAACGATGTCCGTCACCTGGTCGATGTCGACGGTGTCCTGGAAAACAAGTTTCAGAACTTGACTCGCTCTTTGCAGCAGGCCAAGGAGGCGGTCGAGGCACAGAAGTCACCTGAGGAAGAAGGCAGCTTCTTCAACAGCGTGCCCCGCGCGACGCAGCGTGAACGGCAAGCCAGCCGTTCAGTCTTCAGCGACGTCGACGAATAGACGTTTTGCCTCAGATCTCCGAAAACCTTTACTCTCGGCGAAAGCAAGAACAATAATGACGTACTCCTGATTAACGAACGTCCCGCTGGCGGAAAATCGACCAGGTTTCGAGGATGCAAGGCGGGCCGTTCCAGACTGGCGGCAGTCGCGCGGAGGTTCGCGGCGGCAGCCCGTGCAACAGCGAATACATTGTCCAGCAGTGAGGCCGCTCGACGGCCAGCTCACCCCCGCTGATCGGCAGTCCGGGAGAGACGATGAGTGTCAGGTGCTGACGGGCTCGTCGTGCACGATGTTCCTGGCTGGTTTGCCGGCCTTTCGAACAACGTCAGCGATGTGACTCGTCAGGCCGATCTCTCCAACCAGCACGATTCCCTCGCTTTCGGGGAGTGTCTCGAGCGCACTTCGCAGCGCATTGAGCCCCGTCGAAACATAAAAGCGGTTCCAGACGGTGTTGTAACGCCAACATCGCCTTATGAAATGGAAGATACACAACTGCTCCGAACCAGAATGTCAAAGCTACGCCGGCGATGACACGCTTGCCGGGGAAGGCGATCGCCGAAAATGAACGGTGGCGTCAAACCGTCACGATGGACGCTGCTGTGACAACAGCCAGTCGCGGAAGGCAGAAAACTCGGGCATCGTCAGCTTGCTTCGGGAATGCGTCAGATAGTAAGCGGCATCGCCCTGGTCGAGCGTCAACGCGTACGGCGCGACGAACTCCCCGGCGGCCAACTCGGCGGCCAACAACGCAACGGTCGCCATCGCGATCCCATGCCCCCGCGTTGCCGCCCGAAGGGCAACGAGAGAGCTTTCATACGTCAATGTGCTCATCAGCGCGAAATCGGTTGACCCTGCAGCGTGCAACCAGTCGGGCCAGTCCGTCGGCCTGGGCAAGGTAGACAACAGCGTGCAGTCGCGAAGCGCTGCCGTTTCGCCACGCGCCAGCGCCGCATGGTCCGTCAGGTACTGTGGCGTACACACCGGCGTGATCAGATTCCGGAACACCCTCTCACAACTCAAGTCCGTCCTCGCGAAGGGAGCAAAATGTATTGCCGCGTCGACCGAACCGTCGGAGATATCCACCGGACCGCCGGACGCCTCGAGGACGATCTGCACGCCGGGATTGCTCGAATGAAACTCGGGTAGCCGCGGAGCCAGCCAATACCTTGAAAATGTCACGTCTGCACGGATTCGCAGGCACCGGGCGAGCCGGCTTTCGCTGATCTCTGCCGTCGCATCCCGGAACGCGTCGAACATCACGGAAACGGCCTTGAAATAACGCAGCCCCACCGGTGTCAACCTGGGCGGCCGCCCCTTCTCGAAGAGATCGACGCCGAGCTCTCGTTCTAACAGCCGGATCTGGCTGTTGATTGCTACGCGTCCAATGCCCAGCTCCTCGATGACCAGACGATAGCTCATCAATCTCGCAAGCGCTTCGAACGTGTGCACGCATCGTAACGGCGGAAAGTCGCGCATCCGCTTCTCCCCTAGTCGCGGCAATCGAGTGGTGTCAGGTTCTGCGGCAAGGTAGCCCATAGGCTTCGGACCGACCGCCAGAGCCGGCCGTTTTCTGCCAGCGCCCCATCGGTCCCTCCGCTGCGATGGACCAGTTCGATCCACCGGACAAGAAGTCTTGCCCGCTCCAGACACAACTTTCGGGCACTGGCTTCAGCCCGGAAGCGCATCCAGTGCGCGAGACTCTTCTCGCTCACCCCGAAGACTCGCGCAATCGTTTCACGCGGCCAGCCTTTCTCGTCAAGAATGGCCGCCGCGCGCGCAAAATCCGGTCCGGCGGAGGTCGGGGCAAGCCGCCGGTTTTCTCCGCGCTCGTCCTCGTCAAACTGGAACGAATACCCACAGGAGCACAGGCAATGGAAGCGATCGTGCGGTGCGTCCGAGATCACGAGACGGTGACTCGGATCGTCCTGGCGTTCCGCTGCCGGGCAGACTGGCCCCGGCGACCTTTCCACGTGCCGGGCGCGACCCGACAGAAACACGTCCATCAGGACGATCGGCAGACTCTTTTTCCTTTTCCCACGGCCGCCGCACACACAACCGTGAATCCAGCTGCGCGGTCCCTTAGGAACGAGATGAACGAGCTCGAGAAAATTTTTGCCGAATGTATGTATGACATCGTGTATGAGCCGGTCTTCATCGACAAGGTTACGATTGCTGGCTCCGTAGCCCAGTGATCGCAGGCAGTCCAGTCGTGCCTCTGGTTCCCCGAACCGGAGCGAATTGGCGCCGTCCTTCAAGATCGCGGCGGACAGGGCACTTACTTCGTGCCGCGCTGCGCGTTGAAACGGCGAGCCCGGAATTTCAAGCAACGTATCGGTGCGTGGCCGCCGCGCCATAAACATGCCCCTGGCGCCAGCACCAGCGCTCGTCAGTGCGCAGCCATGGACATGGCAGGTAACCACGCCCGGTAGCTGATGGGCCCGTCGCCAGTAACGGCGGATGCCCTCCGCATCGTCCTGGTACCAGCAAGCCTTGCAATAGCGGATGCCGAGCCCATAAACACACGTCCCGAGAGCATTGGCGCTCCACGGTATGGGTCCGTCCAGCGTCTCCCTGTCCGGTTCCTGGATGCACACGCCGGCGACGAAGTCGACTTTTGCCTTTGACCAGAAGGCAGCGTAGTAAGGAAATAGCGTCAGCCGGTCGCGTATCTCTGCCGCCGTCATCCCCCAGGTCCGCCGCGTCTCGACTTCGACGTGCCGGAGGTTCGTCACGATTGCAACCGGCATACCGATACCGTCGCCGAACAGCCTCCGGCAAAACGCCGCGACGTCATGTACTTCGTCGTTCGTCACGTAAGCGGCCGCCACGCTGACGAGAACTTCATCCGGGAGGGGAAACTCGAGGAAGATTGCCATCGTTATGCTCCGCACTCCTTATTTCATGATCGTCTACTTCTTCCCGGGGCCTTTGCCGGTCGCGGCGTTTTTTTCGTTGCCATCGAATTGTTCTTTGCCCCCGTCCTTGCGGGCGGCTCGACGGGACCGTCCCTCATTCCCCGGCGTGAGTGCCGCACGAATCACGTCCTCACTGGACCATTCAGGATGCGCTTGGAGGCTGTCCCTGACCACCGACTCGGCTTCTACCTTCGTCTTCCCCAGTTCGACGAGGATCGCAACGCAAAACGGGAAGCGCATGTCCGATGTAGTTCCGGGCGTGCTTTCCCGACCTCGATGGCCAGAACGCCTGCCAAGGGTCGCCCTGACCTTCTCGACCTCCTCGAACGCCACGTCCTCGAAATCGACGAGTCTTGCATAATCCTTCGTGCGCAATGCCTCGATGAGCCCGGCGACCGGCGAAAACGTCCTGGCGACGCTCTGGAGTACCAGCTCGTACGTCACCGCTTCGAAGCCTGCAAGCAGTCCTACATACTGCGTAATTTCCCACGCCAGTTTGGCAAACGCAGGCAGTCCGGCGCTGACCAGGTACAAGGCTTTCCGGATCACGTCTCTGTTCGCCGGTGCGCGCGGCAGGAAATCGATGCGCATCAGCTGGTCGGCGAACTTGCGCCACTCCCGGTCATAGGAATACAGCGACAGCTCGGTCATACCGCCGCTGATCGCGCGCCTCGCGTTACGCACGGTTTTGCCTGTGGGGTGGCGATTAGGCTCGCGAGTACCCGGCATCTCGCCAGTGAGGTAACGTTTGGCGTCATGCGTTCCCAGCAGCACGTAGGCGCAAGCGTTTTCATTCAGAAGGTTCGACAGAAACCCCAGGAGCCAGGTCTTGTCCGCAGCCCTGAGCGCGAAGTGGATTTCGTCGATGATCAGGACGCCCACCATGTGCCGCTTGAGCACCAGCAGTACCTTCTTGATGTAGTCGCCAATGTTTGCGCGGCTCCACATTTCTTCGACGTTGTGTTCATCAAAACTGAGGTCGAACCAGTACAGGATGCCCTGCATCAGCGTTTGCACGCTGCCATTGGGCGGACACGACACCATGAGCCACGTAACCTGCGTAAAAATCAGGGGTGCGCCTTCAAACTCATGATGGTCGATTTTCATCGCAAACATGCTGAGCACCATCATGATCAGCGTGGTCTTGCCGGTGCCGGAGAGCCCGAAAACCGAGTGGCAACGTGAGTGGGACTGAGCGGGTCGCTGGATGACGGTGGCAACGCCCGTCTGCGCCAGCTTATATTTCTTCCGAACCTCTCTTGCATACGACGCCGTTGGGACCGCGTCCCGGTAGCGATGCCGCAGCGCGATATGCATCCAGTCGTACAGTTCAAGAACTTCCGGCACGATGACCAGTACCTGCATGACGTGCTCGATAGCAAGCACCTTCATTTCCAGCGGCCACGCCCGATATGCTTCCAGATGCGGTACAGTAAAACCTTCTTTCAGGGCCTTGATCACCTCGTCCCGGGGGCGATAGACCGGGATTGCGAGGATCATGGGATTGTGGGCGTTTTCCTCCAGTTCGAAGGAGCCGTCATGGTATTCGGCATCGACACATGGATTGACATCCATGAAGAGATAGTCGGCCATCGACATAACCGGCACCTTCTTGTATTCCTCGTCGTCGTGGTTCTGCCGCATATGATGACCTCCATCCAAAAAGGTGAGTGCCATGCCGTCATCCGTCGTCGGCCCGCTCTGGCTCCATCGAGCCGGTTCTCTGACCCTACAGCTTCTCGAAGGTGCGTCTGCGCATGAGCGCCCGTGCGTCGTCCGGCTTGGCTACCGGCTTGCGTGGCTTGAAATTGGGGAGATCCTGGTGGTGTTCCTGCGGACGCGCTGCGCCGCTCTTCGCGACGAACACCCCAATACCTCGTGATTCCCTTTCAAGCGCGACTTCGGCGGCCCGTGCGTCGCGCATGTCCGTCGTCTTCGGATGGCGACGCCCCGCCTCACCGAGTGCCTTCTGGCGCTCACGCCAGGCCTTCCGTCCCTCCTCCGCGTTGTTCAGCTGGTCCATGATCCGCTGGGGTTGGGTCGCCCGCCTTTTTTCGGCGTTGTTGCGCCGGGCCCGCCATCGATACTGGTTCCACTCCTTGAGCGACGCATCGCCCGGGCTCACAGCGTTCGTGCCGTACTGAACGGCGTACTCCAGATAGTCGTCGCCCTTGAGCAACAGCGTGGACATGCTGTCGGGGTGGTACTGGATCGGAACTTCGTCCTTGCCGTGCTTGTGCCACACGTGAATCAGTGTGGACTGGATGTAGGGCGATGTGTAATACGCACCGTTCCACAAGAGCCCCTTGTCAGTCGGCCTTGCGAGACCCTGTGGCCAGGTGGCGAGCCGCACTTCATCGACCGACCGGCTCACCAGGCTTCCGCCCAGATTCGCGATCCCCCAGTTCCAGCGATTGACCGGCGTGTCGGCATCGCCATCGAACACCGAATCGGGAATCGCGCCACCATGGGTGATCGGCGTATCGTTGTGACGCAGTATTGCCCGGATCATTTTCTTCGTGATTTCGGTCGCGGTATGCACCGCATCCCACGCGTAGCGCGGTGCACATCGTGTCGCCACGTCCTTTTCCACCACCCCGAAAGCCGCGCGCTGAAACTGGCTTGGGACCGATCCGAAACGTCTTTCGGACAGTCCGCGCATCGTCGGATCACGCGCGCGCGCATTGCTGATCGGGACCCCAAGATGCCGGTTGACTGCCCCCCAGGCCGCCGCCTTCATGTAGTCACTGCCATGATCTGCCAGAAATCCATTGCCAGGCAGTCCTTCACATGACCATTGATCGCGCGTGATCGTGATCCCGTAGCGGGCACACAGTTCGACCTTCGGGGTCACGATACTTTCAAGCACGAGCGCGACACCCTCGAAGCTGGGCGGCTCGAGTGTCACGTGCAAACCGACGATCAGCCGGCTAAACAGATCCATACACAGGTAGATGGTCGGGCGCCCCACGACGACCGTGCGCTTGAGCCGCGAGACCACGTAGACGTCCGCGGTCGTCGCATCGATCAGGTACTGTGTGCCCGGGCCCATCGAGTGCTGCAGCGCGTGACCGCGCTTTGGCCGGTACGACAGCGCGTACTGGCGCTCGCCCACCCTCCGCCGGATACGGACAGGCAAAGGCACATTGGTCAGATAGTGATGCTGGAACTGCCGGACAGTAACCTCGCCAAACGGCGCCAGCTCGAGATCGACGATCTGGCCGGTTGCGTCCTGGACCTGACGGGTGCAGCGACAGACATAGTTCAGGTGGTCGACGCACATCTCCATGGTGATCCGCTTGCGGTTTCCCACCCTGCCGACCGAACGGGAGCGTTTGCGCCTCGCATCCGCAGGCATGGCGCGACCGCCCGCTTTTCGACTGCGCTTGCGGGCCCCGTACAGTTTCACGCCCGGCTTTGAGCGCTGGATCTCCTCCATCAGTTCAGGTGGGATATCGACCTGCCAGGGACCTTCCCGACAGGTCAGGTACAGATCGATGTATTGCTCAAACAGGCACCGCAGGAGCGCGGACGGGCACGCGTCCTGGTCAGGATGGAATGGTTTGCGTCCTGGTCGCTTCGCATACGTGCGCTCGCGGCACTCAGGTACGTTTTCGCCCCGGAAGCTGGCGAGCTGGACCTTGCGCCCGCATCTGAACAGCGTACTGGACACCGCCGCCGGGCTCATGCCCCGCTGCAGATACCACCGGTGCAACCGGCGCATCGTCGTGAGACTTATGTTGGCTTCTGCGGCGTGTCGTTCCAGGATGGCTTTGCGCTGTGGCCCATAAAACAATGTATTGCGAAACTCCGGGTCCCCGACCAGTGACGCTATGTGTCGCCAGTTCTCGTCGCTCTGCCAGACATGTCCGTCCGTGTCACACTGGATTTTCCTGAACGCATCATACGGATCACGCTTGCGCTCGACCTCGATAAACCTGTCCTCGCCAGCATAGTCGGGCGCCGCGCGGCGGCACAGCTCCCACGTCAGCAGACAGATGGTTTCCGTGCGACTGCTGCGTACGTCACACAGCACGGTGTCGACTTCGCCGCCACCCGTGTCGACCACGCGATACAGTTTTCCGGTCGCAGCCTCCTCGAACAGATCGTTCCGCGCGACTGCCCTGAAGCTGCGGGCGCGGTCAGCCATGGCGCGCTCCCGGAACGATCACCCAGCAGCAGCGGCCCGGAGTTCGCGCCCGACCGCACTCACACATCACAACGTCGTGGCACCTTCGCATGTCGACGGCGCCCCGCACGAAAACATCTGGAGCGGAGTGCAGCTCAAGGCGGCGATGGTCCAGAATGAGCGGAATGACCGGCACCCTGGGCCGCTCCGTCTGACATTCGTCGAAAACAATGCTGGATAGCCAGAATGGCCCTGACAGCCCGGTTGACTTGCCCCATCTCACGTTCTCGTCCCTGGCCGTGCCAGATTGCCTGCGGAAGCGCACCATCAGTCTGTTCAGGAGTGCGGACGGGCGGCCATCGTGTTCATCGGGACCGAGCAGCAGCGAAGTCGACCTGTATCGACCCTGGTCGCCCTGCACCACGACCGCACCGTACCGCTGATCCTGCCGGCGAGACGGGTAGACGATACTGGGGCTGACGCGGCAAGATGGTCCGATGGTCCCATGCCGGAACGGGACGCCCGGCACGGGCCGGCCGACGCGGTGGAAGCGGTCATTCATGGCGTGCTCCCGGGAAGGTTCAGCCGCATCGCGCGGCCCGGGTGGCTTTCAGTCCACTGAGCGGCTGGAGCAGCAGGTCTGGCAGGTCGAGACGGCCCACAATCCTGCGGGTCGCAAGCAGCTGCAGCGCGGCGCGCACACCATCGCCCGGTGGTCTGCCCGTCGTGCGGGCTGCCGCATGACACGCCTCACGCAGGCTGCGATACCGGCACCGCCGGAGTTCGGCCAGCAGCGCATCCTGCGGCACCAGGTCGTCAGCGTCCGGACTGGCCGTCGACATGTACTCGCTGTGCGGGAACAACTGCCAGAGGTTACGCACCCGGCAGTCGTTGAATCCACCCGAACGGTTCAGCTGCCAGCTGACGCCACGCCGGCGCCAGTACTCGCTGACGATCTGCATCGCGTCGGGCGCCGCACGAGCCGGGTCCAGCTGGCAGGCGAGCGTATCGAGGGCGCTCCACGCATAGCCATCACCTGATTTGCGCAACACCATCAGGCCAGTACGCAACATGGACGGGCTGCCGTCGCGCATGCGCGGATGCGCGATCCCGAGCTCTGATGCGATCAACTCGGTTTCAGCGGGATCGGTCAGCGGAAAATATTCGTTCAGGTCGCACGTATCGGGATGCCAGTGAGCGACGAGAAAGGTCGCGAGCTCCGCGTCGGACCCGAGAATGATCTGGCGACCACCACAGCGCGTGCAGCAGAAGCGGTGCATGCGACCCACGCCGCGCGCGATCTGCCGCTGCGTGAGCCCCGGCACGTATGACGCGCCGCGCCCCTCGCCACGCCGCTCCCTTGCGTAGCGTGCAACCAGTTTCTCGGACAAGGTCGCTTCCATGAGCCCCCCGCACCGTTGCGCCAACATCCATCACCCGCCGCTGGCGGCGGCCCAGGTCGCGATCAGCACAACGAACCGCGCGCTCGGATGCGCTCGCACGACCCGTCTGCGTTATATGGCACCGGTGGTCGAAAGGGAACGTTGCGTTGCCACAGGCAAGCCACGTGTGAACGCCTGCCGGGACCTGCGCGACGAGGACGATCCGGCAGTGAAGTCACAGACCGCGCCGTCCCCACGCCAGCGGCAAATAAATGGCATTCGCGCGTCGCCATATCCGACGTATTTCCCCGCCGGTCACATGAAAATATACGATCCGCGATTTAAAATTAATAACAAAATGTATTGCGCTTTCCTGTTATAGAAAATCGGATGTCGCATTGCATCAATAAATTTGTGCATTGCGAATTGTCAAGTACGCGGATTGCGAATAAAGCGGTTCCCGCCGCCGCGGTAACTTGCGTGATCCAGCCGTCAGCCGGACCACCGGCGACATTGAAGCACGCACGGACACGATTCCCGCCCCCGACTCGCATGATAATGGGAGTTACCTGCTTTATCCGTTTTTATTCTCATCCTTTATTTGCTTTAATTACGGACACAGCGTAATGAAAAAGCCAATACCCCCAAATGGCCGGATTCACGCGATAATCCGGCAAATGGGACGCCCTCCTTTAAATACGACTGACGCCGTAATCGCCGCCATCCGGCAACAGCTGGCTGAGGGCTGCGCGGGCACGCACGTCACCCCCGCCGTGTTTCGACGGCTGGTGTCCGCCCGTCGCGTGCGCGAGCGGCTCGGCGGCGGCGACCTGACCTGGATCAACCGCACGATCCGCAGCGTGGAGGCGCAGATCCTGGCCGAGTCGGCTGCGCGTGATCCCGTCGCGGATCTGCCCGATGCGGTCGCCACGACCATGCGGGCGCTCTGGCAGAGCGCCGTCGAAGAAGCGCATAACCAGCTCGCCACCGTGCGCACCGAAGCCGCGCGTGCGATCGAGGACGCCCGGGCCGAGCGCGACGAGGCGAGCGCGCTCACCGCGATGTTGCGTCACGAATGCGGCGAGCTCCAGCAACGCAACGACGCACACCTCCACAAGATCGGAGAACTCGACGCGACGGTGGCGCATCTTGCACGGCAATGCGAGGAGGAACGGGCACGGCGGCAGGCGCTGGAGGCCCGGCTGGCCGACGCACTGGATGCGCGGGAACGGGATCGCACCGCGCATCACGACGAGCTGTCGGCCGTGCGCCGCGAATACGATGGACTGCGCCGCCAGCTGCTGCTGGAAACGGACGCGTACCGGAAGACGATCGGGGAAGCGCAGCGCGCGCTGGAGCGGGAGCTTGCTGCCTGCCGCCAGTTGCTGGAACACACCACGCGCGAGCGCGACCGGCTCGCGAATCGCGCCGACAGCCAGTCCGGTTCGCGTCCGGCTCAGGGACGCGCCCCCTAACCGCCGGGTGTGCGTGCGCACCTGTCACCGGAGACCGCAATGTCGCCTGCCGACTGGATCGACGTGCTCGCTGTTCCGCCCCGACCGTTGCCGGCCGGTATCGACGACGCCGTGCGCTACCTGTCCGACGCACTGAACGTCCCCGTCTACGAACGCTGGACGCCCGCCTCCCTGCTCAGGAAGTACGGATGCATGCAGGACGCGAGAGCTGGGCAACCCGAGGTCTATGCCCTGCTGCTGGCCGGCGGCCCCGTGGTGCAGTTCTGGGATGCGGGGCGGGTGCTGACCGTGCCCGCCGGGCGGGCTCCGCGCAGTGAGGTGGTCGTCGAGCGCCTGCTGCGCGTCCTGCGGGTTCGCTTTCGCTGCGTCAAGCCCCGCGCGCCGCAATGTGACCCTGAGCCCGTCGCCGGTCCGGCCCCGCACACGCGCGCAAAGGCCCTGGCCTCGCTTGACGGCGAACCGTGGCTCGCCGGCGCGGGACCTCTCGTTAATCTGGACCCGGCCTCGAACACCCTGGGCACCTTCGATGATGCGTCGGCGATCCGGCTTTTCCTGCGCGACCGGGCAGGTGCGTCCGTGCACACGAGACGCGGCTATATCGCGGAAATCCGGCGCCTGGTCAGGTGGTGCCAGGCAAACGATATTGCGGGCCCGCTGTCCGGGCTGTCGCGCGAGCACCTCGTCCGGTACCGGGATGACCTGTCCAACATGGGCGCACGCACCCCGCGCGCATCGCAAGTGCTCGGCGAACGCAGCCAGAAACGTGCACTCGCGGTCGTGCGCAGCGTCCTGAGTTATCTGTGGAGGACCGGTTACCTGACGGCGAACCCGGGCGCCGGTCTGGGCGACACGGCAGCCGCACGCGAAAAGTTCGCCCCCGATCGCATCCTCCCTGCCGGCGCCGTACACGCATGCGACAGCTGGTTGCGCGCCCGCCTGAACCCCGAAGGCCGGCCGATCGCCGTCATGCGACGCGCGGCCATCGTCGCGACCTACCGCTTTACCGGCATCCGCCTGGATGAACTGGCCTGGCACGACGGCTATCCCCGGGTGGTGACCGGCGACGATGGCTGGACGCTACAGGTCAGGGGGAAGGGGCGCCGGGAGCGGGCGGTGCCGCTCCCCGGTCCGTGCGTGATCTTTCTGCAGCAATATCGACAGGCGTGCGGACTGCCGCCTACCCCGCCCCCCCGGGAAAACCTGCCGCTCATCCGCGGACAGCGGCATGACGCGCTCGGCCCTTCGGGACTGTATCGCGAAGTCCGGGCGGCGTTTGCGGAAATGGCCGCCGCCGTGCCACCTACCGAGGCGACCACACGCCTGGCACTCCAGGAAGCATCGCCACACTGGCTGCGCCATCTGGTCGGCAAGACGCTCGTCGTCGATGCCAACGTTCCCCTGCCCGTCGCCCAGATGCTGCTCGGGCATCAGTCGGTGGCAACGACGGCCGGTTACGCCCGTGCCGATGCATCACAGCTTCGTCACGTGATGCAGCGCTGCTTTACGCTGACGTCCGATGCAGGATGAAGCCAACCTCAATTTCGGTATTTTGTTTCAACGCCACCTGTCGCAAGCGCACGATACGCGCTGCCTTGATCGGCAGCGCGTCGTCGTTCGGCTACAACGCGATCATCTTCGGCTTGCCTGTCATCACCACGAGGTTCTTCGCGCCAGGACCGCTGACGACGATCGTCGCCTCGCCCGCACTCAATCTGGCGTTTGCCTTCGTAGGCGGTCTGATCGGCGTACGCACTGCGCCCACGGTGGGCGCATGGAAGATGACGGTACTCGGGCATTCGCTGCAATTTGCCTCCCTGATCGGACTGGTGCTCATTGCAAGCCGAGCGGCGGCGCACCGGTGATCGTCGCCATCCTGCTGCGGGGCGGCTATCTGTTCGGGCAAGGCTTCGGACCTGGTTCCCATTCGATGACCTACGCGTCGATGAGCTATCCGACTTCGCTGCGAGGCATTGGCGTCGGGTTCAATCAGACGTTGGTGCGCACGGCATCGACGATTTCGCTGTTCCTGTTTCCCGTACTGGCAGCCACGCTTGGCAGCAAGGTGTTCTGGATTATCGCCATTGCGCCGCTGACGTCACTGCTGGTATTGCTGGCGATTCGCTGGGAGCCGTCGGGTTATGACATCGATGAAGAAGACTATCGTGATGCGAGTGCCGATGCGAACATCGGCCAGCGCGTAGGCGCCTGATGCTCGCACATCGTCACAAGACAGCAGTTATCGCGATACCTTCCAGAAGCGTGTCGCGCAGTGCATTCATCGCGGGGTCGCGCAGATCGCGCGGCCGCATCGCATCGATACGGACATCGCGTGCTATGCGGCTCGGCCGATCGTCGCCTGCGGGTGATAGCACGAGCACGCGATCCGAGAGATGCAATGCTTCATCCAGATCGTGCGTGGCGAGCAAAGCCGTCGTGCCGTGCGCCTGCGCCAACGCAAGCAATACGCGTTGAAGACGGGCACGTGTGATCGCATCGACGACGCTGAACGGTTCGTCGAGCAGGAGCAGATCGGGTTCGGCAAATAGTCCGCGCGCCAGTGCGACGCGTTGCGCCATGCCGCCGGACACCTGCATCGGCAACGCGTCACCAATGCCCGGCAAACCGACTTCAGCCAGCAGCGCATCGACACGTGGATCATTGCCTCGCCGCGATCCAGCGGCGAACGCGATGTTGTTCGCTACGCTGAGCCACGGCAACAGCCGCGGCTCCTGAACGATCATGCCAATGCGGTCAGAGGGGCCACGCTGCAATTGCCGCTCGAGCAACACCGAACCGTCCGTGCGCGCGTCGAGGCCCGCAATCGCCCGCAGCAGCGTGCTTTTACCACAGCCGGACTGCATGAAGTAGCTGCCCCCACCATCAGGATACCTCAGTAGTTCCGCAAAATCTTCTGCAACCTCGAGCCATAACTCGCCGTCGGGCGGCAAATGCATCCACGCGTTCAACGATTTGCCGACCGGCATCTTCCTGGCTGAGCGTCCACCTGGTTGGATTCGAACCAAATTTCGTTATTGCGTTACTCGCCACTTCGCCGCCGCCCCGTGTCAGATAATGTGTTCAATCCCGCATTTATATGCTAGCTGCCGTAGCGTTTCCACGAGTTTCTGCAGAACCGCGCTTATTGTTTGATTTCGTCGGATATTGCCTCGTGCAAGTCAACGCCATCGTCAACCCATACGCGCAAGCCGGCGGGTGGTTGCGCTGTTCCGACGATAACGAAGACAATGCCCGCGAGCTGCGGCCGTGCGGCAAGCGCATGCTCACGCGCCAATAGCCGATCTTCCGTTGACGGGCTAGGTGACGATTCTGGATGTATATGCCAAATACCAACGCAATGTAGCCCTTTCTTGAAGAGGGCCTCACGTTCAGACATCGCGCGCTCAGTGTTGAACGTCACCCGTGCCCAGGCAGCGCGTGTGGGTGCCAGGACCGTCGCCATTTCCACCTCGACGGTGTTAGCGGTAAGGTCTCTCGCGAATAACTGGCCGACGGACCATCCCATCACGTCAATTGCACAGCGGCCCGATGATCTTCCAGTCGGCGCCGCCTTTATTCAGCAGCCTGGCGCGAGACCCTAACCGCACCCTATCCTCTCGCACTCGGGACGGGGCGCGAGTTAGCGATTCACGTTAATTGGACTGCGCCATGTTTTGCTGGAGTCCCGACTTCAACACCTGCGTACGGTCAACCGTCATCTGCACTTCGCAATTGAGCTTTGCAGTTTGATAAGCGACTGAGTCCGATGCTCCAATATCGAGAGCCTTGATCTTGCAATCATTCTCGCGCTGAGCCAGCCAGAGACGCTGTTCCGGCAGCATGCTTTGGCGCCACTCTTTACTGCCAGCATTCCACACGACGTTGATTGCGTCGTTCGCGGCCTTGATATCAGCCTGCGCCTTCACGAGAGCGGCTTCTTGAGCTTCAGCTGCCTGCGCTTGAGCAATCTCGGCTTGTTGCTGCTGAGCCTGCAGGGCTTGCTGCTGTTGCGCATGCTGTTCGGCTGCCTTTTGCTTATCCAATGCACCATTTAACATCGATTGTTCGATAACCGTGGAAGCGAACGTGATCGCAGCACTGTTAGCTTGGGTGCTACCGTAGATTTTCTTCCCATCATCGGTCGGCTGAACGCTGTAATCAAGAGACGCCTTGACCGTATCTGCCTCGAAGTCGATGCCCGCCTGCAACGCGCCCTGATGGGAATTGTTCTGCGAAAGCATACTCCTTGTGGCATCCGCGTTGGCAATCACATCTGATGGCAATGTGAGCTTAAGCGACGACTGACAGAATTTTTTCGTACTGTTTGAGCTTCCCCTGAAATTTCGCCTTCCAGCAGGTCGCGTATAAACTCGACCCAAAGGAAGGAAAGAAAAGATGTTCAAGGTACCGCACCAGGTGTACACGGCAGAGTTCAAGGAAGCGGCCGTGCAACGAGTTAAGGACGGACAAAGCGTGAGCGCTGTGGCCCGTGAACTGGGCATGTCGATGCAGACACTGCGCAACTGGCTCAAAGCGTCGGAGGCCGGCAAGCTTAATGGCCCCGGGGCAAAGGTCGTCACGGCCGAACAGATGGAACTCTCGCGTCTGCGAGCGGAGAACAAGCGCTTGCAGATGGAGCTGGAAATCGCAAAAAAAGCGGCGGCGTTCTTCGCGAAGGACCTCCTGTGAAGTACGCCTGGATTGACACGCAGTGCCGGCAGTATCCTCTGTCGGTGCTGTGCGAGGTCCTTGCTGTAAGCATCAACGGCTATCGCGCCTGGAAGCGCGGCGGCACGCCTGAGCGACAGCGGCTGACTGATGCCCAGTTGCTCACGCTGATTCGAACGATTCATGCCAAGGTCAAAGGCGCTTACGGTTCGCCGCGCATGACCGACGAGGTGCGCTCTCGCGGCTTTCCGGCCAGCAAAGCACGTGTGGAGCGGCTGATGAGCGCCAACGGTATCCGAGCCCGTCACAAGCGCCGTTATCGGGTGACAACCGATTCCCGGCACAAGCTGCCGGTCGCACCGAACGTGTTGAATCGCGACTTCACGCCGGCCGAGCCCAACCAGGTGTTTACCTCGGATATCACGTACATCTGGACGGACGAAGGCTGGCTGTATCTGGCGGTCACTCTCGATCTGTTCAATCGCGAGGTCGTGGGCTGGTCCGTCAAGCCACGCATGACGGCGGACCTCGTGACCGACGCGCTGACGATGGCATGGTTCCGCCGCCGGCCCGCGCCTGGCACGCTGCATCATTCGGACAGAGGCAGTCAATACGCGAGCCACGACTTCCAGCGCAAGCTGACTTCGTACGGCATGCGATGCTCGATGAGCCGCAAAGGCAATTGCTGGGATAACGCGCCGACGGAAAGCTTCTTCAACAGCCTGAAGAACGAGCGGGTACACGGCACGAGGTATCGCACGCATCATGAAGCTGTAGCGGACTTGTTCGAATACATAGAAGTGTTTTATAACCGCAGTCGTCGTCATTCATCGCTCGGCTTCATGTCGCCAACTCAGTTCATGCAAAACTGGCTTGCGGCTCAGCGGACAAAGGATACGGCTGCATAACCCGGGGCCTCTGGAAGGCGAAAAACCGAGGGAAGCTCAGTTCGGATCGCTCTTGGTGGTGAGCACATCCTCGAGCTTGATTGAGATTTTCTCGACGGTTGCTGGATCGAGGCGCCATCCACATTCGCGATAGCATTCTGCTGAAACGCTGACGTCACCTCCTTGACGAGCTCATCCTTCAAGATTGACGTTACGACTGAAGTGGAAGATTCGTCGTTACAGGCAACTTCCTGCTTTTGCGAACATGCCGCGAGACTCAAAACAACGACCAACGGAACCAGCTTTTTCACGACCATTTGAGGCACTTCTTGAGCGGCTTTCTATCAACTGTCAATGTCCTCGCGTCCCCCGCTAAACGATTTTCGAATTGGTGCACGTCGGCGGCGACGTCTACTCTCGCTCGGGCGAGTCGTTCGTGACATGCACTTACGAGGCCCTGATATCCGCCGTAGAGGTCACGGGCTGGCAAACACTCAGGTTTTCCCGATTTGATTATGACGCTCGGTGGTGACTGCGACGGCGCACCATGCTTGTTGCCCAACCCTTCAACCATGACTATCCACCCAGGCACGCGCCCATTCAAGGCCCAGGTGTTGCGCAGTTTCCTCGTCGTCTAGTCTCACTGTGTCACAAAATCAGTTGCGCGCTCTATCGTTGTGCAGGAAGAGTGCCATCGTTGAATGAGTCTTTGTCCAAGCAGGATGCGCAACGTAGTAATGGAATCAGGAACGTGGCGCTGAGCGCGCTGGACTGCCCCGGGGGATGTAATCCGGGGGAAGGGCAGGCAGCGCGCGTTCAAGGAAGTTTTTTTTACCACGTCCATCTGATTGCATTTTGAGTCGCTGAGCCATCAGAAACCCGTACGCAGCGATACTCAGTGTGGCGTGATGGTGAAAGCCACGCCAGCCTCGCCCTTCATAATGACCGAGCCCGAGCTCCTGCTTCAGGTCCTGATAGTCGCGCTCGATGCGCCAGCGCATTTTGGTCACGAACACAAGCTGCTCGAGGGTCGCCTCCTCAGGTGCCGTAGTGAGAAAATATTTGAGCGGCTCCATATCGCCATCAGGCCATTCAATAAGCAGCCATTCCTCGTCGCGAACGGTACTTCGCCAATAGTCGTGATGTGCGGGACGGACCCGTACCGCGGCAAAACGTGAGGAAAGGGCTGCGTTGCTGCCTTCCCGCCAGGTTACGGTTTGCCAGGCGTTCATGGGTAATTGCATAGCCAGTTCCTTCACCACGAGCGGTTTATGGCCTGGCGCACGGCGCAACAATTTCGGTGGCTGACCGCGCCCACTCCAGGGTTTGGGCGGCAGCGGCGCCGTACCGGGCGCCCACACAGAGGTGCCCGGCCGGATCCCTACCGAATACAACAAACCCAGTTCAGTGACGCTTTCCCGGAAAGCGGTTTCGTCACCGTACCCGGCATCGGCAAGCACGATGCCCGGTGCAATGCCGGATGCTATAGCTTCGCGAAGTTGGGCCAGCGCAATCTGTGGCTTGGTCTCGAAGGTCAGGTCGTCAGGAATGCCTGCGCGACGCGCTCGTTCCCGGTCGTCAATCCATTCCTTGGGGACATACAGTTGCCAGGCAATCGGCAGGCTGCCGCGTTGCGTCGCGATCGACAGGCTCACGGCGATCTGGCAGTTATCCTGTTTCCCCAGTTGCCCACAGTATTGCCGCGCTACGCCGACCGAATGCCTGCCTTTCTTCGGGAAGCCCGTGTCGTCAATAATCCAGTAATAGCCAGACTCTTCGGCAGCGTGCAGGCCCAACGCGGGAATCACCCATTCGCGTACCCGCTGCAGGACCGCCCGGTCAGACCATTCTGCCTTGGCCACAAAATGGTGGAGTGACTGGTGTTTCGCACTCGCATGAAGTGGGTCAATATGCGCGGCCATTGGCTCGACGCTCTTGCGTGACAACGGCATGACCAGGCCCGAACAGTAACCCTTGAGGCCGGCATGGCGATCGGCATGCCCCAACGCCTGCGCCAGATGATTCAGGTACGCGTCAAATTCGTCGACGTCTTCTCTCATCATCGTCGCCCAAAGTTTGTATTATTCAATACTACCAGGTATCGCTTTGTGGCAAACATCTTTTATGACACAGTGAGACTAGCAGGCTGTTGAAATACCTCCCGCGCACGTCATCCGCGCGGGAGGGGTAAACGTTGAAATGAAGAATCGAACAACACTGAGACGGAAGCGATGCGCGGAGCGGACGGCTATACAGAATCGATGTTCACGATGTCCAGGCTCGATGACTTCGTTCCGGCCAATCACCCGTTGCGACCGATTCGGCTGTGGTTGAACGAAGCGCTCACTCGCATGGATTCGGTCTTTTCGCGCATGTACGAGAGCGACGCGAAGGGCGGACGCCCAAGTATCGCGCCGGAGAAGCTGATTCGCGCACTGCTGTTGCAAGTGCTGTATTCGATTCGCAGCGAACGCATGCTGATGGAGCAAATCTCCTACAACATGCTGTTCCGCTGGTTCGTCGGATTGGCGATGGACGATGTTGTTTGGGACCACTCCAGCTTCAGTAAGAACCGCGACCGACTGATGGCCCATGATGTCATGGTCAGTCTGTTCAATGAGACGGTCGAGACAGCACGCGTGCGTGGCCACCTGTCGGGCGAGCATTTCAGCGTCGACGGCACACTCATTCAGGCTTGGGCCGGACACAAGAGCTTTGTGCCGAAGGTGAAGTCGGATGACGACTCGCCGCCTGACGGCGGTGCCGGCTCTCACGAGAACTGGCATGGCGAGAAGCGTAGCAACGACACGCATGAATCCAGCACGGACAGTCAGGCCCGGCTGTTTCGCAAGAGTCGTGGCACGGGCGCGATGCTTTGCTACATGGGGCACGTGCTGACTGATAACCGACACGGCCTCGTGGTGAACGCACAGGTGACGCAGGCGAATGGCACAGCCGAGCGGGACACAGCAGCCGAAATGCTTGCGGACGCCGCGCAGTTTGCCGATACGTCGATTACGGTAGGTGCAGACAAGAACTACGACACGGCCGGCTTCGTGGCGACGTGCCGCGCACACGGCGTGACGCCACATGTTGCGCAAAACAATGGCCGCGCGGGTGGCTCCGCCATCGACGGACGCACAACGCGCTGGGCCGGCTATGCGGTCAGTCAGCGCAAGCGCAAATGCATTGAGCAGGTCTTTGGCTGGAGCAAGACGGTTGGAAGAATTCGGCAGGCGATGTTTCGGGGCCTGCAACGAGTTGACCAGATCTTCCTGTTGACTCAGGCGGCCTACAACCTGACTCGCATGCGCACGCTCGCCGCGAAAGCGGCATAGGAGCGACAGGCAGCGAGGGAATGGCATTGAATCCACTTGAATGAAAGGCTTCGAGCATTAAACCGACATCAATCAAATCGGCGCAGCGACTCAATGAAACGAAGTGCTCAAAGCCGACAAGGTGTTTTTCAACAGCCTGCTAGAACATCAAGCACATCCGACGCGGCTTGCCCGCGCGCGTCACAGTGCCGCTCGCAGCGAATTGCGGATGCTCAAGGATGTCCGGCAATTGTTCGATTGCATGTCCCCAGAGAGCATAGCCCCTGTAGTGCTCGGTCTGCATCAGCGTACGACGTCAACGCGTTCACGGCCGCCTTTCACGCGCAGAACGTTGCCCTCAGGGGTTATCTGACGAGGGATCTCGTCGAATGTTGGTGCTGCATACGCTGCGGACGCTGCTGCAGGGTGAGCTGGAGCTTGCCTGAAGTTCTCAGCGGATATCGCCGCGCGAGGCTTACCGTGTAATTGCGAAGCAGCGCCGTACACGCTCACCTGCCGCCGCTTTTCAGACCTGTGCCCAGACACCATCGCCTTCTTTGCATGCATCGGGGCCGCGCTGCGTGCCTCAGGTGGATTCCACACTTCAACATAGCGGCCGCCAGCAAGCGCAGGCCCCGCAAACGCAATTGCCAGCAGGCCGTAGATCAGTTGTTTTGCCAATTCCTTCTCCGTGCCGCGTTCCCAGGAAAACTGAGGCCCAGCTGTGCCGGTGCGCCATCTCCCTTGTGAGCCCGGGTAGCCCTGGTTAGAGAATGAAAGGGACTTCCCCGTCCCGAGGCTGCGGCGGAAGCCGCGAGTCGGCATCAATGTGCCAGGATGAAGTTGCGAACGTTCATCGACACCAGCGAGAGGGGAAGTCCATGCCTATTGTCACTATCGGAATCGATCTTGCCAAGAATGTATTCGCCGTTCACGGCGTGAACGAGGCCGGCAAAGCGATGCTGGTCAAGCCACGTGTTCCGCGCGATCAACTGGCGATGTTGATTGCGCAGTTGCCGCCGTGCGTCATCGGCATGGAGGCCTGCTCCGGTGCGCATCACTGGGCACGCCTGTTCCAGCAGCATGGCCATACGGTCAAGCTCATGGCGCCCAACCTTGTGGCACCTTATCGCATGTCCGGCAGGCGCGGCAAGAACGACGCGGCGGATGCTGCTGCGATCTGCGAAGCGGTGACGCGCCCAAGCATGCGTTTTGTGCCGCTGAAGGACGAACATCAGCAGGCAACGCTTTGCCTGCATCGGACACGACAAGGTTTCGTTGAAGAGCGGACCGCGACCTACAACCGGTTGCGAGGCCTGCTCTCGGAATTCGGCGTGGTGCTGCCTCAGAGCCCGGAGAAGCTGCGCAGACACATCACAGAACATCTGGACACGTTGCCTGGCTGGGCGAAGCGCAGCATCAGCGATCTGCTTGAGCATGCTGGCCATATCGAGGATCGCCTGCTCGAATACGACCGTGCGATCGCTGAGATCGCGCGTGAGGATGCGCGCAGCAAGAGACTGATGCAGTTGCGCGGCATCGGCCCAACCACGGCCAGTGCGTTGCTCGCCAGTATCGGTGCTGGGCACGACTTCAAAAACGGCCGGCAGGTGGCAGCCTGGATCGGACTCACGCCCGGTCAATACAGCAGTGGCGGCAAGGCCCGGCTGGGCAGCATCACGAAGGCAGGTGACGCCTATCTGCGCGGCCTGCTGGTCAACGGTGCGCGCGCCGTTATTGCCAATCTCGGCGAGAAACAGGATCGCTTCAGCCGCTGGGCTCGAACCCTGATCGAGCGACGGGGCTACTGGCGGGCGGCCATCGCGATCGCCGCAAAGAACGCGAGGTTGGCGTGGGCCATGCTGAAATATGGCCATGACTTCAAGCTCGAACCAGTTGCAGACTGAGTTCGATTCGGGGCTATCGATCAACCGGCAACTGGACACGAGCGCGAACATCATGAGCACATAGATTTGATCACTTTGCACTGCCAGCGGTGATGTGAAGCGGGTTGGACCCGCGCGGGGCATACCTGGCTAACACGGCGGGGATATCCAGTCCCGGCTAGAGAATGAGGCCTCCGCGCGCGTCTTTCATCAGGGTCCGGGCCATGAGCCCAACATGACCGGTTGTAGAACTGCAGTCCTTCACCTTCTCACACGCACCGGCGCGGCATTGCAGTACGTATCAACAGCGAACTTCGTTTGAGCTTGTACTCAACGGGGAGCCCTTGTAGGGTGTTAGGCACTTTTGTTAAGGGCTGCAAAGTGGACAAGCATAAGCACGGAGAATACGACGAAGTGCAAACCAGCCAGGGTTTCGGGCAATCGCTCGTAGTCTCTGGCCAGTCGGCGGAAGCGGTTGAGCCATCCGAAGCTGCGCTCGACCACCCAGCGGCGCGGCAACAGCACGAAGCCCTTTTTCGCCTCCGACAGCTTGATTACCTGAAGCTCGATTCCTTCGTCCAGTGCCGCCTGCGCGGGATCTTCGCCGGTGTATCCCTGATCGGCGAACGCCACCTTGACCGTCTGGCCCGTGGCCTGCTGAACCAGACGCGCCAGTTCTCCGACCTGCGCGCGCTCCTGTTCGTTGGCCGGCGTAACATGCACAGCAATCAATTGCCCCAAGGTATCGACCGCCATGTGGACCTTGCTACCGCGTTTGCGTTTGTAGCCGTCGTAACCGGCGCGAGGTCCACTCTCGCAGGTCGATTGCAGGGTCCGTCCGTCGAGAATGACAGCGCTGGGTTGACCACGACGCTCCTGCGCGATCCGGATGATCGAACGCAGGTCATTCACCATGGCCTCGAAACAGCCGGCCTGAATCCAGCGTTGCGTCTGCTGGTAGACCAGTTCCCAAGGTGGAAAGTCGTTGGGCAACAAACGCCACGGTGCACCCGCGCGTACGATCCAGCGCAGCGCATTGAACATCTCGCGCAGTTCGTAGCGACGCTGCGGTGCGTCCTTGTTCATCAAGGTCAGGTACGGAGCGGCGAAATACCACTCTTCATCCGATACATCCGTTGGGTATGACCTGCGTTTTTTCATCTCGCCAGGATACCAGGTCCGACAAAAAGTGCCTTTCATTCTCTAGACACTAAAAAAGTTTCCAGCAGCTTCGCTGATTGCTCCTCAAGCGCTTGCGCCACTGCGGCGGCTTGTTCGACGAGTGCCGCATTCTGCTGGGTCACGTCGTCCATTTGAGTCGCGGCGAGACCATTCTGATCGATGCCCTCGCTTTGCCCTTCGGAGGCCACAGTGATTTCCCCGACAATATCGGCAACCTGTCTGATGGCCCGCTGGACTTGCCCGATGGTAACGCGCACTTCATTCGCCTGTCGCGAGCCACCCTGAATCATAGCTGCCGACGTACCGATCAGAACCTTGATCTCTCGCGCGGCAGTTGCGGAACGTTGGGCGAGACTGCGAACCTCGCTGGCGACCACCGCGAAGCCGCGGCCCTGCTCGCCCGCGCGCGCCTCTTCCACGGCGGCATTGAGCGCGAGGATGTTGGCTTGAAATGCGATTCCCTCGATGACACCCGTAATCTTGCGAATCTTGCTGGAACTGCAACATGGGGAGTAGATGAAAAATGCAACGCAACGGTATGTTTAATCTCTCTTGACGTCGGGGGGAGGGCGCTACCCTCGCCCTAACGTTCCGCCCCGGGATACCCAACTCGCGTGGTCGATGGTGGTCGGCTTGCTGGCGCTGAGCGTAGCATCGCCGAACCATTCGTATCGGAGTCGCGAGCCATCATAGCGTGAACGTTGCAAGCTATGAGGAGACTTGCACCACGTGCGGTGCTCGCGGTGCATCAGTCCGCGGCGCTAGCCTAAGCACTCGCAATCAGTAATTGCAACGAGTTCTAATGCCATAGGGCGCGATGCTGTCTTCGAGTGTGACTGTGCCTCTTGACACGTCAGTCAGTTCATTCATACTGACTTTGTGGTCATTTTTTGTGATTGATAAGTCTTATTTTTGCAACACGAAACGCATCGACCAGCGCCTCAAAGACACACAATCCGATTTGACTATAACAGTAAGCGCTCAATACAGATCACATGCATTGGACTGGTCAAGTTAGCCCGCTTCTTACCTGATGCTTGATCGAGCCGTCTATCGGCCAGAGGATGCAGAAGAACGTCCTGTCGAGTCATTAGAACACTTAGCATAAGACTCGCTCGTCGAGCGTGTAATCAAAGCTTCGTGCCATGAGGAGCCAGAAAGGCATCCCATGATTCGGATGAAGCAGAAAGGAGTTGCTAACGATGACCTGACTCGTCGACTGTCTAGTGTGCGACGTTCTGCCTTTCGGTAGGTAGGCTTATGAAACAAATCCAGGTGAGTTCGAGTGAGGCAAACAACGACCGCGGCACAGCATGAGCAGCGCGAGCAACATGACAGTCTCAGAGCCGAACTCGATACGCTCAGAGGGATCATAGCTGCACAACACGCGTTGCTTCAGGCTAGAAATCTCACGTTTAATCATACGGATGTAGCTGCATATCTAATCAAACAGGACGGACGATTGTTATACGCCTCCGACGAGGCTCATCGCGCCCTTGGGTACAGTGCGTTGGAATTTGAAACGCTACGCTTCGAAGATATCGATCTGGATTGGACCGGCGAGACGTGGCGACGGGGATGGCAACGACTGCGTGAACACGGCGCTCTTTGTATTCAGACCACACATCGGCGAAAAGATAGCAGCGCATTTTGCGTCCAAATGAATTGCTGCTTACTAGAATGCGGAAGCAGTAGCTACTGCTTGGTGTTGGCAAGCGAAGTCACGAATCGCACCGATACACCTACCGGCTCAAGTGAAAGAGAAGGTATATCCCGCAGCCGTTCCCAAGACTATATAGCCCGCTACGACCGCCAATTCCGTCGCATCTACGCTAATCCAGCGCTATTAGCCGCCTTTAGCAATCGAGCCGAAAGCGTGCTCGGTACGACACCGTCCGAACTGTCATTGTTCCTAGACCCATCTGAATACATGGTCCTTTTAGACGAGGTGATGGAGTCCGGCATTGAAGTGGTCAAGGAGATGAGATGCAGAGATCGAACTGGACGAGTTCGGTGGGGACACATGCGTCTCATTCCGGAGTTCGACGCGATGCGTAATGTGGTCGGGGTGCTAACAATCTATCGAGACATCGACGGACTCAAGCGCAGTGAAGAGTTGTTTCGAACACTAGCAGAGAACTTTCCAGATCAGATCGTTCGCTTTGATAGTCGATGCCGGTGTCTCTACGTCAATATAGCTGCATCCCGGTTCTTCAAGATTCCACAAGAAGAGTTCTTTGGCAAGTGTCCGAGCGAGGTTGCATTACTTGCCGAGACGACACTGGCGGAACGCGGCGAGGACATGATCCGGAGCGTAATTGAGACCGGATGCGCTTGTACAACGGAAATTGATTGGCAAAGCCTCTACGGTGATCGAAAATTCGAAGTCCGACTGATCCCTGAGAAGGAAAGCGACGGCCGTGTGACGAACGTGCTTTGGATTGCGCGTGACGTTACCAAGCTTCGAGCAACTGAACTCGCCCTACTGGAGAGCGAGCGCGCTTTCCGAACTTTGGTTGAAAACTCCCCCGATCCGATCATTAGATACGATCTGCGGGGATTGAGGCTGTATGTCAATCCAAAATTCGAATCCATGTTCGGTATAAACAGTCGCGACATTCTGGTTGAGCATATATATAGCGCATGTGAAGAATCGAAAGTGGTTCAACGAAGACTTGATCATATTCTCGAAAATACGGTAAAAAATAACGAAAAATCGAATCTTGAGCTCATTTTTACATTTGAAGGAAAGAAACGGTACTGGCATGCATACGTTTCTCCAGAGCGCGGCACAGATGGAGTCATCAGCAGTGTACTGATGGTGTGGCGCGACATCACCGAGCGGAAAGAGTCCGAATCTAGATTGCGCGATTCGTATCGCAAACTACGTGAACTTGCCGCGTGGCGCGAAACGGCTCGCGAGGAAGATCGTAGACGCATTGCGCGTGAACTTCATGACGAACTCGGTCAATATTTGACCACATTGAGAATGCGACTATCAGCTGTGCGGATCAATCTCGGATCGAACAATGAAGATTTGGCGACGGAGCTATTAGAAATAGTTTCGATTTCCGACAAAACAATACAAGTTATGCGAGATGTAGTAACTTCGTTGCGCCCAGCTGCAATTGATTTTGGTATCGTCGGCGCACTCCAGTGGTTGATAACTCAGTTTTCAAAAAACAGTGGTATCTTGTGCAACCTCCGCCTACCACATGAACCGCCCCGGGAATCGTGGAGGCTGGTTGGTTTAAGTTAATACGGGTTCAGCGGCAGCTGTTTCAAGTTGCCGATAGTAGTTTGCCTCAGCTTCGGCGGGCGGGATATAGCCGAGGGGTTCCATCAATCGATGATGATTGAACCAGGCCACCCACTCCAGCGTTGCCAGTTCAACGGATTCCCGCGTTTTCCAGGTGCGGCGATGAATCAGTTCAGCCTTGTACAAGCCGTTGATCGTTTCAGCCAAGGCGTTGTCATAGCTGTCGCCCCGGCTGCCGACCGACGGTTCGATGCCCGCTTCGGCCAGCCGTTCGCTATAGCGAATGCTGACGTATTGGGACCCTCTGTCCGAATGGTGTATCAAGGTCCCGTCGTCGCCCGGGCGTCGCGCGTAAAGCGCCTGTTCAAGTGCATCCGGAACGAAGTCCGTGGTCATCGAGGTGCTGACGCGCCAGCCGACAATACGGCGAGCGAACACGTCGATCACGAAGGCTACGTACAGCCAGCCCTGCCACGTCGAAACGTAGGTGAAATCCGAAACCCAGAGCTGGTTCGGCCGTGCCGCCTTGAACTGGCGATTGACCCGATCCAGTGGGCGCGGGGCTATGGCATCAGGAACAGTCGTGCGAACACGCTTGCCTCGCATCACGCCGCGCAAACCCAGTTGCTTCATCAACCGTTCGACCGTGCAGCGCGCCACCGCGATACGCTCCCGGTTCATCTGCTTCCAGACTTTATCGGCGCCGTAGACCTGCATGTTGGCCCGCCACACGCGCTCGATCTCCGGCCGCAGACGTTCATCGCGGATTGCGCGAACAGAGCGCCGCGACGGATCACGAAGCTGCGCGGCATGGCGTCGGTAGCCCGACGGGGCAATCCGCAAGACCTTGCAGATCGGCTCGACCCCGAAGGTGTCGCGATGCTGATCGATAAAGGCCTTCAGGACTTGAAACGGCGGTCGAGCTCCGCCTGGGCGAAAAACGCGCTCGCGACCTTGAGGATCTCGTTGGCACGACGTAACTCCTTGACTTCGCGCTCCAGGGCCTTGAGGCGCTCGCGCTCGTCTGAGGTCACGCCATCGCGCTCACCGTGGTCGACCTGGTCGCGCTTGACCCACTCGTGCAGTGTCTGCGGTGTGCAGCCGATCATCGGCGCAATCGATTCGACCGCCGCCCACATCGACGGATGTTCGCTACGCTGCTCGCGCACCAGACGCACTGCGCGCTCCCGGACTTCCGGCGAAAACTTGGTTACCTTCTTGTTCATGGCTCCATTCTCTCAAGAGTTGGAGCCTCCACAAAATCCGGGGCGGTTCACACAAGATGATGTAGGACTCGAAGAGGATCGCTCCGTTGCATTGTTTCGCGTGACTCAGGAGGCCCTGACCAACATTGTCCGTCATGCGAGCGCCCGTAGCGTCACAATCTCCTTGGAGATTGAAAACAACGATTGTTTTCTTGAAGTTCAAGATGACGGTCGAGGATTTGATCCGGAAACTATTCAGAGAAACTCGTTCGGCATCTTAGGTATGAGAGAGCGAGTTGTCATGCTCGGAGGAGAGATTTTGGTGAAGAGCTCACTTGGTTTTGGAACGACGATTCGTGTACGTGTGCCTTTAACGCAATCACCTCGTGGATAACGGGAGAACTCCCTCGATTTATGGTCTAGCTGATTGAATAGATAGATCTTCGAGAAAATCTCGGACGATAGAGGAGTATCCTATAGTCATGAACTTTGGCGATCGTAAAACAGGAAAGCTTCCATGGATGTCCGGCAACTGAAATACTTCGTAACCATTGTGGATTCCTGCAGTCTTTCGAAAGCGGCGGAACGCTTATTTGTGGCTCAACCATCCTTGAGCCAACAGATACTAAACCTCGAGGCGGAATTGAAAGCGCAGTTGCTTATCCGAAGTCCACAAGGGGTTGCGCCCACAGAGGCGGGAAAAGCACTTTATCGGCTCTCGCGTGATGTCTTGCGTCGGATGGACCAAATCCGTCAAGAGGTGCAGGATGGGGGAGGGAGCGAATCCGGTACCGTCGCGATAGGCTTTCCGACTACCATTGCGTCCGTGCTCGCCGCACCGCTTTTCCAGCGAGTTCGGCAGAAGTATCCCGGCATCCGCCTACAGATTTTTGAAAGCATGAGCGGATACATCACTGAGCTTCTTGCCAACGGCCGGCTTGATCTCGCCATCCTCTTTCGTGACACTGAAAGCCTGGGGGTATCCGTCCACCCGCTATTTGACGAAGACTTGTATGTGGTCGGACATCCCGTCTCTAAGCTCTGTGTGGACGACGAGGTGTGCCCACTGAAGTTTCTCGGCAACGTTCCATTGGTCACTCCCGGTCCGACGAACGGACTTCGCCTGCTTATCGAGCGAACTTTCTCTCGCGCTGACGTAGACCTGAATATCGTAGCTGACATTGATTCGCTGCCGACAATGCTCGATATTGCAGAGTCCGGCGTCGCATGCACAGTGCTCCCGGCATCAGCGTTGGCGCGTCGGCATTTTAATAATCGCCCCCCTATCAGAAAGATCGTTGACCCTGGGATGAATCGTCCAGCTAGTCTGTGTTGGAACAACGCGGTCCCCACGATTGCTGCCACCCAGGTCGTTCGGTCTGCGATGATTGAACTTATTGCTGAATTACATGGCGCCGGTGAATGGCAAGGGATAAAAATCCGGCTGCCGGTCGTGGAGTCTGCATTAGAGTCGGAGGACAACAAAGTGGCCGAACGAAAAGTTCGAAGAAAATCCGAAATCTAGTTCGCAGACTTCCGGACATTAGGGTTGCCTCCGCATCCCGTATCAATTGCGGGGGCAGCCGCTGGTATAGATTAAAACTATATCGGGGAGACTAAATACATATTTCTCCAGTATTGCCCCCAAGCGTACAGTTGCCTGAACTGCTCCCAAAGGCGTTGGCAGAAGCCCAGCGCCAACTGTAGGACGACATTAAAGGCACGGAGACGAGCATGGGTACGATTTACATCAACGGAAACTGGGTTGAAGCGGTCGATGGCGAGACCATCGATGTAATCAATCCCTCCAACGGCGAAAAATTCACTACCATCAGCCGCGGCAGAGCGGAAGATGTAAGCCAGGCAGTGCGCGCCGCGAATCAGGCGCTCGAGGGCAGGTGGGGACAAATGACCGCAACGGAGCGCGGACGCCTGCTTTGCCGACTGGGACAATTGATTCTCGACAATGCGGAGGAACTTGCCCAGATCGAGGCCCGAGACACGGGAAAGCCACTCACCGTAGCTCGCAACGACGTGAAGGTAGTTGCGCGTTATTTCGAGTTCTACGGTACAGCGGCCGACAAGATCCATGGTCAGACGGTTCCATACCTTGACGGCTTCAACGTAAGCATTCTTCGCGTCCCGCATGGTGTTACAGCACACATCATCCCTTGGAATTACCCGGCACAGATGCTCGGTCGTACGATTGCGCCCGCGCTGGCCATGGGCAATGCGGCGGTGCTCAAACCATCGGAGGATGCATGCCTGAGCAGCATTCGAATTGCTCAACTGTTCGAAGAAGCTGGCTTCCCTGCCGGCTCGTTCAACCTAGTCACGGGTTATGGTCACGAAGCTGGAGCCGCCCTCACCGCCCACCCGCAAATCAATTTCGCAACGTTTACTGGCTCACCCGAAGTCGGTGTACTGGTCCAAGAAGCTACCGCTCGCAACCACGTTCCGTGTGTCCTCGAGCTTGGCGGGAAGTCACCCCAGATTGTGTTCAACGATGCGGATCTCGAAAAGGCAGCCCCGCAAATCGTGAAAGCGATCGTTCAGAACGCGGGTCAAACATGTTCCGCGGGAAGCCGTCTTCTGATCCAGGAAGACATTTACGACAAGTTCATCGCTAAGGTGGCACGCCTGTTCAATGAGGTTCGCGTGGGAACACCGGAGATGGATCTGGATTGCGGACCTATCGTAAGTGCGAAACAGCGGAAGCGGGTTCAAGGTTTCATCGACGATGCCGTCGCTTCTGGCGTACCGCTCCTCGCGCAAGGCACGGTCGCGAAAGACGCTCCGTCAGGGGGATACTTTGTTGCTCCTGTTCTCTTTGGCAACGTACCCCGCGCGCACCGGCTCGCATGCAATGAAGTGTTCGGGCCTGTATTGTCGGCGATGACCTTCTCCGACGAGTCAGACGCCATCGCGCTGGCGAACGCAACCGAGTTTGGCCTGGCTGCTGGCGTATGGACCGAGAACGGAAGCCGCCAAGCCCGGCTGGCACGCAAGATTATTGCAGGTCAGATATTCATCAATTGCTACGGCGCAGGCGGTGGAGTGGAGCTACCGTTTGGAGGTATGAAGAAGAGCGGACACGGGCGCGAAAAGGGCTTTCTCGCCCTCGAAGAAATGAGCACTACCAAGACTGTAGCGCAGTACTTCAATTGATTTTCACTAGATAGCGGAGACAGAGAATGGGGGCTTTGCAGGGCAAGATTGCAATCGTTACGGGCGCTGCGAGTGGTTTCGGCGCTCAAATTGCTCGACGCTACGTCGAGCAAGGTGCACAGGTCGTCATTGCGGACCTGAACGTCGCTGCGGGCGAGATGCTCGCAGCAGAACTCGGCGACAATGCTACTGCCATTTTGTGCGATGTTACGAAATCGATTGATATCACCGCTGCGGTTCGGACCTGTGTCGAGACGTTTGGCGTGCCTGACGTCGTTGTGAACAACGCTGGCACGACTCACCGGAATCAGCCAATGCTCGGCGTTGACGAAGAGACCTTCGACCGCATTTACGCTGTCAATATCAAGTCCATCTATCACATGGCGCATGCAGTGGTGCCACTGATGCGCGAACGCAAGAAGGGGGTCATTCTCAACGTGGGTTCTGTTGCCGGCATTCGTCCCCGACCTGGTCTGACCTGGTACAACGGCTCCAAAGGCGCGGTCAACATGCTGTCGAAGTCTATGGCGGTCGAACTCGCACCCGATAACATCCGCGTGAATGCTATCTGCCCCGTTATGGGGGCCACCGCGCTGCTCGAACACTTTATGGGCGTACCGGATACACCTGAGAATCGCGCTCGATTTATCGCATCAATTCCACTTGGACGTCTCTGCGAGCCAGATGACGTGGCGCAGGTTGCGGTCTTTCTGGCTACCGACGGAGCGGCATACCTGACAGGGCTCGAAGTCCCCGTCGACGGTGGTCGCACGATCTAGGCAACGACCTTATGCCGGATTGTATTTGCCGCTGTGCGGCGCATCGTTTACCTAAAGCCGAATGGGATGCGTCGCAGGCGTTCTGTACCGTAGCCGCATCGCTGGCCTCGTGCTGCAGTGACATCAAAGAATGTCACGACTCCAATTCAGAGCGTCGTTCTTAGAATGCGCTGCAATTCTTCCACTACACGCTCCTCGAGTACCTCCTTCGCTAGGTCAAACCTACGAACTCGAGCAAAGGGATACCGCAGAGCCCGAGTTCAGGAGCCGCCATGCCAAGTCAGGAATTTCGTGATTTCAATGCTCGATTGTTCGCCCACCCGGCCTCTTTCGAAACCATAAAAGATCCGGTGAAGCTGCGCGAGGCATTCGCCGCTATGAACGGCGAACCCACCGTGTGCCCAGACGTGACAATCGCGTCTGTCGATGCGAACGGCGTCCCAGGCGAATGGGTCGAGATAGCCGGTAGTGACCCGTCGCGCGTCGTTCTCTTCCTGCACGGGGGTGGTTATATGTTCGGCTCGACCGCGACACATCGCCCTCTAGTCGTCGCACTATCGCGTGAAACGAGGGTCCGGGGTTTCTCCATCGACTATCGCCTTGCGCCCGAACACCCCTTCCCCGCCGCGGTAGAGGATGCGGTCCGAGGCTATCAGTGGCTGCTCGCGCAGCGCATAGATCCGGCCCGGATTGTGATCGCCGGCGACTCTGCGGGGGGTGGTCTCACAGTGGCGACCCTCGTGTCCTTGCGAGATCAGGGTCTGCCACTGCCTGCAGCAGGCAGCAGGCAGCAGGAGTGTGCCTGTCACCTTGGACCGACCTCGCATTGCAAGGCGAGTCGCAGAAGACCAGGGCCAGCGTAGATCCATTCATTAGCGAGGCGCTTTGCGCGTCGAATGTGCGCCACTATATTGGCATTGCCGGGAATCCATACAACCCTCTGGCGTCGCCACTCTATGCCGACTTAAGGGGACTGCCGCCGCTTTTGGTACTCGTCGGCACCGCGGAGGTGCTCATGGATGACTCGATCCGTCTTGTGGAGAAAGCCCGGCAGGCGCAGGTCGAAGTTGATCTGATCATCGGGGAGCAGATGATCCATGTTTGGCCGTTCTCTTCGGACGAATTCCCTGAAGCGCGTGAAGCAGTGGTACAGATCGCCAATTACATTCGCAAGATATTGAAGTGAAGTGGGTTAGAAAAGAAAGATGCCACCGTTAAGGAATGGCGATGGCATACCTACGTGAGCCCGGCTAAGTAGTGATTCCTGCGCTCTCAAAGATGTCGCGAGCCTTTAAGACGACAGGTACATCGACCATCTTCCCGTCAACGACAGTCACCGCTCCTTTACTTACGTTCACAGCTGTGAGCACCCGGTTCGCCCAATCAACCTCCTCTGTACTCGGCTGGAACGCCGCATGGACATGTGGCACCTGCTTTGGGTGGATACAAAGCTTCCCTCTGAAACCGAGGTTCCGGGCACGTAGCGTCTCCTGACGCAACAGATCACCGTCGTCGAGCGAAGCGGTTACGCCATCTACAGGCGCTGCTATGCCCGCCAGGCGAGATACCAGCGTCAACTGCGACCTGAAGTACACAAGTTCGTCGCCATCGCCGCGTATACCTGTGTCGACCTGAAAGTCCAAGGTTCCGAAAACCAAGCGCTCGACCCTTGGCGTGCAAGCAATCTGTTGGAGGTTCGCGAAACCACGCGCCGATTCGATCAACGGCAGTATCACGGCCTCGTCTGACAGTTCCTTTGAGATCTTAACGAGCGCGGCACTCTCTTCCGCTTTTGGGACGACGATACCAAGGAGACCTGGGCATTTCATCAGATTGGTAACGTCGTTCTGATACCACTCGGTACCTCTCGCATTGATGCGGACGTACGCCCGGCCGCCCGCGTTCAGCCACGACGTGACAGTGTCACGTGCTTCAACCTTCAAGTCCGTGGCGACTGCGTCCTCGAGGTCAAGTATCACGGCATCCGTGCCGGAAGCGTACGCTTTTTCAAAGCGTTCGGGGCGGTTGCCAGGAACAAAGAGATAGCTTCTTGCTGCCATAATGGTTTTCAGTATAGATTGAGCCTAAACCTCGGCTACGTCCGAGCGGTCGACATTCCGAGGGCATGCCAAGCTCAGTTCGTCCATGATCGCGCTTGTATGCTGGCCAAGCGCAGGAATGGGGTCCATACGTGGATGGAAAGAGGCCGGAATCCCCGGTGGAAGAAGCGCTGGGATTCTGCCTGCAGGGCTCTCGACTTCGGTCCATCGACCACGCGCCTTCAGTTGCGGATGGCGCCACACGGCGTGCATGTCATTGACCTGTGCATTTGCAATTCCTGCATCGTCCAGTCGAGCAATGACCTCAGCCGCCGTCATCGTGGAGAATATAGAAGTAATGATCTCGCGCAACTCGCTCTTGTGAGCGACCCGTTTGGGGTTGGCGTTAAAGCGCTCATCCTGCGTCAAATCGATCTGTTGAAGGACTTTCTCGCAGAACGTTATCCACTCGCGCTCATTTTGCAACCCGAGCATCACCGTGTTCCCATCACCCGCTTCAAATGGACCGTACGGGAAGATGGTTGCATGGGCTGCACCAGCGCGTGGCGGAGGTGGTTGGTCCTCAATGGCGTAGTACAGCGGGAAACTCATCCATTCGACCATGCTCTCAAGCATCGAAACGTCGATGCGACAGCCCTCACCGGTCTTCTGGCGCTGTAATAGTGCCGCGAGGATGTTGGTGTAGGCGTACATACCCGCGGATATATCGGCGATCGAACACCCAGCCTTCGCGGACTCTTGCTGGGAACCAGTGACCGAGAGAAAGCCAGCTTCACTTTGGATAAGCAGATCATAGGCCTTTTTGTCACGATACGGACCATCCGGACCATAACCACTGATATTGCAAACGATTAGACGGGGAAATCGCTCGCGCAGCGCGTCATAGCCCAACCCGAGACGGTCCGCGGCGCCGGGGGCGAGATTCTGAACCAGAACATCTGCATCCGCCAAAAGCGCCTGGATGACGTCAGTGGCTCCATCGGCTTTAAGATCAAGCGCCAGGCTTTCTTTCGAGCGGTTCGTCCACACGAAGTGAGACGAAAGACCGCTGACGCGATTGTCGTAGCCACGAGCAAAATCGCCGCTTTCAGGGCGTTCAATTTTGATAACTCGGGCGCCGAGGTCCGCCAACTGCCGGGTGCAGAAGGGAGCCGCGATTGCGTGCTCGAGCGTGACGACTTTGACTCCGTCCAGTGGTCGCATAGATTCTCCATTGATTACTTGGATGCGACGCCGGGCACAAACACCCGTCGCAACAACATACAGAAATTTCAGAACGGTAAGTTCTCTACCTAATGCACATCGAGCTCAGGTACTGCTCCTTTTCCGACCGGGATAGCGTTCGGTCGACGCGCGTAGTACATACCCTTAAGGCTTACAGCCATGGCAGCCAGCACAGCCGGTATCGCAAGACCAAAGAAGATGGTCTGGAAGTCCCAACCCAGTGTCATAAGAACGCCACCTGTCGACGCACCGAGGATTCCGCCGAAGCGGCCGATACCCAGCATCCAGCTCACACCGGTTGCACGGTATTGGGTCTGGTAAAACTGCGCTGCCAGAATCACCATCGACACCTGAGCACCCATTGCGAAGCCTGCAGCAAAAACAAGTACGCGCAGCAAATCGACGTCGCCGGGATGCATCCCAATGGCGACAACGCAGATTGCAGCCGCTGCATATGAAACGCCCATCACCACATGGTTGTTCATGCGATCCATCAACCAGCCCATCAGGATGGTTCCAAAGGTGCTCCCGAACATGAACATGCCGGTTACGACAGCAGCCTGAGCCAGCGGAATGCCCGCCTCCTTCATGAGCGTCGGCAACCACCCCGTGAGCATGTAAACCACCACGAGACCCATGAAATAGGTGACCCAGAGAAGGACCGTTCCTGTTCCATTGTTATGACGGAACAGCGCCTTGATAGACGACTCCGATGCAGCACCAACCACTTCGGGAACAGTGAATACCGCATTCGAAAAGTCAGTATCCGACGAGATGCGGCACAGTATCTTTGCGATACGCGCCGCCGGTGCGCCCTTGCAAACCAGAAATCGGGCAGACTCTGGAAGGACAATGATTAGCAGCAAAACCAGAACAAGAGGCAATACTCCGCCTACCACGAGGAGGCTTCGCCATCCGTATGCGGGAATAATGTGAGAAGCCACGAAGCCTGAAGACGCCGACCCTAGCGAGAATCCGCAGAACATCAGCGTCGAGAGCAACGCGCGCCTGCTGCGAGGGGCATATTCGCTAATCAGCGTCACAGTGTTGGGCATCGCGGCGCCGAGTCCCAGCCCGGTGAGAAAGCGAAACGCAGTGAGCGACCAGAGAGACCACGATGCCGAGCTGGACAGACTCGCCACTCCAAAAATTAGTGCCGACGCGACAATTACCCTCTTCCGTCCGTATTTGTCCGCCAGTGGCCCAGCCGTCAGTGCACCAATGGCCAGACCGAACAACGCTGCACTCATCACTGGAGCGAGCGCCGCTTTGGTTACGCCCCACTCAGTTACGAGCGATGGTGCGATGAACCCCATCGCTGCGGTGTCCAATCCGTCCACGGCGACGACGAAAAAGCATAGGACCAGAATCGTCCATTGGAAGGCGGAAAAGCGATGATCGTCCAAGAACTGCTGGACGTCGATGATTCGCGGGTTCATAAATTGTCTCCAAATATGCCAAGGGCTCGTGCCACGAAAGGCTTCCGATTCACCGTCGAATCAGTCACAGCGCACAGACGCGAAGCCATTGGAAAGTTTTTGTGTTTGCCCGACGGTAGCCTAGGAGACGAAATTAACCGTTATGCGATGGATACAGGAAATACGACTTGAAACTGCCGGATATAGCCCAATCCTATCCCCCTCGCGCGCCACCTCGACGCCCCGTTCAGCTGAGACTTCACCTGGACAATGCTCCCTACGTGAATGCTGAAAGGCAATAGTCGTCTGGGAACGGCTGAATTTCGACTCTCCTGATTACCGTCGACTTCGTCCCCCCGCAATCCATGAAAGGGGCGGTGATGCGCTCTTATGTTTTCCCTATGGCTGTCTAGAAGAGAAAATTCCCTGCCATGCGGGGTGTGGGATTACGGGCTGAACTCGCCGCATTTAGTCCACAAGTAATGTCAGTCCTGCCGATAGGACGGTGTCGTATTGGTTATTGGTTCTTCGACGATCGCATGGAAAAAAATCGCCAACTGCTTACTTATGCCACTTTCCTGGCACTTTAGTTGACGAGGTCGGTATGCTGACCCACACGACAGCGGCGGCTTCGCCGATTTATAGCAGGGTTAGTGGGGCGGCAATCTGAACTCGGCAACTATTTTGACTAGCTCTTCAGCCTGTTCACGCAGGCTTTCGGCTGCCGCAGCACTTTGCTCTACAAGCACCGCGTTTCGTTGCGTATTATCGTCGATCTGTCGGACGGCCAGTCCTATCTGCAAAACCCCTTTTTCTTGCTCGCCGCTTGCTACAGTGATCTCGGCGACAATCGATGCAACGCGCTGGATGCTCCGAACGACGACGCTCATCGTAGCTACTGCATCGTCGGCAAGTCCTGTACCTTGCTGCACCCGCGCCTGGTTAGCAGCGACGAGTCTCTTGATTTCCTTGGCTGCCGCGGCGGACCGCTGTGCGAGACTCCTGACTTCCGCCGCTACCACCGCGAATCCGGTGCCGTGTTCTCCTGCACGTGCAGCCTCGACAGCAGCGTTTAGGGCAAGGATATTTGTCTGGAAAGCGATTCCCTCTATCAAACCAACGATTACGCTGATCTCGTGGGAGCTAGCGTTAATTGTCTGCATGGTTTCAACCACCTGCCCGACGACATTTCCCCCTCTAGTCGCAACATGTGATGCGGATACTGCAAGGGCATTTGCTTCACGGGCGTTGGCGGAGTTTTGTTGTATGGTCGATCCAAACTCTTCTATCGACGCACTCGCCTGTTGGATGGCTGCGGCTTGCCCTCCTGTGCGAGCGCTCAGATCCTGATTTCCGTTTGCGATCTCGGCTGCGGCGAGCGCAACATGATCGGCATTTCGACGCACAGTGGCTACCATACGCCGCAGGCTTTCCTGCATCCTTGACAGTGCCGCCATGAGGCTCGATGCATCATTGCGTTTCAGCGGCGTCTTTCCGGTGAGGTCACCGCTTGCCACCTGTGCAGCGATGCTATGAGCCACGGTGGGTTCGCCCCCCAATGGCCTCAGCACCGATCGCTCAATCGCGAGGCCAAGCAACAGAGACACCGCGAGAATGCTGGAAACGCACCAGCCTGCGGCAAGATACTGCTGCTCTCTCACCTCATCCTGAATTACGCGGGCAGGAATCGTTACGGCCAACGACCATGAGGTGCCGGTGTCACCGATTGGTACGGGCATGTAAATACGAATCACCTGTCCCACTCGCTCGTCCCGAACCTGCGTGACCAGTTTTCGCCCCTCGCGGACTGCCGCCAGAACCTCTGGGGACGAAACTGACAAGGGTAAAGACTCCTTCTTTCCCTCCTGCCCATTCACTATGTATTTTCCGCTCGGCGACAAAAGGCTTAAATATCCGACATTGTAGGGGCGGATTCTGCGCAGTTCCGCCTGAAGGTCGGGCAAAGCGATGTCCATGCCTGAGACACCCATAAACTTTCCGTGATCAAGCATGGGAACCGCAACGCTTGTGAGAAGGACCGATTTTCCGTCGATTACGACACTGTTCGGTTCGGTCACCATCTCGCGACCGGTACGTTGAGGTACGCGGTACCAGTCACTTCGTTCATCATTCGTGTCGTAGTAGACGGCAGGCTCCAGCTTGAGCGCCCCGCTATACCGCCCCCATGCGGGGATGTAGCGCCCCGTTTCATCAGTACCCATCGAGCGCGCAAATTCGCTGTCTTTTCCGTCGAAGGCATTGGGTTCCCAAACGCTCCACACAGCAAGATAGCCGGGGTTTGACTTCGCGATTTGTCCAATCACAGCTGCTCCCGCCGCTCGGTTGGGCACGCCTTGCTGGCGCATGACGAACAGAGTGTCCACGAGATCGTGGTGGTTCGGAATGACACTGCCATCTGCCCTTGAACTTCTGCAGCACTGGTAGCTGCGAGTTGCTCAGCGTACATGAGCGCCGCAGCCTCTTGCGAATCCGTTGACCGCGAGGTCAAGAACGAAACAGTCGCTACGAAGCCAATCAACACCGTCAGTATGGTCACTATCAGGAGCCGTGTCCTAAGGCTCCAGGATGAGAACCTCATCCGCCCGACCACCGGTCTCGTTCGCCCCGTCACGTACCCTACAGTCAATTCCGCCCCCGTCACTCTCTGTATCGGTATTCCAACGCCGGACCGTGTCACTACCTGTCAGCATGCCGCGCCCTTTCAAATCAATTTGAACGATCGGACATTTTATATGACTGCATAGTCAGTATGCCTCAGATCGGGTGACTGTCCAATGCTTTTCAGTGTTGCGACTAGCCGGGGGACCTTAACTTCGGTCAGTTTGTTTGTGGAAGCTGATCAGATAGTTTGGCAAACAATATTTGGTATACCGAATACCTAACTGCCTAGCGGTCGTTAGGATAAAAGCGAGGCGTTCAAACCGGGTGCGCAGTCGCCCGACGTTGTGAAGCCACGAAATGGTTCGCTCGACGACCAGCGGGTTTCGCCGAGGCTGCTGCTATGAGGCTGGCCACGTCGGGCGATTTCGGTAGCGATGCCGGTTGCGTGTAGCGGACGGCGCTATCTGTCGTGATCGTAGGCCCGATCGCCCTGAACGATGCGGGGCTTCGAAAGCGGTCGGCCGCGCCTTTCGGCAATGGACGGGATTGCGTCAGCCGGCGTGTGAGGCTGGGTGACATCGTGGCGGTGGGCGCCGGTGAGGATTACCGCGAGCGGGATGCCCTGCGCTTCGGTGTTGAGGAGGTGCTTGGAACCAGGTCGCGTGTGGTCGGTGTGATTCGGTCCGTGTTTGACCTGCACCCACCGCGCGGATCGAGGAGGACTCGACGACGACACGGAACCAGTCAATCAGGTCGGCTTCGCGATCAGCACTTCGCGCAGCCGGCCCCAGACGCCGGCAGCCTGCCAGTCCCATAAGACCGCGCCAGCAACTCATGCCGCTGCCGCAGCCCATCTCGCGTGGCAGCAGGTCCCAGCGCAGGCCCGTCTGCAAGATGAACAGCATGCCGGTAAGCATAGCCCGGTCATCCAGTGGTCTGCGTCCGGGATACGGTGAGCAGCGAGGTTTGGGTAGGGACAGCAAGAATGAGTGCCGACAACTCATCATCGAGTAGTTTGGCCATGGCCTCCTCGTCACCGAAACAATGACGCTTATCTACTGTGTTCCTCGCGGTACCAAAACACATATGTAACTACCCCTTCTGGACGCTCAATTCAGACTGGCCGTTCAATCGCAATCGCCGTGGCCTCCCCGCCGCCGATGCACAAGGACGCGATTCCGCGCTTCAGTCCGTAAGTTTCTAGCGCCGAAAGCAACGTGACTATCAAGCGTGCTCCCGATGCTCCGATTGGATGCCCGAGAGCGCAGGCACCGCCATGGACGTTAACTTGATCGTGTGGCAAATCGAGATCGCGCATCGTCGCCATGGCGACCACCGCGAACGCTTCGTTGATCTCGAAGAGGTCAACTTCCCTCAGGTTCCATCCAGTTTTCTCCGATAGGGCACGCAACGCGCCAATGGGTGCTGTGGGAAATAGATTCGGCTTGTCTGCATATGTAGCGTGACCAACGATTACGCCCTTCGGCGTCAGACCACGCCGCTCGGCCTGCGACCTTCGCATCATTACCAACGCCGCCGCACCGTCAGAAATCGATGAAGAGTTCGCCGCCGTCACGGTCCCGCCTTGCCGAAACGCTGGTTTGAGCGTCGCAATCTTGTCAAGCTTTGCCTTGCCCGGCTGTTCGTCGATCTCGACCACCGCCTCCGCCTTGTCAATGCTAACGGTGACTGGCGCAATTTCCGCCCTGAAGTGTCCGTCATCGATGGCCTGTTTCGCACGCCTAAGCGACGCAATCGCAAACGCATCCTGCGCGTCGCGCGTGAACTGATAAAAACTGGCGCAGTCTTCTGCAAACGTGCCCATCAGACGCCCCTTGTCGTACGCGTCTTCGAGCCCGTCGTGGAACATGTGGTCGAGCACCTGACCGTGCCCCATCCGATAACCACTGCGGGCCTTGGTCAGCAAATGCGGGGCCTGCGTCATGCTTTCCATGCCGCCAGCAACCATCAAATTCGCCGAGCCCGCGAGCAACTGATCGTGCGCCAACATGGCAGCCTTCATACCCGATCCGCACATCTTATTAACTGTCGTTGCGCCCGCAGATACTGGTAGCCCCGCCTTCACCGCCGCCTGCCGTGCGGGTGCTTGTCCCTGTCCCGCCGACAACACGCAACCAACGATGAGCTCGTCGACATGATCCACCGACACTCCAGCGCGTTCGAGTGCGGCGCCAATAGCTACTGCGCCGAGTTCACTCGCACTGGTTGATGCCAGTTCGCCCTGAAAACCGCCCATTGGCGTACGTGCTGCCCCGACAATGACTACCGGGTCGTATATCGACATGATCCTGTCCTCTCTAAATTTAACGCGGCGCCATCCGCAGAGCGCCGTCGAGACGAATCACCTCGCCGTTTAGCATTGTGTTTTCGGCGATATGACGCACCAGCGCAGCGAATTCATCCGGACGCCCTAGACGTGATGGAAACGGCACACTTTTTCCGAGCGAATCCAGCACTTCAGGCGGCATCCCCGTCATCATCGGTGTCTCGAAGATACCGGGCGCAATGGTCACCACACGGATGCCAAAACGCGCAAGTTCGCGTGCCACCGGTAGAGTCAACCCGACCACACCGCTTTTGGAGGCAGCATACGCGGCCTGCCCTATCTGTCCATCGAATGCGGCTACAGACGCAGTGTTGACGATCACGCCGCGCTCGCCTTGTTCATCGGCTTGCTGCTTCGACATGGCGTCGGCTGCCAGCCGGATCATGTTGAACGTGCCCACCAGATTGACCGACACCGCGCGAGCAAAGCTGGTTAGACTGTGCGGCCCCTCGCGTCCGACCACCTTCTCGCCGGGCGCGACGCCTGCGCAATTTGCAAGACCGTCAATGCGACCGAACGCGTCGACTGTGGCCACGATGGCGGCCTGTCCATCCGCCTCGCTAGTCACGTCGGCCCTCCGGAAGCGCGCCGCGCCCCCTAGTTCGCGCGCCAGAGCGACAATCGCTTCTTCGTTCACGTCCAGCAACATTGCTTTACCCTGCTGCTTCACGACCATCCGTGCTACTGCGGCGCCGAGACCCGACCCCGCTCCAGTAATGACAAAAACCCGATTGGCGATATCCATTCCTTTCCCCTGTTTATGTGTTCGATTGCTTGTCGGCTTCCATCTTGCGCAAGATGAAACGCTGAATCTTGCCGCTCGGTGTCTTCGGCAGCGAGTCGACGAATTCAATCGCACGTGGATAGGCGTGCGCTGAAAGCCGACGCTTGACGTGCTGACTCAGTTCCTCCGCCAAGGCCGGCGTGGCGTCGTAACCCTGCGACAGTACGACGAATGCCTTGACGATTTCCGTCCGCTCGGGGTCTGGCACGCCGATGACCGCCGCCTCGCTAACAGCCTGATGTTCGATCAGCGCGCTTTCCACGTCGAACGGGCCAATGCGGTAGCCAGACGACGTGATTACATCGTCCGCGCGGCCGATAAAGCTGACGCTCCCATCTGGCTCCAGTTCTACGTTGTCGCCCGTCCGGTAATAACCACCGCTAATGGCCGGGGTGTCCTGGCGCCAGTAACCGGTAAACCACAGGAGCGGCGAACCTGCGATGTCGATCGCAAGCTGGCCCGGCTGGTTAGGTGCGAGTTCACTACTCGCCTCGTCAAGCACCGCGACCCGGTAGCCCGGCATCGCAAATCCCGCCGAACCGGGACGTATCGTATGCGCGAGTCCATGATGGTTGTTCACTACCATACCGAGTTCGGTCTGACCGTAATGGTCGTGGATCGGCACGTCGAGCTCCGTATTGAACCAGCGGATCACTTCTGGATTCAGCGGCTCACCCGCGCTACTGACGACCCGCAGCCGCCCCTTGATTCGCGCGGCCACATCCGGGCCGGCAGCCTTCAACAGGCGATACGCTGTTGGAGATCCCGCGAGACTCGTGATTCCAAGGCGCTCAATGATGTCGTAAGTACTGTCGACCGTGAAACCGCCTTCGTAAAGCGTAGTCGCGTGGCCGAGAAGTAACGGCCCTGTGATTGCGTAGTAGAGTCCATATGCCCAGCCGGGGTCCGCAATGTTCCAAAAGCGGTCTTCGGGACGTAGATCCACTGCGTCGCGCATGTAAGCGCCGAACGCCAACAGCGCTCGTAGCGGTACTGGGACGCCCTTGGGTAACCCCGTCGTACCCGACGTAGACATCATCAGGAACAAATCGGTTCCTGTGCGCAGGACCGGCTCAAACGATGCAGATTGCGCGTCGAGCACATCGCGAAAATCGACGTCACTTTCAGGAAGGTGTTCACCAGGTTCGCGTACCGTCGCGATCGACGAACAGGTAACGATTTCGGAGAGCTTGCTCCGGTTCGCGGTGTTCGTAACCACCAACCTTGCCCCGCTCATCTGCAGCCGGTGCTCAATCGCCTTAGGTCCAAACGCGGTGAAAAGCGGCTGATAGACTGCCCCCGCGCGCCATGTGCCCAGGACAGTGGCGACTAGCTCAGGCGTGCGCGGTAGTAGACCCGCCACCACGTCACCAGGCTTAACTCCTTGCGCGACCAGTGCGTTGGCGACGCGCGCAGATAGCTCCTTCATTTGAGCAAAGCTGAAACTTCGATACCGTCCGTGGGCATCGATCGCGTCCAACGCCGTCGCGTTAGCGTCCGCATGCCGGTCGCAGCATTCGATACATGCGTTGATTCCGCGCTCGAGGTCGCCCTGTAATTGTGCGGCGGCCCCCTCGATACAGAAGCGGGCTACGGCGTCGGCGTATGTAGGTATCGACCGGGTGATAGCTGCAGTTAGCATGGATGTCTCCTTCTTTCTACGTGCTCGTCGTTCCGGTTAACCCGGCATATTTGTATTTGATGGTAGACAGCCGAGACATTGCAATCAATGACAAATGGAATCTAGAATACGGATTGGTTTTGCCATATTTGGGGGCATCGATTGGCGCAGCAGACGATTTCGCCAGATTTTGTCGCGGACGCACTCGCCTGCCTGCGTCGGCAAGGGTTCGCCGTGGAGCCGGTGTTGGCTGCGGCGGGACTGCCCGTCAACGTACTCGAGCCGGTCACGACGCAGCAATACGGCCGGCTCTGGCACGCGATCGCCGAGGCGTCCGATGACGAGTTCTTCGGTTTGTCTGCGCGTCCGATGAGGTACGGAAGTTTTGCCTTGCTTTGTCACACGGTATTGCACGCGGGTAAGCTCGGCAAGGCACTGCGCCGCGCCCTGAAATTTCTGCGCGTGGTACTCGACGACCCACACGGCGAATTGGTCGTTGCAGACGGCAAGGCTCAGGTTGTGCTTACCGGTCAGTGCGTTCCTCACCCCGCCTTCGCCTACCGGACTTTCTGGCTAATCCTGCTCGGCTTGGCTTGCTGGTTAGTCGGCCGGCGCATTCCCCTACAACGCATCGACTTCGCATGCCTATGCCCCGACCAGCGCACCGACTATCGACAGTTCTTCGGTGTGCCGGTGCATTTCGGTCAACCGGACAACCGTCTCGTATTCGACGCTTCTTATCTCGATCTTCCCACGATTCGGTCAGAACAGGCGCTGAAGAGCTTTCTGCGCGGTGCACCGGGCAACCTCCTCGTACGCTATCGTCATGACACCGGGTGGGTGACGAGAATGCGCGCGCACCTCAAAGCCGTACCTGCGGCTGAATGGCCCAACTTCGAGACACTAGCCCGGCAATTGCGTATGACGCCGGCGACGTTGCGACGGCGCCTGCGTGACGAAGGGCAGAGCTTTGCGACCATCAAGGACGAGATGCGAAGTGCGCTGGCTCTGTCATTGCTTCACGAGGGCTCGCATACGGTGGCCGAGATCGCCTGCAAACTGGGGTTCACAGAGCCAAGCGCATTTCATCGCGCATTCCGCAAATGGACAGGGAACAGCCCTGGCGCTATTCGCCGTGGCTTTCACGACGGCAAGCCAAAGCACGCGCTAAAGCGTTGATGGCTTCCAGCGCAGTCACATAGTCATCTCCCAATCCCGTTAACGGGCTATCATCGCCCGTTAACATGCGTCTCCTTCTGGTTTTGATTTTCCCAACCTCATCCAGGGGTTTTGCGGAGCGAACCTCCGGCATAAATTGAAGCCTTAAGGCTACGCCCCCAAACAATGAACAGCGAAAGGGCTAGCAAGATGAAGTTGAGTGGCGTAGCGACTGCTTCTCCACGCGAAAAATGAAATAGGATCGCGCAAAACTGAAGGCCTGAACAACCCCAGGCCGCCCAGATAGTCAAACGAGGCGCAACGCGCGTCACAGCAGGCAAGACAAGCCCCAAAGCGCCTGCGAGATCGAAAATCCCCGTGCCACGAACGACCCATGATGGAACCTGCCCCATCCAAGGAAAGATTTTCGCGAGTGGCTCGATCGACATCCCAATCTTCATGGAAGCTGCGAGCGCGAAGAATCCGGATACCAGAATCTGCGCTGCCCAAAGACAGATTCTCAAAATTCTCCCGTTAGACACTGGCAATAAAGATGAATTAGTCATATTAGTTTTCCAAAACATTTGAAAGGCGGCGCTATCTATATCAAATTCTGTTACCAGCCTTAGCTTAGAATCACGCACGCGCTACATCAGCGGATCGAGATCATTGGTGACTCACAGGCACGGCAGCTATGGCTTCCACTTCTACGAGGAAATCTGGACGAGCGAGCTTGCTGACAAAGATAAAAGTGCTGGCCGGGTGAGGTGCACCAGCAAAAAACCGATGTCGATACTCAGAAAGGCGCTTGCGATCGACAGGCTCGCCAACGGCATAGACCGATACTTTTACAATATCCTGCGGACTCGCACCTTGAGAGGCGAGAATGTGACGCACATTCTCGTATGCTTGAATCAATTGATCGTCGAAGGATTCCGGAATCGAGCCGTCCGGACGAATACCAAGTTGGCCCGCTAGGTAAAGCAGTTTCATGCCCGACGGCACAACCGCAAGATGGCTATATTCCGGCACAATCGGCGGTGCAACATTGTCCGGATTCATCTTCTGAATGTTCTGTGCATAGGCGACCCCAGCACCAAGTCCCGCAGCGACGCTCATAACTATTCCCCATCTGATTGCAGTGAGATAAACCATTGACGACTCTCCTTTTGACGCCGTTCGAAAGTTCGATGGGCTATTTACGTGTCGCAAGGTCCAGACCTTGAAGCGCTCTGGGATGCCAATGAGCTGCAGAACCATGCCGGCATCATATGCCCCCCATCCCGAACCAATCTCCCGGACAGCAACCACGCCCCTTGTGTCGGCCCGTCGAGCGCGAGATCTTTCGGAATCAAGCGTCGATGGTTATTATGAGACTAAGAAACGCTAGAAAAAGGTAAGAAATAGCCCCAAAATGATATTTTTCGGACATATCGCCATTTGGCCGCATGAGGATTGGGAAGTGACCAAAGAGCAAGCACGCAATAGGGAAATTCAACGACTCGACTACCAGCCAAGCGCCCCCTACCGCCTGGACTTGGAGATCATTCCCGTAAGCGACCTGAAGCGCAGGCGTCGTAATAAGCAGTCGGTCAATACACACCGCTATCGTTTTCACTCGCTCGTATATGTCACCGATGGACAATGCACGCAATGGGTCGATTTCAAGGCCATTGGCTGCGAGCCCGGATCCCTGCTCGTGGTACGGCCAGGACAGGCACACAGTTTCGGGAAGGATGAGAATTGGGATGGTTGGATTATTCTATTTCGCCCAGAATTCCTTCTGCCAGCGTTGACGCCAACGCGCGACGTAAAGCTCGTTTTCGATGTAGAGCGACTACCGAGGCACCTTAACCTGAGGTCAGAAGATCAGCGATGTCTAGTGAACTCAATCTCGCAGATGCGTGAGGACGCGCAGATAGCCGCCCCATCCGAAGATATTCATGCCCTTCTGAGATATCAACTCCACACCTTATTGATTCGAATAAATATCCTTCGAGGTCAAGAGCAGGGAGAGAAGATGCTGAACTCTCCTGAACTAAATCGGTTCAAACGCTTTGAGCAGTTGGTAGACCAGCAGTTTGCGCAATCGCATCAAGTTGCCGAGTACGCGAGGCAGCTAGGTTATACGGAAAAGAGCCTTACGCGTGCGACTTTATCGGTAATGGACATGACTGCAAAATCGTTTATCACAACGCGTATAAATCTAGAAGCAAAGCGCTTGCTCGCCCATACTGATCTACCTATCAATGCCATCGCTGTAAAACTCGGATTTGAGGAAGCAACGAACTTCGTAAAATTCTTTAAACGAGAAGTGCGCTGCACTCCGACCGAATTTCGTCGCCGACACGCGATTGATGGTCCCCGATCTTGATGTGCTTCCTCTAGCCAGACAGAAAAGCACGCTGCCCAGGGTTGTCTTACGCCCAAATCAGTTTTGCCCAGGAGAGTCACAACCTCTCCATCATCGACATTGATATCTACACCGGGGAGAATGTGTGACTCTCCATACCACGCCTGCAGATTCGTTATCTCAAGTGCCTCATTCCCGACCCCATACGCTTTCTGTCGACACGGCCGGGCAGTTCATTCTTGCTCGATCGAACCCACATACGCCTCAAGGACTTCTGGTAGGGACAACACCTCCCGGTAGCTACCCTCGGCGATCGCAGACCCACGTTGAAGCAACGTGATGCGGTCACTGATCCCCGACACGATGCTCATATTGTGTTCAATCATCAGTATGGTTCGACCGGGTGAGACCTTTTTATAAGATCGGTTACCCGCTTCGCGATTAGGCGCGAGTGATATCGCACTCTCTCTAAGACTTTTGTTTAAAGAGACGGCATGCGCTCTTTTCAGGTGAGATCGTGACGGTCGAAGCTGGCAGTTGCTTAACCAGCTTATAGTAATCCCACGGATATTTCGACTCTGCAGGAGTTTTGACCTGCATCAAATACATATCGTGAACCATGCGTCCATCTTCCCGAATGGTTCCGTTCTTTGCGAAAAAATCATTGATCGGGATCTCTCGCATTTTTTGCATTACTGCACCCGCCTCGTCGGTTCCTGTGGCCTCGACAGCTTTTAGATAGTGAGTAACGGCAGAGTAATCACCCGCTTGTACCATATTGGGCATCTTTTTAACTCTGCTGAAGTATCGCTTTGAGAATTGCCGTGTAGCATCATTCATGTCCCAATAGAACGGAGTGGTCAGCAAGAGTCCCTGTGCGATATTAAGACCCATGGCATGTACATCGGTTATCACAGTGGCGAGTCCGACGATGTTCTGCTTTCCGCCTCGAGTGATCCCGAATTCTTGCGCCGACTTCATCGCGTTGACAGTGTCGACGCCAGCGTTGGCTAGTCCGATGACTCTTGCGCCCGAAGATTGCGCCTGAAGAATGAAAGAAGAAAAATCTGATGCGGCTAGCGGATGCTTGATGTATCCGACTACCTTGCCGCCGCTATTGGTTACCGTTGTACTAAGCCGGCCCAGCATCAGGTTTCCGAAAGCATAATCCGCCGCCACGATAAACCAGGTGTTTCCACCCTGATCGACCATCGCCTTCCCTGTACCGTTGGCGAAAGCGTACGAGTCTGCGACGTAGTGCACCGTATTCGGAGAGCACTCCTCGTTCGTCAGTCGCTCGGTCATCGCTCCAGTCACAATCGCGATTTTGCTTTTTTCCATGGCGAGCCGGCTGACAGCGAGGGCGATCGAAGAATTTGTCAAATCGACAATTACATCGACCTTTTGAGTGTCGAACCACTCGCGTGCCTTGGTTGAAGCAAGATCAGTCTTATTCTGGTGGTCGGCAACTACGACCTCGATAGGTTTGCCCAATACCTTTCCACCAAAATCATCGACGGCCATCTTGACCGCGGCAACCGCACCTGCCCCAGAAAACTCCGAATAGCTTCCGGACATATCGGTTAAGACACCGATCTTGACAACATCATCTGAAATTTTGCCTTGCTGTGCGTTGGAACTTGATGCCAGTACAGCAAAGACCATAGCAATAGAATTTTTGAGAGTATGCTTTTTCATTGTCTGTCTCCTGTCTTCCTCTTCGTGGCCATACGGCTCGTTATTGTTGGAACATCCTCACAATCGCCGTTATGTCTTTGGCACCGTTTCCCTGGTGACTCATGATCTGGAAAAATTGCTTTGAAGCCGCTGTCATGGGTAAGGGCTGATGGACGCCGTGCGCCGCATCAAGAGCCAGAGAAAGATCCTTGATCATCAGGTCACAGGCGAAGCCTCCCAAAAAGTCGTTAGAGGCCGGGGACCCTGACACTACGCCTGGGTAGGGGTTATAGACTTCGGATACCCAGCAGCGCCCCGAAGAACTGTTGATAATGTTCGCTAGAACAGACGGATCGAGGCCGAGACGTACTCCGAGGCACATCGATTCCGAGACCGCGATGGTCGACACACCAAGAAGTAGGTTGTTGCAAAGTTTCGCTGCCTGGCCACTTCCCGGAGGACCGCAATGAACTACGTTTTGCCCCATCGCAGTCAAGACGGGTTTGGCGGCCAAAAAACCCGCTTCTGTTCCGCCTACCATGAAAGTCAGCGTTCCAGCCTTTGCTCCGGGAACGCCGCCGGACACCGGCGCGTCAATCAAATTCAAACCCCTTGTTACTGCGAGCGCTTCCAGTTGGACCGCCGTTTTCGGATCACTCGTACTGCAGTCGATAACCAAAGTGCCTTCCCTTGCATTAGGAATGACACCTTCTGGCGAGACCATCACTTCCTTGACAATGGCGGGTGTCGGAAGCATGCTGACGATCACGTCAACCTTTTTGGCAAGCTCACTGATGGAGGATGTGGCCACGGCACCGTACTCGACCGCCTCCGAGATGGCTTTATCCGACATGTCAAAGACATGAACTTGATTTCCGGCCACCAACAGGTTCCTTACCATCGGGATCCCCATATTTCCAAGGCCAATGAATCCGATGTCCATGCTTGTCTCCTATAAGAATTTACTTTGCGTGAGATCAGGGATGCAGGAGGAATTTGCCGAGATGTGTGTCCTGTGCGATTTCGTCCTGAACTGCTTCCGCCTCCGAAAGTGGATAGGACTTTTCGATGATTGGAGAGATCTTTCCTTCCAGAAATAATGGAAAGACATCTTTCTGGAACTGCATAAAGAGTTCGGCCTTCTGTTCAATAGTGCGCGTCCGGAACGACACTCCTACGAGAGTGACTCGCTTTCGCGCGAGCGTATCGAGGTCCAGTTCGTCACGTTTGCCTCCCATCCAGCCGACGTTCACGATATGGCCACCGAGCGCTACGCTCGTCAAATTGTCGGAAAGCGCAGTCCCGCCAACCATATCAACGACAACATCGACGCCGCGGTCGTTGGTAAGACGTGCGACTTCTTCGGCAACAGAGTCTTGGCCTTTAACCAAAAAGCGATCAAGGCCAAGCCGTAGAACCTGCTCCCCCTTGCGGAAGCTGCGTCCTGTACCGATTACCACTCCTGCACCCATTGCCTTCGCAATCTGTAACGTGGCAACACCTACTGCGGATGCGGCGCCCTGAATCAGAACTGTCTGCCCCCTACGGAACCGTCCGTTGGTAACAAGTGCGTTGTGCGCCGTGGCATAGACTGTTGTAACGGCTACTGCCTGATCAAACGAAAATGGTTCGGGTATTGGCATTGCCAGGCGGTGGTCGATCGTTGCCTTTTCGGCGTACGCTCCTGTCGTCATACCCATGACGACATCTCCAACCTTGAATCCTTTTACGTCTCTTCCAAGTTCCAGAACTTCTCCGGCTATCTCCAGGCCAGCTATCAACGGCTTCCCTGCAGTTGGTCCTCCGTGGGCAGTAGAGCGTTGAAGATCGATACGGTTAATGCCCGCTGACCTGACACTCACGAGCAGGTCGTTTGGACCTGGCACCGGATCGTCGACAGTTGAATATTTCAGTCGTGGTTTGTCACTGCCGTCCTCATGAACGATCAAGACCGCTTTCATACAGCTATCCTCGCTACTTTTAGATTGCGCCTCAAAGGCAGATTGCAGGCAGCCGTCCGGCATCCCTGATCGTCTGCCTTAATCACCTGAGAATATTCGACCTCAGCCCGCCGGATTGAAGGCCAACGAGATTGGCAACGCCGCCGTGTCCGGCTCGGGCCATCGCTGCGAAATGGTCTTAAGCTTGGTATAAAAACGTGCGGCATCCGGACCGTACAGATGGCCGTCGCCAAACTTCGAGCGCCTCAGTCCGCCGAAATTGAAGGAGGCTGTCGGAAGCGGGACGGGTACGTTGACTCCAATCATTCCCGATTCAACTTCCATCATGAAGCGATGTGCCGTTTTTCCATCGCGAGTGAAGATGACCGAGCCGTTCCCATACTCGTGCTCGTTTGTGATGTCGATGGCTTCATTGAGCGTCGCAGGACGCAAGATTCCCCGAACCGGTCCAAAGATCTCCTCTTTGTACATTTGCATATCGGTGGTCACGCGATCAAAGAGGGTTGGGCCAAGGTAGTATCCATCTGGATGCCCCGGAACCGACACGTTTCGCCCGTCGATTACCATCTGGCCACCTTCTTCGATGCATCGGCCAATAGCCCCCTCGACTGTTGCCTTGGATTCGCTGCTGACGACAGCACCAAAATCTGCGGACGGATCGTCATAGGCTCCAACCTTCAAAGCTTTAATTTTTGGAACGACGAGTTCCAAAAGGCGATCAGCCGTTTCGTGCCCTACGGGCAACAACAGCGAGACCGCCATGCAACGCTGGCTCGACGAGCCAAAACCGGCCGATACGAACGCACTGGCAGCTGCATCGAGATCAGCGTCAGGCATGACAATCATGTGGTTCTTCCCACCGGTGAATGCAGCGACGCGCTTGTTGTGCGATGTCCCTTTCTGATAGATGTACTCACCGACGGGGGTCGATCCGACGAAGCTGATTCCAGCTATTCCGGGATGCTCGAGAATCGCGTCGACAACTTCCTTATCTCCCTGTACGACGTTGAAGACGCCATCTGGAAGACCCGCCTCCTTCCAGAGCCGCGCGAACTCGATCGCGGCACTCGGCACCTTCTCCGATGGTTTCCAGACAACGCTGTTCCCTACAGCAACAGCCATTGTCATCATCACTGCGGGAACCATAATCGGGAAGTTGAATGGTGTGATGCAACCGACCACACCAATCGGGCGCCGCATCGAAAAGACTTCGATGTCTCCGCCTACGTTGTTCGCGTACTCGCCTTTGCTGACATGTGGTGCACCGCAGGCGAATTCGATCCCTTCGATTGCACGTCCGAGTTCACCCTTCGCATCCTCAATCGTCTTGCCATGCTCACGGCCGATGACTTCAGCCAACAGATCAAAGTTATGAAGCATGAGGTCGCGCAGCTTGAAAATCACTGCCTGACGAGAAGCATGTGAACCCCTCGCCCAGCGCCGACCAGCTTCTGTAGCTACCTGAACCGCATGATCGACTGTCGAACGGCTACCGTACGCGCAGCGAGCGATCTCCCGGCCAGTCGAAGGGTTGAATACAGGTCCAGTACGAGTATCCGCCTCAGAAAATTGCTTGCCGGCGATGAAATGGTCGATACGACTACTCATGGGATGCGTCTCCTTGGTGGGCGTTCTGCGGTCCGTTGTTAGAGGGCATCTTATTTCACTATTTCTGCAATTGGACTATCATATTTCGCAAGACCGCTATGCAAAAATGCATAACGAGGAGACACCGATGAACCAGTTTGACTGGGACAACCTACGCATTTTTCTAGGCGCAGCACGGTCCCAATCCGCCCTCGAAGCGGCACACGCGCTCAAGATGAGCCAGTCCACGATTTCGCGGCGGATCCAGCGTCTGGAACGGGACACCGGTTCGAAACTGTTCGAACGAAGTTCGCAGGGCTTGCGCCTGACGGCGGCAGGCCATCGACTACTGGAACATGTGGAAAGGCTAGAAACTACCCTGCAGGCTGTTGAAACTAGCGTCTTCAGCGACTCGGTAACTCTAACTGGCGAGATCCGCCTTGGCGCGACGGAAGGGTTTGGAACGTTTTTTCTAGCGCCGCAAGTTACACATTTCTGCGCCAGGCATCCTGGAATCACGGTCGACGTGCTCCCGTTGCCACGTAACGTCAATCTGTCCAAACGGGAGGCCGATGCATCCGTCGCAATCGACCGGCCAAGCGCCAACAGTTTCGTCACGTGCAAGCTGACCGAGTACCGGCTTCTGCCGTACGCTACCCCGCAATATCTAAGTGAGCATCCTCCCATCAAAACAACCGAGGATCTCATCGGTCACAGGTGGATTGACTATGTCGACGACCTGATCTTTTCGAACCAGCAGTTTTCGCTACCGCGCTGGCTGCCGAGCCTCAAGCCTGTCTTCCGCAGCACCAGTGTTATCGCACAGGCCGAAGCGGTCCGAGCCGGATTTGGGATCGGAGTGCTGCCATGTTTCCTTGGAAGTCTGGGTGGAGATCTCGTACCCGTTCTGCCCGACCAAATAGATATAACGCGAACTTTCTGGCTCGTTGCTCCGCCTGAGCGGCGCGAGCTTGCACGTGTGAAAGCCCTATGGGATTACATACGCGACGTAGCGGAAGCCAATCACGACTTCCTAATGGGTAATACTACCGAGTCCGTCCGAATCGCATGACGCACCGACCCACCTGCGTCAACGGATCGAACGAGACCCAACAAAAAAAATGGCCCACCAAGGTGCGGGCCGAATCCATATCTACACACGACATGGAGGAGACGCTTACAAGTCCCTGGATGCGGAAACCGATCAATGCGTCCATCTGCTGAGCTCGGCTGACAACTTTCGCCGGAACCCTAAGGGATAGAAACGGTTACCGCATGACAACATGGACCATTGCCGTCCTTCCTCAGCGCGTCAGACGAGACTCTCTGCTCGGAAGGGCTTGAACAATTTTCCCAAACGTGTGCGCGCCGATGCTCAGGACTGCGGCTGTGTTGCGGGCAGTCGTGCGCACATTGACAGCGGCGTCCTGAAAGGCCTGTTCGATGGAACACGCGCGCTGAACTGAGGGAAAAACGGCATCAATTCCATTCGCATACACCTTATCTGCGCTGCCTGCGACCGCCCCTCCGATCGCGATTACGGGCACACCAAACTGTGATGCAATCTTCGCAATGCCGACGGGAGCCTTACCGCGGGCCGTTTGCCCATCTATGCAACCTTCACCAGTGACGACGAGATCTGCCTCCTGTACTGCGTCCGCCACTCTCATGGCTTCGCATACGATCTCGATGCCCGGTCGCAATCTTGCGTGAAGCACGCCGATCAACGCCGCCCCTAGTCCACCCGCAGCACCGCTGCCCGGTAACGAGCGCACATCAGCATCGAGATCCCGCTTTATCACGGCAGCGAAATTTCCCAAGGCTTCGTCGAGTTCGGCGATCATTTGAGGCGTGGCGCCTTTCTGCGGGCCGAAAACGGCCGTCGCACCGTTGCCCCCGATCAGAGGGTTATCGACGTCGCATGCAACCTCGAAGTAGCACTCCTTGAGTCGTGGATCAGCGCGTGTTTGATCTATGTGAGCGAGTTGCGACAGAACAGCCCCACCTGAGGCCAAGTCTGCACCCTTGGAGTCGACAAGCCGTACACCAAGTGCCTGGAGCAGGCCAGCACCACCGTCGTTTGTTGCGCTCCCCCCAATTCCGACGATGAAGTGTCGCACTCCAACCGATAATGCATCAACTATCAGTTCGCCAGTCCCCCGGCTGGAAGTGATGCGCGGATCTCGCTCGTGCGGCGCCACCAGATGAAGGCCGCTGGCGGCGGCCATCTCGATAACTCCTGTGCCATTGGACAGAATGGCATATTCCGCTTGAACGGGGCGCCCCAGTGGGTCGCTCACCGTCACTTGCCTGCGTTGCCCGCTTATTGCTTCGAACAGTGCGTCGACGGTGCCTTCCCCCCCATCAGCAATCGGCAGGCGCTGATATTGAAAGTCTGGAAATATCTCCCGAAAACCTGCTTCTATCTGCGTGGCGACTTCAGCGGCAGACAGACTTTCCTTGAACGAATCTGGGGCAATCACAATCTTCATCGTTGAACTCGGCTGATAGGTCTGGAACGTCGCCGACCTCGTATGTTTGAAAGGCAGTTGTAGGATGCAAATGTCGACGACAACCTCAGCTATTAAACCCAGCCGCACGTGCGCTATCCCGGTCTAGTGAATTGGAGGCGTCGGGAACCGACAGTGCGACCAGAACCGAAAACTTCTCCTCAGCGCTCAGATCGTCGAACACAATTTCACCGATTGGAATTCCGTTCCAGTACCCGACTCCCTCTACGCACACAAACATGGCTACATCCTTAAAAGAGATGACATATCCGCGTAATGCTTCGATTCTCTTTGGGGAGCCAGAGACAGTACCCCCAAGTTCCAACTCATCACATCATCGAAGCATTATGTCGACTGAAACCTAGCGGTTTACCCATTCTTTCCTGACGCGGAGCACGAGCAGGCCACCAATCGCAAGCGACGCTGCAAGCATGTAAAGCCCCGAGGCGGTCGAATGTGTTTTCTCAGTTGCCCAGCCGATGAAGAAAGGTCCAAGGAAGCCTGAAAGATTTCCAACAGAGTTTATGACTGCAATGCCCGCGGCCGCTGCCGCTCCACCGAGTATTGCCGTGGGCATGCACCAGAACTGCGAGATGGTTACAACAACACAGCAGGTCACGATGGACAGCGCGATCATCGCTACCAGCAGGTTTGCGCTGAAGCTTGAGGCAACCAGCCAGGAAGTCGCACCGAGCAACGCTGGAACCGTAATATGCCAACGACGTTCACGTCGGGCATCCGAGGAGCGACTGACAAGGATTAGAGCGACCACCGCGGCAATGTAAGGCAAACTGGCTAACCAGCCGATTGCAACCGGATCTGTGGTACCCGTATTTTTGATCAGCGTCGGCAGAAAGAAGCCAACACCGTACAGCCCAACGGCGAAGAAAAAATAGATGCCGCACATGAACCAGACCTTGGGGTTAGTGAACCCTTCACGCAGGTCGTGTGATTGCGCCTGCATCTGGTCGCGACTGATGTCATCGACAAGGATGGCTCTCTCTTCGTCCGTCAGCCATTTCGCGTTCGCGACGCGATCCTCAAGGAAAAAGAGCACGACTACGGCCATGACGACTGAAGGCATCGCTTCAATGAGGAGTAGCCACTGCCAGCCTGCCCAACCATTCACTCCGGCCATCGAATGCATGATCCAGCCAGAAACCGGACCGCCGATAATGCCGGCGACGGGTACGCCCGTGTAAAACAGCGATGTTATCTTCGAGCGCCGCGCCGACGGATACCAGTAGGTCAGGTACAGAATGACGCCTGGGAACAGTCCCGCTTCGGCAAGCCCAAGTGCGAAGCGCAGCACGTAGAACATCATTGGCGTGGTGACGAACATGGTTCCGGCGGAGATGATCGCCCACGTGATCATGACGCGCGCAATCCAGACGCGAGCCCCCACTTTGTGAAGGATGATGTTGCTGGGAACTTCAAACAGGAAGTATCCGAGAAAGAAAATCCCCGCACCAAATCCGTAAACCGTCTCGCTGAACTTCAGATCCTGAAGCATCTGAAGCTTCGCAAACCCGATGTTTACACGGTCGAGATATGCGACCACGTAACACATGAAGAGCAGAGGAATCAATCTTCGGGTCACTTTTGCGTACACCCTTGCTCCATCCACTTTCTCGCCCGCGATATCGTAGTTATGAAGCCGTTCAACGTTTTCCATTTGTGTCTCCTATCTCCATCCTTGGTCTTCAGATTGACCGCAACGCCTTGAGTCCGGCTTTGTCAGTTTCTCTCCTATGACTTCCGGGGATGCTGATCTATTGGATTGGCGTTAATTCATGAACCGATTAATCGATCCTCACAAGCGTCCGCTTGTACTCGTCTGCTCTCGTCACGTATTCCTTTGCGTTCTTCCTCAGATTCGCAACCTCCTCATCGGTAAGTGGACGGGCGACCTTTGCCGGGGTCCCAAGGATTAGCACTCTTTCCGGAAACTCCTTTCCTTCTGTCACCAGCGCGCCCGCGCCAACAAGACTTTCCTTCCCGATTGATGCACCGTTCAGCACTACCGCCTGGATGCCAATGAGACATCCATCTCCTACGGTGCAACCGTGCAGCATTGCCTGATGCCCGACGCTGACTTCACTGCCGATGACCAGAGGAAAGCCGGGGTCTGCATGAAGAACTGCACCCTCCTGGACATTGCACTTCGGCCCGATTGACACCACATCGTTGTCCGCACGAACTACCGCACCCGTCCAGATGCTTGAATCTGCGCCGATGTCCACACGTCCAATGATCGTCGCGCCCTCCGCGACGTAAGCGGTTTCGTTGACGTCGGGCGATTTTTCGCCCAGTTTAAAAATTGGCATGTTCATCCTTCATCGAACGAGAGGTATGTTTGAAGGCAGCGACGTCATCTGCGTCTAAGGGAAATCTTGATAGATAAGCCGGCCATGAGGGTTAAGCGTCAATCAGGCCGGCAGCAACGAATCCACCGTCAACGGAGATCGTCTGACCTGTCACATACGAAGCGCTATCAGAAGCAAGGAAAGACACGACACCCGCGACTTCATCAGGTGTGCCGTAGCGGCGCATCGGAACGTGTCGCATGAATGCGTCGCGTTGGGCGGCCGAATGCAAAGCCGTTGCCATGGGTGTTTCGATCGGCCCCGGTGCCACTGCGTTAGCCGTGATTCCATGCTCTGCGTATTCCACTGCGACTTGTCGTGTTAGTCCCATGACGGCGGCCTTCGAAGTGCCGTACCCCGTCCTGCCTACACTAGCGCGAATTCCAGCAACGGAAGCAATGTTGATCACTCGCCCCCACTTGCGTTTGACCATGAATCGAACTGCCTGCTGGGTGAGGAGGAGTGGTCCGGTCAGGTTGATCTCCATGAGGCTTCGCCAGTGATCAAGCGGCACCTCCTCGAACGGAAACGTCTTCGCTATGCCTGCGTTGTTCACAAGAACGTCGCAACGCTCGAACTGATTGCCGACCAGAGCGAAAAACTCGTCAATCGATTCCGACTTACCCACGTCGAGTTGCATCGGAATGGCTGACAGTCCCCGAGCACTCATCTGGTGGGCAGTTTCTTCGGCAGCCGCGAGATTCAGATCGGCAACAATGACGGTGAACCCATCATCCGCAAGGCGACGGACTATCGCGGCCCCGATCCCGCCAGCGGCGCCTGTAACGACAGCAACCCGGCCAGCAGTTTGAGATGGGCGTTTCGAGTTCTGATTGACAACGGGTGTTGCTGACATGATTCACTCCACAAAACTGACATGGTATTTCGCATACCTAATGTAAACCGCTTCCCTTTTCTTGAAGTAGGACGGGCACGCGGGTACAGTGTGTCAACGGTCCATGAGTCGATGAGAACGACGGACAGCCAACCGACTACGAACACTTGGATTAGTTGATTGATGAGTGCGCTTCGTCGTGGCGGAGGTAGGTCATCCCATCGATTGCGACTCGGCATGCAACCAAGCCCGGAGCGCTCGCAGGGTCGCTCGTCGCAGCGCGGCGCAAAACCGCAAGCAGATGATGCCAATGCCGAAGTAGCCGTGCGATGGGAAATAGTCGTCCAATGATCGTTTGCATTGCTGTCTCCATGGCGGTCCGTCAAGGCAGCCCGTCTCTAGAAATGTCTCAACGCGTCGCGCTGATCCGGGTGCGCCTGATGTAGGTGTTTTCACCTACTTTTACGAACAACGCCGGTCACTTTCGGCGCTATTGACGTGTGGCCGTCACCATGGAAACAAGATTAAACGGTGGGATTGATATTTTCCAATACAATAATAGTCATCAGACGATACCCCTAGGATATCAATTCGAGGAACGCTCCACCTTCGGCGACGACCAAACGACCTCACACTTCCCAGCCACACTGGTCCCGTCAGATCGCGCTTTTTGAAGGGAAGCGTTGCATTTGTTCGGTGGCACGAGTTGGAGCGGCGAACTGACGGTCGCCGGTGAGAACGCCTTCGTGATTTAGAAAAGATCTTTGTATGTGCGCGCACAGAGCGGAACGATGTCTCCGCTCGCCAGGCCCAGATAGGCTCGTCGTCGATCGGGTTCGTTTTCCGCGACCTATTGCATCGCCTGGACGATACGTGTGCCTACAGTCGAGCAAGACTGCTATCCGGCAAGGAACTGACCGGATGACCGAATGCAAACTTTCGTACGAGAGCGTCGGCCCGTCCGAAACGCATCAGAAGGCGCCCGCAGAGACCTATTCACCTGGATGCATCGTCGGTCCGAGTTTCGCCGCTAGCTGGACGAAGGTATCGGTACATGGGTTACGATTTCGACTGTTCCAGGTTGCATTCAGCTTCACCGTCGGCGGATTTCGCAGAGGACGGAACTTCACATTCGTAGGGAGAGACGTCTGCATTGACCTGTGCACAAGTGCGACGCCCAACCCTTGCCCGACGAACGTGATGAGTGTGTGCTGATAGTTCGTCTCGAGGAAGGTCTTCGGGACGAATCCCTCCGTTTTGCAATGGTTGATGATTGTGTCGTGAAAATACGGAGACGCCTCTCGACGAGTTATCAGAAATTGTTCGTCTTTGAGATCGACCGCATCAATTGGGTCGTCTGACCCAGACAATGGATGGTTTAACGGGAGCGCTGCTACGAGGGGCTCCTCGAAAACCGTGAGAGTTTCCATCCCTGCCATCTCACCGGGTGGATACATCAACCCAACGTCCAAGCGACTTTCGCGCAGATCCTGGATTAGCAGACTCGGGACCGCCTCGCCCACGTGAAGGTGCACCTCCGGATACTCGGTTGTGTACGCTCGGAGAATCGCTGGGGCGATGCTAAACGCGGCTGCGAACATGAAGCCCAAGGACAGGGAGCCGCGATGACCAAGGTTTGCTGAAATTGCGTTGCGCTTTGCGCGTTCAACGGACGCAAGTATCTCCTTTGCATCTTGCAAAAACCCTTCGCCGGCCGCTGTGAGCTTCACGGTCCGGCTGGTGCGGTCGAACAGACCGACGCCCAATTCTTCCTCGAGCAGCGCGATCTGTCTCGACAGAGGTGGCTGCGAAATATGCAGCCGCTCGGCCGCCCGTCCAAAGTGAAGGGTCTCGCCGAGCGTGACCAGGTAGTGTAGGTGCCGAAGTTCCATATCAATACCTTTAAAGCATTACTACATGACAATCATTATATTGGAGTATATCGATGAGTGAGTCTAGTCTTGTTGTCAAGCGGGCAACTTTTTGATGTTGCCGCTACGCCGACATCGAGCGGCTAAGACAAGGAGACTCTCTTGAACGCACCACATATCATCGGCTGGGGCCATACCGTCTTCGGCAAACACGATCAGGTCGAGCTGGAACAACTGATCAGGGACGCCGCGCTGCCCGCGCTGCACAGCGCAGACGTCCAGTCAAAAGACATCGATGCCATCTTCGTTGGCACCTTTAATGGTGGCTTCGTCCCGCAAGACTTCAGCGCTTCCCTCGTCGCCGTAGCGATCCCCGAGTTCCGCCATACTCCCGCAGTCCGTGTCGAGAACGCCTGTGCCACCGGTTCGGCCGCCGTCTTTGCGGCGCTCGACGCAGTGGAGAGCGGACGGGTCAAGCGCGCCCTGGTCATTGGCCTGGAAAAGATGAACACCCTTCCTGGCGCCCAGATCGGTGATGTCCTGCTCAAGTGTTCGTATTTTAAGGAAGAAGGCGGGAAACCAGGTGGCATGGCCGGAGTCTTTGGAGACATCGCCACCGAGTATTTTTCGCGGTTCGGCGATCAGTCCGATGCCCTTGCAGCTATCGCCGCGAAGAACCATCGGAACGGTGTCGACAATCCGTACGCCCATCTGCGCCGCGATCTTGGGTTCGAATTCTGCCGAACGGTGTCCGACAAGAACCCGTCTCTCGCCGGTCCCCTGAGGCGCACCGACTGCTCGCCGGTCTCGGACGGCGCCGCGGCATTGGTCATTTCCATGGAGCCTCGTCCGGGCACTGCCAATGTCCGCTGGCGCGCTCGCGCACACGTCAACGACTTTCTGCCGCTGTCGATGCGCGATCGCACCCGATTCGAAGGGGCGGCGCTCGCCTGGTCGAAGGGGCTCGAAAGGGCTGGAGTTTCGCTGGCCGATCTGAACCTCGTCGAGGCCCACGACTGCTTCACCATGGCAGAGTTGCTCCAGTATGAAGCGATGGGACTTGCACCGCATGGACAAGGGGCACGGATCATTCTGGACGGCGTCACTGCAAAGGACGGCAAGCTGCCGGTCAATCCGTCGGGCGGATTGAAATCGCGTGGCCATCCGATTGGTGCCACTGGCGTATCGCAGCACGTGATGATGGCAATGCAACTCACTGGCAAGGCCGAAGCGATGCAGATTCCGCGGGCGAGCCTCGGCGCCGTGTTCAACATGGGAGGCACCGCAGTCTCCAATTACCTGAGCATCTTGGAGGCAGCATGAGTCCGGCCTCCGTCACGAATCTGGCGCACCTGCTGCGTCAGTCCGCGCGCCAGTTTCCGCAACGCACCGCGGTCGTCCATCGGGATCGGACCTGGAATTGGTCCGAAATCGACAGCCGCGTTGATGCGATGGTGGCCGCACTGCGTTCGCTGGGCGTTCGTCCAGGCGACAAGATCCTCGTGCAATCGCGTAACTGCGTCCAGATGTTCGAGAGTTGCTGGGTGGCATTCCGCCTGGGCGCGGTCTGGGTGCCAACCAATTTTCGCCTGACGCCGCCGGAGGTGGCCTATCTCGGGTCATCTTCAGGCGCCTGCGCGATGATCGTCGAAGAGGACTTCCAGGAGTATGCCGATGCGGTCCGGGCAGCGTCGCCAGATTTGCGCCATATCGTCGTCATCGGCTCGCCGCGACAGGGCGAACACAGCTACGAAGATCTGGTGGCTGCGAACCTTGGGACCAAATCAGAGGATGCCGTCGTCGACTATGACACCCCCCTGTGGTTTTTTTATACATCGGGAACCACCGGGAGACCCAAGGCTGCCATCCTCACCCATGGTCAGATGGCCTTCGTGGTCGCCAATCACCTGGCGGACGTGCTTCCTGGTTTGACCGAACTAGACTGTTCGATCGTCGTCGCTCCGCTTTCTCACGGCGCGGGCATCCAGGGGCTGCTCAACGTGGCGCGCGGGGCCGCGGCTGTGATTCTCCCCAGCGAGAAGATGGAACCCGAGGTCGTCTGGGCGCTCGTAGAAAAACACAAGGTCAGCAATTTCTTCGCCGTGCCCACGATCATCAAGATTTTGGTGGAACACCCCGCGGTTGACCGCCACGATCACTCGTCACTGCGCTACATCAACTATGGCGGTGCGCCCATGTACCGGGCTGACCAGAAGTTGGCGTTGACCAAACTGGGACGGGTGCTCGTGCAGCACTTCGGACTTGGCGAAGCCACAGCTTGCATCACTGTGCTGCCGCCGCACATGCATTCTGCGGATGATGATGATCCGGCCGCGAACATCGGCTCCTGCGGACGTCCACGTACTGGGATGGAGGTCGCGATCCTGGATGCAGACCTGAACAAGCTGCCCGCCGGCGAGGTCGGTGAAATCTGCTGCCGTGGCCCCGCCGTTTTCGCCGGGTACTATGGCAACCAGGAAGCCACTGAGAAGGCGTTTCGAGGCGGCTGGTTCCACACCGGCGATCTTGGGAAGCTGGACGAACGAGGCCTGCTCTACATCACGGGCCGTGAATCCGACATGTACATCTCGGGCGGCTCCAATGTCTACCCCCGTGAAGTCGAAGAAATTCTCCTCACACACCCGTCGGTCGCCGAAGTCGCCGTTCTTGGAATTCCCGACCCGAAATGGGGTGAGGTCGGAGTTGCCGTCGTTGTGTTGCGTGATGACGCCCCTCCAGTGGACGCGGCAGGGTTGCTGAACCATCTGGAAGGATGTTGTGCCCGCTACCGCTGGCCAAAACATGTCTTCTTTTGGGAATCTTTGCCGAAGTCTGGGTACGGGAAGATCACGAAGAAGGAAGTGAGGCAGAAGCTGTTCGAGCGCGAAGCCTCGCTACTCGAGGTCAAGCCATGAACAGGTTGTAACTCGGCGTCAATGGCTCGGAGCCATTATGGGGCAAAGAGCTGCCAAGAATTTCTGCCTCCATGGCTTTGAGGTGTGCGGTTGTGACGTTCGCCAGGAAGAGCTGACTCTGCTGCATGATCGTAGAGTCGCACAAAGCTTCACGACTGCATCGTCAGGCATGACCTTTCAGTTTTGCTGTTACTGATGACACGGGTTTGGGGTGGACGGCAAGCGCAGCACCGATCTTATGGATACGCGGCTGCTGACGGAGGCCGGCCTGCGGCCGGGTGCGTCACTGCCTGGTCTGGCGCTCAAGGCTCGGGAGAGCGCTAACCCAGTTAAGTAAATGGGTTCGGCTGAACCGGCAAGTGAAAGCACCCGTGAGGAACAACGATATGACCAGTTCAGCGTCGGTGTCTGAGCCTGTCGTCGCGATTGCTGATGCCACATCGGCGGCGGCTTCGATCCCGTCCGCACTCACGCAGCAACCAACGACATCAACCGGCGCATCGGTCTTCGCGCTCGCCTCCCCAGCAAGGCTGTCGGCCCAGTTGCCCAAAGGCGTGAAGCGGGAACTCGAACGCTCGGAGTGCGACGTCGCCCTCATGAGCGCGATGACTGCGGCTTGGGTCCGCGAAGGCAGCGTCATGGGCGACAGAGGCGCCCCACCGCCCCCGTCGAAAACCCGCGATTCAACTCGGGTAAAGCCACACCGCATTAGACTCAACTGCAAATCCGTCCTTCGAAGCGGGTCAACCCCAAGGTTCTTGAGCTCCCCAATGCATCAGCCCACGAGATGCAAACTTGATCTTCGGTTCACCGAACCTCCCCAGACCGCCCTAAGGCAACGCTGATCGTGCGACACGTGCTGCTGCCCATAGCGTGTCGAACGTCAAGTAGTGAGGGCAGCAAAGCTCGTTCTTGTCTTGTCGTATCCCAAGCGCCGAAGTAATGGCGCTTGGAACTGCGACCTGTTGTGCGACCGACAGTTGCCTATCCAGACATGCTCAACTGGTAACGGCTGGGTATGAAGCTTTGGAGACAACGTGCCTCTCGATTGACGGCTCACCCCGGTGACGGGGCGGGTCGACACTGCCAGCCGCCGTGCGGTGTGAGGTGCCAGGCAAGTTCCGCATGCGTAACGTAAGTGAATTGTTGATAAACCCCGTTATTGCCAAAGGGCCAAAGCGGCTGACAGGCCCTGACCAAAAGGTGTGCAGCCGGTTGCTTCTCTGATCAGAGGGAGCACGTCGTCATAAGCGCTGCCGGGGAATAGACAGACGCTAAACGGATAGGCCCGGGAATAGTCGGGTCGGCAGGAATGGGAACGTGGTAAGCCCGATTCTCCGCCAAAGGTTCAGAACATCGAATCCGTGGCAGGCGACCTGCGAGGGAAGCTGTTGGGGAAGCGGGTAAGAGAACGCGGAAAAAGCGAATGCCGCTCTGTAATGGAGCGGATAGGGGTTCGAACTTTGCCCTAGCCCGAAAGGGCGCAGACTTCCGCGTGGTGCGGCTGTCGCCGGCGCATGTTTAAGGTTCGACGTAGGGAAGCTTGGAAGAGACGTATGCGATCCACGAACGACGCCCCTCAGAGTAAGGTGGCGGAGCGCGTGAGGTGTGGTAGTGATGCGGGTCAGCGGAGATCGGCCGGCATTTTCCAGGGAAGCAACGCGTCGTAGTCGTCGACGGTCTTCGCCATAGGCAGGCGCTGGAACAGCCAGGTGAGGTACCGGTAGGGATCGATGCTGTTTGCTTTGCAGGTTTCGACGAGCGTATAGAGATTGGCGCTCGCGTTCGCGCCTCCGACGGTGTCCGAGAACAGCCATCCGCGGCGCCCCACGCAGAATGGTCGAATCGCATTCTCAACAGCGTTGTTCGAGATAGGCCAGTCGCCGTTCTCGACGTAACGGATGAGCTTGGGCCACTGCGCGCGCAGGTAAGTCAGTCCCTTGCCGAGCAGGCTTTTCGGTACGACGCCGGCCGATTGCTCGAGCATCAGCGCGTGGATGGCATTGAGTACGCGCGCGCTGTATCGTCGTCGCAACCGCTGTCGTCGCTGTGCGCTCCACGTCGTACTGCGCGCCTCGGCCGCGAACAGCTTGCCGATCAATTTGATGAAGCGCGTCGCCAACAGATCGGGCGTTCGGGCAGCCTTTGGTACGCTATCCTCTGCTTTGACGAAGTACCGTCTCAGGTGAACCCAGCATCCAAGGTGCACGAGCTGGTGACGCCGGGCAATGTCGTTGTAGGGCTCGTACCCATCGGTCATCATGACCGCGCCCTCGCGGATCCCGGTGAACAGCTTGTCGGCCAGCCTGGTGCCACGCCCCGGTGTATAGGTGAAGCATCGGATGGGCACGCCCGAATCGGTCATCTGCGCCCAGAGGTAACTCTTCGTTTGCGGTCGACGGCCCTTTTCCTTCAACACCTGGAGTGTCGTCTCGTCGCAGTAGATCAGCTCGGCATCGAGCAACGCATCGCGCATCAGGTTGATCACGGGTTGCGTTCCGAGACCCACACGGACCATGCTCGCAGCAATCGTGTTCGACGAGATGTCGCCGCCGAAGCGGCGTAGCAGACCGGCCTGGCGATACAGTGGCATCCCGAACTGATACTTGCCGGCGGCGATCCATGCAAGCGCCGATTCGCTCAACAGGCCGCGAGGGATGATGCGAGGCGGCGCCGGCGTCACCTTGATGCCGAGATCGCAGCACGGACACGCATATTTGACGCGTTGGTGCTGGATCACGCGAAGCTGCTCCGGAATCACGTCGAGCTGCTCGCTGATCTCCACGCCAAACTCGACGAGCGCGTGACCATCGTTCATGCAGAAGCGTTCAGCCTCAGGCAGCTCGTGCCGCACCACGTCGCGCGGCAGGTTGGGATCAAGCGGCTTGCGATGGCCTCGCTTCTTGCGCGTATGTGCGCCGACCGTCGATTCTGGCGTATCTTCCTGAGCAGGTGAGCTGCTCGCGCCGAGCACCTCGGCTTCGTTGAACAGGCTGGGTTGATCCGAATCTCGTGCCTCGCTCTTTGCGCCGAACAACTCGTGACGGTAGGCCCGGAGTCGTTCCTCGGCGAGATCGCGTTCCGCAGTCACGAGCCGCAGGGCGCCGCGTAATGCCTCCTGTTCTTCTCGCAACGCACGAGCGGCATCGCGTTCGGCGAGCAGCTCTTTCAGTTCGTCGGCGGTGATCGTGACGTTGACCGGCATGCTGGGTTAGACCAGCACACCGTCTGCCTGTTCAGCTCACACGCAGATATTCCTGCTTCGGATGTCGTCGAATCGTAGTGATGTCATCGCCATCGAGCAGCGCGTGCAGCACGTTGGTCGTCATCGTCACGACCTCAGCCTTGTTGTCGGGCCAGATGAAACGGCTGGCTTCCAATCGTTTCATCATCAGCCAGAAACCGCTGCCGTCCCAGCCAAGGATCTTGATCCTGTCGCGACGCCGGTTTCCGAAGATGTAAAGCGACGAGTCCATCGGATTCAGGCGCATCGACTGTTCAACGAGAATCGACAGGCTGTTCATGCCGTACCGGAAGTCGACAGGATCGCGGTGCAGATACACTTTCAGCTTGTCGTCGAACCGGAACACGGCATCCTCCCAAGGATCTGAACCAGGGTTGTCAGTTCATCAATGGTCGCGATGGCTTTGCCCAGTTCGAGTTCGACACCGTTCGAGAGATGCACATGTAGCGTGAGCGTCATCGACGGGGGCGGTGGTGTAGACGCAGGCGGTACCGCAACGACAGGTACGAACGCAGGTGGTGGTGCCGCGGCAACGACGAGTTGGTGAGAACTCGGAGGATCGATCGCCAGGCTGTCAGTCGCATCACCCGAATGCGGCAAGTAGTCGTCGCCGTTATCCTGCGGCGTCGGCGAGACGCCTTTCTCGCGCTCCATCAGGTATTTCGTGATCCACTTGCGCAGCAGGTTGGCGTTGATCCCGTGCTCTTGCGCCATGCGCGCCACCGAGACGCCGGGGCGTAACGCCGCCTCGATCAATGCTCGTTTGCCATTTTCATCGTAGCGGCGACGGCCGTCGCTGCTTTGCCGAACTACTCTCAGCTCTAAGTCTTTGTCAGCCATAGGTGTCCACCTCACAAATAGGTGGACACCTATGCTCCTCGCTCAGAGTGCTGTTGGGTAGACGTCGATAGTGGATCGCTTACGAAGAGACTGCTGTACGCAGTTCAGCGCCCTCGTCTCAGCAATGAGATGAACCAACGAAATGTCGTTTGCGAAGGTCTTGTGCAGTACGGCGAGACCGGCATCAGCTGATGATGCTTTAGCTGTGCTTGAGCCGTTTGCGGTGAAAGTCGCTTGGGCGGTTCTTTGGGGAGGGGGCGGCAGCAATGCCGTCTCCTTACCCGCTAAGTCCACCGCAGAGCCACTCCGAGCGTTATAGATCGGAGTGGATAAGGAAGACAGAACAGGATGAAGCAGCAGACGCTGGCGATGGCCGCTGATGAAGGTGCGGGTTTCGACACGCACCGCAAACGGACGCGGCGCGATGAGTTTCTCGATACGATGAATGCAATTACGCCGTGGGCTGAGCTGTGCGCGGTGGTCGAGCCGCATTACCCGAAGCGCGGCAATGGCCGCCCGCCGATTGATCTGGAGCGCATGCTGCGCATCCATTTCATCCAGCACTGGTTCAACCTGGCCGATTTCGCGTGTGAAGAGGCACTCTATGATAGTGCTAGCCTGCGTCGCTTTGCCGGAATCGATCTGGGCTGCGAGGCGGTGCCAGACGCCACCACGCTGCTCAAATTTCGCCGTCTCCTCGAAACCCACAAACTTGGCGAGAAGCTGTTTGCCGAAGTCGGCCGGGTCCTGCAGGAGAGCGGCATGAAACTCAAGAGCGGCACGATCGTGGATGCCACGATCATCGGTGCGCCAAGTTCGACGAAGAATGAGCAGAAGTCGCGCGACCCCGAGATGCATCAGACGCGCAAAGGCAAGCAATGGTACTTTGGCGCGAAGCTGCATATTGGCGTGGACAGCCAGAGTGGCCTGGCGCACAGCGCAGTGCTCACGCCGGCCAACGTGCATGACAAGCATCCGCTGCCGCAATTGCTGCACCGCCAGGAGCGCCGGGTCTATGGTGACAGCGCATACGCCAGCCAGAAGGCGCTGATCCACAGCAAAGCGCCGAAGGCGCGCGACTTTACGAATCAGCGCACCCGCCGCGCGGGTGAAGTCGATGAGGTGCAACGCGGCAAGAACCGCCACAAGTCGAGGATCCGCGCACGCGTGGAGCATGTCTTCGCGGTGGTCAAACGACTGTGGGGCTTCACGAAGGTGCGCTACCGCGGGTTGGCGAAGAATGCGAACCGGGCCTTCATAGCTTTGGCACTCGCCAACGTGTACCTGTCGCGCACGCGATTGATGGCACAGGTGCGCCCGTAATGGGCGAAAGGCGGGCAAAACGCCCGCGTGCAATGCCCGCAAGGGCCAAAAGCCGAGGAGTGATGGTCGGCTTCACGACCTGAACACCTCCTCATTGCCGACACGTCGCAAATTCAGCGGCTTGTTCAGCGTAGCCCTAATGCTTACGATGGTTCCGCGACGGTCGTAAGCGTCGCTATGAGCACCGTCTAAACCGATAGCACCGAAGTGGACACAGTAGACCTCACCAAACGAGTGGTGGAGCCTACTTTGTCACCTGCGATGGGCGACAGCCCGACAGCCGCGAGACGGACGCGTAAAGGTACCCTGACTACGCAATCGGGTTTCGGCAAGAACTCGCAACGCTGCTATGCGTACCATGTGTCTCAGTCGCACGGTTCAATTTCGAATCTGTTGCTCAAATGGCGTCGACTCAATAAGGCGGGTAGTATGAGTCGCCGCCCCTGTTGCCAGTAGAAGTGGGCCGCGAGGAACGCACGGTTGAGAGCGTGGCTGCAGTGCCGGTTCAGTCGCTGAGTAAGGAACAGCCGGTCGTCACGGGCGTGATTGAGATTAGCGCTGGCATCGCACGCGTACGCATCGAGGACATGCCCGAGGCAGCCACTCTGCGTATTGCGCTGAGTACGGTGTTTTTACCTACTTTTGAGAACAACGCCTGTCGCTTTCGACGTTTTTTGAGGTGTGGCAAGCACCATAGAAACGAAGTTTGCCGCGACCTACAGCGTCGTTCCGCCAATAACGCGTGCTCACACATCCGATTACCCTGATGTTGATCTGGGGTTCGCGAGGCGGTACCCAAATTGCTGATACGAGATATCCGGGAAAGCAGACTCGTCGTTGCGCTGATGTATCCCCTAGAGAGAGATAAGACTTTGATACGCAAACGGTATTTCGTGGGCCACTCGTTGCTGCAATGCCAATGGATTGCCCTTGACCGACAGAGACGAATTAACGCCGCAGCCTATCAGCGCGATGAGCCATGCCTCATGAATCGTCGTAAAGCTTCGCCGCACTTTTATGACATCATTACGACCACTGCAAAAGTGCCGTATCCGCGCCAAAGGTTCGCATGGAGACTGACTACCAACATACGATTGTGACCCTCGTCGAACGAGGCCTCGGCGTCGCTCTGGTCCATAGATACATGAAAACCATTCAACCGCAAAACGTGAAATTCCGCAATCTGGTCAATGCACCATTTGAAGAGGTCAACGCTACGTGGACCGGAAAGAATCGAAACCCCTGTACGACCACATGTGTGAAGTTCGCTAACCCGATCGGTTCAAACATGCATCCTGGCCAAGACTCTTGACGCCTGTGATAGGTTACCGAAAACCATTCCCATCGCTACGCATTTTCGCGAATCGGACTGCACACATGACTTTGACTCACGACAAAGGTACAACCTCAATTAACCTGGTTCACGAGGCAATATTCGCAGCTACGCAGCGCAATCTGGATGTCCGCGCTGCATTGCAACATGCCGGTATCTCTGAAGAACTGCTTAGCGCCAGTAGGGCCCGAGTCTCTACCTTAGCCTTCGCGCGCCTGTGGGCCGCGTTGGCCGACCTGATGGGAGATGAGTTCTTCGGCCTTGATAGCCATCCGATGCGCCGCGGTAGCTATGCCCTTATGTGCCATGCGGTTCTGCATACTGAAAATCTCGAGCACGCCCTTCGTCGTATGCTGAAGTTTCTACGCGCAGTCCTGGACGATCTCCATGGAGAGCTACGCTGCGAGGGCGATCAGGCCTTGATAATCCTGCACGACCGAGGGGTGACCCGCCGCCTGTTCGCCTACGGGACATGGTACATCCTCGTGCACGGCTTTGCCTGCTGGCTCGCTCGCAGACGAATCCCATTGCATGAAATGAGATTTCGCGCAACTGCTCCAAACGATGACAGCGACTATCGCACCCGATTCTGCGAAGATATTACTTTCTCTGCAACAGAAACGTTAATTCGATTTGACCGCCGTTTCCTAAATCTGAAAGTGGTGGAGACAGAAAGCACATTGCGAGCATTTTTGCAGGAAGCCCCAGCAAACATACTGGTGAAGTACCGCAACGAATCCAGCACAACTGCATTAATAAGACGTCGCTTGCGAAAGCAGACCCCAGATGAGTGGCCCGAACTCGACACACTTGCGCAGTTGATGAACATGTCGAGCGCGACGCTGCAGCGCCGCCTTCTTGCAGAGGACATGAGCTATCGACGCCTAAAAGATGAGTTGCGACGCGACATCGCCATCGACTTGTTTTCAAACAGTTCTCTCACTGTCGCTGAAGTTGCGGCACGCACTGGATTTCAGGAAACGAGTGCATTTCATCGCGCCTTCAAAAAATGGACCGGAGCAAGTCCGGGGATTTATCGCCACAGCAAGGAGCGCCCCGCAAGCAAAACGAGCCGGTCGGTCAATTCGTAAAATGCGTGCCCCCAATCTTCAAAAGGGGCGCAAATGTCGACGGCAGGCTACGGCTCGTCTTCTCACACACCGAGTGACAACAATTAAGGTTCAGGGCAAGAGATTCAACGGAAGACAATTATCTTCAAGCGGCTAGGCTCGCAGCTTTTCCTAGCCGTGGAGCAAGTCAAGCTAGCGAGGCGTTGAAACCTTGATGTGACCTCTTCTCGGCCAAGTCATAACAGTCCCCGTTCCACAGTCCGCACGGACCGCACCCCGGCACCACTTGGTGACTCTCGCGACGATTCCCGGAATCCCTTCGCTTGTAACCACTTCGGCTGCCACCGCGCGAACCTTGGATAAAACGGGTGTCCAAGGACCTCACTGAAGTTGAAGTTCGCGGGCATGTCCTGAGTGCGCGGTCCGGATGACACTGCAATCCGGCGCCGTAGAAAAGGCCAAAAATCGCGATCACAGCACGCCTGTAATGTGGTCAGTAGCGCCGGCGAATCCGCTGCTATCAACCCTGCAAAGAAAGCCAATCTAAAGCATCTCTCGTCTCAACGAACAGGAAAACCGCGCGGTCGGGAATATTTCGAATGCGAGCGAATCAATGAACCGTCTCTCCCCCCCTCCGTTTGCGTCCCTCCAGGACGTGCGCCGAGCCATCAACTGGGCGATTAGCACGCGCCGTAGCGTGCGAGCGTTTCTGAGCAAACCTGTTTCCCACGAGGAGATCGAGTCAATCCTTGATGTCGCACGTTTCAGTGCATCCGGCGTCAACATGCAGCCTTGGCACGTGCATGTTGTGACGGGAGAGGTGAAGACACGCCTGTCTGCTGCCATTAAGGAAGTCGACAACGATCCCGTTCGAAGTTTAGGCCTTGAGGACCCGTACGACTATTACCCACGTGAATGGGTCACACCCTATCTGGATCGTCGACGCAAGGTTGGTTGGAGCCTTTATGGCTTGCTCGGCATAGAGAAGGGTGATAAGGAGCGTATGCATTTTCAGCACGGGCGAAACTACAGCTTCTTTGATGCGCCCGTCGGCTTGTTCTTCACCATTGACCGTGTCATGGGAGTAGGAAGTCTGCTAGACACGGGAATGTTCCTGCAAAACGTGATGATCGCTGCTCGTGGACATGGGCTGCATACCTGCCCTCAGGCGGCCTTTCTGAAGTTCCATAGGGTCATTTCGAGTGTTTTGCAAATCCCCGAAAACCAGATGCTGGTGTGTGGAATGAGCCTGGGATATGCCGATGAAAACAGCCTTGAAAATACACTGATTACCGAACGAGAACCGGTGCGTGCGTTCACTACTTTTCATCGGGACAATAAGGAGACGACCAAGTGAGTGCTTCAATCTATGAAAACGGGCTCGATCGTTGCGAGGCTAACCACCTCCCTCTCACCCCGTTGGGATTTCTTGATCGCGTTGCGCAAGTACATCCCAACCATCTGGCAATTGTCCATGGGCAATTCAAGCAAACTTGGGCCCAGACACGTGAGCGATGCTACCGTTTTGCGTCGTCCCTCGCTGCGAGGGGTATCACGCGAGGTGACACAGTATCCATCATTGCGCCGAACACGCCTGCGCTGCTCGAGGCACATTTTGGTGTCCCACTTGCGGGAGCTGTACTCAACGCAATTAACTACCGACTCGACCCGGAAGGCGTTGCGTTCATCTTGCGCCATAGCGAGTGCAAGTTACTCCTTGTAGATCGAGAGTTTGCCAGTCTTGCTGCCGAAGCTCTCACGCGACTCGACAGTCCTCCGACGGTCATTGATATCGAGGATTACATGGCGCCCTCCGGTCCGTCCGTCGGTGAGACAGACTATGAAAGCCTCATTGATCAAGGCGATCCTAGCTACGAAGGGAACAAGCCGAACAACGAGTGGGAGCCGATTGCCTTGAACTACACATCGGGCACAACAGGCGATCCCAAAGGGGTGGTGGCCAGTCATCGCGGCACATACCTCATGAGTCTGCTACAAATGACAAACTGGGCGATGCCCCGCAAACCGGTCTACCTTTGGACCCTTCCGATGTTTCATGCGAACGGTTGGTGTTTCACATGGGCCATCACCGCGGCCGCAGGTACCCATGTATGCCTTCGCAAGGTGAACGCTGAGAACGTGTTCGCCGAAATCGAGAACTACCCGATTGACCATCTCTGCGCCGCACCGATCGTGTTAGCGGGGATCGCCAGTGGCGCTGCGGGTAAAAAGCTATCTCGTCCGGTTCGGGTCTTGACGGCTGGATCGCCACCGCCTGTAGCCGTACTCAAGTCGGTCGCGGAAATAGGATTCGACGTGGATCATGTGTTTGGCATCACGGAGGTGAGCGGCACTCCGGTGAGCTGCGTTTGGCAAGACGACTGGGACACGTTGCCGGTACCTGAACAAGCCAGAAAGCGTGCAAGACAAGGCGTGCGAGCTGTCGTATTTGAAGACTTGATTGTGGCGGATCCCGCGACGCTCCTGCCCGTGCCACGAGATGGCAGGACTGCGGGTGAAATCATGATGCGCGGTAACACAGTCATGATGGGGTATCTTAAGAATCCGAAGGCGACCCAGCACGCTTTCGAGGGGGGATGGTTCCGAACCGGAGACGTGGCTGTTGTCCATGAGGATGGGTATGTACAGATCACCGACAGGTCAAAAGACGTGATAATTTCGGGTGGTGAGAACATTTCCTCCGTGGAGGTGGAAGATGTGCTCCATACCCACCCTTCCGTATTCCTTGCGGCTGTCGTTGCGCAGCCCGACGAAAAGTGGGGAGAAGTGCCGTGCGCTTTTGTCGAATTGCGCCCCGACGCCCGGCAATCTACTGCGGAAGAAATAGTGGCATTTTGCCGAGAGCGACTAGCCCACTACAAGTGCCCTCGGCGGGTAGTGTTTTCTGACCTACCCAAGACGGCCACAGGCAAGGTACAGAAGTTTCGTCTACGCGAACTGGCCCGTAGTCAAGATGCAATTCGACACTTGGGAGTTGATTGTTGAGTATCCAGTCGCTCTGGCGCGGCCACGTTCAAGGTTGGGTATTGTTTCGTGCCGCCCCTTCTGTCTAATGCATCTTTCAGCAGGCCAGTTTTGCGCAGAGTCGACCTCTCGAGTTTCCCGAGCTACCCAGCGCGCGAACAAGCGCGTAGGGCCGACTGAATCGCGCCGAAGGTCAGTATGAGGGAGATCTGCTTGCCGACTGCCGCTGCAAGCAGCAACTTGGAGATAGGAATGCGGAGCTTCTTAGGCACAGCATTCGAGCTTGACTCGTTCTCAATCGTCGACCGACCGGTTCCGGAGCCCGGTCCAGGTCAATTAAGAATTCGCATTGCGGCAGCCGCTCTCGGGTTCGTCGACGGGCTGATGATACAGGGTCGTTACCAAATCAAACCACCCTTACCTTATGTTCCCGGCGGGGAGATTGCCGGCGTGGTTGACGCCGTGGGTCGTGACGTAACGTCGCATGCAGTTGGCCAGAGTGTGGTTACCTGGCAACTTGGCGGCGGCTTGGCGGAACACGTTGTAGTAGACGCCGTCGAGGTTGACACCGTCCCAGACGAACTTTCGTTGCCCATGGCAGCGGCTATGTTAGTCGATTTTCAGACGGCACACTATGCACTATTTGACCAGGGACGACTAACCGCAGCCGATACCCTTTTGGTGCTCGGTGCCGGAGGCGCGGTCGCTTCAGCAGCCATCCAGCTTGCAGTGCACACGGGTGCGCGCGTAATTGCTGCAGCCGCCAGCGAGCAGAAGCGCGATGCTGCGTATGAGTTGGGAGCAATGCAGACGATTGACTATAGTCTGCCAAATTGGCGTGAGGCCCTCAAGAAGGTCGCGCCAGAAGGCGTTGACGTCGTATTAGATCCTGTAGGGGCCAGCATGTTGGAGCCTGCGTTTCGATCACTGGCAAAAGGGGGGCGATATCTGGTCGTCGGCTTCGCAGGCGGAACCATTCCATCACTTCCCGTAAACCTTGCGCTACTCAAAAACGCGACTTTGCACGGCGTCGACATTCGCTATTTCCTTGCCAGTCGCCCAAAGCTTGCACGGCGTGTGCGGAACGCGCTTTTCGCAATGGCTGCCCGGGGCGATCTCCAGCCTCCTGCGACGATCGCGTTTGCCCTCGAGAACGCGAGGTGTGCCGTAGAAGCCTTATACGAGCGCGATAGACGCGGAAAGGTTCTCGTGCTGCCGCGCGCTCTGGCCCACGAGATGCAAATTTGATCTTCGGTTGACCGAGCCTGCGCCGACCGTCCCCATGCGTACGCTTCTCCCGCGACGGTCGTGCGAGATTCTGGGAGCCGCTCCATCGGTGATAGCGGAACGACGCTCGGCACAGAGCGACGTCTGCCCCGATCCTCGCGGCTTTCGGTCCACTTTACAAAATTTATCTTGACCAACCAGTATTTTAGACTGACCATACCGTATATATCGGAGCAACGGTCTAGCCGGCCGTCAACCAGCTGCGCACGAAATCATCCTGTCCGTATTGAACACACCTTGGCTTTTCTCCCTCCGCTTCCGATGAATCCTCGTGGCCATATCTCCGACACGGGCTGCACTCCATTGAAGCTTCACACCGCAGCTTCGGCGCATGTTTCTGATCTGGACCGGTGAGCCTTGCATTGCGATGAAATTATCAAACATACGTAACGAAACACTATTCGACGCCCGCGCCACTATTGATATCGTCAGCGCATCCATGCAGGCCGGCTGCGCCATCGATCATTCGTGTCGCCGTGGCATATGCGGCCAATGCAATGGCTTGGTGCTTGACGGGACTTTTTCGGTCGGTATACACGGAGACACGCAAACCGTGTCGAAGGACGGCAACCCTGCCAGCGTCCTGATGTGTCAAACGTTCCCGCGCTCCGACCTAACTATCGACTGCCGAGAGAAGCAGGAAGGGACGCTCACCCGTCCGGCTCAGATTGACAACATCTCCTTTCCAACACCTGAAGTAGCCGTAGTTGATTTGAAGCTGATGGACGAAGAGCCGTTCGACTTCAAGGCTGGACAGTTTGTCGCGATCCGTTGGACTGGCGATCGATCCAAGTACTTTTCGCTTGCAAGTCGGGACTGTGAGAAGGGTCGAATACAGTTGCATATTCGTCGTCAAAAGTTCGGCGAATTCACCACCTGGCTGTTCGAGAATGCACAACGAGGAGACATTCTTGGTCTGGACGGCCCGTTCGGCACGTTCACATGGTCAACTCCGAACCAACGACCTGTCATTTTGCTGGCAACGGGAACGGGATTCTCCCCTATCAAGTCGCTCGTCGAAACCCATCAGCTTTGGAACAGGACTGCACCCGTCTATTTGTATTGGGGTGGTTTCACTGAGCAAGACATCTATCAAACAGAACTCGCACAACAGTGGTCAGCAGCGGGAACTGATTTCCATTTTGTTCCTGTATTGGCGGCGCCGACAGCAAAAGACTGGTCAGGGCGTATGGGCTACCTACAAGAGTGCGTGGCGGAGGATCACCAGAGCCTTGTCGAATTCGACGTCTATGCTTGCGGATCGCCAGCAATGATCGAAGCCGCGCGCAAAAAACTGGTGGAGGAGCGAGGTCTCATCCCAGACCGCTTCTTTACAGACTCGTTCAATTCGACTCGACCACTGGCTAGCAACTCCTCTCCACTGACAGACGTGTCCGTGAGCTTCGAAGGGCAGATGCAAGGTCGCATCCACGCTGAGACCGGCCAGACCCTCCTCCAGGTTCTGCTTCGAGCGGGGTTAAACCTGGACCATTACTGTGGAGGCGGGGCAGTTTGTGGGACATGCAAGGTAAGGGTTGAACCTCCGCTTCTGGATGGCATGAACGAGGACGAGGCCGATCTGCTGGAGTGTCTGGAGTCTTCGTCCGAAGGGCATCGGCTTGCTTGCCAAATGGCACTATGCCAACAAGTTGGCTCCCACACAATTCACCTTCCCGGCTCGCCGGGTCGCGTATCCGGTTTGGAAGACTGAAATGGACCAGAATCAAGTTGATCGAGAATGCGTTGGCCGGGCTTTTAGTCCAGAAGGCATGATCGAAGCTCGCAACAGAACGTGGGAAGGAATTGAGGCGATAGCAGAAGCCATGCAACCGGGCATGACGGAGCCTGAAGCCACACATGCGGCAAGGAAGGTACTGAAGAGTTTGGGCCTGCTCCAGGGGTGGCACGCGATCTGTATTCGCTTCGGCTGCAACACGATGCTTGAGTACGGCGCGCCGTCGACCCCAAGCGTGACTCTGGCTACCCAAGACATCATTACTATCGATATCGGTCCGCTCTGGAAGGGATGGGAAGCCGATGCGGGTGCTACCTTTGTCGTCGGTGACGACCCTGAAATGCTACGTGCAAAACATGACGTGAAGCTGTTGTGGGATCGCGTTCGGGATGCCTGGGCGACTCGGACTCTAACCGGAACAGATCTCTACGATTTCGCTGCTCAAGAGGCGGACAAGCTCGGATGGATCTTTGATCCCATCATGGCGGGCCATCGCGTTGGCGACTTCCCTCACCGATACAACGGCTCGTTGCGTCAGATGGACGCGTCGCCTAGTCCATACATCTGGATCCTCGAAATCCTCATCAGGCACAAAAGTAGGCAATTCGGTGCCTACTTCGAAGACCTGCTTACATAAGCCATAGTCCATCGCGAATTCTTCTGACTCAACAAGAGAAGACCAGTATCGCGTCATTAGGTTTACTAAGCGCTATTTGCCATACTTGCGGGTAGCATTCTGCGAAATGACGTCTGTCTGCTCGTGGCTTGACTATGGTGAACCCGTACCATCCCTCATTGCTGCTCGATAAGCCTTCGCAGCCCATGACTTACGTTTTCTTCGATCCTAGACTACCTCGGCAGGAACCGCCCAGAACGATTTAAGGGCACGCCCTCCTCCTTGGACACATATCCGTGATCGTGTGAATTGATGATTTCGTAGTTCTTTTAGACGGCGTCAAGCAGCACGGCCCTTCAGCGACAATGGAATGAACGCCCCCAACTATGAGGATGGGGCGTTCATTCCATTTGTCGCCGCCCAGTTCTTTCGAATTTCATCGTTAACCTTCAATTAGAGATCCCCCTTCCACGCATTGACACTGCAATCCATAGTGTTATGAAGGACTCCAACGATCCACGCACGACGAGATTGTTACCCTAGCCAAAGTCCAGGATCTTTAGGATTCGCGAAGCCTCGACGAGCCAAGGCAAGAGTTCGTCATCGCGGCTAATTGCGTGCTCGGCGAGACGGTCGAGGCAAACCGCAGATACTCCTCGGGATCGATGTCGCTGATATTTCGTCGCGCCGAAGGTGTAATTCACGGCAGCGTGCTCGCGACCAGAGTTCGCGAACAGATAGAGATGGCCGTTGCGCACACCTTGCAATGTGTTAATTCGAGGCGGTCGCCTCTGCAATAGCGTTTGACCGCCGCTCGAGTAAACGTATGAAGCTCGCCTTACTCGAGTCGGCAGTGAACGGACGCTGTTGCAGCTGGTGGGGAAGCCCGTCGTTGGAGCCGGCATCCCCATTCCCGGTAGAAATCAGATCAAGTCCACTGAATCCGCGTCATACCCGCATTATGATCCTATCGATTGATCAATTTTCCGGGTTCCGAACATAAGCAAAACAGCACACAGCATCGGCAACGACCCTGTGATAAACGCAGCGTGAATCATAGGCATTCCGGAGCTAAGGAGAACGCTCAACAATCCCGCACCTGCGATCGCGCCCACTGGACCCATAATGTGCGCGAAATTCATTCCCATACCGCGAATCTGAGGCGGATACGACTCACCAAAATAGAACATAAGCGCTGCGACTGGACCGCTAACGAAGAACAAACTCAGCGCGTACATCGCATAAACAAAGGTGGCATGTTTAGGGCCGAGAAGCATGCAGGCAGTTACAACGAAAGCACAACTCCACCCCACAATGACTGTAAGGCGCCGCCCGATTCTGTCTCCGAGCCAACCGTGGACGATAAAGCCAAGATAGCCAATAGCGTTTCCGCTGACCAGAACAATCAGGGAATTCTCAAACGACACACCTTTACCAACGGTTAGTACCGTGGTACCAAGCACAAGAAGAACTTGCACCGTCATCCAATTACAGAACCAAACCAACAGGGTACACACGCTATGCAATCTGATGCCGGGTGTGAATAGGTCACGGAGACTTGCCTTTGGTCGGCTTGCAGCGTTCTGCTCACTAGCCCTCAACGCCAAGAAGACAGGAGATTCGGGCAGCTTGCGCGCCGAAACTGCGACGCATACAGACGGCACCATGGCGATCACAAAGCACCATCGCCAGCCCACGATCGGAAGCAAAATCGCAGTTAGGCCAGCCGCAATCAATGCACCAACCGGCCAGCCGCCTTGGACGAACCCGTAAACCAATCCGCGTCTACTCGAATTTCGATAAACTTCATTGATGTACATCGAATTCACAACCTCTTCGGAATAGCCAAAACCCGAAAACGCGCGGATCAAGACGACACTAACGGCCCCCATGGCAAGCCCGGTTGCTCCCGAGCTAAAAGCTGCACCGAGAACGGTAACGATGAGCATGGTGCGGCGGCCATAGCGATCCAAGAACGGGCCGAGCCCGACTGAAACGATGAAGGTACCGACCGTAACCCATGTCGCGACCTCTGTGGAGCGACTGACGGACCAGTTAAAGCTCTTCGAGATCTCAGGCAACAGCGTGCCAAACAACGTAAAATCGTATACAGACAAGACCCACGCCACGAAACATGTGATGGTAATTCGCGTTGAGCTCGATTTCGACAAATCAAACTCGTCGGCGCGAATCGCTTGGCTATTTGCTTCCTGATAAATCGTCACCATTTTTATCCTATAATTAAAATAGAGTCGCGAAATCAATAAGAAATATAAAAACTTATTATGAAATATAGTTTCAATATCTACACTATCGTTAACGAGGTACCGCGAAACGCCCGAAGTATTCTGTATGGTGCGTTTGATTTCTCTCATCTGTTCAGCATCGTAGGTAGCCGAAATTCGCGATGCTTGCCTGAACTTGACAAGCGGTGTTGACTGCTTCCGCCAAGTAAATGCTTTTAAGGTTGTGAGGGAATCCAACGAAAGTGACCGGGCGCCGACCGCCGCTCTTGACAGCGTGTTGGGCAACGGTTGCTAAAGGGTAAGCGTCCGACCGTGACCGTATAGACGCCCGACGAGGGCGACGCCATGCTTTCCCCTGGGCACAAATGTGACTGTGTCCACAACGGGAATGGACACAGTGACTGAATTGACCGAAGTCGATGGCCCACGCGCATATCGTCGACATACGCACGACGAGAAGCGTCAGATCGTCGAAGAGACGTCTGCAGACTGACGACGGCGCGACGGCGGCCGATAGGCTGAAGCAGCCTCGCACCGAAGCCAGCAAGCCGACGGGACGCAAGCCACTGCCGTCGCACCTGCCACGTGTCACGGATCGGCGTAATCGAGCCGGGGATGATCGGCGTAATGAGGCCACCTGGAATGGCCCCGAAACGCGATTTCGAAGGGACTCAAGAATGCGTTTTTTTGCCTGATTTTGCAACCGCGTTTTCGCCGTTTTCGGGCATCGGTTTCGGCTTGCGGAAGCTCTCACCCTCAATGACGACGCGGTAGGCGCCGTGCCTTAGCCGATCGAGCGTGGCAGCACCGAGGATGCGGTTGTCGGGGAACGCGTCGCCCCATTCGCTGAAGTCGAGATTCGACGTCAGAATCGTCGCCGCGCGCTCATACCTCGCGGCAATCAGGTCGTGGAAGTCTTCGTCATGGGGCGCACGCAGGGGTTTGAGTGCGAAGTCATCGACGATCAGCACCGGAACGCGCACGAACTGCTGCAACTTGCGTTCATAAAGCTCAGTCGCCCGTGCTGCATGCAGCTTCTTGAGCAATTCGGTTTGCGTGATGAACAGGACATCGCGGCCCTGGCGTGCGGCGCTGTGGCCCAAGGCCTGCGCGAGATGCGATTTGCCGACGCCGGTTTGGCCGACCATCAGCACGCAGACCTTCTCGTCGATATAGCGGCCGGCGGCGAGATCATGGATGTGAGCGCGGTTGAGCTTGGGAACGCGGTCGAAGTCAAAGTTCTCGAGCGTCTTGCCCAGGGAGAAGCCAGCGCGGGCAAGCCGCACGCCGAGCTTCTTCTGCTCTCGCCGTGCGACCTCGTCGTGCAGAAGCATGGCGAGGAACTCCGTGTAGGCAAGTTGCCCGTCGATGGCCTGACGGTTGCGTTGCTCGAGCGAGTCAAGGATGCCCGAGAGGCGCAACTGCTTGAGGATCGTGTTCAGTTCTGGACTGGGATGCATAGGCGTTCAATGGATCAGAAGGGAATGGAGGTCACGGCCGAAGCGGCCGCCGTTCAGATAGGTGTCGGCAGGCGCCGGCGTCGGCGCTGGTGCTGCGGTGGGCTGGCTGTCCAACCCCTTGTCGAGGATCGTCTTGACGGTGCGGTACTTGGGGCTGGCGAACACGAGCGCACGCTCGCACGCAGCCTCCAGCCGTTGATCGCCGACCTTCTCGCGAAGCCTCACGACGCCCTGTGCGCCGCGCAGGTTGACGAGCACCTTGTCGTTGAACATCGCGAGAACGAGCGCGTGGCAGGCTGGCCCGATATCCTTTGCCCGCGCCAGGCACCACTGTGGATCGTGCTCGAGCCACGCTTGCGTTTCGGGCGGCTGGTGGTCACGCACCGTGTGGCGATCGCCGGGCTTGCGCAGGCGCGGATGGGTCGCGACGAGCTCATGGCGGTGGAACACCTGCACGACCGTGTCGGTCGCCTTCAGCCACAGCTGCTTGCCGACGAGCGTGAACGGCACCGAGTACAGTGCCTTCTTGTAGACGACGTGTCCGTCGGTATGCACCTTGACCTCGCACCATACGGCCAGCACTGGCGGCACATCGGGCAGTCTGGCGAGCAGTGGCTTCTCGATGGCGAAACGTGCAAGCGGCTGCTCGCGCGTCGTGCCGTGCTCGCGCGTGCCGGCCTGCTGCATCACCCAGTCGCGCAATTGACGGTTGGCGTCGGCGAGATCGCGGAATTCGCGCAGCGGCACGAAGGATCGTTTGATGTATTTGACTCCGGCCTCAACGATGCCCTTCTCGCAAGTCAGCAACTGTCTGTCATGAGGAACGTCACGTAGTCAAAGGCGCGTCCTTCGAGATTACCCACCCATTCCACCCAGCACGTGGAAATCACTTTGTCCTGGTGAGTCGTAAGCAGAACTGGGGTGAAGATCGCGTGATGTATTACGACGCACACAAGCGTCTGTGCTCGGTGCTGGCATCCTGGACCGATGTCCCGGAGCCAGATCTGTTCGCGCAGGCCTCCGGTGGACATTCCTGGTTTAGGACTGACGACCTGCTTCGATTACGTGCGCTCGTCGACGATTTGTTGGGAGCGCGTGATGTCAAATAAATTTCGCCGCTTACGTAAGAAGAAATATGCCGATATAGAGATGTTCTTGGTTCTGACTCATCAACACTGCCTCAATTTTTACGGGGAAATGACCGCATCGTATAGCGTACACCAGATCACTGAGATTTTTGACAATTCGAACAAAGCGGCGTATTTTAGTTTTCGTTTCGTCAACGAGAGATCATGTAATGACCAAGCCACCGTCAAAGCGCGATCGACTACGCGAACTTGGTGCTCTCAATCCTCATCCCGACCGAATACGGGCGCCATGGTTTCGATCGGGCGATTTCTTCGACCCCGACGACCTTGTTCAGGTCAAGTACGAGATGTTGCGTCATGTTCGGGTCGATGGCGCTTCCAAGGCCGAGGCGGCCGCCCTGTTCGGAATGTCCAGGCCGACCTTCTATCAAGCGGAGAGCGCCTTCGCGAGCGAGGGGCTGCCAGGGTTGCTTCCGAAACAGCGTGGGCCCAAAGGCGCGCACAAACTCAACTCGGTGGTCATGGCGTTCATCGAGGAGCGTCTACAGCAAGACGGCAGCCTTCGCGCTCGCGCGCTTGCGCAGGAGATCGAAACCTGGCTGGAGCTTTCGATCCACCCACGCAGTATCGAACGTGCGTTAGCACGCAAAAAAAAACCGTAGACGATTCGCCGCAATTCCGTCTGCCATCGTCAGCGCTTGCTCGTTACGAAGCGCTACGGGCCGACCTGCTCGACACAGGTCCTAACTCAGAAGGCCACGCGGCCATACGCTTTCATGGCCTGTTGCACGGGCTGGCGATCCAACGCCCGGACGCTTCGCGCATCGAGGCTCCCACTCCAACCGTGCCTGCTTCCAACTCAGTGCGGGATAACGGCGCGCTTGTTCGCGTGCTCGCCAACCTCGTACTGCGCACCCACGAGGAGCTTGCCCATGTCTACTAACTCCGCTCTGAAGGTCACCGCTGAACATCTGCGGCGTGATGCGTTCCTCTACGTTCGACAGTCGTCACTTCGCCAGGTATTCGAGAATACCGAGAGTACGAAACGGCAATATGCGCTGCGCGATCGTGCCGTTTCGCTCGGATGGCCGATCGAACGTATTCACGTCGTCGATAACGATCTCGGTATGTCCGGTTCCAGCACCCAGGGGCGAGATGGCTTTCAGCACCTTGTCGCCGAGGTCGCCAATGGTCACGCCGGCATCGTGCTGGGATTGGAAGTATCGCGTCTTGCGCGCAATAACGCAGACTGGCATCGCCTGATCGAACTCGCATCGCTCACGCAAACTTTGATTTGCGACGAAGATGGAATTTACGATCCTGGTCAATTTAACGACCGCCTTTTACTGGGCTTAAAGGGCGCCATGAGCGAGGCCGAGCTTCATGTTCTCAAAGGCCGGCTACAAGGTGGCATCAAGAACAAGGCACGCCGGGGCGAACTGGAAGTGCCGTTACCCATAGGGCTTGTTTATCACCCGAACGGCTCAGTGGTTCTCGATCCTGATCAACAGGTCAGGGGCGCGCTGCAGTTGCTATTCGATACGTTTCGACAGGCTGCGTCAGCTACAGCCACGGTCAAGCGATTTCGCCAGGAAGGCTGGCTGTTTCCGCGTCGCATCCGCCGGGGGATTGGCAAGGGAGATCTGATTTGGGGGCCATTGGAGCACTGTCGCGTTATTCAGATATTGCACAACCCCCGTTATGCCGGTGCCTTCGTATACGGTCGCACACGCGGAGCATATCGTCAGGGACGCAAATCCTTCGGACTTAAGGTTGACCGCGAGAACTGGCAGGTGTTAATCCAGAATGCGCATCCCGGCTTTATTGATTGGGACGAGTTCGAACGCAACCAGGCGACGCTTAAGCAGAATTTAACGGGATTCGGGCGCGATCGACGAGGCAGCATGCCACGTGAGGGCGTTGGGCTCCTGCAGGGGCGCGTCGTGTGCGGATTGTGTGGCGCACGCATGCGTGTACGGTATCAGGTCGTCGGTAATAAACTCGAACCCTACTATATGTGCACGGAGAACCCAGTGCGCCGTGCCAGCAAACCCTGCCAATCGGTTCGTGGAAGTGCCATCGATGACACGATAGGCTCGCTTCTATTAGAGAGTGTCGCACCGGCTGCTCTCGAGGTCGCGCTAGCTGTAGAAGACGAGATATCCGGGCGCGTCAAACAGGCCGCCGATCAACGTCAGAACCAACTGGCCCGAGCTCGCTACGATGCCGAGCTCGCGCGTCGTCGATATATGAGTGTCGATCCGACCAACCGGCTTGTCGCTGACACGCTCGAAGCGGACTGGAACGAACGTCTACGTGTGCTGGACGGCTTGCAACAGGAGAACGAACGACTCCAGAAGGCCGATCATAAGCTGTTAAGCAGCGATGCGCGAACCAAGATTCAGTCGCTCGCCGAGGACTTCCCTCGTGTTTGGAATGATCAGCGAGTCGTGCCGCTCGAGCGCAAGCGCATGGTCGCTTTGCTCATCGAAGACGTCACCCTGGTCAAATCCGAACGCGTCGCAATCCATGTACGTTTTCGCGGCGGCCGAACTACCTCATTGGAGATCGATAAGCCCAAGCCTATCGCACTGATTCGAAAGACGCTACCGGAAGTCGTTGCGAAGATCGACGAACTTCTCGAAACCGGCTCGGACCGACAAGTCGCAGAACAGCTTAATGCGCTCGGCTATACAAACTGGAAAGGCGAAACGTTCACGCACAAGAAGGTCTACCTCGTACGCACCGCCTACCGGCTCAAGAGCCGGTTTGAGCGCCTGCGCGAACGCGGCATGGTGACAGCCAACGAACTCGCCGCACAACTCGGGGTCTGTCCGACTAGCATCCACCTATGGGCCCGGCGCGGGCTGTTGCGTCAGCATCGCTACGGAAATCTGCATCGCTGTCTCTATGAGCCCGTCGGCGACGTCGTCCTGGTCAAAGGCCAAGGGGGTCGCTACAGTTCGACTCAACCGACGTTTATCGCTGTTCCACCAACCGCACAAGGTGCAGTATGAAGCGTATGCCTTCTTCGCAGGATCGTGTGGAGGGCATGCATCGATCCGGAAGCCGTACCCTTCGGCCAGCGCGGCGTACGAGCGCTGTACCTCGGGATCGTACATACACGCCTTTGTGATCGCGCATTTGGCGTTGTCTATGATGACGCGCTCCACGCGGCCGCCGAACCATTCGAAGGCACGCCGATGGCAGGCCAGCCACGTCTCGACCGTTTGATCGAGGACGATCTCTGCATACTGGTGCCGTGACCAGCACAGCGTCATCACGAAGAACCATGTCTTGAGCACAACCCCGGACTCATGCATGAGCACCGGACCGGCTCCGAAGTCGAGCTGCGCCGCGTCCGCCGGCGCGAACTCCAGGATCGTCGTCGCTCTCACGCCGCGCTCGGCCTTCAGGTGCAGCAGGAAGCGCCGCACTGCCGAATAGCTGCCCGTATAGCCGTGATTGCGCTGAAGCGCGTTGAAGATCGTCGTGCCCTGCACGTCGGCGTCATACCAGCCGCGCACCAGATCGCGAAACGGTTCAATCGTGGAGACGCAGCTACGCGGCAGCTTCGGATTGCGTCCGAAGATCGCTGCCAGTTCGGCGTCGTCCGGCAAGGGCTGACCGGGATCGAGCCAGCCCCGAGCGAGCGCGACTTGCCTGACGGTCTTCAGCTTCCCACGCCCCATCAGGCGTGCGCTGGCAATGTCGCGGTCGGAATCGCCCTGACGCATGCGCGCCAGGACCTGTCGATACTCAAACACTTCGAACCTTAGGTCAAGCTTCGCCTAAGGTTCGTTAGGCGCGGCTGGAAATTAGGTTCAGAGGCGACACGGTGAGAGCCCTTGCATGCGGATAGCACCGTAAAGAGCTGCGATGGGAACTTTGTTGAAGCGCACCTAATTTCGGTGTACTCCTACCGATGCTTACATTGGTTCATGGAGGACATCATGACTGTCAGCAAATTGGCGGCGCACTCATCGCGCTGTAGCATAACTATCGGGAGCCCCGTAGACGCCATCGTTTCCAAATACGTTGATCACCTGCGTGCCCTGCGATATGCGGACGATACGATTCAACACTATCTTGCCTCCTTGCGTCACTTTACGCATCGGCTGAACAAGCGATTGACCCTTGCCGATATCGATAATGCTCTCGTGACGGAGTTTGTCGATCTTCATTTGCCGCATTGCAGATGTCCGCGACCTTGTATGCGCCATGTCAACACGGTACGTGCTGCTCTCCGCCATCTTCTGGCCGTTCTAAAGCAGGAGGGGTTGTGCAACGTCGGTCGCCCTCAGTTGCATACGCCGGTCGACGTCGAACTGGAGCTGTTCAGGCATTACTTGGTCGATAGTTGCGGTTACGCGCAGACCACTTGTCGTAACCGTCTTTGGCATATTCGCAACTTCCTCGACTCTGTCGTCGGTCAGGAGCCGGTAACTGCCGATCGGCTAACTTCAACGGATATCGAGAACTTCACCGCGCGCTGTTTTAAAGGGCGGTGTCACGCGACACGTCGTAGCTACTGTGTTGATCTCGCAAGTTATCTGCGCTTTCGAGGCTTGCACGGAGATGACACTCGCGCTCTCCTCGCCGCGATCCCGAAGATGGCGCCGCCGATACCAGCGCGTCTGCCGATTGCGATGACGGACAGGGAGCTGGATCTCTTTTTCGCAGCGTTCGATTTGACCAAACCGATTGGCATGCGCGATTTCGCAATTGCACGGTGTCTGTCCGATTTGGCGCTACGCCGCATGGAAGTCGCGCGTCTGCAGTTGGGATCGTTCGATTGGCCGAATGGAACGGTAACGCTAACTCATAACAAGGGCGGACGAGAACGCAAGCTACCGCTGCCGGTACAAACGGCGCACGCACTTGTCCGCTATCTACAGCACGGACGGCCCGATACGAGTAATCGTGCCGTCTTTGTCCGGCAAATCGCACCGTACGACAAGCCGATCAGCGCGGTTGCCATCAATCACCTCGTCAGAGCCGCCTTTGTACGCGCGGGCCTCGGCGAGCGATTTCGTGGAGTCCACGTGTTGCGACGCACGGCAGCAACCCGTCTCATTCGAGGTGGCGCATCGCTAAAAGAAGTTGCCGACGTACTGGGGCATAGGCATCTCAACACGACGACCATTTACACCGGGGTTGATCTTGATCGTCTGCGCAAGGTAGCCCAACCATGGCCGGAGCGTCAGTCATGAATGCGTCCCGACTTTGGACCGAGCGCATCGAAGACTACCTTGAATATCGGCGCGACGCTGGATTTAACGTCGTGGGCGACTCGTACAGACTGCGGCAATTCGGCCGCTTCGCCGATCAACAGATGCCGCCGCAGTCACACCTTGTCGTCGAACTAGCCGTGGCATGGGCACATTCGACGAAACGCGACCAACACTTCACATGGGCTCGGCGTCTTGAGCTTCTACGGGGCTTTGCGCGGTACTGGCAGCGTTTCGATCCGCTGACCGAGGTCCCGCCAGGAAGGTTGCTCGGCAGAGCCTATCGACGATTGACCCCGCATATTTTCAGTCAACAGGAATTATCGATGTTGATGGCCGCTGCCGCCGGCCTTCAGCCTCGTGATGGCCTGCGTCCTGCGACTTGCAAGACAATGATCGGGCTGCTCGCAGCGAGTGGACTACGCCCGATAGAGGCCGCACGCCTGACACGTAACGACGTCGATCTTGACCAGGGACTACTGTTTGTCCAGGAAGCAAAAGGGCATCGAAGCCGCTTGATTCCGTTGCATCCGAGCACCACAGAGGCATTACGCACGTACGCGCAACAGCGTGATCGCCTCGTACGCCAGCCACGCAGCGACCGGTTTTTTCTGCTCGATAAAGGTAAGCCAGCCGGCGTACCGACGCTCCAGTGCGCATTGGAAACTCTATGCCGTCGACTGGGGTGGTTGCCACGAGGCGATTATGCGCATCATCGCTGTTATGACTTTAGACATAGTTTTGTCGCCAACAGTCTGTTGCGCTCCGACCGCCACGGGATCGATGCTGACCACGCAATCCTCGCGCTCTCGACTTATCTCGGCCACGCTTCAGTTGCCCACACTTACTGGTACTGCACGGCGGTGCCAGAACTGATGGCAATCGTTGGAGAGCGCTTTCATCAGTATGCCCAAGGGGAATCGACATGAGCCTTGTCACCAACCAGCCACAGGAGTTTGCCTCGCTCCTTCAGCGGTTCTTCATCGAGCGGCTAATGCAGCAGCAGAATGCGAGTGCAAGAACGGTCGAATCATACCGTGACACCTTCCGCATGCTATTGACCTACGCTCAGCGAGTGTTGCATAAGCCGCCCGAGAAGTTTACTCTCGACGAGCTCGACGTCACGTTGATCACTGCCTTTCTGGACCACCTCGAGACTGCACGATCCAATAGCATTCGCAGTCGCAATGCCCGGCTTTCCGCGATACGGACCTTCTATCACTATGTCACGATGCGATGTCCGCAGGCACTGCACCTGGCTCAACAAATTCTCTCGATCCCAACGAAACGGTTCGAGAGACCGCTTCTCGGATTTCTCTCACGTGAGGAAGTTCACGCCTTGCTGGGTGCGCCCGATCCGGATACGTGGTTCGGACAGCGCGACCGTCTATTGCTTATGCTGCTCTACAACACTGGCGCCCGGGTGTCGGAGCTGACCGGAATGCGGGTAGCCGATGTAACGCTCGCTGCGACGCCGTGGGTACGCCTGCATGGCAAGGGACGTAAGCAGCGTGCCGTACCCCTTTGGCGTGAAACTGCGGCAGCGATACGTACCTGGATACGTGACCAGGGTTTGCAACCGGAACAGTCACTGTTGCCAAGTCGCCATGGCGGACCAATGACTCGCGCAAACGTCGCTGAACGATTTTCGCTGGCACTGATGGCAGCAGCGAAGACCTGTCCATCGCTTCTGAAGCGACATATTACCCCGCATTCCATGAGGCACACGGTTGCGACGCATCTCTTGCAGGCCGGTGTAGGCATCACCGAGGTTGCGCTCTGGCTCGGACATGAAAGCCCTCTGACGACGCACGGCTATGTCGAGGCAGATCAGGCAATGAAGCGCCGAGTGCTTGCGAAGGTGAAAGCGCCCGGAGTCAAGGTAACTTCTTACCGCCCGCCCGATTCGCTGCTCAAATTTCTGGAGAGCCTTTGAAATTATTAGGTGAAACATTCCAGCGAGTGAACCCACTTCCACGTTCCCCTTCCCGAGCCAGACGATCGCCTCACAAGCCGGGAAGGGTCTCCCGCACCCCGTGTCTCCAGTTCGACCAAACCTAATCTTCGGACATACCTAACGAACCTCCTTCGACTCATCGGCCCTCCGGGCAAAAAGACCGAAGGTACCGGGTTGCGGAAATTCGAAATGCGTTTCGGGCCGGCGCCCGACAGAACACTGAGCCCGCTACGTGGCTCGATTACGCCGACCCTTCGGTGGCTCCAATACGCCGATCATCGAGTGGCCCGATTGCGCCGATCATGCACTGGCTCGATTGCGGCGATCATCCGGTGGCTCGATTACGCCGATCCCGGAATGGCTCGAATATGCCGGTCAGTGACACCACGCGAAGACGTTGTGTATCAGCCCGATGACGCCTGCTGCCCGCAATGCGGTGGTGAACTGGGTGATCTCGGCGAAGACGTAGGCGAGCAACTCGACTACGTGCCCGGCCATGGCGGGTGATCCGTCATCGACGGGTCAAGAAGGTCTGCGCCTGCTGCGACTGCATCGTGCACGCCGCCGCACGCAGCCGCCCGATCGATCGCGGCATGCCAGGCCCTGGATTGCTGGCACACGTCCTGGTCGGCAAATTCTGCGATCACCTTCCCTTGTATCGCCAGTCAGCGATTTACATGCGTGACGGTGTTGATCTGAGCCGCTCGACACTAGCGGACTGGGTGGATCAGTGCAGCGCGTTGCTACGACCACTCGTAGAGTTCATTCGTCGATACGTCATATCGGCCGCGAAGATCCATGCGGATGACACGCCGGTACCCGTGCTCGAACCCAGCAATGGCAAGACGCGGACCGCCCGATTCTGGACGTATGTGCGCGATGACCGGCCCGCCGGCTCAAAGGACGCGTCCGCAGTATGGTTCGCATACAGTCCAACACGCTCCGGCAAATATCCCCAGACACACCTGAAGGGCTTTAAAGGGATCCTCCAGGCTGATGCATTTGCCGGATACAACGCGGTCTACGATGGCGGCGACCTACGCGAGGCTGGATGCATGGCACATTATCTCGAGTTAAGTTTTATGCGGCGAAACGGTTGTGCTGCAGCGAGCGGACTCGGTCAGCGCCGCGTAGCACTCGGCATAATGCGGTTTGTACCGTGTACCGAACCGAACTATGCCGAGTGGCTCTCGAGGCAACCGCACGACGCGCTCGATTGCGATGGAAGGAGCCCGCGTAGCGCAAGCTCCATTCAGCATAGTCGTTTGCTTCATAGAGATTCCAGGAAGGTGATCAGGTGGTCCCCTGGCCAGAAGCGGCTTGATATGCGGCGCTCGTACGTCAACTGAATGCTACAAATGCCGTCATCTGCAGCCAATTTCAGGCGAGAATTCGGACGACACATGTTTTGAGGGAAGATGAGCCCTATATCCCGACGACAGATGCCCGCTCACATTCCTCAATTATCTCCGACTTCATCTGGCGCCGGATCCGTTGCTTCTGACATTCGAGATCGTTGTCATGTACACAAACCGTGCTCATCTTTTCTCTGTTTTAAAATTTGGCTTGGTGCCGATCCAAATACCCTCTTGAATGAACGACTGAAATGGGACAAGTCACTGAAGCCGCACTGAAATGCAATTTGCGTGACCTGCAAAGCGACGTTCTCTTGTAACAAGCGATAACTCTTCTGCAAACGCCGATTCCACAACGTCTGAGATGGGGTCGTCCCTTCACGAGCAAATATTCGACTTAAAGTACGATCAGAGACGTGCAACGCAGAAGCTATCTCCGCGACGTTCAAAGCTTGATCATCGATTCGCGCATCAATAATCGACAGAGCTTTTTCAAACAACACCCTGCCCTCATAACTTTCATTTACCTCGCTCGCACTCTGTATTTCTAACGCAACTGAAATAGCGTTGATAAATGCATTTGCGAGATGAATTCTCGCCAACAACGGTGTTTCTTCCGTCAGAGCGTACGCTTCGCGCATCAGCCCGGAAAGAAGCGGTTGAATAGACTTCCCATCCGCAATTTTCATGTTCACAAACTTCTCAACCGCAGAAAAGTGGGACCTGATAAGAGAACGCGGCATCCGCACGAGAATTATAGAGTCTGGAATCACCTCATGGCGAAATGGCCGGGCGCCATCGAAAAGCATAATATCCCCCACGCCCATTACCAATTTACGCCCTGCCTGCTGCATCTTTCCACTCCCCGACTCAAGGAGCAATGCGACAATATCCTCGTCAGGCTTGGTTTTCACGTCATGTTCAGTCCGATCCCAAATGTGCTGTTTCGCCGAATATCGTCCAACCAGAAGTTGGCCAACTTGATGACCATTTACCTCCCCCGAAAAGTTTTCTCTAGTCGAGCATTTGCACTCTGCGGGAACGAAGTGCCTAGTCACGCTTTCATGAAAGTAATCGAACTCTTTTCCGACAGAAACATCGGAAGTCGTATACTTAAACGAGTCGATGTGATTAGTCATTTCCCTCTCCAAAACGCTCGTCGTAGAATCTGTGCAATCTAAAGTTTCATCGAATTCATGGCATCGAAATACTGGATTTTCTCGGTGCAATTTTACCGGCGCCACCAAGTAGCGGCATCCTCGTTGCGCATCGAGTTTTGCTGTACAAATAACTGGGGGAAGCACCCGATCAACACGGCAACCACTTACGCAAGCGCCGTCATTACGCAAATCTCGCGCCATCCTTCTTGTTGACACCGGAACTTGGGTAAACAACGAAACTCGTGCAGCTTTCTCGAATCGATCTCAGTTCGGCATCATCTACAGACGGGGTGCCGGCTTCCCGCGGTGCATTGATGCACCAATCTTGCGCGCGACCGCACTACTTTCCGACTACCGAAAGCGGAGTAAAGGGAAATGCGAAGGTTGCTATTCGCGCGAGCGGATAATGGAACTAAGGGCAGAATTCAAGGCCGAGTCGAAGTGTTGAAGGTTCGAGCCATGGCGTGACGAGAATGCGTTTTTTATTATGAGAATTTCCGCGCACAAGCGATGCGAAGCGCATTCATCAACTTTATCAGACGCGACACATCAAGAATTTCAACTGAATTATACCCGACACGGTCTCACTGGTTCAGGTTAGCCTAATCAGCCACCACGTCGGGGATCCGCCATCTACTTATGTGCGTCCAGTCGAATTGTGACCTTAATCTCGACGAGTTGGTCAGGGAACGCAAGTCCCACAATACCGACTGTCGTACTTGCAGGTCGATGCTCTCCAAAGTATCGTTTGTGCGCCGCCGACACCTTATCAAAATGCTCATGGAGATTCCGTACAAGCACGGTGTCTTCAACAATTTGATTCCTGGTTGCGCCGACTTGTTTCAGAATCTTGTCGAGGTTCTCGAATGTCGTGGTGATCTGCCTCTCGAAATCTCCAGCACCGACAAAGTTGCCTTCTGCGTCGTGCGACAATTGTCCTGAAACATAAACGACATCACCGACGACGAGCGCTTGGCTGTAACCGTAGCTCTCTTCCCAGGTGAGACCATGATTGAAAGTTTGACTTTTCATGTCCATATATACCTCAGTAAGTTATCAGTTGCGAAAACTATCGACCAATGAAAACTTTTGTCGCCTTGCTTGTTGACGCCGATGAGAAAGTCTCATACGCCCGGACAGTGTCAAACAATTTAAAGCGGTGAGTGATAAGCGAGGAGGCGCGAATCTCTCCCTTCGATTGCAGGTCAAGCAACGTTGGGACACACCTGCAACTCAGCATGCCAGTTGTCAAGGTTAAATTTTTGATCCACATCGACTCAATCGGCAAACTCACGGGCGACGTGTGAACACCAATATTCGCGACGCGACCAAACGTATTGACCAACGCAAACGCACCCTCCAGAGTTTCCTTCTTCCCCACAGCTTCAATCACAACGTCCGCACCGCCTTTCGGGCACAGCTTCCGTACAGCCTCCACCCAACCAGGTCGTGCGGAATCGACTACGTGATCTGCACCGAGCATTATTGCTGTTTCCAGTCGAAAATCTTCTATACCAACTAGAATGACCGAGGCAGGGTTCTTGAGTCGAGCTGTAATCACAGCAGAAAGGCCAATCGGACCGTCGCCGATGATCACAACAGTGTCGCCGTCACTCACGCGGCCATTTACGACACCAATCTCAAATGCGGACGGGAGTACGTCTGCGGCCAGAATTGCATCTTCGTTAGAAAGACCTTCCGGAATCGCATAAAGTGAATTATCCGCGTAGGGAATTCTGGCATATTCGGCTTGAACGCCGTCGATTGTGTGTCCCAATAACCAACCGTTTTCACCGCTTCCTGAACAATGCGCCGGATAACCCTTCGCGCAGTTCTCACACGTTCCGCAAGAGGTTGTCGGAGGTATAAGGACGCGATCACCAATTCTGAATTTTTTTACATTGGCACCGGTCTCGATAATCGTGCCGATACCTTCATGGCCTAGAATTGTCCCCAATGGGACTTCCGGATGGACGCCCTGCGTGATATGAAGGTCGGTTCCGCAAACCGTGGCCGCCTCAATCTGAACGATTACATCTTCAGGATTTGACAACGTTGGCATGGGTCGTTCTTCCCAACCAATTTTCCCAACGCCGTGAAAGACGAGTGCTCTCATGTTAATGCTCCGAGTAGCGTACCCAGCAACTCATTTCTCTGAGCCAGCGCGATCAGTAGCACAGGCTCTGATTATGCGATCGCAGGTACTTGTTTTGAAACAAACACCTGAATCTCTGGTGTTCGATACCAACATTCAAAACTTCCAAATGTTTGAAGATTAGAGTTTTTTCAGTTTTCACTCGCCCTAAACCAAACACAATACCCGGCATCGTCAGCTCACGCTTCCTTCACTCGTAAGCACACCACCTCAGCTGCGGACCATGCTTGATTTAACCGATCTCCAATCAACATTCACATCGAACTGTCTTGTACGTAGTTTGACTGTTTGAGTTCGATGGTATTGAGCTTCCCTCGGTTTTTCGCCTTCCAGAGGCCCCGGGTTATGCAGCCGTATCCTTTGTCCGCTGAGCCGCAAGCCAGTTTTGCATGAACTGAGTTGGCGACATGAAGCCGAGCGATGAATGACGACGACTGCGGTTATAAAACACTTCTATGTATTCGAACAAGTCCGCTACAGCTTCATGATGCGTGCGATACCTCGTGCCGTGTACCCGCTCGTTCTTCAGGCTGTTGAAGAAGCTTTCCGTCGGCGCGTTATCCCAGCAATTGCCTTTGCGGCTCATCGAGCATCGCATGCCGTACGAAGTCAGCTTGCGCTGGAAGTCGTGGCTCGCGTATTGACTGCCTCTGTCCGAATGATGCAGCGTGCCAGGCGCGGGCCGGCGGCGGAACCATGCCATCGTCAGCGCGTCGGTCACGAGGTCCGCCGTCATGCGTGGCTTGACGGACCAGCCCACGACCTCGCGATTGAACAGATCGAGAGTGACCGCCAGATACAGCCAGCCTTCGTCCGTCCAGATGTACGTGATATCCGAGGTAAACACCTGGTTGGGCTCGGCCGGCGTGAAGTCGCGATTCAACACGTTCGGTGCGACCGGCAGCTTGTGCCGGGAATCGGTTGTCACCCGATAACGGCGCTTGTGACGGGCTCGGATACCGTTGGCGCTCATCAGCCGCTCCACACGTGCTTTGCTGGCCGGAAAGCCGCGAGAGCGCACCTCGTCGGTCATGCGCGGCGAACCGTAAGCGCCTTTGACCTTGGCATGAATCGTTCGAATCAGCGTGAGCAACTGGGCATCAGTCAGCCGCTGTCGCTCAGGCGTGCCGCCGCGCTTCCAGGCGCGATAGCCGTTGATGCTTACAGCAAGGACCTCGCACAGCACCGACAGAGGATACTGCCGGCACTGCGTGTCAATCCAGGCGTACTTCACAGGAGGTCCTTCGCGAAGAACGCCGCCGCTTTTTTTGCGATTTCCAGCTCCATCTGCAAGCGCTTGTTCTCCGCTCGCAGACGCGAGAGTTCCATCTGTTCGGCCGTGACGACCTTTGCCCCGGGGCCATTAAGCTTGCCGGCCTCCGACGCTTTGAGCCAGTTGCGCAGTGTCTGCATCGACATGCCCAGTTCACGGGCCACAGCGCTCACGCTTTGTCCGTCCTTAACTCGTTGCACGGCCGCTTCCTTGAACTCTGCCGTGTACACCTGGTGCGGTACCTTGAACATCTTTTCTTTCCTTCCTTTGGGTCGAGTTTATACGCGACCTGCTGGAAGGCGAAATTTCAGGGGAAGCTCAGTATTGACTAAACGTTTTTATCGCTTGCTTATATCCGACATTCTCACTTGACCAACAAAGACACGATCTTCTACTCCTGCCACGCGTCATCACTGAGTTCAAGCTTCAATCGCCCATGCGCGTGCCGCAAGCCGTGGGGAAGATTGGCATTTCACCGCCACGCCGTTTCGATCATGGCGTACCTCTCTTATCCTGTGACATCCAAGCGCCCGATAATGCTTGATCCTCACACAGCGCGCAACTTCACCAATCGAAGCGTGGCCGCATGTCCGGTCATGCAGGGGCAAGTCCACCTTGAGCTTTTCACGAGCACGGGCCAATGAGCAAGCTGAAAGATCTCGAAAGGTTATTCAACAGGCGTCATATTGACTGCGGAGTCATCGTCCTATGCGTGCGTCGGTGTCTGCGCCACAGGCTCAGCCTACGTGATATTGTCGGAATGATGGCCGAGCGTGGCCTGCCGCTGGCCCACACGACGATCCTGGGTTGGGTGAAGCGTTAAACGCCAGAACTGATGGGCCACGACAGTCGGCCAGTCGTGGCGAATCGACGAGACCTATGTGAAGATTCGTGGAAAATGGCCTACCTCTACCGCGCTGTTGACCGAGCGAGAAAGACGATCGATTTCCGCATAAGCGCCATGCGTGATATCGCGGCAGCAAAGGCGTTCCTCACGAAGGCGATCAGAACTCACGAGCGCTCCTGAAACGATCATGCTGGACGGCTACGCCGCATCTCTTCGGACGATCCGCAAATGAAGACCGACGAGCCGCTACCCAAGCGAACGAAATTGCGATACTCGAAGATGCTCCGACCAAGCGATTCCGGAGTGCGGCCGTTACCCTCTCCGGTATCGCCTGATGCATCAGCGTGCTCCTCAAAGATACCAATCCACCCTCGATCTGGATGGCGGTGCTATCAGCTCGTTGAGGGTCCCGAAAGATAGGCGATTTCTCACTTTCCAACCCAATTTGCACCGCACCCGACGGTCTCGACGTTGAACGGTCCGATCGCGACATTTTTGAGATTGCGCGTTCACACTCTCAGAAGCCAGTTGCAGGTGATAGAACAAATACCGAAAATGGACGATGATCAGGGGCATGAATTTCCTTGCTCCCGTCAATTTGTCACATGGATAACTTCGACCTCAATCTCTTGCGCATCTTTGATGCACTATGGCGTCACGGACATCTTGGAAAGGCGGCGGAGGAACTGACTCTGAGTCAACCTGCTGCTTCCTACGCCCTAAAGCGTTTGCGCGAAGAGCTTGGAGATGTGCTTTTCGTCAAGACTGGATCCGGCATGCAACCAACGCCACGCGCGATCCTACTAGCACCTGTCGTTCAGTCGGTGCTTGCCGATATCCGTGAACGTGTGTTGAAGGCTCCGAATTTCGTACCGGACAAAGCTCAGCGCACATTCACCATTGCCTTGTCAGACGTCGGCGAGATGGTCTCCCTGCCGCGGCTGCTGCAGCGGGTTACGAGTCTCGCTCCCAGCGTCAATGTGACGACAGTGTCCTTTGCTCCCAAACAACTATTGTCCTCACTTCAGCGGAGCGAAGTCGATCTTGCGATCGGATATTTTCCTGATCTTGATGGCGTCGATGTTTTTCAGCAGCACCTGGTTCGACATTCTTTCGTGTGCCTCGTCCGGCAGAATCACCCAGCGGTACAGGGTCGGCTGACAAAGAAGCTTTTTTGCGAGCTGCCACATGCGGTCGTTCAAGTGGAGGGCCGTCGCCAGGAAATCGTCGAGCAATTCCTGAAAGAGAACGGAATCCGACGCAGAGAGGTTCTGCATACTCCGCATTTCTTAAGCATCCCGATGACCATTGCAATGACAGATCTGGTAGTCACGGTTTCCAGCGATGTGGGCGAGATATTTGCGCGCATCGCGGAGCTTGAGATTCTAGATCCCCCATATAAGATGCCACGGTTTGACGTCAACCAATACTGGCACCGATCGCAGCATGATGATCCGGGGAACCGATGGATGCGGGGCCTCGTCCGGGAACTGTTCGTGCCGATACCTGACTGATTGCCTCCGCGGCGTTCCGACGCACGTTATCAGGTTCGTGGAAGAGTGTTATTTGTGAGATCGGATTGTTGAATGTACGCATTGGCGCGACACTCTTCTAACGCACTCTTCAGATATGCTCGCTCGACGCAAAGCCGGATATGGCTCGTGCATCGAGCGAGGTGCTACGGAGACGTTATGCCCGCCGATTTACTGGGCTGACAAGACACGCGAGGGCACTTCAAGCATTCGGATTAGCGTATTCGCTCCCGACTTGAAGATACGCGAGCAGGGTGACGTTTTTCGCTTATTGATCAAAGTGAACACCCTCCGGAAACCCAGGAGCACGTCATTTCGTGTTTGCGCCGCCGACGCAGCTCTCACCCTGGGCGGACTTGCATATATCGCTGAGCTCGCAGTCGCGAAAGCAGCAGGCGGCCGTGCATGTTAATGCGTCACTCCGTGTAGTCGCAGACAGTTATTCCGTCGATCTTCATCCCATTCCAATTCTCAGGAGACTCAACATGTCAGTTATCAGTTTCGAACAACAAGGTAATGTTGGACACATCGTTCTGGCCGATGGTCCGCTAAATCTGATCAATAACCGGTTCTGCGAAGCACTTAAAGATGCCGTGCACGAGGCCAGTCGCTCTGAGATCCGGGCTCTACTGGTACGCGCCGAAGGCGCGAATTTTAGTCATGGCGGAGACGTCCTTGATTTTATCGATAAGGACTTCGACGACTGGCGCACGTTCATCAGTGAGATGAACCAATCCTACCGCGGTATCGAAGCGTTACAGATCCCAACTGTCGCAGCCGTTCGTGGTGCGTGCTTCGGTGGAGCGTTCGAACTGGCGTTGGCCTGCGACTTGATCGTCGCTGCCGATAATGCGGTCTTTCACCACTTTGAGGCTTCCGTCGGTTCTGCGCCGGTGGCAGGCGGCGTTCAGCGCCTGGCAGAGCGTGCCGGGCGCGCTATCGCCGCGCGCTACACCATGCTGAGCGAGCCGATGACCGGCAAGACGGCCGGCGAACTCGGCGTGGCTGCTTTCGCTTGTGCCGAAACGGACGTTGAGAGCACCGCAGCATCACTGGTCACGCGGCTGTCCAATGGACCGACCCGTTCGTATGCGGCCATCCGTTCACTTCTGAAAGCGTGGGCAGGTGGTGGTGTGCCTGCTGCCGACTCCGTTCTGCTGGACATCACGATGCCGCTGCACGGCACGGAAGACGCACGCAAGGGACGGACGGCACGCGTCGAAGCAATCAGGCGTGGGGTCGAGCCAGAGCCGGTTCTATTCACGGGACAATAATCTGCGGCGTCATGGCTATGGCATTACCACGAGGCTAGCGAGGCATGCGCCGTCAGGTCAATGGTTCTGATGTGATGTATAGAAACGCAGGAAAATCATCACCGCTTGCGCGGCGTTCGCGCCGCGCCTTTGGCACGCGACTTCTGCGAACCGTTGTCAAGTTCCTCGAGTCCCGGCAGCACCAGTTCTTCCATCAACGCCAGCGTCCGCAGGCAAAACTGGTTTCCCGCCTCGCGTTCGGCTTCCGTGAAATGAGCCATCGCGGGCGCAATCGACGACTCTTCCGCGAGCTTGACGATTGCCTTCTCGACGATGTCGAGTCCTTTTTTGGTCAAGTGAACGATGAAGCCGCCGCCGTGACCTGGATCGGATTGTCGTGCTACCAGCCCGAGGCTCGCGAGCCGGTCGATCTTCTTGGTGATTGCGCCAGAAGTGACGAGTAACGCGCGATACAGATCTGTCGGGCGCTTCGCATACGGGTGACCGCTGCGGCGCAATGCGAGCAGCACGCGCATGTCCGACCCGCTGATGCCGCACAGGTTCTGGCACATCTTGTCGAACGCCTGCTCGATAACGGTGCCAAGCCGCATGAAGTAAATGGCGAGCAGAAAGTTGGAGAGATCGAGCTCGCTGTGTTCGCGTTGCCATTGCAGGCTGATGAACTCAATGTGGCTGCTACCAGGAAGATTCGGTTTCCGGGCGGGCTGCATCTGTTCCACTGTGGCATTCTCGCGAGCCCGGTTGGACGCGGTTCGCTTTGCGGCGGCAATGCTCATCTCGTTGGCTTCCCTGGAAGTAGTTCGCTTCCTGCCAATTGTAGCTGGACTTTCCGGGCTTGCGCAGACGGGCTCCCGGACATCACGCATCCTCAGGCATTAACAGGCTGCTGAAGTACAACCGAATTGAAACGGCCTGACTCCAATTACGCGACGCTCGTCGCAGGTTTTTCGCATTGTGCAAGTTTAATGCGAATTCAACGTCCTTTTAAGCGTTCTGAGCTCAAATCCTGACCTCATTTCCGCGTTTCCCGTCACTATGGACGGACTTGTGCCAAGGATCGCAGGCGTACGAGGTTGTATGCGGCCATGTTCAACACGAACATCTGATCTACCTTCTTCAATCCGCGTACCATCGCCTGGCGCATACGTCCCACGGTCTTCGCCCATCCAAAGCCTTGTTCGATCAGCTTGCGCTTTTGCTGGGAAATGGGGTATCCCGCGCTCGAGGCAATCGTATCGGCCACCGCCGAACGCCGCCCCGAAGTGTTTTGCGCTACGTGCGGTGTGACCTTCATCTCGTAGCAGGCCTCGATGAATTCCTGTGCGTCGTAACCCTTGTCCGCGCCCAACGTGATCTCTGCGCTCGCATCCTGTACTGCTTGCCGCGCGTCGTTGATCATGATCTTGGCCGCTTCACGCTCAGCATGCCCGTCAGCGCGTGTCACGCGCGCGTTGACCACCAGACCGTGCCGGTTATCGGTCAGCGTATGGCCCATGTACCGCAATTCGCTGCCCGTCTTGCCTTTACGATAGAGCCGCGCATCAGGATCGGTACTGGACTGATGCGTCTCGTTGCTGCGCTTGCTACCTCTAAAGTCGGCCGCGCTGCTGCCTTCGTCATCCTGATCGTCACCGTCCTTACGAACGAAGCTCTTGTGTCCCGCCCACGCCTGGATCAGCGTGCCGTCTACGCTGAAGTGCTCGCCCGAGAGCAGATCCTTCTTCTGAGCGATGGCCACCACTTCGTTGAAGAATTCGATCACGGCATCGTGCCTGATCAACCGCTCGCGGTTCTTCGTGAAGACCGTGGGCACCCACACCACGTCATCCATTGCCAGGCCGATGAACCAACGAAACAGGAGGTTGTATTGCACCTGCTCCATCAATTGCCGCTCCGAGCGGATGCTGTAGAGCACCTGGATCAGCATCGCCCGCAACAGCTTCTCCGGCGCGATGCTCGGCCGCCCGCCCTTTATGTCGGCTTCGTACATGTCGGCGAACAGCCGATTCATCTTCGCGAGTGCTTCGTTCGCCATGACGCGAATCGCACGCAGCGGATGTGACGGCGGAATGAAGTCGTCCAGCTTGCGCATGGAAAACAGACTCTCGGTGAATGTGTCGGCGCCGCGCATAATCTCCATTAGGCAGTTGGGCTCCTTCTATCAACGCTTCACGTACTCTGCGCGATGACGTGTTTCAGCGGTACTTCAGCAGCCTGTTAAGCCGCCTGCACCGCGCTGCGCAACACGTCGGCGATCTGGCGTTGAGCGAGCGTCGCGGCGTCGACCTGGCCACGCATGCTGTAGAACGTATGCAGCATGCCGATATATCGGACGCAGGTCGTCGGCACGCCCGCTTCGGCCAGTTTCCTTGCATACGCTTCGCCGTCGTCGCACAGTGCATCGCACTCGGCCGTGACGATGATGGCGGGCGGCAGTCCCTGGTGAGTGCCAGCCAGGAAAGGTGAGAGTTTCCAGGATGTCGCGGTGACACCATGATCGAGCGCATAGGTACGAAAGGCGTGCTCGACGTCGGCCTTGCGCTGCATGAAGCCTTCGGCATAGGTGGCGAGCGAGGCTCCCTGCTGACGCGCATCCGTCGCCGGATACACGAGTGCCTGCGCGAGAATGCGTGGGTGCGCATGGTCCCGTGCGAGCAGGCACACCACGGCGGCGAGATTGCCACCCGCTGACTCGCCGAAGATCGTCATGCAGGCGGATGGAAGCCCCAGTTCGTGTCCGTGATCTGCGATCCAGCACGTCGCGGCCCACACGTCGTCGAGCGCTGCCGGGAACGGATGTTCGGGCGCAAGCCGGTAATCGACGCTGACGACAGCCAGTCCGGAGTCGTTGGCGAGATGCCGGCAGACCGCGTCGAAGCTGTCGCGATTGCCCATCAGCCATCCGCCGCCGTGGATGGCGATCGTGACACCCGTCGCGCCATCGGGATGATAGATGCGGACAGGAATGCCGACGCCCGGCCCCGGAATGACGAAATCAAAGACCGTGTCGATATGCGGGCCGGGCGCGCGAGTGGCCGTGCGTGCGGCCATGCCCGCACGCGCTTCGTCGGCGCTCACCTCCGCCATGCTCGGCTTCCCGGCAGCGGTTGCCGCAATACCCCGAAGCGACGGATGAATCTGTTTCTGTGCGGAAGAAGGCATCATGGGTTTCAGGGCGTCGGAGTCGCGGAAGGAGCGAACGTGATACGCGGAATGGCAGCGAGCACGCTCAGGCCGCCATCGACGGTAACGATCTCGCCCGCCATGTGGGCGCTCAGATCGGAGGCGAGGAACAGCAGGTGCCCCGCGATTTCCGCCGGCGTGGCGGCGCGTCCGATCGGAATGGCCTTTCCGACGGCTGTCCACGTTTCCTCGCTGAGCCGCTGGTTGAGCCGCGGCGTGCGCACAAAGCCCGGAGAGACGGCATTGATGCGCACGTTGTGAGGCGCATATTCGGCACCTGCACTGCGCACGAGATGATGCAAGGCCGCTTTCGAGGCTGCATAGGCGACTTCGTTCGGAATCGCGCGATCGCCGGCCAGCGAGCCGACAAAGGCGAAAGTGCCGCCGCCATCGGCCTTCATCATCTCGCCGCCGATCTGGATCGCGAGATACGCATGGCGGACCACGATGTCGAACTGCTGGTCCCACGAGGTGTCGTCGACGGCAGCGAGCGGCTTGATGCCCGCCACGCCGATGATATCGACGACACCATGAATGCGGCCGAAGTGCTCGCGCGCCGTGTCGAATACGCGCTGCATGTCGGCGCGCGAGGTCGCGTCGGCGGCGCACGCAATGCCGCCCACCGCTTCGGCGATGTTGCGCGCGAGCTGCGCATCCTTGTCGACGCAAAGCACGCGGGCGCCGGCTTGCGCGAGGGCATGCGCGGTCTGCTCGCCGATGCCCTGGCCGGCGCCCAGCAGCACGAAGCCGCGGCCGTCGAGCCGCAGCAGGGACAGGTAATCCGGAACGGTATTGCGTTGGTCACTCGTCGTCATGAATGTTCTCCTCAGGCTGCCGCCGTCTGGCGATGGGACGGCAGCAGATCCTGCCACGCGTCGCCTTCTTCGAGCAGCGCGTCACAGGCGCCAACGCCGCTCAGGTCGAGGCCGAGCGCAGCGGGCTGCCGGCCTTCCGCCACCGCCTTGACGGCGTCGAGCAGCACGCGGCGCACGCGAACGACGGCCTGATCGGCCGGCACCAGGTGTTCGCGGGAACGGTCGTAAAGCGGGCCTTGAGACAGACCGATCGACGCGTCTTCCACTTCGACGCCTCGCAAACCCGTCCAGTTCTCTTTCATCAGCTCGCGGTTTTGCCCGAACGAATCCAGCCAGCTCGCGGTGAACGTGCAATTCTTGCGGTCGTAGTAGTTCGGATCGTTGAGCCCCAGCAGTTCAATGATCTTGTCTTCCGTCACGGGCGCGTTGCCATGAACGACGATGAACGTGCTGGTGTGCGTGTCGTCCTCGGGCACTTCGAGGACGGTGAACAGGAACGCCGGCGCGGGAATGATCCGGCCATACGGCACGATGAACGGAACGACGCGTGCATTGCGGACTGCCGGGTCGTCGGTCTTGCGCAGCGCAACGTAGTGAAAACCGAACGTGGTGGTCTCGATCTTCAGCACCGGTTCGAGGTCGTTGGATGCGAGCGCGGCAGGATTGACGACATCGGGGTTGCGTGTGAACTCGTCGTCCTTCCAGCCGGGACGCGCCATATTGGTGTGCAGTACGCCGACGTGCGAACTGTCTTCGCCGCCCTCGACCAGTTGCAGGTAATTGCAGGCCACGTTGATACGCAGCACGACGCGATGGGCCGGTTCGGCGTCCATGAACGCGTAGCGCGAAAACGCGGGAACCTGGTCTTGCGGACCGACATAGGCCCACACGATACCGCCTTCCTCGCGAACCGGGAAAGCGGGCGCCTTCAGACGCGCCGCGTACTTCGGATCGGCATGGTTCGGTGTTTCCATCACGGTGCCCGAAGCGCTGAACTTCCAGCCGTGATAGAGGCAACGGATGCCGCCTTCCTCGACTCTGCCCAACGCAAGCGACGCGCCCCGATGCATGCACAACTCTTCCAGGAATCCGACCTTTCCGTCGCTGTCGCGAAACGCGACGTAGTTTTCGCCGAGCAGGCGCACGCGCAGCGGCGCGCAGTCGGGTTGCGGCAGTTGCGCGGACGTGCAAACCGGGTGCCAGAAGCGTCGCATCAATGCGCCAACGGGCGTGCCCGGACCGACACGGCAAAGCAATTCGTTATCTTCGCGGCTCAACATTCCAGGTTCTCCTTTCTCTACGTTCGTTACTGACTGCGTCCTGCGCGCGCCGCACCTTGCGATGCGACGATGCGATGGTGTGGCACGAGGGTGCGCCAATCTTCATCCGGACCGATTTCGGCGGACACGCCAATCGCGCCACCGGCATCGGCGTGCAGTGCCGCGATCTGCTGCTGGTCGCGTGCCGCGCGGGCATAGGTCAGCAGGCAGCGCTGCAGGCGGCTGATCGCGATGTCGGCGGTGGACAGCATTTCCTGCGAACGGTCCCGAATCGCGCCACTCGACACGCTGCACGCAGCGTCTTCCTGTGTGATGCTCGCCAGACCGGTGAAGTGGCCGGTGCGCATCTGCGCGCGATCCTGCAAATAGCCATTCGCCACCGACATCGCGGCGGCTGTGTTGCAGGTGTCGGCCGTCATGCCGTACCGGCGCAGCGTCGGCTCATCCAGGCCCACGAACGTGAGTTGCTCGTTGCGCAGCGGGTCTTCGCCGATGCGCTTGCCGGCGTCCCACCATACGTGATAGAGATTGCAGCGCTCGTCGTTGACAGGAACGATGGCGAGAAACACATCGCCATTGGCGTTGGCGATGAAGCACGGTGCGATGAACGCCGTCACCCGCGCAATGCGTTTGCCCTCCGTCTCGCGGATCGCCACATAGTGGAAGCCAAAGTCCGTTTCGTCGGCTTCGATTCTGGGTGCTGCGTCGAATTGCATGTGCGAGGTCTTCTTTGCATAGTCGAGCTCGGAATCGCTGGTCCTCGCCAGTGCGGAGCTGTGCAGTACCGTCAGATGCGACGAGTCGACGAGACCTTCCATCACCTGCACGAAGTTCGCGTTGATGACGGCGCAGGCGTTGATGCGGTGAGCGTCCGGCTGATCCATGAACGCCCAGCGCGGGAAAGGCGGCTCGGTGCCCTTCGGACCCAGATAGACCCACACGATGCCACCCGCTTCCTGAACGGGCCACGCGCGTCCCTTGATACGTTCCTTGAAGCGCGGATCTTCGACGTTAGGCGTTTCCAGCACCGTGCCGTCGACGGCGAACTTCCAGCCGTGATAAATGCAGCGCAAGCCGTCGCCTTCCGAGCGGGCCAGTTGCATCGACGCGCCGCGGTGCAGGCAGGCTTCAGCGAAGACGCCGGGCCGCCCCTGCGCGTCGCGCCAGACGACGAAGCGCTCGCCCAGCAGTTCGACAGTTTGCGGTTCGCCGTCCGGCGGCGGCATATCCGACGACTGCATCACGGGCAGCCAGAAGCGGCGCATGGCGTCGCCCATGCCGGTACCGGCGCCCGTGCGGCACATCAGTTCATTGTCTTGCTTGTTCAACATGGTTATCCCTCGCTACAGGAATGGGCAGTGTGTGAAGTCGCGTCAAAGATCGAGCGTCAGCCGCGACGTTTTCGAGCGTGAGCAGCAGGGCATGAAGGCGTCGTTGCGGTCCCGCTCGTCATCGGTCAGATACAGGTCGCGGTGCTCGGGCACGCCGGCGAGTACCTTCGTCATGCAGGTGCCGCAGACACCCTGCTCGCACGACAGCGGCACATCGAAACCAGCCTCCAGCAAGGCTTGCGCTGCGCTTTGAGCGGTGCTCACCGTGATGACCTTGCCACTGCTGGCGATTTCGATTTCGAACGGCGCGTCATCCGAAGACGATTCGACCGGCGTTGCCGCCGCGAAGTATTCGCGGTGCAGATGCTTCTCGTCCCATCCGAGCTCGCGCGCAGTTGCGAGAATGTGATCCATAAAGCCCGCAGGGCCGCACACGTACAGATGCCTGTCTGCTGACGGGGCGCCGATCGCGCTGCGCGCGTCGAGCTGCTGGTCAGGCGCACCGTCATCCACGTGCACGTGGATATTCGATTCGCCGCCGGATTGCGCCTGCTGCAGGCGATCGACGAACGCCATACCCGAAAGCGTGCGCCCGCAATAGTGCAGTTCGAATGGGCGTTGCTCGCCCGCAAGCTGCTGCGCCATGCAGAAGATCGGCGTAATGCCGATGCCGCCCGCAAAGAGAATCGAGCGATCGTTTGCTGCGCTGTGAAGCGCGAAATGATTGCGCGGGGCGCTGATGGTCAACGTGTCGCCCGCCTGTACGTCATCGAGCAATTTGACGGAACCGCCACGCGAATTGGGATCGCGCAGCACGCCGATCCGATACCGCCCGTCTTCGCCGGACAACTCGTACAGCGAGTACTGACGAACGGGACCACCGGGGACATGCAGGTCGATGTGCGCGCCTGCTTCGAAGGCAGGCAGCGCATCGCCTGACACGGGCGAGAGTTCATAGCCGGCGATGCCGTCGGCGAGCCACACCTTTGCGGCAACTTTCACTTGCAGCAAGGTGTGCACAGAGGTTGTTTGATCTTCCATTGGGGACGTGAGCAGTAAAAGTGATGCGTATCAGGCGGCGACGCGAAGTTGCCGCCTGATCACGACGGGCGACGCGCCCAGTTTCTGTTGAATCAGCCAGCGGGCGAGGCCCTGGTCCATCACACGCACGTGCTCGGGAAACCAGTCCACGAGCGCGCGGGCGAATGAACGCACGACATCGGTTCGACCCTGGGCAAGCATTGCGCGCACTTCGTCGAGCGAGCGGAGTACGGCAGCGTGTTCGTCGATATGACAGCCCGCCGAACGGTAGGCTGTCTCGCGCATCGAAGCGTCCTCGTCGCCGAAGTGGCTGTGCGCGTGCCCGGCAAACGCCGCCAGCGCGTCGCCAAGATCGGCGTCTTCGGCAGTCAGCAGCGTGTGCACGCACGAGACGAACTCGTGGTGGGTCTCGTCCATCGTCTGATGGCCGAGGGCGTAGTCGTCATGCCAGGCAAAGCCTTCAAGATCTCTCATTTGTCAACGCACTCCTGTGCAGGTTTTCCTGCGCTCTTCATTTCGTCTTCCATGGAAGATACTATTTCGGATACGGAATGTCGAGATAGGGCAAAACCCGATATGTGAAGACGCGTGTGGGAAGCGAGTCGGCGTATGGATGCTGCTCCCGGCGGCCGTCCGATACGGGTAACTCCCGACCGCAAAATGTTTGACATGGAAGATGTTAAAAAATTACCTTCCACGGAAGTAATTCACCAAAACGGGAGACAGATGAATGAGTTCAAGGTCGAGTCGAACGGGGAATGGTTTTTCGTGGCGTCAGACGATTGGCTGGGGACTGCTGTCGCTCGCGATGTGTGCACCGGTGGCGTCGCAGGCACAGAGTTCGGTCACGCTGTACGGCATCATCGATACGGGCGTCGAATATGTGACCAACAACGGTCCAACAAAGTCGAGTGCGGTCCGCGTCCCGTCGTTCACCGCGTCGATTCCTTCGAGGTGGGGGTTTCGCGGCAAGGAGGATCTTGGCGGCGGGCTCAGCGCGGTGTTCGTGCTGGAATCGGGATTCGCTCCGTCGACGGGGGCGCTGAACCAGGGCGGCCGCCTGTTTGGCAGGCAGGCCTACGTCGGCCTGTCGGGGCGATGGGGAACGTTCACGCTGGGCCGGCAATACTCGCAGATCTACTGGGCGTTGCCGGGCGACACGATGGGCCCGAACATCTACGCAGCCGGTGACCTCGACCCTTACCTGTCCCAGGCGCGGGTCGATAACGCTGTCGCCTACACGTTCACGACGTCGGGACTGACGGTGGCCGCTACCTATTCATTCGGGCGCGACGCCGTCGATCCCGCAGCGGCGGGCGGATGCGCCGGCCAGTCGCCGACAGACTGGCGGGCCTGCAAGTCGATGTCAGCGATGGTGAAATACGAAGCGGCAACATGGGGCGTGGCGGCGGCATTCGACCGCAACTACGGCGGAGGCGGCACCGGCTCGCCACTGCCGACCAGTTCGCTGACGGATACGCGCGCTGTGATCGACGGCTACGTGAAATTCGGCACGGCGACCATCGGCGCGGGATATCTGCATCGGATCAATCACGGAGCGCAGACGGCGACGCTTTTCGATGCCGTCAGCAACTACTGGTGGCTGGGCGGAACGTATCTCCCCGCTCCGCAAATCGCCCTCGACGCCCAGTTCGGCCACATATCCGTGAATAGCAGCTCCGCGGGCGCTTCCGTGATTGCGGCGCGCGCGGCGTATCTCCTGTCGAAGCGCAGTTCGGTCTATATCACCGTCGGACACATGTTCAACGAGCGCAACGCGACATTCACGATCGACGGCGGCGTGCTGCCGCCTGCGTCTACGCCGTTGCCCGGAGTCGATCAGACGGGCGTGATGGTGGGCGCGCGTCACCAGTTCTGAACGGCCGGCGGTCGCTAATTTCTGCGGGAGGCTTTGTCGCGTTGCCTGTGAGGATTGTGGTGCAAATTCGGTAGGCGAGCGAGTAATCGCCTACCGTTCTTGAACCTCAACGAGCTGGCAGCATCGCCATCCAGATCGGGGGTGGATTGGTATCTTTGAGGAGCACGCTGGTGCATCGGTGCGATACTGGAGAGGGCAAGGGCCGCGCTCCGGAACCGCTTGAACGTAAGCACCCGATACGCCGATTCCTTGCCAGGCCGCTACAACCTTGGCCCTGAACTCCTCGCTGTGGCGTTTCCGACGACGACGCTCCGGGAGTGATTCCGATTCGATAGTGTTCACTTGTCCGCTTATTCAATTAAGTGGACACGATACTCCCAAGCGCTACAGCCAGACTCAAGATGGGTTTGCCGAGCGCTTATTCTTATTCGCTAGTCACCCCCCTTCCACACCGTGACTTACTCGTGGCTCGACTACGACGAGGGCTTTGCCGCCTTCATCGCGGCCCGATACGCTTTCTCGGCCCAAATGCGCAGTTCCTCCCGATTCTCGACTACCTCGGCGGGTACCGCCCGGAAGGATTTAAGAGCACGCTCCTCCCCCTTGGATACATAGCCGAGCGTATGTGAGTTAGCGATTTCATAGTCATTTTGATTCTCATCATCAACTTTGAAATACAGATCCCCTTTCCATACCATACCGAACACATGTTCATTTCGACACAGTGCGCAGGCACCGAATAAAGAACGTGTCGAGATAGGGTCAATGAGAGCAAGTTGCTCAATGATGTACTGTGCCAAGTCTTCGTTAATTTTCAGTTGCCGGGACATATGCGTCGCACCATCTCAAGAGTAATCACTAGTGTTTTCGGAAGGTGTTGCGGCAAACATCGAAAGCAGCTTCGTTAGCCATCTCCGCGCTTCATTTCGAGTCGCACGCTTAAAGCGTCGATGCGCCGTTCTCGGCACCGTTTCGCGTTTCGACGCATTCCTGAAATTAAAAATTCCAGGAACGCGTTTGATATTAATACTCTTCTTAAAGTGACAGCCATAAAACAGACAAGTCGCCACCTTTTCAACGTGACTCAGTCTCAGAGACTCACAATGTCGCCGCGCATCGCTTGATGCGGATCGTTCTCGACCTTCGACTGCGTGCTAAACATCATGGTCGCTCGCGACTCGGTGTCGTAAGTGGGCCATGGAAGCGATGTTGTCGACGGATTGCCGCTGCGAGCGAAACTCGTCCATGCGTCAAACATTTGCTTGCCTAAAGCAAGACGATGGTTTTCCGGATCTGCGGAGGCTCGCAACGCATCAGAGTCCTTCCCATCCCACGCTGTTCCATAGAGTGGAACATTGAAAACAAATGGCAATTCAACACCATGCAAGGCCCATTTGCTATCAAAACATGGAGTCTGCCAGGCACACTCGTACATGTAAACCGGAGAGCCTTTTGCAGCCACAAGCATGTCGGCCTGCGTAACCGCATTTTTCCAGAAGCCGATATCAGTTGAAACGCGAACGAGCAGCTCGGGCTCCGAAAGTTTCGGCATTACCTGCCGGTACTTTTTTATGACCGGAAGTAGCTCGTTGACATCAATATTGTTGATAGTCGCAAATTTCGCTGCCTTTTCGGCGAGGGCCTGATCATCCTTTAGAGGCGCAAACATGTCAGAACCGATGAACGCCGCTGTTTCCTGTGACGTGTTCCCCAGCAGCACCGGCACTTTACGCGCAAACTCCGGAATGTCTCCCTTCCAGATCATTTTCGGCAAGACGCGGCCATCCACCGTCGGGCCAAATATGATCGAAGGGTTGAAATTTGATTTAGCCTCGGTGCTGATTTTTTCGAAGCACTTTAGCAGCTTTTGAGTCGGAACCGCCTGAAGCGCCTTGATGTCATTATGTCGTAGTCCGAGCGTAGCGTACACCGAGTCTGTTAATGCCGCAGCCTCACTGGACTCGCGGACTTTCAGCACGGACCCACTCTGGATGATAGCCTTGTGGAATAGACCCTGAGCACCGGGCATGCCAAGGAGCGTGGTGATCTTTCCACCACCTCCCGACTGTCCGAAGACAGTAACGTTGTTAGGATCGCCCCCAAAGTTCTCAATATTGTCACGGACCCACTTCAGCGCAGCAATGAGATCCAGATGCCCTGCGTTACCGGAAGAAGAAAACCGGTCGTCTTGCTGCTCGCCCAGGTACGTGTATCCAAAAATGTTAAGGCGATGGTTGATGCCAACAGTTACAACATTCCCTGTTTTCGCGATGCTTCCGCAATTGTAAACATGCGAGTACCCTGAGCCAAAGCTATAGCCGCCCCCGTGCATCCATACCATTACCGGTAGACGCGAGGACGTGCTAGCGCTCGAAGGACTGAACACATTTAGCATAAGACAGTCTTCGGTCGCGGAACTTGGATCGACCCACGTAGCAAAATCTTGATTGTCCTGCGGACTTTGACTCCCAAGGTGAAGCGCATCACGAACCCCATGCCATGGCGTCACCGGTTGTGGCGGCAGGAATCGATTTTCACCGCCAGTGTTCGCGCCGTAGCGGACACCTAGATACGAAGCCAAGCCGTCATTCACACGTCCGCGTAGTTTTCCATGCGTAGTCTGGACAGTCTTAAAGGAGTCGCCTGTACGCGCAAACGTCATCCCTGGCAGGGAGAACAGTGAAGTAGTTACAGCGGCCGCTCCGACGCGAAGTACATCCCGTCGGGTGACTCCCCCGTGATCATGCCTTTCATTTTTCTTGTCATTCTCGATGCCGTCAATCTTCACAACCGCTACTCCTAAAAGGGAGAGTCTGATTTGCTGACGCGATGCTTCCAACAATTTGCATGGTGAGCGAAGCGCAGCCATACCGACCAGTCAAAAAGAAGACTTGATAGTCTCTATAAAAAACCAGCAAGTCAAGTGGAGGACCCCCTATGTTTCGTATCGACGTCTTGTTGGGAAAGATTGGACGGTACGGTTCGAGACACTTTCGGCACGCTTCGTACCGATCATGCGGAGCAATTCGCTTCGTGCCGCCATCTTCAAATCCTCCCAAGCCTTTTCGAGCGCGGAGAGAGTGCAGTTGCTCAAGTGCCTGCTGCCGGCGCTTCACTCCAGAATGGGCGTAGCGAGAGGGTCCATCTTCCTTCGCGTTAAATGGGCTGAAGGGAGGCAACGGAGCAGACTGGAGATATGCATCGGCGCGCAATGCTACTTGACCAGGTCCGAGCGGACGTCGGCCAACTCTCAATCCTCGGCGGCGAACAGATGCTCGTAACGTTCAAGTATTCGCTCGCGCCGATGATACAAATCGATCAGCGATCTGTTCGGAGGCGAGGTTTGTGCAAAAGGGGAAAGGTTGCCTTCCAAGATACAGATTCGCGTCAGCAACGCCGCGTTTGCATTACAAACCTTTCCTCGCCACACGGAGACGCCACGGGCACGTTGTACGTCGTTGAGTTTAAAGGCCAACTTTTCACCCATGGGGAGCTCACAAGGATCACTAAGACCCAAGATTCGATATCAACGACTGAGGCCCGATAGTCGATGCGTTAGCGGCAACGAGCGAGCAGCCATTCGCTGCGGGCCTTTCAAGTACAACCGGGTGCCGTCCCAAGGCAGCGCAACGGCGACACTCAAGCGAGGCCGGGACGATGACAATTTGCGCCTTGCTGAATTCCCGCTACCTCACGCCTCCCTATCCAGGTCTGGGGCGAGGATGCGAACTCGTCGCGAGACCCCGGTGAGCAGGCCGGCACCAGTTACGACGTACGCCCTGTCGCCAGTGGTTCGGGTCAAATTATACCAATGGTCAATTAAACATACCAGATATTCTAAATTACATACCGCCAATATTACCCTGGAAGTAATATTGGCGACACTTCACTAACGAGCGCGAAGCGCGCTCTGCCACGTTGCTGGAATCGTGACATCGGGCATCCCGAACAGAATACGGAGATCTGTGCCCAGAGGCTCGTCGTCCCCGTTGAGAATGGGAGCCAAAACTCGTTAGTCATTTTTTAAGACTTGTAGGTATTTTCCCTGGCATCATCTGCCTTGATTACCCATTGGCCATGGACTATGTTTGAATAAACCCGTCAGTCAAATAAACGTACTCATCAGATTACTATTTTTGACTGACGGTATCTTGAGAAAAGAGCCGACGGTAGCGGAGCACCTGATGCGATTGCCCCGGTTGACGCGGGCGATTCAGGTCAGACAGGCCTTTCGACAACGGCACCTGCGCCACAGATGTGCGCCGATCTCCATGAAGGAGTAACACAAATGGATTCGCATGCGGTCAAGTCCCTCAGATGCCAACTTGAGAAGTGGTTAGCACGCACGCCCGGAGTTCCGATGCACCTGACCCGATTCATCGTGAGACGCCGGCGTTGCGTCCGGGTCGAGTCAATACAAGAGAGGGGCGTTTTTGTGATCTTCTTTTTCCAACAAGACGATGGTTCTTGGGGCGTATTCCCTCCGTCGCCTGCCGCTCCCACCATGCGGGCCCATCAATATGCTGTATGAGCATCACTCGTACATCAATTTTCTGCGGAGCTTGAAATGGACATCCTGAAGATTGCGGAGAGCTCGGGCTTACTGGTGACACTTGACGGCAAAATCGGTCGACAAGAGTACCAAAGCGTTTATGGCTCGATCACAGCTCTCAGCCGTTTCGCGAATGCCATCCTTGAGTACGCCAACATCAAGGCGCCTCTTTCTGCTGCCGATGAAGTTCAGAACCGCAGCAGCATCGTAAATTGACTTCCGATCACGTGCTCGCAACGGCAAATCGATTCCGAGAAAACGTTAGGTGGAGGTCGGTTCCGCGAACCACACGGTGCGAGCAACACGCACAGCGCAATCGCAAACTGGCGCATGCGACTTCCAGCATCCATTAGTTGTAGGTTTTCGCATCAACGGCAAGAATGCCGGCCTCAGCCGCTCGACACTCTTCCTCACAATTTGCCTCGATAACGCCAGTCCACGCGTAGAGTATGTGAAACCTTTGAGCGTACATCGTGCGCCATTGAATTCATCAAGGCCGGCAAGCCTCGCGAGATGGCATGCGATTTCGCCGCGCGGGCTTTCTTCGCACGCCGTCGTGGTCACCCGACGGACACATGCACTTCCGCGTAGTCACTTTTATTCGAGCGTGCGCGCGCCGAGTTAGGAACTGCTTGCCAGTATCATTTGACGCTCGCCTGCCCAACATTGCCGCGCTGACTCGAAGTCGACGTGCTCGCGATCAATGTTGTTAATGGCCAACATCTGACCAGGATCATCCGCAAACATTAGACTGCCCAGTCAGTTTATTTTTGTTCATCGTATTCTATGAACGTGGGATCGTAGGTGACGTGGTGACAATGCACCGTTCTGGGAAGCGTGGTACCGCCAAACGTGCGGGTTACCAGTCCGACTTGGAAGTTGTCGTTGTGACCGCCTTAAAGCCTCTCTCTCGCAGTCGTCAGTCAAGCGCCAAATGGGATCTCGAGATCCAAAGGATTTCGCCCATCGCGGCTATGCCTACAAAAGTTCCACAAGAAGAAGGATCTGAGATGACAGCCACACGCGAGCCCCAAGCCTTGGGGGAACGAAACGAAGAAGCAAATGTTGTTCGCAAAACATGGAGCGTCGGGCGCCTACGGTGGGCCATGCTTGCGCTAGTGTTCGCGGCTACGGCACTGAACTACATCGATCGCGCAGCTCTTGGCATCCTCCAGCCGATCCTCAGTGTGTCGCTTGGCTGGACCACAATGGACTACGCAAACATCAATTTCTGGTTCCAGGCCGGATATGCCGTGGGCTACTTCCTTCAAGGTTCATTGATCGATCGACTCGGGGTTCGGCGAGTCTTTTTCTGGGCTGTCTTGTTGTGGAGTCTCGCCACAGGGGCGCATGCTTTCACCACCTCTGTCGCAGGATTCATGCTTTGCCGCTTGATCTTGGGACTGACTGAAGGAGCAAACTACCCTTCGGGAGTCAAGATCTCAAGATTATGGTTTCCTCCGGCGGAGCGGGCCATTGCGACTGGAATTTTTAACGGTGGAACACATATCGGTGCAATCCTCACACCCATTATCCTGCCGGCTCTACTCTTCGCATTCGGCTGGCAAGCCGTCTTTATTGGCGTCGCGATTCTCGGACTCGCGTGGGCCCTTGTTTGGGCACGTTGCTACTACGACCCCAAGGACCATCCTTGGATCAGCGCATCGGAACGCGAGTATGTGAAATCTGATGATGAGAAACCGGCCATCAAAGTGCCTCTGCATAGAATCTTGGTTATGCGAGGGACTTGGGCCTTTGCGCTCGCGTTCTCATTAACAGCACCTGTCTTCTGGTTCTACCTTTACTGGCTACCACCATATCTCCACCAGCAGTATTCTCTCGGCATCAGCGTCAATCAGATCGGGTTACCATTGATCATCATCTATGTAGCCGCGGACGTTGGAAGCATTGGAGGAGGATTGATCTCTTCCTTCCTCATTACCCGTGGCGTACGCCCTGTGTACGCCCGACTCATCACAATGTTCCTAGCAGCCGTGCTCGTTACGAGTGTTGTGGCGGCAAACTCGAATAATCTTTGGACTGCCGTTCTGGCAATCGCGCTCGGCCTCGCCGCTGGACAAGCCTGGATCACGAATATCTATAACATCTGCATGGATTACACGCCCAAAGAGCTCGTAAGCACAGTTTTTGGCTTTGGCGGTATGTGCGCAGCAGGAACAGGCATGTTCATGACACAGGTCGTCGGCTACGTTCTCACGACCACACATAACAATTACAAAATTCTTTTCATGGGCATTCCAGGACTCTATGCAATAGCGTTGATCTGGCTGCTCCTCTTGGCGCCCAAAACATCGGCCGAATAAGGGTAAACTAAGGCGAAAGTGCGCGATTTTCGATCGCTCACTTTACAGTCATAAGACTCTTCCGACTACATCCGGCGATCGTTAATCGGTAAGAGTTTGATCCCTAATGATGTTCCTGTTTTTAAATAAAACTCTATCATTTATTTTGGCATACTAATGAATAAGAAAATCTTATCTTGTTTGGCAATTTCACTTGCAGCGCTACAGTCAACTGATTCTGACGCACAGAGCTCCGTCACGCTCTATGGTCTCGCCGATAACGGTATCGATTTCGTCAATAACTCAGCCGGCAAGCAATTGCTCGCCATGCGCGACGGAACGTCCACTGGTATATATGGGAGTAGGTGGGGCCTCATTGGGCATGAAGACCTTGGGGGCGGTCTGGAAACCATCTTCCGCCTCGAGAGCGGGTTTAATCTTCCTAGCGGCACCGCAGCTCAGGGTGGGCGCGAGTTTGGTCGCCAAGCGTACATCGGCTTGGCATCTTCCCGTCTGGGTACAGTAACGTTCGGTCGGCAGTATGACTCGGTAGTCGACTTCATGCAGTTTGCATCGACTACTTCTGAACTGGGTACGTTCGCCGCACACGGAACCGATGTCGACAATCTAGTCAATTCCTTCCGGATCGACAACGCAGTGAAATATACGAGTCCAACAGTTTCCGGCTTCCGCCTTGGCGTATTGATGAATTTCAGCGGTACCAACGCCGCGAACTCACCGCACACGATACCGATCTGGAGCGTTGGAGCCGACTATTCAGTTGCTGGAGCGCACGTTGCAGCGTCCTATCTCTATGCAAACAGACCGGCCCAAGTTTTCACGACGGGCGATGGACACTTCATCGCAAACACGACCGGAGCGGCTATCGGTGCGAGCGGACCATGGAGCTACATTGGAAATCCGGACCACATGAGCATAATTGCTGCCGGCGGGACATACAATTTCGGAAATATTACCCTCGGAGGAATTTATACCCGCTCTCTCTTCGCGCAGGCAAACGGTACCTCGAGTGACGTCTCGTTTGACAACTATGACGTTTCGGTGCGGTATCAGCTGAATCCCGCGTGGCGATTCATCGGGGGATATCTCTTTACGGTTGGACATATCGAATACCTGGGACAAACGCTGAAATATCATCGATTTATCTTGGGGTCTCGCTACGCGCTGTCCAAGCGTACCGAGGTCTACGGCTTGGTTTCCTTCCAACAGGCAGCCGGAGACGCACACTATGCCGACCTTTACCAAGGCGCCCTTGCGTCCATGTCGACAACAAATCGCCAAATAGGCGGCCGGATCGGTATCGTGCACCGTTTCTAGTATGCGGGCCTTGCGATTTAGCCAAGATTTAAGGGGGCTAGCAAATCGCAATCAAGCAGCATGCTCACCTGCTCCAATCACGGCAGCTGATCTTTTTCGTGGTCGCAAACTCAAGGATTACGACCTTGACACTGCGACCTTGTTGCTGCATTGTGCACGCATACTATACATCGGTTTCTCCAGACTGCAGAAGGGGGGGACACCCAGGCACTCGTAAGCGCGAGACCGCGGACGTCCTCGGGACTCTAATTGGCGAACCAACTCTTCCTGGGGCCGGTATAGGGGAGCACTAGGTCAAGCGCTCCGATTACAAAGTCGCACGCTTCAAGAACCGGAATGACCATCCTGTCAAATGTCCGGTTACAGGATTCTTCCCGTGTAGATGTGGCACACCAACAAACATCGCAGCACAATTACGGCCGATATTACTGCAGTGCCTTCTTTCTCAACTCGCGCCGCAAGATCTTTCCCGAATTGGTCTTCGGGAGATCCTCTACAAACTCGATCAAACGAGGCACCTTGTAAGCAGCCAACCTCTGACGACAAAACTCAAAAACATCTTCCGTTCTTATCTCCGCGCCGTGCTTGCGTACAATGAAGGCCTTCGCTAGTTCTCCCTTAATATCATCTGGTACACCCACGACTGCAGCTAGGGCAATCGATGGATGCTCACACAGGACACGCTCCAGTTCCGCCGGGTAGATATTGAACCCACCCGTGATGACCATATCTTTCAGGCGGTCAACGATAAAAATGAATCCTTCCTCGTCTATATAAGCGAGGTCGCCGGTATGCAGCCAGCCGTCAGCATCAATGGTTTCCAGAGTCGCTTCGGGACGACCATAATACCCCATCATGGTGATGGGGCCTTTCATCTGAAGCTCGCCTACTTCTCGAGCCGTCACTTCTTTAGATGGTGATTCTAACGATGCGATCCGCGCTTTCAATAACGGCAGCGGAACCCCGATTGACCCGTTTTTTTTCGGACCGTACAGGGGATGTGTCGCTCCTAGTCCTCCCAACTCAGTCATACCCCACAATTCAAGCAACGGGGAGCCAAATTTCCGCTCGACCTCCTCCATCTTTTGTGGTGGCATGGTCTGACCGCCGACCGTGCAGCGCGTCAACGTGGAAACATCGTAATCGGCAAGTTCGGGCAAATTCAGCAGGTACATATACATCGTCGGCACGCCCTCGAATATCGTCGCCCGATAGGCCTCAATACTCGCGAGAATCGCTTTCGCATCAAAGACAGCGTGCAGTACAAGAGTCATCCCGCACGCGACAGCACAGTTCATGACAATATTGCCATAGACGTGCGAACATGGTAGTGCGCTGACAACGATATCGCGATCAGTACGTACATGGTATGTCGATGTCATCGCGGTGTTTAGAAGGATTGCGCGATGCGACAGCATGGCACCTTTAGGGTGGCCGGTCGTTCCCGACGTGTAGCCAATGGTGCATAGGTCATCGAGTTCAATCGCGCTTACTGGATAATGGTCTGTTCCATCTCCAGAAAGCAGGTCGTTGAAACATTCAATCGACCCCGTTGCAGTTCCGAATGAGATCAGCCTGACTTGGTTGATCCCAAGTGCCTCTCTCAATGGAACCAGTTTTTCCAAGGAACCTAACACAGCGACGGCCTTGCAGTCGCTCACCGCATACGCTGCCTCAGACGACGTAAGCATCAGATTTAAGGGGTTGACGACTGCACCCAATTTCAGGATCGCATAATAGGCGATGATCCATTGCGCACAATTTGGGGAATACAGCGAGACGACAGAACCCTTTCCAACGCCACGCTGCTCCAGGCTCTTCGCCACATTTGAGGAAAAGCAGTCCAGTTGAAGAAACGACCAGCTTTCTCCGCCGATAACCAACGCCGTCTTGTCACCGAACTTTCGGGCGGAACTTGTTATAAGTGCCCCGACAGATTGCTCCATGCCCCCTCCCATCTATCTTCGTTTAATAGGAACATCGTGCGAGACACGCTATCTCGTCGCCTACCGGTATCTGGGAGCGTGACTCGGGCAGATTGCTACTCATAGATCCGAGTGCAACTGCCCGATCGTATTGGCAGTCAAGACTCTATCGCTGCCACACATGCGATGGCAGAGTCAGTTCATATCATGACTTACCCGAAAGCCTTTAAACTATCCTCTCTCGGATTCCCATTCAAACCTCAGGAACGTGGGATATAAACTTCATTGAGAACTGACAGCCTGAAGACCTTCGCTGGTGAAAAAGCTATCCTTCAGGTGGGGATCATTTCCGTCAGGCGGCACATTCTTGATATCTTTACCCGTTCCTACAACCGCCATATCGAGAATATATCGACCACTGATTACATCATTCTGGACATATCCGTTCAGAATACAGGCACCAATTTCCCACTGGGGCGTGATGTCGTTTTCCTTCACGTGCCAGATCTTTCCTTGAGCATCGTAGTCGTCACCAACCGCTGCGATCCAGCTATCCTCGTCGAGGTAGATGACTTTCTTGGGGGTGGAGTGGCGCACCCCGGACTTCACTGTGCCGACGACTTCCCATACTCGATGCAACTCATAGCGACGGAATGCCGGATTGACAAAATGCGGCCCCGTAACGTCGCTGATCTTCGCATTCAGTCGCTGCATAGCGAACACGTTGTAGGGAATATAGACCTCCTTCTTCCCGACGAGCTTCCAATCAAACCGATCAGGGTTTCCGCCGAAAATGCCAGGCGAATCAATTGTGTACTGATTCTCGTACCCAATCATCGGTGCATCGTAAGCATACGAAGGCAGACGACGGACTCGCCGCTGTCCGGTAAAGTAGTAGAAGCTGTCAGTGTCCTTTGAGAAATAGTAACGCTGCGTTGTCCCCTGACCCGCCAACGCGGCAGGTTCACTGTAAGCGTAGTAACTCCCCTGCTGGAGGCCGCCGTTTTCTTTCGGATTATGCGTACCTTTGGCTCCCCATGGGTAGTACGCAATCGCGGCCGAATGGTAAGCGATCGACTGATCCGAGCCGGGACGTGGCGAAAGGTACGTAAAGATGTCTTGGTAGACCGTTCCTAGACCCTGATACCGTGCCAAGAAGTTCCACATTGCTTGGATACCACTGTCCGGAACCGGGAATGGCACGCTGGGCAACACAGCGTTATCCAGCGACCAACCATCCGACGCGATAGTGGACTTGAGTGCACCTTCCTTCGTGTTATCGGCGACGTTTTGTGGAATGCCACATTCCCGGTGCGACGGATACACGGGCATCGTGTAGCCTTTGACCTGCTTGATCATCTCAATTTGGCCGGGCGTCAGCTTGTCAGCATACTTGTCGACATTCGAAGCATCGATTACGTAGAGCGGCTTCTCGTCTTTATATTTCCAGAAATCCTCTCTGGACTTACCGAACGTCCAACTGCCCGTAGGCTTGGATTCGCCTCCAAATGCAGGAATCTGACCGTCCTTGCTCCCATCCTTTTCGGCTCCTGCAGCTGTGAGTTCCTTACCCAGCTTCGCAACGTCAGCAGGCGTCACCGGCCATGCGCTGGCCGAAGACACCACCGATACGACCAACGCGATGACCTTCATCCGCAATTTCATCCCATCTCTCCTTGCCACATAGTCACAAACCTGACGCCCACTAGTCGAGCAACACCTCAGTTACCGCCCTTTTGGTGTGCCAACCTTCCAAAATACTGTCTAGTACGTTTTAAAACTGACTACGCCGTATAAAAATGCATAAAAAAATAAACGTAGTAGTGGAACTGAATCCCGTCAACTCAGTTCGGTTAGGTGCTGGCGTAAAATCTACGCCAGCAAATATTTTCCCGCAAGCTGTATTTACCCTAGGATTGCGGACCACTGGTGGTTTCTGCCGGCCGGTTACGAGCTTCGCTCGGCCTTAGAGCGCGAGCACTTGGGGACGAACAGTTCCCCGCGGATCGCGAACAACCTGCGAAAGCTCATCAAAAACCATCGTATGTCTGGTACTCAGATCGTACGGCGACCACGCAAGTGCGCTCGTCGAGGGATTCCCCGTCCGCGCGAAACTGATCCAAGCGTCCAGCATACGAGCGCCAACTTTCCGACGTTGATTGGAGGGATCAGCCAAGGAACGTGCTGCGTCCGAATCCTTGCCATCCCATGCAACACCATAATGCTCAATATTGAAAATGAAAGGTATCTCGACGCCGTGCGGCGCCCACTTACTCCCAAAGCATGGCGTCTTCCAGTGGCATTCGTACATGTAGACTTTCGAAGAACTGTCGCGCGCCTGCAACTCCGCTTGCCGCACCGCGTTTTTCCAGAAGCCGATGTCCGAAGCAACTCTGACCAAAAGCTCCCGATTGGAGAGCAACGGCATCGCCCGCCGATACGTTGCCAGCATCGGCAAGACTTGGTTTGGATCAATCTTGTTCAGAATCGCGAACTTTGCGGCTCTTTTTGCGAGCACATCATCGTTGGGGATGTCCTTGAACACTTCATCCCCCATAAACCCAACGGCTTCGTGCAAATTTGTACCAATGATCATCGGTATTCGCCGCGCAAGTGCCGGAGACGATTTGTCCCACGGGTCCTTTGGAATTGACCTGCCGTCAACCAAAGGCCCATATTGCAGAATCCAATCTTCGGACATCCCAACAAGCTGGTTGTAGCATCGAAGGAGCTCCTGCGTCGACAGCCGCTGCACGGCCTGGATGTCGCCCGGTCGAATACCAAGCGTTGCATACATCCTGGCAGTGACTACGGATGCGTCGCTTGTGCGCAGTGGGTCAAGCAGGGAACCGCTCTGTACAATCGCCCTATGGAACAGTCCATCAGCGGCCGGCATACCAAGGAGTGCACATATCTTCCCTCCGCCACCCGACTCCCCGAACACCGTGACATTTGCGGGGTCCCCGCCGAAGGCCTCGATGTTTTCTCTCACCCATTCAAGTGCCGCGATCAGATCAAGATGCCCCGCATTTCCGGAGGTTGCGAATCGATCTTCATGTTCTCCCAAGAATGTATATCCGAAGATATTCAGCCTATGGTTGATACCAACCGTAACAACGTTTCCCGCCTTAGCGATATTGTGACAGTTGTAGAGGCTGGAGTTGGCGGAACCGAAGATATATGCGCCGCCGTGAATCCAGACCATGACCGGAAGGCGAGACCCCGGTCTTGCATTGACCGGAGACGACACGTTGAGAAACAGGCAATCTTCACTTGCCTGACTCGGGTCGACCCACGCAGCATAATCCGGGTTGTTTTGTGTACATTGATTCCCGAATGCCAGTGCATCGCGGACCCCGCTCCAGGCAGGAACGGGTTGAGGCGGTAAGAACCTGTTCGCACCGGACGTATCAGCCCCATATCGTATCCCGTTGAAATCCACCACCCCATCGACTACACGGCCGCGGAGTTTCCCCTTCGCTGTTTCAATGACTCGAAAAGCTGACTCGCTTGCGGCGAAGGCTTTAACCGGCGATCTTCCTAGCAGTGCCACAGCGGCAGTGGAAATCCCCATCCGCAAAACATCGCGCCGCCTAATGGTGTCGGCACCCTTTCGAGTCTTGTTATCATTCATTTTGTTTCCCTAGAAACATCCAATGTGGCGGAGCACCAAGAGGCACTATTTCTTTCCTGATTCACTCGGGTGATTCCAACACCTATCGACAATCCGCAATCAAAAAATTCGCATTACAAAGTTGGCAAAACTAGCCAAATCATCTATACGTGGATCGATCTTTGAAACGCCACTTCGCGTGAGGTGATTGTCGAACGAGCCTCATCACCGGTCATTAGAAACACAGCGTGTGAGGGCGGACGAGACCTTGGGACGACGTCAATCTTGATTGCACTGATAGCCATGAGCACAGTGCGCTAGGGGAAGCAAAATCGGTTGCCGCCCCTTCCGCATACATCGCACTCACTCGTTCAAGGAACAACGACCAACTTTCCGACATGCGCGCGTTTGACCAATTCGCCTTGAGCTTCACGGAGATCGCTCAGGTCAAAAACTTTATCCACCAATGGACGCAATTGGCCCGATTCCACGTAGCCCACCACCTGCGCGAATGTCTCAGGTGTCGGACATGTAATGCCGTACATCTCGAGATCCTTGTAGATCAAATCACGCAGGTCGAGCGGCTGCACCGGCCCTGCAATCGCGCCGGCCGTCGAGTATCGGCCGCCGCGGCGAAGAAGCTTCAACAAGTCGCCGAACATCGGGCCACCCACTACGTCCGCGACCACATCTACGCCTTGCGGTCCGACGATCTTCTCTACGGCATCCCTCAGATTGTCAACTTCGCGGGGTACAAATGCATGCGCACCAAGCTCGCGTATGCGTTCTTCTTTTGATTTCCCGGCAATCGCGATCACTCGCGCCTTCCTGATATGGGCAAGCTGGATCAATGCCGTTCCGACACCGCCGGCAGCCCCTGTAATCACAACGGTCTCGCCCTCACTCAACCGGGCTCGAACCAACATTTCCTCAGCCGTATCGTACGAAGTGGGGAATGTTGCAAGCTCGGCGTCTGTGAGGCTAGACGATAGCGGGTAGGCGTTTGCCGCGGGGACCACCGCGTATTCGGCGAAACCGCCATCTCGATCGCCACCCAGGTAAGCGATCAGTTGAGCGCGCAAGGGAAGACTCAAATCTCGAACTTGCGGATCAACAAGCACTCTTTCCCCTACCCGGCCGGCGTCCACAGATGGGCCCACTGCAACGATTCGTCCTGCGATCGCCGCACCCTGAATACGCGGGAACACAATGCTTTCTTGATTCCACGACGCATTGCCTTGCTCCTCCTCGGCACCTGCGCCCTTCGCACCAGTAAGTGCGACCTGTTCGGACAAACTTTCGTTTACAGATCGGTGATACCAACGGGTGCGAAGGTTGACATCCGTATTATTGAGACCACAAGCTCCAACTTTGATCAATACCTCGCCATTCTGAGGTTGCGGCGTCGCAACGTCCTCTCGATAGACCAGCTTTTCGATTCCGCCGTAACCAGTCAGATGCACAGCACGCATGGTTTCAGGAACAACTCCACCTGTATTACTCACCTATTCCTCCGGGATTGCTGTTGGCGACAATCAACGTCTACATAAACAGAAGGTTGAAGCGACGAGCCGGCACGTGGCAGGTCACTACGAAAACATGTCGCTGCTACCGTTGGGAGGTTTCCCAGTTCGGGGCAACATAGTATGGACGTTCCTCCGGCGAGAGTTTCCTTCCACGCAACAGATCAGCCGCGCGCTCGCCAATCATGATGCATGGGGCGTTCGTGTTCGAAGCAACTACCAACGGCATAATCGAGGCATCGGCCACCCGCAGGTTTGCAACTCCGCGAACCTTTAGATCCGGAGTGACAACGGTCCGCTCGTCGTTCACGGGTCCCATTCTGCATGTCCCCGACGGATGGAAAGCAGTTGCAATGTGCGCGGCCACCCAATGATCGATCTCGTCATCGGACTTCACTTCCGCACCCGGCGCCAATTCCTTCCCCGAATATTCCGAAAATGCTGGTTGTGCGACGAGCTCACGCGTGATTCGAAATGCGTCGCGATAGAACTCTCTGTCAGCCGACTCGCTGAGGTAGTTAAATTTGATTAGAGGCTTCTCCGCTGCCGAGTTGCTCTTGATCGCGAGGTGCCCGCGGCTGGCTGCCCGGAGCAGCGTCATATGGATCTGAAAACTGTATCCAGGGTAAGGTTTAAAGCTATCCGGCTGAAAACCAACGCCCAACAATTCAAGTTTCAGGTCAGGATATTTGATACCCGCCTTGGTGCGGAGATAGGCCGCAGCTTCGAACTGGTTACTGGCGGCAAGACCGCCTTTTCCAAGAAACCACTGTGCGCCAACGATTTGCTTCCGTGGAAAACGTGTAACCGCACCAAGACCGACTGGTTTCTCGCAAACGAATGGCACCGGAAGATCGGGATGATCCTGCAGATTTTTGCCGACGCCGTTCAGTTCGTGCACGACGTCAACATTCGCTGCTTGAAGAACATCGCTGGGACCAATCCCCGATAACTGGAGCAGTTGAGGCGAACCAAACGCACCGGCGCACAGAACGACCTCTCTCCGCGCCTTGGCAAACGTGCGAGTACCGGCTCGCGAAAGCTCGATGCCGACCGCTACCTTATTCTCAATTACAATGCGCTCAACCAATGCGCCTGTGTAGATCGCGAGATTGGAACGTCGACGCACATCTGGCGAGAGAAATGCCCGAGAGGCGCTCCACCTGCGACCGTTATAGATCGTGCATTCGCTCGGATGAAATCCTTCGTGCTGGAAACCGTTCGAATCAACACTAACCGGATAACCAGCCTGCCTCCCCGCCTCCATAAAGGCCCGATTTAGCGGATCCTTGTTGACATCTGGTCGGGTCACCTTTAGAGGCCCCGTTCGACCACGATATTCGTTTGAAGGCCCCAGAAATGTTTCTGAACGTTTGAAGTAGGGCAAAACGTCGGCGTAACCCCAGCCGGTACATCCGAACTCGATGGCCCAGCCGTCGTAGTCCAACGGGTTACCGCGTGTATATACCATCCCATTGATCGACGACGACCCGCCGAGAACTTTACCCCTCGGATGGTCGATCTGCCGGCCCTCGAGCATGGTTTCCGGTTCGCTCCGGTATTGCCAGTTGAAGCGGCTGCCGGAAACCAACGCCTCCACGGCAAGCGGCATGTCGATAGTCCAACTCTTGTCTTCGGGTCCCGCCTCAATGAGCAAGACGCTCACACTCCGATCCTCGGACAATCGTGATGCGACCACACAACCGCTAGAACCGGCACCAACAACGATGTAGTCGAAAACCAATTCAGGGATTCCAGAATCTTTCATTGCTCGTAGATATGTTGAATGATCGGACTTACATACTGACCATTCAGTATTTTAGTCGATTCGATGCTTAGATCCAAGCACGCGGTAACGCCGTAGTCCGCAAGAATTCGAGAATGACCGAAACAACACGCTCGCGGGGGTGCGATAAAATGGGTGCGTCTATGGCGCACCCTTTTGGACAGTTGCATCCCAACAGTCGAAGACATTTATCGCGCGATACCACCCTGTGAAAACAGCACAAGACTGCCTGAAGCAGATTGAACGATTGCCGTGAGCGCCTCTCTTCCGCTTCGTTGAGTGGACGAGAAGGTCTTTCCGCCGTCCTTGCTCTCCAGTACGACGCCATCCAACGCCGACGCTACAATTTTCCCGCTGTGTACAGAGAAATCGGTAATCGACGACTTGGACTGGCTTTCTGAACGTTGCCAAGTTTCCCCATTGTCCGTGCTGCGGTAGATTGTGCCTCTCAGCCCGCCGACGATCAGGGTTCCGTCGTTCAATACAACTGCCGACCACAGGGAACCGTCATATCCCGTCTGCGAATACGACCAGGTTTGCCCCCCATCTCGCGAGCGCAAGACCAAGCCTTGCTCACAAGCGATATACAAGCTCCCTTTCCCGTCTCCCACAACCGAGAAGAAGTTACGGTCTGCTTTCTTCGCCCCGGGTGGTATGGGAGCACTTACCGAGTGCCACGTACGGCCACCGTCCTCGGTATGCAGGAGCAAAGACCACAGACCAACCGCCCAACCGTGCTCAGCATCATCGAAATGCACGGAAAACAGAGGTTGATCAACCTTCGTGTCCGAGCGTTCCAGGACCCAGGTTTCCCCACCGTCCCTTGTCCGAATGATGACGCCCCAGTGTCCGACCGCCCAACCGTTTTTGGAGTCGACGAATGAAACCGCCGTCAAAGTACTGTCAACCGGCACCGACCGCGCCTGATTGAATGTCTTTCCCCCATCGTCAGATCGGAGTACAACTCCATGATCCCCGACTGCGACAATGCGACTGCCTGCGCGAGATACACCAAGTATCTGTGTATGCGCAGCACTCCGCGTGCGTTCCGCTTCCCCGAGGCGAAGCTCTGCATGGCCAGAAAGGGCAGGAAGTTGACTTTCCTCTGCAAAAGAATTACCGATGGAAATGGTAGCAACCACCAACGCTGCAACGGCTTTGATTTTCGACAACGACATCGCCCAAGCTCCTTTTCTTAATGGCCAAGAATGCCTGGCGCCCGGACCGGCTTCCGTCTCGGAAATACACGTTCAAGCACAACCGCGAGCGCGGGCAGCGCTGTCATTGCCATGACAAGATTCACAATGAACATGAACGCGAGCAACTTGCCCATGTCCGCCTGGAATTTCAGGCTGGAGAAACTCCACGTCGCGACACCGATGGCCAAAGTGATCGCAGTAAAAATCGTTGCCATCCCGACTTCCAAAATCGAGTGCTCCAAGGCTCCGACGATTGACTCGCCCTCAGCGAGATGCGCCTGGAGGCGGTTATAAATGTAAAACGCGTAGTCAACACCAATACCGACAGCGAGAACCATGACTGGCAACGTCGCAACAGTAAGACCGATTTCAAACGACTTCATGAACCAGTACCCAATGAAGGTACCCACGGTCAGCGGTAGACAACACGCGACAACTGCCCTGAGGTCTCGATAAACGGCAAACACCAAAACGATGATTGCACCATACACATATAACATCATCGGGAGTTCACTCTTTTCGACCTCGTCATTGATCGCCGCAAGGACTCCGGCATTGCCGGCTGCCAACCGGATCCGAACTCCCGGCGTTGGGTGACGGTCGCGGAATAGCTTGACCTCATTTACCACTCGATTGATGGTCGTTGCCTTATGATCCGTGAGATAGATGTGGACAGCGGTCATACTGCAGTCCTTGTTCAAGTAGCCCCGAACCCGCGCTATTTCGGTGCTCAAAGCGGCGTAGTTTCCTTGATCGATTGGCACCACCGCCATCTTCGGATTTCCTTCGTTGTAGCCTTGGCTATAGGAACGAAGCATCCCAGGATAAGACGTGACAGACACAACCCCCGGGACATCTTGCAGGGCGTAGACCAGCTTGTCGTCAAACTGTCCAACGGCAGGGCTTTCACAAGAGTCAGCTGGCGCTTCTATCACGACGGACAGCCAGTCGAGGCCAACATCAAAGTTATTCGCGATCGAGACAGCGTCACGGTTGAAACGGGCATCGGGTCGAAGTTCAGGCGCTCCTGGTTGCAACGTTCCGACTACCCGGTCACGGCTCTCCCACACCGCAGCCGAAAATACACCCGCCAACACGATCAGCGTGATTACGGCGTTTCTCGGCTCCGCTACGCGAGAGAGTGCACGCAACCAATTTGAGCGTTGCTCCCGCAACTTCATCATTTTTTCGGCGTAGCTCTGGTCAAAACTGACGAACGACGCGGCGAGTGGCAACATCAAAAGATTTGTCAGTATCTTATATCCCACGCCAAGGGATGCAGTGATGGCCAACTCCCGGATCATGGGGATCGGAATCAGTAGCAAAGTAACGAATGAGACCAGGGCGGTGATAAGTGCCAACGTTCCCGGAATCAATAGCCCGCTGAAGCTGCTTCGCGCTGCGTCGTAAGAGGACTTCCCATGTGCCAGCTCTCGCGTAATAAAGTTGATCTGCTGAACACCATGTGACACACCAATTGCAAACACAAGAAATGGCACGAGGACGCCCAACGGGTCGAGCCCAAAACCCAGCAATCGCAACGTGCCGAACTGCCAAACCAAAGATGTCAACGAGCAGGCAATCGGCAAGATCGTGAATCGAATCGAATGGCAGTACCAATAGACCGCCAAGGCCGTAAGAACAAGCGCAATTGCGCAAAATACGAGAACCGACTTTGCACCATCGGCGATATCACCGATTTGCTTTGCGAAGCCGATAATTTGAATCTCATAGTCTCCATTCTCAAATTTTTGCCGAATATCCGTCTCCAGCAAATGATTGAAGGTAATGTAGTCGATCTTTTTCCCGTCGCTTCCCAGCTCGCTGAGTTCCGCGGTTACCATCGCGCTTTTTCCATCACGCGATACAAGCGAGCCGATGAATCCTCCTTCAACAGTCGACCGGTGAATCGTGGTCACCATTTCCGGGGTGAGCCCATCCGGCGTGACCGTTCCCGGGATAATCGGTTGTGACCGGAACCCGTCCTCTGTGATTTCGTTTACAAACGAATTCGGTGTCCACAAAGATTGAACGCCAAGCCGATCGACGTTCGGCAGGTATGTCACCGCCTGGGTGACGCTCGCCAGCTTCTGAAGTCCCTCTTTGGACCAGATCGTTCCATTTCGAGACCGGACAACCACTGTTAGCCGGTTGGCCGAGAAGAGATTAGAACGATACTGATTGAAGGTCCTTACGTACTCGTGCCCTATCGGAATCTGTTTTTCGAATCCAGCGTCCATACGTAGCTGGACCGCGAAGAAGGCCATGATGATCGTGAATATCACCAGCAAAGCTAGAATAGCCAGCCTGTATCCGAAAAACCATCTTTCTAGCTTCTTAATGCTTCGATGTAACACGTGCGTTTCTCCAAAATCCCGTTAGGGCAACCATCCTTCCTGAACTGCATTACCTGCGATTACTTCAGACCGACGTTAGAAATTCCGAGTTACAAACAAACCTACGAAATTTCGATCTGCATACGGCTGGGAAACCGAGTTTCCGCCCCAATACATCGTATAGTTGATACCCGCTTGCCACAGTGCCGGGTTTTGGTTAAACAGCACGTAGAAGTTGATCGACTTTGCACCTTGCATGTAATTCGCAGACAAGGTTGGCGTGTACCCTGCCAAAGAGTCACTGAACGTGATACCCGGGGTCACTTGCCAGCCGTGAATCAAGGTTCCGTCATAGGTCCAGTTAAAATCCAGAACCATCCCAAGGGAACGGGATGTACCTTGTCCCGCAGCAATTGGATAGCCTAGACCTGAATTATTGTTTAGCCACGCGCCATACCCGGCATCGGTCATCTGATAGACCTGTTGTCCGTTGATCGTACTGTAGTATTTGCTGTCTGCGCTTACGCCGGGATAGTTAACCGCGGTGAGTTCTGCGGTGAAGACTGCTGCGTCAGCACCCAGATACTTGATAAACGGATACGACGATTGAGTAAGATTCAGCTGAGCGTTAACGTCCAGCTGGAACTTCTTCATGTCCTTATAGCCCTTGCACTCGGCGCCGCTCACTCCGTTTGTATTCGCATCGGCGGGTCCGCCTGCGCCGTAGCATCCAGTCAGCGCGACAGCGTCTCGGGGACGATAGGACAGTTCACCACCGATTGCCCAGTCACCGATTGAGAAGTTGGTGCTGAGACCAAACAGCTGGCGGTTCTGGAGATAGGAAAACTGGCCTGTACCATTCGACAGATACGTGATCACCGGCGACTTATCTGTGTAATTCAGATAATAGAACGCGAAGTTTGCGTCAAGAAAGGACGGATGATAAGCAAGCTTTACACCGTACTGTGGTTTGTTACTAGGAAGCACGGTGTTATATGGCACACCGATCGGACTCGTAGGCAGGCCCGTGTATGCTCCATTCACCAGGTTCGTGTTGGTAGCATTCAGAGTACCGTTACTGATCTGACCGCCGTTGGATTGTCCGGCGATTGTTCCCGCGTCGATACCGGAAACGTTGAAATTGTTGCCACTAACCGAACCGGGTTGAGCACCTCGTCCAAACACATCCGACGCGGACCAGAACCCTCCAACAGGCGGATACTTGTTGCCGTTCCACTGCCATTGCAGATACGCTTCCGTTGAAAAACCCGCCGGTAGGCTACTGGCGAAGCTAACCATCGGCGCCGGACGAAGAGCCTGTTTCAATTGCGTGCCTGGCACAAGCAATTTTTGAATGTCCAAGCTGTTCGTTGCGTTGATGCCTCCCGATGCGAAGTAGCTCTCACCCCAGTTGATCACCTGGTTACCAACTCGGACGTGTGCCCGCTCGTCGCCCAGATTGAAGTCCTTTTGGCCCCACAGATCAAGAAGCTCAACGTCTCGTACCAACTGGTTATACGCAGCCGGATCAAGTTGAGTGCGGTCGGTGTACTTCGCCGCAAAATCGTAGAGTCCCGTTCCGCGAATCATGAACTTGTACCCTTCCGAAGGCATGGTAAGCAGAAGCTCCGACGTCAGGCTCAGATACGCACTGGTGGGCTGGCCTTTCCGGTAGTTCAAGTCACCATCGTCGCCGTTCGCCCATTGGGCGGTGTTCGCGGCGCTTCCGCAGTTGTTTGCGTTTGGATCACCGGTCAAAGAGCAACTTGGGCTCTTCGTACGGATCGAGAGACCACCAGTGAGGTTTGTGTTCCACTGCCCTTCGAGGTCACCGATACCGGTATTAAAGGAGTAGCCAAACGCAGGTACTGTCGCGAGAGCGCTAACCGTGGATAGCAATACGAATTTCGCATTTTTGTGCTTCATTTAGGTTTCTCCAAACCTTGCCGTGGGACTGCACTGATTTTTCTGGTTAGCGACGGTGTCGCTAAAGAACCCGTGACTTGCGTACGCGGAGCAATTGACGAGGAGGCGCGCAAAATTTGCCAAAAGCTCTTGCGCCCCACTTGCACCTTTCAACAACCACTTCTCGCGCAGACACTTCCTTTCGTTTGTAAGCCGCCGGCTGCCGCTGTGAGCTAGCAAGTCGCTTTCATCATTCCCACACTAACCGACGTGCATGGTTTTATACCGACCAGTACGTACGTAAATTGACCAAAAAAAATGGCGCTGCGAACCGCTGTTTCGTTTGCGCCCGGTGTGACTTGTGACCTGCCTAGCAACGGCAGGGACGGCAAGTGTAGCGTTCAGTTCCTTCGGTCTGTCTTAAATCTACGGCGCCAAATATTTTTTCACAAGTGTTTTTTGCATCTCTGGCATGCGATCGGCGTCACGTCCGCGGCCGATACCGTTAAACACGGATGCAGTGTTTTCCCTAATGCATGACTTTCCGGCTTTGACAATGTCAAATCCAACGAGCTTGGAACACTTGCCTCCTCGTTGCGCTCCCTGTAGGAAGGTCTCGAAGCGCACTATCAGTCCTTCGAAGACCCCTACGCAGTCCTGTTACGAGGGGACAGAACTATCGAGCACAAGACGCAATGGATGTCGCAGGAAAAGACAGGGCCGAAGGTTAATCGACTGTTCCTGCACCAAAGGGAGGCGATGAATCGAGGCGAGCGAACGGCTGATGGAATATCTCTACGTCCGATGAAATTTTTATGAGGAATGGGATCGAACGATAAAAGCGAGCACGTGACCGAGAGTCATCTGGCGTCTCAATGGAGACTACGGCAGACATCAAGGCGAGTTCGTGCCTCGCGGTATCGGGTAGGTCGCGAGACCGCGGAGAGCGGCTGCCCGCAGCGTGCGGTGCGCCCGTGAGAAAGGACGCCCACGTCGAAAACGAAAAATATGGGCAGGATCTGGATGGACGTCGTTTAGTGCATCGACGGAAAGAACGAGGAGCGTTGCTATGACTCGAACGCCCCGTGCCTCATGAGCAAACGCTCAAGCACTCTTCCGCGCAAAGCGCTCGCGCAAGTCTGCGTACTCACGCGGATTATGTTGTTGAAGCGGCTGGTAATAGCCGCTTCGACTTATTTGATAGGCGCCTTGTTTTTTGAGGTCGGCAAGTGATTCCGCCATCTTCAGCGCAAATATATTCGGATTCAGAATCGCTAAGTTGCGCTTTTCACCGGAATGCCGCACCCACCGCTCGTAGCTCGCGGATATGATAGTACAACCCAAAATTGCCGCCTCTGCTCCACGGTCCAGCATGGCCCGCTCTGCTGCCTTTATCGCATCGGCCGCCACAGAGTCCGTATCCTTGATCATGTCTGAGACGAACCAGTTGATACTTGAAACATCTCTGCAATTCACGTCCTGGCCATAGAGCCGGACCAGATCGCGGAGGTAAGGAACCGCTTTATGGTGATCAGTGACGAGCACATAATCATGTCCGTAGTACGGCGCGTACTGCATCGTCGCCTCGAGCGGTCCTACCACCGGGATATCCACCAACTCGCGCGCCACCCGTACGCCTGGGTCATAGCAACAACCAACAATAGCGGCATCGAATCCCTCTGACTCTGCCTTGATCACCTCCTCGAAGACCGCTACTTCAATAAGATGCTTGCTGTAGTAGTAGTCGATGTTCTCCGGGCAGTTGGTCGTATTCGCTACGGCAAGCTCTGATCCACTTCTCAAATAGGGAGTAAGCGTCTCTGTGATCAGGTCATTGTAGAGGGGTGTACCAAATGGATTGATAAATTTTATCTTGATGGTCATGTCATCGTTCGCGGTTGATAATCGTTACCGGTTGAAGTCCGTCCGGTAACCGAAGAAAATCAAATTGCTCGCTTCCACTTGAAAAGTGGTACCGTCGGTCGAGATCGAGGCAGCCGAAACCGCCGCCTCGTTTCCCCGAATCGACCTTCCGTCCCGATCGTCCAGATGCGACGAACGATGCCCTAGCCAACCGGCTCAGAGATTACTTGATTAAACGGGTAGCTCCGACATTTGCACTTCTTGCGTCAAGTCCATACGACTTGAGAATATTCGCGACTTCTCCACTCTTCTGGAGACTGAGAATATCCGCGTTCAATGCGTCTCCCAATGCAACGCTATCCTTCGGATAGAGGAATACGATTTGTGCCGGCTCAACGGAAGCGCGGATTTGAGGATCGGGGTCGGCGACCTTGATCTTGATGCCTGGATATCCCCCTTTCTTCTGCGCATAGATACCCGCACCCGGGCTATCGACACCTGTATCGACACGCCCCGCTGCCAGGTCCTGCGCCAACGCAACTGGCGTCGGGTAGAGCTTCAGATTGTCTCCGTACATTGTCTGAAGATCTGGCACCCAGTTATACCCTTGAACGGTCCCCACCGTTTTTCCTTTAAGCTCCGAAAATTTCGTGAACCCTTCCTTCGAAAAGATTCCAGCCTGATCAAGATAGATGGGAACTGTGAGCCCGAGAACCTTTGCCCGCTCTGCTGTACCATACCAGTTGCCGGCACTAAGGTCAGCCTTTCCCGTAGTCACATACTGAATCTCTGCCGCCGTGTCTACTTGCATGGCATGAATTTTCAAGCATTCCATCTCTCCAATCTTCTTGAGGATGTCACCTTCAACCCCAGACATGGCACCACTGCCTTCGGGGATGTTGTACGGTGGAAGCATCATCGTGGATACTGTTAAAGTACCGGGCGTCAATGTCTTCAACTGATGCGCAGGCTTGCACTGTGCGTATGTAGCACTGACACACACAGTCAGATTCATTCCAATAGCCGCGACAATCGCAAATGCTGTTTTCGAGTACTTCATTTAAAAACCTCCCCGAAGAGTGTTGTGAAGGAAGTGACAATCGTTTCCGGGATCGCGCATTCTTACCGATACGTACCACGTGAAAAAAGCAGATCCGACTCAGCGCGTAACCGCGTCCGATGGAATATCAAAGACAATAGGACGGAGCATTAGCACCTACCCAATCCTCGAAAGTTGGCCAATGCAGCGCTTACGCTTCATGCCGTGCAAGTCTTCGCTCTATTGACGACACCAATAGCGTCGACGGGAGGCAGATCGCCGCGTAGAGCAGCGCTGTAAGCGTGAGAACCTGCATATAAAGAAAAGTCCCCGTGCCAATCTGATTTGCCCGCGTGACAAGCTCGGGGAGCGCAACCGTGAAGCAGAGAGAGGTTGCCTGCAGCATCACCAGAGCGAACCCGAGAAGCGGTGGGACAGATACGCGCAGCCCCTGCGGCAAGATAATCAACTTAAGCGTATCAACCTCTTTCAGGCCAATCGCATATGCAGCTTCTCGCTGCCCGTGCGGAACCGATAGCAAACCTGCTCGAATGATCTCACTGGTATACGCCGCGGTACACCAAGCCAGCGCCAGCGTCGATGAGACAAAAGATGACAGTGTGATATGTACGGCCGGCAATCCGAAATAGAAGAATTGCAGGAGAATCAGAGCAGGCGCTCCCCGCCCCAACTCAACCAGGATAACTGTCAGGCGCCGAACGAGCTTGTTTGTTGAGCCAACCCCCAAGGCAAATAACAATCCCAATGGGATACCGATCAGCATACAGGCTACCGTAACCTCAACGCTGGTAAGCAATCCATACAATAGATTGGGCAACCATTGTGCCCACCAACCAAATAGTGTGCTCATCTGGAGATCCTCTCTCTCAGCCGCCGGTCAAGGCCGCGCGTCGCGTATGCCATCGCCAAGCTAATCAGGAAGTACACCAGTCCGAACGCCGCATAGACCTCGATTCCCCTGAATGTCTCCTGGGAGACACGGTATGCCGAGAATGCGAGATCATGCACACCAATGGTCGATGCGACTGCAGTATCCTTCAACAAACCGATCGCGTATGTCGCAAGCGATGGAAGTGCAAGCCGGAATATTTGCGGGATCAATACATCGTGGTATTGAAGCAGTGCCGGTAGCCCCAGCGCCCGCGCTGCTTCGTACTGCCCAGCAGGTACAGCCTTCAACGCTCCCCTATAGATTTCGGCAACGTTGGCGGCAGTTATCAGCCCTAATCCGATGACGGCAGATACAAAAGGGCTGAGCGGAATCAGATCACTCCCAACACCAAAGAAGATGAGAAAGAGCCAAACTATTGGGGGAATCGATCTGAAAGTGAGAATCAGCGATAAGGCGCAGTTTCTCAGAACCGGGTTGTGGGCTGTCCGCAACCCGCAAAGTGGGATCGCGAGTAACGCGCCAAACGCAAATGACAATCCCGTCATTGCAAGCGTCCATGGCAGTGCAACGATGACTTCCCCGAGGATCTTTGCAAGAAGATCTGACATCATCGGTCTCTCACTGCGGACAGGAAACGTTGCACGCGCTCAGTTCGCGGATTCCTCATGACCTCCCCGCTCGGACCTTCTTCGAGGATGCCACCATCCGCCATCACAACCACACGATCGGACACGTTTTCGGCGAAGCGCATTTCGTGTGTCACAACCATCATGGTCATGCCATCGTCGGCCAGTTCCCGCATTACGGCGAGCACCTCCAGTCCGACCTCAGGATCCAGTGCGGACGTTGGCTCGTCGAACAGCATGATCTTGGGATCAAGAGCAAGGGCGCGTGAAATCGCGATTCGTTGTTGTTGACCGCCGGAACAACGCGCCGGATATTGGCTGGCCTTGCTGGCAAGCCCAACTCGGGTGAGCAGCGCCAGCGATCGCTCGTTCGCCTCTTCGGCAGAACGACCCAGAACCCGTCGCTGCGCCAAGCTCACGTTCTCTAGCACAGTGAGGTGGGGAAACAGGTTAAACGACTGGAACACCATCCCCAGTGTTCTGCGGAAGTGCGTCAATTTCGCTTTACCGGGAGCGGTACCGGCCACGATTTGTACGCCGTCGACGGTAACCGAACCAGCCGTAGGCGGTTCAAGCTGATTGATGCATCGCAGAAGCGTGCTTTTGCCCGACCCACTTGGCCCGATGATCGCAAGGACTTCGCCCGCGGCCATTTCAAGATTCACATCGTGCAGAACACGGTGGCTCCCATACACCTTGCCGACCGCATCCAGCTTCAGTAGTTGCGTTTTGTTGTGTGCCACGGCATTTGGCATAGCCACGGCTTCCGACAGATCACTCATTGTGGTCCTTTACCTCAGTTCAGATTCGAGCCACTGCATCCGACTATGCCTTGCGTCGGATTCCCCGACGGCTGTCCCTTTCAGCGGGAAAATCCTTTCACGTCACATCATTTGACCAATCGACCTTAGAATTTGACCGTTGAGTCAGTATGCGCCCAATCGCACGTGCGTCAAAATTGTTTTTTGAGGACATCGGGAAAATACTGACCGGCGGCCGGAGCCCGACCTTGCCAGTTCGAAGATTGAGCACGACGCTGTGGAGGCTGATTCCCGCTGGCGGCGCAGCGCGGGTGGCAGCCGCTCACGGTATTGATGGGAAGCGCGGTCGGTGTTCAGGCGGTGAGGAGACGAACCATCGTGCGGATTCCTGCCCCGCTCCTCGTCAAGACCGGGTATTTGTCGCTAGTCAGTGCGTATTCCACGCAAATCGAGCAGCAGTACCACGGCAAAGCGAGCAGGCATTCCACGCGAACCCGAGCGGAGATTCCACAGCAAAGCGAGCGCTGCGGACGTGGCGACGCGGGGTGAGTTCTTTTACTCCTTCTCGTCTTCGGTGGTCAAACCATTTCGGCGCTTGCGCATCGATTCGCCTGATAGCGTGAGTCGATGCGCGTTGTGAACCAACCGGTCGAGAATCGCGTCAGCAAGCGTTGGATCACCGATGGCGGCGTGCCAGCTATCGACCGGGATCTGGCTGGTGACGATCGTCGAACGCCGGCCATGCCGGTCGTCGAGCACCTCGAGCAGATCGCGCCGCGCCGGATCCGACAGCGGCGCCATGGCGAGGTCGTCCATGACGAGGATGTCGGTCTTTGCCCATTGCGCGAGCAGCTTCGCGTAGCCGCCGCTACCGTGTGCGATGGCCATCTCCTCGTGGAACTTCGGCATGCGCAGATAGCAGGCCGAGAAGCCCTGACGGCATGCCTGGTGGACCATCGCGCATGCAAGCCAGCTTTTGCCAAGCCCGGTTGGCGCGACCAGAATCACGTTCTGATGCGCCCGTATCCATTCGCCGGCGAGCAGCCGGGCGAGTAATGCGCGGTCGAGTCCGCGGGGCTCGCGGTAGTTGATGTCTTCCGGTATCGCGTCAGGGAAGCGTAGCTTCGCGCGGCGCAGTCGCGCCGTAAGAAGTCGCGACTGACGTTCGCTTGCTTCGCGTTCGACGAGCAGTCCGAGGCGCTCCTCGAAGCCGAGCTGATCGATGCTGTTCTGGGATTGCTGGTCGGCCAGCGCTGCGGCCATGCCGAACAGGCGCAGCTCGTGCAGCCGTTCAACGGTCGGGTGATGCAGCATGTAAATGCTCTCCTTTCAGTGGTAATAGGACGGCCCACGCACGTTGGCGTGCACGAGCGGCAGTTCGGTCTGGGCGACGGACGCATCGGCCTTGCTCTCCAGACCATTCTTCAACGTTGAGGCGATGAACCGGTAGCTCGGCGCCTTCAGATCAATGGCGCGCTGGCAGGCGGCTTCCAGCCGCGCACGGCCGTAGTCCTTGCCCATGCGCAGCACGCCCAGGCAGGCGCGGTAAGCCTGCTGAGGATGCTGGCGTCCGCCGAGCAGGTGTTCGATGACCGCAGCGGTGTGCGGACCAATGTCGGTGGCCCAGGTGATCAGCCGTTGTGGATTCCACTCCGTGGTGGCGGCCCGATGATTCGGCGGCATATGGGCAGTGATCGTGGTGTGATGGCCGCGGCGCTCGCTCTTCGCATGCGCGGCGATACGTTGACCGCGCAGGAAGATCTCGACAGTTGTCTTCGTATGGCGCACGTCGACCTGCTCGCGGGCGTGGCAGTACGAGACCGAGTAATAGTGTTCATCGAGCTCGACGTGGTAGTCGATGCCGACGCGGGCGATCTTCCACTGCGCGTACTGGTAAGGCCTTTCTGGCAGCGGCCGAAGTGCCGGACGATCGAGCTCCTCGAAGGCGCTGCGGCGGCAGCCGGGCAGCTTCTTGAACGGCCTGTTATTCAGGTCGACGAGCAGTGCGGCGATGGCGCGGTTGGCTTCGTCGAGGCTGAACAGCCGCTGGTTGCGCAGCCGGGCCAGAATCCAGCGCTGTGCCAGGAGCACCGACTGCTCGACCTTCGCCTTCTCGCAAGTCAGCAACTGTCTGTCATGAGGAACGTCACGTAGTCAAAGGCGCGTCCTTCGAGATTACCCACCCATTCCACCCAGCACGTGGAAATCACTTTGTCCTGGTGAGTCGTAAGCAGAACTGGGGTGAAGATCGCGTGATGTATTACGACGCACACAAGCGTCTGTGCTCGGTGCTGGCATCCTGGACCGATGTCCCGGAGCCAGATCTGTTCGCGCAGGCCTCCGGTGGACATTCCTGGTTTAGGACTGACGACCTGCTTCGATTACGTGCGCTCGTCGACGATTTGTTGGGAGCGCGTGATGTCAAATAAATTTCGCCGCTTACGTAAGAAGAAATATGCCGATATAGAGATGTTCTTGGTTCTGACTCATCAACACTGCCTCAATTTTTACGGGGAAATGACCGCATCGTATAGCGTACACCAGATCACTGAGATTTTTGACAATTCGAACAAAGCGGCGTATTTTAGTTTTCGTTTCGTCAACGAGAGATCATGTAATGACCAAGCCACCGTCAAAGCGCGATCGACTACGCGAACTTGGTGCTCTCAATCCTCATCCCGACCGAATACGGGCGCCATGGTTTCGATCGGGCGATTTCTTCGACCCCGACGACCTTGTTCAGGTCAAGTACGAGATGTTGCGTCATGTTCGGGTCGATGGCGCTTCCAAGGCCGAGGCGGCCGCCCTGTTCGGAATGTCCAGGCCGACCTTCTATCAAGCGGAGAGCGCCTTCGCGAGCGAGGGGCTGCCAGGGTTGCTTCCGAAACAGCGTGGGCCCAAAGGCGCGCACAAACTCAACTCGGTGGTCATGGCGTTCATCGAGGAGCGTCTACAGCAAGACGGCAGCCTTCGCGCTCGCGCGCTTGCGCAGGAGATCGAAACCTGGCTGGAGCTTTCGATCCACCCACGCAGTATCGAACGTGCGTTAGCACGCAAAAAAAAACCGTAGACGATTCGCCGCAATTCCGTCTGCCATCGTCAGCGCTTGCTCGTTACGAAGCGCTACGGGCCGACCTGCTCGACACAGGTCCTAACTCAGAAGGCCACGCGGCCATACGCTTTCATGGCCTGTTGCACGGGCTGGCGATCCAACGCCCGGACGCTTCGCGCATCGAGGCTCCCACTCCAACCGTGCCTGCTTCCAACTCAGTGCGGGATAACGGCGCGCTTGTTCGCGTGCTCGCCAACCTCGTACTGCGCACCCACGAGGAGCTTGCCCATGTCTACTAACTCCGCTCTGAAGGTCACCGCTGAACATCTGCGGCGTGATGCGTTCCTCTACGTTCGACAGTCGTCACTTCGCCAGGTATTCGAGAATACCGAGAGTACGAAACGGCAATATGCGCTGCGCGATCGTGCCGTTTCGCTCGGATGGCCGATCGAACGTATTCACGTCGTCGATAACGATCTCGGTATGTCCGGTTCCAGCACCCAGGGGCGAGATGGCTTTCAGCACCTTGTCGCCGAGGTCGCCAATGGTCACGCCGGCATCGTGCTGGGATTGGAAGTATCGCGTCTTGCGCGCAATAACGCAGACTGGCATCGCCTGATCGAACTCGCATCGCTCACGCAAACTTTGATTTGCGACGAAGATGGAATTTACGATCCTGGTCAATTTAACGACCGCCTTTTACTGGGCTTAAAGGGCGCCATGAGCGAGGCCGAGCTTCATGTTCTCAAAGGCCGGCTACAAGGTGGCATCAAGAACAAGGCACGCCGGGGCGAACTGGAAGTGCCGTTACCCATAGGGCTTGTTTATCACCCGAACGGCTCAGTGGTTCTCGATCCTGATCAACAGGTCAGGGGCGCGCTGCAGTTGCTATTCGATACGTTTCGACAGGCTGCGTCAGCTACAGCCACGGTCAAGCGATTTCGCCAGGAAGGCTGGCTGTTTCCGCGTCGCATCCGCCGGGGGATTGGCAAGGGAGATCTGATTTGGGGGCCATTGGAGCACTGTCGCGTTATTCAGATATTGCACAACCCCCGTTATGCCGGTGCCTTCGTATACGGTCGCACACGCGGAGCATATCGTCAGGGACGCAAATCCTTCGGACTTAAGGTTGACCGCGAGAACTGGCAGGTGTTAATCCAGAATGCGCATCCCGGCTTTATTGATTGGGACGAGTTCGAACGCAACCAGGCGACGCTTAAGCAGAATTTAACGGGATTCGGGCGCGATCGACGAGGCAGCATGCCACGTGAGGGCGTTGGGCTCCTGCAGGGGCGCGTCGTGTGCGGATTGTGTGGCGCACGCATGCGTGTACGGTATCAGGTCGTCGGTAATAAACTCGAACCCTACTATATGTGCACGGAGAACCCAGTGCGCCGTGCCAGCAAACCCTGCCAATCGGTTCGTGGAAGTGCCATCGATGACACGATAGGCTCGCTTCTATTAGAGAGTGTCGCACCGGCTGCTCTCGAGGTCGCGCTAGCTGTAGAAGACGAGATATCCGGGCGCGTCAAACAGGCCGCCGATCAACGTCAGAACCAACTGGCCCGAGCTCGCTACGATGCCGAGCTCGCGCGTCGTCGATATATGAGTGTCGATCCGACCAACCGGCTTGTCGCTGACACGCTCGAAGCGGACTGGAACGAACGTCTACGTGTGCTGGACGGCTTGCAACAGGAGAACGAACGACTCCAGAAGGCCGATCATAAGCTGTTAAGCAGCGATGCGCGAACCAAGATTCAGTCGCTCGCCGAGGACTTCCCTCGTGTTTGGAATGATCAGCGAGTCGTGCCGCTCGAGCGCAAGCGCATGGTCGCTTTGCTCATCGAAGACGTCACCCTGGTCAAATCCGAACGCGTCGCAATCCATGTACGTTTTCGCGGCGGCCGAACTACCTCATTGGAGATCGATAAGCCCAAGCCTATCGCACTGATTCGAAAGACGCTACCGGAAGTCGTTGCGAAGATCGACGAACTTCTCGAAACCGGCTCGGACCGACAAGTCGCAGAACAGCTTAATGCGCTCGGCTATACAAACTGGAAAGGCGAAACGTTCACGCACAAGAAGGTCTACCTCGTACGCACCGCCTACCGGCTCAAGAGCCGGTTTGAGCGCCTGCGCGAACGCGGCATGGTGACAGCCAACGAACTCGCCGCACAACTCGGGGTCTGTCCGACTAGCATCCACCTATGGGCCCGGCGCGGGCTGTTGCGTCAGCATCGCTACGGAAATCTGCATCGCTGTCTCTATGAGCCCGTCGGCGACGTCGTCCTGGTCAAAGGCCAAGGGGGTCGCTACAGTTCGACTCAACCGACGTTTATCGCTGTTCCACCAACCGCACAAGGTGCAGTATGAAGCGTATGCCTTGTCGCGGGGCCGACGTTTGCGTGCCGGGATGATCGCCATCGAGTAATGGGCAGCCATCTCGCCGTAGGTCCGGTTCAGAACCGGATCGTAGAAGTCGGCCTTGTGTACGCCGGACTTCAGGTTGTCGGGCACCAGGATCTCGACACAACCGCCGATGTAGTTCAACGCGCGCACATGCGAGCCGATCCAGTCCTCAAGCTGCTGCGTCCAGGTGACTTCGGCATATGTGTAGTTCGATGCGCCGAGCGTCGCGACGAACAACTCCGCCTCGCGGATCTCGCCGGTGTGCGGATCAACGATACCGAGCCTGTTACCCGAGTAGTCGATGAACAGCTTCTCGCCCGGAGTGTGTGTCTGGCGCAGCGTGACCGGTAGGGCCGCCGCCCAGCGCTCGTAGTGCTTGCAGAACCAGCTGTAGCCGTAACCTTCGGGCTCCTGGGCCTTGTACTCGTTCCAGAGCAGGTCCAGCGTTACGCCTCGCCTGCCAAGCTCGCGATGCACCAGCGGCCAGTTGGGTAGCGGGCGTGTCCGACTCAACGACGGTGGCGGCGGAAACAGCAGCGCCTCGAGCGCCGCGTCGTCCATCGACATGGCCTTCCCGAAGTCCAGTTGCGCACGCCGGGCACGGTCCAGGTAGTCCCAGACCGTCGCGCTCGAAGCGCCAATCGTCGTTGCGATCTCGCGCTGGCTGCGCTCACACACGAAGCGCAGGCGCAGCACTTCCCTGATTTGACGCATGGATAACCTTTTATTCGACATTCGGCCGCCCGACAAAATCGTCGAGCGTGCCATGGTTATCCGCGTCGCCGCCCCTCCACCTTACTGCTCGGTTACGCGTGGAATACGCGCTCGGGCAGTCGTGGAATCCATGCTCGGTTTGCCGTGGAATCGGCGCTCGCTTTGCTGTGGAATCCGTGCTCGGTTTGCTGTGGAATCAGCGTTCGGTTTGGCGTGGAATACGCACTAGTCAGCGCAGAGAATGCCTTTCTGGCGCAACTTATTCGCGCGCCGCGCGTGCATTGAACGCATAGTTCGACGAGCGGTTGCGGACAGTTTTTTGGGGAATCTCTACCTGATGTGTCATGCGCCACGGCGATTAAAACCGCGGCGCACAACATACGAGGGTGCATCGATCACGGCGGGAGATGGAGAGAAACTTGCGATGTGACACGAGGAACGGAGGGAACAGTGACCTGGTTCCGGGACTCGGTTACGCGGGATGCGTAACCGAGTCCGTACCTTCAAAGTCAGATTTTTTGACGTCCGATGGCCGCATACACATCTGGTTTGGTCTTCTTCAAACGTGCGGCATAAAAGCAACCTGCGATCAACGTGCCGAAAATAAAGACCAGCAAATCCGTGGCGACCTTTACGTTGCCGGTCAGAATCTCCATGTTGACGGTCGCCAACCATCCGATGACAGAAAGCAGCACAAAGCTCACGAACGGAGCGACCCTAGTCTTCCACACGCTAGCATTCGTTGACTTGCGCATGAAGAACACCATCACAGAAAGCGACGTCATGACGAGAAGGAGAAGCAGTGCGTAGCCTCCCACGCCGGTCACAACACCATATCCCGCATACGGTTCGACGCCGCTCCGGATTACTGCAATAACGATCGCCAGCATGACCACGCTCACCATGACCGATGCCTTGTGAGGCGATCCGTGCCGCTTATGCACAGCTGCCCATGAACGTGGCAGCGTCCCGTCGATGCCGAGGCAGTAAATGTAGCGCGAGAGGATGTTGTGCAGCGCCAGAAGACAGGCAAAGACACTAGAACACAGCAATACATTCACCGTCTCCATGCCTGCGTGCCCGAGGTAGAGTCCAATGGAGTCTAGCGCAATGGTCGAAGCGTCGGCCGTTGCCCTGGTCATGGCATCCTTGGGACCATATCCGCAGATGAGGAAGAACGACGCAGAAGCGAAGAGTAATGCCAGGAGAATGACTGCCGCGTATGTCGCGCGCGGGATCGTCACATCAGGCTGACGCGCCTCCTCACGGAAGACCGCAGTTGCCTCGAAACCAGCAAAGCTCGTGACCCCAAAGAGCAGTCCCAGACCAACTGACCCGGACATCGCCGCCCCCGGCGTCAACCAGACTGGGTTCAATCCCACGGGCCCTTTTGCTGCAGCAACCGCGATTTCCCATACGAATACCAGAACCACTTCGCAAACAAGCGCGAGCGTCAGAACTTTCGCAGAGAAGGTAATTCTCAGATAACCGAAAACTGCGACTACTGCCAGCAGGATCAGCGAATAGCCCCACCAGATAAGCGGAGTGCTGTTAAAAAGATGCTTGATCAGAGACGAATAGACGACGCCCGCATACAGGTACATCCCAATCATCATGAAGCCGTACGCAAGCATGGCCATCAGAGCACTGCCAAAGCCTAGCGGCCTTCCAAGACCAGCAGTAATGTACGCATAGAAAGCGCCAGCGTTTGGCACATGCTTCGACATGGTAGTAAAGCCAACAGCGAACAGTAACATCAGACTGCCCGCACAGAGAAAGGTTACTGGTGCGCCCAGGCCATTTCCCAATGACATAAGCAGCCCGATAAATCCAGTGACCACCGTCAACGGAGCGTTGTAGGCAAGTACAGTAAAAACAATGTCGAATGTTCCCAGATGCCCCGACAGGGTTGCGGGACGGCTCGCTTCCGAGGCCCGTCGAATTTCTGGGCTACCAGCCGACCCATCAGCGTTATTGGTCAGTGTTTCCATGCTTACTCCATTCTGTTGCTATTGCCAATCGATACGGCATCCTCAGCCAATGCTCGACGAAAGCCAAGCCTGCACAGTGCATATGTGAGCGCCGTTCTTTCATTTGCCTAACCCGTCACGCATACCTGTCCAGACGGTCAAATTACAATACCAATGAGTATTTGTGATGCGAGGAAACTCTACGACAGCGAATATTTAGAGACAAGCGTTTTCGTGCGTCGGCTTCGACGTCATCCTTCAAACCCAATAGGAAAGCCGGACACGGCGCCTTTGGTGTTTTCCCTACGTCACGTGTTCGGTGTCCGCAAGTGACATTTTTTTCAACGCAGGGAGGGATGGTGAACTTACAATTGGCTTGATCGCTTGCCGTTTGGCGGCTCTTAACGAGGCCCTCACATGTATCCGAGCGGAGTTTGGTATTTACTCGCCCCTTTCCGACACTCCGTAGTGTCATGCGACATAGGCCTTGATGCGCGGAACATCCTGACGATCGTTCACGCGCACTGTCGTTTCGTCAATCGCGTCAGCGAGCGTGTTGAATGCCACTGGGATTTCTTCGTCAGGAACACATGCGTAACCCAGCAGCAGGCCGCCGGGTCCTCTCGAAGGGTCCGAATAGTATCCGGATAACGCTCGTACAACGATGTTGCGCTCAAGCGCCGCCGCTACTGTTCGCCGGTCATCTGAACCATGCGGAAGCTGCAGTACCAGATGCAGGCCGGCATCGCTTCCAACTGCCTGGATAGTGTCGCCATATCGGCAGGCTGCAGCGTCGAGAAGGATTTCTCGGCGTTGCCGATACATGGCTCGCATCTTCCGAATGTGAGACGTGAAGTGTCCTTCCGTTATGAACTCAGCGAGTACTGCCTGCTGCAGGAGCTGGCCTTCCCGATACAACTCGGCGCTCGCTGTCGCAAAGCTCTCCGCCAGTTCTTCAGGGACCACGAGGTAGCCGACTCTGAGCCCCGGAAACAACGTCTTGCCAAAACTCCCAACGTAGATCACCCTGCCGGCGCCATCGAGTCCTTGAAGCGACGCCAGAGGCTTCCCTGTGTAGCGGAACTCGCTGTCGTAATCATCCTCGATGATCCAGCACTGGTTTTTCCGTGCGTATTCGAGCAGCATTCGTCTCCTACTGAGACTCATTACCATGCCAAGCGGATATTGATGCGAGGGCGTCACGAGTATCAGCTTCGGCGGATGTGCGAGATCCATCAACGATGGGCTGATCCCCTCTTCGTCGACTGCAATCGGGCGCGGCTCCAGCCCCGACACCTGCAGAACACTGCGAAGGCCCCAGTAACACGGGTCTTCCGTCCAGATCACGTCTCCAGGATCAGAAAGCAGGCGCACAGCCAAATCTACAGATTGGTGAATGCCAGTTGTAATAATGATCTGTTCTGGACTACAGCGCACCGAGCGAGAAGTACGCAAATAGTCAGCAAGCGCGTGACGCAGTTGCGCAAGACCACCGCCCGGCGCGTACGTTAGCAGGTCCGGTCGCAAGCGACGCCAGTATTTGTTATGCAGGCGTGTCCAGACACGCGCTGGAAAGTGAGTCACATCGGGCACGCCTGGCATGAACGCACCCAGCTGGCGCTTGGACACTCCCGCCTCCGAAACAAGCCGAGCGCCTCGGCGCGACAGGGCGAGCTGTCCTGAGTTCGACGACAGCTTTTCTTCCTCGCCACGTAGTTCAGCAAATAGCTCATCCTTCTCGCGGGGAACTCTTATCGTCTCAGTGAATTCCTCCGGGGTTGAATTGGCGACGAAGGTGCCTCGTCCTGTCGTAGACGTGACATACCCTTCTATCGCCAACTGCTCATAGACCTGTATGACCGTGTTACGCGCCAACCCAAGTTCCTCGGCCAGCAGCCTCGAAGATGGCACGCGCGCTCCTGCGGGGAGCTCCTTTAGCAATATTGCGCTTTGCAAAAGCCTCTGAAGTTGCCGATAGAGTGGCTGCGAGCTACTTCGATCAAGTCGTTGTGCCAGCCAGTCAGATAGCACGCTTGAACTCATCCATGGCTCCTTCCTTTTTCTAAAAGTGGCTCTAATGAAAAGAGCCGTCTCTGACTATAGTTGTTCACTTGCAACTTACCTCCACGAATAATGGTAGTTACAAAATTATCAACAGTACACCTGAATCAATTTTAAGGAGTAGAAGATGAGTGATACCAATGCTGATCTGCTCGATCGCAAGAACGCCGCTACACCGCGCGGTGTGGGAGTCATGTGTGAGTTCTACGCTGCACGCGCCGAGAACGCGGAGCTTTGGGACGTTGAAGGTCGCCGCTTCATCGACTTCGCAGCGGGAATCGCGGTGTGCAACACTGGGCATCGTCACCCAAAGATTGTGGCAGCGATTCGCGAACAACTCGACTTTTTCACGCACACCGCCTATCAGATCGTCCCGTACGCTTCCTACGTAACGCTCGCCGAGAAGATCAACGAGCGTGCACCGGGTAACTATCCCAAGAAAACAGCTTTCTTCACGACCGGGGCTGAAGCCGTTGAGAATGCAATCAAGATCGCACGCGCGGCAACTGGTCGATCCGGCGTGATCGCATTTACGGGCGGGTTCCACGGTCGCACGATGATGGGGATGGCGCTCACGGGGAAAGTCGCGCCTTACAAGTTGAATTTTGGTCCCTTCCCGGCCGAAGTCTTCCACGCCCCCTTCCCAAATCCGCTACATGGGGTGACTACGACGGACTCGCTGAAGGCTATCGAACATCTGTTCAAGGCAGACATTGAACCAAAGCGTGTTGCGGCAATCATCTTCGAGCCGGTGCAAGGGGAAGGTGGCTTCCACCCAGCTCCGGCCGAATTCGTGCGAGCTCTGCGCAAACTTTGCGATGAGCACGGCATTTTGCTGATAGCTGATGAGGTACAGACGGGCTTTGCACGGACAGGCAAACTCTTCGCGATGCAACACTACGACGTCGTGCCAGATCTGATGACGATGGCAAAGAGCCTTGCGGGCGGCATGCCTCTGTCGGGTGTCGTGGGTCGAGCCGAGTTGATGGATGCTGCAGCGCCGGGCGGGCTTGGCGGCACCTATGCTGGTAACCCTCTCGCAATCGCGGCGGCACATGCCGTCCTCGACATCATTGATGAAGAGGCACTCTGCGACCGTGCAACACAACTCGGCGACCGAATCAAGGCAAACCTGAAGAACCTTCGGGAAATCGTGCCTCAGATCGCGGATATCCGAGGGCCGGGTGCAATGGTCGCCGTCGAATTCTGCAAACCCGGTTCCGAGCACGAGCCAGATCCGACGTTCACGAAACAGGTACAGGCAAAAGCGCTCGAGCGAGGCCTGCTACTCCTTGTTTGTGGCACGTACGCAAATGTCATCCGCTTCCTGTTCCCGCTGACAGTTGAAGAGAATGTGTTTGACGAAGCTCTTTCGATCCTTCAGGACGTGTTGAAGGAAACCGCCGCTGTACCAGCCTGAAACTAATCTCAGACTAAAGGCGCCCGAACCCATGCGCCACTACATACAGCCCTGTTTTTCGGGCTGTATGTCCTCGTATCGCCGCGATCTTTTCAGGCCAAAATTGGCGCGGCAAACATGAACGATTACCCGACCTAGGAGAACTTTCAGTGGTCTTGCTTAATCTCAAAGATCCGACGCTTCTGCAAACTAAATGCTACATTGCCGGCGAGTGGCAGGATGCTGATAATGAGCAGCGTCTCGACGTCACGAATCCTGCGACTGGTGAAGTCATCGCAAGCGTCCCCCGGATGGCCGAAGCAGAAACTCGTCGTGCTATTGACGCAGCAAATCGAGCGTGGCCTGCGTGGCGCGCAATGACTGGCAAACAGCGTGCGGCGATTCTTCGCAAATGGTACGATCTCATGCTCGAAAATGCTGACGATCTTGCACTCATTCTTACCACCGAGCAGGGGAAGCCGCTCGCCGAAGCGAAAGGCGAGATTCAATATGCTGCTTCGTTCATCGAGTGGTTTGGCGAGGAAGCAAAACGCATTTATGGCGACGTGATCCCGACTGTGGCCAACGATCGTCGTATTGTCGTGACCAAAGAGCCCGTCGGCGTGTGTGCTGCCATCACTCCCTGGAACTTCCCCGCGGCCATGATCACCCGCAAGGTCGGGCCCGCACTTGCAGCCGGATGCCCAATCGTCGTGCGCCCCGCCGACGCGACGCCGCTCTCGGCACTTGCTCTTGCGGTGATTGCCGAGCGCGCTGGCGTACCCAAGGGGGTGTTCAATGTGATCACCGGTAGTTCGCGTGCCATTGGCGCAGAGATGACAAGTAATCCCATTGTCCGCAAACTCTCATTCACAGGCTCGACGGACGTTGGGAGCACGCTAATGGCGCAATGCGCCCCAACCATCAAGAAACTGTCGCTCGAGTTGGGTGGAAATGCTCCCTTCATCGTATTCGACGATGCAAACGTCGACGCGGCAGTCGACGGGGCCATCGCATCCAAGTATCGCAATACCGGGCAGACCTGCGTATGCACGAACCGCTTCTATGTCCATGAACGGGTATACGACGAATTCGCTACAAAGCTGTCCGACGCGGTTAGCCGCCTGAAAGTTGGCCCGGGTACCACCGAAGGGGTGACGCAAGGTCCGTTGATCAACGAAGCTGCCGTACTGAAGATCGAAAACCATATCCAGGACGCGCTTTCAAAAGGTGCGCGTGTCTTGTCAGGGGGCAAACGTCATGCACTGGGACACGGCTTTTTCGAGCCAACAGTCATCGTCGACGCTACTCCGTCCATGCTGGTCGCACGTGAAGAAACCTTCGGACCTGTGGCACCTCTTTTTCGGTTCTCTTCCGATGACGAGGTCATCGAGCTCGCCAATGACACTGAATTCGGCCTCGCCGCATACTTCTATAGCCGGGACATTGGCCGGGTCTGGCGTATTGCCGAAGCACTCGAGTACGGTATGGTCGGTATCAACACCGGCCTGATCTCGAACGAAGTCGCTCCATTCGGTGGCATCAAACAATCTGGTGTTGGACGGGAAGGCTCCCACTACGGTGTGGATGAGTACACCATAGTCAAATACATGTGTATGGGCGGCATCTAGCATCTACCTGGATGGATCAAGGGGGCGACGCTTGCCCCCTTTTTCTACTCAATCGATTTTGATGAGTTAATCCGGCAATATTGGTCAACTAAATCCACCGGGCTCGCGATGTCGCACTCTGAGCGCCCCTTCTAAGTGATGTAGGATTCGAGCTCTAGCGTGCCAAAGCGAACAGTATCTCTCTGCAAATGAGAAAGCCGCCGGCTCTGGTAAGCTGGCGGCTCAATTCACGCGACTGACTCGATCTGTCTCATTACCGAAGGCGTTCGCAAACCCCTTGCCCAACTTCAGTCGTATTCGCACTCCCCCCAAGATCGGGTGTGCGAGGTCCCTCGGTCAGACATTCCTCGATCGCTTTCACAATCGAATCATGAGCTGAACGATATTTTGAGTCTCCTTGGCCAAGAAAATCGAGCATCATTGCACCGGACCAAATCATACCCAGCGGATTAGCAATATTCTTTCCGTAGATATCAGGTGCCGACCCGTGGACCGGTTCGAAGAGCGACGGGAACTTACGCTCCGGGTTGAGATTTGCCGAGGGGGCAATTCCAATCGTCCCAGCACAAGCTGGACCAAGATCAGAAAGAATATCGCCGAAAAGGTTGGACGCAACCACGACATCAAAACGCTCAGGCGAAAGTACGAATCGAGCGCAAAGAATGTCGATGTGATACTTGTCCCATTTCACTTCGGGATATTCGGTTCCAATGTTTGCGACCCGTTCGTCCCAATAGGGCATGGAGATCGAAATACCGTTCGACTTCGTTGCTGCTGTCAGATGCTTCTTCGGTCGATTATTCGCGAGTTCAAATGCGTATCTCAAGATCCGGTCAACGCCGTGTCGGCTAAACACGGATTCCTGGAGCACGACCTCGCGCTCCGTGCCTTCGAACAGACGACCGCCGACGGACGAGTATTCGCCCTCGGTATTTTCCCGAACAACGTAAAAGTCAATGTCGCTGGGCGATTTACCTGCAAGCGGGCACGGCACGCCCGGCATCAATCGCACCGGGCGTAGATTCACGTATTGGTCAAATTCGCGTCGAAACTTGAGCAGCGATCCCCAAAGTGAAATGTGGTCAGGGACAATATCCGGCATCCCAACCGCACCGAAATAAATGGCCTCGAACTGTTGCAACTGCTCGAACCAGTCCGCCGGCATCATCTCACCGTGCTTGGCGTAGTAGTCGCAATCCGCCCATTCGAATGTCTGAAACTCGAGATTGATTCCATACTTGCTTGCCGCCGCACTGACAACTCGCAGCCCCTCTGGCATTACCTCCTTACCGATTCCGTCACCAGCAATAACTGCAATCTTGTGTGTCTTCATGGCCTGACTCGATAGCGACTAAATAGAGAAGAGTACGCGCTGCGTACTACCCACTTCATTGGCGGCGGTAGGCGAATCGACATCAACCGTGATGTCGATTCGCGCGAAATATTCGAATTGGATCCGCGCTAATACGATCCCTTGACGATGCCTCCGCTCGGAAGGCACATCAAGTTGATCGCTTATTGCAGAGAGAGGAGTTTCCGGTCTGGATCTTTCCAGTCGGTCGTTACACGTGGCATTCACTCCAGCGCGCAAGTAGTGCCTTTTTGTCCACCTTGCCTGTTATGCCTAACGGCAACTCTTCCGACCAGATGATTTGGGCGGGGACCTTAAAGTCAGCCAGCCGACCTTTGCAGAATTCCCTCACTTCATCTTCAGAAGCGTGGTTGCACTCACGTGGGACGACGTAAGCGACAACGATCTGGCCAAATTTCTCGTCCGGAACGCCAATAACGGCAACAGCTTTCGCATCCGGGTGGCTCTCGATTGTCTCTTCAACCTCCGCTGGAGCGATGTTTGCTCCGCCACGAATAATAATGTCCTTAATACGACCTGTAAGGTGGTAGTAGCCGTCGGTGTCTCGATAGCCCAGATCTCCCGTCTTAAGGAGGCCATCTCCCGTGAAAACACTCTCCGTCAGTTCCGGATTCTTGAAATAGCCACGAGTCGTGGATGGTGCGCGAACGAGAATTTCACCCGTTTCGCCTTGCTCAACGTCGTTACCATTGGAATCAACAATTCTTACAATGACGCCCGGCGCCGCCTTACCGATGGCGCTTGCAGGTACTGGAGAAGAATCGTTCCAGTATCGCCCGAAAACAGGACGGACCTCTGTCAGGCCGTAGTAGTCGTCAATTCTCTTGCCGAATTTCGCCTCGAATCGGGCGCAAAGCTCACGGGATAGTGGCGCCCCTGCTGAAACCAGCAACCTCATGAAAGACAGATCAACTTCTACACTGTTCTGCTCCGCGTACTCAAGCATCATTGCAAACATCGTTGGCACGCCGTGGAAGACAGTGGCTTTATGGCTGATCAAAGCCTCAAGTACCTCGCGCGGATGAAAGCGTCTCAACAGAACAACTTCGCCTCCGGCCTGCAGAGTCATCGACGCCGCAGTCGACAACCCATACATAAAGCCCAGTGGCAATGCAACCAATGTTATATCGGACGGCGTCATTCCCCACATTTCGATGAGGGAGCGATTCCCCGCGACTTCGGACCTTTGGTCGAATGCCACGGCTTTGGGCCGGCCAGTAGAACCGGACGTGTACGCCACCATAAAGTTGTCCGCCATCTGACCTATGGTGGACACTTGCGAAGTGGACCCTGCCGCAATGAGCTCTTCGAATGTTGTTACCTGGACCGTGTCCTGATCTTCAGCTGCCTTCTTTGCAACCAGTTCCATCCTCTCATCATGCAGCAGTAACGACACCTCCGCATGCCCCAGGATGTATGCAACTTCGGGAGCCGTTAGACTTTGGTTGATTGAGATAAACGTACCCCCAATCTTGCCCATGGCGTAGTAAAGGAGGAGAACTTCAATACGATTGTCACAAAGCGATGCAACGGTGTGGCGACTATCAACTCCCGCGCCTCTTAAACTGTCGACAAAGCGGTCAACTTTTCGTATCAGTTCTCCATATTGCAGAACTTCCGTTCCGCTCCGAATCGCCACACGTGCCGAGTCGCGCAACGCATGCGCTTCGATGTCCGCTGTCAACATCTTGCTGCTCCTGTCCAGGCAAGGTCGTATGCTTTTTCAGGAATAGAGGCCGGGCTTGCGCTTCATCATCACCTTCCACTCGCCTTCCTGCACAACCTCGCCGCGCTGGTTTTCAACCGCAACATAGAAAAATACAATGCCAGAATCGGGCTTCTTCGTTTCGCGCTTTGAAGTTACGCGCTCACGGACATGAAGGGTGTCGCCAGCTTTCACTGGCCCACGCATGTCCCACGTCATACCGAGGAAAGCGATGGCCGTGCCTTCCTTTATGCCAAGCCGAAATTCGAGACCCGTGGCGATCGCGAATACTGCCGGTCCGTGCAAGAGACGTGCGCCGAAAACGCTGTTCTTCGCGAACTCCTCATCGGTGTGAACCGGATTCTGGTCACCGGTAACAGCCGTGAAGAGCACAATATCGGCTTCGGTGATTGTGCGGCGCGGTGTCACCCACTCCGTACCCACCTCGAATTCCTCATAGAACTTTGCATTCGGGCCGAGGCCGTTTGCGACTGCGGATTCTACCGTTGCCATTTGCATATTCCTTACGTAGTTAATTGGTTCTGTATGAACATCCGTCGCAATCAGAGCGCGGATTTGAATTGTCTTGCCGCTTCATCCATCGTCGCGAACCTGACACCAGGTTGAGCTCTCATATGCTCGATCAGGCGCTCAAGCATCGCCACGCGGGGAGCTCGGCCCGAAATCTCCGGGTGACAGGTCAATGTGAACACACCATCTTCCGCGTGAGCAGCGTCGAACTCTGCCTTCCAGACGGAGAAGACGTCTTCCGTCGAACGTAAACCAGGATTAATAGGTCGCGCCGACCAATGGAAGTAGGGATAGTCGTCTAGTTCCCACGCAACCGGAAATTCCACGATTGAACTATCCGAGCCAAACGTCAGCCTGTCTTCCGTCATCACATCGCCTTTCCGGGCAAAGTAGGGGCGGAAATCGTTGGCCATCATGCTGCTGTCGTAATGCAAGCCCGCCTCTTCGAGAAGGCTGATGGTGTTATCGCTCAGATCCCACGCTGGCGAGCGATACCCACGCGGCCTCTTCCCGGTGACCGATTCGAGTACATCGAGACTCCGATGCAACAAATCGCGCTCCTCCTCAATCGGGAGCCCGACTGGGGTCTCATGAACAAATCCGTGCGCCGCAACTTCGTGACCTGCGGCCGAAATCGCCTTTACCGCTGCTCCGAAATTTCGTGCAGTATGAGCAGGCGTAAAAAACGTTGCCCTGACATCCTGTCGGCTGAGCATCGCGAGAATACGAGGAATGCCAGCGCGCACCCCGTATTCGCCTCGCGACAGGGCCGTTGGCGTGGTTTGCTTGAAGGTGCTAAACCAGATTGCCACCGCGTCGAAATCAAAAGTCAAACATACAGTTGTCATGGGCGAAATCCACACTCACTCGCTCTGTCCAAAATCACAGATCAAGTGCCATCCGCGGCACCTGTGACCTGTGTTCCTTGATTCCCTCAGGCAGTTCTAGCCGACCTAACACCTTCAGTACCTGAGTAGCCCATCGTTCATTGGCAGCCAGGCCTTTGGCGAGAGTCGATCAAAACGCCATCCATCCACCGTCGATCGGAATTGCGGTACCAGTTACATAGCTCGCGGCATCTGAAGCGAGGAATGCCGTGACATCTGCAATCTCCTGCGTCGTACCACGACGCTTGGCGGGAACCACTGCCTTATATGCGTCCGGATCGTGACCAACTCCACGACTCATGTCAGGCGCAACGTCCCCCAGGTTGATTGCCGAGGTTTGGCGAAGGTCGGTCTGGATAACGCCCGGGCAGATCGCATTGACGGTGATTCCATACTGGCTGTGTGTACACGCCACTTGTTTCGTGAGCCCGATGATCGCGAACTTGGAAGCTGTGTAGGAACAACCGTCAGCCGACCCGCGCATCCCGCCCACCGATGAGGTATTGATAATCCGACCATATCGCTGCGGAGTCATACGCTTGAGTGCCGCACGCGTACCGAGAAAAACGCCTCGCAAATTGATGTCAATAACCCTGTCCCACAACGCCGGCGATGTCTCGACACAGTCAGCAAAACCATCAAAGACACCTGCGTTGTTGACCATGATGTCCAGTTTCCCAAAGCGGTCAACTGCAGACTGAACCAGCGCCTCAACCTGCTCCTCAGCACTCACGTCAGTCTTGATGAAAACAACATCGCCACCGTCCTTCTTGATCTGCTCGGCGGCTGCCTGCCCTTTGTCGTCCAGTATGCCGCCAATGACGGTCTTCGCGCCCGCCAATGCAAGAGTGCGCGAAATTGCAAGTCCGATACCAGTTTCACCACCGGTAACTACCGCGACGCGGCCATTCAGGTCAATCATGGATAAGTCCTCCAAGGTACTAGGTTTCGCTTCCAGGACGGGGCAAGATTCACCGTCTCAGCAAGGCTCATTTCAATGTACTCTACACTAAAAAAAATTGACCGCCTAGTCAGTACTTTTTTTCAATGTTCGCGATTTCGGCGTAACTTTGCGGCTAGTTGCCAATCGTTTGTAACGCGAGATGACCGGCAAACAGACCCCGTGCCGGCGTATACGTCCCGAGAAGATCGGCATTACTGGAAACGGCGCCGCATCTCGCTGTGAAGGGCTGAGTTGAGTTCACCTGCCGGATGACCGTGTGACTCAGCTCCAGATCGCGCGGGAGAATCGATACAGCTTCGGCGAAAGCGAGCAAGAGACGATTGTCGTTTCGGCCGGGTTCAATAGGCTGATTCGATAGCACATGCTGCGGAACTGCGTAGAGTGCAGCGCTCTGGCCCTCCAGATAGGAGGCGTCAGAATTTTGACCTTTACGAGATAGCCAGTTTTGCAGCGCACGTTCGACGCAAAGCAAGGATGGTGCGCCGCGCAACGGAGTCTTGCGCCATTGCTCCACGACCTTCGACGCTATCGCTATTGCATCGTCGAATCTCCGTTGCTGCGCAAAGGCAACTGCAACGAGCATTCTGGTTTTTTGCAGAGAGATTGACGCAAGTTGAACGGCATCTGTCTGCTCCGGGCCAGTGCTCGCGCGCGTTAGACGCCGCCATGGTGATGCATATAGCGTATCTACGGCAGACATTGAAGCTCTGACCAGCCTTGCGGCTCCCTCCCACGACTCCGACGCCCGGTTCGCCGCCTTTAGTGCCAGAAGGGTTTCCTCGTTCTGCAGCGCGGCGACAGCAGTAAGGTGCGCAGCGGAGCCGCGGACTACCACCAGAGGAAGTTCATTTCCCTCGAGCATCGATAGAGCACACAACTCATCGAGGAGACTGCTGGTCGGACCTACCGATACTTTCTCCTTGGCAATCCACAACCTGTCGAAAGCCCTAGCAACAGTGTCAGTTACGCTTGCCCAGCACACGATCCGCCTCCAAGAAGTATTACTCAGCGCCATTGACGCATAGAGGGCAAGCTCCCTTACCCCGACTCCCCCGTCGTTTCCCCATAATACTACGAAGAACTTTTTTTTGACTAGCTAGTATGATAACTCTGCTATTGAAGACTGGGCGCGTGAAACGAGATTGCACGCCGGCCCTCAGGGAGGCGACACATGCAACCTAATTCAACCAATCTCAAAACTAGGCGTTAACCCGGAGCACAATGATGAATGATCCAGCGGATGCGGTTTCGTTATGCGCAATGCAGGCGAGCACCTCCTCGGTGCCCCGTTTCAAGATCGGGATTTGCAGGGGGTGTGGATTCGTATATAGCGAATTGGAAGGTGAACCGGCGCTTGGAGTGCCGGCCGGAACCGAATGGGAAGCGCTACCGGAAGAGTGGAAGTGTCCGCGGTGCGACGATCCAAAGGCGGGCTTTGAAGTTGTCGTTGTCTAGACACTCAGGCGTGTGCCCGCTGGCGTGTTCCAATCTCCTCAATGGTTCCCGTAGACATTTCCAAGGAGTGGCTGTCGCGGCAAATTGGCGAAGAGAGCGTTTGATGCTGCACGGCAACATGCACCTGGTGCATGCGATACATGACGACATGTAGCGAGGCCGCCGAGGCAACACGGCGGCCAGTTTCACATATGAACCGTGCGAAAGACGAATGTCAGACGTTAGGACGGCGCCCCGACCACGGCCCCAACTCTTCCATCTGCGCGGCCGCGATCAAAATCTGATCCTCGCGTCCAAAATGCCCAATTAATTGAACTCCAACCGGAAGACCCGCTGCGGTCCAGTAACATGGAACGTTGGCTGCCGGTTGGCCGGATGCGTTCGAAATCGTCAGGAAGGTCGTGTACTTGGACACGTCTTCGCGAAAAGACCTGAAATCCGAGTCCATCGTGAACTGACCCAACCTCGCTGGCAGTTGGGTGAGCGTTGGAGTTAGTGCGAGATCGAACTCCTTCATGCTTCGTGCAACACGTCGCCCAACGCTGTGGAAGGTGTTGATCGCCGCAACATACTCGGCAGCCGAGAGATCTTTTCCGAGCTTGTAGGCGTCGAAGATTGCTGGCTCGAGCCGGCTCCGCCATTTTTCCTCTGATTGCCCCTTCACCATTCCGTCAACAGACAGAAATGCGTTCGCGACCAACACATTGATGTGCGCCCTGACCAGGCCGTCGTAATCGAGGGAAGGGAGCGATGAGTCAACAACGTCGTGACCGGCACGGCGCAGCAGGACGGCCGCATGCTCAAGTGCTTCCAGGCACTCATCCGCGATGGGCACCCCGTTGAATGCGGACGTCCACTTGGCAATTCTCAGCGGCTTGTTCACGGGACGGTTGAGTAGATCAGTGAACGACGCGGGCGCCGATGGCGCAGCGTACGGCGCGCCAATTTCGTCGCCGCCGATGGCGTCCAGCGCCGCAGCCGTATCGCGAACGCTGCGCGACAGAACACCGTCGACTGCGAGGCCGCCCCAACCCTCACCGCGCGATGGTCCCATCGGGACGCGGCCGCGAGATGGCTTGAGTCCAAAAACACCGCAACATGCCGCAGGAATCCGGATCGACCCACCACCGTCGCTTGCGTGCGCAATCGGCACAATCCCGGCGGCAACCGCGGCGGCAGCGCCGCCACTGGACCCGCCGGCGGAACGACTGAGATCCCAAGGATTACGGGTTGGACCACCGTTGGCAACAGCCTCCGTGGTCGGTGCCATGCACAGCTCCGGGACGGTTGTCCGAGCGAAAGAGATGAGCCCGGCTTCGTTGAAACGCTCCACCAGCGTGGAATCGTATTTAAACGGTATATCGCGAAAGAGATTCGACCCGATACTGGTCGGAAATTCTCTCGAAGCCAAAGCCGAATCCTTTAGCAAAAACGGAACGGCACCAAAGACTCCTTTGATCTCGGCGGTTTCCGCGTATGCCTTTGCGCTCTCGAAGCGCTCATAACAGAGTGCATTGATCTTAGGATTCACCTCGCGCGCGATGTCGATCGCGCAGTCCATCAATTCCCTCGGCGATACGTCCTTCGATCGAAGCAACGCGGCGAGTCCCAACGCATCATACTTTGAATATTCAGAAGAGTTCATTCGAAATCCTGTGAGCGATAACCGGGATCGTAAGCCCCGCGCAAATCACGACAACACTGCAAAGGAGTCGTACATCAACGCACATCTCCCGACTACAGTTTCAGATTCACGATTTTCGTTTAGAACAGCCTCGCAGCTGCCGGAGATCACTTGCCGAGAAACACTGGTGGTCGCTTCTCGAGGAAAGCTCGCTTTCCTTCCGCAGCGTCGTAGCTCTTGTTCAGTTCCGCAAGCCGCTCCACCTCTGCTTTAAGACCTTCCACAATCGGCAACTCTGAAAACCGAACCGCATCTCTGATGGCGCGCAACGCCACCGGACTATGCGCAAGAAACTGTGCAATAAAACTATTGATCTCCACCAACGGGTCCTGGATGATGCGGGTAACGAGACCGAATCCGAGGGCTTCCTCGGCATTGACCAGACGCCCCGTCAACATCATGTCCAAGGCACGTGCCTCTCCAATGAGACGAGGAAGTCTCTGGGTACCCCCCGCGCCAGGCAACTGGCCGAGCTTCACCTCTGGCAAGCCAATCCTTGCGTCGGGTGTCGCAATCCGAAAGGTGCATGCGAGTGCAAGTTCAACGCCTCCACCCAAGGCAAGGCCGTTAATGACAGCAACGGTTGGTTGCCTCATCTCGGAAAGCTTCTGCAATACACCCTGTCGAAATCTTGCCTGCTCGGACGCCTGTTCGACCGTGATATCTTTGAGTTCCGAAATATCCGCACCCGCGGAAAATGCTTTCGTACCAGTACCTCTGAATATTACTGCCCGTATCCCGTCATTCTCGTTGAATTCATCGACCAACCGCCCGATCTGTCCGAAAGCCGCAAGGTCAAGCGCGTTAAGTTTCTCGGGACGATTGATCACCACCGAGGCAACAGAATCATCTACTGTGACATCCAACGACATCATATTCTCCATGCCCGTTGAGCATTCAATGATCACAAAGACTCATGCAAGGGTACTTTAAGCGCCTCGTGGCTGCTGCCCATGTCCGACTGAAGAAAGATCCTCACAGCTACTGATTTCCATCTGCCAATCGATCTTGAGCTGATTTTTATCAATTTTTCCGGTCTTTCCCAGGGGAAGTTCATCTCGGAATAAGATCATGGTCGGCACCTTGAAATCCGCGAGTTGCTTTTTCGAAAACTCAATCAGCTCTTCACTACTGACGACTGCTCCTCGCTGCTTCACAACAAAAGCCACTGGCACTTCGCCGTATATACGATCTGGCACTCCGATGACCGCTACGCTTTGCACCTTCGCATTCGTCAACAATGCGTTCTCCACTTCAAGCGGAGCGATGTTGGCGCCTCCTCGAATGATGAGATCTTTCAGGCGACCGGTGATATAAATAAAGCCGTCCAAGGACACATATCCGTTGTCCCCGGTTCGGAACCAGCCATCGACCAGCGCGGCCTTTGTGAGGTCAGCGGCCTTGTGATATCTCTTCAGCATTGAAGATGCGCGAGCATACATTTCCCCAACCATGCCGGGTGAGCACTCTCTTCCTTCGTTGTCAAGAAACTTGACTTTTGCACCCGGCGCCAACCGACCAACTGCGCCCTTTGGCGGAAATTCCTCATCGGTGGCATATGTACCGACCAGCGGATAACACTCCGTCATGCCGAAATAGTTCTGCGGCATTTTGCCAAACCGATTCGTAAACTGTTGCACCATCTCATCCGGCATAGGCGCGCCTGAACAGATCATTACCCGCATCGATGAGAGATCGAATGTTCGATTCTGTTGCACCGAATAGTCGAGCATCATGGAATACATTGTTGGCACGCCATGAAAAAGCGTTGCGTTGTATTTGGCTAATGCCTCGAGGACTTCTCCCGGATGGAATCGCTTGTTCAGGACAACTTTCACACCGGACAGCATGGGCACGAGTGCAGACGTGGACAAGCCGAGCAAGAATCCCATGGGCGCCGCAACGACGGTAGCATCTCCGGGGTTCAGTGACCAAAAGTCTGCTATCGAACGGGCTGCGCCGATCTGTGCAGCGTGAGTCAAGACCACTGCCTTTGGGGCACCGGTTGAACCGGACGTATAGACGATTAGCAGATCGTCGGAGGGATCAACAGGTTCATAGAGAAATCTCGATTCCGCTGGTACGCTGCGCTTTAGTTCTTCAAGTGGTCGAGATAGATGCTGAAGCGCTGATGTATTGGCGACCTCAGCCACGAACTCGTCATGGAACATTAATCGAGCGTCGCTATGCTTGAGAATGTAACCTACTTCCGATTCAGTTACATTGGCATTAATCGATACAAATACTGCACCGATCTTCGCCGCTGCGAGATAGCAGTAAAGAAACTCCGGACAATTTCTGCCGTAAAGGGCAAACGCCTGACCGCGATCGATGCCGTGCATACGGAGAATGTCGGCTGTGACATCTACTCGCGCTCGAAGTTGCAAATACGTCAGCGATTCGTCACCATAAACCAGCGCAACGGATTCACGGAACTTCTCGGCAACAATACAAAATTCCTCGTAAAGCGAGCAAGCTCCCGCTAGATTCTTTTCCATTACCTTCGTTCCAATATCGGCACTGCTACCAAATCGAACAATAACCTGCGCCCACTGCCCCGCGTTCGCTACTACGGCATTCACTAGTCAATGAAGGTAGCCACGTCTTCAACGTTCGCGCGGGACGTACGATAACTATTGACGAGATGACTTTCATCTGGCCAACCAAACGAGACGCCGTACACGACGTGCTCCGCCTCGGGAATTGCCAGCATTTCGCGCATAACATCGACCCTGTAGGCGATTGAGGCCTGCGGCACCGTTCCGACACCCAAAGCCTTCGCAGCCAGAATGAATGTGGTCAGGTAAGCACCGCAATCCAGCATTCCACGTGAACCGAGGGACTTATGCGTAGTCACCAGTGCGAGATGAGGTGCGCCGAAGAAACGAAAGTTCTCCATGGCTTGCTTCGATGAAGCAGCACGATCTCCGCGTTCGATCCCCAAGGTGCTATACAACTGCCAGCCGCACTCGCGCCGGCGTTCCTGATAGACACCTGAATACTCCGCAATGGGCGGGATGTCTGCGACGGGTGCAGCTCCGCTGATGGCACGCTCGTACATGCATTTGCGGAGTCTGTCGAGCCCGCTGCCACTCACAATCCTTATTTTCCACGGTTGAATATTACAGTCCGAGGTCGTTCTTTGGGCAGTCTCAAGAATCTGCATGATTGTTGATCGCGGAACGCTGCCCGGTTTGAACGCACGGCAGGAACTACGTTCGTCGAGCAGCGACTGTAAGACTTCGAACCGTCCTCTGGGCTGGTCCAGCGACGAATCTAACTGTGAGGTGTTGTTCATTTCTCTATCCACAGGCTATTGGTATTGCGGATAAGTGCTACGTCCCGGTCGCAACGCAGGCATCGTCGGGCCATCGGCCGCGCCGCCCTACGTTGACCAGATTGAAGTCGTTGCCCCATTCTTCCGATAGACCAATAGACACAAAAATTTGACCGATGGGTCAGTATGCCTGATTTGCAAGGAAAGTCAAAAATATTGCCGCCTTGAAAATTGGCGGGCGACTACCGCGCTTCTACCCGTGTTGACCTGCTTCCGAGTGCTGTTGCACGCCGCTCCGACATCGGAAAAAGTTAGATTGATGGAAACGACTCCGAAACGACGACTCGGAAGTGCTCAATCAGTCCACGCGTTACAGAAGAGCTTCCGCAGTTCAAAGTTACGGGGCGTTAAAAAAGGTGCAGGATGCCGATTCGCCCGATAGCCTGGTGATGATTTGAAGACGCGCCGAGAGCCCCTGTGATCAACGCGGTATCAAGGATATTGTCAACACTGTTGGCGGATATGCGCTGGTAGACAACCTGCCCATACACAGAGGTGCGAACGGAGAGCCGATACTGTGCCATCGCCCCTATCTGATTCCAGTGCAATGATGAATCTGTTTTGGCGTTGGAGATGCGCGCGAGTGTATATGTGTACATAAACCCCAATAACAGGTCTGGAGCGATGTTGTACTTGAAGTTTGCCTCGATGTTGTCGAACCTTAAATCTGGATTCCCACTCAGGGCTCCAACGTAGATCGATTCCGTCGCTTGGCAAATGTTCGTGTGGGTGTAGACCAAATTTAATGTAGCTTTCCCTGTTTCGTATCCAGCCGCTACACCCCAGATCTTCTGCTTGCTGGCCGTGAAGCCCTGGTCACCCGCTGATACCGAACCCGACGAAGTCGCCCCTGCGGCAGACAACTGCTCATAGACAGCTGCCATCTTCAGGTCGCCGTAGGTCTCACTCAGACCAACCGCGTAGATCCTGTTGGTGCCGAATCCCCCCGCGAGATTACTGAATCCGTACATTGCCGTAACGGAGGATCCAGCGTAGGTATGCGAGGTGTACTTGATCGAATTGTTTGCGTGAAAACTTCCGTCGGTATTGTCGTTGTCGAGGGGATGTGAAAACAGAAATCCTGCCCAACTGCCATTTGCTGTAAGCGGACCAACTGTATCTGTTACGGCATCAAACTGTCGCCCGATCGTCAATGTCCCCAAGATGTCCGACTCAACACCAATCGTCGATTGGAAGCCGAACAGTCGCCCCGTATATAAGAGATTCCCGTTTTCCGGCAGAAAGCCACTTTCAAGGTCAAACAGGGCATGCAATCCTCCATGGATTCCTTCATCGCCCTTGAGTCCCCAGCGACTCGAGGCAAGATAGCCACTCGCCATCTGCAACGATTGCGATCCGCCGGTATTGTTTGATAGATTCAAACCCTCATCTATCGCTCCAAAGAGCGTTGCGCTTCCTTGCGCGTGGGTGCGAGCCGACAGACAGATCAATGCCACTGCAATGCCTATCTTGCTCTGTTTCATGACTGGTATCGCGTCCTCCATCGATGTATGTTCGCCGCGCACTTAGCAATACGACTGCGGGCACTTATTGGATTTATCGCTGACGCATATACGACTCCCAGCACATGCTGAAGAGAGCAAGACGCAGACATCTTGGGATGGAACGGCGCGTGATATGCGGTGTTGACGCGCGCTTTTGACCGGCCGCTAAACTTAGGCTACGGGTAGCAGGCGACCAGCGATCAGTGTCGGTCGAAAACCGAGAGATCTTCCGACGTCGCAGTTACAAAAGCACACTGCCCCGCCTTCCGAAAAGGAAAACGAGGCAGTACGAGGCCTATCTATTACGCTACCGTCATTCGATTGCTGTTGTGGCGTTCAGCCTGTCGAGTGCCTCAAGGTATTCGTTGAGCAGTCGCTCAAATTCGCCCTTGACGGTCGTGTGTCCTTTCATGTCACCAATGGCTTGACCCACAGAGTAACTCCAGTAGTCCATGTTATGCGACCTCTCCGCTCGCTTAAATGGGTATCCGCCGAGAATCGACTGCATGGGCCACTTGAGCGGCTTCGGAGCATCAGGTTGCGACCAGGCATCCATATACTTGGTGTTAAGCACGCGACACTGTTTCCCTGTCATTGCGAAACTCAGTCGAGCATCTTCGGATTCTGACTGGAACAGTTTTTCGCGCATCTCCATGTTGAGATCGCTCTCTGCTGTGCCCAACCACAGCGAGCCCACCCAGACGCCCTGACAACCGAGTGCGAGCGCTGCAAGAATGTGAGAGCCACGCGTCACACCACCTGCTGCCAGCACCGGTACTCCAGCTGCAGCTTCAACTACCTGCGGCCAAAGCACCATTGAAGCGATAGAACCGACACTACCGCCAGCCTCGGTGCCCTGCGCAACCAGGAAGTCCACGCCGGCCGCCTTCTGTTTCGAAGCATGTCGCGCGCTGCCAACCAGTGCCCCGACTTTCACGCCTCGTGAATGCGCTTCCTTCACCACCCAGTCGGGAGTAACGCCGAGCGCACCAACGACGCAACTCACCGACTTCTTGCCAAGGGTGACCTCGAGCTGCTCTTGACTCTTCTTGTTCGTCATGGACATTTTTTGCGCCCACTCGGACATGAACTCATCTCGATCGGCAGACGGAAAGTCGGGAATTCCGGCTTCATCGAGCAGATTCTTTACAAATGACAAGTGCGATTGTGGAATCTGCTTGAGGTACTCCTCCGGCGACTTCTCATCCCCGCCCGTGCCTGGAAATACCAGATCGACGCCGAACGGCTTGCCACCAACTTCCTTTTCAATCCACTCGATCGACATTTCAAGCTCTTCCGGGGTAAGCCACGCCGCGCCCAGAACACCCAATCCACCTGCCTTTGTCACCGCAGCAACCACGTCTCGACAATGCGAAAACGCATAGATCGGCAGGTCGATCCCGAATTGGGCCCCAAGTTCAGTTTTCATCGTCCACCCTTTCTCAAATTGATTCATATGACGCATGGCGTCATAGCGAACAGGGGCGCTCAGCGAATGCTCCGCCCATCTTTGACCTGACCATTCAACTGTTCAGACCGCTTAGTATGTTAATTCAACTTTATAGTATTCTTCAAACCGAGAATATTCAAGCGGCCCGAACATCGCACCATGGAATTTCACGTCAAGAAAGGGAACACGCGGGTGCGTGGCAACCTGTAATCCCCTTGGCCGCCCCGTGGGGTCGAGCTGTTGGTCTGCATAGTGCCTGTCGTCGCGATCTGACTCGCGGGTCGGATTCGGACTAGGGGTTAACCCAGAGACCACCATATGAGCAATGATGGATGATCAAAAAAGACTTGTCGCCAAATATTCGATAGCGTAGATTAAAACGTCGTCGCCATGATGTATCTACTTTCATCGACCGCGATCCGGACTTGCGATGCGCGACGAAGGGACGACACCGATCCGATCCTGCGTGCAGCCTTAGGCGGCGCCTGCAGCGCACATAAGAACCGTTTTTCACCGTTCTCGAGCAAATCATGAACAAATTTTTGAAGTTTTACATTGGGGGCCAATGGGTCGATCCTGTCGAGCCACGAACTCACGTCGTTATCAACCCAGCGACAGAAGAACCCGCTGCTGAGATTTCGATGGGGACAGCGGCCGATGTTGACCGTGCAGTGCGCGCGGCGCGGGAAGCGTTCCCTAGCTACTCGAAAGTCAGCACAGTAGAGAAGTTGCAGTTTTTCAAGAGAGTGCTCGAGATCCTGAAACGCCGTCAGGGTGAAATTGCATCAACTATTTCTCTCGAGATGGGTTGTCCAATTACTTTCGCAAACGAAGCACAGGTTCCGATGTGCGTATCGCACGTGGAAGCGATTATCGATGTGCTTGGGAACTTCGAGTTCGAAGAAAAAGTTGGCAAGACTCTCGTTGTGCGTGAACCCATCGGTGTAGTCGGACTTATTACTCCTTGGAACTGGCCACTTAACCAGATCGTCTGTAAGGTGCTTTACGCGCTTGCAGCCGGTTGCACCATCGTGTTGAAGCCGAGTGAGGTTGCACCGCTTGATGCAACAATTTTTGCAGAAATTCTCGAAGAAGCGGGTCTTCCCGCCGGTGTGTTTAATCTCGTGAACGGCGATGGCGCTACCGTTGGCGAAGCAATTTCGCGGCATCCGGACATCGACATGGTGTCGTTCACGGGTTCCACACGAGCCGGTGTGCTCATAGCAAAGGCCGCTGCAGATACGGTCAAGCGAGTGACTCAAGAACTGGGTGGAAAGTCAGCCAACATCATTCTTGACGATGTAGACCTCGAGTCCGCTATCCGATCCGGTGTAGCCTGGTGTTTTGCAAATAGCGGCCAGTCCTGTGACGCGCCGACACGCATGTTTGTGAGTCGCACGCAATATGAAGCCGCAATCTCAATTGCCGCCGATGAAGCCAGCAAGCATATTCTCGGCGATCCGTCGGACCCCAAAACTGTTCTTGGACCAGTTGCGAATCGCACGCAATATGAGAAGATTCAGCGCATTATTGCTTCAGGGGTAACTGAAGGAGCACGCCTCGTAACTGGTGGCCCAGGCCGCCCCCAGGGGCTCGACCGTGGCTTCTACATCAAGCCGACCATCTTTGCCGATGTCACACCCGACATGGAGATCGCCCGCGAAGAGATCTTCGGACCTGTACTCACTATTCTTCCCTATGACAGTGAGGAAGAAGCGATTGACTTGGCGAACGCAACTGAGTATGGCCTCGCTGGCTTCGTTTCCGCAAAGGACATTGACCGCGCACGAGACGTCGCGCGCAAGCTGCGCGTCGGCACGGTGTTCGTGAACAGCCCCGATTTCGATGTGCGCGCTCCGTTTGGCGGGTATAAGCGTTCGGGGAATGGCCGCGAAGGCGGAGTACATGGGCTCGCCGAATATCTCGAAATCAAGGCGATTATCGGACACGGCTAAGCACAGAGTTGGGCGACACGATGCGAAATTTCCCCGTGCCGCCCAACCGTTGTTGCGGATCAGTCTAGATTGCGGCCACGTACCAGCCGACGTCGCTGCATGGAATGCTAGTGAGCTTGGTCGAGTCGACAAGCTCGCCCACCGGGAACGATGCACTGTTTGAAACAAGGACACGATTGTCTGCGTTCAGAACAGCGCAATCAAAATTCGCCTTGCTCAAGAGCGGTGCGAGCATACGCTCAAAATCGTCAAGTCGGATGTCAGCGACAACTACACCAAGAAACGCGTCGTCGACCAGTATCGGCACGGATAGGGAGATCAGGTACCTATCGAGATCTACATAGGGTCCAGCTACGTATTTCACGTGCTCGCTTCGCGGCACACTCATCCAGTCAGCCGTAAGATACTCATAGAAAGACTCACGCCAAGGCAAGGATTCGTTGTGCGCCGCATGGATCGCACCGTCCGGATCTCGCTCGATGCAGTCGAGCCAATAGGGAAGCCCCTTAATCACATCACTATCAACGAGGATACCCATCGTCGATACCACCGGGTCGGAAGAACTCAACGTCCGTATCATCCGGGACTTCGCTCGCGCAAAGTTTTCGGCCGTTAGGCTCAGGCCCTTATCAAGCGCTGAACGCGCCTCTTGACAGTACACCGACGCGAGTTGATCCAACTGCTGGAACGTGTCGTCGAAGACTTGCGATGTCTTGCGAGCAAGTTTGGCGAGAGCATCGGATACACCTGGATTCCTGGCGGCCATGGGGGTTAGCTCGAATGTTCGGCAATGGTTCGTAGCCTGAGGCGAACCAGGTAATCAAAAGTTTGGGAAGCGTGCTTTCTGGCATGCGATGTAGCAAGGTTTTCGTCACGAGCCTCAAGTGCCTTTACCAGCAAACGCAACGTTTTCTCCGTGTCCTTTCGGTAGTCCTCGCTTGCGTGTCCAAGACCCAGCAACCACGCGAATTTCTCATACATGTCGAGAATTGCTGAAGTGAGCCGCACTGACTGTGCTGCAGAAGCGAGTTCGATATCAAACCTCGCATGTGCTCTGCTTGCATCGCTCTGTCCAGCGCTCGACTTGATACGCCCCACGTATTCAATCAATCGCTGCAAATTGGGTCCGGACGACCGGCGCGCCGCCAACGCAGCTGATTCTGCCAACAGCATACTTCGCCAGTCTGACAGATCGCGCAATGACACAGAAGAGATCTCACGAAGCATTCGCAGTGAAGTTTCGTGTACCAAGGTCGAACGGCGGCGCACAACGGTTCCACCACCTCTTCCGGCACGTGTTTCAACCAAGCCTTCGCTTCGCAGCTGAGCCAAGGCTTCGCGGACCGAGAACACGCCTACGTTCAGTTCGTCTGCCAGAACCGCTTCCTTCGGCAGGAGTTCTCCGTCCGAGAAAAATCCGAGATCGATTGCCGTGCGAAGTCTTGTGACTATGATCGACGCACCCGCTGCATTGGCAATAGGCGCGAACATCGCGGCGCGTAAGCGACGAGGCGAATGTTCATCAGCTTGCCCCGCGGCGGGTTTTGGTTGTCTCCGGGCCTGAGACGCATCTTTGAGCATGAGCGGTTCGGGTCTCTGCAAGCGACGCGATAAAGTGAAGGGGAACGCACACGAGCCTGCAGGACACGCCACTCTTCCGATGTTGAAACCGGCGCAAATTTACCGGTACGATCTGCTTGAGTGTCCGATTCGAATAGTGAAGTGCGAAGCCGCGCGCTGCGACATTATACAGGGATGGCTTGTTTCAACTGCGACTCCGCAGCCCCAAGCCTGAACTTCCACGCGAACGGAAAGACGCACGCCGTGCTCCGCTCTCGCCACTTGCGGTTGCACGCGAACTCGCGAAAACGCTAGCAGCACCAGTGCGAATCAGGCCAGTTGCCAAACCGTGGCCCGGCAGGTATATCGCAGGCCACTTCTCGATATACCCCCGAGCCGACATCACCTTAAGTGTTGTAGTTTCCCGCCTCCCAATTAAACTGCTTGCGCCAGTCCTTCGGCAAGTTTGCGAACCTCGATAATCCGAGTTCACGAATTGGGATGGTACTGTCTCCCGTCAGCGTTAGTTCAGCAAGCGCTTTACCTATTGCTGGCGCCAGACCAAAACCATGGCCCGACGCGACCGAAACGAACATGCCGTCAGGCCCCGGAACGCGGTCAATAACAATAGAATGGTCAGGCGTCAGGTCGATTACGCCCCCCCAGCATCGAAGCAGAGGGATATTTTTTGCCGACGGCAGCAACTCAGCAACGCGTCGAGCAGCGTTCCTGATGATCGGAGTTGTCGGTTTCACCGGTTCCGACGTCAGGTCGACATCAATCCATTCGTGAGGGCCCCCATTGAAATGCAGGTTGCCGCGATGTGTCTGTCGGACAGAAACACCGTTCCCGATCATCGCAAACTTGAACATTGGGGGAAGCGGTGCAGTTACCATGGCTTCGAGACGTGCCGCAGCGACTGGTACCTCAGCACCAATCATTTCTGCAATCTTGCCCGCTCCAGGACCTGCGCAGTTAACCACGATGGGCGTTGCAATCTCTCCATCGGGAGTCACGACCCCTACAATTTTTCCACCTGATGTCCTGATTGAGAGCACCGGAGCATTTTCTCGAATCACCACACCCCGGTCCATGCACGCCCACGCGAAGGCCTGCGCAGTGCGCTGCGGGTTTGCATGGCCGCCATGAGTTGTGTGGATCGCACCAACCACTGAATCACTGAGATACGGGAGCAGCGACCGAGCTTCATCTCCGTCGATGAGGCGGAAGGGGAAGTCGGTCTTGCTGAAGCTCTTGTATGTCTCCTGCATCGCCTCCCATTCGTATGGGAAAGCGGCCCAAAGACGACCCTCCGAACACCATTCAGTCACGTAACCCAGCTCATCATCGAGGGAGTGCCAAAGCTTTTCAGCTACAGCAGCAAGCCGGGCCTCAATGGGCGTTTCCCCGCGCAGGCTTAGGTATCCACTGGCTCGGCCAGATGCTTCCCACGCAGTGCGCCCCTTATCAAGCACCACAACCTTCGATCCAGTCTTCGCAAGCCAATACGCAGTCGAAAGTCCTAAGACGCCAGCCCCCACAACAACTACGTCAGCGGTATTCATGACTCTCCTCTTCAATTCTATTCGCCCCGATTGTCATAGCGCGCATCATTTTCCGCTCACTTCCAAGGGGTCTGTTTCGGGGGTTCAGGCCAATACAACCAGCCGGCGCGCATCTCATCCGTCTCGTTGTAGTCCGCCACAATATGAAGAGGAATCGGCCGCACAGGACACCGGTACGACCCTGGCGCAATTCCCGACAAATCTTTCTTGGCATCCGCCGCTAGTAACATTGCTGATTGGTCACGGCATCGTTTTCCCTGGCAATGCCCCATACCGACACGGGTCAGTCGCTTCACCAGATCCTGACTGGATCGACCAATTTCAGAAAGGCCGGACAAACCACCTGCCGGGCAACGATTATCGGCCTTTAGATACTTCGGCGGACTAACGTCGAGCATCTCCCGGCGTGATACCTCTTCGCATTGACAGACGATCACATCAAAACCTTGCGCCTTGACAAAGGCATCCAGCCAATCCGAAGGCGGAAAGGTCCCAACGTCATAACACGACAAATCACGCGGAACATCGTCCACCATCAGCGCGGGTGCATCGGAGTTGTTGTCGGCGATGAAACGGACGGCGAGTTGGGCCTGCTTTTTTGCTTCATCAGCATTGAGCAGCATTTCCTCGGTAACGCCGGCTCCGTCCCCGACAACAAAAATATTTGGCGAGCTTGTTTGCATGCTCGCACCAAGGGCTGGAATCCAGCCACCGAGCGCCGGATTGAACTCAATTTTGCAGCCCGTCACAGACGCAAGTTCAACGTTTGGTACAACACCGTATGCCATGCAGATGGTGTCGCACGCGATCGTTAGTACGTCACCCGCCGGCTCAAGGCTTTGATCAACGCCAACGACCTCAATTGCAGTCACTTCAGTATTGCCGATGGCCTGCCGCACGGTCGTCGACAGCAGAATTGGCACTCCCGCCCCGGAGATTTCGTCAGCGAGTTCTTTGTCGCCCTGCACCGAGGGCTTCACTTCGACAATTGCGGCGACGGAGATCCCCTTTGACAGAGCCAGTTGAGCAGTCCTCAGGCCCACATTGCCACTGCCCAGAATAACCAGCTTGCTTCCACCCAGCGCTTCGTAGCGTGCCAGGAGTGCGTTGGCGCCGTTCGCACCTAACACCCCGGGCAAGTTCCAGCCAGGGAACGAGAGAACAAGGTCCCTCGACCCTGGCGCAAGAATCAGGTAGTCATAGTCAAGCAGCCAACTACGCTCTGCATCGGCTACCCCGACCTGCAAGGTTTTCTGATGGGTATTGTTGGTTCCAGGCAAAAAATTTGCCCAAACACAAGTGCCAGTAACGACGTCGACCCCTGCCTCCAGACATTCCATCAGGGGCTCATTTGCGCCCAGCACCCGCTCCGCAATCAACCCTTGGTCTGACAAGACAGAGGGCAGCCTAGCTCCGTAGAAGTAAGGAGCATCCAGGCTCATTGCAGACAGTTCCTGCGGATGCTCATCGATCAACGTCACGCGCAGCCCTGCGTTAGCTGCCTCGAGCGCGGCCGTGCATCCGGCCACCCCGCCCCCAACTACAACAAGGTGCTTCGAAATCGTGTTCATGGTGGGATTTAGTTATCAATGAGACCGCAGTTCCTTCATTCGCTCGACAAACGCCGGCAGGACCTCTTTTACGTCACCAACAACACCAAAGCGGGCAGCACGGAAGATGTTAGCCTCCGCGTCATTGTTGATTGCGACGACAGTCTTCGCGCCAGAAATACCTGCGAGATGATGGACGGCACCCGAGATCCCCACTGCAATGTAGACATCCGGGCGGATTTTCACGCCGCTGAAACCTACCTGCTTGGACGGCGGAATCCATCCCAGTTCGACGACAGCTCGACTGCCTCCAACCCCTGCACCAAGTGCGACGGCGGCATCATCGATCATCTTCCAGTTATCACGAGTTCCCACCCCCAAGCCGCCCGAAATCACAACCTTGGCGGACTTCAGTTGCGGGCCCGTGCCGACCGGGTCGGGAATGGTCTCCAATACTGTTATGCGCGACTCGGCTTCCGGGAGTTCTACGCGCCGGACGGAGGTAGACGCATTTGAAGTTGGCAATGGGTCGTAGCAACCCGCCGCAACTGTGAACATGCATAGCGGGCGATTCAGCTGGTACTCTGCGCGGGCGGCGCCACCGCTAACCGGCTTAGTCGCCACGATGTCACCGTTTTCGACTGCCAGGCTACAGCACGCGGTGACAAGTGCTGCATCAAGTCGCCCCGCGAGCCGTGGAACCCATTCATTGGTTTCGGAGGTTTGCGGGAACAGCACAACGTTGGGTGATAACGCGTCGACGACCGCGTGAGCTGCGGCAACATAAGTATCACCGACATACTGGTCGAGCCGCGAATCGTCAACAAACAGGACCTCGCAGCCCACCGAATCACTCAGCTGTTTGGCCAACTGTTCACTATCGTGACCAATAATTGCGCCGGCGACAGGTAGCCCAAGAGCGGAGGCAAGCTCCCTGGCGGCAGTTGCAACCTCAAGCGAACCAGCAAAGAGTCCATTGGGAGCCGCAGAAGCAAAGAAAAGCACGCCTGACATCAAAGTACTCCTTCCTGATGGAGGCGTTCGGCGAGAGCCCGACCAGCCAACGCTCCGTTTTCCGCAGAAACGATTTCGGCACGCGCATCGCTAACTTCGGGGAAATAGATGCGTCGCAGCACGACACTGGCAGTTAGCTGACCGATCCCCAAGTCGGAAGCGGTAAGTGTCGGAATCTCCGCTTTTTTCGACTGCATTACACCCTTAAGCGAAGGCGATCGCGGCTTGTTTGCCTCGTTCGAGATACCAAGAAGCACAGGAAACGCCGCTTGCACGCGTTGAACGCCGTCGTCCGTGAGCCTATCTACCTGGACCGTGGCGTCATCAACAGCAACAACCTGCTTGACCGGTGACAAGGCGCTGAACCTCAGTCGCTCGGCCAGTCGGAACAGCACCTGACCGCCGTCGGTGTCGGACGCCTGACGGCCACACAGAACGAGCTCTGCTGCCGGCAGCTTTTCCATTGCACCCGCGAGCAACGTCGATACAATAAAGGGGTCGGAATTGATTCCGCTCGGCCCCTCGACATGGACTGCCTTGTCGGCCCCCATGGCGAGCGCTCGTCTCAGGTGGCCTTTCAGATCCTCGCCTCCCACGCCAATCACGGTCACAGATCCGCCAACCTTTTCTCGGATCTTGAGCGCCTCCTCGACGGCATTCACGTCATACCCATTGGCGACGTCGCTAACTCCTGCGGGACTTTTGATCGATTTTCCATCCGGCCCAAGTTCCAGGCGTTCGACAGAAGTATTGGGGTCATGAACCTGCTTAAGCGTTACTACGATGTGCATTTGCGTCTCCAGCCTAGACATTTCGACCGTTTTTGCCACCACTACCCTCATGGCATTGACCTGATTCTCGTCAAGCGTTCAGCCACGGGCCTGTACAACCGCGCCGATGAGATCCTCGATTCGGCGCGACACAAACGCCGACAGCACTCGCTGATTCAGGATCTCTCCGACGAAAATTACGACCAGCAAATAAAATAATTCGACTTCCCGGTCAGTATGCACCATTCAACGCGAAATTCAAAAATATTCGTCTCTCGCACGGAATCACGGCGACACCGACGCCCCAACACACCTCCATGCGCGCACAACACCACGTTTTCGATCCTACGGCGCGGCCACCATGCATCACGAGATGCAACTCAAGCGCCTTGCAAGTCCGAAAATTTGCGATATATACTTGGCGGTCAGTTTTTTATTATCTTTAGTTTGTTTGATGTCGTCAACGCGCGCAGAGGCGGTCACCACGTTGCCGCTCCATGTGCGGGGGCGCCCAATTTCTCGGGATTGAGCAGCAGACAGCAGACCTCGTGATGGACGAGGGAATGCACTGCGTCAGGTCCGAATTTGAAAGCGCAGGACGGATCAACCAAGGGATTTACCGGTAGAGGGAGATCAGGATGAAAGTACTTGTAGCAACCAAGCGGGTCGTCGACTACAACGTGACTGTCCGCGTGAATTCAGACAACACGGGCGTCGACATTGCCAATGTGAAGATGTCGATGAATCCGTTCGACGAAATCGCCGTCGAAGAGGCCGTGCGCCTGAAGGAAGCGGGCGTGGCCACGGAAGTGATCGCCGTGTCGGCGGGTGTGACCCAATGTCAGGAAACGCTGCGCACGGCGCTGGCGATCGGCGCGGACCGCGCGATCTTGATCGAATCGAATGAAGATCTGCAGCCGCTGGCGGTTGCCAAGCTGCTGAAGGCGCTGGTCGACAAGGAACAGCCGCAACTGGTCATTCTCGGCAAGCAGGCTATCGACGACGATTCGAACCAGACGGGCCAAATGCTGGCCGCGCTGGCGAATCTGCCGCAGGCGACGTTCGCTTCGAAGGTTGTCGTGGCTGACGGCAAGGCGACCGTGTCGCGGGAAGTGGATGGCGGCGCGGAAACGCTGTCGCTCACGCTGCCCGCAGTCGTGACGACCGATCTGCGCCTGAACGAGCCGCGCTACGTGACGCTGCCGAACATCATGAAGGCGAAAAAGAAACCGCTGGAAACCGTGAAGCCGGAAGATCTGGGCGTCAATGTCACGCCGCGTCTGAAGACGCTGAAGGTCAGCGAGCCGCCGAAGCGCTCGGCTGGCGTGAAGGTGGCCGACGTGAAGACGCTGGTCGAAAAGCTCAAGACCGAAGCCAAAGTGCTGTGATTTTTTCGGGCACACGGAGACGAATGAAATGACGATTCTGGTAATTGCTGAACACGACAATGCGGCGCTCAAGGCTGCGACGCTGAATACGGTTGCTGCTGCACAGAAGATCGGCGGCGACGTGCATGTGCTGATCGCTGGCCACAATGCGCAAGGCGCCGCTGACGCTGCTGCGAAGGTGGCGGGCGTCGCGAAGGTGCTGCTGGCTGATGCGCCTCAACTCGCCGAAGGTCTCGCGGAAAACGTCGAAGCGACGGTACTGCGCATTGCACAAAACTACTCGCACATCCTCGCGCCAGCGACCGCGTACGGAAAGAACATCGCGCCGCGCGTCGCCGCAAAACTCGACGTTGCGCAGATCAGCGACATCACGGCCGTCCATTCGGTCGATACCTTTGAACGCCCAATCTACGCGGGCAACGCGATCGCACTCGTCAAATCGAATGACTTCGTCAAAGTCATCACCGTTAGAGCCACAGGCTTCGAGGCTGTGGCGGCCAATTCTGGTACTGCAACGATCGAGACGATTGAGGCCGCAAGCGACACTGGCCTCTCCCTGTTCGTCACCCGCGAAATAACGAAGCTGGATCGTCCCGAGCTAACTAGCGCCAACACGGTGGTTTCGGGCGGTCGAGGCCTAGGCAACAAGGAAAACTTCCACGCTGTTCTGGCGCCGCTTGCTGATGCGCTTGGGGCCGCACTTGGCGCTTCGCGTGCGGCCGTAGATGCGGGCTTTGTCTCAAACGTGTATCAGGTCGGCCAGACCGGCAAAATCGTCGCCCCAAGACTTTACGTCGCGGTAGGAATTTCAGGCGCAATTCAGCATCTGGCCGGCATGAAGGACTCTAACGTTATCGTTGCAATCAACAAAGACGAAGAAGCTCCAATTTTCGGTGTTGCTGATTATGGCCTGGTTGGTGATCTGTTCGACCTTGTTCCTGAGCTGGAACGCGCACTTCAGCATTAACGTCGTCAAGAGGTCTTCTGGTCAGCGATGAAGCCAGAACGGTATGCATTTATCCTTGATTAGCGTCCTGGCTCATTAGATCCTGCGGGCGGCTGCGCCAAATGTCGCCTCGCCGCCCACCGCTACACCTACGGAGTACATTTGCTGTGTCATCAATAGAAGTTGAAGCGCAAGAACGCGAGTCGATGGAGTACGACGTGGTAATCGTCGGCGGCGGACCTGCGGGTCTTTCGGCGGCTATCCGTCTGAAGCAGCGCGCTGCGGAAAAAGGTGTCGAGATCGACGTCTGTGTACTCGAGAAGGGTTCCGAGATTGGGGCTCACATTCTTTCGGGCGCGGTAATGGACCCTCGTGCTCTTTACGAACTGATTCCTGACTGGGAAGAAAAAGGCGCCCCTCTGGACGTCGAAGTGACGGAAGACCGATTCTTGTTTTTGTCGGAATCTGCGGCGAGGACTGTGCCCAATTGGGTGCTACCCGACAACTTCAAAAATCATGGCAATTACATAGTCAGCCTGGCGAATGTCACGCGATGGTTGGGGGAACAAGCCGAATCGCTCGGTGTTGAAATTTTTCCGGGCTTCGCGGCCGCGGAAGTGCTTTACAACATCGACGGCTCAGTCAAAGGGGTCGCGACAGGCAACCTCGGAATTGGCAAGGACGGGCGTCCAACCGAAAACTTTCAGCCCGGGATGGAGTTACATGCGAAGTACACCCTCTTCTGCGAGGGGACACGAGGACATCTCGGTCGACAATTGCAGGAGAGATTTGAGCTGCGCAAATCTTCTGATCCTCAGGTCTACGGCATTGGCATCAAAGAACTGTGGGAGATTGACCCCGCAAAACACAAGCCTGGTCTGGTGATCCACACTGCGGGCTGGCCGATGGACTCAAAAACCTATGGCGGGTCGTTCCTCTACCACACAGACAACAACCAGGTAATGGTGGGGTTTGTTGTGGGACTGGGATATTCAAATCCTTACCTTTCGCCGTTTGAAGAGTTCCAGCGCTACAAAACCCACCCTGAAATCCGCAAGTTCCTTGAGGGCGGAAAGCGTGTGTCGTACGGCGCTCGCGCCATTACTGCTGGAGGCCTGATGTCCTTGCCGGAACTTGTTTTTCCGGGTGGCGCGCTCGTGGGAGACGAAGCGGGATTTCTCAATGCCTCGCGAATCAAAGGCAGCCACGCTGCAATCAAGACAGGCATGCTCGCCGCAGACGCAGCCTTCGACGCAGTGCAAGCAAGCCGCCATGGAGACAAACTGGTGGCATATCCCGAATCATTCAAGACTTCGTGGCTGTACACCGAGCTTTACCGGGCGCGTAACTTCAAGCAGTGGATGAGCAAGGGCTTGTACGTTGGCACACTCATGGTGGGAATCGAGCAAAAACTGTTCAGCGGCAATGTACCTTGGACTTTGCACCATCAGCACGCGGATCACGAGATGTTGAAACCGGCGTCTCAATTCACGCCCATCACCTATCCGAAACCAGACGGCAAACTTACATTCGACCGGTTGTCATCGGTATTCATATCGAACACGAATCACGAGGAGAACCAACCGGCGCACTTGACATTAAAGGACGCGTCTGTGCCGGTAAGCGTGAACCTCAGAACTTATGCGGGACCTGAGGGTCGTTTCTGCCCTGCCGCAGTGTACGAATTTGTTAAAAACGACGATGGCAGCGATCGTCTGCAGATCAATGCACAGAACTGTGTGCATTGCAAAACTTGCGATATCAAGGATCCAACGCAAAACATCGTGTGGGTCACGCCCGAAGGTGGTGGCGGGCCAAATTATCCAAACATGTGACCGATTCATACACCGGGCGAGTTATATCGCCTGGTGTACGAATTGAACACACATCATTGCTAGACTGATCGAGCCTGTTCGAGCAATCTAGACGGGAAAAACGCTCCGTCTACCTTCCTATGCTTGTCTGGTCTGCACACTCCAGAACGCGAGCGTTATCCAGCATTTGACGTTGAGGTTGCCCACCTAACTTGGCATGAGACGACGGAAGGGAAAACGCCGCGAATGCCCGGACCGTCAAAGACAGGCCGGGCAGACGGCAGCCGACTAGCGCCAACCGGCAACTTTCAGATCCTCTTCGAGGTTCTTGCGCTCACGGGAATACTTGGCATCGACATCCGCAACACCGCGAATGCGAACTTTACTCTTCAACTCCTCTGAGACGTGGGCGATCACGCCCGGCATCGTTGAAACCAGTGCAAGCCCCGTCATTTCCGCCGGGGTAAATTCCATCTGCGCGAGAATTGCAGCGAGCATGCCGACCTCGTTGATAACGAGGTCGGGCTTATTTGCCTGCTTGATGAAAGCAGCGTGGATCGCCTCATACCAATCACACATTTCACCCCACACCTGGTTTTCTTGCGCGATCGCCTTCAGCTTCTGCGCGCGCGGGTCGGTATAGCGGAAAGTGGGATGACCAAATCCCGGCACGCGCAGGCCCTTGGCGCGCATGCCTGTCACCAGTAGGTCGGCTACCGCAGACATGGAGTCACCGCTGCCTTTGTACTCGGCAAAACTGCTCGCGATAAATTCGCCACCGGCGTCAGGAGCAAGCGTGTATTCCCCCGCAGATAGAACCGCAGTAGCAAGTCCCGCAACCATCGAGGGGTTTCCCGAAACGCAATAGCGTGCTGCGACGGTGCCCGGCTTTTTAAGCGAAAAGTCCAACACCGAGCACAACACGGCTTCCATCATTTTCGACTCACCCGGTGTAGGCAACCGGCCCCGGATAAGCAAAAACGATGATGAAGCGAAAGACAGTTGACCAATCAACTCTCCCAGATCGTATCCGCGGATATAAACGCTCGCATCTTCGACGTCGCTTACAGATGTCTCCCACGCCTGCCTTGTGCCGTTTGCCATGTCCTGTCCATTCCTCAGTTCAATTGAATACCACCACGTAACCTGAAATCCAGCCGCAAAGCCCAATAGACTTCGCAGTCTCTAAAATATACTGCTTGGACTAATTTTTGTCCATTTAGTCTATAATAACCTGTCTTCGCTGACGCCGCGGAGCGGCGAACGACGCGCGACGGCAATGAAATAGATGGAGGATTGCCTGACGGCAGACGCTCGTGGGGCCCGCGGCGACATTCGCAGTTCAGTCCGGTTGCTCGCAACGAGTTGCGCCGGATTGACGACGATGCATGTTTGGATTTGTGTTTTCTCCTGACACGGGGACGGCGAGCGCCGTTACCCAGTCAGTGAAGCTTTTTTCAACGATGGAGATCAGCAATGCTCACTGCAATCAATCCACCTGGCATCTCTTATGCCGGGATCTCGCAGGCAGTCCAGGCGTCAGGCGAAATTCTGGTGCTCGGGGGTCACGTCTCTGCGGACGAGAAAGACAACTTTGTCGATGGAGATTTCGAAACTCAGGTGCGAACAACCTTTCAGGCTCTCGAACGAACCTTGCGAGCCGCAGGGGCAGGATTTGATGCGGTAGCCCGCTTCACCTACTACGTGCCAAACTTCGAACCGAGCCTGCTCCCGATTTTCAAACGAGTTCGCGCGGAGTTCATTACGGGAGAAAATCCGCCTGCCAGCACATTCATCCCGGTGGTCCAACTGTATGACTCGCGAGCAAAAATCGAAATTGATGGAATCGCAGTAACTCCATCGAAGACGCGGATTGGTTAGTCAGGATTAGAACGTGGCCTGATAACCGAGTGCGGGACGACACATCTGTGCATTGGTCGTCCGCACTGCACGGACGAAGGAGCTCACATTCGTAGGCAGACGGATCGATCAGGTCGACCCGATTGATACGCTAGATCGCTGTACCGGTTCAGCGTTCAGTTCAATGAACGCCAAGGATCGCCACAGCAAACTTAGGTTGGAATCGTCGCAGCGGTGAAAACTGCATCAAGCCTGCTCGAGAATAGTCAGGAACGGTGTGTACAAGAACTGCTCCTTGCCTTGAACCCGCGGGCACTTGATACGCGCCCCCTGACGCAGTCACGGTGACAATGTTGCGAGACGACCGGTCATTGCAATTTCAAGGCAAGGACCGCTGGTTGCCTCCGCTGATATCGCACTTAGCCCGCAGCCACTTTGCTCAGCTTCGCCGACGATTTGGCCGCGGTCGATTTACCAACCGACGATTTAGCAGCTTTTCCTTCGGTCATAAAGCCATTGGTCAAAATGTCGACGTAGTAGCCCGCAATGTCAGCCGCCGGGATCGGCCCCTTCTCGCTATACCATCTGTAAAGCCAGTTGCACATACCGAGGATTCCGGCGATAGCGATATTCGCCGGAACGTCGCGGAAGACGCCTTTCTCGACACCGTCGTTGTATATTTCCTTGATCCGCCCGTCGTATTCTCGCCGGCGTTGGTCATACACCTTGCGCTGCTTCTCGTCGAGTTCGCTCTCTTCCCGATTGTAGATAGCAGTCCAGTCACGCCGCTCCATAACCATCATCGCGTGACCCATGATTATCTCTTTGAGTGCGGCCTCGGGAGGTAGCTGCTTTTCCACGATGGCCGAAACCATTCCCAAATAGCTGTCGTAGATTCGATTGAAGATCTGCCAGAGGATCTCGTTCTTGCTTTCGAAGTAGTAGTACACGACTGACTTCGTGTAGCCGAGGTTCGACGCGATGTCGTCGATCGTGACCGCGCGGAAACCTCTCTCTGCAAAAAGAGCTACTGCAGACGCAATAATCTCGTCCTGAACGTAGGCCTGTTTTTTGGCTTTCAGCTGTTCTCTTCGGTCAAGTTTCATAACTTTTACCCTATGTATTTAGAAATATGACGCTCACGCACCACTTGGGGGCGCGATCGCTTGACCTATTTCGGACGATTCGAGCAGACCCCGAACTCCGTCGCGCACAGACTGTGGAATTGGGATGCTTTTCCTCTCCTTTAGATCGAAATATACGGAGGTCATTAGCAACTCTGCTGCAGTACCGTCCCGTCCAAGGAGTTTGTGCTGAGACTTGAGCGAACTCTTGCCTACATCAACGACCGCGCTCTCGACGGTGTAAAGGTCACCAACACGAAGTTCGGCTTTGAAGTCGATTTCGTAGCGTACATCTGCCCAACCTTCGGATCGAGACTCTCGCCACAGAGGGTCATATCCCAAACGGGAGACGAGGTGCCACATCGCCTGATCAAAGGCCGCAACGTAATATTGCACTGTCATATGACCCATGGCGTCCGTATGCGACGGGTAAACGACGCCGTGAAATGTCTGAATTACCATAATTTCCTTGTGGCACCCGCCCGCAGTTCGCGTTCAGCCCGCGGTCCGCAGCCGATTATTTCATTGTCTTTTTTTTTGACCGCACAGTCAACTGCTTCGTCCAGGCAAGCCAAACAGTTAAGAAACGACTTTAGAGGCTATGTTCTGACGCATCGCCGAGAATCTACGAAAATTCTCACAACGCGGGCGCTGTCACCTCGGGCATCTACCCAGCTTCGGTGTGTCCCTACGCTGCCAATACGCGGCAATTGAATGCCTCGTTCAAGGCAAGCCAAACTCCCGGCGGCCCTCGAAAACACTTTGGCAGATTAGGGATTTCGCCCACTGGCGCGCAACGGAATCGTAGGGAAGTTGGGATGCTTTCACGTCACCTCGACTTGAACTTCAGGATCCCTGCAGCATCGACAATGCGAGTCAGACTGCCCCGATTCCAGAGCAGGTGCAGATGCGCCAAGGCCTCACCCATGGCGAATGTCATCTGATGCATGTCTAGTTTCCGCTTGAACATCACCGGGACGATATCTGCAGCTGAGCTCGGTTGCTGCGAACACAAGGCCATCACTTCCGCTAGCCGCTCAGCGTGATGATCGCGAAGCTGCTGTATTCGCGTCCTCAGACCAGTGAAAGGCCTACCGTGTGATGGTAGAACAAGGGTGTCCTCGGACATGGCGGCGTATGCAGCAAGAGACGAAAGGTAGAGTTCCAGCGGGTTACCGTCCGGCTCCAGATCAAAAACGGAAATATTTGTTGAAATTCGCGGAAGAACCATATCACCTGAAATCAGCAGCCCATCTTCCTTACAATAAAGGGCACAGTGCTCCGGGGAATGTCCAAATCCGGTAACGACTCGCCACTTACGCTCGCCAATCATCAATTCATCGCCTTCCATAATGCGGCGATACTGCCCAGGCACATCCGGGACAAGCCGGCGATAGTAGTTCTCTCGATTCTTCACCCCCTCCAATGCAACATCATCTAGCAGGCCATTCACCCTGAAATGGTTGGAAACAGTCTCCCCGCCAACATTGACGACCGCTCCGCTGCTCAGCAGCCGCCCAAGGGTATATTCACCGAACGAAATCCAAAGAGGCGCCCTCCAGCGCCGCTTGTCGCCGCCAGAGCATAACCAATGCGCGAGCCCGATATGGTCAGGATGGCAGTGAGTCACAAGTACACGCAGGATGGGCAGACCATCAAGAACACTATCGAACAGACGCTCCCATCTCTGCGTCGTTTCGGCCGTTGCAGCACCGCAGTCGACAACCGTCCAGCCCAATACCCGGTCAATTTCGTCTTCTAGCAGCCAGAGGTTGATATGGTCCAATGCAAAAGGCAACGGCATCCTCAACCAGTAGACCCCAGGACCGACCTCTACTGGATCCGCCCCGTCTGGCAAGCGATCAGCAAATGGATATTCGAGTTGGTGCTCAAGCGCATTCATGGTTCAGCCCCGCAAAGAAAAAGCGGTGATATATACAAAATTAGAACGCAAAGATCATTTTTTTGACCCATTGGTTGGTATCATAGCACTTCCTTCGGGCCGAAAGTTTGTGGCATGCGCCGCTTGTCGCGCGCAGCGATACCGCATCTAAAAATGGTCGACCTGACTGAGTACGTGTTGTTGAACACGCGAGATAGCCTCGACTTTTTCGATCACGCGCCCTGCCTGCACGAGCATTCGAACGATCGAGCTGCTCGTACTATTGCGGGCGAAATCGGATCTCTTGCTCTGCCCAGTCCTGTCAGCAATGACTTTTGGTGCTACGCACCTGTATGGATTCCGCAGACTGAAAGTAACGAACTTCTAGGAGAGATTGTGGCAATCTATAAATTGGGGGAAGCAATCCCTACCGTTCACGAGAGCGTGTTTGTTGCTGACTCGGCGTCACTAATTGGTGAGGTGGCGGTAGGGGAGAATTCAAGTATCTGGTTTGGCGCAGTCCTGCGAGGTGATGAAGACAAGATCACGATTGGCGCCTGTTCCAACGTACAGGAGAATGCTGTACTACACGCGGATGATGGCTTTCCGATCGTCGTCGGTGAAAACGTTACGATTGGCCATCAAGCAATGTTGCACGGCTGCACAATAGGCGACATGACGTTGGTAGGAATGCAAGCCGTGGTCATGAATGGCGCAATAATTGGGAAAAATTGCGTCGTGGGCGCAGGGGCATTGATAACCGAAGGAAAGGTTTTCAGTGAAGGAATGTTAATCCTCGGTGCACCCGCGAAAGCTGTCCGTCGACTCACAAACAGTGAGATCGGCAGCCTGAGTTTGGCCGCACTTCATTACTCCAAGCAACGCCTGCGTTGTAAAAGCGAACTCGTACGGATTGGATGACGCGACGTCATCGTGTGCTACAACGCTGTCGTCAAACAAGCACTGAGGAGACGATGACGATTCCACTCGTGCGCGGCGCGGTACACACGCCAACAGTCTGGGATATTTCTGTAGCTTTACGCTTCTCCTTCTCTCGCGGCCAAGACAAGGTTCGTAGGCGCTTGTTCTATGCCCCAATGGCCGACGTCTCTGAGAATCGGTCGGCTGGGGGGACGATCCCCTGCTCATATGGTGCCCGCGCGGTCCTTGCCGCGAACCACTGCTGAACTGGATCGATCTGCAGTTCAGGCAACGAAGCGCACGCGCAAGCGCGCGTTTCTCGATGAGATGAACCGCGTGGTGTCGTTGCAAGAACTGATCGCGCTCATCGAGCCGCGCTACCACATTGGCAAGACCGGCCGCCCACCGTTTCCAGTCGCAACGATGCAGCGCATTCACTTCATGAAACAGCTATACGGACGCCTCCCGTTTGCCAAGGGCCAACTGCTCGTTGTTGATGATGGCGGGCAGTTGCTGCCGAACTTTCAGCGGCGTTTGGGCAATGACGAAACCGTATTCAACCAGAAGGCCTCGTATCTGATTGATTTGGGCGATACGGTCCCGCATGAGCAGGCTGCGAATTCGATGCATGGACTGGATATCCTGCCGCTCAACACTGTTCACTCGACGTAGCGCATCGTCGGCCGGGATGCCGCTTCCACGATCGCCTCTGCATCGTCGCGATTCTTCTTCTGGGATTTGACGAAGGGCTTGACGTGCCCCCCTAAGTCGTCTTTACGATATAGTCCGTCGTGGCCGTCTTGTGCATACTTGGACGTCGGGCTGGCAGTCTGAGGCACCCACTCCTTCGAAAAGCTCACTCCGCGCTTTCTGCTTCTCCTCGCGGGATAGATGAGCACTGGCAGATTCGGGCGGAATCTCGAAGAAACGAAAAACCGTACCGTTTGGAGCAGCCGGGCCCAGCGTCCTGGACGACGCGCCGGTGTCTTCAACAGTTTTGTGGTCATGCGGCGCCGCCCCGGTCGTCCAGAGCTCTGCTAAAGTTCCAATAATCTTTGTCGCTACGCTGTCTATCAATGCGTATGAGCGTCCCCCCTCATCGGTGTGGGTAACAATTCTGCGGACAGAAACCAGCACGATAGCCTCCTCGTTTGTTCGATTTGCACCCGACACCTATACCTATGCGATCCGCTTATCACGCATGGCGACAACGGCTGCAAGCACGACAGCGCGGTAGACAAGGCTCCGTGCCGCGGACGGCATGGCGGACCCAGATAGGAACGTGGCAAGCGCCGTCAGCGGTAGTGCTCCACCGAGCATGCCTGCATAATTTCCACGACCGCCTGTCATCAACGTGCCGCCAACTACGGCAAGCGCGATCGAAGTCAAGAGATAAGGGGCGCGTGCCCCGAATGCACTGGGCAGGCGCGGGCGCCGGATCGGAATCGCGATGACTGGCACGAACACTGACGGTGAAGCAGCCATGTTAGGGTTGCGGACGCAATCGGGATCTTGCTGGACGCGAAAGCTAGGTGAGGGAAATTGTGCGCTTACGGCATACGAGCCACATCGCCGTGCAGGGCGCGGCCATTAATTTTTTCCGGGACGTTAGATAATTGCAAATAATCAAATGACGTGCGCATATACTGCAGCAAGATAACGCGAAACGGCAGAAACCGATGAGCAACAAAACCGTCCAGAGGATGATGCAGGAGAGCCGCCGCGGCCACCCTATCGATTCCGACATGCTCAGGGACATGGGGGTCAGCGCTGCGCTCGCGGCGCACATGGTCAAATCCGGGTGGCTGCAACGGCTTTCGCAGGGCGTATACCTCTTGACCGGAGACACTCCGACAAGAGACGGTTCGATCGCCTACCTGACTCGACGCATCGCTGGTCTTCACGTTGGGGGGAAAACAGCCCTTTCGTGGCAAGGCGTCCGTCACAACATCGCGTTTCGCGAAAAGGTTGTGCTATGGGGCCAGAATCCGTATCGCATCCCCTCGTGGGTGGGCGAGCACCTGAGCTACTCGTTTCAGACGACAGCCCTGTTCGATGACGATCTGCCCTACGAAAAGGGCCTCAAGCCCCTCCCGTCCGGCGACCCAGAGGTCAAGGTGTCAGTACCAGAACGCGCCATCCTGGAACTCGCCAGCGACATTGGCAAAGGACAGTCGCTTGAGGAAGCGAGCAACCTCATGGTTAGCCTGCGTAACCTGCGCGACGACGTGCTGGACCAGTTTTTGAGCCACTGCCACCGCGTGAAGGTTGTCAGGCTCGTGCGCGACCTCGGACTTGAGGCCGATTTTTCATGGGCTCGGGGAATTCAGAAGCATGTAGACCGTCTCGGCGCCGGCAAAAGATGGTCGAATCAGACAAAAAATGGCCGGATAACACTCAAACCAGAATGACGATATCTACATAGACACCGTCCGGCTGATGCGGGGCATTGTGCCGCTGATTGATTCAATCCGGTGAATCGGAGGATCGCTTGCGCGACCCGCACGAACTACTCTGCGGCCACGGAGTTTAGTTTTTTCGGCTATTGCGTTTCGCCAACAGACCTGCAAAGTCCGCAGAACACCTGCTAAGTCGTCAACCGGCCACGCAACAGATACGTATCAGGCGAAAAGACACGTAGCCATCCGTCGTTGACCAATCTGAGAACAATTGAGGCGCCGAGGCCACGCGAGATGAAGTATCTCTGCCCCACCGGTTCGGAACGGGCAACATCGTCCATCAGATACGGGATCACACGAGCATAATCGCCGAGGGGGTCAACTCGACTTCCGATGTGGCTAACACATTGGCAGGCGACGGAGGTTCCAACGCCACTATTATGCCGAAGTCAGAACAGGCTTCATGGTGGCGTCGGCATCTAGGCGCTCCCACAGTAACGTGCGTATCCGAAGCCGGTTCAGATCCGATCGTCGAGGATCGCACGAACGCAAAATCCCATTCTCGTCTCCATATGCCAGAAATTCGAACTTTGACCTGCTCCTCTCACGGCACGACCAAAGGCTGACAACCGGGATCATTCTGTCCCAATCGATCGCAAATACGCGTGGCGGCGCCGATACAAAACTCTCAAGCAACGGAAGCAACGCGTCTGCCTGGGCGACAACGAACGAATAAGCGTCCGGCTCATCACGTTCAACGTGGGCTGATCGGACCACAAACGTCGTGGAGAGATGTGAGACCCCGGCGATCTGCCAGAAATCAGACGTCTCGCCGACGATCTTGTACGGAGCGCGCCACTGTGGCTTGGTAAAGAACATTGAAGCAGCCGAACCTGATTGAAGTTCCCGCGACCTGCGGCATTAAAGCACCTTGTCGCGGATTCCCTATGTTACATATTGCACATTATCAATTGTAGCGTAATAGTGTGCAGCCGACGACATTTAGGTTTTATGTCATGCAGCAATAAATGTCGATCCGTCACGGTCTTGCGCGGGCATTAAGGGCAGCACGCAAAATGCGTCGCGTGTCCCAGGAATCCCTGACGGTCTCAAGCCGGACCTATCTGAGCGCGCTGGAACGTGGCCTGCAAGCGCCGACCCTTGAGAAACTTGACGAGATTGCCGGTGGCATCGGCGTCCACCCGTTGACGCTGCTGATTTATGCCTACACCGTCGACCAGACCCCGAACGAAAAGCTTGAAATGAAAGAGCGGGTGCTTGCGGAGATGGCTGAACTCGAGCGCTACGACGCTGCCAGCTTCTGATTCTGTTGACCAAAAGCGGCCGGAATTAAATCTCCGTGCACGGATCGAAGCCTAGTAATGGGCAACATGGCTTACGGATTGGTTGCTCGTGCCGATGTTACGCTCACGCTGGAGGAGGCGGCAGAACGTCTGGCCGCCGAATCCGTCAGCCGATTCGAGCGTGGTGCGAACTGGCCAGCCGCTCCCCGGCTGGTCAACTGGCGGAGTTATACGGAATCTCGGTTGCAACGCTGCTTCGACGCGGCTCCGATCGTGCGGTCGACGTAAGCCTCGATAGCTGAACAGCGGCAGCGACACAGCAACGACGATCGGGCATGGGTCGGCAGTTCAGGGACCGCCGCCTACGACAGACGCGATCTGATGATCCTGAAGCGAGCGCCGCGGACGATCACACACCTCATGCCGATCGGATCGCGCCATCAATCGACACTGTGACTAATTCCTGCGAATTCCTTGTGCGCCATCTCGCGTAGACGCATTCGCTTGCCTAGCAGATTACGGAAGAAGTCGATTTCGAGTTTTACCCCTTCACGCAACAGCCGATGCGACTGGCCGGAAACCTCTTCGTCGACGACGAGCATCATCGTCTGCTCGTTTGTCGAAGCCGACTTTCTAACGACGTGGTCGGTGACGAAAAAGCGCAACTGTGCATTTGAACCAGCTTTCCGCTTGATCCATCCTTTTGCAGTCAGTTCGAAATGGGTGCTCGCTGTGAGCGCCCTGGCGAACGGCGAACCCGCTTTCGGTGAGCAACCGGTAGCCAGCTGGTTGCCGGCCATGTAGAGCAACGCATAAGGCAGGTTCGATGTGCTGACTTCCCGGTAGAGATACCCTTCCTGCCTGTGAAATTTTTCAAGAATCGATGCGAAGAGCTGATCGGACACCGACGCGCCCAGAAATCGTTCGATCATGTATTGGATCGCGTCGGCATGATCCATCAACATCTCGCATATCTCTGCGGTGACCGTACCGGGTCGACGCGTCTTGTTTCCGCCGTTTAGCGACGCAGGATTCGCGAGCGAGCAGTCTTCATAGGCGTCCCTGTCAAACGTGCCAATTCCCGCAATATCGACGGCAGCGTGCTTGGCGTAAAGCGGCAAGCTCCGTCCGTCAGTGTCGACCTTGCTATCAACGTCCAGATTCACGATGTGAATAGGGTTATCGCACTCGGGACAAACGGCGTAGTGCAATGTCTTCCCGTTGCGTGTCTGATACCACGGGTATTTTTTGCTCGTTGCAAGGTGGAAACCGACGATCGACAAGGCACGAGAGTCCTGTTCACCTTGCCGCAATTTAAAGACGTTCATTTTTACGCTCAACAGATATCGGGAAACGCACTCCATGCGGCGTCGCTAGCGAGTCTTATTGAGGACGCACCGGCGTGATCTCTTCGGTCGTCTCGCAACATCCGCACCTCGGGCGCACGTGTCCGGCCTGATTCAGTCAGGCAAGAACCAGACGGGAATATCGACCGGGTCACTGAGGTGAGCTGCGACGATGGCGCGCAGACTCAAATCTTGAGAAAGCCCGCTATATTCGGCCGCGACGCCGAGCCGGCCGCTCAGGTATCGCCAGTCGGCGTCGTTCGTACTCGGGGACCAGCCGCGCGCAGCATCAGGCTCACGGGTTTCGCAGACGATCACTGACATGATCCTCAGGCCCAAATCAAGCCTCACGCCCATAAAACCGAAAACCTCCATCATGCTGAGGATACGGGCGGTAGCGAGGTCCAGCATCGTCGTGGACAACGAATGCACCGACATGCGCTGAAGGCGCCCCGCGGGTTCGCCGCGATTCCGGACTGCTAGCGGGTATGTGACCCGGGTTATAAATTGAGGCTCGTGGTGGAGGATTTCGATTTCACTTGAGTTCATAAGTCAGTTTTTCCATCCATCATCAAGCTTTCCGGGGCTCGGTCGCAGACCGATAGCGGCATCGGCATCGCGGTCGGCGATTTCCCTGTCATGGAGAAAGGTTGTAGCGTGATGCGCAAAAAAGGGGCATGGCAAGCCTCCCCTGTTCTCGATCACAGAAACATCGAAGTCTACACGCGATGCGCAGGAGAGCCACCGGAAATGGCTCCGCTTGCACTCGGAAGCGCAATCCCAAACGGTGCGCAACCGCGCACACGAATATTTCCGACTTCGTGTTTCTCCGCTTGACTGCTGCGGCAACGGCGCGATAGCGTCACGCAATTGCAGCGTACGCCACCGTCTCGTATCCGGTCCCGATATGACGTTATCTCTGAATGTTCAGAGACCGATTGCATTGGGTCATGGAATGGGAGAAGGCGCCGTTCCAGCGAGGAATCGTCGAAGCTGACGCTCGGCGTCGACGACCTTGTGCAGGGGCGCAACAGCCAGTTGTGCGTCGTGTAATGCAAGCAGCTTTTCGAACACTGGAATCGTATCTTCCGTCAGAATCCATTCGTTCGAGCATCGCTTTGGTAAGGGACTGACGGATATGGGACGGGCTCACCCCGTTTCGCTTTGAACTCATCTAACTGGCTATCGCACCAATTCGAAAGAACTGCCGACTCGCTAACATCGACAATGGCCATCGCGCACGATGCCCAGAGACTGCTTTCAACCTATTTTGACCGGAAGTCAAATCAATGCGGACCACGCGATGCGCCAGTGCGAAGATTCTGTTCGCGTCAGTTGTCTTGCGTCGCAGACTGGATGCGCCCAGCCGCTTGCTCGAAGGAGGCTGGTGAGTGTTAGCGATCCCTGGCCAATGACGACGCGGTTTTGAACCTGATACGGGCGACTGATCGATGTCTGGTTTCTTTGCTCGTAGTCTAGAATCGAGTTGCCAGCATTCGGAAGACCATCGACATAGAAAGCCACCGCAGAGCTGTACGAGGCAAAAGCTCTATATCATTTATAAGTCACAACCCTGTCCATGAACTCATCCAATGATCTGAATCAGGCGGCGATCGACTTCCTTAACGAGCTGCTAGGAAAAGGCTGGCCAGATGATCGGGGAATTGCCGAACTCGTCGGAATTTCACCACGTTCGGCGCCAGAGCAAAGCGTGTCGCTGGCGCGCGAAGCCGGTTTGCTCCTCGGCGTCTGGTCCGAGCCACAGCGTCGGTTTGTTTATCCGGAGTTCCAGTTTGACAGGTTCGGCACGCTGCGGCCGGAAGTGGCCGAACTGCTTTCGATCCTACCCGATGATGGCGATCGTAGCGGATGGCGACGGGCATTTTGGCTGTATTCACCGCACGCGCTTCTCCACGGCTCCTTGCCAGCAGAAGTCTTTACAAAAGATCCGGCATGGGTACTCGAGGTGGCGCAACAGGAATTTTACGGCGATCCCCTCGCGAGCTGGTGACGACGGAAGTTTTTTTGCATAAGCAACAGACAGAAGCCGACCATTTGCCTATACATTTGACACGATATAGTACGCCAGCGATTTCAGATCTGGATTTTCGATACCAAATGGCAACGCGAACAAACCGCACTGTCTTGCCGTTGACCTTCGTTACCCGCAGCAGCTCGGCGAGAAATACCGCGTTTGTATGCGTATCCCAGACCTGACGGGACGTCAGATGGGGCGACGATCGTCAGCCGAATAAAGTGCATTCGCTTCACTGTCGCAGCCGCATAGAGATCGCATAGACACGCCTCGGACAGCATCCCATCTTTCATACGAAAGCGGAGGCAAACCGAATCAATTCAGCTAAGCCTCATCCCAGTGAGAAAGTGCAGCCATTTATTTAGGACTATTGATTTATTCTCTTGCACCTATTGGATCGTTTTGCTCAACATTGAGTTAGTTCGCCACATACTGCAACTGGATATTTCTTCAATTAAAACAGCCATTTACGGCTTTATCTCATAATGTGGCATGAGAAGTTCAGGCCTTTTTGTGCAAAACGCGTGGTTCGACAGAGATGCAGGCTTTTTTGCTCGCCCAGACTATCACCCCCATTGCAAGTAAGGCCTTCCGTGCATATCGGGAAAATCCGATATAAGATTCGGCCCATAGCGATGCAGATGCCGACGTCCCGGCCAGAGAGTCTGCCCGCATTTTCATGAGCACGAAGCGCAACCCAAAGTCCACCGAACTCGACATAGACGCGATCCACAAGGCGCTGGCCAACCCGGCACGTCGCGTGATTCTTGCGAAGCTGCGCGAGCCGGAGAAGTATTTTCCGGAACAGGAGCTGTCGTACGAGCACGGCGTCTGTGCGGGTCAGTTCGACGACTGCTGCAGTCTGTCGCAGTCCACGGTGTCCGCGCATCTCGCCACATTGCAGCGCGCGGGACTGATCACGTCGAAGCGCGTGGGCCAATGGGTGTTCTTCAAGCGCAACGAGGCCGTCATCGAGGCGTTTCTCGCGCACATGAATGCGGATCTCTGACGGCGCGTCCGCGTCTTCGCTCTTCCAGAACGCAGTCTTGACATACACGGGCCAGGCGCCCGCAAGGATTGAAACAACATGCCGACTCTTTTCGACCCCCTCCAGATTGGCGCTGTCACACTGAAGAATCGCATCGTCATGGCGCCGCTCACGCGTCAGCGCGCCGGCGACGTGCGCGTGCCCAACGCGCTGATGGCGAAGTATTACGCGGAGCGAGCGAGCGCCGGCCTGATCATCTCGGAGGCCACGTCCGTCACGCCGCAAGGTCTCGGCTACGCGGATACGCCGGGCATCTGGTCGGACGAACAGGTCGAAGGCTGGAAGCTCGTCACGCAAGCCGTGCACGATGCAGGCGGCAAGATTTTCCTGCAGCTGTGGCACGTCGGCCGCGTGTCCGACCCGGTTTTCCTGGAGGGCGAACTGCCCGTTGCGCCGAGTGCAATCGCGCCGGAAGGCCACGTCAGCCTGGTGCGTCCGCAGCGTCCGTACGTGACGCCTCGCGCGCTCGACATCTCGGAGATCCCCGGCATCGTCGCGGCCTATCGCAAGGGCGCGGAGAACGCGAAGAAGGCCGGCTTCGACGGCGTCGAAGTGCATGGTGCTAACGGCTATCTGCTCGACCAGTTCCTGCAGGACAGCACGAACAAGCGCACGGACGCGTATGGCGGCTCGATCGAAAACCGCGCGCGCCTGATGCTCGAAGTCACGGATGCCTGTATCGATGTGTGGGGCGCGGATCGCGTCGGCCTGCACCTCGCACCGCGCGGCGATTCGCACACGATGGGCGATTCCGATGCGGCAGCGACCTTTGGCTATGTGGCGCGTGAAGTCGGCAAGCGCAAGATCGCATTCATCGCGGCACGGGAAGCGCTCGGCGAGGACCGCCTCGGCCCGCAACTGAAAAAGGAATTCGGCGGCGTGTACATCGCCAACGAGAAGTTCACGAAGGAAAGCGCGCAAAAGCTGCTGGACTCGGGCGAAGCGGATGCTGTTGCATGGGGCAAGCTGTATATCGCGAACCCGGACCTCGTGCGCCGCTTCGAACTGGATGCGCCGCTGAACGAGCCGGTTCCCGCAACCTTCTACGCGCAAGGCGCAGAAGGCTACACCGACTATCCTTCACTGGAAACGGTGAACTAAAAAACGCGCTACGCCAGCCACGGCAGATCGCATCAGGAACGCGGCGGGAACCATCCCCGCCGCGTTTTTCATTCGTGGCCCGTATTTGACCCGGCGGGCTTCACCGCGCGCCGCATGAAAACGCGCTTCGTTTCGTCGACACCGCGCGCAACCCGCAGCTTGCGAATGCGCAGCAACGCGGCATCGAGTTCGCCGTCTTCGAGAATACTGAAACCGAGCCGCTGGTAATACGGCGCGTTCCAAGGCACATGACGGAACGTCGACAGTTCGACGTGCGTCGCGCCAGCCGCGCGCGCCCTTGCGTCGACCTGACCGAGCAACGCCGCGCCGATGCGGCGGCCGGCATGCTGGGGCACTACGTCGAGCGCTTCGACATAGATGCGTGCGTTCAGCATCGCGAACATCACGAAGCCAACGCACACGCCATCGCATTGCGCGACGATGACTTCCGACGCCCTTACCTTCTTTAGCACGAACGGCGCATCCATCGGCCGGGCGGCCGCGATGCCCGTCAGCCCGACGCTCACGAAACGCTGCGCCGCCTCGTATTCGACCACGCGAATAGACGCAACGTCTTCGGGTACGGCGTTTCGATAATGGATTTCGGGCATTGACATCGTATGCATCACGCGAGGCTTTCCACCAGCGAACATATTGACACCGCCCGCCCGCGCAATACAACCCGGCGCGCCCGTTTTCTCCCCACTCGAACGAACGCCACGCGACACGCCGATATAATCCAGCGGGAGACACGCTCGCAAAGGAGTCGTTCAATGGCGCTTTCCGGTCTTCTCGTCTTCGCGCTCGCGCTGATCGTCGCGGCGGGCTCGCCCGGCCCCAGTATCGCGGCCCTCGTCGCGCGCGTGCTCACCAACGGCTTCCGGGACGTGCTGCCGTTCCTCGCCGCGATGTGGATCGGCGAAGCGCTGTGGCTCACCTGCGCGGTCGCCGGGCTGGCCGTCGTCGCGCACACCTTCGCACTGGTGTTCATCGCGCTTAAATTTGCGGGCGTGTGCTATCTGCTGTTTCTCGCGTGGAAGATGTGGCGCGCGCCCACCGATGTTCATGCAGGCGCGTTGCCACGCGGCCAGTCGGCGTGGCGTATGTTCGTCGCGGGGCTGATGGTGACGCTCGGCAATCCCAAGATCATGGTGTTCTATCTCGCGCTGCTGCCGACGCTCGTCGACGTATCGCGCGTCGGCACATTCGCGTGGCTCGAACTCACGCTGACGATGCTCGCCGTGCTGATGACCGTCGATTTCCTCTGGGCGCTGCTTGCCACCAAAGCGCGCACGCTGCTGACCAGCCGCCGCGCGGTAAAAATCGCAAACCGCACCAGCGCGGCGATGATGGCGGGCGCCGCGGCCGCAATCGCGACGCGCTAGCGCCGCACTCCGTTCCGGCGGGACTCGATGCGCGCCCACATATTCCGGCAGATCGGCCGCGATGCGATCGTTGCGCTAGGCCGTGAACTCGCTGCCTGGAAGCCAACGCCCGAACGCGCGCTGTTCGGCGTCGAAGCGGTGATCTCGGTGGTGCTATCGGTGGCGCTCGCGCATCTGCTTCATCTGCCCCATACGTGGTGGGCTGCCATCAGCGGCTTCGCCGTGATGCAGACGCGCTTCTCGGCTTCGGCCGAACGCGCGCTGCATCGCGTGCTCGGCACGATCGCCGGCGGGCTGCTCGGCACGCTCGTCGGCCCCATCATCGGCGACCGTCCGTGGCTCTTCGTGCCGGTATTGGGGGCCATCAGCGCCGTCTGCGTGTACCGCGCGAATGGTTCGTCGGCATCGTATGCGTGGGTGCTCGGCGGCATCACGTGGGTGATGGTCACTTATCAGGCGCACGAACTGCTGTTGTTCGGCCCGACAGCTTCGTTTGCGATGCTGCGCGTGGCGGAGGTGTGCGTCGGCACGTTCGCGTGCCTCGTCGTGTCGGGCGCGTTTCATGTCGGGATGCAGTGGTACCAGCGACGCCGCCCCGCATCGAAAGTCGCGGCGGCAGCGGCGGCTTGCGCGAACGCCGCACCACCCGCCTTCGAAGCGCTGCGCCACGCGCGCATGGTGCTCGCCGTGCAGGCGGGCGTCGCGGTGGCGATACTCGCGGCGCTCACGTATGCATTCGATCTGCCCGGCTTTGCGCAGGCACTCGTGACGACGATCGCGGTGCTGATTTTGCCGCCGACATCGATCCTCGTGCGCTCCCAGAAGCCCGTCGCCGACAAGATGGTGCAGCGCGTGCTGGGGTGCGTCATCGCGGGCGCGGTTGGCATCGCGCTGCTGCCGCTGATGCAAGGTCAGATCCTGCCGTCTCTGCTCGCGCTGGCCGCTGGTGTGTGGGCGGGCTGTCACGTGCAGACGGGCACGCAGGGCGCGAGCTATGTCGGGCGGCAGTTCACGATCGCGTTCATCATGGTCTTCGTGCAGGACCACGCATGGTCAGCCGATCCGCATCCCGCGATGATGCGTCTTGCGGGCATCCTTACCGGGATTGCGATCCTCACGTTCGTGATGCTGTTCGCGTCGCGTTTTCTATCTGAGAGTGATGTGTGACCCTTTCTTTTTTGCGCAGTCGCAAGTTACCGTAACGATCGCGCGACAGATGGATTCTGGACGGACGAGGCCGCAGCGCTTTCTGCCCCCAATCAGCGCGCGTTCTGACTCGGGCTACGATACTGCCGACGTCGGGTGTGCATTTCGCCCCATTGTTCTGGCGCCTGTCAGCCCACGCCAATCCCGACGCCGCACACCGTGACACTCAGCAGTACACTCGCCGCGAGCGCCGCGGGGGCTGCCTCGTGCCACAAGTTCGCGCGTTCCGCACGCGCAATCAGGCATGACGCTCCGCAAGGCGTTGCGCGCAGGTCGCGGCCTACCACAGGCAACAGCAGCACCGCGCCCGCCGCCACTGCGACGATCATGCGTGCTTCCAGCAACCCTGGTGACGATCCGACTTCGGCGAACGCCCACTGCAGGGCAATAAAAAGGAAAACGGCATACCCGCCGCGCACCCAGATACGGGCGGTCGCCAGACTGAGGCCCGCCGCCATGAGTCCCGCCCCGGCGAAGACGTAGTACCAGCTCCCTCCCGCTGCGACAAGCGACACACCGCGACCGAACAGAATAGCGCCGCTCGACGCAAGCGCTGCGCCGAGCGCGATCAGCCGAACATTTCGACCTCTAGGGCAAGCATGCATTTCGGTTCCTTTCGTCGAACTCGCAAATCGTGGCTACCCGACGATGGACCACAGAGCAGCGACCAGCCAGATACTCAACTGGCATCCGAGCATCACGTAACCAAGCGCGCTATTTCTTTTATTCATCGTTTCGCCATCCCAACTATAAGGTCGCCGATATCAACTGCGGAAGACGATGCGGTTACCACGTCAAGGGCCCGCCTCCGTCGAAGTGTCGTCGATGATGAGCATGGCGCATGCCTCGCTGAGTAGACGACTGGCACGCGGCATAGCGCTTGCGCAAGCGACTTGGCCCCGCGGACACCCGTCGCCGGGGAAGTCATACGTTGCCCAACCTTACTCCTGGGAGAAAACCATGAGACTTCTCATCACTCGCGACGGCCTGCCCCGGCTGTCATGGGGTCCTGTCATAGCGGGCGTGATCCTGTCGATGATCGTCTATCTTGTCTTGAGCGTGCTTGGCGCGGCCATCGGCGCATCTCTGCTCGCGCCGCTATCGAAACCGCATCCATTGCAGGGCTTCGGCCTGGGTTCAGGCATCTGGATGATCGTCTCGACGGTGCTTGCAGTTTTCGTCGGGTCTTATTTCGCCGGTCGCTGCGCTCCCGTTCTCGGGTGGCTTCACGGTCTGCTGTCGTGGGCCGTCATGACACTGCTGGTCGCATACGGCATGACGTCCATCCTGGCGGGAACCGTGAGTACTGCCGGCAACATGGCTGCCGCGGGAGCGCAGGTCAGCGCGACGGCGGTCAATCAGCAGGGACCGGGCGTGCCCGTTTTAAACTCGGCCAGAGAGCAGCTGCAGGCGGCTGCCGCTTCTGCCGCCTCCATGGCCTCCAGTCCCGAGGCAGAGCAGCAGGCCAGACAAACAGCCGACACCGCAGCACGCGGTGTTGCGAGGGCCAGCTGGTACTCCTTCGCGGCCCTGGTCGTCGGCGCGATCATCGCGATCGTCTCGGGCGGCGCGGGCTTCCGTCATCAGCCCCCCTTCGAAAAGGGCAATGCCAACGCCGAACGCGACGTCTCCCCCGCTCGCGAGCGGTACGTCCGGCCATGATGGCGGCCTGCCCGACGTAACCTTCGTGGAAAGGTGGCGTAGCTTTTCCGGTTCTCTGCCGCTTCGACAACTGCGAGCTGCGCTGCCGGCATGACCCGGTCACCGTTGACTGCCGCCTCCCGTTTATGCCGCCGCGGCGAATAACAACGTCGCCGCGGCGCACGGGCAGCCCCGAGAATTCGCACATTGCGCCGTGCGGCGCGCCCCATATGCCGCAACCGGTCCGGATTCGCTCGCGGCTCATTTGCGCCATCGCGAGATTTCGGTGTGCGCAATTGCGCCGATGCATGGTTCGCGACTATCCGTAACCCCACGGTTGCGTACACGCGCGATGTCGCCGTGGGGCACGCGTTGCGGCACGAGGTATGCAATCGGCTCTCAAGCGGCGTCACTCAAAACCCGGCGCCTCGCGCCATCAACACACACGGAGAACGAAATGGCTAACGATAAAACGGAAGGGATCAAGGAAGAATTGAAGGGCTACGTCAACAAGGGCGTGGGCTCGATCACCGGCAACGACGCGAGGAAGCTCAAAGGCGAAGCGCAGATCACCGAAGGCGATAACCGCAAGGACCTGGGCGATCAGATGGAAAACGCCGAAAAAGGCAAGACCGATCCGGGCAATCCGACCAACCTCTGAATGGGTAGCCGCCACCGATCCCCACTATTTCCCTTGAGGAGAGACGCATGCGAGCCCTGACATGGCACGGCAAGAAAGACATACGGTGCGACACGGTACCCGATCCGATTATCGAACATCCACGCGACGCAATCGTCAAGGTGTCCAGCTGTGCTATCTGCGGATCGGATTTGCATCTGTTCGATGGCTTCATGCCAGGCATGAAGTCCGGCGACATCATGGGACACGAGTTCATGGGCGAAGTCGTCGAAGTCGGCAAGGAGAACGCGGCGCTCAAAGTGGGGGACCGCGTCGTCGTGCCGTTCACCATCATCTGCGGCGAGTGCGATCAATGCAAACGCGGCAATTTCTCTGTGTGCGAGAGGAGCAATCGCAATCGCGATGCGGCCGACAAACTCTTTGGCCACACGACGGCCGGCCTGTTTGGCTACACCCATTTGACGGGCGGCTATCCCGGTGGGCAGGCCGAGTTCGTCCGCGTTCCGTTTGCCGATAAAACCCACGTGAAGATTCCCGACGGCCTGAGCGACGAGCAGGTGCTGTTTCTCGGCGACATCTTTCCGACCGGCTGGCAAGCTGCCGTGCAATGCGACATCGAACCTGCCGATACGGTGGCGATCTGGGGCGCCGGCCCAGTCGGTCAGATGGCGATCCGCAGCGCCGTGCTGCTGGGCGCGCGCCAGGTCATCGCCATCGACTGGGTTCCCGAGCGTCTCGAGATGGCCCGCGCAGGCGGCGCGATACCGATCAACTTCAAGGAAGACAGCGTGCTGGACCGGCTGGCGGAGCTCACTCAGGGCAAAGGTCCGGAAAAATGTATCGACGCTGTCGGCATGGAGTCGCACGCAACCCGCTCCTTCGATGCCATCTACGACCGAGCCAAGCAGGCCGTCATGCTCGAAACGGACCGCCCGCATGTGCTGCGCGAAATGATCTATGTTTGCCGGCCCGCAGGCGTGCTTTCCGTGCCGGGCGTCTACGGCGGGCTGATCGACAAGATTCCTTTCGGCGCGTCGATGAACAAGGGACTCACGTGGCGCATGGGCCAAACGCACGTGAATCGCTGGACCGACGATCTCTTGCGCCGGATACAGGACGGCCAGATCGACCCGTCATTCGTGATCACCCATACGGTCGCGCTCGAAAACGGTCCGGCGATGTACGAGACGTTTCGCGACAAGGAAGACGGATGCATCAAGGTCGTACTGAAGCCCTGAGCTCACGAAGTGGCCGATGGAACAAAGAGAGGCTCGCAATGCGGGCCTCGTTCAAAACAACACCTGACAGCCCAGTGCAGTGCTTCAGACGACAAGCGCATCGTCCCCGGAGCTGTCGACATTGAGTGAGCATGCGTCGTACCGCGCGCGCTGCGCACTCCGCACTCTTCTGCGAACCGCGCGAAAAGCCGGTCGGCGGAAAGCAAACGCACTTCGGCATAGCGATTGCTGACCGCCTCGAAAGCCGCGCCGCCGCGGCAACACACGGGCAGTCACTCGACTGCCTTGAAGGGCAACCTTTTGGGCAACTTCGCTCGAGGAGGATTCCATGCGCTCGAACCGGCATGCCGCCGACCGGCTCCAGTCAGTACCGGATACGTCGAGCCCCGCCTATGCCGCGCGACATCCCGTCACGCGAGCGTTCGACAGATTCGCGTCGACCGTCACGCGCTGGGCAGGCTCGCCCGTCGCGTTCGGCGTAGCCGTTATCGCTATTGTCGCGTGGCTTGTTTCGGGGCCGCTCTTCCACTATTCGGACGCCTGGCAGTTAGTGATCAATACAGGGACCACCATCGTCACCTTCCTGATGGTCTTTCTCATCCAGCAAAGCCAGAACAAGGACAGCGTGGCTGTCCATCTGAAGCTCAATGAACTGCTTGCGTCCCATCATGCCGCAAGCAACAAGTTGATTGGAATCGAAGACGCATCGGAAGATGACCTGCGCCGTATCGCCGATGCTTATCTGAAACTCGCGGAGAAGGCCAACAGGCGACAACGCAACAATGGCACCGTCGACGCATCGGTCGCGCGGGCGAAGGCCGCCATCGACGCATCGGACACGGACGACGAACTTTGAAGAGCATGAAATGGTACGCCGGAGACTGCTCGTCAACCCGACCGGGAAGTTTCGTCCGGATACAGCGGACGACTACGTCATCCACGTGACCACGAAGTTCTCCACCGCCGGCCGCTTCTTCGGCGAGCTTTCGCTTGTACGCACGCTCGAACGATCGCCGCGTAAGCGTTACGTCGATGAAAGCAGTCTTTACACAAGCGCCGCGCTTCACCTGGTTGGATGGCCACGCCGACACTCGGTGCGGCCGCATTGGGTCTGCCCACGTGGAAGCGGCGGCATTGACGCCAGCGTTTTGCCGTTGCACACGCACCGAAGATCGACTTTCGCATGGAATAGCGGGTGAACGCGAAGCACGACGCGATGAACGCCGCTGGCAACGCGATCTCGCCAACCATCGTGTCGCGCAGCGCATTGCGTTCACATTCGAACTCGCGCCGCAAGGCAGTTGCCTCATCGATATCCGTCGACGCAGGTCGACACAAGCGCCGCCGTCGCAACGCGCCTTACGATCGTCGACGGTCTAATGGCAGGCGGCAGACTCGTCGAGCGCTGCAGTGGAACAGCGATTGCGCGGTGACGGTTGGCTTAAGCCAACCTTAAGGAGGTCACAATGTTCGTGCACAACAAGCGTCTGCAGTACACGGTTCGCGTCACCGATACCAACCCCGGTCTCGCCAATCTTTTGCTGGAACAGTTTGGCGGACCGCAAGGCGAGCTTGCTGCAGCCATGCGCTATTTCACCCAAGCCGTCACCGAAGAAGATCCCGGCCGCAAGGACATGCTTTACGACATCGCCACAGAAGAACTCAGTCACCTGGAGATCATCGGCTCGATCGTCGCGATGCTCAATCGAGGCGCGAAGGGCGAGCTGGCCGAAGCTGTCGATGAGCAGGCCGAGTTATATCGCAAGATCAACGGCGCGGGCAATGACAGCCACGTGACGCAGGTGCTGTACGGCGCGGGCACGCCGCTCACGAACTCCGCGGGCGTGCCGTGGACGGCCGCCTATATCGACACGATCGGCGAGCCGACTGCCGACCTGCGTTCGAATATCGCAGCCGAAGCGCGCGCGAAGATCATCTACGAGCGGCTGATCAACGTTAGCGACGACCCTGGCGTGCGCGACGCGCTCGGCTTCCTGATGACACGGGAAGTGTCGCATCAGAAGTCGTTCGAAAAGGCGCTGTACTCGATCGCGGGCAACTTCCCGCCGGGCAAGATGCCGCCCGTGCCCGAGTTCGCGAGCGTTTACTACAAGATGTCTCATGGAGAGCCGCCAGTTCCGGGGCCCTGGAATCAGGGGACGGGGCTGCAACTGGTCGAAGATCCGCCACTGACGGCAGGCGGCGGTGACGGCACCGCGTCCGTCAAGCTCGATGGCACGCAGAAGAGCGCGCTCGACGCGATGAGCCAGCGGCTGATGTCCGATCCGTCCACCGATCCCGAAACGGGCGCGGAGCTTGGCATGCAGGCATCGCCTGATCAGAGCGGAAAACCCCGAAGCGCACAATGACGCATCGGCCATGCGCGCGTCGTCACGTTCGCCGAAACAACAAAGAGGAAGCACACGATGACGGCTTCGACCGATGCGACCATGCGCGCAATGCGCCGAACGTTGCACGAGGTGTTCGGGCTCGAATCGCTGCGGCCCGGCCAGCGTGAAATCATCGAAAGCGTGATGCAGGGCCGCGACACGCTCGCGATCATGCCGACGGGGGCGGGCAAATCGCTGTGCTATCAGTTGCCCGCCCTGCACCTGGACGGTCTGACACTCGTCGTTTCGCCACTCATCGCGTTGATGAAGGATCAGCTCGACAAGTTGCTCGGTGCGGGCATCAAAGCCGTCCAGATCAACAGCATGCTGAAAGCGGATGAAGAACGCGCTGCATCCGAAATGATCGGCACGTCAGACCGCGCGATCGTATTCGTCACACCGGAGCAACTGGGCAAGCCAATGCTGCTCGATGCGCTCACGACGCGTGTCCACGCCGGCACAACCCGGCGCAACAACAGAAGAGGCGAAGACTGGCGCGTGAGCCTCGTGGTCGTCGATGAGGCGCACTGTGTCTCGCAATGGGGTCACGATTTCAGGCCGGCGTTTCTGCAGATCGGCGATGCCGTCGAAAGTCTCGGTCGGCCGCCGATTCTCGCGCTCACCGCCACCGCGACGGAAGCTGTCGTCGACGATATCGTGCGCACGCTGGGCATGCGCGAGCCGCGCGTGCTGCAAACAGGCGTGTATCGCCCGAATCTCCATTACAGCGTGAAGCAGACCTCGGTCTCGGGCGGCAAGGGTCGCGCTTCGGCGCGATCCGCGCAAGCGAAGCTCGCGAGCATCCAGGCACTGCTGATCGCACGCGAAGGGCCCGGCATCGTCTACACGGCGACGGTGCGCGAAGCGGAGCGGCTCGCCGCCGCGATTCGCGAATGGGGTGTGACAACCGCGCTCTATCACGGGCGGCTCACGGCGCGCGCCCGTCATGCAGCGCAAGACACCTTCATGCGCGGCGAGGCGCGCGTGATGATCGCGACCAACGCGTTCGGCATGGGCATCGACAAAGGGGATATACGCTTTGTCGTGCACTACCAGATGCCCGGCAGCATCGACGCCTACTATCAGGAAACGGGACGCGCCGGACGCGACGGCGAGCCCGCCGATTGCATGCTGCTATTCGACCTGAGCGACCGGCGTGTGCAGCAATTTCTGATGATTGGGCGCTATCCGGACCGCGACCTCGTCGCACGCGTGCACGATGCGCTGCGGCGATCCGACGCCGCGTCGGGTACGGGTGTCAGCGCGGGCGATCTTGCGAAACTGCTCGGCGACGTCGGCGGCAACAAGCTGCAGGTCGCGCTGAAGATCATGCTCGACGCGCAGCTCGTGAAGCGCAACCGTGCGCGCCGTTATGGGTTGCGCGACGAAACCGTAGAAGACGATGCGCTCGTTGCAGCGCTGGAACGCTATAGCGATCTGGCGGAACGCGACCGCGCGGCGCTCGAACAGATCATCGACTATGCACAGACAGGGCGCTGCCGCTGGCGCACGATACTTGAACACTTCGGCCATGACGAAGGAGTCGAGCGCTGCGGCACCTGTGACAACTGCCTGGACCCGCCGCATGTCGAGCCCGTGAAAGCACCCTCGACCGCACAAGGCCGCATGATGGATACCGCGCGCAAAACGCTCGATGCGCAACGCGGCTTTGCACGCGGCCAATCGGTGCGCGTGCGAAAGTACGGCACGGGTCAAGTATCGTTTGCAACGGCGGAACAGGTCGCCGTGCTGTTTCCCGACGGCACGACGCGCACTTTCCTCACGCGCTTCGTGAAGGCAGTGGCGTAGCCGTCGTTACTTGTGCAGCTTGCTTCTGAGCGAACTGACGTCGTTGGCCGTGATCGGCTGAGCGTTGTTGCCCCACGCGCTCCGTATATACGTCAGCACCTGAGCGATCTGGACATCGGCGAGCGTCGCTGCAAAACCGGGCATCGACTGGCGCGGAGGTCCCGCGAGCGTCGATGGACTATTGCCGCCTTCCACGAGCAGCCGTATCAGCGACGTCGTATCTTCCGTGAGCACGGACGGATTGCCCGCCAACGAAGGAAATGTTTGGGGCACGCCTGTCCCGTCATCGCGATGGCAACTCGCGCAGAATCCCCGGTACACGTTGTAGCCGAGAGAAAGCTCATCCGGCACGCGGCTGCCATTGGCGGACGAACGCGCGGGATCGGCATGCGGCGTGTAGGTGCCAGACGGATTCTGCACGGGCAGTGACTTCAGATAATGCGCGATTGCCTGCGCATCCGCGGACGTCAGATATTGCGAACTGTCTTCGATCTGTTCGACCATGCTGCCGTATGCGATTACTCCACCGGCGTGTCCCGTCTTCAGGAACGACGCAACGTCGGCCTCGCTCATTCTCCCCAGCCCGGATCCGTTGTCGCCCGTCAGGTTCGGCGCGAACCAGTGATCGTTGACGCCGCCCGTCAGATACGTTTTCCTCGATTCGTCATAGCCGCGCTCCTGGAAGCCCGCGCCTCGCGGCGTATGGCACGCGCCGCAGTGGCCGAGCGATTGCACCAGATAGGCACCGCGGTTCCACTGCGCGTCGCGCCCGGCGCGCGGCTGGTACACGCCTTTCGGCGCGAACGCGAGTTGCCAGAAGCGTAACGTCCAGCGCTGGTTGAACGGGAAAGCGACGTCCGAAGGCGGCGTCGGCTGGGCGACGGGTGCCACACCCTGCATCATGTACGCGTAGAGCGCGTGCATGTCGTCGTCCGTCACCTTCGCAAACGACGGGTACGGCATCGCCGGATAGAGCCGTTTGCCCCCTCGCGCAACGCCCTCGCGAAGCGCGCGCTCGAACTCTTCGTACGTGTATTGGCCGATGCCGTATTGCCTGTCGGGCGTGATGTTGCTCGACATGATCGTGCCGAATGGCGAGCCCAGGCCGAGCCCGCCTGCGTAAGGCTTGCCTTTGACAGCCGTATGGCAGCCCGCGCAGTCGCCCGCCTTCGCCACATATTCGCCGCGTTGAAGCGTCTCGCGATCCGCGGCGATCTTCGCTGAGGAAGCAGTGCGTGTGTTCTCATCGGGCGATGCCGCCGCGATTGCAATCGCCCATGCGGACACGAACAGGCAGGCCGCCAGCCAGCGAATCGACGCGTGGGTCATGTCGAGCCATCCCGCGGCACGATGACGGCTTGCCCGATCGCCACCGCTGACGCATTGCGATGCGTCAGCCAGCGCGCAGCTATCGCCAGCCCGCCGATCAGATACGCAGCGGCGGCCGGCACCCACATGATGAGCCCGCCCAGCTGCTGGTCGCGCAGCGGATCGACGCCCAGCGCGCGGCAAGGCTCGACATACAGCGGATACCACAGGCCGGTCGCGAGGGTGATCAACGCCCCGAGGGCGCCCGTGTGAACCATCGTCGTGAAGAGCGACAGCATCGCATGACCGCCCTTCTGCCGCCGTGCGCCGTCGCCCGCAACCGTCCACCAGAACAGCAGCGCGGTCAGCAGAAAGCTCGCGTGCTGAAGCGAGTGAACCCACGGATGCAGCAGTGCCGACTGGAACATCGTCGGCATATGCCAGCCCCACAGTGCGGCGGCATGCAGCAGCCAGGCCGTCAACGGCGCTGTCAGTCCTCGCCAGCAGTACGAAAACATGTGCGCTCTCACACACCGCCCGGCCGCCGAACGCGCGCGCCGGGGCAACGCCCACATCCAGACGCCGAGCGGGCGGCCCGCCACGAGCAGCGGCGCCGCGATCAGCATCATCGATTCGTGCTGCACCATGTGCGCCGAAAAAAGCGCGCCGCTCAGCGTGTCGAGCGGCGAGAACAGCGCGAGCGCAAGCGCGACCCAGCCGCTGACGAAGGCAATCAGATGCACCGCCCGCACGCGCGCGCTGCGCGATCGCGGCGACGCGCGAGCGCGCAACCGCCAATAGCCGGCCGCGTATGCCGCGGCGCTCATTGCCATCAGCGCGACAACCCACGGCTCGTACGTCCATCCGAACGACGGCGGACTGTCTCCCGGCCCGGCGAGTCCATGCGCGTACGCAACACCCGGCGCGAGCGTCAGCGCAGACATGCGCATGACGCGAAGACGAAGATGGCGGGCAGCGCGCTTCATAGACAGGGCGACAGCAACCATTGTGGGAACCACATCATCAACTGGATCAGCGCCGAGAGTGCAGCCACCAGCATCGCCATCAGCGGAAAGAACGCTGCTTGGGCAGCGGGAATGGTGTTGTCCGACGCGCTGGCTTCGCAGGATCGGGATACGCGCCGCCAGCGTCGATAAGCGAGCCAGGCAGCGGCAACCGAAAACACAAATGCGACGGCGCTGACGGTCCCGAGCGCGAGCGTGTTTCGCTGCGCGCAGGCCACATGCACGAGCGCATAGTTGAGACTTTGCGCGCCGAGCACGACGACGGGCGCTGCAAGCAGTCCGGCCCACGATGCGAAAGACGGGTTCATGGCGACATCCGTGGCGCGAAATAGATCACCGCGTAAATCGGCAGCCAGCTCAATACGACGAAGTACCAGTAGAACGCGTTCTCGCTGGTGTCGACGAGCCGTTTGCCTTCGTACGGTCCCGTGTATAGCAGCACCGCGAGCACGGCAGTATCGACGGTGTCCGTGATCAGGTGCGTCGTGTGCAGAGCCAGCAGCGTCCAGACGATCGATCCGTATGCGTTCGCGTACCACATCACGTTGAGCGCAGTGAATTCGAAGCCGCGCAGCACGAGGAAGATCAACGCAAAGCCGACGCATACCGCGAGCCACAGTCGCGCCAGTTCGCGATTGCCCTGGTTGGCGGCACGTCTTGCGAGTTCGTTGGGAACCACGCTCAGTATCAGCACGGCCGTATTCAGCGAACCCCACAGCAGCGACGGCGGCGGTGCATGCATTGGCCATGACGCGTTCACCGTGCGCAGATAGAAATAGACGGCGACCGCGAGCGCGAAGACTGTGCCCTCGATCAGCATGAGCCCCGCTGTTGCCCACCACATCAGGCTGCGCGCGCCAAAGCCGAAGCTGGGCAATGCGCGGACATCGAGCGTCGACGGCTGGGCATCCAGGGACGAACCATCGCGCGATGAAGCGGCGTGCGGTACACGCGTCTTTTGCGCGCGCCCCGCCTGTTCCGGCCAACGCTCGAGCGCGCGCGCAACGGCATTCTCGCGCCGCGTCGGCCAGAACCAGACGACCATCGCCATCGCCACGGGCACTGTGCCCCACCAGACAGCCGAAGGCGTGTAAATCGAGCCGATGAAGAAGACCGTCGTAGCGATCGCGCTGATGAACGGCCAGATAGACGGCGATGGAAACAGCGGGCGCGTGTCGGGTATCGCGTCGAGTGCGGAAGTGGTCAGCACCTCGCGCGCCGTGGCGGCGAGTCCCGACACGAAGCGCGGCTCGCGGCGCGCCGACCACAGCGGCTCCTGTGCGTACACAACAGGCAATGCATCGAAGTTGTGCGGCGGCGGCGGGCTCGACACGCTCCATTCGAGCGAGCCGCCGCCCCACGGGTCCGCACCGGCGAGCCGCCCACGGCGCGCGTTGAGCGCCACGTTGAACAGAAAGATCACGATACTTACGGCCATCACGCAGGCGCCGACGGTGGCGCCCAGGTTCATTCCGTCCCATCCCATTGCGTGCGGATAGGTCCACACCCGGCGCGGCATCCCTTGCAAGCCCAGTAGATGCATCGGGAAAAACGTCACGTTGAAGCCGATGAAGAACAGCCAGAAGTGCCATCGGCCAAGCCGCTCGTCGAGCATGCGGCCCATTACTTTCGGAAACCAGTAATAGATCGCGCCGAACAGCGGAAACACCGCCCCGCCGATCAGCACGTAATGCAGGTGCGCGACCACGAAGTAGGTGTCGTGGACCTGCAAATCGAGCGGCACCGAACCGAGCATCACACCCGTCATGCCCCCCAGCACGAGATTGAAGAAGAACGCCAGTACGAAAAAGAGCGGCACTTTCAGATTGAGCCGCCCGGTCAGCAGCGTGGCCAGCCAGCAATAGATCTGCACGCCCGACGGAACGGCGATCATGACGCTCGCCGCCGTGAAGAAGCTCTTGCCGAGCTCGGGCACCGCGGTCGCGAACATGTGATGCACCCATAGCCCGAAGGCGAGAAACGCGGTCGCGATCAACGACAGCACCATCGCCGGATAACCGAATACGGGACGTCTTGAGAATGTCGCGATGATCGACGACATAAGACCGAGCGCCGGTATGAAGATCAGGTACACCTCGGGATGCCCGAAGAACCAGAACAGGTGTTGCCACAACAGCACATCGCCGCCGAGCGAAGGGTTGTAGAACTGCGTGCCGACCAGCCGGTCGAGAATCAGCGCGGTACTCGCGAGCATCACGGCAGGCATCGCGAACAGCACCATGAACTGCGTGACCAGCGTGGCCCACACGAACAGCGGCATGCGGCTCAGCGACATGCCCGGCGCGCGCATCTTGAGTATCGTCGCGATCAGCACGACGGCTTCGAGCAGCCCCGAAAGCTCGGTGAATGTGATCATCTGCGCCCAGATGTCCGAGCCTTTCCCGGTTGAATAATCCGGGCCCGCGAGCGGAACATAGCTGAACCAGCCCGCGCGCGGACCTGCGCCGACAGCGAGCGCGCCGAACAGCAACACGCCGCCGAACAGAAAGACCCAGTAGGCGTACGCATTCATGCGCGGAAACGCGATGCTGCGCGCGCCGACCATGAGCGGTACGAGCCACGCAGCGACGGCTTGCATCACAGGCACGGCGAACAGGAACATCATGGCCGAGCCGTGCGTCGTGAACAGCTGGTCATAGAGATCGGGCGAAATCAGCCGATTGTCGGGGCGCGCGAGCTGGACGCGCATCGCGAGTGCGAGCAATCCCGCCAGCAGAAAAAACACGAACGTCGTCACGATGAAGCGGCGTGCAATGGTCTTGTGATTGACGGCCGACAGCACGCCGATCAGTCCGGGCGGATCGCGCCAGGTTTGCGCCAACGCATCGAGCGTGCCGCGCGGTGCGTCGGGACCGTCTTTCAGTTCGAGGTTCTGATCGCTCACAACGCGCGAGCCCGTCGCGCTCATTGGAGCGTCCCCAACCACGCGACGACCGCGCGCAGATCGTCGGCCGTGAGCGGCACGGCGGGCATCGTCGTGCCCGGCTTCAGCGCATTCGGATCGCGGATCCAGTGCAGCAGGTTGGCTTGCGTGTTCGCGAACATGCCTGCCGCGATCGTCTGACGGCTCATCAGATGCGTAAGATCCGGCCCGAGCGTTCCCTGCGCTGCCGTGCCGCGCACCGTATGGCATCCGGCGCAGGTCGAGCGCTCGAAGACTTGCCGCCCGCGTTGCGCGAGCGCATCGGCAGACGATACGGCAGCACCCGCCTGATGCTCGCGCCATGCGCCGTACTGTGCCGGCGATTCGGCAACGACGAGCATCGCCATCAACGCATGCTCGGCGCCGCAATACTCGGCGCACTGTCCGCGATACACGCCGGGCTTGTCCGCGCGAAACTCGATGGTCGACGCGATGCCGGGCAGCATGTCCTTCTTGCCGTGCAGATTGGGCACCCAGAACGTGTGAATGACATCGCCCGCTTTCAACGCGACGACGACGGGCCGCCCAGCTGGGACGTGCAGTTCGTTGGCCGTCGTAAAGCCGGGCTGGCCACTGTCCGATGGGTACACCGCCTGCCACCACCACTGCTGGCCGGTCAATTCGATCCGCACGGGATTCGCGACGGGCAGCTTCGACAAGGCGCGATCGGTCAGCACGTCGGCGACGACGAGGCCCACCAGCAACGCGACGGATACCGACGAAGCGGCAATCACCCCGCGCCGCGTGCGTCTTTCGGCACGGTCATCGGGCATGGGCTCGGGCGCCGTCGCTGCATCGCTGCGCTGCGCGCGCAGCAGCGCGATGAACATCGCAAGCAGCACCGCCGCGAACACGGCGCCGCAGACGATCAGCGTCAGGTTCCACAGGTCGAGGATGCGCTCGGCCTGTATGCCTGCCGGCTCAAGCGCGCTTTGTTGCGGCGCGGCGCCCGCATCCAGCGCAGCCCATGCGGCCAACAGCGCGGCGATGGGCAGGCGCATGTGCACATGGCCGGTCTCAGGGCGATGACGGACGACGTCGCTCATTGCACTCGACAACGTGATGGCAGATGCGTCCACGCAGCATACGCTGTGCCCCGGCCGCGGTCACATACGACACGAAGCCACGGACAGCCGGACCGTAAAGGCATAACGCATGCTCCCGCTAACGGACGAACGGACGCGCTGCATTGCAGCCACCTTCGCCTGACAGTGCGAAGCGCAGCGGCTCGTCATCGCCGGCTTCGCGCACACGTAGTTCATTCGCGAGTACGGAGTCGGTCGGCGCGAGGGCGACCGCGAGCACGAGCGTTGCACCTGCAGGAAGATGCAGCCCCCGGACACCGATGGATGCGCGCCATTCGAAACGGCCGCGAAGCGGTGCACCTCCAAAAGCCCGCCGGTATGACAGCGCCGGCTGGTGAACGCCGTACGCAGATCGTTTCGTCGGCCCCGTGCAATGTCAGGAACTACGGATGCTGGATCAGACATGCGGCGGTGCGACTCGAGCGCCGTACGGCACCCCGCACCTTCCCTGCGTCTTTCGCTATTGATAGTCGGAGCACACGATGACCACTGGACAAACACGGCAGCAAGAGGGCCAAGGCAAGCCCGCCGATCCCGGCACTACCCAGTCGAACGAAGGCGAAACCTTCGAAACCGATATCTCGGAGACGGGCGACGACGGCACGACCGTCCGTCAAGCCGAAGTTCGAAAGGACGACTTGTCTGAAACCAAACCGCCGCCGCAAGAGGACAAATCGTAATGCCGGGATGCTGCCTCGCAGTTTCCATCCGGAGACAGATCGAGCGAGGCGCGCTTTTCCATTTGCGAAAGGAAATCACATGATGCAAACCGACCCGACAATCGACCCGATCGCGGACCCGGCCAACCAGCCTGTCGACGATCCCGGGCAGCAACCGCGTCCTGCGCCCGGCTTGCCGCCGGACATGGATCCGCTCGCGCCCACGCCCGAACCCGACGAAGAAGAAAACGGCCTGCGCTCCGCCAGGCTCGATGCTCGAGCGGGCCTCGAATAGTGGCCGCACGCGAGACCTCGCTCCTGTTTCGCGTCGCCGAACGGGCCGTGGTGGCGCTGTACGACGGCGGCGTGCTGTCGCCGGCCGTCCTGCAGCGCGTGCTGGGCGCATTTGCCGATGCCAGGGTGAAGTGGGACACGGAAGTCGACGTTCAATCCGTCGACGGCCGTACTTTTCACGACATCGTGGTTTCGACACTGATGCCAACGCATACGCCGACAGATGCCGCGCGCGATTTCGCGCGGATCATCGCGCAGTTGACGGCTGGCGAAGCGACGGGCGACACATCCCCCGATGCGGGCACTGCGCCGACCAAGCATCAAACCCGTCGTGACCGCGAAGCACCCTCGGACGACGACGAAGCGCTCGTCGAACAGCTTCACGCCGCAAGCCGACGAAAGCGCCGTACCGGCAAAGCGCCTGAGCGCAAGCGCGCCGCGGCGCCTTCAGTCCCTTCCGCTCTTTCGACAGGCTTCAATCCCCTGGTGAACGCGCAGCTTCCTCGCAAGCGCTGATGCACGCGCCTCGCGCCGCTGCCGGGCACGCGCATTGCTCATTCGCATTCCCGCTTGCACGGGTCATACGCCGCTGACGGGCGAGACAAGGGCCGCTTGTGGCGCCCGCGGCGAATGTCAACGGCCAGTCCTTTACCGATAACCAACAAGGCGGATGTCCGCAATGACAAACCGCTCATAAGAACGATGAACCATACGCACTTCGTCGAGTGGGAGCTATCCCATCTTGAACGGCTTGTCTTGCGCATGAGCGCTGCGGCGCAGTTTCCGCCTGCCTACTGGGAAGCGAGAGTCGCGGGGTTGTCGCGGCAGGCCGTCGTTGCCGATCATCTTGCGCGTATCGAGCGTTTGAAAAAAGCGCTGCCGCCCCATGAATTTCCTGCCATGGTCGCCTAGCGCGTTCGCTTCCCTGGCATCAATCGATGCGCGTCGTCGTCGCAGGAACGCGCACGACGAACTGTGCGCCCTTGCCGAGTCCATCGCTTGAAACGGTGATGGTGCCCGCATGCAGATGCACGATGTGCTTCGCCAGCCACAGCCCGAGCCCAAGGCCGCCGACCCGGCCGCTCGAGTGGGGCGCGACCTGCTGAAAACGGTCGAATAGCAGTGGCAGCGCGTGCGCCTCGATGCCGCGTCCCGTATCGCAGACGATCAGTTCCACATGGTCGCCCTTGGGAACGACCGACACCTGGATGCTGCCCGCATCGGTGAACTTGACCGCGTTGGTCAGCAGATTCCAGACAACCTGCTTGATCCGGTTGTCGTCGGCCATGACGGTGCAAGGGTAGATGTCCGACGTGCTCAGATGCAAACCCTTGTGCTCGATCAGCTTGCGCGCGTCTTCCACCACGGTCGCGGCGAGCGCGCCGAGGTCGACGGGCTGCAGGTTCATCGACAATTTCCCGGTGGCGACCGCGCCGCTGTCGAGCAGGTCGTCGACCATGCGCGATAGTTGCCGGCCGTTGCGCCGAATCGCTTCGCCCGCCCGCGCGACGTTCGCAGGGTCCGCGACGAGCTGAAGCAATTCTGCCCACGAAACGATGGCATTGAGGGGCGAACGCAATTCGTGGCTGACGGCTGCGATAAACTGATCCATCGCCTTTGCGAAGGCGTCGCTGCGCTCACGTTCCGAGCGCTCCGCGCCTGCGAGCGCGTCCAGTTCGAGTTCACGTTCCTTGCGCCCCGTGATGTCGAGCGTGAACCCTGTCACGGAGCACATGGTGCCCTCGTCGTCGAACTGACCGATACCGCGAATCAGCACCCAGCGCAAACCACCTTGCGACGCCTGCACCTTCAGCTCGAACTCCACGGGATGACCGGATTGCAACACTCTCCAGTTCGCGACAAACTGGCCGGTCCGCTCGCCCAGCAGGCTCTCTTTCGTCAATGCGGCCGTTTGACCGAGACCGAGGTCGCGCAGGCATCGTTCGCTGCAGTCGATGATGCCGCTCGTCACGTCGACCTGCCAGACTCCGACACCCGCCGTCGCAAGCGCCCGTTCGACTCTGCTCGTCTGATCGTCGAGTCGTTCGCCGGCTTCCTTGACGAAAAGTTGCCGCAGCCTCGCCCGCGAGCGCAACAGTCCCTTCTCCCGCCGATCCTCGTCGTCCCTGAGCGTGCGCGCGGTCACGTCGTCGAAGCGCACGCCGATCAACGACGGATCATGCGGGGTCGCAGGGAGCAGGAACGCGTGCATTTGCCAGTAGCGGGGCCGTGTTTGGGCGTCGTCGTCGCGCGTGCCGATATCGAGCCGGAAGACGGGGGACACTCTGCGATCGCCGGCGCGCATCTCGATGACGAGTGTGCGGATCAACTGTTCGCACTGACGCACATCGTCTGGCGCAAACAGCTCGCGCCATGCCGCATTCGCCGTCACAACGGACAGCGCGGCATCGAGCACGAGATACGCTTCAGGCAGCCTGTCGAACAGCCGTGCCTCCGCGTCCGCCCGGGCACGCGCGACCGCGCCGCTTGAACGCCCCTCCATCACGCTTGCACCAGGTCGATGGCGCGTCCTGCTCCCGTCCGGTTGGCGAGCATCGTCGGTCACCCTTGAGTAAGTTTTGCAACGGTTGCGAGAAAGTCCTCGATCCGAGCGGGCTTGCGAAGAACGGCATTCCACAGCGCGGCACCGTCGTTCGCGCCGATATAGGCCGACGTATGCAGCAGAATGGGTATCTCCGCCCAGCGGGGATCGCTGCGCAACGCACGGCACAGGTCTTCGCCATTCATGCCGGGCATCATCAGATCGGTGATCAGCAGATCGGGCGGCTGACGCTCGATCGCGGCGAGGGCCTGCCGGCCGTCGCGAGCGCGCTCGACGTCGTAACCGACGTATTCGAGCGCGAAGCTCCAGGCTTCGAGCAATTCGGGCTCGTCGTCGACAAGTAGGACACGCGTCATGAACTGCTCGCCACCGATAAGATTTCTAGCTGACACTGAAAAGGAACACGCGCTGCACACATGCTCCGACACAACAAGGCACGCCCGCTTTACGGCTCATCGGAATTCGTTGCGCGCTCATCTTTGGCCGTGCGCGCGTGCTGCGCTACGACGCTGAGTAAAGCGGCGGGCGCCTGCGGCTTTTGAAGGATTGCCGAAAACAGCGTCCGCTCTTCCTGCGCGACAGCGTGCGCCGCGGCGCTGCAGAGGATCACGGGCAACCGCGCGAATGCTTCGTGCGCCCGCAATGCTTTGGCAAGCTCCAGGCCAGACATCACCGGCATCATCAGGTCAGTGATGACGAGCATGGGACGCACACGGCCGATCACCTCCAGCGCCTCCTTGCCGTTCGCGGCGACATGGACTGTATAGCCCTCGCCCTCCAGCAGGAACGTCAGAAAGTCAGTGACCAGGGATTCGTCATCGACGACAACCAGGGTGTTCATGCGCTGGCTCAGGCCCGGTTAGTGTCCGGCCCCGCATCCGGCCGCCGCGCCGCCGCCCGGCATCGTCCCCGTCACCTGCAGACCCGTGCCCGCCCGGGAAATGACGGCCTCCGCCACCGACGTGTCGAAGAGGCTGTCGCGGACTTTCAGCACGGTGATGCTGCGCTTGAGCCTGCCGCCCGTCATCTCGTGCTGCATGCCGATCACGTTGTCCAGCTGGCTCAATATTTCTGGCGAAGGGTTGGTTACCCACGGACCCGACAGCTCTTTCACTTCCCACGTGCAGACCGTCGTCACGCCGACGGCGCGAAGCTCGTTGGTCAGCGCGGAAAAGAATTCGACCACGCGATGCGGGTCGACGGTTGCCCGCTCGAAGCCCGTGAGCCCGTCGATAAACAGCCGCTCCGCGCGGGTCTCGCGAACCGCCCGCAGCAGATCGTAGGCGAGCTTGTCGAGCAGGTTTTCGGTGAGCGGACGCCACAGCAGTGTCAGCGCACCCGACGCAGCCAGCCCCTGCAGGTCGATCCCGAGCGCATGCGCCTTCGTGCAGAGGCGTTCGGGTGTTTCATAGAAGCCGAAATGCACGCCGGGCCGCTCGCGCGTCGCCTCTTTCAGGAAGGTGAGGCCGAATGTCGTCTTGCCGCTGCCGGCAGGGCCGACGAGCACCGATACCGAGTTATGCGGCAGGCCCCCGCCCAGTCGCTCGTCGAGACCCGCAACGCCTGTCGTCAGCCGCGCCGTGACTGGCCGTTCGGCGGCCGACGGCGACGCGAGTGCCGCCTCGAGGCGCGGATAGACGTCGATTCCGCGCCGCGAGATCTCGAACAGATGCAGCCCGCCCAGCGCGCCGCTGCCGCGTGACTTGGCGACGCGGATCTGCCGCACGGTGCGCGACGCGGACAGTCTTTCTTCCAGTTGCAGCACGCCGTCGACCATCGTGTGTTCGGGGCTGGACTCGTCGATTCTTGCGCTGGTCAGAAAGAGCACCGTGCAGCCGGTGAACGCAGCGTGGCCCTGCAATTCCGCCACGAAGGTCTTGACGTCGAGATTGCTTTGGCCGCTTTCGCGTGCATTCAGCAAGCCGTCGAGAATGAGAATGCTCGCCTTCTGGCGCGCGAGTTCACCGCGCAGCGTCGCGACGAGGGCATCGAGCCCCTCATCGAGCAACGTCCGAAACAGGCTGATGTACGTCAGATCCTTGCCGACGCGCGCCGCATCGTAAAAGTCGAGCGCGGACAGCGACTGGAACAGGCGGTCATGCGACTCCGCGAGCAACGTCACGTAAAGCACCTTGCTGCCGCGTCGGGCCTGCGCGAAAGCGATCTGGTTCGCGAGAATCGTCTTGCCCGCGCCCGGTCGCCCCTGGATGATGTACGACGAGCCGGCGATCAGGCCGCCGCCGCAGATCTGGTCGAGCCCGGGAACGTCGCTGCTCAACCGCGCAAGCGTGTTGTCCATTGCATGAATCCGTGAGAGAGAGTGAGCGTCGACCCGTCACATCTGTGACTTTCAACGGACGTCTACGCTAATGCATCCCGTCCGCCGACTGAAAACCGCAGTCTAACCGAATACCGTGGGCTTTCCATCGAACTCGCCCGCGCGACTCGCGCGCTGGCACGCGGGATGCCATCCGATGCGGCACGCGCTGATATCACGAAGGAGGCATCCAGATGGAAACGGGACACACTTCTCAGGCCACGGCGACGGAACAGGCCGTGATCAATGTCGTCTTGCACGACGTCGGTCAGGCGATCGAACGGGCACGAGCGACCTTGTCCGACCTGCAGCCGTCCGCTGCGCATGACGTGGCCCTTTGGCGGCTCGAAGCCGCGAGAGATATCCTGCTGTCGAGGAAAGAAGCGAACGTGTGATCGGCTTGCGCTCGCCTATTGCCTTTCGCAACGCGCAACAGATGCCGGGCATCTGTCCGCTCAGTGCGTTCGTATGCGACTCGTGCTGACGTGGCCCGTCATGCGCCTCGCGCGGGCGACTGCCTTCGTGCCGTCGTAGCGAGCAGGCTTTCCAGTACTCGGATGAGGTGCAGCGGGGACGTGCCTTTCTGGCAATAGCCATCGAACAACCGGAAACTGTCAGGATGCGCCTTCACGAATGCGCTATCCGTCGCCGTGAAAGCAACGATCAGAAGCCCTGCGTCGAATCTGGCGCGCAGTGCCTGCGCCGTCTCGAATCCGTCTTGAACGGGCATCATGATGTCCAGCACCGCAATATCCGGCTTCCACCCCGCGGAAACTGTCAGCGCCTCGGCGCAACTCGCGACGGCGCGGGCGTTCATTCCTTCGAGCGTCAGATAAGCTGCGATGGCGCCGCGGCCGCTTGCATTGTCGTCGACCACCAGCACGCGAACTTCTTCATTCTCTTTGGCGAGGCGCGTAGCGCCCCACACCTCATGCTTCACAGTATTCATAGTTGTTCATGCATGCCATTGGGCGGCGCCCGTTCGACATGCGCCCGCCAGCATGGTCTCGCAGCGGACGCAGCGTTTCAGGCTACTTGCCGAGCGCCTCTGCCGCCACTTTTTCTTCTGCCAGTAGCGACAGCTTTTCGTCGGTGCTCTTTTCTTCCTGTAACGTCTCGCCAAGCAGTTTGACAGCCGACGTCTCGCCCAATTGATTTGCAAGGGCGATCAGCGACCCGTAGGAAGCGATTTCATAGTGCTCCACTTTTTGCGCGGCCGCGATCAGTGCCGTGTCGAGCACCGGGCCCTTCTCGATCTCGTCGATCTGCTCCTGTCCTTCTTCGACGAGCCCTTCCATCGCCACGCATTTGATGCGCTTGAGCTTCACACCCGTTGCTTCCACAACCTGATCGATCCGCTGAATCTGCCCGTGCGTTTCTTCCAGGTGCGTCTCGAATGCCGCCTTCAGGTCGGGGTTCGTCGATGCACGCGCCATCTTCGGCAGCGACTTCGTCATTTGCTTTTCGGCACTATAAATGTCGGACAGCGAATGGATAAAAAGATCTCTTAGGGTTTTCGTCGTCATGGCTTTCTCCTTTGCGCAGCACAGAGTCGCAATCACCGCGACTGCGACGGACGACATATTGCATCCCGCATGCCCGTGCATGCCTTCCTCGGCCGTCCCCTGCCGCACGCAAGACCACTCGCGCGGTACAAGCCTTGCTCGTGTTCGTGTGTCAATGCCAGATCCCGCAACCGATCAGGAGAACAGCGATGAATACCGACGTTAAATCGAACGGCGTGTTGGGTGCCTCACAGCCAGGAGACAGCGTGAGCGACGCGACGGTCCAGGCGGCCGCGCCTGCCGTGCTCGCAAAGCCTACAGCCGACACCTTCTCGTTTCCGACAAGCGCACCGGCAGGCACACGGGACAAGGAACCCGTGAAGGCGCCGCGCCTGCGTTTGATCAAAGGCCGACTTGCGGACGCGCGCGAGGCGGTTGCGCACAGCTATCACGAAGCCTCCGCATCGACTGATGCGTTCGTTCACGACAGTCCATGGAAGTCGATCGCGTACGCGATGCTCGGCGGGGTCATCATCGGCATGATCGCTGCGCGTTAGCACGCGGCGGTGCAGACCCCGCGTTCCGTTCTGCTCGACGCGGGCTGCCCTCCGGGGCGGCCTCTCAGGGGGAGGGACGCTGGCCTGCCTGGTCCGGCGTCACGGGCAATGCGCGCTTGTGGCGCGTCGCCATGTAGAAGCGCCGGATCGTGGTCAGGACTTCGTCGCTGACGGATTGGCCCTCGAGGAAATTGTCGATGTCGTCGTAGGCAATCCCATAGCTGTCTTCGTCGGGTCGTTGCGGCGTCAGCGTTTCGAGGTCGGCAGTCGGTACTTTCATCACCAGATGGTCGGGCGCGCCTAGCGCTCGCGCCAATTCCCGCACGCGTCGTTTCGTCAAGCCGGCAAGCGGGAGAATATCCGCGCCACCGTCCCCGAACTTGGTGAAAAACCCCATCAGCGATTCTGCCGCGTGGTCGGTGCCGACTACGACGCCTGCTCTCGCACCCGCGATCGCATATTGGGCAATCATCCTCTGCCGCGCCTTGATGTTGCCGAGCACGAAGTCTTCCTGGAAGTCGTCGGCGTACTGCGCCCCCGCGCGCTTGAGCGCGGACAGCATCGCATCGGACGGTTCTTTCACATTGACTGTCAGCGCCTCATCCGGGCGGATGAACTGCATTGCGTGTTGCGCATCCGCTTCGTCGCGCTGCTCGCCGTACGGCAATCGCACGGCGAGAAAATGCGCTTCATAGCCTTTCGCCCGCAACCGCTCCACACTGAGTTGTGCCAGCCGCCCCGCAGTCGACGAATCGACGCCTCCGCTGATGCCGAGGACGTATGTGCGCAGCCCGTTCGAATACAGGTAATCGCTGAGGAACTCGACGCGCCGCTCACGTTCGGCGTTCGCGTCGAAATGCGCAGCGACGCATAGCTCGCGGATTACCTGCTGCTGCCAGTCGCGCTGGAATGCTGACACATCGACAGTCATGTTCGATCTCCGTATCGGTGATGGGCGCTGCGCCGGCGCGTTACCGCGGCGAGAGCACGCTGCTGCCCGAAACGCCGGGCGGGCCGCCCGACATCGCGCGGCAGGATCATCGGCGGGCGCCGAGCGCATTGAAATAATGCTCGACGCGAGACAATGCGTAGCGCGCGGCTTGACGCCTGATCTCGTTACGGCTGCCCGAAAACTGGCGCGTCTCCGTAAAAGCAGCGATGCTGCCATCGCGAAGCCGGTAAGCCCACGCGAAGCATTGCGTACCGGGAGGCGGTCCGCTCGAAGGCACGGCATCGGCAACGCCCGTGTTGGCCACCGCAACGTCCGCGCAAACGGCGTTCTGCTGCAACGCCCCCGCCGCCATCTCACGTGCGACGGGCTCGCTCGTCAGGCCATGAGCCTGCATCGTCGCATGCTGCACACCGAGAAAGCCCGCTTTGCCCGACGGCGAGTACGTGACGAATCCCACGTCGAGACACGCTCCGCTGCCCGGCACCTCGGCCAGACACGATGCGATCAGCCCGGCCGTACATGATTCTGCCGTGACCAGTTTCAGGCCGCGCGAGCCGAGAAATGACACGACCTGCCTCGCTACATTCATCGCCGCCTCCTTTGGACTCTACGCTGCACGGGTCGCGCTTCGATGCGACGGATCCTCGCCGTCGGCTTCGGGCGATACCCGCGCGAGCGCGTATGGGCCCTGACGAGGTTCAGTTCTTGAGATCGTCGGGTACCTTGCCGCCATTCTCGGCGAGCTTCTGCATGACCTGCTTGTGCAGCCAGATGTTCATCGCCGCTGAATCGTCCGTGCTGCCGCTATAGTGAAGCTCCGCCGCGAGTTCCTTTCGCGCAGCCAGGCTGCTGTCCAGGCCGAGCAACTTCAGCAGATCGACGATGGACGTGCGCCAGTTGAGCTGCTCGCCGTAGTTGGCCTGCATCTGCGTAAGCACAGCCTCGACGTCGACTTCCTGCCGGGGCGCGGCGGGTTGTGCCGCAGGTTGTGCGGGTATCGAAGCGGCTGTGGAAGTGGTCGCGCCCGCGCCGCCGCTCCCGGTTGCAGGCGGCGTGCTGGCAGGCGATGCCGGTTGTCCGGCAGGCGCGCTGGACGTGGCCCCGGGCGCCTGCGACGGCGCCGCTCCGCCACTCGCGTGGTGGCCAAATATCGTGTTCATGATGTTGCCGAAGATGCTCATGGCGCCCTCCTGTTTGCGAGAGCAACACGTTCCGCAAGCGCTGTGCCGCAGGTGGCCGGCGCGCGGTGCGAGACGGCCAGCAGGACAGTCTCGCTCGAGGCGGCGCGACAGCAGCCAGCACACGTCCGCGCCAACGGGGAACGTAGCGAGGACCTCGGGACCCGCCCTACGCATGTCTACTCGTCTCTTCGGCGGGCGGAGGTCACCTTCCCTCGAAAGACCCAGAAAGCGAACGTACTGTAAACAAGCACGGCGGGTACGAGCACCGACGATCCCCCGAGCACGAACGCCTGGGTACGCGGTGGGGAACTGCCTTGCGCGATGGTGATCGACGGCGGCAACCCAAAAGGGAATATCGTGTACAGCACGCAAAACAGTGCGAACACGAACCAGACCAGCGCGAACACGAGCGGTGCGAACGCGCGCCGTCTGACAATCGCGTAGACGAAGCCCGCGGCCAATAACGCAAATACGCCTGACAGATTGTGGCGCAGGTAGAGCGACGCGACGCGCGGAATCGACACTTCGTAGTGGTTGCGCCGCTCGCGCATGTCCGGAATGGCGAAGAGCACCATCGGTTCCCCGCTTCCCGGCGCGCGCGCGTCCCAATCGCCTTCCATCGCGGCGACTCTCTGCGGCTGGTGCTCGAGCGTGTTCTCGCCCTGTCTGTCCCCGGCCAACAACTGCAGCGGTGCAGCGAGCAATGCCATCCATAGCGACATCGACAGCATGGTGCGCGCGCCATGTGCATTGCGGTCTCGCAGCAGATGCCATGCGGCGACTCCGCCGACGAAGAACGCCGTGGCGAGAAACGCGGCCAGCGTCATATGCACGAGGCGATAGGGGAATGAGGGGTTGAATACGATCGCCCACCAGTTCACCGGAAGAAAGCGTCCATCTGGGAATGAAGCTTGCTGGTTATGTCACGCCGTGCTATTTCCTTGGAGCAACTCGCCATGAGCAAAGTCAACAAGAGCCCGTCCTATCCGTTCGCGTCCGGTGGGTGGGGATCGTTGAAGTCCGTCACGACGATCCTGGCGCAGGAAAAGGTCGCGTTGAAAGACAGCACGATTCTGCTCAAGCAGAACAAGCCGGACGGCTTCATGTGCGTGAGCTGTTCGTGGGCCAAGCCGGCTGATCCTCATACATTCGAGTTCTGCGAAAGCGGCGCCAAAGCGACTGCATGGGACACGACTGCCAAGCGAATGACGCCTGAGTTCTTCGAACTCAACACCGTGACGTCACTCCTGAACTGGCACGATCATGATCTGGAGGAAGCGGGCAGGCTCACCGCGCCGATGAAATACGACGCCGCTACCGACAGATACACCGAAGTGAGCTGGGAGGAAGCGTTTCGTGAGATAGGCCGGGAACTGGGCGCGCTCGATCCCGAAAGTGTCGTCTTTTATGCGTCAGGGCGGGCGTCGCTGGAAACGTCGTACATGTACCAGCTTTTCGCGCGGATGTACGGCTGCAACAACCTGCCCGATAGCTCCAACATGTGCCATGAAAGCACCAGCGTCGGACTGAAGGAAGCCATCGGCGTAGGAGTCGGAACGATCACACTCGAAGATTTCGAGAAGACCGACCTGATGTTTTTCTTCGGACAGAACGTCGGCACCAATAGTCCCCGGATGCTCCATCAGTTGCAGGACGCACGCAAGCGCGGCGTGCCCATCATCACCTTCAATCCGCTGCGCGAGCCCGGTCTCGTTTCTTTCGCGAACCCGCAATCACCCGTGCAGATGTTGACGCCCGCCGAGACGCAGATCAGCACGCAATATCATCAGGTCAAGACGGGCGGCGACACGGCCGCGATCCTCGGCATGTGCAAGGCGGTCATCGAAGCCGACGATCGCGCAAAAGCCCAAGGCTTGCCTCGTGTAATCGATGTGGCGTTCGTCGACGAACACACGACCGGCTTCGATGAATTCGCCGCCTGCGCGCGAGCAACGGACTGGAGCGAGATCGAGCGTGTCAGCGGACTGACGCGCGCTGCGCTGCTTGATGCAGCGGGCGAATATATGCGGGCCAACGCGGTGATGGCGCACTATGGAATGGGTCTGACACAGCATCGGCTGGGCGTGCAGAACGTGCGCATGCTCACCAACCTGCTGCTGTTGCGCGGGAACATCGGCAAGCCAGGTGCCGGTCCATCGCCCGTGCGCGGACATTCCAACGTCCAGGGCCAGCGCACGGTGGGCATCACCGAGAAGCCGGAACTCGCCCCGCTCGATCAGCTTGCGAAGCAGTTCTCGTTCGAGCCTCCGAGAAAGAAAGGCCTGAACACCGTCGAAGCATTCGAAGCCATGGTGAAAGGCAACGTAAAAGCCGTCGTCAATCTGGGCGGCAATCTCGTACGGTCCGTGCCCGACCGGCTGCAAACGGAGCCTGCATGGGCGCGCCTGCGACTCACCGTCAACGTGGCGACCAAACTGAACCGCAGCCACCTTGTTCACGGCGAAGTGTCGTATGTCCTACCGTGCCTGAGCCGGATCGAAATTCACCGTACGCCACTCGGCGACCAGGCCGTTTCGATGGAAGACAGCACGGGCTGCATGCATGGATCGAGAGGCGCCGCCGAACCCGCCAGCGAGAAGGCCCGTCCGGAGCCGTTCATTGTGGCTGGCATCGCGAAAGCGACGCTGGGCGAGCGCTCCTCCGTCGACTGGGATGCGTGGCGCGACGACTATTCGCTGGTGCGCGGCGAGATCGCGACGACGTATCCGGACATCTTCCACGACTTCAATGAACGCATGTGGCAGCCGGGCGGCTTCCACCGGCCGCTTCCTGCGCGACATCGCGAGTGGAAAACGAAATCCGGCAAGGCGGAATTCCTCACGCCGCATTCGTTGGGCGAAGATCCCGACATGCCGGAGAAGGTGCCCGAAGCGCTGCGTCTGATGACGTTGCGCAGCGATAGCCAGTTCAATACCACGATCTACAAAATCGAAGATCGTTTCCGGGGCGTGAAAGATACGCGCATGGTCATCCTGATGAATAAAGCGGACATCGAAAAACGCCGTCTGCACGAAGGGCAGAAGGTGACGCTGCAAACGATCGCCGACGACGGAATCGATCGGCGCCTCGAAGGACTCAAAATCAAGGCGTATGAAATACCGGAAGGTTGTATCGGCGGCTACTATCCGGAATGCAATGTACTGCTGCCGCTTTGGCACTACGCAAAGGAAAGCAAGGTGCCGGGTGCGAAGTCGATCCCCGTGAGGATCGTGCAGTGAGTGGCCGCCAGCCGGCATAAGTGCTATTCAAAATGCACGCGGGAACGGGACATGCTGCCGGAATCGCGGACGGTCCATTGCCCGCGTCCGCATCATGAGAGGTCCATACCATGCCTTACGTACCCACCATCACGACGATGATCCGTCTGGATCACACCCACGTCGTTGCAGCATTTCATCGTTACGGCAGCGAGACCGCGTGGTGGCGCAAACGTGCGATCGTCAACTCTGTTTGCAGAGCGCTTGAAATTCATGCACAGCTGGAAGAAGAGATTTTCTACCCTGCCCTCGCGCGCATCGCACCGACTGACGAAACCCTGAAGAAGAGTCGGCCCGAGCATGACGAACTGCGTGAAGTGATCGCGAAGCTGCGCGGCATGGGCCCGGAGAATGCGGCATATGACTCGCTGTTCATGGAGTTGATGCGCGACACCCTGCACCATGTCGCCGATGAAGAGACCAGGCTCCTGCCCCTCGCGGAACGCGCACTCGGACCCGAGTTGCGCACGTTGGGCGCAGACATGACGCGCCGGCGCATGCAACTGCTTGGCGAACATCCCGTCGAAGTCGCGGTGAACACAGCCGGTACGTTCCCCGTCGCGACTGCCGTGCTCGTGGGTCTGCTCGCATGCGGCGTGGCGCGGCTCGTCGGCGGCAACCGGCGGCCGGCACGGATGGCATGATAGGCGGCACCGCGGTTTATCGCATGACGAACACCGAGGCTAAGCCGGACAAGACCAAACGGAAACGTATGCATGTGCGCGGCGATAACCGTTGATCCAGCCCGAGCCGCAGGGCGGCCCGGCATGTCGGCACGGCGGCTAACGCTTGATGCCCACGGCGCGCCGCATGGCGGCCGTAATGCCCTGACGTGTGCGCCAGTAGCCTTCCCACGGGTCGGCCCGCAACGAGCGTTGCCGTTTGACGGCTTGCGACATCGTCCACTCGTCGCCGCGCCGCACGTCGGCGAGTTCATCCCACGCAACAGGCATCGACACTGCCATGCCCGAGCGTGCGCGGATGGAGAACGGCGCGACTGTGCTGGCGCCCTTGCCGTTGCGCAGATAGTCGATGAAGATCTTGCCAACCCGATTTCTCGGTCCGAGCACTGCCGAAAACTTTTGCGGCACAACGCGCGCCATGTGTTGCGCGACGGCCTGTGAAAACGCTTTGACTTCGGCCCAGCCCTGACGACGCGTCAGCGGCACGACAATGTGAAATCCTTTGCCGCCGCTGGTCTTCGCAAACGACCGGAGGCCGATTTCATCGAGCACGACTTTGACGAGGGCGGCCGCTTCGAGCATCGCGGTCCACGGCAGCGACGGGTCTGGATCGAGGTCGAAGATCACCCGGTCCGGATGATCGAGGTCGGGTGCCACGCCGTTCCATGAGTGCAGTTCAACGACGCTCATCTGCGCGAGTCCGACCAGCGCCTCGCGACTGTTCGCAACGAGCAGCGGAGGATGTCCGGGATGAAGTTCGCGCGGCAGCTCCTGAACGCCGGGAATGCGGGCCCGTTCGCTGTGCTTCTGGAAGAACAGTTCCTTCTGGATGCCGTCGGGCGCGCGCACTAGCGCGAGCGGCCTGCAATGCAGATGGGGCAACGCCCACTCGGCGATCTCGTCGTAGTACCGCACCATGTCGAGCTTGGTGTGGCCCGTCACTTCGTCCATCACGCGCTGCGGGTTGCTGATCCTCACGTCGCCGATGATGACCGTTCCTCGCGGACCTGGACGCTCACGGGTCGATCCCACGTGCTCGAGGTCGGGGTCGTCGACGATCTTCTCTTCGGTGACGGCGCTCGCGGGTTTGTCTTCGCGCAGCGCATGAAAAACAGGATGGCGCACTTCGCCCGCGGGCGTCCATTCGAGAAACGAGACTTCCGCGACCACCTCCGGTCTGAGCCAATGAAACTCGCGATCGCGCTCCCGTTCCGGTGCGTTGTAGAAAGACGGTTCTGACTGCGCCAGCGACGCGGCGCGCTTCGCGAACGCTGCTGCACGCGCGGGCTGCAGATGCGGCGCGACGTGGCCCGCGTAGCGCAAGGAGCCGTCATCTTCATGCACGCCGAGCAGCAACGAACGAACCCCCGACTTCGCGCCCTTCACGCGTGTGAATCCTCCCACCACGAACTCTTGTCGAAGGTTGCATTTGAGCTTGATCCAGTCGGTCGAGCGGCCCGACCGATACGGCGCATCCACGCGCTTGCCGATGATGCCTTCGAGCTTCATCTTGCACGCCGACGCCATGAGCGACGCGGGGTCTTGCGCGAAGTCGTCGGAAAACGGCAGCAGCGGGTTGCCGACTTCTTCCATCAGCCGCCGCAGCAATTCCCGGCGAGCCCGCAGCGGCTGTTCCCGAATGTCCGCGCCGTTGATCCACAGCAGGTCAAATACGAACAGAACGATATTCGCGGTGCTACGACGATCGAAAGCATTTTGCAACGCGTTGAAATCCGGTTTGCCCGATGAATCGAGCACGACGGCTTCCCCATCGATCCACGCGCTATCGGCAGGAATCGCCTGCAATGCTTCGGCAAGACGCGGCACGCGGGCTGTCCAGTCGTGTCCGTTGCGCGTCAACAGGTTGACTCGGCCTGCGTCGACACGCGCCAGCATCCGGTAGCCGTCGAACTTGATTTCATACGACCACTGGCCCGCCGCGGGATGACGCTCGACGAGTGTCGCGAGCTGGGGCTCGATGAGGACGGGCATTTCGCCGGCTGCCGGGGCCGGTGCACGAATTCGTGTCGCGCGGCTGGAATTCCAGCGTCCCATCGCTTCTCTACCTGTCGTTGCGTGCTCTGACGTGCAGCCGCGCGGCCATGTTCACATCGATGCCCGCCATTTCGAGCAATGCATCGAACCTGCACAGTTCCGGGCCGAAGGCCAGTCCGATGATGACGCTTGCGTTCATGTTGTCTCCTCTGACTTCGCTCCAGCATCCCGCAGTCCCGCTGCGCAGCCGTCATTCGTCTACATGGAAAACAGGTCCGCGGCACACGCGATGCTAAGCGAGATGTATGACCTTGCCGAAGTGAGGGACGACGATGTCAAGCCAGTACTACGCGCCCTATCGTGGGTGCAGCATCGAAGTTCACGTTACGTTGTCGAAGGCCCACGCGGTCGGGGGCATTTACCGCCGGTTCAAGGTGTCATGCACGATCGCTTTTCCGGACCATCCCGAGCGGAAAATGGTGACCTTCCCGGAACAATTCGATTTTTTGTCGGAGAAGGAAGCACTGCGATACGGCGAGAGCCGAGCGCGCACTTTCATCGACTCGGTCCTTTCCACACCATCGCACCGGTGGGATCGCCACAATTGCGCCGGAGGAGCAGATTGACCGACAACGCTCTGGGTGTCGAACGCCTGCCGCCACCGCTGCGCACCTTGAATCAGCCCTTTGCCGCGACTGCGCGGCAGCACAGTGAGAGCATCCGATGGCAAGCAAACCGGAAACGACCGACGACAATGCGGCTGGCCACGCATCGCCGCACCTCGATGAGAAGGAACGCGATCAGGCATCCGCTCATAGCTCGCCGCAAGCTCTCGTCATCCATGAAATCATCCGGGAGGAAGGAGAAACCGCGCTCCAACGCAAACCGCTTGCGCTACTGTGGTCCGCGCTGGCGGCCGGTTTGTCCATGGGGTTTTCGTTTCTGACGCAAGCAGTGTTGAAGAGCAAGGCGTCCGTCGGGGCTGAGGGCGCTTCGCTGATTGCGCCCGCCGGATATTGCGTCGGCTTCGTCATCGTCGTGCTGGGCAGGCAGCAACTGTTCACCGAAAGCACACTGACTGTCGTGCTTCCCGTGCTGACACGCAAGGACATACGCACGACTGCTGCCGCATTGCGGCTGTGGGTGATCGTCCTCACCGCCAACCTCGCAGGGACCTGGATATTCGCGGCGATCCTGGCATCTCCTTCATCGTTCACACACACCCTTGCCCCCGCGCTGGACGAACTCGCGCAGGCATCGCTCGGCTCGTCCCTGGTCAGCACAGCGCTCAAGGCTGTCCTCGCAGGATGGCTCATTGCGCTGATGGTCTGGCTGCTGCCGAGCGCACGATCCGCGGCGGTGCTGATCGTCGCCATGCTGACGTATGTCGTGGCGGTATGCGAGCTTTCGCACATCATTGCGGGCTCCGTGGAAGCTGCGTATGTCGTGCTTCGCGGCAACGCTGCCATCCAGGACTATCTGCTGCGATTTTTTGTACCGACGCTGCTTGGAAATGTGATCGGTGGGATTGCCCTCGTCGGCCTGCTAAACCACGCTTCAATCGCGCCCGAGATGACGGGAGGCCACTAGCGCAGCCAGATCGGAGTACGTCATATCGCCCATGCGGCACATCGCTTGCGGACTCGCAAGCGTCACAGACATTGCGCGTCGCAAATCGACTTCGCGGCGCATGGAGACCGTCGATGGGACCGATCACGCGCGCCCGCTGCAGCCCGCAGGCAGGAAACGAACCGGTATTGCGTCGAGCGCTGGAGTCGGGCCTTGCGGCAGGCACGCTGGCGGCCGTCTTCGCTGGCTGGCGCGCAACGTCCGAAGGCTCGGCGATGCTTGCGCCAATCAATGCCGTCACGCACTGCATCTGGCCACGCCGGGCGTTCCGCGAAACTGGCTTCAGTCCGCGCTTCACGCTGACCGGCCTCGCGATTCATCACGCGTCGGCCGTCTTCTGGGCGCTGCTGTTCGAGGCGGTCAATGCGCGGCTCGCTCGCGGCACGAGCCGCACGACCCCCCTGGCGACCGCCACGGCAGCCGCAGCGACGGCCGCGACCGCCTATATCGTCGATTACCACGTCGTGCCCGAGCGGCTCACACCGGGCTTCGACATACACCTTTCCAACCGCTCGCTGGCCGGCGTGTACGTGGCGCTGGCAGCGGGCTTCGCCGTGGCCGCGCTGCTGCGCAGTCCACTACAGGGAGATCGATCATGACTGCGTCCGCAAAAAATCCGCAAATCCGCAAATTCATCGACGTGCAGAAGTCATTGAAGGGTGCTTCTTATCCCGCCACGAAGGCAGAACTGCTGAAGACGGCGAAGGGAAACAATGCCGATGAGGAAGTGATGGAAGCGCTTGACGCGCTCTCCGACCAGGAGTTCGACAGCCCCGCTGCCGTCTCCAAAGCAGTCGGTAACGAGGAATAGGCCGCTACCTTAGATGGCGGGGAAATCGATCTCCTGTACCTGTATGGAACGGTTACCCGGCCGTCGCTTCCAACGCATTGCGTTTTCTGGCTCTTTGCCGAGTTCCTGTCACCGCAGCCATTCTCCGATGAGGCCCGTTTATGTGTTCCCTACCGCACGCCGACGAGTCGCCGCGAGAGCGCTTTGCGTATCGCGGCTACAACGTGACCGTCTACACATCACGCAACGACCGCGACAACTGGCGTCCCGTCATTGAAGTCGAGCGCGACGGACGACCCGTGCAACTCGACGAACCCGAGGACATCGGACCGTTCTGGGAGACGCGCGAGGAAGCACAACGGGCGGGCCTCGAACGCGCTCGCTACTTGCTGGATCGGCGCGACGGCGCGCTCGACCTGCGCAATCCGGCTCGGCCAACGTGACCGGCCAGCGCCGCGCGCACCACGCAACGGCACTACATAACGTTTCGGCGCGAACCGCGCTTCGGAGAATGCAGACATGCGTATCGCCCAGGTAGCGCCGCTATACGAATCTGTCCCGCCGCTCGCTTACGGCGCGACGGAACGCATCGTCCACTACCTGACGGAAGAACTGGTTCGGCGCGGGCACGACGTGACGCTGTTCGCGAGCGGCGATTCGCGCACGTCGGCAAGATTGATGGCAGGCTGCGAACGCGGACTCTGGCGAGACTCGGGCGTGTGGGACACATCGACTCACCACGTGCGCCAACTCGAACAGGTCGCGCGTCACGCGTGCGATTTCGACATCCTGCATTTTCACGGCGAGCCCCTTCACTTTCCGCTGATGCGACGCCTGCGTTGCACCTACGTGACGACGATGCACGGCTTGCTGCTTCCTTCCGACCACGGTCCGCTGCTGCACGAGTTCACTGACGCACCGTTGGTGTCGATTTCGCGCAGCCAACGCAAACCCGTGTCATGGGCAAACTGGGTTCGGACGATACATCATGGCATTCCGCCTGACATGTTCCCGTTCGAAGACGCACCCTGCGGCTATCTGCTCTTCCTCGGCCGGCTCATGCCAGGCAAGCGTCCTGACCTCGCCGTGGAAATTGCGCGACGGGCAGGCATGCCGCTCAAGATGGCAGGTGTCGTGCATCCCGGCGAGCGCGATTATTTTAAAAATGAGCTCAGGCCCGTGCTGCACGCGAACCCGCAACATGTCGAATACCTCGGTGAAACAGGAGGCGAAGCTCGCAATCGCCTGCTTTCACGCGCGGATGCGCTACTTCTTCCGCTCGAATGGGAAGAGCCATTTGGACTCGTCGCCATCGAAGCGATGGCGTGTGGCACGCCCGTGATCGCATTCCGTCGCGGCGCCATGCCCGAAGTGGTCGAAAACGGCGTGACGGGATGGCTCGTCGACGATGTCGATAGTGCCGTCGCCGCCGTGAAGCGCATCGGTGCAATCGACCGCTGGCGATGTCGCCGTGCATACGAGTCGCGTTTTACCGCAGCGCGGATGGCGGACGAATACGTCGATCTTTACGCGAGCCTATGCGGCCGCGTGAATGACAATCAGTGTTCCATCAGCGCAGCCTCCACAAGTGCGGCAACTGCGGACATGCGCATGCTGCAGGAACATCCCATGCGGTCCCTTTGAGCGTTAAACGCACCGATCGAGGAGCACGTGATGCCCGTCATACCCGACAACCCGGTGACCACAGCCGACGCCCCGTCGAACAACGCGAGCGGTTCCACAGAACCCGCCGACCCCGTTGAGCGCGCAGACCGCCGCAGAGAAAATCAAAAGGACGGCGACGTCAGCGTCGAACCCGACGGAACGGTCAAACAGAAGCCACACGGAAACATGGACGAAACACTGATACCAAAGGGAAAAGACCCTCTCGAACACGGTGCCTGTGCGCCCGAGCACGATCGGATCGATTCCGATCTCGCGCCTGACAAGAAGGCGTAGCAACGACAGTAAGGTCCACGGTCCAGCCGTGTACAACCCTCGATGGTTGGACGCGACCGTTCGGACGCAGCCGATTCCGTCGGCCGTTTGCTGTGAGCGCGCGCAGCCGTCTGGAAAAAGTGCGTTCGTTCACGACGACGATGGCCTCTCGCTCTCATGACGGAATGAGCAAGCATTTTGTCGGGCAGGCGTACGGGTGGGATTCCAGTATGAAGAACTGCACATTCGACCACCAGGGAGAACATGTACAACAGCCCGAAAGATTTTCCTCGCGGCAGGAACATGTCCTCACTCGCGCCTTCAGCGCGACGGGCGGGGAGCGCAGCCGATACCGACGTCATGCCCTGCGCACTGGTCTATATCGACGAGACCAGCGCGGGAAGCCCCAATAAACGCCGGCATGGCGCGCTTTCCTATGTGGAACAGGCTGTGACCCTCAACCGCAGTCTTCTCGCTTTAGGGCTGCCGCGCCTGACCGTTGTATCCAACGTCCCACGCTTCATCGAAAGCTATCTCGACGATCTTCCCGCCGATGTTCGTCCAACCGTGCAGGCACTGATACCGTCTCTGTCCCTCTCACGAAATACCCGCTTCTATAGCGCACATTTCAAGCTGGATCTGCTTGAACAGGTCGGCAGCCGTGTGCCCGAAGGTTCGCTCCTGATGCTGCTCGACACCGATATATTCGCTTTCCGGCCGCTGAGCGGTGACCTGTTGCGGCGGTGCGCCGGCACAGGCGTGGGCGCATTCGATATATCGGATCAGGAGTTTTCCGCATATGGAAGCGGGCGCGTCGTCGCGGATCTGGAGAGGGTGGCGGGACGACGACTACGGAATCCGCGCTGGTTCGGAGGCGAGTGTCTGCTCGTGACGTCGAGCTTCATCAAAGAGTTGATGCCGTTCGCGCGCGAGTGCTTCCTTCGGTATGTGGACGCGCTGCCCCAGCTGATTCATCAAGGCGACGAGATGTTCATGTCAGCGGCGCTTAATCTGCTTTCGGAAAATAATCGACCCATCATCGACGTCGGCACATATCGCCTCATCGGTCGACACTGGTCGGGCAACGGTCATCGCGATCTTCGATGGTTCAAGGGCTGTTCGCTGGTCCACCTGCCCGATTGCAAGGAGCTGCTGGAACGTCAGGCGCGCGCCCGCGTGCTGAACGCCGACCGTCTGTGGAGATCCATCGTGCTGAAGCACGCGCTCAACCGCCTTGTCTGGCCAATCAAACAGCGACGCCGTCAACATTATCTCGAGCGCCGCATGGCCGTTCAACCGTCGATCTGACCGATATCGACCCACGCCGCGTTATATCCGGCGGGGAAGGCGCACTGAGAAAATCGTCTCGGTCTGCGTCGATTGCACATCGACGCCTCCCATTGCACCAGGATCGACTCCATATCCTGAACGATAAACTCAGCCAGTCGCATATGGATTTTTCCGCACGAGCATGCTCGATGCAGCCTTTCACTCAGGAAGTGTATCCAGCCATTTTGCTGAAGTTTATCGGGGATGGGGGGTCCGTAACGACAGGTGGGCGGACATGTCAGTCAACGATGGAATAGATCCCGGACGGGACATTTTGACGATCTGGCCAGGCTTGAACGAATGTCGCCACATTTGCCTCCGCGCTTGGGTGCATGACCTCCAGCAGGCCGATGCCGGCGGCGCCCGTGACACGAATGGGGTCACGCGCCTACGAGGCATTGGTCTTGCTAGACGCTTCAACAGGAGCGGGCCTCGCGTCGATGCCGTCGCCGGGTGCGCGGCGCGCGACACCGTCTTTCGGAATTTGGTCGGGTAAAACGCAGGCGATCTGGGGAAGGGCGTGAACAGGAAATCGACGAAACGCAAAGCTTGTCCCCGGCCAGACGAAAGGCAGCCCCGCCTCGCCGCCCTGCGCAGACAGAAGATGGCGCGCTCGGCGCATGCATACGTTCGCGGTAGCGCTTCTCTTTTCTACCAATGGCTCGAAGCGCAAAAGCCAGGAGCATTGCCCGAAGGCCCGCCCGTATGGATTGGCGGCGACTGTCATCTCGGCAATCTGGGGCCCGTCTCGAGCGCCGCAGGGCACGTCGCCGTGCAGTTGCGAGATCTGGACAACAGCGTGGTCGGCAACCCGCTGCATGATCTTCTGCGCCTCGGACTGTCGCTGACCACGGCTGCGCGCAGCGCGGACCTGCCGGGAGTAATCAGCAGCAGCATGGTCGAAGCGCTTGCCGATGGTTATGAGCAGGCATTCGACGACACACGCAGTGACATCACATCGTCCACGAAACGATCTGCGGTGGTAAAAGTCGCCATGAAAGAGGCCGTCCACCGCTCGTCGCGCAAAATGGACCGGCAGACGATCGACAACACGGAAGCGGCATTACCGCATGGCAAGCGTTTCTGGCCACTATCCGAAGATGAGCGCACTGCTATTCACGCACTGTTCGAAACAGAACCCACCCGAAGTCTCATTCGTGCGGCGCTCACTCATGCGTCGGACGCGCGCACGAAAAAAGTCTCCGTGCTGGATGCAGCATTCTGGGTCAAAGGCTGCAGTTCTCTTGGCCGGCGCCGCTATGCCGTGCTGCTCGACATCGACGGTACATGTTCGAAGGGCGGACCGCCATGCCTTGTCGACATCAAGGAAGCGGTAAGCTCCGAGGCGCCCCGCGAGCATGACGCGAGCATGCCGAGAGACAACGCGAAGCGCGTTCTCGAAGGTGCGCGGCATCTGTCGCCCATGCTCGGCAACAGGATGGTTGCGGCGCGACTGGACGGCGCCGCTGTCGTGATCCGCGAGTTGATGCCCGAGGACCTGAAGCTGGATGCACAAAATCTCACAGAAGACAGTGCCGTCAAGGCTGCACATTTTCTTGCGCTGGTAATTGGACAGGCGCATGCGAGACAGATGGACGCCGCGACTCGACGTGCATGGCTCGGCGAACTGAAAAAGGGCCGGCCGAAATCGCTCAGGAGCCCGCCGTGGCTCTGGCGAAGTATCGTCGACCTCATGGTTGCGCATGAGCGCGCGTATCTCGAACATTGCAGGCGATACGCGTTCGACCGGCGAAGCGAATAGTTCGCCGGGCCGGGTAACGCGCGCCCGTGTGCCGAATAGCAGCGCAGCCCTACGCGCCATTTATCGCGAACGGGGCGGCGACACCACCTTGCCATCCGTGTCGACAATCTGCACTGCCTTCTTCACGCCGCTGACAGCGGGAGCCGGATCGCCCGTCAACACCGTCGAGCCGACACCAGACACCGTATCCTCCAGGGCGCTGCTCAAGGCCATGAAGTGGCTGTTGGCGCGGTTCTCCGCTGCGGCGACGGCTTCAGCTGCCGCACCCAGCACGATCTCACTCGCATGACGCCACCACGCAACGACCTTTGCAGTCCCCGCAAGCGCGTAGCCGGTCTGCAGGCGCCAGGCACCGAGTGGCGAGCGCTCGGAGGCAGCTTCGAGCGCGACTACGCGCTGCTCGTCGATCGCAGTCTGTATCGCGCGGCTGTTGAGTTCCGTGATGCGTTCGACCGTGCGGATGTAAAGCTCGGCAAGATCGTTCATTTCGGCAGCGACCCATGCGGCACGGTCGGATGCTCTATCGTGGTCAGCACCGGGCAACGCAATGACACTCTGAGACATGTTCGACTCCTCGACAGTTGGTGGACAACACTTCTTGCTGCGTTGCCGCAATCGCCATTCCCGTCGTGGCTCTCGACGCACCGCTGCCGGCGCTGCCGTGTTGCAGGGCGCGGCGTGCAACTGTACGTGATGCCACGACGTCATGCGCCGCCCCATTGCATCGACAGACCGCCGTCGATGGTCCATGTTTGTCCCGTCACATAGTCTCCGTCGTCGGATGCGAGAAACAGCGCGAGCCGTGCAATTTCTTCAGGCTGTCCCGCGCGATGCCAGGGTATGCGGGACATCGACTTCTCGCGACCTTCGGGATCGTCAAGCCGCTTTTGGGTCATCGGCGTTTGAATCAGGCCAGGCGCGATGTTATTGACGTTGATGCGATCTTCGGCGACCTCTCGCGAGAGGCTGCGCGTGAGCGAGCCAAGCCCGGCTTTTGCCATGCCATACGGCGCGCTGTCGGGGGTCGGCAAATGCTGGGCGACGGAAGAAATGGTGACGATTCTGCCTCCGCCGCCGCAGCTGCGGCGAAGCCTGACAAACTCCCGGCAGCAAAAGAGCGGTCCCAGCAAGTCGGTACGCAGCACCTGCTCTACCTGCGCGTCTTCGAGATCCGCGACGGCCGCTCCGCCCGCGCCAATGCCTGCACAATTCACGAGTATGTCCAGACCGCCGAGCTTCGTGACCGCGTCCCGGAAGCACGACGCGACGGACGCGGAATCGCCGACATCGCCCTGCAGCACGAGTGCGCGCCGGCCTGCCTGCTCCACCCTCGCACCCGTATCGTTCGCACCGTTCTCGTCGGTGTGGTAAATGACGACGACATCCGCGCCTTCTTGCGCAAACAGCGTCGCAATGGCTTTGCCTATGCCCGAATCGCTGCCCGTGACGAGCGCTATCTTGCCTTGCAGTTTCATGTCTTTGCTCCGATGGAAAAGCACTAGCCCCGTATCCACTGCCCCATATCGGCGCAACGCCTTTGATTGCGCCCACTTGGCCGGCATCGAGGCCGCTGCGACAGTGCGTGCATCCGTCATTCCCGGCGTAACGGAAACGGCGAGCCGCTGAAAGGACCGTGCATTCATCATTCATCCATGCTGCCCGGCGCGGCGCTGTTGAAGACGAGCACGGCGAACCCGGTGGAATGGGCCATGCTCGATTCACTACGCCACCTTGTCGAATACAGGACCCAAGCCATGACCACAGTTGCCGAAGTAATGACCCGAGACCTCGCTACCATCGGACCGTCCCAATCCCTGCGTGAAGCGGCCAAAATGATGGACGATCTGAATGTCGGCTCGCTGCCTGTCTGTGATGGAGTGAACCTGATCGGCATGCTGACGGACCGCGATATCGTCGTACGGGCAGTATCTGCCGGCGTCGCCCCGAACGAACGCATCGAGGGCGTCGTGAGCGGACCACCTGACTGGTGTTACGAAGACGACGACGTCGACACCGTGAGGAAGAAGATGGAAGAAGCTCAGATTCGCCGCGTTCCGGTAGTGGATCGCGAGAAGCGTCTGGTCGGCATTCTTTCTCTTGGCGATCTGGCCACGGCAGCGGACGGCGGCATGCCGTCGACGCTCGGCGCCGTCTCAGCCCCCTCTCGCCCCGATCGCTGATCCCAGCATGCCTCGCACTTGAATACCCCGAAGACGCCTGCGCCAGCACGCCGTCATTAGCGGCACGGTGAACTGCATCATGTGCTCAACACGATCGCCATCACGCTCATTCGCGCGGCCGCTTCAGCGCCGGGCGTTCAATGGCCGCCCTTGCAACGCTGGCGGCACGCGAACTGCTTTCACGTTTGGGGCATGGAGGACACTCAAATGAAGCACCGCGCGACCGTGATATGCATAAGAGACGACAAAGTATTGCTCGTCGCAAAGCGAAGAGGCCGATGGGCGTTGCCAGGCGGCAGTCGAAAATGCGGGGAATCGCTTTCAGCTGCAGCGATGCGGGAGTTGCAGGAAGAAACGCGCCTATGCGCACTGCGCATCGATTACCTCTTCCAGTTCTGGGGCGCACGTACCCGGCACTTCATTTTCGTCGCCCACGTCGCAGCCAATGAACACCCAAAGCCCGATAATGAAATCGCTCGATGCCAATGGGTCAGGCCTCAAGGAGTCCGGCGATTGCCGGCCAGCATTTCGACCAAAGGGATCGCGCTTTATATCGCTTGTGTGCCCTCCCTGCTGGGAAACACGCCCCTTCGCAGCAGAAACGGCGAGACGAGCGCCTTTCATTCGCCGTTGGAAGCACACGATGTCTCGCATGATGCCGATGAGTCGATAGAACAGGCTCTCGGACTGTGAACGCTGCGGCTTATGCGTGAGACGACGCAATTCGAATCGTGATCTTGCCAGCGAGATATCCGTCACACGCTTCGACGTTTATTCGCGCTTTCTGTCCGTAACGCGTGCGTTTTGGATGCTCTCATCGCATCGGATCAGCGCGCCAGCATTGCGTCAGCTCCCAGTCGTCGCGTTCTTGTTTTCTTTCATTCGGTTCGCCGCAGGCGCCCGGTATGCTCATCGAAATAAAAGGGAAGGCTGACAGCATAAAGAGATGCATGCGCCGGCCGCTCAGCTCTTGCATGAGGAGCATCACATTGTCACTTACGCTGCTGGACCTCGCTGGCTCTGTCGCGCTGCTGCTGTGGGGAACGCATATGGTTCAAAGCGGCATTCAGCGCGTATTCGGCGCCGGGCTACGGGCGCTTCTCGGGCGTGCGCTGCACGGGCGGTGGTCCGCTTTCCTCGCGGGATTGAGCATCACGGCGATCCTTCAAAGCAGTACGGCTACCGGTCTCATGGCTGCCGGCTTCGCAGCCGCCGGTCTCGTGGACCTTGTTCCTGCGCTCGCCGTGATGCTGGGCGCGAACGTCGGCACGACACTGATCGTGCAGGTATTGTCCTTCGATGTTTCCGCTGCGTCGCCTGCGCTGATCCTCGCCGGCGTCCTGATGTTCCGCAGGGCGGCGAACACACGCACGCATGATGTTGGCCGAACCTTGATAGGTCTGGGCCTGATGTTGCTGGCGCTGCACCAGTTGCTTCGTCTGATGACAGACCAGGAGGACGCGTCGGTTCTCAGCACGCTGGTGCACGCGGCGTCGAGCGTTCCGCTGCTGAATGTACTCGTCGCGGCGGGCCTGACATGGGCTACGCATTCGAGCGTCGCAGTTATTCTGTTCATCATGTCGCTGTGTGCACAAAACGTGGTCCCGCCTGATGCCGCTTTCGCGCTAGTGCTCGGAGCGAATCTCGGCACGGCGATCAACCCGGTACTGGAAGGAACGCTGTCGACCGACCCGGCTGCAAAGCGCGTGGCCATCGGCAATCTGCTTTCGAGAGCGACGGGCGTCGTCATCGCGATGGCAACGCTCGGCCCGATTGGCCGCATGATGGTTATCGTGGAGCCCGATTACGCGCGGGTCGTGGCCGATTTCCACACGCTCTTCAATCTGGTCCTTGCGGGCTTGTTCATGCCGTTCCTTTCGCCCTATGCGGCGCTGTTGGCGCGCTTGCTACCGCAACAGCAGAGCCATGCCGATCCGGGACGACCTCTATACCTGGACCCACTCGCGAGGCAGTTTCCAGTCGTGGCGCTCGGCAACGCGACGCGTGAAGCGCTTCGCCTGGCCGACGTATTGGGCGACATGCTGTCAGGTGCGCGTGCGGTTCTCGCGGATGGCGAGCGCAGGCTGATCGGCGAGACACGGCGACGCGACGACATACTGGACAGCCTCAATGCGGCAATCAAGACGTATCTGATGTCTCTCGATCCAGAACAACTGACCGGGCACGATCGACAGCGTCTGAACGAGATACTGACATTCGTCGTCAACATCGAGCAGGCAGGCGATGTCGTCGATCTCAATCTGCTTCCGCACGCAACCAAGCGGCTAAAACGCCGGCTCTGCTTCTCGAAGGAAGGGGAAGCCGAACTGCTCGAGATGTTGGACCACTTGACGGCGAACCTGCGTACCGCTGCGTCGCTGCTCATGACGCAGGACACGCGTATTGCACGAATACTTGCCGACGAAAAGGTCACATTCCGCACGGCAGAATCCGCAGCGAAGGCAGCACATTTCGACAGGCTGCGCTCTGGTCGACCTGACTCCGCTCAGACCAGCGCATTGCATCTCGACCTGCTCTGCGACATGAAGCTGATCAACTCGCACATCGTTGCAGCGGCTGCGTATCCTATCCTGGAGCGTGACGGGGCGCTGCTCGTAAGCCGGATTGCAGCGAACGACTCGCACCCGTCGCTGGACGAGAATTTATCTGCGAGCGGATTGCCTCCGCGCGGGTCATTCCCGTCCCGTTAGAACCCGATTGCGGGCCACTCAGTGACCCCGCACGCGCTCCCAACCCTGCCGCACGGCAGCCTTGAATCGCTCCCATCCGCTTTCCGGATAACGTGACTCCCAATCGTCGCGCGCGCTCGCCTCGACGGACTGCCAGTCTTGTGCGTCGTATCGTTTATCGCGCCCGAGCGTGGTTCCATGGGCGTATGCGCGTCGGTACTCGTCATAAGAAGAACCTGTGTTCGCGTAGCGAGCGTCATAGTCCTTCCGAAACTCATCGTCGTACGGAAATTCTTCCAGCGGTGTGCCCATGATCGGATCGCCCACCAGGCCCGAACCCTGAGACTGTCTCGCTGCTGGAACACTCTGCTTGTTGTCGGACGCGCGAGCTTCGCGGGACCTGAGATCGTCTGTCACGCCTGCCGTGGTGCGTGGGAGATCGACGTCGGGCACCGCCGACATCGATTGCTGCGTTTGCCCCGCGGACGTACGGTAGGTCGCCCCCTCCGTCCGCGTCGTTACCTGCTGCATCCCGCCGACCATGTTTGCCCCGCCTGCTGCAGAAGCGGTGTCCCGTTGCGCGTCATCGTTCGCAGGCATCGCACGGCTGGAAGATCGCAAGTCGTCGGGAGTCACGGCTGGCTCTTCTTTTGACCCTGCGCCCGGCCGGGCGGAATCAGCCGTTGCGTCTGCTGTGTCGCGCAACAACGACGCGTCGTCATCGGCCGTATCGTATTGCTCGACTTGCAATGGTGCGCGCTGTGACGAGGGCTCTTGCGCCGTCGCGCTGCCCTGATGCAGGGTCTTCCCCGACAGATCGCGTTCATCGGATCCGTTTCGCCACGCGGCCGTTCGCTCCTCGATATCGGCAGCGCCCGCGCGGCGCATCACATCGCGAGCCATCTCGACCTGCATTTCGGCGACGTCCGCGCTGACAATGGTGCCACCGCGGCGGATGAACTCCCGGTAATCCTCGGCTTCCGGCGGGTACGTGCCACCTTCGAAAAGACGCGCAAATAACTGCTCGAGCCGGTCGAAGACGGGCGTGCGATGGCCGACGCCGGGCGCACCCGGTGCGTAGACACGGGGGCCCTTTTGAACGGGCGTTTCGCCGGACATCGAATAGATCGCAATATCGGCCGGGGCGATACCAGCCTCGTGAAGCGACTGCTGGGCCGAACACGCATCGGCGTAGCTGTCGTACACCCCCATGACGGTTTGTCTCATGATGCCTCCCTGGACCAACGTGATGCGGCCTCTCGCCGCCATAACGAGGGCCGATGCAACGCGTGTGCCCGCTGGATCGCGATGAAATGCCAGCTGTTTCCATCGCGCTCGCGTATCTGCCAACGCGCCATTTCCTGCGACGGCCATTGCGTCGCGTCGCCGACATTCCGCGAATGGCGTGGCATAGGCGCGTGGCTCGATGTGGGCATCGAACGTGCTTCGTCAGTGTCACTCCCGGTCCTGACGTCAGTCCAGGCCGGCTTGCCCGGAATGCCCGCTATGAACCTCGAACAGATTTACAGACGAGTGTGGGATAGCCTCGCCGCAGCCGTGCGCGAAGACGATCATCCATTCAAGGTCATGCAAGCGGCGACCATCGGCCTCGATGGTTGCCCCAACGTGCGCACCGTGTTGCTTCGGAGCGTCAGCGAGCAGGAAAACCTGCTCACCTTCCATACCGATCTGCGCTCGCCCAAGGTCGCCGAGTTGAGCCGGGAACCGCGCGTTGCGCTCGTCGGGGTCGATACCGTTCGCAACCTGCAAGTCCGCGTGACCGGCCAAACACGAATCGTCCGCGACGGGCAAGCGCGACTGGATGCGTGGCGGACCAGCCCCGACCATGACCTGGTCGTCTACCGCACGCATGTGGCACCTGGCACGCCCATCAGCCAGGCGGATAATGCGCTCGATGGGACGCGCGATGCGCCGGGCCCGGATCAAGGTCTCAAGCACTTCTGTGTTGTCGAGGTGCACCCGACGAGCCTGGACTGGCTGGAGCACGTGACAGTGGATCGCCAACAGCGCGCGCGTTTTGTTCGTCAGGACCACATCTGGCTGCGCAGCTGGATCGCGCCCTGAACGTGCAGACGATTTCGTCTTTTTATATCTCAGTTGCAATTTCAGCAGAAAAAGAATGACCACTTCTACTTGCCGTGCTGCCATCACCGTCCGACGTCTTTCTCCCCGGGAATGGCCGGACGCTTTTCCTGTCATATCGCAATTGCGGTCCCTGGACGAAGCCGCGTTTCTTCGGTGCGTCACTCGACAATCGTATTCGGGCTACGAGCTGGTCGGTGCATTCATAGACGGGGAGCTGATTGGACTGCTGGGCATGCGGCCTGTTCACACGTTAGCGAGAGGGGCGTTTTTGCATGTCGACGACCTTGTCGTTGCCGAGCGCCACCGAGGAAGCGGCGCCGGCCGTGCGTTGATGGACTATGCCGAAGCTGATGCTCGCGCGCGAGACATGAACTGGGTGTTCCTCGACGCCAAGCCCGACGCAGTCACGTTCTATGAGCAACGCGACTATGTGTTGCACCCTGCCCCTTCGATGAAGAAAGCGCTTTAGCCGGGTTGGTCCGTCGCGAGACGATCGGCCCATACATCGCCTGGCTGCGCATCGCAATCCGGCGCAACGGACTAAAGCGGCCGCCTGCGATTGCCCGACTGATCCCGTTCTTTGTCGTCTTCGTCGTCATGCGTCAGCGCAGGATCCCGCAGGCGTGTTTCGTCGGGACTTACCGGAACCACCTTATCGACATCCTTCTCCGGGATGGCGTTCAGGTTGTTGCCGCCAGGCGTTCGACCGGCCGCTTTGTCGATGTCTCGTTCCGGTACCGGCTGCGCGACGCCAGTCGGCTCTTGCAGTCCTTCTTGAACCTTGTTTCCCGGCTTCGATTCCATGTTGGACACTCCCATCAGTTGTCTGCATTGAAACGCGCTATCGCCCTCTCCATCCGGCGCAACGCCCGTTCCTGCCCGCGGGCTCGCGCCCCTCGTTTGCAGAAGCAGAGCCCGGACTTGCTCGCGCAGTCTCTTCTCGCCTGGGACCTGCGCTTGCTCGCCCCTGCTGGACCCATTCACTTGAGCGAGCGTGCACCATGAAAGCAGTGGTATTCCACGGCATCGGCGATATTCGCCTCGACACAGTTTCCGATCCCGCCATCGAGCAACCCACCGACGCAGTTGTCCGAATCACGTCCAGCGCCATCTGTGGGACGGATCTGCACATGGTGCGCGGCACGTTGCCAGGAATGCAGCCAGGCACGATTCTCGGCCACGAAGCCGTCGGCATGATTGAAGAAACGGGACCCAATGTACGCAACTTCCGCAACGGAGACCGCGTGCTCATCCCGTCGACCATTTCGTGCGGCTATTGTGCGTACTGCCGCTCCGGTCATACCGCGCAGTGCGACACGGCGAATCCGAACGGCCCGCTCGCAGGCACCGCTTTCTACGGCGGTCCGAAAGCCACAGGCCCATTCAACGGCCTGCAGGCTCAGTACGCCCGCACGCCGCTTGCCCATGCAAGCCTTATACGCTTGCCAGACAATATCGACGACGACCGCGCGATCCTCATGTCGGATATCTTTCCCACCGGCTATTTCGGCGCCCAGATCTGCGGCGTGCAGCTCGGCGATACCGTCGCAGTATTCGGTGCGGGCCCCGTCGGACAGTTTGCCATCGCGAGCGCGCGCCTGATGGGCGCGGGGCGCGTCATCTGCGTCGACCGCGTACCGTCAAGACTCGACATGGCGCGCAATCAGGGTGCTGAGGTGATCAATTTCGACATCGATGAGCCGGTGCAAACCATTCTCGATCTGACGGGCGGTATCGGCGTGGACCGCGCAATCGATGCAGTGGGTGTCGACGCGGTACGTGCCGAACACGGGCCAGCAGCAAGCGCCCAGCAGGACAAACAGAAGAACTTCGAGCAGGAACTACAGGAAATTGCGCCTCGGCAAAACGAGCAGGACGGCAACTGGAAACCAGGGAGCGGTCCGTCCCAGGTCCTGCAGTGGGCAGTCAAGGCGGTCGCCAAGGCGGGAACGCTGTCGGTCATCGGTGTGTATCCGATGAATGACCGCTTTTTCCCGATTGGAGAAGCCATGAACCGAAATCTCTCGGTGAGGATGGGAAACTGCAACCACCGTGCAATCACCCCGAAGCTCGTTGAACTCGTTCGCAACGGTTCGTTCGATCCTCTCGCAGTGTTGACCCAGCGCGAGCCGATCACGAATGCGATTGAAGCATATCGCGCTTTCGACAAGCGCGAGCCCGGCTGGATAAAGGTCAAGCTGGAACCGTGACGAGACGCGGCTCGTGGATGCGATGACACCATGTCGGCAATTCGGCCCCCACGTTGGCCGTCGGCCGTCAGTCGAGTCGCCAGTTCGAACCGCGCAGTGCCCCTTGCTTTGCGCGGCGTGCACAGCGCGGCTGTCCGCTCGACGCCTCACGTATGCGGACTGTCGATGATCGAGCAGTGCAGCCGTGGTGCGCCAGGCGCCGACGCACCGTGAAGTTCGATGCGGGTACATGCTTTGCTCCGCGATTGCGAGCGTCAATTCTTTAGCAAGCAGATGGCACATGCACTCGTAGTCGATGACGATCCGAGCACACGTGAGGCGCTCGTCGCGATCATCGCGGAAGAAAGCCTGACTGCGGCCACTGCAGGCAGCCTGCGCGAGGCGCGCGCTCAGCTTGTGCGGCAAATGCCCGATGTGGTGTTCACTGACCTGCAGTTGCCCGATGGAACGGGCATCGACCTCTTCGCGGACCTGGGCCCGGATTCCGGCATCCCGTTCGTCGTGATCACCGGAAATGCGACGGTCGAATCAGCCGTCGACGCGCTGAAGATGGGCGCTGCCGACTATCTCGTCAAACCGATAAGCGTGGAGCGCGTGAAGGCGGTCTTGAACCGGCTCCCGCGTGCGGGCGATCTCAAGGCGGAGATCGGTTCGTTGCGCAGCGAACTGCGTCGCATTGGCCGGTTCGGCGCGATGCTCGGCAACTCGCCCGCCATGCAACGGGTCTATGACCAGATCACCAAGGTCGCGCCGACTGCTTTGTCTGTCATGCTGGTAGGCGAGTCAGGGACGGGCAAGGAAGTCGCTGCCCAAACCCTCCATTCGTTGAGCCTGCGCCGCAAGTATGATTTTCTTGCCGTCAATTGCGGCGCAATCTCGCCCAATCTGATCGAGTCGGAAATGTTTGGCCACGAGCGTGGCGCATTCACGGGTGCCGACCGCCAGCACAACGGCTATTTCGAGCGTGCAAACGGAGGGACGCTGTTTCTCGACGAGATCACTGAAATGCCGATCGAGTTGCAGGTCAAGTTGTTGCGGGTGCTCGAGACGGGCGTGTTCATGCGGGTCGGCACGACCAATGAAATGGCGAGCGACGTGCGCGTGATTGCCGCGACGAATCGCGACCCGGATCAGGCTGTCGCTGAAGGAAAACTGCGGCTCGATCTGTATCACCGGCTCAATGTGTTCCCGATAGACATGCCGCCGCTGCGCGAACGCGGCAAAGATGTCGAACTACTGGCCCAGGCGTTCCTCGACGACCTGAATCAGCAATACGGCACGGCCAAGCATTTCCCGGCCGAGGTCAAGGAGATGCTGCTCTCATACACGTGGCCTGGAAACGTGCGCGAGCTGAAAAACTATGTGCAGCGCGCACACATCATGTCGAGGCCTGAATCCGACAGAACAGCGATCGTGCCTCTCCAGGTGTCGCTGTCGACGCCGGAGATCCATTCGACGGTCACCATCTATTACGGCACATCCCTCGCGGAAGCAGATCGCGAACTGATTCTCGCGACCCTCACGCAGTGCGGCGGTGTGAAAGCACGGGCGGCCGAAGTGCTGGGTATCAGCCTGAAGACCCTGTATAACCGGCTTGTCGAATACGGCGAGAGCGGTGTCAACAAAAACACAGGTGACGGGGTCGGCGCATAGCGTATCCAGGTCGTGTTCACCAAGGCCGTCACCCATCGGTACTCTTCATCTGGACGGGGCGGCATGCAGAAGACGCTCGCCCTTCCGGCGCGCGCAAAGCCAGTCATAGCAAGCAGCTTCATGCGACGCGAAGTCGTCGCCACGCTCGGGCAGGCGGCGTCGCCAGACAATGAATTTGGGCACGGAAGGATGTCAACGTCCGTGTTCGCGGCAACGGTCGACGCACAGGCAAGCGCTCCTGCGACTAGGTTCGCACAGTCCGCGCTGCCACCATGCCGTGCGCGAGCAGACGCGCTTCGCAGACTGCAAACATTCTTTGAACAAACGGCGAGCCGCTGTCCGGCATACCTTGCAGATCGCGAAGGCTGCTGATCCTCGTCGTGCTGCGCAGATGCCGGATTTGCCACAGGTCGGACGCCAGTGGCCCGGAAAGTTCGCCAAGCCGCGCCCCTTCCATCCAGTCGGGCGCGAGGCCCTTCGTTTGGGTCCAGCGCTGAATGCACTCGACCACGCGGCCCAGCTCCAACCACTTGCCCGTGCCGGCGCGCGACAGCAATTGTTCGACGACGAGATGACAGAGCAACTCGGTGCGCTGCCCGTCTTCGAGACGGCCCGGATGCGAAGCCGAGTGCTGACAACAAAAATCCGAAGCAATCTGGAGCGTCAAGGTAAGGTCTCTGAAGAACTGAACGAGGGGGTATGGCGCCATGTTACAGCGCAATAATCTCTCATATGAAGAATGCACCTCCGCGTTTTGCGCCGTTCAATCGTCTATTTGCGCCTCCGCTTCAGGTGAAAATGCCATACGCATCGTGAGGACGCGCTCATCCATGCCGGCGATGCGGCGCCGTCTTGAAAGATCGATAGCGAGGCCTGCCGCCGATCCGCCAGGATGCGTCGATATGAACCCGGCGCTAGCAAGGTCTGAACTGTTCGCGCTCGACGTAACGCAGCGATCCGCAACGCCGGCTCGCGGTGACGATGGCGGACGGCGGCGACGCGGACGCGCGAACTGCCGCGCTAAAGGATCGGCGCCCCGCCTGTGACGGCAATCGTCGCGCCCGAGATATAGCTAGCGGCATCGCTGGCGAGCAGAACATACGCAGGCGCGACTTCCGCCGGTTGGCCGGGACGTTTCATCGGCACCTGCTTGCCGAAGTTCTCCACCTTGTCCTCGGGCATCGTCGATGGGATCAGCGGCGTCCAGATGGGGCCAGGCGCGACGCAGTTCGCGCGCAGGCCCCGTTCGGCCAGCAGTTGCGCGAGGCCGGCCGTGAAATTCTGGATTGCGCCCTTGGTGGTCGCGTACGCCAGCAAACCAGGATTAGGCTTGTCCGCGTTGATCGACGTCGTATTGATGATAGAGCCGCCCGGCTTCATGTGCCTGACGGCGGCGCGAGTGATGCGGAACATCGCGCCGATGTTGGTATCGAACGTACGGTCCCATTCTTCGTCGCTGATGTCGTCGATCGAATCGTAGGTCATCTGATACGCCGCGTTGTTCACCAGCACGTCCAGCTTGCCGAATTCGTTCATCGCGCGCGCTACGATCTCGTCGCAATGCGCGGAGTCCGTGATGTCGCCGCGAAGCAGAACGGCGCGCCGGCCCGCCTTCTCGACCCAGCCCTTCGTCGCCTCGGCATCTTCATCCTCATTCAGATAGGAGATCAGCAGATCCGCGCCCTCGCGCGCGAACGCGATAGCGACTGCACGCCCGATGCCGCTGTCGCCGCCCGTGACGATAACGGCCTTACCATTGAGCTTGCCGCTGCCGACATAGCTGTCCTCCCCGTGGTCGGGCTGCGGCCGCATCGGCGCCGTATGGCCCGGAACGTTGGCCTGCTGCTGCTCTGCGAAAGGCGGTGCGGGATGCCTGACTTCGGTCATGTTTCTCTCCTGTAACGAGGTTGCGAGAAAGCGCCGCAAACCACGTTCCTCTACCCGGCCGCCCATTTCGTTTCGACGCATGTTCAGGCGATGCGTGACGCTGAATGACGCGCACCGGAGCGGGCGCGGATTTTGCTGCCCGCGCGATGCGCGCACGCTGAAACCAGACCACTGACCGGGGAGCCACTCATGCATGATGACGACGATCGAAACACTTCCTTTCCCGAGGACTGGTGCCGTCGATGGACCAGTGCCGTGGAAGACTATGCCGTGATCGGACTTTCGCCCGACGGAACGATCAGAACATGGAATCGGGGAGGCGAGCGAATCCACGGCTTTTCCGCGGAAGAAGCGATCGGAAAACCATTCGATATCTTTCACACCCTTGAAGACCGCGAAGTCGGCCGCGCCGCAGCCGCGCTCGATACCGCGCGGTCCACGGGACGCGCCGAGTCCGAGGGATGGCGGCTGCGCAAGGACGGCTCGCGCTTCTGGGCGAATGTCGTGATCACCCCGCTGACGGGGGACGACCGCCGCGTGCTGGGTTTCGGCAAGATCGTGCGCGACATGACCGACAAGCGCAGGGCGCATGAGGCGGTGGTCGAAAGCGAACGGCGCTTTCGCACACTCGTGAACGGCGTGACGGACTACGCAATCTTCATGCTGTCGCCCGAAGGTATCGTCACGAACTGGAATGCGGGCGCCCGTCGGATCAAGGGATACAGCGCGGACGAAATCATCGGCTCGCATTTTTCGCGCTTCTACACGCCGGACGATGCAGCGGCGGGACTGCCGCAACGCGGCCTCTCGGTGGCCGCAAAAGAAGGACGATTCGAAGCCGAAGGCTGGCGAGTGCGCAACGATGGCAAGCGATTCTGGGCGCACGTGGTCATCGACGCCATCCGCGACGACAACGGCGAACTGATCGGCTTCGCCAAGATCACGCGAGACATCACCGAGCGCATGGAAGCCAACCGGGCCCTCGAAGAAACCCGCAAGGCGCTGTTCCAGGCGCAGAAGATGGAAGCGGTAGGAAAGCTGACAGGCGGAGTCGCCCACGACTTCAACAACGTCCTCCAGATTCTGCGGGGCAATCTGGAATTGCTGGACAGCCGCCATCACCGCGACCCCTGGTCGCGTGACCGGATCTACAAGGCGATCGATGCCGTCGACCGGGGCTCGAAGCTTGCGTCGCATCTGCTGGCGTTCGGCCGCCAGCAGCCGCTGCAGCCCGTCGCGATCAATCTCGCCGCCGCGCTGCGCGGGATGGACGATCTGCTGCGCCGCGCGCTTGGCGAGACAGTCCGGGTCGAAACGGTGGTCGGAGGCGGCCTGTGGAACACGCTCGTCGATATTCACCAGTTGGAGAACGTCATTCTCAACCTCGCCATCAATGCGCGCGATGCGATGCCGCATGGCGGCAAGCTGACCATGGAGCTGTCCAACGCGATGCTGGACGACGAGTATGTCGCCACCGTCCCCGACCTCGCAGCGGGACAATATGTGATGCTCGCCGTCACCGACACCGGAACGGGAATGCCACAGGACGTGCTGGAGCGCGCGTTCGATCCGTTCTTTACGACGAAACCGGAAGGCGAAGGCACGGGCCTCGGGCTCAGCATGGCGTACGGTTTCGTCAAGCAAAGCGGCGGCCATATCAAGATTTACAGCGAGACGGGCCACGGTACGACCGTCAAGATCTATCTTCCCCGCTCCACGCAGCCCGCCGTGGAACCGCCACGGCGAACTCGCGCTCCCGTCAAGGGGGGAACCGAAACCATTCTGGTGGTCGAGGACGACAGGAAGGTGCAGTCGACGGCCATCGATACGCTGACGGGTCTCGGCTACCGGGTGCTCAAAGCCGACGACGCGCAGCAGGCGCTGACCGTATTGCGTAGCGGCGTGGACGTCGACCTGCTGTTTTCCGACGTGGTGATGCCCGGCCCGATACGCAGCACCGACATGGCGGCGCAAGCGACGCTTTTGCTGCCGCGCATGAAGGTGCTGTTCACGTCGGGTTATACGCACAATGCCATCGTGCATGGGGGCCGGCTCGACCCCGGCGTCGAACTCCTCAGCAAACCCTATAGCCGCGACCAGCTCGCCCGGAAAATCCGCCAGATGCTCGATGCGCCCGGCAAGCCGGATGCGGATCAACCCGGCGGTGCGCCTGCCGTCGCCGCGACGCCGCTGCGCATTCTCATCGTCGACGACGATGAGAATCTCTCTGAAGCAATCAGCGAGCAGATCGGCGTCCTCGGCTACACGCGCAAGTCGACGACGTCGGCACACGAGGCGCTGCAATGGCTAAGTGAAGAGACATTCGATGTGCTGATGACCGACCTCCGCATGCCCGGCCTGGGCGGCGTCGAACTCGCGAAGCGAGCCGTCGCCATACGGCCTGCACTACACGTGTTGTTCTCGTCCGGTTATGACATGACGGACTCGCCAGCGATGCCGTTCCGCTGGGCTTCACTGCGCAAGCCGTTCACGGTCGAGGAACTGCGGGCCGTGCTGGAAGGCTTCCGTCAGTGACGCTGCGCCACTCGCCTGGGCAACCGTTCATGCGTGCACGCTCGCGATGCGACGCTCGCGCCGCAGCAGCACGTCGCGGTAGATGCCGGGACGGTCGGCAAGCACGTCAGGAGCTCCATCGTCGACGAGTCTGCCGTGCTGAATGACCACGATACGGTCGAAGTTCTGCAGCGTCGACAGGCGATGCGCAATCGCCACCACCGTGCGCCCCTTCATCAAGCGGTCGAGCGCCTGCTGGACCTTGGCCTCCGATTCGGTGTCGAGCGCAGAGGTCGCCTCGTCGAGCAGAAGGATCGGCGCATCCTTGAGGAAGGCGCGCGCGATAGCGATGCGCTGCCGTTGCCCGCCCGATAGCCGCGCACCCCGTTCGCCGACGACGGTCTGCAGGCCATCCGGCAGCGAGCGGATCAGATCGGCGCAATTAGCGTGCTCGCAAGCCTGCAGCACTTCGGCTTCCGTCGCGCCGGGCCGGCCGTAGCGCAAGTTGTCGAGCAGCGAACGGTTGAAGAGCGAAATGTCCTGCGGGACGACGGCCACGGCATCGCGCAGGCTTGCCAGACTGACGTCGCACAGGCGCTGCCCGGAGATGCAAACGGCGCCCGAGCCGGACGGCGGATCGAAAGCCCGCTGCAACAGTGCAAGCACCGTGCTCTTGCCCGCCCCCGAAGGCCCAACCAGGCCGACGCGCTGCCCTGCATCGATGTGAAGACTGAAGTGGTCCAGCACGCGGCGGCGTCCCGCATACGAAAACGTCACATTCTCGAAGTCGATGTTCGCGTCGCGAATCTGAAGGGGACGCACGCCGACTGCCTCTTCCATCTCACGCGGCACGAGAAGCGATTGCGCCGCCTCTGCGAGACGCGCGACATGCTGCACCATGTCGACGAGCGCAACGGCAAGATCGCGCGTGCCGTGCAGAATCGCGAAGCCGAGCGAGCCGACCAGCACCACATCGCCCGTCGTGGCACGTCCCTGTGTCCAAAGCCAGAGCACCCAGCCCAACAGACAGCACGATAGCAACACGGTTGCGACGGCATGCAGCAACCGGAGCTTTTCGAGGTGCCGCAAGCTCGCCTCGCGCGATGCCATTTCCTGTTCGACAATGCCGCCGAAACGCTGACATTCGCGCGCTGTCGCAACAAAGGCGCGCACCGTCGGCATATTGCCGATCACATCGACCAGCTCGCCGTCGACGGCGGCAGCGCGCGACGCGAAATTCGCATGCCGTGCCCCGCCTTTTTTTGCGAGCCAGAACAGAAGGCACGTCATGCACACGGAAATACCTACGAGCGCGAACGCCATCCATACGCTGATCCATCCGATCAGCACGACGGATCCGATTACCGAAAGCAGCGGCGGCAGCGCGTTCCAAGCCGACAGATTCTCGATTGTGAATACCGCATTGGCCGTCGCCGATATGCGGCTCGCGAGCGTCCCCGGCTGCACGTTCGAGAAGTACCCCGAAGAGTGGCCCGTCAGATAGCCAAACAGTTCGCGGCGCACATCGCCCGTCACGGCGACGAACGTGCGCACGCTCGCCCATCCGGCGAGACGCCAGAACAGGTTGTCGGCGAACAGCAGACCTACGATGACGAGGAACGCGTAGACGACTTGCGCCGGATGCGCACGGCCGACAGACAACGCGTCGATCAGGTTGCGAATGGCAAATTGCGAGCCGAGCGTGCAGCCGACAGCGGCCACGATGGCAAGGGACACCAGCGCGTGCCCCACAGGATGCTGGCCCACATAACGGAACAATAGACGCACAGGGCTGCCCGCGTATGCGGCGAGCGCTTTCGCGCGGCGGCCGCGCGTCCGTGTGGACCGCGCCGCGCGCGCCATCTGTGGAACTGGCGTAACCATGTGGAACCGCTCCCGATCCTGAGCACCGATCGGACGGACATCCGACCGCGTAGCCGAGAGACAGGCATCACTGTCCCTATGCGCGGCGATTGGCCCGCATACGCCGTTCCTGCGCTTCGCGCGTGGCAGCTGTACCGCTTGGCCTTCACGCAAGAGAGAGACCCGCCGTATATCGGCCGTTTCAATGCCCTGCATCGGCATGAGAACGGCCGCCAGAACCATCGGCGCGAGCGCCGTCAGCCCGACACAAGGTCGCGCACGCTCTTCAGGCAATACCCATTCGTTGCCAAAAACAGCTACGACGATGCATCGATGAGTCCGCCCCATTCGAAGTCGACCTCATCGGGAAACATCGGCACGACGCCCGCGCCGGGTGTGAAAGTCAGCTCGCCAAAAAACAGTGCATTGTCCGGCGCATAGAGATCGACGCGCACGTAATCGAAATCGCGCGAGAGCTTGTCCGCTGCTTCGAGGATCTCGGACAGATTGGGCGGCGGCGGCTCGGGTGTCGCGCTGCGCGCATACTCGCCGATCGTGATGTCGAGATAATTCCAGTCGACGTCGTACACATTGCCACGCGGAAAAGGGCCGAAGCGGTCGGAAATCTGCACGATGTACATCACGGGACGCATACCCTTGCGGCGGAACACATGCACCTTGTAATCGGCGGGCACCTGGCCCGAACTGTCGAGCAGCAGTTTTTCGAAGAACAGTCTCGGCTGGATTTCCCGGTAGTGGCGCTCGCGCGACACATGGTAGAACTCCGTTGCGAGCCAGCGGTCTGCGAGCCTTTTCAGATGTTCGTAACTCACCTTCGACTTGTCGCGCACGATCTCGACGAACGTGCTGCCGTGGTTTGCCTTCATGACGAACGATTGCGGCAAAGACTCGAAAACGTCGCGCGTGAATTTGCTGGGGACCCCGATCAGCGGAATCAAAAACGACTCGCCGAGCGTGCGCGTGACGTAATCGCGCACAGCGATCTTGTCTGTCAGTGCGGCGTAGCGCGGATCGGGCTTCAGACTGCGCACGAGAATACGTTCGTTGAACGTGCGCGGCTGTCGGAGATTGGGGTAGCGGCCCACCAGCTTGCGATGCAATAGCGACAGAAAAATCAGATCCGGCAATAAAGCCTTCATCTGCTCTTTCATGCGTCGCGCCGCCCGTTTCGTTATTCCGCTCACGGGGTGCGTTGTTTCGGTTCGTCGCAGCCGCATCGCGTCGTCGCGCGGATAAGCGAGAACATCATTCGAAGGTCTTAGCCTGCGGGACATTGGTGTGGCCTCCACGATCTCCAAGGCGAGCGATTGCCAGGGCTTGCGGCGCATGCGCCGAACCCCCTGGTTTGGATGTGTGATTTGCAGGATGTCGCGCGTCGGTCCACAGAACATTGGACCGACGTATTCCGCGTGTGCGTGTGCGTCACATCAATACGGGACGTCCGTCGGCGCGCGGCTGCGTGCGGGAGACACGATGTACGCCGGCTCAGTGGACAGTTCGACCCGAATCTCGCCGACGTTGATGACGGCACCTCGGGGTGCATTCGGCCCGTTGACCCGTTCGAGCGTCACATAGTAGTCGCGCGATGCGCCGTTGCCCGTTTTCAGCAACGAAGCCGTCGCGGGATACTCGAGCATGACCATGCCGTGATGGGACGCGCCGGCGATCTCAAACGCGCCAAACGTGCCCAGCAGGTTTTGCTGGCGCGCCGTATCGGTGTCGAACCTGTCGGGCAGATTCAGATACACGTTGTAGTAGTAGCCGCCTGCCGCGCCCGCTTGCGTCAAGGAGATCTCGTCGAATACGACGCGAATCGAACGGTATTGCCCCGCTGCCGCTCCGTTGACAGAGGCTGCCGACGAGCGATCGCCGCGCTCCGCAGCGGCGTACGGCGCAGCTGTGGCGGACAGCAGTTGCTGAACAGGCGCCGTCGATGCGGCCTCGCCCGTGATACGCGCAGTCGTCGATTGTTCGCGCAGCGTGACGGCTTTCACGCCGCCGATCGAACGCACACCTGTGTCGATATTGCGCGCGGCCGTTGCGGTGAACGAGCCGGCTGGCGGACGAGTATGCGACGGGCCGATGCTCGCCTGGACGCGAATGATGCGCCCCACCTGGGCTTGCGGAGGCATCGTCGTCGGACGCGACGCATTGTCGTAGTCGTAACCGAGACGCGTCCGTGCCGAGTAGGTCTGCTCTTTGAGGATCGTCAGGCCCGTCGCGTAAGTGAACAGACCCGACCAGTACGGATCGCTCGGCACTGGCATCGTGCGACCGTCGGGCAGCGCCCATGCATGCCACAGACGGTCGACGTTCGCGTGATGCAGATAAAAGATCGGATCGCGAGGCGACTGCATCGTGGCCATCGAATTGCCGATGATGTTGTGCACGGGGTTGTGCGGCGCCGTCTCGAACTTCTCTTCGAAAGAGTTGACGGTGCCACGCTGGAAATTCACTGTCGTCGACGCCCACGGTGAAAGATCGAGCGCGTTATACACATTGGTGTTCAGGCGCGGACAGTAAAGCGGATTGCCGCTCGCCTGATCCGTGAATTCCGCGGGCACATGTGGATTCGTGAACCAGTCCCAGTATGGCAGCGTGAAGCCCGCGTCGCCCGAAACGAGCCTTATCTGGCGTTCGAGGTAATACAGATAACCGCGATGCCACGCGAGAAAATACGGCTGCTTGTGCGGACAATAATTTGCGTGAACGTTGGTCCAGTATTGCCAGGAATTCGGGTCCGCCGCGTTCGTATTTGCCTGCATGGTTCGAACGGCATTAAGAAACGGCGCGTAATGCGGTGTCGTTTTAAATGTCTGCCATTCGACGCGGATCAGGTTAGTCGTGGTGGCAGCCCGTGCGTAAAAGGGCAAGGTAGCCCACGTAATGACCGACGCAGCCCCGCCCAGAAACGCTCTCCGATTGATTCGATACGACATGTATCCTCCGCTTGCTCCGGTGCACAAATGCGTACGTTCCGTGATGATTTGGAACGATGTTCCCGGCGTCTTTGTATCAGTGCTTCAGGAAAGCACTAAGCCTGCTCTTATAGAGCGCGAGTCAATGTAGTAATCGCAATTGAGATCGAAAGAACGAGGTTCGTGCAGATCGGATTCAAACGATACCTTCCGCATCATCCTACTAGACCCATGACGAATACTTAACATCTTTCTTTCATCAATTGAGGACAGCGTGGCCGAAAAAGCTGACAGCGGTTTTAGATAGACCGGACACGCGCTTTGCGGGCGTTATCGCAGAACGAAGAGAAGAATTGGCTTGCGCCGTGACTTCTGTCATGACGCTCGCCAGACGCATCGCGAGCCCAAAATGCGCGCGCTTTCGGGTGCTGAACGCCGAAGGAATTGTGTCGCTGCTCGCGAACTGCTCGGCGACACGACGTATCTGGAACCTGTGTCGATTACTGGTTCTATTGTTCCCTTCATTATTGATGAAGGTACTGGGCTCGTTCCTTTAGAACCGCCTCATTATCACGGCAACTCACGCACACTACGGCGGATCATGGGACCGGTGTCGCAATGGTCGCAAGCGGCATCGCAGGACGCGCACCCGAAACCAGCGGGCCGCAATCACGGCTCGCCGAACAGCGCCTCACAGAGTTCCCGCCCCTCGACTGTCAGCGCCGCCGTGCCGCGCCCTTCCTCGTCCATCTGCACGAGGATCACACCCGCCGACTGCAACTGCGTCAGATAGCGCCGCAGCGTGCTCATCGGCAGTTCCGTGCGCTTGCTGATCTTCGCGAGCGACCACGGCTTGCTGGGCGATTCGCTGGCCGCTTCCCACAGCAGTTGCAACAACTGCTCGACGGTGGGATCGAGTTCATTGTCGTCGTCATCGTCGTCGCGATGCTTGTCGTGTGCGGAATCATTGGGGTTCATGGGTTCTCCTCCTCATTCTCTGTGCACGTCTGCTCATTGACGCGAGCTGGCAGCCGCCAGCTTGCCGACCGTCAGCAGCGCATTCTCGATTTCCTGCGACCACGCGTAGCTGTAATTCAGGCGGATGCAATGGCTGTACCCGTCGGTCGTCGAGAACATATAGCCCGGCCCGACTGTGATGCCGTGTTCCAGCGCGAGCTTGTATAGGTGCATCGAGTCAACGGTGGGCGGCAGTTCGATCCACAGCACGTACCCGCCCATCGGATGCGACACGCGCGTGCCTTCAGGAAAGAAGCGCGTCACCATCGTGGTCATCAGTTTCGCGCGCTGCGCAAGCCCTTTTCGCAGCTTGCGCAAATGATGCTCGTATCCGTCCTGCTTCAGATACTCGGCGATGGCCAGCTGAGGAATGGACGGCGTGGTCAGCGTGTTGAGAAACTTGAGCTTCTCAACCTGCTCGCGGTAGCGGCCCGGCATCGCCCAGCCGATTCGATACGCGGACGTGAGCGTCTTCGAGAACGACGCGCAATGCAGCACGAGTCCTTTTTTGTCGTAGTTCTTCAGCGCGCCGGGATGCACGTCGCCGAAGTACAGTTCGTGATACACGTCGTTCTCGATCACGGGAACGTCGTGCCGCGCGAGCAGCTTCACGAGTTCGCGTTTTTTTTCGTCGGCCATCTGGAAACCGAGCGGATTCTGGAAGTTCGGCATCACCATGCACGCAGCGACCTTGCGTTTGTCGAGTATCTGCGCGAGCGCGCCGACATCGATGCCTTCGCGCGGATGCGTCGCCACTTCGATCGCGCGCATGCCCATGCGCTCGATCGCGTGCAGCATCGCGTAGAAAGTGGGCGATTCGACGGCGACCGTGTCGCCCGGCTTCGCGACAGCCTGCAGACATAGATTGATCGCTTCCGTCGCACCGACCGTCACGACGATCTCGTTTGGATCGACGGCGATACCGTTCTCCAGATAGCGCCGTGCGATCTGCCGGATCAGATCGGGATTGCCGGGCGGCAGTTCGTCGGTGACGCCCCATTGCGTCTTGCGCCGCCCGATCGCGTGCGCGTAACGGTTGATCTTCTGGAACGGATACAGACTGGGATCGGGATACGGCGAGCCGAGCGGCACAGCCTCATCGCTGCCGATCGAGCGCAGCGTGGACAGCACGAGCCGGCTCACGTCGACCTGCGCCGACACCGCGATAGGCTTCGAGACGTCCAGTTCCTGCACGCGCGGCGCAGCATCGTTCGCACCGAGCCGCACGAAGTAGCCCGACTGCGGACGGCTTTGGATGACGCCCTTGCTCTCCAGCATCAGATATGCGCGCAGCACAGTGGTGATCGAGATCTGACGGTGCTGGCTGGTCTGGCGCACGGACGGCACCCGGTCTCCGGGGCGGAACACGCCGCGCCGGATCTGCCCTTCGATCTCCTTCGCCAGTTCTTCGTAGAGCTTCAATCGCGGCCTTTGCCTCACGCACAGCCGACGGGCACGACGCCCAATTTTTGAGCACAGTTCACCGCGACAGGACATTTGGATGGATAACAGTCGCAACTGTACTCTTTTTCTTTCGCACCTTGTGTACACGCCGGCTACGCGTATTCCCCACTACCCTAGCATCAACGTAACGTCATACCGCACGCAAACACATGGACAAGACCACCAAGCCGGGCCGCATCGAACCATACACAGGGCCTGCCGCCGGATGGGGCGCATTGAAGTACGTCGCGATTAACCTGATGAAGGAAAAGGTCGCGGGGGGAAAATACAAGACGCTGTTCAAGCAGAACCAGGCGGATGGCTTCGACTGCCCGGGTTGCGCGTGGCCTGATCGCCAGCATGCATCGACGTTCGAGTTCTGCGAAAACGGCGTCAAGGCGGTCGCAGCGGAAGCGACGAGCAAACGGGTGACGCCCGCATTCTTCGCGCAGCACACCGTCGGCGAACTGATGAAGCAGGACGACTACACGCTCGAACAGCACGGCCGCCTGACCGATCCGATGGTGTTCGATCCTCTCACAGACAAGTACAGGTCCATTTCGTGGTACGACGCGTATCAACTGATCGCGAAGCATCTGAAAGGTCTCGACAGCCCGCATCGCGCCGCGTTCTACACATCGGGCCGCGCGAGCAACGAAGCCGCATTTCTGTATCAGCTGTTCGTGCGCATGTACGGCACGAACAACTTCCCCGACTGCTCGAACATGTGCCACGAGGCGACGAGCCGCGGCCTCCCCACGACTGTCGGGATCGGCAAGGGCACGGTGACACTCGACGACTTCGAGCACGCCGACACGCTGCTGATCTTCGGTCAGAACCCCGCGACGAACCACCCGCGCATGCTCGGCGAACTGCGCGAATGCGCGAAGCGCGGCGCGGCGATCGTGTCGATCAACCCGCTGCGCGAGCGCGGGCTGGAGCGTTTCGCGAGCCCGCAGCACGTTACGGACATGCTGACGATGTCGGGCGTGAAGATCGCGTCGACCTTCATACAACCGAAGATCGGCGGCGACTTTGCACTGATCAAGGGCGTCGCCAAGCGCGTGCTGGAACTCGACGACCTCGCCGTCGAACAGAATACCGAGCGCGTGCTCGATGTTGCGTTTCTCGAAGCGCACACAGCGAACTTCGAAGCGTTCGCCGCCGATCTGCGCGCCGAGAGCTGGGCCGCGCTGGTCGAAGAAGCGGGTGTGCCGCGTGAAGACATCGAGGATCTCGCGCGCATCTACGTGAACGGTAAGCGCGTGATTTCGACATGGGGCATGGGCATCACGCAGCACAAGAATTCGGTGGCGACGGTGCACATGCTGTCGAACCTGATGATGATGCGCGGCAATATCGGCCGTCTCGGCGCCGGTTTATGCCCGGTGCGCGGCCACTCGAACGTGCAGGGCAATCGGACGGTCGGCATTGAAGAAAAGCCGACGGATGCGTTTCTCGACCGCCTCGGCAAGGTGTTTGATTTCGAGCCGCCGCGCGGTCATGGCTACGATGTGGTTGAAACGATCGAAGCGATGCTCGAAGGCCACGTGAAGGTCTTCATCGGACTGGGCGGCAATTTCTCGATCGCGACGCCGGACACGCCGCGCACGTGGGAGGCGCTGCGCGCGTGCGATCTGACCGTGCACATTACGACCAAGCTGAATCGCAGCCATCTCGTGCACGGCAAGGAAGCGCTGATCTTGCCGACGCTCGGCCGCACGGAAATCGATCTTCAGAACGGCATTGCACAGGGCGTGACGGTTGAAGACTCGATGAGCATGGTGCACGTGTCGTATGGGATGAACCAGCCGGCGTCGGAAAATCTCGTGTCGGAGACGCGCATCGTCGCGCAGATTGCACACGCGACGCTCGGCAGCGCGAAGGTGGACTGGCTCGGCTACGCGAACGATTACGCGAAGATCCGCGATGCGATCGAATGGTCGATCGACGGTTTTTACGATTACAACGAGCGCATTGCACAGCCGGGCGGTTTCCATTTGCGCGTTGCATCGCGCGAGCGCGACTGGAAGACGGGCACGGGTAAGGCGAACTTCATCGTGCATCAGATTCAGCGCGACACGCCGATCCAGCGTGCGAAGAAGCTGCACGGCGAGCGTGCGATGACGTTGATGACCACGCGTTCGCACGATCAGTACAACACGACGATTTACGCGCTCGATGATCGCTATCGTGGGGTGTATAACCAGCGTCGTGTTGTGTTTGCCAACGCTGCTGATATCGCGATGCTCGGCTTCAAGGCTGGTGAGTGGGTCGATATCGAGACCATCTGGGATGATGGGATCGAGCGGCGTGCTGAGGGGTTTTTGCTGGTTGAATATGACATTCCGCGTGGATGTCTTGGCGCGTATTATCCCGAGACGAATCCGCTCGTGCCTTTGTCCAGCACCGCTGATGTTTGTAATACGCCGACCTCCAAGTCGATTCCCGTGTTGTTGACGGCTGCCTGATTTTTTTCTGCGACGCAGTCGCGGTGCTTTCTCTTCTTTGGGCGCTTTGGTTTTGGTTTCGCTCGCATCCGCGATTTGCTTCCGCTGGCATCCGCGTTTTGCTTCTGGTTTGCTGGTGTTGCCTGTGCGGGGCAGCCCCTACTTTTCGCGGCAAAGAAAAATAGGCAAAAGAAAGCCGGGAAAGCTAGAGCGCGTAGAGCGGGAATCGCTCGTCGGCCAATCGGGAAAGAGGGCGACGAGCCGGCCGCTATCGAATAGCGGTTGCGTGCCGAGCGCCATGGTGCGGGCATTTCTCGACTTCATTGCGAAGATCACAGGCTCGTCGTTCGACGAAAACCCGCGGTACTGACACAGCAGCGACGCACGTTCATTCGCCCCTCTTCGCGTGCCGCTGCGATTGCCTCGGCAGCTCCGTCTTAGCGCAATTCACCTGTCGCCCCAAAAGTTTCTTCCGGCCCCGGCTAGAGGCTTCTGGGCCTTCGGGTCAGCAACGCCTGCCTCCATCGCAGCGACGATCGGGCAGGATCCAAACCCGCGACAAGACCGGAGGAGGAGGACCGAGCCCCCCTCAACAGCCCCCCCATCCGGGAGGGTTTGTCCAGAAATTTAGCCGATCAACATTTGCTCGACAGCATGAGGTTCAGGGCAACCCAGGTTGCATCAACGCCTCGCGGCAGGTGTCCACGATGGTCGCCATCACGCGCGATCAGCGGGCTCGCCGAACGCATCCAAAACGCCGCGCGACAGGCTGGTCGGCTGCAGGAAGCGGATCGTGGAAAAGCTCCAGCTCTATCCAGGGCTGAACTGCTGCGTTCTTCGCGACGACCTGCGCACTCGTCACCACTGATAGCCCACTCGCAAGCAAGGAGGGGATCACGATGAAAACGACCGCAACGCTACGCACGCTGCCCGTGCGAACCACGTAAGGAACAGCCATGCACCAGATCTACCGTTGCATTCGTTGTGGGACGACGACGCCGGACAGCCACAACGGAAGGAACTGCCGTGCTTGCAGAGTTGGGGTGATGCGGCCTATCTCGAGCGGCCGTCTTTCTCGTGGGGGATTGATCGAGCACGCGCGCCAGATCGACGCTGTGAACCGAACAACGAACTCGAAGACGGTTTCGATCTACGGACGCATCGCGACGCTGCTCGACCGGGGTCTCAAGGAATCCCGCGCGAACCGGACTACTGTCGAAGCGCTGATCGAAAAGGCGCGTCACGAAGCGGCCGACGAATGCGCAACCGCGCCTGACACTATCAGGCATCACATCCTGACCCAGTTGGCAGACGCGCTCGAAAGCGATTTCAAGCGCCGGTTCGAGCCGGCGTCGATGAAAAGGCAAATCGCTTGCGGTTGGAGCACCGTCGACGAGATCCATCTCGTCGAGCGGCTGGCGGGACGCAGAGACGCACCCAGCGTGCTTCGTCGATATCTCTGTGCGTTAGAGCACCGCACGAATTTCGAAGGCCTCGACGTCAAGGCGATTCAACTACGCGTCGAGACGCTTCTGCGCCTCGCCGAGCGCGAACCAGAGTAATAGCTTACCCGGAGCCCATCATGCACTCGCAACACACTCCACCGCAGAACACGCCGTGCGACGTCGATCGGCCGGATGATCCGCAACCCGCTGCCGCGGCCTCGAATCCCGACGATAAGCCCCGGCCTGAAGCACTCGCCGCACGCGCGCCGGAAGCTGGCGCCAACGTCGTCCTCCAGGATCCGATCACCTGCGCCGATCTGCTCAAGGAAATATCGGCCGCCTTCACCCAAGCCGACGAACAACTGCTGATGCATTCAATTGCACGCGGCGAGCCAAAGGATGCGTGCGTGATTCTCTGCCTGCTCATCGGAGTCAAACAGCGCATCGTCGAACGCCGTAAGGCGGAAGCCGAAGCAACGGCGTGCAAACGCCACCCCGACGACAACCGGGGCGGCGAAGTTGCGCCGCGTCACCGCACTTTCGTCATCGGCCTCGAGCAGTGACGCTTTCCTCTATCTGACCGCCTTCCTGTCGGGTCAGCGCGCGCTAGTTCGTACATTCGCCTCGCTTGTCGCGCTGAACCTGACGCGTTGCAGCAAGCCCAGGGTTAAAACATATGTTGCCATTATTTTTTTCATGGCAACATTCGTGAACAAGGTACGAACTGCGCGCATTGCCGGTTCGAACGACTCAACGGATTCAACCTGGGGACTTGCCATGAACCGACTGACTTCGCTCGCGCTCGCCTTGTGCGTCGCGGCGCCTTGCCTCACAACGACGACGGGTGCCGCCGCGCAGGAAACGCAGCCGACGCTCGCCAAGATCGAGGCCGCCAATCTGATCGCAATCGGTCATCGCGAGACCTCGGTGCCGTTCTCGTATGTCGATTCGAACAATCAGGTGATCGGCTTTTCGCAGGATTTATGCAACCGCATCATCGATGCGGTGAAGGTCAAGACACACAAGCCGAACTTGCAGGTGCGCTTCATTCCCGTGACGTCGCAGAACCGCATTTCGCTGGTGCAGAACGGCACGGTCGATCTCGAGTGCGGTGTAACGACGAACCTCACGTCGCGTCAGAATCAGGTGGCGTTCGGCGACACGTTCTTCGTCGCGACGACGCGGCTCCTTACGCGCAAGGACTCGGGCATCAAGGACTTTCCGGATCTTGCCGGCAAGACGGTCGTGACGAATCAGGGGACGACGTCGGAGCGCATCCTGCGCAAAATGAACGAAGAGAAGAAAATGAACATGCAGATCATCAGCGCAAAGGACTACGGCGAGGGCCGCATGACGCTGGAGACGGGGCGCGCCGCCGCCTACATGATGGATGACGTGCTGCTCGCGGGAACGCGCACACTGACGGCGAAGCCTGCGGACTGGGTGATCGTCGGCACGCCACAGTCGTCGGAAGCCTACGGCTTCATGTTGCGCAAGGGCGATCCTGCATTCCTCAAGATCGTCGACGATACGTTGGCGCAAGTGATGAAGAGCGGCGAAATCGACGCGATGTACGACAAGTGGTTCATGAAGCCCGTGCCGCCGAAGAACATGAACTTCGACTTCCCGATGAGCGACAACCTGCGGTCGCTGTACAAAAACCCCAACGACAAGGCGTTTGAATAGCGTCGCGTGCGGCGCGGCCGCATTCCGTCATGTGCATGCCGCCGGAGTAGAATCGAACGAATGAAGACTCGTAACGGTCCTGCTTCGGAGCTGCAATGAAACCGCCTTCGCCAAAAGAAGAAAAGACGCGCTGGAAACCGTCTCCCACGTTGTTGAACGTGCTGACCGCGCTGATTGGCATTGGCACGTTGTGTGCCGGCATCGCATGGCTTGTGTATAGCTGGTATGTCGATCTTGAAGTGCCCTACTTCGCCATTCCGCTTGTAATGTGTGTGCCCGTTATTGTTGCCGTCGCGTTTCGGAACATGTTTGATTAGGGTTGTTCTTGTCTGCGACGCCAGTCGGTGCATTTGCCTGCGGCAAAAAACACCTTGTGGCGTCGCAAACAAAAAATTGCCCCTTAAGCAGCCTTGCTGCCCTCATCGAGTTCCCCACCCAGCGCGTCGACGACACCGTCGAACAACTTGGCAAGCTCACCGGTCATCAAGGTGAAGTCAGAATCAAACTGCTCGTCGTCATTCTGGGCGGTGGGATCACTTGCCTCTTTGATCACATCGAGCGCGGTCACCCGCTTGATAGTGAGCGAAGGCGTCATCACAAAGGAAACCCGATCGTTCCACGTCATCGCGAGCCGCATGCACTGCTTGCCGGCCTCGATATGCCGGCGCATATCATCCGCCTCGAGCGCATGACCGACGTATCGCACCGTCGCGTTGCCCTCGGCAGGCGAGCGCAGCTCGGTATCCTGATCCAGCGTGAAATTGACAGGCCCTTCGCCCGCAAGAAGCCAGTTCGTCATCGCAGCAACAGGTGCCTGCGCGACGCGCACGCTCGAAATCGGCAGACGGTCTACCGATTTCACCAGCAGCCCCAGCACATCGTCGCCCAGCGCCTGCGACGCGGCGTCGATCACGAGCCATCCGTTGACGGTATCGATCCACACGCGCGTGTCGCGCTGGATGCTGAATGCGCGGGGCAACAATTCATCGGTGACCTGCTCCTTGAGATCGCGCATCTGCTTGCGGCCGGGTTTGAAGCCCTGCTGCTCCTCGAGTTCCAACGCACGCGCCTTCGTCACCTGCGTCACGACGGATGCGGGCAGCAGCTTCTTCTCCGCACGGTACGTGATCAGCATCTGCTGGTTGATGGAATAGACCAGCGAGCCGTTATTGCGCGGCGACGTCCAGCCCTGACGTGTTGTCTCGACGCTGTTGGCCGGCTGGAACGCGTGTGGCGCGAGCCACTTTTCCATTTGCTCGACGCTCACTTTCCACGGAGCGGGAAGACGATGAAGCTGTAGATTCTTGAACCACATGGCGAGAACGGGCAAAGCGCGTCATTCTATATGACGACGGCGGCACAGCGGATTTTCGTTCTCATCCCAGCACGCGTGCGCAGTAAGTTCGCGGCCAACATCGGCGCGGCCATTTTCTTCACGCTCATGTCGAGAATCGAGGCTACGTCACACCCGGCGCGCCAAACTTCTTCCGGTACGCACCAGGGCTCGTGAGCGCAATGCGCCTGAAGTGCCGGCGCAGCGATTCTTCGGAGCCAAAGCCCGCCAGTTCCGCGACGCGAGACACGGGCAGACCGGCGGACGTTTCGAGCAGATCCCGCGCGATCGCCACGCGCTCGCGAATCAGCCATTCGTATGGCGCCATTCCCGTCGCATCGCGGAACTGCCGCTGCAGCGTGCGAGGACTCATCGCCGCCTGCTCTGCAAGCGACGCCAGCGTATGCTCGCGCGCGGGATTCGCCCGCACGTAATCCATCAGACGCGCGAGCCGTCCGCTGCCGTCCTGCGGCATTGGCCGCGGCACGAACTGCGCCTGTCCGCCTTCGCGATGCGGCGGCACGACGAGCCGCTGCGCGACGCGATTCGCAATGGCGCTGCCATAGTCGCGCCGCACGAGATGCAGCAGCATGTCGATTCCAGCCGCCGACCCCGCCGACGTGATCACCTGCCCTTCGTCGACGTAAAGCGCATCGGGCTTCACGTGCAGTTGTGGAAAGCGCTGCTGCAACTTGTCCGCGTAGCGCCAGTGCGTCGTCACCGTCTTGCCGTCGAGTACACCCGCTTCCGCCAGCACAAACACGCCCGAGCATATCGAACAGACACGTGCACCGCGCGCGAGAGCCGCGCGAACTTTCTTCAGCAGCGGCTCGGGCGGGCGTTCATCGGGATCGCGCCAGCCGGGCACGACGATCGTCGACGCGCGATCCAGCATCCTGAGCGTGTACGGCGCCGCGACGCTGATCCCGCCTGCCGCGCGAATCGGACCGGCTTCGACGGCGCACACGGCAAAGCGATACCACTCGACGCCCAGTTCCGGTCGATCGAGCGCAAACAGCTCAGTCACGCAGCCGAATTCGAAGGTGCACAAGCGGTCGTAGACGAGCGCCGCGACAAGGTGATCTTGCATGGCGCGATATTACCGGAGATTGACGATTGCGCCACTTACGGCAGGAACGCCCACTGCCGATAATCGACACACCTTCAACGCCCAACAGGAGAACACGCATGGCACCTTCCACTGTCAGCGCCATACCCGCCGCCGACAGCACAACGGCGCTCGCCCATTTCGAATCGTCGCTACGCTTCGAGACCGACTGCTGGGACGTCTCGGACAGTCTCGCATCGGGCAACCCGGACTTCGTGCTGCTCGACGTGCGCAGCCCCAAGCATTTCGCGCACGGCCATATTCCAGGCGCACTCAATTTGCCGCATCGGAAGATTACCGAATCTAAATTGCGTGAATATCCGCCCGATACACTATTCGTCACGTATTGCGCCGGCCCGCATTGCAATGGCGCGACGCGCGGCGCAATCCGGCTGGCGCAGCTCGGCCGGCCCGTGAAGATCATGATCGGCGGCGTGACCGGCTGGCTCGACGAAGGCCTCGTGCTGCAAACGCAGGCCGCGAGCGGTTGTACAGAAGTGCGACAACAACCCTGAACCATCCTCACGAATGGCATGCAAGCGTCTGCAAAGTTGCTTTCGGACGGCTTCGCTCATGAACACGATGCCGTTAAAAGTCTGCAAAAAATCTAAAAGCGGTCCAAAAGGGGCTTCAATAATCTTTTGAATCGCCCCTTTCAAAAATCGCTCAATATTTTAATGAGGCTGCCGATAACCATTTGAGGGAACTTCCTCTCGCGACGGAACTGACATGCAGAGCACTTACAATCTGGGTCTGGTTGTCGTGTCGCTCGCCGTCGCAACACTCGCTTCGTACACGGCGCTCGACCTGGCCGGACGTATTTCGACAATGGCATCGGCACGGCTGCGCCACCTTTGGCTCGCAGGCGGCGCAGCAGCAATGGGTACGGGCGTCTGGTCGATGCACTTCATCGGCATGCTCGCATTCTCGCTGCCGATTCCGCTCGGCTACGACTTAGCGATCACCGGCTGCTCACTCGGCATCGCGATGATCGTGTCGTACTTCGCGCTCCACCAGGTGGCGCGTCCGACGCTTCCCATCAAGCGTCTGGTCACGGGCGGCGTGCTGATGGGCTTCGGCATTGCGGGCATGCACTACACGGGCATGGCCGCGATGCGGATGGAGCCCGGTATCCGGTATCGTCCGGGCCTCTTCGCCGCATCGATCGCGATTGCCATCGCGGCGTCGATCGCGGCGCTGTGGATCGCCCACACGCTGCGCGACTCGAACCAGCATCGCGTGCTGCTCAAGCGCCTCGGCGCAGCATGCGTGATGGGCCTCGCGATCACGGGCATGCACTATACGGGCATGGCCGCCGCCGACTTCCAGCCCGGCTCCATCTGCGGCGCTGCGCGTGGCGTCAACGCGCAATGGCTCGCGACGACCATTCTCCTGTTCACGTTCGCGATTCTGATCGTCACGCTGATCCTGTCGCGCTTCGATGCGCGCACTACGTTCCTTGCCGGTTCGGTGTCGCTGCTGAACAACCAGATCGTGCGTCTTGCCACCTACGACACGCTCACCAATCTGCCGAACCGCGTCACACTGACTGAGCGCATCGAGCACGCGATTCGCACGTCGAAGCTCAACGGCCGCGGCTTCGCGATCCTGTTCATGGATCTCGACGGCTTCAAGACAATCAACGACTCGCTCGGCCACGCGTTCGGCGACGAAGTGCTGAAGTCGTTCTCGCACAGCCTGCGGCAATGCGTGCGTAACGTCGATACCGTCGCGCGCCTGGGCGGCGACGAGTTCGTCGTGCTGGCCGAAAGCCTCGGTGCGCCGCAGGACGCGCAGAAGATGGCAGAAGCGGTGCTCGACCGGATGCGCAAGGGCATCGAGACGCAGAGCCAGACGCTGCAGGTCATGCCGAGCATCGGCATTGCGCTGTATCCACAGGACGGCCATTCCGTCGACGAACTGCTCAAGCATGCCGACGCCGCGATGTACGAAGCGAAGCGCGGCGGCCGCAGCACTTACCGGTTCTTCGAAGCGCACATGAACGAAGCTGCGATGCGCACGCTCAAGATCCAGAGCGCGCTGCACGAGGCGCTCGGCAAGGGCTATTTCTCACTGCACTTCCAGCCGAAGTTTCGCGGCGACAGCGGCGAGGTCGCGGGCGCGGAAGCGCTGATCCGACTGAATCATCCGGAGATCGGCGCGCTCGCGCCGATGGACTTCATTCCGATCGCCGAACGCTCGGGGCAGATCGTGCAGATCGGGTATTGGGTCGTGCGCGAAACGTGCCGCCAGATCCGCCGCTGGGAAGCGTCCGGATTGCCGTCGATGAAAGTCGCGATCAACCTGTCGCCGCGCCAGATGACGCAACCGGATCTCGTCGCGAAGACGCTGGAGATCGTGCATGCGGAAGGCGTCGATTGCAGCCAGGTCATGTTCGAGATCACCGAAACGGTGGCGATGCAGGACGCGGCCAAAACGACGGAAATGATCCGCGAGTTCCAGGCCAGCGGCTTCGAGATTTCGATCGACGACTTCGGCACCGGCTATTCGAGCCTCGCCTATCTGCAACGCTTCCGCGTGAAGCAACTGAAGATCGACCGATTCTTCACGAACGGGCTCGATGCCGATGGCCACGAAGGCAGCGCGATCGTGCAGGCGATCATCGCGCTCGCGCACTCGCTGGAAATGGATGTGGTGGCGGAAGGCGTCGAAACCGCCTCGCAACTCGACAAGCTCAAAGACCTGCAATGCGACGAGATGCAAGGCTTTCTACTGGGCAGGCCGCTCACGGCCGACGCCTTCAGCGAGCTGCTCCAGGCACGCGTGACCGCGGCCTGAACCACGCTGTTGCGCGACCCGTTCACGGGATCAGTGCCCGGCGCCCGACTCGTCCGGGCTTTGCAGCGCGAACGAGTCGGGCTCGATATGCGGACTCGCGGCAGCGGGCAGCGCATCGCGACGCGTCAGCTTGCCATCCACCGACGCGCCCACATCCATCCGCAATTGCTGATAGTAAATGTTGCCCGTGATACGTGCGTTTTCCTGCAATTCGACGAAGTGATCGGCGATCACGTCGCCCGCGATACGCCCATTGACGATCACGTCGTAGCCGTACACGTTGCCCGTAATCGAGCCGCGATCGCTCAGCACCAGCAGCGTCTCGCATCCCGGCTTGCCCGTGACGTTGCCTTTCACCTGGCCATCCATGCGCAGGCCGTCGCTGAACTCAAGGTCGCCGGTAAGCTGCACATCGTGTGCAATGAGCGTCGCCAGCTTGTTCCGGGAGACGGAGGGTGACTTCTTCTTGCTGAACATAGTCCGTATCGAGTGAAGTTGAAACATGCCGCGCATCTCAGCGGCGCGAGCGGCTTTGCGCTTGCAGAAACAGCACGTGCGCCTGGAGCTCGCGCACTTCGGCGGTGAGCGCGTCGGCGGAGCGCTGTACGCTGGCGCGCGATGCCGCTTCCTGCCTCAGCGCAAGCTGCGTGCGCGCCAGTGCGTCGTCCAGTCCGTCATGCGAGGGCACCGCCGCGCACGGCATGCTGTCCGACGTCACGCGCGTCGCGTAGCCGTGCATCGCTGCGGCGCCCGCCGCGGCGCACGCCACGCACACCGACATCCACGTCGCGACGCGCATTGCGCTCGAACGCACGGGGCGCAATGCATACGTGCCTCGCGTGACGGACCGGGCGCTCGCGCGTCGCAGGCGAAGAAAATCAGCCATGCGATGGCTCCATGAAAAGTGCGAGATAGTCGGTGGGATCGACGGGCACGCCGTTGACGAGCACTTCGAAATGCAGATGCGGTCCCGTCGAACGGCCCGTCGAGCCGACGTCGGCGATATGTTGATGCGAAAGCACGAGATCGCCTTCCTGCACGACGATCTTCGATGCGTGCCCGTAGCGGGTGATCAGGCCGTTGCCGTGGTCGATCTCGACGGCATTGCCGTAGCCGCCCTGCGGCCCGGCGTGAATCACGCGGCCGCCCGCAGCAGCGAGAATCGGCGTGCCCGTCGTCGCGACAAGATCGACGCCGGGATGAAAACTCAGACGATGCGTGAACGGGTCGAAGCGATTGCCGAACGGCGAGCCGAAGCGCGCGCCATCGACGGGCATGCGGCCCGGAAACGCCTCCCAGTTCGCGACGTGCAACGTGACCTCTTGCTCAAGCGCCGAAAGCGTTGCGGCGAGACACGCGATCCGTTCGTGAACCGCGCCGGCATCGCGTGCAGGATGCGCCACCGCTTCGTTGCAGCGGCGCGGCGGGAGCGACGGTCCGCCTTCGGCGTCTTCCGCCGACGTTTCGCCGGCCTTGTCGCTGGCCTTGCCTTTGGGCTTGTCGCTTTCCCTATCGTCCTTATCGTCCTTATCGTGCTTATCGTCCTTGTTGTCCTTGTCGGCGGACTTGCCGGACGAATCGCGTTTCTCATCGGCCGCGGGCTGCGCGCCCCGCTGGACCGGCAGTGCGGCCGCCTGCGCTCTTTTCGGCATGCCATCGACCACATCGTCGCCCGCGTCGCCGCCGAGCACGTCGCTCGTAGGCAGGACGGACGGCGGGAACACAGGGCGCGGCAAGGTCTTGATCGTCTTCAGGCGCGTCTCGAAGTCGTGCAGCGTCGCTACTTGCGACGCGAGCCGGGTCAGCCGCGGATCCATCTGCTCGATGGCCGCATTCAGTCTGCCGAGTTCCGTGATCGTGTAGTCGCGCCTGACTCGGTCGTCGCCGCGCTCGCCCGCCACTTCGAGCTTCGGATGATCGCGGCCGATCGCGATGCCCGCCACCAGCGCCAGCAGCGCGCCGCCGCAGGCAGCACAGGCGGCGATCATGAGCGCCGTGCGCCGCGTGACGAAGCGCACCGAGCCGTTCGTCAGATTCTTGCCGGTTCCCCAGATCGGCGACATCAGCAGCCGCCCTTTGTCGCGATCGCGCGATGCTGCCGCATGCATCGGCCGCGTACTGCAAATGTCCGCATGCGCCCGGCGGACAACACAAAGTAACAATGAACCAGCATACGCAGGAGGACGAATCGATCTCGTGGATGTCGGAAAAAGGGTGGCGCGCATTATCACGCCACTCCCCAGAGCCGCATCTCAAATTGGACGGTCTCGGATTCGTCGTAAGCGCTTTACATCAAGAGCATGTGCTGCAAGCGCGCCTGCAACGTTTCGCTTGCTTGCGTCATGGGCGCGCGCAGCACGCCTGCGAGCATGCCTTGCGCCGCGAGCGCGGCCTTCACGGGCGAGGGATTCGATTCGGACGTCAACGCGCGGATCAGCGGCAGGAGCGCATGGAACAGCGCACGTCCCTCGGCAAGATTCCCCGCCTTCAACTCGCGATCGAGCGCGACGAAGCGCTCTGGCCAGATGTGTGCCGACGCCGCGATCGCACCGCTGCCGCCCATGCACAGCGTGTCGAAGATGCGCGCGTCGTCGCCAGCCAGCACCTGCAGCCGTCCGTCGAGAATCAGCGCATGCGTGATATCGAGCGAACCCGCGCAGTCCTTGATCGCCTGAATGCGCGGATGCGCGGCGAGCGACAGCAACGTGTCCAATTCGATGCGCACGCCCGTGCGTGCGGGAATGTCGTACAGCACGACAGGCTGTTCGCTGGCATCGGCGAGCATCGTGAAGTGATGGGCAATGCCAGCTTGAGAAGGCCGCACGTAGTAAGGCGCGGATATCAGCAGGCCCGCAAGCGGCAACGTGTTCAGGCGCAGCACGCGCTCGCGCATGCTGCGGGCATTGTTGCCCGACACACCGACGATCACGGGCAATGCGCCACGCGCGGCATCGAGTGTGGTCGCGAGCACGGCCTCCTGTTCGGCGGCATCGAGCGCGGACGGCTCGCCCGTCGTACCGAGCGCGACGACACCCGCGACATCGGCATCGGCATAGCGCGCAATCAGGCGACGCAGTGCGGCGTGGTCGACGGTGCCGTCGTTGGAAAACGGCGTGACAAGGGGAATCCAGATACCCGAAAAATTGGACATGACTAACACCTCGAACGCGACCGTATGAGAACCGTTCAGCAGCGAGGAAGTAGTATCGGAGCGGGCGTTTCGAGAACCGGGCTGGATAAGACTGTTCCGTCGCAAATCTGACGGAACAGCAGCTCCGGTCAGATGAGCAACTGTTTTTTGGCTTTGGAAGCGACGCGTGCCGGCGCGGCCAGCGAGTGCAGGCCGGTTTCTACACGACGAAGGAGGATCGAGCCGCTTTCCATGTCGGGCAGTGTAACCGGAAATGGACCTTTTCGAGATCAGACATGCACGCAGCGCAGCGCGAGAGAAATTCCTTGACTTCCTCGCCGGGCGATTTAATATACGCACCGCGTATATCAACCGATTCACCTGACCGAAATGAGGCAGCCCCATGAGCGTCCCGCAACAAGCTTTTCTCCGTGACGCGATGCGGCGTCTGAATCTCACGCGCGACGGCTTCGCGACGCGCATCGGTGTGTCCAAGCGCGCGCTCGACACGTGGCTGCTGCCCGATGATTCGCAGGAGTCGCGCGCAATGCCGGAAATCGTCGAGCGCTTTGTGTCGGAAATCGTCGTCAACGGCGCACCCGCCGAAAAACATACGCAAAGCGTAGATTCGCAGTCGCTCGCCAGCCAGATGATGTTCGAGGGCAAGCCGCAGTTGCTGTCCGTCGACCAGTTCTCGCGCGACGCCGTCGAAGCGCTGTTTCGCGTCGCGGACATCATGCAGCCGATCGCGCGCCGCCGGAAAATCTCGCGCGTGCTCGAAGGGGCGGTGCTCGGCAACCTGTTTTTCGAAGCCAGCACGCGTACCCGCGTGAGCTTCGGCGCGGCGTTCTGCCGTCTGGGCGGCTCGGTGTGCGACACGACGGGCTTCACGTTTTCGTCGATGGCGAAGGGCGAGTCGATCTACGACACGAGCCGCGTGATGTCCGGCTACGTCGACGCCCTCGTGATCCGCCACCCGGAACAGGGCTCGGTGGCCGAATTCGCGCGGGCGACCAACATTCCTGTGATCAACGGCGGCGACGGCCCCGGCGAGCACCCGAGCCAGGCGCTGCTCGACCTGTACACGATCCAGCGCGAATTCTCGCGCCTCGGCAAGATCGTCGACGGCGCGCATATCGCGCTGGTCGGCGATCTGAAATACGGGCGCACCGTGCATTCGCTGGTCAAGCTGCTCGCGCTCTATCGCGGCATCAAGTTCACGCTCATTTCGCCGCCTTCTCTCGAAATGCCCGCATACATCGTCGAGCAGATTTCGCGCAACGGCCATGTGGTCGAGCAGAGCCACGATCTCGCCAACGGCCTGCGCGGCGCGGACGTCGTCTATGCGACGCGCATCCAGAAAGAGCGCTTCGCCGACGAATCGTTCGAAGGCTACACGCCCGACTTCCAGATCAACCAGGCGCTCGTCGACACCGTGTGCGGCGCGGACACGCTGATCATGCACCCGCTGCCGCGCGACAGCCGCCCCGGCGCAAACGATCTGAGCACCGACCTGAACCACGATTCGCGCCTCGCGATCTTCCGTCAGACGGACAACGGCATCCCCGTACGAATGGCGATCTTCGCGGTGTTGCTCGGCGTCGAGAAGCTGGTCCAGCATTCGATGCGCGATGCCGCGTGGCGCCCGCCTGCGTATCTCGGTCCGGACGACGCCGTGTTTCACGGCATCGACTGACCGGCTCGAGCACCCGTCACAGCAGCCAGCTTCAGGTAAAACGCGCGTCGAGCTTCGACGCGCGTTTTTTATTTGATGCTCCGTTCGAGCGATCCAAACAGGGCGCCGCCGACAGCGTGGCGCCATCTTCGCGCCATCTAAGCGTCACGGCTGCGCCACGCCTGGTGTGCCACGATGAAGACTCGCAGCCACGCGTGCGCGTCCATTGATGTTTCGCACGAGCGGCATCGAAATTGCTCGACGACAAGGCTTGCATGCACCGTCCGCCCGCTTCGGCCGCGATGCGGCGCACGCTTGCATCGATCTTCTACGGAGCAAACAGAACATCATGTCCCACCACATCGACTGTCAGGATTCGCGCTCGCAACACGCCACGGACACCCACCGTCACGACGAGCATGACGCCACGCCTTCCAGCGCCGCGCGGCGCCGCTTCTTGCAATCGGCGGCGGCGGCAGCAGCCGTGGGCGCAGCGCCCCGCGCTCATGCGCAAGCTCAAGCGCCGCAGCAACAACCGGTTGCACGCGCAACGGTGCCGGCGCGCCCCGTCAAGCTCAACATCAATGGGCGCGATTACGCGCTGCACCTCGAACCGCGCGTGACGCTGCTCGACGCGCTGCGCGAATACGCCGGCCTCATGGGCACGAAGAAAGGCTGCGACCGCGGACAATGCGGCGCATGCACGGTGCTCGCGAACGGACGCCGCATCAACTCATGTCTGACACTCGCCGTCATGCACGAAGGCGACAGGATCACGACGATCGAAGGACTCGCAAGCAACGGCACGCTGAACCCCGTGCAGCGCGCGTTCATCGAACAGGACGCGTTCCAGTGCGGCTACTGTACGCCGGGGCAAATCTGTTCGGCGACGGCTTTACTGTCGGAATTCGACGCCGGCGCGGCCAGTACGGTCACAGCGGACGTTCGGCGCCGTCCGCCGCAACTCTCGGACGAAGAAATCCGCGAACGCATGAGCGGCAACATCTGCCGCTGCGGAGCCTATGCGAACATCGTCGCGGCCGTGCAGTCCGCGCATCGTGGTACGGTGGGCAGCGGCACGGGCGACACCTATACGACGTTCGTCATCAAGACGGGCGACGTCGCGTAACGGGACACCATCATGGAAGCGATCTCCTACGAACGCGCCGCCGACCTCGCGGGCGCCCTCCGCGCCGCGCAGCAGCCGGGCACGATGTTCATCGGCGGCGGCACCAATCTGCTGGATCTGATGAAGGGCGGCGTGACGCGGCCCGTGAAGCTCGTCGATATCACGCGCATACCAGGACTCGATGCCGTGTCGACGCTGCCCGATGGCGGGTTGCGAATCGGCGCGCTGGTGCGCAACAGCGATGCGGCGAATCATGCGCTGGTGCGCGAGCGCTATCCGCTGCTGACGCAGGCGCTGGTTGCAGGCGCGTCGGCGCAGTTGCGCAATATGGCGACCGTCGGGGGCAATCTGATGCAGCGCACGCGCTGCCCGTATTTCTATGACATCGCGTTCACCGCCTGCAACAAGCGCGAACCGGGCAGCGGCTGCGCCGCGATCAACGGCCATAACCGCATGCACGCGATCCTTGGCGCGAGCACGCAATGCATCGCCGTGAATCCGTCGGACATGAGCGTCGCACTCGCGGCACTCGATGCAAACGTGCGCGTGAGCGGCCCGCAAGGCGAGCGCGTGATTGCGTTCGGTGAATTTCATCGCTTGCCGGACGAGCGCGCCGATCTCGACACGACGCTGCGCCCCGGCGAGCTGATTACGGCCGTCGATCTGCCGCCGCCCGTCTACAGCGAGCACGCGCATTACCTGAAGGTCCGCGACCGCGCGAGTTATGCATTCGCGCTGGTGTCGGTTGCAGCCGCCTTGCAGATGGACGGCAACACCGTGCGCAGCGCGCGCATCGCGCTGGGCGGCGTCGCGCACAAGCCGTGGCGCGCGACGGCGGCCGAACAGATGATAACGGGCAAGCCGCTCGATAGCGCGACGCTGCGCAACGCGGCGAATGCCGCGTTGAACGACGCAAGGCCGCTGCGTGAAAACGCGTTCAAGGTGCGCCTCGCGCAGAACGCGATCGTGCGCGCGGTAAGCCAGGCGGCGCTCGGCGCGAGCAGTGTGGGAGGTTTCGCATGAGCACGATCGTTGGATATCCGCTGGACCGCACCGATGGTCTGCTGAAGGTCACGGGCGAAGCGCGCTACGCGGCCGAGTTTCCGCAGGCGCGTCTCGCGCATGGCGTGCTGGTGACGAGCACGATTGCTCACGGCTCGATTGCATCGATCGATACGAGCCGGGCGTCGGCCTTGCCCGGCGTACTGCTCGTGATGACGTATCAGAACGCGCCGCGTCTGCCGAACAACGGACGCCCCGCACTCGCGCCGCCAGCCGGCAGGCATCTGTCGCTGTTGCAGGACAACCAGATCCACTACAGCAACGAGCCGATCGCTATCGTCGTCGCCGACACGCTTGAACATGCGACGGATGCCGCGCGCCAGTTGCGCGTGACTTACGCGGCCCAGCCGCCCGCGCTCGATTTCGCCCGGGTCAAAGCAGGCGCGCATGCGCCCGACAAGCCGCAAGGCCGGCAGACCGACACCTCGCGCGGCGACTATGAAGCGGGACTCGCGGCGGGCGCCGTGCGTGTCGACGCCGTCTATACGACGCCGATGGAGCATCACAACCCGATGGAGCCGCACGCGACGATGGCCGTCTGGGATGGTCCGCAGCTGACGCTCTACGATTCGACTCAGGGTGTGACGGGAACGCGCACGGCTGTCGCGAAGACGCTCGGCATGACGCCCGACGATGTGCGCGTGATCTCGCCGTTCGTCGGCGGCGGCTTCGGCTGCAAGGGCTCGGCGTGGTCGCACGTGGTGCTGTGCGCGATGGCTGCGAAGCAGACGGGGCGTCCCGTGCGGCTCGCGCTGGAGCGTCCGCAGATGTTCGGGCCCGTCGGCGGCCGGCCGCTCACCGAACAGCGCATGGTGATCGCCGCGAAGCGCGACGGCACGCTCACCGCGATGCGACATGACAGCATCTCGAACACGTCGATGATCGAGGACTGGACGGAGACCTGCTGCATGGTCACGCGGATGATGTACGCGGTGCCGAACCAGGTGACCACGCATCGCCTCGTGCAGCTGAACGTCGGTACGCCGACCTTCATGCGCGCGCCGGGCGAAACGACGGGGTCATGGGCGCTCGAAACGGCGATGGACGAGCTGTCGTATCAACTGAAGATCGACCCGCTTGCACTGCGTCTGAAGAACTATGCGGAAAGCGATCCGCAGGAAAACAAGCCGTGGTCGAGCAAGGCTTTGCGTCAGTGTTATCGCGTTGGCGCGGAGCGTTTCGGCTGGTCGCGCCGCAAGCCCGAGCCGCGTTCGATGCGCGACGGCAATGCGCTGATCGGCCTGGGCATGGGCACGGCCACGTACCCCGCCAATCGCAGCGAAGCCGCGGCGCTGGCGCGCATTCTGCCCGACGGCACGGCGATGGTCGTATCGGGTACGCAGGACATCGGCACGGGGACGTATACGGTGATGACGCAGGTCGCGTCGGACGCGCTCGGCATCGCGCCGGAGAACATCCGCTTCGGGCTCGGCGATTCGTCGCTGCCGAAGGCGCCCGTGTCGGGCGGCTCGCAGTCGGTCGCGAGCGTGTCGCCTGCCGTGCGCGATGCATGTGAACAGGTGCGCGGCAAGGTCGTCGCGATGGCGCTGGCTGACCATGACTCGCCGGTATTCGGCCTGGCGCCCGCTGATGTGATCGTGCAGAACGGCTGGGTGACGAACCGGTCTGACGCTGCGAAGCGCGATCCCATTGCAGCCGTTCTCGCGCGCGCAGGCGGGCAGCCTGTCGAGGCCGCGGCCAGCACGAAACCGGGCGACGAAAAGCAGCGCTACTCGTTTCATTCGTGGGGCGCGGTGTTCGCGGAAGTACACGTCGACGCGGACCTCGGCACGATTCGCGTCGCGAAGATGACTGCCGTTTATAACGTCGGGACGGTGCTCAATGTGAAGACCGCCCGCAGCCAGCTGATGGGCGGTCTGGTCTGGGGCATCGGCGCGGCTCTCGAGGAGGAGACGCTGCTCGATCCGCAGTATGGGCGGTTTATCAATGCGAATCTGGCGGAGTATCACGTGCCGGTTAATGCCGATGTCGGGGCTCTCGATGTTGTCGTGCTCGATGAGCCTGATCCTTTCATCAATTCGCTTGGCTCCCGAGGCATCGGGGAGATTGGCATCACTGGCGTTGTTGCCGCTATCGGAAATGCGGTTTATCACGCCACCGGCGTGAGGGTTCGGGATTTGCCTGTTACTCTGGATAAGGTTCTCGTTTGATTTTGTCCTTCTTGGCGTGGGCTTCGCCGTTTCAGGTTTGTGTACCTGCGGCGGCGCAGTGCCGGGTTTAGTGTTTCGCTTTTCCTTTTGCCTTTGCTGCTCGCATCCGTGTTATGCCTCTGGTTCGCTGGCGTTGCCCCTGTGCGGGGCAACGCATGAAGCAAGACGACATCACGCGGATGCCAGCGAAAGCGAAAACGAAAGCGAAAGCGAAACCAAAACCACAAAACCAAAAAAACAGAAACCGGCAACACCGCGCCACCAAGCCCCTTGCACACTTTCCCGGTTGCACCGCACAATTCCCCTACTCCCTCCTTCTGGTGCCGCAAATGGCCTACGCCTCGCTCGCCACCGGCGTGTTGCTCGCCGCCGGCTACGGATCGCGCTTCGACCCGGAAGGCATCCATAACAAGCTTCTCGCCCGCCTGCCCGACGGCACGCCCGTCGCTCGCGAATCCGCACACCGTCTGCTGCTCGTGGTGCCTCATGTGATCGCGATCGTGCGCCCCGGCTCCGAACTGCTCGCCCGCGAGCTCAACGACGCCGGCTGTCATGTGATCTTCTCCGGCGACGCCCAGCGCGGCATGGGCGCAAGTCTCGCCGCCGGCATCGAAGCAAGCAGCGACTCGGACGGCTGGATCGTCGCCCTGGCCGACATGCCGCGCATCGCCCTGCCGACCATCGAAGCCGTCGCTCGCGCGGTCGATGACGGCGCGTCGATCGTCGCGCCCTACTACCAGGGACAACGCGGCCATCCCGTCGGCTTCGGCATCGAACACCGCGACGCGCTGATCGCACTCGACGGCGACACCGGCGCGCGCGCCCTCTTCGCCACTCACACGGTCACGCGAATCGACGTCGACGACAAGGGCGTGCTCAGCGACGTCGATACGCCCGACGATTTGCGCACCGTCTAGGCGCCGCACGCCGGGCACGCAGCTTGCACGCTGCTGCGGCGCCGCGAAACGGCTAAGCATGCTTCGCCTCGATGGTCTAAGCTGTCCACGGTGCAGTGCGCCAACGTCACGCGCCGCGCACACCGCCTCCCGCCGGACGACTCATTCCGCATTCAGCCCAGGATCTCATGAGCGAAACCAGCCCGCGTCTTTTCATCGTGTCGCCGCATTTCGACGACGCCGTCTTCAGTTGCGGCGCGCTGCTCGCCGCGCACCCCGATGCAGCCATTTGCACCGTGTTCGCCGCGCCTCCGGAGCATGACATGCAGACCGACTGGGACCAAAAGGCAGGCTTCGCGAGCGCCTGCGAAGCGATCCACGCGCGCACGATCGAAGATAACAACGCGCTGTCCGTGCTCGACGCTATCCCCGTGCGGCTGCCGTTTCGCGACGCGCAATACGGCGACTCGCCGTCGATCGGCAAGCTCGCCGCCGCGCTGGAAGAAGCGATCTACGCTTCGACGGCCAATACGCTGCTAATGCCCCTCGGCCTGTTCCACGACGATCATGCGCGCGTGTTCAACGCCTGCTGCGAGATCCTGCCGCGTCTGTCGCACCTGCAATGGTTCGCGTACGAAGAAGCGATTTACCGGCCCATGCCAGGGCTGGTGCAGCAGCGTCTCATCGATCTGGCTGGACGGGGCATCGTCGCGACACCGGCGAGCCCATCGGCCGATCACGCGCTCGACCGCGAGCGCCAGGCTTTGTTGAAGCGCGAGGCCGTGTCCGCTTACGAAAGCCAGCTGCGCGCGTTCGGGCCGCACGGCTGCGATGACGTGTTCGCCCACGAGCGCTACTGGCGCCTCACAGTCGACCGGAAACAGACGCGCCAGCCGGGACATTGAACAGCTGTCGCAGGCGATCGAGCCAGCAGCCTTCGCGGGCATCGCCTACGCTAATGAAAGCAGGACGCGTCGTAGCTTGCCATCAGAACAGCGCAATGCGTCCCCCGCCCGTTGCAATATCAGCCATCGCCACGAGGTCACACCATGCACACCAGTCCGATTCCCGACCCGCACGCCGATCCGACGCGCGACCCCGAGGGCGATCCCCTCACGCCGCCGTCGCCCGGTCATCACAACGACGAGCCGCAGCGCCCCGAAGCGCCGCCCGACAAGGACCCCGTCATGCAGTGACGCTTCGGTGACGGTCCGCCGGTGCGCCGCAGGCGCAGCATTCATTCGAACGCGATCGGCTGACTGTCCGGCGTGCGCGCGCCGCCGCGTCCACCGCGTCACGTGCGTTGCGCACTGACTGACGGCGCTCGATGCGCGCCGTGCACGGCGACGATCCGGCCGCGCTAGCCGCGGCCGCGACGCAGGCGTATGGCTGCGTCGCGGGATGCGTCGTCGCTCAACGGCCTGCGCCCGAGCATGCGGCATGCACGCACGTATAGGCGGGCAAGTCATCGAATGCAAACGGACACGGGATAACCCACGCCTCAGATTTCCACCCGCGCCCCCACCTCGATCACACGATTGGCAGGCAGCTTGAAATACGCCGCCACATTGCCGACGTTGTGCAGCATCACCGCGAAGAGCCGCTCGCGCCACATCGCCATGCCCGCACCCGGAGTCGGCACGACGGTCGCACGGCTAAGGAAGTACGACGCCTCGTCCGGTTCGACCTCGAGACCGAGCGATTTCGCCGAGGCAAGTGCTTTCGGCAGATCGACCTCGTCTTTGAAACCATAGCGGATGGTGAGCTGATAACAGCCCTCGCACACGGTCTTCAGGCTGACGCGGTCCTGCTCCGCGACCCACGGTATCTCGTCGCTGATCACGGTGAGGAATACCACGCGTTTATGCAGCACATGGTTGTGGATCAGGTTGTTGACCAGCGCGTGCGGCACGCTGTCCGGGCTCGGTGTGAGAAAAATCGCCGTGCCGCCGACACGCACGGGATCGCGCGCCACCAGCTTCTCCAGATACGTCTTGAGCGGCATCGTGCCCGCGCGCACGCGCGCTTCGGCCAGCATGATTTCCCAGCCCCGGCCCCACGTCGCCATGATCGTGAAAACCACGAAGCCGATCGTCAGCGGGAACCAGCCGCCTTCGACGATCTTCAGCAAGTTCGCCGAAAAGAACGTCGCGTCGATCGCGAAAAAGAAAGCGGTCGCGAACACGCACAGCGCCCAGTTGTAATGCCACGCATAGCGCACGACGAAGAAGGTCAGCAGCGTCGTGATCAGCATCGTGCCCGTCACCGCGATGCCGTATGCCGAACCGAGCGCCGTCGACGAACCGAAGCCGAGCACGGCCGCGACCACGGCGGCGAGCAGCGTCCAGTTGATGCCCGGTACGTAGATCTGGCCGATTTCTTTCTCGGACGTGTACACGACGTTCATGCGCGGCAGGAAGCCGAGTTGCATCGCCTGCTTCGTCATCGAGTAAGTGCCGGAGATCACGGCTTGCGATGCGATCACCGTCGCGACCGTCGCGAGCACGATCATCGGATACAGCGCCCATTGCGGAAAGAGCAGGTAGAACGGGTTCTTCAACGCGGCGGGATTCGAAATCAGCAGCGCGCCCTGGCCAAGGTAGTTCAGCGCGAGCGCGGGGAAAACGAGCGCAAACCACGTGAGACGGATCGGCCGCGCGCCGAAGTGGCCCATGTCAGCATAGAGCGCCTCCGCGCCCGTCAGCGACAGCACGACGGCACCCAGCGCGACTAACGCGAGCCACTCGTGACGCAGGCAGAACGCGAGGCCGGCGAGCGGATCGAGCGCCGCGAGAATCGCGGGCGCGGCGACCACGTTCGTCACGCCCGTGACGGCCAGCACTGCAAACCACACGACCATCACGGGCCCGAACACCGCGCCGATGCCCGACGTGCCATGCTTTTGCATCACGAACAGCGTGACGAGCGCGATGAGCGTGACGGGTATCACGCAGGTCTTGAGAAACGGCGCGGCCACTTCCAGCCCTTCCACCGCGCTCAGCACGGAGATGGCGGGCGTGATGATGCTGTCGCCGTAAAACAGCGACGCGCCCATTACGCCGACGATCAGCAGCGCATGCCTCAACCGCGGCCGATCCGCGACCGACGAAGCGGCCAGCGCGAGCAGCGCCATGATCCCGCCCTCGCCGTGATTGTTCGCACGCAGAATCAGCGCCACGTACTTGAGCGACACGACGATGGTGAGCGACCAGAAAATCAGCGACACGATGCCGATCACGTTCAACGGCGTGAGCGGCAGTCCGCTCGACGGCTCGAATACGGTCTGCAACGTGTACAGCGGACTCGTGCCGATATCGCCATAGACCACACCCAGCGCGGCAAGCGCCAGCGAACGGAGCGCCGGCTTGTGCGGCGCAGGCGCGCCAATCGGATCAGCGCCGGGATGCGCGGCTGACAGGCTCATGTCTGCCTCCAGTGATCGCCATGTGATCGTTGACTATTGGCGGGCGATCTGAAAGCCGGATGAATGGTCGGACGTTTGCACGGCGCGCGACCTGTACTCGCGGCTCAATCCAGTATAGAAAGAGGCGCGCGAAAAGCGCAGCGAACGCATGCGCAGGTTGGCGGCAGCCGATGTGCGTTGGCTCACATATCTCGGTTCTGCTTAAGAAAGTGCATTGACGAGAGTCCGCGTACGGGCATAGAATTCTCATATCTCGAAATTTGAGGGGCGTTGCCTTGGACAGTTGCAGTAGTACGTTTTCGAACAGTTTCGCCGCCTGAACGGCAAGACGTCCGCGCCTTCCTCATTTAGCCGCCGTCTTGCCAGCAGGCAGACGGTGCGCGTCGCAGTTTCATCCTTCGTGCATCCTGTTTAGCGCTATCGGTTTGAACGCCGTGAGTGCGCAGCGCGTCCGCGCGTGATACGCAGCCGCGATCGCGGCGCCGTTTCGCGCGCCGGCGTGGGCGTACCCGTGCGTACGATGGCGCCCTGACAGGCGTATGTGCGCTGATGCCATCGCCACGCCGCTTGCCGTCGCGAAAGTCGATACGTCCGTGGCCACGCACCCCATAGACGTGCGTATCGCAAATGGCGATGCGTTTTACCCATCAACCGGGAGCCACCATGCCCGACAGTGACAGTCATCCGTTAAACCCGAACATGCCTTTGACGAACTGAGGCACCGCAAGCAAACGGCTATTCGATTCCATCGATTCTCCGGCGCTTGCCGCCTCGCACGCACGAGCCCTCGTGCTGGAGAACCGATATGCACTTCCTGCTCCTTTCGACCTTGCCTCAAACCCGCGAAGCACGCGCGCACTACGACGCGTTGCTTTCGCTGAAACACGAGCGACGCCTCGCACACGCGACGCTCGCCGACACGCTGCATCGCATCGCCGCCGCCCTGCTGGGAAAGCGCAGCGCGGCATAACGGAAATCATTCAAGCTATATCCGTTCAAGGGAGAATAACAATGGCAACGCCACCGCAAGCCCTGCCGACGCGCCCCGCCGTTCTCGACGACGCGCATGTCGGCGACATCCGCGGCGCGCTCGGCACGATCGCGCATCACGACACGGCGCCGCGCAACAGCTGGGGCGCGCGTCTGCGCACGCTGCTGGCAATCGTCGGCCCCGGCCTCATCGTGATGGTCGGCGACAACGACGCGGGCGCCTTCGGCACCTATACGCAAGCGGGACAGAACTACAGCACGACGTTGTTGTGGACGCTGCTGCTGCTCGTGCCCGTGCTGTACGTGAACCAGGAGATGGTGCTGCGCCTCGGCGCCGTCACGGGCGTCGGTCACGCGCGCCTGATCTTCGAACGCTTCGGCAAGTTCTGGGGCGCGTTCAGCGTGATCGACCTGTTCATCCTCAACGCGTTGACGATCGTCACCGAGTTCATCGGCATTACCTTTGTGCTCGACTTCTTCGGCGTGTCGAAGGTGGCGGGCGTGTGCATCGCGGCCGCGTTGACGATGGCCGCCGTGAGTACCGGCGACTTCAAGCGCTTCGAGCGCTTTGCGATCGTGCTGTGCCTGCTGAGCCTGCTGCTCGTGCCCGTGCTCGTGACAATTCATCCGCCCGTTTCGCAGATGACGCATCATCTGTTCATACCCGCATGGCCCGCGCACGCGAAACTCTCGGACGTGATGCTGCTCGTGATCGGCATCGTCGGCACGACGGTCGCGCCGTGGCAGCTGTTCTTTCAGCAAAGCTATGTGATCGACAAGCGAATTACGCCGCGCTTCATGAAGTATGAGAAGGCCGACCTGTGGATCGGCATCGTGTTCGTGCTGATCGGCGCGATCGCGATGATCTCGTTCAGCGCCGCGCTGTTCGGCGGCAAGCCGGAGTTCGGCCAGTTCACCGATGCAGGCGGCGTGATCGCCGGGCTCGAAAAATATGCGGGACGTACGCCTGCCGTACTGTTCGCGATTGCGCTGATCGACGCGTGCATCATCGGCGCGGCGGCTGTGTCGCTGTCGACGGCTTATGCGATCGGCGATGTGTTCAAGATCCGTCATTCGCTGCATCGCGGTGTCGCCGACGCGAAGGGCTTCTATCTCGTGTACTTCGGAATCGTCGCCGCTGCGGCGGGCCTGGTGCTGATTCCGGGCAGCCCGCTCGGTCTGCTGACGGAAGCCGTGCAGACGCTCGCGGGCGTGCTGCTGCCGAGCGCAACCGTGTTCCTGCTTCTGCTGTGCAACGATCGCGCCGTGCTCGGGCCGTGGGTCAACTCGAAGCGCCTGAATCTGTTCACGGGCGCCGTCGTCTGGGCGCTGGTGCTGCTGTCTGTCGTGCTGACGGCGTCGGTGGTGTATCCCGACATCAGCGGCCAGGCGATCATCGACATCCTGGCGGGCGGCACGCTGCTCGCCGTGGTCGCACTCGTGGCGGCGAGCGCACTGCGCCGTCTGCGCGGCGCGCCCGTGACGGAAAGCGTACCTGCGATCGGCAAGGCCGAGCGCACGATGTGGCGCACGCCGCCGCTCGACACGCTGCCGAGGCCGGTGATGACGCTGTCGCGGCGCATCTGGATGGGCGCGCTACGCGGCTATCTGGTGGTGGCCGTTGCGCTCGTGATCGTGAAGGTCGTGCAACTCGCATTGACCTGAGCCGGGTCAGAACACTCTCACGTGACTTTGAAACCGTCCCGATACCAAGACGCGAACTGTAGTGGCACAGGATCGCCGCCGATCCACGGTGCAGGTTTCTGCCGACGCAATGCAAGGCAGCAGCGAACGCGATCGGCGTTGCATTGCGGTTGATGGGACGTGGATCGGCTTCCACGCGCACCTGTCGAATTCCTCGGAATGACGCCGATCAATGCGGCAGCCACGTCAGCGGATCGACCGGCTTGCCGTCCTTGCGCACTTCGAATTGAATGGACGGCACACCATTGCTGTCCGTGCCCACTTCACCAACCGGCTGACCTTGCGTGACGGCGTCGCCTTCCTGCACCAGCAGCCGGCTGTTCTGGCCGTAGGCCGTGATCAGCGTGTCGTCGTGCTTGATGATGACGAGCGGCCCATATGCCTCGATGCCCGTGCCCGCGTAGACCACGCGCCCCGTCGCGGCGGCGCGCACCTGATCGCCGGGACGTCCGCCGATCACGATGCCTTTCGACTTGCCCGGCACGAACGTCTTGAGAATCGGTCCGCGCAGCGGCCACGCCAGCACGATCTGCGGCTGGGCAGCCGGTCCGGGTTGAACGGCCGTGGTAGAAGGCACGGGTGTCGGCACGGGCGTGGTCTGGGCGTAGGTGGGCGGCCCGACGCGCAGCAACTGGCCGGGCGCGACGGGCGACGATACCGTCAGCCCGTTCCACACCGCGAGATCCTGCGTGCGCTGGCCGTACGCACCCGCAATGCTTTGCAGCGTATCGCCCGGATTCACCCGATAGAACCCGGCGGGCACGCCGCTGGCGGCGGCGCCGCCGGGAGTCGTCCGGTAGGCGGGCGCGGAAGCCTGCTGCGGTTCCCACGGGTACGTGGTGCACGCGCCGAGCATGCTCGCGACGGCGAGCGAGATCAAAGCCTGCGTGACGACGTATTGCCGTTTTACTGTCATTTTTGTGGCCCTCGACGCGGTGTGGGACGGAACGGCGCTTGGCTTGGCTGCCCGTCGTTTGAACGTGTAGCGGGATATGCAGTGCAAATATTATGCCTCGGTCGCCGGACGGGAAAATGACGGCCGGCAAACGTGAACCCCACGGGCCTTACATGTTTCTTTACAGGCGCATCCGAGTCGTGAAAAGACAGCGCTCTGAACACCCTTTACGACTGTGCGTGTCATTCTTTTTGCAATCCAAATCAATTTTCGCCGTGGGTGAATAACGCAAGATCATACGCTGCCTTCTGACTCGATCACGAGAATGCGCGCCTCGCCTATAGGATGCGCGACATGCTCGGTACCGACCGATGCATGGAACACATCGCCCGTTTCGAGCACCGTCGAATGCTCGACGCCGGCTTCGCGATAGCGCATCTCCACGCGTCCGTGCAAGACGGCGAATACTTCCTCGCCATCGTTGACATGCCACTTGTAGGGCTGATCTGTCCAGTGCAGGCGAGTGGTGATGCCATTCATATTGGCGATATCGAGCGCGCCCCATGCGCGATCTGCAGTAAAAGTGCTGCTTCGGACGATCTTCATGGCAAGCGTGCGCAATCACGGGTGGTTGGACTGCTCATTATAGTGTTGCTCGCGATCATGCACGTCTCTTGCTCACCTACCCGGAGATGACCGTTGCATGCGGCTTGCGTGCCATTGCATAGCTGGAGTGCTCGCCTATACTGAACTTTGCCGCAGTCAATGAAATGCGCATGTCCGTAAGCCGGTGCGCGGCGCGACGGTTCATCCACTTCAGCGTTTCCGTTTAACGAGGAGGTCTCATGAACAAGGCGTTGTTTCTTGCCGTGCAGTTGAACGTCGATGAGATGACTTCATCGCCCGCGCTGGTCGAACTGCTCAACGCCCATCTCGTCTTTGCTGTCGATGTCGCCGAGGCCGCCGATGCCCTCGTGCAACTGGCAAGCGTGCGCCGCCTGTCGAGCGGCGTGGAAGCGAGCGTCGAAATTCCCGCGGTCGCGCTCGAGCAGCTGCGCGAGGCACTCGAAACGCTCAGCGAATACGATCAGTCGTGGTTGTTCGCGCTGGAGCCGGACGGTGCGTTATTCGACGACATCGCACGCGGGCAACGCACGCTGCACTGATGCGCCTGCAAACCTGAAGAGGATGGCTTCCCGGCCGCCTACCGAGGACCGATCGTGAAAAATCTTTTGAACATGCGCCGCGCCGCCGTCGGCAATGGTGCAGCGGCGCACCTTCATTTTCCGCCGCGACACTCTGCGCCATCCGCCAGCCAAACCGAACCTGCTCGACTCGACGACCCGCCTGCGAGCGAAAGCGATGCGAGTGCAACCATCGATGAGCGGCCCACGAGCCAGCTCCCGCGTCCCGTCACGCCGCTGCATGCGGTACCCGTCACGCCTTCCGCGCCGAATGGGCGCGCCGTACAGCAGGCAGACGCAAACGATGTAGAACGCATGGCCAACGACGCGGAACTCAAGACGTTCCATACGTTTCGCACTTTTGATTATTCCGTCAGCCTGCTGTTTTATCCAAAAGAACTGAAATACTACGTCGCGCTGTTCGAGGACGACCGCATGTGGCGCGTGCTCACCACGAGCGACATGAACACGGCGAAACAGCTCTTTCATCACATGCAGGAACAGGCCACACGGCTTGCAGACGGCGAGACGCGCCGTCTGCAACTGGAAGCACAGAACGAGCAGTTGAAGCGTTTGATCACCGAGGCCGAAGCGCACGCCGAGCGGCTGCGTCAAGGCTTGCAGCGCACGACCGAGCAGGATCAGGCCGTGACGGGCAGGCAGCATCAGTTGCGCAAGGATCTCGCGCAACTCGAAGCACAACGCACGGCAGCGCAGGCACAGTTGAACAAGGCGCATCGCCAGGTGCATCAGCTGAACGTCGCGAACAACGAAGCGATTCCGCATATTCCGCGCTGATGCGACGGGCGAATCTCTTCAGTTGCGCGTGTCTTTTTTCCAGGCTGGACGAAAAGGGAATGAAAAAAACGCCCGTCAGGGTCGACCTGACGGGCGTCTTTTTACTCTGTTTGCATGCCTGCGACGGTTGAAGCTCGCGGACCTCGACCGCCCTCTGCTGCGCTGCTGAGAATTTAGTTGCCGAAGAATACCGAACGCGGGCCCTTCTCATCGGCCAGCGAGCGGCCGGCTTGTGACGTGCCGTTGGTCTGCACGCCGTATCCCGTTGCCGTGGCTTGCGCGACGTCTTGCGCGTGGACTTTTGCTTCGGCGGCCTGGATGTTGTTCGGGTAGTTCTGTCGATCGGACAGCGGGTCGTAGCCGGCCTTTTCCAGACGGGCCAGATCGGCGCGAACTTCAGCGCGTGTCAATGGCTGCTGGCTCGACTGTGCGAACGATGCAACGGGAGCGGCAACAGCGGCGGCGAGAACGACTGCGGAAATCAGGGCTTTCATGGATAACCTCCGAGAACTTGTTTTTTGGTTCGCTTCGAACACCGTGTTCGTCAGCGTTGATACAAGTTTATGGAAGGCGACGCCCTAGGGAAATCCCTTATCCGGCGAAACTATGTTGCTGCAACTGAAACAATCACGCGGTTTTCAGGACCGCTCTGCCTGTTTTGGGTCGGATGAATGCAACGCTGTGCTCCAGAACTCGTGCGCCGAATGAAACAATCGTGCCCGGGCGGCGGACCGCGCAAAGCAAAACGCCCCGGCGCGATGCGGGTGCCGGGGCGTTTTGACCTTCACGAACCCCGCCTGCAATAGACGGGCATCCGTCAGCCGATTCCTCAGGACCAGTTCGCGTGAAAGCTGCCCGGCTTGTCGAGGCGCTCGAACGTATGCGCACCGAAGAAGTCGCGCTGCGCCTGAACGAGATTCGCGGGCAGACGCGCCGAACGGTAACCATCGAAGTACGCGATCGCCGACGAGAACGCCGGCACGGGCACGCCCGCCGTCGTCGCCGCGATCACGACGTCGCGCAGCGCCTGCTGGTAGTTCGCCGCGATGTCGCGGAAGTACGGATCAAGCAGCAGGTTGGCGATCTGCTTGTCCTTCGTGTAGGCATCAGTGATCTTCTGCAGGAAACGGGCGCGGATGATACAGCCGGCGCGGAAGATCTTCGCGATCGTGCCGTAATCCAGATCCCACTTGTATTCGTCCGAAGCCGCGCGCAGCTGGGCGAAGCCCTGTGCATACGAAATGACCTTGCTGAAGTACAGCGCGCGGCGCACGGCTTCGATGAACGCGGCACGGTCGCCGGAAAACGGCTTCGCAGCCGGGCCTTCCAGCACCTTGCTCGCGGCGACGCGCTGATCCTTCAGCGACGACAGCACGCGCGCGAACACGGCTTCCGTGATCAGCGGCAGCGGCGCGCCGAGGTCGAGCGCATTCTGGCTCGTCCATTTGCCCGTGCCCTTCTGCGCGGCGCGGTCCATGATCACGTCGACGAGATCCTTGCCCGTCTCGTCGTCCTTCTTGTCGAAGATCTTCGACGTGATCTCGATCAGGTAGCTGTCCAGCTCGCCCTTGTTCCACTCGGTGTAGACGGCGCCCAGTTCCTCGTTCGACAGGCCGACCACCTGCTTGAGCACCGCGTAGCTTTCGGCAATCAGCTGCATATCGCCGTATTCGATGCCGTTGTGCACCATCTTCACGAAATGACCCGCGCCGTCCGGACCCATGTACGCAACGCACGGCTCGCCGTCCGGCGCCTTCGCGGCGATTTCCGTGAGGATCGGCGCGACGAGGTCGTAGGCTTCGCGCTGGCCGCCCGGCATGATCGACGGGCCCTTGAGCGCGCCCTCTTCGCCGCCCGATACCCCCGTGCCGATGAAGTGCAGGCCCGATTTCGCGAGTTCCTGGTTGCGGCGGATCGTGTCGGTGAAATGCGTGTTGCCGCCGTCGATCAGGATATCGCCCTTCTCCAGCAGCGGACGCAGCGACGCGATCGTCGCGTCGGTGCCTTCGCCCGCCTTGACCATCATCAGAATGCGTCGCGGCTTTTCCAGCGATGCGACGAACTCTTCCAGCGTGTAGGTCGGAACCAGCTTACGGTCGGGAAACTCCGCGATCAGTTCGTCGGTTTTCTCGCGGGTGCGGTTGAACACGGATACCGCGTGACCTCGGCTCTCGATGTTCAGCGCCAGATTCCGGCCCATCACCGCCAGCCCCACTACGCCGATTGCCTGTTTGCCCATGTGAATTCTCCAGATTCCACCGCAACGCGGCGGTAAGTCGTGAAGCTGCGCCCACCATCAAGGCACAGCGTCGAGGATGAAAGAATAAAAGAAATGACGGGATGCCGCTCGCGTACTCCCCGCCCGTCATGCTCATGACGGGCATGGGCGGTGCGTGCTGGCTTTCGACACTGCGGGTTCATCCGGCTGCGTCGTGCTGCGTTGCCTGCGCTGTCCTGCCGCTCGTCTAGAGCTCAGTTCGCCCAACGCGCCGCACAGGCGGCGTGCAAGCAGTCCGGGCCAGTGCCGATTCAAGCGTCAGACCCGCCGCCGCGGCTAACGTTTCCTGAACACCAGGCTTAAGTTATTGGCAGGCATCTCGACGGCTTCGTCTGCGTCAAAGCCCGCTGCATCCGCCAGCGCCATCACGGCTTCCATGTCGCGTACGCCCCATGCGGGATTGCGGCTTCGCAGCTGCGCGTCGAACGCGGCGTTGCTCGGTGCGGTATGCGCGCCGCCGCGCCGATAAGGCCCGTACAGAAACAGCACGCCGCCCGGCCCCAGCAACCGTCCCGCGCCGCTCATCAGCGCCTGGGCCGATTCCCACGGCGAGATGTGAATCATGTTGATGCAGACGACGGCGTCGGCGGCATCGATGCTCCACGACGCGTTCCGCACGTCGAGCGCGAGCGGCGCGCGCACGTTGGCAAGGCCGCTATGCGCGGTCCATGCGGCAATCGACGCGCGCGCCTCTTCGTCGAGATCGCTCGGCTGCCAGACGAGTTGCGGCAGCGCCGCTGCGAAATGGACGGCGTGCTGCCCCGTGCCGCTCGCGATCTCGAGCACGGTGCCCGTCGCGGGCAGCACCCGTTCAAGCACGGCGAGGATCGGCTCGCGGTTGCGTTCGGTGGCGGGCGCGTGCTGGCGCAGCTTCGGGTCGGGCGTAGTCATCGTGATTCAGTACAGGCTGGCGCGGATGCGTTCGGCAAGGTCGCGATCATACGCGAGCGCATCGAAAGTCTCACCGAAAATCCGCTTGTGCATGTCGCCGGCACTCGGCAGTTGCGAGCGCTCGACATGCCGCGCCGGATCCCACAGCTTCGAGCGCACGAGCGCTTTCGAGCAGTGAAAGTAAACGGCGTCGATATCGACGATCAGCACGGAGCGCGGCAGCTTGCCGTCGACCGCGAAGCTTTCGAGTAGCGCCGGTTCGGCCGACACGCGCCCGCGCCCGTTCACGCGCAACGTCTCGCCGACACCCGGCACGACGAACAGCAGCCCCACTTGCGGATTGACGATCACATTGCGCAGGCTATCGATGCGGTTGTTGCCGACGCGGTCGGGAATCGCCAGCGTGCGCTCGTCGATCAGCCGCACGAAACCGGGCGTGTCGCCGCGCGGTGAGCAGTCCAGGCCGCCGGGCCCCGCCGTCGCCAGCACGATGAACGGCGCGTGCTCGATGAACGCGCGATAGCAGTCGTTGACGTACGGAATCTCCTTGCGCACCGAGCGCTCGTGCGGCAACCCGTACAGCGCTTCGAGTTCTTCGATCGATGTCAGCATCGGCGTTCCTGTTTGAATTGACGTATGACGGATGCGCGCACGAATCAGCCGGACGCGAGATTCGCTGCGAGCGCGGCGAGTGCATCGCCGCACGGCGCTTCTACTTTCAGCGACAGCAACGCGTCGGCACGCGTGCGCCCCAGGTTGATCGCGGCGATCGGCTTGCCCCTCTTCTGCGCCCACATGCAGAAGCGGTAGCCGGAATACACCATCAGTGACGAGCCGACGACGAGCATCGCATCAGCGGCATCGAGCGCGTGCGACGCCGCTTCGACGCGCGGCTTCGGCACGTTTTCGCCGAAGAACACGACGGCAGGCTTCAGCAGGCCGCCGCAATCCGGGCACGCCGGCACGCGAAACGAGCCCAGATCGTGCCATTCGAGATGCGCATCGCCGTCGGCGGCGGGCTCGGCGATCACATCGAGCAGCGCTGGATTCTCGTCGATCAGCTTCTGCTGAATTGCCGCGCGACCGTGGTGCGCGCCGCAATCGAGGCATGTCACTTCGCCGATGCTGCCGTGCAGTTCGATCACGTCGCTGCTGCCCGCACGCTGATGCAGGCCATCGACGTTCTGCGTGACCAACGTGCGCGCATGCCCGGCCGCTTCGAGCCGCGCGAGCGCGCGGTGCGCCGCGTTCGGCTCTGCCTTCGCGACGACGGGCCAGCCGACCGTGCTGCGCGCCCAGTAGCGCTGACGCGACGCGATGGAACCGAGGAAGTCCTGCAGCGTAATGGGCGGCGAGCGTTTCCATTCGCCGTTTTCGTCGCGATAGCCGGGGATGCCGGAATCGGTGCTGATGCCCGCGCCCGTCAGCACGAAGAGCCGCGGGTAGCGTTCGACGAAATCTTGCAGCGCGGCGAGCGTGTGAGGTTCGATCAGCGTAGACATGAGGTCGATAGAGCGAGCGGACGTGGATGGCACGACGGGCATGCAGGCTCAGCGCTTGCGGCGCGGCTTGCCTTCGCGCCGGGCATGCCGCGCCTCCCATGCCGCCAGCGCCGCGCGATATCGCGTGAGCTCCTCGTCGTACAGATCGAACACGCACGGATCGCAGCCGCTATGGCAGCAATCGTCGGGATCGGGCCGTTTGGGCGGCGCGGGGCGCGGGTCGTCGGCGGGCGCGTTCGGGCGCGGCGCCTCGTCAGCAGTCACATCCGCTTCCAGTGGTTCGGGAGGCGTCCAGTATAAGTCGGGTGACGTTGCCGCGCTCGCGTCACGCTCGCGTCAAGCGTGCCTCACGTCTGCGCCGCGACTGCGTCGTGCGTACCTTACCCGCGCCCGACGAACGGCATCTTGCTCGCCATGATCGTCATGAACTGCACGTTCGCCGAAAGCGGCAGGTTCGCCATGTGCAGCACGGCGTCGGCCACATATTCGACGTCCATCAGCGGTTCGACGGCGATCGTGCCGTTGGCTTGCGGCACGCCGCGCGCCATCCGCTCGGCCATCTCCGTCGCCGCGTTGCCGATGTCGATCTGGCCGCACACGATGTCGTAAGGCCGGCCGTCGAGCGACACCGATTTCGTGAGGCCCGTGATGGCGTGCTTGGTCGCCGTGTAGGCGATGCTCAAGGGCCGCGGCGCATGCGCGGAGATCGAGCCGTTGTTGATGATGCGGCCGCCGCGCGGCGTTTGCGCCTTCATCATCCCGAACGCCGCGCGGGTGCACAGGAACACACCCGTCAGGTTCGTATCGACGACGGAGCGCCAGTCGTCGAGTTCGATCTGGTCGATTTCGACGGGCGGCGCATTGCGCCCCGCGTTGTTGAACAGCACGTCGAGCCGGCCGTAACGCAGCCGGATCGCGTCGAACAGCGCGGCGACGCTCGCCGCATCCGTCACGTCGCAGGCGACGGCGAACGCGTCCTTGCCTTGCTGTTGCGCTTGGGTTGCGAGCGCATCGAGGGGGGCCTGCCTGCGCCCCGTGAGCACGACGCTATAGCCGTTGGCGAGCAGCTTGAGCGCGGTCGCCCGGCCGATGCCGCTGCCCGCGCCCGTCACGAGCGCCACCTTGTCCGTTTTCGTCGCTTCCGAGGTCTGCGTCACACCTTATCTCCATTGTGCTGCGCGCGACACCGCGCGACGCGGACGGGTCAGTCGAGCGCCCGGTCGTTCGGCTTCGCGAACAGCTGTTTCATCTCCGCCGACAACGGGTAGTTCAGGTTGATGCCCTTCGGCGGAATGGGTTGCGTGAACCACTTCTGATAGAGATTCGCCGCTTCGCCCGAAGTTTGCAAGCGCGCGATCACGCCGTCCGTGAGTCTCTTGAAGCCGGGATCGTCCTTGCGGAACATGCAGCCATACACTTCGGACATCGGCGACGTGCCCGTGATCAGGTACTCGTCCGCATTCGCTTCCTTCGCCTTCGCGCCGTAAAGCAGCGGATCGTCCATCACGAACGCGACGGCTCGCCCCGTCTTCACGTTGAGGAACGACTCGGCGTGATCCTTTGCGCTGATGAGCCGCATGTTCATCGACTTCTCGGCGTTCATCTGCCGCAACAGACGCTCTTCGGACGTGCCCGCCGTCGTCACCACCGTTTTGTTTGCCAGATCGCCGAAGTCCTTCACGCCCGACTCCTTCTTCACGATCATGCGCACGCCGTATTGAAAGAAGCTGTTCGAGAACGCGACCTGGTTATCGCGCTCTTTCGTGTGCGTGGTCGAGCCGCATTCGATGTCGATCGTACCGTTCTGCACGAGCGGTATCCGGTTCTGCGACGTAATGGGAATCTCGCGCACCTTGAGGTCGGGAAGATTGAGTTCCTTCTTCACCTCATCGACGATCTTCAACGCGATCGCCTGCGAATAGCCGATCACATGCTGCTGTTCGTCGTAGTACGAAAACGGCACCGACGATTCGCGCACGCCCAGCGAAATCGCGCCCGTTTCGCGGATCTTTTTCAGCGTCGCGCTCGGCTCCTGCGCGCAAGCGTTGCCGACGGCGACGGCCCATGCGACGAATGCCGCGCACTTTGCGATGTTTGTTTTCAAGTTGTGTGTCTCCTGTTGTGTGGATGTATGTGCAACGAATTCAGCGGTCATATGCGTAGGCCGCGATATCGACGGACGCCGGCCGGCCCGCGATCATATCCGCGATCACGCGTGCGCTGCCGCATGCAAGCGTGAAACCCAGCGCGCCGTGACCCGTGTTAAGCCAGAGATTGCCGTACGGCGTCCTGCCGATCAGCGGCTTCGAATCGGGCGTGGCTGGCCGGTGGCCGCACCAGGCCTGCGCGTTCGCGTAGTCGCCGGCAGCGGGAAAGATCTCCTGCGCCTGGCGCTTGAGAAGTTCGATGCGCGCAGCCCGCTGCACGTCGGGCAAGCCCGCGATCTCGACCATCCCGGCAATCCGCAGACGCTCGCCAAGCGGCGCGAATACCACTTTGCGATGCAGGTCCGTCACGCTCACACGCGGTGCGTGGCGCGGATCGGCGTCGTCGATCGTAAGGCTGTAGCCCGTCAGAGGATAAATGGGCAGGCGCACGCCGAGCGCAGCGACGAGCGGCACGCTGCCGAGCCCCAACGCGACCACGAATGCATCGGCTTCAATATCGCCCGATGCCGTGCGCGCCGCGACGATGTGCGGCCCTTTCCTGACCAGTTCGCGCACGCGCGTGTCGTAGTGAAAGGTCACGCGATGACGCGCTCGCAACGCATCCGCCAGCGCGACGCTGAAGCGCTGGCAGTCGCCCGCTTCTTCAGACGGCGTGTGAATGCCGCCCGCGATCAACGGCTGCGCATGCGCGAGCGCGGGTTCGAGCATGGCGCACTGACTGCCGTCCAGCGCGCGCTGATCCGAGCCAGCCGCGACGAGCCGCTCCATCTTGTGCCGCGCTCGTTCGAAATCGTGCGAATCGCGATACACGACGAGCTTGCCGTTGCGCACGTAGTCGAACGCAATCGACTCGCGTTCGACGATCTCATGCAAGGCCGCCTTGCTAAGCGCGCCGAGGCTCAACATCTCGAGCGCCGTCTGCCGCGCGCGATGGCTGCGGCACGCGAGCAGGAAGGCGGCGCACCAGCGCCATTGCTGCGCATCGAAACGCGGCACGAAGCGCAGCGCGGAATCGCGTTGCAGCAGCCACGCTGGCAACTTCGGCAGCACGGCGGGGTCGGCAAGCGGCGCGACATAGCTGTAGCTCAGTTGCCCGCCGTTGGCGAAGCTCGCTTCGAGCGCCGCGCCGCCGCGGGCTTCGACGACCGTCACGTCGTGGCCGTCGCGGGCCAGACTCCAGGCCGTCGTCAGTCCGACGACGCCTGCTCCGAGGACACATACGCGCATGAATGCTCAAACCTTGCGATTGCATTGCCGGCGAGTGTCGCGCACCGATATCGGCGCAGCAATTGACGAGATGTGATGCTGTATAACCTCGGGTTAAGGCAGGCACATCGGTGATGCCGGCTTCACGCGAAACGTGCGCGCAGCACGTCGACGAATGCGTTGCCTGCCTTCGAACTCAGACCGCCGTCGCGCCACAACGCGAACACGCCAACCGACAGCGGCGGCGCGAGGGGTCTCACGCTCACGGCTTCCGCACCGCTGCTTGCCGTCAACTCGTCGAGCAGCGCATGTCCGATACCACGCGCGGCGAGCGCGCGGGCGACATGCCAGGTGTGCGCCTCCACAGATGGCGCGCGACCGTCGAGCCCCAATGCTTCCAGCGCATTGCCGATCATCTCGCCCAGCGGATCCGCATCGCCGATGCTGATCCAGTCGCCTTCGACGACCGCTTGCAGCGTCGTCGGCTGATCGTCTGTGTCTTCGCGGTCGTCTGCGGGCGGACCGACGCACACGACGGGCGTGCGCCCCAGTTCGACCGACGCGATGCCCGGCCGCGCGGGCGGACTGAGCGCCACAGCCAGATCGAGTTCGCGCGTGAGCAGCGCGTTCAGCAGTTCCTCCGTGTGGCGCGTCTGGATGCGCATCGACACGCGTGGATACGCCACGCGAAACGCCTCGACGGCGGACGGAATCACGCTCAGGCCGAGACTCGGCAGACAGCCGATGCGCAAATGCCCTTCCGGCTGCAGCGCCAGGTTGCGCGCGAGATCGCGAATGCTGTCGAGATTCGCCTGGAGTTTCTGCGTTTCGGAGAACAGCAGCTCGGCTTCGCGCGTCGGCTGAAGGCGGCCGTGAACGCGGTTGAAGAGCATGAGGCCCGCGCTGCGCTCGGCGTGGGCGAGCACCTTGCTGACGGCAGGCTGCGACACGCACAACAGCTCGGCTGCCTTCGACAGCGAGCCGGTACGCATGACGGCGTGAAAAACTTCGATGTGGCGCAGGCGCATGGCGCGAATTCGCAAGCGGCGGAGCGGTGAAAAGGCGTCAAGGATACCGGGTTTCGGCGGCGACTTTCTCTTTCCAACCCTCCCCGTTTCGAGACGCGTCACGCGCGAATGGTATCGTTCGCGTTTGACGTGTATCAAGAAAGTCTGACGGTTGCGCCATCGCGAAGTCCGGCAGATCCAACGCATCATGAATCAACCGAATCCGCCGCAGCCGCATGCCGCCGCCCACTCAGCGCCCGCGCGGCGCTGGCCCAGCAATGGCAATCCGCCGATGTTCAACGCCACCATCGGGTGGCATGTCGCGATGCTGGCCGGCTGGGCGCTCGCGCCTGCCGCGTGGCCGTGGTGGCTCGCTGGCATCGTCGCGAGCCATGTGGCGGTCGTGTCGATCGGCTTGTGGCCGCGCTCGTCGCTGCTCGGGCCGAACTGGACGCGCCTGCCCGACACGCCGCGCAATGCCGACGCTGTCGCGCTGACGATCGACGACGGTCCCGATCCCGTCGTCACGCCACAGGTGCTCGACCTGCTCGACGCGCATGGCGTGCGCGCGACGTTTTTCTGCATCGGCGCACGCGCGCAGCGTCATCCTGCGCTGATGCGCGAGATCGTCGCGCGTGGGCACGACGTCGAAAATCACTCGCAGGCGCACGTGCACACGTTCTCGGTTACGCTGCCGGGCGGTCTGACACGCGAAATCGACGCCGCGCAACGCACGCTCGAAACACTGACCGGCGAGCGCCCGATGTTCTTCCGCGCGCCCGCCGGCCTGCGCAACCTGTTTCTCGAGCCGGTGCTGCAGAAGCTCGACTTGCGACTCGCCGCCTGGACGCGCCGTGGCTTCGATACGCGCGAACGCAACCCGGAGCGCGTGCTGGCACGCCTCGTCGACGGCCTCGCGGCGCGCGACATCCTGCTGCTGCACGATGCGAGCGCCGCAACAGGCGCGTCGGGCAAGCCAGTCGTGCTCGACGTGCTGCCGCGCCTGATCGACACCGTGCACGCGCGCGGACTGCGCTTCGTGACGCTGCGCGACGCGGCAGGCGCCTGAAGCGCGCCGCGTGACAGTGCGAAACCCTAGGTGCGCCGCCGGATCAGGTGATAGATGAGCAGCAGCACGATCGCGCCGATGATCGACGCGATCCAGCCCGCGGCCTGCCCCGGCCGATACCAGCCGAGCGCACGCCCGATGTAGCCCGCCAGCAGCGAGCCGGCAATGCCGAGAACGATCGTCATGATGAGACCCATGCTGTCGTCGCCCGGCTTCAGCGCGCGCGCAATCAGACCGACGACCAGGCCGACGACTATCGTGCCAATGAGGGAAAGCATGCGAACCTCCTTCAGAGTTATCACTACATTGCCCTGCCACTGCCTGCCATGGACGGACTAAACGGCTGGACCGTCCGCCTGTTGCCCTTCGCCACTGTACAGCGTCGACGCACACGCCATCGGACACGGCACATCGAACGCACGCCATCGCTCGTTCGTTCGTGGCGAACATTTCACGTCAGTCGCGGATAATCAGAAACGGAAATCGGCGGCCATGTCTTCGTCCGTCCGTGCCTCGAGATCGCCGCTGCGGCACGCTTTCATGAACACGTCATAATCGCGCTCGACCTGATCGGCATAGGCCGACGCATACTCGGCGAGCGCTTCCGCGAACTGGTCGCTACGTCCAATATATGCGGCGATCTCGATCGCCTTGCCGCCCGCTTTTGCATGTGCACGCGCCAGCGCCCAGCCGCAAAGCCGCGCGTAACCGTTCAGCTGCTCGACGTCGAACAGTTCGATGCTGGGCACGAGCTTCATGTCGCGCCACTGTCGGATATAGAACGGGCGCCCCGACGGCCCCGTCGACCAGCCCAGAAAGATATCGCTCGCTGCCTGAAGCATGCGCTGGCCCAGCACGATGCGCTCGCCCTCGTGCTTCGTCTCGGACTTGCGCGTCCCCGCGTTGAAATGTTGCGAGACCACCGAGCGCCGCGCCTCCTTGATCTGCAGAAAGAGCGGCTTGCCGTGCGGGTCGGCGGCGAGCAGCACGAGACAGCGCGTGCCCACCTCGCCGACGCCGGCCACCTTGAACGCGAGATCGTGCAGCGCGAACTGCCCGAGCAACTCGCGGCGGTCTTCGTCGAGCGTCCTCAGATAGTCCTGATACGTCTCACGGATCAGCCTGTTCCAGTCGCCCGTCTTGAACCAGTCGTCTTGCGCATCGAACAGCGTGTTCGAGCCATGCACATGAAAAAGGCCGGGCGGCATCTCGCGCATCACGTAACGGTCGCCATCGCGCTCCGCTAGCCTGTCGAGCATGCTCTCGTGCGTGCGGGCGGCCGCCTTTTCCATTGCGCGCCGGATCAGCCGGCGATTCTCGGCATTCACGGCCGTGTCGACCATGCGGTCGAACGTAATCCGCTCGCACCACAGTTCCAGCGCACCCCAATGCGCATACTGCGCGATGCGATCGCGATACTGGTTGACGGCCGCCATCACGAGATCGTGAGCGGCGCCCCGGCTAAGGCGCATGTGCCGCCCGGCGAGCACGAAGCTCACGGCGAGGCGCTTGAGATCCCATTCGAACGGCGCGGTCGACACCTCGTCGAAATCGTTCATGTCGAAAATCAGCTGGCGTTCGGGCGTCGCGAAACCGCCGAAATTCAGCAGATGCGCGTCGCCACAGATGGGCAGCGTAAGCGTCGTGTGCGGCGTCAAGCTCAGATCGTGCGCCTGCAGGATCGCGCTGCCGCGAAAGAACGCGAACGGCGACGCCATCATGCGCCCGTAGCGCAGCGGCACGAGGCGCTCGACGCGTCCTTCACTGCTTTGCCTGAGCAGGTCGATGGGATGGCGATGCATGGGACCGATCGCGCGATGACTGGAACGTTTTGCGTGTTCCCGGGCCGCGCGCCCGCTGGTTTCCCGTTCCGCGATGGTGCTGGCCTTCATGCTTTTCTCCGTTCTGGTGAATCGGCTTGCATCGGGAGCGCTGCAACCGCGGGCCGACGGCGCGTCGAACGTTGGACGGCTGTGGGCTGGCGGACATATTCGCCGCGGTCGTGTTGCACTGCACACCGAAAAAGGGGCGCGCACGTCCAGCGATGGACTGTATTAAATCTCGCGGCGCACACCCGCGCAAGTCCACGCGCCGCGGCGCAATGGCGACCCGTAGGCAGCGATGGCGCCCGGCGCGCCATCGCATAGCCGCATCACAAGAAGCGCGGCGGCAACGGCAACGGACGCGGCAAGTATCGCTGAGTATCCGAAAAAATGAATGCCTCTTGATGCGATAAGCGGCGCGCGCTTTCGCGACTTGCCCCCCGCGCCGGCGATGCGAACCGACCGCCTTGCGCGTAACCATGTCTTGGCTCGCTTTTCATTGCGTTCTGACAAAGCTGCACGCTTTTTAGGACATGCCTCATATTCGCCGGCACGCCTGCACGACAAAATCGCGCGCTTTCGACCTTCGACCCGCAGCGTCACGCCTGCTGCGCCATCGCCGTGAACCTGCTCCCGCTCAAACGCTCCAGCATCGCCTGCTTCGCGCTCCTGACTGCCGCCTGCTCGTTCTTCGTGCCGCGTTCGGAGTCGTCGAACGATGTGCCCGTGAACAACACGCTCGTCATCGCTCCCGCTCGCGGATTTGCGTACATGCCCGCGCTCGATGGCCATATCACCGCGAACCGGATCGCCAACACGGCGACAACGTCGATCGTGACGAAGAAGGGCGTCAACGCGGCCGTGCGCGATGCCGTCGTGTCCGCGTGGCGCAAATCGGGCATTGCCGTGACAACGCACGACAAGCTGGTGCTGAGCGGCCGGATCGAAGTGCTCTCGGTCGACGATGCGCGCTCGCCCGCCGCATGGTCGATGACAGTCTGCTACGTCGTCACCAATGAGTCGACGAACGAAACCGTGTACGTGAAGCGCAACACGGTGCATCTGTACCGCCAGAAGTTCACCAACCCCGCGTTCGCAATCGACGACGTCGTCAAGCTCAGCGTCGATACGCTCGTCAGGGATCCGTCGTTCCATCGGGCGCTTCAGCCCGTGCAGTAACGCGGCGGCACGCCCTCGCTTCGGCGGCACGCCCTCGCTTCTTTACGCTCCGCGGCGCGCGCTTTTCGGCAGCCGCCCAGGGGCGGCTGGCGTTTCGCTACAATTACAGATTCCCTATCTGAATTCGTCGCCGCACCGCACCGCGCCGTCGCAACGCGCGCCGCGCGGCGGCTCCATCCGAGCGAGCCGTCATGTCTCTCACCGCCTGGCTGTTCTTTCTCCCCGCGTGCTTCGCGATCAACATGGCGCCCGGCCCCAACAATCTGCTGTCGATCAACGTCGCGGCGCGGCACGGCTTCGTGACCGCGTTCGTGGCGGGAAGCGGGCGGCTGGTGGCGTTCGCCTGCATGCTGATGCTCGCAGCAACGGGCCTTGCCGTCGTGCTGCATGCGTCCGAACTGTTCTTCCTCGCGATCAAGCTGACGGGTGCCGCCTATCTGATCTGGCTCGCCATCCAGCTCTGGCGCAGCGACGCAGGACCGATGGACGCGCTCAGGCAGGACGACGCATCGCTGTGGCGCATTGCACGTCAGGAGTGCTTCGTGGCGGCGGGCAATCCGAAGGCGATTCTCGTGTTCACCGCGTTTCTGCCGCAATTCGTCGATATTGCGAAGCCGATGCTGCCGCAGTTCGCCGTGCTCGGCGCGAGCTTTCTCGTGCTCGAATGGTTTGCGATTGCGCTCTATTCGTGGGCGGGCGTGTATCTCGGCAAATGGTTGACGCGCGCCGCCGTGCGCCGCTGGTTCAACCGCTGCTGCGGCGCATTTCTCGGCGCTATCGGCGTGAGCTTTTTGCTGGTGCGGCGCACCACCTGAGCGGCCGTCGGGGCGCGTGGCCGTATGAAAAGAAAAAGCGGATCGCGCGATCCGCTTTTTTCATGGCGACGCCTGTGTCAGTGCTCGATGGCGAGCCAGATCGCTTTCGGTTCGGTGAAGTTTTCGATCGCGACGTCGCCATGTTCGCGGCCGAAGCCCGAGTCGCCCGACCCGCCCCACGGCAAGCGCACGTCGGTATAGCCGTAGGTGTTGATCCAGACCGTGCCCGCCTTCAGCGCGTGCGCTACGCGATGCACCCGGCCGATGTCCGCGCTCCACACGCCAGCCGCGAGACTGTATGCCGTGCCGTTCGCGATGCGCACCGCGTCTTCTTCGTCGTTGAAGCGCACCACGCTTGCCACCGGCCCGAAGATTTCTTCCTGCGAGATCCGCATCTCGTGCTCGACGTTTGCGAACACCGTCGGCTCGACGAAGAAGCCCTTTTGCCCGATGCGCGCGCCGCCCGTCACGATCGACGCGCCCTCCTTCCTGCCGACATCCACGTAATCGAGCACCGTCTTCATCTGCGCGGCGGAGACGAGCGGGCCCATCGTCGTTTCGCGCTCGGCGGGATCGCCGACCTTGATCCCTTTCGCACGTGCGACGAGCCGTTCGACCACTTCATCGTAGACATCGCGATGCGCGAGAATCCGCGAGCCCGCCGAACACACCTGCCCCGTATTGAAGAAAATGCCGGACGCGGCCGCGCGCACGGCGTTGTCGATATTCGCGTCGGCGAAGATCACGTTCGCCGACTTGCCGCCGAGCTCCAGCGTCACGCGCTTGAAGTTGCCCGCCGCACCCTGCAGAATGCCGCGCCCCACCGATGGCGAGCCCGTGAACGTGACTTTGTCGATGTCGGGATGCGCGACGATCGCGTCGCCGACCACCCGTCCCTTGCCCGTCACGATGTTCAGTACGCCGGGCGGCACGCCCGCCTCCAGCGCCAGTTCGGCGACGCGCAGAGCGGACAGCGGCGTGATTTCGGCGGGCTTGACGACCATCGTGCAACCGCACGCGAGCGCAGGCGCGATCTTCCACATGCCGATCATCAGCGGAAAATTCCACGGCACGATTGCACCGACCACGCCGACGGGCTCGCGGATCGTGTAAGTGAGCGCATCGGGCCGCACGGGCACGACCTGTCCGTTGATCTTGTCGCACCAGCCCGCGTAGTAGGCGAGCGTGTCGATGGCGGCGGGTACGTCCTGGCGTTTGACGGCCGCGAGCGGCTTGCCCGCGTCGAGACTTTCCAGCGCGACAATTTCGTCCTGATGCTCGCGCAGCACTTCGCAGAAGCGCATCAGGATCCGGCCGCGCTCGGCCGCGCGCATGGCGTTCCAGACCTTGAGGGCGGCGCGCGCGGCCTTCACGGCCGTATCGACGTCCTGCGCGCTGCCTTGTGCGACGAGCGCTATCGGCTCTTCTGTCGCGGGGTTGAGATTGACTGAGTATTCGCCCGTGCCGGGCGGCAGCCGCTTACCGTCGATGAGAAGATCATGGCGTCTGAGGTCGGTTTCAGTGTCCATCACGTACTCCTTGCGATTGGCGATATTGCATGTTCGCGAACCGTCGACCGAACCGCCCGCACCCGCGGCTATGAGGCTCGCATCAGCGCCTCGTCATCGGATACGCACGGCAACGGTTCGTGTGTGGCTCCTTTGATTCCCGAATGCGCAAGTGCTGCGCCAGCATTCGCGGATACACCGGCATGGGCGGGCAATTCCCTGCCGGCGAACAGCGACCATACGGCTTCCGCATTCGGACGCAACGAGCGGTTGCGGCGCCGCACGAGCATCGTCGTCACGGACACTTCGGGCACGAGCGGAAGCGCGACCAGCGCGGCCGGCAATGCGGCGGCGTGCGGATCCACTGGCAGCACGCCGATGCCGAGTCCCAGTTCGATCATACGCAACGCTGCGGCCAGATGCCCGCACTCGTTGGCGCGTGCCGCGTCGATACGGTGCCTGTTGAGCGCGCGCTCGGTGACGTTGCGCGTGCCCGCTTCCGCATTGAGCGTGACGAGCTGCGTAACGGTCCGGCTATTGCGCAGCGCTTCCCAGTGCAGCGCGGCGCCGGAAGCGAGCGGATGCGCGTGCGGCAGCACCGCGCAAAGCGGCGTCGACACCAGCGGCTGCATGTGAAAGGCGTCGGCGCCCGCGACGTTCGCGTCGCACAGCACGCCGAAGTCGACTTCGCCCTGCTCGATGGCGGCGAGCACGGCATGTTGCGGCTGTTCCTTCGCAGTGACGATCAGGTCGGGAAAATGCGCCGCGCTACGCGCGAGCCGCTCGGGCAACCACCCCGACGACGTCACGGGATCGCACGCAACCACGACAAGCCCCGTGTGCTCTTCATGCGCCGCGCGCTCCTCACGCAAGGTCAGCTCGATCTCTTCGATCAGGCGTGCGATGCGCCGTTCGAGCCGCGAGCCTGCTGTCGTCAGTTCGACCTGACGCGTCGTGCGGTCGAAGAGGCGCAATGCAATCGCCTCTTCGAGTTCGCGCACGCACCGGCTCACGGCCGACTGCGTCAGATCGAACTCGCGCGCCGCACGGGTAAAGCTCCGCTGACGCGCGACGGCGACGAACACCTTCAATTGCTGCAACGATACGTTCATGTGTTCACGTCGCCATGTTGAAGTGATACGGGATCATTCGCCCGTCTGCTCCGGCCAGTGACGCAGGCCCGGTCCATTTGCCGCGAGTTCCGGCTCGAGTTCGTGAGACGTCTCGTTCGATGAAGCGATCCAGCGTGCGCGCATCGGAGCCAGCACGAACTTCGCCGATACACCGGCTGCGATCGTGATCACGGCCGACACGATGAACACCAGGTTCCAGCCGCCCGTCGCCGCGAGCACCGAGGCGATCGGCACGATGAGCGAGGCTGTGCCCTTCGCCGTGTAAAGCGTGCCGGCATTCGCCGCCGCATACTTGCTGCCGAACGTGTCCGCACAAATTGCCGGGAAGATCGAGAAGATTTCGCCCCAGAACAGGAAGATCAGTGCCGCGAACGTCATGAACGCATACGGGTTCTGGCCGTACTGCATCAGGCCGAGCAGCGCGAGACCTTCGCCGATGAAGATCGCGAACATCGTGTTTTCACGGCCGATCTTGTCCGAGATGAAGCCGCACAGCGGACGCGTGAAGCCATTGCAGATGTTGTCGATCGACAATGTCATCGTCAGCAGTGGCAGCGTTGCGCCGAACAGCGTCATCGGCAGCTTCGCGAGGCCCCAGTCCTTCGCGATCGGACCAATCTGCGCCGTCGCCATCAGACCGCCCGCAGCGACTGCGACAAACGATGCGTAGATCACCCAGAACACGGGCGACTTGATCATCTGCCCCGGCGTGTAGTCCTGTTTCGTGACGGCGAACTTGCGCTTGACGGCCGCCACCTTCACGCCTTCCGGCTTTCTCAGCAGCAACGCCAGCACGAAGATGGAGACGCCTTGCAGGATGCCGAAGAACAGGAACGTGTGCTCATAGCCCTTGGCCGTGATCATGTTCGCAATCGGAATCACCGTGACGGCCGCGCCTGCACCGAAACCCGCAGCCGTCAGACCAGCGGCGAGACCGCGCTTGTCCGGGAACCACTTCAGCGCATTGCCGACGCACGTGCCGTACACGCCACCCGCGCCGACACCCGCAATCACGGACGCGATGTACAGTTCGGGCAACGTCGTCGCATACGAGTTCATCACCCACGCGAGCCCCGCGCAAATCGCGCCGCCCGCAACCACAGGACGCGGACCGAAACGGTCGACGAGCCACCCTTCGACTGGCACCAGCCACGTCTCGGTGAGAATGAAGATCGAGAACGCGAGCTGAACTTCAGCCTGCCCCCAATGATGCTTCGCACTCATCGGTGCGACGAACAGCGTCCATGCGTATTGCAGGTTGGCGACGAGCGCCATGCATAGGATGCCGAATGCCAGTTGCCACCAACGGCTGCGCCAGAACGCAACCGGAGCTTGCTGTGAAATGCTGTTCATGTGCCTGTCTCCGCTATCTATTTAGGGCAGCCGGCCAAAGTGCCGGTCTGTATGCATGCCACCTTATAGTTGTGCCCCGATCAGACCGCTTCGGGGATATTTGCAATGCCAATTCCACTTCTTCTTTTCTAAAAAACCTTTAAGCCGATTTACCGGTTCCATTAGATCTTTTCCGGTCATCTGTTCTTCTTGTCGCCTCATCCGGGCTTTGTTTTAGGCGTTAACCCGATGCTTGCGCTGCGATTCGGCCATTACAGAATCCATGCTAGGGTCAATGCTGAATTAGTGATAATTAAAGTTTGTTACCATGAAGATTCATCTTCGCTTATACATCTGCCATGACAATGCGTAACGCGACCCTGCGCCAGCTGAAAGTCTTCGAAACAGTGGCGCGGCATCTGAGCTTCTCGCGCGCCGCGGAGGAGCTTCACCTCACGCAGCCCGCCGTATCCACCCAGGTCAGGCAACTCGAAGAGCATGCCGGCCTGCCGCTTTTCGAGCAGCTCGGCAAGAAGATCTACCTGACGCCGGCGGGCACCGAAATGCTTCACTACAGCCGCGCGATCATTCAGCAATTTCATGAAGTGGATGAAGCAATGGGGCAGCTGAAGGGCGTGTCGGGCGGCAGGCTGAACGTCGCGGTGATCAGTGCCGGCGACTACTTCTTTCCGCGGCTGCTCGGTGAGTTCACGCGCCGCTATGCGGGCGTCGAGCTGAATCTTTCCGTGCATAACCGCGAAGAACTGCTGCATCAGCTGTCGACGAATCAGACCGATCTCGCGGTGATGGTGCGTCCGCCGCAGGAAATGGACGCGATCAACGAAGCGTTCGCGCCGCATCCGTATGTGATCGTGGCGGCGCCCACGCATCCGCTCGCGAACAAGCGCAACATCAAGCTCAGCCAGTTGGCGAGCGAAGCGTTCGTGGTGCGCGAGCGCGGCTCCGATACATGGAATTCGATGGAGGAAGGCTTCGCGGGACGTCTGACGAACCTCAAGATTGCGATGGAGATCAAGAGCACGGAGACGATCAAGCAGGCTGTGATCGCGGGCATGGGCATCGCGTTTCTGTCGGCGCACACCATTAGCCTCGAGCTGCAGGTCGGCCATCTGGTCGTGCTTGATGTCGAGGGTTTTCCTGTGATGCTCAACTGGTACGTCGTGCACCGCAAGAACAAACGCCTGCCGCCCGTCGCCGTAGCGTTCAAGCGTTTTCTGATGGAAGAAGGCGCGAATCTGATCGAGCAGATCACGCGCGTGAACCAGTTGGCCGTCCATAAATGACCTGCTATGGATTGCCAATAAAACTTTAACTATTGCGGATTCGTTGCGGCTTCTATGCTTCTGTCGAACGTCGTCACCCGACCCAGGAGCATTGCGATGAATCAGTCTGCCGAATTGCATAACGAAGCCCTGCTGAGCGCCTACAACGCGGCGTTCAGCGATCTCGGCCTGCGCTTTCGCTGGAGCCAGGCCACGCTCGATTTCTTCGACGACGTCAGCAACGAACTGACGCGCATCACCGCCTACATCGAGCGCTTTCACGCGCACCTGCTCAACGCCTACGACGCCGACTTTCTCGCGCAACTGATCTTCGACAGGAAGAATCAGTTCTATCGAGATTCCACGGCTCAATGACGCAGGGTTGCTGTTCATCGACTTTTCACTCCGACGTCCACGCTTGAATCAAAGCGCGGACGTCATATGGGTTTTCCTCAGTGGCGACTCAGCGGCGATTGACCTGATGACGTTGACGATTGCGCACGCGCATCGTGACATGCGCCAGATGCGCGTTTCTCGCCGATGACAGGCAACGTGCCTGTGTGCGGCGCGGATGGCTCGTATACGTCCAGCGCTGCGTGAAATCGTCCGAGGGTTGCATGCGCGCGGCGTCGCCGTCCCATGTGACGCGCAGCGATGCGCTGCGCCGAGCCAGCATGCCGCAATGCGCCGGCGCACGCATCGTGTGTTCATGCGTGGTCAGCATCACGTGTGCCCCGAGTGCAGCAGCGAGCACGCTGACCGCAAACAGCGCGGCCGCGCCAGGCAGTTGCGCCGGCTCGTTGACAAAAGCGTAACCAAGCCAGATACATAGTCCCAATGCGAGCAGATCGACGATCTTGTCGCCTGCTGCCGCTTGCCGTGCGTTTTGCCTGCCGTGCGTGAGCCGCCGGACGAACACGATCGATGCGATCGCGACCATCAGTGCGCCCGAGAAGACGAATACATACAGTTCGAGACGTTCGAGTCCCGACCACGCGATGAAGTCCGCACCATCCGGCATGTCATCTCCTTTGCGTTGCGCATTCGCGCCAGTTCGCTCGATGTTGTTGTTCTCGATTTCGCTCAGGTCGTTGCTCAGATCGCGCCCGCCGTCCTCAGCGCTTCGATCTGTGCCGGCGAGTAGCCGAGTTCGGCCATTACTTCATCGGTGTGTTCGCCGAGCAGCGGCGAACGTGTGACTTCCGTCGGGCTGTCCGACAGCTTGATCGGGTTGCCCACCGTCAGGTACTTGCCGCGCACCGGGTGATCGACCTCGACGATCGTGCCGGTTTTGCGCAGCGATTCGTCGTCCATGATTTCCTTCATCGACAGGATCGGGCCGCACGGAATGTCGTGCCTGTTGAGGATTTCCATCGCCTCGAACTTGGTCTTCGTCATCGTCCAGCGTTCGATCTCCGCGAAGATTTCCTTCAGGCGCGGCAGCCGCGCATTGGGCGTCGCGTAGTCCGCATCCGTGGCCCACTCTTCCTTGCCGATCACGTTGCAGATCTTCACCCACACGGGTGCCTGCGTGATGAAGTAGATGTACGCGTTCGGATCGTGCTCCCAGCCCTTGCACTTGAGAATCCAGCCCGGCTGTCCGCCGCCCGATGCATTGCCCGCGCGCGGCACCGCTTCGCCGAACGTGCCGTTCGGATACTGCGGGTACTCCTTCATCACCCCCGTGCGCTGCAGACGCTGCTGGTCGCGCAGCTTCACGCGGCAAAGGTTCAGCACGCCGTCCTGCATCGCGGCGAGCACCTTCTGGCCGCGGCCGGTCATCGTGCGCTGATAGAGCGCCGTGACGATGCCCAGCGCCAGATGCAGGCCCGTGCCGCTGTCGCCGATCTGCGCGCCCGTCACCACGGGCGGACCGTCGTCGAAGCCCGTCGTCGAGGCCGCGCCGCCCACGCATTGCGCGACGTTCTCGTAGACCTTGCAGTCTTCATAGGGACCGGGACCGAAGCCCTTGACCGAGGCGACGATCATCTTCGGATTGAGTTCCTGGATGCGCTCCCAGGTAAAGCCCATGCGGTCCAGCGCGCCCGGCGCGAAGTTCTCCACCATCACGTCGCACTTCTGGATCAGCGCTTCGAGCACGAGCTTGCCTTCGGGGTTCTTCGTGTCGATGGTCACCGAACGCTTGTTGTGGTTGAGCATCGTGAAGTAGAGGCTGTCCGCATCGGGGATATCGCGCAGCTGCTCGCGCGTAATGTCGCCCGCGCCGGCGCGCTCCACCTTGATCACATCGGCGCCGAACCACGCGAGCAACTGCGTGCAGGTCGGGCCCGATTGCACATGCGTGAAATCGAGAATGCGCACACCGTCGAGTGCCTTGCCCATGTTGTGTCCCCTCCGAGCACTTGACGCTCTTGTTTGGATCGTCCGTTCTCAATACGGTATGTGATATATCTAATCGCTGCAAGCGCTTTCACTTTAGTAAGCACAATCCCGCATAAGCACGTCAGGCCTTTACGGACAAGGCCGAGAGGTTGAATGACGAATTAAGGACCCGTTTCACAAAGGGAAAACCCCGATCATTTTCCGTGCTTGAGTCGGTGTGATATATCACATATCATATATTTACCCTGAGCCGACCGCCCACCCTTTACGCGCCGTCAGGCGTCGAATTCAACTAGCGAGGAGACAGGTGAATATCCACGAATATCAGGCGAAGGCACTGTTGAAAGGCTACGGCGTCGCCGTGCCGAACGGGCGCGTCGCGTTCACGCCGCGGGAGGCCGAAGACGCGGCGCTCGCGCTGGGCGGCGCGGTGTGGGTCGTCAAGTCGCAGATTCATGCGGGTGGGCGCGGTGCAGGCCGCTTCGCCGACGATCCGAACGGCAAGGGCGGCGTGCGCGTCGTTAAGTCGGTCAGCGACGTCGGTTCGAGCGCCGAGCAAATGCTGGCGCACGTGCTCGTCACGAAGCAGACCGGGCCAGCGGGCCGCGAAGTGAAGCGCGTCTATGTAGAGGAAGGCTGCGCGATCGAACGTGAGCTGTATCTCGGCATGCTGATCGACCGCAGCACCTCGCGCATTACCGTGATGGCGTCGACGGAAGGCGGTATGGAAATCGAGGAAGTGGCCGCGCATACGCCCGAGAAGATCCTCAAAGTCGCTATCGATCCCGCAACCGGCCTGCAGCCGTTCCACGCGCGCCAGCTCGCCTTCGGACTCGGGCTGACGGGCAAGCAGGTCAAGTCGGCGACGCAGTTCATCGCCAACGCGTATCGCGCGTTCGTCGAACTGGACGCGTCGATCGTCGAGATCAACCCCCTCGTCGTCACGCAGCAAGGCGACGTGATCGCGCTTGACGCGAAGATCAATTTCGACGACAACGCCCTGTTCCGCCACCCCGCCATCGAAGCGCTGCGCGACGAAGCCGAAGAAGACGCCGCCGAACTCGAAGCCGCCAAACATGGGCTGAACTACGTCACGCTCGACGGCAACATCGGCTGCATGGTGAACGGTGCGGGCCTCGCCATGGCGACGATGGACATTATCAAGCTCTATGGCGGCGAGCCAGCCAACTTTCTCGACGTGGGCGGAGGCGCGACCAGGGAGCGCGTCGCGACGGCATTCCGTCTGATTCTGCGCGATCCAAAAGTGGAAGGGATTCTGGTCAACATCTTCGGCGGCATCATGCGCTGCGACGTGATCGCGGACGGCGTGGTGAGCGCCGCTCGCGAAGTGGATCTGCGGGTGCCGCTCGTGGTGCGGCTCGAAGGCACCAACGTCGAACTCGGCAAGCAGATTCTGCGCGACTCGGGCCTGCCCATTCTGTCAGCCGATCATCTCGCCGACGCAGCGAGCAAGGTGGTCGCCGCAGTCAAGGACAAGAACCACGCGGTAGCCGCGACGGAGGCAAACTGACATGGCCGTACTGATCGATCGAAATACGAAGGTGATTTGCCAGGGTTCACCGGCTCTCAAGGCACATTTCACTCAGAGCAGGCAGTCGCGTACGGCACGCAGATGGTCGGCGGCGTTACGCCCGGCAAGGGCGGCACGTCGCACCTGGGTCTGCCCGTGTTCGACACGGTCGCGGATGCCGTCGGGGCGACGGGCGCCAATGCATCCGTGATCTACGTGCCGCCGCCGATGGCCGCCGACGCGATTCTCGAAGCCGTCGATGCCGAACTGCCCCTCGTCGTCTGCATCACGGAAGGCATTCCCGTGATCGATATGGTGCGCGTGAAGCGCGCACTGGCGGGATCGGCGACGCGTCTGATCGGGCCAAACTGTCCGGGCGTTATCACGCCGGGCCAATGCAAGATCGGCATCATGCCGGGACACATTCACCGGCCGGGCAAGATCGGTGTGGTGTCGCGCTCGGGGACGTTGACGTACGAAGCCGTCGCGCAGACTACGGCGGCCGGTCTCGGGCAGACGACCTGCATCGGCATCGGCGGCGATCCCGTCAACGGCACCAACTTCATCGACTGCCTCGAGATGTTCCTCGCCGACGACGAGACGGAAGGCGTCATCATGATCGGCGAAATCGGCGGCTCGGCTGAAGAGGATGCGGCGCAGTTCCTCAAGGATTCGCGCACGAACAAGCCGGTGGTCGGTTTTATTGCGGGCACGAGCGCGCCGCCCGGACGGCGCATGGGTCACGCGGGCGCGATCATCTCGGGCGGCAAGGGCACAGCCGGCGCGAAGATCGATGCGATGCGTTCGGCGGGCATTCACGTCGCGCAGTCGCCGGCCGCGCTCGGCGAGACGATGCTGAAAGCCTTCCAGTGACGAGGTGAAATGAAAAAGGCCGGCGGACTGCGCCGTCCGCCGGCCTTTTGTTCTTCAATCTTCCCGCAACGCGCTCAGTCGAGAAAGTCGCAGTTCGCTTCGACGAAAGCAGCCAATCCCAACGAGTGCTCGCGCACGAGTCGTTCGGCGAGTTCGGTGTCGCGCTTCTCCAGTGCCTCGATGATGCGCAGGTGGTCGACGATCGAGCGCGACGCGCGGTCGCTCTGCGAAATCGTCATGCGCCGGATCGCACGCACATGAATGAAGATGTTCTTGATCGTGTCGAGAATGATCTGCGACTTCGACAGTTCGACGATGGCCTGATGGAACGCGATGTTCGCATCCGAGTACTCGGCGATATGCTCGGCCGGCGTCGAATCGCGGAACTGGTCGAACATGTGACGCAGCCGCGCGATTTCCTCGTCGGTGGCATGCAGCGTCGCAAGGCGCGCAGCCATGCTTTCCAGCGCGGCCCACATCTGGATCATCTCGACAATTTCGCGCTTGCTCTTGCGCACGATATAGATGCCACGCCGTGGCACCATGCGCAGAAAACCTTCCTGTTCGAGCAGCGTCATCGCTTCGCGCACAGGCGTGCGGCTCACGCCCAGTGACTCGCTCAGCGCGCGCTCGTCGAGTCGAATCTCTTCGCTCGACGCGTAGATATCGGCATCGGCGATGGCCTGACGCAACATCGTGTAGGCCTGATCGCGAAGGCTGGCGCTGTTGCCGATGGGCTGCAGCGCCAGAGGCAGGTTCAATGCGGGGGTCGCCACTGCAGTCTTAGTTCGACGAGCCGACCGCGCCCATCGCGGCTTCGACACGTGCGCGGTACGGCGTGGCTTCACGCGCCGTAGCAGCTTCAAGCCCGACGTAGCGGCCGTTCTTCGATGCCAGTTCGGCGACGTGCTGCGGAATCCAGCGCGTCAGCAACACGGTTGCGGCGGAACCCAGGCCCACGACAGCGACGGCGAAAAATGCGAGCGACACGAAATCCATTTGATGCTCCGGTCATTGAGTGATTGGATGACTCAATCATATGCTGCGTCGCGACAAAAATCAAGTATCTTGTATGTGATATATCAAATACTGTTGTGCAACGGAGACAACGCTTCCAAGGTATCACGTGGGGCGCTCCACCGCCACGGCTGGCCATGAGCGACGAAACTGTACTTTTTTCCAGGCGGGCGAACTGTACTTGCTAGAAGAATTCCTCGACGGTGAAATTCGGGTGAACCCGAACATCGAGGATGCACTGGACAAGCTTTCTATGTGCTTTCGCAGCAAGCGGCGCGGCTGAATCGATTCGGCAAAACACTCAATCGCCGTTCGCGCTGCGTCATACCGTCACCTGCGGCGTCGGGTCGCTTGAATTCACTCGCTCCCGCTTCGCACAACGCTTCAAACATGCTTCATATGCTTTTCGTTCTCATATTGCAAAGCGGATCGCCTGCACCTATCGTCTCGCCATTGCCGAATCTGGACCCCGCTAGCACAATTTAAATATGTTGCAGCCCAGCATATGCAGTGAAATTTGCGCTAGCTCAAGTTTCGGCAATTGCAACCGATAACCAGACGTTTAGCCCGATCGGAGACCGACCATGAGCAGCATTATTGAGCCCGGCGGCGACGCCCGCTCGCCATCATTCTTTTCTAAACAGGCAACGATCGCCCAACCTGGCTTTTCCCGCTGGATGGTGCCGCCTGCCGCCCTCGCCGTGCACCTGTGTATCGGCCAGGCCTATGCGTTCTCCGTGTTCAACGGGCCGCTCACCAAAGTCATCGGCATCACGCAATCGGCACCGGACGACTGGTCGCTGACTACACTTGGCTGGATCTTCTCGCTGGCCATCGTCTGCCTGGGCTTGTCGGCGGCGTTCGCCGGCAAGTGGCTGGAAAAAGTCGGCCCGCGCCGCACGATGTTCACGGCGGCCTGCTGCTTCGGCGGCGGCTTCATCGTCTCGGCGCTCGGCGTGTGGACGCATCAGATCGTGCTGCTGTATCTCGGCTATGGCGTGCTTGGCGGAATCGGCCTCGGTCTCGGCTACGTGTCGCCCGTGTCGACGCTGATCCGCTGGTTCCCCGACCGCCGCGGCATGGCGACGGGTATGGCGATCATGGGCTTCGGCGGCGGCGCGATGATCGCGGCACCGTTGTCCGTCGCGCTGATGAACCACTTCAAGAGTGCGACCAGCATCGGCGTGGCTGAAACGTTCATCGTACTCGGCATTGCGTACTTCATCTCGATGTCGATCGGCGCGCTCGCGATCCGCGTGCCGCCCGCAGACTGGAAGCCGGCCGGCTGGACGCCGCCCGCAACCACGACGCAGAAGATGATCACACGCAACCACGTGCACATCGACCAGGCGCTGAAGACGCCCCAGTTCTATCTGATCTGGCTGGTGCTGTTCCTGAATGTGACGGCGGGCATCGGCATTCTCGGACAGGCGTCGGTGATGATCCAGGAAAGCTTCAAGGACACGGTGACGGCTGCCGCAGCCGCGGGCTTCGTCGGCCTGCTGTCGCTCTTCAACATGGGCGGACGCTTCGTGTGGGCATCGGCGTCGGATTACGTCGGCCGCAAGAACACCTACTTCATCTTCTTCGCGCTGGGCGCCGTGCTGTACTGGCTCGTGCCGAGCTTCGCGTCGACGGGCAACATCGCGATGTTCGTGCTGTGCTACTGCGTGATCCTGTCGATGTACGGCGGCGGCTTCTCGACCGTGCCCGCTTATCTCGCCGACATGTTCGGCACCGCGTTCGTCGGCGGCATTCATGGCCGTCTGCTCACGGCGTGGGCGGCAGCAGGCGTCGCGGGTCCCGTGCTCGTCAACTACATCCGCGCCTATCAGGTCGCGCATGGCGTTGCGAAGGCAGACGCCTACACGATGACGGTCCATATCATGACCGTGTTGCTCGTGATCGGCTTCATCTGCAACCTGCTGGTGAAACACGTGCACGAAAAGCATCACATGACGGACGCGCAGCTCGCATCCGCCAAATAAGGTCCGACACAGGAGAACGACAATGTCGACGCAAAACGCTCATCCGACGAACAAGGGCCTCATGGCCGTGTTCTGGCTGTATGTGCTGATCCCGCTGACATGGGGCGTGGTCAACACGCTGCTGCAGGCGATGAAGCTGTTCGGCTAAGCCGATCGGCAGCGCAGTGAAGAAAAGGCCGGGCATGCCCGGCCTTTTTGCATCGACGGCTAGAACTCGGGCGCCTGCGCGACGCGCAACTGAAGCGGGAATGTGATCTCGAACGTGGTGCCGACTCCTGGCTGCGAGTCGAAGCGCAGATCGCCACGCAGCATGCGGCACAACTCCTTGACGATCGCGAGGCCGAGACCCGCACCCGGCACGTCGTCCGCGTTCGCGCGCTCGAACTCCTTGAAGACGCGGTCCCGGTCCCCTGCCCCGATGCCCACGCCCGTATCGGAGACCCGCAGACACCACGCGTCGTTGCCGCGCCCCCGAATTTCGAGCGCGACTTCGCCCGCCTTCGTGTACTTGGCCGCATTCGTCAGCAGATTGATCGCGATCTGCTTGAGCTTCAGGCGATTCGACTGCACCGATACGAGTTGTCCGTCGAACGATGCATTCAGCTTGAGCCCTTTCTCGCGGATCGACGGACCGCAGGACGCGACCAGTTCCTCGAACAGCGCGTGCAGATCCACGGTTTCCATCGCGGCCTGATGGGTGTCGCCGAGCACGACCGAATACTCGACCAGTTCGTCGACGAGCACCTTCATGTCGGCGGCCTGCCGGTTGGCCAGCGCCAAGGCAGCTTCCGTTTTCGAAGGTGCGCGCGCGACGAGTTGCAGCGCCATCGAAAACACGTTGAGGAAATTTCGCAGGTCGTGCACGACGCTGCGCGTGATCTGCATGCGCGACTCATACAGTTCACCGACCAGCTTCTGCTTGAGCAACAGCTCGTGATTCGCGCGTTCCAGCCGCCCCGTGTACTCGTCGATCTTGCGGTCGCGCTCCGTCACGACTTCGCGCACCGACGTGAGCGTGACGAAGCTGACGGACTCGTCGATGAAATAGCGCGCGCGTTCTTCGTAGCGCCGCGTAAAGGCGGGATGCGCTTGCGCGTACTGCGCGACGGCGCCCATCAGCACCTGACGGAACAGATCGAGCTCGCGCACGAGTTCGTCGATGCGATAGCCCTGCTTCCAGCGCATTTTGCCGTGCAGCCGCGCCTTGCGTTCGATCTCGGGTTCGACCTCTTCGAGATCCTGTTGCTCGAGCGCGCTGCAGATGGATTCGAGTATGTCGGGAACGTGATCCGACAATTGCTCGTTGGTCAGCCGGTCAGGTTCCGTCAGTTCGACGTCGCTGAACACCGATTTCAGCCAGCGTTCGGTGAGTTCGACTTCGTTCTTGCGGATGTATCCGGCGAACCCGCCGAGCGGTCGTGATTGCGTCGTGGCCATGTGTCGCTCGCGCCCCGCTAAAAGCGTCGTGCTGCGATGTCGAACGGCTGGGGCGCGCACGGCGCCTCAGTCTTCCCTCATGTCGGCGGCAGGCCGACGACGTTCATCCTACTACGACTTGAGCCGATAACCCGTTTTGAAGATCCACGCGATCACGGCAAGGAAGATGCAAAGAAAAAGCGCCGTCATGCCGAGACTGATGCCGACGCTGACATCCGCGAGCCCGAAGAAGCTCCAGCGAAAGCCGCTGACCAGATAGACAATGGGATTGAACAGCGTGACGACTTTCCATGCCGGTGGCAGCATCGCGACGGAATAGAAGCTGCCGCCGAGAAACGTCAGCGGCGTGATGATGAGCAGCGGCACGAGCTGCAGCTTCTCGAAGTTGTCGGCCCAGATGCCGATGATGAAACCGAGCAGACTGAACGTGACAGCCGTCAGCACCAGAAACGCCACCATCCAGAATGGATGCTGCACCTGCAGCGGCACGAAGAGGCCTGCCGTCGCAAGAATGATGAGGCCGAGCACGATCGACTTGGTCGCCGCCGCGCCGACATAGCTGATCACGATCTCCAGGTATGACACGGGCGCGGAGAGCAGCTCGTAGATCGTGCCCGTGAAACGCGGGAAATAGATGCCAAACGACGCATTCGAAATGCTCTGCGACAGCAGGGACAGCATGATGAGCCCCGGCACGATGAACGAGCCGTAGCTGATGCCTTCCACTTCACGGATGCGCGAGCCGATCGCCGAGCCGAACACGATGAAATACAGCGACGTCGAAATGACAGGCGCGATGATGCTCTGCATCAGCGTGCGTCCCGTGCGCGCCATTTCAAAACGGTAGATGGCGCGGATTGCATGAAGATTCATCGCACGCTTTCCTCTTGTTGTTTTCGGTGCACGAGACTCACGAAGATGTCTTCGAGCGAGCTTTGGGTCGTATGCAAGTCCTTGAAACGGATGCCCGCTTCGCTGAGATCGTTGAGCAGCGCAACGATGCTGCTGCTCTTCTCGCGTTCGGCGTCGTAGGTATAGACCAGTTCGGTGCTCTCGTTTCCGAGTTCCAGCCCGTAGTGCACGAGCGTCGCGGGAATGCTCGCTAGCGGCGCTTCGAGTTGCAGCGTCAACTGTTTCTTGCCGAGCTTGCGCATCAATTCCGCTTTCTCTTCGACGAGCTTCAGTTCGCCGCCGTTGATCACGCCGATGCGGTCGGCCATCTCTTCGGCTTCCTCGATGTAATGCGTGGTGAGGATGATCGTCACGCCGTTCGCAGACAGCGAGCGCACCAGCTTCCACATGTCGCGGCGCAGTTCGACGTCGACACCCGCCGTCGGCTCGTCGAGAAACAGCACGCGCGGTTCGTGCGACAGGGCCTTCGCGATCAGCACGCGCCGCTTCATGCCACCGGACAACTGGATGATGCGGCTATTGCGCTTCTCCCACAGTGACAGATCGCGCAGCACTTTTTCGATGTAAGCTGGATTCTTCGGCTTGCCGAACAGCCCGCGGCTGAACGAGACGGTCGCCCATACGGTCTCGAAGGCGTCCGTGGTCAGTTCCTGCGGCACGAGCCCAATCAGCGAGCGCGCGGCGCGATAGTCGTTGCGGATATCGTGACCGTCGACCGACACGCTGCCTTCCGTCGCGTTGACGATCCCGCAGATGATGCTGATCAGCGTGGTCTTGCCCGCGCCGTTCGGCCCGAGCAATGCAAAGATTTCGCCTGGGCGAATGGAGAGGTCGATACGCTTGAGAGCCTGAAAGCCCGTTGCGTAGGTCTTCGACAGATTCGAAACCGAGATAATGGGTCGCATAGACGCGAACGATAGCAGATAGCGCGCGCCCGCGCCGCTACTCTGTCCGTTCCTCCGTTTGGACATCGGCCATGCGTGCCGAATCATCAAAAGCGCTCAACGCAGACGACCATGCCGCGTAAAAACGCCAACGGCGGTTTGCACTTTGTACAGCGCGGCCGGCGGCACAACCTGCATCGCACGCCGCCCGCGCCTGCAGCACCGCGACCATGCGTTCGCGCACACGTTGGAACGGGCGTTGCTTGATCCGGCGAAAGCGATTGCCCTGGTGCCGACCAGCACACAGGCACACGGTCGCGACAGCATCCCGCCGCGACGTCCGCGCGGCCGATCAAGCGGACATGGAGGCTTCATGCGTCTGTCGATCCTGATCAATACATCCGACCCGACGGTCAATCACGACTATGCAGTGTTGTGGCTAGACACGATCAGCCACGCATGGACGTCGCAGGACCGTCGCGGGGTCGAGTTGCCGTCTTCGGGCGACATACGCGAGGACGGCCACATCATGTCGCTGTGCGCGCGCGGCAGCGAGCAGCCGCTCGTCACGCTGTATGGCGTGCGCGTGGACCGGCACGGCAACATGACCTCGGCGCAAGGCCAGGCGAAGTGGATCTCGCATTCGCGGCCCGAAGAGATAGCGGGCTACTGGCGGCTGCAGGCAGTCGAACGCGAAAGCTCACCTTTGTCCACGCCGCCGCGACGTTAGCCGCTTCTTTCCCGCGCCTCTTCCTTCAGCACCGCGTCCGTCTCGCGAGCAGCGCCGATCGTTTCCCTCGTGCACGAGCCCTCGATGCGCTCATGGTCGAAGTACGTGCTTTTTTCTCGAGCAAGGGCGGACTGCGCGGTCCCGCGCGCAGTGTGTTCTGTGGCCCGCGATTTTCATGCCCTGATTCGTACGCAGTGCTTCATTGTGCGGCCACCCCCGCGAACGGCCGAGATCTTTCGATTTGAGATCTTCCGCCGGCGCGGAAGACGACGAATTGCGCCGCTTGCTGGCCATCGTCGGCTGCTTTGCTAGATAAGACGCGACGCGTCAGCGCGTGTTCGCAAGCAGCGTTCCAGGCGGCGGCTTGCGGCAAGACCCTTGCGCACGCGGCACAGGGTTTGCGCAAGAGAAGGCACGGGCGGGTCGCCAGAACCGACTCGTGAAGATCCAACCCACTCCTGGAGGTTCGACCATGAAAAGCATGACGAAGAAGGTACTTGCCACTGCCCTCGTAATGGCTCTGTCCGGCGGTGTGTACGCGCAGGGTGCCGGCGCCGGCGGCGGTAACGGCGCGGGCGGCGGTTCGTCTGGCAATGGCGTCGGCGCGGGCGGCGGCAATACTGGTGGCGCAGGTGGCGTAGCGACGCCGGGCGCCAACATGAACCGCATGCAACGAGGCAACTCGAACGATAGCGGCTACGGCGCGCCTGGCACGACGGGGACGGGCGGCGGCGCGGGCACCGGTACGGGCGCGACGCCGAACAGCATGAGCCGCTCGGGCAACGGTACGACGCACCAACGCGGCACGATGCAGCAGAACGGCACGATGCAGCCCGGCACCAATCAGGGCGGTCAGTAATGGCGTGACGGTTGCGTGACTTCATAGGAGCCGGCTGTCACGCGGGCGCCCCGGCGTTCATCGGACGCGGGGGCGTTTTGCGTCCTGGTCAACAATGCGTGTACCCGGCCAATGAACTTCCGTCCCGTTGCGCGAGTCCATCGATGCACAGGCCCATGCCAATGCCATGCAGCCTGTCCCCGCTGAGACAGCCCGGAGACAAACGTGAATCAACAGACGGACCTGATCGTCGCGCGTCCCGAAGGCCTGTACTGTGCGCAAGGCGACTTCCATATCGATCCGTGGCAGCCCGTCGAGCGGGCTGTTATCACGCACGCACATGCCGACCACGCGCGCTTCGGGCATCGCCGCTATCTGGCCGCCGAACCCGGCGCGCTCGTGCTGCAAGCGAGGCTGCCGGGCATCGATCTGCACACGCTGGCGTACGGCAAGCGCATTGCGATCAATGGCGTCGACGTGTCGCTGCATCCGGCGGGACATGTGCTGGGTTCGGCACAGGTGCGCGTCGAGTATCGCGGCGAAGTGTGGGTGGCATCCGGGGACTACAAGCTCGATCCCGATCCGACCTGCGCGCCGTTCGAATCCGTGCGCTGCCATACCTTCATCACCGAATCGACCTTTGGCTTGCCGATCTACCGCTGGGATGCGCCGCAGACGGTGTTCGACGGCATCGACAGCTGGTGGCGGCACAACGCGGCGACGGGCCGCGCGTCCGTGCTCTTCTGCTATTCGTTCGGCAAAGCGCAGCACATACTGGCGGGCGTCGATGCGGGCATCGGGCCGATCTTCTGTCACGGCGCCGTCGAACCGTTGAATCGTGCGTATCGTGCGGCAGGGGTTGCGCTGCCGCATGTGCACCTGGTGAGCGACATCCCCGCGAAGAACAAAGAGGCCTTCCGGCAGGCGCTCGTAATCGCGCCGCCGTCGGCGCAAGGCAGCGCGTGGCTGCGGCGCTTCGGCGACTACAGCGACGCGTTCGCGTCGGGCTGGATGCGCTTGCGCGGCACGCGCCGGCGACGCGGCGTCGATCGCGGCTTCGTGTTGTCCGACCATGCGGACTGGCCCGGCCTGCAAACGGCGATCGCGGCGACGGGCGCGCAGCGCGTGATCGTCACGCACGGCCAGGTCGACCCGTTGGTGCGCTGGCTGCGCGAACAGGGGCTCGAAGCGGGCGCTTTTGCCACCGAGTATGGCGACGACGCGATCGAAGCCGATGTGGCAGCGGGCAACGACGCAGCAGCGCCCGCGGCATCATGAAACGCTTCGCCACGCTCTACACGGCACTCGACGCGACCACGTCGACACGCGACAAGCTCGACGCGCTGATCACCTACTTCCATGCCGCGCCGCCCGAAGACGCGGCATGGGCGTCGTATTTCCTGGCGGGCGGCAAGCCTCGCCAGTCGGTGCCGACGCGCCTGCTCACCGAGATCGCGCGTACGCACGCGGGTTTGCCGGAGTGGCTGTTCGAAGAGTCGTATCAGGCCGTCGGCGATCTCGCGGAGACCATTGCGCATGTGTTGCCGCCTGCTGCTCGCACGTCCGAACTGGGGCTCACGCAATGGATCGAAGAACGCATCCTGACACTGCGCGGTGCTTCGCCGGAAACACTGCGTGAGCGTCTCGTCGCGTACTGGAACGAACTCGACTGGAGCGGCCGCTTCCTTTTCACGAAGCTGATCGGCGGGGGCTTTCGGGTAGGTGTCGCGCGGCAGCTCGTCGTGCGCGCGCTCGCCGACGTCGCGGGCGTCGATCACAAGCTGATCGCACAGCGCATGGTCGGCTGGACGGATTCGAGCCAGCCGCCCGACGCCGCGCGCTATCTGCGTCTCATCGCGCCCGCCCCTTCGGACGATGCAAACGGCGACGCCGAAGCCGCGCTTGTGCGTCACGAAAGCGAGCGCGGCCTGCCCTTCCCGTTCTTTCTCGCACATCCGCTGCAATCCGATCCCGCGACACTCGGCGATCCGTCATCGTGGTTCGCCGAATGGAAGTGGGACGGCATACGCGCGCAAGTCGTGAAACGCGATGGCCGCGTGTGGGTGTGGTCGCGCGGCGAAGATCTGATCACGGACCGCTTTCCCGAAGTCGTCGCGTTGGGCGAAGCGCTGCCGGACGGTCATGTGCTCGACGGCGAGATTCTCGCATGGGAACCCGACGCGCTCGCGCCGCTGCCCTTCGCGAGGCTGCAACCGCGCATCACGCGCAAGTCGCTGACGAAGCGCGTGCTCGCCGAATCGCCCGCCACGTTCCTCGCCTACGACCTGCTGGAATCGCGCGGCGAGGACTTGCGCATGCGGCCGCTGCACGAACGGCGCGCGCGGCTCGACACGCTGGGCGTAACGCTCGCCGATACCCTCGCGAAAGATCTGCTGCGTGTGTCGCCCCTCGTCGATGCACACGACTGGCACGCGCTTGCCGCATTGCGCGACGAAAGCCGCGCACGCGGCGTCGAAGGATTGATGCTCAAGGAGCGCGCGTCGATGTACGGCGTCGGCCGCACCAAGGCGGCGGGCACATGGTGGAAATGGAAGATCGACCCCTATGCGATCGACGCCGTGCTGATCTACGCGCAACGCGGCCACGGGCGGCGCGCGAGCCTCTACACCGATTTCACGTTCGCCGTCTGGGACGAAGCGGACGGCGTGCGTACGCTCGTGCCCTTCGCGAAGGCCTACTCGGGCCTGACAGATGATGAGATGCGCGAAGTCGATGCGATCGTGCGCAGGACGACCGTCGAAAAATTCGGCCCGGTGCGCAGCGTCACACCGACGCTCGTGTTCGAGATCGGCTTCGAAGGCATTCAGGCGAGCCCGCGTCACAAGTCCGGCGTGGCCGTGCGCTTTCCGCGCATGCTGCGCTGGCGCACCGACAAGCATATCGACGACGCCGACACACTCGCGACGCTCAAGGGCTTCATCGACGAACGCGCACGCTGACGTCACCTTCTCTGTGCATTCTAGCCAGCGGTGTCAAGATATCGCTTTGAGCATTTCCCGACCGAGGCAAAAACATGGCTGGAGTTCGCCAGTTCAATGAAGACGATGCCTTCGCACACGCGCTAGACGTGTTCTGGCGCAAGGGCTTTCGTGCGACGTCGATGCTGGATCTCGCGGAAGCGACGGGTGTGCAGCGCGGCTCGCTGTATAACGCGTACGGCGACAAGGAAGAAATCTTCATTCGCGTGTTCGACCGGTATGCGCAACGTCTCATCGCGGACGCGCGCAAAGCGCTCGACAAGCCCGATGTACACGATGCGCTGACGTCGTTTTTCACGTTCGCAATCCGTTCGATCACGCAAGGCACACCGACGCGCGGTTGCCTGTCGACGAAAACGGCCGTCGAGATCGATCCGGACTCGCAGCGTCCGCGCGAAGCCGTGCAGGCCATGCTCGATGCGCTCGAGGCGGCCGTGCTCGCCGTTCTCGACACGAAAGAAGCACGCGCGCAATTGACGCTGCCGCCGCAGCAGGCCGCCAATCTGGTCGTCACGACGACGCGCGGCATCGCGGTGATGGAGCGCGTGTACGGCGATCCGAAAAAATTGAAGCAGACGGCGTTCGCGCTCGTCGATGCGCTGGTGCGCAAGCACTGACCAACGCATCGTTGCACCCGTTATAGGCGCATCAATCGATCCGCGTCGCACTGTACGCGGATGTGACATACGGCACGGTCGCGACTTCGCGCGATGCAAGCGCCGGCTCAGATGCAATCAGCGCGCGCACGTCGCGCTCGACTTCCGTCCATGCGATCTATCTACGCGGGGGCAAACGACCGTCGCTGTTCATCGCGTGATGCAGTGCCGCATCGCGTTCCTGCGAGCAACGGGCATCGCTCTTGCAAGGCTGTTCCACGCGCGGAGGTGGCGCCATAATGCTTCTCACACGTCAGCGCATCTCAAGCGTAGGGAGATCGGCGATGCAAGGCAGCCAGCTCACCGTGTTCGCGGCCACCACCGGGCCGCGCAAGCACCATCAGACGACTGTCGACTGGATCCTGGAAGCAGCGCGTCAGGCAGGCATTCATGGCGCAACGGTGGTCGAGGTCAGCGAATGCGTCGACCTGCGCGGTAAATATCACGCAGCGCGCTTCGTCGAACTCGCCGATCAGCCCGTCGCGATCACGCTTGCGGGAGAAAGCGCGCGTGTGGATGCGCTGCTCGACTGTCTGCGGCAAGGCGACGTGCCGCTCTTCTATACTCGCTGCGCAGTCGAATACGAGGTGTTAGGCAGCGGCGTTCCATGAAAGCGCGTAATCTTCCTGATGTCTGACGCACACGATTATCGACACGCGCATCCGTTGCGGTGCGGCGCGAATCCGGGCGACAGGAGAAACACGATGAAGACAGAGCCAAGACTCTTGCATGATGTCGGACTGTTCGATGCGGTGTTCGCTTGCATTCGGGACAAGTATCCATTCGTGCGTGCAGGCACGATGTTCGGCTGCCCGGCCGCATTCGTCGATTCGCAGCTCGCGTTTTGCGTGTACGGCAGTGGAATCGGTATCAAGCTGCCTGCCCAGCGCGCGGCGATGCTGGTGAACGCCGGCCGTGCGTTCGCCTTTCAGCCGTATGGCCGCTCGGCGATGCGCGAATGGGTCGAGATTCGCATACCGCGCGAGCGTGTCGGCGAAATCGCTTCCGTGCTGATCGAAGCGGTCGACTATGCGAGGCATCATATGAGCCATGTGAGCGGCAAGGCGCCGTCTGCTTCGGCTTCACACGCGCAACGCCGATGAGTCTGGCGATGAACGGCTGTCAATTGACCTTCTTCACCGAGCGCAGCCGCAAGCACGGTCATCTGACCGTGTGCGAATGGCTGCTGCATGAGGCGCGCGCGCTCGGCATACAGGGCGCGACTGTCGTCAGTTGCGCTCAGGGTATCGGCCATGCGGGCGCACACCATGTAGCGCACGCACTCTCGCTCGGCGACCAGCCGCAACAGATCATCCTCGCTACGACGGATGAGGAAGCGGACCGTCTACTCGACATCGTGCGCGCGGCGAACGTTCATGTGTTCTTCACCCGCGTGCCCGTGGAGTTTGGCTGGATCGGCGACGATGCAGCCGCCGGTCCGCCGAAGCACCACGGTCTGTTCAGGGGCCATTCGAGCTAGCGCTGCACGCATGGGCCGCACGCTTCACAGCGCCACCGCGCGAGAGTGGACCACTCGTGCGCGCAGCGGCGTGCGCGATCCGTCGGCGGCTGGCTCTCCGTGCAGCAAGTTGCATCGCAAATGCCGTTGCAGTTGCAACGGCATGGCATTTCGCGCACGGGCTGTGCAATAATCAGCGTTCACTTACATCGCTGGCCGCCCGTGCTGCTTGCCATCAAGGCTTTTATCGCTCCCGTCATCGTCGCCTGCGCGATGTTCATGGAGAGCGTGGACGCGAATGTCATCGTCACTGCGCTGCCCGAAATGGCGCGCGCGTTCGGCCGGGACCCCGTTACGCTGAAAATTGCCGTCACCAGTTACGTGCTGGGGCTCGGTGTGTTCATTCCCGTCTGCGGATGGCTGGCCGACCGTTTCGGCGCGCGCTCGGTGTTCCGCACTGCGATCGGCATTTTCGTGGTCGGCTCGTTGTTGTGCGCCGCGTCGACATCGCTGGCCACCTTCACCGTGGCGCGCTTCATTCAGGGCGTGGGGGGCGCGATGATGGTGCCCGTAGGGCGCATCATCATTTTCCGCGTCGTGGAGCGCTCCGACTATGTGCGCGCGATGAATTACCTGAGTGTGCCCGCGATGCTCGGGCCCGCCGCGGGACCGCTACTCGGCGGCTTCATCACGACGTATCTGCACTGGCGACTGATTTTCTTCATCAACATTCCCGTCGGCATTCTCGGCATCTGGCTGACGAACAAGTACATCAAGAACACGCGCGAGCCGCATCCTGGTCCGCTCGACTGGGCGGGCTTCATTCTATCGGCGGGTGGCGCGTCGCTGTTTCTGCTGGGGCTGTCGCTCACTGACGGCGAACTGGTGACGGTCACGACGGCGACCGTCATGACGCTGTTTGGTGCGGCAATGCTCGGCGTTTATGTGTTGTACGCGCGGCGTGTCGAGCGTCCTTTGCTCGACTTGCGGTTCTTTCGCGTGCCGACGTTTCAGGCGAGCGTGCTGGGTGGCTCGCTGTTTCGCATCGGGCTAGGCGCTGTGCCGTTCCTGCTGCCGCTCGTGCTGCAGGAAGGGCTGGGCATGAGCGCGTTCAAGTCGGGGCTGATTACGTGCGCGTCCGCATTCGGCGGCATGTTCATGCGCACGCTCGCCGCTACCGTGTTGCGGCGCTGGGGCTTTCGCACGGTGCTGATGTACAACGCGGCGTTTTCGGGTATTGCGATTGCCGCGTGCGGCGCGTTCTTCCCGGGCACACCGACATGGCTCATCTGGGTCATCGTGTTGCTGGGCGGCTTTTTTCCCGCATTGCAATTCACGAGTCTCAACTCGATGACCTATGCCGAGATCGAGAGCCGCGACGTCGGGCGCGCGACGAGTCTCGGCAGCGTCGTGCAGCAGATTTCGCTGGGCCTCGGAGTGACGGTTGCGGGCATTGTGCTTTCCATCACGCGGGCGCTGCACGGGCACGGGGCTTTGCAGTGGTCGGATTTTTGGCCTGCGTTTGTTGTTGTCGGGTTGTGTTCGGTTGCTTCCATTTCTGTTACCCGGCGGCTGGCGGCTAACGCCGGGGATGAGATCGTCAGGGGGAAACGGGAGGTGACGACCAAGGCGTCGTAGTCGCGGTTTCTTATGCGCCAACGCGGCGCGGGCGCCCTTGGTTTTTTGCGCTTTGCTTGTGGGTGATCGGGTTGCGATGAGCGCTTTTACTTGCATCCGTCAGCGAGAACATAAACGGCAGATGCGCAGCGCAAGCGCGAGCAAAACACTCAACCCGGCAATCGCGCGCCGTAGGCAAAAACCGGGCATAACGCTTGCACCGATATAATTTCCGGAATCTTTTGCGGTTTTCCAGCGCGGCAGGCGCCATCATTCGACGCCACGCGCATCCGCCAACGAGAAGGAGACTTATGAGGAAGCTAGCCGTTACCCTGTCCGTTCCGCTGCTGCTCACCGCCTGCGCGCAATATCAGGCGTCGCACAACCCCGATGCTGGCGATCCGATGAAGGACAACATGACGAGCCGCCCCGTCAGCGACGTTATCCAGTGCATGACGCAGGCCGCGGCCAAACACGACACGCCTGTCAAGGCCACGCCGATTCCGCAGGGCCAGATGCTCGACTTCGGCGACTCCAATATCGTCAAGATCCGCACCGACAACGGCGGCACCACGTTTCGCTACTACGCTGGCAAACGCAATACGTCGAACCTGTGGATCGAAGGTGCCAGCAAGGAATGCGCACCCGGGTAAGGCCTCGGGGCGCCTCGAGGCGGATCAAGAAGGTCTGAACCACGCGCCGGCGTAACTGCGTGTAACACCTTTGCGCCCGCTAGGGGCGGCCGCGGTGCCAGGTTTAAGAATCGTTTAAGTCTTGCCCCTCACGATTCGTCTTTGACACTGACCTGCGTTCTGCCCAAGGTGCCAAGGATGGACTACTACAACGACCGAAACGATCTCATGAAGCGCATCGCCGCCGGCTCACCGGCCGCACCTGCGCAGGCGGCCGCCCCGAAGGCAGCGCCGAAAAAAGCGAACCTCTTGCGCCGGCTCCTGAGCCCGCATGAAATTGCGACGCTGCTGCTCCTGCTGCATGCGCCGATGGCCGCGTTCGCCAAACCGGAAATTCCGACGCTGCAGGAAGCAGGACTCGTCGAAACCGTCGCAACGGATGCCGGCGAGGCGCATATTCGTCTGACGCCGGAAGGCAACGCGATTCTGCGCGGGCTCGGCGTCAAGTAAGCCCATTGTTCGAGGGCGACGCGTTCTGGACTCACGCCTGCCACACGGCATATCCTGCTTCGCGCAAGCCGATCGCAAGTTCGACTTCCATGTCGCGCGCGCCGTCGTACGGCATCGGATTGAACACTTCGTACAGTTCCGGCATCAGCCGCAGGCCAAAGTCGCGCACATAGCGATTTGACTGGATGCCGGCCTTGTGCCGGTCGAAGCGCACATCCGGATCCAGTCCCGTCATCCCCACATACACACACGGGCGTTCGAACCGGTAATCGGGATTCGCGTGACGAAAGCGCGCCACATTCCAGACGGTATCGTCGAGCGCGACCACGTACACGGAATACCGAAGTTTCTCGCGGCGAGCGGGCATCGTTATCCGCTGAAACAGCCCGTTAGCCGCGCGACGTACCGTGCAACAGCATCCGGTATTCGGTCGGAGTCACTCCGACGGTCGCCTTGAACTGCCGCGTGAACGCGCTGTGATCCGTGTAGCCGCAGAGCGCGGCCACATCGGTGACCTTGTCGTGCGACACGAGCAATGCCGTCGCCGCATCGAGCCGCGTCTTCAGCAGCACCTGGCGCGGCGTCAGATGAAACACCTTGTGGAAGTAACGTTCGAGCTGCGCCACCGACATATCGGCCATCGCGGCAAGCTGCTTGAGGTTGAGCGGCTGCACGTAGTTCTCTTGCAGATACTGGACCACCGTCGCGAGCCGGCTGTACGCCGGGTGGCTGCTTTCGTCAGCGCGCAGATCGCGGGAAATGCCCGCCAGCCCGACGACGCGCCCCGCCGCATCGCGCAACGGCTGCTTGCAGGTCAGGCACCAGCCGGGCTGCCGCCCCGGATACAGATGCAATTCCAGCTGATCGACCATCTGATTGCCGACGTGGATCACCGCCTTGTCCTGGGCCGTGTAGATGCGGCCGAAGCGGCTCGGAAACACGTCCTCGGCCGTCTTGCCGAGCAGCTTTTCCTTTTCCTTGAATCCGCAGCGCGACACGAGCGTGCGATTGACAAGCGCATAGCGCGCGTGCGCGTCCTTCACGAAAAACACGATGTCGGGCATTGCGTCGAACACGGGTTCGAGCAGCGCGAAATGCGACAGCATGCCGGCCAGCGACGCCTCACCCGGACCGAGCGAGTCGAGCGGGTCGAGCGCAGAAGCGAACGTGTTCATCGTGCGGGTTCCATGCATGGACTGCGAGAACGTGAAGAAGGCCGCGGCGGACATTCGCGCGGCTGATCGATTATAGGGCGGCGCGCTGCGGGTTAAAAACCGCTAGCGGCTGTTTTCGGTCGCGCGGAATCGATCAATGTGAATCTTCGGCTGTATCCGCGGCGAGCATCAGCGTGGCGATCTGTGCCGGGTGAATGGGCGGGCGGACCTGCGTCACGTCCCAGCCGAACAACGCCTGCGCCGCGCCGCCGCAGATGCGCCCCTGACACGCGCCCATGCCGCAGCGCGTGTGAAGCTTCGCATCGCGCCAGCTTCGCTGCGCGCGGACCTCGCCGATCGACACGTCTTCGCACCGACACAGCAGCGTATCGTCGGCGGGCAGTTGCAGGGCGGCGCCGCGCAACGCGAATGCGGCGCCGACGCGCGCCGCGAAACGTTGCCAGCGCGCACGTTCACGCACGAGCGTCTCGTCGGGTTCGACGCCGATCGCGCGAAGGCCCGCGATCCGCCCTTCCACCCGCGCGCGTTCCATTCCGCCGACGCCCGTGCATTCGCCCGCCGCGAACACGTTGGCGACGGACGTGCGCTGCGCATCGTCGACGGCGATCGCGCCGTCCTCGCACGTCGCGCATCCCAACGCGCGAGCGAGCGTCGTATTCGGCACGAGACCGTAGCCGCACGCGATGCGGTCGCAATCGATCGTCACGATACGTCCGTCGTCGCGTTCGACGATCGCCCGTTCGACCCGCTCTTTGCCGTGCGCCGCGCGCACGACGCTCGACGTCAAATAGCGGAACCCCGTCAAGCCGCGTGTCAGTTGCAGGGCTTGCACAAGCTTGGCGGGCGTGGCCGCAAGCGAGACGCCGAAGCGCATCACGGAGCCGAACGTCGCCTGTTCGACAACGGCCACCACGTGCGCGCCGGCAGCACGCGCGGTTGCCAGCGAAGCGAACAGCAACGGCCCGCTGCCCGCGATCACGACTCGTTCGCCGCGCACGGGCACTCCCCCTTTAATCAGCGCCTGCAAACCGCCCGCGCCCGTCACGCCGGGCAGCGTCCATCCCGCGAACGGCAACAGCCTCTCGCGCGCGCCCGTCGCAAGAATAAGACGGCCGTACCCGATGCACGCGGCGCCGTATTCCACCGATTCGACGAGCAGCCGGCCGGCATCGAGCGGCGCGACGATCCGCGCGGCACACGTGAGTGTGACGTTGCCATGCGCGGCGATGCGATGCAGCAGCGAAGACAGATCATCCGCTGGCGGATGCGCCGGGCCGTTACGCCACACCTGTCCGCCAGCGTTCGGATTGTCGTCGAGCACGGCAACGCGCCCGCCCGCCTGCGCAGCTTCGCAAGCGGCGGCGAGACCTGCCGGTCCCGCGCCCACGACCACGACGTCGAAATGCTGGTCGTTCATCGCGGCCTCGTCGTTTGCACGTGCTGGCCGTCGCGGCACAAGGTTTGACACGCGAGCACGTGCGGGCGTCCGTCGACAGTGACGCGGCATTCCTGGCACACGCCCATTCCGCACAGCGGCGCTCGCGGCCCGCCGCTTACGGAAACGCGCGTGCCCGATGACAGCGCGCCGCAGATCGCGAGCGCGGCGGCGATGGTCGCGCCGGACTCGATCTCGACGGACTGTCCGTCGATCGTCAGGCGAAGCCGTGACGAAAATGCGTCAGACATGACAGGCTCCGAATTCGAAGCGCGCGGGAAGAAATGGATCGATCGCGATGGCGGCTTCCGTGTGCGTAATCTGCGCGGCAAGCAACTGTGCGGTGCCGAGAGACGTCGTCACGCCCAGCCCTTCGTGCCCGACAGCGAGCCACACGCCCGGCGCCGCGTCACCTGCGGGGCCGATCAAGGGCATGCCATCGGGCGATGCCGCGCGAAAGCCTGTCCACGCGCGAATGCCGTTGAGCGTCGGCAACGCGGGCAGATAGCGCGCCGCACGCCGCAGCATGCGCGCGAGCACGGGCATGTCGACGGCGGAATCGGTCGTGTCGAACTGGCGCGACGAGCCGACCAGCAATTGTCCTGTGGGCCGAGGCTGCGCGTTGAACGCGACGGACGTGCCCGTCGCGTGATGCGCGCTCTTGATGTAGCCGAGTTCGAGCAGTTGATGGCGAACGAAGCCCGGGTAGCGATCGGTGATCAGCAAATGGCCTTTTTTAGGCTGCAAAGGCAAGCCCTGCACGAGTTCGCGCGCCTGCAATCCGTTCGCGACGACGACATGGGCGCCCCCGATCCGCTCGCCATTCGACAGCGTGACCTGATGTGCGTCGACACTCGCCACGTGCGTATCGGCGCGCACGTCGATGCGCGCGGCGCCCGGCGACTGCGTGAGCAGCCATTGCGCCACGGACGGCGCATACACGATGCTGTCGTGTTCGATGAGCAGACCGCCCGCCATGCCTGGCGCAAGCGACGGCTCGCCTTCATACAGCGCGCGCTCGTCTAGCAGTTCCGCCGCGACGCGCTGCGCGACGAACGCTGCCTGCATCGAGCGCGCGGCGTCGAGTTCTTCACCGTCGGCGGCGACCCAGAGCGTGCCGCAGCGCGAAAAGGCATCGCGCGTTCGCAACTGCGGTGCAAGTTCGAGCCACAAGTCGCGCGAATAGCGGCTCAACGCGAACTCCGCGGGCGAGTCGTTCATCACGACGATATGTCCCATGCCCGCCGCCGTCGCGCCGCCGCCGATGCCGCGCGCTTCGAGCACCGTCACACTCAGCCCGCGCGCCGCGAGTTCCGCCGCGCACGCCGCGCCCACGATACCCGCGCCTACGATCACGACATCGGCCGTCGAACCCGCCGTCATACCGTTCTGATGCCCCACGCGAACGGGTCGCGCTCGTCGAAACACAAGCGGCTTTCGGCCATGATGTGCGCGTGCCCCGTGATGGTCGGAATCACCGTCGCAATACCGTCCTGAATGCTGCCTTCAGCGTAGCTCGCCTCGAACACGCTGCCGATGATGCTCTCCTGACGCCACACCTTGCCGGCCGCGAGCTTGCCGTCGGCGGCGAGGCACGCAACCTTCGCGCTCGTGCCCGTGCCGCACGGCGAGCGGTCGTATGCGTTGCCTGGGCACAGCACGAAGCTGCGGCTGTCGAGGCCCGCGTGCGATCCCGGCCCGAACAGTTCGATGTGGTCAATCAGCGCGCCGTTCGCGCCCGTGATGCCCGCCGCGATCAGCGCATCGCGAATCGCCGAACTGCACTGCGTGAGTTCCGCAATGTTCGACGCTTCCAGCGAGCGCCCGTGGTCCGCCACCAGGAAGAACCAGTTGCCGCCCCACGCGATATCGCCCGTCAACGAGCCGAAGCCAGGCACGTCGATCGTCACGTCCTTGCGATGCCGGTACGCCGGCACGTTGCGCACCGATACGCTCAGGTCGTCGTTGAGTGTCGCCTCGACGATGCCGACGGGCGTATCGATCAGATGGCGGCCGGGACCGATGCGTCCCATGTGCGCGAGCGACACGACGAGACCGATCGTGCCGTGTCCGCACATGCCCAGATAGCCGACGTTGTTGAAGAAGATTACGCCGGCGGCGCACTCCTTGCGGTCCGGCTCGCAAAGCAGCGCGCCGACGACCACATCGGAGCCGCGCGGCTCGGTGACAATGCCCGCGCGCCAGTCGTCGAAGCGCGCGCGAAGCACGTCGAGCCGTTGCGCGAGCGTGCCGCCCCCCAGATCGGGGCCACCGGACACCACCAGGCGGGTAGGTTCACCGCCCGTGTGCGAATCGATCACGTTCAAGGTTTTCATGCTGCTCATGGTAGGAACGCGGCGTCGCACAGTCTTGAAGCGGCTGCGCGTGGATTGTGACGATTTCAGCATAGTCATATGGGTTCCCGGCGCCGTGGGTTTGCACGTTGGCGCCGGACCGTCCGCCTATTCCGCAGCGCCCCGCGGCCCCCGCCAAAACGACTGCATCGGGTCCATGAATGTCGGTCACATCGCACAGCGCGAACCCCATCATGGACAGCCAATGTACCCTGAATCAGGGACTCCTGTTGCACAGATACTGTGCCGAAATCGTCACGCGAAACGCGCGATTCGCGCAAGACACCCGAATATTCCCTGCTTACACTGCATCCCACTCATCACTTTCAGGAGAGCAGTCGTGGCGCATATCTGGGAAGGCGTATTGCCCGCGGTCACCACCAAATTCAACGCGGATTTCAGCATAGATCGCGCGGCCACCGCCAAAAATATCGACGCGCAGATCGAAGCAGGCGTCGATGGAATCATCGTGTGCGGCTCGCTCGGCGAGGCGTCTACGCTCGCGCTCGACGAAAAGCTGGCAGTGCTCGACGTAGCCGTCGAAGCAGCGCGCGGCCGCGTCCCCGTGCTGCTGACGATCGCGGAAAACAGCACGCTCGACGGCTGCCGGCAGGCCGAAGCGGGCGCGAAGCGCGGCGCTGCGGGCTTTATGGTGCTGCCGGGCCTGCGTTATCTGTCGGACCGGCGGGAGACGCTGAACCATTTCCGCATGGTCGCCGACGCGAGCCCGCTGCCGCTGATGATCTACAACAATCCGCTCGCATACGGCGTCGACATGACGCCCGGGATGTTCGCGGAAATCGCCGACGAGAAGAAGATCGTGGCGATCAAGGAGTCGTGCGGCGATGTGCGCCGCGTGACGGATCTGATCAACGAAGTGGGCGACCGGTACGCGATTCTGTGCGGCGTCGACAATCTGGCGATGGAAGCGATCCTGATGGGCGCGCACGGCTGGGTTGCGGGACTCGTCTGTGCGTTCCCGAACGAGACGGTCGCGATCTACAAGCTGCTGAAAGCGGGACGGCTCGAAGAGGCGCGCGTGATCTATCGCTGGTTCGCGCCGCTGCTCGCGCTCGATGTGTCGGCGAAGCTCGTGCAGAACATCAAGCTGGCGGAAGCAATCGTCGGGCTGGGCACGGAGCCCGTGCGTCCGCCGCGCCTGCCGCTCGCGGGCGACGAACGCAAGGCCGTCGAAGCACTGATCCGCCGGTCCATCGAAACGCGGCCGGAACTGCCGAAGCTCTGATTTGCGTGAAGCCGGCAACAAAAGCGGCGGCCTCGGCCGCCGCGAAAAACGCTCGCGTTGCGTGAGCGTCGACTCAGCTGCAATCAGGCCGCCTCGGCATGCGGCACGGCGACGTTCTCGTTCGAACGCAAATGCAGCAACCGGTAACCGCTCTTGTACACGGGCTGCAGACGGAAGTCGTTATGCGGCTCGATTTGCAGCAGCAGACGCAAGCGGGACACATGGCTGTCGATCGTGCGGGTCACTTCACGAAACTCGCGGCCCCAGACCATCGCGAAGATGTGATCGCGCGACAGCACACGGCCGATATTCGAAAAGAACAGCGACGCCAGCCGGTACTGCGTGCCCGACAGCTGAACGGGCGCGCCGCGCAGCGTGACAAGTTGACGACGGGTATCGAAGTGATACGGCCCGACGTCGAAGCTGTCCCTGCCGTAACGCTCCGGATACGCGCGGCGCAGCAGCGCACAGATCCGCTCGCGGAATTCCGCATGGCGCACGGGCAGCGTGACGTAATCGTCGGCACCCAGCACGAACGCACGCACGACACTCTCTTCCGCACCGTCCGCCGATGCGAACATCACGGGCATCCGCTCGCCGCCGACCGAACGCGCCGCCTTGAGCACGTCCGAGCCCGACAGGCGCAGCGCGTGCCAGTCGAGCACCAGCAGGTCGACCGTCGAGCGGGCAAGCACCTTGGAGAGCGTCAGGCCGTCGTCGTATAGAACACAACTGTGGCCGGCGTGAACGATGATTTTTTCCAGCTGCTTACCCTGCACAGGATCACGCTGAAGAATGGCGATACGCATAATGGGTCCCCGACAATTGGTCCAGGATCGCGATTCTGTTCAGGCTGCCTCCTCAAGCCCATAAGACTGGTCTGAATTTGCAAAGATTCTGCGACATTATCAATCGAGTAAAATCGCGGGCTGGCCAGAAATCGTCAGCGCGCCGCCCTACCAGGACGGGCGCGCCGTGTCCCGTGCCCTACCCTGCACCTCCCGCCCGACGAAGCCGTACTCCGCGCGCCGCGCGGCTCTTCTATCCCTACAACGACAGGCAATGCAAGCAACAGAACTGGGTAGACCACACGCCAGGGACACCGCGCACGCGCGCCCCTTGACCCGCCATGACTACAAGACGCTCAGCCTCGCCGCGCTCGGCGGCGCGCTGGAGTTCTACGACTTCATCATCTTCGTGTTCTTCGCGCCCGCGATCGGGCAACTGTTCTTCCCGCAATCGATTCCCGACTGGCTCCGCCAGTTGCAGACCTTCGGCATCTTCGCCGCCGGTTATCTCGCGCGTCCGCTGGGCGGCATCGTCATGGCGCACTTCGGCGACCTGCTCGGCCGCAAGCGCATGTTCACGCTGAGCGTGCTGCTGATGTCGCTGCCGACGCTGCTGATGGGCGTGCTGCCCACGTATGCGAGCATCGGCATCATGGCACCCGTGCTGCTGCTCCTGTTCCGCGTGATGCAGGGCGCCGCGGTCGGCGGCGAAGTGCCGGGCGCGTGGGTGTTCGTCTCCGAGCACGTGCCACAGCGTCATGTCGGCTACGCGTGCGGCACGCTGACGGCGGGCCTGACGGCGGGCATCCTGCTGGGCTCGCTGGTCGCGTCGGCGGTGAACCGCCATTTCACGCCCGCCGATATCGCCGGCTTCGCGTGGCGCATTCCGTTCCTGCTGGGCGGCGTGTTCGGCCTGTTCTCGGTGTACCTTCGCCGCTGGCTGCATGAGACGCCCGTATTCGCCGAAATGAAGCAGCGCAAGTCGCTGGCCGCGGAAATCCCGCTGAAGGCCGTGCTGCGCGATCACGGCCGCGCCGTGATCGTGTCGATGCTGCTCACGTGGATGCTGTCGGCCGCGATCGTCGTCGTGATCCTGATGACGCCGACGCTGCTGCAGAAGCACTTTCACATCGCGCCCGCGACCGCGTTGTTCGCCAACAGCGTCGCGACACTGTTCCTGACCATCGGCTGCGTGCTGGCGGGCTCGCTCGCGGGCCGCTTCGGCGCGGGCCGCACGATTTTCATCGGCTGTATCGCGCTCGGCATCACTTACTACGCGCTGTTCCAGCAACTCGCCGTCGACAGTTCGCTGCTCGTGCCGTTGTATGCCGTCGCGGGCCTGTTCGTCGGCGTGATCGGCGCGGTGCCGTTCGTGATGGTCAACGCGTTTCCGCCCGTCGTGCGCTTCTCGGGCATTTCGTTCTCGTACAACGTCGCGTACGCGGTGTTCGGCGGCCTCACGCCCATCGTCGTCTCGCTGATGCTGAAGTCGAACCCGATGGCACCCGCGCTGTATGTCGGCGCGTTGTGCGCAATCGGCGCACTGACGGCGTGCTGCGTGAAAAAAGACGCGGCGCGGTAACGCTGCTGCAGCGGCGTGCGCGGCACGCCGCTTGCCTCCTCGGGCCGTACGTCGCATCGACGTTTCAAAACGGTCCGAAACGTCGCATGGCAGGCCCGTCCTATCATCGACGCATGAATACGTCTCCTGCACCCCATTTCACGCCGGCGCTCGCGCGTATCGTCGCGACGGTCAGCATTGGCTTCGTCGTCACGCAACTCGACGTGACCATCGTCAATATCGCGCTCGCGAAGATCGGTGCGGACCTGGGCGCGAACGTCACGGGCCTGCAATGGATTGTCGATGCGTACACGCTTGCGTTCGCCGTGCTCATGCTGTCGGCGGGTGTGCTCGGCGACCGCTTCGGCGCGCGCAGAATGTTCGCCTGCGGAATCGCGCTGTTCGCGGCGGCGTCGCTCGCGTGCGGGCTCGCACCCGATGCAGCGACGCTCGTCGGTGCGCGCGCCGTGCAAGGGATGGGCGCGGCGGCGATGCTGCCGAATTCGCTTGCTCTGCTCAACGCGGCGTGCGGCCACGATCCGAAGCTGCGCGCCCGCGCGGTCGGCCTGTGGACGGCAGCGGGCGCGATTGCGATCGCTGCGGGGCCGGTGATCGGCGGACTGCTGATTGCCGCGTTCGGCTGGCGCGCGATCTTTCTCGTCAATCTGCCGATCTGCGCATTGGGGCTTGCGGCGACGTTCGCGTGGGTGCCGCTTGCGCCATCGACGGCATCGGCCGCAGACACGCCGGAACGTTCGCGGAATGACCCGGCCGCGCGCGGCATCGATCCAGCCGGTCAGCTGCTTGCAATCGTCGCGCTGACAGCTTTTACAGGCGCCGTGATCGAATGGCGTCCGCTCGGGCTCAGGCATCCGCTGGTCGGCGGCGGCTTCGTGCTCGCACTCATCGCGGCGGCCGCGTTCATCGTCGCCGAACGGCGGGTGCGCACGCCGATGCTGCCGCTCACGTTCTTCAGCAACCGCACGTTCAGCGCTGCCGTGCTGTTCGGCATCTGCGTGAATCTCACCTACTACGGCGTGGTCTTCGTGTTGAGCCTGTATCTGCAGCATGCGCGCGGCGAGACGGCGCTGCAGGCCGGCCTCGCGTTTCTGCCGCTGACAGGCGGGTTCCTCGTGTCGAACGTTGCGAGCGGCTGGGTGGTCGGGCGTTGCGGCGCGCGCGTGCCGATGATCGCCGGCGCGATGACGGCGGCGCTTGGCTACGGGCTCCTGCATTTCGTCGGTGCCGCGTCGCCGCTGTGGGCCCTGCTCGTGCCGTTCCTGCTGATTCCGTCCGGCATGGGACTCGCGGTGCCCGCGATGACTACGGCCGTGCTCGCATCCGCCGACAGGCAGCGTGCAGGCACGGCATCGGCCGTCCTCAACACAGCGCGGCAGGCGGGCGGCGCTGTCGGCGTGGCGACGTTCGGCGCGCTCGCGGGCGCCTCGGATGCGGCAGGCTCAGCAGTCGCGGCGCAAGTCGTGGCAGCCCTGCACGCGTCGACGCTGATCTCCGCGTGCATCCTGCTGTGCGCGCTCGGACTCGCATGCCTCGTGCATCCGCAAGCGCACGCTCACGACGCGTCGGAGCACAGCGCCGGAAACGCACGAAACGCACCAAACGCACCAAACGCACGAAACGCCCGCAACGGCGCGCGGCCCGCTGGCACCAGCAAATGACCCGCTTTGGACGAACAAAGCACGACACCCACGACGCAGGTGGCATCGTGGGTGTCGTGCTGTACTGCGCTGCGCGAAAAAAGGCGGCATGTATTACAGCGACGTCTCCTGAATGACGCCCGTATCGAGCGCCTTTTCGATGAGTCCATCGTTCTGCACCTTGCGAATCGCGTCCGCGACAAGCTTCTCCGGTTCTTCGATTTCCGCCTTGATCGAACTGATCAATCCGGCTGCGTCGAGGATCACCAGCGTTTCAGCCGAATCCGCCCGGCTGATGATCACGCGATGCGGCGTCGGCCCTTCGCCGATGCTTGCGCAAAACTGCATGACCGTGCCATTGATCGTTTGGTCAAAAGCTTGAATCATCGCGTGCTCCTTTTCGTCGAATTGGCTTGCCAGGTGCGGCGTGTGGAGTGCTGCACGAATGATGCCCGCTCTGGCGCAAATCCCGAAGTGGAAGGGCATGGCGCACCCTTCGCGCGGGGCGCACCTCACGCCGCTGCACGCACAATGGTCACAGGCTGCTGCCGAGTCCGCCGCGCGGCGAGCGCGCGCCGTCGATGCTGATGCGCCCCGCGCCCGTTACGAACAGCAGCAGGAAGCCGCCTGCGATGCCGACGTTCTTCCAGAAATGGATGATCATGTCGCGCTGAAGGGTTGCGTCGGTGATGTTCCAGAAGTCGTGTCCGAGCACGGCCGTCGCAATGGTGTATGCGGCCAGAAACAGGCCGAGGGGACGGATCTTGAAGCCGATCACGAGGAAGAGGCCACCCAGCACTTCGACGGCCGTCGCAATCGGTGCGGCAATCTGTACGAAGGGCACACCCTTCGATTGCAGATATCCGACGAAGCCTGCGTAGCCGAGCAGCTTCATCACGCCACCCCACAGAAAAAGCACGGCGAGCGCGAGGCGCGCAAGAAGGATTACGCCGGAATCGACGGGACGCGTCATGGATGTGGCTCCTGATTTTGGATTAAGCAGAAGACCGGGCCGCACGTCATCAGTTCCCGGGCGCTGCAGTCAGAATAAGTGCAATGTCCCGCTTTTCCAAGGCGCTCGGCATAAGCTGAATCTGACCGATACGAGTTTTATCCGCCAACACACAGGCGCTCCGTCGTGTATGTGACAACAGGCGTTGCTCACTGATTAAGCAAATTCATCGACAAGCACATGCACCGCCTTGTTATAATCCTCTCAGGAAATCGAACAAAATATAACGCGCCATCGTCTTGTTCAACATCGCGTTCAAGAGACCATCCCCATGCTTAAAACTGAACGTCTGCGCGCGCTTGCCGATGCGCTGGCCAAACAGAGCGTGATGCGCCTGCGGGACGCGGCGACGCTGTTGGGCGTATCGGAAATGACGGTGCGCCGGGACATTGCTGCAAGTCCGGAACATTTCACATATTTGGGCGGCTATATCGTCAGCGCAACGGACGTGCCGAACACCGCCGGCTACTCGCTGGAACAGGAAAAGGATCATTTCGCCCAGGCCAAGGCGGAGGCATCGGCGGTCGCGGCGAAGCTGATCGGCAACAACGAGACGTTGTTCATCGATTGCGGTACGACGCTCACGACGCTTGCGCGCCTCATTCCTAACGATCTGCACGTGACGGTGGTCTGTTACTCGCTGAATGTCGCAGAGATTTTGCGGCGCAAGCCGAATGTGCGGATGATTTTGCTTGGCGGCGTGTACGTGCCTTCCTCGGATTCGTTTTCTGGCGAAGAGAGCATCGAGGTGCTGCGGCGCATGGGGATCAACAAGGCGTTTATTTCCGCCGGCGGTGTCGATGATGCACGTGGAGTTACGTGCTGGAACTTTCACGAAGTCGCGTTGAAGCAGGCTGCCATGGCCAGTGCCGTAGAGAGCCATCTGGTTGTCGATAGCAGCAAGTTTGGTGTGGTGAAGGCTGTTCGCTTCTCCAAAGTCGAAGAGTTCACTTCCATCATTACGGAGCAGGGCCAGCGGGTGTCCAGGAAGTGACCCGCGGGGGCGTTGGCGGTTCGGTTCTGCGGGTTCGCTGGCGACCGCATGACGCCTCTGGTTCGCTAGCGCTGCCCCTATTGCAGGGCAACGCCTGAAGCCCTACGCCCCCTTCCGCTGCAAAGCAAACAAAGTCCCTGCAACAAGAATAAACGCGCCGATAATCACTTTCTGCCAGGTACTAGGCACCCCGACAAGAATAAGCACGCTATTGATCAGCGTAACGAGCACGACACCGAGCAAGGTCCCGGCCACGGTCCCGGTGCCACCGGTAATCCTGGCACCACCAAGAATCACAGCAGCGATCACGTCGAGTTCGGTCCCAACGAGATCGAACGGATTGGCAAGCCGGTTATTCGATACATGCAGAATCCCTGCAATCCCCGCCAGCATCCCCGTATAGCCAAAAACGAACAGATGGATGGCACGAAGGTTATACCCAAGCCGTTCGGCAATGGCGAGACTGCCGCCCATGGCATAGACACCACGCCCCATCATCGTGCGATTCAGCAGCCACCACGTCACCACAGCAGCCAGAACGAGAGCGATCACGGAAGCAGGCAAGACCGCCCGCAACCCGTCCGCCGTGTGATAGAAGAACAGCGGAATGCGCCCGAAGTGATCCATGCTGTGCGGAATGTTCATAAAGAACGTCGTGCCGACGAACGTCAACAACACACCGCGATACAGATACTGCGTGCCGATCGTCACGATCAGCGAAGGCGCCTTCAGTCGATGCACCAGCACGCCGTTGATCACACCAAGCACGATCCCGCCCAGCGCGCCGACAACCAATATCAGCGCAAACGGCGCATCGGGCCACCATGCGAACACGGCCTTTGTGATCGCATACATCGTCAGCGCGCCGATCGCCGTAAACGACACGTCGATGCCGCCCGACGCCAGCACGACCAGCGTGCCGAGCGCGAACAGCGACATTGTCGTCGCCGAGTGCAGCAGATCGAACAGCGTCGCGAACTGGAAGAAGCGCGGATTGATCGCACCGACGATCGCGCACATCACGACGATCAGCGCCGCAGTGAACCACTCCGGGTTGCGCGAGAGCTTCGCGCGCCATGTGGGCGGCTTCACCTCGGGCGCGATTTCGACGACGTTGGGGGTAGTCATGGTTCGGTTCATGATGGACGACATCTCATGCAGCCTCTGACAGCAGAGCGTGATACAGTTCCGCTTCGTTCAACTGGTCCGCGCGATACTGGCTCGCCACGCGGCCCTTCTTCATCATCAGAATGCGATCGCAGTTCTGCAGCAGTTCGGGCAGGTCATCGCTGATCAGAATGATGCCAATGCCGCGTTTCGACAGCTTCTGCATGATCCGATAGATGATGTCCTTCGAGCCGACATCCACGCCGACCGTCGGCCCATGCAAAATCAGCACGCGCGGATCGATCGCCAGCCAGCGTCCGATCAGCACGCGCTGCTGGTTGCCGCCCGACAGCGACTGCACTGGCTTGTCGACGCCAGGTGTTGCGATCTGCAGGTCCTTCACCGTCTGCTCGGCGAGTTCCTGCGCACGCGTGCGGTCGATCTGTCCGAAGCGGTCGCGCAAACTCGAAATCATCGCGGTGATCACGTTGTCGCGAATCGGCTTGTCGAGAAACAGCCCTTCGTTCAGGCGGTCTTCGGGCACATAGCCGATCCGGTGGTTCTTCGCATCCGACGGCGTGCGCAACACGATCGACTTGCCTTCAAGCGTCACCGACCCGCCCTCCGCGGGCGCCACACCTGCGAGCGCGCGGGCGAGTTCGTTGCGGCCGGAATCGAGCAGCCCCGTCACACCGAGAATCTCGCCGCGATGCAACGCGAACGACACATCGCGAAACTGCGTGCCGCGCGTATAGCCCTTGACGTCGAGCACGACCTCCTTGCCGACCTCGCCTTCGCGATACCGCTCGCTCGACAGATGCCGCCCCGTCATCAGTTCGCTGATCTGCGTCTTCGTGTAATCGGCGATCGGCCCTTGTGCCATCTTCTGTCCATCGCGCAGCACGATCACTTCGCCGCCGATCGCATAGCATTCGTCGAGCTTGTGGCTCACGAACAGCACGGTCACACCCTGCGCGCGCAGATTGCCGAGCACCGCGATCAGATTGTCCACTTCCTTCTGCGTGAGCGACGTGGTCGGCTCGTCCATGATGACGAACTTCGCTTCGCTCGCAATCGCGCGCGCGATCGCCACGAGTTGCCGCGTCGCGAGCGGCAATTGCTCGATCAGCGTCGCCTGGAATTCGGCATCGCCAGGCAGACCGACGGCTTCGAGCGCTTTCGCCGCCGTGCGCGCGAGCGCCTTGCGGTCGAACGTGCGTGTGAGGCGCCCGTTGTGTTCCGCCAGCTCCGACGTCAGCGCGACGTTCTCGGCGACGCTCATGTTCGGCAGCAGAGACAGATCCTGATAGACCGTCTCGATGCCCGCTGCGAGCGATTCGAGCGCCGAGAGCCGCGCATGACTCACGCCCTCGATGATCAATTCGCCTTCGTCAGGCGGTTGCGCGCCGGAGATGATCTTGATCAGCGTGCTCTTGCCGCAGCCGTTTTCGCCGAGCAGGTGATAGATCTGCCCGCGCTCGAACGACAGGCTCACGCCGCGCAACGCATGCACGCCCGTGAACCGCTTGTGTACGCCGACGACCTGCAGGAACGGCGTGGAGGAAACGTTTTGATTCATGCTGAAAAGCCGTGCTCCAGATGAAATCGATGCGTGCGAGCCTTCAATCGCAAAGCCCGCACGCCGTCATGCAACGATCAGAAGTTGTATTGCTTGTAGTTCGACTTGTCGACGTTCACCCAGCCCTGGCCGCGCACGATGACGCCCTTGCCCGGCCCTTTCTCGACCGTCACCTTCGTATAGCCCGGAATGCCGAGGTCCGCGCCGTTCTGCACGGTCTTGCCGTCGACCAGCATCTGCGCGACCTTGTTCATCGCGAGGCCAGCCAGCTTCGGGTCCCAGAACGCAATGCCGTTCACCGCGCCGCTTTCCAGGAACTTGCCGGCTTCCGTCGGCAGACCCGTGCCGTACACGCAGATCTTGCCTTGCAGGCCCGCTTCTTCGACGGCACGGCCGATGCCGATCACGTCCAGCGACGACGAGCCCTGGAAGCCCTTCAGGTCGGGATGCTTGCGCAGCACTTCCTTCGCGACTTCATAGGCCTTCTCGCCGTCGTTGTTCGTTTCGAGCTTCGGCTCGACGAGATTCATCTTCGCGTACTTTGCCTTTGCGTTGTTAATGCCGCCATCGGCCCATTGCACCTGCGAGCGGCTGCCGAGCGAGCCGACCAGCACGGCCCACTTGCCGTCCTGATGCATGCACGATGCAAGCCGCTCGTTCAGGCCCGCGCCATACGCAGAGTTATCGAACGCCTCGATGTCGACCATCGTGTTCTTCGCGTTGTCCGCTTCATGCGTGACGACCTTGATGCCGCGATCCATCGCTTTCTTCAGCGCGGGTTCGAGCGTCGGCGGATCGTACGGAACGACGGCAATGGCCGTCACTTTCTTCGCGATCAGATCTTCGATGATCTTCAGCTGCTGCGCGGCGTCGGCACGCCCCGGGCCAGTCTGATACGCCTGCACGCCGGGATTGTCCTTCGCGAACTCCTTGACGCCTTCGTCCATCCGGTTGAACCAGTTGATGCCCGTCACCTTGACGACCGTTACGATCGTTTCGTTGGTGGCGGCCTGCGCAGCGGCGATCACGCCAAGCGCGAGGGCGCCCGTTGCGAGGGCAGCGCTCAGTCGGGTCAGTTTCATGTGTGCGTCTCCTTTGCCTTTGGTCGTTTGGTGTCGCCCCTTCATGGCACGTCGCGGAAATCCAGGGCTCCGATGTCCGCTAAAACCGTTGATACCGCGCTAGCGCCTCTGATTCGGCTGCGCGAAACCGAAGATCGCGCGCACTCGCTCGCCGCCCGCGAACGCGAGCGACAGCAGCAGCAGGAAACCCCACGCGCAATCGCCGAAGAACTGAGACACGCCGAGCAGATTGAAGAAGCTCGACAGGAACTGCAGCACCGTCGCAGCGAAAAACACGCACACGATGCGGCCATATCCGCCCGCCGGATTCACGCCGCCCATCACGGCAATCAGGATCGCGATCAGCAGATACGAATTGCCGTAGTCCCACTTCGCGCTCGACGTATGCGTGACGCTGATCAGCCCCGCGAGCGACGCGAGGATGCCGCACATCGTGTACGTGAGAATCAGCATCCGCGTGCGCGGAATGCCCGTGTAGAACGCCGCTTTCGGATTCGTGCCCATCAGATACAGCCGCAAACCGAACGGGCTTCGCCGCAGCAGCCAGCCGAGCACGACGACGGCCGCGATGAAGATGACGAATGCGACGGGCACCTGGAACCACGTGCCATTGCCGATATCGGAGAGCGGCTCGACATAGTCGACATGCACCGACGCGCCGTTGCTGAGCACGACGGCGCAGCCGGTGAACAGCAATTGCGTGCCGAGCGTGCAGAGAATCGGCGTCAGGCGCAGACGGGCGATCACGACGCCGTTGATGAAGCCGCCGATCGCGCCCATGCAGACGACGATCGCGCAGAACACCGACGTATAGAGCATCGGCGAATCGTCGCCGCTGATGAACTTCGGCACGATCAGCGCCGCAACCATGCCCGACAGGTTCGCGAGTCCGACGCCGGAGAGATCGATGCCGCCGTTGCCCGACACCATCGACAGCATGATGCCGAGCGCGAGCAGCCCGAGTTCGGGCAATTGCCCGCCCATCGACTGGAGGTTGTCGAGGGAAACGAACTGGCCGTGCGAAATCCATGTCGCGACCAGCACGACGAGCACGTTGACGGCGAGCAGAAAGTTCAGTTGCCGGTCGTGAAAGAGACGGGCGGAAAGCGAGGACTTCATGTCGAAACGAACTCCTTCATACTGCGCGCCGCATCGGGCGCGCACACGCTCAATGCGTTGAAAGCGGATGACCAGCCTGCGCCAGCACTGCGTTCACTTCGGCAAGCATCGGCATCGAAGGCGCCGTGCCGGGTCGAGTCACCGAAATGCCCGCCAACGCGCAACCGAAGCGCAGCGCTTCGACGGCGTCCGCACCGCGCGCGAGCGCCGCTGCGAAACCGCCCGTGAAGCCATCGCCCGCGCCCGCCGTTTCAACCACGCGTCCGCATTGGAACGCAGGCACGAACACCGATTGTTCAGCCGAATGCAGCAACGCACCGGCTTCGCCGAGCGTGACGATCACATTGCGCACGCCCTTGTTCAGCAGCACGTCGGCGGCACGTCGCGCGTCGTCCACGTTGCGGACCTCGATGCCCGTCAGCGCAGCCGTCTCCGTTTCGTTCGGCGTGATGTAGTCGCACAGCGGAAAGATGCTGTCGTCGAGCGGCAACGCGGGCGCCGGATTGAACACCGTTGTCACGCCGTGCTTGCGCGCGACTTCGAGACCGCGCCGCGCGGCGCAAACCGGCTGCTCGAGCTGCGTGACGAACACGCGCGCCGACGCGATATCAGCCTCGATCGCATCGACGTCGCCCGCGTTCATCAAGCCCGCCGCGCCCGACGCGACGATGATCGCGTTCTTGCCGGTCATGTCGTCGACAAAGATATGCGCCGCGCCAGTGGATGCGCCGTCCACCACCGACGCGCGCGCCGTGATGCCTTCGGCGTCCCATGTCGAGCGCGCAATCGCGCCGAATGCGTCGTTGCCGATGCGCGTGACGAACACCACATCGGCACCCGCGCGCGCCGCCGCGACGGCCTGATTCGAGCCCTTGCCGCCCGGTCCCATCTTGAACGCATTGCCCGCGACCGTTTCGCCGATCAGCGGCATGCGGTCCGCGCGGAACGTAAGGTCGGTGACATAGATGCCGAGGATGACAACGCGACCTTCTTTCTGTTGCACGGCCATTGCGTTCACCCTTTCGAAGCAGGTGCATCCGGCGCAAGCAGCACGCCCTTCTTGAAGACAAAGCAGCCGTAGCCGCGCTGCTCGCCCGTCGCGATCACGCAGTAGGCCTTCTTCGCGCGCGCATAGAAAGCAAAGCGCTCGATACCGACAAACGGCACCTCGCGCCCTTGCGCCTCGTTCACTTCGGCTTGCGCTTCGCGCTGCACCGCGGGGATAGTATCCGGCTCGCCGACCACTTCCATTCGCAGCGCAGGATCGTCGACGAAGGTATCGAGCGGCAACACCGACAGCACCGCGCGAATCGCGCGCGGCGCATCGACGCCGTCGAGCCGCAGCAGCTTGCCCGTGACGGACTCCCGCGCGACCGAGTCGCCCGGAAAGTTCGCGTCGCAAATCACCAGTTCGTCGCCGTGACCCATCGCGCGCAGCGCGTGCAGCACATCGGCGTTCAACAGCGGGTCCAGATTCTTCAGCACGTTGTCTCCTCCGTTATTCGGTTGGCGCGCTTATGGTTCGCTCGGATCCTGCAGGTTCCCGTCAGGCGATCGGAACACCATCAGTCGCCATACGGTATCCAGATGTTCTTGACTTGTGTTGCATGGCGCAGAAACGCTGGGCCTTCGCTCGATGCGTCGAACCAGTCGCATGCGCGGCCATGATCGACGAATGTGCGCTTCAGGTTTCCCGCCGACTCGCGTTCGGCCAGCACCGAATCTTTCGCCGCGCCGAAGCACCACAGCGCATCGACATCGTCGTGGCTCGCGAGCGCCGACAGCAACGGGCCGCGTTCGCCTGTCACGATGTTGAGCACGCCCGCGGGGACATCCGACGTCTCGACGACCTGATAGAAGTCGGTCACTGTAAGCGGACTCGTCGAACTCGGCAAGACGACTACACGATTGCCCATTGCAAGCGCAGGGGCAATCAGCGAAACGAACGACAGCAGCGGCGCTTCGTCCGGGCATGCTACGCCGATCACGCCTAGCGGCTCGTTCATCGCCAGCGCCACGCCGCGCAACGGCGGCGCATGCACCGCGCCGTCGAACTTGTCGGCCCATGCAGCATACGTGAAGAGCCGCGTCACCGACGCCTCCACTTCGCGGCGCGCTTGCGCCTCGCTCACACCCGTGCGCTTGACCAGTTGCTGTGCGAATTCATGCGCGCGCACGGCAAGATTTTCCGCGAGATAGTAAATCACCTGAGCGCGGTTGTGCGCGGTGGCCTGCGACCACTTCTGCGCGCCGCGCGCCGCTGCGACGGCATTGCGGATGTCCTTGCGATTGCCGTCGCCCACTTCACCGGCGATCGCGCCATCGGCGCCATACACGGGCAGCGTATAGCCGCTGTCGGGCCGCGCCTGCTTGCCCCCGATGAAGAGCTTCGCGGTCCGGTCGATCGCGAGCACGTCGGCACCTTGCCGCGCATCATGCGACGGCGACGGCGTCACCCGATGCACCGGGCTGCGCTCTTCGCGCGTGAGCCACGCTTTCGGCTTCACGTACTCGTAGATGCCTTCGCGGCCGCCTTCGCGTCCATAACCCGACTCGCGATAGCCGCCGAAGCCGACAGCCGCATCGAACAGATTGGTCGCATTGACCCACACCACACCGCAGGCAAGGCGCGGCGCGATGTCGAGCGCGCGCCCGATCGTCTCGCTCCAGATGCTCGCGGCGAGGCCATAGCGCGTGTTGTTCGCCAGCGCGACGGCTTCGTCGGGCGTGCGGAACGTCATTGTCACGAGCACGGGGCCGAAGATTTCTTCCTGCGCGAGCGTCGATGCGGGCGCCACACCCGTGACGAGCGTCGGCGGATAGTAGCAGCCGTCTGCGGGCACGCCCGCTTGCGTCGACTGATAGATTTCGCAACCTTCGCGGCGCCCCGCTTCGACGAGCGATTCGATCCGCTCCAGTTGTACCTTGTCGACGATCGCGCCGAGATCGATGCTCTTGTCGAGCGACGGACCGACACGCAAGGTCGCCATGCGGCGCTTGAGCTTGTCGATGAAGCGTTGCGCGACGCCTTCCTGCACCAGCAGACGCGAGCCAGCGCAGCACACCTGCCCCTGGTTGAACCAGATCGCGTCGACGACACCTTCTACTGCGCCGTCCAGATCCGCGTCGTCGAACACGATGAACGGCGACTTGCCGCCCAGTTCCAGGGTCAGCGATTTGCCCGTGCCCGCCGTCACCGAGCGAATCAGACGGCCCACCTCCGTCGAGCCCGTGAACGCGATCTTGTCGACGCCTGCATGCTCGACGAGCGCGGCGCCCGTGCGCCCATCGCCCGTCACCACGTTCAGCACGCCCTTCGGCAAGCCCGCACGCTGCGCGAGTTCGGCGAACAGCAGCGCCGTGAGCGGCGTGTATTCAGCCGGCTTCAGCACGACGCAGTTGCCCGTAGCGATCGCGGGCGCGATCTTCCATGCGAGCATCAGCAGCGGGAAATTCCACGGCACGATCTGGCCGATCACGCCAAGCGGCGCGAAGTCCTTGAACTCGCTGTCCTGCAACTGCGCCCAGCCTGCGTGATGCAGAAAATGCCTTGCTACAAGGGGGATATCGATATCACGCGTCTCGCGGATTGGCTTGCCGTTGTCGAGCGCTTCGAGCACGGCGAACAGGCGGCTGTGCCGCTGCACCATCCGCGACAGCGCGTACAAATGGCGCGCCCGGCCTGCACCGCCCAACGCGAACCATGCGGGCTGCGCGGCGCGCGCGGCGGCGACTGCGGCGTCGATATCCGCTGCATCGCCCTGCGCGATGTGGGCGAGCAACCTGCCCGTCGCCGGTTCGTGCGACGCGAAGCGCTCGCCCGCTGCGGGCGCGCGCCATCCACCGTCGATGAAATGACCGAACATCGCGTCATGCTGCGCGAGCCACGCGCGTGCGGGCTGATCGTCCTCCGGTGCGGGACCGTACTCCATCGATGAAAAATACTCGGCTACGCTCATGGGATCGATCTGCTCAGGCAACAGGGTGGCGGTTGAAGGCGGAATAGCGGCCAGTCGCGTGATGCTCGAGCTGGCGTTCGATGTCGGCAAGAAGACTGGACGCGCCGAAGCGGAACAGTTCGGGTTCGAGCCAAGGACGGCCCAACTCCTCTTTCATCAGGATCTGGTACGACAGCGCCGTCTTCGCGTTCGACACGCCGCCCGCCGGCTTGAAGCCGATCAGAATGCCCGTGCGTGCGTGGTATTCGCGAATCATGCGCGCCATCACGAGCGACACGTCGAGGGTCGCATTGACGCCCTCCTTGCCCGTCGACGTCTTGATGAAATCAGCGCCTGCCATCATGCAGATCATCGATGCGCGCGCGACGTTCGACAACGTCTGGATATCGCCCGTCGCGAGAATCGCTTTGAGATGCGCTCCGCCGCATGCGGCGCGAAAGTCGCGCACTTCGTCGTAGAGCGCCTGCCAGTTGCCCGTGAGCACATGTTCGCGCGTGACGACGATGTCGATTTCCTGCGCGCCGTCGGCCACCGACGCTTCGATTTCCTTCAGCTTCAGCGGATGCGGAATCAGGCCGGCGGGAAAGCCCGTCGACACAGCTGCAACGGGAATGCCGGTGCCGCGCAACGCATCGACGGCGGCGGCGACGTAGCGGTGATACACGCACACGGCGCCTGTCGTGATGCTGTGCGACGGCACATCGAGCGCCGCGAGGATATCGGCGCGCACCGGTTGGCGCGCCTTCGCGCACAGACGCCGCACGCGGCCTTCCGTGTCGTCGCCATTGAGCGTGGTCAGATCGATACAGGTGACGGCCTTCAGCAGCCATGCGGCCTGCGCGTCTTTCTTGACGGTCCGGCGCGTGGCGAGCGTCGACGTGCGGCGTTCGACAGCCGACTGGTTGACGCGCAGCCCATCGAGCCACGCGAGATCGAAAGGCACGCCCGGATTGCGTACGGGATGAAGGTGGGCAGCGCGCCGCAGCGCGATCACCGAGGAAGACGAAGACTGCGTAGGAGCTTCAGGCATGAGACGTCCACAGTTTGTGCAATGCACAGCAACGGCTGATGGTTTATTCGCATGCATCCTACATCGCTTGAGAGAATTCTAACAAGCGTCGTTATGATCGTTTCCCCCATGCGTCCCGGGACGAGCGGCCGTGAATGCGGATAGAAGCCTTGTCGGGCGGTGCTTCCGTGCGGATTGCGCGCGGGCATTGGTGTTTTCACCAGGTGCGAGGCGGCGCGCGTGAGGTCCGCGATGTCACAACGATTGGAACAGCGCTTGCAGGACGTCTCGCGCCACTGGACTGCCTGTCGAAGGAGATTCGCTCATGGCCGTGAAGATCGGGATTTCGGGCTGGCGCTACGGAGGCTGGCGCGGCGTGTTCTATCCGAAGGATTTGCCGCAGAGGCGCGAGCTCGAATTCGCGTCGCGCGCGGTCGATACCATCGAGATCAACGGCTCGCACTACTCGCTGCAAAGCATCAACAGTTATCTGTCATGGTACGGCGCGACGCCGGACGGCTTCACGTTCAGTGTCAAGGGTCCGCGTTATCTCACGCACATGCTGCGCTTTCGCGACGAGACCGCGCGTCCCGCCATCGCCAACTTCTTCGCATCCGGCGTGCTCGCGTTGCGCGACAAGCTGGGCGCATTCCTCTGGCAATTTCCGCCCACCTTCAAGTTCGCGCCCGAGTCGTTCGAAGCGTTCCTCGCGCTCTTGCCGCGCGATGCAGAATCGGCCGCGGCGCTGGCGCGCGAACACGACGGCCGCGTCAAAGAGCCGTGGTGCGAGGTCGACGTGAACCGACGCCTGCGCCATGCCATCGAAATCCGTCACCCGAGCTTCTGCGTGCCCGAATTCGTCGCGTTGCTGCGCAAGCACAAGGCAGCGCTGGTCGTCTCCGATGCGACCGCGGACTGGCCGTATGTCGAGGACGTGACGAGCGACTTCGTCTATCTTCGCCTGCACGGCAGCGAGACCCTCTACGGCGGCGCGTACACCGACGAAGCGCTCGACCGTTTCGCCGCGCGTGTCGACGCATGGTCACACGGCGGTGAACCGGGCGACGCCGTGCGAATTGCGCGACGCGCTCCCACGCGGCGCCGCTCGCGCGACGTGCTCGTCTATTTCGACAACGACAAGAAAGTGGAAGCGCCGTTCGACGCGGCGCGGCTCCGGCAGCGTGTCGTGCCATCGACTGCAACGACGGATGCGAAACAGAGCGGCCACGCCGACTGACTACGCCGCCCGGCTCACCGCGCGTCGGCTCGATCAACGCATTTAAGGCTGTCTCATACGCTTTTCAAGCCCCTGATTTTTGCAGAATGCACACTTGAAAAGTTTGCAGAGGCTTCCTATCTATCGACTCATCAGGGCAGCCGCTGCATCGACATGACGGCGCTGCATGTATCCACTTCGACCGTCGCGGCATGACAGGCAACCCGGCACACTCAGACCGGCGCGCTTTGCCGCTCAGAGGAGAGAGCGACCATGAGTGACTTCTATTTCGGCACCGATCTGTTCAGCGAACTCGACCGTTTGCAACGGCATGTGTCGAGCGCGTTCGGCGGCGGCTTCCCATCCAGCATTCGTTCGAGCCGTGCCGGTGCGTTCCCGGCCCTCAACATCGGCACGACGGAAGACGCGATCGAGATCGTCGCGTTCGCGCCCGGCATCGATCCGTCGAAGCTGGAACTGTCGATCGACAAGGGCCTGCTCACCATTGCCGGCGAGCGCCCGGCACGGCCCGCCGAAGAAGGATCGCGCGCCTATGCTCAGGAACGCTTCAAGGGCACGTTCCGCCGCGTCGTCGAATTGCCGCAGCAGGCCGACCCCGACAATGTGCGGGCGCGTTATGTCGACGGCCTGCTGGTCATTACGGTCGGCAAGCGCGAAGCATCGAAGCCGCGTGCCATCACGGTTCAATAATTTCGAGGTGCAATCATGAGCGACAACACTCAAGTGACCCAGCGCGACGACAGCGCAAGCGCACCTAGCCGCAACGGTGCGCACGAGCAGGAACGACGCGTCACGCTGACGCCGCCCGTCGATATCGTCGAAGACAGCAAGGCTGTGACGCTGTGGGCCGACTTGCCCGGCGTGTCGAAAGACAAGCTCGACATTCGCGTCCACGACGGCAGCCTGACGATCGAAGGCGAGTCCGCTGTGCCGACGCCTTCGAATGTACGTTTCTCGCATGCGGAAGTGCGTGCGCCCTTCTTCGCGCGGCGCTTCACGATCAGCGACGACTTCGACACGTCGAAGATCGAAGCCAACCTGAAGGACGGCGTGCTGAAGCTCGTCATTCCGCGCCGCGAACAGGCTCAGCCTCGGCGAATCGAAGTGAACGTCGGCTAAGCGCCGTGTCGACGTAGAAACGGAGCACCCGCGTGCTCCGTTTTTTTATCTGCTTGAGACGTACGTCGTATCCCGCTACATGGCTGCGTCCAGCGCGGACCGCAAGTGTCCGATGGCATCGCTCCAGTCGTTGCGCTTCGTCTGGCGGAACAGGCGCATGTGCGGATACCACGGACTGTCTTCGCGCTTCAATTGCCAGCGCCAGTCGGGCGTAAACGGCAGCGCGATCCACACGCGTTTGCCGAGCGCGCCCGCAAGGTGCGCGACGGCCGTATCGACGGTGATGACGAGGTCGAGTTGCGCGACGAGCGCGGCCGTCTGCGCGAACGTCGTCAAACGGTCCGAGACGTCGCGCAACACGCCACGTGCAACGAGTTCATCGACGCCCGCGCGGTCGTCTTCACGCACATCCTTCACGAGCGACACGAACTGCACGCGCGCGTTGAAAAGCGGCATGCATTGCGCGAGCGGAATAGAACGGTTGTGATCGTTCAGATGCGTGCGGCTGCCCGACCATACGATGCCAACGCGCGGACGTGCGTCGTCTTGCGCGAACACATCGGCGAATCGATCCAATAGGTGCGGATCGGCATGAACATACGGACTTTCGATGCGCAGATCGGTTTCGCGGACTTTCAGCGCGAACGCGAGACTGAGCATCGGAATGTGATAGTCGAACGCCGGAAGCGGCGCGGTTTCGCCGATCACATCAGCCGTGCCGCTGTAATCGTGCAGCAAGGGCAGCAGCGCGTCCTGAACCCGCAAGATCACGCGCGCGCCCATCGCGTTCAACCGGCCGACGAAGCGGATGAACTGCAACGTGTCGCCGAAACCCTGCTCGGCATGCACGAGCAAGGTCCTGCCCGTAAGCGGCTGCTTGCCTGTCCACAGCGTCGCGCCGGGCAGGCCGTGGCTCATCGTGCCGTCCAGCCAGCGCCATTCGTATTCGCGCCAGCCATGCTCGAACTCGCCTAACAGCAGATTGGTCTGCGCGCGATTGGTGCGCGCGCCGGCGTCATTCGTGTCGATCGATATTGCTTTCTTGAACTGCTGTAACGCCTCGTCGAAGCGATGTAGATCGCGCAACGCCACGCCGAGATTCACATATGCGCGCACGAAGTTCGGCTTGAGCGCGATCGCCTGACGATAGGCCGCGAGCTCTTCGTCATAACGCTCCATCTGACCAAGCAGCGTGCCACGGTTGTAGTGAACTTCAGCCGATTGCGGATAACGCTGCGCAAGACGCGCAAGGCGTTGCAGCGCACGCTCATGCTCGCCTGTTGCAACCAGCGACATCGCCGCGCCATGCAGCAATTCCGCGTGGTCGGGAAATGCCGCGAGTACGCGCTCGAACAGCACCAGCGCGTCTGCATGACGCCCCGCTAGCTGACAGATGTGCGCAGCGAAATGAAGCTGCTGCGGAGTCGTCGATGCGGGCCGCGCGGCACGCAGCGCATAATCCGCCGCGCGCGCGTGATCGCCCTGCTTCGCAGCGACGTAGCCGAGCGCTTCGAGTGCTTCGTTGTGGTTCGGGTCGATCGACAGGATGCCGTTCAGCAGCGCGGCCGCTTCGTCGTATTGACCTGCGGTGAACTTCTGCTGCGCGTCGGCGAGTTTCTGGGCGATATCGTGATTCATGATGCAGCGGTTCGGCGCAACGCCGCGTCGCGCCCGGAGACGGAGAGGTCGATTGTACGCGAGCCCATCGCGTGACCGCTGCTTCGCGCCCGCGTCGTTCACGGGCCGCTGGACGTGCCGTCATCAAACCGACACGCGAATCTTGTTGTTCTTCTGCATTTCTTCGAGTTGCTTTTGCGCTTCGATTTCCTGCTTCAGCATCTCGCGCACTTTCTGCATGACCTTCTCCCGCTCTTCGGGCGACATCCTGTTCAGGTCGTCTTGCGTGACGCCGAGTTTCGCGAGAATCATCTTCTGCAGACGCTCGCCTGCAGAGCCTTTCGTGTAATCGGTCAGCTGATCGAGCAGTTCCTTGAAGGACGGCTTGCCGCCCGCCTGGGCGCCCGACGTGCCCGATGTGCCCGTCGCGCTGCCCGCACCCGCGGCGCCGATTTTGTTTGTCGTTTGCATGGACATGCGTTCCCCGGAGTCGTGTTGAAATTGTTAGATCGACCTGTGCGTACCGCTTCGCGCAGCACTGTAGTCACGACGAACGCGCGCGTCAACGGTTCTCTTACGACATATTCCGACACAAGCGCCATCTGATCCAACCGGCCAATGCGAGCAGCATGAGCCCTGCGCCGCCGAGCACCGGTTCGCGCCACGCGACCAGCGCAATGAACGTGAATGCCCGGGCACTCGCGAGCATGGCGAAGCCCGCGACGGCACCCGATGCCGTATCGATTGCGCCTTGCGCGCGTGCGCAAACAGCGGCATCGACGGTGACGGCGGGCTCATGCATGATCTGTCTCCGGTCCTGATATGTGGGATGGCCGTGGGTCAGGCAGCGCCGGGCGCTTCGTCGAGAAAGCCCGTCACGGACTGCAGCCGGCCGTGCGTATCGACGACACCAAAGTCGGAACCCTTCACGATCGATGCACCCGACGGCGACAGCAATTCCCAGGAAAAGCGCAGCCGGTTGGCGAAAGCGTCGACGTCCGTCGTGCGGCGAAACGTGTGCTTCGGAAAGCGCTCATGGACGGCGCGGATCATCGCGTCGATGCCGTCATGTCCGTTGCCGGACAAAAGCGGATCGACATAGGCGGCGTCGTTCGCCCACGTCGCCGAGATCAGCTCGCGGCGGCGGCCGGCGTCGGTTTCGTTCCATGCGTCGAAGTAACGCTCGATCAATGCGGTAGGCGCGTTCATCAGTGACTCCTTCAGTCGGTAAATGGTCGAGACGTCCGCCGTCTGCTTCACGATGGCGGCCGCCTCGGACTGAAGATTCGTCGATGAACGTGCGCGGGTCGATTACGCCGGAGGTAATGAAAGGACGGCACCTGCGGCTTCAATGTCCACAGGTGCAGGAGAGAATGACATGAGGAACGGCGGCAAGCAGATGCGCGTCAGGCCTTCGCCGCGCTCGCCTGATCGGCGATTCGTCGGCCTTCGTCGTAGCCCGCTTCGCGCGCTTCTTCTTCGCTGCGGAACGTCGCGACGAGTTCCTGGAAGCGACGGCTCTGTCCTTCGAGATGCGCGTCCGCGCCGTGCCGGCACACATAGCCGACGTAGTGCCACAAGGTCTCCGGCACGGGCGGCCCGTAGGCCGTGACGGGAAGCACCCAGACCTCCTGGCCGTTGTGCTCGATCTTGTCCCACATGTTCGCCTCCGGAACGGTCGCAAGGGACTTCAGTATGAGCCCGTTCGGCGGCGCATGCGATTGTGCGGTGCGCCGTCCGGATGCGCCGCGGCATGCTGCGGCCGCGCTTTACCTCGCACGTCATGGAATCGCGGCGCGATTTGGCTATCATCGTCGGCATGAATACGCTCACTGCCACCTCGTCCGCGCTCGCAGGCGCCCCTTCGATGAGCCGCACCGTCGGCGACATGCTGCGCGAATGGCGACAGCGGCGCCGTATGAGCCAGTTGCTGCTCGCTTCCGAAGCCGAGATCTCGACGCGGCATCTGAGCTTCGTCGAATCGGGCCGCGCGCTGCCAAGCCGCGAAATGGTCATGCACCTTGCCGAACGGCTCGACGTGCCGCTGCGCGCGCGCAATGCGCTGCTCGTCGCGGCGGGCTACGCGCCGCTCTATCGCGAACGCCCGCTGAGCGATCCGCAACTCGGCGCGGCGCGCGAGGCCATCGATCTCGTGCTCAAAGGTCATGAGCCATATCCGGCTGTCGCTGTCGACCGGCACTGGACGATCGTCGCAGCAAATAACGCACTCGCGCCGCTGCTGACGTCCGCCAAGCCCGCACTGCTGGAGGCGCCCGTGAATGCGCTGCGCCTGTCGATGCATCCGGACGGCATCGCGTCGCAGATCGCCAACTGGCATGCGTGGCGCGCACATCTGCTGTCGCGCCTGCAACGGCAAATCGACGTGAGCGCCGATGCGACGCTCGCCGCGCTTCATGACGAACTCGCCGCTTACCCGACGCCGCCCGGCGCCGAACCCGCCGACGACAGCCATACGTCACCGCTCGAACAAATTGCGGTGCCGCTGCGCCTGCGCACCGAACTCGGCATGCTGTCGTTCTTCAGCACGACCACGGTATTCGGCACGCCCGTCGACGTCACGCTGTCGGAGCTGGCGATCGAAGCCTTCTTCCCCGCCGATCCGCACACAGCCGACGCGCTGCGCACGTTTGCGGACACGCGCGCGGCTTCGGCCGCCGCGAGCGCCTGAAGCTCGCGCATGGCAGAAGCGCCCTCGATCCGTCAGTTCGGGCCGGCTGACCGCGACGTGTTCTTCGCACTGCGTCTGCGAGGGCTGGAAACGCATCCCGCCGCGTTCGGGCAAAGCTACGACGAAGCCATCGAGCGCGGACCGTCTCAATTCGATTCGATGCTCAGCGGCATGCGCGCCGCCGAGGGCAGCTTCCTGCTTGGGGCCTTTTCGCCAACAGACGGCGCGTTGGTCGGCACGGTCGGCCTGATGCGCGAAACGCGCCACAAGGAACGGCACAAGGGCTATGTGATCGGCATGTATGTCGCAGACCAGGCGGCAGGCCGCGGTGTCGGCCGCGCACTGCTGACGGCGCTGCTCACGCGCGCCGCACAAGTCGACGGCTTGCGGCAGGTCGGGCTGATCGTCACGAGCGTAAACGCGCCGGCCCGCGCGCTGTACGAATCGTTGGGTTTCCGCGTCTACGGAACTGAGCCCGATGCGCTGTGCATCGGCGGCGTTTTCCACGACGCCGATCTGATGGTGCGCTTCATGTCACCGCAGTGGCACCCCGGCCACGGCGAATGAAAGAGCAAGACGCGGAGTGCGTAGGCGCGTGCCCCTGCGTAGACTGGGCGGCATCGGAAAAGCAACCACTGCGACGGAGCCGCTCATGCAGGATTTCGCCTTCGACACCCAGACCACGCTATTCAGCGGCGACCAGCCGCCGCGCAAAAGCCGGTGCGAGGCGGCGCCTGCCATCGCCACGCAACAGTGCATCGATGAACGCGTCGATGCGACCGATTGGAGCCGCGTTGCAGGCGAACTCGATGCGCACGGCTGCGCAATGCTGAACGGCCTGTTGAACGCCCACGAGTGCGACGCATTGAGCGCGCTCTATCCGCGCGACGACCTGTACCGTAGCCGCGTCGTGATGGCGCGGCACGGCTTCGGACGCGGCGAATACAAGTACTTCGGCTATCCGCTGCCCGACGCGATCGGCGCGTTGCGCGCGGCCGTCTATCCACATCTCGCACCCATTGCCAACGCGTGGCACCAGGCGATGGGCATCGACGTGCGCTTTCCGCCGAGCCACGCCGCCTTTTTGCGCCGCTGTCATCAGGCGGGACAGCTGCGTCCAACGCCGCTGCTCCTCCAGTATGCGACGGACGACTACAACTGCCTGCATCAGGATTTGTACGGCGAGCACGTTTTCCCGCTCCAGCTCGCGATTCTGCTGTCCGAGCCCGGCCAGGACTTCACGGGCGGCGAGTTCGTGCTGACAGAACAGCGGCCGCGCATGCAGTCGCGCACGGAAGTCGTGCCGCTTCGCAAGGGCGACGCCGTGCTGTTCCCGGTGCATCAGCGGCCCGTCCAGGGCGTGCGCGGCGTATATCGAGTCAACATGCGGCACGGCGTGAGCCGGCTTCGCTCGGGGCATCGGCATACGCTCGGCGTGATCTTTCACGACGCGCGATAAACCCCGCCACACGCGAATAAGCGCGATAGGTCTTACAACGCGCCTAGCTGCCCTCGGGGACGTTCTCACACGAACGCGGCAGTGCTCACCGCGTCCGTTACACGCGATGTAACGAGCGTAATGGATGCAGGCATCATTCGCCGCGACGGCTGTGGCCGTGCTGGCAGGCAGCTATGCGTCTGTCTGGCGCGTCCCCATGCGATCCCTCATCGCAGCCGTCGCGGGCGCCCCGCGTCCTGGCTATGGCGCCAGGCGCGCCGACGGTTGTCATATCGGCGCCTATTTCCGAGGCGTCCTGTCAGGCAGCTTGCATGCAGGCTATTGCTCGTCGCCGCGTTCACCCGCTTCGTGGTCCGAACGCGGACGCACCCGCTTTTCGGGCTCGAAAGGGACAGAATTCCCGAGCCCCGGCTCATGAATCGTTACAAACCCAGGCGGATTCTGTAACAGGTTGCGGCCGAGGCAGTTACAAATCCCTACCGGTTTGTAACGTCTTTCCGTTACATCTCGGGTTATCCCGGACGGCTGCCTGGCGGCGTATTTTTTACCTGCCTCTTTTTCGTTTTCTTTCTCTCCGCTTTCTAAACTCATATCGTTTTCGCATATGCGCCGGCGGCAGGGATAAATCGGAAACTATTGCGTCAATCCTTATAGAACAAGGGTTTGCCCGTACCCGGCTGCAAACGTTTTCCGTCTGCCTGCGCATTATGACCGCACCATGAAAGACTTACCGAAAAGGGTGTTGTTTTGTCGTATCTTTTTTTTGAGAAAAGTGTTGATTTCTGGAAATCCTGTTCATACAATTCCGCCCAAGCTGTTACGAAATGTAACGGCTTGTATCAGAGGTTGGCCGGATGTATCTGTGCACCAACTTGACGCCGGAAATCATCAGTGTTCGGCGGGGCATAAGACCAAAACGGCAGAAAATGCCGACATAAGTAATTCGGGGCTTCGGAAAAGAGAAAATGGACCGTAGCAGCGAGACGCTGGATTCTATCCGCGAGATCAACTTGTCTTACATCATGCTCGCACAACGCATGTTGCGCGAGGACAAGGCAGTCGGCATGTTCCGTCTGGGCTTGTCGTCGGAGCTGGCCGATATTCTTGCCGGGCTGTCGCTCGCGCAGATCGTCAAGCTGGCCAGCTCCGATCAGCTTTTGTGTTTTTTCCGCTTCAACGATCACACGATGTTGTCGGCGTTGACGCACACGTCCCGTCACGCAGAAGTGGCATCGACGCATGCCGCGATCCTGCTGGCCGGACAGCCCGCAGAGCAGTTCGCTTAAACCTTAGAGGACTGCCATGCTGAAAAAGAGCCTTACCGAAGATGCGCAGGAAGTTTTCCGCGCCATCGCGCTGATTGAACTGGGCGCGCGCATGCAGGTGCTCGAAAGCGAGCTGACGCTGTCGCGCGACCGTATGATCCGCCTGTACCGCGAGGTCAAGGGCGTGTCGCCGCCGAAGGGCATGCTGCCTTTCTCGGCAGACTGGTACATGACGTGGCTGGCGAACATCCATGCATCGCTCTTCTACAACACGTATCTGTTCCTGAAGAACGAAGCGCGCTGCTCGCATCTGGATGCGCTGACCAAGGGTTATCGTCTGTATCTGGAGCATTGCCGTCATAGCGAGACCGAGCCGGTTCTCGACTTGACGCGCGCATGGACGCTCGTGCGTTTCTTCGACGCCGAGATCCTGCAACTGACGCCCTGCTACCGCTGCAGCGGCAAATTCGTCGCGCACAAGCACGACCTGCAGCACAACGTCGTATGCGGCGCCTGCCAGCCGCCGTCGCGCGCCGGTAAGACAAAGAAGGCCGCGGCCGCGAAGCGCGACGCGCAGAAGGAAGTCGTCTGCGTGCCGCAAGTCGCGGAAGAAGTCGATCTGATCGAAGAACTGATCGAGGAAACTGCGTTGGCGGCCTAGCGCCGCATCACGCACTGTCCATCCGAAGCAACGAATTGCATTTGAAGCCGGTCTCTCGAGACCGGCTTTTTTTCGTCCGCTTTTCCTGCGCCCGCGTTTTGCCTCAGGCGGCGAGGCCGAACGTCTGCACGACGAGCCAGATATTCGCGGCACTGATCAAGCCGAAGAGCGCCCACGCGACAATGCGCGTCGGCAGCCGGTTCGCGAATTCGCCCATCAACGCGCGGTCGTTCGTCATGCGGATCAGCGGATAGAGCGCGAACGGCAGTTGCAGGCTCAACACCACCTGGCTCGCGACGAGCAGTTGGCCGACGGCACCGTTACCGAGCATCTGCACACCGACGAGCGCGGGAATCAGCGCGAGCGCCCGTGTGATGAAGCGCCGCTGGTAGCACGGAATCTTCAGCTGCAGGAAGCCTTCCATGATGACCTGCCCGGCAACCGTGCCCGTGAAGGTGGAGCTTTGTCCCGACGCGAGCAGCGTGATCGCAAACAGCACGGCCGCGAAGCCCGTACCGACAATCGGCGCGAGCAGCCGGTAGGCGTCCTCGATTTCGGTGACGGCCGTGTGCCCTGTCGAATGGAACGCAGCCGATGCGAGAATCAGGATGGCCGCGTTGATCATCAACGCGAGAAACAGCGCGACGATCGTATCGATGCGCGACAGCGAGATCGCGCCCGCAATGCCTTGATGGTCGCGTTTCACCGCGCGCGTCTGCACGACGGACGAATGCAGATACAGGTTATGCGGCATGACGGTAGCGCCGAGAATGCCGATCGCGAGATATAGCGGCTCGCGTTCGCTGACGGCTTGCCACGACGGCACGAGGCCTGCCGCGACGGACGGCCAGTGCGGATGCACGAGCGCGAGCTGGATCACGTAGCCGATGCCGATGGTCGCGATCAGGCCGAGCATGATCGCTTCGAGATCGCGGAAGTTCTTGCCCTTCAGGCCGAGCACGATCAGTGTGTCGAACGCGGTGAGGATCACGCCCACCGTCAGCGAGCACTTGAAAAGCAGATGAAAAGCGAGCGCGCCGCCCAGCACCTCGGCCAGATCGCAGGCGACGATCGACAGTTCGGCAAGCAGCCATTGCACCCGCGCGACGCCCGGCGAATAACGCGTGCGCGACAGCTCCGCGAGATTGCGGCCCGTGACGATACCGAGACGCATGCTCAGACACTGCAGCACCATCGCCGCGAGGCTCGACAGCACGACGACGAACAGCAGGTTGTAGCCGTAACGCGAACCGGCTTCGATGTCGGTGGCCCAGTTGCCCGGGTCCATGTAGCCGATCGACACGAGCAGGCCCGGACCTGCGAACTGAAGGATTCTTTTCCAGAATGGCGCGGACTGCGAGACGGCGACGGAGCCCTGCACCTCGGATGGGCAGAACGGCGCGGTTGCTGTAGTAGGAAGTTTGAACTGCAAAGCCGGTAACCTCGAGGTGGATGAACTCGCGGCATGGGTCGAGGGTCGTGCCGCGAAACGCGCTCAAGTGTACAAAGAAACCTCTGGCAGCGTCCCGGTAAGGGCGTAGCGGCCTATGCGCCGGAGAGACTTACAGCGCCTTTTCGGGGAATTCTCGATGAACAAAAAAAAGCGGACCCGCAAGGGTCCGCTTCCTCTCATCGCCAGATTCAGTCGAGCAGCGCTCAACGCTTCGCCAGTTGCGCCTGCGCGGCCGTGTCCGCGTTGCCCACATCCGTCTTCACGTCGCCCCATCCGCCGCCGAGCGCGCGAATCAGGTTGACGGTCGCCACCGCCTGCGTGCCCGCGAGATGACTCAATTGCAGTTGCGACTGCAGCACCTGGCGCTGGGCATCGATCACGTCGAGATAGCTGACCTGTCCTTCCTGATATTGCGTCTGCGACAGATGTTCGGCGCGCTGCGAGGCGTTGACGGCATTGTTCTGCTCACGCGTCTGATCGCCGAGCAGACGCAGGTCCGACAGGTTGTCCTCGACTTCGCGGAACGCCACGAGCACCTGCTGACGATACTGCGCAACGTCCTCGTCATACTTCGCGCGCGCGTTCGCGAGATTCGCCTTGCGCCGTCCGCCGTCGAAGATCGGCACCGTCAGCGCGGTGCCCGCGAACGGACCGAGCAGGAACGCACGGCTCGACCACATGAACAGATCTCCGAGCGTCGCCGATTCGAAACCGAATGCACCTGTGATGTCGAGCTTCGGGAAGAATGCCGACTTGGCGAGACCGACGCGTGCGTTCGCGGCCGCCATGCCGCGCTCCGCCGCGGAGATATCCGGACGACGCTCGAGCAGCGCAGATGGCAATCCGGCAGGCACTTGCACCGTCACGGGCGCGAGCGGCGTCTCGGGGAACGTAAAGTCCGCAGGCGGCTTGCCGAGCAGGATCGCGAGGCTATGCTCCGATGCCGCACGCTGACGCGCGACGCCGACAGCATCGGCGCGCGCCGTCGCCAGTTCATTGCGGGCACGCGATACGTCCAGTTCGTTGATGTCGCCTTCGTTGAAGCGTCGCTCGACGAGCTTCAACGCGTTTTCACGCAACGTCACCGTCTGACGATACAGGCTCAACTGCGTATCGAACTCGCGCAACTGGAAATAGTTCTGCGCGACGTCGGCCTGCAACGCAAGCTGCACCGAGCGGAACAACGCTTCGCTCTGCGCCTCGTCGGCACTCGCTGCATGCACGTTCGAACTCACGCGGCCAAACAGGTCGACTTCATACGCAACCGTAGTCTGCGCACGCCAGAGCGTTTGCGTCGGCACGTTCGCATTGTTAGGCAGGTTCTGCGAAGCCGGCGACAGCCGTTCGCGCGTCGGACCGAAGCCTGCATCGATCGACGGGTACCACGCGGCGCGCGCCTCGTTCGTCAGCGCGCGCGACTGCTGCACGCGCGCGGCGGCTGCCTTCAGATCCTGATTCGCATCGGCCGCCTGCTTTTCGAGCGCGTTGAGCGTCGAATCGCCGAATACGGTCCACCATTCGCCGCGATGCGCGTCCTCGGCGGGCTCGGCCGTCTTCCACGTGCCCGCTTCGCTCGCGGGCAGCGGCGCGGCTGCTGCGTCGCCCGTCGTGGCCGTAGCGGGCGCTTCCTTGAATGCCGACGGTGTCGGTGCGTCGGGACGGTTGTACGTCGGCTCCACCGAGCACGCCGCAAGCAGCAGCATCAGCAGCGCGCTCGCCGCCGCTCGTCCGAAGCCACTCAGGTTGCGGGTTTGTTCAAACCTTTTCATTGTCGTTTTCTCCATCATGCATCCGTCGTGTGCGCGACGAGATGCGGCGAGTCCTTCTGCGCGACATGAATCTTGCCGCCCGCGAGCGTGCGCAGCACCACGTAGAACACCGGCGTCAGCATCAGACCGAACAGCGTCACGCCCAACATGCCGAAGAACACGGCCACGCCCATCGCATGACGCATTTCGGAACCTGCGCCGCTCGATAGCACCAGCGGAACCACGCCCATGATGAACGCGATCGAGGTCATCAAAATGGGCCGCAGACGCATGCGGCTCGCCTCGATAGCGGCCTGCAGCGGCGTGCGTCCGTCGTGTTCCAGCTCACGGGCGAACTCGACGATCAGAATCGCGTTCTTCGACGCCAGCCCCACCAGCACCATCAAGCCGATCTGCGTGAAGATGTTGTTGTCGCCCTGCGTGAGCCACACGCCCGTCAGCGCCGACAGCACGCTCATCGGCACGATCAGGATCACCGCGAGCGGCAGCGTCAGGCTCTCGTACAGCGCAGCGAGCACGAGGAACACGAGCAGGACGCTGATCGGGAACACCCACAAGCCAGCATTGCCCGCGAGAATCTGCTGATACGTGAGGTCGGTCCATTCAAACTTCACACCCTTCGGCAACACTTCGGCCGCAATGCGCTCCGCTGCATTCTGCGCTTCACCCGACGAGAATCCGGGCGCCGGACCGCCGTTGATATCGGCTGCCGTGAAGCCGTTGTAGCGCACCACCATTTCTGGACCATAGGTCGGCGTCACCGTCACCAGCGACGACAGCGGCACCATGTCGCCATTCACGTTGCGCGTCTTCAGCTGCAGGATGTCGTCGGCCTGTTGACGGAACGGCGCATCCGCCTGCACGCGCACCTGATACACACGGCCGAAACGGTTGAAGTCGTTCACGTACAGCGAACCGAGATACACCTGCATCGTATTGAACACATCCGTCACGGGCACGCCCAGCTGCTTCGCCTTCACGCGATCGAGATCGACGTTCAGCTGAGGCACGTTGATCTGATAGCTCGAGAACGTCGGGCCCAGTTCGGGCGTCGCCGCCGCCTTCTTGATGAACGCTTCCGTTGCCTTGTTCAATTCCGCGTAACCGAGCGAGCCGTGATCTTCCAGCTGCATCTTGAAGCCGCCCAACGTACCGAGACCCAGCACGGGCGGCGGCGGGAACACGGCGACGAACGAGTCCTTGATCGAGCCGTACTTCTGGTTCAATGCACCCGCAATCGCACCCGCCGACAATGCCTTGCCCTTGCGCTGGTCGAACGGCTTGAGCGCGACGAACACGATGCCCGCGCTCGAACTGTTCGTGAAGCCGTTCACGGACAGACCCGGGAACGCGACCGCGTTCTCCACGCCCGGCTGCTTCAGCGCGATCGCGCTCATGTCGCGAATCACCTTCTCCGTGCGATCGAGCGATGCGCCGTTGGGCAACTGCGCGAACGCAATCAGATACTCCTTGTCCTGCGCCGGCACGAAGCCGCCCGGCACGATACGCGTAACGAGCACCGTCAGGCCCAGCAGCACCGCATACACGACCAGCATCGCGCCCTTGCGCTTGAGCACGCCGTTCACGCCGCGGCCATAGCTATCCGAGCCGCGATGGAACACCTTGTTGAACGCTGCGAAGAAACGGCCCAGCAGGCGGTTCATCAGACGCGTGAGCCAGTCTTCCTTCGCGCCATGACCGCGCAGCAACATCGCCGACAGTGCGGGCGACAGCGTGAGCGAGTTGAATGCCGATATCACCGTGGAGATCGCGATCGTCATCGCGAATTGCTTGTAGAACTGGCCCGTCAGACCCGACATGAACGCGAGCGGCACGAACACGGCAACCAGCGTGAGCGCGATAGCGATGATCGGTCCGCTCACTTCCTGCATCGCCTTGTAGGTCGCATCTCTCGCACTCAGCCCGCTTTCGATGTTCCGCTCGACGTTCTCCACCACCACGATCGCATCGTCGACCACGATACCGATTGCGAGCACCATTCCGAACAGCGACAGCGCATTGATCGAGAAGCCGAAGGCGAGCAGCAGCGAGAATGTCCCGACGATCGACACGGGTACTGCGATCAGCGGAATGATCGACGCACGCCACGTTTGCAGGAACACGATCACCACGATCACTACGAGCGCAATCGCTTCGAGCAGCGTGTGCACGACGGCCTCGATACTCGAACGCACGAACTGCGTCGGGTCATACACGATGCGGTATTCGACGCCCGCCGGGAAATCCGCGCTGAGTTCCTTCATCGTCTGGCGAACTTCGTCGGAAATCTGCAGCGAGTTCGCGCCCGGCGACTGGTTGATCGCCATTGCAACCGCCGGCTTGTTGTCGAGCAGCGAACGAAGGCCGTATTCGGAAGCAGCGAGTTCGATGCGCGCGATGTCGCGCAGATAGGTGACGGCTCCATCGGGCGCCGTCTTCACGACGATGTCGCCGAATTCGCTTTCCGTCTTCAGGCGGCCCCGCGCATTCACCGACAGTTGCAGCGCCGTGCCCGGCACGGAAGGCGATGCGCCGATCACCCCCGCCGCGACCTGAATGTTCTGCTCGCGAATCGCGCTGACCACTTCCATTGCAGTCAGATTGCGTTGCGCGACCTTCTGCGGATCAAGCCACACGCGCATCGAGTAGTCGCCCGCGCCCCACAGCTGAACCTGCCCGACGCCCTTGATCCGCTCGAGACGGTCCTTCACGTTGAGCAGCGCGTAGTTGCGCAGATAGGTCATGTCGTAACGGTCGTTCGGCGAGATGAGGTGCACGACCATCGTCAGCGTCGGCGAGCTCTTGATCGTGGTCACGCCGAGACGCTGCACGTCTTCGGGCAGACGCGGCAGCGCCTGGTTCACGCGGTTCTGCACAAGCTGCGTCGCAAGGTCGGGATTCGTGCCGAGCTTGAACGTGACCGTCAGCGTGAGATTGCCGTCGCTATTGGCCTGCGACTGCATGTACAGCATGTTTTCGACGCCGTTGATCTGCTCTTCGAGCGGCGACGCGACAGCTTCCGCGATCACCTTCGGGTTCGCGCCCGGATACTGCGCGTGCACCACGACGGAAGGCGGCACCACTTCCGGATACTCGGAGATCGGCAACTGGAACACGGCGATCAGACCGGCCAGCAGAATCAGGACCGATAGCACGCCAGCGAAGATCGGCCGGTCGATGAAGAATTTGGATATGTTCATGTGAAGCTCTTGATGTTGGAGCGCTTACGTCTTGCGCATGCATCGAAGGACGTGTGTGTGCGTCGAACGCTCACGAATCCTTGCGTGTCTTCGCGTGCGGCTGCGCCTGTGCCTGCTTTTGCGGTTCGGCGTGCTGCTTCGATCCGTCGAGTTGCGCCTGCTTGTCCGCCTGCGCGTCGTCGGCGACGGGCGCGCTGTTCCCATTGCCTGCGTCCATCGGCACCATGTGCGCCCGGATCTGCGCACCGGGGCGCACTCGCTGCGTGCCGTTCACGACGATGCGGTCGCCCGCGTGCAGCCCACCCTTGACGACGCGCAGACTGCCCTGCAGATCGCCCAACTGGATTTCGCGGTAGCCGACGTGATCGTCTTTGTCGACGACGAACACGAACTTCTTGTCCTGGTCCGTGCCGATCGCCGCATCGTCGATCAGCAGCGCCGAATGCGGCTCGCTGCCGCCCACTTTCACGCGTGCATAGAGGCCTGGGACCAGCGAGCCGTCAGCGTTGTCGAAACGTGCGCGCACGCGGATCGTGCCTGACGACGTATCCAGCCGGTTGTCGACCGACTGGATCGTGCCCTTGCGCGAATAGCCCGTTTCGTTCGCGAGGCCCAGTTCGACGGGCACCTTGCTGTCGCTCTTCACCTGGCTGATGTACTGAAGATACGTCTGCTCGTCGGCGTCGAACTCCGCGTAGATCGGCGACACCGACACGAGCGTCGTCAGCGGCGCGGCGCTCGCGCCCGCGTTCACGACATTGCCGAGCGTGATCTCGGCACGCGACACGCGGCCCGACACGGGCGCGACGATCTTCGTATAGCCGAGGTTGATCTGCGCCGCTTCGAGCGCCGCTTGCGCGGCCTTCACATTCGCGTTCGCTTCGCGCGCCGCATTCTGCTTCTCGTCGTAATCGCGCCTGGCAATCGCGCTATCGCCGATCAGCCGTTGCGCACGCTCCCAGTCGCTTTGCGCGTAGCCTGCGCGCGACTGCGCAGCGGCGAGCTGTGCCGCGGCGCGATCGACTTCCGCCTGATACGGGCGCGGATCGATCACGAAGAGCACGTCGCCCTTCTTCACGAGCGCGCCGTCCTGGAAGTTCACGGACACGATGGTGCCAGAGACGAGCGGGCGCACCTCGACCTTTTCCACTGCCTGAAGACGGCCCGAATAGCTTTGCCAGTCGGTGATGGTTTTCTGAATGACGGTCGCGACGTCGACTTCCGGCACGATGGTCGGCGCGGATTGCCCGGCTGAGCGTGCATCCACGCGGATCGCGCCGAACGTGCCGAGGCCCGCGATGACGATCACGGCCAGCGCCGCAACCGCCAGCTTCGAACGAGAGAGAGGAAAAACAGACATGTCAGACTCCGGAAATTTAGTTAATAGAAGTTTGTTTATCGGAGGGCGCGCTCGTCGAAGCGCCACTGGAAAAATCGGACCGCCTCGAGCAGTGCCGCCGGATGATTGGCCAATGCTGCGTGCGACACGCTCGGATATCGGACCACCTGCGTCTGCACGCCCGCGTCGATCAGATTGCTCGCGTACTTCTCCGCTTCTACGTGCAACACGTCGTTCTGCGCGGTGGCGATCAATGTCGCGGGCAAGCCTTTGAGCCGCACCGATTCGAGCGGCGCCGCATACGGATGCATCCGTTGCGAAGCCTGCGGCAGATACGCGCGATAACACGCCGCGCATTCGCTCGCCGTGATGTCCGAGCTCAGGCGCTTCTCGTCGCCGAGACGCGTGAGGCTCGGGTCGAGCATCGGTCCGAACAATGCTTGCGCTTCGATCCGCACATCCCCGCGATCGCGGCCGATGAACGCAAGACAATTCGCGAGCGAGCCACCCGCATCATGGCCCGCCACGCCGATCTTTTTCGTGTTGCCGCCGAACGCCCGTGCGCGCGTCTGCACCCACAGCGCCGCGCGGTGCGCGTCTTCAGGCGCGGCCGGAAACGGAAACTGCGGCGCGAGCGAATAGCCGACAGACACGACGAGTGCCGGCGTATGCTGCGCGAAATAACGCGCGGCGTAATCGGCTTCTTCGATCGAGCCGCGCACGAAACCTCCGCCGTGAAAAAAGAGCAGGATCGGCAAGCCGCTCTTCGCGGCGGCACGCCGGTAAAGGCGCAACGTGACGTCCTGCGCGTAGCCTTCGATCTGGACGTCGGTGACGTCGAGCAACGCGGCGTTGTCGCCAACGCTCGTGCCGGGCGGGACAAAGGTGTGGCGCGGGTTGAATGCATCCATGTCGAACAGCGCAATGCGCGAAGCTATCGAATGGTGCGAATTGTGGCGTCAGCAGACTTCCAAATAAATGCCTATAATCCGGCAACACAATTCGGTGCACCTGAACAATCGAATGCCTTTATTCGGCGCCTTTAGCCTCGCTTAGCGGGCTAAAGCGGATGCTTCACAGTGCTCCGGCTCATTCGGAGGTTTGCAATGGACCGGCTCCAGGCCATGCAAGTGTTCACCCGGGTCGTCGACACGAACAGCTTCACCCGGGCTGCGGAAACGCTCGATCTTCCCCGCGCTTCCGTCACGACGATCATCCAGAATCTCGAAGCGTTTCTCGGCACGCGCCTCTTGCACCGCACGACGCGCCGTCTGTCGCTGACGCCCGACGGCGCTGCGTATTACGAGCGCTGCGTGCGCATTCTCGCGGATGTCGAGGAGACGGAAGCGAGCTTCCAGAGCGGCAACAAGAAGCCGAATGGCAAGCTGCGCATCGATATGCCGGGATCGATCGGACGCCTGCTCGTGATTCCCGCTTTATGCGAATTCCACACAAAGTATCCGGATATCGATCTGCAACTCGGTCTGTCCGACCGCCCGGTGGATCTGCTGCAGGAAGGCGTCGACTGCGTCGTGCGGGTGGGCGCGCTGCAGGATTCGTCATTGGTCGCACGCCGCATAGGGTTATTCGAAGGCGTAACGTGCGCGGCGCCTGCATATTTTGAGCGGGCGGGTATTCCTCAGACGCTCGACGATCTCGAGCAGCACAAGGCGGTCAATTATTTTTCGAGCCGCACGGGCCGCGTGATGGACTGGTCGTTTCTCGTCGAGGGCAAGGAAATTGAGGTGAAGATGAAGAGCGTGGTGTCCGTCAACGACGCGGATGCGTACGTGACTTGCGGACTCGAAGGCTTCGGCCTGATTCAGCCGCCGCTCTTCATGGTGCTGCCGCATCTGCGTTCGGGCCAGCTCGTCGAAGTGCTGCCCGACCTGAAGCCGCTGCCGATGCCGATTTCCGCGGTGTATCCGCACAGCCGGCACCTCTCGTCGAAAGTGCGTGTATTCGTCGACTGGATCGCGGAAATTTTCGATCGTTGTCCGCTATTGAGCGGCCGCGCGAGCCTCGACAAAACCTGCACGCAACGCACGTTCGAGCAGAAAGAGTCGGCGCCCGATCTCAATACGCCCGTTATGACCGAATGGGTTGCTTAAAGCCACATTGCCTCCAAGGGCTTTAGGCGAGAGAACGATCGCGGCACCGCACCGCGATTGTTCTGAAATTGCGACAATTCATTTCATGAAAGTCGGGTTTATCGCCCGCACGTCAAAGCCTACATTTCACCCTGTCGCAGCGCCTGACGAAGACGGCGCGGCAAACGGATCAGAATCGACGGGAGTGAATCATGAAGCGCAATCTGCTGGCAGGTCTTGTTCTCTCGCTGCTCGTCAGCGCACCGGCGTTTGCCGGCGGCGGCGGTGGCATCGGCCGCGCAGGATCGTACAACGATCAATGGTGGCAACATTCGGCTAGCGCATCGGCGCCGAAGACGCGCGCTGAAGTGCGTGCCGAAGTCGCGGATGCCTATCGCGACGGCACGCTGCCTTCGCTGAACAAGACTTCGTATCCGGAACAAGGCCTGATTGGCCGCACGCAAGCCGAACGCCTCGACGCGCAAAGCGGCGACGGCAACGTGCGCGTCGCTCGCGGTCAGTAACTCGCGCTCAACAAGCGTGTTTCTTTTTTATCGAAGGAGTCGAACATGAGCCCATCGGAACTCGATGACTGGGGTTTGGACGTTCCCGTCTGGACACCTTATCGCTCGCATTGAGCTCGAGCGTGCACTGAAAGACAAAGCGCCCAATCGCATCAAGCGATTGAGCGCTTTGCGGTACTAGTGTCCCGTTCCGTTGTTAACTGATCTATGTTCGCGTAGCATGTTGACGTCAACGGAACGGGAGACGTCAACATGCCGATGGGACGACCGAAGGCCGAGTTGGAGTTGAGCGAAGACGAGCGCTCGCAACTGATCTCGATAGCACGTTCCCGCTCGATTTCGGCTGCGCTGGTCACGCGTGCGCGCATTGTACTGGCGGCGGCTGACGGGGAGCCCAACAGCGCAATCGCGCAGCGCCTGCAACTCACACGCGCCACGGTGGGCAAGTGGCGTCTGCGATTCCTGGAGCAGCGCATCAACGGACTCTATGATGAAGTACGCCCCGGCAAGCCGCGCACGATCGACGATGAGCGACTGGCTCAGCTGATCCACAAGACCCTGCACACCAAGCCTGCGGATGGCTCCACGCACTGGAGCGTGCGCACAATTGCAGCCGAAACTGCCATCTCGCCGACGAGTGTGCACCGTTACTTCAAGCTGCTGGGTCTGCAGCCGCATCGCAGCGAAAGCTTCAAGCTCTCGACTGATCAATTCTTCATCGAGAAATTGCGCGACGTGGTCGGCCTCTACTTGAGTCCGCCGGAGAACGCACTGGTATTGTGCGTCGACGAGAAGAGCCAGTGTCAGGCCCTTGAGCGTACGCAACCCATGCTGCCGATGGGTTTCGGCTACGTCGAAGGTGTCACGCACGATTATGTTCGTCACGGCACCACCACTTTGTTTGCGGCACTGAACGTGCTCAACGGTGCCGTACTCGCCACCTGCAAGCCGCGTCATCGACATCAGGAATTCCTGTCGTTCCTGCGCGAAATCGACAAGGCAGTGCCGGCCGAACTCGACGTGCACTGTATCGTCGATAACTACAGCAGTCACAAGCACCCGAAGGTCAAGGCATGGCTGGCAGCGCGTCCTCGCTGGCACATGCATTTCATTCCCACCTACAGTTCATGGCTTAATCAGGTCGAACGCTTCTTCGCGCTGATCACTGACAAGGCCATCCGGCGCGGTTCGTTCGGTTCGGTCAAGCAACTGATCAGACGCATCGATCAGTTCGTTTCCCACTACAACGAAAACTGCAAACCATTCATCTGGACCGCCTCCGCTGATTCAATCCTCGAAAAGCTACACAGACTTTGTTCGCGAATCAGCGGAACGGAACACTAGCGCTGCGACATCACCAACACGACATCAACGCTGCGGCACGCCGTTGCGCCATTCGCCCCAATGCGTGACGATGTCCTGAACCAGCGGATTGCCCGCGCGGTACAGGTTCTCTAGCGCGATCGTGAAGCCGCCTTGAGCGGCATAGTTGAGCAAATTGTCCGCGCTCGTCTGTCCATCATAAGGGCGGTCGAAATCCGAGCCCGCGCGCAATACGGCCACACGATTCAAATCGACGCGATGCACGCTCGCCGCGCGCTTCAACGCTTCGTATGTCGAATTGTCTTCCTGTTGCGTCGTGCAATAGACGCCCTTGCCGTCCGTCAGAATCTTCGTCCAGTCGCGCGCGCGCTCGCCCAGCTTCGTGCCGGACCACCATGTATCGCCCGCCAGCGTGTCGCACTGAATGACGGTGGGCGGACGGTTGGCCGGCGCATAGGTGTATTTGGCGCGCGCCGCTTGCGCTTGCGCGTTGTCCGACAGCACCACGTTGCGCGACAGTGCGAAAGCCGTATCGGCAAGGCGCGTATTCAACTGGAAGACTTCCGTGCGGTAATCGAGCGGCGGCTTTTCTGTGGGGCTTTTCGTATTGATGCCGAGGTAACCCGTATTCCAGCCAGCGGGAATTTCGCGTCCATCGATTTCCCATTGAATGCCGAAGTCGACGAGATATCGGGCCCATGCAGCCGAACCCACTGTGCCTTGAATCGGATCGATGCCCGCGATGCCCGCCACCATGAAATAGGTGTGACGCAAATCGAAGCGTGACGAGAACGCGAGGGCCATCGTCGACGCGGCGGCATTGCTGTGTCCCATGCCCGTCGTCATCACGCAGATGTCCTGCTTGTTGCAATGAATGTTCGGATAATCGGGTGACAGACCGGCGACGGGAATGTCCTGCCACGGCCCAAGTTTATCGAGCCAAACCTGCCCTTCCGGTCCGAACATCGAAATGATCATTACCTTGACGGGACGGCCGTGCGATTCGCCATTGCCTTGCGCGAAACCGTCGTCCTGCGCATTGGCCAGCGGCGAAATGGCCGTGCATGCGGCCAATGCCAGAGCCGTCAATGCGCCTACCGTGCGAGTTACCATGACAAGTCCTTTCTTTAAGCGCGTTAAAAGATTGGAAATGGAATGCATGCCCTCGCGTAACCGGGCGGAGCATAGTATAGGTGGCATCGAATTGTTTTCCATTGGCTAATTCCACTTGCCGATACGATTAGCCGATCCGCATAAAAGCAGATACGAAACGGCAGCGCGAAAAGGTGAATGCAAAAACGAAAAGACCCGCGAGCGATGCATCATTTGCACCATTCGCGGGTCCGTGAGCTGCGCAGCAAGATCAATCCAGCGAAGCCTCGGTTCTCACTCTCGGCACGTCCGGCTCGAAAAACACCCAGCGCACTTGCGGAAACTTCTCCTGCAAGTCCGCCTCGACGATATTGATCGCATCGACCATCGCCCGGCCGCTTTCATAGTCGATCATTTCCGCCTGCACCGCGACGACCACATGGCGTCCCCATTGCAGCGTGATCAGATTGATGATGCTGCGAATTTCCTTGCGCGTGCGCAGATGCGCCTCGATTGCGCGCCGCACTTCCGGGCTCGCCGATTCGCCGATGATCATCGACTTCACTTCGCGCGCCACCAGAAGCGCAATCACCATCAGCAACACACCGACGCCGATGGAACCGCACGCGTCGTACATCGGGTTGCCCGTGATCATTGTCATCAGCACGGCCACGAAGGCCATCGCAAGGCCCAGCAGCGCGGCCACGTCTTCGCCCGTCACGACGAGCAATTCGGATTCGCGCGTTTCGCGAAACCAGCGCCACATCGACTTGTCGGGATTGGTCTTGCGTATTTCCCGGATCGCGCCCATCAGCGAGAACGTTTCGAGCACGACGGACACGCCAAGCACGCCCAGCGCGATATACGCGTGCGACAGCGGCTCGCGCGCCATCAGACGATGGATGCCCTCATACACCGAAAACACGCCGCCCACGAAAAACAGCAGCAGCGCGACGATCAGCGAATAGAAGTAAATCACGCGCCCTGCGCCGAGCGGATGTAGCAGGCTCGCAGGTCGGCGCGCCTGCTTCAGTCCGAACAGCAGCAACACCTGATTGCCGCAATCGGCCGTCGAGTGAATCGCCTCGGCGAACATCGAGCCGGAACCCGTGAACGCTGCCGCCGCGAACTTGCAGACGGCGATGCCCAGGTTCGCCGCCAGCGCGTAAAAAATGGCCTTCGGTGATTCTTCTTTCATTGGCTGTTCTGGTTGATCGTGACGCGAATGGATGGAAGAACGATCACATCACTTCGACGCGCGGCGCGCCGTCGAGCAGTTCGCCGATCACCGCTGCGCGCTCGAAGCCGTCCGCGCGGAAGATGGCGAGTACGTCGTCGACGGCCGCGGGCGCGCACGACACGAGCAGCCCGCCCGAGGTCTGCGGATCGGTCAGCAACGGGCGTGCCGTATCGGGCAGCGCGCCGGCAAGACGCACGTCGTCGCCATACGACGCCCAATTGCGGCCCGACGCTCCCGTGAATACACCCGCTGCGGCAAACGCCTCGGCGCCCGCAATCCACGGCAGATCCGCGTAACGCACGCGTGCCGTCAGTTGCGCGCCGCGCGCGAGTTCCAGCGTGTGGCCGAGCAGACCGAAGCCCGTCACGTCCGTCATCGCATGCACGCCGTCGAGTGCGGCCAGCTCCGCGCCCGGACGGTTCAGTTTGGTCGTCGCGGCGATCATCGCGGCGTAGCCCGCTTCATCGAGCTGGTTCTTCTTGAGTGCCGCCGACAGCACGCCGACGCCGAGCGGCTTGCCCAGCACGAGCACATCGCCCGCCTGCGCCGACGCATTGCGCTTCACGCGCTTCGGATGCACGACACCAAGCGCGGCGAGCCCGTAGATCGGTTCCACGGAATCGATCGAATGGCCACCCGCGACGGGAATGCCCGCCAGTGTGCACACGTCCTCCCCGCCGCGCAGCACGGCCGCGATCACGTCGTGCGGCAACACGTTGATCGGCATGCCAACCAGCGCGAGCGCGAGAATCGGCTTGCCGCCCATTGCATAGACGTCGGAAAGCGCGTTGGTCGCGGCGATGCGGCCGAAGTCGTATGGATCGTCGACGATCGGCATGAAGAAGTCGGTCGTCGCAATGATCGCCTGCTCGTCGTTCAGGCGATACACGGCGGCATCGTCCGACGTTTCCGTGCCGACCAGCAGATCGGGAAACGACGGCCTCGGCAGGTTGCGCTTCAGCAGATCGGACAGCACGCCCGGCGCGATCTTGCAGCCGCAGCCGCCGCCATGCGACAGGCTCGTGAGGCGAGGAACGTTGGAGGTGACAGCAGGTTCGTTCATGATGATGAAGTGACGGTGGGTCGATCTCACTATTATCCGGCAATCCGCCGCTGCGCTGTCGATGCGGTCCCTGCAAAGAAAAACGCGCCGTCGTCATCACGACGACGGCGCGTTGAGTCGAAGCTCGCCCGCGGGCTAGCTCGCCGACACCTGACGGCGTTCGAGCGTCGCCATTTCCCGCACGATCACGAGCAGCATCGACAGACTCGCGCCGCCCGCCGCACGCAAGTCCGTCAGCAGTTGCGCATACCGCGCGAGCGCATCCTCGCGTTTTGCGCGCCATGTTTCGACGACGCCCTCCGCAGTCGTTGCCTCGCGTGCTTCCGTCAGTGCGCTCGTCGTCAGCACGCGCTTGAGGCGCGCCAACTCGGCGAGCGCGGCGGCACGCGCCATCACGTCCCAATGCGTCGAGGTCGGCAGCGACGCCGCGCGTTCGCCGATCCAACCGTAGTTCAGCTGCGTGCTCAGCGCGAAGTACACGCCCGCGACGAGTTCGAGACTGCGGTCCGTCGTCGCCGACACATCCGCGATATCGAGCAGCGCAGCCGGAATGTCGCCGCTCGCCACGCGCACCGCAAGCTCGCTGTCGACGCCCGCATCGACGAGCACGCGCTGCCGCTCCGACAGCGCTTCGAGTTCCGCGGCGGGCAACAGCATCGGCAATTGCGGCGCGAGCCGTTGCGCTGCATCCCGGCAACGTGCGATCAAGGCCGTCACACCACCGTTCGTCACTTCGCCGGACTGCAGATGCCGCAGGAACCACAGCGCCGCGCGTTCCAGCAGCTTCGTGATTTCGACGAACATGCTTGCCTGCACGTCGTCGGCGACGCGATTGTCGAGCGCGTCGATATTGCGCCATACGTCATTCAGATCGAACACGTCGCGGGCGATGATGCACGCGCGCACGATGTCGCCCGGCTTCGCGTCCGTCTCTTCCATCATGCGGTGCACGAACGCACAGCCGACACGATTGACGAGCGCGTTCGTCAGGTGCGTAGCCAGAATCTCGCGGCGCAGCGGATGACGATGCATGGGCTCATTGAAGCGCTGCCGCAGCGGTTTTGGGAAATACTCCGTCAGCATGCCCGACACCAGCGCATCCTCCGGCACGTCGGATTCGAGCAGCGCGTCGTAGAGCCACATCTTGCTGTAAGCGAGCAGCACGGCGCGCTCGGGCGACGTCAAACCCTGCTTTGCGGCGAGACGTTCGTTGATTTCGTCTTCGGAAGGCAGAAATTCGATCACGCGATTCAACCGGCCCGCGCGTTCGAGATAACGCATCATGCGCATTTCCGCGTCGAACAGTTCGGCAGCGTAGCGGCCTGCAATGGACAGCGCCTGGGTCTGATAGTAATTGTCCTGCAACACGAGCAGGCCTACCTCCTCCGTCATTTCGGCGAGCAACGCGTTGCGCTGCTTCTCCGTCATCTCGCCGTCGGCAACCACGAGGCCGAGCAGAATCTTGATGTTGACTTCGTGGTCCGAGCAGTCGACGCCGGCCGAATTGTCGATGGCGTCCGTATTCATGCGGCCGCCGTGCTGAGCGAACTCGATGCGCCCGTGTTGCGTAAAGCCCAGGTTGCCGCCCTCCGCGACGACCTTGCAGCGCAGATCGCAACCGTTCACGCGCACGGCGTCATTCGTCTTGTCGCCGACCTGCGCATGCGTCTCCCGGCTCGCCTTCACATAGGTGCCGATGCCGCCGTTGTAGAGCAGATCGACGGGCGCCTGCAAAATTGCGCGCACCAGCTCGGCTGGCGACAATGCGGGCGCGTTGATGCCGAGCATAGATTGCACCGCCTGCGAAAGCGGAATCGTCTTCGCCGTGCGCGCGAACACGCCGCCGCCCGCCGAGATCAGCGCGGGGTCGTAGTCGGCCCAACTCGAACGGTCCAGACTGAAGAGCCGTTGACGCTCGGCGAAACTCGTCGCCGGATCGGGGTTCGGGTCGAGAAACACGTGGCGGTGATCGAATGCGGCGATCAGACGAATGTGTTGCGACAGCAGCATGCCGTTGCCGAACACGTCGCCCGACATGTCGCCAACGCCGACCACGGTGAAGTCCGTCGTCTGCGTATCGACGCCCATTTCGCGGAAGTGGCGCTTCACCGACTCCCATGCGCCGCGCGCCGTGATGCCCATCTTCTTGTGGTCGTAGCCGACAGAACCGCCCGATGCAAAGGCGTCGTCGAGCCAGAAACCGTATTCCTGCGAGATTGCGTTGGCGTAGTCGGAGAAGGTGGCCGTGCCCTTGTCGGCGGCGACGACCAGATAGGGATCGTCGGGATCGTGGCGCACCACGTCGGGCGGCGGCACGATCTGTCCGCCCACGCGGTTGTCGGTGAGATCGAGCAGACCGCGCAAGAACGTCTGGTAGCACGCGACGCCTTCGCGCATCCACACTTCGCGATCCGTCGGCGGCGGCGGATTCTTCACGACAAAGCCGCCCTTCGATCCCACGGGCACGATCACCACGTTCTTCACCATCTGCGCCTTCATCAGGCCGAGCACTTCTGTGCGGAAATCCTCGCGACGGTCGGACCAGCGCAAGCCGCCGCGCGCGACGCGCCCGCCGCGCAGATGCACGCCTTCCACACGGGGCGAATACACCCAGATTTCGAACATGGGTCTCGGCTCGGGCAGGCCCGGCACTTTCGCGGGGTCGAACTTGAACGACAGGTACGGGCGCGGTTTGCCGTTCGGTTCGCGCCGATAGTAGTTGGTGCGTTGCGTCGCGTTGATGACGCCGAGAAACTGGCGCAGGATGCGGTCCTCGTCGAGATTGGGCACTTCGTCGAGCGCGCTTTCGATCGTCTTCAGAAGCCGCTCGACGCGCGTGTCGCGCGACGTGGCAGGCGCCGGATCGGAGCGCGCGACGAACAGCTCGACGAGCATGCGCGCGATGGCGGGATTGCCCGTCAGCGCGCGTTCGATGTAAGCGTCGCTGAACGTCGAACCGACCTGGCGCAGATACTTCGCATACGCACGCAATATGGTCACTTCGCGCGCGCTGAGTTGCGCGCGAAGCACGAGGCGATTGAAGTTGTCGTCTTCGATATCGCCCGTCCAGACGCGGTCGAACGCATCTTCGAACAGACCCTTCACGCGCTCGATGTCGAACTCGCTATCGTCGGCGAGTTCGAGGCCGAAATCGTGAATCCATGCTGGCGCGGCGCCCGGCGTTTCGATCAGATACGGCCGCTCTTCGTCGACGCGCACGCCGAGATGCTCGAGCATCGGCAGGCTGCGCGACAACGCAATCGGCTCGCCCACGCGATACACCTTGAAGCGGAACGCGCGCGGACCGGCTTCGATCGGCCGGTACAGATTCATCGCGATGTGCCCCGTGCCCTGCACGCGCTCGATCAGTTCGATGTCGCGCACGGCAGTGCGCGCCGGATAGTCGTCGCGATAGCCTGCGGGAAACGAATCCGCGTAGTGCTGCAACAGACGGTTGCCCTGCTCTTCGCCGAATGCATCGAGCAACGCGTCGGCAAGATCGTCCTGCCAGCGGCGCGACACCTGGATCAGCCGCGCTTCGAGTTCGCGCATGTCGACATCGGGCATCGCCCCCGGCTCCGCATGCACGACGAAGTGAATGCGCGCGAGTGTCGACTCGGACAGCAGCGGCGTGAATTCAACGTTCGTGCCGTTGAACGCGCTCATCAGCAGCTTCGCGATGCGCCGTCGCAAATCCGTGTTGTACTTGTCGCGCGGCACGAACACGAGGCACGACACGAAGCGGTCGAAGCGGTCGCGCCGCAAGAAGATGCGTGTGCGCTGATGCTCCTGCAAACGCAGCACGCCCATAGCCGTGTCATAGAGTTCGTTCTCGTCGGCCTGGAACAGCTCGTCGCGCGGATACATTTCCAGTACCGTCACCAGCGACTTGCCGAGATGTCCCTTCGGCAGGAAGCCGGCGCGCCGCACGATGTTCGCGCACTTGCGGCGCACGATCGGAATTTCGGAGGCCGACGCCGTATAAGCGGTCGATGTATACAGGCCGATAAAGCGCCGCTCGCCGCTGATCTTGCCGTCCGGCCCGACCAGCTTCACGCCCACATAGTCGAGATAGCCGGGACGATGCACGGTCGCGCGCGAATTGGCCTTGGTCAGAAAGATGGGGGCTGCGCCCGCGATGATATCGGCGGCAGCAGGCGGCAACGGCGTCACGTCGGACGCGCCTTGCGGCCGCGACGACTCGCGCAGAATGCCCAGCCCCGAGCCGGCAAGACCGCGAAAGCCGTACTGTCCATCATGGCTGACGAGTTCGTAGTCACGCTGGCCGAGGAACGTGAAGTGGTCCGCGACCATCCATTCGAGGAACGCACGCGCTTCGACGCCTTCGGGACTGGTCTCGCGCGCGGCCATGTCGTGGATGGTGGTGCGCGCGATCTCCACGATCTTCGGCCAGTCCTCGACGGCCGCGCGCACGTCGCCGAGCACCTTCGCGATCTCGTTGCGCAATACATCGAGTTTTGCCGCGTCGCCGAAACGGTCCACTTCGAAATGAATGAACGACGCGAGTTGCGACTGGCCGTCATCGCTCGATGCGCCACCGGGTGCGATGCGCTCAATGCCGCCATCCTTGCCGCGCCAGATGCGAAACACGGGATGCAGAACCGAATGCAGCGCGAGCCCCTGACGGTTCACGGCCATGGCAACCGAGTCCACCAGAAACGGCATGTCGTCGTTGACGATTTCGATGACAGTGTGATCGGAATGCCAGCCGTGCTGTTCGAGAATAGGGTTATAGACTCGCAAACGTTCGCTGCCCGGCACGAAGCGCTGCGCCGTTTGCCAGTGCGCCATCGCGGCGCCGTAGAGGTCGGCGATGCCGCGGCTTTGCAGGTCGTCCGCGTCGGCGAAATCGTAGTAGTGGCGCAGCAACGGCTCGACGGCTGCGAATGCGGGCTCGGGCAATCGTCCTCGCGCGAATTCGACGACATCGTTGAGCAGATGGGCAACGGCTTCTTCGTTTTTCGCTTGCATGACGTCCTCCGCTTGGGGCGACAATCGGCTGCATCGACTGAAGCGCATTATGCACCCGTTGCGCGGAAACGGATTGTGCACGCGCACATCGAACATGCCTGCTCGCGCGCGTGACAGAAGCGTGTCCGGGAACACGGCTGACCGCGGAGCACCACCTTGACGATCGATAAAAAGCTTCGTTCTGTTGGCTTACCATCACAGGCCAGAGTTCTTCTTATTAGCAGATCACCCCTGATGCGCCAGGCTTTTATGGTCCGCAATCAAGGCGAAAGACGACCATCTCTAAAGGCTTTTGTTGCGAATGCATGGAGACAGAATGATCGGTCATTCATCCGTTGAACCGGATTGCGCGTTTTCGAAATCCGGATTCTCATCGCCCTGCTCGAGCCACGCGCAGATTCGCTGGACGGTCCATGCGGGGTCGTCGTGAGGAAGGTCGTGGCCGGCCCACGCGTGCCGCCAGTGCGGCGCGCCCCATGCTGCCGCGAGCGCCGCGGAGCACGCGGGGTCGACGAGTCCGTCCTCGCGCGTCGACAGCACGAGCGTCGGGCACGCGGGCCGCTGCCGTTGCGCGCTGAAGCGCGCGGCCGCAAACAGCTGCCGCAGCGCATTGATCCGGCTGACGGGCGCGCTTTCGCGAATGGCCACCCATGCCTTTACATCGGCGTCGCGTGTCTCGCCGTGGGTGCACGTCAGACGATGGATCGCTGCCTCCACGACGCTTGCCTTGCCCCAATGCCACGCGATGTGCGCGAGCCCTGCCCACGCCTGCGGACGCAGCCGTTCGTCGAAGCGGCTAAACGGGCGCATGCTGGTGTTGATCAGCACGAGCCGCGCGATATCGGCGGGATGACGCTGCGCCCAGCATGTCGCGACCATGCCGCCCAACGACATCGCCAACACGCAATACGGTCCCGGCGCGCCGCTCGCGCGTGCCGCCGCGCGCACGAAGTCCACCATCGCGTCCACCTGCAGCGGCGCACGACGATTCGCGTGTTCGCCGTTGCCGGGCAGATCGATGGTCAGCACGCACGCCGGAGCAGCGTCCGCGAGCGACGCGCCAGGCTTCATGCCGTCCAGCGCCGCGCGCAATGCATCGGGCAGTGCACCCCAATGGCGCGCTTCACGGGTCAGGCCGCGCAACAGTATCCACGTGCTCATTTCTCTTTGCGCCTGTACCAGAGGTCCGTTGCGCTGGCTAGCAACTGGTCGCGCCGGCTGCCGTGCGGCAGCCAACGCTCCGACGCATACGCCGCGCGCGTCAGGAAGTCGAGCAGGTTCGCGTGACGCCGCAACACGCGCGCGGTGCGGTGCGCCTTCACGGGATTAAACATGCCCTGGCGCGAGAAGATCTGGCGCGGGTTCTTCTTGATCCATAGCCACGAGCCGAGTTCGAGCGTCATTGGCAGAAAGATGTTGGGCGACGGCGTGCGGTCGTAGGCCCAGTCCCATAGGTCGCCGTGCAACAGGTACTGATGGCTCTGCGGCTCGAACGTGTAGCCGTGATGCGGATGCGCGCGCTCGAACATCGTCTTCAGCGCGTACATCTCCGGCAGATGCGGCATCGCCCGGCGCGTCTTCGCATACGGAAACCAGATGCTGTCGCTCCAGCCGTAGCCCGAATGGCAATCGAGTGCGAACGACAGCGGCCGCGTCGCGAGTTCTTGTGCGACGACGCCCAGCAGCGCTTCCGCCTCCCCTTCCATCGGCGCGCCGCGCCGCCCGCGATACCACGGCAGCCACGAACCGACGCGCTGGCCGCCCGCGAGCAGGGGCACGCGTTCCTCGGCGTCCTGTGGCGCGTTGCGCATCAGATCGACGCCGTTCGGATTCGCGCGGGTCGCGGCCCACATGCCGCCGGGATTGACGATCGGCACGATGTAGATACGAATGGAGTCGAGTTGCTGCAGCAGCAGTTCGTCCCATGTGAGCCGGGACAACAACGAGCGCATGTATTCGAGCACGAGCCGGGAGCCGATCCGTTCCAGCCCGTGAATGCCGCCAAAGAAACCGACGGCGGGGGCTTGCGGATCGCTCGATCCAATCGACGCGACATACACCTCGAACGTGCGGCCTGCTACTTCGACGTCGGCCACGCTCTCGATGTCGAACGAACGCGCGCCCTCGTCGAGCAGCGCCTTCAGATCGTCGTATTCGGCGAAGCTGTCAGGCAACAAACTGAAAGCGCGCATGGTTGTAGTTTCGTTATGGACGGCTGCATCGGGAGAGCGCCGCCTGCCACCGCCAATATAGCCGCTTCCTATGACGAACGCCTATCGGCGCGAACCCGTTGTGTGCGTTCGAAACCCGGCAGTTTCCATGCCACGGAATGATCGCGGAGACATGGCGTAAAACCGGTCGCACGCGTCCAACCCAGGCAGCACCGACCCGTCGTTCGTTTGACATACAGATGACACAAGGCGCAAACGGACACTGCGGCGCACCGCACACTGAGTCACGAATCGGCGAACCGGCGGCTACTGCTGCAAAGATATAGTCGTCTAGATGTTGCGACGCGTTCACTCAACCGTCACAGACGCTTTCTAGAATGTCCCACAACTTCCGGCACGCACCGCAGTCATCGACAGGACATACATGGAAGCAATCCGCATCGAACGTCTGAGCAAGACGTTCGGCAACGGCCGCAAGGCGCTCGACGAAATCGACCTGCGCATCGGGCAAGGCGAAATGGTCGCGCTGATCGGTGCATCGGGCTCGGGTAAGTCGACACTGTTGCGTCATATTGCGGGCTTCACAGTGTCGGATGCGCAGCCTTCACAGATTTCGATTCTCGGCCGGCCGATCCAGCAGGACGGGCGGATCGTGCGCGAAGTGCGCAGCATCCGCCGCGACATCGGTTTCGTATTCCAGCAGTTCAATCTCGTGAACCGGCTGACGGTCGAAGCAAACGTGCTGATCGGCGCACTCGCGCGCCTGCCGCTGTGGCGCCGTCTCACCGGCTGTTTCCCGCGCGGCGAGCGCGAGCTGTCGATGTCGGCCTTGAACGAGGTTGGCATCAGCGAACATGCGCGCGAGCGTGCGTCGAATCTCTCGGGCGGACAGCAGCAGCGCGCCGCGCTCGCACGTGCACTCGTGCAGCAAGCGCGCATCATCCTCGCCGACGAGCCGATCGCTTCGCTTGACCCCGAGTCGTCGCGCCGCGTGATGGACATGCTGCGTACGCTGAACATCGAGCATCGGCTAACGGTGCTGGTTTCGCTGCATCAAGTCGATATCGCGATGCAGTACTGCCAGCGCGCAGTCGCGATGCGGCGCGAGAGGATCGTCTACGACGGTCCCTCTTCCGCGCTCACGCCCGTGCTCTTGCAAAAGCTATATGGCGACGATGCGCGCGAGCTGCGCGAAGACACGCAGCAGCCGGACGGCGCAGCGAATGCCGCGTAGAGCAAACGCGTGCAGCCGCTCAACGCCGCATTCGGCCTGATTCCCTTTCCGCAAAGAAACGCTGTATCCGACTCACTCACCTGGATCAGAACACATGAAACTCCTGCGCTCTCTGCTGGTCTGCGTCGCGGCCGTGTCGGCTTTCGCCGGCTCCGCCGTCCATGCCGAAGACCTCAATCTCGGCATCATCTCGACGGACTCGTCGGCCGTGCTCAAGCAGCGCTGGCAACCGCTCATCGATGACCTGAACAAGCAGACGGGTCTGAACGTCAAGGCGTTCTTCGCAACCGACTACGCAGGCATCATCGAAGGCATGCGCTTTAACAAGGTGCAGGTTGCGTATCTCGGCAACGCATCGGCGATTGAAGCCGTCGATCGTTCGAATGGCGAAGTGTTCGCGAAGACCATGTACGCGAACGGCGATGCCGGCTACTACTCCGTGCTGATCACGAACGCGAACAGCCGCTTCAAGACACTCGACGATGTCTTCAGGAACACGAGGGACGTGACCCTCGGCTTCGGAGATCCGAACTCGACGTCGGGGTCGCTGGTGCCCGGCTACTACCTGTTCGCGCAGCACAACGCGCCTGTGCGCACGTCGTTCAAGACGGTGCTGCCGTCGAGCCACGAAGCGAACCTCCTTGCCGTCGTGAACAACAAGGTGGACATCGCGACGAACAACACCGAAATGCTCGACACGTTGAAAAAGCAGCATCCCGATCGTTTCGCGCAGGTGCGCGTGTTGTGGCAATCGCCGCTGATTCCGTCGGACCCGCTGGTGTGGCGCAAGGATCTGCCGGACGCGACGAAGGAGAAGCTGCGCAAGTTCTTCTACAACTATGCGGAGACCGACGCACGCGAGAAGTCGGTGATGGCGAACATCTTCAGCTATAGCGGTTTCTCGCCGTCGACGGATGCGCAGTCGCAGCCGATTCGCCAGATCAAGCTGTTCGAGCAAAAGCAGAAGATCGAAGCCGATGCATCGCTGTCGGATTCCGATCGCAAGACGCAGATCGCCGCCATCGACGCGAAACTGTCCGCGCTGAACACGCAAAAGCAATGAACGCAGCCGAACTGAGCGCCCATCGCTCGACGCCTTCGGCCGATCAGCCGAATCCCTCGCAGAAAGCGATGGCCGCTGCGGCGGGCAAACGCAGCTGGGTTTCGCTGCTCGGCTGGATCGCGTTGATCGCGGCGCTCGGCCTGTCGTGGCGGGCCGCCGACATGCGCCCGCTCGATCTGCTGTCCGATTCAGGCAACATGGGGCAGTTCGCGAAAGACTTCTTTCCGCCCGACTTCACCGAATGGCGCATGTATGTACACGAGATGGGCGTGACGCTCGCGGTCGCGGTATGGGGCACGGCGCTTTCCATTCTGTGTGCGATTCCGTTCGGCTTGCTGTCCGCGCACAACATGGCGCCCGCCTGGGTCGTGCAGCCCGTGCGCCGACTGATGGATGCGTGCCGCGCGATCAACGAAATGGTGTTCGCGATGCTGTTCATCGTTGCCGTCGGTCTCGGGCCGTTTGCGGGTGTGCTTGCACTGTGGGTGCATACGACGGGCGTGCTTGCCAAGCTGTTCGCCGAAGCCGTCGAGGCTATTGATGAGCGTCCCGCGGAGGGCGTTCGCGCGACGGGCGCGACAAGTCTCGATGAGATCGTTTATGGCGTGCTGCCGCAAGTCTTGCCACTGTGGATTTCGTATGCGTTGTATCGGTTCGAGTCGAATGTGCGCTCAGCGATGGTCGTCGGGATGGTGGGCGCCGGAGGCATCGGCGTCGTGCTCTATGAATCGATTCGCTCGTTCAACTATTCGCAGACTGCGGCTGTGATATTGATGGTTATTGTTGTTGTCACTGTCATTGATGTGGTGTCTGCCCGGCTTCGCGAGCGGGTTATATAAGGACGTCAGCACAAGCGCAAAAACCTGAACGAGCCTGCGCTGTAAAAAACCGCCACAAAACTGCACATAACAACACCACTCTACGCAATAATCTCAGTCTTTGCGCGCCAGCGCGCGCCCGCCGCCTGCGCCCCCATGCAGACCTCCGTCGTCCTACTCGTGCTCTTGTCCGCGATGCTCCACGCGAGCTGGAACGCCTTCCTGCGTCTTGCGGAAGACCGGGTCTGGCTGCTCGGCATGATGTCGATCCCGTACATCGCCGTAAGCGCAATCGGCGTAGCCGTCCTGCCACTGCCAGAGCCGGCCGCATGGCCCTATATCGCCGCGTCGGTCGTGCTCGAGTTCGGCTACTGCCTCGCGCTGATCCGCGCGTACGGCAGCGGGGACTTCGGCCAGATCTATCCGATCGCGCGCGGGCTCTCGCCGATGCTCGTGTTCGCGGGAGCACTCGTGTTCGCGCACGAATCGTTGAAGCCGCTCGCGGCGGCAGGCGTCGCGTTGGTGTCCATCGGCATCGTGTCGCTCGCGTTTCGCCGCGACATGCGTTTTTCGGGCGAAAGCGTACCCTACGCGTTGCTCACCGGACTGTTCATCTCGGCGTACTCCGTCGTCGATGGAATCGGCGCACGCGTCGCGGGCAACGGGCTTAGCTACATCATGTGGGTCTATCTGCTGTGGAACGTGCCGCAGTTCCTGCTCGTGTGGCACTGGCGCGGCGGCGCAAAAGGACTGTTCACGTCGCGCGAGACGATGATGAAAGGCATGCTGTCCGGCGTGATCGCACTGGCCGCGTACTGCCTCATCATCGAGGCCTATCGTTTTCTGCCCATCGCCATGGTGTCGGCACTGCGCGAACTCAGCTCCATTTTCGCGGTGCTGATCGGCTTCTCGTTCATGCACGAAAAGCTCACGGCGCAGCGCGTGTTCGCGTGCACGCTCGTCACGCTCGGCGCAGTTTTGATCCGTCTATAGGCGCTTCTCGCGCTGCTCACGCGAAAAGCGGCAACGTCGTGTCGATGGCGTCCGCGAGCGTGTCGAATGCAGGCGCGATTTCCTCGTCGGGCACGCATGCGTAACCGATCAGCAAGCCCGACTGTGCACGCGACGATTCCGCGTAATACCCCGACAACGGGCGCACGACGATATTGCGTTCCAACGCAGCCGCCGCGACTGCGCGGTCGTCGGTGCCGTCGGGCAGTTGCATCACCAGATGCAGGCCCGCATCGCCGCCCACGGCCGGCAACGCATTGCCATAACGCCGCGCGGCAGCGTCGAGCAAGGTGGCGCGGCGCTGCCCGTACAGCGTGCGCATCTTGCGGATGTGCGATGTGAAATGCCCCTCGGCGATGAAATCCGCAAGCATCGCCTGCTGCAGCAACTGCCCTTCGCGGTACAACTCTGCGCTGGCCGTCGCAAAGCTCTCGGCGAGCGCCTCGGGCACGACCAGATAGCCGATCCGCAGGCCCGGAAACAACGTCTTGCCGAAGCTGCCGACATAAATCACCTGCCCCGCCGTATCGAGCCCCTGAAGCGACGCAAGCGGACGGCTGCCATAGCGGTACTCGCTGTCGTAATCGTCTTCGATGATCCAGCACTGGTTCTGCCGCGCATATTCGAGCAGCATCCGCCGCCGCGCGAGGCTCATCACCATGCCGAGCGGATATTGATGCGACGGCGTGACGAGCATCAGCTTCGGTGGATGCGCGAGATCGTCGGGCGATGGCGCGATGCCTTCGTCGTCGACGGCGATCGGACGAGACTTCAGCCCCGACACGTGCATCACGCTGCGCACGCCCCAATAGCACGGATCTTCCGTCCAGATGACGTCGCCGGGATCGGACAGCAGGCGCACGGCGAGATCGACGGACTGGTGAATACCCGTCGTGACGATGATCTGCTGGGGCGTGCAGCGCACCGAGCGCGACGTGCGCAGGTAATCGGCCAGCGCATGCCGCAGGAGAGACAGGCCGCCGCCCGGCGCATACGTCAGGAGATCGGGACGCAAACGCCGCCAGTACTTGTTGTGCAGCCGGCTCCACACGCGCGCCGGAAAACGCGTGACGTCGGGCACACCGGGCATGAACGCGCCCCACTGACGCTTCGACACTCCCGCGCCCGCGACCAGCCGGAAGCCGCGCTGCGACAGCGCGCGTGAAGCCGGCTGCTGCGCATGCGGCTGCGTTTTCGATTGCTGCGGTGCCAACGCCTGCTGCAACTGCTGTACAGGCGCAGAATGGGATGCCGCCGCGCCTTGAGCATCCGTGGAGCCGACGATTTCATCGGGCGAAGTATCGGCGACGAACGTGCCGCGCCCGGTGGCCGACGAGACATAGCCCTCGAGCGCGAGCTGTTCGTAGACTTGCGTGACGGTGTTGCGCGCGATGCCCAGTTCGTTGGCCAGCAGCCGCGACGACGGCACCTTGCTGCCCGCCGGCAATTCGCGCGTCAGGATGGCCTGTTGCAGCAGCCGATGCAGCTGCCGATAGATCGGCTGCCCGTTGCCACGGTCGAGACGCTGCGCCAGCCAGTCCGACAACACACTCGCGCGCATGAAATTGGCTCCTGATTTTTTACTGAAATGGCTCTGAAACTTGGAGCCAAATCTGATTATAGTCGTTGCATGTGCCGCGACGAGCGCGAGCGCCGAACGAACCCAACAGGAGATCTCCGTGAAGAATGCTGAACTGAAGAGCCGCAAGGACGCCGCCACGCCGCGCGGCGTAGGCGTGATGTGCGATTTCTACGCTGCGCGTGCGGAGAATGCGGAGCTGTGGGACGTCGAGGGCCGCCGCTTCATCGATTTCGCGGCCGGCATTGCCGTTTGCAACACGGGGCATCGTCATCCGAAGATCGTCGAGGCCGTGCGCGCCCAACTCGACCACTTCACGCACACCGCTTATCAGATCGTGCCGTATGCGTCGTATGTCGAGCTGGCGGAAAAGATCAACGAGCGCGCGCCGGGCGACTATCCGAAGAAGACTGCATTCTTTACGACGGGCGCCGAAGCCGTCGAAAACGCGATCAAGATCGCACGCGCCTTCACGGGCCGTCCGGGCGTGATCGCGTTCACGGGCGGCTTTCACGGCCGCACGATGATGGGCATGGCGCTGACGGGCAAGGTCGCGCCGTACAAGCTGAACTTCGGCCCGTTCCCGGCCGATGTATTCCACGCACCGTTCCCGAATCCGCTGCATGGCGTGACGACGGCGGACTCGTTGAAGGCGATCGAATTTCTGTTCAAGGCGGACATCGATCCGAAGCGCGTCGCGGCGATCATTTTCGAGCCGGTGCAAGGCGAAGGCGGTTTCTATCCGGCGCCTGCCGAGTTCGTGCGGGCGCTGCGCAAGCTGTGCAACGAGCACGGCATTCTGCTGATCGCGGACGAAGTGCAGACGGGTTTTGCACGCACGGGCAAGCTGTTCGCGATGAATCACTATGACGTGGTTCCCGACCTGATGACGATGGCGAAGAGCCTCGCGGGCGGCATGCCGCTGTCGGGTGTGGTCGGGCGTGCGGATGTGATGGATGCGGCTGCGCCGGGCGGACTGGGCGGCACGTACGCGGGCAATCCGCTCGCGGTTGCTTCGGCGCATGCGGTGCTCGACATCATCGACGAAGAGCGGCTCTGCGAGCGGGCTGTGGTGTTGGGGGATCGCCTGAAGGCGAAGTTGACGGCGCTTCAGTCGGAAGTGCCGCTGATCGCCGATGTGCGCGGGCCGGGCGGCATGGTGGCCGTCGAGTTCTGCAAGCCGGGTACGTCGGAGGCGGATGCCGATTTCACGAAGCGCGTGCAGACTCGCGCGCTCGAGCGCGGGTTGCTGTTGCTGGTGTGTGGTGTTTATTCGAACGTTGTTCGGTTTTTGTTCCCGTTGACTATTCAGGATTCGGTCTTCGATGAAGCTGTTTCCATTCTCGAAGAGGTGCTGAAAGAGACTGTTGGCGTAGCGGCCTGATTTTTTCTTTGCCTGCGGCGGCTTTTTGGCGCTGGCATCCGCGGGTTGCCGTCCGCTTTCGATGGTTTATCTTCCGCTTTCGATTAAAAGGACAACTTCAATGACTACCCTGCAAAGCAAACTCAAAGACCCTTCGCTGCTGCAAAGCAAGGCCTACATCAACGGTGAGTGGCAACCAGCCGACAACAACGAAACCTTCGGGGTCCTCAACCCGGCAACCGGCGAGCACATCGCCGACGTCCCCCGTATGGGCGCACAGGAAACGCGCCGCGCAATCGAAGCGGCCAACGCGGCCTGGCCCGCCTGGAAGGCAAAAACCGGCAAGCAGCGCGCAGAAATCCTCCGCAAATGGAATGACCTGATGCTGGCGAACGCCGACGACCTGGCGTTGATCCTCACCACCGAACAAGGCAAACCGATCGCAGAAGCAAAAGGCGAAATCGGCTATGCGGCATCGTTCCTCGAATGGTTCGGCGAAGAAGCCAAACGCGTCTATGGCGATACGGTCCCCACCGTCGCCAACGACAAGCGCATCGTCGTGACCAAAGAACCCGTCGGCGTCTGCGCCGCCATCACGCCGTGGAATTTCCCCGCTGCGATGATTACCCGCAAGGTCGGCCCGGCACTCGCGGCAGGCTGCCCAATCATCGTCAAACCCGCTGAAGCGACGCCGCTGTCGGCACTCGCGCTCGCCGTGCTCGCCGAACGCGCAGGCGTGCCCGCCGGCGTCTTCAGCATCGTCACCGGCGATCCGAAACCGATAGGCGGCGAAATGACGGGTAACGCGCTGGTGCGCAAGCTCTCGTTCACGGGATCGACGGGCGTCGGACGTCTGCTGATGGCGCAGTGCGCGCCAACCGTCAAGAAGGTATCGCTGGAACTGGGCGGCAATGCGCCGTTCATCGTGTTCGATGACGCCGATCTCGATGCGGCCGTCGAAGGCGCCATCGCATCGAAATACCGCAATAGCGGGCAGACCTGCGTGTGCACGAACCGCTTCTATGTGCACGACAGCGTCTACGACGCCTTCGCCGGCAAGCTCGCGGCCGCCGTGACCAGGCTCAAGGTCGGTCACGGCACGGAGCAAGGCGTGCAGCAAGGCCCGCTGATCAACGAGGCGGCCGTACTCAAGGTCGAATCGCATATCGAAGATGCGCTCGGCAAAGGCGCGCGCGTCGTTACGGGCGGCAAACGTCATGCGCTCGGTCATGGCTTCTTCGAGCCGACCGTGCTCGCCGATGTCACGCCCGACATGAAGGTCGCACGCGACGAGACCTTCGGCCCGCTGGCGCCGCTATTCCGCTTCTCGTCCGACGAGCAGGTGATCGAGATGGCGAACAGCACCGAATACGGCCTCGCTTCGTATTTCTATAGCCGCGATATCGGCCGCATCTGGCGCGTTGCCGAAGCGCTCGAATTCGGCATGGTCGGGATCAACACGGGCGCCATCTCGAACGAAGTCGCACCGTTTGGCGGCGTCAAGCAGTCGGGACTGGGACGCGAAGGGTCGCACTACGGGATCGACGAATATGTCGTGATCAAGTACATGTGCATCGGCGGGATATAAATAAGGCTTTCGCTGCGACGCCGGCCGATGTTTGGCCACCGTCGCAGACGTTCTCCAATGCGCCCTAAGCGCCTCAGGACGCAACCTCGTTGCCGGTTTTCTTCGCCGGCGGCTGTTATTGATTCACCCACGCCGCCTCGTCGAGCACGCGATCGAACAGCCGGTTCATCATCGACTCCGGCAAATGCGACATGCCGAGCGCCGCATCGCGTGTCTCTCGATCAGATCGGCGGGAATCGCCCGGACCCAGTCGTTCAACGCTCGCCCAGCATTCGACGCGGCAATCCGATCTTTCATCGCGCCTCGAGGAAATCACGGCGAACGCTTGAGCGCCATCCTGAATCCATCGTGCAGTGCAAGTCTTCTGCGGGTGCTCCAGAACATTGAGCGCGGCAAAAAAATATTTGAACGCAGGGCTATGGTTTCGAAGCGCGCTGCCGATAACACCGCACATGAGTCCCTGACCGACGAGGCTTCCCAATGCCATTTGAATGTATCGTCCGCCGCCCGGCCCGCATGAAACGCAGCCTCGTTGTCCTCGTCGGCTGCGCAGGCGTCCTCGCCAGTCTGTCGATCTGGGGGCGTGTGCCCGCCGCGGCACTCGCTGATGCAGACCGTGAAGTCGCGCAGTTCGGTCCTGCGCTCACGGGCAGCACGTGCAGCGTCGAAGGCGCGGTGTCCAAGGACGTGCACGGCACGTTTTTGATGTGCTGGAAGCAGGTTTGGAGCAAGCCGTAGATAGCTTGCCCGTCAACCGGAACGGCCACTCGCGCCTCGCCTCGCGCCATGCAGCGCCTTCGCCGGTAATCCGGCGAGCGCTGTCTGAAACCGACGATGGGCGGCGCAGTTGTCTCCGATCTTCGCCGAGCGTGCCGCATCGAATGCCGCTCGCCCGCAGCACCCCGCTTCAGCTATCCGCATCTGCAGGCGGTTCCTCCGACATCCAGTGACGCACTTCCGGCCGGACGCTGAATGTTGGACTGTCCATCCATGCTTCGAGCCACGACCGCCAGCTTGTCCACTGCGCGTCGTCCATGACGAAATCTTCGTAATTCGCGCCTGACGCCGTCTCGTGCAACAGGACATACGCGACAGCATGTCCGTTCCAGTAGGCCACGAGTTCGTCGGTGAGATCCGCCGTCGTGCCCGTGCCATGATCGCGCAGTATGGTGCCGACCCTCTCTTCGAATTCGGTACGTGTCATCGCCTCGTGCCTCACATCCCAACTGACGGCCCGCACCGCAGGGCTGCGGGCCGATGACGGCAACAGCAATGCTCAGGCCGCGCGTGTGAACGACAGCGACCTGTCGCCGACCAGCTTGCTGCCCGCCTCGTCGAGCTTCTTCATGAGCTCGTCCTTGCGGGCGCGCAGCTTCTTGCCGAGCGCGACGAGGTCGACGCCGCTTTCGCGCAATTCCGGAAAGAGCGCCGACTCCTCTTCCTCGACGTGGTGCTTGACGAGTTCCGACATCACCTTGAATGTCGCGTCGAATCCATGATCGCTGGGCTTGAGCGAGTCGAACTTTTCGATCAGCGTCTTCACAAGAAAGTGCTCGACGTACGCCTCGTCCACGTCGATTTCGTCCTGCTTGTCCAGCGCCTTGTGCGCGACGGGATAAAGCAGTTCCTCTTCGAGGATAGTGTGTACGGTCAGTTCTTCGCAGGCCCGCCGCGCCAGCGTGCCCTTCGCTTCCAGGTCGTCGGCGGCGGCTTTTTCGAACGCTTCGAAAAGCTTTTCAACCGTGCGATGGTCGGCCTTCAATAACGCGATCGCGTCTGCGTCCGCATCGGACTCTGCCGAGCCGCGCGCTGCGCCGGATTGCTCGTTCATCATCGACTCCTTATCAGTGTGGGCAAGCCGCAGATGCCGGACGCCACCGCGTCTTCCGGGCCTGCAGGCAAGACGAGATTCAGCAATCGCTATTCCACTGAGTGTGACAAATGCGCTCGGGGTGCATCTTCGACTATTGGCCCGCGCGTCGCCGCACATTCTTGCCCACCCAGCCGGCCAGTCCGTTGCGCACGACGACCAAGGCAATCTTCCTCGGGCCCACGACCAACGTGCCGACCAGCACGGCGGCCAGCAGGGTGACGTTGGGCGCGGTCTTGACGAGTTCCAGCCCACGGACCGGCCAGGACGGCGCGCGTTGTGCATTTTCTACCTTCAGCGCAACCGATTTCGCCAGCAACTCTGCGCGGGAGGCTGCGAGTCGCGAGCGAAGCAGCGCTTCGCGTTCGGCCGCAAGCGGGGACGGCCGCTCGGTCTCACGTGTATTCATCGAAGTGCCTCCCGTGCCGTTTCGAGATCGTTGCGCAGTTCTTCACGCAAACCGTCGAATGAACGCGCGGGCCGTCGCTGTGCACGGACGACCGCGAAAGATGCCACGCACACCACGACCCATACGCCGGCGACGCCCCACGCGACATGCACGAAGTACCGTGTGCCGAGCGCCGTCGCAATCACGGCGACCGACAGGAACGACAGCGAAAACAGCGCCGCGACGGCCAGCGCAATCAATGCGATCACTTCCCGCACGAGTTGCGCGCGGGCCTGCTCCAGTTCGATGGAAAAGAGTTCGCCATAGTCCGCGATCCGGCTCGCGTAGAAGCGACCGACATTGCGCCAGCACGTTGCCCGTAGATGAATCGACATCGTTGTCTCGCTCCCAGAACGTTCGACACGCAACCCGCAAGCAATGTGCCGCGTCGCGAAAGCACCGCGTGCAAAAACGAAACACCCGCTCGCGAAAGCGCGTGTCTGACGGGCCCAGCACTTGCTCACGCAAGCCTGCGGGCATTGCGCACCGCGCGTAGGGCGAGCGTCGCGAAGGTCGGTGACGGATGGCAATGGTTCAATCAAGGGGCGACACATGGAAACGACGAAAACAGAAGGCGCGGTCCGCGAAGCGGCCGGCAACGTAAAGGAGACGATTGGCTCGATCGCGGGCGACGTCGGGATGCAGCTCGGGGGCAAGGCGGACGAACTGCGCGGCAAGGCGCAACAGGTCTGCGCCGACGCGACCGATCTGGCGCGCGACGCCATGTCGTCGAATCCGCTTGCCGTGCTGGCGGGCGCGATCGGGGTGGGCTTCGTGCTGGGCGCGTTATGGTCCGCGAACCGTCGTGCCGACATGTGACGCATGTTGCACGGTGCGAGAGCGGCGTCGACAGTATTCGCTTCTGTCGCACGCTCTCGCCGTCCTGCGCGCAGATCGAGCATGACCGCTTCGAGTGCAAAGCGAAGCGACGGGACATAGCGTGCGCTTCCGGCAGCGCCTGCCGGCTGCTGGAACGCAGATCAATGCATTCTCCACGCGACCAGCAACAACCTTTACCGGAAGTACACGGTCCACGTCGAAGCAGATTCGCGGCGTGAATGGGTAAGATCCCTTTTATACGGATGTTAGCGCGCTGCGGAACGATTTAACGCGACCGGCACCTGTCCGTAACCGGGAAGATATGGACCGTGACGTCCGGATTGCGTTGCCGCCTCAACGCCTCAACGCCTCAGCGCCTCAGCGCCTCAGCGCCCCAGCAATGCGCGCGGCCGCTCGCGCTGCCACCTCGCACCCGAGCACGATATGCTGCTCCGCCGTGTCTTCGATGAAATCGTGACTGACGCCTCCGATGCTCGGCACGAACAGCATGCAAGCTGGAATATGCTGCGCGATCACCTGTGCATCGTGCGACGCGCCGCTCGGCATATGCATCCATTGTCCGGGGGCGAGCGCGTCGGCGGCCTGTGCGAGATGCTGCTGCAGGGCCGCATCCATCGTGACGGGTTCTTCGGCGCCTTCGCACGCGATCAACTCCGCGCGGACGAGATGTTGTCCGTTCCATTCGTCGACCAGCGCAACGAGCGCGTTTTCCATCGCATGCAGCCGGTTGGGGTTTGCGTCGCGGAACTGCAGGTGCAGCACGGCTTTGCCTGGCACGACGCTGAAGGAACCCGGATCGAGATCGATGCGCCCGACCGTCCACACCGTATCTGCATCCGCGAGCCGGCCGAACGCATCGTCGATATGCGCGATGAACGCGACCAGCGCCGCCCCCGCATCGCGCCGTATCGCCATCGGCGTCGTACCCGCGTGATTGCGCTGCCCGATGAAGCGCAGCTGAAACTCGCGAATGCCGACGATCGTCGTCACCACGCCGATCAATTTCGCCGACGCCTCGAGCCGTCCGCCCTGCTCGATATGCGGTTCGAGATACGCACGTTGCCTCTTGCGATCGAGGGTCACGCGTGGCGTATTCGCGAGGCCCGCCTGAGCAAGCGCATCGCCGAGCAAGAGACCTTCGTGATTGCGCGCGCTTCGTAACGAATCGTCGATCGCGTCCCCGACGAAGCTGCGGCTGCCGAGGAAGCTCGAAAACGTCCCCTCTTCGTCGATCCATGATGCAACGTCCACCGCGAACTCGCGCGTGGCCTCGCATTCGCCAAGAGCGCGTGCGATTTCGAGTCCATAGATCACGCCGAGCGCGCCGTCGAGCCAGCCGCCCGTCGGCTGCGTGTCGCTGTGCGAGCCGATCACGAGCGCAGGGCCGGGCTTGCGTGAACGACCGAACACGGTGCCGACGCCATCGATGGCCGCGTCCAGCCCTGCGTCCGTCATGCGCCCCGCGAGCCAGCGGCGCGCGTCGATATCGACCGGCGAGAGCGATAGGCGCACCACGCCGGGCCCGGTCGCGCCGAAGCTGCGCAAGGTCTTGAGATCGTCAAGCAGGCGAATGGGATCGATGCGGGGGAAGTCTTCGTGCACGGTGCGTGTTCCGGGGGCTGTGGTGTAAGTGTGAACCGACAGGCAAGCGCCGATGCTAGCATCACCCGGGCGGATATCGCAGCGTGCCGTCGGGCTGCTGTTGCGCGCCAGGCGTCATCTTCGCGGGTTCGATGCGGCCCGCGTTCATGATATGCAGCACGGTCTCGCCACGCTCCAGCAGGTAATCAGCGATGATGCGGCGGTGGCATCGCCACCACACGGCTTCGGAACACATGATCGCGCACGTCTGCTGATGCCCGAGTTCGAGCAATTCGGCCAACGCCTGCTGAAATGCGGCGCTCATCGCGTAATCGGCATAGTTGCGAAACGCGGGATGCGTCCAGTAGCCATTGGGCGATGGCGCACTGCCCCTGGGTTTGCCGCGCCGCCCGCCGAGATCCGCAAGATGCACGTAGCCGATGTGTTCATCGCTCAGCGCATCCGGCAACGTCTCGCGATTGAATTGCGGATTCGTACGAGAGCGGGGAATGCTTCGCACATCGACCAGCGTCTCGATCCCGGCACCCGCCAACAACCCGAAGAACTCGCCCAAAGGGTGAGTCGAATGACCGACCGTGTAAAACGCATGTGACATCGACGCCTCCCGCAAGTGATCGCGACGATGCATCCAGTACCGGGCGGTTTCTCACGTTGGACTCAACGTAGTGAGCCAGCAATTCATGCTCCCGCTGCTAGCTGCATTCAGCGAGGCCGGAACCATGCTGGCTTCGACAAGTGCTCCGCGAAGTAGTCCGCCAATGCCGTGACCTTGGCCGGACGTGCGCGGGCCGACGGCGTCACGAAATAGAGGCCGCCCCTCGTCAGATGCCAGTCCGTCAGGATGGCCTCGAGCCGTCCATCGGCAAGGTATTCGCCCGCGATGAACTCGGGAAGCTCCGCGATCGCCAACCCGTCGAGCAGTGCCGGGAGCAGCGCATCGGAGTTGGTGACTCGCAACGGACCCACAGGTGTGACGGGCTCCTCGTCGCCGGCATCGTTGACGAACCGCCACACGTCGCTGCGCGCGCGATACGCATACGACAGACACGGCCGGCCAACGAGATCGCGCGGATGCGCCGGCCTTCCATATCGCTCCAGGTGTTCCGGCGAAGCGACGACGAGCTGTGACACGGGGCACAGGCGCCTCGCGACGAGCGACGAATCCGGCAAGGCCGCGATCCGCAGCGCCGCATCGAACCCTTGAGCGACGATATCGACCGTCGCATCCGACAAATGCAGGTCAATCGATACCTCGGGATACGCGCGAAAAAATCCCGGCAGAAGCGGCGCGACCCAGCGCAGTCCGAAGGACATCGGCACGGCCAGACGCACCAGGCCGCGCGGCTGGACCGACATCTCGCGCGCGGCATTTTCAGCGGCTTCCGCCTGCCGGTAGATGTCGGCCGCCTTTTCGGCAATCGTGTGGCCGAACTCCGTCAGCGCCAGCTGACGCGACGTGCGATTGAAAAGCCGCGCGCCCAACCGCTCCTCCAGGCGCGCGACCCCGCGCGATACGGTCGCGACCGATACGCCCATCGCCCGTGCGGCCGCCGCAAACGACCCCTCTTCGGCCACCTTGGCGAACATCGCCAACCCTTCGAAATCCGGAAGGTTCGTCATTTCATTTTTGCAATGATGGTTTGCAATCAATTCTATTTCGAAAAGACCGCCCCGTCGATATTCTTCTTACATCGCTTCACCGCTTACCGAAACCTGATTAACCCAGCAAAGGAGAAACATCATGGCACGCAGACTCGAAGACAAGATCGCATTGGTGACGGGCGCTACCAGCGGCATCGGACTGGCCGCCGCAAAGCGCTTCGCAGCGGAAGGCGCGTACGTGTACATCACGGGCCGCCGCCAGGCCGAACTCGACGCGGCCGTCGCCGCCGTCGGCGCAGTCGGCGCAGCCACGGGCGTGCGCGTGGATTCGTCGAAGCCCGAGCAGCTGGACATGCTGTATGAGCAGATTCGCGGCGAGAAGGGTCGTCTCGATGTGTTGTTCGCCAACGCAGGCGGCGGCACGATGGTGCCGCTCGGCGAAATAACCGAGGAGCACTATCACGATACGTTCGATCGCAATGTGAAGGGCACGCTTTTCACCGTGCAGAAGGCATTGCCGCTGCTGTCGAAAGGCGCATCGGTGATTCTCACCGGCTCGACGACGAGCATCGAAGGCACGGCCGCGTTCAGCGTGTACTCCGCATCGAAAGCTGCGATCCGTAATCTGGCCCGCAGCTGGATTCTCGACCTCAAGGACCGCGGCATCCGCGTCAACACGATCAGCCCCGGTGCAACGAGGACGCCGGGCCTCGTCGAACTCGCGGGTCCGGACGCCGCGCAACAGCAAGGTCTGCTCGACTATCTGGCCTCGCGCATTCCGCTCGGCCGCGTGGGCGAGCCCGAAGAAATCGCGGGCGCGGCGCTCTTCCTCGCATCGGACGATGCGAGCTTCGTGAACGGCGCCGAATTGTTCGTCGACGGCGGACAGGCACAAGTCTGAGCGTGAACACCAGCGAAGGCAGCGGCGTCGATGCGGCTGCCTTCGCGCGAGTGGAGTATCACACCATGATTGAACGTCGGCCTTTCGAGGCCCTCGGGCGTATCGAGTGCGACTGGCTGAAGGCCAGGCTGCATTTCCGCTTCGGCGAAACCGGCTGCGCTGCGCACGCGCCGCTCGGCCCGCTCTATATCTGGAACGACGATGAGCTTGCGCCGCAGTCGGGGTTCGGCATGCATGCGCATGCGAATGTCGAGATCGTCACTTATGTGCGTTCGGGTGCGATCACGCATGAGGACAGCTTCGGCAACGCGGGCCGCATCGAGGCCGGGAACGTGCAGGTCATGAGCGCTGGAAAGGGCGTGCTGCACGCCGAACGCAACGAGGAGCCTGAGCGGACACTGCTTTTCCAGATTTGGCTGTCGCCGCGTTCGCGCGATGGTGAGCCGCGTTGGGCGATGCGCCGGTTCGATCTCGATGCGCGGCGGGGACGCCTGATCGTGCTCGCGAGCGGCCGCGCTGCGGATGTGCACGCGGGAGCGCTGGCGATCAATGCCACCGCGCGTGTGCTAGGCGCAACGATGCTTGCGGGCGAAACGCTCACGTATGCGTTGCCCGATGGGGCATCCGCATATCTGGTGACGACGACGGGCCGCGTCGACGTGAACGATGTCCGTCTTGCGGTACGCGACGGTGTTGCATGCATCAGTGAACGGACGCTCACGATACGTGCATTTGACGACACGACCGTCGTGATGGTCGAGCTGGTTGATGTGTATTAGCCCGGACCTGGGGCTCGCTCGTTCGGACGGAGCGATTCGAAAAAAAACATCACGCCAGGCGAGCATGTGGCGCCAGGCCCCGTCCAGATCGAAGATGCTCCCAGCCCAGATCGCCAAAGCACGGGCCCTGTGTAGCCTCTCCGAACTTCACGTCGTTATGCTCCGCGTTCCACTCCAGAACCTTCACGCCCTCGTGCATGTCGACGGCTACGTCCCATCCGATGCAGCCGATGAAGGGCACTTTGCCGTGCAACTGCAGTACCTTCCTGACGCAGCTGTCGAACGCAGGCAAGATGACACCGGAAAACTTCGCCTTCGAATCCGGATGTTCGCGCACGTCCGTCCAGTCGTTCAGATAACCGACGGGATCGAGCTCCCCAGTAGATCTATTCACCGCAATGCAGACCTCGCTGCCTGACTGGATGTGGGTCTCACCGGCTCTTCCCAGGCGCAAAAAACAGGCGCGAAGCGAGATCACCCCCGAAGGCTCGACGACCGTTGTAAAACGCAAGGTCGCCACGGAATCCGGGGTAAAGCGGTCGAATAACTCGTGCTGCCTGACGAAGGTCTGGAATACCCCGTTGCCTATCGACTGAATGAAGTTCGGATCGAATGACTTGCGGTCGAATATGAATACGCCTTTTCCCTGTGCAGAAGCGTCACGTTTGAAAGCGATCCTGTCGGTTTCGCGGAATAGCGTACGTTGAAGTTCGACGCCGGATATCACCGTGTTTTGCGTCGTATAAAACAGGCCGTTCGCGAGGTATCCGATATCCGGAAAGGACTCGTCTCCAAAGATCAGCCAGGACGCCGACTTCAATGACGAAATCTTCCCGTAGGAACCCTTTGTCCGCGGCACTACGACAGCGCCGTAGTAGTTGTCCGGAATCCAGCCCTCCTTGAATGCGCCGTTCAATGCGGCATACACGCGAAGCCACGGTGCGTACACTGCGTCGCCGAAAACATCGCGTGCGTACGATTCGATCTGACGACATACGTGAGGTGCGAGTTTTCCTCGACGTTTTTCGATCGATCGCAGAGCTTGTCCGGCCTGAATAGCATGGACCAGATGAAATTTATAACTGGCGAGCCTCTTTACCGATGCTCTGGCCAGACGTTCAACGTCAACTCGCATGACATGCTCCGTCCAATAGCCGAAGAGAACAGGTGGCGTTTTACCTGCTCCGCAGTTCTTGCTGTTCTATGAAAAGCAGCGGCACCAGTCAGAAGCAATAACAGGGTGTTCGCTGAGACAAGCCTTTTTCTTTTGGCCTGGTCGGTGCGCCATGATAGACGCCGCAGTCATGCACGTCGCATGCCTGGCCATAAACGACGTGAGATTGACTCTGAGTGTTGAGTCCGGGGGCAGGTTGACCTTGGAGTCCGACAGCGAAAAATGCACGGACACCTTCACGTAAACGACAGGAAGCCGGGCAACGCCGGCATCAGCTGACCCATCGCGAATGCGTGCGGCGCGCTGATGCGCGGATTGCCCGTTGGCTGCGGCTATTCCGCCGGCGACTTGACTGACGGGGTCGCCAGCGTGTTATTGCTCTTGGGCGCGGGGTGCGGCGTCGACGTGTTGTTCGGGGTCATGCCCGGATTCGCCGCTCCAGTGCCCGTGCCGCCCTCGTAATTCGTGGAACCAGGCGTGCCGTAGCCGCTCGTCGTGTCGTTCCCCTGGTTCATTGCAGGGCTGGACGTGCTGCCATGACTCGAGGCGCCTTGGCCGCCGCCCGCCGTCCCTCCCGTGGACTGCGCAAAAGCCCCGCCTGACAGCCCGAGCGCGGCAACAGCCGCCACCAGTGCACCAATTGCCTTATTCATGATCCGTTCCTCCTTAATCTGGATTGGAATAATCGACGCAGACATTCGCGGTCTGCTTGACCATGAACCGCGCAAGCACCGTGCCTTACGGCTGTTTTGCGGACGGCCCGGCACTCCTGTCGGGTATTGGGTGCGCGATCAGTGATAGATCGACCTGGACGATTGCAGCTTCGTCATCACGCCTCCCTTTAGCCGGAACCAGCCTTGCGAACTTTGCATGACCACTTCATCACGTTGCCAGAACACGCGTTTCACAGTGATACGCGCGCCCGAGCGCTGCACGAGTGGAGGACGACGGCGGAGATCATAGAGAACGGGGCCGGAATCGGTCTGCACGAGCGTGCGTGAGAGCTCGTCGTTTGCGTTGCCCGTGTCATCGAAATGCGCGAGTGTGTTCGCGCCGAAACGATCGAAAGTCTGCTTGTCGAGCATGGCCACGAAGTCGCGATCGACGCGTGCGAACTGCAGTTGCCCCGAGGGTGTGGCGAGCGGTCCCGAATCGTTACTCTGCGCGTGAACGCAAGTTGCGAAACAGGAAGCTGCGAGCGCAGAGAGAGACAGTCGTGTCATATTTCCTTTGCATTAGGCGGCGAAAGACCATTCGATGGACGCATTTTGGGCGCCCGATATCAACATGGCTGTTTACCACAGCACCGCGTGTAGTCGAAAGCCTCATGCGCTAGCGGCACCCGGTTCGTGTTTCGCGTGACCATGCGCCAGCAGCTTGCGACGAACCATATCACGCAGCGGCGCGACAAGGTGCTCGTGGAAATAGACGGCCGCAACGGCCGTGGCGATCAGGTATAACGGCAAGCCGCCCATACCCGGCACGACATCCTTCGACACCGCCGCGCAAGCTGCGAAGTGCTTCGCGCATTCAAAGGGCGATATTCCCATTGAAAGCAGCTTGGTTGCCTTGATCATCAGCATGAATATCGGCGCGTGAATCGCGAAGATGGACAGTGCGGAATTGCCTAGCCTCGATGCGAGACGCTCGCAATTTTCAGGCAATTTCACAGACGTGCACAGCACGATCAAAACCAGTTCTGCGGGCAGCATCGCGCCGTTATGCACGAGATAGCGCGCGTACTCCGGACCATGTGCAACCGCCCATGCTCCCACTACAAAGCAACAGGCGACGAACGCCAATGCAATGACGCGTCGACTCGGAGCCGATGCAATGGGCGCGAGCGTTCCCTCACGGCACATCCCGTACAGAACAATGCCGCCAAGGAATTCCGGCGATCGCAAAACAGGGTTCCGCAAGATCGTCCCCACCGCAACGGGATCGTACCAATGCAGCACACTCGCAAGAACGGGAGGAACGAGATACAGCCCACACAACAGACAGAGAAGCGCCGGCTTGTTTCGTCCAGCCAGCAGGCGCGGAGCGGCAAACGGAAACGTGAGGTAGAAAAACAGCAGCACCGCGAGCGACCACGATGACGGATTGATCGATCCGTACAACGGGTTCCAGACCTGAAGCAGCAGCACGTTGAGCACCACGTTCAACGTCGCCATCGAGGGTGCCAATGCAATCGTCTTCTCAGGCCCGTCGTCGAGGGTCATTAGCGCAAACGCCGTGATCGCATGGGTGCTGACGAGAGCAACCGCAAAGAAAAGCGCGAGCCCAATGAAATGAATCACGTACAGGTTAGAAAGGCGTTTGACGAAGAACGTCCGTGTGCTCCCTCGCATCGAGTCCGATTCGCCGAAGTAGACGTGAGCGAGGATAAAACCGGAGAGCACAAAGAAAGTGCTGGTCACAAAGCCGCCCATCCCTGCAAGTTCGATCAACGGAATGCCCCGGCTTTGCGGATATTGATGAATTGAATGAAAGAGCGTCAGGTAAAGGGCAAGCGCAAACCGCAGCAGGTCGAGACCGGAGAACTTTGCTTTCATGACACGCCCCCGAGATGAGCGGTGCGACTGCGCCAGGCGCGCAACCGGGATTGCCTCACGACCAACAACGGCCGCAATGCATGGACCGTAAAGGCAGGTCGCCTTCTCACGAAAAGCATAAAGCTCTCTCGCGACGCCACGAAACATAACGACGCTAAAGCCCTAGGTGTTGGCGGGTTAAACCGTTTGTGGAGAATGCGCGAGCGAGCGGCAAGCGTCGGCAAGACAGCGTATCGCCGGAATCGGTCTCTTGCGGCAAATGTGTCGCCATGCAATTGAGCTCGCGAGCAACATTGACATGCGTGCAAATAGACAGAGTCAACGCGGCGCCATTACACGCAGCACCGGATGCCCGTCGACATTCTTTAACGGAAAATATACGCGGTGTGTTGCCGGATCGACGCCGACGACATGCGCGTTAGGGCCAATGCTGCCCTGGCCCGTCTTCGTCAGGCTTGATGTATCGAGTACGAACATCGAGACGATGCCTGCCTCACCCGCAACATATAGCGTGTTCGTGCCGGAATCGAATGCGAGTACGTCGGGGCCGTCACCCACATCGAACGACTGAGCGACTTGTCTAGTGAGCAGATCGACAACCAGAAGTCTGGCGTTATCTTCGCAGGCGATCATCGCAAGGTGGCGCGGCGAAACGATGTACAGACCATGATTTCCTTTTGCACCGGGCAAATCGATGTGCGCGACGATCGCGTCGTTCGCCGGGTCGATCTCGATCAGTTGCCGCCGCGACTGCGCGTTGACGAAGATGTGCCCGGATGCGGCGTCATATTGAGTATTTCCGATAGTGCCGCCCAATATGATGGTGTGTGTGCGACGATTGGATCGGGTGTCGATCACCGTCTCTGTTCCGCCCGTCTCGTCCGATATATACAATTTCCGCGTGCCCGGCGCGTAGGCCATTCCATCCGGATAGACGCCGCCCGGCATGCGTGCGGTGATTTTCAACGTCGATTCGTCGATGGCGACGACTTCGTTCGAGCCTGTCGCCGACGCATAGACGCGTGACAGTTCGGGCACGGCGAGTACACCATGCACCTCGGCGATGTTGCCAATGCGCGCGACAACCCGCGATGCCTGTGTATCGAAGACGATGACCTCGCTGTCGCCCAGATGCGCGATAAACAGCAGATGCCTGTCAGGGTCGAAGCTTTCGTAATCGAGCCGGGACGTGCGGCCCGGCAAAGGGATGTCGGCGATGTGCGAAAGCGGCAACGCGGCTGTTGCGTTGTCAGCAGCATTCGAATCGTCATGCGTGACGAGTGCCGCAACGGCGGCGACGGCAACCACGACGGCACGAGTACCCATAACGGACCTCCGCCGGCTTTAGCGTGACGGACTGCGCCGGACCGGGAGAAGCAGCGCGGCAAGGCTGTCGTAGCAAGTGGCGAACCCGCGCCCGGATCGTGCGATTGGCTCTCACGATAAGCCACCATCCACCCGCGGGGCAGCGCAACGCGATCACGGGCGGACGTCGTGAAATCCGCAACTGCTTAATTGTGCAATCCGACGGGCTGATGAACGACGCCCTCGACGCGCTGCATCCAACCCGCCGGCGGTTCAGTCAGACGCACGTCTTGATGCGCCTCGGCGTCGTCGGCATGCTCATCGACATGCAGACACGGCATCGCGAAACGGATTCGCAGGATCGCCTTCATGGCGCGCTCGTACGCTGTCATGTTGTCTTCAGCAGGCATGATCGCCGTCAGTGCCCGCGCGAAACCCGAGGCGCCTGCTACGAGGCCGTCACCCGGCGCATCGCACTGCGAGAAGGTCCGTCGCATGTCGTCTTTCAACGCCTGAATTGTCGCGATGACCTTTTCATAGGCTATGTCAGGCGCTTCCAGATGGTTTTGAGAGTCGGGCACGCAGCACATTGCTGGCACGCACGCCAGCACGTCCCTGTCGTTGTCGGCGCGCGTTGCGAGGGTTTTGATGTACGCGACCTCGACAGCGGAGATCGTGTCGCGTCGCGAACAGCAACCGTATGCCCGCGAGGCGCCGTGGACAGCCGACGCGAACGACGCAAAGTCGCGGAATTTCAGGTGCCGCGCGGCACATTCGAGCACGGCGTCGGGCGACAACCCGAGTTCATGGGCCACCGACAGACTCGTTTTCATCGCGCACAGAAGAAGTGCGGTCCACTCGTCCTGACGGCACACACTCATCGAACTCGTGTTCATCGCGGCCTCTGCCAGGGATATCGCGCATTCTCCGATATTACGCTGCAGGACCTTTCAACTCCATTATTCCGCTGTCGATGAATCAAGCCTGCGCGGCGATCTTTCTGATAACACCCAGTCCTGCGCCCCCCTTCGCAGCTCGCGACATGCATCGCTTCACGAGACGGATTCGTAAAGCGGCGTCGATGCATGATGTCGCTTCAAACAGCGCACATCATTTGCAATGAAAGGTCATATACTGGCTTTCATGCGGTGGCAGCCATGCGTTTGTTTGTATGATCGTTTCGAGCAGTACAGAGTTTTCCTCGCTCGCCTGTCTGGACGCAGCCATGCTGACAATCGACGACATCCGCGAAGTCCCGCTCTTCTCGACCCTCGCCGAAAGCGAACTGGACCATCTCGCACACACCTGCGCAGACCTGCATCTGTGCACAGGCGAATTCGCCGTCCATGAAGGTGGCGAACGTGCGCTGTATGCGGTCCTGTCAGGCAGGATGGAGGTCATCAAGACATTCGATGGCATTGAGCGCACGCTGGGCTGGCGTCTACCTGGGACCATCTTCGGCGAGGTGCCGCTTGCACTGAGTTCGCCATTTCCGGGCGCCTATCGGGCGGCGGAACCGTCGCGTGTGATGCGGGTGGAGGCTCAGCAATACTACATGCTCGCCGCGAAGTCTCCCGACGTTGCGTTGAAGATGGGCGCGCTCGCACGCGAGCGGATCGGCGGGCTGCAGGGGCTCTCTGCCGAAGCACCCACGCCCCGGGTAACGATGGTGGGCAACCGTTGGGACACGTCCTGCACGGCCTTGCGCCATTTTCTCTCGCGCAACCAGATCAGCTACGACTGGATGACGCCCGATGCGCCCGAACTGTCGTCGCGCTGGCCGCAACCCTGTCCGTCCGAAGCGGAGTGTCCCGCGTTGCGCCTCGTCGACGGAACCGTGCTCAACCGGCCCGCGACACGCGAGCTCGCCGAATTGCTGGGTCTGCAAACGAAGCCTCGCCGTGCCGAATACGATACGTTGATCATCGGCGGCGGGCCGGCCGGTCTCGCTGCCGCCGTATATGGCGCGTCGGAAGGCTTGAGCACGATCGTCGTGGAGCGCGAGGCGCCGGGTGGCCAGGCGGGGACGTCTTCGCGCATCGAGAATTATCTGGGCTTTCCCAATGGCGTGTCGGGCGACGAACTCGCGAGCCGCGCACTGCAGCAGGCAAGGCGACTCGGCGCGGAAATCCTCGTAACGAGACAGGTCTCGCAAATCGATGTCGAGCATCGCACCGTTCATCTCGACGGAGACGACGCGATTCGTGCGCGAACCATCATTCTTGCGACGGGTGTCGCATGGCGTCGACTCGCGATCGACGGCTTCGACCGCTTCATCGGCAAAGGCATTTACTATGGCGCGTCACGCAGCGAGGCGAGCGCGACGCACGGGCTCGATGTCTATCTGATCGGCGGCGGAAATTCGGCCGGGCAGGCCGCGTTGTATTTCGCCAATCATGCCCGCATGGTCACGCTCGTCCTGCGCGGCGATTCGCTCGAGAAGAGCATGTCACGCTATCTGGTCGAGCAGCTTCATGGAAAGACCAACGTCGCGGTTCGCTTGCGCTCGGAAGTAGTCGGTGCGCAAGGCGACGCGCATCTTGCTGCAATCGACATACGCGATGCCCTGGCAGACGAGGTGCATACGCACGACTGTGCCGGACTCTTTGTGTTCATCGGCGCGGATGCCGAAACAGAGTGGCTGCCGGCGGCGATCGCACGTGACGACCGTGGATATGTCATTACCGGCGACGACGTGGTCAGAGCGGGACGCTGGTCCCAGGACAGAGATCCGTATCTGCTCGAATCCAGCGTTCCCGGCGTGTTCGCCTGCGGCGATGTCAGACTCAGCCCGGTCAAACGCGTTGCTTCTGCCGTCGGCGAGGGCAGTATGGCGATCGCGTTCGCTCACAAGTTTCTTCAGCAGGCGTAGAACGCAAGCGGCTGTTCCGGTCGGGGAAACCGTTTTATGAAGGCGACGGTTCGTCGGCTGTCTGGCGAGTATTTGCGTAGACCGGCAGCAAACACGTAACACGCTGTTTGCGCGTGCCGCAGCACCCAGTCGCCAATCAGCGGCTTACCGTTTGCAGCAGGTCGCGTGCGTTGCTCATCATGCCGTCGGCGATCTTGCTGGAATCGACTGTATAGGTGCCGTCGCGCAGCGCGGCCTTGATCGATTCGACCTGCGCCGTATCGATGTCCGCGTCGCTCGCCGTGGGCAGCGTCGACAGGCTGACGGTCGAGCTGCCCGAAAGGGGCGCGTCCGTTTTTCGCACTGCGCCGACGGCACCCTGCGCTTCGGCGTCGTTGGTGGCGCGTACCGCACCTGGCCGGTGAATGGTAATGCTGTTGTTGCTGGATTCGATCTTCATGATGTCCGTTCCCGATCTGTTGAGTCCTTTAACGGTCGCGCGTTTGAAATCTTCACCGTGCCGCAGACCCTGCGAGACTCTCCGCACTCCATCATCGGCCGTCGATCCTTGATACGCGGCCCTCTGCGCGATTTGAAACAAATTGAAACAAAGTGTGAGGAATCGCACACGGCGCCGGCGTTGCCGGACGGACTTGCGCGAGAAGAGCGTCGGTATTGGTCTTTGAATGCCGGAGGCAGGCAAGCCGGCAAGCATCGTGCAATGAGCGCGTTGGAGCGCTATATCGGCAGCTAGCGGATAAGCCTCAATGGGCATGGAAGCCATGACCTCGCATGACGGGCGACTCGTGTCGACCGATCACGCACGCTGTTTCGTGCGGTAGCCCACATTTGAAAGCGATATGTGGGCCTACCATCTGCGATCAGGCGACGAACGACCTTCGTATAGGAGATGTCGATGGCACGCACCCCAGCCACCTCGCAGCAGGCGCCGCGCGCCGACCACACCGTAGAATCGGAGCCTTCGCCCGAATACATCCTGCAGGTTGCAATGGGTTTCTGGGCATCGAAGACATTGCTCTCGGCCGTCGAGTTGCAAGTCTTCGCTCATCTCGCACGCGGGCCGCAAAGCGCTCAGCCACTCATTGCAGCGCTGGGGCTGCATCCGCGATCCGCGCTCGATTTTCTCGACGCGCTCGTCGCGCTAAACGTGCTGAACCGCGCCGACGGTGTCTACAGCAACACGCGCGACGCGGACCTCTTTCTCGACCCGGCAAGGCCGAGCTATGTCGGCGGGCTGCTCGAGATGGCGAACTCGCGCCTCTATCCATTCTGGGGCTCGCTCACCGAGGCGTTGCGCACCGGCGCGCCGCAGAACGAGTCCAGGCACGGCGGCAACGTGTTCGAGGCGCTTTACTCCGACGAAACGCGGTTGCGCACGTTCCTGCGCGCGATGAGCGGCGTCAGTCTCGGCGCTGCGCGAGCCATCGCGCAGCAGTTTCCGTGGCAGAACCACCGTACGTTCGTCGACCTCGGCGCGGCACAGGGCGCACTGCCGGTGCAGATTGCGCTCGCGCATCCGCATCTGTCGGGTGGCGGCTTCGACCTGCCTGCCGTGCGCCCGGTATTCGAGGAATACGTCGCATCGCAAGGCTTGCAGGACCGGCTGCGGTTCTACGCAGGCAACTTCTTCGACGACCCGTGCCCGTCCGCCGACGTGCTCGTGATGGGCCATATCCTGCACGACTGGGATCTGGACCAAAAGCGCATGTTGCTGCGCAAATGCCACGACGCGCTACCGCCTGGCGGCTGTCTGATCGTCTACGACGCGATGATCGACGACGAACGCCGGCACAACGCATTCGGCCTGCTCATGAGCCTCAACATGCTGATCGAGACGCCCGGTGGCTTCGATTACACGGGCGGGCAATGCATCGAGTGGATGCGCGAAGCGGGCTTCACGCAAGTACGCGTCGAACGGCTCGTCGGGCCAGACTCGATGGCGATAGGCATCAAGTAGCGGCATCCAAAACCACGCGCCACCCGTAGTGAACCGTCACCGTCAGTTGTAGCCCAGGATCGCGGCCGTTGCGACATCCGTTCGGTCGGACGGATTGCCGGCCAGCAATACCGTGGGCTCGTGCAACAGCAATTGATACGATGGCGTATAGGTTTCGCTGTCGTCAACCGCATCTACGTGCAGGCTGTCGTGCGGGTAAGTAGTGTAGGGATCGTTCATCATTATCTCCATTGGTTGGTTTCGAATCGACTGCGTCAAACGTGGAGCGGCGTTCGCGCAGTCGTCGCTAATGCTGCATTGCAAATACCCGGCTTCGACCTTGAGTGCTGACGATCGCTCACGCGTACACAGATATTGACGCGGCGCACGTCAGCATGGCGTATGGCCGGGCATATAGCAGCGCGCAAGTTCAGTGCCTCGGCCTCGCTGTCGCCAGCAAGTCACCTATCGAAGCCGAGCGAGACAGGCGCAGACGGTCATCCGGCATTTGCCCGTCGACTAGGCGCTCGCGCCGCTGCAGCAGAAAGGCATCGTGACGCGTGAAAAGAATTGCGGGTTCGTTGTGGCGAAGCTCATGATCGAGCCGCTGGCGGATGGGGTGGACGAGTTGGGTCTGGTCGAAACCGATGTCGTGACGAGCGTCTCTTTCCAGATCGCTGATGAACGCCTGAAAACCGAACTGCCCGAAAAACATCTGCCGGCGGGGCATCCAAACCGATACGGCGGACCTGCTGCGCGAGAAAGCAAGTAGCCCGCTCTCGCGGGCTTTCTTTCAAGCGTCGATTAGAACTTATGACGAATACCCACGGTAACCGTCGCTTGCTTGTTGGAACCCGAATCGCCCGTCGCCGAGCCGATCACCGCGACAGCAGCCGTGCCCGCCGCGTCCTGCGTGCCCGCCGCGTGGGTGTATGCCGCCCACGCGTAGACATCGGTGCGCTTGCTAAGCGAATAGTCCGCGGCAACGGCAAACTGGTTGTATTTTGCCGATGAGCTGCCGCTCGACTTCAAATATACGTATCCAATCTGGGTTTGCAGCGGAGCCGAGACCTGCCACACCGCGTAAACGGAACCCGTGTTGTATTTTTCCGATTGCTTGAACGTCGAGCTGGCGTCCGCGGTGTATTCGGCGTAACTGTAGTAGCCACCCACCGTCACCGAGCCGAAAACATAATTGCCGCCGATACGCGCATTGTTGACAGCGGCTGCAGTGGAATAGGCGGAGTTGACCGACGTGTTGAACAGCGAGTCCCACGTCGTGGTGCCGCGATTCGCGCCATTGCCATTACTGAAGTGATAGTAGCCCGCTGCCACGTTGACGGGACCGTTGCTATACGCTGCCGCCGCCGCATAGCTCTGTCCCGAACCTGTCGCACCAGCGACGCCGCCCAGCGAGTACATCGCTTCGAACTGCAGGCCGGACATCGACGGCGACGTGTACTTGATCGAATTGTTCACCCGCGCGCTGTTGTCGGCATTGTCGATATCGCCCGGCGAAATGAATACGCCACCGAGGTATCCGTCGCCCTGAACAGGCTGCACGAGATCCACCAGCGGGTCGTACTGACGGCCGGCCGTGAACGTGCCCCACGTATCGCTGCTTAAGCCGACGAACGCTTGACGGCCGAACATGCGGCTACCTTGTCCGAGCTTGCCGTTCACCGAGCTGAAGCCGTTTTCCAGCTGAAAGACCGTCTTCAGGCCGCCACCGAGATCTTCCGAGCCTTTCAGGCCCCAGCGGCTACCCGATTCGTTACCCGACGTCATGCTGAACGACTTGCTGCCGCCATCGTTCGACACGTAGGTGAGCCCCGTATCGACGATGCCATAGAGCGTGACGCTGTTTTGCGCGTGAGCCATGCCCGTAGCTGCGAGCAATGCCGCAGAAGCCATTGCCAGTGTGATCTTCTTCATCTAATTCCTCTTTGGACTTGTGGAGAGAACTGCGGACGGAAGCCTACAGATCTCTTCACATCGCCAAATTGGAATGTTGGTTACTGACAACGATTGATACGCATACCAAACTTACTGATTCTTAAGCAAAGGCTATTTCAAACCGTATAGCCAGTTTCTGGCGGACGTGTAGATAAAGAGGAAAAACAATTCCGGAAATTCAGGGAATCTAAATGCAGAAAGAGGCGAAATCAATCGATGCCATAACAGCAAAACCTTTCCTCATCTTTCTACCGCTGTGCCGCCGCGGCCCGCCTCGCCCAGTCCGCAAACTCAAAGCGCCGCGATACGCTCACGAAAGCGCTCCGTTCCCGCAACGATCTTGTCCAGCACTGCATCGAGCGCCCAGAAGCGTTCGCGCACGTCATAGTCGATCACGCGACAGCGAATCGAATGGAAGGTGCCGATGCGCTGGTGGTACATCTTCGCGAGCGCCGGATAGCCGAGTGCTTCGGACACAGCCGCGAGGACCAGAAACGTCGACAGTTCTTCCGCGAGCACCTCATCTTCGGCGCTACGGCTGCGCAGCCATTGATACAGATCGGGGTGAAAGTTCGTGAACACACCGTTGAAACCCGCCGAGCCCGCTTTCATCGCATCCCACGCAATCGCCGCGTTCGCGTTGAGAACTTTAAGCGGCGAGCCTTGCGCCAGCGCGACACGGCGCTTCACCGTCGCAAGATCGCAGCTCACGTCCTTGAGCATCACGAAGCGGCCGCTATCGATACAAACCTTCAGCTCATCATCGGTGAGCAGACGCCGATACGGCGCCGGGCACTCATAGAGGCCCAACGGGACATCCGACGGCAGCTTCGACAACAGCCGGTTCAGATTCGCGAGAAAGGTCTGCGAGCCCTCGCGCTTCGGGTCCAGGTGATTCGTCACCAGCACGATGCCCTGCGCGCCCGAATCAGCCGCAACGCGCAGTTCTTCTGCCTGCGCATCGAGATCGTCGCTGATATGACCGGATGCGACGACGGGCACGCGCCCCGCCACTTTCTCCACGACGAAGCGCGCCAGTGCACCGCGCTCGGCAAGGCTTAGAAACTGCATTTCACTCGACTGCGCGACCGCGAACAGTGCGTCAGAGCCTTTCGCCAGATACCACTCGATCAGCCTTTCGAGGCCCGCGTAGTCGATCGTGCCGTCGTCGTGGAACGGCGTCAGCATCACGGGCACGATGCCCTCGATCGGGCCGTTCATTTTCGCTTTATCGATCATAGGGTTCTCCTTGAATACATGGTTCTGCACGCCACGGACGCACTCGCTCGACGTCCCTCATACGGGGAGCTGCGCGGGCACACTCGACGCGTCGTGCTCGGGAATGGGTTTTCTGACAAGCAGCAGATAGGCCATCGCGCCGACGAACGCGACGCCTGCCGCCGTCAGCAGCGCGGGAACGAACGACGTCGCTTGCGCGATGAAGCCCGTCACGATCGGCGCGAGCGCACCACCCAGAAAGCCGCCGAAGTTCTGCATCGCGCCGAGCGATGCGATGCGGCTGGGCGGCGCGGCCGCTGTCGCCAATGCCCACGATGCAGCGGATGCCGCATTCGCCAGAAAGATCACGACGGAAATGCATGCGATCGCGATCGTATTGCTCTGCACGAGCGCAGCGGGAATCGTGAACGCGACCATGCCGAGCATCGCGATCACGACGGCATTGCGGCGGCTCACAACGGGCGAAGTGCTGCGCTTCGTGATCAGATCGGAGAACCAGCCCGCGAGCAGCGCACCGACGAAGCCGCACAGGAACGGCACGGAAGCCGCAATGCCCGTGCGCGAGAGGCTCATATGGCGCTCGATGGTCAGATAGCCGGGCAGCCAGGTCAGATAGACCCAGTTCAGGTACACGGACCCGAAGAAGCCGATCAGCATGCCCCAGGTCGTGCCGTAAGAAAACAGCGCGCGCCATTCGGCGAAGGTGAGCTTCGGCGCGGGGCCCGCCGCCGGTTCGGCGTCGGCTTCCAGATAGGCGCGTTCTTCGCGGCTCAGCGCCCGGCTGTCCGGGTCGCGATAGAGCGCGAACCACACGGCAGCGACCACCAGCCCGAGCGCGCCCGTCACGACGAACGCCCATCGCCAGTTGAACGCGACGATCAGCACCGACAGACACAGCGGCGCGAGCGCGCTGCCGAGCGGCGAAGCCGAGTTGAAGATGCCCGTCGGCGTGCCGCGCGACTTCAGGGGAAACCAGTTGCTCACCACACGCGCCGCCGACGGAAACTGCGGCGCCTCGCCGATACCCAGCACGATGCGCGCGAGCACGAAGAAGCCGAACGTCGATACGAGGCCACCCGCGATCTGTGCGAACGACCACACGATCAGCCCTATGCCGAGCAAACGGCGCGGCCCGATCCGGTCGACAAGTCCGCCCACGGGCAACTGGCAGAGCGCATAGCTCCACGAGAACGCTGACAGCAGCAGGCCCATCTGCCCCAACGAGAGACCGAGGTCCTGGCGGATCAGCTGATTCGCGACTGCGAGCGTGCCACGGTCCAGATAGTTGACGATACCGCTGACCATCAACAGCGCAAGTGCGATGGTCTGCGCGCGTCGAATGCGCGGTGGAGCGGTCGGGCGTTCATAGGTCGTGTTCACGTTGGCTGTCTCCGTCTGTTGTACGAATGCTTGGGCCGTTCACTGCTGTTGCAATGCCGATTCACTTCGCGTTCGAAGCGCGAGCCGCGAAGGCCCGGGTCACACCTGGCTGACGCTGTCTTCTTGCAGTTCCGCGCGATAGGGGATGGACGTTTGCGCGCCTGCGCGCGTCACGCTCACGGCTGCTGCGCACTGAGCGAAAGCAATCGACTGCCGCATTTCCAGGCCGCGTGCGCGTTCGACCGCAAAGCCGCCTGCAAAGGTATCTCCTGCCGCCGTCGTATCGACGACCTGCACGCCCGGCGCAGCCATGTGCCCGCTGCCCTGCTCGCCAGCCCAGATGACGCCTTGTGCGCCGAGCGTCACGAGCACGTTGCGCACGCCCTTGCCGAGCAACGCGTCAGCGGCGAGGCGGGCGCACGGCACGTCGTTCACGGGCACGTCCGTCAGCAGCGCGGCTTCTGTTTCATTGACCAGCAAATAGTCGATCTGTCGATACAACGCGTCGGGCAACGGCTGCGCCGGCGCCGGATTGAGCAGCACGGGCGTGCCGTTGCGCGCGGCAATGGCGATCGCGCGCTCGACGGCCGCGAGCGGCACTTCCAGCTGGCAAATCAGCATGTCGGCGCGCGCAATCAGGTCAGCGGCGGCGTCGACGTGCGCAGTGCTCAGCCGGGCATTCGCGCCTGGCGCAACGACGATCGTGTTTGCGCCGTCACTGCCCACCGTGATGGAGGCGATACCGCTCGCCTGGCCTTCAACCCTATGCACGTGAGCAAGGTCGATGTGCTCGCGGTGCAGCGCGTCGCTCAGCGACTTGCCGAACGTATCGGCGCCGACACAGCCGACCATCGCGACGCTCGTGCCGAGCCGCGCCGCCGCGACGGCCTGGTTCGCGCCCTTCCCGCCGTTGACAGTGTCGAAGCGGTCGCCGAGCAGCGTCTCGCCCCGCGACGGCAGACGCGGCGCATGAACGACGAGGTCCATATTGGCGCTTCCAACAACAACGACCAGCGGTGCAGCGGCAGAAGAACTCATGTTCGATGCGATTCTTTCAATAGTCAGGCGACGTTTTGCTGAGTGAAGGCGCTGCCACGGCTATAATGTTAGCGCTTACATCTAGCCAATGGAAAATGATCAGCCGTTCACCCCGATGCGGAAATCACGACGCAATTTGTGAATTCGGCCGGATTACCCTCATGAATGACATGCCGTGTTAGCGCTTACATTTTCGGCCGAACTGCGCGAAAATTGCAAGCAGGATCATGCAGTTCGAGGGTAAACGCGCAGCCTCTTGCCCAGGATCGCGCTGGAGAAGACACGACGACGAGTGACGTGCGGCATCGTTGCGGGCGGCACGCGCCTCGCCCTGTAAGATGACGACGGCACACGCCTCGCGCAGAGTTCATTTACGACCAGCACAACGACCATGAGCAGTTCTCACTCGTCCGCAGCATCTGACACGCCCGTCGCCCGCACGCGCCGCAGGAGCGGGCGTGCTGTTCTTGGCGACGTGGCGCGGCTGGCGGATGTGTCGACAGCCACCGTATCGCGGGTCTACAACGAGCCCGACAAAGTCTCGCCGAGCGTGCGCGAACGCGTGCTGCAGGCAGCCGCCGCACTCAACTGGATTCCGAATGCGGCGGGCCGCGCGCTCGCATCGACGCGCACGCACATAGCCGGCGCGATCATTCCGACACTCGACGATCAGGTCTTTGCATCGCAAGTCGCCGGCATGCAGGCCGTGTTTGCCGAACGTGGCATCACGCTGTTTCTCGGTTGCTCGAACTACGATCCGGCGCAGGCGTTGATTCAGGTGCGGGCGATGCTGGCGCGCGGCGTCGAAGTGATCGCGATCGTCGGCGAAGCGCATCCGCCGGAACTCTTCGACGCGCTGAAACAAGCTCGCGTACCGTATGCGATCACCTACGCGTATCGCGAGGGCAGTCCGCATCACTGCATCGGCTTCGACAATCGCGCGGCGTTCGTCGCGATCGCCGAGCATCTGCTCGCACTGGGGCATCGCACGTTCGCCGCCGTCATTCAACCGGCGCGTGACAACGATCGTGTTCAGGCGCGCGTGGCAGGCATCCGGGAAGCGCTGGAGCGTCATGGCATCGCGGTGCGCCCTTCGCATCTTCATGAAGGGCCGGCAACGATTGCGTTTGGGCGTCAGAGCTTGCGCGCGATCTGGCAGGGTGCGGACGAGCGCCCTACTGCCATTATTTGCGGCAACGATCAACTGGCGATCGGCGTGCTTCTGGAAGCGGCCGAACTGGGGATCAAGGTGCCACAACAATTGTCGGTGACGGGTTTCGACGATGTCGCCATTGCGCAGCAGATTCATCCGTCGTTGACGACCGTGCGTGTCGATACGGCGGAAATCGGGCGGCGCGCCGCGCGGTATCTGCTCGATGTGCTCGATGGGAAGGAAGCCGCAGAGTCAGGCCTCGTGCAGCCGGAATTGATGGTCAGGGAGTCGACGGCGCGGGTGCGCAAGGCGGACTGAACGCGTTCTTGATGAAACGATCGACTCGCTCCGTGTCAATCGGCCGCTCCAGGGACGGCGCTTACCGCGGCTCTGGTCCAATCTCCGGCGACGCGCTGAAAGCAGCACGCCGATATGCGCTGGCGCAAAGGTTGCGCTGAAAAACACCGGTATGCTCGCGGGCTTTGTCCTGCGAAGCCCTAGCCATGAAGCGCCCACATCTCCTCAGCCCCGCCGGTTCTCTGCGCGCCTTGAACTACGCTCTTGCCTACGGCGCCGATGCGGTGTACGCAGGTCTGCCGCGCTATAGCCTGCGTGCGCGCAACAACGAATTCCGCAACACCGGCTTCCTCGGCGAAGGTATCGAAGCGTGCCGGGCCGCGGGCAAGCGCTTCTACCTGACCGTCAATCTGATGGCGCACAACCGCAAGGTCGACACCTTCATTAAAGACTTGCGCGATGCGGTGGCCCTTGGGCCGGATGCGTTGATCATGGCCGACCCCGGTTTGATCATGATGGTCCGCGAGACATGGCCCGACATGCCGATCCACCTGTCCGTGCAGGCCAATACTGTCAATTACGCCAGCGTCCGTTTCTGGAATTCGATCGGCGTATCACGGGTGATCCTGTCGCGCGAACTCTCGCTTGACGAGATCGCTGAGATCCGCCAACGCTGCCCCGACATCGAACTCGAAGTCTTTGTGCATGGCGCGCTGTGCATCGCGTATTCGGGCCGCTGCCTGCTCTCCGGCTACTTCAATCACCGCGACTCGAATCAGGGCACCTGCACCAACGCATGCCGCTGGAGCTATCGCATGACCGAGTCCGCTCTCACGGCCGAAGGTGAACATGTGCCGCGCCATACGGCAGCGGACCGCGTGTATCTGCTGGAAGAAGAAGCGCGCCGCAGCGGTGAATGGATGGAGATATCCGAAGACGAACATGGCACGTATCTGATGAATTCCCGCGACCTGCGCGCGATCGAGCATGTTCAGCAACTGGTCGATATCGGCGTCGATTGTCTGAAAATCGAAGGCCGCACCAAGTCACACTACTATGTCGCGCGCACCGCGCAGCTTTACGCACGCGCCATCGACGACGCGACCGCGGGCCGCCCGTTCGACACGGGGCTCATCGGCCGCCTCGACGGCCTCGCCAATCGCGGCTATACGGGCGGCTTCCTGCAACGGCATCGCGCCGATGACTACCAGAACTATGCCAGCGGCGCCTCGGGTAACGCGCGCCAACAGTTCGTCGGCGAATGGCTGGCTTATGATGCAGTGACCGGCCTGACCACACTCGAAGTGAAGAATCGCTTTGCCGTTGGGGATGCACTGGAGATCGTTACGCCCGACGGCTCGCGGGACATCACCTTGACTCGCATGGAAAACATCGAAGGCCAACCCTGTGACGTCGCGTCCGGCAGCGGTCACACGGTGCGGGCCGACCTCGGAGAAACCGGGCCGATGACGCTGGTGGCTCGATATGTGACGGACGCGCAATAGGCGTTGAACCCGAGGGCCTTCCGCCAGCGCGGGGATGTGCGCGCTCTCGGGCAAATGCAAGGCAAACGCCTACACTACGAAGGGGTAGCGACGAAATAGCTCTCGGGCTTCCGGCAATGGCGATGAATATCGAACAATGGCTGGGCGGACTTGGCCTCGATCAATACGCGCAGGCGTTCGCGAATAACGACATCGAGCTTGCGATGCTGCCCGAACTGACCGACGCGGATCTGAAGGAACTCGGCATCCAGTCGCTAGGGCATCGCAAGCGCCTGCTGGCAGCGATCGCCGAACGCACTGCCATGACGTCGAGCGCGAAGCCGCCCGCGTCCATCGCGTCTCCCGTCGACGATCGCAGACAGGTCACCATTCTGTTCGCCGATCTGTGCGGGTTCACGGCGCTTTCGCAAATGCTCGATCCGGAAGAGTTGCGCGAGGTGATCGGCCGCTTCATATCGCTCGTCGATGGCATTTTGCTCGCCTATGGCGGCACGGTCGACAAACACATCGGCGACGCCGTGATGGCGCTGTTCGGCGCGCCGCGGGCACATGAGACCGATCCGCTACGGGCCGCTCGCGCTGCGCTCGATATCCACGACGCACTCGCGCAGCTTAGCGCCAGGAGCAAGCACCCGTTGCAGGCGCACATCGGCATCGCGAGCGGCGAAGTGGTAGCGGGCGCGGTCGGCCGCGCCGATGCGCTGGACTACACGGTGCATGGGGATTCCGTGAACCTGGCGGCGCGGCTCGTCGCGGCTGCGACTGCGGGACAGACGTTGCTGTCGGATGGCGTGCAGCGCGCGCTTGGCGAAAGCGCCATCTGCGAATCGCTGGGCGAGATGCATTTCAAGGGCATCAGCGCGCCCGTGCGCGTCTGGAGACTGTGCAGCGTCGCGCGTGAGCCGACACGCGCGAGCCGCAGCCAATTTGTCGGACGGAAAGCCGAACTGGAACAGTTCCACGGCATCGCCCGAACCTGTCTCGAACAACGCGCGGGCCATGTCGTGTATGTGCGCGGCGATGCGGGCATCGGCAAGACGCGTCTCGTCAACGAGATGCGCGTCTTCGCGCAGGCGCATGGTTTTGCGATACACCGAGGGCTCGTGCTCGACTTCGGCGTCGGCAAAGGACAGGACCCCGTGCGCGCGATCATCGACAGCCTGCTCGGGCTGTCTGCATCCTCCACGCTCGACGAGCGGCTCGAAGCCGCCGAACGACTGTTGGCGGAAAGTGTCATCAGCGCCGGGCAGCGCGGGTTTTTGCACGACCTGCTCGATCTGCCGCAAACGGGGCAGTGGCGCACGCTCCATGACGCGATGGATCATACGGCGCGCAAGCGCGGCAAGCAGGCCGTCGTGACGGCTCTGACAGCCGATGCTTGCCGGCGCGGGGCCATCATGCTGCTGGTCGAAGATCTGCATTGGGCGGATGTGCAGGTGCTCGGCTATCTTGCGGCGTTCGCGTCGGGCATGGCGGCCGGGGCCGGACTGCTGGTGCTGACCTCGCGGGCCGAAGGCGATCCGCTCGACGCTGCGTGGCGCGCGCGTCTACGCGACATACCGCTCGCGACGATCGATCTCGGCCCGCTGCGGCGCGACGAAGCGCTGACCCTGGCAGGCAGTTTCATCGATGCAACGCAGCGTGTCGCGCTCGCCTGCATCGAGCGGGCGGACGGTAATCCGCTGTTCCTCGAACAACTCCTGCACAACGCCGAGGAAGGCAGCAGCGAAGCGGTGCCTGCATCGATCCAGAGCCTCGTGCTCGCACGCATGGACCGCCTTGCGCCGACCGACCGGCTGGCGTTTCAGGCGGCGTCCGTCATTGGCCAGCGCTTTGGCATTGCGCTGCTAAGGCATCTGATCGACGAGCCCGGCTATGGCTGTGAAAGGCTGGTCGAAAACGCACTCGTGCTACCGGAAGGCGAAGACTATCTGTTCGCTCATGCACTGATCCAGGAAAGCGCCTATTCGACGCTGCTGCGCACGCGGCGGCGAGAGCTGCACCGGCGTGCCGCCGAATGGTTTGCACGGAGCGATGCCGTGCTTCACGCACAGCATCTGGATCGGGCGGAAGATGAACGTGCCGCGCATGCCTGTCTCATCGCAGCGATGACGCAACGCACCGCCCGTTTCACGGAGGCGGCGCTACAACTGGTCGGCCGGGGACTGGAGATTGCACAGACACCCATCGACCGGCACGCGCTGACGTGCTTTAAGGGCGAGTTGCAGCGCGATCTGGGCGACATCGAAGCATCGATTGCGACCTACCGCGATGCCGCCGCAATCGCGCCGGACGATGCGGCCCTGTGCATCGCGCAACTTGGGCTCGCAGAAGGACTGCGCGTCAACGAGGGCCTGTCAGAAGCACTCACGCTGCTGGACGCCGCCCAGAAGACGGCCGAACGCGAAAACCAGATCAACGAACTGGCGCAGCTGCATCATCTGCGCGGCAACATTCTCTTTCCGCTCGGCCGTATCGACGATTGCCGCGTCGAGCATGAGCGCGGGCTTGCGTATGCACGCCGTCTGGGTCTGCCGGAAGCCGAAGCACGCGCGCTTGGCGGACTTGCCGATGCGGCCTACGCGCAAGGCCGCATGCGCACCGCGTTCGAACATTTCAGCCGTTGCGTCGCGCTGAGCCGCGAGCATGGATTTGGCCGCATCGAAGTCGCCAATCGTTCCATGAAAGGCTTCAGCCGCATCTATCTGAACGAGGCGCGCGAGGCACGTGATGATGCCGTCGATGCATCGCGTGAGGCCGCGCTCGCCGGGCAGCCTCGTGCGCAGATGTTGTGCGAAACGCTTGGCGCTTTCGCATGCTACGAACTGGGCGACATCGAGGCGGCGCGGCTGCATCTCGAACAGGAGCGGCGGCTCATCCGCCAACTCGGCGCACGCCGCTTCGAGGCGCAGAACATGGAGATCGAGGGGCGCCTGCTGCTCGACGACGGGCAGCGGATGGAAGCCATGCGGACCTTGCGGGCCGCGCTCCAACTATGTCGCGAGGTCGGCATGCAATTCAGCGCCCCGAAGGCGCTGAGCGCGCTGAGCCGCGCTGTCGATGACGACGCCGAGCGTTTGCAACTGCTCGACGAGGGCGCAGAATTGCTGCGCCGTGGTGCGGTCGGGCACAACCATCTCTGGTTTTACCGCGACGCAATCGAGGCGATGTTATCGATCCGCGATCCCGCCGGCGCCCTGCGCCATGTCGAATCGCTGGAACGCTACACGCAAGCGGAAACGCTGCCGTGGGCGCAACTGTTTGCAGCGCGCGGACGCGCGCTGGCTGCCATGCAACTCGATCCCGCGTCCGGCAACGCGCGCTGCGAACTCGAACGCGTGCGTGCATGCGTCGCCAATGCCGGGTTCAAAGGCTTTTTGCGTGCTATCGACGAAGCGCTCGTTTGAGTGGCTCAGCGACATGCGGTGCCGAAATCACTATGATTGAATCAGCCGGGACGCCCGCAGTGGTAATCTTGAGGCATAGGGCTTGCGTATGCTCAAAAAGAGCCAGCGCGCACGACTCGCAATACGGGGAGATTTATGGACGAGAGAAAGCGGGACAGTATGGTCGCTTACCTGCGCCGCAGGATGGCCGAGGTCGGCATCGAACTGGATGATCTCGCGGCGGCGATCGCCGAAGACCAGGTTCGACAGAAGACAGCACGGTATCGCAGTGCCACGGGAGAAACCTGGTCCGGCGACGGAGAGATGCCTCAATGGCTCAAACAGGCCATTAGCGCGGGCCAGTCAATGGATCACTTTGCGGTAGCCCTGGCATCCCAGTCGGTGCCCGAGACACGTTCGAAAGTGGATTGGCGCGAAGACCCGTTCGCAGGCAGCCGGCTGGCAGCCGCACCGACGTCGCATCGTGACCTCTAAGCCGCGAACCGTCTGATCGATGCTGGACCGAGACGGAAACGGATTGGTAGTCTGCAGGTGCAGAACGGCGCTTTTGCCACGCCGACTTGACCTTCGTCCGGGAGGGACTCATGGAAGTGAGCACCGAAATGCTTGTCGACATGCTTAGGGAAGTCGAAGCAGAAGACCCCATCGACTACGCAGACCTGCCATTTGGAGAACAGGAGCTGAGGCGGCTCATTGTCAGTTCGCTCGTTGAACGGCACCACGCTGTGGAGACTGGCATGTCACACTCCGATGTCCATGCGCTTTATCTGCTGAGCACCGCCAAGCTCGTTCTGGAAAATACCGTGCTGCATGCGCGCCTGCTTCTCATGCAGGGGCATCGGCTTGACATGGAAGCTCTGCTCGCGCCTTTTACGCTCAAAGGAAAGCGCGACTGACCGGTTGCCGTTGTTTTCGCAAGGAGTCACTCCGTTCGGTAGACCGTGGAGCGCTGGACGGCCAGAGTCGTCGGCGATGCGCCCTCCTCTGCGTTCGCTGCTTCCGCCCGTTCTTCCGCCCGTTGAACAGATGACGCCGGCGCCGCATACCACTGCTCCTGTCGCACGACCTTCGGTTCGGGCGGATCGCGCTCGTAGGCGGGCGTCATGATCTGCACTCCGTACTCGTTGAAGACATCAAGGATATGTCGATGCAGTTCCGCATGGATTTGGGCAATTGCGTGCGGGTCATGGATGTACCCGTTCAGTTCATAGGTGACGGCAAAGTCGCCTAACGCGATCAGCAGGATGAACGGCTGCGGATCTCCCGCGATGCCCGTGGTTCGCTTTGCGGCCATGCGAAGCATCGCCTCCACCTGCCGCCAGGGCGTCTCATATCCAATTCCGACCGTGGTATGCAGAATCAGTCCTGGTGTCACAGCCAGCGAGCTGAAGTTTGTTACGTCGCCGTTCAGTATCTGCGAATTGGGGATCGTTACCTCCTCGTTCTTGATCGTCCGCAGATGGGTCACTTGCAGGCGGATCGCGATCACGTCCCCCGTTACGTCGCCCACCTTTACGCGGTCGCCGACTTTGAAGACCCTTCGATAAGTCATCAGGTAGCCGGCGATCAAATTGGAAATGGCGGCAGACGAACCGAGAGAGAACACCAGGCCGATGAAGATCGAGACTCCCTTGAAAGCGGCAGATTCCGAGCCAGGAATATAGGGGTAAGCGATGATGAGCGCGAAGGCAAGGATGAGGACCCGGATGAGACGGTACGTGGGCAGAGCCCATTCCGGCTCGAACTGGGCGAACCTGACGCGCTTCTGTGCCACCGCGTCGAAAAAGTGCCGGGTCAACCGAAGAACGAACCGGCACAGATAGTAGATGCTGGCGAGTACCAGAATGTCCGGGATTCTTGCGCCGACTGACTTTCCGATACGTTCGGCGGCGTTGACGGCAAGATCGAACAGGTCGTTGGAGACGGAGCGGGTCCATGGAAAGAGTGCAAGTACGTAATGCAGGTATGCATACGCTGACACAGCAATTGTCGCGACGCCAAGTAGAAGCACCAGACCATGAAGCGCCTTCCAGATAGTTTCGGAACCGAGGATCTGAAAGGACTGGATGCCTACCGCGTGGACACGACTCTGCAGACGTCGGGAAAGAGCTCTATCCAACCACCGGTTGAGCGCGAGCAGGGCAGCGATAACCAGCGCTAGCACGGCCGTAGCCGCGGTGCTGAAGAGCCCGGCCGAAAGCAGGGCGTCGCTCGTACGCGACTGGCGGTATTCGTCGATGGCCTGCCGGATCCGCATCATGTGCAGTGTTGCGAGATGGTCGCGGCTCGTGTGCTCTAACTGCGCATCGGCCTCGCTCACGATCATCAGCGTGACTTGTCTCGCCATGATCATCGTGACATTTCCCACTGGTTCGGCGCTTAAGCCGTCGCTTGGAAATACGCGGTCCGCCGCCACCTTTTCGATTCTTCCCCTGATGGCCTCGGCCCGCTGCTCAGCGGGAAAGGACGTCACTCCTCGAACCATGAAAAGGAGCTGACCGTCGATCTCGACGGGCGCTGTTTCGAGAACCGACTCGAGGAGGACGGGCGATTCGGGGCGCACCTCTGCGCGCGCAGCCCGAAATGGCGACGCCAGCATCATGAGCAACAGCAGAAGGATCGGAATCTTAAGAGACATTGTGCGCCCTACGGCCAAACAACGCTGCCATCGTGTCACCGGACAACGCGTCTCCCCAGCGCATCCTTGCCGGAAGACTTGCCACTGATATCGTGCCGTGGGCGCGACCGGCGCCGTTGACGTATATCAATGGTCGCCAAAAGGCACGTCCACGTCGCCAAACGCGAATTGAGAAGACACAGGCCGGTGCAACGATCGTTCGCCAGGCAATGATTCCCCGCTAACCGAGCGAATGGCCGATTACACGCTCGAACCGACTTTCCAACAGTTCAACAGCAACTGCGATCTGCGGATGTCGGCTTAAGCAAATCTTAAGAAGTCACCACTATAACTTCCCTCAGATCGGCATCTTGCGCGGTTCTGTTATCCAGATCCGATGCCTGCGCGGACGCGAAATCCGTTGTCCGACGATTGCCCGATCCGTCAAACGTGTCGCTATCCTGAGAGACACCTCCACGATCAATTACTCGAAGCACATCGTCGTGACGACGCCTCGCTCGTCAAGCTGAGCCCTACTGGCGCGTGCACGTCCGAGAATCTGTCGGTCGCTGAATGAGGAGTCGGGAATGCAAGTCTCTCGCAACCGTCTTGACCATCAATGGTCGCTCGGCGCAGTTCTCCTGCTGATGTTCGCTTCGTTTAGCGTTCGTGCAGAATCGCCCTGCCCAGCCTATGTATCGCTGCCGACAGGCAGCATTTTCAATCTGGCACGCCTGATCGCAGATACAGGTTCTCCTGAACTTGCACTCAGAAAAGTTAAGGTCTCGCTCGCCCAGATCATGGCTGCGGGCGGATGTCCGAAGGCGGATGAGCCCAACGCGTGTCAGGAGACAGTGACGGTCGCGAGAAAGGCCCTCGCAGAGCTTGAGGCTTGCACGTCGCCGCCGCTACCAGAAGAGACGGCAGAGCGCAATCGACGGGAGCCGTCGAAATAGCGCGCGCAGAATCGTATGGACGATCACACGAGAAATCGACGCACGCGATACGGCTGACAACCGGCGGAGCGAATGTCGCCGATTGCCATGTTCTATTGAGTCGTTAATAAACGTACACGTCGGCGACCAGTCTTAGCAGTTTCCTTTTTTCGCCTGACCAGGCGGACAAAAGCCATTGCCCGGCCCCCCTTGAGCTTTGCCTTGCGGCACAACAACGACGCCGGGATCGCTTGGCACGTACACCGCGCAGCCCGACAGTGCCGCTATCGCGGTCGTCAACAGGATCATCATTATTTTCATGCATTGTGCGAGGAAGGCCCCCATTGACCTTCCTCGCCCTCCGGAATCAGAAGTTAAAGTTGATGCCCGACTGGCTGCCGGCAGAAACATTAACGGCCGTCGACTGCGTCGTGCCACTCGCGCTATCCGCTTCGACGGTATAGGCTCCCGCCGCGCCGTTCGCCGCGGACAGCACCACGGGCAGCGATCCCGCGTATGTGCCCGTCACGGGCGCCGCGGCGGGCACTGCAAGAGCATAAGCGCCGCTATCGAGATTGGCATTTGCCGATGCGACCTCATACGAGCCCACACCGTCGTTTTGAAGAGCGCGCATGGCTGCTTGTGCGGAAGCCGTCACCGTACCCGTGATCGCATCGACAGCGGACACTGGCAGCGTAATCGGCACGGAGGCAGTGGCGATCGTCGTTGTGGTATTTGCCGTCACAGGTACCGCATGGATGACGCCGTTAGCATGTCCGCTGGGCTGCCGGTTATCCACGACCACTACATCGTAATTGCCATTCGAAGAACTCTGGATCAGCGGACTCAGGACGAACTGACCGTTGCTGTCTGCGACCGTGCCACGCACCACATGACCGTTTTGCTCCGCATAGACGGTGGCACCTGCTTCGCCCGGCGCGACAAAGCCTGTGATGCTGCCGCTCACCACGGTCGGCGTAGCCGTCACGACCGGCTTCAGGCTATAAGTACCATTGCCGCGCTGGACAATCGACTTGCAGGCGTTGAAATCGAGCACAAGATCAACCAGCGTATTGGCCTGAACCGTAAACGGCTGAATGATCTTGTATCCGCTCTGACTCGCACTCGGCGTCGCGAGAGGCTGCTCTGTCGTCGTGCCGCTCACAACCACGGAGTTCGCCACCGCATTTCCCTGGTTCTGTGCAAGTACCAGCCTGATCTGCTGGTACTGGCCAGCCGCAAGCGGTGCACGGCCGAGGTCTGTCAGCACACCATTTGTCAGTGAAAGAAGATCGACTTTTTGCGGTGCGGCGAGAGCGATGTCGGTCCATCCACCGTCCGTGTCGCCTGCCGTGGAACTTGCGTTGACACGTACCTTGTTGACGGTCACATACACGTGATCGAAGCCACAGGATGGCGCGTCCGTCATGGCCACATGTAACGTGCCCGTACCGCCGCTGCTGCTACTGCCGCCGCCGCCTCCACATGCCCCTAATGCAAGCGGAAACGCGAGCAGACAAAGCAGCTTTGATGTCATTTTCATGAGAAACCCCCTGTTCATTTGTTGCATGAGCAGAAGGATACGGAAACACCCGGTAAGTTTGCAGAGCAAATTGCAATTATCTGTAACAGATCAAATGAAGCAATCCATGTAAGTTCTTAAGGCTTTTGGATAGCTTCTACTCAATCTGGAAGCTCAGACGTGCTGCCCAATTGTCCGATGGCCGATGGCGAATTTCCTCGCAAGCCGTGCGGTTAACGGGTTCGCCTATCCCTCCAGGGTTACACGGGACTGCGACCGATCTGGCCGTGGTCCCAATCAGCTCCCGATCAGCTCCCAATCAGCTCCCAATCAGGCGCCGGTCATCGCGTGGTTACGGACCTGCCCGCAGAATAAGCCCTGTCGAGATCTGCACCATCAGATAGTCACCGCCCACGCCGACCCAGCTATAGCCGCGCGGCGGGGCAGCGAGCCGGTAAGCACGCCAGTCGTCGATGACATACCGGCGGTCGCGGTATTGTGGTGGAAGGTGGTCGCCCTTTCGCCAGTGTCCAGGGGCGTTCGCCGAATTGCCCGGGCCATCGGAATCGTATCCAGGCATCTTCTCTTTTGGACCATGCCCATGAGACTGCCCGTGGGGTCCCTTGCCATGGTTGTCATGTGGGGGCTGGGCAAAGGTATTCGATCCACCCAGCACGGCTGTGAGCACAAGCAGCCGGGGAAACGCGCGAAGCATGGTCATTGCCTTCTCCTCAAAGTAACTGCGACTGAGACAGCGGAGCCGAAGGCTATCATTTGATTCGCTGACTCGCTACCTGCGCCCGTCGTACTGCTCATGGGTGGGACAGTTGAGAGATGTTCCCGATATCGCGGCAATGACGATATAAAGCAGAGCCGAGTGGGGCAAGCGTCATGCCTCGATTCAACCATTCAACATCTGCAGCTTTCGTCGTCGCCGTTCCTATGGTCGAAGAGCGCGTCGCCCAGGCGCTGCAGAGGCAGCACCAGGAAGCACGGATGGTTCTTGCGTCCCAGCCTGGAGCGCTTCCTGCTCCCACGAGCTTGCCCGCCAGCGTGACGTGAGCGGGACACGCCCGTTAAACCCAGGAGACGCCGATGGATCCGGATCGCAAGCCAACAGAATCGCCGCCAACCGCCCCTGCCCCCGAAGAGCCGCAAGCGCATCTCGTCGCGATACAGGAACGTCTTGCTGTCGACACGCACACAACGGAGACAGGCGCTGTGCGCGTACGCAAGCTCGTGAGCGAAGAGGTGCACAATGTGCCCGTGCGGCTTTGCAGCCAAAGCGTCGAAGTGCGGCGGGTGCCCGTCAATCAACCTGTCGAGCAACAGTCGGAGCCGCGACGGGAAGGCGATACGCTCATCATCCCGGTCTACGAATATGTGCCCGTCGTGACGACGAAGCTCATTCTCAAGGAAGAAGTGCACGTCACGACACGGGCGACAGAAACGGAAAGCGTGCACGAAGTACAACTGAAGTCGGAAAAGATCGTCGTGGAACGACGCGATGGCGCCGAGGGGCCGTGGCGCCCCGACGCCGAAAATGAATAGTGTCTTGCCGGGTACAGCCATTGCGCATACGTCATCCCGTTTCCTGATACGGCCAGCGGGGGCCGTCAAACACTTGGGAGATGCTGCAATGAATCAGACGATCATCGGTGTGTTCGACACGCTAGCGCAGGCAGAGAACGCGGCGAGCCGACTTGAAGCCGAAGGCGTGCCGCGCGCTGACATCAATCTTCACCGTTCCGACGACAGCGACGGTAGCTATGGCGCAGCAGGTGAGCCGACCCTCGGCGATAACGCGGTTACACGCCGTGCCTCGGCCAGCAGCGGCCAAACGCACGAAGGCGCGATGGCGCGCATCGAGCACTTCTTCAAGCGGCTGTTCGGCGACGACGATCGGCCAGAGGAGGTCGGCCATTATCAGGAGGCCGTCCGTCGCGGAGGCGTACTGCTATCGGTCGACGTCGCGGACGACACATCCGTGGAACGCGTGAGAGCTACGTTGTCGAGCGCCGGCGCGATCGACATCGACTCGCGCGTCGCTCAATGGAAAACGTCTGGCTACACGGGGTATGACAGCTCGGCGCCCGCCTACACGGCCGGTCAGATCCAGGCCGAGCGAAAGGCTTTCCCCGTTGTCGAAGAGACACTGGAAGTTGGCAAGCGCGAAGTGTCGACGGGCGGCGTACGGGTGTATTCGCGCGTCACGGAAACACCCGTTAGCGAATCCGTCAACCTGCGGGAAGAGAATGCAACGGTCGAACGTCGCGCCGTCGATCGCCCGGCAACGGCTGCGGACCTGACCGAGAGTTCAGTCGAAATCCGTGAGACCGCGCAACAGGCTGTAGTCGCCAAGACGGCACGCGTGGTCGAAGAGGTGGTCGTCGGAAAAGAAGCTACGACACATGAGGAAACGATCAACGACACTGTCCGGGGAACGCAGGTAGAAGTGGAACGAGTAGAAGGAACGCAAGCACCCGGTAAGCCAAATCCTGCAGAGAAAGGTATCTAGCGTTGCTGGGTGCGCTTCGGATCGGTGGTCCTTGAGAGAGGTGCGCCCACGCGTGCAACGTCGATCTGCACCGTGATTCGAGATTCATCGCATCGCGGTGCTCAGGTGCGAAGCGCCGTGAGCAGATCCCGTCGATCCGAAGCGACGCATATTTTGCAATCGTCGTTACTCATTGCGTAGGGCGATCGCTGCGTTCGATCAGATTCCGCTTCAACTCCGGACCCATCGGCATATGGAGATCTACGCCGCGCGGTGGGATCGGCGATTCGAACCACTTTGCGTATAGCCGGGCGAACTCACTGCTCTTCATCAGCCTTGCGAACGTACCGTCGACGAGCCGCTTGAAGGTGGGATCATCTTTCCGGACCATACATGCGTACGGTTCTACCTGCAGCGTCTTGCCGACGACTTCCCACGTAGTCGGATCGCTTGCGTTTGCACGCAGGCCATAGAGCAAAACGTCGTCGAGTGCCAGCGCTGCTGCCTTTCCATTCGCAACCTCCCGCAGCGCGTCGGCGTAATCTTTCGTCAGCACTACGTCTGCGTCGACGTGCTCTGCGTCGAGCTGACGGCGTAGGACCTTCTCGTTGGTGCTTCCCCCGACGGTCGCGACAGCCTTGTGTGCGAGATCGGCGTAGTCACCGATGTGCGATTCACGCTTCGCCATCAATCGCGTGCCGGCGTAGAAGTAGTTCGTTGAAAATGCCACTTCTTTGCCGCGTGCCGATGTATTCGTCGTCGACCCGCACTCAAGGTCAATCGAGCCGTCGATGAGCAACGGGATTCGGTTCTGCCCGGTAACAGGCACATAAACGGTATGAAGATCAGGCCTTCCGAGCGCCTTGCGTACATCATCCACGATCGCTTCCGTCACATCCACCGAGAAACCAACTGCCTTATGCGGCGTCAGCAGATAGCTGAATGGTATCGCTGACTCCCGATAGGAAACGACGATCTGGTTGGTTCGGGCAATCTTGTCCAATGTCTGCGCTTGCGAAGCCGTCATGGTGCCATGGCCGACAAGCAATGCCACCAGCGCCAGTTGGAGTCGATGGATCATGATGCCTCCCAGGTCGCGATTGACGCGTTGCGTTAGAGCTTCGATTTGATAGGCGTTCCGGCCCGGCAGAGGGATCGAATGAGGTGTCCGCTCATCACGAATGAATCCGCCCTAAATCGAAAATAAGGCCCAAGTGGTGGCGTCGGATTGACTCAGATCAACCGCTCCGCGGCCTTGCAACCTGGTCGCACGATGAACGGCTCGCGCATTGAACAAAGAGTCGCGGCAAAGCCGCCAGGTATTCTGCCGTCCAGGCGGGGCACCACGAACGTCATTCAGTGATCACAGGGTTTGCGAAAGCGGCAGACAGATCTTGAAGATCGTCTCGCCGTCATCCGACCCGACGCTGATCAGTCCGTTGTGGCGTTGCACGACGGTACGGTACGCGATGTGAAGCCCCAGTCCGCTTCCCCTGCCTGGCGGCTTGGTTGTGAAGAAGGGTTCGAAAAGGCGCGGCAGGATGTGTGAGGGAATGCCCGCTCCCGTGTCGACGATTTCGACCACTGCGAAGTTGCCGTCCCGCCGCGAGCGGATCGTGAGTTCGCCGCTGCCCTCCATTGCGTCGACTGCATTGTCAATCAGGTTGGTCCAAACCTGATTGAGCTCGCTGCCGTAAACGGGCACGTGCGGCAACGTGCGGTCGTAATCGCGCTTGACGGTGACGCCCTGCTTCAGTTTGTGCCGCATGATGGTCAGCGTGTCCTCGATGCCGCAGTGTATGTCCACCTCCTGTAATGGCGCCTGGTCCATGTACGAATAGTCCTTCATCGCCTTGACGATCTCGGAGATACGGCCTGCGCCGATCCACGCCTGATTCGCCAGCGAACGCAGTTCGAGCACGGCCGCCAGCCAGCCGACGAGCGCACCGAACTGTTCGGACGTCGCGCTTGCCGCTACGTGTTCGAGATCCGCCGGCGAGAATCCCGCCGTCGAGAGTTGCGGTGCAATCAGCCACGGCTTCTCGAGCCCTTGCGCAGCGAGCCAATCGGCGAGAAGGCTCTCCGCTTCGCTTTGCCGTAATGCAGCCCGAGGCGTGGCATCGACGGCGGGCGCCGCACGGTTTGCCCAGTCATCCAGCTTGCCGACCACCTCGGCAGGGATGGCGCTCAACACGAGCGCAGGCGTCGCCTTGCGCAGGTGGGCGAGCGATTCCCGCATGCCGTCCGCTGCGCGCGCGACGGCTGCAGCGGGGTTGTTCAACTCGTGCGCAAGCCCCGCCGACAGCCGGCCCAACGCAGCCAGTTTCTCTCCGTTGAGGATGAAGGTGTCATAGGCACTGATACGCGAGTACATCGAACGAAAGATGTTGCGTCTGAACGACCCGCAGTCGTTGAGCAGCGCGCGCACCACAGGCTCGGGCAGCGCGGCCAGATAGCAATCCGTCGCGGCGATGAACGTGAGCGGCAGCGGCATCTCCGAGAGCAGCGATGTCTCGGCAATGGATGCCGGTGCGGGTCGCCGGTCGTCGAACACCTGCCGACCGCCGATCGTTTTTTCCGTGATCAGTTCGCCGTCGAGCAAAATGAACTGATGTGTTACACGCTGCCCTTCGCGCAGCAGAATGTCGCCTTTCTTCAGATGATGCTCGACCAGATTCGCGCGCAGCCATTCTCGCCGCGCTTCGGGCAAGTCGTCGAAGAGCGCCATCCCGAATAGCGTGGAAAGGTCGCTCATGGGTTCGCCAGATACTGGTGGATGAAATGCACGGCAATCGAGCCTTCGCCGACGGCCGCGGCCACACGTTTGACGGAATCGGCACGCACGTCCCCCGCCGCGAACACGCCGGGCACACTCGTTTCGAGCAGGTACGGGTCGCGGCCGAGCTGCCATCCCACTGGCCCTCGACCCGCCTTGAGCAGCGCGCGCCCCGTCAGCAGGAAGCCATGCTCGTCGCGTTCGACCACACCGCGAAGCCATTCCGTACAGGGCGCGGCTCCAATGAAAATAAAGAGCCCGCTGGCCGGGGCCGCTTCGATGCGCCCCGTCTGCATGTCACGCAGCGAGATCTCCGACAGATGCCCCTCGCCCTTTACGCCCACCACCTCGGTATTGGGGCGCACGTGGATATTCGGCGTCTCGTGAATCTGCCCGATCAGATAGTGCGACATTCCGGCGCCAAGCAAGGGGCCACGGCACAGCAGCGTCACCGATCGGGCGTATTGGGAGAGGAACATTGCGCCCTGCCCCGCCGAATTCGCGCCGCCCACGATGTACAGATCCTGGTTCGCGCAGGCGACGGCTTCCACCATCGCAGCCCCATAGTAGACGCCGGCACCTGTCAGTTCGTCGACGCCCTGCGTCTCCAGCTTGCGATACGACACGCCGCTCGCGACCACCAGCGCGAGACAGCTGACTTCGGAGCCGTCGGACAGCTTGACGAACTTGTACGGCGCCTCGACACGCAAGCCGACCGCATGCTGCGTCAGGATCATTTCCGCGCCGAAGCGCCTCGCCTGCATCAGCGCGCGGCGCGACAACTCCGCGCCGCTCACGCCCGATGGAAAGCCCAGATAGTTGTCGATATGCGAACTGGTACCGGCCTGCCCGCCCGGCGCATCGCATTCGATGATGGCCACCTTCAGTCCCTCGGACGCGCCATACACGGCAGCGGCCAACCCAGCCGGCCCGCCGCCGACGATCACCAGGTCATAAAACGGCGTGGCCGAACGCGTGCGCAGTCCCACCTGTTCAGCGATCTGCCCCGTCGTCGGGCGGCTTATCACTGTGCCGTTCTCGAATACGACGACGGGCAACTGACGCTGTCCGGGATGCAACGCGTTCAACAGCGGATCGGCCTCGTCGTGCCGTTCAACGTCGAGCCAGCGAAACGGAATATGATTGCGCGCCATGAAATCGCGCAGCAAATGGCCTTCCGGCGACCAGCGGTGATCGAGCAGCCGGACGCCCTGGAACACGGGACGAAATGACGCGAGCCAGTCTGCCAGCAGATCGTCCAGCGCGGGATAGAAATTCTGCTCCGGCGGGTGCCAGGGTTTGAGCAGGTACTGATCGAGATGCACCGTGTTGATCGCGCGGATGGCGGCGTCCGTATCCGCATAGGCGGTGAGCAGCACACGTTTCGCGTCGGGAAAGAGCCCGATTGCCTGCTCGAGAAACTCGATGCCGCTCATCTGCGGCATGCGCTGGTCGGCAATGAAGAGCGACACGACGCGATTCTGCAGACGCAATTGCTGCGCCGCTTCGAGTGCCGCTCGCCCCGACTCCATCCGTACGATCTGATAGTGCTCGCCGTACGCGACCTGCAGGTCGCGAGCAACCGCACCGGCCACGATCGGGTCGTCATCGACAGCGAGGATTACGGGCTTTTCCATGAAAGGTCGACCCTCTCGATCGCACGGTCGCGTCCGCTGAAACCGGGCAAAGCGCTGTTCATGCTCCGGTGCCAGCGATAAACCGCGCGTCTGTCAAAGCATTTTAGGTCGTGCGGCGCTACATCCTTGCCGTCGTTTGCGGCGCAAATGGCGCATGTTCAATGCGTGCTTACATCGTTCGGGGGCGCGACGTCGCGCAGCAGCGGAAGGCTCACGCGGAACGTTGTTCCCCGCGTGCCCGATTGCGCCTGAATTGTCCCGCCGTGCCGGTTGACCACAATGCGGTACGCGATATGCAGTCCCAGGCCGAGGCCCTCCTTCGGTACGTTCGGCGGATGCCCGGAAGTAAAGAAAGGCTCGAACAGATGGGTCACGACGCCGGGCGGGATGCCCGGCCCGTCGTCGATGAACTCCACCACCGCGCAGTGCCCATCCCGGCGCGTACGGATCGTGATGCTGCCGTGGCCGTCCATGGCCTCGACGGCGTTTTCGATGAGCCGAGTCCAGACCTGATTCAATTCGCTCCCATACACCTGGAGCCGGGGCAGGCTGCGGTCGTAATCGCGGGTCACATGAATGCCTCGTTTCATTTCGTGCGTCATCACGGTCAGCGTATCGTCGATGCCGTCGTGAATATCGATCTCTTGCTGCGGACCCTGATCCATGAAGGAATAAGACTTCATCGCGGCGACAATGTCGGAGATCCGCAGCGCACCCTGCATTGCTTCGTCCACCATCGCACGCAGATCCAGCACCCGCGCGACCCAGTTCACGGCGGCATCGAACTGCGCGGCTTCGAGATCGTTTGCCAGTTGATCGAGATCGTCGGACGCGATGCCATGCGCGACGAGAACGGGCGCCGATAGCCACGGCTTCGCGACCCGGCGCGCCGCCAACCAATCCCCGAGGCGCGACTCGGCATCGCTTCGCTCAAGCGAACCCGCAGCGCCCATGAATGCTTGAGGCCCGTGGCGGCTGACAAGCGCGCCCAGCTGCGTGACGGCCTCGCGCGGCACCGCATTGCCGCCGAGCGCCAATGCCGACTCCTCAAGTACCGCGAGTTCGCCACGCATGTGGTCAAGTGCGCGCGTCAAAGCGGCGGCGGGATTGTTCAGCTCATGCGCGAGCCCGGCAGCGAGCTTTCCCAATGCAGCCAGCTTTGCACGGTTGAGTCCTGCCGTTTCGAGCGCCGTGAGCCAGTCGGTCATCACGCGCGCGGCCATGCGGCCAAATGGGCTACACGTCACGAACAGCTCGCGGAACGCCACTTCGGGGAGCCGCGCGAGCCTGCTATCGGCGATCGCCGTCAGGGTAGCCGGAAAAGGAATCGATGCGACCATGCACGGTGTGCCGAACACATCGGGCGCGTGGAAGCGCTCGACGTAGTCCTGTCCGTCCTCGCGCCTTGTCGTTGCGAGTTCGCCGTCGAGCAGGATCAGCAGACCGGTGCTCAATTCGCCCTGGCGAAGCAGCACGTCGCCTGCATTGACGCAAAACTCGACGATGTTCGCACGCAGCCATTGCAGCCGGTCGTCGGTGAGATCCCTGAACACCGACACCTCTCTCAACCTGTCGAGTTCGATCATGGCTAGCCCCGCCATCCCGGACATCATGCGCGCGAGTAACGGGTGAAACGCGGCTTGGTCGAACCCATCTCCCGCACACGGCGCATCGCTTACTGGATCTGTGTGACCCGGTTCGACCGCATTGATTCAGTTTAGGCGATTGGCTCATTTCCGACGTGGACCAAGGGTCGCTGGACGGCTAAACATCGCCTGATCCACCGGCAGCCGGTCACCGCATGGGTTAAGCGGTCATGCGGGGAAGAAGGCTACCGACGTCGGTGCCGCAGCCCCGACAGCGGCTAAGACCGCCCGACCAACGGTTCAGCGCAGCACAACGTGAACGAACGCCTTCAGATAGAGCGTCGCGTTCGCCACCGCGAGACTGGGATGACCCGCCTGCGTGAGCTGGCGGGTGGATAGGCTCGTACCCGTCGAACTGCAAGCTCGCGCTAAGCGTCGTCCCTTGCCCGTTGGAACACATCGACAGTGGCATCGAGCGTCATACGTGCCTTTTCGCGGCGTCTGCGCGCGAGTCGCTCCGCGCCGGCGCTGCGTTCGGACTCACCGGCAAGCAAAGCGTGAATGTGAGGGAGCGTATAGATCGTGCCACGGCTGCCCCACGTACCCTCGGGAATCTCCGTCGGGAAGACCCAGACGCGCGATGCGACGTCTTCGAAAGGCCGGTTCTCGGCACGGGCCACCGCTTCCGTGACTGCTTTAACCAGCGCTTTGCGCGACTCGTCGGTGTATTGCCCCTCGGGCGCCGACGGAATGATCCGGTAGCGCGCTGCCTTCGACCGTTCCCCACCCACAAATACGGCAGCAGGTCGATGGAGGTTGAGAACAGATACGCTCTGCGCAATCGGATTGGCTGGGTCGTACCCTTCCGCTTTGATCAGAATGTCAGTCAATTCTTTGATCAGATGGGCTTCCGCCTCACGGGTCAAGGCATCTTCCGGCCAGAGTGCGTCGATCATTGGCATGGTGCTGCTCCTTCATCAAGTGGTTTGGCGTTGCGGTTCGCACGAGAACGCTTCAACGTTCAGGCATGCGCACCGGTTAAATGAGCGCAATCGCGACATCGATGTTGCCGCGCGTAGCCTTGGAATACGGACAGGTCCGATGTGCCCGGTCCGCCAGCGCCTGAGCGATATCACGCGGCAAGCCGGGCAGGCGCACGTGCGAACGCGGCCCGAGAAAGTAGGCGCCGTCAGTGGTGCCACATCAATTTCGGCATCGACACTCGCGTCGGCCGGCAGTATCACGTTCAAGGCGCGTGCGGCTCACCCATTGCGCCAATCAAGCATGCCGGCCAGGCGACGCCGAACAACTGTTCGGGATTCGTCCCCGCGCCTGCGGAACCAGGTCGCGAAAGCTGGATGTCGAGGCGGCCGTCTGAATTGCGCGGGGCGTCTTTATAGAGGCGCCTCGGCTTGCTCAGTGGCCAGCGCTCTGGCCGCCATCCACGTGCAGAATCTCGCCTGTCACGAACGGTGCGGAGTCGAGGTACAGCACGGCGTCGACGATGTCGCGCATTTCCCCCATGTGGCCGACCGGGTGCAGCGCGCCCAATTGCTCATGCGTTTCCGGTGCATGCATCGGCGACTTGATGATGCCGGGCGACACGGCGTTCGCGCGGATGCCCGTCTTCGCGTATTCGATAGCAAGCGACCTGGTTGCCGCGTTCAGACCGCCCTTGGTCAGCGATGCGAGAACCGACGGCACACCCGCGATCGCGTGATCGACGAGGCTTGTCGTGATCTGCAGCACGTGACCGCTCTTGTTCTTTTCCATCTCCGCGATTGCAAGCTGCGTGATGTGGAAGAAGCCGTTCACGTTCACGTTCAGCACAGCGGCGTAGTCTTCAGCCGTGTATTGCGTGAACGGCTTGGCGATGAAGATGCCCGCGTTGTTGATCAGCGTGTCGACGCGGCCGAAGCGCTTCACGGCTTCCGATACTGCACGCTGTGCTACTTCGCGCTCGCCGATGTCGCCGGCGACCGTCACGACGTTCGGATCGTCCGAAGGCTTGATCGAGCGTGCGACCGCGACGACGCGATAGCCTTGCTCGCGGAATCCCTTGACGATCTCCGCGCCAATGCCTTGCGATGCACCCGTGACGATGGCGACTTTTTGCGAATTGCTCATGATTGACCTTTGAAAGTTCGTTCGGCTTGCGTCGGAATTGACAGTGCCGTTAGGTCGTCAATCTAGGCTTCATCGAGCGGCTTGCGTACACCCGCAGCGGACAAACAGTTGTGATCGGCAGGAACAAATGCGGCTGGTTGGTCATTTGTGCACTTCAGGCGTGTCAGAAGGCGGGCTGGGCGTGTCGAGATGATCGGGATCCCGCCGACCCTGTGTCAGGTGGAGGTGCTACCCGCCCGAGCCGGCTTCCAGCGACGCAGCTCGTACGTCCGGCGTAGTGCCATGATGAGACATTGCAGTCGTTGATCGCGTTCGCACTTCACATCCCGACATCATCAAGCGCCTGCGCCGTGGGTGGGACATTTGAGAAGCGTCATCTGCGCGTCTAGAAGGCTTTTGCACGATCCGGCGCCGCACCAGTGTTGCCGGCGCGCAGGCCCGCGACCATTTCGCCCAGCCAGTTCACAAACAGCGCCGTGTATGCCCGCTGGCTCCCGTCGTCCGAGAGCCCGTGATCTGCACCGTCGATGACGCGATACGTCAACGAATGCGCGCTCAGGAAGGCCTGCAGATAACTGGCGATGACGGTGTGCGGAACGATCTGGTCATGTTCCGATTCGACCAGCAGCACGTCGCCACTGAAGCGTGCGGCCGCGCGCAAGGCGCGGTTTTCCGTCGCGGGCACGATGCGCTTGCGATACGCGACGAGATCGTGCTCGACATGCAGCGCGCGTTTTGGTGTAGTCCAGCCTTCGTCGAGATACAGCGCGGGCACGCGCAGACCGAGCCATCGCACCGGTCGCAACTCCGTCAGGATGGCCGCCAGATAGCCGCCATAACTGCTGCCGATCACGGCGATCGAATCGCGGTCGGTCAGCGGATGTGCAGCCAGCGTGTCGTATGCCGCGATCAGATCCGCGAGATTCGTCTCTCGCGTGACCGTCTGCTGTTCGCTTTGCGTCCGCGCATGCCCGGTCAGGTCGAACGTCAGGCATACACAGCCGATGGCAGCTGCCTGCCGCGCGCGCTCCAGATACTGTTCCTGATTGCCGCCCCATCCGTGCACGAACAGGACGCCAGGCACGGCTGTTTTCGGCACGAGCATGGTGCCGTCGAGATAGCCATGCTCGACCTTGATCTGCAGGTGGTAACGCTCACCATTCGTCAAAACTATGCTCCTTTGCGCCGCGTTTCTCCTAGCGCGTAGTACTTCGTAAGCGGGCCAGCCTGTGCATCGACACCGCGATAGACCACACACGCTCCCGCGGGCAAACGCACCTCGTTACCATAGATCTCGCGCGTCGATGCGCAAACCAGGTACGTGTCGGGTTCGTTCCTGAACGTTCGCAGCGCAGCTACTTCCGCGCCTGTCGCCCCGCCGACGCGCCACGATTGCTCGAGTACGCCGCAACGCAGAGCACCCGTATCGTCAAGACCGCGCGCCACGTCGTAGTTGCGCCTCGATGCAAAGACTCCTGCATAGCCGGTCTGTACGGCGGCATCGAACGCGCTTGCCCGCGCCACAGCTTCGTGTACGTCCTGCGGGAGGCCGAGTCGTTCGAGGGCATCGAAGCCGCCCCGTACCACGACCAGATCTGTCCCACCATAGACATGGTGTCCGTGATTGTTGACGGTCAGATGCTGTACGCCGTAATAGCTCGCTACCATGTCATCGAGGGTTATCTGGCCGACGCTGTATGTTTCAATGCCGTCCAGATGTCGCTCGATGACGAGCCCTTCTGCCTGCAAGGCCCCGTCTCCAAGCGCATCGAGTTGCGCCTCCAGCTCGTCGGTGTCCGCGACCAGCGCCTGTCCAGCACCGCCGATTCCACAAGGCCGCTTGATGCGCACGCGGCCGCCTTTCCATAGTGCGCCTGCGGCGTTGCGTGCGTCCTCGCGTGAAAACACCGAGTAGCCCGGCAACACAAGTGACGCGGTGCGCGCGCTGAACGCACGTGACCATCCCGGCGGTGCAACCGTTGCGCCATCGGGCAAGCTGTGGGCAATCAGCTTTGTCGCGACGAAGGGAAACGGCACGACACCGCCATACAGATCGCGCACGGATCGCACGCCAAGCTTGCGCGCTTCCGCGACGGTCAATGTGTCATCGGGAACGAGATACGGATGGGTCAGATACGAGCATGTTTCGTCGAACTCGCCAGCAAAGTGCGCGCCCTTGATCTCCGCGATCTGCCGCGTCAGTTCCCGAAGCGTGTCGGCCTCGTGACCACCTTCGGACAGCTCGCGTCCTTTGCGATACAGAAGAACGACGGGTAACGCTCGCGCTGCGGATACTGCATCATCCGACGAAGGTTCCATGCCGTGCCTCCCGCGTGCGCATGGCGCACCGACGAAGAGATATCGCCTGATACCTCGCAATAGTTGCGTCCGCGCAAACGGCATGCCAGCCATGATCGTTGCGTGGAACTGAGGACCACCGGGCGCTCGCGACTCGTTATGCAGTCTCGTGTAACGGGTGGCTACCTTCAACGCGTTTTTCTGCCGACGCTACAGCTATCGCAGCCAATAGCGGCACCATATTTTTGATCGGGGTGCCCGCCGGAAAGCAAGCTGCCACTCCGGAGCGTTGAAGGACCAATTGACTCGCCTGACCGATGATTCCGCCCACCACGATAGGTATCCGCAAACCGCGTTCAGTCAGTTGCTCACGCAACGCGGCGATCAAGTCGTTTTGTGCGCCGGCGAGCGACGACACGCCGATAACGTCAACCCGCTCTCCTCCAGCCAATACGGCGGTATCGGAAGGTGATGCAAACATCGATCCCGCGGAAACCGCGAAGCCCGCATCACTTAAGGCCGCTGCGACAATACGCGCGCCCCGGTCATGTCCGTCTTGTCCCAGCTTTGCGATCAACACGCGTGGCGCACGGCCCAGGCTCTTCGTCGCGTCGGCCACGGCGCGGCATGCGTTCTGCCAATCCTCGTCGCTTGCGAGCTTTGCGCCGTAGCGGTCGCGCGATAGCGGCAAGCCGATTCGATATCTCGGCCATACGGCTTCGAGTGCCTGAGTGCACTCGCCGACGGTTGCACGCGCTCGCATGCATGCCACCGTCAGTTCAAGAAGATTTCCGTCTCTGCTCTGGGCGGCGCGCGTCAGCGCATCCAGCGTGTCGCGTACTCTCGTTGGATCACGCCTCGCCTTGATGTGAGCAAGCCTTTGCGTTTGCAGCACGCGCACCCGCCGGCCGTCGACAGCCTGTGGCTCTCCGAGGTCTTCATTGCATCCCGTCATGAAATTGTTGACGCCCACAACCGTGCGCTTTCCCGTCTCGATTTCCGCCTGTGTGTTCAAAGCCGACCTGTGGATCTGTTCTCGAACCCACCCTGATTCGACGACATCAATCACGCCACCACGGCGTTCGATTTCAGCCATCAGCGTTAGCGCCTCGCGACAGATCTCCGCCGTAAGGTTCTCCATCATGTACGAACCGGCCCACGGATCGACGACATCACATAGGCCGGTTTCGTGCTGCAGCACCAGTTGCGTGTCACGAGCGAGGCTTGACGCTTCTGCACAAGGAAGAGAAAGCGCTTCGTCGTATCCGTTAGTGTGCAGCGATTGCGTTCCGCCGAACACGGCAGCCAACGCCTCGACTGTCGTACGCACGACGTTGTTCATCGGTTTTTGCGCCGTGAGCGACCACCCGGATGTCTGACAGTGCATTCGCAGTGCACGCGCCCTATCCGACGTTGCGCCACTTGCCGACGCAATATCCGACCATAAAATCCGTGCCGCTCTCAGCTTCCCGATTTCGGCGTAGAAGTCCATTCCGACGCCGAAGAAGAAGCTCATCCGCTGACAGACGTCATCGGCCTGCATCCCCCGTCCGACAAGGGCCGTTACGTACTTGCGCGCATTCGCCATTGTTAGCGCAAGTTCAAGTACAGGGTCCGCACCCGCTTCCTGGAAGTGATAGCCCGACACCGAGAGCGCATTGAACCGCGGCACGTTTTCGCTGAGGTATTCAACGACGTCGGCAGCGATGCGCAATGAAGGCTCAGGTGCGAAGATGCTCGTGTTCCGCACCATAAACTCTTTCAGGATGTCGTTCTGAATCGTTCCCCTCAGTTGCGAGGCACTAACGCCGCTTTCTTCCGCCGCGACGATGAAAGCAGCAAGCACAGGAAGCACCGCCCCGTTTATTGTCATCGATACAGACACGCGGTCGAGTGCAATGTCTTCGAAAAGGCGAGTCATGTCCTCTACCGTATCGATTGCGACACCCGTCATGCCGACGTCCGCGCTCACCGCCGGATCGTCTGAGTCGTAGCCGCGCTGGGTCGGCAGGTCAAAGGCGACGGAGAGACCCTGTGCGCCTTCCGCCAGCGCAGTGCGGAACGCGAGGTTCGTATCGGAGGCCTGCGCATACCCCGCGTACTGGCGTATCGTCCACGGCTTTTGCGTGTACATCGTCGCGAACGGGCCGCGCACGAACGGCGCCTCGCCCGGCATGCTATCGATATGCGCGATGCCGTCGACATCCGCGCGCGTGTAGACGCGCTTCAGCCTCACGCGATGCGACCCACGCCGCCGCTGCATGTTCATCGATGCCTCCAGCGTTTTTCCGTCGTTACGTCAGCGATCTTCGTGCCGTCGCTGTTGCGCCGCACTTCGGTCCAGTGCCGGATACCCTCTCCGTCTTGCGCCAGACCGACCATATGCACGGTCAACGTGTCGCCCACGTCGACGTTGCCGTAGTAGAACAGCGAACGGCTCGAGACGACAGGCGGCTCGCCAAAGCGCCGCCATTGCCACTCGGCGCGATCGACGAAGGCTTGATAGCTCGCGAAGTACAGGAAGTCAGCGCCGTTGAAATCGCTATTGGGGCATGGGAAGAACTCGATCGGCTCGAGCGTTGCAGGCCCGAGGTCGGGAACTGCGTCACGGTCGTATGCTCGAAGGCGCTTGCCAATCTGCGTCATGTCCAATGCCTCTTCGGGCATCGGCACGATTTCACCAGCCAGTGAAGATAGCGCCGCCCGCGCGGCGGAACGATTATTGCGCGCCTCGCCGCGCGTCACGAACGCAGAGGCCATCTCGATCTCCGCGACTTTCAGGTCATCGCGAACGATATAGTGCGTGCTGAAGTGACGCACAGGCCCCGTTCTGCAAAGCGTGCTGCGTATTTCGAACGCGTCGTTTTCGGCGATCGAATCGAGGCCGCAGGTCTGCAAGCGGATTGCCGTGAAGGCGGCATAAGAGCGGCCCCCGTTGTCGTCGTGGAAGTGCGGCTGCGCGCGGCCCGCGTGAGCGGCGAGCGCTTCCCAATGTCGATGGCCACACTCCTTGAGCAACCAGTTTTCCGACAGTCCCGTGTAGCTCAATTGCGGCATGCCCGCCCGGTAGCGTTGGATCATGCTCACGCCGCGAGGCTCGTCGATGTCTGGTCAAGCGCCAGGCGGATCGCGCCGACGATATGCTCGGCATCGCGCGCGATGCCGGAAAAACGGCCCGATCCCCATGTATGCAGCCAGGGCAGGCCGATGAAATACAAGCCCGCTTGCGGCGTGATGCCGCGATTGTGTGCAGGATAGCCACGTCCATTGAACACGGGCGCATCGATCCAGCCGAAATCGGGCGTAAAGCCGATGCACCAGATGATCGACGCAATGCCGCTCTGCGCGAGATCCAGCGACGTTCGCTCGCCATGAGGGCGCCACACCGGCTCATAGGGAACGCCTTGCGGAGCGTCGATACCCTGCTTGTCGATGAATGCGTCGATGCTCGCGTTGATGCGGTTGTACGTGTCGTCGGCGCTATCCAGGCTGCCCGTCAGGTTCGGCGCGAAATGCAGGCAGCCGTCGCGGAAATCGTCGAGCCTGCCGTACAGTTCCATGCCTTCAAGCGCGAAGCGTCGCAGATCGATATCGCGGCCCCCATCGCGCCCCGTCACATAATGGTTCGTGTTGTCGCGCACGCCTTCGCGCAGCGGATGCTGATCGACGGGCATGTCGTAGTACCGCATGTCCGCGAGCCAGTCGACCACGTCGCGGTCGCGATAAAAGCGCGCGCAACGCGGCGCATCCCCAACCGCGAGAAACACCTTTCGGCCTGCCAGATGCAGGTCTTCGGCGATCTGCGCACCCGATTGTCCCGAACCCACCACGAGCACTGCGCCTTCTGGCAACGCCTGCGGATTGCGATAATGCGACGACTGCAACTGCAGGATGCCGGCAGGCAGACGCTCCGCCATGCGCGGCACGATGGGCGTGTGATAGCCACCTGACGCAACGACGACCTGATCGGCTGTGAAGTCGCCGTTCGACGTCGACACGAAGTAGCCGCCCGACGGCACGCGCCTGACCTTGCGGACTTCCGTGTGTTCGAGCACGGGCGCGTCGACCATCGCGATGAAGCCGTCCAGATAGGCGATGATCTCGTCCTTCTTCATGAAGCCGTGTGGATCGTCGCCGCGATACGGATGGCCCGGCAGCGCGCATTGCCAGTTCGGCGTAACGAGGCAGAAAGCGTCCCAGCGCTGCGAGCGCCACGTATGCGTGACTGTATGCTTTTCAAGCACAAGATGATCGATGCCCGCCTCTTTCAGGTAGTAGCTGATCGACAAGCCAGCTTGCCCGCCACCCACAACGATCACCGTGTGGTGAGGGACATCGTGCAGCACATCGGATGCGACAGTGTTTGCGTTCGACATGATTCGTTCCTGCTTTCGAGCTGATGTCCGGCGCACAGGGTGTGTTTCGGTGCGCCGCATCGGGGTTCAAATGAGTTCGATGACCTTGACTTCCGCGTGCGGGTCGGTGGCAAAACGCCGCGCAACTTCTTCGATCTGCGCGAGCTGATCCATCGCCGCCGAACACGCAAAGCCGTATTTCTCGCGTACGCGATCGGAACCGATATGCAGCGCTTCGCGCGCCCTGTCGACGAAATCGCTGAGCGCGTAGCGTTGCCCGGCGGCGAAGAAATCGCCAACCACCGTCGAAGGGGAATAGCAGTTGGCCTCGGTGCCGTCCGGCCACTGGACCTTGAAGTGCATGACTGGCATCACATTTCCTTTGAGTGAGAGATTCACGCACCGAGCGGCCGCATGATGCACTGCCGGTGATCCGCATACAGTGCGATATGACGGCGTGCGCTTTCGCGCCAGCTGAAACGCGCGAGAAGTTCAGGCACCGCGTGTTCGAAGTCGATGCCGCCGCGGTCGTGCAACGCGCGGCGCAGCCCGTCGGCGATACTGGCGGCGTCATCGGGTTGCGCCCAGCAGCAGACACGTTCGTCGAGATAGCCGGTGAACGGCTCGATCTGCGATACGACGACAGGCGCGCCCGCTGCCAGCGCTTCGAGCACGACGAGGCCGAAGCCTTCGCGCAACGACATCATCGATACAACGTCCGCGCGCTGCATCAGCGCGGGAATCGCTGCATCTTCGAGCGGGCCTGTAACCACGACTGGCTCGCACTTGCCGATACGAAGCCCCAGTTGCATTGCACGCGCAACGAAGCGCTGCGTGTACGCCTCGTGATCGAGCAGGCTCGCGCCGCCTGCGATCACGAGTTGCGCTTTGGCATGCGTTTGCCGCATCAAGGCGAATGCTTCCAGCAGTTGCAATGTGTTCTTGCGTTGCTCGATGCCGCCTACTGCCAGCACCATCGGTTCGCCGTTCAGGCCGAACCCGTTGCCAAGGTCCGCGGCTTCGACGCTTCGAAAGCGCTCTATGTCAACGCCGTTATTGACCGTCGATGCCGCAATGCCGAACTCGCCGCGCAGTTTGCGCGTCCAGGTATCACTGACGCACAGCACCGTGTCGGCATCTGCGTAGGCGCGTCGTTGCCATGCGCTCAGGCGCGAATCGTCGAAAGCATCCAGATGATGAACGGTGCGCACGAAGCCGCGGATCTTACCCGCTTCTCGCAACTCCGCCAGCGCGTTGCCGCTGATGCCATCCTGTGCGTGCAGTACGTCGAAAGCTGCTGCGCCTTCTTTAAGCAACGCGGCTTTCAGCGCATCGATCCGCGTCTGCACCGTCGTCACCGTATCGTTGCCGTGCGCCGTGGCTGGCGCGAGTACGACGCGGCAGGGCGAAGCGCGGAACATCGGCGCACCACCGACAGATGGTGCAAAGATCGTCACATCCTGTCCCGCTTCATGCAGTGCGCGCCCGAGTTCAAGCGTATGCACCACGCCGCCGCGAGGATTTACCGAATGCGTGAACAGCGCAATGCGCATCCGCGGGTGGTTCATTTCTGTGCTCCCACTGGCGCGCCGATAAACGCACTGTCTGCGAAGCTCCATAGCAATGCTGCGTCGGCCTGCTGCGTGAGCACCACTTCGCGAGACGCATCCACGCGGCCGATCGTCGCGCTTGCGAGTCCGCGTTGTGCGAAACGCGCGTGCACGTCATGCACATGCTGATCACGCACTGACAGCAGAAAGCCGTAGCTTGGAAAGGCGCTCAGCCAGCGTTCGAAATCGACACCTTGAGGACGCGGGATCGTATCGAGATCGATACGCGCGCCGACGCCCGAGCATTCGAGCAGCATCAGCGACGTGCCGAGCACGCCCGCCATGCTGATATCTTTGGCCGCATCGCACAGACCGTTTTCCGCAAGCTGAGGTAGCAGGTCGAGATCGGCACGAAGGCGCTCCGCAGGCGCGCCCACTGACGCATTCCAGAACGGAAAAGGCTCTTCGAACCGGCCGCGCAGATCGACGGCCATCACGATGCTGTCGCCCGGCCGTGCGTTGAAGCTGGACAGCAATGCACGCGCACGGCCCAGTATCGACACCGCGAGTTGCGGCTCCGTGCTACGCGTATTGCTATGACCGCCAACGACAGGCACGCCATACGCACTCGATGCCGCCGCCATGCCCGCCAGAATCTGTTCCGCCCGTTCGAGCCCATCACTCCACAGCGCATCGACGACGGCAAGCGGACGACCGCCCATCGCATACACGTCGCTGATATTGACCATTACGCTGCTATAGCCCGCGAACCAGGGCATCGCTTTGACGAAGTCGCTGACCAGCCCTTCGATAGCGAAGAGCAGATAGCCATCGCCATCGGCAAGCGCGGCGCAGTCGTCGCCCACTGCTACCGCTTGCGCAAGGTCGCGCGTGCCATTGGGCAAGCGCGACGCAAGCGATGCAACCACGTCTGCGATATCCGTCTTGTGGCGAAAGCCCCTGCTTTCGCGCAGCCGCTCGACCAGCGCGCGCAGACTCATGAGCGGCCTCGCGACGAAGTGACAAATCCGCTTTCCGGCGTAAAGCACGGCGGATAATGCGCCAGGTCTGCTTCCATCAAATGATGGGACCGCCCGAACAGTGTCTCCTCCGCGACCGTCTGCCAGTGCAGCCGCCGGAACAGCGGCGCGTTCTGGCTTTGCACGTGAGCAAGGAACGTATCGCATCCCAACGCGTGCGCACTGCTCACAGCAAGGCGTATCAGCGTCGATCCAAGCTTGCCATGCGAGCGGAACGCCGCATGCACGGCGAGCCGGGAGCCGAACCATGTACGCGGCTGCGTCTCGTGTATGCGCACCGTGCCGACCACCTGCTCGGGCATGCCCGCAATGCAGCTAAGTGCCACCAGCAGTTTCGCATCGCGGTCTATCTCGTCGCGGTCGTCTCCCACGAAGATGCCTTGCTCGACGCAGAACACGGCGCGCCGCAGTGCATACGCCCCGGTGCTTTCCCACGGCAGCGTCGCCCATTTCACGCGGTACTCGGCGGGCGTGAACGTAAGCGGCAAGGCATCCAGTTCGTCAATGGTTTCGCAGAACATGGTCACGCCTCGTACGATGCCAGCGACGAACACGCCCCGCATTTGCCGCAACCGGCCTTGATGTCGGCAGAGCGCATCTGCGCGCTGCGCAGCATGGCGCCGAGTGGCTCGAGGATCGATTTCATGAACGCATGGGAGGGCGCGGGATGATCTTCGAGCGGCGTGCCGCTGATGGGCACGAACGGCACCACAAACGGGTACACACCGATCTCGACCAGTTCGCGCGACATCGACAGGATCGCCTCCGCTGTGTCGCCGAGACCCGCGAGAATGTAGGTGCTGACCTGCCCCTTGCCGAATACGGCAACAGCGGCGCGGAACGCCTCCATATAGCGTGAGATGGGCACGCTGGCCTTGCCCGGCATCACGCGCGCACGCACCTCGGGTGTCACCACTTCGAGATGCATGCCGAGCGTGTCGATGCCGCTCGCCTTCATGCGCTCGAACCATGCATCGTCGTCGGGCGGCTCGCATTGCGCCTGAATCGGCAGATCGATGGCGGCCTTGATCGCTAACGCGCTTTCGCAAAGGATCTGCGCACCGCGATCCGGCGTCGGCGGCGTGCCGGTTGTCAGCACCATGTGTTTTACACCGTCGAGCAATACGGCAGCGCGGGCCACCTCCGCGAGTTGCTCCGGTGTCTTGCGCGCAATCGTGCGGCCCGCCGCGAGCGACTGACCGATCGCACAGAACTTGCAGGTCTTCTTGCGGCTCTCGTAGCGGATGCACGTTTGCAGCACGGTCGTAGCGAGCACGTCGGTGCTGTGCAGCGTCGCGATATGGGAGTACGGCACGCCGTCGAGCGTTTGCAGTTGCGTGAAGCGCGGCGCTTTCGGAAAGCTGATGCTGGCGATCGGGATCGTCCCGCGCAGCAACGCGCTCGCACCCGATTCGTCCGGCACGCCCGCGACGAACGGCGAGTTCCATGCAGAACTGGTGTGCACGGGCACCATGATGGTCACGCCATCCACGGTCACGGCCTTGTGATCCGACGGGCCGGCACCGCCGCGCCGGCTCGCTGCGCCCGCGTTCGGATCGACGAGACGCAGCCCCGCCGATTGCAACTCGGTGCGCAACTCCATCATCTGGCGCTGCGCGCGCGGCTCAGCCTGCAACAGGCTCATGCTGGCATTCATCCTGACCTCCACTGATGATTTCAGGCGCTACGTCCGCGCCCGCACGTTCGAACGACATCGACATCGGCACAACGGGCATCGCAGGGCGATCGTTGATCGCGAGACTCAGCAGTTCGGGCCGCGCGTAGTGGCCCACGGAGTCCATCATCCGTTTGCGCTTCGTGATCAGCGCCATGTCGAGATCCGCGACGACCATGCCTTCTCCTTCGCGCAACGGTTCCGCGAGATGCTGACCTTCGGGCGACACGATCGCCGTCATGCAGCCGCCCCGCAGCGCCTTTTGCAGCTTTGGGTCAGTCGTCACGGATTCGATCTGCGCATCGCTCAGCCAGCCTGTCGAATTGACGACGAAGCAGCCGGATTCGAGCGCGTGATGGCGGATCGTGACTTCGATCTGCTCGGCGAAGATTGGACCGACGAGCGAGCCGGGAAACTGGCTGCAATGAATCTCTTCGTGCTGCGTCATCAGCGCATAGCGCGCGAGCGGGTTGTAATGCTCCCAGCACGCGAGCGCGCCTACTCGCGCGATGCCCGTGCGCGCGACCTTGAGCCCCGCGGCGTCGCCTTGTCCCCAGATCATCCGTTCATGGAAGGTCGGCGTGATCTTGCGGCGCTTGAGCACCTGGCACCCGTCGATGTCGAACACGAGCTGCGTGTTGTACAGGCTGCCGTGATCGCGTTCGTTCACGCCGAGCACGACGACCATCGCATGACGTCGCGCGCGCTCGCTCACCGCATGCGTGACAGGGCCCGGCACGACAACTGCCTGCTCATAGAGCCGCATATGATCGGCACCCGACGCCACGGGCGGACGCACGAACGAAAAGTACGGGTAGTACGGCACGAACGTCTCGGGGAAGACGATCAGCTGCACGCCTTTCGACGCGGCTTCGTCGATGGCGGCGCAGACCCGGTCGAGCGTGCCGCCGGGACGCTCGAAATCCGGCGCAATCTGCACGGCCGCTGCACGGATGACTCGCTGGTCGGACATGATGGGCACCCGCTCGCTCAGACGGTCCACGTATGGATGATCAGCGCGTTCTCCTTGCGATGAAGCAGTTGCAAATCGAGCACGTCGAGCGGATTGATCGGCCGGATGCCTTCGATCAGCGACGCCTCGCCGTGGCCATACAGCGCCTGCAATGCAAAGCGGCACGCGTAGACCTTGCCGCCCTCTTCCATGAACTTGACGAGTTGCTTATTGAAGTTCAGATGGCCGGGAAAGGCTTCGTCGCCGAGCGTCGGGAAACCTCGCTGCAGACCCAGCGTGACTCCGGGGCCATAGAGCAGCACCGACGTATCGAAGCCTTTGCGCTGCAAACGCGTGGCTTGCAGCAGATTGACGAAGCCGATCGAGCCTTCGAACGCAACCGTGTGAAAGGTGACGAGTGCCTTCTCGCCCGGCTCGGCCTTGACATCAGGAAAGACCTTCTCTTCGTAGTCGACCAGATAATCGCCTTTCTGATGCAGAGGTTTGTTGACGGCAGGCATTTGACTCTCCAATAAGTTGCGTAATTGATCGGATTGCCGTGACGGGAAATAACCCGCCTGGCGAATCACTTAACGCAACGCGTATGCCAATTTCCGGCCCGGTTCATGCAATCAACTTCCGATCAATTAAACGGCGAGCATTCGAGCGCCCCGAAAATTTCTTTGTTAGCGTTGCCCGGCGCGGGTTTTGGGTATCGAAGACAGATGCAGCCCCGCCGGTTTCGCACAACCGCGCAGCGCATTTTGCGTGCGGATGGTGCGCGACACCCCGCAAGCGTGCATTGATCCAATCAATGCGATCAAGTTTCTGAATGAATGACCAGCGATTATTTTTTTGCGCCATTCACGTGGTACTTTGAATAAAGGCATTCACACCAGCGCATAGCTTTTTGCATCGGAAACAGCAGCATGGACAGTCTCACGCACCATTGGCTCAAGCGGCTGACTGAAAGCCGCAAACCGGCGTATCTCGTGATACCGGATCTGATCGAAGAAGATCTGGCCAGCGGCCGTTTGCGTCCACGCGATCGTCTGCCCGGCCTTCGTGATCTGGCGGGCGCATTACGGCTGAATTACACGACCGTCGCGCGCGCCTATGCGGAAGCGCGCAAACGCGGCCTGCTCGATGCCCGGGCAGGCAGCGGCACGTTCGTGCGTGGACGCACGCAGACCTTGCCGCTCTCGGGTGGGAGCAGCGTCGAGATGTCGATGAACATGCCGCCCGAGCCGCCCGAGTTTGCAGCGCGTTTGAGAGAGTCGTGGGCGAATCTCTTTGCGCAAAGCGATCCTTACCGGCTACTGCGCTATCAGGATTTTGGCGGCATGCCCGAAGACCGCGCCGCCGGACGGACCTGGCTGAAGGACCGCTTGCCCGATTGCGAAGACGATACCGTACTCGTATGCCCCGGCATTCACAGCGCGCTCGTCGCGCTCGTGTCACAGCTTGCGCGGCCAGGCGAAACCATTTGTCTCGACACCCTCGCGTATCCCGGCATCAAGGCAATTGCGTCGCAACTCGGCGTGCGCCTGCAGCCGTTGCCGCGCGACGAAGAAGGTCCGCTGCCGCACGCGTTCGAAGCGCTGTGCAAGACGGAAAAACCCGGCGCGTTCTACTGCAATCCGACCTTGCAGAATCCGAGCACGCTGACGCTGCCCACGCAACGCCGCGAAGCGCTTGCCGATGTCGCGTTGCGCTACAGCGTTCCCATCATCGAAGACGACGCCTATGGCTGGTTGCCCGTGAACCCGCCCGTCGCGCTGGCCTCACTCGCGCCCGAACTGACCTGGTACCTGACGGGCTTCTCGAAATCCTTCGGCGCAGGTCTGCGCATCGCCTATCTACGGGCACCCACTCCGAAGCAAACGCAACGTATTGCCGGCGCATTGCGCGCGACGACAGTCATGCCCAGTCCGCTTACTGTCATGCTCGCCACGCAATGGGTCAACGACGGCACTGCGCACGAAATGCTAGACGCGATCCGCAAGGAAGCGAATGTGCGTCAGGCAGTTGCGTCACAGGAACTCGCAGACTGGCGTTACGATGCACATCCGGATGGCTTCCATTTGTGGCTGCCTATTCCTGCGCAGTGCGACTGGAGCGCGCCCGAGCTTGCGCTGCAGCTGCGTAATCAGGGGGTGGCCGCAGTGGCTGGCGCGGCGTTTTCAACGGATGGCAATCCGTTGAACAGTATCCGCCTCTGCCTCGGCGGGCCACAGGACAAAGATGATTGCCGTGACGCCTTGCGGCGCGTCGCCGAAGTGCTGGCCGATCCGCATCATTTGCATACACCTGTCATGTGACCCGGCGCAAATCGTAGCCGTCGTATGGCGCAAACCGGTGCGCACATGCACGAATACAAGGCCTCAGCTACATACGTGGTGCACCACGCATTACTGTGACGATGCTTGCTACGACTCGTGTCCCGATGCGTCCGGGACTTGCGGCAAAACAGATCGTTGGCATACCCCTTGCATATTCCAAAGGTGAATCGTCGGTATTCAAACGAATTATCGATTCGACGATCATCTTCGAGTGACCGGGTGCCAAATAATCTTGCGCGCGGTCGCTATCACCATCAAAGGGGCTCTTCATGTCAGTCCGTCTTACCCGTCGCGGTCCTGGTCAGTCGAGAAAGCGCACCGCCGGCACGCTCCTGCGCACCTGCGCACTCGCGCTCGCCGCTACCTTCGGCATCGTTCATGTGGCGCACGCAGCCAGCGCCGAGGAAATCAAGGCACGCGGCTATCTGAGCGTTGCAACCGAGGACGACTACAACCCATTCGAGTTCGTCGCTGACGGCAAGAACACGGGCTATGATAACGACCTCCTCGCGCTGGTACGCAAGAAGATCGGCGTCGACGTGAAGCAGCAGATCATGCCGTGGTCGGGCATTCTGCCGGGTGTAACCACCGGCAAATACGACATGGCGCTCACCGCCGTGCTGGTCACCGAAGAGCGCAAGAAGACCTTTGACTTTGCCTCCCCGACCTGCGAAGCCGTCACGTTCTATGCAACGAAAAAAGGTTCGCCGATCAAGACCCCGGACGATCTCGTCGGCAAGGTAGTCGGCGCGGAAACCGGCAGCGCGATGCTCGCGGACCTGAAGCTCTTCGACGAACAACTGAAGAAGAAGCATGGCGGCAATGGCATCAAGCAGATCATCGAATACCAGTCGTATCCGGAGGCCTACCAGGATCTCGGCGTGGGCCGTGTCGACGCCGTCGCCAACACGCAGATCAGTCTGAACTCGCTCGTCAAGACCAGGCCTGATGTGTTCGCTGTCGGCCAGGCGATCGGCAAGCCGACGTATATCGCGTGGGCCGTGAAAAAGGGCAACACCGACGTGTTGAAGATGGTCGATGCCGCGCTGCTCGAACTGCGCAAGAGCGGCGAGATGTACCAGCTTCAGCAGAAGTGGCTCGGTGCGAGCTACAAGGACATGCCGCAGTCGGTCAACTGACGTCTTCGCGATCCCGCATCGATGAACGCCTTCGACTATTGGAGCATTGCTCAGGGCGCGCTGGCGACCGTCGTTCTTTCGGTCGTCAGCATCGTGCTCGGCATTCCTCTGGGGCTCGGCCTCGCACTGATCCGGTGGGCACGCGTGCCGTTTTTGAACCGCATCGTCGTCGCCTATGTGAGCCTCATCCGCTCATGTCCCGCCGTGACGCTGACGCTGCTGATCTTTTTCGCGCTGCCGCAGTTCGGCATCTCGCTCGATCCGACACCGGCCGCGATACTCGCGCTCACCATCAGCACCGCCGCATTCAACTGCGAGATCTGGCGCGCGGCGCTGATCAACTTTCCACGCGATCAATACGACGCAGCGCTCGCCTTCGCGATGCCGCGTACGGTACGCTTTCGGCGCATCGTGATGCCGCAGATCTGGCGCTCGAGCCTGCCGGGCCTCGTCAACGAAATGACCTTGCAGATCAAGTCGACGCCCGCAGTCGCCGTGATCGGCATCGTTGAAATCACGCGCGCGGCCTTGCGCGTCGGCGCCCGCACCTACGATCCTTTACCGCCTTTCGTTTTTGCGCTCGTGCTTTACGGGCTGATCGTGTTCGTGCTCGTCAAGACGCAGCGCGTGATCGAGCGCCGCCAACCTGTGGAGGCCCGTGCATGACGGAGCACTTCCTGATCGTCTGGCAGCAGCGCGCGGACGTGCTGTCCGGCCTGCTCGACACACTCGGTCTGCTTGCAGTGGCAGCCGTCGCGTCGCTCGTGCTCGGCGCGCTGCTGACGCCCGCACTGATGTCGAAACGCCCGGCCATCGCGCGGCTCGCGACGCTCTATGTCGACGCGATGCGTTGCGCGCCCTTCCTGCTTTTCGTCTATCTGATCTATTTCGGCCTGCCCACGGCAGGCATACGTCTGTCGAACTGGTGGGCCGGCGCGATCGCGCTGATTCTCTACAACACTGCCTACATGGCCGAGCTATTGCGCGGCGCGTGGGCCGGCCTGCCCACTCCGATGATCGAAGCCGCGCGCGCCTATGGCTTTCATGGCTTCGGCCTGGTTCGCCGGATCATCCTGCCGCAAGTCTTCACGGTCGCCTTGCCGATGATCGGCAATCAACTGGTGCAGATCGTCAAGGACAGCGCGTTCCTCACGGTGATCGCGGTCGGCGAACTCACGCATCAGATGAACGGCATTCAGGCGACCTATTTCATTCCGTTTGCCGCGTTCATCACGGCTGTGCTGCTCTATTGGGCCATCTGCCTCGTGATCGAAAGCGGCAGTGGCTTACTCTCGAGATTTGCCGAGGAACGCAGAGCATGAACATTTCGAACGACGTCCCGCCCACCATCCTGCGCGCAGCCGATGCAGCCGGGCCTTCGTGCAGCCTTTCCAGCGAAGCGGTGCGATCAGGCAGCGAGACCGTCCTGCAACTCAACGGCATCTCGAAGTCGTTCGGCGAGAACAAGGTGCTGCGCGACGTGTCGCTCACCGTGCACAAGGGCGAAACCGTTTGCCTGCTCGGGCCGTCGGGTTGCGGCAAGTCCACGTTGCTGCGCTGTGTGAACTGGCTCGAGATTCCCGACGCGGGCACGGTCCATGTGTCGAACCGGCGCATCGGCGTGCGCGAAGGTTCGTCCATCAAGATGAGCGACGCCGAACTTGCGCGTTCGCGCGCGCGCATCGGCATGGTGTTCCAACACTTCGCGCTGTGGCCGCATCTGACCGTGCTGCAGAACGTGATGGAAGCACCCTTGCATGTGCTCGGGCGTCCGCGCGACGAAGTGCGTGCGGAGGCCGAACGCCTGCTGGAACGCGTCGGCCTCGCGGGGAAGATGGACGCGTTTCCTTCGCGGCTGTCGGGTGGGCAAAAGCAGCGCGTGGGCATCGCGCGCGCACTTGCGATGAAACCCGACATCCTGCTGTTCGACGAACCGACCAGCGCGCTCGACCCGATGCTCGTCGGCGAAGTGCTGCAGGTCATGCGCTCGCTCGCGCTGGAAGGGGCGACGATGGTGATCGTCACGCACGAAATGGAGTTCGCGCGCCAGGTGGCAAGCCGGGTCGTGTTCATGGATGCGGGCCAGGTCATCGAGAACGCACCGCCCGAACAGTTCTTCAGCGCGCCGCAAACGCCGCGCGCACGGCAGTTTCTTGCACGTTTTCGCGCGCCGCATCACGCGGCCGACGATTGGAGCGAAACCTCGAAGCTCGCCTGAGGCGAGCCCTGAACCCTGAATCGCGGCGCGTCGAGCGCCGGGTTTCAGGATTGCTCGTTCACTGCGGCGCGGTCATGTCCGCTGCCTGCTTCACTTCACCGTCCTTATATTTGCCCCACGTTTGTACGAGTTCGCTCATCGAACGCGGATCGCAATCGTATTCGGGCAGCGTGTCGGGGTCCCAGTGATGGAAGCGGTCGACGCCGCGCACGAGCGTCGCGCGACGCCGACCCGAGGCCGAGCGGACATGCGCCGGCACGTAGAAGAATGCGAAGCCGATACGCCTGTCGTCCGAGCGATTCGGCAGCGAACTGTGTGCGGTGCGTTCGTGATGCATCGAAAACTCGCCGGGCTGCAGCGGCATTTCGACAGCGAGGTTCTCGTCGATGCCGACAAGCGTCTGCCCTTTCGCGAGCATGTTGTCCTTCGCGTAGGTTTCGACGTGCCTTAAGTCAGGCCCACTGTGCGAACCGGGCAAGACGCGCAGCACGCCGTTCAGCGAGTTCGCGGGTGTGAGCGCGACCCACACCGTCACTTCCTCATGTGGCGTAAGCCCGAAATACGTCGAGTCCTGATGCCACGACACATAACGCGGATCGCGTCCGTTCTTCGCGAAGATGGATGCGCCAAACAGCATGATGTCCGGCCCGATCACGTCTTCGACAGCATCGAGAATGGCGGGGTGACGCGCGAGTTCGACGATGGCGGGCAGCGCCAGATGACCCTTGATTTTCAGGGTCTTGTTGACATCTTCGCCGGAAGACGCCTCGTAGCGCTCGATGATGCGACGATACTCCGCCGCCTCTTCCGCGCCGATCGCGCGCATCGGGTAGACATACCCGTGCTGTTTGAAGTGCGCGACCTGCGCCTCGCTCAAGTGCTTCGTCATGGACGTTCCTTTTGGTGTGCTTCAATCGGAGAACCGCTTTGCTCATCCATCGCCAGGCAACGTCCCGGCGAGACTTACCGCATGGCTGCGTGCACCGCGCGTGCGGCGCGCAGCACACCTTCGTCCGTGCCACGTGCGCCGATCAAAGACAAGCCGACGGGCGCCCCCTCGATCCGCGTCCACGGCATGCTCACTTGCGGCAGACCTGCGAGACCCGCGACGCACAGCATCTGCTGCGAGCGGGCGCGCGTGTGATCGACCGTTTCCGCCGACGCATCCGCGCGGGGTGCGACGCCCGGCACCGTCGGCACGATCCAATACGTGTCTTGCGCAAGCGCATCGGCCATCGTGCGGATCGCTTCGACGCGCACACGCTGCGCGTCGGCGATCTGTTCGCACGTGATGGTCCGGCTCATCGCAAAGCGCGCGCCGACGTCGCGCCCAAAGCTGGCGGCGTGCTCGTACGCCCAGACGCCGTAGCGTTGCGCGATTTCCGCCGCCTGCAGCACGCGAAACGCCTGAGCCCAATCAACAAGCGACGCCTTGGGCTCGACGAACGTCACCGCGTCGCCGAGCGCTGGCAGCGATGCTTCGAAGCACGCCAACACGGGTGCGTCGACGCAGGCGAGCAGGCTGCGCGGCACGTGCAGGTTGATGGGTTCGTCGCGCTCCATGACGATGCTGCGCGCCAGCACTTCGAATACGTCGGCGAGCCTGCGTGCGTCCCTCGCGAACCAGCCCACCGTGTCGAAACTGTGCGCAAGCGTGAGACAACCATCCGACGCGACGCGCCCATGCGTGGGCCGCATGCCCCACACGCCGCAATAGCTCGCCGGCAAGCGCACCGAGCCGCCGCAATCGGTGCCGAGCGCGATGTCCGCGTGTCCTGCCGCCACCGCCACCGCGGAGCCCGACGACGAGCCGCCCGGAATGCGCGCAGGATCGGCGGGATTGACGGGCGTGCCGTAATGCGCGTTCACACCGGCGAGGCTGTAGGTCAGTTCATCGGTGACGGTTTTGCCGATCCAACGCGCGTCTTCTTCGAGCAGTGCGCGAACGGCCAGCGCGGTTCGAAGGCCCACCGGCTGCTCGTCGCGCCACGCGAGATTGCCGCTGCCCGTGCGAAGCCCGGCGATATCGAACACGTCCTTCACCGCGAGCCTCAAGCCCGCGAGCTTGTCTCCCACGCGCGGCGGCCGCGCGGCGGCAGGCAGCGCATCAAAGCCGTCGGCAACGAAGGCCCCATGCAAACCCGGTTGCAACAGATCGCTTTGCATCACGATGGGTCCATCCAGCTGACATGCGCCGCCACCACGCGCCATTGACCTTCGATACGCGCCCACGTCTGCGACTGGCGCCCGATGCGTGCCTCGCCCGCGCGCGTGAACGTAATGTTCGCGACGGCGAAATCCGCGCCGAACGTCGTCACCGAACGATCAACGATAGTGCGCATCAGGCCCTTGCCTGGGCGCTGCGCACGAAATGCGCGGATCGCATCGTAGCCTTGCAGGTTTTCCGTCGCGCCGAAGCGCAGCGTATGCGGGCTGTTCCAGAAGAGTGCGTCGAGCACGGCAACGTCGTTGGTCGTGAGCGCGCGCTCGTATTCATCGAATGCGGCTTCGACGGCCGCGAGCGTCTCGGGATCGTTAATCGACTCTGCGCTCATACGACTTCACCCGAGAGTTCGGCCAGGGCACGCGCGAAGAGCTCCATCGGCGCCGTATAAAGGCCGCGACCCAGCAAGCCCGCGCATCCGTCGGCGCCGATCATCGCGATCGCGGCGAGGGGTGCGATACCTTCGTGAACCACGCGCGCCGCATCCAGCACGCCGGGCAACTCCACGAACACGGGATGCGATCCCGTATGCACGCGCGTTTGCCCGTCGCGCCACCCGGCGGGCAGGTACGGCTCGAACGCTTGCGCGGGTTCCCGCGCGAACGCGAGCGCCTGTGCACCGAAACCCGCCGCATCGATGACGCCGCTGTCGCCCGTGAGCGGCGCGGCGGCTGTCTGCTGTTGCGGATCGAGGCGCGGGCCTTCTGGCGCGTGCGCGGCGGCGACGAGCCAGCGCGACGGCGCACCCGCGAGCCGGATGCCCACGCGCTCGCCGTTGCCCGCCAGTGCCACGACGAGCGTCGACGCCGACGGGCTACCGCGCGAGGCCGCCGACAACATCAGCGCGCACGCGGCCATCCATAGTGTCAGAAAGAAGAGCGGCGTCTGCGCCAGCATCGCGTCGACGTCGGCATGATCCCGTCGCTGAGCAAGCAGCGCACGCAGCGCAGCGGTCGCGCCCGAGGTGCGCGCATGGAGATCGTCGCCGTCATCGAAGCCGGTTCGCGCCAGTGCGAGCAGATCGATTGGACCCTGTGCGAGCGCTTGATCGAGCGCGGGCGCGAGCACGCAGTCGCGCCATTTCATGCGTTCGAGTATGCGTATGTCGCGGCTGCCGAAACGGATCTGCGGGCCCGCGCCGCTACCGAGCAACGACCACGCGCGCGCATCGGGATGGTTTGCGTCCGCGACTTCGACCAGCATCGTGCGCGGCGAGACGACGGCCGCGAGCGGCGTGACCACGCCATATGACTGCGCACATTCGAGCCGGACGTCGCCCTGTTCGATCAGACGCTCCGCGTGCGCTTCGTCCTTCGCCCAGCCTTCATACAGACAGCACAAAATCGCCGACGAGCGCACCGGCGCGGAGGGCTTGCGCGGATCGTCGAACGGCGGGCCCGCGTGCAGCAGCGTGAAATCCGGAAGACGCACCGCGTCGCGCGCCGCCACGACACCGCGCCATTGCGGACGCACCGCATGCACGCGGCTCAGCGCACGCGTATTGGCATCATCGGCATGCATGGTCAGCGGCTCGCAAAGCTGAAGAATCCGCGCAAGCGCGACCACAGAATCTTCCAGAACAGATTGCCGACGTCCAGCGGCGCGTTTGCGGGCTGGACGCGCGCGGTCGCACGCGATTCGATGCGTGGCTCTTGTGCAGGCGTTTCAGCTTTTCTTGCTCCCGGTTCCGTTACGGCAACTGCCTGCACCACCGGCGTTGGCTCGACTCGTAGCGTGGCGCTCATTTCCGCCGTGCCCACTTCGTCCAGCTTCCCCTTGAGATTGTCCGCGAACGCCTCGGTCAGGCGTGTGGCCAGTTCCTTCACGATGCCGCCTCGCGAAAACTGCGCGAGACTGCCGCTGATCGCGTAATCCAGCTTCACGTCGACGCGTGTTTCGCGCGTCCCCGTCTCTTCGAGCGCGAACGACGCCACGCCTTTGACGCGCGACGCGCTCTTGCGATCCACGCCCGTTCCGCTGATGCTGCCGCAACGCTGCGCATCGTCGAGCTTCATGTCGCCGTCGCCTGCGAATGACGCGACGATCGGCCCGAGCTTGACGGTCATCGCGAGCTTGAGCATCCCGTTCTCGACGGGCGCCGTGAGCGAAGCGCCCGGCAGGCATGCGACGATGCCGGGCGTATCGTGAAAGCGCGCCCAGACTTCGTGGCAGGGATAAGGCACGGTGAAGCTTTGTTCGATTTCCATGATGCGTCGGTCCGTATTCGGAGTTTCAGGCGGTCACCGCGAGCTGCACGGGCGCGTCCGCGCGCGCACGGCGTGCATCGAGCACGCGTCGAATCGCGCGCACGATACCCACATAGCCGGTGCAGCGGCACAGGTTGCCGGAGAGTTCGAGACGCACGCGGGCGTCATCGGCGTCGGGCAGGCGCGTGACGATATCCCGCGCGGTCATCAGCATGCCCGGCGTGCAATAGCCGCACTGCAGCGCGTGCTCGGCCGTGAATGCAGCACGCAGTTCGTTCATGGTCGCGTCGTCGTCGAAGCCTTCGATAGTGCGCACCGCGCTGCCCGCGCAGCTGATCGCTGACGTGATGCAGGAGCGCGTGGGCACGCCGTCGACGTCGATCGTGCACGCACCGCACACGCCCTGCTCGCAGCCGATGTTGGTGCCGCACAGCATGCGCTGCTCGCGCAGAAAATCCGCGAGGCTGGTGCGCGGCTCGACGCGGTCCACGACGGGCGCGTGATTGACGACGAGTTCGATCGTCTTGATGTATGCGTCGTTCATGATGCTGTCCCGTCCTGATGGCGAATGGCCGCCGCCGCGCGCACGAGCGCGACGCGATGCACTTCGTGTTCGTAGCTGCCCGCTTCGACGCCCGCCGCTTCAAGGTGCGCATCGAAACACGCGGTATCCGGATCGGCGTCGCGCAGCAGTGCGCGGGCATCGTCGATCGCGTAAGGCGGCGCGTCGATTGCGCCAATTACCGCGCGGCACACGCCGCGCGCCGCGTCGTCGATGAACACGGCAATCGCCTCCGCGAACTCGCCCGGCTTGCGGTTGAACTTGTAGTAGCTCCAGCGCGCCGTCGGCGAGAGCCGCGCAAAGCGCACGCCTGTGAGGATCTCGTCCGGCTCGAGCGCGGTCGTGAACGCACCCGCCATCCATGTGCGATTGCCGATCGTGCGCGCGCCGCCCGGCCCCGCGACGAGAAACGTGGCATCGAGTGCGCACATCGTGTTGATCCAGTCGGCGGCGGGGTCAGCATGCGCGAGACTGCCGCCGAGCGTGCCGCGATTGCGCACCGCGCGATAGGCGATGCCGCGAGCGACATACTCCATGAGCCCGCGTGTGCCCGTTTCGACCTTGCCGTCCTCGATCTCCGCATGCGTGATGCACGCACCGAGCGCAACGGTTTCTCCTTCGATGCTGCATGCGCGCAACGCCGCGATGCCGCGCAGATCGACGAGCATTTCGGGCTGCGCGAGCCGCAGGTTCATCATCGGTCCAAGCGACTGACTGCCGGCCACGAACTTGCCCATGCCTTCCGTGGGACCGATGAGCGCAATCGCCTCGTCGCAGGCGAACGGCTTTGCGTAATCGTAAGTAGCGGCTTTCATGCGGGCATGCCTTTGCGCGTATCGGCTCGATGCGCGGGCCGCTTCGCGAGGGCTTCGACGACCAGGCGCGGCGTGATCGGCAACTGGTCGATACGCACGCCGAGTCCGCGAAGTGCATCGTTGACGGCATTGGCGAGCGCGGCGGGCGGACCGATCGCCCCGCTCTCGCCGATGCCCTTCTGGCCGAACTCCGTGTAAGGTGCGGGCGTCTCCATGTGTTCGATGCGAATCGCGGGCACTTCCGTCGCGCCGGGCAGGATGTAATCGGCGAGCGTCGAGGCGAGCGGCTGACCGTCTTCGCTATAGGGCATCGCTTCGTAGAGCGCCGTGCCGATACCTTGCGCCGCACCGCCGTAGACCTGTCCGTCGACCACCATCGGGTTGATCAGCACGCCGCCGTCTTCCACGATCGCGTAATCGAGGATTTCGGTCTGGCCCAGCGCCGGATCGACCGCGACGACCACGGCATGACACGCATAGCTGAAGGTGCCCGAATCGCGTTTCGCCTGATAGGACGTCGAGACTTCGAGGCCGCGCGGGTCGACGTCGGGCGGCAGCAATTGCGGCGCGAGATACCATGTGCGCGCGATCTCCTGCAAGGTGCGCCGCCCTGTCTTGCCGGCGACCGCGCCGCTTTCCCAGCGCACCTCGCCGATGGGCTCCTGCAGCAGATGCGCGCCGATTGTCATCAGCCGCGCCTTGAGTTCCTTCGAAGCGCGGCCGACCGCGCCGCCCGCCATCACGATCGAGCGCGAGCCCCACGTCCCGGTGGAATACGGCGTCACGCCCGTATCGCCGAGCACGATGCGCACGCGGTCCGTGTCGATGCCGAGCACTTCATGAGCGATCTGCGCGAGCGTGGTCTCCATGCTCTGTCCATGTGAATGGACGCCCGCGCGCACTTCGAGCACGCCGTCGGGCGTGAGGCGGATCACGGCCGCCTCGTAGCCCGGCACCATCGGAATGCCCCAGCCGTGATACACGGATGTCCCGTGCGCGCCCTGCTCGCAGAAGACCGACATGCCGAAGCCGATACGCCTGCCGTCCGGCTCGCCGCAGCGCTGTCGTGCGCGCACCGCAGGCAGGTCGATCGCGGCCATCGCACGGCGCACTGCCTCGGGATAGTCGCCGCTGTCGAAGTGCTTCCCGGTGATGTTGTCGTAGGGCATCTCGTGCGGCTGCACGAGATTGCGCAAACGCACCTCGTAAGGTTCGATACCCGCTTCGAGCGCAATCGCATCCATGATCGTTTCGATCGCAAAGCACACGCCCGTTCGCGCCACGCCGCGATAGGGGAGGATCGGCGGCTTGTTGGTCGCGACCGACCACGTGCGGCAGCGAAAGCGCTCCATCTTGTACGGCCCAGGCAGAATGCTGCCGACCTGCGCCGCTTCGAGGCATGCGGAAAACGGATACGACGAGTACGCGCCCGAATCGACGTGCGCGTTGCACTCGACTGCGAGCAAGCGGCCGTCGCGGTCCGCATAGCCGGTAATGTCGTAATCGTGCTCGCGGCAGTTCGCATTCGCGGTGAGCTGCTCGCGACGGTCCTCGATCCAGCGCACGGGCTTTTCCAGTTGCATCGCGAGCCAGCCGCAGCACACTTCCTCGGGCAGCAGAATGCCCTTGTAGCCAAAGCCGCCGCCGACATCGGGCGCGATCACGCGTACCTGTCCTTCGTCGAGGCCGAGACATTCCGCGAGCCCCGTGCGCGTGATGTGCGGCATTTGCGCGGACGTGTGCACGATCAGTTGCGACAGGCGGCGGTCCCAGTGCGCGACGACGCCGCGCCCTTCCATCGGCGCCATGCTCTGACGCGCGGTGCGCAGCTTGCGATGCACACGGATCGGCGCATCGCGGCGAATCGCGTCGAGATCGACGTCGGGGTTCGCATCGACGAAGGTTTCGAGAAAGACGTTGTCGCCCCAGTGCTCATGCACCAGCGCCGAATCTTCGCGGCGCGCGTCGAGCATGTCGACCACGGCGGGCAGTTCCTCGAAATCGACGAAGACCTGTGCGGCGATATCCTCCGCCTCGGCGCGCGTCGCGGCCACGCACATCGCGATGGTTTCGCCGACCTGGCGCACCTTGCCGCTCGCGAGCACGGGCTGCTGCGAGCTTTTGAAGCCTGCCAGCCCCGAATTCGCGACGATGGGCCTCACGCCCTCCAGATCGGCGAGTGTATAGACGGCGTGTGCGTGCGCCTCCGGCTTTTCGATGCCGACGATATGACCATGCGCAATCGGGCTGCGCACGAATGCCACATCGACCATGCCGACCATGCGGATGTTGGGCACGTACTCGCCGCGCCCGTGCATGAAGCGCTCGTCTTCCTTGCGCGTCAGCGAAGCGCCGATGCCTTGCGGACGATGGATGTCGCCGCGTGATTGGGGACGTTTGATCATCGTGTGTGAGCCTCGCGTTCTCAGGCCGCGCGCGCGAGCGGCAAGGTCGGCGAAACAGCGTCGTGACGCACGCCGTCGCGCAGGCAGAAGAGCGGCGACAGCAAGCGGTCGGTGATGACCTGCGTGCCCTCGTTGTCCTCCAGAATCCAGCGGCCGCGACGGTCGTCGAGCACGCTGACGTCCGCGCCGCGCCCCACTTGCAGCGAACCGATCTGCTCTTCCATGCCGACCATCTTTGCCGCGTTGCAGGTCGCCATCGCGACGACGTGCTGCAGCGGCAGACCGAGCGCGAGCATGCTGGTCATCGCGCTGACGAGGCTGAACTGCGTGCGGCCGAGAAACGAGTGCTCCTCGTCAGGATGGCTGTCGGGCGTGCCGGCGGGCGCGGGGACATGGGTGTTGTAGCCGTGCATGTCGGCGCCGAGCGTGTCGGGCACGACGCCCGCGTCGAGCACGATGCGGGCCGTCTTGAAGCTGAAATGCGAGCCATGCCCGACGTCGATCTTCAGGCCGCGCGCGACCGCTTCATGCACGAGCGGATGCAGTTGCCCGTTCTCCTCGACGAAACCGCCCGGATGACGGCTGAACGGATGCGCGAGGATATCGCCGGGCTTGAGCGTCTCGACCACCTGATTGAAGATGGAATCAGCCTGCACCGGCAACCCGCCGCTTTCCGGCTTCGGCCACAACTGGCCGAAGTGGATATACAGCGGCAATTCGGCGCCACGGCCGATCTTTGCGGCGATCTTCATCACATCGAGCCCCCACCGCGCAAAGCCGCCTATTTCGGCGTGCGCCTTGATACCCTTGACGAGATCGGCATTGGCGCGGATCGACTTGATGGTTGCAGCGGCGTCGAGGCACTCGGGGCGATACAACTCCGGGTAGTAGTGACCTTCCAGTCCGCCAACGAGGTAAGCGGAAATGAAAGCCAGCACACGCGTGGCCGAGCGGTCCGCCACGTAATGCCGGAAGCCCGGTATCGTGATGCAGCTGGGTCCGCCCTGATCGATGATCGTCGTCACGCCCGATTGCACGCCGCACTGATCCGCGTTGAGGCCGAAGCGGCCCGTGACGTACTGATAGATGTGGCCGTGCGTGTCGATGAGGCCCGGCAGCACCAGTTTCCCGCTGCAGTCGATCACCTCCGCCTGGCGCGCGTGCACCGCAATATCGGAGCCGATCCCGGCGATGATGCCGTTGTCCACCAGAACGTCGAGCGTGGCGTCGAGCTTCTGGGCCGGATCGATGACGCGGCCCCCTTTGAGCAGAAATCTTGACATGTACGGTGCGCCAGGCGAGTTGGAATATGCGTGGTGTACCGCAAATTGTGTGCCGGTTTTTCAGCGCCACATGAATAGTTGAATTTTCCGATTTGAATCATCTGGTTAGCGATCGGGGTCATGCCACGATGCGTGCCGTACCACGGATTTTCGCATTCGGACCTCGCACCAACTCGGACGCAGCCGCAGCATGTGCCGCACCATGTGCACGCGCGATGCATTGTTATGGTGATTCGGTGGTGTACCCCACATTTGCGGCAAGAGACGAATTCGTCCTAGAATGCGCATTGAAGACCCTGTCGCTTGTCCTTTTACTTCTGAGTCGCTGATATGCGAACCACCGTCACCGATCACATCGACATCAAAAGCATTCGTGCAGAGCTTGCCGAACGGCAAGCGCGCTCGCCGCTGTTTTCGCGGCCGGGCTTTCTGATCCGCCGCTTGCATCAGATCCACACGTTTCTGTTCGTGCAGGAAACGAGCGAATTCAATATCACGCCGGTGCAATACAGTCTGCTCACCGCGCTGGACTCACTCGGCGAAATGGATCAGAACTCGCTTGCCATCGAAGTCGGACTCGAGCGCTCCAGCGTCGCGGAAGTCATACCGCGGCTCAACGCACGCGGGCTCGTGACCCGCACGCTGGCCGCCCATGACAAGCGACTGCGGCTCGTCAAGCTCACCCCCGCCGGCAAACGTCTGGTCAGGAAGATGGCCGACGCGGTGCAGCGTGCGCACGATCGCACCATCGAGCACCTGTCGCCCGTCGAGCGCGATGTCTTCATGCTCCAGATGATCCGGCTGGTGGAAGCCAACCACTCGGACGATCTCGTGCCCTTCCGGCTGCCCGACAGCCAGCTGCTCGCCCAGGACGAAAGCGCGGCCGACGCACCCTGAATTTCCCGCTTATCAACGGCGGGGCCAATCGACGGTATACGTTTTTTTTCGACCTGCCTTCATTTGATAAGCTCTTCGGCCATGCCAGACATCAAGCTGAACATGACGCCCGACGAGCGCCCCGCTATCGCGTCACACGCCACGCTCACACGGGCAGATCGCGTCTACTACGCGCTGCGTGAAGATATCTTCGACATGCACCTTCTGCCGGGTGACCGGCTCACGGAAGGTGCTATCGCCGAACGCTTTTCGGTCTCGCGCACGCCCGCGCGAGAAGCGTTGCAGCGACTGCAAAGCGATGGCCTGATGCAAGGCTATGTGCGCGGCGGCTGGGAAGTCGTGCCGATCGACAACAAGCGCTTCGACGATCTCTACGAGATGCGTCAGATGATCGAAACCTTCGCCGTGCGCAAGCTTTGCGATAACGAGGCACCGCCGCCCGGACTGCATCCCCTGCTCGATACGCTGGACGGGGTCTGGAAAGTCGGGCACGCGCGGCGAATCACCGATGGCCGCAAGCTCGTCGAACTGGACGAAGCATTCCACCATGCGCTGATCGCGGCTGCGGGTAACGAGGAACTGACTTCGACGATGCAACGCGTCACCGACCGCATTCGCGTCGTGCGTCGGCTGGATCTCGTGCACGGCGACGGCATTGCCGAAACGTATGACGAGCACGCCGCGATTCTCGACGCTATTCGACGCGGCGACGGCGCCCAGAGCGTCGAACTCGTGTCGCGTCACATCGGCGGCAGCCAGGCCAGCGTGCGCGGCCTCACCATCCAGCGCCTGCTGACAGCGCGCACCGCGACGGGGCGCGAAGCAACCGCGCACGCACCGGCAAGGCCCCGGCGCACCATCTGACGGCATCACGCGCCATCGCTTCGAGTCCGCTGATACAGCGCCGAAAGCCTTGCCCAGCAAGTCCCATCAGGGTTTCCACCAAGCCTTGGCACGGATCTCGCGTTGATTCATGCGCTTGTATACAAGGACACGTTAATGCCTGTGGAACACGCGCACGTCGCAGCCAACACACTGAATCCCACGCGCGGATCGCGCGGCATGGCGGTCGCACCGCACTCGCTCGCCTCACAAAGCGCCCTTGCCGTCCTGCGTGAAGGCGGCAACGCGGTCGAAGCGATGATCGCCGCCGCCGCGACCATCGCGGTGGTCTATCCGCACATGAACAGCATCGGTGGAGACGGCTTCTGGCTGATCTCGCGCCCCGGCCATGCGCCCATTGGCATCGAGGCGTGCGGCGCGGCGGCGATGCGCGCCGACATCGAAACGTATCGCGCGCTTGGCCTGAGCGCGATTCCCGCACGCGGTCCGCTCGCGGCCAACACGGTCGCGGGCACCGTGTCCGGCTGGGACTTCGCACATCGCTTTTCGAAAGACACGCTGGGCGGCTGCTTGCCCGTCGCGCGGCTGCTCGAAGACGCGATTCATTATGCGAAGAGCGGCATTCCCGTCACGCGCAGCCAGGCCGAGTGTATCTCGAGCAAGCGCGGTGAGCTGGAAAGCGTGGCCGGCTTCGCGCAGACCTTCTTGCCCGACTCGCGTGCACCGCGCAGCGGCGAGCGCTTCGTCAACGCGCGCCTCGCCGCCACGCTCCAGCAGCTCGCCGATGCCGGTCTCGACGACTTCTATCGCGGCGATCTCGCGCGCAGCATCGCGAGCGATCTTGCGTCGCTGGAAACACTCGTCACGCTCGACGACCTGGAACGGCACAGCGCCCGCGAACGCGCGCCGCTCGCACTCAGGCACACGCTCGGCACGGTCTACAACATGCCGCCGCCGACTCAAGGGCTCGTCTCGCTGCTGATTCTCGGCGTGCTGGATCGCGTCCTCACCGACGACATGGACCCGCTCGGCGCAGAGTTCGTGCACGCGTGTGTCGAGGCGACCAAGCTCGCCTTCAAGGTGCGCGACGAACATGTGACCGATCCGGACCATATGCGAATCGACCCGATCATGCAACTCGATCCCGCTGCACTCGACGCGATGGCTGGCAAGGTGTCGATGTCGCGCGCCGCGCGGTGGGGCAAAGGCCGCGGTCCCGGCGACACGGTCTGGATGGGTGTCATCGATAACGATGGGATCGCGGTCAGCTTTATCCAGAGCATTTATCACGAGTTCGGCAGCGGGATCGTGCTGCCGAACTCGGGCATCAACTGGCAGAACCGCGGCTGCAGCTTCTCGCTCGATCCGGCGTCGCTCAATCCGCTGATGCCGGGCCGGCGCCCGTTCCACACGCTCAATCCGGCGCTCGCGCAATTCGCCGATGGCCGCTCGATGGTCTACGGCAACATGGGCGGCGACGGCCAGCCACAGTCGCAGAGCGCGGTGTTCTCGCGCATCGCACGATTCGGCTGGAATCCGCAGGCTGCGATCGACGCGCCACGCTGGCTGCTCGGCCGCACCTGGGGGCAGTCCACCGACTCGCTCAAGCTGGAAGCACGCTTCCCTGCCCAAACCATCGACGCGTTGCGCGCGCTCGGCCACGACGTGGAAGTGCTCGCCGCATACGACGAAGCGATGGGCCACGCAGGCGCAATCATTCGTCATCCTGACGGCCTGTTCGAAGCGGGAAGCGACCCACGCAGCGACGGCGCCGCCGCAGGCTGGTAACGCTCGCTTTACGCCGCATCGATTGAAAGCACTCTCACCGTCCGGTTCGGCATGCGTTGGACCGGAAGGCATGTTTCATCCTTTTGATTTGCAACGTAACCGGGGAACGCAGATGAACACACGCATCCAGACGATGCACGACGATGCCGCCGCAAGCGCGCCCGCCACCGCGACACATAATCGCTGGCTTCAGCTAGGCCTCGGCCTGCTCTGCATGATGGCAATCTCCAGCCCGCAATACGTATGGACGCTGCTGACCAAACCGCTATCGGCGAAGCTTGGCGTGCCGCTGCCTGCCTTGCAAGTGACCTTCTCGCTGCTCATCATCTTGCAGACATTCTTCTCGCCGTTTCAGGGCAAGCTGATCGATCGCTTCGGTCCGCGTCTCCTTATCTCGCTCGGCACGGTGATGTCGGGCCTGAGCTGGGTGCTTGCGTCGATGGCCGCGAGCACGACGATGCTCTATCTCACGTACGGTCTCATCGGCGGGCTCGGCACGGGCATCGTCTATGTCGGCGTGGTCGGACTGATGGTGCGCTGGTTCCCCGATCGCCGCGGCTTCGCGGCGGGTGCTGTGGCCGCGGGCTACGGCATGGGCGCAATCGTGACCACGTTCCCGATCTCGGCGTCGCTCGCGGCGCGCGGGCTCGATGCCACGCTGTGGATTTACGGCATCGCGTTCGCGATCGTGGGCTTGGTCGCATCGCAGGGCCTGCGCGTGCCGCGCGATGCTGAACCGGCGAATGCATCGGCTGAGGCAGCCTCGAGCGTGCCCAACCTCCGACCTTCGCAGATGATCAAATCGCCGCTCTTCTGGCTCATGTTCGCGATGATGACGATGATGTCCACGTCGGGCCTCATGGTCACCTCGCAGATGGCGACCTTCGCGGCCGACTTCGGCATCACGAAGGTCATCGTATTCGGCATGGCTGCGCTGCCGCTCGCGCTGACCATCGACCGCTTCACCAATGGGCTGACGCGTCCGCTGTTCGGCTGGGTGTCCGATCGCTTCGGCCGCGAAAACACGATGTTCTTCGCGTTCGCGCTGGAAGGCGTTGCGATGGCGCTGTGGCTCCTGACGCGCGACAACGCCGTGTTGTTCGTGCTGCTGTCGGGCGTCGTGTTCTTTGGCTGGGGCGAGATCTTCTCGCTGTTCCCGTCCACGCTCACCGATACGTTCGGCACGCGTCACGCCACCGAGAACTACGGCTGGCTGTACATCTCGCAGGGCATCGGCTCGATCTTTGGCGGGCCTCTCGCGGCACTTTTGCATCAGCATGCGGGAAGCTGGGTGCCGGTGTTCGGTGTGGCGATCACGCTGGACATCGGCACGGCCGTGCTCGCGCTGTTCGCGCTCAAGCCGATGCGTGTGCGGTTTTTCAAAAAGACGTTGTCATAAACGTCAGACGAACCGCGTTCAACATTTCCACGGCGCAGTCACCCGCGTAGATGTGAGCGACACGGCCTTCCCGCACCGCCGCGAAGGCTATAACTTCCTCGTGCTCCACATGAATCAGAACATTCGACCGCTGGCCTGATAGCTGTTGTAGCGGGCAAAGCGGAGGAAAGCATGGCAGACCTTCATCTCAACACGAAAGAGATTGTGCGGACTGTCGCGGATCTGCCATGCCCACCCGGCTTGCCCCTGCTGGGAAACCTGTTTCAGAAGGGCCCCAAAGTAGCCGTCGGCGAATGGTCACGATAGCTGCTTTGGCCGACGCCCTTCTATCGAGCATCGGCAGCTTCCGACCCCGGAGCCGCCCGTCGAAAGGGATCAGGACCGCTACTGCAACCGTGTTCGGTGCAATCCAAATCCTTATTGCCCCAGGAAGTCCAGTAGCATCTGATTGAATCGCTCTGCATGCTCCCACTGCGCCCAATGCCCGCAGCGCCCGAACACATGAAATTCGGCATTCGGCAGACCCCACACGAGGCGCAACCCGACGTCCAACGGCACGAATCGATCATCACGCCCCCAGATCACGAGCGCCGGCGCCTTGATCTCGTTCAGCCGGTGACCATAGTCCGGGAACTGCTTCGGATTGGCCGTCAGACTCTTGACGAAGTTCTCGAGATGATCACGCCGCGCGAGCATGTTATCGAGCCGCGTCTGCATCAGCTCTTCCGTCATCGTGCTCGCATCGTAGACGAAGACGTTGAGCATCTTCTTCAGGTTCTCGAGCGTCGGGTCCCGATACAGTCCTTGCAGCAGCTTGATGCCTTCCGTCGGCATCGGCACGAACTGGCTCGGACCGCCCGTGCCGCCGCCCATCAGCACCAGCTTGCCGACACGCTCCGGATACGACAGCGCGAAGGCCACCGCGCTATGCCCGCCCATCGAGTTGCCGACGAGATGCGCGCGCTCGATGCCAAGCGTATCCAGCACGCCCTTCAGCACGCGCGCGTTGAGGTCGGAGCGCGAGCCGGTGCAGACGATCGAATCGCTTTTGCCCCAGCCGGGACAGTCGACGAGGATCACGCGATAACCGGCGTTCGCGAACGCATCCACATTGCGATAGAAGTTGGCCCAGCCGCTCGCGCCCGGACCGGAGCCGTGCAGCAGGACGAGCGTTTCCTTGCCCGCGCCGGTGTCGTTGTAATGCACGCGCAGTTCCGTGCCGCCTTCCAGCACGTTCACGTACTTGCTGGTCGCGGCTTCCGTATGAGTCACAGTGTCAGTCATGTCGATATCCTTCGTCAGATCGATTCGGTTCCAAGCGTGCGCGAGCCGTCGGCCGACTCGCGCGGAAATTTCGCGACCACCGCGAGCGCGCCGAGCGCCGCGATCACGATGAGCGGGATGCTGGAGATCACGAGCATCGACGCGCTCTGGCCGAGCGCCAGCAATTGCCCGGCGATCAGCGGGCCGACCATCGAGCCGACGCGGCCCACGGCCACCGCCGCGCCGACGCCCGTGCCGCGAACCTGCGTCGGATACGCGCCGCCGGCGAGCGCATACAGCACCGACTGCGCGCCAACGAGAAAGAGACCCGCCAGCAGTCCGCCGCACGCCATTGAGACGCTGCCCGTCGCGCTGGCGAGCGCAAGCAGCGCAGCCGCGATGCCCGCATACATGCCGACCACGACCGGCCGCTTGCCGATGCGATCCATCAGCCCCGCGATCACGATCGCGCCAATGCCGCCGCCGATGTTGAACATCATCTGCACGATGCTCGCCTGCACGGGCGCCAGGCCGCGCGAGAGCACCATCGACGGGAGCCAGTTCATCAGGAAGTACAGCACGATCAGCGTGCCAAGATAGCTGATCCACAGCATGACGGTCGTGCCCGCGCGGCCGTCGCTGAAGAGCGCGCGCACGACGCCCTCCTTCGCCTCGAGCGTCGCACACAGGCTCGCCGCGATGAAATGCGTCGACTCCTTCAGCAAGAGCGCGAGCAGCGGCAAGGTCAAGAGGGGCCCGATGCCGCCGACGTAGAAGATATGCCGCCAGCCTTCATCGCCCGGGCTGAGAATGCCGATCACCGCTGCGAGCGCCGCGCCGAAGGGCATGCCGCAGTACATCGCGCCGACCGCCGTGCCGCGCTGTCCGGGCGGCGCTGCTTCTGCGCACAGTGCGATCAGGTTCGGCATCGCCGCGCCCAGACCGAGGCCCGTCAGGAATCGCACGACAAGCAGGCTCTGCAGATCCCACACCTGGGTCGTCGCAATCGAAAATATCCCGAACAGCGCGACCGACATCATCAGCACCCGCTTGCGGCCGATGCGGTCCGCGAGCCTGCCGCCGAGCGCCGCGCCCGGCAACAGGCCGAGTGCGCCGATGCCGAACGCCCAGCCGAGTTGCGCGACAGCGAGATGAAACTCACGCGCCATGCGCGGCGCGGCGACGCCGGTGGATTGCAGATCGAGCCCTTCGAGCAGCGCGACCACGAGGCACAGGCCGATGGTGAGCGCGCCGCCGGCGCGCGCGGATGAAGCCGTTGACGTTTTCATTGATGTCTCCAGGTTGAACGATGCGGCGCTCTTCATGGCGCTTCGCGTATCGGATGGTTCAGGCGTGCGCTTCGCGCTTTTTCAGATCGAGCGCGACGTCGACGATCATGTCTTCCTGACCGCCCACCATGCGCCGCTTGCCCAGCTCGACGAGAATGTCGACGGCTTTCAGGCCGTACTTGTTCGCTGCGATTTCCGAATGCCGCAGGAAGCTCGAATAGACGCCCGCATAACCGAGCGCGAGCGTCTCGCGGTCCACGCGCACCGGCCGGTCCTGCAGCGGGCGCACGATATCGTCCGCCGCATCGAGCAGGCGATACAGATCGGTGCCGTGGTGCCAGCCCATGCGCTCGACCGCCGCAATGAACACTTCGAGCGGCGCATTGCCCGCGCCCGCGCCCATGCCCGCGAGACTCGCATCGACGCGATCGCAGCCCTCCTCGACCGCGACGATCGAGTTGGCAACGCCGAGGCTCAGGTTGTGATGCGCGTGCATGCCCGTCTGAGTCGCGGGATCGAGCGTCGCCTTGAGCGCCATGAAGCGCGCGCGGATGTCGTTCATGTTCATCGCACCGCCGGAATCGACCACGTACACACAGGTCGCGCCATAGCTTTCCATCTTCTTCGCTTCGACGGCAAGGTTCTCGGGCGTCGTCATGTGGCTCATCATCAGAAAGCCGACGGTGTCCATGCCGAGGCTGCGGGCATATTCGATGTGCTGCTTCGAAATATCCGCTTCCGTGCAATGCGTCGCGACACGCACGACACGCGCGCCCGCATCGTACGCGGCTTTCAGATCGTGAATCGTGCCGATGCCGGGCAGAAGCAGCGTCGCGATCTTCGCGTGCCTCACCACATCGGCGACTGCCTCGATCCATTCGAGATCGCTGTGCGCGCCGAAGCCATAGTTGAAGCTCGAGCCCTGCAGGCCGTCGCCATGCGCGACCTCGATGCTGTCGACCTTCGCTTCGTCCAGCGCGCGGGCGATGTCCTGCACGTTCTGAATCGAATACTGATGACGAATCGCGTGCATGCCGTCGCGCAGCGTCACATCGGAGATATAGAGTTTCTTGTCCATGATCGAATGCTCCTTGCTTCAGGCGTTCACGAGCGACGCGGCCATGCGCTCGGCCGTCGCCAGCGCGGCGGAAGTCATGATGTCGAGATTGCCCGCGTAGGCGGGCAGATAGTGCGCCGCGCCTTCCACTTCGATGAAGACCGAGGTCTTGAGTCCGCTGAAACGGCCGAGGCCGGGAATGTGCAGCGGCGCATTGGCGGGGATGTCGTCGAACTGCACGGACTGCTTCAGCCGATAGCCGGGTACGTAGGCCTGCACGGCCGCCGCCATCCGTTCGACCGACGCTTCGATCTGCGCGCGGTCAGCCGCTTCGGACAGCACATAGACCGTGTCACGCATCATGAGCGGCGGCTCGGCCGGATTGAGCACGATGATCGCCTTGCCCTTGCCCGCGCCGCCGACCGCTTCAATGGCCTTCGACGTCGTCTCCGTGAACTCGTCGATGTTGGCGCGCGTGCCCGGTCCCGCCGACCTGCTGCTGATCGACGCGACGATCTCCGCGTAATGCACCTTCGCGACCCGCGACACGGCGGCGACCATCGGGATCGTCGCCTGTCCGCCGCACGTGACCATGTTCACGTTCGGCGCATCGAGATGCGCGTCGAGATTCACCACGGGCACGCAGTACGGGCCGATCGCGGCGGGCGTCAGATCGATCACGCGAATGCCGGGCTTGAGCGTGCGCAGGAACGCGTCGTTCTTCACATGCGCACCGGCGGACGTCGCATCGAACACGAAGTCGATCTCGTCGAACACGGACAGGCGCGTGAGGCCTTGCACGCCTTCATGCGTCGTCGCCACGCCGAGCTTCGCGGCGCGCGCGAGGCCGTCGGAGGCCGGGTCGATGCCGACCATCGCCGCGACGTCGAGATGACGGCTGCGGCGCATGATCTTGATCATCAGGTCCGTGCCGATGTTGCCGGACCCGATGATCGCGGCCTTGCGTTTGGTGTTGTCTGTTGCCATGGGGATGTCTCCGTCTGTTACTCGCTGAAACTGGCGCGCACGCTGCCGAGCCCTTCGATATGCGCCGTATAGGTGCCCGCTGCTTTGACCGCGACCATCGGGCCGAGCGCGCCCGTCAGCACGATGTCGCCCGCGCGCAGCGGCGTGCCGAGCCGCACCATGCGGTCCGCGAGCCACGCGGCCGCGTTGAGCGGATTGCCGAGACACGCCGTGCCATTGCCGCGCGACAGGATTTCGCCGTCCTGCGTGAGCGTCATCGCGCAGGCGGTAAGGTCGATGTCGCGCAGCAGAACCGGTCGGCTGCCGAGCACGAACAGCGCGCTCGATGCGTTGTCCGCGACGGTGTCGAAGAAGCGGATGTCCCAGTCGCGGATGCGGCTGTCGACGACCTCGATTGCGGCCAGCGCATACGCGGTCGCGCCGATCAGATCCGCAAATGTGTTTTTTTCGGCGGTCAGATCGCGTTCGAGCACGAGCGCGATCTCCGCTTCGACCTTCGGCTGGACCAGCGAGGCAAGCGGCATCGGCTGGCTGTCGCCGTAAGCCATCGACGCGAACAGTGCGCCGAAGTCCGGCTGACCGACGCCCAGTTGCTTCTGCACCGCCGGCGAAGTCAGGCCAATCTTTCTGCCGACGAGGCGCTCGCCGTTCGCCGCGCGCAAGTCGTTGTTGACCTGCTGGATCGCGTAGGCGAGCGTCGCGTCGCCTTCGGGACAGGCTTCGCGCAGCGGCGCGATCGTCTGACGCGAGGACTGCGCTTCACGCAGGCGCGCGGCCATCGACTCGATGCGGTTGTCATCCGACATGTTCTATCTCCTGGAAAGGGTCTGTTCGTGCGCGTGCATCGCGCCGAAGCCCGCGATCCATTCGGGAATCGCGCGGTAGTAATCGATCGATGCCGCGTAAGGGCCGCTCGCTGCGAGCGCGCCGAATGCCGCGACCCACGTGCGGATCTCGTGCGCGGATTTGCCTGCATCGCGTGTGATCGCTTCGTTCGTGAGGCCATCGGCGGCGGCGATTTCGCCGCGTTCGAGGAGTTCGAGAAGCGCGCGGTCCCAGGCGGGATTGAGCGGATGCAGACGGCTGTCGCCCGCCGCGAATGCTTTCGCCGCGGCGATGGTGCGCGACTGCCGCGCATTGCGCGATTCCGGCGACGGGTTGCGCCCCGCGATCAGGCGTTCGGCGACGACATCGTCCGCGGCCGCGATTTCCGGCACGGGCGGCTCATGCGACATGCCGCCTGAGCCGATCAGCAAAACGCGCCGGTTCATGCGCGCGGCGGCACGGCCGATCGCATCGCCGAGCAATCGGGCGCGGCGGCACGAGGCCATCGGCGGTGCCACCGAGTTGATGAAGACGGGCACCACCGGATATCGGTCAATGCCACCCGTGAGCACGTCGAGCGCCTGCGCGCAGCCGTGATCGACCTGCATGCGATACGACACGGCGACATCGATATCGCTCGCGAGCGCGGCATCCGCGAGCGCGAGCGCCACATCCCGTGCGACGGGCAACGGGCCGGCCGCGCTGTTGAAATCGCCGATAGCCGTTGCTCGTACGCCGATGCAGAACTGCGGCATCACGTCGTAGAAGAAACCGTTGTAGTGATCCGGGGCGAATACGATCACCAGTTCCGGATCGAACGCGTCGACGCGCTCTCGCGCCACGCGCTGCACGCGCTCCACTTCCGCGACGACTTCCGGCGCAGGATCGAAATACCCGTGCAAGGGCGTGTGCGACATGCATTCGAGATGGATCGGCATGTCAGGCTCCCACCAGGTCGGCGGCGGGCGCGAGCGTCGTGTCGTTGGCCGTTGCGTCCGGTGTCGTGGCAAGCGCCAGCTTTTGCGCGAGCTGCGAAACGCAATCCGATACGCGTTGCCGTGCGCACATGCCGGCCACGAAGCGATCCGGCCGCAACAGCACGACCGATTCCGGCACACGCGAGAACCATTCGCGCAGGCGCGAGTCGACATCGCCGATGGCGATTACGTCTTCGGGCACGTCATCGTGGAACGCGAGCTGCGGGTCGGGCTTCGCGATCACGAAGCATCCGCCGAGCGCGCGCCAGATGCGGCGCGCCTCGGGCGTCAGGCCGAAAGTCGGGTCCGCGCCCCAGCCGACGATCGCGAAGCGGTTGCCGATCGCGTCGTCGAGCCGGATGATGCCGCCATCCGCGAGACGCACGCGCGGCTGGATGAACATGCGGCCCACGGGCGTGCCCGCCTGCGCATCGCGGCCATGCACGACGCGCCCGATCAGCGATTCGCGCTTCTCGCTCATGAGGCCGATGAGGCGTCCGAGTGCAGCGTGCCCGCGCTTCGCAATCATGCGTGCGAGCAGGCCGTCGCACCGCTCGCGGCGCGTGAGTAGCACGACGCCTTCTTCATAGCGCGGCATCGGCTTAAAGCGCATCTCGACGAAATAGCGCTTCATGGACGGCAGCACGTTGAAGCTGCGCACGAACGCGTCGCGCACTTTCGATCCGAAGAAGCTCGTCGGCGCGAAGATATCGCCCGCGACTTCCGAGAGGTGGATCATCGAGCGCGCGTGGGCGCGCCGCTCCATCGTGTAGGTATCGAGCAGCGCGTCGCGGGCCGTGCCTTTCACGACCATCGCCAGCTTCCAGCCGAGGTTGCTCGCGTCGCGAATGCCGCTGTTATAGCCCTGCCCCTGCCACACCGGCATGATGTGCGCGGCGTCCCCCGCGAGCAGGATGCGCTTCACGCGGAACGTGCTCGCAAGCCGCGCGTTATGTGTGTAGACCCGCTGACGGATGTAATCGACCTTGTCCGGATCGGCGACCACGCCGCGCACCAGCGCCGCCATGTTCTCCGGCTTCGAGAGTTCTTCCTCCGTCTCGCCGGGCATCACCATGAATTCGAAGCGCCGGATGCCGTGCGGCAGCGCCGCCGAAACATAGGGACGCCGCGCGTCGCAATGCAGATAGATATGCGGCGAGCCGATCGGATCGTTGCGCACGTCGAGCACGATCCATTGATTCGGCTTCGTGCGGCCTTCGAACGGCACGTCAAGCGTGCGGCGCACGAAGCTGTTGCCGCCGTCCGCGCCGACCATGTACGCGGCCCGGATCGTCGCCTTCGCGCCGTGCGCGTCCGTCGCTTCGATCGTCACGCCGCGCTCGTCCTGCGCGAAGCTGTCGACGCTGTGGCCGAACAGCGTCGATACATGCGCGAAGCGCGCGAGACCGCGATACAGAATCTGATCGGCGAGCGGCTGAATGAAGGCATTGCGGCGCGGCCAGCCGAACTCGTCGGTCCGCGGCTCGATCGACGCGAAGCACTTCCCTTTCAGCGTGAAGCGCATCCAGTGATTCGGCGTCGTATGCGGGAGCAGTTCGTCGACGAGCCCGACCGACTGGAAGACGCGCAGCGCTTCGTCGTCGAGGCCGATGGCGCGTGGATAGTCGATGATCTGCGCGAGCTTCTCGATCACGGCGACGCGCACGCCCTGCAGACCGAGAATGTTCGCGATCATCAGGCCGACCGGGCCCGCGCCGATGATGGCGACATCGGCAACGATCGAACGATGTGTCGTTTCGTGAGGATGAGCGCGGCCGTTGCCGGCCGCCGGGTCAAAGGCGGGGCGCATGCTTGTCTCCTGAATGGGCTTGTCCGATGTGCTGAACGAACGGCGCCTGCCTCTTGCATCGCTCTCGCTCGTTCAAATTGTGAGTCCAGTCTATGGGCGGCAGAAAACGCCCTCAACAAAATCTCCGAAATGTGCATACAATGCACATTGTTGAATTAAAAAGGTTTTCCGGTGTGACGACCTACACTAACGTGCGCGGACTGGCGCGCGGCCTTCAGGTATTGCGGGCACTGAACGCCGTGGAAGGCGGACGGGCAACGAGTCAGCAGATCGCCGATCTGACCGGCCTGCATCGCACGACGGTGCGACGCTTGCTCGAAACGTTGATGGAGGAAGGGTTCGTGCGCCGCAGTACGTCCGACGACAGCTTCCGTCTGACGCTCGCCGTGCGCACATTGAGCGAAGGCTTCACCGATACGGAGCGGATCGCGACCGTGGCGCCGCCTATCATGGGGCAGCTCCTGCAGCGCGTCGCGTGGCCATCCGATCTGACCACGCCCGACGGCGACGCGATGATCATCCGCGAGACGACGCATCGCTTTAGCCAGTTGTCGTTTCATCGCGCGATGGTCGGGCGGCGATTGCCGATCCTGCTGACGGCAGCGGGCCGCGCCTACTTCGCGATGTGTCCCGACGAGGAGCGCGAGGACATTCTCGAGCTGCTGCGCTCGGGCGCGGGCGGCGAAGAGCAGCAGGCGCTAGCGAAGAACGATGCGCTCGTGCGCAAGCTGATCCGGCGCGTGCGCGAGGATGGTTTCGGATCGAATCACGGCGACTGGACCGCGCAGGCGAAGATCGGTGCGGTGGCCGTCGCGATCAGCGCGGACGATCGCGTGCTCGCGAGCCTCAATGTCGTCTTCCTCTCGCGCGCGGTGGGCCTTGCGGACGCCACGCGGCGCTATGTGCCCGAGTTGCAAAAAGCGGCGAAAGAAATTGCGACAGCATTGAAGCAAGAACCACAACTCTCGCCCATCCATCGGTGAAAGCCAATCCACGGCAACCATCGATGCATTGACGCCAAGACCCGTTCGGTAGCTCCCAGAGTAGAGCCGTCGATTTCCTGGCCAAAGGCACGGTGCCGTTTTGCGTGCGTGCGCCGTCGTTTTCCTGCCGCCCCTGTCGCGTCATTTGCGTCCACGCAACGTTTCCATCAGGGCGCGGGTACCACGCGGTAATAGACGCCGTTCGCCCCGTAGGAAGGCTTGAACCATGTATTACCACACAGGTAGTAAGTGCCACCCTGAACCGTAGGTTTGATACAGCCGGCGGGCAGCGTCGCGTAGATCGCGCCCATCGCGTAGATTGAACTGACGGGGGCAGGCGCCGGCTGTGCGGCCGTCGCTCCCGCGGCGTAGCCGGCGTTATAGGCGTTCGCCGCGGTCGCTTGAGTGTTGGCCGATGCGATCGCTGCGCCCGCCGCTGCACCGGCTGCCGCTCCCGCGGCAGCCGCGCCCGCAGTCGACCAGCCGCCGCAGTTGTAGCATCCGGACCCATAGACGTTCACGGTCGTCGGCGGATGATAAGCGGTGTACGTCGCACCGGAATAGGTGCTGTGATACGCCGTCGTACCCGACGAGCTTGTGTAAGTGGTGTAACCGGATCCGGTAGCGTGGGTCGCCGTTCCGCCATATGCATTGGTCGCGGTCGTGCCCTGGCCATACGTGTGCGTCGCGCTCGCGCCGTACGGATTCGTGTAAGTGGTTTGTCCAGAGCCTGCCTGGTGGGTGGCCGTATCGCCGTAGCGGTTAGTGGCCGTGGTGCCCTGACCATACGTGTGGGTCGCGCTTCCGCCGTAGGGATTGCTGTAGCTGGTCTGCCCGGAACCCTGCGTGTGCGTCGCCGTGTCGCCGTAGCGGTTGGTCGCGGTCGTGCCTTGCCCGTAGGTGTGCGTTTCGCTGCCGCCGTAAGCGTTGGTGCGGGTCGTCGAACCGGAACCCGCCCAGCCGCCCGCATGTTGCCACGCGCAAGCGGAACCGGTGGCGAACGCAAGGACCAACAAAGCGACCAGGTGGATGCCGACTGTCTTCATGATGTGCCTCCTCATTGAGGATGGGCGGCCCTGACCTTCGGCGGAGGTTGCATGCGGGGCGTTGCCGTGATGTCGGGGCGCTCGAACGCGATGTGTGCTGCGCTGGCCGTGTTAGCTGGCATGAAGGTATCGGCAGGAACAGGCGGATCCAGGACCCAGTCCGACAGCGCAAGCACGTGGCGCAGCCGGGCGGGATCGTTCAGATAGACCGCATAGATGCGTCGTGGAAGCTTGTCTTGCGTGCCAATCCAGACCTGAACGAACACATCGCCGCTCACATACGCGACCATATCCGTGGTCGTATCGCCGACCACGCTGGATTGGCCGATATAGAACGCAACCTTCAATCCGTCTGCGACGTCCTTATATGGGTCCGTCACGATCACATCGGTGAACGGGAAGTAGATCGCGCCGATCTCGTAGGCCTTCTGGAGCGCCGCATCGAGTGTAGGCGGTGCATCGGCGACAGCGACCAGGTTCTCCGCCGGGTCGAACGCTGTCATCGTCTTGCCATCGTAATAAAACTCCGAGCGCGGACCATCACCAAGGGTGATTACCCTCAGCCTGTCCGGCCGCTGCATCACGATCTCCGACTTTGTCGAGTAGACGAGTGGAGGCCCGAGGCGACTTGGATTCTCATAGGAGACGATCGCAGTGAACGTCATCGACTTCGCCGCGGCAAGGCGGGCGCTCGCCGCCTTGAGAACGTCGACCGCACGGGGCTCGACGCCCGGCTGATAGTCGAGCACCGTGGACTTCTGCGCGTGGCCGCCAGGCGCTTTCTGGGTCGGCTTCGCAGACGGCGCCTGCTGCGCGCCAACGTTCGCGGCGAGGCACATAGCCAGCGCGAAGACCATCGTGCGCCAAGGAAAACTGGAGGGATGCATCGCAGCCTCACGGTTGTAGCAAGATGATGTCGGCCCGTCCGCAGGCATCATGGAATCATCCCGCATTCGAACATCTTGTTGGCGATCGGCGCTGCGATCCGGTTGATAAACTCGGCGCGCATCTGCGGATCACTGCGCATCGCCTGGATCACCTTTTGCTCGCCCGGCGATGGCGGGACGCCCTTCTTGGCCGCGCGTTCCTGGAACAACTGTTCACAACTCGATTGCTGGTACTTCTGCACCAGCCGGTTCGCGACGTTGTCGAGCATAGGGTATTGCTGTGCATGCGCGACGTTCGCGAACAGCAGCGCGGGCACTGTCGCAAACCACATGAGGTGCTTGTTCATGGCTTGTCCTCCTGGTCAAGGAGCATCCGGGCACGGGAATAGCATCGGTGCTTGCATGACGGTCAGCTGGTCAGGTCCCAGCCAGTGTTGGCGTAGCTACCGAGGTTTCACATATTTCGAAACAGAAGTGGAAACGGTTTCGCACTCCTCCATGATGGGTTGGGATTTGCTGCAGTGGGGATAGTCTCCCAGAAAGCCCGAGTACTTTGATTTCGTCGGCGCATGATTACTTGCGCACCTGCAACCAGCCTCACTGCGGCCCGCAATCGGAGAGGCACCAATCGTCATACGCATGCTGTTTGCTGTGACTTGAACCACAATCGACCAATCGCTTTCGTGTGCAATCGGGCAGCCGCAAGAATTGCCGCTTCGGACTTTCGTTGCTGCGCAAGTTATTCCGAAAGGTTAGGACACGAGTCATTGAGTAGCAAATCTGAATATCGCTCGTCACAGCGGGAAAGAGTCACCGTCAAGCATGTTTTATGGCTCTCTTCTTACATGCAATCGATGCTCTCCCTGCCGCGTGCGGCAGCACGCGACGGAGATGTGTGACAACGCATTGATTTCCGAAACTGAATCACCGCGGTGGGTCTGGGTGACGCCGCCAGCAGGTTTGCATGAGTCTCCGAACGCGCCGACGGCTATATCGCGCAGGACAACCCGGTGAGGGTCCTCGACCCAAAAAGTACTCCGGGCTTGCAACGCTATTCGCCGTTAATTACTCATCGCTGTGCAATCGACGAGAGCGTTGCGCGAGTGGCAACACACGCCCCATCGCCGACATTCGACGAGGCTCGCTTCTACGTCAGCAATGTATCGGTTTGTTCTGCAATGGCGCTCTTGAACCGCGCGGCTCCCCACTAGCTGACCCGGAGGATCGTCATGGTGGCAGCAAGGCCTGGCTCGTTGTCAGTAAACTCCAGAAAACCGTGGTGCAGCGTCGCCACCGCTTTGACGAGTGCGAGCCCGAGTCCGACGCCAGGGGTTCCCCGGCTCCGGTCGCCGCGATAGAACCGCTCTGTCACCTTGGACCGTTCGGTGAAGGGGATACCGGGTCCGTCATCCGACACCGTGACGTCGATACGATCCTTACGCTCACACAGCGACACCTCGACCTCGCCGTTGTCTTGCGCGTACTTCAGCGCGTTGTCGATCAGATTACCGATCGCCTGCGCAAGCAGCAACGGGTCGACTTCGGCCAGTACCTCCCTTTCCGAACATAGCAACAGCGTCAGCGAAATGCCGCGTAACTCCGCGACGGGCTGATAGAACTCGACGGCGTCCGACAGGATAGTCACGACGTCGCTTCTGACAAAACCCGAGCGCCGCACGCCCGCATCGATCTCGGCGAGACGCAGCAGCGCATTGAAAATGCCGATCACGCGGTCCACGTCGGCCATCGCCACTTCGAGCTGGCCCAGCGTCTCTTCGTCGCCCTTCTTGCGCAAGCCGAGCAGCAGCACCTCGAGTCTCGATCGCAGCTCCGTGAGCGGCGTCCGGAGATCGTGCGCGATGGCGTTTGACACGTTGCGCACCCCGTTCAGCACTTCGATCAGCGCATCCTGCGCCTGAATGCGCGTCTTGATCTCCTCTTCCAGCCGGGCATTCTGTTCCTGCTGCAACCTTTGCAACGCACGCAGCTTGAGATGCGTCTGCACGCGCACAGCGACTTCTTCCATTTGCAGCGGCTTGGTCACGAAATCCATCGCGCCGACGCGGAAGCCCATGATCTTGTCCTCTGTCTGCGTTAGCGAGGTCATGAAGATCACGGGAATATCCCGCGTGACGGGATTGTCCTTGAGCGCGCGACACGTCTGAAAACCGTCGAGACCTGGCATCATCACGTCGAGCAGGATCAGGTCGGGCTTGACCAGTTCGGCGCGGCGCAGCGCTTCGTGGCCGTCGCGCGCGACGGCCACGCGCAGCCCTTCGGCTTCGAGCGTATCGACGACGAGCCCCAGATTCGCCGCCGTGTCGTCGACCACAAGCACGACGGGCGCGTCTTTATTGTGCTCTCGCATCGTCATGTCCCTTCGCTGTTCAGGTGATGTTCGATCAACGAAAGCAGAGCCTGTGATTCGTAGGTCATGGCGAGTTGCCGCAAACGCGCGGCGAACGGTTCGTACTTTTCATGCAAGGTTGCAAGACGGTCGGCGTGCCGGTTGATGTCGCGCATTGAGCCGAGCAGCGCATAGCGGTGCAGCGCCGTCATATCCTCGCGCGGCGGCACGATCATCGGCCGGTCTGCTTCGCACGATGGGTCGGCTGCCTGCTGTGTGTCCATGCCGAGCAGCATGGCGATCGAGCGCAACAGGCGGTCGAGATCGAGCGGCTTTTCGAGGAACACGTTTGCGCCGGCCTCGATGTTCGCGCGCGCGTTCTGTTGCGAGGCGTCGGCGGATACGACGATGACAGGTGTCGCCGCCAGCGCTTGCGAACGGCGCAGATGCTGCAGCGTTTCTATGCCGCCCATCAAGGGCATCACCGTGTCGAGAACGATCAGCTCGGGCGCGCACGCGGCAGCCTTGTCGAGCGCATCGCGCCCGTCGCCGCTTTCGATCACATGAAAGCCCGCCCGTCCCAGCACTTCCGCCAGCAGCGCACGGTTCGCGGGGACATCGTCGACCACCAGAATGACCCGGCGCGCCCCGTCAAGGCTGCCCGCCTGAAGACGCGGCGCGCATTCGCCCAGTCCCGCCGTCGACGCGGGCGCGTCCAGTTCGAAACCGAACACGCTGCCCTCGCCCGCCGAACTCGTGACTTCGATCTCGCCTCCCATCATGCGGACGAGTTGCCGGCTGATGGCGAGACCCAGCCCCGCGCCGCCGCTGCGCCGCGTGTGATCGCCCGCCTGTTCAAACGGCTGAAAGATCGCTTCCAGCCGGTCGGCGCTCACGCCGATGCCGGTATCGCGCACCTCGAAGCGCACGCGCCCCGCCGCGCCTCGGCTGACAGACAGCGTGACCTCGCCGCGGTCTGTGAACTTGACGGCATTCGCGAGCAGATTGAGCAGCACCTGTCGTAGCCGGCGCTCATCGACGCGGACCACGGCAGGCAGATCCGGCGCAGCCACATAGTTCAGCACGAGGCGCTTTTGCTGGGCGCGCACCGCGACGATTTCCGCGATCGTCTCGAGAAAGCCGCGCAGCGACACTTCGCCGACCTGCAGTTCCAGTTTGCCCGCGCCGAGACGCGCGAAGTCGAGAATATCGTTGATCAGCGTCAGCAGATGCTGCCCGCTCTGCTCGATCACGCCGACGCTCGCCAGCTGGCGCGCATCGAGCCGCGCGTCGCGCTGTAGCATCTGCGCATAGCCGAGAATGCCGTTGAGCGGCGTGCGCAGCTCATGGCTGATGTTCGCGAGGAACTGGTCCTTCGCGCGGTTGGCCGCTTCCGCCGCCTCTTTCGCAACGCGCACGGTATCTTCCAACGCCTTGCGTGCGGAGATGTCCTGAATGATGACGATGACGTGGCTCGTCTGTCCTGACGCGTCGTGCTGAAGCGCCACCGACAACGTCACCCACACCCGCGAGCCGTCGACCCTGACGAGCGGAACTTCCTCCGAATAATGTTCGAGCTTGCCCTCCGTCAGCAGACGGAACCGGTCAATGCTCGCCGCGATGAAATCATGATGAATCAGCTCGTGCAGCCGCCGCTGTTGCAATGCGCCTCGCGGCCAGCCGACGATCTCGCCCGACCGATGATTCACACGCAGAAAGCAGCCATCGAGATCGCAATGCGCGACGCCGACCGCGGCGTTTTCGAAGGTGCCGCGAAAGCGCTCTTCGCTCGCGCGCAGCGCCTGCTCGGTCACTTTCAACTGCGTGATGTCGACCAGACTGCCGACGAAGCGCACCGGCTTGCCCGTCGCGTCGCGGCGCGCGGTGCCACGCACCAGCACCCAGCGGTCCGTGCCGTCGCGATGCCGCAGCCGGTTCTCCAGCTCGAACACGCCGTCGCCGCTTTCGAGAAACGATGCGACCGCACGATCGGTGCTGTCGCGATGATCGGGATGCAGCACGCTCATATACGCTTCGTAATCGAGCCGCGCATGCGGCGTGTCGAAGCCAAGCCACTCGTAGATGTTCGAGTAGCGCGCGAAGCCGCGCTTGTAATCGCCCTCGGGCATGTCGATTTCCCACACGCCGACATTCGAGCCGTACATCGCCATTTCGAGCCGCGCATTGGTCTCGCGGAGAATTTCCGCTTCCTGCGCCCGGCGCTTTTGCGTCACGTCGCGAAATACGATCACGATGCCCTGGCGCGCGCCGCGTTCGTCCGTCATGGGCGTGCCCGTGCATTCGACGGGAAGGTCGCTGCCATCGCGCACGCGCAGAATGGCGCGCGCGGGCAGCCCGCCGTCGCTCGCGGATTGCATCACGGCCGCCGTCGGGTCGTCGATCAGCACGCGCGTATGCTCGTCGTGCAGACGGAAAACCTCACGCAGCCGCCGTCCCGTCGCTTCGCTGCGCGACCAGCCTGTCAGCGCCTCGCCGGCGGGATTGACGAAGGTGACAAAGCCGTCGGCGTCCGTCGACAGCACGCCATCGCCGATGCTCGACAGCGTGATCGCATAGCGCTGCTCGCTCTCGCGCAGACGTCGCTCCGCGCCGTGCTTGTAGAGCGCCATTTCGACGACAGTGCGCAACTGCGTGTCGTCGAACGGCTTGAGCACGTAACCATACGGTTCGGCAGCCGTCGCGCGGCGGATCGTTTCTTCATCCGCATAGGCGGTCAGGAACACGACGGGGATGTCGCGCGCTTGGCGGATGCGCCGCGCCGTGTCGATGCCGTCCAGCTCGCCTTCGAGCCGCACGTCCATCAGCACCAGATCCGGCTTGCCGTCCGCTGGCAGCGTATCGACCAGCGCGAGCGCTTCCTCGCCGCTGCCCGCGCTGCCGATCACGACATAACCCGCGCGTGCCATCTGTTGCGCGATATCGCGTGCAACGATGCGGTCATCCTCGACGATCAAGATTTGCGCGCTGGTCATGGCGTGTGGCCGTCAACGTTCGGCTGCATTGAAGTGAATGGTGAAACTCGTGCCGGGCTGCCGGCCGGTGTGCACGCGGCCGCGCAATTGCTGCACGAGGTCGTGAACGAGGCGCAAGCCGAGCGTCTCGTCGCGTTCGAGAGAAAAACCGGGCGCGAGGCCGACGCCGTCGTCGGCGACGATCAGTGCGCAGCATCCGTCGTCGAGCGCCTTGAGTTCGACCTTGAGCACGCCGCCGCGCTGATCCGGGAACGCGTGCTTGAGCGCATTCGACACCAGTTCGTTGATAACCAGACCGCACGACACCGCGCGGTTCATGTCGAGCTGAATGTCGTCGACGTCGATCTGCAAGTCCACGCCGAGCCGCCCCATGTCGTAGGCGCGCGCAAGATGGCCGCACAAGGTCTTTACGTGCGTGGTCATCGCAATGCGCGCGAAGTTGCCGGCGCGGTAGAGATTCTCGTGCACCATCGCCATCGAGCGCACGCGGTTGCGGCTGTCGGCGAACAGTTCGGCAACGGCCTTGTCCGTCACGCGCTCCGCTTGCAGATTCAGCAGGCTGCTGATCAGTTGCAGATTGTTCTTCACGCGGTGATGCACTTCATGCAGCAGCGCATCTTTTTCGGCGAGCAAGGCCTGCTTCTCTTCGAGCGACGCATTTTCCAGCGACACCGCCGCTTGCGACGCCAGCAGCCTGAGCACGGCGAGCCGCGCCGGTGTGAAGACGCCGGGCGCAAGTTCATTTTCCAGGTACAGCACGCCGATCAGCTTCGACTGCTTGACGAGCGGCAGTGACAGCACCGAGCGCGAACCATTGGCGGGGAAATACTCGTCGTTCGCATACACTTCGTCGGACGACGCATCGTCGATCAGCACGGGACACCGCGTGCGGATACTTTCGTGCAACACAGCGCGCGACAGATCGTGTGCACTCACCGGCCTGCTGTCGATGCGCACTTGCGTACCGTCGCGCGCCGCCGCCGCCATCGCCTCGATCCACAGCGCATCGGCGCGCGGCAGCACGAGCAACGCCCGCCGCGCGCCCGCATGCTCGAGCATGATGGTCATGAGCGTGCGCATCAGGCGCTCGGGAATCAGTTCGCCCGAGATCGCCTGCGACGCTTTCAACACCGTCTCGACGTCGATATGTTCGGCGACGACGCCAGGCGTCGGCGCCTGCTCCACGGGTTCGCGCAGCAACTCCGCGTAACGCCCGTCGAGCGACTCCACGCGCGCAATCGCGCCCCACCGCAGCCACGCGCTGCGCGCGTTGCGAACATACGCAGCCGCCGTCGTCGCAAACCCGCGTGCCAGATAGAACTTCGCGGCAATCTCATGCGCAAGCGCTTCGTCGTGCGGAAAAGCATGTTTGTGCGCGAGACGGATCGCTTCCTCGTAGCAATTCATCGCTTCGAATTCGCGCCCGGTGATGCGTGCGACTTCGCCGCTCATCAGCGCCGCGCGGCTGCTGAAGTTGCTCGGGCAGTGCTGCGCCCACATCGCAAGCTGCCGTTGATGCGCGGCGAGCCTGTCAAGGTTCTCCCCTTTGGCGGCTTCCGGCGCACCGTCATGCCAGCTTGCGCGCGCGAGCCCTGCAAAGAACTGGTATTCGGCGATTTCGAAGTGCCCAGCCGACGTCCAGAGCAACGGCGACGCCTTGCCTTCCGCATGCATGGCGGTTGCGATATCGCCAGCCAGATAGCGTGCCTGCAGCTTGCGGATCCAGTACCAGCAGGCCGCGATCGCGAGACCCGGATCGCCGTCGAGACGCTGCTCGAACACGGCATCGTCGAATGGGCCGGGAAGTGTGTCGTTCGCATCGAGGTTGCCGCGCAACGAGCGAATTAGCGAAAGCTGCGCCGTGATGATGTCGACGATCAGGCCGAACTTCGCGGCCTGGACGATCTGCAGACGGCGCTGCGCCTCCTGCTCGACCTCCGCGAGCGGCTCGCCTGCGGCGATCAGCGTCGTGACCGTGCAGCAACTGCTAAAGCCGATGTAGGTCAGATCGCCGCCTTCGCTCGCGACTTCGAATGCGCGGCGCAGCAAGGGCAAGCCGGTACGGATCGGGCGCGTCCATGGCGTGACGTGATACGCGAAGCACATGTAGACGCGTGCCTTGAAGCGGTCCAGCCCGCGCCTGTCGACGAGCGCGAGGCCGAGCTGGCCGAAGCGGTAGCCCGCGTCATAGTCGTCGAACAGCGGACCGGCAACCATGCCGAGATACGCATAACCGAGCGCCGACGCATCGCTGTTGCCGTACCGCAGACTCAGGTTCGCCATCCGGCACAACACGAGGCACACGAGGTTTTCGTCGCTGAAGAACGCAGGCGGCAGCACGGCCGTCAATACGTTCATCGTCGCGGCAAGGTCGGCGTCCGATAGCAAGGGCAGATCGACCAGCGTTTCAATCGGCGCGCCGCCGATGCCCTGCAGCAGCGTGTCGTATTCCTCGCGCGCCGCGTCGCGGCCCGGATGCGGATTCCAGTTGATGCCGACATGTCGCAGATAGTCGAGACAGGTCTGCACCGCCAGGTTCATCTGATCGAGCGCCGTGTACAGCGTGACGCGCAGAAACGTGACGGCCGCACGGTCGGCCAGCGTGCGCGTGCGCCCATCGAGCATCGAGAGCCGTCGCTTGCTGCTTCCCGTATCGCCCGTCAGAAACTCGCATTCGGCGCGCTGGCTTTCCAGCTGGAATTTGCGCGCATAGTCCGTGTCCCAGCCGCTCTCGCCAAGCAGTTCGCTGCCCGTCGTGAGATACGCGAGCGCCGAGCCATACGCCGACGACGCGCGTGCGCGCTGCCCCGCCTCCAGGTTGAAATCGACCACGCGCGCGCGTTCGCCGTGATCGTCGAGCAGATCGATCACGCGGTTGTACTGGTTGACGATCTCGAAGATGTTGCGCGCTTCGTCCGTCGCCGGCTGCGCCGCGAGAATCCGGCCGATCCGCAGATGCGCCTGCGCACGTTGCAGCGGCGCGATCAGTTCATACGTCGCCTCGTGCACGCGGTCGTGCACGAACGCATAGCCTTCGCGGCTGCGATACAGCAGCCCGGCCTCGACGCCATCGGCGAGCGTCGCGGCCACGTCCGCCTCGTCCATGCCGCTGATGCGCGACAGCAGCGGCGACGTCGCGCGGCCGCCCAGACACGCAAACTGCTCGAGCAACGCCTGCGTGCCGCGCGGCAACCGTTCGATCTTGCCGACCATCAGATCGACGATGCTGTCCGCGAAACGCGCTTCGTGCAGCCGCTCGTTGTCCCACGTCCAGATGCGACGTTCCAGGTCGAACGCGAGCAACCGTTCGTCGGCGAGAAATTGCAGGAACTGCACGACGTAGAACGGATTGCCGCCCGTCCGTTCGAACACCAGACGGCTCAAGCCCTCCAGTTCGGGCTGCGTCGTCTTGAGGGTGTCGCCGATCAGATGCGAGACGTCGTCGAGTTGCAACGGCGCCAGCATGATTTCCTCGACGCGCGTGCCTGTCTGCCGGATCACATCCGTCGTGCGTCTGAGCGGATGCGTGACGCCCACTTCGTTGTCGCGATACGCGCCGACCACGAGCACGTTGCGCACGCTCGACCCGCACAGCTGTTCGAGCAGGCTGAACGTGCCCGCGTCGCTCCATTGCAGGTCGTCGAGAAACAGCACGAGCGGCTGCCCGTCGCCCGCGAACGCAGCGATGAAGCGCGCAAAGACGGTGAGAAAGCGCGTGCGCGCTTCCTGCGGCGCGAGTTCGGGAACAGGCGGCTGCGGCCCGACGATCGCCTCCAGTTCGGGAATCAGGCTGACGATCAGCTGGCCGTTCGCGCCCAGCGCATCGTACAGGCGCAGGCGCAGGTCCGCGTGCAGATCCGCGTTTGTGAGCGTGCCGTCGTCGATCAACTGGCGGATCAGTGTCTGGAACGCCTGCGCGAGCGTCGCGTAGGGAATGTCGCGCTTATAGCGCTCGAACTTGCCCGACGCGAACCGTCCCCGCGACGCAGCAGGCCTCATACGCAGCCCGCTCACGAGCGTCGATTTGCCGATGCCCGAATAGCCCGACACCAGCGCCACGCCCGTCTCGCCGCTCTGCACGACACGCTCCAGCGCGGCTTCGAGCGTGTGCTGCTGCTTCTCGCGTCCATAGAGGCGAAACGGCCGCTGCAGCTGATCGGGCGCATCGGCGGCACCCGGCGCAAACGGCTCGATGTTGCCCGCGTTGCGCCATGCGTCGAGACAGCGCCGCAGATCGTGTTCGAGTCCTGCTGCCGTCTGATAGCGCTGCGTGGCGTCTTTCGACAGCAGGCGCTCAACGATAGCGGCCAGTTGCGCGGGCACGCCGTCCATGCATTCGGCCACCGGAACGGGCACTTGCGCCGTATGACAATGCAGCCATTCCGCGGGCGAAGCCGCCCGATACGGCAACTGCCCCGTCAGCATTTCGTACAGCACGACGCCGAGCGAGTACAGATCGGCACGCGAGTCGGACCAGCGGTTCATCAGCCCGGTGCGTTCGGGCGACAGATAGGGGAGCGCTTCGACGGCGATCGCGGGCGGGCCGTCGCGCGGACGCTCGCGCGGCGCGCTTGAGACGAGGCCGAGACCCGTGAGCGCGACGGCATGCGTCGCATCGTCGACAAGAATGTTACCTGGCCTGATGTCGTTGTGCGTGACGCCGCGGCTGTGCAGCGAGTGCAGCGCCGACGCGAGATTGACGGACAAGATCAGAAACCGGCCGACGGGCAGCGGCCCCGCTTGCGCGATGCTCAGCGATTTGCCGCCCGGATCATCGAGCACGAGCGTCGCGTTGCGCTCGTCGCGCAGCAGCGCGTGAGGCCGCGCGACATGCGCGCCGTCGAGCATGCCGCGAAGCTGATACGCGTGTTCCAGACGCTCGTGGCTTTCCGGCTGCGGCTGCGATGCCGACAACGTGACCGTCAGCCAGCTGCCTGACGCCACCTGGCTCGTCAGGCGCGACAGCACGAACTGACCATCGTCGCTCAATGTCGTTCTGTCGTAGCCTGTCAGCATCATGGTTCGTTTCTCGCGAGACGCCCTGGGTCAGGCAGCGGCAGTGAGCATGTAGCCCGCGTTGCGGATGGTCCGCAGCAGCGAGCGCTCGAAGCCAATGTCGATCTTCTGGCGCAGCTTGCTCACGTGCACGTCGATGACGTTCGTTTGCGGATCGAAATTGTATTCCCAGATGTTTTCGAGCAGCATCGTGCGCGTGACGACCTGCTCCGCGTGGCGCATCAGATATTCGAGCAGCTTGAATTCGCGCGGCTTGAGCACGATTGCTTTGCCCGCGCGCATCACCTTGCGCGACAGCAGGTCGATGCAGAGATCGGCGACCTTGAGCGTCGTCTCGAAGTTGTTGTCCTGTGAACGCCGCGCGAGCGCCTCCAGCCGCGCGACGACTTCGCCGAACGAAAACGGCTTGACGACATAATCGTCGCCGCCGGCCTTAAGCCCGCGAATGCGTTCGTCGACTTCGTCGAGCGCGCTGAGGATCAGCACGGGCACCTTGTTGCCTGACGCGCGCAGCGCCGCCACGATGCTGAGTCCGTCGATACCGCCGGGCAGCATGCGGTCGAGCACGATCGCGTCGTAGGTTTCACCGATCGCGAGCGCCATGCCGTCGCGGCCATTGTCGGCCCAATCGACGACGTGACCGGTTTCGAGCAGGCCTTTCTTCAGAAAGCCCGCTACCTGCTGATTGTCTTCGACCAGGAGAATTTTCATTTCTAGACTCGCGGCCCGTCAGTCACGCGCCGTGTGCGCCCTGACAAGATGGCCGCTGACGTGTGCAGGTCGGGCGAAATTGTGCACCGTCGCGCTGACCTTTCATTATCGCCTCGACGGAACAGATGCAGCGGCAACCCCGCATTAAATTTTCTTAATCAAGGCGCGCGTCGCTGCGTGCCGCCCTTTGCCAGCGGGACTCGGCGGCATCCGGTCGCGCAGATTAACGAACGTTAACGGAATCTCAACCCTCCGCATAACCGCCGCTTCATAAGATGACAGTGTGAAATTCACACGCGCCGATCTGCGCGGGCACGTGGGACCCATTCACTCTCTGTCAGATGATGCCTATGAACCCGGTCATGGAACAGCCAGGTACGCTGCCGTATCGAAGCACCCCCGAGCCTTCCGTCGTCGCGCTGGGGGAATTCGAACTGGACCTCGGCAAGCGTGCGCTGTGCAAGGCGGGGCACGAAGTGCCTCTAGGCTCGCGTGCGTTCGACATTCTATCGGCGATCGTGCTTGCAGCCGGGCGCATCGTGTCCAAGGACGAACTCATGGAGACCGTATGGCCGGGCCTGTTTGTCGAAGAAAGCAACATCCATGTGCATCTGAGCGCGGTCCGTAAAGCGCTCGGCGACCATCGCCAACTGATCGACACCGTACCGGGGCGAGGCTATCGCTTCAAGGCGTTCGACGGCGTGGCAGCGGAGCCCGGATGCGACGCACCGGCTGAACTGCATGCGCCGCTCTCCCGCAACGCGGAGGCAATGGCCGCGTCGAGGCATCCATTGCCGGGCAGAAGAAGGCTGCTCGGTCGCGACGCGGCGCTCGACGAAATCGAGGGCCGCTTTGCGCTCAGCCGCGTAGTCACGCTGACGGGACCGGGCGGCGTCGGCAAGACGAGCCTCGCCATTGAACATGCGCACCGCACGGCCGCCGCCGGCGCGTCAGATGTCGTATTCATCGATCTCGAGGAAGCGGGATCGCTGGCGGCCGTCTCGCAGATCGGGGCAGCGCCCTCGCCGCCCGCCGGCACACTGCTCGTACTGGACAATGCAGAGCATATGATCGACGAGGTGGCTGACCTGGTGGAACGGCTCATCGGCAAATGGCATGGCTTGCGCGTGCTGCTGACGAGCCGCGAGCGCCTTCGCATCGCGCCCGAGACCGTGTTCCGCGTGGAACCGCTCGCGCTACCGGCAGACGAGCCGTGCCGCGACAGGCCGATCCAGTCGCCTGCCGTCGGGTTGTTCCTGGAGCGCGCGAGCCGATGTGGCGTGCGTGTCCGCGACGAGCATGAGCTCAGGCTCGTCGCTGAAATCTGTCGCCGTCTCGACGGGCTTCCTCTCGCGATCGAGCTCGCCGCCGGGCGTGCGGCCGTGTTCGGTCTCGAAGGGGTGCGCCAGCGTCTCGAGGAACGCTTTCTGCTTCTCGCAGATGGTTATCGCACGGCGCAGCCGCGACACCGAACATTGCGCGCCGCATTTGACTGGAGTTTCCTGCGGCTCACGCACAGCGAACAGGCGGTCTTTCTTCGCATCGCACGGTTTAACCATGCGTTCACGCTGGATTCCGTGTACTCCGTCGTTTGCGACGACACTGTCGACCGCACGACCGCGCTCGACTGCATCGCGCAACTGGTCGAAAAGTCGATCCTCGACGTGAGCTTCGTCGGTGTCACGGCGAGCTACCGTCTCTCAGAATCGGCTCGCACGTACGCGCTTGCGCTTGGATCGGGTTGGTGAGCCGACATTTTTTGCGGTCGCATCGGTGCGAATGGCAAGAGAGCAATTCAAAGATGCGTTAGTGGAGAATGTTGGGGAGGAGGCAGTTGATGGGATGCCTTCGTCACAACGCATCTCGCCGGGACACGTTCCGGCCGCGCGTGACGGAGCGTGAACCGTCCTGGCGTGCTTTTCGGCTCGATGACATGCGCGAAGAATGTGCCTCCGCTTTGGCTGGCAGAGGCGACTGGTGGAGGATGCGGCCGGAGACAACATAGACGCCCGCTTTCAATGATGCAACAGGCGCGCACGCAAACGGCAAAACGATGCGAGGTGACCTCGCCGACCGAATGACGGCTTGCGGAGTGGCGCGGTCACGCGAATGTCCGATCAACGCCTCGGACGAGGGTCGCTTCTTGGCCGACTTCTCCCCAGGCGGCCCGCCCGGAGCCGACTCGCCGCAGCCGTCACGCGCCGAGGCACGCGCCATACCGAGTTCCGATCTCGATCAGCTTTGAGACGTCGGGCGGCATCGCGGTAACTTCGTTATCGATCGCTGTGAACAGGTTCGCCGCCTGGCTGGTGTGGCTGGTAATCGACAGCATATCGACACCGTCGGGGCCGCAGCGGAAGCTGTGAATCGTGCCGGCCGGGACGTGAATGAACGACCCGGCGGTCGCGATGGAGGTGGTGCCGTCGTAAGTGATTTCGACGCTGCCTTTGATCACGTAGAAAGATTCGTCCCAGTCATGGGTGTGGGGTGGCGGGCCACTGCCTTCCGGGCCGTGCTGCAGGAAGACCTCGTAGCCTTGCGTAGCCGCATGGCTGGCGAGGACCGTGATTTTTTCGCCGACGACATTCAGCGCACGCGGGTAGGTTTCTGGCGTCACGAACAAGGTCCGGGGTTTCATGTCGGTCTCCGCGATGGTCCATCAAAACTGTGGGGCTCGCGGCCAGCCGCGAGGCTAAGGAGGGCTGCGCGCAGCAGTCACCGAAAATTGGCGACCATTCTGCCGATGCCGGGGTTAAGGTGTATCCAATACCAAGTGTAGTAGATCGGCATCTTGATGATGCATACCTCTTCGTAACGATCCTTTTGTGCCATAGTCCTGCACCACACAGACAAACACGGCAATGAGGATCATCAGTATCCATGCGCCCAGTGGCATGTGATTGATTCGCGCTGCCTCCGAATAGTCCTGCGAGTTCAGCACATCATTCACCCCTGCTACGACGAGTGCACCGATTGGCGTTGGCTTGTCTTGTGCAACCTGCGTGGCGAGCCCCCACAGTTGCGCCTGCAGGTTCGTCGCATCCCGTCCGATACGTAGCACGTTCCTGCCTGTCGCGAGTCAGGTAGTCGGCCAGGCGCAACTTCGTATAACGGATCAAACCATCCTTTCACTTCGCACTCAGGGCAGGGGCGGCGAGATCAGCGCGCGCGAATTCCGTTCCGATCGCATTGGACTCGCCTTCCTCAAGATTTTTACGCTGGTCATAACGTCCGACCGCCATCGAAAGGCTGAACCCGACAAGCAACGCGAGCGGCGTCAGCGTCGCCGTCTGTACGAGGTTGAAATCCTTATCCTAGCGCCTCGCTGACAAGAACTAGTCGGGACTGGTGTTCGCAACCAGTCCAGATTCGAACAGATGCGACGCGCAAAACAATCAATTCGTGCCGTAAGCGACATTAATTGATGAACTTCACAAAAAATATCGTCGGGGTCTTTCAGCAAACTGGGGAGGGGGGCGGAAGGCAACCGGAGTCGAACCGATCAGGGAGCGGCTGACGCCCCCTACTGGGTTTGAAGCCCAGCCGCACCACCAGATACGAATGCCTTCCGTTGAAGAGTCAATTCAGCGATACGTTTATCGAAACCGATTATAGTGGGCACAACACAGCATGGTCATCCGTTGCACGCGCAACCGCCCCTTCCAGCTTTACGAACCCGCTTCGCACGCCACCGCTTCATGCAACTGCGAATCGGGCCTAAGCCAGTGAAGGTCACGTTGAAACCGCGTATAGCCGATGCGATCGAAGCACTCGAGAATTTGAATCGCGCGCTTGCGTCCCAACCCGGTCGCATCCCGAAACGCCGACGCGCCTAACGCGCCGCCCTGCTCGTTCGCGATGCCAGCGACGAGCCGCGCGAGTTCATGCACCACGTCGCGCGCATAGAACAGATCGCGAACCACCTGATAGACGCTGCCCTGTCGCGCGAGCTTGCGCAACACCTGACGCACGGCCTCGTCCTGCTGCCCCGTCGACTTCGCGAGATCGCGCACCCACGGCGGATCGAAGCGGCCCGCCACGAGCAGCGGCAGCAAAGCAGCGGCGATACGCTGCTCGTTCGAATCGAGCGACACCGAATGTCCCGGCAAATGCAGCCACGGCCCGCTCCTCGCAACAGTCCCTTCAACGACGAGCGAATCGATCAGCGCGCGCCACATGGCGTCCGGCACCAGCGGCGCCGCAATACGCCGCAAACGCGACGCATCCGGGCCGGGTTCATCCGGCGAGCGTGCGTGATATTGATCGAGTGCTGCAATCACGCCCGATCGCAAACGCGCCCAATGCTTGCGCAATACGACGATCGCATCGCCCGCATCCTTGCCGTGCAGCGCAATCGTTTCGACATCGGCGGGCAGCGGCAACGCATCGGCGGGCAGGCCCGTCAGTTGCATAAGCATCGAGCGCGCTACGCCGCGCGGCGCTACTTCGAGCAGCGGACTCAGGTGGCGAGCGTCGAGCCAGCTCTGCAATGCATCGAGCCAGGCACGCCGTTCCGCGGTTCTGCGCTTGCGCGGCGGCCCGAACGGATCGAGCACGCGCCCGCCGCCAACCGTGCGCGTTGCCTGCGCAGTGCGCACGATAAAGCGGTCCCCGGACAGCGCGCAAACGGGTGCATCGAACACCAGTTGCGCGCGTGCCGTATGTCCCGCAGCGAGCCTTTCGCCATCGAGCAGCGCAACATGCGCCACGCGATGCAGCGTACCGATGTGCACATGCAGCGGCGCCCAGTGTTGCAAGGTGATATCCACCTCCGCGAGCAGCGTCAGTTCGACGTCGAGCCGTTCGCTCGACTTCGCAAGCCGCGCGTCGACGATCCAGTCGCCGCGCGAAGCCGCGTCCTTGTCGATGCCCGCGAGATTCAACGCGCAGCGCTGGCCGGCGCGGCCCGCATCGGCTGCGCGGTTTTGCGCGTGAATGCTGCGCACGCGCACTGCCTGCCGCCCCCGTTCGAGCATCAACGTGTCGCCCGTGGTCACGTGTCCGGCGAACACCGTGCCCGTTACGATCGTGCCCTGCCCCGCCAGCGTAAACACGCGATCGACGGCCAGACGGAACAGCCCATCGTCGCGCCGCGCGCGCCGTGCGATAGCCACGTCATTCAAGTGACGAGACAAAGCGCGAACGCCGGAATCGTCGGAAGCGGTTGCGTTCGTTTCGAAGATGGGCGCGTCAACGAATGGCGTCGGCGCAAGCCACGCGCGAATTTCCTCGCGCACCTGCGCGATTCGCGCTGTATCCACGCGATCGATCTTCGTCATTGCAATCGCGCCGCGCGTGACGCCGAGCAGTTGCAGGATCGAAAGATGCTCGCGCGTTTGCGGCATGATGCCGTCGTCGGCGGCAATCACGAGCAGCGCATAGTCGATGCCGCAAGCGCCCGCCGCCATCGTGTGCACGAGCTTTTCGTGACCGGGTACGTCGATGATGCCAAGCACGTCGCCGTTGGCGAGCGGCGCATACGCATAGCCGAGTTCGATCGAAATGCCGCGGGCCTTCTCTTCTTTCAGGCGGTCGGTGTCGATGCCCGTCAGCGCACGAACCAGCGTCGTCTTGCCGTGGTCGATATGGCCAGCCGTGCCGACGATCATAGGCGCAGCTCCGCGCATTGTGCGAGGAACGCGGCTTCGTCGGCCGTCTCCAGGCAGCGCAAATCGAGACGCAGTGCGTCGTCGGCCATGCGTCCGATCACGGGACGCGGCAGCGCACGCAGCGCTGCTTCGAGCTTCATCAATGCACGGCCGCCGCGCTTGCCAGCGGCGTTGCGAATCACGACGCCGACGCTCGGCAATTGATCGACGGGCAATGCCCCGCTACCGATCTGGCTCATCATGGGTTCCGCCGTCACGCTGTACGCGTCGCCCAGTGCGTGCTGCAACACAGTTTGCACGCGCCCAGCCTGCGCCTGCATGTCGGCGGCGGGACGCGTCAACAGGCGCAACGTGGTGAGCCGTTCGCGCAGCAGTTCAGGGGCGCGATAAAGCCGCAAAACGGGTTCGAGCGCCGCGAGCGTCAGCTTGCCGACGCGCAACGCACGCTTCAACGGATGCTTCTTGATCTTGCGGATCAACTCCGCGCGCCCGACAATCAGACCGGCCTGCGGCCCGCCCAACAGCTTGTCGCCGCTGAACGTGACGAGATCGGCGCCTGCGTCGACGGTCTCTCGCACTGTCGGTTCGGTGGGCAAGCCGAACTGTGCGAGGTCGACGAGCGTACCGCTGCCGAGATCGACGGCCATCGGCAAGCGGCGCGCATGCGCGAGCCGCGCGACTTCATCGACGGACACGCTTTTCGTAAAGCCTTCGATTGCGTAGTTGCTGCAATGAACCTTCATCAGCAAGGCGGTGCGCGGGTTGATCGCCTCGTCATAGTCCTTCGGGTGCGTGCGGTTCGTCGTGCCGATTTCGCGCAGCTTCGCGCCCGCGCGCGACATGATGTCGGGAATGCGAAACGCACCGCCGATCTCGACGAGTTCGCCGCGCGACACCACCACTTCCTTCTTCGACGCGAGCGCCGACAGCGTCAGCAGCACAGCGGCCGCGTTGTTGTTCACGACGGTCGCCGCCTCGGCGCCCGTGAGCTCGCAGATGAGATCGTCGATCAGATCGTCGCGGTCGCCGCGGCTACCCGTGGCGAGATCGAACTCGAGGTTCATCGGCCGCGTGAGCGCTTCGATCACCGCGCGCACAGCATCGTCGGGCAGCAGCGCACGGCCGAGATTCGTGTGCAGCACCGTGCCCGTCAGATTAAACACGGCGCGCAGGCGAGGCCGCGAACGCGCAGCGAGCGCGCGCGCCGCGTCCTCGACGAGCTTCGCTTCAAAGTTGAACGATGTGTCGAACGAAGCGTGCGCCAGCAGTTCGCGCCGCAGCGCATCGGCGGCTGCGCGAATCGCATCGACGACCTGCGTGCGGCCGTATTCGGCGATCAAACGCTGTGCGCCCACCGACGACAGCACCCGCTCGACAGCCGGCACGCGCGCCAGCAGCTCGCGCACGTCCTTGCCCGTTTCGTTGCCCGACACTTCGCTCACGCTCGCATTCCCCCGCGTGGTTGCACGACGTTGGTTCACTCGTCCGACGGCACTTCTGGCCACAACAGCGGATTCGGACTGCTGCGCCGATAGCCGGCTTCGTTCATCAGCAGGTCCAGCGTGAGGCTCGCGAGATCGTCCGCAAACGGCTCGAAGTCGTAGTCCTTCTCCTGATAGCCGATCTTGCGGTACGTGCGGCACTCGTCGCACGATTCGGCCTTGAGCGCTTCGCTGCCGCCTTCGATGCCGTGATACGCAATGCCTTTCGTCGAATCGCAATTCGAGCATTTGACGCGCACAGCGTGCCATTCCGTCGAGCACAGTCCACATTGCAGGTAGCGATAGCCCTGGAACTGCCCGCCGACGCGCACGATGCTCGCCACGGGCGGCGCGCCACAGACGGGACATGCGCCGGGTGTGTCAAGATACGGCACGGCGCGCGGGTCGATGCGGCTTGCGATGTCGGTCCACACCACTTGCAGCGCGGCCATCACGAATGGCGCGGACGCTGGCTCGATTTCGTTGAAGCGCAGTGCGACGATGGCATCGGCGAGCGCATCGAGTTTCTGCTCGCTTGCCACGCGCAAGCCGTCAATCACCCTTGCGAGCACGGGCGTCACCTGGCCCGCCGCTTCCACGCGATCGAGCAACCGCTGCAAGACATCGCGCCACTGCGGGTCGCGTTCGGGTGCAGTCGCGGGTGCAAGCGGCATCGAATGTTGTTGCGCCAGGGCGATGGATTCGGCTAGAGGCATCGTCGCGCTGATCTGCGCGAGCGTCTGCTGCTGCGCGTCAGCGAGGGCAGCCATGAGCCTGACATAGCCGCCGATAGGGCTCGCGCCCGCTAACTGGCGAAGACGCGCGGCGCGCGTCGAGAAAACAGTCGCGCGCTCCGGCATGCGCAGGCGCGGAATGGCCGATTGATCGAGCGACTCGATCTGGCCGGGATCCAGAATGCGTTGCACCAATTCAGGTTCCTGACATTCAGAACAAGGATTGCGTCAACACTAGCAGATAACAGCGAGCTGCGCGCGCTGCCGCCCGGCGCGCGCAGCTCTCATGTCACTTGATGCTTTCGCGGAACCACTTCGGATGATGCTTGCGCGCCCAGCCCAAGGTCACTGTGCCGCGCGTCATCGCACCAATGGACCCTTTTACCCACAGCGCCGCATAGATGTGCACGATGATGCTGCAGATCAGCACGAACGCGCTGATCGCATGAATCACGGCTGCAATGCGCACGACTTCGATCGGAAAATAGAACGCGAAATACGCGCGCCAGATGACAATACCGCTTGGCAACAACAGCAGCAGGCACAGCACGAGCACGAAGAACAGCAGCTTCTGCCCCGCGTTGTAGCGGCCCCCTTCGGGCAGTCTGTCTTCGCGGTTCGCGAGTACGTCGTTCATCTGGCGCAGCCACTGGCGGTCGTCGGCGTCCAGATAGTTGTGGTGCCAGAAGCGCAGCGCAAGAATCATGAACGACACGAACATCACGACGCCAACGAATGGATGCAAAATGCGCGTCCATTGCCCGCCGCCGAACAGCGCGGACAGCCAGAACATCGACGGATGAAACATCGCGAGGCCCGACAGTGCGAGCAAAACGAACGTGATCGCCGTGATCCAGTGATTCGTGCGCTCGTTCGGGGTGTAGCGCTCGATCAGCTCCGTGTTCTCTTGCGGATCATGTCTCATTTGACCGGCTCCTCGGGCTTGCTCTCGCGATGTTCGCGAATGTCGCGGGCGGCGTTGCGGGCGGCTTCTTCGTCTTCCTCGCTGACTTCGTTGGGGCCGACGCGCGTGTAGTGGAAGAAGCCCGCCAGCGCGGTAATCGCCATCGCCGCAACGGCGAGCGGCTTCGCGACGCCCTTCCACAACTTCACGAACGGGCTGATGTGCGGATCGTCGGGCAAGCCGTGATACAGCGACGGCTTGTCCGCATGATGCAGCACATACATCACGTGCGTGCCGCCGACGCCCTGCGGATCGTACAGTCCCGCCTTCTCGAAGCCGCGCTCCTTCAGATCGGCGATGCGCTCTTGCGCGTGCTGGATCATGTCGACCTTGGTGCCGAACACGATCGCGCCCGTCGGACAGGTCTTCACGCACGCGGGCTCCTGACCGACGCCCACGCGATCCGAGCACAGCGTGCACTTGTACACGCGATGATCCGTTTTCGACAGACGCGGAATGTTGAACGGACAACCCGCAATGCAATAGCCGCAGCCGATGCAGTTCTCTTCGTGAAAGTCGACGATGCCGTTCGTGTACTGCACGATCGCGCCCGGCGACGGACACGCTTTCAGACAGCCCGGATCTTCGCAGTGCATGCAGCCGTCCTTGCGGATCAGCCATTCGAGATCGCCTTTGGGGTTCTCGTACTCCGTGAAGCGCATCACCGTCCACGAATGCTCGTCGAGATCGCGCGGGTTGTCGTAGATGCCCGTCGTGGTGCCGATGTCGTCGCGCAAATCGTTCCATTCCATGCATGCCGTCTGACACGCCTTGCAGCCGATGCATTTGGTCACGTCGATCAGCTTCGCGACCGTGCCCGTCGCCGGCTCGCGCACCGACGTGGGCTGCACGGTCGTCGCGGAAAGACGCTTGATGTCCAGCGATTGAAATGCCACGGCGCCTCCCTATGCCTTTTCGACCTTCACGAGGAACGACTTGAATTCCGGTGTCTGCGAATTCGCGTCGGCCACGACAGGCGTCAACGTGTTGGTGATGTAGCCCGGCTTGGTCAGCCCCTTGAAGCCCCAATGCAGCGGCACGCCGACGGTCTGCACCTTCTTGCCGTCGATCGTCAGCGGCTTGATCCGCTTCGTGACCACAGCCACGGCGATGATGTGCCCGCGGTTGCTCGACACTTTCACGCGGTCGCCTGCCACCACGCCGATCTGCTTCGCGAGATCCTCGCCGATCTCGACGAACTGCTGCGGCTGCACGATCGCGTTCAGGCGCGCATGCTTGGTCCAGAAGTGGAAGTGTTCCGTCAGACGATAGGTGGTCGCCGTATGCGGGAAATCAGCCGCCTTGCCGAATGCCTTGCGATCATCGGGAAACACACGCGCAGCGGGGTTGCTGGTCGCCTGCGGATTGTCCGGATGGAAGGTGTTGTAGCCGAGCGGCGTTTCGAACGGTTCGTAGTGCTCGGGGAACGGTCCTTCGTTCATACCGTCGCGCGCGAAGAAGCGCGCGACGCCTTCCGGATTCATGATAAAGGGCCCCATGCCGTTTTCCGGCGCTTCGTCGAGCTTGAAGTCAGGAATGTCGGGACCGCTCCAGCTTGCGCCGTTCCATGCGATCAGCTTGCGTTTCGGATCGAACGGTTTGCCGTTCAGATCGCACGATGCGCGGTTGTACAGCACGCGCCGGTTCGCAGGCCACGCCCATGCCCAGTTCAAGGTTTGACCAATGCCCGTCGGATCGCTGTTGTCGCGCCGCCCCATCTGGTTGCCCGCCTGGGTCCACGCGCCGCAGAAGATCCAGCAGCCGCTCGCCGTCGTGCCGTCGTCCTTCAGTTGCGCGAAGCCCGCCAGCTGATCGCCCTTCTTCACCAGCACCCTGGAGGCGTCCTTCGGATCGGGCAGATCGGCGAGCGCGCGGCCGTTGTACTCCATCGCGATCTCTTCGGGCGTAGGGCTGTCGGGACGCGCGTACGGCCACGTCAGGTTGACGATCGGATCGGGATACTTGCCGCCCTGCTCCTGATAGGCCTTGCGCATGCGCAGAAAGAGGCCCGACATGATCTCGAGATCGCTGCGCGCTTCGAACGGCGCTTCGACGCCCTGCCAGTGCCATTGCAGCACACGGCTCGAACTGACCAGCGAGCCGCGTTCTTCCGCAAAGCATGTAGTAGGCAGACGAAACACCTCCGTCTGGATCTTCGACGAATCGACGTCGTTGTACTCGCCGTGGTTTTTCCAGAACTCGGAGGTTTCCGTGGCCAGAGGGTCCATGATGACGAGCCACTTGAGCTTGCCGAGGCCCACGGTCGTCTTGCCTTTGTTCGGCGCTGCCGCGAGCGGGTTGAAGCCCTGGCAGATGTAGCCATTCATCTTCCCCTGATTCATCAGTTCGATGGCCTGCAGCAGATCGTATGGCTTGTCGAGCTTGGGCAGATAGTCGTAACCCCAGTTGTTCTGCGCCGTTGCCGCGTCGCCCCACCACGACTTCATCATGCTGACGAAAAACGCGCGGTAGTTCTTCCAGTAGCTCAACTGGTTCGGCCGCAGCGGCTGCGACGCGCGCTTCTGGATGTAGCCGTCGAAGTCCTGTTCGGGTTCGTTCGGAAGCGTCATGTAGCCCGTCAGCAGATTCGACATCAGACCGAGGTCCGTGAGCCCCTGAATGTTCGAGTGCCCGCGCAATGCGTTCATGCCGCCGCCCGCGATGCCGATGTTACCCAGCAGCAGCTGCACCATCGCGCCCGTGCGGATCATCTGCGCGCCGATCGAATGGTGCGTCCAGCCGAGCGCATAGAGAATCGTGCCTGCGCGGCCAGGCGTCGCGGTGCTCGCCAGCGTCTCGCACACGTGCAGGAACTTGTCCTTCGGCGTGCCGCAGGTTTTCTCGACCATCTCTGGCGTGTAGCGCGAATAGTGCTGCTTCAGCAGGTTGTACACGCAGCGCGGATTCTGCAGTGACATGTCGACCTTCACGAAACCGTCGTCGCCACGCTCGTAATCCCACGTCGATTTGTCTGCGTACTTGTGCTCGTTCGCGTCGTAGCCGGAATAGATGCCGTCGTTGAACGCAAAGTCTTCACGGACGATGAACGGAAAATCCGTGTAGTTCTTCACATACTCGTGCTGGATCTTGTCGTTGGTCAGCAGATAGTTGATCACGCCGCCCAGGAACGCGATATCCGTACCCGTGCGAATCGGCGCATAGAAGTCCGCGACGGAAGCCGTGCGCGTGAAACGCGGATCGACGACCATCAGCTTCGCCTTGTTGTGCGCCTTTGCCTCAGTGACCCATTTGAACCCGCACGGGTGCGCCTCGGCCGCATTGCCGCCCATGACGAGAATCACGTCCGCGTTCTTGATGTCGACCCAATGGTTCGTCATCGCTCCACGGCCAAACGTCGGGGCAAGACCTGCCACCGTCGGGCCATGTCAGACACGCGCCTGATTGTCGAACGCAAGCATCCCCATCGAACGCACGGTCTTGTGCGTCAGATAGCCAACTTCGTTGCTGCCCGCCGACGCCGCGAGCATGCCCGTGGTCAGCCAGCGGTTGACCTTCTTGCCGTCGGGCGTGCTTTCGATGAAATTCGCGTCGCGATCTTCCTTCATCAGCTTCGCGATACGGTCGAGCGCATCGTCCCACGAGATGCGTTGCCACTGATCGGAGCCGGCGGCGCGATACTCGGGATACTTCAGACGGCTGGGGCTGTGAATGAAGTCGATGAGGCTCGCCCCCTTCGGACACAACGTGCCGCGATTGACCGGATGATCGGGGTCGCCTTCAATATGGATGATGCTGGCTGTCGCGTTCTTCGCGCCGTCGCCGAGGCCGTACATCAGAATGCCGCAGCCGACGGAGCAATAAGGACACGTGTTGCGCGTTTCGGTAGTGCGAGCCAGCTTGTACTGCCGGACCTCGGCGAGCGCGGGCTCCGGCGAGAAGCCCATCAGGGCCAGGCTCGATCCGGCTAGCGTGCTCGCCGTCACCTTCAGAAACTGGCGGCGGGACATTTGCAACATGATCGCCTCTCGTTCTATTTGTGGGGAGGTAAAAAAAGTATACGTCGTTTCCTGCAAACCGTAAGCAGAGCGGAGCATCACGCATGCACGCCGCATGCCCGCTCGCTCGAGGTTGGTGTATCCGCACAGGCGGATGGGCATGACGCTTGCCTAATACGATTGTCAGTTGCATGCGGTCAGCGCGCCGATGCGCGATGAATCCACGAGGCGACGCGTCGCGCGTCTGCCGGGTCCTACCTTGTCATGAAGGATCGTCATGGAACTCGATTCTCTGTCCGCCGACAAGTTGCAGTCGGTCGCGAAGAAGCAGGCTTCGTGGGCCGTCAATGCCATGAAGCAGTTCTCCGAGAACCGCTGCGCCGCGATGGCGGCGAGCATCGCGTTCTATGCGGCATTCTCTCTCGCGCCGACCCTCGTGATGGTGATCGCCGTGTCCGGCTGGTTCTTCGGCGCCGAAGCCGCCCGCGGCGAACTCTTCAGACAGGTGCACGCTGTGCTCGGAAACGATGCAGCGGCCGCCGTGACCACGATTGTGCAGAACGCGCACCGCAGCGGGGGCGCGGGCGGTATCGCGGCGATCATCTCGTTTGTGCTGCTCGCCATCGGCGCGTCCGCGACCTTCGCGTCGCTGAACAGCGCGCTCAACATCGTCTGGCCGTCCGTGGCGCCGCGAGCGTCGAGCGTCATCGCACTGGTACGCGTGCGGCTGATCTCGTTCGGGCTCGTGCTCGGCGTCGCGTTTCTGCTGATCGTGTCGCTCGTGCTCGACACGGCGATCACCTTCATTGGCAACTGGATCTGGGGCAACTCGCCCTATGTGGTCATCGGCAACCTGCTGCAGCTGGGCGTCGGCTGGCTGGTGCTCGCGGTCGCGTTCGCCGCGCTGCTCAAGTTCCTGCCCGACGCGCCCGTGCGCTGGCGCGACGCGCTCGTGGGCGGCACGGTCGCGGCCGCATTGTTTTCTGCGGGCAAGAAGCTGTTCGCGCTATATCTCGCGCATGCCGGCATGGCCAACTCGTTCGGCGCAGCGGGCTCGCTTGCCGTGCTGCTGATGTGGCTGTACTTCTCAGCTGTGGTGCTGCTGCTCGGCGCCGAATTCGCTGCGGCGCGGGGACGCATGCACGATCCGCGCGGCGCGTGGGGCTTCGCGCGCGCCGCGCCGCCGGGAAGCCGCGCGATGCTGGCCTCGGTGCTGGCGGCATCGACGGTCGCCGCCGATGTGAAGCGCGGCCCCGCGCCTTCATCTGGCGGCATGGCGAGCGTGCCGCCGGCGACGCGTGCATCGTTGGCAGCGAAAGTCATGGCGATGAACGACGCGGGCGTCGGCAAGGCCGTGACGATCGGCAAGACCGTCCTCGAGGCTGAAAGGCACGCGACGCGCGCCGCCGCGCTCACGCTGGTCGAGGCGCGCCGCAAAGCCGCTTCCGCCGACCAATATGTCAGGCGGCATCCGTGGAGTTCGGTGCTGGTCGCAGCGGGCACCGCGATGGCCGTCGCCGCGTTCGCCCGGCGCCGCAGCGGCCCCCACGACGCGACAACGCCGCCCGACGACCGGTCCGCACATTAAGCGTCCGCTACAATGGGACAAGCGCCCGCCCGACCATATCTGGCCGCCACTGTCTACCCGCCGCGTCAAGACGACTTGCTCCAGCGTTTATGCCTTCTTTATATAGAAGCGGAAATTTGGCCAATCGACTAGACAACTAGCTTACATAAACCATTCGATTAGCGGGGTAGCACTTACCGATCCCGCGGATCACTGTCATAAAAAGAACAATAATGCCTAGTCAAAGATTGAATGTTGCTGAAAGCGAAACAATCGTTGACAAGCTTGCAATATAAGGCTTCTACCGGGCTGTCACTTTTTCGATACACCTAATTTTTTTCAGTTCTTACACTCAGAGACACTGCGCTATTCTCCGATTCGCAACAACAAATCAATCATCTGCGTGGAGAAATGGATGAAACGAATCGCACTGTCGACCCTCTCGCTGGCATTGCTCGGCGCTGCAGGCGCAGCACATGCACAAAGCAGCGTGACGCTCTATGGCTTGATCGATGACTCGATCCAGTTTGTGCACAACACCGTTGATGCCAGTGGCAACAACAAGAATCTGTGGGGCCTCGCTGCCGGCAATCTGCAAGGCAGTCGCTGGGGCATGAAAGGTACGGAAGACCTGGGCGGCGGCCTGAAGGCAATTTTCCAGTTGGAAAGCGGCTTCAACCCGAACAACGGCAAGATGGGTTCGTACGGCACGGGCACGAAGCTGTTTGGCCGTCAGGCGTACGTCGGCTTGACGCACGACGCATACGGTACGGTTACGCTGGGTCGCCAGTACGACCCGCTGGTTGACCTGGTTCAGCCGCTGACGGCTGACAACTACTTCGGCAGCACGTTCACGACACCGGGCGACGTTGACAACAACGACAACAGCTCGCGTACGAACAACGCAATCAAGTACGTCTCGCCGGTATGGAGTGGCTTCCAGTTCGAAGGCATGTACGCACTGGGCGGCGTTGCAGGCTCGACGGGCGCAGGCCAGTCGTGGGCAGGTGCAGCGACGTGGGCAGGTGGTCCCTTCAGCGTTGCAGCTGGCTACTTCCGCATGGAAAACGGCAATACGCTGGCCAGCCGCGGCCTCACCCCGGCGACGGCCGGCGTCGGCCCGGGCACGTGGAATGCGAGCGGCACCTCGGACGGCACGTTCGATGGATCGACGATCAACAGCGGCTACCAGTCAGCGAAGTCGATCGACATCACGTCGGCAGCTGCGCAATACGTGACGGGTCCGTTCACGTTCAACATCCGTTACAGCTTCGCGCAGTACAAGCCGGATGGCTTCTCGGCCTTCCACGAGCAGGAGAAGTACCACGTCGCAGGCGGCTATGCGGGTTACCAGCTCACGCCGGCCATGCTCATCGGTCTGGGCTATACCTACACGCACGGTGCTGGCGACACGTCGGCTACGTACCATCAGGTTTCGCTGGGCGGCGACTACAACCTGTCGAAGCGCACTGACCTCTACCTGATCGGTGCTTACCAGCACGCAAATGGCACGCAACGTATCGACGGCACGAGGACGGCCACGGCGACTGCCTCCGTCGGTTCGTATGGCTTCCAGTCGGCCTCAAGCTCGCAGGAAATCGTCAGCCTCGGTATCCGTCACAAGTTCTAATAGAACAACATGACCTACGGCTCGAGACGTCGAGCCGTACCCTGAAGCCAGCCAGAGGCGCAAGCCGAAGGCTGGCTTTTTTCATTGGCGCAATCGAAAGCTGCAAGCGCCCCGGCGTGGAAGCGTTTGTTCGCCACGCGGCGCCGCTGACCGTCGCAGCGCCGCGCAACGCGTTTCAGCCGCGCGCCTTGGGTTTATCCGCTTGGGCGAGGGTCTGAGCCGCGCGCACATCGGCGCCCGGCGTGCCACGGTCGGCATCCATATGCAGCGCGCCCGGCGGCCGGTACAGCACCATCTCGCCGACGTGCCCGTTCTGCGGCACGTCGCCCGTGCTCTGCCAGTCCGGCTCGGGAATCTCGCTGAACACCTGGCGCAGCCGTTCGCCCCACGTGCGATGGATCATCTGGTAGTACGCATTGTCCTGGTCGATCGACACGAAGCGCGTCACCTTCAGCGTGTCCTTTTGATAGACGAGCAGATCGAGCGGCAGCCCGACCGAGAGGTTCGAGCGCAACGTGGAATCCATCGAGATCAGCGCGCACTTGGCGGCCTCGTCGAGCGGCGTGGACGGTACCAGCACGCGGTCGATGATTGGCTTGCCATACTTCGACTCGCCGATCTGAAAGTACGGATTCACACGCGACGATTCGATGTGGTTGCCCGCCGCGTAGACCATGAACAGACGCGGTCGCGGCTGTGCGACACCCTCGTCGCCGTCGCCAATCTGACCGCCGAGGATAAAGCTGCAGTTGAAGTCGACGCCGAATTCCTGCAGCGCGTTCGCCTCGCGCTGGTGCACGTCGCGCACCGCCTGACCGACCACGCGCGCCGCGTCGGCCATCGTCGATACCGTCCAGAGAGTGGGACGCGACGGCCCGGTGGGCTCGGACAGCTCGTGCAGCACGGCCTGCGTGAGCGACAGGTTGCCCGCGCCAAGCAGCACCAGCATGCGCTCGCCGGGCACTTCGAACACCGACATCTTGCGCGCCGTGCTGATGTGATCGACGCCGGCATTGGTCCGCGTATCCGACAGGAATACGAGCCCTTCATCGACGCACATCGCCACACAGTAAGTCATGACAGAAATCCAGACGGCTGCCGCAAGCGAACGGACGGGCGAGCCGGAAAAAAGGCGGGGCGGCGGCATGCCGCGGGACGTTGCCATTGTAATGCGCCCGCCGCAGGCGCCGCAGCCCAGATTCGCGCGATCGCTACTGCGGCGTCTGCGCCTGCGCCTTAACCGACACGGACACATCGAGTGTCTCTTCGAGGCCGCCAATGCGCCGGCCGCGCACGGGCGACGCCGCCTCGTAGTCACGCGCCGCTGCAAGCCGGCAGTACATCTCGCTGGCGAACGCAGCATGCGTGACGTCGATGGACACCCAGCCGATGCCCGTCAGCCACACGTCGACCCACGCGTGACTCGCCGCATGCTCGACGTCGCCGGGTTCAATATAGCCGCTCACGTAGCGCGCCGGAATGCCACGAGCCCGGCAGCAGGCAAGCATCAGATGCGCGTGATCCTGGCAGACGCCCTTGCCGAGCGCGAGGGCCTGCGATGCCGTGCTAGACACAGCCGTCGCGCCCGTTTCGAACTGCACGCGATCGACGATCTTCTCCGCCAGCGCAATCAGCGCAGCCGGCTTGTCGAGCAACGGCACCGACGCGGCCAGTTCGCGAATCGCAGGATCGCAATCCGTCAGGCGCGTCGCGCAGGTGTAGTGTTCGAGCGGAATCACGCCCGCGTCGTCGCCGAGCCGGCCGTCGACCAGCGCAAACGTATCGATTTCACCCGACACATGCACGCGAATTTCATCGTGCGGCTTGTTGAGCACCAGCGTATGCAGCACATTGCCATAGGCATCGAAGGTCGAGTCGAGCTTGCCCGGCGCATCGAGCGTCCAGCGCCGCACGACCTGGGAAGCACCGCTCGACGGCGTGAGGCGCAACTGCTGGATCGAATAATGGACCGTCGCTTCGTAGCGGTAGAACGTGTCGTGGCGGATCGTCAGAAACATGGAAGGCACTCCGTCAGGCAACAGGCAGCATCAAATAGGTACGCGCGACCATGTTGCCGAGTTCAAACACGCGGGCGAGAAACTGCGTAAGCCACGCGTGCAGGCCCGCTTCGAAAATCTGCCGGATATCCGCGTAAAGCAGTTCGGCGCGCAGCTTGCCCGCGAAGCGCTCGCATTGATTCGAGCCTTGCGTGCGCAGCATCGCAAGGTTCTCGCAGACGCCGTCGAGCGACGCCAGCAGCGAACGCGGCATCTGCGAATTGAGGATCATCAGCTCGACGACGCGCGCGGGCGTCACGACATCGCGATACACCTTGCGATAGATTTCCAGAGCCGAGACCGAACTGAGAATCGACGTCCAGTAATAAAAGTCTTCGAGCTGACGGGCGGCCTCGCGCGAATTCGGCTCGGCGTCGGCAAAACGCACGTCGAGAATGCGCGCCGTGTTGTCCGCACGTTCGAGAAACGTGCCGAGCTGCGTGAAGAAGAACGCGTCGTCCTGCAGCGCGGTGCCGATCGTCACGCCGCGCGACAGATGCGAGCGGAACTTCACCCATTCGAACAGCGCGGCCGGATTGCTCGTCACCTGGCCATGCGCCGCGCGCTCGTTGAATTCGAGCCACGTGTCGTTGATCGTTTCCCACCATTCCGTCGTCAATGTGCCGCGCACCGCACGCGCGTTTTCGCGCGCTGCCTGAAGACATGAATGAATGCTCGACGGATTCGTGGGATCGGCGATCATGAAATCGAGCACGTTTTCGCGTGTGGGTTCGTCGTAACGCTGCGCGAACGCGTGTTCGAGCTCGGAGATGCGCAGCACCGAACGCTGCGCGCGTTCCTCCTGCTCGGGCGTTTGCGGCAGCAGTTGTGCTTTCAGGTTGATGTCGAGCATACGTGCGGTATTCTCGGCACGCTCCATGTAACGGGCCATCCAGAACAGATGATCGGCGGTGCGGCTCAGCATGTCGGCTTTCCGTGTTGATTGGGCGCTTCTGCGGTACGTGACCGCGAGCGCCGGGTTGCCCGTCTGGTGCCCAGGCATCGCGCGATGCACAGGCGTTGAAACAAAGGTCGAAACGCGGTCAGTCGACCATCCAGGTGTCTTTCGTGCCGCCGCCCTGCGACGAGTTCACGACCAGCGAGCCCTCCTGCAACGCGACACGCGTGAGGCCGCCCGCGCACATCGTGACGGTCTTGCCCGACAGCACGAACGGACGCAGATCGATATGACGCGGCGCAATACCAGTTTCGACGAAAGTCGGGCACGCGGACAGCGCGAGCGTCGGCTGCGCGATATAGCCTGCCGGTTTCTCGATCAACCGCTGACGGAACGCCTCGATCTCCGCCGACGTCGACGCGGGTCCCACCAGCATTCCGTAACCGCCCGCGCCGTGCACCTCCTTGACGACCAGCTCGGGAAGATGCGCGAGCGTGTACGCGAGATCGTCGGGCTTGCGGCATTGATAGGTCGGCACGTTGTTCAGGATAGGCTTCTCGCCCAGATAGAACTCGATCATGTCGGGCACATACGGATAAATCGATTTGTCGTCGGCGATGCCCGTGCCCATCGCGTTCGCGAGCGCGACGCGTCCGGCGCGATACGCGGTCAGCAGACCCGGCACGCCGAGCGCCGAGTCGGGACGAAACGCGAGCGGATCGAGAAAGTCGTCGTCGACGCGGCGATAGATCACATCGACGCGGCGCGGCCCTTGCGTGGTGCGCATGAAAACGTAGTTGTCGTCGACGAACAGGTCCTTGCCTTCCACCAGTTCGACGCCCATCTGCTGCGCGAGGAAGGTGTGCTCGAAGTAAGCGGAGTTGTACATGCCCGGCGTGAGCACGACAACGACGGGATCGTCGACGCCTTCGGGCGCCACCGAGCGCAGCGTATCGAGCAGCAGATCGGGGTAATGCGCGACAGGCGCGATACGGTTCTGCACGAACAGCTCAGGGAAAAGCCGCATCATCATTTTGCGGTTTTCCAGCATGTACGAAACGCCCGACGGCACGCGCAAATTGTCTTCCAGCACGTAGAACTCGCCGTTCTCGCCAGCGCGCACGACGTCGACGCCGGCAATATGCGCATACACGCCGAGCGGCACGTCGACGCCTTGCATTTCGGGGCGGTATTGCGCATTGGTATAAACCTGATCGGCGGGCACAATACCCGCGCGCACGATATTGCGTTCGTGATAGACGTCGTGGATGAACAGGTTGAGTGCCTGGACGCGCTGCCGGAGGCCGGCTTCGAGCGTCTGCCATTCGCCGCGCGGGATGATGCGCGGAATCAGATCGAACGGAATGAGCCGCTCCGTCCCGGACAGATCGCCGTTGACGGCGAACGTGATGCCGACGCGGCGAAACAGAAGATCGGCTTCGGCTCGCTTTCTCGCGATTGCTTCCGTGCCCTGCTGCACGAGCCAGCGTTCGAACCGCTGATAATGCGGCCGCACGGCGTCATCGAAATGACGCATCTCGTCATAGCATCGCATGTCACGCCCCACTCTTTTTGTCGGATAGAAGGCGAATGCGCTGCGCATTCGGTTTTTCGATCACGTTCAAGCAAGCGTTATGCCATTTTTGTTTCTGTGCTGGCGGGCAGGCCAGGCGCTTCTATGCGCACTGAGATGGCGCCCGTTTAACGATGTCATCGTAGCTTTCTCGCGTGGCGTGCGCCAGCGCAGTGCGTGTTTTGGCGCACACGGTGCATGCCGGGCGGGCGGCTGGGCGCAGCGGGTTCGGATGGTCTGCTTTGAGTTTTCGCTGGGGTGCGCGTTGGGCTGTTGGTTTGCCAGCGCGCACCAAGTTAAGCTACCCGACATCGAAACCCGCACGGCCAAGCCAGACACAACGACCTCATGGAAATCCACATCGCCGTAGAAGGCCGCCATGACCTGGCGGGACAAATCTACAGGCAACTGCGTGCAGGCATCATCGAAGGGCGGCTGGCAGGCGGCACGCAGCTGCCATCCACTCGCGATCTCGCGGTCCAGCTCGGCGTGTCCCGCAAAACCACTCTCGATGTCTTCGAACGTCTGCTCGCCGAAGGTTTCCTGCGTGCGCGGGCAGGTTCCGGCACCTTCGTCGCGGAAGAATTGCAGCGATTGCCCGCAGAGCGCGGGGCGCACGCTCGCACGCCCCGCGACGCACACGCGGCCCCCCCGTCCGCCAGGCGCGCGCAGCCCATCTGGCAGACCGTCCCCGACGTGCTCGGGCGGCAGCCTGTGCACGCGACGCCGTTCGACTTCATCGGCGGCGTCACCGAGAAGACAAAATTCCCCTTCGATATCTGGCGCCGCTGCGTGAATCACGCACTTCGCATTCAGTCGCGCGGCCGCGGCACGTATCGAGATGCCGCCGGCGAACAGGAACTGCGGCTCGCGATCTCGCGTTATCTCGCGTTCAATCGCGCCATTGCGAGCAACTGGGAAGATGTCATCGTGACGCAGGGCGCGCAGCATGCGCTCGATCTGATCGCACGCGTGACGCTGCGTCCCGGCGATATCGCCGTCATCGAGGATCCGGGCTATCCGCCTGCGCGTGCATGTCTGACGGCTGTGGGCGCGAAGATCGCAGCCGTGCCGGTCGATGACGAAGGTTTGATCGTGAGCAAGCTGCCCAGGCGAGCCCGACTCGTCTATGTAACGCCGTCCCACCAGTTTCCGCTCGGCATGCCGATGAGCCTCGCGCGACGCGTCGAGCTGCTCGAATGGGCTCAGGTGAGCGGTGCCGTCATCATCGAAGATGACTACGACTGCGAATACCGCTTCGAAGGACGGCCGATGGAGCCGCTCAAAAGCCTGGACCGCGCGGATCTGGTCGCATACGTGGGAACGTTCTCGAAGACTATCTTTCCGGAACTTCGCGTTGGCTACATGGTGCCGCCTGCGTCGCTGTTCGACACGCTGCGCAAGGCGAGACAGATCGGCGACTGGCACGGCTGCACGCTGACGCAGACGGCGCTGTCCCGTTTCATGCTGAACGGCGAATTCGCCAAGCACCTGAAGCGGATGCACAAGCTCTACGCCGCGCGCCGCGCATGTCTGCTCGAGCACCTGCAGGGCGATCTCGCACGCTGGTTCGAACCGATCGTGCCGACGGCGGGCATCCATATGGCCGCTCGCCTCAGGGCGCCCCTCATGGAAGCGGACGTCATCGAAGCCGCACGCGCGGAATCGATCGCATTGCATGGGCTCGCACCTTTCTACGTGCGTGCAAACCCGCAGCCGGGGCTCTTGTTCGGTTATGGCGGCATCGAGGCCGAGCAGATCGATGCTGCACTGACGAAGCTCGCGAAGCTGCTGCCGCGTATCGAATCAAGGACTTGAGCACGCGCTCGCTGGCAGTCAGATGCCTTGATGCAGGGCTTTTCGGACGCTCGCCCAGGTCATATCCTGGTCGACATCGAGATCGACACCGCTCGATCCGATCAGCGATTTCGCTCTGGACAGGTGTGCCGAAATCGCCTGCGGATCGTGTTTACCCCTTAAAAACAGGCTCGAAATGCACGAGGTAGTCGGCGCCGCGCAACAAACAGTAATCGTTATACACAAAAGATTCGCGCAGAACGCGAAAGCGCTTGTAGAATCCGGCGTTGAAGCGTGTGCATATCGCGTTCGCTTCTCGCAATCAATGACCCTTAGAGGTAGGAGAAATATGGCGACTTCCGCAAAAAAGGTAGCCAAGAAGGCTGCTACGGTACCGACCAAGAAGGTTGCTGCAAAGAAAGCTGCTGCTCCCGCAAAGAAAGTCACGGCTAAGAAGGTCGCCGTGAAGGCGTCCGGCGTTGCCTCGCCGATCAAGGACACCTTCACGAAGGCCTCGCTGGCTGCACACGTTGCGGAGCGCGCTGGCGTCGAGCCGAAGTCGGCGAAGGCAGTTCTGGCTGCACTCGAAGACACGATCCTCGGTTCGGTTCACAAGAAGGGCGCAGGCGAGTTCACGCTGTCGGGTCTTCTGAAGATCGTTGTTCAAGCTGTTCCGGCGAAGAAGAAGCGCTTCGGCAAGGACCCGTTCACGGGCCAGGAGCGCTGGTTCCCGGCGAAGCCGGCAAGCGTGCGTATCAAGGCACGTGCGCTGAAGAAGTTGAAGGACGCAGCAGCGGCCTAAGCACCTGATGGCGGCGTGAGCTGCTGTCTTGAGGTAATTTCTCGCAATCCCCGCACACGTTAGTGTGCGGGGATTGTTTTTTTGGGTTTCGGTTTCTGTCTGCGACGCGGGTGGTTTTTGAGCTTTGCCAAGGTGCGCGTGATGCGGCTGCATTTCTTTGCGCCGCGGCAAGTTAAGGTCCGTCCCACTCCGCGCGCAGCAAACCACCCTTTACTGCGCGGAAGCGGAAGTAGAAGCGGAAGCAGAAGCAGCAGCATCCACACCTTGCAAGGCACACCGCTGATGCGCCCGCGACAACCTTCCCATCAGCGGCAGCAGCAAAATAGCCACGACAGCACCGACAGCCGCCAGCCATCCCAGCTCTGCAAAGAGCTTCGTATACAGCGGCAAGGAAGTCGAGGGATCAAGATCCCCGGCAGGGATCTTCGCCAGATTGGCAACAACGCTGCCCAGATACTGCGACACACCTGTCGCAACAAAATAAGCGCCCATCATGAAACCGCTCATACGCGCTGGCACATAGCGCGCAATCATCGCGAGACCGAGGCCGCTCACCAGCAGTTCGCCGAGCGAGTACAAACCATAACCGCCGACCATCCACCACGACGACACCCGGCCGTTCACCGCAAAGCTGCCGCTCCACGCGTAGACAAAGAAACCCGCTGCCACCACCGCAAAACCGAACGCGTATTTCGCCGCGACAGGCACGTCCCTGCCGTCCTTCGCGAGCTTCGTATACAGCATCGCGAGCAGCGGGCTCAGCAGCATGATCCAGATCGGGTTTAACGCCTGGAACTGCGCGGCGCTCCATGTGAACAGATGCGTGCCGACCAGCGAAAACGTCGGATCGACGTTGCGCAGCGCAAACAGCGTCAGCGAAGTCGACATCTGCTGATAGAACACGAAGAACAGGATCACCTGCAGCGTGAGAATCAGCGCTGCGAGCAGGCCCGAACGCTCCGAACGCTCGCACTTGACCAGCATGTACGCGAAGATCGCGAGAATCGCGACGCCCGCCGCATATACGCACGCGACGGCAATCGCCTTGTGCTGCAGCACGAACATCGTCGCCGTGCCGAGCGCAATCCCGCCGATCGCGACGGTCAGCACGCGCTTCCAGCGCACCGCTTCGGCGTCGGGCGCAGAACCGACATGCGACAGCGTGCGCAACATCAGGAAGTAGTTGACCACGCCGATCAGCATGCCGCAGCAGCAGACGGCGAACGCGGTATGCCAGCCCCAATGATCCTTGATCCAGGGCGTCGCGAGCATCGACACCGTCGAGCCGATATTGACCGCCATGTAATAAATGGTGAATGCGCTGTCGATGCGCGCATCGTCGCCTTCGTAAATGCGCCGCACCAGGTTCGCGGCGTTCGACTTGAACAGCCCGTTGCCGACCACGATCACGCCCAGCGACGCATACATGAAGTCCAGGCTGTCATTCGGCATCGCGAGCATCAGATAGCCGGCCGCGAGCACCAGCGCGCCGAAAATCATCGAGCGGCGCGCACCGAGCACCTTGTCGCCGATCCAGCCGCCGATCGACGGCGACGCGTATACAAGCGCCGCGAACGCGCCCCACGTCAGATTGGCGCGGCCGTCGTCGAAGCCCAGCTTGTCGATCATGAACAGCACGAGCAGCGCCGCCATGCCGTAATAGCCGAAGCGTTCCCACATCTCAATGAGAAAGACGGTCGAAAACGACCGGGTCTGGGATATGGGTGATTTCATCTATTCCTCGTATTCATGCGAAAGCCGCCGCGCGCACGCGTCGAGCCGACGCAATGCCCCGAGGCGAAGCTGGAAAAACTGGAGATCGTCGGTGACTTGCCATGCCCGCCGCACAATGCGGCATGAGGCGACGGTTCAGTGCGATACGAACGACGGACAGCACGGTCCACGTCGAAAACGGAACAACCAGGACTTCAGCGGGAGACCGTCGACGCGGAAACCGCGTGACGAAGGCTCAATGATAAAGCATCGCGCGTGCGGCCCGCGTTGGTGGCTGCATCGGAATACGCGTGCTCAATATGCGGAATACGTGCGGAAAGACTGCAAAAGAATGCGACATGCTGTTCACCTTCATGCGTCGGTGGCAGTCCGGTCGGGACGTACCGATCAAAGGACCGTCGCAGGATCGCTGCAAACGGTAGTGCCGGGCAGATCGACCCGGCCGGGTCCACCCGCGCGAGGTGCGATTGTGAGTATCCAATCGCCACTTGTCGCTCCGGGAATTCACTGACATGCGGCCGTCGACTCGCAATGCTTCCTAGTGCATGGTGAACGATCCGAAGCAAATCCGGTGGGTGGCCTTCGCGATCTGGCAACATAGAGTGTTGTCTCGAAAAGATCGAAACCGGACGAGCAGCTTCGGAGAGTTGTCAATCCACGCAAGCCTCGCACGGGATGAGAGGCACGTCATCAAACAACATTTGCTTATATCAAACTAATTTTGACGGACTAATTTGGTTTTGTTATGGTCACGACACTTGAGAAGGACACGGCACTTGCACTGGGGAGCAAGATCCGCGCGCTGAGGCAAAGGCTGAAGCGCACGCTCGATGAAACAGCAACGGCAGCAGGCATTTCGAAGCCGTTCCTGTCGCAGGTCGAGCGCGGTCTCGCGTCGCCATCCATCACTTCGCTGGCGGGAATTGCGAATGCGTTGGGTGTGAAAGTGCAGTACTTCGTCGACACACCGAGCGAAGAACGTACGGTGTGTCGAGCAAACGAACTGAAGTTTTTTGGATTTGCAGACTCGGCGAATCTGTTTGCCCGGATGACCAATCTGTCGGGGGGCCGTCAGTTGGAAGCCATCCTTGTGAGGATGCCACCCGGGCAAAAGCGTTCCGAAGTCACGACACATGCCGGTGAAGAGTTCATCTATGTCATCGAAGGGCAAGTGTCGTTGACGCTGGAAGGAAAAACCTTCGTGCTGCGTGCGGGAGATAGCGCGCATTACGAATCGACGGTGCCGCATAGCTGGGCCAACACGGCCCGCAAGGAAACGGTCGTCGTCTGGGTGGGTACGCCAAGGCTGTTTTAGAAGGCAGGCATTCGATCCTGGTTGGAAGCGCTTCCGCATCGCAGGGGGCGCAGAAAAATCAGCTGCAGGATGCCTGTAATAATAATTGTAAGGAATCCTGCATGCTTTACACCGAACAGGGACCGCCCCGGTCCACATCACGCGGATAACCGTTAGCGGCGTCCGTGCCGCTCGCGTTTCTCTCCCGACTTTTTCTGCGAATCCAACCATGAATAAAACGTTCGTCTCTACGGCGGCGCTGACCGCGCTCGTCCTTACACTTCAGCAAAACGCATCGGCCGTCACAATTCCGTCCGGCGTGACGCTTGCCCCGAGCCAGGAACTGACGCGCCAGGTGCCCGCCGAAACCGAATCGCTCGATCCCGCGCACATCGAATCGTGGACGGGCAACACGATCGGCCTCGATCTGTTCGAGGGCCTCACGCGCATCGACGCATCGGGCGCGATCGTGCCGGGCGTCGCGCAGTCGTGGACGCGCACGGCACCCGACACGTGGGTTTTCAAGCTGCGTCACGACGCCAGGTGGAGCAACGGCCAGCCCGTCACGGCCGCCGACTTCGTCTACGCATGGCAGCGCGTCGTCGATCCGAAGACGGGTTCGAAGTACACGATCCTCGTGGAGTTCGTGAAGAATGCGAAGACGATCATCGCGGGCAAAGCGCCCGTCACGAGTCTCGGCGCACGCGCCGTCGATCCGTACACACTCGAAGTAAAAACGGAAGTGCCTGCCGCGTTCTTCCCGCAACTCGCGGCGATGGCGACGATGGCGCCCGTCGACAAGGCCGTCGTAACGAAGTTCGGCAACGACTGGACGCGTCCGGCGAACTTCGTCGGCAACGGCGCGTTCTCGCTCACCGACTGGCAGCCGAACAACCGCCTCGTCGTCACGAAGAGCAACAACTACTGGAACGCGCCGAAGGTGGCCATTTCGAAGGTCACGTATCTGCCTATCGAAAGCGACGAAACGGCCATGCGCATGTATCAGGCGGGCCAGTTCGACTACACATACACGATTCCTTCTGGCATCTTCAATCAGGTCGACAAGCAGTTCGGCCAGCAACTGCAGAAGGGTTTGCAGATCGCGACGTACTACTACAGCCTGAACAACGACGAGCCCGTGTTCAAGGACAAGCGCGTGCGCGAGGCGCTGTCGATGGTGATCGATCGCGATCTGCTCACATCGAAGCTCACGTCGAGCGGCGAACTGCCCATGTACGGCCTGATTTCGAAGGGCACGGAAGGCGCCGCCGTCTTCAAGCCGGAGTGGGCATCGTGGCCGATGGCCAAGCGCGTCGACACTGCTCGCAATCTGCTGAAGGAAGCGGGCTATTCCGATGCGAAGCCGCTCACGTTCACCTTCACGTACAACACGAACGATCTGCACAAGAAGGTTGCCCTCTTCGTCACATCCGAATGGCGCACGAAGCTCGGCGTCAACGCGAAGCTCGAGAATGTCGAATACAAGGTGCTGCTCAAGCAGCGTCATGACGGCAAGGTGCAGGCATCGCGCGACGGCTGGTTCGTCGACTACAACGACGCGATGTCGTACTTCGACCTGATCCGCTGCGGCAGCGTGCAGAACGACCAGCACTACTGCAACCCGAAGGTCGACGCGCTGATCGACCAGGCGAACCAGCAGACCGACGACAAGCAACGCACCGCGTTGCTGACGCAGGCACATGAACTCGCGATGAACGACTATCCGCTGATCCCGCTGTTCCAGTATTCGGCGGCGCGTCTCGTGAAACCGTATATCGGCGGTTATGCGTCGACGAACTACCTCGACATGCGCTCGTCGCAAGATATGTACGTGCTCAAGCACTAAACGGCAGGAAACGCACCCATGCTTGCATACACGTTGCGCCGCACGCTGTGGGCGATCCCGACGATACTCGCCGTGATCACCGCATGCTATCTGCTGCTGCATCTCACGCCGGGCGGTCCCTTCGACACGGAGAAGCAGTTGTCGGCGGCTACGCTCGCGAACCTGAACGCGCGCTATCACCTCGACGAGCCGCTGTGGAAACAGTATCTGCACTATCTGTGGGGACTGCTGCACGGCGATCTGGGCCTGTCGTTCCGCTATACCGACTGGTCCGTCACGGATCTCGTACTCAAGGCGCTGCCCGTGAGCCTCGGCGTCGGCGGCGTGTCGGTGCCGATCGCCGTCGTGATCGGCGTCGCGCTCGGCACGATTGCGGCCGTGCGCCGCGACAGCGTGATCGATCATACCGTGATGGTGCTCGGCAATATCGGCAACGTGGTGCCGCCGTTCGTGCTCGGGCCGTTGCTCGTGTGGGTGTTCGCCATTCTGCTGAAGAGCCCGGACGGCCACGGCTGGCTGCCAGCCGGCAGTTGGGGCGACGGCGAGTGGCGCTACCGGGTGCTGCCCATCGCGCTGTTGACGATCATCAACGTCGCGCTGATCGCACGCGTGATGCGCGGCAGCATGATCGAAGTGCTGTCGGGCAACTTCATTCGCACTGCGCGGGCGAAGGGCCTGCCTGCGCGCACCATCGTCCTGCGCCACGCGATGAAGCCCGCGCTGATGCCCGTCGTGTCGCTGCTCGGCTCGGTGTGCATCTCATCGATCACGGCCGCCGTCGTCACCGAATCGGTGTTTGCGCTACCCGGCCTCGGGCAGCTCGTCGTCAACGGTGCGATCAATCGCGACTACACGCTCGTGCTTGGCCTCGTCGTGCTGACGACGGCCGTCGCTGTTCTGTTCAACCTGCTCGTCGACCTTGCGTATGCATGGCTCGATCCGCGCATCCGCTATTAAGAACGATGGGAACGCCACTTATCCACCTGTCCGTCATGGACGCGCCGCCTTCGCGCAGTCCGCTCGCGACGGCCGCGCGCCGCTTCACGCGCAATCGGGCCGCGTTCGCCGCGCTGCTGTTGCTGGTCCTCATCGTGCTCGCGTGCTTCGTCGGGCCGCTGCTGTCGCCGAACAATGCCATCGACAGCGACTGGTCCGCGATCAGCCTCGCACCCACGCTCGCCAACATGCACTGGTTCGGCACCGACGAACTCGGCCGCGATCTGCTCGTGCGCACGCTGGTCGGCGGGCGCGTGTCGCTTGAGGTCGGTCTGCTCGGCACGCTCGTGTCTGGCGTGATCGGTGTCGCGTGGGGCGCAACGGCCGGCTATCTCGGCGGACGCGTCGATGCCGTGATGATGCGCATCGTCGACATGATGTACGCGATCCCCTACATGTTGATCGCGATCCTGATGATGACCCTGTTCGGCCGCGCGTTCTATCTCGTCGTGCTGACGATCAGCGCGTTCTCGTGGCTCGATATGGCGCGCGTCGTGCGCGGCCAGACGCTGTCGCTGCGCTCGCGGGAATTTATCGACGCCGCGAAGGCGATCGGCGTCGGCTCGCGCTCGATCATCGCGCGTCACATCGTGCCGAACCTGATCGGCGTGGTGGTCGTGTATGCGACGGTCACGGTGCCGGGCATCGTGCTGACGGAATCGGTGCTGTCCTTTCTCGGCCTCGGCGTGCAGGAACCGATGACGAGCTGGGGCGTGCTGATCCAGGACGGCGCGCAGAAGCTGGAATCGACGCCGTGGCTGCTGCTGTGCCCTGCCCTCATGCTGTGCGCGACGCTCTACAGCGTGAGCTTCGTCGGCGACGGGCTGCGCGATGCACTCGATCCGAAGGACCGCTGACATGGCACTACTCGAAGTCAAGGATCTCAGCGTGCGCTTTTCGCGCCGCGACGGCGCGCCCGTCGACGCCGTGCAGCGCGTGTCGTTCTCGCTGGAAAAAGGCAAGACGCTCGGCATCGTCGGCGAATCGGGCTCGGGCAAGAGCCAGACCGTGATGGCGCTGCTCGGCCTGCTCGCGAAAAACGGCGCGGTGAGCGGCGAAGCGCGCTACAACGGCGCGAACCTGCTGGCAATGAGCGACGCTGCGCTCAACCGCGTTCGCGGCGACCGCATCGGCATGATCTTTCAGGATCCGATGACGTCGCTCAATCCGTTCCTCACCATCGAGCGGCAGATGACGGAAACGCTGCAATTGCATCGCAAGCTGTCGCGCCGCGAAGCGAAACAGCGTGCGATCGAAGCGCTCGAACGCGTGCGCATTCCGGACGCCGCGCGACGCATCGGCATGTATCCGCATGAGTTCTCGGGCGGCATGCGGCAACGCGTGATGATCGCGATGACGCTGCTGTCCGAGCCCGAAATCCTGATCGCCGACGAGCCGACGACAGCACTCGACGTCACCGTTCAGGCGCAGATCATCGAACTGCTGCGCGAGCTGAATCGCGAGCGCGGCACCGCGATCATCCTCATCACGCACGACATGGGCGTGGTGGCCGGCCTGTGCGACGACGTGATGGTGATGTACGCAGGGCAAACCGTCGAGCAGGCGCCGGCACGGCAGCTATTCGCTGCGCCGACGCATCCGTACACCATCGGCCTGCTGAACGCACTGCCGCGGCTGACGGATGAAGACGACCAGCCGCTGCAGACCATCCCGGGCAATCCGCCGCTGCCGGGTGTCGCATCGCAAGGCTGTGCGTTTGCGCCGCGCTGCATGTTCGCGGAAGACGCGTGCCGTGCGACGCGTCCGTCCCTCGAACCTGTCGAAGGCGAACGGAATGCGCTGCGCGCGTGCCATCGTCCCGTGCAAGCTATCGCGGAGGTGCTATGAGCGCTCAGGAAACGTTATTGAAGGTCGACAGCCTCAGCGTGCATTTCCACGTCGCGCAGGGTGGCTACCCGTGGTCGAAGAAGGCGACGCTGCGCGCCGTCGACGGCGTGTCGTTCGATGTGCGCCGAGGTGAAACGGTCGGCCTCGTCGGCGAATCGGGTTGCGGCAAGTCGACGCTGGCACGCGCGATTATCGGCCTTGCGCCCGTGACGTCCGGCAGCGTGCAGTGGAAAGGGAGAGAGACGGCGCCGGGCGTGGCGAAGCGCGAGACCACGCAGATTCGCCGCGAGGTGCAGATGATTTTCCAGGACCCGCTCGCGTCGCTCGATCCGCGCATGACCATCGAGCAGATCGTCGCGGAGCCGCTGAAGACGCATCAGCCGCAACTCGGCCGCGAAGAAACGCGTGCGCGAGTGCGGACAATGCTCGAACGCGTCGGCTTGTCGAATCATCACTTGCGGCGTTATCCGCATGAGTTTTCAGGCGGCCAGTGTCAGCGCGTGGGCATCGCGCGTGCGCTGATCGGCGAGCCGCAACTCGTGATCTGCGACGAACCCGTGTCGGCGCTCGACGTGTCGATCCAGGCGCAGATCGTCAATCTGCTGCGCGATCTGCAACGCGAGCTGTCGCTGTCGCTGCTGTTCGTCGCGCACGATCTTGCCGTCGTCAAAGCGATCAGCCAGCGCGTGCTGGTGATGTACCTGGGCCGCGTGATGGAGTTCGGCGACAAGCACGACGTGTATCGGCAGCCGCAGCATCCGTACACGCGAGCCCTGCTCTCCGCCGTGCCGCTGCCCGATCCCCTCGCGGAGCGTGCGCGCCAACACGTGTTGTTGCGCGGCGAGATTCCGTCGCCGCTGAAGCCGCCTTCGGGCTGCGCGTTTCGCACGCGCTGCCCGGATGCCATCGACGCCTGTGCGAACGAGCGTCCCGTCGCAACGGCGATGAGCCCGCGTCACACGCAGGTCGCCTGCATACGCGCCGTCATGACCTGACAGCCGCTTAGCTTCATACGCCCCATTTTCCACGACGCAGCTAGCCGCTGCGCCGAGGGAGGCGTTCGTTCGCGCGACAGCGGGAACGGGCGAGAAAGCGTGACACGGCCGACCGCCGTGCCACTGTTTCATCAACTAGAAGAACGGAATAGCAATGACAACCCAACGATCAACATCAGGAGCATCGAAATTCGCGTTACTGGCCGTGAGCCTGCCCGCGCTGACGATTGCAACCCCCGCGTTCGCGGACGACACAGCCGCACCCGCCGCAGCCGCGAGCGCGGCGGTGGCACAGGCAGCACCCGCATCGCCTGCGACACCCGTCTCGCCAGCCAAGCCGAAGCTTAAACACACGCCGAACACCACGGAAGTGCAGCCTGAAACCAACAACGCGCTTGTGAATGCAGAAGCCGAACAGGCCGTGACCCCGCCCGAGCAGTTGTCGAGCCAGGCGAAGAGCAAAGGTCTGATCGCCGACAGCCATCTGAACCTGCTGTTCCGCAATTACGCCGATGTGTTCGATAACGAAGGCGGGCCGCATCGTCATGCGTGGGTGCAGGGCATGCAGGCAAATTTCGAATCGGGCTATACGCAAGGGCTCGTCGGTCTCGGCTTCGATGCGTCGCTGTTCGCCGCGCTCAAGCTGGACGGCGGCAACGGCGCGGGCAACATGGTGCACGTCGCGAAAGGCGGCGGCGGCTCCGATCAGCTCGCGTGGGCGTATCCGGGCATGTACGACATCAAGGCGCGCATCTCCGAAACAGTCGTCAAATACGGTTTGCAGACGGTCGATAACAACCCGTTCATGGAACCGCACGACAACCGCTCGTTGCCGCCGACCTTCCTCGGCGTGTCGGCCGTCAGCAACGACATCCACAACGTCACGCTTGAAGCAGGCAGCTTTTCAAAAGTCAACGCGCGCGGCCACACGTACCTGACCGACCTGACGTCGTCTTACGGCGGCGTGACGATCAAGCGCTTGTCCTACTTCGGCGGCAACTGGGACTATTCGCCCAACGGCACCGTCACGCTGTACGCCGATCAGGCTGAAGACGTGTGGAACCAGTTCTACGCCGCAGTCTCTCATTCGATTGGCGATGTGAACACCGTCAAGTGGGCCGGCCTCGCGAACATCTACTCGACGCACCAGACGGGTTCCGCGCTGCAAGGGCATATCAACAACAATGCGTATAGCCTGTCGCTGTCGGCGCAACATGGTCCGCATCAGGTGCTGCTCGGTTATCAGCAGATTCTCGGCGACCAGTTCTTCGATTATGTGAACGAGACCAACGGCATCTATCTCGTGAACTCGATGGACGTCGACTACAACGCGCCGCACGAAAAGTCGTTCCAGCTGCGTTATACGTTCGACGGCAAGTATGCCGGTCTGCCCGGCTTCAAGGCGATGCTGTGGGGCGTGACGGGCTGGGGTGCGGACGCTTCGGCGGGCGCAGCGTCGGGTGCAATCGGACCGTACACGCGAAACGGCGAGTATGTCCACGGCACGCACCACGAAATCGGCTTTATTCCGAGCTATACGCTGCAAAGCGGCCGCTTCAAGGATACGAAGATCACGTTCATCGCGATGTATCACAAGTCGACGGCGCACTACTCGGACCCGGACAACATGGAGTACCGTCTGGTCGTGAATGTGCCGGTGAAGGTGTTCTAAGCGGGCGTTGCGGATTCCGCGCCTGCCAACGAACAGACGTTCGCAGGCGCTGCCCGCTGTTCGACGGTGCTCAAAAAATCACTGATACGACGATCGCCAGCCACACCGAAATCACGCCGCTCAAAAACATCCATCGCGCGAGACGTACCTTCGAATCGTTCTCGTCGACGGCAACGGGACTCGTCGCCACCCACGGCACGATCCCGAGAAACGCAAACCCGATGATCGCGAAGCCCGCGACGAACTTGTCGGCAAGCGTCCAGTCACCGCCTTCCTGCAAGCCCCAGTAGCCGAGAAAGATGATGCCGAGCGAGAACATCGTCGCGGATGCGGCGCAGAGCGCCGGCACCGATCCTTGGGGCATGGGCATGGTTCACCTCGCGTGAGTCCGTGCCGACGATTCTACTTCAGCTTTTTCGCATTCCGACTCGCCCGCACGATTACGCAAGCTGCCGCGCCAGCCGCACCTCGTAGGCTTTCAGATGGCTGTATGCGATACGCAGCGACGTCAGTGCGCCGTCCTTCTGCGCATCGCCGCCGCGTGCAATCAGGTCGCCGACGATATGATCCGCCTCGATCCGCGATTGCGCTTCGATATCGCGCACCATCGAAGCCGTCAGCGGCGAACCTTCTGCAAACAGGATGGTTTGCGCGCGCGCATTGGATGCTTCGCTGATCGGATAGCCGTTCGCCGCCGCAACGGCCTTACATTCGCCGAGAATGCCTTCGATCACGCGACGCCCGTCCGGCGCTTTCAGAATGTCGCCGATAGGGGCCCGGTGCAGCGACGTGCTGGCTGCAAGCGTCGCGAGGAACACCCACTTCTCCCACATCTGCTGCAGTATGTCGTCCGATGCGGCCGAATCGAAACCCGCGCCGTCGAATGCCGTCGCCACGTTGCGTACGCGCTCGCTGATGCCGCCGCGCAATTCGCCGAAGCCGATCGAATGCATGTCGTTCAGATGCACGATGTCTCGGTCGCGGCTGAGCGTCGCGGCAATCACGCACTGCCCGCCCAGCACCTTCGATTCGCCGAAGCGCTGCGTGAGCACGTCGATATGACGCATGCCGTTGAGCACAGGCAAGATCATCGTCGTGTCGCCGACAGCGGGTGCGAACGATTCGATCGCGTCGTCGAGGTTGTACGCCTTGCAGCTCAGCAACACGAGATCGTAAGGCTGCGCGATCTGCGACGCGAGCACCGTCTTCACGTCGTGCAACGTCAGATCGCCGCGCGGACTCCTGATGACCAGACCCGAGCGCTGCAGTTCTTCAGCGCGCTTTTCGCGCACCAGAAACGTGACGTCGCGGCCCGCTTGCGCAAGGCGCCCGCCGAAATACCCACCCGTCGCACCCGCGCCCACTACGAGAATTCGCATTGCTGCTCCTTTGGTCTGTTTGCATGGCGCACGCTACGCCCGTGCGCCGCAGTATGTCGGAAATCGACGCGGCGCGCAGCCGGCAGCGTCGGTGCGGAAAATGGCGCGTCAGAGGATCTCGAGCGCCAGCGCGATACCCTGGCCGCCGCCGATGCACAACGTCACCATGCCGCGCTTCAAACCATCGCGACGCATCGAATGGATCAGGCGCGTCGTGAGAATCGCACCCGTCGCGCCGATGGGATGTCCATGCGCGATTGCGCCGCCTTCGACGTTGATGATGTCCTGCGCCAGCCCGAGCTTCTGCGCAACAGCGAGCGGCACGGCGGCGAAGGCCTCGTTGATCTCGACGCGTTCGACATCGGCGAGTTTCCAGCCCGCGCGCTCAAGCGCAATCTGCACGGCAGGCACAGGGCCCAGACCGAACATACCCGGCTCCACGGCGGCAATGCCGAACGCCGCGAGACGCGCGGTTGCTTCGATACCGCGCGCCTCTGCATAATCGCGTCCCGCGACGATCATCGCCGCAGCGCCGCTGTTCAGGCCGGGCGCATTGCCTGCCGTGATCGTGCCGTCCGGACGGAATGCGGGCCGCAGCTTCGCGAGCGTTTCGATTGTCGTGTCGGGACGCGGCTGCTCGTCGCGCGAAAACTGCACAGTGCCCTTGCGGCCGGCGATCTCGACGGCAACCAGTTCCGCGTCGAATGCACCGCGTTCCTGCGCGGCGGCAAAGCGCTGCTGCGAGCGAGCGGCCCATTCGTCCTGAGCGGCACGCGTCACTTCGGCCTTGCTCACGAGGTCTTCCGTGTGCCAGCCGGAGTGCTCGTTCGAGAATGCATCGACGAGGCCGTCGCGCAGCATGCTGTCATGCAGTTGCGCATTGCCCATGCGGCTGCCCCAACGGCCGCTTTCGAGCAGATACGGCGCACGGTCCATGTTCTCCATCCCGCCCGCGACGGCCACGTCACCGAGCCCGAGCGCGATCTCCTGCGCGGCCGACACGATTGCCTGCGCGCCCGATCCGCACACGCGGTTCACCGTCAGCGCAGGCACGGACACGGGCACGCCGCCGCCCACCGACGCCTGCCGCGCCGGGTTCATCTTGTTGCCCGCCTGCACGACATTGCCCATCACCACCGACGCCAATGTCCTGGCGTCGAGCCCACTGCGCCGCAGCGTTTCGCGCACCGCCGCCGCGCCGAGCTGCACGGCGGGCACCTCTTTCAACGCCCCGCCGAAAGCGCCGATCGGCGTACGGACGGGGTGGGCAATCACGATATCGCGTGCTTTCATCACTTTTCCTCTGGTTTAAGGATCACGTGTCACGCCTCGCACGTGCAAGGCGCCTGTCTCAGCTTCAGTGGTCTTCAGTGCTCTCAGTTCGCGGCGACATCGGTCGTCGGCCTGGCCTTCGCTGCGTCACTGGCGGCGGGCGCATCCCAGCCGCCGCCGAGCGAGCGATACAACGCAACAGCAGCTTGCGCATGCTCACGCTTCGCCTGATTCAACGATTCCGAATCGCGCAGATACGCTTCCTGCGCATCGAGCACATCGAGGAAGCTCGACGCGCCGCCCTTGTACAGCTCCGTCGACAGACGCAACGCATGCCCCGATGCATCGAGCGCACCAGCAAGCTTCGCGACCTGTGCGTCGCCGTTGACGAGATCGCTGCGCGTGTCCTCGATATCCTTCAGCGCATTCAGCATCGTCTGCTGCAGGTTCAATTGCGATTCGCGCATGCGGCTCTCGTTCTCCTCGATATGCGCGGTGATGCGGCCTGCATTGAAGATCGGCGCGGTAGCGTTCAATGCTGCGCTGAACAGGTTGTCCGTCAATGTCGGCATGCCGAGATACGACGACGCGAGAATGCCGTCGCTCAGGCGCAGGCTGAACTTCGGATAGCGGTCCGCTCGCGCGACGCCCACTTCGGCGGCGCGCTGTTCGACAGTCGCGTAGGCGGTGCGCACATCGGGGCGGCGCAGCAGCGCTTCGGAAGGCAGCGTCAGGGGCACGCTTTGCGACGGTACGGGAATCGGCTGCGCGTCGCTGAGCAGCAGGCTGTCGACGCTTTCCGGCGTACGTCCCGAGTACACTGCGATCAGGCTCATGTCGTGCTGGATGGTCGAGTTGATCTTCGGAATCTGCGCCTGCAAGTCCTGCAGCTGGTTTTGCGCACGCGCGACATCGAGCTGCGTCGAGAGCCCGTATTTCAGGCGCTGCTGCGTAAGCTTCAGCGCGCGGCTGCGAATGTCCTCGTTCTCGTTGATGATCTGCCGTTGCGTCTGCGCCCAGCGCAAATCGATATATGCAGCGGCTGTATTCGCGGCGAGCGCGAGCCGCAATTCGTTCAGCGCCCATTGACGGCCCGTCGCCTGTGCCTGCGCGGCGAGCACGGCGAGACGTTCGCCGCCGAACACATCGGGCTGCCACGAGGCCGTCAGACCTGCCCCCGCCTGCTTCACATAGCCGAGCGGCGGCGGCGTATTTTGCCGCTCATACGCAGCCGTCGCGCCTGCATCGAGTTGCGGCGACAACGCGGCGCGCTGCTGCTTCGTCACCTCCCCGGCCTGCTTCACGCGTTCGACGGCCGCCTTGACGTCGAGGTTGTCGTTGAGCACGAGGTCGACGAGTTTGTGCATCGTCGGGTCGCCGAACTGCGACCACCACTGGTCGGCGTCCACCGTGTCGTTCGGCGCGTCGACGCTCCACGCGTCGGGCGCGACGGTCTTCACCGTCTGCGGCAAGTCCGCGTGCGTCCCGGGCTGCACGGCACAGGCCGCAAGCGTCATGGCGGCGGCAACGGCGAGCGCTCTGGCTACGTTCGATTTCATCTCAAGGCTTCCAGTCGTCGGAATGGTTGATGTGTTCGCACGCATGTCAGTGCGCATCGGGCGGCGGCGCGGTATGGCCGAAAGGCCGCGAAAACAGTACGCTGAAGAGTCCGACCGCAAAACACAGCGAGACCGCGAGGAACGTATCGGAGAAAGTCAGCACGAGCGCCTCGCGCATCAGCAGCGCGTGCAGCGATGCAAGCCCCGCCGATGCACCGTTCAGCACGTCCCCGCCGACCGCCGCGAAATGCGCGGCCTGGTTTTGCAGCATCGCTTCGATCACGGGGCGGCCTGCCGTCACGTGTTCGTCGAGGCGTTCGTAATGGAGGTTCAGGCGGTCGTTGAGCATCGTGCTGCACACGGCGATGCCTATCGCGCCGCCGAGGTTGCGCATCAGATTGAACAGGCCGCTCGCAGACTTGAGACGTGAAGGCGGCAGCGAGCCGAGCGCCATCGTCACGATGGGCGGCACGCAGAACTGCTGGCCGACGCCGCGCAGCACCTGCGGAATCAGCAGTTCTTGCCAGCCCCATTGATTCGTCAGCGGCACGTACAGATAGCAGCCGACGCCGAAGCAGATCAGGCCGAACACCATCAGCAGCCGCATATCGACCCGGCGTGCGAGGATCGAGTAAGCCGTCAGCGCGACGAGTTGCGCACAACCCACGGACAGCAGCGCAAAACCGATTTGCAGCGAATCGAAACCGCGCACACGCGACAGGAACACGGGCGTCAGAAACACCGTGCAGAACAGCCCGATACCTGTAATGAACGACAGCAGACTGCCGATGCCGAAGTTGCGGATCGCGAGCGCGCGCAGATCGACGATCGGCTCTTTCGCCGTGAATGCATGCACGAGGAACAGGAAGCCGCAAATTGCGCAGATCCACGCGCAGAGCAGGATGACTTCGTCGCCGAACCAGTTCTTGCGCGGGCCTTCTTCGAGCACGTATTCGAGGCAGCCGAGAAAGCCCGACATCAGCAGGATGCCGGGATAATCACCCGTCTTGAGCAGCGAAATATCGGCGTGGTCGACATTGACGTAACGCGGCACGAGTATGGTCACCAGCACGCCCGGCACGAGGTTCAGATAGAACAGCCAGTGCCACGACCATTGATCGGTGATCCAGCCGCCGATCACGGGGCCGACGGTCGGTGCGAGCGACGCGAGTGCGCCGATCGTCGTGGCCGCGAGAATGCGCTGCTTGCCGGGAAACAGCATGAAGGCCGTCGTGAACACCGTGGGGATCATCGCGGCGCCCGCCGCGCCTTGCAGGCCGCGAAACAGGATCATCGAGTTGATGTCCCACGCGAGCCCGCACAGCATGCTGGTCACCGTGAAGCCGAACGCGGATGCCGCGAACACCCAGCGCGTCGAGAACACGCGCGTGAGCCAGCCCGACATCGGGATCACCATGATCTCGGCGATCAGGTACGCGGTCTGCACCCACGACAGTTCATCCTGGCTCGCCGACAGCCCGCCGCCGATATCTTTCAGCGACGACGCCACGATCTGGATATCGAGGGTCGCCATGAAGAAGCCGAGGCACAGCAGTGAGAACGCGAAGACTTTGGTGCCGGTCGGCAGATCGGCCGGATTCATGGGAGGAGAAGTCGTCTTGCTCATGATATTCGCCGCGTCTGTCGATTACGAAGCCGGGCGGGCAGAGTCGCGGGCCGCTTCGGAGGGCGCGTCATGCTCGCGCAAATGCACTTTCACCGTCGCCGACAGACCCGGGCGCAGCACGCCCTGCATGTCCTTCGGCACCGAAAGGCGCACGCGCACAGGCACGCGCTGCACGATCTTCGTGAAGTTACCGGTGGCGTTCTCGGCGGGCAGCACGCTGAAGGTTGCGCCCGTCGCCGGCGCGAGACTCTCGACCACGCCTTCGATGCGGCGGCTCGATGCGTCCAGATCGACATCGACGGTGTCGCCGACTTTCATCTTCTTCAACTGATCTTCCTTGAAGTTCGCGTCGATCCACAGACCGCTCGCAGGCACGACCGTCAGCAGCGACACGCCGACATTCGCGAGCACGCCGACACGCGCCGTGCGATTGCCGACATAACCGTCGATGGGTGCGCGGATCGTCGTGTACTCGACGTTCAACGCGGCGACACGCTGGGCCGCCAACGCCGTTGCGACGCGAGCGTGCGCATCGTTGATCTGCGCATCGAGCACGGCAAGTTGACGCTGCGCGGCCGTCAACGCCGCGCTGCTGCGATCCACCGATGCATGGGCTTTCGCGAGATCGGCATCGGCGCGCTCGACGACCTGGTTCGAGACGGCATCGTCCTTCACCAGTTGGCGATAACGCACCGAATCCGACGCGCTTCGCGTCAGCTCCGCATTCGACGCGCGCACTTCGGCACCCTGCTCGTTGATGGTCGCGAGTTGCAGCGATTTCTTCGCTTCCAGCTCGGTCACGGCCGCTTCAGCGCTCGCGACCTCCGCATCCGCCTGGGCGAGACGCGCATCGTAATCGCGCGCATCGAGACGAATCAGCACCTGGCCCGCTGTCACGTACTGATTGTCCTGCACCAGCACGTCGCTGACGAAGCCGTTCACTTTCGGCGCCAGCACGGTGACGTCGCCGCCGACATAGGCGTCGTCAGTGGTTTCGACAAAACGGCCCACGAAGAACCAGTATGAGGTGGCGGCTGCGATCACGACGATCACCGAGATCACCGCCAGTAGCATCCACGGAATGCTGCGCGCCTGCTTCGCCGCGCCTGCGACCGCGGACGGCGCAATGGAAGGAGTGGTAGACATGGCTGTATTTTCTTGTGCGTATGCACTGGAAGACGTTGAAAAAATGCGCTCAAATGCGCCCGCGTTGTTGCATCGAAATCTTTCGTCACCGCCTGGTCATGTCGAACAGTTCTTCGCGCAGCCGCGCCGCACGCTGTGATCCGAAACGCTCCTCGAATTCGCTCTGCGCCGCGTTCCAATGCTCGCGTGCTGTCTTCAGGCGCTCTTCCCCCACCGTCGTCAGCATCACCGTCAACACACGGCGATTGCTGCGCGACGCTTCCGTGAACACCAGTCCGTCGCGTTGCAGCGGCTGGATCGCGCGGACCAGCGTGGTGCGTTCCATCACCATCGAGTCGGCGAGTTCCTTCATCGTCATCCACTTGCGGCGCAGCAGCCGGCACATGATCGAAAACTGCGTGGTTTTGAGGCCTACTTGACCGAGGTGACGGTCGTACACCTGAGTCACATAACGCGCCGCCTGCCGGATCGCAAAACAATCATCTTCGGGCGACACCCGTAATTCTTCCGTTCCCGCTTTTACGTGCATATGCACACCATGAAATCGAGTTTGCCGTGCATGCGATGCATGCGCACAAAAAACACCCGCGATTTATGAAGACGTCAGATTGAACAGTTCGGCGCGCAATGCTTTCGCGCGGCTGCGTCCGAACTTGCTTTCGAACTCTTCCTGCGCGGCGCGCCACGCAAGCGCCGCCTGCTCGAAGGTATCCTTGCCCGCTTTCGACAGGCTGAACTGATACGTGCGCCCGTCGTGTTCCGACGATTCGCTGATGACAAGTCCGTCCCGCTGAAGCGGCTTGAGCGCACGCACGAGTGTGGTGCGTTCCATCACCATCGAGTCCGCCAGTTCCAGCATGGTCAGACCCGGCTTGCGCGCGAGCTTCGCGACGATCGTGAACTGCGCCGCCGTCAGGCCGACCTCGCCCAGGTGGCGCTCATAGATTTGCGTCACGTACCGCGCCGCCTGGCGCAATGCGAAACAGTTGCAATCGTCGTGGGAAATGGGCTTGCTCATGGGAAGGAAGTGTATATGTGCGTATGCACGCTGTCAAACCGCCGTGCGGCACGCGAGGTGAAATTCATTGTTTCTCACAGCGCCACCACACCGACGGCCACATCGACGCGATGTGCGCCGCCGCCAAGGATCATGCCGCGCAGCAGCGAGACGTCGCTATAGTCGCGGCCGATTGCGAGGGTCACGTGATCCATATCCGCGAGCACGTCGTTGGTCGGGTCCAGATCGATCCAGCCGCTTTGCGGGCAATGCACCGATACCCACGCATGCGACGCATCCGCGCCGATCAGACGTGGCTGGCCGGGTGGCGGGTCGTTGCGCAGATAGCCGCTGACGTAACGCGCCGGTAAGCCAAGCGCGCGCAGACAGCCGATCATCACCTGCGCGAAATCCTGACACACACCGCTCTTCATATCGAATGCGCGTTCGGCGGGCGTATCGAACATGGTCGCGGACGGTTTGTAGTCGAAATCCGCATGAATGCGGTGCATCAGATCGATCGCGCCCGCAACGATGGGGATGCCCGGCCGGAAACTGCGCAGCGCGTAGTCGCGCAATGCAGGCTTGAGCGCGATGTTCGGCGATGCGAAACAGAACTCCGCCTGCGGATGACACGCACCGCCCGCACGAAACCGCAGTGAATCCGCGACCTCTTCCCATGCGGACGTCGCCTCGGGATCGAGATCGGACCAGCGCGGCGTGAGCTGCACGGTTGTTTCGCTGACCATTTGCAGACGCTCGTGCGGCGCGTCGAGCGCGAAGTACAGCACGTCGTTGCCGAATGCATCGATGCGGCTATTCAGATACGATGGCGCCGGCTCGATGCGCTCGGTGTGCGCGACTACGTGCTGCCAGGCACACGCGAGCGGCCGAATGGTCGCAAGATGCTGCGCGGTTTCGACAAGCGTCGAATAGTGATACGTCGTGCGATGCGACACGCACAAGAGCGTCTGCGCGTCTTTCATGACGACACCTGCGCCGCGAGCGACTTCGCATGGCTGAAATAGCGCGCGCTGATTTCGTTGGCGGCCGCCGTTACGCTCATCGCAAGGCGGTCGCACAGCGAGATCAATTCCGCGTACATGCCTTCGCCATTCGTCTCGCACAGCTGTTCGAGCGACGGCAGCATGGCCGCGGACGGCAACATGTCGCTGAACGGACGATGCCGCGTGCCGCCCGCCGCCCGCGAAATGTCATCGAGCTTCGAGCGCAAGCGCATGTACACGCCGTACAGCCCGCGCGGATTGGTCGGTTCGATAACGAGCAGATCGAGCAGCGCGGGCACTTCGAGACGCCCCGGATACAACGACCGGTACGTCAGCGTGCTGTCGAACAGTTGCAGCAGCAGATCGAATGCGGCGGGCGTCGCGAGCTGCCGCTGCATCGCGACGACACGCAGTATCGACGTCATCGCCCATACGCGCTCGATATGGCGCCCCGCGAACATCAGACGCCATGCTTCGTCGCGTGTCATGCGGTCACCCTGCGCGCCGCTGATCGCCGCCAGTTGCGTGGCGAGATGTTCGAGCGCATTCATCAGCGACACGCGGTTGTAGCGCGCCTTGCCGCGCGACGACGCCTTCGACGAAACGGCCGCAGACGGTGTCATTTCGTGCAGTGCATCGCGGAAGTCGTTGCGCGCCGCGAGCGTGATGCGCCAGTGATCGTTCGAAAGCCGCCCGCGTATCTCGCCGCTTGCTCGCGCCTGACTCGCGAGATTCTGGCCGATGCTGTAGGCGCCCGTGTTTTCGTGCAGATTTGCGACCAGGGTGCGTTCGAACGCCTGCAGCGACTGCCCGGCGACGATGTCGCCCGGTTGCACGAGACCGAACTGCAGCGCGAGTTCAGCGAGCGTGGCGAACATCGTGTCCGCGCCGTTGCTTTCCAGCGATCCGAGTATCAGCCGCAGCAGCCGCACATTGTTTTCCGCGCGCTCGCCGTAGCGGCCGCTCCAGAACAGGTTCTCCGCGGCGCGGCTCGACACCGTCCGATGCTTGCGCGCGAGATCGGCGGGCTGGAGCGGCGACGGCAACAGCGTGAACGTCGAATTGGGATGACTGGACAGCACCCACGCATCGACGCTGCTGCCGCCGAACTGCATCGACACCGACGACTGCCGCTCCCCCGCGAGACGGGTGAAACCGCCCGGCAGCACGTGCCAGTCGCCGTTCGCATCGGCGACGGCAATCGCGCGCAGCACGGACGGCCGGTTGCCGAGCGTGCCGTCTTCATAGCGCGGCGTGCACGAATACGGCAACGGCTGCTGGATCGTAAACGCATCGGGCGCGCGTTCGATACGGCTGCGCCACGCATCGAGCCGCTGCGCGCCCTGGGCGATGCCGGGCGGCCCGTCCGGCGTGCGCACGGGCCACGTCGGTTGCAGAAACGCTTCGTCCATGGTGGCGAACGCATGCTCGCGCGCGGCTTCTTCGCCGCACCACCACGTCGACACGCCGTTCAGCTGCAGCGGTTCGTTCAACAGCGTCTGCGCGATGCCCGGCAAGAAGCCGTGCATCGCCGGCGATTCGAGAAAGCCCGAACCCGGCACGTTCGATACGATCACGTTGCCCGCACGCATCACCTGCAGCAGGCCGGGCACGCCGATTGTCGAATCGGCGCGCAATTCGACGGGATCGCAGAACGCGTCGTCGAGACGGCGCAGCACGACATGCACGCGTTCCAACCCCGTGAGCGTCTTCAGATACAACATGTCGTTGCGCACCGTCAGATCTTTGCCTTCAACGAGCGTCACACCCAGATAGCGCGCAAGAAACGCATGCTCGAAATAGGTCTCCGCGAATGGCCCCGGCGTCAGCAGCGCGATGTGCGGCGCGCTGTCAGTGTTGCCGTCGCGCATCGTCGCGCGCGCCCATTCGGCGAGCGTCGCGATCAGCGTCGAGAAAGTGGGCGCGAGCCGGCTCACGCGCATTTCGCGGAATGCATCGGCGAATACGTTCGACACGATCATGCGGTTTTCGAGCGCGTAACCGAGCCCCGACGGCACTTCCGTGCGATGCGACACGACCGTCCATGCGCCGTCCGGCGCTCGCGCCAGATCCACGCCGACCACCTGCAGGAACTGGCCGCCCTGCGGCGCGAATCCCTTTACCGCGCGCAGATAACCGGGATGCCCGAAAACCAGCGCGGGCGGCAGCTTGCTGCGCAGCAGCAGCGTCTGCGGTCCGTACACATCGGCGACGATCGCGTTCAGCAGTTTCGCGCGCTGCTTCACGCCGCGCTCGATTTGCGCCCATTCGTCTTCGTCGATGATGAACGGCAGCAGGTCGAGCGCCCACGGGCGCGGCTCGCCCTTGTCAGCGTAGACGTTGTACGTGATGTCGTTGTCGCGCACCTGCTGCGCGATGGACGCGCGTGCCGGCTCCAGCGCCGCGATGCCTTCCTCGCCGAGCAGTTCGAAAAAGCGCCGCCACGGCTTGCGCAGCAGGCCCGATGCATCGCGCAGTTCGTCCCAGTGCCCTTCGCGCACGTCCAACATGGGCAGCGTGCGCAGCAGTGCCAGCGCGTCCGGATGGCCTGCTGCCGCTTCGAACGGAAAGGTCGATTGAAAGGCCAAGATGTCGTCGCGAGTCTGTCGTTATGGGTTTGACGGTTGCCGCAGCGGCTCACCAATGCCGCAGATCCAGAGTGAAAGGAAACTCCTGGCTGCGCGGCGCCGCTTCCACTGCCAACTGGCCCGGCGTGTGGCCCGTCGTGAAGAAGCGCGCGCGACGCCGGCTTTCCGCTTCGTACGCATTCACCGGGAAGGTCTGGTAATTGCGTCCGCCCGGATGAGCGACATGATACTGGCATCCGCCTATCGAGCGGCCCGTCCACATATCGACGACATCGAACGTCAGCGGCGCGTGCACGCCTATCGTAGGATGCAGCGACGACGGCTGCGCCCATGCGCGGAAGCGCACGCCCGCGACGAACTCGCTGACGCGGCCCGTCGGCTGCAACGGCAAGGTGACGCCGTTGACGCTCACGCGATGGCGGTTGTCGTTCAGCCCCAGCACCTTCACTTCGAGCCGCTCCACCGAGGAATCCACGTAACGCACCGTGCCCCCCGCCGAGCCCTCTTCGCCCATCACGTGCCACGGTTCGAGAGCGCCGCTGATCGCAAGCGATAGCCCGTTCGCGTGCATCTCTCCGATGGCCGGGAAGCGGAACGCAAAATGTGGCGCGAACCATTCGCTCTCGAACGCGAAGCCAGCGTCGCGCAGATCGGCCAGCACGTCGTCGAAATCCATCTGCACGAACGTGCCGAGCAGGAAGCGGTCGTGCAGCTCCGTGCCCCAGCGGGTAAGGCGGGTCGTGTACGGCGTCTTCCAGAAGGCCGCGACCAGCGCGCGCAGCAGCAGCTGCTGCACGAGACTCATGCGCGCGTGCGGCGGCATTTCGAAGCCGCGCAGTTCGAGCAGGCCGAGGCGGCCCGTCGGGCCGTCGGGCGAATAGAGTTTGTCGATGCAGAACTCGGCGCGATGCGTGTTGCCCGTCACGTCGATCAGGATATTGCGCAGCGCGCGGTCGATCATCCACGGCGGCAGTTGCGCACCGTTCTGGCCGCCGAGCAGATCGACCTGGCGTTGCAATTGCGCGAACGCGAGTTCGAGTTCGTAGACCTGGTCGTTGCGCGCCTCGTCGACACGCGGCGCCTGGCTCGTCGGTCCAATGAACAGCCCGGAAAACAGATACGACAGCGACGGATGGTTGTGCCAGTACGCAACCAGACTCGCGAGCAGGTCGGGGCGGCGCAGGAACGGACTGTCGGCAGGCGTCGCGCCGCCGAGCACGAAGTGATTGCCGCCGCCCGTACCCGCATGACGGCCGTCGAGCATGAACTTCTCGGTGCTCAGATAGGACTCGTGCGCAGCGTTGTACAGGAACTCGGTGTGATCGACGAGCTGGCTCCAGTTCTTCGCCGGATGAATGTTCACTTCGATCACGCCCGGATCGGGTGTCACCTGCAGCAGATGCAGACGCGGATCGCGCGGCGGCGGATAGCCTTCGATCACGACCTGCATGTTCAGCCCGGCGGCCGTGGCCTCGACGGCGGCCAGCAGGTCCAGATAGTCGTCGAGCCCGGTCAGCGGCGGCATGAAGACGTGCAGCAGTGCGCGGCCATCGCCGAAGGCGTCCGCTTCGACCTTCGGGCCCGCTGCGCGCGCCGGGTTGCGCGCTTCGACGCACAGTGCCGTGCGGATCACCGACGACGCCGATTCGCCGCGCTCGGGGACGCGGTCGCCTGGCTGGGTGCGCGAGCCCTCGCCGCTGTCTGCGCCCGTCCCGCGTCCACCGCCGAAGCCGTCACCGCTGCGCGCCTCGTGTGAAGCGCCCTCGTACTGCATCCGCAGTTGCACCGACGTCCGCAGCGATGCAACTTCCGCGAACGGGTCGTGCGCGTGCTGATACGGATAGTCGGCCTTCGACACCCACGGCAGCGAATCGAGCGGCAGGCGGTAGCCCATCGGCGAATCGCCGGGGATCAGATACATGCGCTCGTCGCGAAAGAACCAGGCGCCGCTCGTCCAGCCCGGACCGCGCTCCGAACGCGCGATGGGCAGCACATAACCCGTCACGCCCGACAACCCCGCGTCGAACACGCGGCGCAGGCGCACGCGCTCCATTTCGTCGTCGAGACGCGAATCGAACGGATCGACGTTGACGGGCAAGCGGCGTTCGCGCCACAGGTAGTACCACGTGTCCTCATAGCCGGCTTGCACATGCCGGCTGTCCACGGACAGCTTGTCCGCGAGCGCGCTGAGGAAGCGGCGCGCGTCATCGGATGTATAGCTGCCCGGAGTGCGCTCGTCCGCGAACAGCGTCGGATCCCGCCAGCATGGCTCGCCGTCCGCCCGCCAGTACAACGACAGCGCCCAGCGCGGCAATTGCTCGCCCGGATACCACTTACCCTGGCCGATATGCAGGAAGCCGTTCGCGCCGTAGTACGCGCGCAGCTTGTCCATCAGCGCGACGGCATAAGCGCGCTTGGTCGGGCCGAGCGCGTCGGTGTTCCATTCGGCGGCGTCGCGGTCGCGCACGGAGACGAACGTCGGCTCGCCGCCCATCGTCAGGCGCACATCCAGCGCGTCGAGCTGGCTGTCCACCTGCGCGCCCATCGTCAGCACGCGGTCCCAGGCGGCTTCCGTATAGGGCTTGGTGACGCGCGGCGATTCGAGCACCCTCGTAATCGACATCGCGTGGGCGAACTCCACTTCGGATTCGTCGACAGCACCCGAGATCGGCGCGGCGCTGCCCGGCTCCGGCGTGCAAGCGACGGGAATATGCCCTTCGCCCGCGAGCAGGCCCGAAGTCGGATCGAAGCCGATCCAGCCCGCGCCCGGCAGAAACACCTCGCACCACGCGTGCAGGTCGGTGAAATCGTATTCTGTGCCGCTCGGACCATCGAGCGACTTCGTATCGGGCGCGAGTTGCAGCAAATAACCGGACACGAAGCGCGCCGCCAGTCCTAGCTGGCGCAGCGTTTCGACCAGCAGCCAGCCGGAATCGCGGCAGGAGCCGGACGCGTTGACGAGCGTCTCCTCCGGCGTCTGCACGCCAGGCTCCATGCGGATCAGATAGCGGATTTCGCGTTGCAGCCGCTGGTTCAGATCGACGAGGAAATCAGTCGTGCCGCGCGGAGAACGATCGATGCTCGCGACAAATTCCGCGAAACGCGGCGTCATCGCGCGCCTGACGCGATACGGCGCGAGTTCCGCCGCGAGTTCGGGCGCGTATTCGAACGGGAACTGCTCGGCGGACGGTTCGAGAAAGAAGTCGAACGGGTTGTAGACAGCCATCTCCGCGACGAGATCGACCGTGATCTTGAACTCAGGCGTCCGCTCGGGGAACACAAGCCGAGCTTGATAGTTCGCGAAAGCGTCCTGCTGCCAGTTGATGAAGTGCTGCTCAGGCTCGACGCGCATCGAATACGACAGGATCGGCGTGCGGCAATGCGGCGCCGGACGCAGCCGCACGACTTGCGGCGACAATCCGACGAGACGGTCATACCGGTAATGCGTAACATGGTTCAGCGCGACGCGTATGGACACTCCGGACTCCTGGACTGGAAAGGCCGATAACGGGGTAACCGCGGGGGCAGCCGCGAAAAGCAAGCTTTATGCCGTCGAGGCTGAAACTGCTGCAGGTGTTGCATGGGCATCGATCGCATTGTCAGGCGGGGACGGCATGCTGCCTGACTTTGCCCAGCTATCTCGCCCACACCTCGCGCGCACCAGAACGGCGCACAAGCGGCGCATGCGTTGCTCCCGTCGCGCACGCAATAGGAGCACGACAGGTGAATACGGGCAGCGCATTTATAGCGCAGCGGCATGAAGATTGCGGGAACGGTGGCGCTTTGCTCCTCCTTCAACAGCACGACACAAATGGGTTCGAGCGATGAAAGCCTTCCATTGCAACCGATGCGGCCAGCGTGTGTTCTTCGAGAACGTGTTGTGCGAACGCTGTGAGGCATTGCTCGGCTACGTGCCGGAACTGCGCGAGATCAGCGCGTTCGAAGCGGCTGACGAAGGCCAATGGCGCAGCCTGCATCCCGACGCCGAGGGTAAGCTGTACCAGCAATGCCACAACTACGCGGTTGAGAACGTCTGCAACTGGATGCTGCCCGCCGACGACACCGAAACGCTATGCCGCTCGTGCCGTCTCACCCACACCATTCCGAACCTGGCGGAGCCGAACAACCGGCTCTACTGGTATCGGCTCGAGACGGCGAAGCGGCGCCTGCTGTACACGCTCGATGCGCTCGGTCTCGCCATCCAGTCGCGCCACGTCGATCCGGACAACGGCCTCGCATTCGATTTCCTTGAGAACGTCGACCCTGCGGCTCCCATCATGACGGGCCACGACAACGGCCGCATCACGCTGAACGTCGCTGAAGCCGACGACGCGCATCGCGAGAAAGTGCGCACCGACATGTGCGAGCCGTACCGGACGCTGCTCGGGCATTTCCGCCACGAGTCCGGGCACTACTACTTCCAGAAGCTGATTGCGGGCACACACTGGCTAAAGCCGTTTCGCGAGCGCTTCGGCGACGAACAGGCCGACTATGGCGAAGCGCTCGACGCCTACTACCGCGACGGCGCGCCCGCCGACTGGGACGCGCGCTGCATCAGCGCTTACGCGACGATGCATCCGTGGGAAGACTGGGCAGAAACCTGGGCGCACTATCTGCTGATCGTCGACGTGCTCGATACGTCGACGGCATACGGGCTCGCGCTATTGCCACCCGCGCCCAACGAGCCGCGTCTGACCGACCAGACCCCCGTCGAGGAAGCGAGCTTCGATAATCTGATGAAACGGTGGTATCCGCTGACGGACGTGCTGAACAGCCTGAACCGCAGCCTGGGTATGCCCGATGGCTACCCGTTCACGCTTGCGCCGCCTGTCGTCGACAAGCTGCGCTTCGTGCATCGCGTGATTGCGCAGGCATCGGCGCGCACCTGAGCGGACGCGGGCCGCACGCGGCCCGCGTTGTCTGAGCCAGCCTATCCGAACGCGGTCACTTCTTCTGCAGCAGCGTCTTCAGCTCTTCGACATTCTCTTCGACGCGCTTCGCAATAACCGCATACGAATCGGCCTGCGTGCGATAAGCGGCCTGCGTGAGCTGCTGCATGTCCGCGAGTGCCTTGTGCAGCGTCTGCTGGACGAGTTCGGCCGTTTGCGCCGACGGCATGCCGCCCGATGCCGCCTGCTTCTGCACAGCCTCCTGCAGTTCGCTCAGCGTCGCACGCAGCATCTCGGCCTGCTTCTGTGCAAGGGCCTGCATGCCCTGCACGGCCGTCTGATTGGCGGCGATCAGCGCCTCGACATCCTTGCGACGCGCTTCCATCACGGCCGGCACGTCGAATCCGGGCAGTTTGAACTGTTCGAACAGCTTGTTGAATTCGGCGAACGGGTTGGCAGCGTCAAAGGGTTCCATGCTCGATCTCCTGGCGCGTCGGTGGAAGGGTTATGTGCCGCTCCAGGATGGGAGCAGGCACACGCCACGATCATGCCCGTTAATGCGGCGATGCGCCAGCGAGCCGAAAAGCAGGCGAACCCCTTTCCGCCCCAATTCATATCACGCCGTGATGCAGTGCAAGGGTATGCCGCGTAGGGGTTTTCCCGGCAGTTTCAGGGTCGTTGCGGGCCCCGCCGTATTCTGATCGACGCCGATTTATATCACGTTGGCATATATCCATGACGACAAGTTGTTTCCTTTCTGACAGGTTTTCCCTTAACGTACGCCTGCCCGTTTCCTATTACACAACAACATCTTGACCCGTTCCCCCTTTCTCCAGTGGCTGGCGCGTTTTTATCCCGCCGCGATGAACGTCAAATGGCCCGAGCGCATGCGCTCGGCACTCGGCGCGCTGATCGGCATCGCCTTCACGGGCGGCAGCATGCATCTGCTGCTCGGGCCGGCCGCGAACATTCCGATGCTGGTCGCGCCGATGGGCGCGTCGGCCGTGCTGCTATTTGGCGTGCCCGCGAGTCCGCTGGCGCAGCCGTGGTCGATCATCGGCGGGAACCTGGTGTCGGCGACGGTCGGCGTGGCCTGTGCGACGCTGATCTCCGACCCGGTCGCGGCTGCGGCTCTCGCCGTCGGCGTCGCAATCGCCGCGATGTTCGCGCTGCGCTGCGTGCACCCGCCGTCAGGCGCCGTCGCGCTGACGGCTGTGCTCGGCGGCCCGGCCATCCATGCGCTCGGCTTTCGCTTCGTGCTCGAGCCGATCCTGGTCCAGTCGGCGGCGCTGCTGGGCGCGGCGCTTGTCTATCACGCGGTGACGGGGCACCGCTATCCGCACGCCACCCGCGCGGCGCCCGCCGCTCCGCAAATGCCCGCGTCGGCTGACAGCGTCACGCGCGCCGACCTCGAAGCCGTGCTGAACCGCCGTGGCGAACTGCTCGACATCGACCCGGAAGACCTCGAAACCCTGTTCCGCGAAACGCAGATGCACGCCTACGCACGCACGTTCGGCGAACTGGCATGCCGTGACGTGATGTCGGCGCCCGTGGTTAGCGTCGCGCCCAACACGACATTGCGTGCCGCCGCCGACCTGTTGCAGCGCCATTCGATCAAGGCGCTGCCCGTGGTCGACAACCGTCAGCACGTGGTGGGCATCCTGACGCGCGCCGACCTGACGAACAAGCCGAAAAGCGCCGACCTTCGTCTGATGGAAGCGCTGTCGGCGCGTCTCTTCAAGCGCGACGAGAATCGCGGCCGGCTCGTCAGCAGCGTGATGACGACGCACGTGCGCACCGTCGCGACGGACACGCCGATCGTTGAACTGGTGCCCTTCTTCGCCGACGACGGTCACCATCACATTCCCGTGATCGACACGCACGACCGGCTGGTCGGCATCATCACGCAGTCCGATCTGATCGAAGGCCTTTACCGGCAAAGCCAGATGCAGACCCAGACGCAACAGCGTCCCGCGGCCGCTTGACAGACGCACGGCGACGCGCGGTGTCGCTGACACGACAGCACTGAATTTTCCGAACGGCGATGCGCCCGCATCGCCGAATGTATCATTTTATGATATTTTCCCGTTTTCCCCTTGAGCGGCCAATCGACATGAAAGTTCTCACACGCTCGCTGAACAAAGCGGACTACGAACAGCTCTCGGAGTTTCGCTATCAGATGCGGCGCTTCGAACGCTTCTCCGAACAGGCCGCGCAGGGTGAAGGCATTACGCCGCTGCAATACCTGTTGCTGCTGCATATCAAGGGCTACCCCGATCGCGAGTGGGCGACTATCGGCGAACTGGCGGAACGTCTGCAAGCGCAGCATCACGGCGTCGTCGCGCTGGTCTCGCGCTGCGAAGCGCTCGAACTCGTCAAGCGCAAGGTGAGCGAGACCGATCGACGCCAGGTGGAGGTGCATCTGCTGAAGGCCGGGGAAAAAGTGCTGGCGCGGCTCGCGGAGCTGCATCGCGCCGAACTGCGCTCGCTCAAGGGTGCGTTCACCATTCCGCAGATCGACCTCTGATCGACCTTTCATACCGGCCTCAAGGCGGCACTGCATCGATGAGCGACAACTCTCACAAGCGGGATTTTTCCAGCAACTCGCGCTTGCCAGGCATTTCGTTGCTGGCGGCAGGCATTGGCTTTCTCAGCACGATCGCCGCGTTCCTACTGCTGAGCCTGATTCATCTGTTCACGAACCTGTTCTTCTTCGGCAGCTTTTCATTCGCCGACCGCTCGCCTGCGGGGAATACGCTCGGCGTATGGGTGATCGTCATTCCCGTGATCGGCGGGCTGATCGTGGGCATGATGGCCCGCTTCGGTTCGGAAAAAATTCGCGGACACGGCATTCCCGAAGCCATCGAAGCCATTCTGTTCGGCAAGAGCCGCATGTCGCCGAAGGTCGCCGTGCTCAAGCCGCTGTCGTCCGGCATCGTGATCGGCAGCGGCGGCCCGTTCGGCGCGGAAGGTCCGATCATCATGACGGGCGGCGCGCTCGGCTCGCTGATCGCGCAGTGCGTGCACGTGACGTCGGCGGAACGCAAGACGCTTCTCGTCGCTGGAGCCGCCGCGGGCATGACGGCTGTGTTCGGCACGCCCGTCGCGGCCGTGCTGCTCGCGGTCGAACTGCTGCTGTTCGAATGGCGGCCGCGCAGCTTTCTGCCCGTCGCGCTCGCGTGTGCGGTGGCAGGCTTCGCACGCGCGATCTTCTTCGGCACGGAAGCGCTGTTTCCGCTGCAAACGGCGGCGCCCACGGCTATTTCGCTGGTGTCGTGCGTAATCGCCGGACTGTTGTCGGGTGCGCTCGCGTCCGGCCTGTCGGCAGCGCTCTACAAGACTGAAGACCTCTTTCACAAGCTGCCGCTGCACTGGATGTGGTGGCCCGCCATCGGCGGTCTGGCCGTGGGCATCGGCGGATTCATCGAGCCGCGCGCGCTGGGCGTCGGCTATGACGTGATCGGCGATCTGCTTCATCAGCACATCGCGGTGCAGGTGGCCGTGGCGATTCTCGTCGTCAAGGCGGTGATCTGGGTGATCGCGCTCGGCTCCGGCACGTCGGGCGGCGTGCTCGCGCCGCTGCTGATGCTTGGCGCGGGCCTCGGCGCCGTGCTCGGTCACGTGCTCCCCGGCAACGAGCCCGCGCTGTGGCCGCTCGTGTGCATGGCCGCGACGCTCGGCGCGACGCTTGGCGCACCGCTCACGGCCATCTTGTTCGCCTTCGGCCTCACGCACGACGCCAACGCGCTACTGCCGCTGCTCGCCGCGACACTGGTCGCGCACGGCTTCGCCACCGTCGTGATGAAGCGCTCGATCATGACGGAGAAGATCGCACGGCGCGGTTATCACATCTATCGCGAGTATGGTGTCGATCCGCTCGAACGGCATTATGTGGATGAAGTGATGACGCAAAAGGTCGATTCGATCAACGGCGCGCTCAGCGTGCGCGACGCGCTCATGTCGCACTTCGGCGCCACGCAGAGGCGCCGCGCATATCCCGTCGTGCGGGAGAATGGCGCGGTGCTCGGCGTCGTCGACCGCGCGACGCTCGATGCCGTGCGCGACGGCGCAACGCAGCATACGCTCGAAACGCCGCTCGCCGACGTGATGAAAGATCGTCCTCTGGTCGTCGCGCTGCCTGACGAAACCTGCCGTCTCATCGCAACGCGTCTTGCCGTGCATGATCTCGAACGCCTGCCCGTCGTGGTCGATCGCGATTCGATGCAGCTGCTCGGCGTCGTCTCGCGCAGCGATCTCGTGAAGACTTCCGTCGCGCACTTCGACGAAGAGCACAAGCGCGAGCGCTTTCGGCGCCTGAGCTTTTCGGCGCACAGGAAACCGTTCGAGCCGGTGCGCAAGACGCCGACGCGCACGCACGGCTAACACCCTCTTCCTCTCGACGACACCCACCGTCGAGCGCAAGCGGGAACAGCCTTCCGTCTCGTGATATCTAACCCCTCGAAACGTCGCGACGGCGATGCACGGGATCAGGCGGCAGCGCGCGCCGAGATTCGCGCGCTGCCTGAACAAAAACTCGATGCGCTGCCTTCGGGTTTTCGCACGATTTTCGTGCTGCGATCCGTCGAAGAAATGAGCGTCGAGGAAACGGCGCAATGCCTCGATATTCCCGAAGCCACCGTGCGCAGCCGTCATTTCAGAGCGAAACTGTTGTTGCACAGCGCGCTGGCGGATGAAAGTCGACAAGCTCGGCCCGGACTTGTTCGAGTTCGGCGGCACGCGATGCAATCGCATCGTTGCAGCGGTGCTCGCGAGATTGCGCGACACGTAGCGGGAGAAACATGATGAAGCGAGGAGTCGGCCTGCTCACGCGCATTGCGATTGGCAGTGCGCTCGTTCCCGTCATCGCTGCAGCCGGGCAGACGCCGCGCATACGGATCGAATCGGCCACATACGGCGCCAATTGCGGCGCGGCATCCGGCAACTCCACGCGCGATCTCGCCGCACACTGCAACGATCGCGCGACCTGCCGCTATGTCGTGAAAGCGAGCCTTGACCGAACGCAACGTGCGTCGTGCGCACGCGATTTCACCGCGCAATGGTCGTGCGATCACCGCGACACGCATCGCGCGATGCTGAGCGGGGAAGCGGGAAACGGCAGCTCGCTGGTACTCACGTGCATTCCATCGACGGGTGCGGGCAAATAATGTGAAGCGCGCGCGCGGAGTCAAAGATCCAGCGTCAGCGCCGTGTGTTCACCTTCGACGCCGGGATGCGTTCAGGGCGACGAATGTCTGCCGCACGCAGTCGCGATAGAGCCGCCGTCAGACGGTCTTCAGCACACGCGGCTTCGGCTCCGGGACAGGCAAAGGCAAGCTGGTTAACTCGCTTTTGCCCGCGACGATCGACAGATAGCGCAGACAGCACACGCGCAGGAACGACGCGAAATTGCTGGGCACTTCGCCACGCAACGTGATCAGTTCGTCGTAGAGCTTGACGGCGAATTGCGTGGTCGTCATGTTCTCGCGCGACGCGATTTCATGCAGCACGTCCCAGAAGAGATTCTCCAGCCGCACGGTCGTAATCACGCCGTGGATGCGCAGCGAACGCGTGCGCGATTCATACAGGATCGGGTCCGCGTTGACGTACACGTTGCACATGGTTTGTCTCCATTTGTCATATGAGTGCGGCGACTCGCATCGCGCACGCCGCACTCGCTTACGCTTTCGGATCAGATTGTGCGCCTGTTCATCTGACTCGCGATGTAGTCGGCCTGACGGATCGCGAGCGTCACGATAGTCAGTGTCGGGTTTTCGGCGGCGCCCGTCGTGAACTGGCTGCCGTCGGAGATGAACAGATTCGGCGCGTCATGCGTCTGGCCGAACCTGTTGCACACGCCGTCCTGCGCCCGCGCGCTCATGCGCGCAGTGCCGAGATTGTGCGTCGACGGATAAGGCGGCACGCGATACACGGTCTTCGCACCTGCCGCCTGATACACCGCGCTGCCCTGCCTGAAGCCGTGCTCGCGCATTGCTTCGTCGTTCGGGTGATCGTCGAAATGCACGTTGGGCACGGGCAAGCCGTACTGATCCTTCACGTCTGTATTCAGCGTGATGCGGTTCGTCTCGCGCGGCATGTCCTCGCCGACGATCCACATGCCTGCCGTGTACGGATACGAATCCATTGCCTGCGCGAAGTCGGCGCCCCACGCGCCGGGATTCAGAAACGCCGCATAGAACGGCAGACCGAGCGACACCGTTTCCATGTGATAGCCACCCGCGAAACCACGCGACGTATCGAAGCGCGCTTCGTCTTCGATGATGCCCGCCATCGTCGTGCCCTTGTACATGTCGACCTTGTCGTTGAACACGGCGTAGACGGAACCCGTGGTATGACGCATGTAGTTGCGGCCCACCTGTCCCGACGAATTGGCGAGTCCGTCCGGGAAGCGGCTCGAATGCGAATTCAGCAGCAGGCGCGGCGTTTCGATCGCGTTGCCCGCCACCGCCACGATGCGCGCTTTCTGGCGTTGCAGCTTGCCGTCGGCATCGTAATAGACCACGGCGCTCGCCTTGCCCTTCGCGTCCGTGTCGATCTTCACGACCTGCGCCTGCGTGCGAAGCTCCATATGGCCCGTCGCCTGCGCGCGCGGAATCTCGGTATAAAGCGTCGACCATTTGGCGCCCGTGCGGCAGCCCTGGAAGCAGAAGCCGCGCTGGAAGCAATGCGCGCGGTCATCACGCACGATACTGTTGGTCGCCATGTGGCCCGTGTTGCACGCCTTGTAGCCGACCTTCGTCGCGCCGTTGTACATCACCTTGAAGTTGTTGTTGCCGGGCAGACCAGGCAAACCGTTGGTGCGCGTAACGCCCATCTTCTTTTCGGCGCGGTCGTACCACGGCGCCATTTCCTCGCTTGTGACGGGCCAGTCGAGCAGGTTCGCATCCTTGATCTCGCCGTAATGCGTTTTCGCCTTGAATTCATGGGGCTGGAAACGCAGGCTCGCGCCCGCCCAATGCGTTGTCGTGCCGCCGACGGTCTTGCAGATCCATGCCGGCAGATTCGGGAAGTCGGTGGCGATGCGCCACGTGCCCGATGTCGTTCGCCTGTCGAGCCAGGAGAGCATCGAGAACGAACCCCACTCGTCGGTAGTGAAATCGCCTTGCGTATGCAGTTTGCCCGCCTCGAGCACGATCACGTCGATGCCCTTTTGCGCCAGCTCGTTCGCGAGTGTGCCGCCGCCCGCGCCCGAGCCGATGATCACCACGGCGCGCGCATCGTTGTGCGAGAAGTGCACCTTGTTGTTGTCGTCCATGTCAGGTCTCCGTGGCTCAACTGTCGGTGGGAATCGGGCCGCTCGCGAGGGCGGGTGGATTCGGCAGCCAGACGAGATCGTTGAAGCCCTTGTTCAGATAGCCTCCATCGCCTTGCGCCGCGCCATAGCCGAAGTGCGCGTACGCCATGTCGTTGCTGTACAGCGACACGATGGCCGTCGTGCGCACTGTTTTGAAGAACGGCGTTCCCTCCATCGCGGCGACGTCGCGCGCCTGGTCGGCGGGCGAGCGTTTGGTCCAGTCGGAACCGCCCGTTGCATCCAGCTGCTTCACGCCGTCCGCGAGTTGCTGGCGCACGGCGGGATCTTTTTGCGCCTTCGCGTCGAGATCCTTGACGACGAGTGCATAGACGGCATCGTCGAGTGTCTTATGCGGATATTGCTGCTTGACGAAGGCCAGCAGCACCGCGCCCTCGTGCGAATCGAGCGCCTGCATGTCGACCGCCCATACGCGGCTCGGCGCAAGCGAAGCGAGGATCGACGGAAACGCCAGCGTGCCGATCAGCACGCCTGTGCCCTTCAGCCACTCGCGGCGGCTCAGCGTTCGGGATGCGGTTCGGGATGCGGGTGCACGATGCTCATGGGCATGTGCGGCAGACTCCGCTTCGATAGGAATCACTCTGTGTCTCATGCCTGTCTCCTTGCATGATTGCGTTGTGGGTGACACCGCGTCTTGCGCGGCTTTCTATTGATAATGTCCGTGGCGTTCGAGCACTTCGATCTTGTAACCGTCGGGATCGAGAATGAAAAAGTAACGCGCGAGCAGCGCGCCGTCGTCGTTGTGGAATTCGCGCAAGTCGTTGGGCGTCATGCCTAGCTCGACGAGACGCTCGCGCTCGCGCTTCACGTCGTCGACAACGAACGCAACATGACCGTACCCGTCGCCATGCGAGTACGCGTCTTCGCGTCCCTTGTTCCAGGTGAGTTCGATCTCGTTGTCGGATTCGTCGTTGCGCAGATAGACGAGCGAAAAATCGGGGAAATCGAGCCGATGCGACGGCTCGAGTCCGAACGCATTCCGGTAGAACCTCAGCGACCGGTCCAGATCCTGAACGCGGATCATCGTGTGTATCAGCTTGGCCATGTCGTCCCTCCTCCATGTGATGCTGAGTGTAGGAGCGCGGCTTGCGACGTGGTAATGCAGGGCTAAATGTGCGGGTCGAATGCGCTTAGGGACTTGCCCTATGTTGCGGATGCGTCAGCGGAAGAGGATCGGGAGGGCTCATGCGCGCAGGCATGAAGGAGTGCAGCGCAGCATGCGGCGACGCTAACGCAGAAAACGATGCGCGATCCAGGGTAAGCGATAGGCGCTCGCGCGTTCACGGTCATATTGCGTTGACCTCGTGCGGAGGACTGATGCCCGCAGCCGCGAGCGCTTCATGCAGCGTCTCCAGGATGTTGCCGGCGCCTATGACCTGAGTGATGCCATGACGGTCCATGTCGGCGCGCAGATAAGGATTCACTCGTCCGAAGATGACGGCGACCTTGCGCTGTCGCAGATCCGCAATCAGATCGCTCAACGTGCGCGCCGCCGAATAGTCGAGCGCAGTGATCGCTCCTGCATCGACCACGAGCGAACGCAAATCGCCGGAAGCGGCGTTCACGAGCTGGATCACTTCCCCGCAGAACAAATGATCGTTGGCAAAGAACAGATCGGAGCCAAAGCGATACACGATGAGGCCAGGCGCGGTCATGATGCCCGGAATCGCGGGCACGGGCTGCCACTTCCCGCTGGCCGCCGAGGGCTCCAGCACCATCGTATGCGGACGATAGCTGTGACGCACATGCCGCAGCAGCGACAACGCGACGGCAAGCAGAATGCCGTGCTCGACGCCCATCATCACGACGGCGGCCGCCGTGATCAGCGCCAAAATGAACTCGCCGGGACTTTCGGCGCGGATCGCCGCGAGGCTCGGCACGTTGATCAGCCCCACGGCAATCGTGAAGACGATAGCGGCGAGCACGCAATGCGGCAGGTACTGCAGATACGAGCTCAGAAACAGCAACACCACCACCACGACCATAGCGAACGCGAGTTGTCCGAGCTGGCTGCGCGTGCCGGCGCGTTCGGCCATCGCGGTTTGAGTCGGGCTGCCGTTGACGACGAACGTGCCGCTGAAGGCAGCAGCGGCATTCGCCGCGGCCAGCCCGAGGATATCGGCGTTGGTGTCGACTTCTTCGTGGTACTGCTGCGCGAACACGCGCGCGGCAGCGGCGCTTTGCGCAATGATCATCACGAAGCACGATGCCGCCACGGGCACGAGATCGAGAAACTGCTGCCACGTGACAGCCGGCAAAGCCAGCGGCGGCAAACCGCCGCTGATCGGTCCGAGCACGCTGATGCCGTGCGCGGCGAAGTCGAATGCCTTGCTCGCGGCGATGGTGCCCGCCACCGAGATCAACGGCGTCGGCATGCGCGGCAGAAAGCGTTTGCTGACGAGAATCGCGCCGGCCACGAGCGCGGTGAGGGAAAGCGTCGGCAGATGCGCATGAGCGACGTGACCGACGACATACGCCAGTTGCGCGACACTGCGCGACGACGGATATGGCACGGTCATGCCGAACATGTCGCCGAGCATCGCAATCGACACCTGAATGCCCACGCCCGTCAGGAAGCCGACCAGCACCGTGCGCGACAGGAAATCGGCGAGGAAGCCGAGTTTGAAGATGCGCGCCAGCAGCAGCAGCGTAGCCGTCAGCAGTGCGACCATGCCCGCCAGCGCGACGTACTCGGCGCTGCCCATCGGCGCGATCTGCGAAGCGCGGCTGGCGAAAATCGTTGCCGTGGCCGAGTCGGCCGCGACCACGAGGTGCCGCGACGCACCGAAGAACGCGAACGCGATGAGCGGCAGAAACGCGGTGTACAGGCCAGTCACGGCGGGCATCCCGGCAATGCGCGCGTAGCCGAGCACCTGCGGTATGTCCATCGACGCAAGCGAAATGCCGGAGAACACGTCGCGCCACGCTGTCGCGCGATTGATCGGAAGGGCGCCCTTCAGCAGACTCAGACGTGCGGCGTGTTTTTCATTTGGATGTTGCATGCTCGGGTGCGGTGAAGGTCTGTCCGTGCGGCCTGCCCGGATGCGACGGCAGAAGGGCGACGCAAGCCGGGTGGTCACGATTTTAACGACAAACGCATCCAGACCGACCGCACAAACGACGCGCGCGGCGCTTTCAGGCACGCACGTTGCTGTTCGCATGCCGGCTGGCTGCTCCCGTCAGGACATGATGGTTTCGGGCGAGTCGATTTGCATTCGCTGGCGGACGGCACGAATCGATACATCAGCTAACTGTCTCAAGACCAACTGAGCGGGGCCCGTTGCACGGTGCATTGCGCCGCGCGGGCTCGACCATCGCCCAGTGTTCGGCGCGACATCGGACACGTCGACATTCCAGGTTGACGGGCCAGCCTTTTTTTAAATCGCCGCCCTCTCCTATCGATCGATATCGCCTGGATAAAAGGCGGTCGCGCGTTCCATTTCAAAATCTTTAGAACGATGTAACAGGTAATTCCTTCTGCAATTGATTCGCAATGCGACGTAATAATTAACCATTTATTTCGTCACGTACGATTCCTAACACAGCGCTCCTTCCCTCTACGGCAATATCGGCGCAGCCCTGCGCTGACCCAGCGCAGAAGGTCTGACTGCCGGGGACTGTCAATGAATACCGTTAGCGAAAAACAACGGGCGCATGAGCGCTCCATGTCGAAGAAGCAAGTGGCAATCGTATTACCGGAGACCAGCGATTTGCTCAGCGTCAGCACGCTGGCCGAATTGCTGCAATATGCGAGCGACCTGTCGCATCAGAAGCCCGCCGGCGGCGTTTCCTATGAGACCCATTACCTTTCGCCATCGGGTGGATACGTCCGTTGCGCCTTTTCCATTTCAGTTTCGACGCGCTCGCTCGACGAAGCGCTCGAGCATCGTTTCGATCACGTGTTGATCGCGAGCGCGCGGCAGCAAAAACACATACCGTTCGACGCGGCCCACGCGCCCTGGCTCGAGCGCATGCGCAGCCGCGGCGCGAGCATCGTCATGCTGTCGGCGGGTGCGGGCGGCGGCGCATCGGCGGGTGCAGCAGCCTCTTCGTCCGCCGGACAGGGTGCCCAGGCGCAGACCGCGACATACAACGGCGCACAGTCCGCGCTTCGTGCGGCTTTCAACATCGTTCGATGGGATCTCGGCGACGAACTGGCAATGGAAGCAATGCGGCTCGCGTCGGGTCAGCGTGACGTTTCCGCTGTCGTTTCGGCAGCACTCGATACGGTCGGAGGACCCGCCGCCAAAGCGCGCTTCGCGGCACGATGGATCAGGGAGAACTGCCATCGCGCGCTGTCAGTAGCCGATATCGCCGATGCGTGCGCCGCGAGCGAGCGCAGCCTTCTGCGCTATTTCCAGATGCACATGGGAATGTCTCCATCCGAATATCTTCAACAGATACGACTCGAAACTGCGTGCGAACTGCTCGCTACCACTTCGCTGCCCGCCGACAAGATCGCTCGACGCGTCGGACTCGGCAACGGCAATCGCCTGGGAAAAATTCTCCGCCGCGTGACAGGTGTCTCTCCGATGGAATATCGAGCCGCCTCACATCTATCGGCTTGAACACGCGAGTCGTCGCGCGTCGGCTTCACGGAAGTACTCAACAAAAAGAAATCAATAACCCAGGGGACAAAAATGAAATCGAATCTGATGATCCTGGCTGCTGTTTCCCTCGCTGCGTGTGGCGGCGGAGGAGGCGGAAATAGCAGCACGGGCGCGACATCCGCCACGCCCGCATCGACGGCCTCACCGCACGTCTGCACCAGCGGCCCAGCCTTCACGACGGATCCTGCCTTGGCGTGCAACGACGCAAGCGGCAAGGTCGTTACGGCATACGTCTACGCGATCCCCGTCACCGTCGTTCCGGACGGCACCGTCATCGCCGCGGACACGACCTGGGGTCCGGGCGGATCGCCGTACTTCATCGCGGGAACGGTGCAAGTCGCCAAAGGCGTCAAGCTTACGGTCGCCGACAACACCATCGTCGAGGGATTGAAGCGCTTGCCCTGCGCGACGGATTGCATCGGCCAGATTCCGACGACAGGCATCGTCAACGTGGCGGGCAGCATGAACGTAGGCGGCAGCAATCAGGCGCAGTTGCTCGGCGTGACTGTGAGCAACATCGACAGTCAGCACGGCGGCGGAATGGTCGACATCCAGCATACGCATCTGGAAGACGCGTTCATTCAGATCAGCAATGCCGCGCCGTTCTCGATGACCTACAGCGACGCCTACCGTCTGAACGTGACACCCATCGTTCGCGCCGGCACGACGACGTACCAGGCAGGCACGAACGGTTATCCAAGCTTCAGCAACTCGACGCTCAGATTCAACACCTTCGTCGACTCGGCCGCCTTTGCCTTCGATCCATCCGTCATCATGCAGAACAATCTGTTCGTCAACATGGTCGATCCGCTCGTGTTGATCAACGCTTTTCCGAGCGGGACGCCGGCGGGTATCGCGCGCAACAACTCGTTTCTCTTCAAGCAAGACTCGCCGAATCCTAACCGGACTGTGATCGAATCGCACGGCATCTATGATGCGACGGCGATTCACACGCTGGATTTCTCGAACAATTTCTGGGGCATCACAAACACCACGACAATTCAGGGGCGCGTTCGCGACAGTACGAATACGAGCAATCCGCGACTGCCGAACGTGATCAATTACGCGCCGCCCGCCGCGAGCGCCGATCCCGCGACCCCCGCCGATCCCCAAAGCGGCACGCCCAATATTTGACTGCCAGTTCACCAACGCAAGGGAAACCTTGCTCCGTACCGGAAATCATCTATCAATCTGTATAGGTACTGTACCGGCTCCGCTCGCTACACTGTCGCAAATCCCGATCACCCTGCGGAGCCGTCCATGACCCTCGATAGCCTGAGCGCCAGCGCCCTGCCCGCCGGCATCCTGTTCGCGCTCGTCACGACCATCACACCCGGACCGAACAACACGATGCTGCTCGCATCGGGCGTCAACTTCGGCTTTCGCCGCACGCTGCCGCATATTCTCGGGATCAGCGCGGGCGTCGTGCTGCTGATGCTGTCGGTGGGATTCGGGCTCGGCGAAGCCTTTCGCCGTTTCGAAGTGCTGTACACCGTGCTCGAAGTGCTGAGCGTCGCATATCTGCTGTATCTCGCGTGGAAGATCGGCACATCGGGCGAAATGCAGGTGAAAAACGGCGAGCGCCGGCCGATGCGCTTTCACGAAGCGATCGCGTTCCAATGGATCAACCCGAAGGCCTGGATGATGGTGCTGACAGCCGCGACGACCATTCATTTGAGCGCCGACTACGGCACCAATGCGCTGCTGATGGCGCTGCTGTTCTACGTGATCGGCTTGCCGTGCATCTGTCTGTGGGCCGCGTTCGGCACGGCGATGCGCCGCGCATTGTCGAAGCCCGTATGGCTGCGCACGTTCAACATCGCGATGGCGCTGATGCTCGTCGCGACGCTTTATCCCATCGTGTTGCGGCTGTTCGCATGACGCGAAGGGCTGGAAAATTTTCTCTCCAGCCCCGTTTTAACCCGCTTCCGCGCGCAAGATGCTTCGAACGTCTGTTTTCCGCGACCGCCCGTCCTGCGTTTTGCCATTAGAATAACGACGACACAACCCTGTCCTCGGGAGCGGGCTCCGCGCTGTCCCCAACCGGCATATCGGCCGGCTTTCGACGCCTTGCGGGCCTGGTAATTGCTCCGAGACCACGGTTATCCCCGAGCAGGTACCACCGGCACGCTCTCGTCGCGCCGGTCCCGCCATTGACAAGCGCAGACCGCAAGGGTCGGAGGCGTTGCACACATGGACGCACAGGATTCGCCGGACCGCGCGCGCGGCCGCCGGCAGCAGCATTACAACAGCGCGTTTCTACCCGAAAGCGACGATCAGCAGGCACGTCATTACAACTGGGTGCAGATTTGCCTTATCTCGGCGATGGGTCTGGCCGTCGGCGTGATGGGTACAGCCGCCTATGTGATCTGGTTCAGCCGTGATCAGATGGCGTACACCGAGGCCGTGCAATCGGCCCGACGCCCGCTGCCGACGATGGCGACGGGCGTGACCAGCGCCGCCGCCGATCTCGACATTCGCAATCGTGCCGCCGTGCCGACGAGCGCCGTCTCCGGCCGGGTGATACCCGCTGCACCCGCGCAGAAGCCGGCATCGCCGGCTGACACCGGCCTGCTCGCTTCGGCGCAGACAGCCGAAGACGAAACCGACGCCGACGCCTCCAGCGACCCGCCGCAAGGCGCGCGCACCGCGCCCGGGCCGAATTCCGCAGCCGCTCGCGTCGACAAGGGCAAACAGCCGGGCAGCGCGAACCGTCACGCGCAACGCACGAAACCGAAGGAAACCTTCGTATCGCGGCTGACCGCGATGTTCCGCAAGGTCGGCTATCACGGGCGTCCCCGCGATCCCAACGCCGACCCATATTCGCATCCTTGATCCTCTCGGCGTGAAGCGAACCGTCACGCCGATCCGCCTAGCCAGCCCGCGATGGCGCTCACAGCCGGTCGCGATCGGCGTGATTGCCCTGGCGTGCCTCGTCGCCGGCCTGCTGTATATCGCGGTGCAGGTGCGGGCGCTCTACTCCGATCATTTTCAGCAGCAGTACGCCTCGCTGGTACTGGAGGCCGTTGCGCGCGCCGACAGTGCGCTCGATGCCGCGAGTCTGCTCAAACGCGCCCCGCCGTCGAAACGGCCTTCGGATACAACTTCGAACGGCGTCGACAAGCGGTATCGCCAGGCGCTCGACCAACTCGACACGCGCATCACCGACCTCGATGCGCTGATCGGCTCGAGCCCCGTCCCCGCGCCGCGTCTGCCGCAGGCGGATGCGACGGTGAAGAGCCTCGACGACCTGCGGCAATCGCTCGCGGCCACGGCCGACTACTGGCACACGCGCCGCGACGCGATCAGCACCGATGTGCGCCGGCGCACGCTGCGCGTCGCAAGCGTGCTGGCCGTGCTGACTGTCGTCGTCACGGGCACACTGCTCGCGGCGCTCGTCGTGTTCGCGCGGCGCCATCGGCATCTGACCGGGCTCACGCATCGGTTCCAGCATGCGGCGCAGCATGACGCGATGACGGGCCTGCCGAATCGGCAGCAACTGCTCGCGCGTCTCGACGGAGTCGCGGTCGGGCCTGCACCCGAGCCATGCGCGCTGCTCTATATCGATCTCGACGGCTTCAAACAGGTCAACGACACGCTCGGCCACGGCGTCGGCGACGACTTCCTGGTCGCGCTCGCACAGCGCTTCCGCCAGTCGTTGCGCCCTGGCGATCTGGTCGCGCGGATGGGCGGCGACGAATTCGCGGCACTCGTGTCCGGCTATGGGGGCGACGCGGAACTCGTTGGCATCGCCACGCGGCTGATGAACTGCGTCGGCGACACCGATGCGCGAATGGGCCTCGGGCTGGTACGCGCGAGCATCGGCATTGCCACCTATCCCGACCGCGTCGCCGATCACCGGCTGCTGGTCGCCGCCGCCGACAGCGCAATGTACGAAGTAAAGCGCCACGGCAAGAACGGCTATGCGTTCGCCATTCCGCCGGGTTCGAACTCTGCGCCCATCCCGCCCGCATGATTCGCACGCAAAAACCGATTCCACCCGGCCGGCGCAGGCGTTAAATCGCGCCGTGGCAGCACGTCCGTGCTCTTTGATATGAAACCCAAAATGGCAATCAACTTCCTCCCGGCGCTGCCGTTATAAGGATGCAGCAATGGTGACAGCGGCGGCACGCGCGCTGTCTTTTATAAACGGTCGAGTTGAAGTGTTTCAGGCGCCAGCCAACAGCCAGTGATGAACACCGCGCCCGCAGCGAGATCGCCGACAGGCAGATTTCGCACATTTTTCAAGCGCATGCGGCCCCGCGGCCCCGGCAACGCGCCCCATCGCGCGTTCATTCTGCTGCCTGCGCTGACAGTGCTGATTCTCGCCGTGCTGTGGGTCACGATCCTGATGCGCCTGCGCATCGAGAAAGCATCCGTCCTGCACGACGCGCACATCGCGGCCCGCACGGTGGCGAGCGCACTCGACACGCACACGCTGAAAACGATTCACGACGTCGACGCAATCGCGCTGCTCGTCAAATACGGCTACGAGTCTTCACCCGACACGTTCGATCTCAAGAAATACCAGGCATACGGCCTCATTACGGCAGACACGGCGCTGCAAGTGACGCTCGCAGGCGCGGACGGCCATGTGATCGCGTCGACGATCCCGTTTTCCGGCTCGGTCGATCTCAGCGACCGCAAGCACTTCCGTGTGCATCGCGAGCGGCCGGACGTGGGGCTCTTCATCAGCGACCCGCTGGTCGGGCGTATTTCGCGGCAATGGTCGATCCAGGCGACGCGGCGTATCAACCGCCGGGATGGCAGCTTCGGCGGCGTCGTGATCGTGTCGGAGGACCCCGCGTGGCTCACGGACGGCTTCTACACGAGCGCCGCGCTCGGCGGTCACGGGATGATCGCGGTGCTGTCGGGCCGCGGCTCGATACTGTCACGCCGCGCGGGCGACGCGCCGAGCCGGACGGGCGATACCTTGCCGACGGGCTACGTCGATACGCGTATGAACAATGAGCTGCTCGTCGACCCGATCGATCATGTGGAGCGCATCGTCGCGAGCCGCGAGGTCAAGCGTTACGGACTCACGGTGATGGCGGGCCTGTCGGTCGCCGAGTCGCTCGACGACTACTACAGGATGCGCCGTGTCTACGTGACGATGGCAAGCGTGATTTCACTGATTCTCGTCGGGCTGTCCACGTGGATCGCCGCGCTGATCCTGAAACTGCTCAAAGGCCGGGAACAACTGCATCGGCTTGCACATACCGACCGGCTCACGGGGCTGTCGAATCGCGGCTGCATCATGGATTTGCTTGACGAAGCCGTTGCCGCGCCGGATGCCGTCGGCCGCGTGGCGGCGATCTTCGTCGACCTGGACCGCTTCAAGGAACTCAACGATACCTTCGGCCACCACCTCGGCGACACCATTCTTGTTGAGATCGCCCGGCGCCTGAAGGAGGTCGCGCAGGGCCGCGCGCAAACGGGCCGGCTGGGCGGCGACGAGTTTCTCGTCGTCAGCGGAGACGGCGAGGCGTCGGCCCGCATCATCGCCGAAGCGATCACGGCGGCGCTCGAATCACCCGTCGTTGTGCACGGACACGCGTACCGCGTTTGCGCGAGTCTCGGCATTGCGGTGCTGCAGAGAGGCGAGCGCGCGGCCGACCTGGTGAAAGCCGCCGACCGCGTGATGTACGAAGCGAAGGAACGCAGCCGCGCGAGCCGGGCGCCATCGGCAACGAAGGCGCTCGTTGCGTGAGCGGACATGACACGACACAAGGCGTGCGGCGCCCGCCTCGATCGCAGTCCGAGACGGAACGAACGAATGCTCGAAATCAGGGAGAGCGGCTCAAGCTTTTCGGCTTGCGGTCGTTAGCGAATCGTATGGAAAAGAAATTTGCACAACGCATCGTCAGCTCCGCGCACCGCGCCGCGGAAGCGATCGCCAATGCCCGCACGGACCTTCCCGAACTCCAGCGCGATCAGCTCTATAGCCGCGTTTTCATCGGGCTGCTGGAGGACAACGTCGGGGCGGAAAACATCGGCGGACTGATCGACGCGCTCGCGAGGCCGTGACGCCTGCATCACCGCAGGCTCAATTGCGTCCCACCCGCTCGATGAAGCGCCACAGCGCGTCGTCCGTCGAATACGGGACGTTGAAGCGGAACCATGCGCTCGGCGCATCGTCGGGACGGAAATACGAGCCTGGCGCGAGCCAGATGCCGTCCGCCAGCGCCGCTGTCGCGATCTCGCCCGCGCGCTCGGGCGCAATGGGCAAGCGGGCCAACAGAAACAAGCCGGCGCGCGGCCGGTGAAACGCTTCGAGCCCGAGCGCATCGAGCCGCTCTTCGACGACGGCATGCGCGGCCCGCAGCCAGTCGTTGACCTGCTCGACATGCCGCGCATAGCGTCCTTCGTGCAATACCTTGTCGACGATCCGCTCGATCGCCTCCGACGAAGTCAGCCCCACCGCCATCTTCGTACGCGCCAGTTCGCGCAGCACGTCGCGTTCGGCGACGACATAGCCGCAGCGCAAGGCGGGGGTCACCGTTTTCGAAAAGCCGCTGATGTACAGCACGCGCCGCAAGCCCTCCATCGCCGCGAACATGGGCGCGCCGGGCGGCGCAAGTTCCCGGCTCACATCGTCCTCGATCACCCACATGCGGTTGCGCTCGGCGATCTGCAGCAACCGGAACGCCGACGCCATCGTGTAAGTCGCGCCCGTCGGGTTCTGCAGCGTCGTGTTGACGAAAATCGCCTTGGGACGATGCGCCTCGACGATCTTCTCGAGCACGTCCGTATCTATCCCCGCCGGTGTGCGCGGCACGCCGATCACCGTCAGTCCCGCGAGCTTGAGAATCTGCAGCAGATTGCAATAGCCAGGATCTTCGACGACCACGGTGTCGCCCGCGCGCAGCAGCGTGCGCACGATCAGATCCAACGCCTGGGTCGCGCCCTGCGTCAGCAGCACGTTCGACACATCGGCGGGCAAGCCGCGCCCGTCCATCTGCTCGGCGATCCTGGCACGCAGCGGCGCGAAGCCGTACGGATGCCCATAGTCGCCGAGGCGCACGGCGGGCACCCGGCTCATCGCGCGGAATGCGTGCTGCATGCCCGTTTCGTTGATCCATTCGCTCGGCAACCAGCCTCCGCCCGCCTTGATCGGCACGGAGTGGTCGGCGAACACGTCCGACAGCAGCCACGTCGCGGTGAGGCTGGGCGGCTGCCAGTCGACGGTGCTCGTATTCGAGGTCCGCGCGCGCGGCGCAACGCGATAGCCGGAACCGCGCCGCGCGATCACGAGTCCCATCGACACGAGCCGGCTATACGCCTCCGTCACCGTAAAGGTGCTCAGCGAATGCGAGTGCGCCAGCTGCCGCACCGACGGCAGCAATGCGCCGGCGCGCAGCGCCTGGCTGTCGATTGCGTGCGCGAAGCCTTGCACGACCTGCTCGACAAGCGTCGGTGCAGCACGGCGGTCACGGTCCAGTTCGAGTTCGATCATGCGGGCGAATCCAGATGGAGCAAGCGATGCGCCGCAGCCACCAGCACAGTCGGCGCAATTCGACCAGCACAGTTAGCAGCGCAGTGACGCAACTGTTTATGTCCGTCATTTAACCTCGGACGCTACAGTTTCGCTACCCAATCGAGGAGAGACCCATGACTTCGCGCCCCGTGATCGACGATCTGTCGAACTTCTGGATGCCGTTCACCGCCAACCGTCAGTTCAAGTCCGCGCCGCGTCTGCTGGAGTCGGCGAAAGGCATGTACTACCGTGCGACCGACGGGCGGGACGTGCTCGACGCGTGCGCAGGCCTGTGGTGCGTGAACGCGGGCCACGGCCGCGACGAGATCGTCGCCGCGATCCAGAAGCAGGCCGCGACGCTCGACTTCGCGCCGACGTTCCAGATGGGCCACCCGCTCGCGTTCGAAGCGGCGGCGAAAGTCGCGGAGCTGATGCCTGAAGGGCTCGATCGGGTGTTCTTCACCAATTCGGGTTCGGAATCGGTCGACACCGCGCTGAAGATTGCCCTCGCCTATCACCGGGCACGCGGCGAAGGGCAGCGCACGCGCCTGATCGGCCGGGAGCGCGGCTATCACGGCGTCGGCTTTGGCGGCATTTCGGTGGGCGGCATCGCGCCGAACCGCAAGACATTCTCGGGCGGCCTGCTGCCTGCCGTCGATCATCTGCCGCACACCCACAATCTCGAACAGAACGCGTTCTCGAAAGGCCAGCCGGCGTGGGGCGCCCATCTGGCCGATGAACTCGAGCGCATCGTCGCGCTGCACGACGCATCGACGATCGCCGCCGTGATCGTCGAACCCGTAGCGGGCTCGACGGGCGTGTTAATTCCGCCGCAAGGCTACCTGCAGAAGCTGCGCGACATCTGCACGAAGCACGGCATCCTGCTGATTTTCGACGAAGTGATTACGGGTTTCGGCCGCCTCGGCGCGGCAACGGCCAGCGAATATTTCGGCGTGAAGCCCGATCTGCTGACGATGGCCAAGGCGATCAACAACGCAGCCGTGCCGATGGGCGCCGTCGCCGCGAGCCGCACAGTGCACGACACGATCGTCAACGCAGGCGCGCAGGGCGCGATCGAGCTGTTCCACGGCTACACGTATTCCGCGCATCCGCTCGCGGCTGCCGCGTGCGTCGCGACGCTCGACCTGTATCGCAGCGAAGGGCTGTTCAAACGCGCGGCGTCGCTCGCGCCGAAGTTCGAGGCCGCTGCTCACGCACTGCGCGACGCGAAGCACGTGAAAGACGTCCGCAATCTCGGCATGGTCGCGGGCATCGAACTGGAGCCGCGCGACGGCGCGCCGGGCGCGCGCGCCTATGAGGCCTTCGTGAAGTGCTTCGAGGCAGGCGTGCTGATCCGCTTCACGGGCGACATCCTGGCGTTCTCGCCGCCGCTGATCATCGACGAAACGCAGATCGAACACATCTTCCAGACGGTGCGCAGCGCGCTGGCTTCGACCCAGTAACGCGACGTGCGTCACACGCCGCTGCGCGCAATACCGTGCGCAGCGGCATTTTTTTGCCTGCTCGTTGGTGCGCGTTCCGGCTGAACGCTAGTGATGCGCGCGCGTAGCCCGCGTATGCGCGGCCTTCTTCGCGGCAGCCGAGCGGCCCGCTGCGCCCTTCGTCGCAGCCGCCTTCTTCGCCGCCGCCGAACGGCTGGCAGCCGGACGCTTCGCGGCTGCCGTCTTCGTCTGCTTCGACAGCGCTTCCTTCGATGCGCCGCGTCCGCTTTCGCGCTTCAGCACGGCCTCGGAAACCCTTGAGCGCTTTGCCGACGTTTCGCTGCTAGGCTTGCGCGCGGCCGTCTTCTTGCCTGTGGTCTTCGCGACAGCCTTCTTCGCCGCCGTGCGCTTCGCGGCAGGCGATTTCTGCTGCCCCGCCGCCGAATCGGCCGCGGCCTTCTTGCGCGTGCTGGCGCTCGTCGTCCCTGCCTTCGGCTGTTTCAGTGCGACGCCTGCGCGCCGCGCCTTCGACAGTCCGATCGCAATCGCCTGCTTCGGGGATTTGACGCCGTGCTTGCCTTCGCGCACGTGGTCGATCTCTTCCTTCACGAACTCGCCGGCCTGGGTGCTCGGCGACTTGCCCGCGCGCTTGTCGGCGGCGGCACGCTTCATCGTTGCTTTGTCGGGCATGACAGTGCTCCCGGTTGAGTAGTGGCCTTCGTAGCGCAGCAACGGGCGTGCCGCGTCCAGCGCCAGCGCAACAGAGGCTGCGCGATGCGTGCAGAGCGTCTATGGTTTACGGGAAGGGCGAGCGATCAGGCCACCATCCAGCGACCTTGCATGGGAAGGGAGACGCTTCATGAACACACCGACAGTCAGGGCAGGCGCGCATATCGAAGGCATACACTGGGTTGCGGAGTACGTGGAAGGGGTACACGAGATCCGCATCTTCCGCGAAGGCCAGGAAGTGGACGTGCACGACGCGCCATCGACGCTCTTCGGCGACGAAGAAAACGCCGGTTCGAAAAGCTGCGCCGACCATCGCGCGGCGGAAGCGGCCGTGCTCGCGTATCTGCGGCACTTCGTGGCCGAGCACGACGCCGAGGAATGATCCGGCACACGCAATGAAAAAAGGCCAGCCGCGCTGGCTGGCCTTCTGATCTGCGTCGCGCGCTGCTTACTCTGCGGGACGCAGCTTCTTCACTTCGGCGTCGGACGGCTGCACGCTCGCGCCGTCGATATAGCGATACGACGTCATCACACCCTTGCCGTCTTTCAGTGCCGTCACGCCGACGAACGCGCCCATCGTCGACTGATTGTCCTGCGGGCGATACATGATCGGCCCGAACGGCGTATCGACATTCAAGCCCTTGAACGCGGCCGCGAGCTTGTCGGGATCGGTCGAACCGGCCTTTTTGATGCCATTCGCGATCGACATCAGCGCCGTATAGCCGACCACCGAGCCGAGGCGCGGATAGTCGTGATACTTCGCCTGATAGTCCGCGACAAACTTCCTGTTCGCGGGCGTCTCGACGGAATACCACGGGTAGCCCGTCACGATCCAGCCGACGGGCGCTTCCGCGCCGAGCGTGTCGAGATAGTCGGGCTCGCCCGTCAGCAGCGAGACCACGCTGCGATCCTTGAAGAGGCCACGCGTATTCCCTTCGCGAACGAACTTGCCGAGGTCCGCGCTGAACAACACGTTGAAGATCGCGTCGGGCTTCGCGTCGGCGAGCGCCTGCACGGTCGCGCCGGCGTCGAGGTTGCCGAGCGGCGTCGCCTGCTCGGTGACGAACTCGACGTCGGGCTGCGCGGCCTTCAGCAGCTTCTTGAACGTCGCGGCAGCCGACTGTCCGTATTCATAGTTGGGATATACGAGCGCCCAGCGCTTTTTCTTCAGCTTCGCCGCTTCGGGCACGAGCATCGCGACCTGCATGTAGGTGGAAGGGCGCAAACGGTACGTGTACTTGTTGCCGTCGGCCCACACGATCTTGTCGGTGAGCGGCTCGGCGGCGAGGAAGAAGATGCGCTTCTGCTTCGCGAAGTCCGTCAGTGCGAGGCCTGTATTCGACAGATAGCCGCCGAACAGCAGTTGCACCTGCTCGCGCGCGATCAGCTCCTGCGCGACGCGAATCGTGTCGCCCGGGTTCGCGTTATCGTCGCGTGAGACCACTTCGAGCTTCTTGCCCAGCACGCCGCCCGTCGCGTTCACCTGATCCAGCGCGAGATTCCAGCCGTTCTTGTAAGGCATGAGAAAAGCGGGCTGCGCCTTGTAGCTATTGATTTCGCCGATCTTGATGGTCTGCTGCGCGGATGCGCCGGGCGCCGCGAGCGACACACCGAGGGAAACGGCCAGCGTAGCGGCAATGCGGGAAGTCCATGCTGCGCGCGAGGTCATGCGTCACTCCGTTTATTGTCGGTTGATTGGTGCGGCGGCGCGGGCCGCCGGACGGTGCTGCATCGTACCGGAGTTTTGCGCGCTTGCCTGGAAGCGCGGCATGCGCTCGCACTGCCGCCACCATTAAACGCCCAGGTGCGCGCGCCGGACGACATCGTCTTGCGCAAGTTCGCGCATCGTTCCGCTGAAACGGATCTGGCCTTTTTCGAGCACGTACGCGCGATCGCTGACCAGTTCGGCGAAATGCACGTTCTGCTCGGACAGCAGAATGGACAGACCCTCGCGCTTCAGTTCGAGAATCATGTTCGCCATCTGTTCGACGACCACGGGCGCGACGCCTTCGGAGGGCTCGTCGAGCAGCACCAGATACGGGTTGCCCATCAGCGTGCGCGACACGGTGAGCATCTGCTGCTCCCCGCCGCTCATCTGGTCGCCGCGACGCTTCGGCATCTCGCCGAGGTTCGGGAACAGCTTGAAAAGCTTCTCCGGCGTCCACGACGGCGCGCCCGCACGCGACGGCTGGCGCCCGGTATCGAGATTCTCCATCACCGTGAGCCCGGCAAACACGCGGCGGTTTTCCGGCACATAGCCCAAACCCATGCGCGCGATGCGATGCGGCGGCAGCGCGGAGATATCCGCGCTGTTGAAGTGGACCGTGCCTTCACGGCGCGGCAAGAGGCCCATGATCGACTTCATCGTCGTCGATTTGCCCGCGCCGTTGCGGCCCATCAGCGCGACCACTTCGCCGCGCCCTACTTCCAGACTCACGTCGAAGAGAATATGCGCGCGCCCGTAGTACGCGTTCAGGCGTTCCACTTTCAGCATCGGTGCGTTCATTCGTGCGACCCTTTGGGGATATCACGCGATAGCGTCGCGTGTGGCCGGAACGTCTTACCCGTGCCGAAGTAGACGGCCTGCACGTTCGCATCGTTGCGTATCGTGTCCGCGTCACCTTGTGCGATCAGCTTGCCGCGCGCGAGCACAATCATCCGGTCTGCGCTCGCGAACACGACGTCCATGCTGTGTTCGGTGAACAGCACGCCGATGTTGCGCTCGATGGCGAGACGCTTCGTCAGCGCCATCAAGTCGTTGCGTTCCTGCGGCGCCATGCCTGCCGTCGGCTCGTCCATGAGAAGAAGCTTCGGGCGGTTCGCGAGCGCGACGGCCATTTCGACGCGCTTCACGTCGCCATACGCGAGCACGCTGCACGCACGCTGCGCGTGCGTCGCCATGCCGACCTGATCGAGCAGCGCGATCGCTTCTTCCTCGAAGTGCGATGCCGCGCGTTTCCATAAGCCGTACAGCCGCTTTTCGTGCGACACGAGCGCCATTTGGACGTTCTCGAGCACGGTCATCGAATTGAAGGTCGCCGCGACCTGAAACGTGCGGCCGACGCCGCGCCGCCAGATATCGCGCGGACGCATGCCGACGAGCTCGTGTCCATCGAGCGTCACCGAGCCGCGCGTGGGACGCAGTTGTCCGTTGACAATGTTGAAGCACGTCGATTTGCCTGCGCCGTTCGGGCCGATCAACGCGAGGAGTTCGCCGGGGTTCACGTCGAACGACACATCGTCGACGGCTTTCACGCCGCCGAACGACATCGACAGATTCGATACCCGCAGAAGGCTCATCGCGTGCCTCCTTCTGCCCGCGTGTCGTCACGCTCGAAACGTCCGCGCACGAAACCGACGATACCCTGCGGAAACGCGACCACCAGCAGCAGGATCGCGGCGCCGAGCAGGGCCTGCCAGTAGTCCGTCTGCCGTGCAACGGCATCCTGCAGCCAGGTGAGCAGCGCCGCGCCCACGACAGGCCCCGTCAAGGTCTGGATGCCGCCGAGCAGCACCATCACGAGGCCGTCGACGGAACGGCTCACGCTGATCACTTCGGGCGAAATGGTGCCCTTGGAAAAGGCGTACAGCGAGCCGGCGAGACCGCAGAACAGCGATGCGATCACGAACGCGACCCATTGCACGCGCTTCGTATCGATGCCGATCGCTTCGGCGCGCAACGCCGAATCGCGCGACGCGCGCATTGCATAGCCGAGCGGCGAGAACAGCATGCGGCGCAGCAGCCACACGCCGGGCACGGCGAAGGCGAGCGTCACGTAGTAGTACGCGACGGGCGACGACAGCCAGCTCGACGGCCATAGACCGAGAATGCCATTGCTGCCGCCCGTCACATCGTCCCATTGATACACGACCGACCACACGATCTGTGCGAACGCGAGCGTCAGCATGGCCAGATACACGCCCGATAGCCGCACACAGAACCAGCCGAACAGCAGCGCACCGAGTATGGCGAGCACCGGCCCGAGCACGAGCGCCGCTTCCATCGGCAGTTCGAGCACTTTCAGAAAGAGCGCCGCACCGTATGCGCCGAGGCCGAAGTACGCGGCGTGACCGAACGAGTGCATGCCGCCGGGTCCCATGATGAAGTGCAGGCTCGCGGCAAACAGAACGGCGATAAGGATTTCGACGAGCAGGACGGGCATATAGGGAAACGCGTTCGCCATGAGCGGTGCGGCGACGAGCGCGGCGAGCACGCAGGCGGCGAGCACTTTGAGGGGTTTGCCTGCGGGCTTCAATGGCGCTTCGGGGGCGGTGGTTGCGCGCACGGCCGAGCTCGGACGCCCGAGCAGGCCCCACGGCCGCACGACGAGCACGACGGCCATCACGACAAATTCAGCGACGAGCGTGAAGCGGCTCAGGGACAGGCCGATGCCGAACAGCGACACGTGTCCGATACCGATGCACAGCGCCTTGATTTCCGCGATCAGCAGCGCGGCGACGAACGCGCCCGGAATCGAGCCCATCCCGCCAACCACGACCACGACGAATGCATTGCCAATGGTCTCGAGGTCGAGCGAAAGATTCGCTGACATGCGCGGGCCTTGCAGCGCGCCGCCCAGTCCCGCGAGAAATGCGCCGACGAAGAACGCGCCCGTGAACAGCCACGCCTGGTTGATGCCGAGCGCGCCGAGCATCTCGCGGTCGGATGTCGCGGCGCGGACCAGTGTGCCCCAGCGGGTATGGCTCAGCGCGTACCAGAGCGCGAGCAGAACCAGCGGGCCGATGACGATGAGAGCGATGTCGTAGGTCGGGAGTTGATGGCCGAGCAGCTCGACTGCACCTGCGAGGTGCGGGGCGCGCGGGCCGAACAGGTCTTGCGGGCCCCAGATCGCGAGCGCGGTGTCGCGGAAGATGAGTACCAGGGCGAAGGTTGCAAGCAGGTGGAAGAGTTCGGGAGCTTTGTAGATACGGCGTAGCACGATGCATTCGACGAGCGCGCCGAGTGCGCCGATTGTCAGCGCGGAGGCTATCACCGAGAGCCAGAAGCCGACCGTCGTTGCGCCGAAGCGGCTTGTGATGGTGTAGGCGACGTAGACGCCTAGCATGTAGAACGAGCCGTGCGCGAAGTTGACGATGCGAGTGACGCCGAAGATCAGCGACAGTCCTGCCGCGACGAGGAAGAGCGCCGAGGCGTCGGCGAGTCCGTTGACCATTTGGACTAGCAGGTTGGGGAGCATTTTTGCCTGCGGCGCTTTGGGTTGTTGTTGATGGGCAGCAGGTATACCTGAAATGGTGTCGGTGTGCAGGTCGTTTTTTTGGGTTTTTTGGTCTGCGACCGGCTTTTTGTTTTGCCCTCTTCGCTGGCTTCCGCGTTGGCATCCGCGATTCGTTTCTGGTTTGCTAGTGTTGCCCCTGTGCGGGGCGGCACTAGCAAACCAGAAGCAGACCGCGGATGCCAGCAAAAGCAAAAGCAAAAACCGCGCGCCGCCGTTAGGCGCCCTGGTCCTGCTCTTTAAAGATCTTATCCGCGAGATGAAAAGCAGAATTCGCCGCGGGCACACCGCAATAAACAGCGGTCTGCAGCAGAACCTCTTTAACCTGCTCCCGAGTCACCCCATTATTCCGCGCCGCGCGAAGATGCAAAGCAAGTTCCTCGCCGCGATTAAGCGCGACCATCATCGCAATGGTCAACAGACTCCGCGTGTGCCGCGGCAACCCTTCTCGCGTCCAGATCTCCCCCCATGCATACCGGGTGATGAAATTCTGAAACTCCTCGGTGACCTCGGTGCGGTTCTCCAGCGAACGATCCACATGCGCATCGCCCAGCACAGCGCGGCGCACCTTCATGCCCGCTTCATATCGTTGATCGTCGTTCATCGCGGCCCCTTCAGGAAATCGATCACCGTCTTCGTGAACGTATCGGCCACTTCGATGTTCGAAATATGCGATGCATCCAGTTCGACATAACGCGCGCCCGGAATCGCGGCGGCCAGTTCGCGCCCTTGCGCTGGCGTCGCAGCAAGATCATGTGTGCCGGAAATCACCAGCGCCTGCGCCTTGATGCCGGGCGCCTCCGGCCGCAAATCCGTCGCGTTGATCGCTTCACAGTTCAGCGCGTAACCTTCCTTGTCGGTATGCACGAACACGTCGCGGACATAATTGAACACGAGCGGCTCGCGTGCAATGAACTCAGCCGTGAACCAGCGCGGCAGCACGGCCTCCGACAACGTCAGCATGCCTTCCGTGCGCGCCCGCGCGGCGCGCGGCACCCACACTTCCGGCGAGCCGATGCGCGCCGCCGTATTGCACAGCACGACACGATCGATACGGCCCGCGTAACGCGCCGCGAGACCGATGCCCGTCAGGCCGCCCATCGAGATGCCGCAGAAATTCGCGCGCGCGATCTTCAACGTATCGAGCAGGCCAATCACGTCGCCCGTCAGCAGTTCGATCGAATACGGTCCCTTCGGCGCTTCCGAATGGCCGTGACCACGCGTGTCATAACGCAGCACGCGGAAATGCTTCGCGAATTCGGCGATTTGCGGCGTCCACATCGACAGGTCGGTGCCGAGCGAATTCGACAACACGAGCCACGGCGCATTGCCGTGACGGTCGCCGTCGATCCGGTAGTGAAGCTCGATGCCATTGACTGCGGCGTAAGGCATTCCTTTACTCCTGATGTTGGTTCACGCGTTCTTGCGCGCGGTATGAAGAGCCAGCACGGCGTCCACGAAAGCGTGCGCGCTGCCGACATAATGGGCCGGATCAAGCAGACGTTTCAGTTGCTCGACGGGCAGATGTTGAGTGACGGATGCATCGGCGGCCAGCACGTCGAATAGTGTCTCGCCGCTTTTCACGGCCTCTTTCGATGCATGCTCGACGAGATGATGCGCGTCCATCCGCCCGATCTTGTCGCCGAGCGCAAGCATCACCGCTTCGCCGAGAATCAGGCCGTGCGTGACGTCGAGATTCGCAGCCAGCCGTTCCACGTTCACTTCGAGACCCTTCGCGATCTGCTCGATATTCGCGAGCGCACCGCCCGCGAGACGCGCGAGATCCGGCAACGAATCCCATTCGGCCTGCCATCCGCCGAGTGCGCGTTCGTGCTCCTGCACCATCCCCGCGAACACCGTCGCGACGAGGCCGGGTGCGCGCGTCGCCGCTGTCAGCACGGCCGCGCAGCCCACCGGGTTGCGCTTGTGCGGCATGGTCGAGGAACCGCCCTTGCCTGCCGCAGTCGGCTCGCCGAGTTCGCCGAGTTCCGTCTGCATTTGCAGCGAGATATCGCGCGCGATTTTCCCCAGCGTGCCGATCAGCATGCCGAAAAACGAAGCCGCTTCGGCGATGCGATCACGCTGCGTGTGCCACGGCACGGCGGGCAACTGCAGCTTCAGTTCCTGCGCGAGCGCTTCGGCCACCGCGCCGCCCTTGTCGCGCAGACTCGCGAGCGTGCCAGCCGCGCCGCCGAATTGCAGCACGAGCGCGCGCTCGCGCAATGCGTCGAGCCGCTCGCGATGACGCAGCAACGCATCGAGCCATTGGGCAAACTTCAGGCCGAGCGTGATGGGCAGCGCCTGTTGCAGCCACGTGCGGCCGATCATCGGCGTCGCGCGGTGCCGTTGCGCAAGCGCGGCAATGGCGTCGCACGTCGACGCCATTGCGCGGTCGAGCAGATCGAGCGTGTCGCGCAGTTGCAGCACGGTCGCCGTATCGATGATGTCCTGACTCGTCGCGCCCCAATGGACGAATTTCGACGCTTGCGCATCGGCGTCCTTGACGCGCGCGGTCAGCTGTTTGACGAGGGGAATCGCGAGATTGCCGCCGAGCGCGGCGTCGCGTGCCAGTGCGTCGGCGTCGAGCTTGTCCGCGTTGCAGGTCGCTTCGATTGCGGCGACGGCCGACTGCGGGATCACGCCATGTGCCGCCGAGGCCCTGGCCAGAGCCGCTTCGACGTCGAGCATCCGTTGCAGCGTCGCACGCGGCGACCAGATGTCGTTCATCGGCTGCGTGCCGCAGATCAGGCCAGTCAAGCGGGCGCTAGCTTCTAGCATGATGTTCAGTGCGTTGGATGAATGCGCGTTGGGTTCGCGCAGAGAGCGCGCGGCGTTCGGCTCCATTGTCGCCGAACGCCGCGGCGAGGTCACGCGCGCATTTGTGCGCGCATCGCTGTTTCAGGCTGCGCGAGCCTGCTGCGTGCCATCGATCAGCGCGACGCCCGTCAGCTTTTCCAGTTCCGCGAAGTCGATATCCGAGAAGATCTCGCGCACGACGAGGCCGTCCTTCGTCACGTCGATCATCGCGAGGTCCGTATAGATGCGGTCCACGCAACCGACACCCGTCACCGGGTACGAGCACTCGACCACGATCTTGCTCTCGCCCTGCTTCGTCAGGTGCTCCATCATCACGAACACCTGCTTTGCGCCGATGGCCAGATCCATCGCACCGCCGACGGCAGGAATCGCGTCCGGTGCGCCCGTGTGCCAGTTCGCCAGGTCGCCCTTCGCGGACACCTGGAACGCGCCGAGCACGCAGTAGTCGAGGTGACCACCGCGCATCATCGCGAACGAATCCGCATGATGGAAGAACGCGCCACCCGTCAGCAGTGTGACATGCTGCTTGCCAGCGTTGATCAGTTCGTCGTCTTCTTCGCCTGTCGCGGGCGCCGGGCCCATGCCGAGCAAGCCGTTCTCGCTGTGCAGGAAGATTTCCTTGTTCGCGTCGAGATGGTTCGCCACCAGCGTCGGCACGCCGATGCCGAGGTTCACATAGGCGCCTTCAGGAATGTCTTGCGCGACGCGCTTCGCCATTTCATCGCGGGTCAGTCGTTTCATGTCGGTCTCCTTCAGGCGGCTTGTTCAGGGCGTTGCGTTTGATGCGCCGCTTGGGGCACTTCGACGATGCGTTGCACGAAAATGCCCGGCGTCACGATCACTTCGGGGTCGAGCGCGCCGAGCGGCACCACTTCCGACACCTGCACGATGGCCGTCTTCGCGGCGCTCGCCATGATCGGGCCGAAATTGCGCGCCGTCTTGCGATACACCAGGTTGCCCCAGCGGTCGCCCCTGTACGCCTTGATCAGCGCGAAATCGGCGTGCAGCGGTGCTTCCAGCACGTAATGCTTGCCGTCGATCTCACGCGTTTCTTTGCCTTCCGCGAGTTTGGTGCCGTAACCCGTCGGCGTGAAGAAGCCGCCGATGCCCGCGCCCGCCGCACGGATGCGCTCGGCCAGATTGCCCTGCGGCACGAGTTCCAGTTCGATTTCGCCGGCGCGATAGAGCGCGTCGAACACATACGAGTCCGTCTGGCGCGGGAACGAGCAGATGATCTTGCGAACGCGCTTCGCCTTCAGCAACGCGGCGAGGCCCGTGTCGCCGTTGCCGGCGTTGTTGTTCACGATGGTGAGTTCTTTGGCGCCCTGCTCGATAAGCGCGTCGATCAGCTCGGACGGCATGCCCGCCGTGCCAAAGCCGCCGATCATGACGGTCGCGCCGTCATGCACGTCGGCAACTGCCGAGTGGAGTGACTCGAAAATCTTGTTGATCATGTCGAATATCCTCTGGAACGCGTCGTTCCGCGCCGCGCGACCCGCCTGCTCACAACCTGGATGCGCGCCGGACGGTCTCCACGTCCGCTTGTTCCTTCAAGTCCTGCTGACGGCATGCAGACCTGCTGCAGGCCGCATGTATTGGGTTCGCCGTCCGCTTCCGCGCCGTTGTCGAACTCTAAAAGTTCTATATACGAACACAGTTTCGTTTAGCGAACGTACCGGCGCATTATGGTTTGCGTCCGTATCTCTTGTCAAGGCAACGGTTTCGTGGTTTGCCCTACTGCGTGGCGTGCGGTGATGAATTCAGATCACTCGTGAAACGGCAGCCCTACGTAGTTCTCGGCCAGCATTCGCGATGCTGCGTCCGAACTCGTCACGTAGCGCAGTTCCGACAGTTTGAGCCGTTCGACGAACGGCGAATCCTCAAGCGATGGGTGCAGCATGTTGGTCATGAAGTACGAGAAATGCTCGGCGCGCCAAACCCGCTCGAGGCAGGTCGTTGAGTATGCGTGGAGCAGATCGCCGCGGCCTTCGCGGTAGTGCGCGGCGAGCGCCTTCGACAGCACGCGCACGTCGGCGACCGCGAGATTCATGCCTTTTGCGCCCGTGGGCGGCACGATGTGCGCGGCGTCGCCTGCCAGAAAAAGACGGCCGTATTGCATGGGTTCGCATACGAAGCTGCGCATCGGCGTCACGCCTTTCTGCGTGATATCGCCGATCGAAGGCAGCCAGCCGTCGTCGTTTTCGAAGCGCGCATGAAGCTCGGCCCAGATGCGCTCGTCGGACCATTGCGAGAGGTCTTCGTCGGGACGGCATTGCAGGTAGAGACGCGTCACGTCTGCTGAGCGCATGCTGAAGAGCGCAAACCCGCGCGTGTGATGGGCGTAGACGAGTTCGCCGCAGTTCGGCGCGGCGTCGGCCAGAATGCCGAGCCATGCATAGGGATAGACGCGCTCGAAGATTTGCAGCGCGTCATGCGGAATCGACTGGCGCGCGATGCCGTGAAATCCGTCGCAGCCCGCCACAAACTCGCAGTCGATCCGCTGCATTGCGCCATCAAGCGTGAAGCCAACCCACGGTCCGTCGGTCGCGAGATCGTGTAGTGTGACATCGGATACGCCGAAATACAGCGGCTGTTCGTGCTCGTCGGCGGACGCGATCATGTCGCGCACCACTTCGTGCTGGCCGTACACGGTGATTGCGCGGCCGCCTGTCAGCGTCGTCAGATCGATGCGATGCCGCTTGCCGTCGAACAGCAGTTCGATGCCGTGATGCACGAGTCCCTCGCGCTGCATCCGTGCGCCGAGGCCGGCTTCGTTGAGCGTATCGACGGTGCCCTGCTCGAGCACGCCTGCGCGTATCCGGTGCTCGCAATGTTCGCGCGAGCGGCTCTCCAGCACCACTGATTCGACGCCCGCGAGCCGCAGCAGATGCGACAGCAGCAAGCCGGCGGGACCAGCGCCGATGATCAACACTTGAGTGCGCATCGCTTGTCGCCTCCAGCCTTTTGTTCGGGTGGTTACGTTTTCAACCGACTCTCGTCGCTTTCCCGACTATGCGAAATCGCCATTTTTAAGTTAGGTTATATACGATTTGTCAATAACGTGCGGCTCTTCGTGAGTGCCGCGCCCCAGCATGGCCGAACTCGATCTCAACCTGATTCCCTACCTGGTCGCGCTCGAAGACATGCGCAATGTGAGCCGCGCCGCCGAACGGCTCGGCGTGAGCCAGCCGCGCGTGAGCACCGCCCTTGGCCGTTTGCGCGAATACTTCAACGACCCGCTGTTCGTGCGCACGTCGCGCGGCATGGAGCCGACGCCGCGCGCGCTCGCACTGATCCCCGCTGCGCGAGAAGCGCTCGCGCGCATCGAAAAAGGCATGCTCGAATCGCAGGACTTCGATCCCGCGACCACGACGCAGACCTTTTCGCTCGCGCTGTCCGACGTCGGCGAAATCGTCTTTCTGCCGCGTCTGTTGCAGCTGTTTGCCGAGCGCGCGCCGCATGCGAACCTGCGTTCGGTGTCGCTGCCGCCTGCGCATGTCGAACGCGGACTGGAATCGGGCGATATCGATCTCGCAGTCGGTTACTTTCCCGATCTTTCGGGCAACAACTTCTTTCAGCAGCGCCTGTTCACGCACCGCTTCATCTGCCTGATGCGCAGCGACCATCCGCTCGCGGGTGCACAACTGACGCTCGAACAGTTCATTGCGCTCGGGCACGCCGTCGTGCGTGCGGAAGGACGCAGCCAGGAGGTGCTCGAGCAGTATCTGGAGAAAAAGCGCATCCGGCGTCGCGCCGTGCTCGAGACACCGCACTTCATGAGCCTGCCGTTCATCCTTGCGCGCACGGATCTGATCGCGACCGTGCCGCACGCAATCGGCTTCGCTTACGTGTCGGAGCATGCATCGATCACGCTGGTCGAACCGCCCTTACCGCTGCCGCGCTTCGACTTGAGGCAGCATTGGCATCGCAAGTTTCATAACGATCCCCGCGCGAGCTGGCTGCGTAGCGTGGTTGCCGAACTGTTCAATGACGCGAAGGACGAGTGGCCGAAATAGCGCTTGCATCAGTCGTGGATGCAAATCCATGTTGGTCATAGGGCCAGGAAACATGGAACAATGCCCCAACGTGCGATGCGCGTGTTACTGCAACTGGAGCGAAGGATGACGACGAAGAAAACAATACCCACCGACGCACCCGGCCGGCCGTCCCGCGAGGAAGCCGAAGAAGCCGTGCGCACGTTGCTGCGCTGGGCGGGCGACAATCCTCAGCGCGAGGGGCTGCTCGACACGCCGGCGCGCGTCGTGCGGGCGTATGAAGAATTTTTCGCGGGCTACAACGTGGAGCCGCGCGATATCCTGGCGCGCACGTTTTCGGAAGTGGACGGTTACGATGAGATGATTGTGCTCAAGGACATTCGTTTCGAGAGCTATTGCGAGCATCACATGGTGCCGATCATTGGGCGCGCGCACGTTGCTTATTTGCCTGAGCATCGGGTGGTGGGAATTTCCAAGCTGGCGCGCCTTGTCGATGCGTTTGCCAAGCGGCTGCAGATTCAGGAGAAGATGACGGTGCAGATCGCCGATACCCTGAACGAAGTATTGCAGCCGAAGGGTGTCGGTGTGATTCTCGAGGCTTCGCATCAGTGTATGTCGACACGGGGCGTGCACAAGGCTGGCGTCGAGATGGTGACGTCCCGGATGCTCGGGACTTTCAGATCGGATCCTTCGACCCGGAGGGAATTCTTGTCGATCGTGAATAGTCCTACATCGGTTAGTGTGGCTAATACCTAGCGTTTTTTTGTCTGCGACGCGGCGTTGCCGGGGTTGGCCTTTTGCTTTCGCTTTTGCTTTTGCTTTTGCTTTTGCTTTTGCTTTTGCTTTTGCTTTTGCTTTTGCTTTTGCTTTTGCTGGCATCCGCGGTCTGCTTCTGGTTTGCTGGCGTTGCCCCTGTGCGGGGCGGCACCTACTTTTCTTTGCCGCGGCAAAGAAAAGTAGGCAAAAGAAAGCCGCTCACACCGCCAGCCCGTGTCATTACCCACGGGCTCTCCACGTCCCGCGTCCTGTATGCGGCAACGCGCCAGGTTGCGCCCGTTGCCAGCGCTCCTGGATTCGCGTCACCTACTTCACGTGCCCGCGTCACGGATGGCGTTTTCTGAAAGTCCACGGCCGCCCAGGTGGCAAACTGTGTGTAGGCCGCCGCACCGCAAGTGCACCACTCCGGACTGAAAACCGGGATCGGTGTCGTAGGATCGGCAACGCATGTGGTGCGGTAACCAACACACCGTTTGCCACCTGGGCGGCGCAAACGATTCGCTGCCGCTGGCTGCACTACGGGTGACTGGAGCGGGTGATGCGCCTGTTCAAGGCGCTGGCAACGGGCGCGACCTGGCGCGTTGCCGCATACAGGACGGGGACGTGGAGAGCCCGTGGGTAATGACACGGGCTGGCGGTGTGAGCGGCTTTCTTTGCTTACTTTCTTTGCCGCGGCAAAGAAAGTAAGTGCCGCCCCGCACAGGGGCAACACCAGCAAACCAGAAGCAGACCGCGGATGCCAGCGAACAAGACCTCACCGCGTCGCAGACAAAAAAACCCCGGCCAGCACACACGCTACCCCAACAATCTGCGCACCGCTGACCGCCTCTTGCAACAAGCAGACAGCGAGCACAAGAGCAGACACAGGCACGAGAGCCGTGACAACACCCGCTTGGGCGCCGCTCAGGCGAGAAGATCCTGCATACCAAAGCACAAATCCAAGCACGGTCGGCACGAGTGCGTAATACACGACCCCAGCAACCGCGCCAACAAAAACCGGATCCGCAGCCAACCGCCACGGCTGCTCGAACAAACAGGCAGGAAAAACAGCAACAAGCAACCCGATCCCACTCATCATTGCCGACAACGGCAACGCCGCAACCGGCGTCCGCAGTTTGCGATTCAGCAGGATAAACAGCGCCTCGCAGACTATCGCCGCAAACACCAGTGCGTTTCCGACAAGAGAATGCCCACCACCCGCATCGGAACGTTCGTCGAACCGCACGGTGCAAACAACCACACCCACCGTCGCGAGCGCAATGGCTCCAAGCAACGCCGGCGACGGCCGCTCTCCAAGCGCGAGCATCGCAAAGACTGCCGACACCGCCGGCAACGTCCCAGCAACCACACCCGCATCCGCCGCCGACGCGAACCGCATTCCGCCGATCAGACAAACCGTATAGCCCACACTCCCCGCCCCCGCCTGCGCGATCAACAGCAAGGTATCGCGCGCATCGAGCTTCGGCCATCGAACCTTCAGCACGCGCATCATCGCGAGAAATATCGGAAACGCAATCGCAAAGCGCAACGCCGTCGCCGAAAACGGCGGAAGACCGCCCGCAATCGGCTTGCTGACCACCACTGTGCTGCCCACGCCAATCATCGCCAGCGCACAGAAAACATAACCGGTGTAACGCGCGTTCATGCCGCTGCCTCCTCGTTTCGAACGATGCGGCAAGCGTACGGTTAGCCGCAATGCGCGGTCTTGAACGTTATTGCAGAGTAACGAAGAACAACAGGATGAATCACCGGACAGCCGCGGCGTAGCTCGCAGGCGTGACGCCAAGAAGCCGCACGAACGCGCGCGTCATGTGGCTCTGATCCGCGAAACCCGCCGACACTGCGGCGTCCACGAGCGGCATGCCGCGCGCGATCAGGTGGCGTGCTAACGCGACCCGGCGCTGCATCCGGTACGCATGCGGCGGCAAACCGACTTCATGCGCAAAACTGCGCAATAGCTGGAAGCGGCTCATGCCGGCTTCCGCAGCCAGCTCGGCCAACGTCGATGCAGACGCGGGATCGTCGTCGATGCGGCTCCTTGCACGCGCAACAGAAACGTTGGGCACGGGTCCGGGCGGCGCCGACGTCGCGTAATGCCGTCCGACATGCGCAAACAACCCGAGCAGCGCTTCTTCGCAAGCCAGATTGTCGGGCGTCACGTCCTCGTCGATCGCGTGCACAGCCACCGAGAAAACCCGCGTCAAGCACATCGACAATTTCGGATCGTTTAGCACTGGACGGGTCAATTCCACTTCCCGCAGCGCCGAATGCGCGCATTCGGCGAGCGTCGCCGTCACGAGCGACGGCGCGAAATACAGCATCCGCCACGCGCGTCCGCGTTCGTCGAGCGGACTGCCGTCATGTACTTCGCCGGGATTGACGGTGATGACGTCGGTCGCGCGCGCTTCCACAGGGCCGCGCCCGCTGGCCGACCGCTGCCCGCCCGCGATGACCACACCGATGCCGAAACAATCGTGTGAATGCCGCGCGAACGCATGCGTCGTGTGCGCGACGGTCGCTTCGACGCCATCGAGCGCACAGCGCAGCATCTGGACGCGTCCACGCGACTTCATCGCCCGCGCTCAGCGCTGAAGAAACGGCACGCGCATATCAGCGCCGCCCGTCGTCGTTACGCAAGCGCTCGCCTTCGCGGATCTTGCCCTGCGATACGCTGCTGCCGGGCGGGACGCTGTGCGTGAGCCAAACATTGCCGCCGATCACCGAGCCGCGCCCGATCGTCACGCGGCCCAGAATCGTCGCGCCCGCGTAGATCACGACGTCGTCCTCGACGATCGGGTGACGCGCATTGCCCTTCACGAGCGTGCCGTCGTCGTCCGCGGCAAAGCTCTTCGCGCCGAGCGTCACCGCCTGATACACGCGCACGCGCTCGCCAATGATGGCCGTCTCGCCGATCACGACACCCGTGCCATGATCGATGAAGAAGCTCGGGCCGATCTGCGCGCCAGGATGAATGTCGATGCCCGTCGCCGAATGCGCGATCTCGTTGATGAAGCGCGCGAGCAACGGCACGCCGAGCCTGTGCAGCGCGTGCGCGAGCCGATGATGTGTCATCGCCCACACGCCGGGATAGCACAGCAGGATTTCCGTAATGTGCTGCGCGGCGGGATCGCCGACATACGCGGCCTGAATATCGCTAACCAGCAAAGCGCGTATGCCCGGCAACTGCTTGCCGAACTCGCGCGCAACGTCGAACGCGCGTTTGCTCAGATCCGCGTCCGACGTCTGCGCGTGTTCGGGCAAGAAGCGCAACGCGCGGCGAATCTGTTCGGCGAGCAGACGCAGCGTGCTTTCGAGCGTATGGCCCACGTAGTAGTCGACGCTCTCGTCGGTCAGGTCGGGCGCCCCATAGTGCGTCGGGAAAAGCGCTGCGCGCAGTCCCGCGACGATGTTGATCACGCCGTCGCGCGAAGGCAGTTCGCGAATACCGCGCGGATGACGCGTGCGATGGAGCTCTTCGCGCGATGCGCGCAGTTCGGCAACGATCTGTTCGAGGCCCCAGTTGTGGGAAGAAACGTTTGACATGGCGAGGACGGCCGTCGCGCACGAAGCGCGACAATAGTGAATTGTCCCCAGAGATTACCTCGTTTCGCCGCGCGCCGCCGCGCCTCGGTGCGATTCGCATAAGGAATGGCTCATGCAGACGAACTCGCCGCATGCGCGGCAGTGCGAGCAAACGGCGTGCTACACGGTCATACTGCTTGCGTCGATCCAGCGGACTGCCCAGTCGCGGGCATGCGCGATAGCAGCGGCTTCGTCGGTGAAGCGGAGATCGGTGGGGAAGAAGCGGTTGGCGACCAGTTCGCCATCGCTGGAGCGCGAGACGACGACATACGGTTGCCACGTCCCATCGCCTGCACGCGCCGGTGCACAGTTCAGCAAGTAGCCACGATGTGTGAATGCAGCATCAACGTGCATGAGTCACCCGCCCCTGACTGCCTCATAGATGGTCCTTTTTGCGAGTGGGATGCCGTGTATTGAAGCAACCGGCGCGAACGCCGTGATCATGCTTTTATATGGCCTTGCTGCACTCGAATCAGAATCATACTCTGTAGGAAAAGAGCGTCCACCAAAAAAAATCGTAAAAATTTTCGGGCCGCGCGAAGCGCCGTCACGCGCGCTTCACGAGGTGATCGGGCGCTCACGCGGAACGGGTTTTGCTCGTATCCTATGCTTTAAGGCACGTGTCAAAGGAGGGCGTCAAATGAGCCTCAACACCCGCAAGGTACCGGCGACGCAATCGGGAACCCATGTTGCGCGCAGTGCCGAAATGCATAACGACCGCACCCACGACAGCACGGTCGATACCGACAGTAAGAACCACGAAGCGGCGCGCATCGCGGGCCATGCGCCGATCGGCCCCGATGAGATCACCACGAGCAACGCGTCGCTGGTCAACAGCGTCCTGGACGATCCATATGCGGAGCTGGCGGGATTCGACAGCCGCATCGGCGGCAATCATCTGCTGCTTGCGCTGGAGCCCGGGTATCGCGTGATCGACAAGGGCATGATCCCGCCCGAAGTCGTCGAGCAATTCGACGATCGCTTCCACGAACTGCGCACGGAAGCAGGCGAGCGGATGCGCGGCCGTATGCACTACGCGCTCAACCACCAGCGCCCGACGCGCGTTATCGAAATCGAACGGTTGAAGTGAACGGTTGGTCATGTGACGCGTCGTCTTCTCGACGTGTCACAGACCGCACCGATCGCTCATACGTGCATGCGATTCGAAACTGCCGGTTCGATGATTTCGTCGCGCGCGCATCTTTTTCCTGATTGAAACGATCGGCACAATCGGCGCACTTTCATACACGGAGCGAAAGATGAGCAGAATCGTCGTGATCGGTGCAACGGGCACGCTCGGCCAGGCAGTCGCCGCCGAACTGAAGGCGCGGCACGAAGTGATTGAAGTCGGCGCGACGCGCGGTGCGTATCAGGTCGACAGCAAGGATCCCGCAAGTGTCGAACGGCTGTTCGAAGCGATCGGCAAGGTGGACGGCGTCGTCACCACCACGGGCAAGGTCCACTTCGGTCTGCTCCCCGAGATGACCGTCGAACAATTCTGGGTCGGCCTGCGCGACAAGCTGATGGGACAGATCAACGTCGTACTCTCCGCGCAGAAGTATGTGAACGACGGCGGCTCGTTCACGATGACGAGCGGCATTCTCGCCGATGAGCCCATCCGGCTTGGCGTCAGCGCGACCACCGTGAATCTTGCGCTCGAAGGTTTCGTGCGCGGCGCGGCGATCGAACTGCCGCGCGGCATCCGCATCAATGTGGTCAGTCCGACTGTGCTGACGGAATCGATGGAAAGTTATGCGCCGTTCTTCCGCGGCTTTGAGCCCGTCGATGCGAAGAAGGCAGCGCAAGCCTATTTGCGCAGCGTCGAAGGTGCGCAGACGGGTCGGGTATATCGCGTCGGAAGCTAACTAGTCGACGCTTCGCCCGATGTCGGCTGGCGAGCCCACATTCTGGATGCGCTAGCTGGCTGTTTTCACTGCTGTCAGTGAATCTCCGGCTCGCCTGCCGACGCGCTCGCACCGCTCGCGCCATCGCGTTGCAGGAAATCGAAGTCGCAGCCCTTGTCGGCCTGCAGCACATGCACCTGATGCATCGCGCCGTAGCCGCGTGCGAATCGCGGCGCGGGCGCGACCCATCCGGCCTTGCGCCGCGCGAGTTCTTCGTCCGATACCAGCACGTTCAGCCTGCGCTGCGGCACGTCCAGTTCGATCATGTCGCCGTCGCGCACCAGCGCAAACGGCCCGCCGATGAACGATTCGGGCGCCACGTGCAGCACACATGCACCGTAGCTCGTCCCGCTCATGCGTGCATCTGAGATGCGCAGCATGTCGCGCACGCCCTTTTTCAGCAGCTTTTGCGGGATCGGCAACTGGCCCCACTCCGGCATGCCCGGCGCGCCGACAGGCCCTGCGTGCTGCAACACGATCACACAGGTTTCGTCGATGTCCAGTGCGTCGCTATCGATGCGCGCGGCCATGTCGTTATAGTCGCTGAACACCACCGCGCGGCCCGTGTGCACGAGCAGATGCGGTTCGGCGGCACCCGGCTTGATGACCGCGCCATCGGGCGCGATGTTGCCGCGTAGCACGGCAAGACCGTTGTCCGGCATCAGCGGATTGCCTCGGCGGCGGATCACGTCGTCGTTGAAAATCCGCGCGCCCTCGAGGTTCTCACCGAGCGTGTGTCCGTTCACCGTCTTCTGCGAGCGGTCGATCAGATCGCCCAGTTCCGCGAGCATCGCGGGCAGGCCGCCCGCGTAATAAAAGTCTTCCATCAGATACGCGCCCGTCGGCCGGATGTTCGCCAGCACGGGCGTGCGGCGCGAGATCGAGTCGTAGCGATCGAGCGTCAACTGGATACCCGCACGGCGCGCCAACGCGATCATGTGCACGATCGCATTCGTCGATCCCGACAGCGCGAGGCAGGTCGTCACGGCGTTATCGACCGATTGCTCCGTGAGGATGTCCGACGGCTTCAGGTCTTCCCACACCATCTCGACGATGCGCATGCCCGTTTTTGCGGACATCTGCGCGTGGCGCGAATCGGGCGCCGGAATCGACGCGAAACCCGGCAGCGTGAAGCCGAGCGCTTCCGCGGCGCTCGTCATCGTCGACGCCGTGCCCATCGTCATGCAATGTCCCGGCGAGCGCGCGATGCCGCCTTCCACACCGCGCCAGTCGTCCTCGGTGATCTTGCCCGCGCGCAATTCGGCCCAGTACTTCCACGTGTCGGAACCGGAGCCGAGCGTCACACCATTCCAGTTGCCCCGCAGCATCGGACCGGCGGGCAGGAAGATGGTGGGCAGATCCATCGAGATCGCACCCATCAGCAGCGCGGGCGTGGTCTTGTCGCAACCGCCCATCAGCACGACGCCATCGGCGGGATACGAGCGCAACGTCTCTTCCGCTTCCATCGCGAGGAAGTTGCGATAGAGCATCGTGGTGGGCTTCTGGAAAGGCTCGGAGAGCGTCTGCACGGGCAGCTCGATGGGAAAGCCGCCCGCTTGCCAGATGCCGCGCTTGACCTCTTCCACACGTTGCCTGAAATGCGTGTGGCACGGGTTCATCTCGCTCCACGTGTTGAGGATCGCGATGACGGGCTTGCCCGCATATTCCTCACGGCTGTAGCCCATCTGCGCAGTGCGCGAGCGGTGGCCGAACGACCGCAGATCGTTCACGCCATACCAGCGGTGACTGCGCAGTTCTTCGGGCGTCTTGCGTTTGTTCGTCTGATGGTTCGACACAACTTCTCCCTACCGGCGCTGCTCCTTCACCCGCGACACGATTTGCGTCGGGCTCACGAATTGCAGCGCGATCAATACCCAGATCAGCGTGATCGCCATGTAGATCATCGCCATCGCGTCGATCGACTGCGGCGCGCGCACGCCCGTCGAGAATACCGCGTAGTACAACGCGACGACGAGCGTCTGCGTCGCCGGTCCCGCCGTAAAGAACGTCAGCTCGAACATGCCGATCGTACGCACCAGCACCAGCAGTCCCGCAGCGAGCATGCCAGGTACCAGCAGCGGCAGCAGGATGTAGCGGAAATAGCGAAACGTGTTCGCGCCGAAAATGCGCGCCGCCGATTCCAGGTTCGGATCGATCTGTTCGATGAACGGGGTCATCACGAGAATCACGAAGGGCAGCGCAGGCACGAGATTGGCGAGAATCACGCCGCTCAATGTGCCCGCCAGTCCGATCTTGTACATTACGGTCGCCATCGGGATGCCGTACGTGACGGGTGGCACCATTAGCGGCAGCAGGAACACGAGCATCGCGAAACGCTTGCCGCGGAACTGCACGCGCGCAAGCGCATACGCGGCGGGCACACCGAGCAGAATGGACAGCAGCACGACCGCGCCGACCACTTCGACCGTCACCCATAACACGGCCGCGAGCTGAAAATCGCTCCATGCCTGCGCATACCAGTGCAACGTGAAACCCTGCGGCAGCAGCGTGCCGAACCAGCGGGTCGCAATCGAGTTGACCGCGACCGTCGCAATCAGCAGCACGATGTTCAGCAGAAAGAAAATCATCGCGCCCCAGACGAGCGCCTTGTACACGCGGTCGCGCAAACTGACGTGCGGTTTCATCGATTTCACCGTTTGGCCTTGCGGCGCAGCGGGCCAGGGACGCGCGACTTGATGATCGGTAGCCATCAGCCCTTACCTCCCGTCGCGGGTCCACTGTAGAAGAAGCGGCGCGCGCCCAGCATCGCGGCGACGATCACCAGTTGCACGAATCCCATCACGATCGCGATCGCCGAAGCCAGCGAGTAGTCGTAGTTCTCGAACGCGGCTTCTGCGGCGGCGATCGACATTACGCGCGTCGGTCCCGCGGGCGCGCCCAGCAGCACCGCCGAAGGAAACACCGAAAACGCCTGCACGAACGACAGACACGCGGCCATCGTCAGCCCCGGCACCAGCAGCGGCAGATAGATGCGCCTGAACTGCTGCCACGGATTCGCGCCGAGTGTTGCCGCCGCGCTCGCGAGCGTCGGATCGATACCCGTGACGTAGGACAGCGTGAGCAGGAACGCAAACGGAAAGCCGGAGACGATCAGCGAAATCAGCACGCCCCAGAAGTTGTGCGTGAGGCGCACTTCGTCGGCATACAGATGCAGCCCCTGCAGTGCTTGCGGGAACCAGCCGTTGGGACCGAAGTAGGTGAGCATGCCGTCGGCGATCAGCACCGTGCCGAGCGTGACGGGAATCACGAGCAGCGTCGTCACGAACTTCTGATACGGCGACGGACGGCGCAGCGCGAATGCGACAGGCACCGACACCCCGACGTTGATCAACGTGGCGGGCACGGCGAGCTTCAGCGTGACGATGATGGTCGGCCACATCGACGTGTCGCTGAAGAACTTCGCGTAGTTCGCCCACATGCCGCCGCCTTCCATTGGGCTGAACGACAGTGCCAGACCATAGACGAACGGGTAGACGAACAGCGCAAGAATGAACAGCAAGGCGGGCGACACGAGCCACGCCTTGCCGTCGCGCGGCGCGGCGGGCGTCGTCGCGGCGGCGGGCGTCAGCGTGCTCATGACGGCTCTCCGTCATAGACCAGCGTGCGCGACGGCGGCACGCGCAGCGTGACGCGCTCGCCTTCGGCAAATTCGCCAGCGACGCGCGCCCACAGTTCGCCGAACGCGCTCTTCACACGGATAAGGGAATCGCGGCCGCCGTATTCAACCGCTGTCACCTGCGCGTCGAACGCGTTCCCGGAACCGGGCGCGGCGCGCTCCATGTCCTCCGGGCGCAGCGCGACGGACACGCGCTTGCTATTGAAGCCGTCCATCGCCGTGCCGATCAGCCGCACGCCGTTCGCTTCGACGGCCACGCCTTCGCCCTGCACGCCTTCGAGCATGAACGGCAGCACGTTGCGATAGCCCATGAAGCGCGCGACGTGCAGATTCTTCGGCCGTCCATAGACTTCCTTCGGCGTCGCGACCTGCTGCACCACGCCTTCTTTCATCACGACGATGCGGTCGGCCATCGACAGCGCTTCGTCCTGGTCGTGCGTCACATAAATGGTCGCGCGATCCAGCTGCGTATGAATGCGGCGAATCTCGGCGCGCATTTCGATACGCAGCTTCGTATCGAGATTCGACAGCGGCTCGTCCATCAGAATGAGCGGAGGCTCGATGACGATCGCACGCGCAATCGCGACGCGCTGCTGCTGGCCACCCGACAGCTGGCCCGGCAGCTTCCTCTCATGACCGACCAGCTGCACGAGCTGCAGCGCTTCGCGTGCTCGCTTGACCGTTTCGGCTTTGGACACGCCGCGCATCTTCAGACCGAAGCCGACGTTGTCGAGCACGGACATGTGTGGAAACAGCGCGTAGTTCTGGAACACCATGCCGAAGCCGCGCTTTTCCGGCGGCAGCACGTCGATACGTTTTTCGTCGAGCCAGATGCCGCCGCCCGACAGCGGCTGCAAACCGGCGATGCAGTTGAGCGCCGTCGACTTGCCGCAACCCGACGGCCCCAGCAGCGCGATAAACTCGCCGCGGCGAATATTGAGGTCGAGGCCCTGCAGCGCGGCCACCGATTGCCCTTCCGCGTTCACGAAACTGCGGCAGACCGACTCGAGGCGCAACTGTTCAAATTGATGCTTCATGATCGCTTCCCTACGATGTTGCATGGCCGCGCCCACAGGCGGCGCGCCGTCACAATCGCCGGCTCGCGCGCTGCGTGAAGCGCCGATGCGCACGCGAAGCGGCATCGGCTTTCCGCATCGCGCGGCGACGGGTATGCGTTGGTCTGCGCTTACTTGGTCTTTTGTGCGCCGACTTCGCGGTCCCACTTCTGGAACGCAGCGACCATGGCCGCTGCGTTCAGCGGCTGAACGTGCGGACGGTCGGCCAGCAGTTTTGCGTATTCCGGACGGCCGAATTTCTTCAGCACGTCCTGGCTGTGCTCGGGCGCCTGCGCTTCTGTCATGCCCTTGATGGCCGGGCCTGGGTAGAAGTAGCCGTCGTCATAGGTCATCGCCTGCTGCGCCGGCTCGAGCATGAAATTCATCAGCTTGTAGAGCACGTCGAGCTTTTCTTTTGGCACGCCCTTCGGGATCACCATGTAGTGCGCGTCGTTCACCCAGGTCATGTTGTCGAACGCCTGCACCTTGAATTCGGCGGGCACGATGCCGAGCGCGCGCGGATTGATATCCCACCCCGTCACGGTCACTGTCATGTCGCGCGTGCCTTCGCCCAGTTCCTTCATGACGGCGGACGTGCCGCCCGGATAGTAAGGAATGCAGTCGTTCAGCTGCTTGAGGAACGCCCACGTCTTGTCCCAGCCGTTGACGGGGTCTTTCGGGTCTTTATCGCCGAGCACGTACGGCAGCCCCATCAGGAACGTGCGGCCAGGACCGGAGTTGGCGGGACGCGCGTAGATCAGCTTGTTCGGATGCGCCTTGCACCATTGCAGCAGTTGATCCGGCGTCTTCGGCGGATCGCTGACCTTGGCGGGGTTGTATTCGATGAGCGGACCGGCGGGCATATAGGCGACTTCGAGACCGAAGCCCTGCGCGAGATCCTGCATCTTGCGCGGGCCCGGCGCGTACTTGTCGAGTGCGCCGGGGAAGGCGGCGTTGTTCTCAGGCAGCAGCTTGACCCACAGGTTCTGCTCGATACCGGCGGCGAGCGCGTCGGTGCCCGTCAGAACGAGATCGATATCGGAACGGCCGGCCGCCTGCATCGCCTTGATCTTGCCAGGCAGTTGCGGCGCGGGCGCATTCGTGAAGGTAATGTTCGAAACGAGGTTGGGGTACTTGGCCTTGAAAGCTTCGAAGCCCTTTTGCGTCAATTGGAGATCGCCGGCGACGTCGACGATATTGAGCGTGACGGGATCGGCCGCCCGGGCCGTTTGTGCGAACCCGGCGACGGCAGCACCAACTGCCACGCACACTGCCGCCACCCTTACTGACAACTTGCCAGAAAAAGCCATTTCGTCTCCTCGCCTCTTGGTATGGAACGCCCGCCGACGGGATGCGGCGGTGACGCACTACGGGCTGCTAGTGACTGAAACATAACGAACGGGCGCTCATGATGTCAAGCAAATTCTGGTGCAACGCGCGCATAGCTATGTGGCCTTTCAGATTCCTCAAGCCCTTCTGCTGAAAGGATTTGGGCGGTTTCAGCGGATCCGTCGCACGCCCCTGGGGAGAACACCGAGAGTCAACTTGTTAGGCAACTTACCGTTGTCGTGCGTTACCCGCCGCACACGCCTTGCGTGTTCACATAGAGCGAATACAGGCCGTGGCTCGCGGCCATGAAGAGTCGATTGCGGTGCCTGCCGCCAAAGCACACGTTCGCGCAGCGCTCCGGCAACGCGATATGGCCGAGCGCCTCGCCGCCCGGCGAGAACACGCGCACGCCGTCGAGTTCGTCGGTGCCCATGCCCCAGCCGCACCACAGGTTGCCGTGGATATCGACCCGAAAGCCATCCGGCGTGCCCTGCTGCGCATCGATCAGCACACGGTTGTTCGTCAGCGACCGCCCGTCGCCGGCGACATCGAACGCGCGGATCGTGCGCGGCTTCGAACGCGACTCGACGATGTACAGCACGGACTCATCCGGCGAGAACGCCAGCCCGTTCGGTCCGATTACCTCGTCGCACACCATCGTGACTTCGCCTGTCTGCCCGTCGACGCGATACACGTTTTGCGGCAGTTCCGGCTCCTGCTTTTCGCCCTCGTAGAAGCTGTCGATACCGAACGATGGATCGGTGAACCAGATCGAGCCGTCCGATTTGACGACGAGGTCGTTCGGCGAGTTGAAGCGCTTGCCTTGGTAGCGGTCGGCGATGACGGTGATCGAACCGTCGTATTCGGTTCGTGTGACACGGCGTGTCAGATGCTCGCAGGTCACGAGGCGCCCTTCGCGATCGCGTGTATTGCCGTTCGCGTTGCCGGACGGACGGCGAAACGGCGTCACCGCGCCCGTCTCCTCGTCCCAGCGCAGGATGCGGTTGTTCGGAATGTCGCTCCACAGCACATAGCGGCCGTCGCCGAACCAGACGGGCCCTTCGGACCAGCGCGCGCCCTGATATAGACATTCGACGGACGCCGACGCGAGGCGCAATGCGTCGAAACGTGGATCGAAACTGCGAATGGAGGGATCGGGATAGCGTCGCGGGTTCAGATGGCTGAGTTCGGTCATGGCGCTGTCGGTGCAAACGCCGGACGTCGAAGCGATCGACGTCCGGCGTATTGCTGTCGTTGCCGGTTATTGTTGGTTATTGCTGGTTACGCTGTTATAGACGCTGGTCGCGACACGAGCGTCAAGCCTGCGCGGGCTTGCCGTCGCGCAGACGCCAGAGCTTCAGCGGATTCTCGTCGCGCAGCGACTGCGGCAGCAGATCGGCAGGCAAGTCCTGGTAGCAGACAGGCCGAAGAAAACGCTCGATCGCCATCGCGCCGACTGACGTCGCGCGCGGATCGGAAGTGGCCGGGAACGGGCCGCCGTGCACCATCGCGTACGACACTTCGACGCCCGTCGGGAAACCGTTCGCGAGAATGCGGCCGGCCTTGCGCTCGAGCGTGGGCAGAAGCCGGCGCGCGATGTCGTAGTCTTCGGGCTCGATCTGCAGCGTCGCCGTCAACTGGCCTTCGAGATATTCGGCCACCTTCACCATTTCGTCGATATCGGCACACGTCACGATCAGCGACGTTGGGCCGAAAATCTCGTCTTCGAGTTCGGCGGACGCGAGGAATTGCATTGCGGAAGTCTGGAACAGCGCGGGCAGCGCCGCGCAGGTCGCATCCGACGACGTGCCGCGCGCAATGCTCTGCACGCCGCGCTGTTCGGTACGACGCGAAATGCCGTCCTGGTAAGCGTTGGCGATGCCCGGCGTCAGCATCGTCTGCGCGCTCTTTTGCGCGAGCGCCTTCGCGGCGGTGTCGATGAACGTCTGCTTGTTCGGTCCTTCGAGAATCAGCACGATGCCGGGATTCGTGCAGAACTGCCCGACACCGAGCGTCACGGATTCGACGAAGCCCGTCGCGATCTGCTCAGCGCGCTTCGCGAGTGCGCCGGGCAACACGAACAACGGATTGACGCTGCTCATCTCGGCGAACACGGGAATCGGCTCGCGGCGCTTTTGCGCGAGATTGACGAGCGCGAGACCGCCCGCACGCGAACCCGTGAATCCGACCGACTTGATCGCGGGATGCTGGACCAGCGCTTCGCCGATCTCATTGCCCGCACCCACCACGAGCGAGAACACGCCTTCGTGCAGACCGCAGTCGGCCACTGCTTTCTGAATCGCGCGGCCGACCAGTTCGGACGTACCCAGATGCGCCGGATGCGCCTTCACGACGACGGGGCAACCCGCTGCGAGCGCCGACGCCGTATCGCCGCCTGCCACAGAAAACGCCAGCGGGAAATTGCTCGCTCCAAACACGCCGACGGGACCAACGGGAATCTTCTGCAAACGCAGGTCGGGGCGCGGCAGAGGCTTGCGATCCGGCTGAGCGGAATCGAGAGTCGCGTCGAGCCAGCGGCCTTCGCGCACCAGCGACGCGAACAGCTTCAACTGCCCGACCGTGCGCGCGCGTTCGCCCTCGAGGCGCGCCTTCGGCAGCGCCGATTCAGCTTGCGCGCGCTCGATCAGCGCATCGCCGAGGCCGAGAATGTTCTCTGCGATGGTCTCTAGAAAATGTGCGCGGATCTCTAGCGGCGTTTGACGGTATGCGTCGAACGCAAGTCCCGCCAGCGTGCACGCGCGGTCCACTTCGACCGAGCCGCCGGCGCCGAACTCGGGCTCGATTTCCATGTTGTGCGCCGGGTCGAACGCGCGCAGCGTGCCTTTGGTGCCACGCACCTCGGACGCACCGATCAGCATGTCTCCGGTAATCTGCATGTCCAGCTCCTGTCGATGGCCGTGCAGGGACGGTGTCGCGTCGCGCGGCCTGGAATCCAAATAGTGAGCAGTCTGCGACGTCACGAATGGGCGGACGATTCCGCGAGACGGTGCTCGAACTCGAGCAAAACCGACGTCGCAACGCTGATCTTCGCATGATCTGCCCTCTGTTCGCTGCGCCGCCGTTCGCGCAGGTCGCGGGGAACGAGGCGACGACGGAACGCGCGCATGGACCACGCGACCGCGTACATGTGAGCAACCAGCGTGCCCTTGTCGACAAACTCGGACGTCGTGAGCCTTGCCACGACCATCGCCCAGGTTAGCACCGCGTCGCCAATGTTGTCAAACAACCTGATGGGCGGGGCCATGCGGTGCAGGACGCATGAAAACGATTTTCCTCATATGAATGAAGGCGCGGCCTGCTGCACTGCGAATCGCGCTTTTAAAAAGCTCGTATGACAACAGGCGGAATACTGTCCCGGCTTGAATCTAACCTTTCGTAATCCATTCCGATTTTCAACTGTCCGCCGTATTTAATACCGACAGAAACGGGAAAATGACCTTTCGAAGCGCACGGTTAAACGAGGCGCTGGCTGGCAGAGCCAGGAGCGGATTTGCGGCATTCAGTGCAGAATTGGGCAAATGCAATTGAGAGCCTTTCGGCGCGCCCCGCTTTTGAGTCAGGAAATTAAACAGACTGGAAATTCTCTCCCGCGATTTAGTATTAACCGGCGAATAATAGTGATAGATTCATGTGCAACAGGATAATGAGTCACCGCAGCATCGGCATGGCCACCGCCCGCTCCGCTGCGAACCTCGAGAGATAGCACCTTGCCGCAACATTTCATTGAGCAGATGTCGCCGTTGCTGGAAGCGGAGAACGATGTCACCTGGTTCCGCGAACTCGCCCGACTGGCAGACGACTGGGGCTTTGACCGCGTGCTGGTGGGCATTCTGCCGCGGCCAGGCATGCGGCTCGAAGACGCGTTCATCCGTAGCACGTATTCGCCCACGTGGCGGCAGTTCTACAACGAGCAAGGGTTCGCGCATATCGATCCGACCGTCGCACATTGCATGACGAAGTCGTCACCGCTGATCTGGTCGCCGGATCTGTTCGACACGTATCCGGCGCAAACCATGTATGAGGAAGCCCGCGCGCATGGCTTGCGAGCAGGCGTGAGCCTGCCCATTCACGGGCCACGACAGGAATCGGGTTTGATCTGTTTCGTCAACGACCACAACCCGAGCGACGATTTCTGGCGTCATCTCGACGTCGTGCTGCCCAACCTGGTGCTGTTGCGCGACCTCGTCATCGACACGAGCCAGCCTCACCTGAACACGCACACGCAGGCTTTGGTGCCTAAACTCACGCCGCGGGAACAGGAATGCCTGAAATGGACCGCGCGCGGTAAGTCCACTTGGGAAATTTCGCACATTCTCAATTGCTCAGAAGCGGTGGTGAACTTCCACCTCAAGAACATTCGTACGAAATTCGGCGTGAACTCCCGGCGCGCAGCCGCCGTGATTGCGACGCAGCTCGGGCTTATTGATCCAGGTTGATGAGCTCACGCGCTTCCGGGTTGTGCAGCACCTTCTCTGCCCTGCCCAGATCGCCGTCCGTGACGGTCTTCGTGAAATAGAGGCCCAGCAGGATCGAGACGGGCGCAGGAATTTCCGCGCCCGATTCGAAGCGGCTGCCGCGCGACTGCGTCACGCCGAAACGCGCCCAGAACTGGCGCTGGCTTTCCTTCTTTTTCTTGCGGTACGCGATGATCAGAACGCGATCCACCCCGGACGACATGTCCGGATTGCGGCTCTGTGCGGTCGGTTGAACGTTTGCGTGAACGCCCGCTTGCCAATGATTTTGAAGTTCCATGATGTTTTCCTGTGATTGGCTGCCCTCATCTCAATTTTGTAATCTTCAGACACAAACGCCACCTATCCAGGTGAGTAGGTGTTTTTTTTATCCGCAATGCATACGTTTTCCTGCGTACCGCGACCACGTAAGGAGCACACCATGCATACGGCGATTCGGATTGGCACACGGCAAGAGTTCGACAACAACCACATCAACGAGATGTATCGACTTCGCGCCCGGGTCTTCCGGGACCGGATGGGATGGGACATCCCGACCATCGCGGGCATGGAGATCGACGGCTACGACGCCCTCGGGCCGTACTACATGCTCATTCAGGACGGCGATCGGCGGGTGCGCGGCTGCTGGCGGCTGATGCCGACGGAAGGTCCGAACATGCTGAAGGACACTTTCCCGCAACTACTCGACGGCCGGGAGGCGCCACTCGGGCGACATATTTGGGAATTGAGCCGCTTCGCTATCGAAACGGATGGCGCGCAAACGTTTGGCTTTGCAGAGTTGACGATGCATGCGATCCACGAACTCGTGACTTTCGCAGACCGCATGGGCATTACGCGCTACGTGACAGTCACGACGACAGCGATCGAGCGGATGCTGCGGCGCGCTGGCATCGAGGTGACACGGCTGGGGCCGCCCGTCAAGATCGGCGTCGAACGGACCATCGCGCTCGACATCACCGTGGATGCGATCCGCGCGGCGGTGTGCAAGCCGATGCCCGTGGCGGCCTGACGGCCCGCGCCGCGGCCGGCATCGCGCGGCGCTTCAATGGCGCCGGAACGTGATATGCGATATCCGGCGCACGATGAGCGCCGCCGCCAGCGCCGCGCAGCCGGTCAACACGACACCGATGTGAATCGACTGCACGAGCACGTGACGCGCGGCGTCGAGGAGCGCCGGACCGTCCAGGCCCGCGCGCTTCAGTTCGGTCAACAGCGAGTCGCGCAGACTCTGGTCCACCAGAATGCGCGGATCGGCGAGCTTGGGCCGCCACGTCGCTGAAACGGACTCGCCGAGCACGCGCAGCGATTCCTCGACCCCCGACGCGTAGCGCCGGTTCACGATCGTCGCGACGACGCTAGTGCCGAGCATGCCGCCCACCATGCGCGTCGACTGGAGCAGCGCGGTCGTGATCCCGAAGCGCTCGCGACCGGCGATCTCCTGCCCGAACACGTTCAGGTTGTTGAGAATGAAGCCGAGGCCAATACCGACGGCCGCCATCGACAGTTCGAGATACAGATGCGGCGTCGCGGGCGTCGCAAGCGCGAGGCCGACCGACGCCGCGACGAGCAGGCTGAAGCCGATCGTCAGGATCGCGGTCGGCCGCGGCATATGAATGACGATGCGCGTGTTGATCAGGCTGCCGAGCGCGATGCAGGCGGCAATCGGCGTCGCGAGCAGTCCGGCCTGCTGCGGCGACAGTCCGAAACCTCCCTGCAGTAGCAGCGGTGCGAAAAAGATCAGCGAAAACATCACGAAGCCCGACAGCACCGACAGCGTAAAAAGCGTAACGAGCTGCGGGTCCTTGAACAGGTCGAGCGGCACGATGGGATGCGTCGCGCGCCGCTCACAGACGAGCAGCGCCGCCGCGCCGACCGCCACCAGCGCGGCGAGTATCAGGTTGGCCGTCGTCAAACCGTCTTTCGGCACGGCTTCGATGAAGGTCTGCAAGCCGCCGAGCACCAGCGCGACGAGCGCCGCGCCCGCCCAGTCGATGCGCACGTCGCCCGTACGCTCGCGCCGATAGTACGGCAGATGCGCCCAGATGAAGTACAGCGCGAGCGCGCCGACGGGCAGATTGACGAGAAACGTCGAGCGCCAGCCGAAGTGCTGGCTTAGCCAGCCGCCAAGCGACGGCCCTGCCGCCGTACCGATCCCGTATGCAGCTGCCAGCACGACCTGCCAGCGCACGCGCGCGCGCGGATCGGGAAAAAGATCGGGGATCGACGCGAACGCCGTGCCGACCATCATGCCGCCGCCGACACCCTGCAAGCCGCGCGCGAACACCAGGAACGGCATACTGCTCGCGAGGCCGCACAACGCGGACGCGAGGGTAAAGACGATCACAGCGGTGATCACGAAATACTTGCGGCCGAAGTAGTCGCCGAGCCGCCCGAAGACGGGCACCGTGACGACGGAAGCAAGCAGATACGCGCTCGCGATCCACGCGTAATACTCGAAACCATGCAGTTCGACGACGATCGACGGCAACGCCGTGCTAACCACCGTCTGGTCGAGCGCGACCAGCATGTTGACCAGACCGATGCCGAGCATGGCCAGGAGTGCGTCGCGAAAAGGCAGAGGACGGGAAGGATTCACTTCTTTGCGAGACGGCGCGCGGCGCACCGCATTGTCAGATGAGGGAAAAACGAACGGAGCCGCGAATGAAACGACGCGGCCGGCTAGGCGGGAGCAAACGTCAGGAGCCGAACATCCGGTCGCGCGCGTGCTCCAGATGCAGACGCATGGCCTGCCCGGCAGCCGCCGCGTCTTTCCGGCGGATCGCCTCCAGCACGGCCAGATGCTCGGCCTGCACGAGCCGCTGGCGTTCGAGCGTCTTCACCAGCGACAGGTTGCGCGACAGATTCATGCTGAAGACGATCTGCTCTTCAATGAAAGACATCATCGTGATGAAGAACTGGTTCTTCGACGCGCGCGCGATGGCAAGGTGGAACGCAAAGTCGTCCTTCGCGCCGATGCCTTGGGTTTCGATGATGCGCTCCAGTTCGTCCCACGCGTGCTGGATCGCGGCGATATCGTCGGCCTCCGCCATCTGTGCGGCCAGCTCGGCCGCGCCCGATTCCGTCACGATCCGGAAGTCGTAGCAGCGGCGAATGTCGGACAGCGTTTCGAGCGGCGCGAAGCGGCGCACGTCCGGGTCGGGACGGCGCGCGACGGTCGTGCCGGAACCGTGCCGCGTGACGATAATGCCGTCCGCGCGCAGCCGCGCAAGCGCCTCGCGCACCGTGGGCCGCGACGTCTCGAAACGCTCGGCGAGCGCATGCTCGGTCGGCAAACGCTCGCCTTCCTTGTACTCGCCTTCGAGAATGCGGTTGAGGATGTCGCCGTAGATCTTGTCCGGCAGACCGGTCGGTTTGCGCTCGTTCATCGTCGAGAAAAGCGGCTTGTCAGAATAGATTTGAATTGTAAGGCAAATAATCCGGGCTACAAGGCGAAATCGCGACCGTTTCCGCTCCGAAACGCCGATTCGCGCGCGTGCCGCCAGTATGAACAACCTCGCACCCAACAGCAAAATTTGACAAATCGCTGGTTGACATCTGGGCGGTTGCCGACGAAAACCCGCTATCTCCGGCAATCATTTAAGCTGCAAGCGCAGTCCGGACGAATTACCGCTCATCACCGGCGGCCCGCACGGGCGGAACAAGGCGGCGCACCGCTCTCCACGGCACGGAGGTTTCATGTATAACCGCATCCTCGTTGCAGTCGATGGCAGCAATACGTCGCGCCGCGCGTTCGACGGCGCCCTGAACATGGCCAGCAAGCTTGGTGCGACGCTGCGCGCGTTCTACGCGGTCGAAAACACGCCGATGTATTTCGACGCACCGGGCTACGACCCGTCCGTTCTGCGCAACCGGCTCGTCGAGCAGGGCAAGGAACTCACGGCGGAGATGTCGGCGGCGATGCGCGAGCGCGGCGTGTCGGGCGATATCGCAGTGGGCGAAGCGTCCTCGCTCGACGACGTGCCGACGCTCGTGCTGCGCGCCGCCGCCGAGTTCAACGCCGATCTGATCGTGATGGGCACGCACGGCCGGCGCGGCATGCAGCGGCTGATTCTTGGCAGCGTGGCCGAGCGCTGCGTGCGGCAGTCGACGCTGCCCGTGCTGCTGATTCCGTCCGCGGCAGGCGGCGATGGGGCAGACGAGCCGAAGTCCTGAGCGATCCACAGGTCCAAACGGCGCACCTGAGCGAAGGATGACGTCGCTCAACCGCATCTTTCGGGAGGACGCGTCATTTTGTCACCCGGTTGCGCGCGCATCGAGTGGGACAATCGGTTATCACCTCTTCTACCGCCGGTTGGTACCATGCTCAATCCCACCGCTGTTGCTCCCGTTCGCGGCGCCCGCCGCACGCCGGTCTCGTCCACACAGCGCAGCACCGCGCGCTGTTCGTCGTGCGCGATGCGTCATCTGTGTATGCCGCAAGGCGTCGCCGCCAATGAAATGCCGCAACTCGAAGCGCTCATCTGCTCGGCGCGCGCGGTGCGTCGCGGCGAGTCGCTCTATCGCGCGGGCGATTCGTTCGACAATCTGTACGCTGTGCGCTCGGGATCGCTGAAGACGGTGATGGCCCATCGCGATGGCCGCGAACAGGTTACGGGGCTGCGGCTCGCGGGCGAAGCGCTGGGGCTCGACGGCATCAGCAGCGACCAGCACGCGTGCAGCGCGGTGGCGCTCGAAGACAGCTCGGTGTGCATCATCCCTTACGCAGCGCTCAAGCATCTGTGCCGCGAAATCAGTTCGATGCAGGATCGGCTCCACAAGCTGATGGGCGAGCAGATCGTCCGCGAAGCCGGCCAGATGATGGTGCTGGGCTCGCTGAACGCCGACGAGCGCGTCGCGGCATTCCTGCTCGACATCTCTGAACGCAACGCGCAGCGCGGCTATTCATCCGCGGAATTCAATCTGCGGATGACGCGCGAAGACATGGGCAGCTATCTCGGCATGACGCTCGAAACCGTAAGTCGTACCCTGTCAAGATTTCAAAAGCGCGGGCTGATCGACGCGCAAGGCCGCTTCATTCACATCGTCGATCCCGACGGCTTGCGCCAGGTCGGCGCGGCTACGAACGCCTGATTCTCCCTAGCTCTCACCGGTTCTCACGCGCGGCGTCGCATCATGCGACGCCAATAGGCACACGCCTGGCACGTCTCCTGCGGCTGCGGTACAGTTTAAAATTGTCCCGTTCCATGCAAGAAGCTTGCAGCCTTACGAGGAGACCGGCGAATGAATCGCGACCCTGCTCCGCACCACCCGCTGGTTCAACGGCTCATCGACGCACGCCGCGTCAGCGACGCCCTGTTCTCGGTCGTCAAACCCGAATACCTCTATGAACGGCCGATCCGGGAACGTCACAGGATCGTCTTCTACATCGGCCATCTCGAAGCCTTCGACCGCAATCTCTTCGACGAGCGGCTCTGTCCGCTGCCCGCGTTCGCGCCAGAACTCGACCAGCTTTTCGCGTTCGGCATCGATCCCGTCGACGGCGGCTTTCCGACGGATCAACCGTCCGACTGGCCATCGCTCGACGCCGTGCACGACTATGCAAACAAAGCGCGCAAGCAGATCGACGAACGTCTCGCCGAATTCGAATTCGGCAGCGGCGGCATGTCCACGGGCTCACCCGATCAGCTGATGCACGTGGCCATCGAGCACCGGCTGATGCACGCGGAAACGCTGGCGTACATGCTTCATCAACTGCCGCTCGAAATGAAGGCCGCGCCGCAGGACGCGGCACCGAAAGCGGCGTCCGCGCGCAATGTCGAATGCTCGCCGATGGTGCGCGTATCCGCAGGCGAGGCGGTGCTCGGCATGAAGAGGGAAGACGGGCGTTTCGGTTGGGACAACGAATTCGGCGAGCAACGGGTGCAGGTGGAAGCGTTCGAGATCGATCGCTATATGGTGACGAATGCGCAGTTCCGGGCGTTCATCGACGCAGGCGGCTACGGAAATCGCGCGTACTGGAACGACAAGGATTGGGCGTGGAAGGAAGCGGAGGGCGTCGCGCATCCCGTCTCGTGGTCGCAAGACGCTGATGGCAAGTGGATGTTGCGCACGATGTTCAACGACATCCCGCTGCCGCCCGACTGGCCTGTCTACGTGAGCCACGCCGAAGCATCCGCGTACGCGCATTGGGCCGGCAAGACGCTGCCCACGGAAGCGCAATGGCAGCGCGCCGCGCACGGCGTGCCGCACGCGCCATCGGGCAACTACGATTTCCGCAGCTGGGATCCGCAAGCCGTCGATGCCACGCCGGACAACGTCAGCACGTTCGGCGTCGAAGGTCAGTATGGCAATGGCTGGGAATGGACATCGTCGCTCTTCGAAGCGCTGCCGGGCTTCGTTGCGTTTCCGTTTTATCCCGGCTACTCGGCCAACTTCTTCGATGGCCAGCATTACGTGCTGAAGGGCGGCTCGGCGCGCACTGCGCAATGCATGCTGCGGCCGACGTTCCGCAATTGGTTTCAGCCGCGGTATCAGCATGTGTACGCGGGCTTCCGGTGCATGCGGGCGCTCTGACGAAGCTGCAATCAGACGAAAGTCCTACGAAGCGTTCGCCGCATGCGGCCCAGGCGGCGAACGCTTCGCTTTAACCGCACAGCACGTAGACCACCCACCCGAACGCCGCTTCCCCGTATGGAACTTCGGCACCTTCGCTATTTCATCGCTGTCGCCGAACTGCACAGCGTGCGAGCCGCATCCGAACAATTGCACGTGACGCAACCGGCAATCTCGCGTCAGATCCAGGACCTCGAAGACACGATCGGCGCAGCGCTGTTCGAACGCACGCCGCGAGGGCTGAAGCTCACGGCGGCGGGCGTCGCGTATCTGCCGGAAGCGCGCGAGATCCTCGCGCGCGTCGATGCCGCGAACCGCCTCGCGCGCCGCATTGCATCGGGCGTGCGAGGTCATCTGCGCATCGGCTTCGTCGAGAACGCCGCGTGGAGCGGCATCGTCTCTCACGCATTGAGCGCATTCGAACAGGCGGCGCCTGACGTCGCGCTCGAACTTCAGCCGATGAACACGCCCGAGCAGTTCGACGCGCTCGCCGCCGGACGGCTCGACGGCGGCTTCTGCTATCGGGTGGGCGCGCTGCCCGAAGGCATTGCAGGCGTGCCCGTACTCGAACAGAACGTCGTGCTGGCCGTGCCGGACACATGGCCGCTCGGCGACGCAGGCTCCGTTGCAGCGGCCGCTCTGGCGGGCAAGCCGTTCATCGCCTTTCCTCGCAATGTGTACCCCGCCTATTACGACCGCCTGCTTTCCGCGTGCGCCGAACGCGGCCTCACGCTCGATATCCGCCAGGAAGCATCGACGGAAACGGCGATCCTGTCTCTGGTTTCGGCAGGCGTGGGCGCCGCGATCGTCAACGCCGCGAATCGCGACCGGCCGCCCGCGCGGGTGCGCTTTGCCGAGTTGCAGGATCTGTCGGTGCCGCTGCCGCTCGAATTCTGTTACGTCGCGCACGAGACGAACCCCGCGCTGAAACACTTCATCGAGCAGTTGAAATAGCCGCGATCCGCAGAGATACCGATGCCTGCAAGGCATATGCTGCCGCAGAAAACGGCATTGGCCGGACGTTTTATCGTCGGCGATAGTAAAGACAACGAGGCGCTGCCTCGCTCTTTACGGATCGCGCCATGCCTCATCTTCCATCGCTCATCGCCACCGACGTCGACTTCGAACGCACCGGCTTCCAGACAGGCACGCTGCGGCTGCCGTGGTCGCACGACCGCTCCGCATATGGCCACATTCCCATTCCGCTCGCCGTGCTCAACGCCGGCGCGGGCACGGGCCGCACCGTACTGCTGACGGGCGGCAATCACGGCGACGAATACGAAGGCCCCGTCGCGCTATTCAAGCTGATGCAGCGGCTGGCTTCGATGTCGATACGCGGCCGCCTCATCGTGATTCCCGCGCTTAACTTTCCCGCGTTCGTGAACGGCACGCGCACGTCGCCGATCGACGGCGGCAATCTCAACCGCCTCTTTCCCGGCGCGCGTAATGGACAGCCCACCGAGATGATCGCGCACTACGTCGAAACCGAACTGCTGCCGCGCGCCGATGTCGTGATCGATCTCCACGCGGGCGGCGCATCGTTCGAACATGCGCCGACACTGCTCGCGTCGCCGCCCGCGCAGGGCGAACGCCGCGCGCTATATGGCGATCTGGTGCGCGCGTTCGGCGCGCCGAACACGATGATCATGAATCTGCTCGGCGAAGACCGCACCTTCGCCGCTGCGGCAGAGCGGCACGGCAAGCTCTTCCTATGCGGCGAGTTCGGCGGCCATGCGGGCTGCGATGCGGCGAATCTCGCGATCGTCGAAAGCGGCTTGCAGCGCGTGCTGCACCGGCTCGGCATCTTGCACGACGCGCCGCTCCGTCCTGCGCCCGCAACCCGGTACTTTCGCGTCGAAGGCGCGCATCACTATGTCTATGCGCCGCATGCGGGCGTGTTCGAGCCGGCGTTCGCACTCGGCGATCAGGTTCGCGAGGGCCAACTGGCGGGCCGTCTGTTCGATCCGCATCGTCCGTGGCAAGCGCCCGTCGAGATTGCATTTCGCGGCAACGGCACGGTCATGTGCCTGCGCACGTTCGCACGCGCCGAACCGGGAGACTGCCTCGCGCTGCTCGCAGCAGAATCGAGCGCCGATTGACGCACCGCATGTCCCGACTCATCTCACGGAGACCGTATGAGCGCTCATCCTTCCTTGGCGCAGCAAACCGGTGAAGCCGCACAGACGACCGCTTACGACAGCGTGCGGCATCCCGTCTACATCGTGCTGCTGTTCTTCATCTGCTTTGCGTTCTCGTATCTGGACCGGCAGATCGTCAGCATCCTCGTTCAACCGATCAAGCAGTCGCTGACGCTCACGGACACGCAAATCGGCCTGCTGCAGGGTTTCTCGTTCACGATGTGCTACGCGACGGCGGGTGTGTTCGTCGCGCGCCTCGTGGATCGAACGAACCGCGTCAGGCTGATCGCAGCGTGCATCGCGATATGGGCGATCTCGACCACGCTGTGCGGCTTCGCGACGAACTTCTTCGAACTGCTGCTCGCCCGCGCGGGCACGGCCGTCGCCGAGGCAGCACTGAGCCCCGCTGCGCTGTCGATCTTCAGCGACCTCTTCGCGCCGCGTCGCGTCGCACGCGCCAGCAGCGTCTTCATGCTTGGGCCGTACGTGGGCGGCGGTGTTGCGCTATTCGGCGGCGGCATGCTGTTGTCGGCGACCGCGAACGGCCACGGCAACGCATGGCTTGCTGCGCACGGCATCGCGCCGTGGCAAGCCATCTTCGTGGTCGTCGGCCTGCCGGGCCTGGTGCTGGCCGCACTGGTGGCATTCACGCTTCGCGAGCCCGCACGCCTCGAAGCGTCCACCCATGCCATGCGCGCCCACGACGACATGCCATCGCTGCGCGATGTCATGCGTGAGCTGTTCGTGCGCAACCGCTTCTGTCTGCCTTATTTCGCAGCATACGTCGCATTGATCACGCTGTTCTATTCGCACGCCGCGTGGTTTCCAACGCTGCTGATGCGCCACTTCCATCTCGCGCCGCAGACGGTCGGGCAGATGGCTGCGCCGGCGTACATGATCGGCGGGATACTCGGCGTCGGTTGTGCAGGCATGCTCGCGGCGCGCGTCACCGACGACAGTACACTTCGCAAGGTGCTGGCGTTTTCGGCATGCGCTGTCGCGTTGCTGGTACCCGCCGCAATCGCGATGCCGCTCGTCGGCGACAGCGCCGTCGCGATCGTGCTTTACGGCATCTGCGCGTTCACGGCGAGCATCGCAATGGGACTCGCGCCCGTGCCCTTGCAGATCGCCGTGCCGAACCGCATGCGCGGCCGTTCGCTCGCGCTGCTCGTGTTCATGACGAACGCGATCAGCGGCGGCGTGGGCCCGCTGTCGGTCGGCTATTTGAACGAGCGCCTCGGGCAGACAGACTCGAGTCTCGGCGCCGCGCTCGCGCTGGTCGGCGGCGCATCGGCGCTGGTCAGTGCGGCGCTGTATGGGATCGCGACGCGGCGCGTATCGTCTGCGGTCGACGTTTGAAGCAAACCAGCGAAATGCAGGTCACCATGAAAGACACGCCCCTCGTACATCGCATTGGCGCGCCCACCATCACCCGCGTCGACGAAACCGCGTTCGCGCTCGCGCTCGCGCAGCCGGTGAGACGAACCAGCAGGAGTATCGCGCTGCGCCGCACGACGTCCCCTCGATGATGGATGGACCGTCCGATCATAAGAGCGGGCGCACGCGCGCAACAGGAGCGAACGCACGGTCCCGTTGAAAACGACGCATCAGTGCTGCGGAATCTTCCCGCCCAGTTCGTCGTCGATAAATGCGCGGACGATGTCCGCGAACGACGCGTCGCCCTGCAACCCGAGCTGCTTCGCACGCGTGACGTCCCACCGCGCAGGCCAGCTGCCGACGATCTTCTCGACGCGCTCGTCCGCCTTCCATTCGATCCGCGCCGCGACGGCGTCGCCGGCCACTTCGCGGAGCGCAGCGATCATCTCGTCGACGGTTACCGACACGCCCGGCAGATTGATCGTGCGCTTGTTGCCGAGCGCAGCACTGTCGATCTCGCATCCCGCGATGAGGCATTCGATCGCCTTGCGCGGCGACAGCAGCCACAGACGCATCGAGCCGTTCACGGGACACACGGACGGTTCGCCATTGAGCGGCTCGCGTATGATGCCGCTCGCGAACGACGACGCCGCCGCATTCGGTTTGCCGGGACGCACGCTGATAGTCGGCAGGCGCAGCACACGGCCGTCGACGAAACCGCGCCGCGCATAATCGTTAAGCAGCAGTTCAGCGATCGCCTTCTGCGCGCCGTACGACGACTGCGGATTCAATGCGGTTTCATCGCGCACGGTATCGGGCAAGTCGCCGCCATACACGGCGACGGAACTCGTGAACACGACGCGCGGCCGATGCCCGCGCGCCCGGCAGACATCGAGCAGCAGCCGCGACGCATCGAGATTGATGCGCATGCCCAGCTCGAAGTCAGCTTCCGCCTGGCCGCTGACGATCGCCGCCAGATGGAAGATCGCCGCCGTCTTCTCGTCGATCAGACGTTCGAGCACGCTGCGTTCGGCAATATCGCCCACTTCGACGCGCACGCGTTCATCGTGCGGACCGGGTGCCGCGACGACGTCGAGCAACACCAGTTCGGTAATCGGTTGGCGCTGTCCGTGCGCGCCCTTCAGTTCGCCACGCGCGAGCAGCTCGCGCGCAAGCCGCTGGCCGAGAAATCCTGCGCCACCGGTGATCAGTACTTTCATGTTTCCATGTTCCTCAGTGTGTCTGTCGATTGCGCCGTCGATGACTAGCCGCGCACGTTCACGTACGGCCGGATCCATCCGAGACCTTCGGACGTGCCCGCACGCGGGCGGTATTCGCAACCGAGCCAGCCGTCGTAGCCAAGCTCGTCGATCAGCGCGAACAGATACGGATAGTTCACTTCGCCGATATCGGGTTCGTGCCGCTCGGGCACGCCCGCGATCTGGATATGGCCGATACCCTTCATGTCGCGCTTGAGCTTCACCGCGAGATCGCCTTCGACGATCTGGCAGTGGTACAGGTCGAACTGCACCTTCAGATTCGCGGCGCCGACTTCCGCACAGATCGCCTGCGCGTCGTCTTGCCGGTTCAGAAAGAAGCCGGGAATGTCGCGCGTATTGATCGGCTCGATGACGACGGTGATCCCTTCTGCGCGTGCGGTTTGCGCGGCATACGCGAGGTTCTTCAGATAGACGTCGCGATGTGCGGCGCGCGATTGCTCGGGCTTGATCAGTCCCGCCATCACATGCAGCTTGTCGTTGCCGAGCACGCGCGCATACTCGAGCGCCGTGTCGACACCGCGGCGAAACTCGTCTTCACGGCCCGGCAACGACGCGATGCCGCGCTCGCCCGCCCCCCAGTCGCCCGGCGGCGCATTGAAGAGCGCCTGCGTGAGACCGTGTTCCGTCAGACGCGACTTCAGGTCTGCGGCAGGAAAGTCATAAGGGAACAAGAATTCCACGGCCTGGAAGCCGTCGCGCGCAGCGGCGGCGAAACGATCGAGGAACGCGTGTTCGTTGTACATCATGCTCAGATTGGCGGCGAAGCGAGGCATCGAAGCAACTCCTTAAATACGCGTTTAGCGGTTCACGAGCCGCGCGGGCGTCAGCCATACGGCAAGCGCGCCGATCACGAGCATCGCGGCGAGTACGTACATGCCGGACTGCGTGCTATGCGTGAGATCTTTAAGATAGCCGATCATGTACGGACTCGCGAAGCCCGCCAGATTGCCGATCGAATTGATGATCGCGATGCCTGCGGCCGCCGTTGCGCCCGACATGAACGCCGTCGGCAGCGACCAGAAGAGCGGCGCACAGGTCAGCACGCCCGCTGCGGCAATCGACAGAAACGCGATCGATACGGCCGTGTTGTCCGCGAACGATGCCGCGACGCTGAAGCCGACGGCGCCCGCCAGCGCGGGCCCGATGAGATGCCAGCGGCGCTCGCGGCGCTTGTCCGCGCTGTGCCCCATCACGTTCATCACGACGATGGCGACGAGAAACGGAATCGCGCTCAGCAGTCCGATCTCGAGCGCGCCCTTCACACCCGTCGATTTGATGAGCGTGGGCATCCAGAACGTGAGCCCGTACTGGCCCGTGACGAACGCAAAGTAGATCAGCGACATCCACCACGTACGCGGATCGCGGAACACGGCGCCCAGCGAATGCGACTGCGTCTTTTCTTGCGGCTGCGCGGCGATTTCGTCGGCGAGCAGTTTCTTCTCGCGCGCCGTCAGCCATTTGGCGGCGGCGATGCCGTTGTCGAGATACAGGATCGTCGCAATGCCGATGGCGATCGCGGGCACCGCTTCGATCACGAACATCCATTGCCAGCCGGCCAAACCGTGATGCGCATCGAAGGTCTGCATGATCCAGCCTGACAGCGGATTGCCGAAGATGCCCGAAACGGGAATCGCCGACATGAACACCGCAATGATTTTCGCGCGGCGATGCGACGGAAACCAGTAGGTCAGGTACAGAATCACGCCCGGATAGAAGCCCGCTTCGGCAAGACCGAGCAGAAAGCGCAGCGCATAGAACTGCATCGGCGTCTGCACGAACACGAACAGTGCGGACATCACGCCCCACGTGATCATGATCCGCGCGATCCAGATGCGCGCGCCCAGTTTGTGCATCAGGATGTTGCTCGGCAGTTCGAACAGGAAGTACCCGACAAAGAACACACCCGCGCCGAGGCCGAACACGGTCTCGCTGAACGCAAGATCTTGCGACATCTGCAGCTTGGCAAAGCCGACGTTGACTCGGTCCAGATACGCGACCACATAGCACAGCATCAAGAACGGCACGATGCGCCAGAACACCTTGCCGTAGGTGCGTTCGATTTCGGCCGCGCCGGGTTGCCCGGCCACGTCGGCAGCGGATGCCGGACGGGCGGATGTCGCCTGATAGCTTGTCATGCATTGTCTCCTTCGAATGGCGCCGGTTGTGGAACATCCGTTTCATGTCGGACGGTCCTCCGGCTTTTTGCCTGGGTGGTTAAACGGATAGCGGACGGCTTACCAGCGTGCGCCGAACACGGTGCGCAATTCGTCGAGTGCGGCTTCGTCGAGGGGAGCAGGACGAGGGTTGGTCATCAGCCACAAGCGCGCCGTCTCTTCGAGTTCCTCGATCACGTACGAAGCCTGTGACACCGAACGCTCCCACACGACGGGTCCGAGCCGTTCGAGCAGCACACCGCGCACGCTGTCGGCGAGCGATGCGATCTGTTGCGCGACCTGCGGATCGCCGGGACGCTTGTAGCGAATCAGCGGAATGTGCCCGACCTTCATAACGAAGTACGGCGTGATGGGCGGCAGAACGTCGGCTTCATTCCAGACGCCCGCCAGCGTCAGCGCGACGAGGTGCGTTGAATGCGTATGCACGATGCCGCGCGCTTCGCGGTTGCGTTCGTAGACGCCGCGATGAAGCGCGAGCGTCTTCGACGGCTTGCCGCCCGAGACCGCGTTGCCGTCGAGATCGACCTTCGCGATCTGCGCGGGATCAAGCCGCCCGAGGCATGCGTCCGTCGGCGTGATCAGCCAGCCGTCGTCGAGCCGCGCGCTGATGTTGCCCGCGCTGCCGACGGTGTAGCCGCGCTCATACAGACTCGCGCCCGTCACGCAGATTTCTTCGCGGACTTTCGCTTCGCTGCTCGTGTGGACGGCGAGCGTCATTGCGTGCCTCCGTCGAGATGACGCAGCGCCTTCTCCAGGAAATCGACGGCCCCGAAATTGCCAGACTTGAGTGCGAGCGCGAGCGGCTCCGCACCAATGGTCGCGGTGGCAGGGACGCCGGGATCGATCTGCTTGCCGATGCGCAGCATTCGTACATCGAGCGCCTGCACGACCGCGCCCGACGTCTCGCCGCCCGCTACGACGAATTTGCGCACGCCCATCTGATGCAGCCCGCGCGCAATTGCAGCCAGCGTGCGTTCGACGAGTTCCCCGGCTTGCGCGACGCCGAGTTCGCGCTGCGTCGCCTTCACTTCGTCCGGCGATGCCGTTGCGTAGATCAGCACCGGTTGCTTCTCGCGTGCGTTCATATGCTCGCGCGCAAAGGAGAGCGCCTGTTCGACGACCGGCTCGCCGCGCGCCGCTGCCAATGGATCGATGCGGAACGCGGGCCGCGTTTCGCGCCACGCGGCCACCTGCGCATTGGTTGCCTTCGATGCGCTGCCCGCCAGCACCGCCGACGCGCCTTCGATGCGCGGCAACTCGCCTGCGTCGGCTGCTGCATCGCCGAGCAAACCGGCGCGACGGAAATTGGCCGGCAAGCCAAGCGCGACGCCAGAGCCGCCCGTGATCAACGGCAAGTCCGCGCACGCTTCGCCGAGCGTGTAGAGATCGGCATCCGACACGGCATCGGCGATCGCCATGCGCACGCCGTCGTGACGCAATGCATCGATCGACGCGCGCACGGCTTCGGCTCCGCGCGCAACCGCGTCGTAACGCACGAGACCGACGGTCGAGCGCGTCTGCCGTTGCAGCACGCGCACGAGGTTAGCGTCCGTCATCGGCGTAAGCGGATGATGCTCCATGCCCGACTCGTTCAACAGCACATCGCCGACGAACAGATGCCCGCGATAGATCGTGCGCCCGTTCTCCGGAAACGCCGGACAGGCGATCGTGAAGGGCGTGCCGCCGCCGATCGGCGACAGCGCATCGAGCAGCGCATCGGCAACGGGGCCGATGTTGCCCTTGTCGGTCGAATCGAAGGTCGAACAGTACTTGAAGAAAAACTGGCGGCAGCCTTGCGCACGCAGCCATTCGAGCGCTGCGAGCGATTGCGCGACGGCATCGGCTGCGTCGATGGTGCGCGACTTTAGCGCAACCACCAGCGCGTCGGCTTCAACACGCGTGTCGGCAGCAGGCACGCCGATGGTCTGAACGGTGCGCATGCCGCCGCGCACCAGCATGTTCGCGAGATCCGTCGCGCCCGTGAAGTCGTCGGCAATACAACCGAGCAGGGGCTTACTGGCAGAGGTCGTCATGTCGTCGCGGTCCTCTCTTTCAGCGCTTCGCCGGCACGTCGATGCCGGGGAAAATCTTGATGACGGCCGAATCGTCTTCGCCGCCATGCCCGGCCGTCGACGCCATCATGAACATCTGATGCGCAGCCGCCGATAGCGGCAGCGGAAACTTCGAACGTCGCGCGGTATCGAGCACGAGCCCCAGGTCCTTGACGAAGATATCGACAGCGGACAGCGGCGTGTAATCGCCGTTGAGAATGTGCGGCACGCGGTTCTCGAACATCCACGAATTGCCTGCGCTGTGCGTGATCACCTCGTAGAGGGCATCGGGGTCGACGCCTTCGCGCAGACCGAGCGCCATCGCTTCCGCGGCGGCCGCGATGTGCACGCCCGCGAGCAACTGGTTGATGATCTTCACCTTGGAGCCCGCGCCGTGCACGTCGCCGAGGCGATACACCTTGCCCGCCATTGCCGCGAGCACGTCTTCGCACGCGGCATAAGCGGCGGCGGGACCGGACGTCATCATCGTCATTTCGCCCGATGCCGCGCGCGCCGCGCCACCCGAGACGGGCGCATCGAGCATCTGCAGACCGGCCGCTTCGATGCGGCGGCCGAGGTCGATTGCGAAATCGGGCGCGACGGTTGCGCAGGCGATCACCACGCCGCCGGCTTTCATCGATTTGACGGCGCCCTGTTCGCCGAACAGCACGGCTTCCGTTTGCGCTGCGTTGACGACGAGCGTGACGACCACATCGCACTGCGCGCCTAGCTCGGCGGGATTCGCGCAGGCCTTGCCGCCATCGCCGACGAACTGTTCAAGCACGTCAGGGCGCACGTCGCACGCATGCACATTGAAGCCGCCGCGCAGCAGCGAGCGCGCGACGCCCATTCCCATCGCGCCAAGACCGATCACTCCGACATTTCTGGACATACCTTTCCTCTACGAACAATGCTTCAGGCGGTGACTTGCGCGACAGGGATCAGCAGATCCCCGCTTCGCCCAGCCGACGCGCCGCGTTGTACATGTGGGTCTGCGCGGCGTTGCGCGCGGCCATCGGATCGCCGGCGCGAATCGCAGCGGCAATGGCGGCGTGTTCATCGCGAACCTGGCGCGAGAAGTCTTCGCGCAGCGACTCGTTGCGGCGCGTAACGACGGTGCCCGCTTCGAGATACTGGTTGAGGAAGGACAGCGTCTTCAGGAAATACGGATTGCCCGTCACGGCGGCAATCGCGCGATGAAACGCGACGTCCTCGGCGACGCCGTCGCGGCCTTCGGCGACGGCTTCATCGATCTTCCTGAGCGCCGCGTCGATCGACATCATGTCCGAGTCAGTGCGGCGCATCGCGGCTTCCGCCGCGACTTCGGCTTCGATCGCACGGCGCACCGCGAGGATTTGCAGGACGGAGCCGCCTTCCATCGCTTCCGCGTAGTCGATCCGCAGCGGGCGGATCGCGCCGTGTGCGGCCACGTAAACGCCGCTGCCCTGGCGCGGCTCGACGACGCCTTCATTCTTTAGACGTGAGATCGCCTCACGGATGACGGTTCGGCTGACGCCGAATTCCTGCGCCAGCACCGCTTCTGTCGGCAGCTTGCCGCCGCGGGCAAAGGTGCCTTTGTCGATTTGCGCCAGCAGCTGTTGCGCGACCGTATCGCTGAGCGCTCTGTTTGGGATTTTTTCGAACATCGAAGTTGCGTTGTCGCTTCGCAGGTTGCCATGTGATAGGGTCATCATACAAATTTGTGTTCGACTTTGGTTATGAGGAGAAACCCTATCTGTCCGCGGGGCCGGTTTTTTTACCTGCGACGCGGCCACCCACCCGATGTCGCTCGCACGTACGCCCGAAGTGCTTCACCTGCCCGGGAGACAGTCAGGGAAACATTAGGATATCGAACTAAAATAGGCGCGCAAGGTCGTGATAACGGCAACCCTGTTGCGCGCGATCAGACGAAGGCAAAACGCGGATGGCACCGAAACCGCAGAGTGAGACCCACAACGCGTGGCCCACGCCAAGAAGGCAGCAATGGCGACTGCGTCGCTGACAAAACCTACTTCACCCCATGCTCGCGAAACCATTCGAGCGCCCGCTTCCATCCATCTTCGGCATCGGCCTGCCGATAACTCGGCCGATAATCGGCAAAAAACGCATGCCCCGCATCGTCATACACGACGAACCGCGACCCGCGGCCCGCTTGCGGGCCCTGCGCGATCGCCTGCTTCATCTGTTCGAGCGAGTCCTGCGGGATGCTCTGGTCCTGTCGGCCATACAACCCCAACACAGGCACCTGAAGATCGGACACGCGATCGATCGGATTGGCCGGCGTCTCCGGCGTCTGATCGCCAGCCACGCGCCCGTACCACGCAACGGCCGCCTTCAGCCGTGGATTATGCTCGGCATACAACCACGTGATGCGCCCGCCCCAGCAGAAACCATTGATGCCCACCTTGCTCACGTCGCCGCCATGCTCGCCCGCCCACTTGAACGTCGCGTCGAGATCGGCGAGCACCTGCGAATCGGGCACCTTGCTCACGAGCTCGTCATTCAGCTGCTGCATCGACTGGAACCTGGTCGGATCGCCCTGCCGCACATAGAGGTTCGGCGCGATCGCCAGATAGCCCTGCTTCGCAAATCGCCTGCACACGTCGGCGATATGCTCGTGCACGCCGAAAATCTCGTGAACCACCAGGATCACGGGCAGATGTTTCTTGCCCTTCGGCTGCGCGCGGTACGCGGGCACCTGGGTATCGCCCGACTTGATGCTGATCTCGCCAGCCTCAAGTCCATCGCTGTCCGTGTGGATGGTCTGCGCCGACACGGGCAGCACGCACGCCGCGAAGCCGGTGCCGAGCGTCGCCTTAATGAACGTGCGCCGGTCGAAAGGAACACGGGGAATGAGACTGTCGACTTCGGGCTTCAACATGCGCTGCTCCTTGGAGAAATGACAAGGGTGAACGGCAAGGAAGGCAACAGGATACGCGCAAAGCGCATCCTGTTGCAGAAGCATCGAAATCGATCAGTGCAATTTGACGCGCGGCAGCGTCGTGCGCCGCAGCCAGTGAGCGAACGTATCGAGCACCATCCGCGCATAGCCGTGCAGCGCTGCGATATGCAGCCGGTACAGCGACATGTACATGAAGCGCGCAAACAGCCCTTCGATCAGCATGTTGCCGCCAATCACGCCGCCCATCAGATTGCCGACGGCGCTGAAGTGCCCCAGCGACACGAGCGATCCGAAGTCGCGATAGGTGAACTCCGGCAGCGGCCGGCCTTCGAGACGGTTGCCGAGCGCGCGCAGCAGGAAACTCGCCTGCTGGTGCGCGGCCTGCGCGCGCGGCGGCACGTTGCGTTCGTTGCCGGGCCACGGGCAAGCAGCGCAATCGCCGAGCGCGAAGACGTTTTCGTCGATGGCGGTTTGCAGCGTGCGGCGCACTTCGAGCTGGCCTAACCGGTTCACAGGCAGCCCGTCGAGCTGGCCGAGCACGGGCGGCGCCTTGATGCCCGCCGCCCACACGGTCAGATCGGCACGCACGGTCTTGCCGCTCGCCGTGCGGACCACGCCCGGCGCGACCTCCGCGACCGTCTCGCCGACCATCAGCTTGACGCCGAGCTTCTGCAGCAGTTCCGCTGTCGCCGTCGACACCCGCTCCTGAAGCGCCGGCAGAATGCGTGGCCCCGCTTCGATCAGCACGATGCCCACGTCATGGCGCGGATCGAGCTTGTGCAGCCCATAAGCGGACAGTACTTGCGCGGTATTGCGCAATTCGGCCGAGAGTTCGACGCCCGTCGCGCCGCCGCCCACAATCGCGACCTGGATGCGCGGCTCCGTCGACGACGCGCCAGGATTCGATTCGACGGGCTCGTGCTCCTGATGCTCGGCGCGCATGCAGGCAGCGATCAGACGTTTGCGAAAGCGCTCGGCCTGTTGGACGGTATCGAGCGCCAGCGAATATTCCGGCGCGCCTTTGACGCCGAAGAAATGCGTCGTACTGCCGATCGCGATGACGAGCGTGTCGTATTCGAGAACGCGCTCGGGCAGCAGTTCCGCGCCGTCGTCGTCGAGCACACGGCCGAGCGTGATCGTCTTCACCGTGCGGTCGATGCCGATCAATTCGCCCTGCTGGAACTCGAAACCATGCCAGCGCGCCTGCGCCGCGTACTCGAGTTCCTGCGTGAAAGGGTCCATGCTGCCCGCCGCAACTTCGTGCAGCAGCGGCTTCCAGATATGAGTCGGATAACGATCGACCAGCGTCACCTGCGCTAGCGGCGCGCCGTCGCGCTTCCTGCGTGCGTAACGATCGCCGAGCCGCGTGGCCAGTTCCAGGCCCCCCGCGCCTCCACCTACGACGACAAAACGATGCATCAGAACTCTCCGTATTGACCGATAAAGTTGTGCGTCGATGCGGCACGCGTCGCGCGAGTGCGGCCGCTTTTTGGTTTTTATTCGCGTTCTGTCGATTGTCGGCGAGCAAGGGGACAAGTCACAAGCCTGTCAAAACCAACTGTGACATGCGAGCGACGTTATCCCATTGACCTGAAGAAGCAACAATGCTGTGTCAGGGTGGCATGCGAAGCGCGACGGACATGCCACTGCGGTCTTTCAGTGCGCTTCCTCCCAGTTCGCGCCTGCGCCCACTTCGGCGACAAGCGGCACCTTCAGTTGCGCAACACCGCACATCAGTTCCGGCAAGCGCTTGCGCACGTCGGAGAGTTCGTCGTCCGGCACTTCGAGAACCAACTCGTCGTGTACCTGCATGATCATGCGCGTGCGGATTCCCGATTCTTCGATCCACTTCTGCACCGCGATCATCGACAGCTTGATCAGGTCGGCGGCCGTACCCTGCATCGGCGCGTTGATCGCCGCACGTTCCGCAGCCTGGCGGCGCGGGCCGTTGCCGCCGTTGATCTCGGGCAGCCACAGCCGGCGGCCGAACACCGTTTCGACGTAGCCCTTCATTTTCGCGCTGGTGCGCGTGTTTTCCATGTATGCGGCCACGCCCGGGTAACGCGCGAAATAGCGGTCGATATACAGCTTCGCCGCATCGCGCGTGATGCCCAGGTTGGACGCGAGCCCGAACGAACTCATCCCATAGATCAGGCCGAAGTTGATCACCTTCGCGATGCGCCGCTGATCGTTCGACACTTCGAGCGGCGTCACACTGAACACTTCCGAAGCCGTGGCGCGGTGGATGTCTTCGCCCTGCTTGAACGCACGCAACAGCGCTTCGTCGCCGGAGATGTGCGCCATGATGCGCAACTCGATCTGCGAGTAGTCGGCCGACACGAGCTTGTGTCCCGGCGGCGCGATGAACGCCTCGCGAATGCGCCGGCCTTCGCCCGTGCGCACGGGAATGTTCTGCAGATTCGGATCGTTCGATGCGAGGCGCCCCGTCACCGCGACGGCCTGCGCATAGTTCGTATGCACGCGGCCCGTGCTCGCGTTGACCATGCGCGGAAGCTTGTCGGTGTAGGTCGACTTCAGCTTCGACAGCCCGCGGTGCTCGAGGATCGTCTTCGGCAGCGGATAGTCTTCCGCAAGCTTTTGCAGCACCTCTTCGTCGGTGGAAGGCGCGCCGCTCGGCGTCTTCTTCACGACGGGCAGTTCGAGCTTCTCGAAGAAAATCTGGCCGATCTGCTTCGGCGAGCCGAGATTGAATTCGCCGCCCGCGAGGTCATACGCCTGCCGCTCCAGTTCGACGAGACGCGTCGCGATCTCGTTGCTTTGCACGCGCAGCTTTTCGACGTCGATCAGCACGCCGTTGCGCTCCATCTTGCGCAGCACACGCGACGTCGGCACTTCGATGTTGCGGTACACGTGATCGAGCGGCACTTCGGAAGCGATCTGCGGATACAGCGTCTGATGCAAACGCAACGTGATGTCGGCATCTTCCGCTGCGTATTCGGAAGCCTTGTCGAGCGCCACTTCGTCGAAACCTATCTGCGACGCGCCCTTGCCCGCCACATCCTCGTACTTGATCGTCTTAAGACCGAGATGACGCAGTGCGAGGTTGTCCATGTCGTGCGGACGATGCGACTCGAGCACGTACGACTGCAACAGCGTGTCGTGCTCGATGCCGTCCATCGTAATGCCGTAGTTCGCGAGTACCTGCTCGTCGTACTTCAGATGCTGGCCGACCTTCTTTTTGTCGCGGCTTTCGAGCCACGGCTTGAGCTTCGCGAGCACTTCGTCGCGCGGCAACTGGACGGGCGCATCCGGCCCGTGATGCGCGACGGGAATATACGCAGCCTTGCCCGCTTCGACGGCAATCGAAATGCCGACGATCTGCGCGACCATCGGATCGAGCGACGTCGTTTCCGTATCGAACGAGGTGATCTCGGCATGATCGATTTTTTCGAGCCACGCGTCGAACTGTTCCCAGGTCTGCACGGTGTCGTATTCGCGCGCGCCGTCGCCTTCCACGGTGGGCGCGGGCGGCACGTCGGTCTCGGGGCCTTCGACGGCATCGGCGACTTCAACTTCACGCAGCCACGTCTTGAAGCCATGACGCGTGAACACGTCGCGCAGTTCTTCGCGCGACTCGGGCCGCGTCGGGAGCGTATCCGCGAACGAGGTCACATGTTCCGTCAGATCGCAATCCGTTTCGACCGTGACGAGCTTTCTCGCCATAGGGAGAAAGTGGAGCGCGCGCCGCAGATTGTCTCCTACCGCACCTTTGATTTCATCTGCATGTGCGACGATGCCATCGAGGGTGCCGAATTGCGTGAGCCATTTGATCGCCGTTTTCGGACCGCATTTCTCCACGCCGGGCACGTTGTCGACGGTATCGCCGATCAGCGACAGGTAATCGACGATGCGCTCGGGCGGCACGCCGAACTTCGCCACGACGCCTTCGCGGTCGAGCTTCTCGTTCGTCATCGTATTGATGAGGGTGACATGATCCGTCACGAGCTGCGCCAGATCCTTGTCCCCAGTGGATACGATCACGTTCATGCCGCGCGCTTCCGCGCGCTTCGCAAGCGTGCCGATCACGTCGTCGGCTTCGACGCCGTCGATCATCAGGAGCGGCCAGCCGAGCGAGCGCACGGCGACGTGAATCGGCTCGATCTGTCTCGCGAGATCGTCGGGCATCGACGGACGGTTCGCCTTGTATTGCGGATACCAGTCGTCGCGAAACGTCTTGCCTTTGGCATCGAACACGCACGCGCTATACTCTGCCGTAACCTCCTTGCGCATACGGCGCAGCATGTTGATGATCCCGTAGAGCGCCCCCGTTGGCCCGCCATCGGGACCGCGCAAATCAGGCATCGCATGGTAGGCCCGGTACAGATAACTCGAACCGTCAACCAATAGCAGGGTCTTACCATCCAGGTTCTGTTCTTCAGGCATTATGACTAAGAGAAAAGTGATTCCGAGTCTGCGATCGCTCGCAGATCAAGAGCGCGCAACAGCCAAGAAGGCCCGCGCATCGTGGCAGATGTTCACGATTATGGCAGAGTTTATCGAGGCGACCGAGTACCTGTCGGAGATCCGGCCGGCCGTGAGCATCTATGGTTCGGCGCGTCTGAAACCGAACTCGCCGTACTACAAACTGGCCACCACAATCGCGCGCAAGCTCTCCGATGCGGGCTTCGCGGTCATCTCCGGCGGCGGCCCCGGCATCATGGAAGCGGCCAACAAAGGCGCGCATGCCGGCAAGGCGCCGTCCGTCGGCCTGAATATCGAGTTGCCGCACGAGCAGTCCGGCAACCAGTGGCAGGACATCTCGCTGCGCTTCCGTCACTTCTTCACGCGCAAGGTCACCTTCGTGAAGAACTCGGATGCCGTGATCGTGATGCCGGGCGGCTTCGGCACGCTGGATGAACTGGCGGAAGTCCTCACGCTCATTCAGACGAAAAAGTCGCGCCATGTGCCCATCATTCTGGTCGGCGCGGAGTTCTGGAAGGGGCTGCTCGCGTGGTTCGAGTCGCAGCTGGTGCCGATGGGCCTCATCAATCCCGACGACATGAACCTGATGCAGGTGATCGACGATCCCGACCAGGTGCTCGAAGCGGTGCTCGCGTTCTACGAAGAGCGCGAAGAGCCGGAGGCGCATCCCGCGAAGTCGGACGAAGACCGGATGTTCTATCTGTGATCGTCTGATGCACGGTCGGCGAACGGTGCACGCGCATCGTTTGCCGCCTGCGCTTCGAGCCAGCGGCAGAACTGCTCGACGAGCGGCGCATTCGCCACCTCGCGCCGCGCGACCCACCAGTAACCGCGCGCATCGATGCGCGGTCCGTCCAGCGGCGTGACGAGCCGCCCCGACTTCAGTTCATCGTCGACGAGCGGCAACGGTCCAAGCGCGACGCCCAGCCCATCCACGGCCGCCTGCAACGCAAGATAGAAATGGTCGAACGACTGCTTCTTGCGGCACTTCGCCTTGACGCCCGCAGCCTGCAGCCAGTGATGCCATGCGTCCGGCCGCGTATCCGAATGCAGCAGTACGTGACGCGCGAGATCGTCGGCGCTGTGAATAGGCGTGCGTTGCAGCAACGCCGGACTGCATACCGGGATTTCGATCTCTTCCAGAAACCGTCCGCTCGCGCAATTGGGCCAGTGCGCAGGCCCGCGCCGCACGGCGACGTCAAAGCTCTCCAATGTCTCGACGGGCGCATTCGAGGTCGCGAGCCGCAACTCGACGTTCGGCGCCATCCGCTGAAACTGCGACAGCCTCGGCAATAGCCACTTCATTGCGAAAGTAGGCAGCGCATTGACCCGCAGCACATGCACGACGCCCGTGTCGCGCAACTGATCGGTCGCGGCCGCGATGCTGTCGAACGCCGCCTGAATCTTCGACACGTAGCGCCGGCCGTCTTCCGTGAGCCGCACGCGCTTGCCATTGCGATGAAAGACCTGCACGCCAACCCACGCCTCGAACGCGGCAACCTGCCGGCTGATCGCACCGTGCGTCACATGGAGTTCGTCTGCGGCAGCCGTGAAACTGTCGTGCCGCGCCGCGGCTTCGAAGGCTCGCAGCGCCGGAAAGGGAGGAAGCTTGCGGTTCATCCTTGTGATTCTAGATCACAAAGATTTGCCCAAGAAATCGTTTTGAGGGCGGGTCGAACGGCGCTAATCTTCACAGCTTGTACTGGATAGTGAACATCATGGATCAGCACACCGACGCGACGGAGCACGCGCCCGCTCCGACCACGCGCGAAATCTTCATGGGCTTTCTGGGCCTTGGGCTCACCTCGTTCGGCGGCGCGCTGCCGCTGGCGCGGCGAACCATCGTCGACCAGCACCGCTGGCTGAACGCCGCCGAGTTCACCGATCTGCTCGGCCTGTGCCAGTTCCTGCCGGGCGGCAATGTGATCAATCTGTCGGTGGCACTCGGCATGAAGTTTCGCGGCTGGCGCGGCGCGCTGGCGGGCATACTCGGACTGATCGCCGGGCCTTCGCTGGTCGTGATCGCGCTCGGCGTGCTATACGAACATACGCAGAACGATCCGCACATCAAGCATCTGTTCGCCGGCCTGGCTGCTGCGGCGGCGGGGCTGCTCGTCGCGATGGCCGTCAAGATCCTGATGCCGCTGCGACACGACCCGCGCGCCGCAACGATCGCTGCACTCGGTTTCGTCGCGATCGCACTGCTGCGCTTCCCACTGTTGCCGACGATGCTCGTGCTGACGCCGCTCAGCATCTTTATCGCATCGCGCGTGGAACGGACGAAGGCGGCGAGCGCAAGTGCGCGTCACAAGGGGGTGTCGAAATGATCGAAACGCTGATCGCGCTCGCCGTCATTTTCAGCCAGCTTTCGCTGCTCGCCTTCGGCGGCGGCAACACCATCCTGCCAGAGATGCAGCGCCAGGTCGTCGAAGTGCATCACTGGATGCCGGCCACCGAGTTCAGCGCGCTCTTCGCACTGGCGCAGGCCGCCCCCGGACCGAACATGATGGTCGTCACACTGGTCGGCTGGCATGTGGCCGGCTGGGCGGGGATGCTGGTGACGTCGCTGGCGAAGTTCGGGCCGTCGTCCATCGTGACGATCCTCGCGATGCATGCGTGGAACCGCTTTAAGGACCGCCCGTGGCGGCGCGTCGCGCAGAAAGGACTCGTGCCTGTCACAGCCGGGCTCGTCGCCGCGAGTGCAATGCTGATCGCACGTTCGTCGGATACGTCCTGGCTTGCGTGGGCGATCACGGGTGTGTGCGCGGCGCTTGGATTCAAGACGCGCATTCACCCGTTGTGGCTGCTGGGAGGCGGCGCGTTGGCAGGGCTCATCGCCCTCCCGTACTTCTGACGCGCGCTGACGCTTACTGAAACGCCACTTCCGCAAAACTGCGCAGCTTCCGGCTATGCAGTTTATGCAAGCCGTTGGTGCGCAGAATCTCCATCGCTTTCACGCCGATCTGCAGATGCTGATCGACTTGCGCGCGATAAAACTGGTCCGCCATGCCCGGCAGCTTCAACTCGCCGTGCAAGGGCTTGTCCGACACGCATAGCAGCGTGCCGTACGGCACGCGAAACCGGAAGCCGTTCGCGGCAATGGTCGCGCTTTCCATGTCGAGCGCGATTGCGCGGCTTTGCGACAGACGCAGCACCGGCTCTCGATGATCGCGCAGTTCCCAGTTGCGGTTATCGACGCTCGCCACGGTCCCCGTGCGCATCACGCGCTTCAGTTCGGCGCCGTCGAGCTGCGTGACCTGCGCCACTGCCCGCTCGAGCGCGACCTGCACTTCGGCGAGCGCCGGAATCGGCACCCACAGCGGCAGATCGTCGTCGAGCACGTGATCCTCGCGCACGTAGCCGTGCGCGAGCACGTAGTCGCCGAGACGCTGCGTATTGCGCAGCCCTGCACAATGGCCGAGCATGATCCACGCATGCGGACGCAGCACCGCGATGTGATCGGTGATCGTCTTCGCATTCGACGGCCCGACGCCGATATTGATCATCGTGATGCCGCTGCCGTCCGCGCGCTTCAAGTGATACGCAGGCATCTGCGGCAGCCGCGGCGGCGCGTGGCCCTCGTCTTCCTGCTCGCCGAGATTCGCGTTGTACGTGGTCACGTCGCCCGGTTCGACGAACGACGTGTACTCGCTGCGGTACGCGCGCAGATCCGCGTCGTCGGTCTTCGTCATCATCGTGCGGCCGAGCTTCACGAATTCGTCGATATAGAACTGGTAGTTTGTGTACAGCACGTAGTTCTGGCAATGCGTCGGCGACGTAGCCGTATAGTGCTTGAGCCGGTGCAGCGAGAAGTCGACGCGCGCCGCCGTGAAGAGTGCGAGCGGATGTGGCTCGCCCGGCAGCGGCTCATAGGTGCCGTTGACAATGCGGTCGTCGAGCAGCGCGAGATCGGGCGCGTCGAACACGTCGCGCATCGCCAGCAGGCGCTCGCGGTCCAGGTCGCCTTCGAGGTGAATGCCTTCGGCGAATGCGAAGTGAATGGGAATGGGTTGATCGGACACACCCACTTCCACCGACACATGATGGTTCTTCACCAGCAGGCGCAATTGCTCGCGATAGTAATTGCCGAACAGATCGGGCCGCGTGACCGTCGTTTCGAACACGCCCGGACCCGCGACGAAGCCGTACGAACGGCGTGAGTCGACATGCGTGTTGGTCTCCGTGCGCACGCGCACGAACGGATAGCACGCGCGCACGCGCCGGTCGAATGGCTCGTTGCGGCGGTAGCGCGCAAACGCGTCGCGCAGGAACGACGTGTTCGCTTCATAGATCGCGGACAGGCGCGTGACGGCGTCGGCTGCGTCGTCGAAGGCCTCGGTCGGGAACGCATTGACGGGCACGTGCACCGCGCGTTGATTGGTCTCGTAGTTCATCTTCGTTCGCCTCGATTGATGCAACGACATTACCACGGAACCCCTGCTCGCCGATGACATGGTGCCCGCTCATCGACAGTTTTACGCGGTGCCTGCCACGCAGCGGCGCGCTTTCTGCAGGTCGCGCGGGAAGCGCGCAAAATAAGGCGATCGCCCATGACTCGCGCCCGTTGGCAGCAGTGGATTTGCTAGAATTGGGCCACCTAATCGGAGAAACACCATGAAGCCGCTCTTCCCCGTCGCAGTTGCGCTGATGCTGGCCGTCAGCGGCGTCGCGATGGCTGCCCAGCCTGCCCCGTCCGCCCAAGACAAGGCAGCCGCAGACGCTCAAGCCGAAGCCAACGAACGGGCCGGCCTGCCGGATCTGAGAGCGATCAACCGTCCCGCGGCCGAAGTCAGCTCGAAAGTCGAGATCAACCAGCCGCGCACGCCGAGCTTCTACGAACGCAGCGGCAACGGCACTGAAATCACCGAATACCGCGACAAGGGCAAGCCCGTCGAAATCGACGTGCGCTCGAACTTCGGCACGCGCTACCAGATGAGCGCGCCCGCGGATACGTCGCCGCGCGTCTACGAATCCGGCAAGCCGCCCGCGCGCCTGCCGTCCGTGAACCTGCATTACTGATCCAACCGGGCCGGCGCGCCGTCGCAGGACGCGCGCCGGCTTTGCGTCGACCCCAAGCGCCCTCACGACGCTCTTAACCCGCTTGTCCCGACTTGCCACTGGCATGACGCCAGCCGATCAACCTGAATCGACGCCCCCACGCATGGCCGTTTTCACCGCTGTCACCGAAGCCCAACTCGCAGATTGGATGCGCCACTACGATCTCGGCGAAGTCGTCGAATTTCGCGGCATTACATCCGGTATCGAGAACAGCAATTTCTTTCTGACGACCACGCGCGGCGAGTACGTCCTCACGATCTTCGAAAAGCTGACGGCCCAGCAGTTGCCGTTCTATCTCGATCTGATGCGCCATCTGGCCTCGCATCGCGTGCCCGTGCCGGACCCGATGCCGCGCGACGACGGCGCGCTGTTCGGCATGCTCAACGGCAAGCCCGCGACCATCGTCACGAAGCTCGACGGCGCGCCAGAGCTGGCGCCGGGCGCCGCGCACTGCGTCGAAGTGGGGCAAATGCTCGCACGTCTGCACCTTGCTGGACGCGACTTCGCACATCATCAGCCGAATCTGCGGAGCCTGCCGTGGTGGCAGGAAACGGTGCCGAGCATCGCGCCGTTTCTGTCGGATGCGCGGCGCACCCTGCTCACGGAAGAACTCGCGCATCAGCAGGCGTTCTTCGCGTCGGCCGATTACGCGTCACTGCCCGGAGGCCCCTGTCATTGCGATCTGTTCCGCGACAACGTGCTGTTCGCGCACGCGGCGCCCGGCACGCATCATGAGGTGGAACTGGGCGGCTTCTTCGATTTCTACTTCGCGGGCTGCGACAAGTGGCTTTTCGACGTCGCCGTCACCGTGAACGACTGGTGCGTCGACCTTGCCACGGGCAAGCTCGACGAAGCGCGCGTCGAAGCCATGTTGCGCGCCTATCAGACGGTTCGCCCGTTCACACCCGCCGAAGCCCGGCACTGGGGTGACATGTTGCGCGCGGGTGCGTATCGTTTCTGGGTGTCGCGCCTGTATGATTTCCATATGCCGCGCGCCGCCGAACTGCTCAAGCCACACGACCCCGGCCATTTTGAACGCATCCTCCGCGAGCGTCTCGCGGGCGCCGCACTCTAAGCACTCACAGCTCATGCAACTGATCGAAGTTCCGGCGAAAACCGGCTACGTGTGGTTCCGGCAAGGCATCTGGCTTTTTCGCAGGAATCCGCTTGCGTTTCTGACGCTGTTCTTCGCGTACCTGCTCGCGATGACGGCGATTTCGCTGATTCCCATCATCGGCGGCGTGCTTCCGCTGATGCTGATTCCGGGCGTCGCCGTCGGCTTCATGGCGGCGTGCCGCGACACGATCGCGGGCAAGCCGGTGCTGCCCACCATTCTCGTCGACGGCTTCCGCTCATACGGCAGCCAGGTCGCGAAGCGCCTGCTGCTGCTCGGCGTGCTGTACATCATCGCGATGGCCGTCGTGCTGACGGGCTCCGCGCTCGCGGACGGCGGCATGCTGCTGCATCTGATGATCAGCGGCGAGTCGATGCAGCCGGAAGCCGTCGCCAATAGCGACATTCCGCTTGCCGTGCTGACGGCGCTCGCCTTCTACGTGCCCGTCGCGATGCTGTTCTGGTTCGCGCCCGTTCTCACCGCATGGCACGACGTGCCGACCATCAAGGCGATGTTCTTCAGCATCGTCAGCTGCTGGCGCAATCGCGGCGCGTTCCTCGTGTACGGTGCGCTGTGGTTTGCCGTCGCGACGACTGTCTCGATCGGACTGTCCTGGCTGCTTCAGGCGATGGGCGCGGGAGATCTCGCGCTGGTGATCCTGATGCCCGCGTCGATCATCGTCACGACGATGCTCTATTGCTCGTTCTACGCGACGTATCGCGGCTGCTTCGGCGTGCAATCGCCCGGCCAGCCGCTCACTTCCGACTCTTCCTCTTCGCCCTCGCCCTGAGCGGCAGCGCCGGCTATGCCGGTTGAACCCGCGCCGGGCAAGCGGCGCGGGCTTCGTGCGCTACGAGGTGAAGCACCGATGCCATGCGCCGAATTTTTCGGCACAATAGTTTGCACGCAATCCATTCGCACGCATCGCTTCAAGGGGATGCCCATGACCCAGCGCACCGCCTTTCCCGCCACGCTCGATCAGCAACTCTGCTTCGCGCTCTATTCGACGTCCCTTGCGATGACGAAAGCCTATAAGCCGATTCTCGACCGGCTCGGCCTCACCTACCCGCAGTATCTGACGATGCTCATCCTGTGGGAAAGCGACGACGTTACCGTAAAGGACATAGCCGCGCGCCTGAACCTCGATTCGGCGACGGTGACGCCGTTGTTGAAGCGGCTCGAAGCGCAAGGGTATATCGAGCGCGCGCGCGGCACCGAAGACGAGCGGCTCGTGTTCGTCCGGCTGACGAAATCGGGCGTCACGCTCAAGCGCAGTGCGCGCGACGTGCCGAAAGAAATCTTTTGCGCGACCCAGCAACCTCACGACTTTCTCGTGCGGCTGCGCGACGATCTCCAGCAATTGCGCGGCACGCTAATCGACTACCTCGAACGTGATTGATCGAGCGCGCGTTCGCGCTACTGTGTCGACCGGCATTTTAGTTTGCACACTAATTATTGGTTCAACAAGTTTATGCCCGTACCAGTTCGACTGGCCCACGCAGCCGCCCAGGATCTCGTCAACGCCGCGGATCAGCTTTTCCCGTACTCGAACGCGACGCGCGGCAACGTCGACGTGCGCGTGAAGATCGTCTGATCTGCGGGCTTAACTTGCGTTCCTTCTTGGGCAGCGCCCGCCTTTCGCGCGAAAGGCGGGCGCTGCTTCATTTTTGCGTCGGTTCAAGGCGCGCCGGGCATTGGGTTTGCACGCGACGGACACTATCATCGACGGTCCTTTCGTCCTCGTCGCCATCACATGACCCGCGCCTACCAACTCGATGCACACTTCAAGAACGGACTCGTGTGGTTTCGCCGCGATCTGCGCACGGGCGACAACGCGGCTCTGTATTACGCGCTCCGACATTGCGAGCGGGTCTGGTGCGCGTTCGTGTTCGACACGACCATTCTTCAGCCGCTGATCAACTGGGCGCACCGGCGCAATGCTCACGCCGGCAAGGTGCAGGACGCACGGATCGAGTTCATCCTCGCGTCTGTCGAGGAGCTCGACCGCTCGCTGGAGGAAGGCGGCGGCGCACTGATCGTGCTGCACGGCGATCCCGTCGATGCGATCCCAAAGCTCGCCGCTCAGCTCCCCGTCGATGCGGTCTTCACCAACCACGACTACGAGCCAAGCGCCATCGAACGCGATGAGACAGTCGCCGATCGTCTGCGCGCCGATGGACGGCGGTTGCTTACGTTCAAAGATCAGGTGATTTTCGAGCGCGACGAACTGCTCAACGGCCAGCGCAAGCCTTTCGCCGTGTTCACGCCTTACAAAAACGCGTGGCTCAAGCAACTGACGCCGTTCGATCTGAAGCCCTATCCCGTCGAACGCTATTCGCAAAGTCTTGCGCGTCCGCCGCGCACGCTCGATCACGCATGGCCGACGCTCGCGAAAATGGGCTTCGCGCCAGGCAAACTGGCTGAGACAGAACTGCAGGCAGGCATGAGCGGCGCGCAGGCGCGGCTCGAAGATTTTCTGACGCGCATCGACAGCTACGCCGAGCGACGCGACTTACCCGCCGCACGCGGCACAAGTCATCTCTCGGTGCATTTGCGCTTCGGCACGGTTTCGATCCGCACGCTCGCGCGGCTCGCGCACGAAATGTCTCTGCGGCCAGGGGGCCAAGGGGCCGCCACGTGGCTGTCGGAACTGATCTGGCGGGACTTCTACTTCATGATCCTCGCGCATCATCCGCATATCGCGAAACGTGAGTCGTTCAAGCGCGAGTTCGACGCGCTGCGCTGGGAAACGGGCAAAGACGCCGATGCGCTGTTCGCCGCGTGGTGCGACGGACGCACGGGCTACCCGCTCGTCGACGCCGCGATGCTGCAACTGAACCGAACCGGCTTCATGCACAACCGTCTGCGAATGGTGACGGCCAGCTTTCTGGTGAAGGATCTGGGAATCGACTGGCGGCGCGGCGAGCGCTACTTCGAGGAAAAACTCAACGACTTCGACTTTTCTGCGAATAACGGCGGCTGGCAATGGGCGGCATCGACGGGCTGCGACGCGCAACCCTGGTTCCGGATTTTCAACCCGGTGACGCAATCGGAGAAATTCGATTCGCAAGGGCTCTTTATCAAGCGCTTCTTGCCGGAACTGGGGAAGGTGCCCGCGAAGTGGATTCACGCGCCGTGGCAGGCAGATCCCGACGACCTGGAGGATTGGGGCGTGGTGCTGGGGAAAGACTACCCGCACCCTGTCGTCGAACATGCAAAAGCGCGACAGCAAACTCTGGCGCGCTATGGCGTGTTGCGCTCGCGCTGAGCGTCTTTCATGGCCAGCTGTTGCGCCGGCCCGACCTGCCGATTAGTGCTGGCTCATCCACGACGGCTGGCGCAGTTGCGCTTCGCGGTCGATCTTGCGCATGCGGAATTCCAGATCGTACAGGTCAGTAGCTTCGGCGAGGTAGGCGTCCTGCTGCTCTTTGACGCGCTGGTCGTAGGACTTCGTCAGAAACAGGAAAAGGCGGCTGATCAGATACATGGTGAACCTCGAATTTGGCGTTTGGTGACTGACACCTAGGGATAACCCCTATTATAGGGAAAACCCTAGGCATGTACCAGCGCTAAATTCGAAATGTGGCAATTTGTCAACTAGCGCGCTGCCGGGCGCTCTCCGCGGTGCGAGAAACGGGCCGCGCCGACTCGGCCCGGCGTTGGTGCCGGAAGAAGTCCCATAACAGACTCGAAGCATCCGGTCCCTTCGACGAGTGAAACGGTACCGCGTCGTCGCCGCCACTCCACGCGTGGCCGAGCCCGTGGACGCGGCAAAGACGCACGATGCGTCGTCCGCCGCGCGTGTAATCGCGTGTCGTGACGGTCGCCTTGCGGTCTTCCTTGACGTCGCCGACCTTGCGCACGCCTTGCGCATCGACGATGCCGTTCAGCCGCAGGAACTGCTCGGTCAGTTGCTCGGCGTTGACGGGCGCCACAACGCGATCCGCCTCGCCCTGCAAAATGATGGCGGGCATGCCGGGATAGGCCGTCACGTCCGCGACGGCATCGACGAGCGCGACGGGGTCCTGCCGTGTGCCCCGGCGCATTACGTCCATGGCGGTGATGCCGGAGTGCGCTTCGCCGAACGCGGGGCCCGAATGCAATGCAACAGCCGCGAAATGCTCAGGAAAGTGCAGCGCCAGCAGCGAGGTGAGTCCCGCGCCTGCCGAGATGCCCGCCACATAGATACGCTCGCGGTCGAAACCGTGCGTTTCGACGAGCGCATCGACCAGCGATACCACGGCGCGCGCTTCTGCCCGCCCGGCGCGGTCGGTATCGTCGTACCAATGCCAGCAGCGATGCGCGTGCGCGTGCTTCGACTGCTCGGGATACACGACGGCAAAGCCATAGCGGTCGGCGAGCAGGTTCATACGCGTGCCTTCGGCGAACTCGTCGATCGATTGGGTACAGCCATGCAGCATCACGATCAGCGGCGCGCGCTTGACGGGCTTGCCGGCGGGCAGATACAGCCCGTATTGCAGATGATTGACGAGGCTGCCGGGCGCGGCGGGCGCGGAGTGGAACGAGCGGGTCCACGAACCGCTCGCCCAGGCGGCGGCACGCGGCCGCACGCGCGATTCGCGGGTACCGCGCTGCGGCACGTCGCGGGTGACGGTCGGGCGAATCTTCGCAGACGGCTTCGCGACCGTCTGCGCAGGGCGTGTCGCGCTACGGGTCGAGGTCCGTTTGGGTTTGGGCTTGCGCTTCAGCGTCGCTTGAACATGCTCCGATTGAATCGCGAACAGGCGTTTCAGGCCGCCGAGCCAGATCTTCGTGAGGCTTTTTGGCATAGATTTTCTCGCAAATAGGGATCGATGCTGTCTGCGGGCAGGCAGACTTGTGCAATGCACAATAACATCAATCTCCGTGCGATGCCGACATCAACGGAGCCTGTTTTCGGAGAAAGCTCGCCGCGACGGGCTTTCCATCTGATGATTTCCGAATTGTCCTAGCATCTGTCAGTTTTCGCGTTTTCGGTTGGCGTCTGCGACGGAACTGCTACCCCTATACTTATAGAATACGCGCGAGTCGCACGAGATTGCGCCCGGAACACAAGTCTTCAATCCCAACTGCCCATGTCTCACCTCCCGTCTCACTTCTGGTATCTGATTACGAACTTCGGCGGCGCCGGCCTGACGCTGCCGCTCGCCTTCGCTATCGCGTTGTGGCTGGCCGTCGGCTATTCGTGGCGGCTCGCGGCTGGTTGGCTGTTCCTGCTCGGCGTAGCCATTGCCTTTGTCACAGCGACGAAAATCGCTTTCCTGGGCTGGGGTATCGGCGTGCGCGTATGGGATTTCACCGGCCTGAGCGGACACTCGATGTTCGCCACCGCCGTCTTCCCCGTGGCGGCCTTTCTCGTGCTGCTGTCCGCGCCCCCCGCCGTGCGCGTGGCCGGCGTGGTCCTCGCGCTGCTGGGCGGCGCGACAGTCGGTCTTTCGCGCGTCGTCATCGAAGCGCACTCGCCGTCGGAAGCGATCACCGGCTGCCTCGTGGGCGCGCTCGCGGCGCTGGTGTTCGTTCGTATCGCGTGGAATGCGACGCCGCCGGGACGCCTGCCCGTCGCGCCCGTCGTGGTGAGCCTGATGGTTCTCACGCTCGGCCTGCACAAGCTTCATCTGCCCACCCAGCGCTGGGTCACGCATATCGCGCTGAAAGTTTCCGGCCACGACCGGCCGTTCGTGCGCGCGCGCTGGAAGGGGCTGCGCGACATCGAGAGCCCGGCTTCACCTGCTTCACCTGCTTCGCCCGTCGCGCCGTTGCAGAAAACGCGCAACGTCGCATTGCCGCTACCCGATTCCGACGCATAAAAACACATGAAATGGGCAAGCTTGCGCGCCATATGTTCAACATGTCCGGCGCTGTAACCAGACATATATTACGATGGCGTTTTCAACACTCCCGGTTGATCCGGCGCCACGCTGACATGTCCCTTCCGTCGATGATCCGCTTTGTAAAACCTGGCCTGCTCGTCGCGAGCGCGATTTCGTTTGCGTTCGGCGCACAGGCACGCGCCGACGAGCTGGTCGTGTCGGCGGCCGCCAGCCTGACCAACGCGTTCAAGGCCGTCGGCGATGCCTATGAGAAGGAACGTCCGGGCACCAGACTGCTGTTCAACTTCGGCGCCTCCGACGTGCTGATGCAGCAGATCGTGAAGGGCGCGCCCGCCGACGTATTTGCGTCCGCCGACCAGAAAGCAATGGACAAGGCCGCCGGGCAAAACGTGATCGTGCCGTCGACGCGCAAGGACTTTGCCGCGAACTCGCTCGTGCTGATCGTGCCGACCGACAGCAAGCTCGCGCCGTCGAATCTGAACGAACTGACCTCGGCGAGCGTCAGGCGCATTGCGTATGGCGACCCGGCATCCGTGCCCGTCGGCCGCTACACGGAAGGGGCGCTGAAGGCGGCGGGCGTATGGGATTCAGTCAGCAGCAAGGGCGTGCTCGCGTCGAATGTGCGCCAGAGCCTCGATTACGTGTCGCGCGGTGAAGTCGACGCCGGTTTCGTGTTCGGCAGCGACGCCGCCGTGATGCCCGGCAAGGTCAAGGTCGCGCTGACCGTGCCGACGACGACGCCGATCCGCTATCCGATCGCGCAGGTCGAAGGCAGCAAGCATGCCGCCGACGCGCAGTCGTTTATCGCCTTCGTGCTGTCGCCGGCGGGCCAGGCCGTGCTGGCGAAGTACGGCTTCCGGCCGGCGCACTGAGCCGCTCGCCGACATGGAACAGGCCTTGATCCCGCTGATGCTGTCGCTGAAAGTCGCGGGCTGGGCGACTGCGCTGAACATTGTGTTCGGCGTCGCGGCCGGCTTCGGCTTGTCGCGCTGGCGCTCGGGCGCGCGCGATCTGATCGATTCGCTGCTGACGCTGCCGCTCGTGATGCCGCCGACGGTGCTCGGCTATTACCTGCTCGTGCTGCTCGGCCGGCGCGGCTTGGTCGGCGCGTGGCTCGACCGCTTCGGTATCCAGCTTGTGTTCACGTGGCAAGGCGCGGTGATCGCGTCGATGGTCGTCGCGTTTCCGCTCGTGCTGAAGTCGGCGCGGGCCGCGTTCGAATCCGTCGATCCACAACTGGAGCGCGCCGCGCGCACGCTCGGGGTCAGCGAAACGGCGCTCTTCTTTCGCGTGACGCTGCCGCTCGCGTCGCGCGGCATTCTCGCGGGCGCGCTGCTCGCGTTTGCACGTGCGCTCGGCGAGTTCGGCGCGACGCTGATGATTGCGGGCAATCTGCCTGGCCGCACACAGACACTTTCCGTGGCCGTCTATGCCGCCGTGCAAGCGGGCGACGACAACACGGCTAATTTCCTTGTGCTCGTGACCTCGGTCACCTGCGTCGTGATCCTGGTGCTGGCCGGCCGGCTCGTACCGCAACATTCGCTGATGACGTCCCGCTGACATGCCGCTCACCGTCGATATCCGCAAGACTCTGCGCTCCGCCGAACGCGAGTTCAGGCTGGACGTGTCGTTCACGGCGACCTCGCAGCGCATGGTGCTGTTCGGGCCGTCGGGCGCGGGCAAGAGCCTGACGCTGCAGGCGATCGCCGGGCTGCTGCGTCCCGACGAAGGCCAGATCGTGCTGCAGGGCGACGCGCTGTTTGACAGCGCACGCGGCATCGACCAGAAGCCGCAGGCGCGCCGTCTCGCGTATCTGTTTCAGGACTACGCGCTGTTTCCGCATCTGAATGTGCGGCAGAACATCGGTTTCGGGATGCACACAGGCTGGCTGAATCCGGGGCGGCGCTTTTCGTATCCGCAGATCGACTACTGGCTCGATGCGCTCGATTTAAAAGACGTGGCTGGTCTTTATCCGACGCAGCTTTCGGGGGGACAGAAGCAGCGCGTGGCGCTGGCGCGGGCGCTGGTCGCGCAGCCGCGCCTGCTGCTGCTCGACGAGCCGTTCTCTGCGCTCGATCACGCACTGCGCGCGCGCATGCGGCGCGAACTGTCGGACCTGCAAACGCAGCTCGATATTCCGATGCTGTTGATTACGCACGATCCCGACGATGTCGCCGCATTCGGCGATCAGGTCGTGCAGGTATATGACGGCAGTGTGCGTCAGAACGTGCCGTTCAAGGGCTATCCGCGGACGGTTTCGTGACGGTCCTTAGAGGCCGTCAGGCGTCAGGCCGTTACGCCGTTAGGCCGTTACGCCCAGAATCACGCTCGACGCCTTGAACGCGGCCACGAGCACCTGCCCTTCGGCAACGCCTAATTCCGCGACGCTTTCGTTCGTGACGACCGACGTCACGACGGCACCGCCTTCCAGCGTCAGCGACACTTCCGCATTCAGCGCTCCACGCTGCACGACCGACACCGTCCCGCGCAACCGGTTGCGCGTCGAAAGCCGGTCCGACGTGCCGTCGTCGGCGACCAGCAGCACCGACGACGCCTTCACGAGCGCCACCGCTTCCGCGCCGACCGCCAGCGCGAGCGTCTCCGTGCTTTCGTGCGTGACGATGGCGACGACGCGCTGTCCGCCGGGCAGCGCCAGCGCGATCTCGTCGTTGACGGTGCCGCGCTGGATCGCGCTGACCTTGCCGTACAACTGGTTGCGCGCGCTCGTCTTCATACCGATGCGGCCGATCAGTTGCCAGTCGTCGGAGAAACGGGCGATCGCCGCGCCCGCGCGCTCCAGAAACAACCGATGCTCACGGTCGACGGCGCGAAACGTGTCGATCAGCGTCAGCGCGCGCGGCGTCAGCGTCGTGCCGCCGCCACCCTTGCCGCCCGTCGAACGGATGACGAGCGTTTCGCCCGCGAGGTTGTTCATCGCATCGACGGCATCCCACGCGGCCTTATAGCTCATGCCGACGGCTCTGGCACCTGCGGTGATCGATCCCGTCTCGCCGATCGCCGCCAGCAGCGCGATGCGCTGCGCGCCCCCAAGCGCCTGCTCGCCGGAGCGAAACCAGACGGAGCCGCCAAACTGCAAAGGGTCGTGGGATGTGTCGTTGTTATCGGATGTCATGGCTCGCGTACGCGTCGGCTGACGAACGGATGAAGGTGTGGGCCATTATAGCGACGCCACCTTCGCCACCTTCGCCCGACGCGCGCGAACGCTCACAGCGCGTATTGCGCGATCCCGTTGCCGAACGACCAGTTCTCCTTCAGCACCTCGACAAGGTTGATAAACACGTCCTCTCGCCGTACGCCCGGATATTCCGCGAGATTATCCACGATGCGCTTGTAGAGGGCCTTCTTCTGCTCCTGCGTGCGCGAGTTGGTCACGGTGAGCTGGATCAGCACGAAATCGTCGCTGCGCTGGATGTCGAGGTAATTACGGTTGTAGACGAAGTTGCTCTCGTCCTGCTCGCTGATGACCATGAAGATGTCGTCCTCGGGCACATTGAACTCGGCGATCAGCGCGCGCTGGATGCCTTCCGTAAGCGCCTGACGATATGCGGCCGGCTTGCCGGCGCGAAGTGCGATGCGGGTGAGAGGCATGTCGAACTCCTGTGAATGAAGAGCAAGTGCGTTCAGATTAGCTCGGGGGTATCATGTTGAACAGACATAGCTGCATATTTCATCTATTTTCATCTGAAATGAAAGTGCTCGACCTCGATGCTGTGCGCGCGTTCGTACTCGTCGCCGACCTGCGCAGCTTCACGCGCGCCGCCGATGCGCTCGACACCACGCAATCCGCCGTCAGCCTGAAGCTGAAGCGGCTGGAAGCGCACATCGGCAAGCAGTTGCTGGAGCGCACGCCGCGCGTGGTGCGGCTGTCGGCGGATGGCGAGGCGTTTCTCGACGGCGCGCGCAACCTGTTAGGCGCGCACGACCGGGCGCTCGGCGCGTTATCGGCTCAGAAGCGGCGGCTCGTGCTGGGTTTGAGCGAGCACGTGGCGGGAGCCGACCTCGCTGCACTGCTCGCGCGCGTGAATGCGCACGATCCCGCGCTGGTGCTGGAACTGCACATGGGATCGTCGGTGCCGCTGTTGCAGCAGTTCGACGAACGGCGGCTCGACGCCGTGGTTGTGCGCTATGAACCGGACGAGGTGCCGCGCGACGACGGCCAGCTGCTCTTCACCGAACCATTGTCATGGCTCGCGAGGCCCGACTGGCAGCCGCGCGCGGGCGAGCCTTTGCCGCTCGCGCTGCTCGCCGCGCCTTGCAACGTGCGCTCGGTTGCGCTGCGTACGCTGGACGGTGCGGGCATCGCGTGGCGCGAGGCGTTCATCGGCGGTGGCGTGCAGGCTGTGGGCGCGGCGGCAGCGGCGGGACTGGCCGTGTCGCCGCTGGCAAAGCGCGTCGCGCCGCGCGGGCTCGTGGATTCTGGCGCACGCCTCGGTTTACCGACGTTGCCGGAATCGCGCGTGGTGCTGCATTCGCGGGTGCGCGACGCACGCTCGATCGAATCGTTGCGGCTCGTGACGAACGGACTGAGCGCCCAGTGAGCGCATCGGTGCGGGTTTAGTGGAGGATGGGCGGAAGGTCTCGCGGCGTCGAGCCGTTGCCCGGTTGAATGGCCGGACTTGCCGCGGCCTGCGTGGGCTTCGCCGCTGCCGGCCCAGGCTTTGCTGCTGCCTCAGACGGTTTGGCGTGTGTGGCCTTGACGCCCGTCGCGTGCCAGCTTTTGACGGCAGCGCCATGTGGCTCGCTCGACTTCGACTTCGATTTCGCTTTCGTCTTAGCGGGCGCAACGGGCTTCGCCACAACAGCCTTCGCGTGCGGCGCGGACGCCTTCGCATGCGGGGCGTGCTGCGCGCGCTGAGCGCCGCGCGCCGCTTCGGGCGGATTCCACACTTCCTTGTACTCTGCCTGCGCCGCCATTGACGCGCACAACAAAACCATCGTCACCCACACCTTGGAACGCAGCGACACCGCAGTCTCCGTGCAAAAGCTCAAGGCGCGGATTATACAACCGTACTTGCATTAATCCATAAATGGACTAATATTTCTTAAAAGTTCAACTAAGGACTCCAATCATGTCTTCCGCCGCCCACTATTCGAGCGCTGAACGACGGCTGCGACGCCCTCCCGCCGAACCTTCCGTGGCGGACATGTCCGCCGCCGGTCTGCGCGCGTTCTTCAAGATCGCCAGCGCCTGGGAACTGAGCACCGATGAGCAGATCAAGTTGCTCGGCTCGCCCGGCCGATCCACGCTGTTTAAATGGCGGCAGGAGCCGCAAACTGCGCGCCTCAGCCGCGACACGCTGGAGCGGCTGTCGCTTTTGCTGGGCATTTACAAGGCGCTGCAAATCCTGCTGCCGCAACCCGCCGCAGCCGATGCGTGGGTCAAGCGGCCCAATGACGCGCCGCCGTTCGGCGGCCGTCGTGCGCTCGACCGCATGCTGGCGGGCAACATCAGCGACCTCGTGGCCGTGCGCCAGTATCTCGACGCAATGCGAGGCGGCTGGGCGTGACAGAACCACAATGGCAAGACAACTGGCGCGTGACGTCGCTCGCCTGGACGCCGGCGTATCGCGTGATTCCCACTCGCTTTCCCGCCGTCAATCTGTTTGACCGCGTCGCATCGCCCGAAGATTTCGAGGCGCTCTACGCGCTGGAGGCGATGACCAATGACCGGGTGCGCACCGAGATCGGCGATCTTGATCTGGTGCCGCGCGAAGAAAGGCGATTCGGTCCGGGGTACGGGCCGATCATGGCCGCACTTACGCATCTGAACCCGCAGGGCAGCCGTTTTTCGGACGGCACCTACGGCGTGTTCTACTGTGCGCGTTCGCGCGAAACGGCGATCGCTGAGACGCGCTATCACTCGGGCCTGTTTCTCGCCGCCACCCGGCAGCCGCCGATGCGCCAGCAGATGCGTCTTTACACGGTGATGGCGCAAGGCGACGTGGTGGATCTGCGCGGCGCGGAGTCGGTGGATGCATCGGTGTTGTCGCCGAACGACTACGCGCCTGGCCAGGTGCTCGGCCGCGCGGCGCGCGAGGCGGGCGCGCCGGGCATCGTTTACCCGTCGGTGCGGGACGCTTCGGGCGAATGTCTCGCCGCGTTCAAGACGACGCTGCTGCGCGACTGTCATCACGCGGCGTATCTCGAGTACAACTGGAACGGCAGCGCCGTCGACATGGTCTTCGAATTGAACCAGGTGGGATGACGGTTGCGGCGTCTACGGCAGCGCCAGCGCCGAAGCACCGACCGAGCGCGCCACGTCGACGGTCACTGACCAGCGATTCGTCGTGCGCGCCTCGACGATCGTCAGCTTGCCGCCGGGACCGAACGCACCCGTATCGATGAACACTTGCGCGCCGATCTGCTGCACTTCGCGCATCGGCGTATGTCCGCAATACGTCAGCGACAGGCCGGACTGGGACCTCGGGTCCGCCGTGCCCATCGCGAGATTGCGGCCCCACAGCAGTTGCTGGCGCATGTCGGCGGAGAAGTCGTCGGCATCGAGTTCGGCGTCCGTGCCGAGAAACTCTGCGTGCAGCACGTTGAAGCGCTCGCTGCCCGAGCCGATGACGCGCACGAGCGGCAGCGTGCGCAGACGGTGCGCATAGGCGCGTAGCTTGTCGGCCGACAGATGCGCACTCCACAATCCGCCTATGCCGTACCACCATTGCTTCTTCAGCTTGCCTTCAGCGACGGCGCAGAGCGTGTCCTCGTGATTGCCGAGCACGGCATGGAACCAGGGCTTATCGAGCAATGCGAGGGCTTCTTCGGACTGCGAGCCACGGTCGACGAGATCGCCGACCGAGAACAACCGGTCTTGTGAAGGAGCGAATTCGATCTCGCGCAAAAGAAAGCGCAGCGCATCGAGGCATCCGTGCAGATCGCCGACGACGAAGTCGCGTCCCGTGCGATTCGCGGGATGATGTTGGACGAGAGTGAAAAGTGTGGAATCCATAACTGCATGATAGTGCGGGTCCGCAAGCGCTGTATGCGGGGCATCTCGCGTTTGGGCGCCAAATGGTCGGCGGTTTTTTGGTTTTGGTGTTCTTTTTGATGTTGCGGTTCGCGTTGCGCTTCTTCGGTTTTGGTTTTGCTTTCGCTTTCGCTTTCGCTTTCGCTTTCGCTTTCGCTGGCATCCGCGTGATGTCGTCTTGCTTCATGCGTTGCCCCTGTGCGGGGCGGCACCTACTTTCTTTGCGGCGGTGTACAGACTGGGGACATGGCTGGCACACGTACGGGGACATCGCTGACAGTTGATGGTCAGGGTTTGGGTGTCTTCAGGTCAAGTCTTGCGACGCGGTGATGGGCGAACCAGAGCTCGATCACCCCGTCTTCTTTCTGGCTCGGGCGGGCTGAGAGCGCGAGAAACGCGTCGATTCCGCCGCCGGCGGGCGGCGGCGTGTCGGCGAGCGCGGGCGCTATGCCCGCGACACGTGCGAGGACGTCCGACATCGCCCCGCAGCGTGCCGCCGATGCAAACGCAAGGCCGGCCCCCGAAGCGCACGCGCCGAGCATCCCACGTCGCGTTTCAGGCGGCGCAAAAGCGCGGCAAGAAGCTGACGTCCGTCGACAAGGCGAACGTGCTCGAAACGTCGCAGTTCTGGAAGGACATCATGATCGATGTGTCGAAGGAATATGCGGACGTCGAGCTGTCGCACATGTACGTCGACAACGCGGCGATGCAGCTCGTGAAGGCGCCGAAGTCGTTCGACGTGATCGTCACGGGCAATATGTTCGGCGACATTCTGTCCGACGAAGCGGCCATGTTGACGGGCTCGATCGGCACGACCTTCGATGCCCGATCGTCGACAGCCCTACCGCCTTTGCACGCTCGCCGGGTGCCACGCGCGAGAACGAAACAACCCGTGAAAGCCGCATGCAAGGCCAATGAGCAAAACTGCGGGAAAGCTATAACGTCCAGGCACCCATTCCGACAAATCATGCAGCATACCGACGTAGAATCGCCGCAGCCTTCAGAGTCGCACTGCGACATACCGTTGTCATACCATGCTGCCAGGAGCGCGCGCCCATGAGTGTCTATCCGCAGGTGTTGCGCAACCGGCCGCGCATGGTCCTGGGCTTCGTCGTTGGCGTGGCTATTGGCGCGCTCCTCGCCAGCGTGCAGATGCGACCGATCATCCGCGTGCTCGTCTCATGGGACGTCGCCGTGTGGACCTATCTCGCGCTGATGTGGATCGAGATGGCGCGCGCCGACCACGAGCGCGTGCGCGACATCGCCCAGCGCGAAGACGAGAATGCCGTCGTCGTGCTGGCCATCGTCTGCCTCTCGACGGTGGCCAGCATCGTCGCTATCGTGCTGGAACTTGCGTCGTCGAAAGGCAGCACGGGCGTGTCGCACTACGTCGTGACGGGCGTCACGTTGATCGGCGCGTGGTTCCTCGTACCGACCATCTTCACGCTGCACTACGCCCGCCTCCATTTCGGCACGGACCAGCAGCAAGCAGCGCTGAAGTTTCCCGACCACAAGCTCGAGCCGAACTACTGGGACTTCCTGTATTTCTCGTTCACGATCGCCGTCGCATCGCAGACGTCGGACGTCGTGCTGTGTTCGCGTGAGGTGCGGCGCGCAGCGCTCGCCCAGTCGGTGCTGTCGTTCTATTTCAACGTAGCCGTGCTCGGGCTGTGCGTGAATATGGCGGCGGGCCTGCTCGGATCGTAGCAGCGGCCACCCGTCTTTTCGATTCGTGCGCATGCGCGAGCTGCGAGGGTTCGCGCCTTGTCACCCGCTTCGCTGTCACGTGCGCGCGGCTATGGCAACATGCCATGTAACAGCCGTCCCACGACACACCCGAATTACACGCTTCCTCATTTTTCGCCGCGCCATTCGTATGAACGACGCCGCATGCGCATTTGCTGAATCGGCCGTACCGGGCTGCGCCAGGCGTCGTCGCCCGCCCGTCTGTGTTTCAGCCGTGGCTTTCCTGCCTTGTCTTCTGGCATAACGCTTGCTCCTAACCCGCCTGTCGACAGATTTCTGACCGATGACATGCAGCGCGAGCCCCCGCGAAGCTTCGTCCTTACCGGACAGTTTGCGGACAGTGTGAACTGACGCACCGCATGTCGATCAATGCACTACATTGAGCAGTACGCGCCGTCGCAGGACGCATCGCGCGGCATCCGGCTCTGAAGCCTAATAGGCGGTCGTGATCGCAGGAATATGCATCCACGCCGCAAAGCAGGACGAATCTGGAAACGACCGATGGAAGCTCCCCACGCCTACGCGCCGCGGATTTACTTCGTTCATTCTCCCCTCGTCGGACGGCTGGAAGCGTGGCCCGCGCAATTCGCGCACGCGGCTTCGCTCGGCTTCGATCATGTGCTGATCGGCGGGCTGTTCCAGCCGGGACAGGCGGGCCACGCGCAAATCGTCAGCGATCATGCGCGGCTGCATCCCGCGCTCGCCACCGACCAGCCCGCGCACGAAGGGCTGCAGCGTCTCGCCGAAACAGCGAGTCAGCATGGTCTCACCTTGCTGGTCGATCTCGTGATCGACCGCGCGGCCGCCGACGGTCAGCTCTATCGCGAGCATCGCGACTGGTTTCATCCGTTCGAGCCGGAAGAGGCGCGGCTCGATCCGCGTCATGCACGCCACGAAGACAACGTCGCGTATGCGAATTTCAGCAACGAGCATGTCGCCGGGCCGTTGATCGACTGGTGGGCGCATACGCTCGATGCGCTCGCCGACGCGGGCATCGGTGGCTTCCGGTTCGATTCGCCGCATCGTGTCCCTGTGTTTGCATGGCGGCGTCTGCTGGATGCCGTGCGCGCGTCGCGCCATCCGTCGACGCGCTTTCTCGCCGCCACGCCCGGCCTGGTGCGTTCGGACATCGTCGCGCTCGAAAGCGTAGGCTTCGATGCCGTGTTCTCGTCGTCGCGCTGGTGGGACTTCCGCGCGCCGTGGATGCTCGAGGAGCATGCCGTGCTGACGCGCGCCGGCTCGCCCATTGCGTTTCCCGAAGCGCCGTACGGCACGCGCCTCGCGGCGGACCTGGAGCAGGTGCACGACTCCGCTATCGTCGAGCGCGCGTATCGCCGTGCGTTGATGACGGCCGCGTCGACGGGTACGGGCTGGCTGATGCCGATGGGCTTCGAATACGGCATTGCCGAGCCGATCTCGCATACGCTCGGCGACGCCGGTCATTACGCAAGCCTGCGCAGCGCGGCGCGCTTCGATCTCAGCGAACGCGTTCGTCATGCAAATGCGATTGCGCGCGACACGTGGTCGTTGCAGACGAACGGCGAGCTGCGCTCGCTGTCCGGTCCCGACACGCATGCCGCGCTTCTACTACGCGGCGACAAAAGGGACCTGCGCGATGCGGACGAAGCGGTGCTGATCGCGATCAATCCCGAACTCGGCACACCCGTGCGCGTCGATCCCGCGCGCTTTCTCGACGGCGTGCCGGGCGGTTTCACGCGCTTCGTGCCGCTCGGCACGGAAACGCGCGGCGCGCCGCAGCCGCTCACGCCCTTCACGCTGCCGCCGGGCGCGTGCCGCCTGTTCCGCGCGGTCGCCGAAAGACCCGTCGTGCTCGCGCCGCCCATCGACAAGCAGAGCGCCACGACCTCGGGACACAAGAGCGTGCTCGATGCAATCGCGACATCGCGCGTCGCCATCGAAAGCGTGTCGCCTTCCGTCGATCACGGACGCTTTCCCGCCAAGCGGATCGTCGGCGAGCGCGTGCACGTGACGGCAGCCGTGTTCGCCGAAGGCCACGACAAGATCGCGGCCGCCGTGATCTGGCGCGCTGCCGACGAAACCGCATGGCACGAAACGCCGATGACGCCCGCGCAGCCCGCAGGCAACGACATCTGGGAGGCGCGCATCGCGCTCGAACGGCTCGGGCGTCACGAGTACACGGTGATCGCGTGGCGCGACGATTTCGCGTCGTTGGTCGATCACATGCAGAAGAAGCTGAAGGCTGATCAATCGGTCGATCTCGAAGTCGAGGAAGCGAAGCATCTGTTCGCGCTCGCGCTGGCCGAAGCGGAAACCGCCGAAGGCTCGCGGCCGCAGCAGCTCGAAGCGATCGTCAAGGAGTTCATGAAAGCCGATATGGGCGAGCGTCTTGCAATCGTGCTCGCGCCGACCACGGCTGAGGCGTTTGCCGCCGCGCGCCATCGTCCGGGGTTGTCGCGCGATCCGATCGTCTATCGCATCGACGCCGAACGCGCGGGCGCGCGCTTCGGCAGCTGGTACGAGATCTTCCCGCGCTCGATGAGCGACGACGAACATCGGCACGGCAATTTCGACGATGTGATCCGCAAACTGCCGCGCATCCGCGACATGGGCTTCGACGTGCTGTACTTCCCGCCGATCCACCCCATCGGCATCGCAAACCGCAAGGGCCGCAACAACACGCTCACGCCGGGACCGGACGACGTGGGCAGTCCGTATGCAATCGGCGGCGCAGCGGGTGGACACGATGCCGTGCATCCGCAGCTCGGCACGCTCGACGACTTCAAGCGCATGCTCGCCGCCGCGCACGAACATGGCCTCGAGATCGCACTCGACTTCGCGATTCAATGTTCGCCTGATCACCCGTGGCTGAAGCAGCATCCCACATGGTTCGCATGGCGTCCCGACGGCACGCTGCGTTACGCGGAAAATCCGCCGAAGAAGTATCAGGACATCGTGAATCCGGACTTCTATGCGCGCGACGCGAAGCCCGCGTTGTGGATCGCGCTGCGCGACGTGATCCTGTTCTGGATCGATGCAGGCGTGCGCATTTTCCGCGTCGATAATCCGCATACGAAGCCTTTTCCGTTCTGGGAATGGATGATCAACGATGTGCGCGCGCGGCATCCCGACGTGATCTTTCTGTCGGAAGCGTTCACACGCCCACGCGTGATGGCGCGGCTCGCCAAGCTCGGCTTCTCGCAGTCGTACACGTACTTCACGTGGCGCGAATCGAAGCGCGACTTCACCGAGTATCTGACGGAACTCACACAGACCAGTCTGCGCGACTTCTTCCGGCCTAACTTCTTCGTGAACACGCCCGATATCAACCCGCGCCATCTGCAAAGACAGGGACGCCCAGGCTTTCTGATTCGCGCGGCGCTCGCGACGATGCTGTCTGGACTGTGGGGCGTATATAGCGGTTTCGAACTGTGCGAAGCCGCCGCGTTGCCGAACAGCGAAGAGTACCTGGATTCGGAGAAGTACCAGATCCGCGCGTGGGACTGGAACCGGCCCGGCAACATCGTGCGCGAGATCACGGAACTGAACCGTATCCGCCGCACGAATCCCGCGCTGCATACGCATCTGAATCTCACGTTCCTGCCGGCGCACAACGATCACATCCTGTTCTTCGAAAAAGCCACGGAAGCGCGCGACAACGTGATCGTCGTCGCGATCAATCTCGATCCGCACAACGAGCAGGGCGCGGATATCGAGTTGTCGTGGTCCACATTCAACCGCTGGGGCGTGCACGATCACAGCACCATCGACGTGATCGACCAGATGACGGGCGAGCGGTTTCAATGGCAGGGCCGATGGCAACACGTACGGCTCGATCCCGGCACTCGGCCGTTCGCGATCTGGCGCATTGCGCCCGCGGGCGGCCTGCCGCGCGAGGCCGTTCCCGACGATGCCGACGCGCATCGGGCCGCCCATGACACGACATTCAATGAATGAAGGTGCGACATGAAACGTGACGATCCCGCAGAAAGCACGTCGCAGGCCCATATCACCGACACGACGACGGCAGCCGCGCCATCGAAGCCGCGTACGGCACGGCGCGGCAAAGTGTCGACCCTATCGGACGATCCGCTCTGGTACAAGGACGCGATCATTTACCAGGTGCACATCAAGTCGTTCTTCGATGCGAACAACGACGGCGTCGGCGATTTCCCCGGCCTGATCGCAAAGCTCGACTACATCGCGGAACTCGGCGTGAGCGCGATCTGGCTGTTGCCGTTCTATCCGTCGCCGCGCCGCGACGACGGATACGATATCGCCGACTATCGCAACGTGCACCCCGACTACGGTACGATCGGCGACGTCAAGCGCTTCATTCAGGAAGCCCACGCGCGCGGGCTGCGCGTGATTACCGAGCTCGTCATCAACCACACGTCGGACCAGCATCCTTGGTTCCAGCGCGCACGCCGCGCGAAGCCCGGCTCGAATCATCGCAACTACTACGTATGGTCGGACACGGACAAGAAGTACGAGAAGACGCGCATTATCTTCATCGACACGGAACCGTCGAACTGGACGCACGATCCCGTCGCGGGCCAGTACTACTGGCACCGTTTCTACTCGCACCAGCCCGACCTGAACTTCGACAACCCCGCCGTGATGCGCGAAGTGCTGCAAGTGATGCGCTTCTGGCTCGATATGGGCATCGACGGTCTGCGGCTCGATGCCGTGCCCTATCTCGTGGAACGCGAAGGCACGAACAACGAGAACCTTCCCGAAACGCACGCAATCTTGAAGAAGATTCGCGCGACCATCGACGCAGAGTATCCGAACCGGATGCTGCTGGCCGAAGCGAATCAGTGGCCGGAAGACGTGCAGGAATACTTCGGCAATGAAGACGAATGCCACATGGCGTTCCACTTCCCGCTGATGCCGCGCATCTACATGTCGATCGCGAGCGAGGACCGCTTCCCGATCACCGACATCATGAAGCAGACGCCGGATCTCGCGGAAACGAACCAGTGGGCGATCTTCCTGCGCAATCACGATGAACTCACGCTCGAAATGGTCACGGACTCCGAGCGCGACTACTTGTGGAACACGTATGCGAGCGACCGCCGGGCACGCCTGAACCTGGGCATCCGCCGACGCCTCGCGCCGCTGATGGAGCGCGACCGCCGCCGCATCGAACTGATCAATTCGCTGCTCCTGTCGATGCCCGGCACGCCTGTCATCTATTACGGCGACGAGCTCGGCATGGGCGACAACATTCACCTCGGCGACCGGGACGGCGTGCGCACGCCGATGCAGTGGTCGTCGGACAGAAACGGTGGCTTCTCGCGCGCCGACCCCGAGCAGCTCGTGCTGCCGCCCGTGATGGGCGCGCTGTACGGCTTCGACGCCGTCAATGTTGAAGCGCAAAACCGCGACCCGCATTCGCTGCTCAACTGGACGCGCCGCATGCTAGCGACACGCCGCTCGAAGCACACGTTCGGGCGCGGCACGATCCGCTTTCTGAAGCCGAGCAACCGCAAGATACTCGCGTATCTGCGCGAGCTGCCCGGCGAGCCGCCCATTCTGTGCGTCGCAAACCTGTCGCGCGCACCGCAGGCGGTCGAACTCGATCTGTCGGAATTCAACGGGGCGACGCCGATAGAAATGACGGCCGATTCCGTTTTTCCGCGCATCGGCCAGCTGACGTATCTGCTGACGTTTCCCCCATACGGCTTCCTGTGGTTCCTTCTTTGCGAAGGCCAGGACCGCCCCACATGGAGCCAGCCGCCGTCCGAGCCGCTCCCCGATTTCGTCACCATCGTGATTCGCGAAGGCCAGACGGGCCCGACGCCGGAAAACGTGAGGCTGCTCGAATCCGAAGTGCTGCCATCGTGGCTGGGACGCCGCCGCTGGTTTGCATCGAAGGATCAGAAGATGCACGCGGTGCGGCTCGCCGCGCTCACGACGATTCCGGAAGCGGGCTTCGCTTTCACGGAAATCGAAGCGGATGTCGGCGACCACACGGAACGTTATGTGCTGCCCATCGCGATTACGTGGGGCGCCGATACGACCAACCCGCTTTTCATGCAACTCGCGCTCGCACGCGTGCGCCGCGGCCGCAACGTGGGCCATCTGACGGACGCGTTTGCGCTGCCGCTGTTCGCTTATGGCACATTGCGCAAATTGCGCGAACGCGCCGCCGTGCCGACCGTGCAGAAGAGCACGATCCACTTCATTCCGACGGACCGTTTCGCCGAACTCGAACTGGGCGATCAGCCGGAAATCCGCTGGCTCGCTGCCGAGCAAAGTAACAGCTCGCTCGTGATCGCCGACAAGGTGGTGCTGAAGCTCGTGCGGCGTCTGCTGAAGGGCGTGCATCCAGAAGCGGAAATGACCCGCTATCTGACGCAGCTCGGCTACGCGAACACGGCGCCGCTGATCGGCGAAGTGGTGCGCGTCGATCCCGAGAACGTGCCGCATACGCTGTGCATCCTGCAAGGCTTCGTCGACAACCAGGGCGATGCATGGAACTGGGCGCTCGACACATTGCGCCGTTCGATCGACGAACTCGCGCTCGTGATGGACGGCAGCGATGCGAACCAGGCGAATCAGGATCGCGTGAACGAAGAAGAGGCGATTGAAGGCTACGCGTCGTACATGGGCATCATCGGCAAGCGGCTCGGCGAGCTGCATGTGGCGCTCGCGGCGCCCTCGGACGATCCCGCGTTCGATCCCGAACCCGCCGGTGCGCAGCAGGTGCAGGCGTGGATCGACGGCACGCAGAAGCTGCTGGCCGTCGCGCTTGAACAGCTCGAAAAGAACGTCGGTCAGCTCGGCGAGGATGCCGCGCTGCTGGGGCGCAGCATCCTCGATCGCAAGGACAAGCTCGTCGAAGCAGTGTCGAAGCTGGTGACGCCCGATGCACATGCACTGCGTACGCGCATTCACGGCGACTTTCATCTGGGCCAGGTGCTGGTGTCGCAAGGCGACGCGTTCCTGATCGACTTCGAAGGCGAGCCCGCGCGCGAACTCGACGAACGGCGAGCGAAATCGAGCCCGTTGCGCGACGTCGCGGGTCTGCTGCGTTCGCTGTCGTATGCGAGCGCCGCTGCACAATCGACAATGGAAGCCGCGCCGCAAATGACGGCCGACCGCAAGCGCGTGCTCTTCGAGCGCTTCCGTGTTGCGGCCGCCGAGGCCTTCCTTGATCGGTACCGCGAGGCGACACAGGCGGCAGCACAGCCGCTCGTCGCGGCCGAGCACGAACAGGCGCTGCTCAATCTGTTCCTGATCGAAAAGGCCGCCTATGAAATCCGCTATGAGGCGGCCAACCGGCCGACGTGGCTCAGCTTGCCGGTGCGCGGACTCGCCGCACTGACGAGCAGCCTGCTCGGTGACACGGGCGCGGGGCCGCATTCTCCGTCGGCTGCCGCGACACCGCCAGAAGGATCAGAGGGTGACTATGAGTGAGCAACACAACGTTCAACTAGATGCGGCCGGTCTGAATCGCGTGGACCTGGATGCGCTCGTCGATGCGCGCCATCACGATCCGTTTTCGCAACTGGGCATGCACCAGACAAGCGCCGGTCCCGTCGTCCGCGTGATGCTGCCGAACGCAGCGCACGTCGCGGTGATTGCGCGCGACGACGGCCGGCTGCTCGGCGAACTGGAACAGCTGCATCCGGGCGGCCTGTTCGCGGGCCCGGTTAGCGAAGCCGTGCCGTATCGCTTGCGGATCGACTGGCATGGCTCGGTGCAGGAGATCGAAGACACCTATTCATTCGGCTCCGTGCTCGGCGACGAGCCGTTGCAGCGCGTCGCGTGGGGCGATCCCTATGCGGTGCTCGAATGCCTCGGGTCGCGGCCCCACACGATGGACGGCGTGCCTGGCGTGCGCTTCGCGGTGTGGGCGCCGAATGCGCGGCGCGTGTCGGTCGTGGGCGACTTCAACTCGTGGGACGGCCGCCGGCATCCGATGCGTCTGCGCCACCAGGCAGGCGTGTGGGAACTGTTTGTGCCGCGCATCGGCGCGGGCACGCGCTACAAGTACGAGATGCTGGCGCGCGACGGGCATCCACTGCCGCTCAAGGCCGACCCTTGCGCGATGCAGACGGAGAAGCCGCCCGCGACGGCATCCATCGTCGCGCATGTCGACGAGGTCGAGCATTTCCCGTGGACGGACGGCGACTGGATGCAGACGCGTGGGGGCAAGCAGACGGCGCAATCGGCGATTTCGATTTACGAGGTGCACGCGGAATCGTGGCTGCGCATCGCGGAGGAAGGGCATCGCGGCCTGAACTGGTCGGAGCTGGCGGATCGCCTGATTCCGTACGCGAAGGAAATGGGCTTCACGCATATCGAGTTCATGCCCGTGGCCGAGCATCCCTTCGGCGGCTCGTGGGGTTATCAGCCGCTGTCGCAGTTCGCGCCGTCGGCACGCTTCGGCACGCCGGAGCAGTTCGCGGGCTTCGTGAACCGCGCGCACGAAGCGGGACTCGGCGTGATTCTCGACTGGGTGCCTGCGCACTTTCCGAACGATTCACATGGGCTGGTGGAGTTCGACGGCACGCCGCTTTACGAGCATGCCGATCCGCGCGAGGGCTATCACCAGGACTGGAACACGATGATTTACAACCTCGGCCGCAACGAGGTGAGCGCGTTCCTCATCGCGTCGGCGCTGGCGTGGCTGAAGCGCTATCACGTCGACGGCCTGCGCGTCGATGCTGTCGCGTCGATGCTCTACCGCGACTATTCACGCGCGGCGGGCGAGTGGGTGCCGAATATTTATGGCGGCCGTGAGAATCTCGAGTCGATTGCGTTTCTGAAGCGCCTGAATCATGAAGTGCAGCATATGCCAGACGTGCACGGCGCAATCACGATCGCGGAGGAATCGACGGCATGGCCGGGCGTGACGGCGCGCGTCGACGATGGCGGACTGGGCTTTCAGTTCAAGTGGAACATGGGCTGGATGCACGACACGCTGCACTACATGCATGAAGACCCGATCTATCGGCAATGGCATCACCACAACATGACGTTTGCGATGGTGTACGCGTATTCGGAGAAGTTCGTGCTGCCTTTGTCACACGATGAAGTCGTGCACGGCAAAGGCTCGCTGCTGGGCAAGATGCCGGGCGACCGCTGGCAAAAGTTTGCGAATCTGCGAGCGTACTTCGGGTTCATGTGGACGCATCCGGGCAAGAAGCTGATGTTCATGGGCGGCGAGTTCGGGCAGATGGCGGAGTTCGATCACGACGGATCGCCGCACTGGCATCTGCTCGACGACGAGTTGCACCACGGGGTGCAACGTCTGGTGCGCGATCTGAACCGGTTGTATCGTGAGGAACCGGCGCTGCATCGTCTCGATACTGAGCCGGGCGGGTTCGAGTGGATCATCGGCGATGACACCGCTAATTCTGTTTTCGCCTGGCGTCGCGTGGATGGCGCGGGGCGTGAACTCATTACGGTGTGCAACTTCACGCCCGTGCCGCGGCATGGCTATCGGGTCGGGATGCCTCGTCCGGGGCGTTGGGTCGAAGTCGTGAATACAGATGCCGCGGTTTACGGCGGGTCTAACGTTGGCAACGGCGGTGTGATCTATACGGATGAGGTGGCGGCGCATGGGCGGCCGCAGTCCGCTGCTCTGGTGTTGCCACCATTGGGGACGATTGTGCTCAGGGCCGATTGAGGTTGGGTGTGGTTGTCGCTGACATCTGCGTATTGCCTTTGTGATTCATGCGTTGCGCCTGTGCGGGCAACGCATGAACACCGACACGCATTCGCGAATGCCGGCGGCAAATTAGAGCAAACCCGAAATAAGAGCAAACCCGAAACCATCTGCACCCGCCGACAAAACAGAGAATCTCACAGCCAGAACAGAAGGCAAACCGTAACCAAGAGGGCAAAGTAAAAGACCGCTTCTAAAGCTTAAAAAACAAAACAGGATTTGCCATGTCGCACGTACTTCCTGACCGTCTGTTGCCGGGCAATCCCTACCCGCTGGGTTCGAGCTGGGACGGACTGGGCGTGAACTTCGCCGTGTTCTCGGCGAACGCTCAACGTATCGAGCTCTGCCTCTTCGAGCCGACAGGCAGAAAAGAACTGAAGCGCTATGCGCTTCCCGAATGCACCGACGAAGTCTGGCACGGCTACCTGCCGCACGCACACCCCGGCACGGTCTACGCCTTCAGGGCGCACGGCCCGTACCAACCGCAACACGGGCATCGCTTCAATCCGCACAAGCTGTTGCTCGACCCGTACGCACGCAAGCTCGTCGGCCAGTTTCGATGGTCCGATGCGCTGTTCAGCTATCGCGTGCATTCGAACAGAATGGATCTCTCGATCGACCGACGCGACTCGGCGCCCGCCATGCCCAAATGCGTCGTCGTCGACGAAGCGTTCGACTGGTCGCACGACACACGCCCCAACGTGCCGTGGAGCGAAACCGTCATCTACGAGACCCACGTGCGCGGTGCATCGATGTTGCGCAAGGATCTCCGCGCGCCCGAACGCGGCACGTTCGCCGCACTCGCATCGCCGGAATTCATCGAACATCTGCTGAAGCTCGGCGTCACGGCCGTCGAACTGCTGCCCGTGCACGCATTCCTGAACGACCGCTTCCTCGTCGAGCGCGGGCTGCGCAACTACTGGGGCTACAACACGGCCGCGTTCTTTGCGCCCGAGCCGTCGTATCTGTCGGCACACCGGCTCGATGAAATGCGCATCGCCGTCCGTCAACTGCACGCGGCGGGAATCGAGGTGATACTCGACGTCGTCTACAACCACACATGCGAAGGCAATGAAATGGGCCCTACCGTGTCGTGGCGAGGACTCGACAACGCCAGCTATTACCGCCTCATCCCAGGCGACGAGCGCCATCACATCAACGACACGGGCTGCGGCAACACCCTCAACCTGCCCCATCCGCGCGTGCTGCAAATGGTGATGGACTCGCTGCGCTACTGGTCGACGGCTTTCAATATCGACGGCTTCCGTTTCGATCTCGGCGTCACGCTCGGCCGCGAGCATTCGGGTTTCGATCCCGGTTCGGGCTTCTTCGACGCGCTCCGGCAAGACCCCATCCTGTCGCAACGCAAGCTGATCTCCGAACCGTGGGACATCGGGCCGGGCGGCTATCAGCTCGGCAATCATCCGCCCGGCGTGAGCGAATGGAACGACCGTTTCCGCGACTCCGTGCGGCGCTTCTGGCGCGGCGACGCCGGCATGCGTCCCGATCTCGCCGCGCGCCTGACGGGATCGGCGGATCTGTTCAACCGGCGTTTTCGCAAGCCGACGGCGTCGATCAACTTCGTCACGTCGCACGACGGCTTCACGCTCGCCGATCTCGTGTCGTACTCGCACAAGCACAACGAGGCCAACAACGAAAACAACAACGACGGGCACAACGAGAACTTCGGCTCGAACTGGGGCGTCGAAGGTCCCACCGATGAGCCCGCCATCGCCGAAACGCGAGAGCGTGTGTCCCGTTCGCTGATCGCGACGCTGTTCGTCGCGCTCGGCACGCCGATGATGCTCGCCGGCGACGAAATGGGCCGCACGCAGCGCGGCAACAACAACGCGTACTGCCAGGATAACGAAATTTCCTGGATAGATTGGGAACGTGCCGCCCTCCCACACGGGCGCAAAATGACTATGTTTTTCGCGCGCATCATCGCGTTGCGAAAGCTGCATCCGCTGCTGCGCGAAAACCGCTTCCTGTTTGGCGATCGCGAAGTATTGCCCGGGCTCTATGACGTCGGGTGGTTCGACGAGCACGGCGAAGCGCTGACCATCGAAGCATGGCAGGACCCGGAAGGCCGAGCGTTCACGCTGCGGCGCGCAGGCGCGGGGCTGAACGGAGAAACGGAAGTATTGTTGATGATGTTGAACGCAGCCGCGACGGCTGTGCGTTTCACGCCGCCTCCGCCGCACCTGGAATGGCATGTGCTGCTGGATACGGCGGACCCCGAGGCGCCGCCCGCGCCGCTCGCCACGCCCGATCTGGAAGTGGCCGCGCACAGCATGGTCGTGCTCGCTGCGCAGCCCACGGGCGACGCGGACTGGCAGGCGAGCTGGCGCGCGGGCGCGCAGTACGGTCCGCGTCTGTTGACGGCGCTGCCGCCGGACCCGGGCACGTCGATGCCGGAACCGGAACAGTCCGGCTAGACGTGCGCGTGCTGCTATCGAATGAATGCCGATGCTGACTGTACGAATGCGTACATCCGTCAGCGTGCCGACGAATGGTGACAAACATGCATGAACGTCCGATCGACCCTCACGCGCATCATTACGCGCACTGCCTGCCGTTCGGCGCGCAACTGCTCGGTGCGACGGGCGCGAAGCCGCGCACGCGCTTCCGGCTGTGGGCGCCTTCGTGCGCAAAGGTGCAGCTCGCCGTCGAAAGCGGCCAGGGCGAGCAGGCCTCGGGCACGCACGATATGAGCCCGACGGGCAACGGCTGGTTCGAGGCCGAAATCGACTGTAGCGCGGGCACGCTGTATCGGTACAAGCTCGACGGCGCGCTGCTGATCCCCGACCCCGCGTCGCGCTTCCAGCCGCAAGACGTGCACGGACCCAGCGAAGTGATCGATCCGCGCGCATACGCGTGGCAGCACACGAACTGGTGCGGCCGCCCGTGGGAAGAAACGGTGCTGTACGAGCTGCATGTCGGCGCGCTGGGCGGCTATGCCGGCGTGATGAAGCGCCTGCCCGCGATCGCCGCGCTCGGCGTCACCGCGATCGAACTGATGCCGCTCAACGATTTCTCCGGCACGCGCAACTGGGGCTACGACGGTGTGCTGCCGTATGCGCCCGACTCCGCATATGGGCGCCCCGACGAACTGAAAGCGCTGATCGACGCCGCGCACGGTCACGGTCTAGCCGTGTTTCTCGATGTCGTCTACAACCACTTCGGCCCGGACGGCAATTATCTCCAGCAGTACGCAAAGCCGTTCTTCCGCGAGGGCACGCACACGCCGTGGGGCCCCGCCATCGACTTCGCACGCAGCGAAGTGAGCGAGTTCTTCTGCGACAACGCGCTGTACTGGCTGAACGAATATCGCTTCGACGGCCTGCGCCTCGACGCCGTGCATGCGATCGACAACGACGACTGGCTGCGCAGTTTTTCCGATCACGTGCGCGCGCATGTGCAACATGGCCGCCATGTGCATCTCGTGCTGGAAAACGAGCGCAATACGGCGAGCCTGCTCGACACGCATTTCACCGCGCAATGGAACGACGACGGGCACAACACGCTGCACGTGCTGCTGACGGGCGAACACGAAGGCTATTACGCCGCCTACGCCGACCGGCCGATACAGAAGCTCGCGAGAATTCTGGGCAGCGGTTTCGGCTATCAGGGCGACCCTTCGCCGATTCACGACGGCAAGCCGCGCGGCCAGCCCAGCGGCCATCTGCCGCCCGCTTCGTTCGTGCTGTTTCTGCAAAACCACGACCAGGTCGGCAATCGCGCAATGGGTGAGCGTCTGCGCTCGCTTTGCTCCGACGACGCGCTGCGCGCCGCGACGGGCCTGTTGCTGCTGTCGCCGCAAATACCGCTGCTGTTCATGGACGAAGAGTACGGCTCGACACAGCCGTTCCTGTTCTTCACCGACTACACCGGCGATCTCGCGGATGCCGTGCGCGAAGGGCGCCGCAAAGAGTTCGCACGCTTTTCCGCGTTTGCCGACGAAAAGCGCCGCGCGCTGATCCCCGATCCAAACGATCGGCAGACGCTCGCCATATCGTCGCCCGTCGAACGTCGCGGCGATTCGCCCGAGCACAAGGATGCGCTCGACTGGATGCATTTCTACAAGTCCGCGCTCGCCGTGCGCGCCAAGCTGATCGCGCCGCGTCTAAAGCACGCGAGGCCGCTTGGCGCGACCGTGCTCGAGGCTTCTGGCGCACGCGAAGCGGACGCGCTCGTCGCGCGCTGGAAGCTCGCCGACGGCGAGACGCTGTCGATCGCACTGAATCTCGGCAAGGACGCCGTGCGGCTCGACGAGTGTCCCGCAGGCAAGGTGATCTTCGAAACGCCGCCGCGCGTGCGCGATCGCGTCGACGCGGGCGAGTTGCCGTCGAACGCATTCGTCGCGTGGCTGACGGGCGACGTCAGCCAATACGCGGTCGGCCATGACGCGCGCAAGCACGTTCAAGAGGAGTGACACGCGTGGCCACGACACGACGCCCCGGCATTTCCATCGACATGCTCGCCGCACGCGCCGGCTTCGAAGTCGAGTGGGAAGACGCGCATCGCGAAAAACAGCGCGTGCCCGACAGCACGCTCGCCGTACTGCTCGAGCGCATGGGCCTGCCTTGCGGCAACGCCACGCAGATCCGCCAGAGCGCCGCGACTCTCGAAGCCGAACTGTCCGGCCGCAAGCTGCCGCCGTTGATGACGGTCGAATGCGGACGCGGCATCGCGCTGCCCGCGGCCGCGGTGAAGTCGGGCAGTCACTACCGGATCGAACTGGAAAGCGGCGCGGTGATCGACGGACGCTTCACGGCGCCCAAAGGCGAAGCGGCTCTGCTCTCGCCGATCGACGAACCGGGTTATCACACGCTCGTGCTCAACGATCATCGGATGACGCTCGCCGTCGCGCCTGCGCAGTGCTACACGGTCGCCGACGCATGGCAGACGATGCACGGCGACGGCAAGAAGCCGCCGCCGCTGTGGGGCATTGCAGCGCAAATCTACGGGCTGCGGCGCGTGGGCGACGGCGGCATCGGCGATTACACCGCCCTGACCACGCTCGCGATCGAAAGCGCGAAACGCGGTGCGCATGCGCTCGCGATCAGCCCGACCCACGCGATGTTCAGCGCGTTGCCCGGGTCGTTCAGTCCATATTCGCCGTCCTCGCGCTTGTGGCTGAACGTCACGCACATCGATCCTGCCGCCATGTTCGGCGCGCAAGCCGCACAGGCCGCGCTCGATGCAGCGGGAGGCATCGAGGCATGGACGAAGCTCGAAGGAGCGCCGCTGATCGACTGGAAGACGGCGACGCCGTTGAAGCTCAAGACGCTGCGCGTGCTGTTCGAGCGCTTCTGCGCAAACGACCGCGCACAGGACTCGCCGCGCGCGCTGGAATTTCACGGCTTCTGCGAGCGCGGCGGACGCGCGCTGGAAGACCATGCGCGCTTCGAGGCACTGCACGCGTTCCAGTTGCAGCACGATGGCGACGGGTATTGGCGCAAGTGGCCCGACGCGCTGCAAGACCCGCGCAGCCCCGAAGTCGAAGCGTTCGCGAACGAGCACCGGCACGAAGTCGAGTTTCATCTGTTTCTGCAATGGCTGGCGTCGAAAGGACTGTCGCACGCGCAGCATGCAGCGCGCGATGCGGGCATGGCGATCGGCCTGATCGCGGATCTCGCTGTCGGTTGCGATAGCGCGGGCTCGCATGCGTGGTCGTATCGCGACGACATGCTGCATGGCGTGTCCGTCGGTGCGCCGCCCGATCTCTTCAACCAGGCGGGGCAGGCTTGGGGCCTCACTACGTTTTCGCCGCGCGCGATGCGCACGCAGGGCTTCTCAGCGTTCATCGACATGCTGCGCGCCGCTTTCGCCAGCGCGGGCGGCATCCGCATCGATCACATTCTCGGGTTGCGGCGTCTGTGGCTCGTGCCCGAAGGTCAGCCCGCGAAGAACGGCGCGTACTTGCGCTATCCGCTCGAAGACATGCTGCGGCTCATCGCACTCGAATCGTGGCGGCATCGCGCGATCGTGATCGGCGAAGACCTCGGCACCGTGCCGCCGGGCTTCCGCGAGCGGCTCCGCGAACATGGCCTGGCGGGCATCCGCGTGCTGTGGTTCGAGCGCACGAAGGATGGCAAGGGCTTCATGGCGCCATCCGAGTGGGACCGGGGCGCCGTCGCCACGACGACCACGCACGATCTCCCGACTGTCACCGGCTGGTGGCGCGGCGAGGACATCGTGTGGCGCAACCGCGTCGGGCAGACGGCCGTGCGCGCCGACGGGCGTGACCCCGTCGCGCTCGCGCAAGCCGAACGCGACGACGATCGCGCCGCGTTGTGGAAGGCGTTCCAGCAAGCAGGCATCGCCGCGCCCGATGTCGAACCGCCGCCGCCCGAGGACGCGCCCGTCGACGAGGCGCTCGCGTTTGTCGCCGCGACCCCGTCGCCGCTCGTCACGTATCCGCTCGAAGATCTGCTCGGTCTCGCGGATCAGCCGAATTTGCCTGGCTCGATCGACGAGCATCCGAACTGGCGGCGCCGCGTGATCCAGCCCGTCGACGCGCTCTTCGCCGACGAAACGTTTTGCGACCGTCTGCTCGCGATCGAGCAGGCGCGCATCGACTCAACTTCAGCTTCCTCGTTGCCAGATACGCCATGACCGTTCCACGCGCCACGCTCCGGCTTCAGTTCCATCGCGACTTCACATTCGACGATGCGCTCGCGCACGTCGACTATTTCGCCGCGCTCGGCGTGAGCCATCTGTACGCATCGCCCATTACGACAGCCACGCCGGGCTCGACGCACGGCTACGACACGGTCGACTACGGCCAGGTGAGCGCCGAATGCGGCGGCGAGCAAGGCTTGCGGCGCCTCGCCGACAAGTTGCACGAACTCGGCATGGGCCTGATCGTTGACATCGTGCCGAATCACATGGGCGTGAGCAAACATAACGCGTGGTGGCAGGACATCCTCGAATGGGGCCGCCATAGCGCGTTTGCGCGCTACTTCGATGTCGACTGGCACTCGCCCGATCCGGCGCTGCGCGGCAAGGTGCTGATGCCCGTGCTCGGCGCGTCGTATGGCGACGAACTGTTCGCGGGCCGCATCGCGTTGCGCTTCGATGCCGACAACGGGCGCTTCAATATCGTCTATGCCGAGCATGAGTGCCCCGTATGTCCAATCGATTACGCGGCGATCCTGCAGTCGGCGGATCGCGCCGATCTCAGCGCGCTCGCCGACCGCTTCGCGCCTGTCACCACGCAGCCCGCCGATCATCCGCGCGCCGCTGCGGGCCGCGAAGCGCTGCGCGAATTCGTGCGGCAGAACGGCGCGTCGGCGATCGAGTTCGTGCTCGAAGCATATTCGCCGACCGACCCCGTCACGCGCGACCGCCTGCACCGACTGATCGAGCGCCAGCATTTCCGGCTCGCGTGGTGGCGCACCGCATCGGACGAAGTGAACTGGCGGCGTTTCTTCGATATCAGCACGCTCGCGGCCGTGCGCGTCGAGCGCGCCGAGGTGTTCGACGCCGTGCACGCGCTCGTCTTCCGGCTCTATGCAGAAGGTGTGATCGACGGCCTGCGGGTCGATCACGTCGACGGACTTGCGGAGCCGCGCGAATACACGCAGCGGCTGCGTCAACGGCTGGCGGAACTGCGCGAGGGCACGACGCCCTATATCGTCGTCGAAAAAATTCTCGGACGCGGCGAAGCACTGCGCGACGACTGGCCGGTGGACGGCACGACAGGCTACGACTTCATGAACGATGCGGGCGCGTTGCTGCACGATCCGGCGGGCGCCGCGCCGCTCGCCGAAGCATGGGCCGAACTGAGCGGCCGCCCCGCGAATTTCGCCGACGAAGCGCTGCCCGCGCGGCGCAAGATCCTCGCCGAGAATCTGCCCGCCGAACTCGATCGCGTGTCGCGCGCGCTGCATCGGCTAGCGCGCGACAGCATCACCACGCGCGACTTCACCTACACGGCGATCCGCCGCGTGACAAACGAGCTCGCCGCGCACTTTCCCGTCTATCGCATTTATACGCAGAACGGCCTGCGCAGTGCGGCCGACAACGCGTATTTCGACATTGCGCTGGAGGCCGCGCGGCAGACGGTGTCGCGTGCCGATCATGGCGTGCTAGCGCGCGTTGATGCGTGGCTCGGCAGCGGTGCGGACGAGAACGGCAGCGGACGCGGCGCTGCCTATAGCACACAGCCGAACGGCAATGCCAATCCGATCAACCACACCACGTCAGCGCGCCGCACCGTGCAGACAGTTTTCTCGCAACTGACCGCGCCCGTCGCCGCGAAGGCGATCGAAGACACGGCGTGCTACCGCTATGGGCGTCTGCTGTCGCGCTGCGAAGTGGGCGCGGACCCGGGCGAATTCGCGTTGACGGTCGAGCAGTTTCACGCGGGCAATCAGGAGCGCGCGCGGCGCTTTCCGCACGCGATGCTGGCGACGGCGACGCATGATCACAAGCGTGGCGAGGACACCCGCGCGCGGCTTGCCGTGCTGAGCGAAATCGCCGATGACTGGATTGCGACGCTGCATGCGTGGACGACTTTGAACACGCCGCATCGACGCGCCCTGAACGGCAGCGCCGACGACTGGGCGCCCGGTCCTGCCGCCGAGGCGGTGCTGTATCAGACGCTGGTCGGCTGCTGGCCGCCCGGTCTTTCGCCCGACGACCAGGCCGGCATCAAGGCGCTCGCAGAACGCGTCGCGCAATGGCAGCTGAAGGCGTTGCGCGAAGCCAAGCTGCGCACAACGTGGCTCGCGCCCGATGAAGCCTTCGAAAACGGCTGCCGCGAGTTCCTTTTCGACATTCTCGCGCCGCAGCGCCGCGATGGATTTCTGCGCGAGCTGAGCGCGTTCGTCGCGCGCATCGGCCGGGCGGGCGTGGTGAACAGCCTGCTGCAGACCGTGCTGCGTCTTGCGTCGCCCGGCGTGCCCGATCTTTATCAGGGCACCGAACTTTGGGATTTCAGCCTCGTCGATCCCGACAACCGCCGGCCCGTCGATTTCGCGCAGCGTCAGAAGATGCTCGGCGAAGCCCCGCCTTCCGACTATCTCGCCGAATGGCACGACGGCCGCGTAAAACTCGCGATCATCCAGCGAATGCTTGCGCTGCGGATGCAGATTCCGGAATTGCTGAGCAACGGCAGCTATCTGCCGCTCACGGTGCAAGGCAAACACGCGCAACGCGCGATCGCGTTCGCGCGGCGTCAGGGCAACTGCTGGGCAGTGGTGATCGCGACGCGGCTTGCAATGGCGTTGCTCGATCCTGGCAACGACGTGCCGCTCGTCGATCCGATCGCGTGGGACGACACGGCCGTGCAGATGCCCGAAGAGCTGTTCGGCCGTGCGCTGTTCGACTGGCTGAGCCCTGCCGCGCCGAAGGTAGAGGATACAGGGCTGCTCTATCTGCGCGAAGCGCTGACAACGATGCCCGTTGCGGTGCTCGTCGAGGATGGTGTGCCGCGTGTGTGAAGATCAGCCGCCTTCGTCGTCGAAAGTCTTTGGATAGACGCGCACGAGCACGATACGCGGGCCCTTCATTCGTTTGACGACCACGTCGAAACGGTCGAACTCCACACGCTGCCCTTCTTCGGGCAAATCGGCGAGCGCGTTGATCACGAGACCGCCGACCGACTCGGCACTGCCTTCGTCGATGTCGATGCCGAGCGCCCGTTCCAGCGACACGACGGGCAGGCTGCCCTTGCCCATCAACGTGCCGTCGTCCATGCGCGTCCAGTCCGCGTCGCCCTGGCGGAACTCGTCGTGGATCTGGCCGACCAGCGCACCCAGCAGGTTGTCGAGCGTCAGAAAGCCGATCGGCTTCGCGTTCTTCTTGCCGACCAGCGCGAGATGCGGCGCGCCCTTGCGAAAGCGCCGGAAGAGTTCCAGCGCGGGCATGTCGGGCTTCACGTACTGCACGGGACGCACGAAGCGCGTCAGGTCGTCAAGCGTGCTGCCCGCGTGGCGCGCGAGCAGCAGGTCCTTCAGGTGAATCGTGCCCGCGACACGTTCGCCCGTCGCATCTTCGAGCAACGGATAACGGCTGAAACGATGACGCGCGACGATCTGCATGTTGTCGCGCCATGACAGATCGCGGCGCAGGCTCACGAGTTCATGCGCGGGCCGCATCAGGTCGGACACGGTCATGCGCGAAAAATCGAGCGAATGCGCGATGGTGTTCCATTCGTCTTGCGAATAGGTGTCTTTGGGTGCGTCGAGTTTGTTCGTGGCGCTTGCGCGGCCGCCGCGCAGAATCAGCTTGAGTTCGTCCGTCGAATAATGCGCGTCGCCGCCGTGATCGGCGGCCAGACCGGCTATGCGCAGCACTGCGTTTGCGCTCGTGTTCAGCACCCAGATGGCGGGATACATCGCCCAATAGAAACCGTACAGCGGCATCGCGCACCACAGCGAAATCTGCTCGGCTTGACGAATGGCCAGCGACTTCGGCGCCAGTTCGCCGACCACGATGTGCAGAAACGAAATGCACGAGAACGCGAAGAACAACGAAATGCCGTGAATCAACTGCTCGTTCTGGATGCCGAGCAGATGGAACACCGGGTTCAGCAGTTCGGCAAACGCCGGTTCGCCGATCCAGCCAAGCCCCAGCGATGCGAGCGTAATGCCGAGCTGACAAGCGGACAGGTAGGCATCCAGGCGGCCATGCACTTTCGCAAGCAACTTGCCGCGCAAGCCGTGCTTCTCCGCGAGCGTCTGGACGCGCGTCTGCCGCAGCTTGACGAGACCGAATTCGGCGGCGACAAAGAAACCGTTGAGCGCAACGAGGAACAACGCGCCAATGAGGGCGACGACCTGGATCAAAGCGAAGAACTCCGGCAACAAAAGCCGTCAGTATAGAGCGCGAAAGGCACGCGAAAGCGATGTGCGCACATGAACTGGCCATGCGGCCAGGCCACGCGCGCTTCTATGTGTGCGCTCACGCGCCCGCGAGCGACGCGCGAAACTTGAGCGTGGAAGATTGGCCGTCGGCAAATTCGCCCTGTTCGAACGCACCGTCGTGCGCTTCGGCAACGCGCTTGCAGAGCGCCAGCACCCACGAAATGCGGCCGGCTTCGCGAGGGTGCGTGGCTTGCGCGCGCGCAAAATTTTCGAGCACATGAGGCAGCGCCGGGTCCGTCAGCGCGGCAGGGGTCGCCTGCCAGGAAACGGTGGCGCGCAGCGTCGCGGTATCGACGTCTGCGTCCAGCGTGACCGTCGTGCCGCTCGCGCTCGCTTCTACGGCGAACGTGACGAGCAGCCACAACGCAGCGGCGAGACGTTCCCGATCACCGTCCATCTGCTGTGCAGCGAGCGGCGTATTCAGCGCGAGCACGATCCCGCGTCGCGCGGCGAGCCCTTCGCGCACGTCGCCGATGGTTTCGTCGAGCAATGGACGCAGCGCGAACGGCGCGCGCTTCAACGCGAGCGCCTTCGTCTCTGCGCGCGTCGTATCGACGATCGATTCGAGCAGCTTCACCTGCTGGTCGACACCGTTGCGAATGCCTTCCAGCGCGCGTTGCGCGGTGGTGTCCTTTGCATCGATCTTGCGGTCGAGCACATAAGCCCAGCTATGAATGGCGTTCAGCGGACTGCGCAGGTCGTGCGACACGAGCGACAGCACGTGATCGCGCATAAAGAGCGCCGTTTCGGCGCTGCGTCGCGCGGTTCGCTCGGTGACAGCGGGCATCTCCTCGTTGCTGCCGGAAGAAGACGGGGTAGACGGGGTCACGATCGACATCCTTGTTGACGGTACATCGTTGGTTGCGGTCTGAACATTATAGGCATGGCTGTTCGGCCAATCTTCGCGAAGGTATGACAACCAGCCTACAATAGTGGTTTCGGACGATTACAAGGAGCATCGCATGACTGTCACCACTGAGTCGGGCCTCAAGTACGAAGACCTGAAGGAAGGCACGGGTGCGGAAGCGAAGGCGGGCCAGACGGTCAGCGTTCATTACACCGGCTGGCTGACGGACGGGCAGAAGTTCGATTCGAGCAAGGACCGTAACGACCCGTTTGCGTTCGTGCTGGGCGGCGGCATGGTCATCAAGGGCTGGGACGAAGGCGTGCAGGGCATGAAGGTCGGCGGCGTACGCAAGCTGACCATTCCGCCGCAACTCGGCTACGGCGTGCGCGGTGCAGGCGGCGTCATTCCGCCGAATGCCACGCTCGTGTTCGAAGTCGAACTGCTCGACGTCTAAGCGTTCCTGCATTCGAGCGACGTTTTGTGACATGAGCCACGCCGTCATCGACGCGCCCAGCGTTTCTCTGCGCCGTTATGGCGCGGTGGAGGCGTCGGACGTGCACGACTTTGACCAGATCGTGCTCGGTCTCGATGGGTCGATGGTGATGGCCGTGGACGGCATCGCGCACGAAATCGACCGGACGGCCGCGTGGCTCATTCCAGCCGGTTCGCGGCACGACTATGCGGGCGTCGGCGAGAACCGGCAGCTCGTGCTCGACTTGCCCGCGTCTTCTGTCGCGGTGCCGCGGCGTTTGTTCGAACGGGCGCGCGCGGTCTCTATCGACGGGCCGCTGACGGGACTCGTTTCGCGTATCGCGAGCCGCGCGACAGAGTATAGCGATGGCGATGCCGCGTGGCGGCGCTTCAACTGGGACGCGGCGGCAAGGTTGTGTGCTGCGATCGTCGAAGATATGGGCACGGCGGATGCTGCGCCGGGCGCTGGTCTCGATTTCGCGCGGATCGATGCATGGTTGCGGGCGCATTTGTGTGAGCCGCTTCGCATTGCCGATCTAGCTGCGCATTGCGGGTTCGGTATGCGGCGGTTTCATCAACTGTTTGTCGAGGCGTTCGGTGAGACGCCGCATCGGTATTTGCAGCGGCTGCGGCTCGATACTTCAGTGTCCTTGCTTGCGGATTCGGGCCGGTCTTTGACCGACGTTGCCCTCTCGGTCGGGTTTGGTGATCAGAGCGCTTTTACGCATGCATTCACGCGGCGCTTTGGGATGGCCCCGGGGCAATGGAAGCAGACGCGCTCGCGGTGAGGGTGTGCCGCGGTTGTCATTGTCGTGGTTGGCTCTGCGCTGACATCCGCGACGTCGTGTCGGTATTCATGCGTTGCCGCGTATACGTCAACGCATGAAGCAAAATGACATCACGTGGATACCAACAACCGGGCCAGCCAAAGAAGACGAACACAGTAAAAACTACAATCCTCTCGCGAGATCCTCGCGAATATCCCCGGCATTCTCCAAACCAACAGCAAGACGAATCAACCCTTCGGTAATACCCGCCGCCGCGCGGGCTTCCGCGGTAATACGCCCATGCGTCGTGGAAGCAGGATGCGTGATCGTCGTCCGCGTATCGCCAAGGTTGCCGGTAATCGAACAGATCTTCGTGCCGTCGATCACGCGCCATGCATTCGCACGCATCTGCTCTGGCGTGTCGCCCTTCAGTTCGAACGACACGATCGCCCCGCCCGCTTTCTGCTGACGCTTCGCGATCTCGTACTGCGGATGCGATTCGAGACCGGGGTAGAACACGCGCTTGACAGCCGGATGCCCTTCGAGCCACCGCGCAATTTCGAGCGCATTGGCCGACTGACGCTCGACGCGCACCGACAGCGTCTCGATGCCCTTCAGCAAGATCCACGCGTTGAACGCAGACAGCGTCGGTCCCGCACTGCGCACGAACGGGAACACCTTTTCCATGATGAACGGCTTCGAGCCGACCAGCGCGCCGCCGAGCACTCGCCCTTGTCCATCGAGGAACTTGGTCGCCGAGTGCATCACGACATCCGCGCCGAGCTTCAGCGGCTGTTGCAACGCCGGGCTGCAAAAACAGTTGTCGACGACGAACAGCGCATTGGCGGACTTCGCGATCTTGCTGATGGCCTCGATGTCCGCGACCTCGGTCAACGGGTTCGACGGGGTTTCGAGGAAGAACATTTTCGTCTCGGGACGAACGGCGTTCTTCCATGCGTCGAGATCGGTCGGATCGACGAAGGTCGTCGTGATGCCGAACCTGGTGAATATCTGCGAGAACATGCCGAGCGTCGAGCCGAACAGACTCTGCGAGCTGACGAGGTGATCGCCGGCCTGCAACGCCGACATCACCACCGACATGATCGCACTCATCCCAGAGGCCGTCGCCATGCACGCCTCGCCACCTTCGAGCGCCGCGAGACGTTCCTGAAACATCGTCACCGTCGGATTCGTGAAGCGGGAGTACGTGTAATAGTCCTCGGAGTTCTTAAAGCGCTCAGCGGCTTCCGCCGCACTCGCAAAGACAAAGCTCGACGTGAGAAAAAGTGCCTCGGAATGTTCGCCGAATTCGCTACGCAACGTGCCGGAGCGGACCGCGAGTGTGTCGAAGTCGAGGGAGTCGTCCATATCCGTTCCATTCCGTTTCTTCTGACGTCGCGCGAGCGCAATAAAAAAAGCCCGCTCTGCGTCGGCATAAGCGGGCTTCGTGAGCGCGAAACGGCGTAAGCCGAACTTCGCGTGATGCTTCCGGCCTTACTCGACCGACAACTGCAAATGCAACTGCGAACGCACGGCGCCGCCGTCCATCGCCTCGCTCGCGGCATCGCGGTCCGATTGCGCGGACGGAGCGAGACGCGCGGATTCGATGCGGTCGAGGTATTCCGTCGTCACGTCGCCCGTGATGTAGTTGCCGTCGAAGCACGATGCCTCGAAGTCCTTCAACGCCGGGTTGATGTCGCGAACCGCGTTCTTGAGCGCGTCGACGTCCTGATATACGAGGAAATCGGCACCGATCAGGCGCGCCACTTCTTCATCCGAACGGCCATGCGCGACGAGTTCGCTGCGCGTCGGCATGTCGATGCCGTAGACGTTCGGGAACTTCACCGGCGGCGCCGCCGAAGCGAAGATCACCTTGCTGGCGCCCGCGTCGCGCGCCATCTGCACGATTTCATGCGAGGTGGTGCCGCGCACGATGGAGTCGTCCACGATCAGCACGTTCTTGCCCTTGAATTCGATGCCCATCGCGTTCAGCTTCTGGCGCACCGACTTCTTGCGCACGGCCTGGCCCGGCATGATGAAGGTGCGGCCCACGTAACGGTTCTTGAAAAAGCCTTCGCGGTATTCGACGCCGAGCTTCGCGGCGACCTGCATTGCGGCGGGGCGGGACGAGTCGGGAATCGGCATCACCACGTCGATCTTCACGTCTTCCGGCAGTTCGCGCAGAATTTTCTCGGCCAGATAGTCGCCCATGCGCAGACGCGCGTTGTAAACGGGTACGCCGTCGAGTACCGAATCGGGACGCGCTAGATACACAAGCTCGAAAATGCACGGGTTCAGGCTCGCGTTCGGCGCGCACTGCTGCGCGTGGAAGTTGCCGTCGAAGTCGATGAAAATCGCCTCGCCCGGTGCGACGTCGCGCACGAATTCGAAACCGATGCCTTCCAGCGCCACCGATTCCGATGCCAGCATCCATTCCGTGCCCGACGCCGTTTCCAGCTTGCCGATACACAGAGGACGAATGCCGAACGGGTCACGGAAGCCGAGCAGACCGTAGCCGGAAATCAGCGACACGATCGCGTACGAGCCGCGCACGCGGCGGTGCACGCCCGATACCGCCTTGAACAGCGCGTTCGGATCTAGCTGCAGGCCCGAGCTGGCAGTCTGCAATTCGTGCGCGAGCACGTTGAGCATCACTTCCGTGTCGGAATTCGTGTTGATGTGGCGGCGATCGACGCGGAACATCTCGTCTTTCAGCTGCTGCCAGTTGGTCAGATTGCCGTTGTGCGCGAGGATGATGCCGAACGGCGCGTTCACGTAGAACGGCTGGGCTTCCTCTTCGCTCGACGCCGAGCCCGCCGTCGGGTAGCGCACCTGGCCGATGCCGCTCGTGCCGGGCAGACTGCGCATGTTGCGCGTGCGGAACACGTCGCGCACCATGCCGTTCGCCTTGTGCATGTGGAAAGTGCTGCCGTTCGCCGTGGCGATGCCGGCCGCGTCCTGGCCGCGGTGCTGCAGCAGCAGCAGGCTGTCATACAGCAGCTGATTGACGGGAGACTGGGAAACTACGCCTACGATGCCGCACATGGCATGTCCTTCAAAGGGTACGAAATTCGATCAGAGCGGCCTGCCTGCGAGACAGCCGCGCGCGCCGTGGTCCTGCATGCTTCACCATCGGCCCGCCTTGTCATCCGCCTTCGCCCCTCGCGTGCAACGCGATCGTTACACGTGGACGTAGGCGGCGAGCGTTTCGGGAAGCAGAGGCTTCACCTCTCGCACGCCCTGCTCGGCGTAGGGCCGCAGCAGCGCGTTGCGCCAGAATTCCTGTTTGGGCAGTTCGGTCAAGCCAGCCAGGGCGACCAGAACAAGCACCAATATGACCCCGCGTACGAGGCCGAACATCAGTCCGAGCGAGCGGTCCACACCGCCCAGGCCGGACACCTGCACCAGCCGGTGCAGCAAAGCGTTTGCCACGCTCGCCACCAGGATCACCCCGATCACGATGGCCGCGAACGCGATCAGCCACTGCGTCAGCGCGCCGCCCGGCCAGTTCGCCGGCACGAAGGGCACCAGCAACCCCACGAAGCGCGCCGCCACCAGAAACGCAACGACCCAGCCGATCAGCCCGAACACTTCGGACAAAAAGCCGCGCCAGCCGCCGCGCAGCGCCGACAGCCCGATCACCGCCATTACAGCGTAGTCGAACGCGGTGAACATCGCCGGATTACTGCGCAGTGCCGTTGTTCGCACCCGACGACAGGCCGGCCTCGCGCACCTTCGCGATCGCCGCCGACGCCGCCGCACGATCCGCGAACGGACCGGCGCGCAACAGGGTGCGGGTAGAGCCGTCAGCCTGCTTGCGACGCTCCGTATATGCGGGCACGCCCGCCGCTTTCAACTTGTTCGCCCACGTATGTGCGCTCGCGTCGTCCTGAAACACGCCGAGCTGGACCGCGAACCGGCTGCCAGGCGGCGTCGCGGGCGTGCCCGTTTCGGTCCCGGAGGCGGCTGCCTGCGCCGTCTGTGTCGATTGAGACGCTGCGGGTTTCTGTTCCGGTTTTGCTGCGGGCTTCGCTTCGGCCTGCGGCTTCGCCGCGGGCTTGGCAGCCTGCGCCGGCGTATCGTTCGCGACGATGGCGGGCGCCTGCGGCTTCGCCGGTGTCACGGCGATCGGCGCATTCTTGCTGTCGCTGCCGCGTTGCGACGCGACAGCGCCCGACGCTGCCGTGCCCGATGCAGCAGCGACATTCGAAGCCGCCAGGGCGGCATCCGGTACCGCCGGGTTGTCCGGCGCGACGCCTGCCTGCGTGTCGGTGTCTTCCGCCGCGCGCGATTTCGACGCGGGGCGGTTCGGAATGTCGATGGAAATGTCGTCGGTGACGGGCTTCGGATGCGAATCCAGCACCATCGGCAGAATCACGACGGCGGCGATCACCATCGCGATCGCGCCGACGAGGCGGCGTCGTGCACGCTGCTTTTCAGGAAGCGTCGGATCGAGCAGCATCGCGTCCGCGTCGCCGGAACGCTCCGTACGACGGCTGCGCCGTTCGACCCGCTCCGCGCGTTCAGCACGACCACTGCGACTGGAATTTGCGCCGCGCCGCGTAGGTGCGTCGTCTTTCTTGCCGAACGAGAAAATACCCATGAATGGCTTGGTTCGAGGCCCGCGCGTTCAGTGTTGCTGCGATTTACGGTAGGCCATCACGCCTGCAACCGTATAGAAACTGCCGAAAACCACAATTCTATCATTGTCGGAGGCTCGTTTTATCGCGTCCTGGAAAGCTTCTGCCGGGGTCGCGAAACGCTTGACACCGCCGTCCGGTCCGTCGACAACGCCCGCATCGCGCAGTGCGGCTTCCAGTTCTTCGGCGCTGGCGGCGCGCGGCGTCGGCAGATCGGTCACGTTCCAATGGTCGATTTCGCCCTTCAAATGGCTCAGCACACCCGCGATGTCCTTGTCCCGCATCGAGCCAAATACCGCATACGTGTACGGGAAGTAGCCCATGTTGCCCAGATTCTGGCCCAGCACGGCGGCAGCGTGCGGATTGTGGCCCACATCCAGCACGATCGACGGTTTGCCCGGCAGGACCTGGAAGCGCCCCGCCAGTTCGACGTTCGCGAGGCCGAGACGGATGTCCTGCGCCGACACGGGGAGCCGGTCACGCAATGCTTCCAGCCCGGCGAGCGCGGCAGTCGTATTGATCAACTGATTCGCTCCGCGCAGCGCGGGATAGGCGAGTGCGGAGCGGCGCATCGTCGGTCCGATATAGCTCCACTGCTGCCGCTCGTTGCCGGGTTGCGCTTCGTAGCGGAAATCGCGCCCAAAAAGCCACAAATCGGCGCCGATCTTCTCCGCGTGCTCAACCAGCGTCTGCGGCGGAACTGGATCGGCGCAAATTGCCGGCTTGCCCGAGCGGAAAATACCCGCCTTCTCGAACGCGATCTTGTCGCGGGTATCGCCGAGGAAGTCGGTGTGATCGATGTCGATGCTGGTGATGATCGCGCAATCGGTATTGAGAATATTCACTGCGTCGAGCCGCCCGCCCAGCCCGACTTCGAAAATCACCGCGTCCAGGCCGCGTTCGGCGAACAGATGCATGATCGCGAGCGTCGTGAACTCGAAATACGTTAGCGAAACCGGCTCAGGCAGCGACCGGCGCGCCCTTTCCACGGCCTCGAAATGCGGCAGCAATTCCGCGTCCGTCGCCATTTCACCGTTGATACGCGCGCGCTCGTTGAACGACAGCAAATGCGGCGATGTGTGACAGCCAACGCTATAACCGGCGCGCAGCAGGACCGATTCGAGAATCGCGCAGGTGGAGCCCTTGCCGTTCGTCCCGCCGACGGTAATCACAGGGCACGCGAACGACAGTTGCAACGCGTCGCGCACCTTGCTGATGCGCGCAAGGCCCATGTCGATTCCGACGGGGTGGGCGGATTCCAGGTGCGTGAGCCACGCGTCGAGAGTGGGGAAAGTGGTCATCTGAAAAACTGGCAGTGCGGACCAGAATTATCCTAGAAATGACAACGCGCCGCTTGATTACCTCTGGCGGCGCGTTGGCTTTTTCCGACTCGCCGCGCAGGATGAGGCGCGGCATCAATTAATACGTTCAGGCGACTGCGTCCGCCGGCTGGCGCGTCAGAAGCGCCATCAGCTGCGCGAGTTCCTCGCGCAGCTTGCGACGGTCGACGATCATGTCGATCGCTCCCTTTTGCAACAGGAACTCTGCGCGCTGGAAGCCTTCCGGCAGCTTTTCACGCACGGTCTGCTCGATCACGCGCGGGCCGGCAAAGCCGATCAGCGCCTTGGGCTCGGCGATCACGACGTCGCCGAGAAACGCGAAACTCGCCGAGACGCCGCCCATCGTCGGATCGGTCAGCACGGAAATGAACGGGAGCTTCGCTTCGGACAGCTTGGTCAGCATGGCCGTGGTCTTCGCCATTTGCATCAGCGACAACAGGCTTTCCTGCATTCGCGCACCGCCCGAAGCGGTAAAGCAGATAAACGGCACATTTTGCTCGAGCGCGTTCTGCGCGCCGCGCGCGAAGCGCTCACCGACCACCGAACCCATCGAGCCGCCCATAAACGCGAACTCGAAGCACGCCACGACGACGGGCAGCGTGTGGATCGCGCCGCCCATCACGACCATTGCGTCGGTTTCGTCGGTCTCGTCCATCGCCTCTTTCAGGCGATCCGGATATTTGCGGCTGTCTTTGAACTTGAGCGCGTCCACGGGCAGGATTTCCTGGCCGATCTCGTAACGGCCTTCCGGATCGAGCAAGCCGTCGAGCCGTTCGCGCGCGCCGATCCGCATATGGTGGTCGCACTTGGGGCAGACGTGCAGATTCGCCTCTACGTCGTTGCGGTACAGGACCGCTTCGCACGACGGGCACTTGATCCACAGCCCTTCCGGAATGCCCTTGCGGCTCTTCGGGTCGGTTTGCTTGATTTTCGGCGGCAACAGTTTGTCGAGCCAGCTCATGATGATTCCTTCCAGGATTCGCGATACGCGAGGCGGCGCAGCAGATACGCGCCGCCTTGCTAACCGCGACAAAAATGATGTTATCCGGCAGTCGCGCCGATGCTGTCGAGCGCCTGGCGAATCTCCTTGATGAAGTTCGTCAGTTTGCCGGCAGCGGACTGGGGTGCTGCTTCTTCGAGCAATTGCACGATACGGCTGCCGATCACGACGGCATCGGACACTTCGGCGACGGCGCGCGCGGATTGCGCGTCGCGAATGCCGAAACCGACGCCGACCGGCAGCGGTACGCGCGACTTGATTGCCGGGATTTTACCCGCGATGCTCAAAACGTCCAGATTCGCGGCGCCCGTCACGCCCTTCAGCGACACATAGTAGACATAACCGGACGCGATTTTACCAACCTCCGCGATGCGCTCGTCTGTCGACGTGGGCGCCAGCAGAAAAATCGGATCGATTCCAGCTGCCTTCATCGTTTCGGCGAAGTTGGCAGATTCTTCCGGCGGATAGTCGACGACGAGCACCCCGTCCACGCCCGCATCCTTCGCGGCCGCCGCGAACGCGTCGGCGCCCATGCGCTCGATCGGGTTGGCGTAGCCCATTAGCACGACGGGCGTCTTGTCGTCGCTTTCGCGGAAGCGCTTGACATCGGCCAGCACGTGCCTGAGCGACACGCCCTTCGCCAGCGCCCGCTCCGACGACTGCTGAATCACGGGCCCATCTGCCATCGGGTCGGAAAACGGCACGCCGAGTTCGATGACATCGGCGCCGCCCTTGGCGAGCGCGTGCATGAACTCGACCGTGCGCGCCGGGTCGGGATCGCCGGCAGTCATGAATGGAATCAGACCTTTCTTACCCTGCGCGGCCAAGGCCGCGAACGTCGATTGAATACGGGACATGGAATTTTTCTCGAAGTGGGTGACTGCGCTATTCAGGCCGATGCCGTCGGAGCGGTGACGGCGGCCTTGCGGCGGGAACCAGCCGGGGGCGGATTTGCCGCCAAGCTGACGCGTTCTCGCGCGATCGCGCAGTAACTCTCGTTAATCTCATAGCCGACGAATTCGCGCGTCTGACGGGCGCAAGCGACGGCCGTCGTGCCGCTTCCCATGAAGGGATCGAGCACGCGGCCGCCCGGAGGACAGCTCGCCAGGACCATCCGCTCGACGATTTCGAGCGGCTTTTGGGTCGGATGGTCAACCCGTTCCGCGTGCTGCCGGTGCAAACGGGAGACGGACCAGACGTCCTTGGGGTTGTAGCCGAGCTCCAGCCACTTGCTTCCCTCGAACAACTTACGCGAACGCGCCTTCTTTGTGACGGCATCGTACGGGATGCGGACGGGATCGAGGTCGAAATAGTAGTCTTTCGAAACCGCGAAATAGCCGATGTTGTCATGCACCGACGTGAAACGGCGCGTCGTGCCGCCCATGCTCGGCACGCGGCGGTCCCAGATAATCTCATTGACCATCAGGAGCCTGCGCTTCAGAAACACGAAGATTTCCGGCGCGTACTGCCACGTGCAGAAGATATACAGCGAACCGGATGGCTTGAGCTTCGGAATGGCAAGATCAAGCCACGCACGCGTCCAGGCGAGAAAATCCTCGCCGGAGCGCATGTCGGAATCGTTGCCGTAGTCCTTACCGAGACCGTAAGGCGGATCGGCGACGATCAGATCGATCGAGCCGTCCGGCAGATTCGCTGCATCGGTTAAAAAATCGCGGTTCAGGAGCTGTATGCCGGGCGGCATGGCCAACAACGGCGCGGCTTCCGTCCGTTGCGAGGCCTCGGCGACGCCACCTTCGGCGTCGCCCTTCAGCACAGCGGGCTGCGGCTCCTCGAACTCGTCACGCATCGTCGCGGCGCTCAGAACTGGATGCCCGATCGCTCCGCGACCGTGTGCATGTCCTTGTCGCCGCGGCCCGACAGGTTCACCAGAAGGATCTTGTCCTTCGGCAAGGTCGGCGCGAGCTTCGCCGCGTACGCGAGCGCATGGCTCGACTCGAGCGCAGGAATGATGCCTTCGATACGGCAGCAGTCGTGAAACGCCTTGAGCGCTTCTTCGTCGGTGATGCCGACATATTCGGCGCGGCCGCTGTCCTTGAGCCACGCGTGCTCAGGCCCGACGCCCGGATAGTCGAGACCCGCCGACACGGAATGCGTCTCGATGATCTGGCCGTTCTCGTCCTGCAGGAGATAGGTGCGATTGCCGTGGAGCACCCCCGGACTGCCGCCCATCAGCGAGGCCGCGTGTCGACCTGTGTCGATGCCGTCGCCGGCGGCTTCGACGCCGATCAGTTTCACCGACTTATCGTCAATGTACGGGTAAAAGATGCCCATCGCATTCGAACCGCCGCCAACGCACGCGATAACGGCGTCTGGCTGACGGCCCGTCAACTCCGGCATCTGCACCTTGCACTCATCGCCGATCACGCGCTGGAAATCGCGCACCATCATCGGATAAGGATGCGGACCGGCGACCGTGCCGATGATGTAGAAGGTGTTCTCGACGTTCGTGACCCAGTCGCGCATCGCTTCGTTCAGCGCATCCTTCAGCGTGCGCGAGCCGGACTCGACGGGCACAACGGTCGCGCCGAGAAGTTTCATGCGGTAAACGTTCGCCGCCTGACGGCGCACGTCTTCCGCGCCCATGTACACGATGCACTCCATGCCGAAACGCGCCGCAATGGTCGCCGTCGCCACGCCATGCTGGCCCGCGCCCGTCTCCGCAATCACCCGCGGCTTGCCCATGCGCCTGGCCAGCAGCGCCTGGCCGATCACGTTGTTCACCTTGTGCGCACCCGTATGGTTCAGGTCTTCGCGCTTCAGATACACCTGCGCGCCACCCAGCAGTTCGCTCCAGCGTTGTGCGTGATAAACGGGCGAAGGACGACCGACAAAGTACTTCAGCTCGCGCTCGTATTCGGCGATAAAGTCCGGGTCTTGGGAATATTTCGCGTACGCTACGCGCAGTTCATCAAGCGCGTGAACAAGCGTTTCGGCGACGAACACGCCGCCATATTGGCCGAAATGGCCACGTTCATCGGGTAAATTGTACATATTCCGTCACTCTTCTCAGCTGCCGCCCGCACATGAAATGCGCAGCACGGCCAGGGAATCATCGGGCGTCCGCTTCGCGCACCGCGCGCACGAACGCCGCCATCCGGGCGTGATCCTTCACACCCTTTGCGCCCGCCACTTCGATGCCGCTCGAGACATCGACCGCGTACGGACGCACGCGATGAATCGCATCACTGACGTTTTGCGTGCTCAACCCACCACTCAAAACGGCCCGACGCGCGAGCTCTTGTGGAATAAGTGACCAATCGAAGACCTTCCCGCCGCCGCCATAGCCTTCGACATGCGTGTCGAACAGGAGACCACTGGCGGCCGAATAGTTAAGCGCCGATTTTACCAAATCGGGCGGCTCAGTATCAGCCGCAACGCGCAATGCGCGCAACCAAGGCAAACCCGCAACGCCCGCCAGTTTCTCGCACTGTTCCGGCGTTTCGTCGCCGTGGAACTGAAGCATAGTCAGCGGCACGTTGCAGATGACTTCGTTGAACCACTCGGACGAGGGATTCACAAACAGGCCGACGACCGACACAAACGGCGGCACGTCGCGCGTCATCTCAACCGCCTGCGCCACGCTCAGCGCGCGCGGACTCGGCGGATAAAACACGAGGCCGATCGCATCGGCGCCGAGATCGATGGCATGGGCCACGTCGGCGGCATTGCCGAGCCCGCATAGCTTGATTCGAGTGCGGCGCGGCAAGGCGCCGGCGGCGAATGAAACGCTTTCGGCTGAGGTGTCTGCGGAGGTCATGAGTCTGTCCAAACGGTGCTCCAGGGAACGCTGCCCGCCTGCGGCGCGGGCACGGCAAACGTCTCAGGATAGCCCACTTGAGCGAGATACAGCCCGTCGGGCATGAAGGTAGGCGCCGCGCGATTGCGGTCGCGGCCGTGCAGGACTTCCGAGAGCCAGGCGGCCGGATATCGACCCCGGCCTACGGCCACGAGACAGCCCATCAGGTTGCGGACCATATGGTGCAGGAACGCGTTGGCCCGGAAGCGGAAGTGGATGAAATCGCCCTGCGGCCGGATGTCGATCTGATACAGATGCTTGACGGGCGTTTTGGACTGGCATTCCGACGATCGGAACGCCGAAAAATCGTGCTCGCCGATCAGACAGGCAGCCGCCTCACGCATCGCATCGACATCGAGCGGCGTGTGAATCCAGCCGGCGCGGGACGCGAGCATCGGCGAGCGCACGGGATGCACGTACAGCGCGTAGTAATACGTGCGCTCGAAGGCCGAAAAGCGCGCGTGAAATGCATCCGGCATTGGCTTGGCCCATTGCACCGCGACCGTCGACGGCAAAAACGCGTTGGTGCCGCGCACCCACGAAAATTCGGCGCGATCCAGTTCCGTATCGAAATGCACGACTTGCCCGAGACCGTGGACGCCCGTATCCGTGCGCCCCGCGACGACCGTTTGCAGTGGCGTCAGCGCGAACTCGCGCAGCGCCCGCTCGAGTTCGTCCTGCACCGTCTTGCCGTGCGGCTGCGACTGCCAGCCGCAAAACGCTGCGCCGTCGTACTGGATGCCAAGCGCGATCCGCGTCATCACGAAAGCGGCGCGAGTGTCGACAGCAACGCGCGCGCGTCGGCGCGCGTGTCGGCATCGTTCGATTCGATCACTTCGTTGATCAGCGTGCGGGCACCGACGACATCGCCGAGCTCGATGTACTCCGCCGCGAGATCGAGCTTGTTGCGAGCGATACGCGCGATCTCGTCCGGTGAGAACGACGGCACGGCCTGCGCCGGCGACGGCGGAAGTTCGAGGTCGAAATCAAGCTTCAACGCGCCGAAGCGCGACGCGCCCAAACCGGCGACGGCCGCCGCACCTGCCGTGCCGGCGATGATCTGATCGGCCACGGCAGGCGATTGCGGCAGATGCGAAGACACCGCCTGCTGCGCCGTGATTTCAGGCGCGACGACGGGCTGCGTCGCCAGCGAACCCGGCGGTGACACGGCGGATGCAGCCGACGCGGACGGCTCGGTGCGCGGCGGCAACGCGAAGTCGTCGATGCTGTCGAGCGCGCGCATCGCCTCGCGCGGAAATTCGTCCGGCATGGCCGGCTCCAGCGGCGGCGGTGCGCCGAGCGGCAGCGAGGCGGGAGCGTGCGGCTCCGGCTCGTCTTCGGCGTCAGCGTGCGTTTGGGCGGCTGCGGGCAGCGGCTCGATCGGTTGCTCGTGCTGCGCAGCGGGCTCGACATGACCGGACTGAATGGGCGGCGCGGCAGTCACGAAGGGCTGCTCGAAAGTCGGCTCGATCTGCCCCGAATCGGGCGCCGGCCCGAGGTCGAGCATGAAAGGCTTGGACCTTGCACCCGATTCGTCGTCCGACGCTTTGATCGGCTCGGCGAATTGCGGCACGACCGGCTCGCGGAGCGAGGTTTCGTCGAGCGGCCGCTGAGCGGCGCGCGTATCGGCGGCGGCTTCGTCTGGCGTCAGTTCCTGTTCGCGGGCGGTCAGCGCCAACTGGGCGACTTCGGCGGCCCGCGCCTCTTCGCGTGCCGGATCGAGCGATTCACGCGGAAGTGCATCGGCGCCGAGCGTCGCAGCGGCGTCGAGTGCTGCTTCGGCGGACGCGACGTGGAAGGTTTCCGGCTCAGACCTGGATGCAGCCTCGGATTTGACCTCGGGCGAGCTTGCTGCCGTCTCGTACGCCGCAGCAGCGGTGGCGGCCGCGCTGAGGCGGTGCGACGACTCGTCCGATTCTTCCTTCACCGCCGACGGCACCTCGTGGCTCGGTGCGACGGCAAGCGGCGCAGCGGCAACGGGCGGCGTTACATCCTCGTGCGCCATCTCCGCGCTCGCCGCTTCCTGCGCACGCGTGGCCTTCCGGCGTCGGCGCGCCGTCACACCGGCCAGCAGCGCCACGAGCGCAGCGCCTGCGATGGCCGCGGCGCCCAGATACTCCTGCGGAATCCCCGTTGCTGGGCTGACGGACGGTGCCGCCGATGGAGCGGCGTGAGCCGGTGCGCCGGCGCCGGGCGCCGCACTGGAAGGCTGCGTCGTGCCCGTCGCGGCTGCGGGATTCTCATTCGTGCCCGGCTGTTTGCCGATGCCGTGCTTCTGCAATTCCATCAGCACGCGATTCTTCAGTGCCAGCAACTGCTGCAAGCTCGACGGACGCGCCTGCGAAGCGACCTGCGCGTTGGCGGCGGGCGCGCCCGAAGACGTGGCAGCGGGCTCGCTGCCCTGGACGGAGCCGATGTACGAATGTGTGCCGCTTGCCGCAGGCGCAGAAACGCCGCTCGCGGGCTGCGCCGCCGCTGCCGGCGTAGACCCGCCTTCGGGCGTCGCGGGGGCACTCGCGCCTTGTGTTGCGGCCGCGCCCGTTGTCGGCGATGTCGCCGCTTCCGACGACGATGCGCCCGCTCCAGCCGCAGCACTGGCGCCAGGCGCCGTCGCAGCAGGCGCGGCAGCCGAAGCCGTCGCAGAAGCGGTGTTGCTGCCCGTAGCCTGCGCCGCCGGAGCGGACGCGGCGGACGCAGGCGCCGGCGCCGATGCCGCACTGACTGGCGCACCCGTCGCGTCGACGGGCGGTAGATTGAGGACCGCGCCCAGCCTCAGACGGCTCGGGTCGTGCCCCATGAACGCGTTGGGATTCGCGTCGAAGATCGCCTTTGCCGCGCGCGCCAGGACGGCGCGGTCGCGCGACTGCGTCATTGCTATTGCGGCGTCGTTCAGCGATTGCCCGGGCTGAACGGTGAATTGAGCGCCTCCAGCATTGACGCCCACCGGCGCGCTCGCGCCAGTCGCCGCGCTTGCCGTGCTCGTGGCCGCTGTCTGGGCATACGTCGCAACTGAAGTCGACAGCATGCCGGCGAAGACGATTGCGACGGCCGCCGCAATCTGTTGTGAGCCGCTGCGTGTGGCGGCTTGAAGAAAAGGGAATCGGGCCGTCATCGGGACCTTTCGTGCGCGGTCATGCGGCGCATGCGTAGAAGTGTTGGCGACAAGATTCTGAAATGCACAATAAAAAAGCGCCGCGAAATCGCGACGCTTTTTGGAAGTTTTGAACGCGTCGTGCAGCTAACGCGTTAGTTTACTTTACTTGTCGAGCAGAATGCGAAGCATACGACGCAGCGGCTCTGCCGCACCCCACAGAAGCTGGTCGCCGACCGTGAACGCGGACAGATATTCGCCGCCCATAGCCAGCTTGCGCAGACGGCCGACGGGGACGGTCAGCGTGCCCGTCACGACTGCGGGCGACAAATCGCGGATCGACGCTTCCCGCTCGTTCGGCACGACCTTCACCCAGTCGTTCGCCGATGCGAGGATGCCGTTTACCTCGTCGAGTGGCACGTCCTTCTTCAGCTTGATGGTCAACGCCTGCGAGTGACAGCGCATTGCGCCGATACGCACGCACAGGCCGTCGACGGGAATCGAGCCCGGCTGGCCCATCGCCGGCCTGCCGAGAATCTTGTTGGTTTCGGAACCGCCCTTCCACTCTTCCTTCGACATGCCGTTGCCGAGATCCTTGTCGATCCACGGAATCAGCGAGCCGGCGAGCGGCACGCCAAAGTTGTCGGTCGGCATGCGGTCGCTGTTCATCGCCGACAGCACGCGACGATCGATGTCTAGAATCGCCGACGACGGATCGGCCAGGTCTTCTTTCGCCGAGCCGTATAGCGTGCCCATCTGCTGCAGCAGTTCGCGCATATTCTGCGCGCCCGCACCCGATGCGGCCTGATACGTCATGGCCGTCATCCAGTCGACGAGGTTTTCGCGGAACAGGCCGCCCAGTGCCATCAGCATCAGGCTGACCGTGCAGTTGCCGCCGATGAAATTCTTCTGGCCCTTCACCAGCGCATTCTTGATCACGTCGAGGTTGACGGGATCGAGAATGATGACAGCGTCATCTTTCATGCGCAGCGCCGAGGCCGCGTCGATCCAATAGCCGTCCCAGCCCGCTGCGCGCAGCTTGGGGAACACTTCGTTCGTGTAGTCGCCGCCTTGGCACGAAATGATGGCGTCGCACTTCTTCAGGTCTTCGATGCTTGTCGCATCTTTGAGCTTGGTCTCGTTCTTGGCGAACGACGGCGCATTGCCGCCCGCATTGCTGGTGCTGAAAAACACCGGTTCGATCAGGTCGAAATCGCGTTCTTCCTGCATGCGTTGCATCAGGACGCTGCCGACCATGCCGCGCCAACCTACGAGACCTACGTTCATGACTTCATACCCTTCGAGTGGACACTTCCCCGCATCTTTGCCCGCAGTGACCGCGCGGGGAAGATGAGCGGGCACGACGGACGATCAGCGCTTCGTGATCGTTTTCGGGGTAATCGTTTTGATGGTAATGGCGAGCGCAACTACACGGGCCGTTTTGCCGCGCAGTGTCGAGATCGAGGTGATTTGAGGAATCGTCGCCATCAGCAGAGTCTACACGAAAACCCGTTTTGTGCGGCGCGTGCGCCGCGATTTGCATGAATCAGCCCTCAAACAGGGCCGATTCACGCACGTTTGCTTCTAAATGCCTATTAGAGCGCGGCGATCACGGCGTCGCCCATCGCTTCCGTGCCGACCTGCTTGCAGCCCGGCGTGAGGATGTCACCCGTACGATAGCCCCGCTCCAGCACCTTCTTCACGGCGGTTTCGATGCGGTCTGCCTGTTCTGCCCGGTTCAGCGAATAACGCAGCATCATAGCGGCGGACAGGATCGTGGCGAGCGGATTCGCGATGCCCTTGCCCGCGATATCTGGCGCCGAGCCGTGCGATGGCTCGTACAGACCCTTGTTGTTCTTGTCGAGCGAAGCCGACGGAAGCATGCCGATCGAGCCCGTCAACATGGCCGCTTCGTCGGACAGAATGTCGCCGAACATATTGCCCGTGACGATCACGTCGAACGACTTCGGCGCCTTCACGAGCTGCATCGCCGCGTTGTCGACGTACATGTGCGACAGCTCGACGTCCGCATATTCCTTCGACACATCGATCATGATGTCCTTCCAGAACTGCGACGTTTCGAGCACGTTCGCCTTGTCGACGGACGTCAGCTTCTTGCCGCGCTTTTGCGCCGCCTGAAACGCGACGTGCGCGATGCGGCGGACTTCCGGCTCCGCGTAACGCATCGTATCGAAGCCTTCCTTCGCGCCTTCGAACAGGCCGTCCGGCGCCTGACGCACGCCGCGCGGCTGGCCGAAGTAGATATCGCCGTTCAGTTCGCGCACGATCAGGATGTCCAGGCCCGATACAATTTCAGGCTTCAGCGACGACGCACCCGTCAGCTGCGGATAGCAGATGGCTGGACGGAAGTTCGCGAACAGCTGCAGATGCTTGCGCAGGCCGAGAATGGCCTGCTCCGGGCGCAGCGCTCGTTCGAGCGAATCGTATTTCCAGTCGCCGACGGCACCGAACAGGATCGCGTCCGCTTCCTTGGCGAGCTTGAGCGTGGCTTCCGGCAGCGGATGGCCCGCCGCCTCGTAACCAGCACCGCCGACAGGCGCTTCTTCCAGCTCGAACTTTTCGCCGAGCACGTTCAGAACCTTGACTGCTTCCTTGACGATTTCCTTGCCGATGCCGTCGCCCGGCAACACTGCGATCTTCATGCGTATTCCTTGTTGGTTTCTGTCTGGCTACGTTCACGCGGACGCTTTTGCTTGCAGCACCCGTTTCAGCGCACGAGACGGTTGTTCAGCCACGGCTGCTTCGCGATGCGCTCCGCTTCGTACTGGCGGATCTTGTCCGCGTGACGCAGCGTAAGGCCGATGTCGTCGAAGCCGTTCAGCAGGCAGTATTTGCGGAACGCCGCGACCTCGAACGGATATTCGGTGCCGCCGTCCGTCGTGCGCACGACCTGCTTTTCGAGGTCGACGGTCAGCTGGAAGCCGTTGAACGCGAAGGTTTCGTTGAACAGATGGTCGACCTGCTGTTCCGTCAGCACGATGGGTAGCAAGCCGTTTTTGAAGCAATTGTTGTAGAAGATGTCCGCGAAGCTCGGCGCAATGATCGCGCGGAAACCGTACTGCTGCAGCGCCCAGGGCGCGTGCTCGCGCGAGCTGCCGCAGCCGAAATTCTGGCGCGTCAGCAGGATCGATGCGCCCTGATAGCGGGGCTGGTTCAGCACGAAGTCCGGATTCAGCGGGCGCTTCGAGTTGTCCTGACCCGGCTCGCCGTGATCGAGATAACGCCATTCGTCGAACGCGTTGGGACCGAAGCCCGTGCGCTTGATGGACTTGAGGAACTGCTTCGGGATGATCGCGTCTGTGTCCACGTTTTCGCGATCGAGCGGCGCCACGACGCCGGTATGTACGATGAATTTATCCATGACGCTTTAGCCTGTTCGAAGCCGGACGGCGCGCATTTTGCCAATGACCACGCGGATCACGCACGCCGGCCGGCGAATCAAAAACCGCTTACTTTTTCGCCTCGTTGCTGATTGATCCGCCCAGATGCTGCAGATCTTCGCCAAAGCCATGCACCGTGTTGCAACCCGCGAGGCCGAGCAGCAGCCCGGCAAGCGTCGCGAGGGCGAATCGGCGCAGAAATGCGATGCGATCGATTTTCATGTTGCGGTCATCCCAGCTTGCGAATGTCGACGAAATGCCCTTCGATGGCGGCAGCCGCTGCCATCGCGGGGCTGACGAGGTGCGTGCGTCCGCCCGCGCCCTGACGGCCTTCGAAGTTACGGTTCGAGGTGGACGCGCAACGCTCGCCCGGCTCGAGGCGGTCGGCGTTCATCGCGAGACACATCGAGCAGCCCGGCTCGCGCCATTCGAAGCCCGCTTCCGTGAAGACCTTGTCAAGACCTTCACGCTCGGCCTGCGCCTTCACGAGACCCGAGCCCGGCACGACCATCGCGAGACGGATGTTCGGCGCGACGCGGCGGCCGAGCTTCTTTACGACCCACGCGGCCGCGCGGATGTCTTCGATACGCGCGTTCGTGCATGAGCCGATGAAGATCTTGTCCGGCTTGATCGATTCGATGGGCAGGTTCGGTTCGAGCGCCATGTAATGCAGCGCGCGCTCCATTGCGTCGCGCTTTACGGGATCCTTCTCTTTCTCCGGATCCGGCACGCGACCGTCAATGGACGTGACCATTTCCGGCGACGTGCCCCACGTGACTTGCGGCACGATCTCGGCGGCGTTCAGTTCGACCACGCGGTCGAACTGCGCGTCGGGATCCGACTTGAACTGCTTCCAGTATTCGACGGCCTGATCCCACTCCACGCCCTGCGGCGAGAACGGACGGCCCTTCAGGTATTCGACGGTCGTATCGTCGACAGCGACCATGCCGGCGCGCGCGCCCGCTTCGATCGCCATGTTGCAAACCGTCATGCGGCCTTCCATCGACAGCGCGCGAATGGTCGAACCGCCGAATTCGATGGCATAGCCCGTGCCGCCCGCCGTGCCGATCTTGCCGATGATGGCGAGCACGATGTCCTTCGCAGTGCAGCCGTGCGGCAGCTGGCCTTCGACCTTGACCAGCATGTTTTTGCTCTTCTTTTGCAAGAGCGTCTGAGTGGCCAGCACGTGTTCGACTTCCGACGTACCGATGCCGTGCGCCAGCGCGCCGAACGCACCATGCGTGGACGTGTGCGAGTCGCCGCAGACGATGGTCATGCCCGGCAGCGTCGCGCCCTGCTCTGGCCCGATGATGTGCACGATGCCCTGACGCAGGTCGTTCATCTTGAACTGCGTGATGCCGAACGCGTCGCAATTTGCGTCGAGCGTATCGACCTGCAGCTTCGACACAGGATCAGCGATGCCGTGGCTACGATCCGTGGTCGGCACGTTATGATCCGACACCGCCAGATTCGCGCTGATGCGCCACACGGGGCGCTGGGCCAACTTCAGCCCTTCGAACGCCTGCGGGCTGGTCACTTCATGCAGCAGTTGACGGTCGATGTAGAGAAGAGTCGTGCCGTCTTCTTCCGTGTGGACCACGTGCGTGTTCCACAATTTGTCGTAGAGAGTCTGTGCCATGGTATGCGGGGGTGGTAATGACAACGGGCAGTTCGTGTCCGGTCGATTATGCCACGCAGTTGCCTTTCCGGGCTCACCAGGCGTCGAAAAAACCGATAAAAAACAGTGAGTTGGGTGGTAGTGGCGATACCTGTATCCACACTACCAGAGGTGCATTCCGGGAATTCCGGCCGCTCACATCGTGCAGCGGGAGCCGTGTTCGCGCGGCCGAAACAGAAACACCCCAACGGCGAACCGTTGGGGTGTTTCACTCGATGCGTTTAACGCGAGCATTGAGCGCTGACGCGCCCGTTGCTTAGCGCTGAGCGATCGGCTTTGCTTCGCGCGGCGATTCGCCGATGAACAGTTGACGCGGACGGCCGATTTTCTGCTCGGGGTCGGCGATCATTTCGTTCCACTGCGCAATCCAGCCGACCGTACGTGCCATCGCGAAGATACACGTGAACATGGAGGTCGGGATGCCCAGCGCGCGCTGCACGATGCCCGAGTAGAAGTCGACGTTCGGGTACAGCTTGCGCGATACGAAGTATTCGTCTTCCAGCGCGATCTTTTCCAGCGCCATGGCGAGCTTGAACAGCGGGTCGTCGTGCAGACCCAGTTCGTTCAGCACTTCGTGGCAGGTTTCGCGCATCAGCTTCGCACGCGGGTCATAGTTCTTGTAGACGCGGTGACCGAAGCCCATCAGCTTGACGCCCGAGTTCTTGTCCTTCACCTGCTTGATGAACTCAGGAATGTTGTCAACCGAGCCGATTTCTTCGAGCATGTTCAGCGCGGCTTCGTTCGCACCGCCGTGCGCCGGGCCCCACAGACACGCGATACCGGCAGCGATACACGCGAACGGGTTCGCACCCGACGAACCCGCCAGACGCACCGTCGACGTCGAAGCGTTCTGCTCGTGATCGGCGTGCAGAATGAGGATACGGTCCAGTGCGCGAACCAGCACTTCGTTGACCTGGTACTCTTCGCACGGGTTCGAGAACATCATGCGCATGAAATTCGCGCTGTACGACAGATTGTTCTGCGGATACACGAACGGCTGGCCGATCGAGTACTTGTACGCCATCGCGACCAGCGTCGGCAGCTTCGCGATCATGCGGATCGCCGAAACTTCGCGGTGACGCGGGTTATTGATGTCGAGCGAGTCGTGGTAGAACGCCGACAGCGCGCCGACTGCGGCAACCAGAATCGCCATCGGATGAGCGTCGCGCCGGAAGCCACGGAAGAAGAACTGCATCTGCTCGTGAACCATCGTGTGGTTCGTGACCGTCTTCACGAACTCGTCCTTCTGCGCCTGATTCGGCAGTTCGCCCTTGAGCAGCAGATAGCACGTTTCGAGGAAGTCAGCGTTTTGCGCGAGGTTGTCGATAGGGAAGCCGCGATACAGCAGCTCGCCCTTGTCACCGTCGATGTAGGTGATCGCCGAGTTGCACGACGCCGTCGACATGAAGCCCGGATCGTACGTGAACTTGCCGGTCTGGCCGTACAGCTTACGGATGTCGATCACATCGGGGCCCATCGTGCCCTTGTAGATCGGCATTTCAACGCTCGGCGAGTTGTCGCTGAACGATAGCGTGGCTTTAACATCTGACGGGGTCATAGCACATCCTCAATCGAAGTATGGAAACAGGGTTTCGATAATTGCACGCCTGGATCAAACTGACCTGCGTAACCGTGAGGTCATACGAAATTACACGTTACGCAGCATCTCCAGCACCCGCCTGACATCTGCGTCGGCGAGGTCGCCTTCCGGTTCCTTGCGTGCGAGCAGCAAGTCCATCAGGTCGTTATCGCTCAGTTCGAGCAGGCGCGTGAGCGCGCCCACGTCTGCATCACTGAGGTCATGCTCATATCGGCTGAAAAAACGCTCGAAGATCAGATCGTTTTCCAGCAGGCCGCGCCGCGCACGCCAGCGTAGGCGCGCGCGGCGAAGGGGGTCGGACTGATGCGGTGTATCGCCCATCAGACCGTCCGGCGCACCATCAATTCCTTGATCTTGCCGATCGCCTTCGTCGGATTGAGCCCCTTCGGGCACACGTCGACGCAGTTCATGATCGTATGGCAACGGAACAGACGGTACGGATCTTCCAGATTGTCCAGCCGCTCGCCTGTCGCTTCGTCACGGCTGTCCGCGATGAAACGGTAGGCCTGCAGCAGCCCCGCCGGGCCCACGAACTTGTCCGGATTCCACCAGAAGCTCGGGCACGACGTCGAGCAGCTCGCGCACAGAATGCACTCGTACAGCCCGTCGAGCTCGTCGCGCTCTTCCGGCGACTGCAGACGCTCCTTCTCCGGCGGCGGCGTGTCGTTGATCAGGTACGGCCTGATCGAGTGGTACTGGTTGAAGAACTGCGTGAAGTCGCAGATCAGGTCGCGCACCACGGGCAGCCCCGGCAGCGGACGCAGCACGATCTTCTGCGGCAGCTCGTTCAGGTTCGTCAGACACGCAAGACCGTTCTTGCCGTTGATGTTCATCGCGTCCGAGCCGCACACGCCTTCACGGCACGAGCGACGGAACGACAGCGTCTCGTCCAGTGCCTTGAGCTTCACCAGCGCGTCGAGCAGCATGCGCTCGTGCGAGTCGATCTCGATCTCGTACGTCTGCATGCGCGGTGCGGCGTCCTTGTCCGGGTCGTAGCGGTAGATTTCAAATGTACGCTTGGCCATTTTGTGGGGTCCTTTGACTTGTGCGTGTGCCTTAGAAGGTACGCGCTTTGGGCGGCACCGATTCGACCGTCAGCGGGTTCATGTGCACCGGCTTGTAGTCGAGGCGGTCGCCTTCGCTGTACCACAGCGTATGGCGCAGCCAGTTCTCGTCGTCGCGATGTTCGAAGTCGTTCTGCGCGTGTGCGCCGCGGCTTTCCTTGCGCGCCTCGGCCGACACCATCGTCGCGCGCGCCACTTCGATCAGGTTCTCCACTTCGAGCGCTTCCACGCGCGCCGTGTTGAATACCTTCGACTTGTCCTTCAGGTGGATGTTGCCCACACGGCCGGCCACTTCGCGAATGCGTTCGACGCCTTCGGCCAGCAGCGCCGACGTGCGGAACACGCCCGCATGCTTTTGCATCGTCGAGCGGATGTCGTTCGCGACAACCTGCGCGTACTCGCCCGAGCTCGAGCTGTCGAGCTTCGCCAGACGCGAGAGCGCGAAATCGGCTGCATCGGCCGGCAGCGGCTTGTGTTCCTTGATTTCCTTCACGTGCCTGACGATGTGGTTGCCCGCCGCGCGGCCGAATACCACCAGGTCGAGCAGCGAGTTCGTGCCCAGCCGGTTTGCCCCGTGCACCGACACGCACGAGCATTCGCCCACGGCGTAGAAGCCGTTGATCGGGTCTTCGTGGCCCTTCGCGGTGCCCACGACCTGACCGTGGATGTTCGTCGGAATGCCGCCCATCTGGTAGTGGATGGTCGGAACAACCGGGATCGGCTCCTTGATGCAGTCGACGTTTGCGAACTTCAGCGCGATCTCGCGGATCGACGGCAGACGCTTCATGATCGTCTCCGCGCCGATGTGCGACAGGTCCAGCAGCACGTGGTCCTTGTTCGGGCCCACGCCGCGGCCTTCCTTGATCTCCTGGTCCATCGAGCGCGAGACGAAATCGCGCGGCGCCAGGTCCTTCAGCGTCGGCGCGTAGCGCTCCATGAAGCGCTCGCCGTTCGCGTTGCGCAGAATGCCGCCTTCGCCGCGCACGCCTTCAGTGATCAGCACGCCCGCGCCCGCCACGCCCGTCGGGTGGAACTGCCAGAATTCCATGTCCTCGAGCGGGATGCCCGCGCGTGCGGCCATGCCCAGGCCGTCGCCCGTGTTGATGAACGCATTCGTCGATGCCGCGAAGATGCGGCCCGCGCCGCCCGTGGCGAACAGCGTGGTCTTGCCTTCGAGGATATAGACGTCGCCCGTTTCCATTTCCAGCGCGGTCACCCCGAGCACGTCGCCATCGGCGTCGCGGATCAGGTCCAGCGCCATCCATTCGACGAAGAACGTCGTCTTCGCCGCGACGTTCTGCTGGTACAGCGTGTGCAGCAGCGCGTGGCCGGTCCGGTCAGCGGCAGCGCACGCGCGCTGCACGGGCTTCTCGCCGTAGTTCGCGGTGTGGCCGCCGAACGGGCGCTGGTAGATCGTGCCGTCCGCGTTGCGGTCGAACGGCATGCCGAAGTGTTCCAGTTCGTAGACCGCGTTCGGCGCTTCGCGGCACATGAACTCGATCGCGTCCTGGTCGCCGAGCCAGTCGGAGCCCTTGATCGTGTCGTAGAAGTGGTAGTGCCAGTTGTCTTCGCTCATGTTGCCGAGCGACGCGCCGATGCCGCCCTGCGCCGCGACGGTGTGCGAACGCGTCGGGAACACCTTCGAGAGCACGCACACGGAGAGGCCCGCGCGCGCGAGCTGCAGCGACGCGCGCATGCCCGAGCCGCCCGCGCCGACGATGACCACGTCAAATTTGCGGCGCGGCAGGGAATTCTTGATTGCAACCATTCTTTTACACTCTCCAGAGAATCTGCGCAGCGTAGCCCGCGCACGCGAGCAGCCAGACGATCGTCAGCGCCTGCAGCACCAGCCGCGTGCCCACGGGCTTGATGTAGTCCATCCAGATGTCGCGCACGCCGACCCACGCGTGATAGAAGAGCGACAGCAGCGTGACGAACGTGGCGAGCTTCATCCATTGCGTGGCGAAGATGCCTGCCCAGCCGTCGTAAGAGAATGCCTGCGCGCCGAAGAACCAGCCCAGCAGAATGACGGTGTAGACGGCCATGATGACGGCCGTGATGCGCTGCGCGAGCCAGTCGCGCAGACCGTAGTGCGCGCCCACGACGAGGCGCTTCGAGCCAACCCGGTTATTTGCGGACATGTTTTAGAAAGCTCCGAACAGTTTGAGCGCGAAGGCGATCGTCAGGATCGACGACACGGCGAGCACGACCACCGATGTGCGCTTGCCGCGCTCCTTCGACACCGCGTCGTGGTTCATGTCCATCAGCAGATGGCGCACGCCCGCGCAGAAGTGGAACAGGAACGCCCACCCCAGCACCAGCGTGATCAGCTTGACGATGATGTTCGACAGGAAGCCCTTGAACACCTCGAAGCTCAGTTCCGAGCTCAGGCTCTGGTCGAACAGATAAAGCAGGAATGGAAGGAAGACGAACAGCAGGCCGCCGCTCACGCGGTGGAGAATCGACACGCGCCCCGCCAGCGGGAGACGGTATGCCGTCAATATCTGTCCGATACCGATGTTCCGGAATTCCGGCCTCGGTTTTTTTACGGCTTCTGCCATGCTTGACCCCTACTTTGTAGTCACACTAATCCGCAATTTTAGCGCCATTTCTTTCCGCGCTGCAGCGTAACACTGCTCTGGAAAGCACGCCGCGAAGCGCGCAGCAAGGCACTCGCAAGCGTTGCCGCAAGCCCACGGCACTGCTTCTTCGTTCAACTCAAATCGTTCTGATAGTAATACCCGGTTGTGACATACCAACCCCGGCGCACTTCGACGGGACGGTCACCATAGGTATAGGACACGCGCTCCACGGACAGCAACGGAAATCCCGTCGGCACATGCAGCAGGTCTGCCACAGCCGGGTCCGCGGCCACGGCGCGAATCTTCTCCGACGCGCGGATCATGCGCGTGCCGAACTCCGTCTCGAACATCGCATAGAGCGGGCCTTTGTACTCGGACAGACGCTCGAGCGTCAGCCCTCGAAACACGCCGCCCGGCAGCCAGATTTCATCGAGCACGGTGTCTTCGCCGTCGAACGTCAGAAGACGCTTGATCAGCACGACAGGATCGGCCGGCTTCAGGTCCAGCTGCCGCGCGATTTCCGCCGACGCGCGCAAACGCCGGCATTCCAGCAGCCGGCTAACGTGCGGGTGTTCGGCGCCGTCGTCGGCGAGAAGTCGAAGAAAGCGAAACTGCGCGCGCTCTTCGTTGTGCGTAGCAACAAAGGTGCCCTTGCCCTGGCGGCGCACCAGCAGGTTGTCGGCGGCAAGTTCGTCGATCGCCTTGCGCACGGTGCCCTGACTAACCTTGTAACGCGCGGCTAATTCGACTTCACTGGGAATGATCTCGCCGGGCTTCCATTCGCCCGATTCAAGACTCTGCGTGATGAGCGCCTTGATCTGCTGATAGAGGGGGCTGAAGGTCGGCGATGGCGCCGGCGCAGCGGCGGACGCAGCTTCACCCGCACCGGACGCGCCGGGAGGGTTAGCTGTGCTGGCCGGGTTCGAATTCATGCGCGCATTTCAACACAAAGCGCCTCATGCCGTCCAGATTTTTTGCCGTAATAGTTATGTCTTATATAAGACATAAGATACGGTTGACTTTGTGTCGCCTGACTCCTACACTCCTTGTCGAGCAAGGGTTTGCGGGTTGTGCTGCGCATTTTTGACACCGCTTTGTGTCAACGGCGTGATGCACCGAAAGGCCGCCCTGCATCACGCTGTTCCCTCACGCAGTCCAGGTTTCGCTTCGCCCTGCATTGCCGGCCGCAATGCCCGCCGAAACGCGCTGTTTGCAGGAGCCCGCGCCATGCAGCGGCCCAACGTTGCGTCAATCGTGGCGGCGAAAGCCGTCAGCATCTTTCCGTCCCCGCGCTCGGCAGCACAGATTATCCGGCACGGCGGCTTCGCCGGCTGCGTGTCTTCTGGCCTTCTTCGGACCGCCTGCAGGGCTCGCCCAGCGAATTTGCCGTGCTTAAACCACGCTTCGCGTAACGCGCATATAGAATGGCGTTTTCCCTAGCGTTCAACGCATCGTCCTGGAGATTTCTCAATGGCTAAGCCCGCAAAGCGCGTTGCCGTCACCGGCGCCGCAGGTCAAATCGGTTACTCCCTGCTGTTCCGCATCGCCAATGGCGACATGCTCGGCAAGGATCAGCCGGTCATCCTGCAACTGCTGGACCTGCCGCAGGCGCAAGCCGCCGTCAAAGGCGTCGTGATGGAACTCGAAGACTGCGCGTTCCCGCTGCTCGCGGGTGTCGTGGTCACTGACGATCCCAAGGTCGCATTCAAGGATGCCGACGTCGCGCTGCTGGTCGGCGCACGTCCGCGTTCGAAAGGCATGGAGCGCAAGGACCTGCTGTCGGCCAACGCCGAAATCTTCACGGTGCAAGGCAAGGCGCTGAACGAAGTGGCGAGCCGCGACGTGAAGGTGCTGGTCGTCGGCAACCCGGCAAACACGAACGCCTACATCGCGATGAAGTCGGCACCGGACCTGCCGAAGAAGAACTTCACGGCCATGCTGCGTCTGGACCACAACCGCGCGCTGTCGCAACTGGCTGCCAAGTCGGGCAAGCCGGTTTCGTCGATCGAAAAGCTGGTCGTGTGGGGCAACCACTCGCCCACGATGTACCCCGATTTCCGCGTCGCAACGGCAGAAGGCCAGGATCTGACCAAGCTGATCAACGACGAAGAATGGAACCGCAACACGTTCATCCCGACGGTCGGCAAGCGCGGCGCGGCGATCATCGAAGCGCGCGGCCTGTCGTCGGCGGCTTCGGCGGCTAACGCAGCCATCGACCACGTGCGTGACTGGGTGCTCGGCACGAACGGCAAGTGGGTGACGATGGGCATTCCGTCGGACGGCTCGTATGGCATCCCCGAAGATATCGTCTACGGCGTCGCGGTGACGTGCGAAAACGGCGAGTACAAGCGTGTCGAAGGCCTGCAGATCGACGCGTTCTCGCGCGAGAAGATGGACAACACGCTGAACGAGTTGCTCGAAGAGCGCGACGGCGTTCAGCATCTGCTCGGCTAATCGCCGCATGCAGACCAGCCGGGACTCCGTTGCGACGCGACGGGTTCCGGTTTTTTTACGTGCGATATCGTGCATGACGCCTTGCCTGGCAAGCCGTCATGCAAAAGTTTGCAACTGATCCGAGCGCGTTTTGATTCGACCTGCGATACTTCGCAGCCGGGCATATCAGAACGCGCCCGAATCGGAACTTCCAAACAGTACCCACGCTCCTGACGCCGAGAATGCGCGCATTGACTCCCGCCGAAGTCCTGTTTGACGGCGAAGCGCCGCCCACCGTGCTGCCTGCCTGCGACCATTACGCGGGCAGCGAGAAGCTGATGCTCAAATCGCTCGCGCTGCAGCAGCAGCTCGGGCCCGTCTTCGACATCACGCTCGATTGCGAAGACGGCGCGCAAGTGGGCCGCGAGGCGCAGCATGCCGAACTCGTCGCGTCGCTGCTGGGCGGTGAGCACGACCGCTTCGGCCGCGTCGGCGTGCGGATTCACGATTTCAACCATGCGCACTGGCGCGACGACGTGCGCCTGATCCTGCGCGCCGCGAGACGCGCGCCTGCCTTCATCATGCTGCCGAAAATCCGCAGCGTGCCCGATGCCGCCGAAATGTGCGCGTTCATCGAGGCCACGCGCCGCGAACTCGGCATTGCGAAGCCCGTCCCCGTTCAATTACTGGTCGAAACGCATGGCGCATTGACGCGCGTGTTCGATCTCGCCGCATTGCCCGGCGTCGAGTCGCTGAGCTTCGGCCTGATGGACTTCGTTTCCGCGCACGACGGCGCGATTCCCGGCACGGCCATGCGCTCGCCCGGCCAGTTCGATCACCCGCTCGTGCGGCGCGCGAAGCTCGAGATTTCGGCCGCATGCCATGCGTACGGCAAGGTACCGTCGCACAATGTGTCGACGGAAGTGCGCGACATGGACATCGTCGCGAGCGACGCACTGCGCGCCCGTAACGAGTTTGGCTACACACGCATGTGGAGCATCCACCCGGCGCAGATTCCCGCAATTGTCTCCGCCTTCGCGCCGCGCGACGAAGAGATCGCGACCGCGACGGACATTCTGCTCGCCGCGCAGTCGGCGCAATGGGGGCCGACACGCCACCATGACACGCTGCACGATCGCGCGAGCTACCGCTATTACTGGTCGGTGCTGCGCCGCGCCCGTTCCACGGGCCGCAGCGTGCCCGCCGAAGCCGCGCCGCTGTTCGGTCCGAACGAAGCGTGCGCAACGGGAGAGTCCACACCATGAGCACTGCACATACATCGGCGGGCGCCGCGTTCCGCGCAGCCGTCGCCGCCGAAAAGCCGCTGCAGGTGGTCGGCGCGATCAACGCGAATCACGCGCTGCTCGCCCAGCGCGCGGGCTTCAAGGCGATCTACGTGTCGGGCGGCGGCGTCGCGGCAGGCTCACTCGGTTTGCCCGATCTCGGTATTTCGACGCTCGACGACGTGCTGACCGACGTGCGCCGCATCACCGACGTCTGCGATCTGCCGCTGCTGGTCGATGTGGACACGGGCTTCGGTCCGTCGGCGTTCAACATCGCGCGCACGGTGAAAGCGCTCACGAAAGCCGGCGCGGGCGCCATGCATATCGAAGACCAGGTCGGCGCGAAGCGCTGCGGACATCGGCCGGGCAAGGCGATCGTGTCGCAGGGCGAGATGGTCGACCGCATCAAGGCCGCCGTCGACGCCCGCACCGATCCCGATTTCGTCATCATGGCGCGCACGGACGCGCTTGCCGTCGAAGGCCTGCAATCGGCGATCGACCGCGCGATGGCCTGCGTCGAAGCAGGCGCCGACATGATCTTCCCCGAAGCGATGACAGAACTCCCGATGTACCGGCAGTTCGCGCAGGCCGTGAAGGTGCCCGTGCTCGCCAACATCACCGAGTTTGGCGCGACGCCGCTGTTCACCGTCGAAGAACTGCGCGGCGCGGATGTATCGCTGGTGCTGTATCCGCTGTCGGCGTTCCGCGCGATGAACCGGGCCGCGGAAAACGTCTATTCGGCGATCCGCCGCGACGGCACGCAAAAGGCCGTCGTCGACACGATGCAGACCCGGGAAGAACTGTACGATCGCATCGGCTATCACGCGTACGAGCAAAAACTCGACGCGCTTTTCAGCCAGGGCGCGAAAAACGACAAGCAAGACAAATGAGCGGCAGATCAAGGAGACCCCTGGAATGAGCGATTCGACGCAAGCGGCTGCACCGGACACAACAAGCGGCTTCAAGCCGAAAAAATCCGTCGCGCTGTCGGGCGTGACGGCGGGCAACACGGCCCTGTGCACGGTCGGCAAGACGGGCAACGACCTCCATTACCGCGGCTACGACATTCTCGACATCGCAGGTGCCTGCGAGTTCGAGGAAGTCGCGTATCTGCTCGTGCACGGCAAGCTGCCCAATGTCGCCGAACTCGCTGCGTACAAAACGAAGCTGAAAGCGCTGCGCGGCCTGCCCGCGAACGTGAAGGCCGCGCTCGAATGGATTCCCGCTGCCGCACACCCGATGGACGTGATGCGCACGGGCGTGTCCGTGCTCGGCACGGTGCTGCCCGAGAAGGACGACCACAACCTGCCCGGCGCGCGCGATATCGCCGACAAGCTGATGGCCTCGCTCGGTTCGATGCTGCTGTACTGGTATCACTACTCGCACAACGGCAAGCGCATCGAAGTCGAAACCGACGACGATTCGATCGGCGGCCATTTCCTGCATCTGCTGCATGGCGTCGAGCCGCCGAAGTCGTGGGTCGATGCGATGCACGTGTCGCTCAACCTGTACGCCGAGCACGAATTCAACGCGTCGACGTTCACGGGCCGCGTGATCGCGGGCACGGGTTCGGACATGTATTCGGCCATCACGGGCGCAATCGGCGCGCTGCGCGGGCCGAAACACGGCGGCGCCAACGAGGTCGCGTTCGAGATCCAGTCGCGCTACCAGACACCGGATGAAGCCGAAGCGGACATTCGCCGCCGCGTGGACAACAAGGAAGTCGTGATCGGCTTCGGTCACCCGGTGTACACGATCTCCGATCCGCGCAACAAGGTGATCAAGGAAGTCGCGAAGAAACTGTCGAAGGAACAGTCGAACATGAAGCTGTTCGACATCGCGGAACGCCTCGAAACGGTGATGGCCGACGTCAAGAAGATGTTCCCGAACCTGGACTGGTTCAGCGCCGTGTCGTACCACATGATGGGCGTGCCGACGGCCATGTTCACGCCGCTGTTCGTGATCTCGCGCACCTCCGGCTGGGCCGCGCACATCATCGAGCAACGCATCGACAACAAGATCATTCGCCCGAGCGCGAATTACACAGGACCGGAGAATTTGAAGTTCGCGGCGCTAAATAGGAGAAAATAGCGTCCGCTGTGCGCTCTCGGGGCGCGTGCAGTCCCGGCGGTTGCGACGTCGCAATCGCGCACTGTTTAACTCTTGAAATTAGATAGAAAGGTCTTTCCCATGAAAAAACTGCTGATCGCTACCGTTATTGGCGCTCTGTCTTCGACGCTGCTGGTGACGGCGCCCAGCGCGTTCGCACAATCGTCGTCCACGGCGACCCACGCCAAGCCGAAGGCACCGCAGCCCAAGCGCCTGATCAAGCGCAAGCCGAATCCGGAAAAGGAAGCCAAGGTCGATCCCGTACCGGAAGGCGCGGAAAAGTGGTCGTGCAACGAAGGTCTGTCGTTCGACATGAAGGGCGACATGAAGCGCGACCAGATCGTCACGGTCCACTGGGGCAGCAAGAACTACAACCTGCCGCGTGAAGCCACGACGACGGGCGCAGACCGTTTCCACGACGCGGCCAGCGGCATGGACCTCGTCGTGATCCCGACCAAGGCCATGCTGTTCTCGGACAAGGACAGCTCGCGCCTGGCCGACGAGTGCAAGACGGCGGCCATGTCGCAAGGCGCACCGGCGCCGACGCAGTCGAACGCTATCAACAAGGCTCAGTAACACGGAGCTGACGGGATAACCTCGATGTCCGCACCGATCTCCAATGTCCGGCCCGCTCCGGACACAGTGCTGGTCGATATCGTCGACTACGTGCTGAATCACAGGCTCGAGAGCGATGTCGCGCTGGAGACGGCGCGCAACTGCCTGATCGATACGCTCGGTTGCGGACTCGAGGCCTTGTCCTACCCTGCCTGCACCAAGCTGATGGGACCGATCGTGCAGGGCACGATCGTCCCGAACGGCGCCAGGGTGCCGGGCACGTCGTTCCAGCTGGATCCCGTGCAAGCCGCGTTCAACATCGGCGCGATGATCCGCTGGCTCGACTTCAACGACACCTGGCTCGCAGCCGAATGGGGCCATCCGTCGGACAACCTCGGCGGTATTCTCGCGACGGCCGACTGGCTCTCGCGCACCGCCGTCGCCAACGGCAGGAAGCCGCTGGTCATGAAAGACGTCCTGATCGGCATGATCAAGGCGCACGAAATTCAAGGCTGCATCGCGCTCGAAAACTCGTTCAACAAGGTCGGCCTGGACCATGTGCTGCTCGTGAAGCTGGCGTCAACGGCCGTCGTCGGGCAGATGCTCGGCCTGACGCGCGATGAGCTGATTAACGCAGTCTCGCAAGCGTTTGTCGATGGACATGCGCTGCGCACCTACCGCCATGCGCCGAACACGGGCTCGCGCAAGTCCTGGGCAGCCGGCGATGCAACATCGCGCGCGGTGCGTCTCGCGCTGATCGCGAAGACGGGAGAAATGGGCTACCCGTCGGTGCTGACGGCGAAGACGTGGGGCTTCTACGACGTGCTGTTCAAAGGACAGCCGTTCCGCTTCCAGCGGCCGTACGGTTCGTATGTGATGGAAAACGTGCTGTTCAAGATCTCGTTTCCCGCTGAATTCCACGCGCAGACGGCTGCCGAAGCGGCGATGACGCTGCACGAACAGCTGCGCGAGAGCGGCAAGCGCGTCGAAGACATCGCGAAGATCACCATCCGCACGCACGAAGCCGCCATCCGCATCATCGACAAGAAAGGCCCGTTGAACAATCCCGCCGACCGCGATCACTGCATCCAGTACATGATCGCCGTGCCGCTGATTTTCGGGCGCCTCACTGCGGCGGATTACGAAGACGAGGTCGCGCGCGATCCGCGCATCGACTCGTTGCGCGCGAAGATGCAATGCGTGGAAGACCCGCAATTCACGAAGGACTATTACGATCCGGACAAGCGCTCGATAGCCAATGCGCTGACGGTCGAGTTCGCCGACGGTTCGACGTTCGACGAAGTGGTTGTCGAGTATCCGCTCGGTCACATGCGTCGCCGCGCCGAGGGCATCCCGCTGCTGGTGGAGAAGTTCAGGACGAATCTCGCGCGGCGCTTTCCGGCAAAGCAGCAACAGGCGATTCTCGATGTGTCGCTGGACCGGGCAAAGCTGGAAGCGATGCCGGTCAATGAATACGTCGATCTGTACGTTATTTGAGTTAAGAAGCGTAGCAACGTCATTTCCTCGAAAACCCCAGGAAAATTATCATGGCCCACAACCTCCACAAAACGCTCAAGGAATTCGACAGCGGTTCCGGCAAAGGCAAGTTCTATTCGCTGCCGCAGCTCGGCAAGGCACTGAACGTGAAGATCGACCGTCTGCCGGTTTCGATCCGCCTCGTGCTGGAATCGGTGCTGCGTAACTACGACGGCAAGAAGATCTCGGAAGAGCACATCGAACAGCTCGCGAACTGGAAGCCGACGGCAGCCCGCGTCGATGAGATTCCGTTCGTCGTGGCGCGCGTGGTGCTGCAGGACTTCACGGGCGTGCCGCTGCTGGCCGACATCGCAGCCATGCGCGGCGTCGCGCAGCGCGCGGGCAAAAACCCGAAGTCGATCGAGCCGCTGGTTCCCGTGGATCTCGTGGTCGACCACTCGGTGCAGATCGACCACTTCCGCGAAAAGGGCGCGCTGGATCTGAACATGAAGCTGGAATTCCAGCGCAACAACGAGCGCTACCAGTTCATGAAGTGGGGCATGCAGGCGTTCGACACGTTCAAGGTGGTGCCCCCGGGCGTCGGCATCGTTCACCAGGTGAACCTCGAATACCTCGCACGCGGCGTGCACAAGAAGGCTGAGAACGGCGACACGGTGTATTACCCGGACACGCTGGTCGGCACGGACAGCCACACCACGATGATCAACGGCATCGGCGTGGTCGGCTGGGGCGTAGGCGGCATCGAAGCGGAAGCGGGCATGCTGGGCCAGCCGGTGTACTTCCTGACTCCGGACGTGGTCGGTGTGCATCTGAAGGGCAAGCTGCGCGAAGGCGTGACGGCAACGGACCTGGTCCTGACCATCACCGAGCTGCTGCGCAAGGAAAAGGTAGTCGGCAAGTTCGTCGAGTTCTTCGGCGAAGGCACGCGCTCGCTGTCGCTGCCGGACCGCGCGACGATCGGCAACATGGCGCCGGAATACGGCGCGACGATGGGCTTCTTCCCCGTCGACGAAAAGACGATCGACTACTTCAAGGGCACGGGCCGCACGGACGCCGAAATCTCTGCCTTCGAAAACTACTTCAAGGCGCAGGATCTGTTCGGCATTCCCGACGCTGGCGACATCGACTACACGAAGGTCGTCACGCTCGATCTGGGCACGGTGGCGCCGTCGCTGGCCGGTCCGAAGCGTCCGCAAGACCGCATCGAGATCACCCACGTCAAATCGACCTTCGTCGACCTGTTCTCGAAGCCCGTCAACGAAAACGGCTTCGCGAAGAAGGCTGCCGATCTCGACACGCAATACACGACGAGCAACGGCGTCAACGTAAAGAACGGCGACATCCTGATCGCCGCGATCACGTCGTGCACGAACACGTCGAACCCGAGCGTGCTGCTAGCTGCCGGCCTGCTGGCGAAGAAGGCTGTCGAAGCCGGTCTGGAAGTCGCGCCGCACATCAAGACGTCGCTGGCGCCGGGGTCGCGCATCGTCACCGAATACCTGACGAAGACGGGCCTGCTGCCGTACCTCGACAAGCTAGGCTTCACGCTCGCCGCATACGGCTGCACGACCTGTATCGGCAACGCGGGCGACCTGACGCCGGAACTGAACGAAGCGATCACGAAGAACGACATCGTTGCGGCAGCCGTGCTGTCGGGCAACCGTAACTTCGAAGCGCGCATCCACCCGAACATCCGCGCGAACTTCCTGGCCTCGCCGCCGCTGGTCGTCGCTTACGCGATCGCTGGCACCATCACGCGCGACCTGATGACGGAGCCCGTCGGCAAGGGCAAGGGCGGCCGCGACATCTATCTCGGCGACATCTGGCCGTCGAGCGAAGAAGTCAACGCGCTGCTCAAGTTCGCGCTGGACGCCGACGCGTTCCGCACGAACTACTCGCAGCTCACGAAGAAGGGCGACCTGTGGAGCAAGATCGAAGGGGAAGAAGGCCAGGTGTACGACTGGCCCAAGTCGACCTACATCGCCGAGCCGCCGTTCTTCGGCACGGACTTCTCGATGCAGCCGGCTTCGAGCATCGCCGCCGTGAAGGGCGCCCGTGCACTGGGGATCTTCGGTGATTCCGTCACGACCGACCACATCAGCCCGGCAGGCTCGATCAAGGAAGATTCGCCCGCAGGCAAGTGGTTGAAGGAAAACGGCGTGCAGAAGGCCGACTTCAACAGCTACGGCTCGCGCCGCGGCAACCACGACGTGATGATGCGCGGCACGTTCGCGAACGTCCGCATCAAGAACCTGATGATCCCGCCGAAGGAAGACGGCACGCGCGTCGAAGGCGGCCTGACCATTCACCAGCCGAGCGGCGAGCAGATGTCGATCTACGACGCAGCGATGAAGTACATCGATGCCGGCACGCAGACAGTCATCTTCGCGGGCGAAGAGTACGGCACGGGCTCGTCGCGCGACTGGGCAGCGAAGGGCACGCAACTGCTGGGCGTGAAGGCAGTCGTCGCACGCAGCTTCGAGCGCATTCACCGTTCGAACCTGGTCGGCATGGGCGTTCTGCCGCTGCAGTTCAAGGGCTCGGACAGCATCCAGTCGCTGAACATCACGGGCGAAGAAACGTACGACATCGAAGGTCTCGGCGACGACTTCAAGCCGCAGCAGGAAGTCACGCTGGTGATCCATCGCAAGGACGGTTCGGAGCAACGCGTGCAGCTGCTGCTGCGCATCGACACGCCGATCGAAGTCGACTACTACAAGCACGGCGGTATCCTGCCGTTTGTGCTGCGCTCGCTGCTCGCGGCGTAAGTCATCGCTTTGCAGGTGCTGCGTTCTCTGCGAGGACGCAGTAACTTTTAGAAGCCCGGTCATGCCGGGCTTTTTTTTCGTTCAATGCCGATAGGCCGCGAGTCGTTGCATCACCCGCTTCACATACTTCTGCGTCTGCGCATACGGCGGGATGGCGCCGCCATATTTGCGCACTGCGCCTTCCCCGGCGTTGTATGCCGCGAGCGCCAGCGACACATCGCCAAACGTGGCGATGTGCGTATCGAGCAAACGCACGCCCGCCAGGACGTTTTGATAAGGATCGAACAGATCGTTTACGCCTTGCAGCATGCCGGTTTGCGGCATTAGTTGCATCAAGCCTCTTGCGCCTTTCAGCGACACGGCCAAAGGGTTCCCGCCCGATTCGACATCGATGACGGCCATCACGAGCGCATGATCGACGCCGATGCGCTTCGCAATCTGCTCGACCAGCGAGGTCCATGCGAGCACTTTCGAAAGCGCGGCACGCGTATCGCCATGAGGCTCGCCGAACTCGACGATAAGCGGCTGATCGATCGCATGGTTCGCATCGGCATCATGCGTGCCACCGACCCACATCTCGACCCGCTCGCCCGCCAGGGCTTCGCAAACACAATTGCCCGCGCCGCACGCGATCATCGCGGCAAACACGAAACGACGCATCGGCATTACCGCGGCGTCGCAGTAAGAACATCATTCGCCGCCTCCGCTCGAAACGGCGACTGCATCCGCACGATCGCGTCCGACTCTAGCGCAACCGGCCAACGCTGGCTCCTTGACCCATCGACGAGCGTCGTTTTGCACAGCCTGTCGGGCCGCCGCGGCGAGCCATACGGATCGACATTCGCATCCGCCGGCTCGCGCGTGAACATGCCATTCGCGGCGATATTGCCGATCGCATTGACTGCGTAGTAGAGAATCTTGTTAGCCAATGGCACGACGAGGTCGAAGCAATAATGCACCCGCACCTTCAGCAGATTCGCGTCCTGCACATTCACGTCCGATTCCGGTCCGTGCGCCGTGTCGCGATACATCAGCGTGTCATTGGGAATCTCATCGTGCGTGACGCCTTCGTCGGGGTAGAAGCGCGGACGAGCGAAGTCGCGCATCATCGCGGCCGTCGGGCTGACGATCGCAATCGTCGACGCCCCGGACACTGCACGACGCGCGGCAAGCTGCGCAGACTGCACGCCCGCCGCATCCGCGCGGCGTGCATACAGCGGCGCAAGTCCACGCGCGAGCCCCGCGCGCATCGCTTCCATCGAGCCGTGCTTGACAGATCCTTCGCGCACCGCTTCGAGTGCAGCGACATCGAGTGTCGACTTCGCCTGATACAGCAGTACCAACTGCAGCGTCACGAGGCCGAAGAACAACAGCAGCGGTGCGACCACGAGAAACTCCGTCATGCCCTGCCCCGTCATGCGACGCTTGCTCGAACCTGGCACCTTCACGACGATGCGCTCCATTCCAGCATGTCGCCCACCTCGATGCACCACGCTTGCGCCGCATGTGCGCGCATTTCCAGCGTGCTGCGCGCCCGCCAGCAAACGAGCATACGCGCGCGCGCTACGTTGTAATGAACGGACAGCACGCACCCGCGTCTGTCGATAAAGACCACATCGATCGGAAAGCGCATGCCGAACGTATGCACGGCATTGCACGCTTCGAGCCATAGCGCACGATCCGTGTCGAGGCCCGCACGTCCCAGCAATCCGCGCATGCGCTCGAATGGCGTATTGGCAACTTCGACTTTCACGCCGCGCCTCTCGCCGCGATGAATCAGATGCGCGTGCTTCATAACAGGCCCTCTTGCATGAACTTCATCGCAATCGGGAAGCCGAGCACGATGAACGTCACCGGAAAGATGAATACGAGCAACGGGAACAGCAGTTTGACGGGGGCTTCCATCGCCTGCTTCTCTGCTCGCTGGAAGCGTTCCGCGCGCCGCTGCTCGGACTGGAAGCGCAACGTCTTCGCGAGCCCCGAACCCATTCTTTCCGCTTGCGCGATCGTGCGAACCAGGTTCGACACTTCGCCGATCTGCTGCCGTTCGTCGAAACGCCGCAACGCATCGCCACGCTTCAAGCCTGATTTCAGATCGCGCAGCACGTGCTCGAATTCGCGTCGCAACGGCCCGTCCGGGCCTTTTTCGACGGCCTTTTGAATGGCGCCGTTGACGTTGAGTCCTGCTTCGACGGCGAGCGTCAAGAAGTCCAGATAAATCGGCAACTGGCGCAGCACCGTGGCGACGTAACGCCGTCGCACGTCGCGCATCCAGATGCGCGGATAGAAATAACCGACGCACATCGCGAAACACAGAGCGGCCGCCGAGAACAGGCCGCTCGCGAGCATCACAGTCAATGCGATCAGTGCGGCGCCAAATGACGACACCATCGACAATGCCAGAAACTGCCGCGCGTTCATCAGGAAATTGAGCGACGTGAGACGCAGTTGCGCGTCGGTACGCGCGATGAATCGCTCGCCGAACCATCCAGCGCTGTAATGCGCGGCAAAATTGACGGTGGGCCAGATGAAGCGCAGCAGCGGCGGCAACGCATCGAGCCATGTTCGATCTTCGTTCGGCACATTGCGCATCAGGCGCCGCGCCGCATACAGCGCGAGCATGCACACCAGCACGCATCCCACGGCGATCGCAAGCGACACAGTCAGCATGGCGCCTACACGTTGATGCGCACGATGCGTGCAATCGATGCATAGCCGAGCAGCTCCATCGCCGCGACCACCGCGAGCGTCGCCCAGCCGATGGGTGACGTGAACAGCGGTGCCATCGCGACGGGCTCCATCGCCCGCAGCACCATCATCAGGAAGAGCGGCAAGCAGGTCATCACGATGCCCTGCATGCGTCCCTGCGATGTCAGCGCGCGAATCTTGCCCTCCATCTGCAGTTTGTCGCGCAGCGTACTGGCGACTGATTCGAGCGCTTGCGCGAGATTGCCGCCCACTTCACGCGAGATCATCACGGCTGCCGTCACCATCATGAAATCGGGTACAGGTATACGTTGTTCGATGTTGCGCATCGCGACATCGAGATCGATACCGAGGCGAATCTCGCGCAGCAACAGATCGAATTCCTGCGAGATCGGAGGCACCGACTCCTGGACTGCGCTTTCGAGCGCAATCGGAAAGCTCGCGCCTGCACGCAAACCGCCCGCGATCATCAACAGCATGTCGGGCAACTGGCGCTCGAGCGTCTCGATGCGCCGCGTGCGCATCCATGACAGCACCCTTCGCGGCACGAACCACACGAGCGGCAGCGACGCGAGCGCAACCAGAACGCTGCCGCTCAAGAGCAGCGAGAGCACGGGCAATGCGACCATCGCGATCAAGGTCACGGCGGCTGTCCTCTGGCGGCTCACGAACACGAAGGCATCGGCGAGCGACCGCTCGACTTCGCTTGCAAGACGACGCGACCCGCTAGCAAGCGAGGCCCGCACGGCTTGGGCGATGAGCCAGATCGCGACCGACGCGCCAGCGAATACGACCATGAGAAGGGAATTCACGGGTAGAGCCTCACTCGACGTGCTTGAAAATGGCCGTATCGACGGCGATGCGGCGGCGTATCAGGTCCTGATAGAAATCGGGGATATACGACGTGGGCATGAATTGCCCGCGAATCTTGCCGTTCTCTCCGAGGCCCGCTTCCCTGAAGACGAAGATATCCTGCAACTGGATCACGCCCGATTCGATGCCGCTCACCTCGGTGATATGCGTGACGCGACGCGACCCGCACGAGAAGCGCGTCTGCTGCACGATGATGTCCACGGCCGCGCAAACCTGTTCGCGTATCGCCTGCACAGGCAGATCGAGTCCCGCCATCAGCGTCATCACTTCGAGACGCGCAATGCAATCGCGGGGCGAGTTGGCATGCGCCGTGGTCAGCGAACCGTCGTGGCCCGTATTCATCGCCTGCAGCATGTCGAGCGCTTCGCCGCCCCGGCATTCGCCGACCACGATACGGTCGGGCCGCATCCGCAAGCAGTTGCGCACCAGTTCGCGTATCGTGACGGCGCCCTTTCCTTCCAGGTTCGCCGGTCTCGTTTCGAGCGCGACGAGGTTGGGTTGCGACAGTTGCAGTTCGGCCGCATCTTCGACGGTGACAATGCGCTCTTCGTCCGGGATATAGTCGGACAGCACATTGAGCAAGGTCGTCTTGCCGGAGCCCGTGCCGCCCGAGATCACGATGTTTGCGCGCTGCTCGACAGCCGTGCGCAAGAACGCGAGCATCGCGGGAGACAGCGAGCCGAACCCCAGCAGATCGTAGCCGCGCAGCTTCTGCTGCGGAAACTTTCGCACCGTCATGCTCGGTCCTTTCAGCGCGAGCGGCGGGATCACGGCGTTCACGCGCGAGCCGTCCTTGAGACGCGCATCGACCATCGGCGAGCTTTCGTCGATACGACGTCCGATCGGTGCGACGATCCGCTCGATGGCGCCGAGAACCGCGCGCTCGTCGGTAAAGATCACGGGCGAGCGCCGCAATCGCCCCTGCTGCTCGACGAAAATTTCATCGTGCCGGTTGACCATGATTTCGGAAATCGTCGGATCGGCGATCAATTCTTCGAGCGGACCGAGTCCGATGATTTCATCGAACACGCTCCTCTTGAGCGTCGGCAGCGGAATGTCCGAGCGACGAAAACTCGCGTCACGCGCGAGGATATCGTCGAGCGCGTCGCCGACCGTCGCGCGCAGTTCGTCGTCGGCCATGCGCGAGACGTTCAGACGCCGCAGATCGAGCGCGTCGATCACCTTCATGTGCAACAGCTTGCGCAAGTCGATCCCTTCGGGGCTGTTGATCGGCGCGACACGTTGCGGCTCGTCGGTATGCGGAGGCGCCATCGGCCCGCGCGTGTCGGTATCGACGCAATCGGCTTCGTCCGGCACGGGGCGCGACGCATGTGCCGGAGCGTCAGGCGTCACCTGCATCGCCTCGACTTCGAGCACCGTCGTGCCGATCTCGATCTGATCGCCCTGCGCGAGCGGACCATAGCGCACGACCGGCGCACCGTTCACCGTCGTCGCGACAATGCCACCCTGATCCTCGACATACCACGCATGAAAGTCCTTCACGATGCGCGCATGCGTACGTCCGACGAGCATGCCCTTGATGACGATATCGCACGCCGCGTCGCGGCCGATCGTGCACACGCCGTCGACGTGGACCGTGAGCGTGGGTGCATTGCGCGATTGCACTTGCAGTTTCAGCATGTTCTTCAATGTGAGGGGTTGTGCGTTGCATTCGAGGGCGCAGGCTGCGCAATGGGCACATCGAGCGGACTGCGCGCGCCGTACTGTTGCGCGTAACGTCGCCCGCCTTCCTGCGCACGTGCCAGCAGCGCGGTATTCGGTTCGCCAGACGGCTCCGAGATCAGCGGCGTCACGAAAATCACGAGATCGCTGTTCTTCGCGCGGAAGCTGTCAGAGCGGAACAGTTGCCCGATGATGGGCAGCCGCGCAAAAAACGGCATCCCTGCCGATCCATTCAACGCGTCCGCGCTGACGAGGCCCGAAATTGCGATCGTTTCGCCTGCCCGCAGAGAGATGTCCGAACTGGCGCTGCGCGTCAGGAAGCCTGGAAATCCGCCATACGACACCGACGGGTCGATCTGACTGATCTCCGTCTGGACGGTCGCCGAGATGATGTCGTTCGCATCGACGACGGGCCTGATGTTCAACCGGATGCCGTACGGCTTGTATTCGACGTCGGTCGTGCCGAGCGCACCCGCCTTTGGAATCGGCACTTCGCCGCCCGCGAGAAACGATGCCGTGCCGCCGCTCTTCGTATTCAGTTCGGGCGCGGCGAGGATGAACGCGTCACCGTTGTTGATCGCGAAATTGATGCGCGAAGTGATGGTCGATGCGATTCCTGCAAGAAAGAAGTTTGCGCCGCTTGCCGCACCGGAGCCGATGAAGCCTTGTCCCGACACCTGCGGTCCCGCGAACTGGCTGTCCCACGCAATGCCAATGTCCTTCTGCCCGGTGCGCGTCACTTCCATGATCTGCACCTTGAAATGCAGGGTTTTCTTCAGCGCATCGCCTTCGTCGATCGTGGTGGTGTCGATCACGTTCGTCATATCGGCGATCGCGGCTTTCACTGCGGCCGCCTTTTCGCGATGCACGCTGCCCGCCAACACGATGTTCGGCCCCACTTCCTGCACGCGCACGCCCGGCACCGCCGCCAGCACGCTGCGCAACTGCGCCGCCGACATGCCGACGTCGCCTTTGGCGACCCGCACCGTCGTCTGCAGCGCGACGCCGCGCTCGTTCCACACGACGAGCGACGTGATGCCCGCGCTTTCGGCGAGCAGCATCACGCGCCCGTCGACGACATTCGCCGTCAGGAGCTTGCCGTTGCCGATCGCGATGCGTTTGATCGTGCCAGGCACGTTGAGCATGCGCACTTCGCCCTTGTACAAATCCAGCACGGCGGCGTTTTGCGCGGCGTCTGCGTCGACGCCGCGTTGCGCGCTGGTCGCATCCGCAGCGCTCGCACCGGCGGCGAGCACGCCCATGAAGAGTGCGGCACTTGCGAAGCATCGCAGCGCGTTCGGGTAGATACCTGCTTCCATGAATGACTCGAGAAAAATAGCGTTTGTTCTTCTAGTCCTGGTTGCCGCGGCGCTTGGCGTGTTGCTGCAGCTGCTTCGCGATGACGGCGGCGCTATCGGAGAGCGTCCGCGAAGCGGGCGCGGGTACGCTGTCCTCGGGACCGCGCTCGCGCGGATTCGCCGTGTCGCCCGACGGCATCGGCGCGACCTGCGCGACGCTCGCTGTCGCCGCGCCGGAGCCGCCGCCCGCGATCACTTCGACAGACGCGGCGCGTGTGGCAAGCTGCGCGCCGAACACGTCGCCTTCCGTCAACTCGACGGGTGAAGCTGCGATGTCGTCGTCGTCGGCGGCGTTGCGAAGAATGAGCCGCAGCGTGCCCATCTTTTGCGCGAGCACGATGCGCGGCGCGTCGGCGGCGGGCACCTGCATCGTTACCGTGTCGTAGCGCGATGCGCTGGCCGGTTCGTCCACGTCGCCTGCATCGCGCGCATTCACGCTGCGGCCTGTCGCGAGCACCAGCACGCCGGGCAGCAACAGGCGCACCGCCTTTCTCTCGCCTGCCGACGCGTAGGCTTGCGTGCCGACCCAGTACATGTCGACGCGATTGCCGGGCCGCAGCATCGACGCTGTCGAGTTCACCGCATCGATTTCGAACGTCAGCGCGCGCTGTCCGGCGGGAAGCATGTCGGAGAAATCGCGCCCACGCGGTGCGTCAAAATCGCTCGTGCGCAGCGGCCGTCCATGCATCACGGCGCGCACGAGCTTCGCCTTGCGGAACGCGTCGAATGCATCGACCCGCACCATGTCGTCGTAAACGAGATCGGCCGCAATCTCGCGCGATACGAATGCGTCGCTCGATAACGGCGTGCCGGCGGGCACATCGCGGCGCGGCACGACGACTTCGATGCCTCGCAGCGCGAGCTTGCCCGCCACTTCGGCGCGCACATGCGCCTCGCGCTCGCCGAGATAGCGATAGACAAACCACGTGAGCGCGCCCGCCGTCAGCACGGCAGCGAGCAACAGCAGCCATGCATTGCCCAGCAGCGAATGAAACTTGATCTTCCTGAACATCGGATTGAAATCGAAGTGGTTACGGTAAAGAAAGCGCGAAGCTATACGCGCGATACAGCGACCTGAACGCCGCGCACAGCTGACTGACGATCGACTGATCGCCGCCCGCGACCAGCGCAGCCACGATCACGGCAGTCACGACGAGATACTCGACAAATGCCTGGCCGCGCTGCGTTCTGCCGCGCGTGTATCGGATTTCAAGGGCCCGTCGTCGCATGGATCACAGCCTCCGTCTGTCCGCTGCGGTTGGAGAAAATGGCGTCGATCCGCTCGCTGCCGCGCTGCATCGCGAGCACATGACCCGTTGCGCGCTGCGATCCGCCGAGCCGCGGCGCGGGCATCTGCGCAACGACGCGCCAGCCCGCTTGCTGCAGCCGACGTGCGTAGCGTTGCGCGTTGTCCTTCGTTTCCCCTGACATGTCGAGCAGCCATGTGCGGCCTGCCTGCCGCCCGTCGCGGCTTTCGATATCCGAAACTGTCCGCGCTCCTTCTGGCAACGGAACGAGCAATGCATCGACGCGATGCGTTGCCCCCGCGCCGTCGAGACGCATCACGCTCAGCAGCCCTTGTGTCGTCTCGCCGTCTTCTCGCGACGGCATCACAAGCACGTAATGGCACGCACCGTCGAGCGCGGCGAGCAGCACGCCCGATGCGTCGCGACGCTCCGTCGCGGGAACGTGTGCCTGCGTCCAGAACGCGCCGAATTCGCTCGACACGTCAGCGGACGTCCCGCTGAACGTCATGCGATAAACGGACGCCGGCACGCCCTCGATCAGCATGTCGCGGCCAATGACCTGCACGTGCGTGGCGTGAACGGGTTGACGGTCGCAAGCGGGACCCGCGGCCATTGCTTGCAGCGGCGGCGGCATCGCCGTCGCGGCTAAGGCGAAGAAACACAACGACGCGTGCTTCATCGCGCAAGCCGGTCAGCGGGAACCACGTCGGCCCGGATGCGGCCGAATTCCAGCGTGTCGATTTCAGGCGCATACACACGCAGCTTCTCGTACAGCGGCGGAGGGATCAGTTGCGCGCCTGCTGCGGGCACGGCCTGCGCGAACAACGCTTCGGCGCGCGGCGTGCCTTCTGGCAGCCAGGTGTTGGTGAGCAGCGCATTCGTGTCATCGACAGCGAAGCCGTCGAAGCCCTTCCAGAGCCGCCGCAACGCATCGCTATGCACGCCCGTCGCCATGCGCAAGGTGGCTGATCGGAATGCACGTGACGGCAGCTCGAATCTCGCGGCGAATGGTGCGCCGCCTGCTGCCGTCGGCGTCGAGCCAAAGCCACTCGACGTATACGCATCGAGTGGCGTCGATAGGTCGGATTCGTGCGTGCTGACCGTGAGATCGCGCGCATCGTCGAGAAGCGCCGTGCCGCTGGGGTCTTTCCACATCACGGGCTGTGGGAGACGCGCAGCGCCGTTGCCTGCCATCACACGTGCCAGCAGCTCGCGCTGAATCTGCCGGTCGCTTTTCTGTACCTGCAACGCGTCGCTGCCGTAGCGCGCGTACCAGTCGCGCGTCGCCGAACCGCTCGTTTCCGCATCGATCCAAACGGTGCGTTCCCACGCCGCGTAACGCGAACCCGTCAGCGTGCGGTTGCGGATATCGTTGAACTTGCCGAGCATGACAATTCCCAGCAACAGTACGCTCGTCGCAAGCATCGTGGCGATGAGAAATTCCACCAGCGCCTGACCGGGTTGAGCGCGAGTGCGCCGTTTCACGTGTTTTTTCATGGCGAGGCAACCAGCGCGTCCGACGCATACTGCGCGGCCTGCGCAGCGGCGCGTTCTTCGGCGCTTACGGGCGCAAGCGAAGCCTGCCAGTAAGGACTGAACGTGCTCGGATACTCGGTCTTTCCATCGTCGCGCTGCCATGTGCCTGCATCGAGCAAGGCACCTGCAAGCCGGTCTCCCAACGCGTCCGCAGACGGTCGCGCGAAATAAGCATGCGCGCTCGAGAGCGTGTGCATGGCGCCGCTCGCGCTGCCGTTGGTCACCCGCATGCGGCCTGCGCCGCCCAGGCCGGTCGTCCTGACGAGCGTCGCGGCCATGCGCTCCACTTCTATCGTGATGCGCGGCGCTTCGTTCGCAAGCGGCGCATAGGCGATGTCCTGATAGGGCAGCAGGCCACCGTTTGCGCGATCGAGTGAAACGCCTGGGCCTTGCGTGAACTGCTCGGCCATCGCGGCGGGCACGTTCATGCCCGGCTGCGTGCTGTCGGGATCGCCGAAGTTCATATAGCCGCCGTAGCCCTTCCAGTCGCTCCATGCAACGAAGGGCGGATGCGTCATGTAGCTGCCCACGTCGCCGTTCGCGCTGCCGCCGTGCCCCGCGATGGCGTCGAATGTATCGACGCAGGTGATCGTGATATGCGCAGTGCTTGCGTCGATCGATTGCCAGCCGTTCTTGTCGCTGCGCAATTGCGTGCCGCCGACATGCGCGACGCGAATGGCGATGCGTCCGCCGCCTGGACAGCGCGCACTCGAATCGTCGAGCTGCTGATAGTCGGGCGCGATGCTGCGCGACGATACCCGCGCTTTCACGAAGCTGTCGAGTGTCGCAGGATCGGTCACGACATCGGCGAAATGATCGGCGTCGAGATTGCCTGCGGGCGTGACGACACGCGTATAGGTTTGCCACACAGCGAGTTGTGCGGCATTGCGTGGACTTGTGAAGTAGCCGGACGTGACGTGCGTGTCGGGCTGATTGCGTTGCGCGACCTCGTTCGCGATGTCGGGCACAGCCGCGAATATCGCTGCGTGATAGTCGGTCTGCGCGTCGCTGAGCGCGCGCGTGATGCCGCCGACACCCTTCGCGACGGCGGGCAGCAATGCATCGAGCGTCGCACGCACGGGCGCGATGTCGAGCCGCGCGCGGTCCTTTGGCGCGCGCCACCATGCCGGATGGTCGGCGAAGGTCGTCACGAGTTGCTCGGTGTCGGGGTTGCCCATATACGTGTTGTCGAGTTCGTCGATCCACGACTTCAGCGCCACTATTTGAGCCGCGCTCACCTGATTGGCGACCATCGCGCGGTTCGCATACGCGGAGAAGTTGTAGTCGCGCGCCTGCAAAACGGCGGCGCTGTACGCAGCGGCATCGGCCGTGTTCTGCAGCTTGATCTTTGCGCTCGTCATCTGGAACGACCCGAAGGCGACATACAGACCGACGCCGCCAATCAGCAGGAACAGCAGCGCAGGTACCAGCGCCTGACCTGCATGCGCGCCAGATCGCCGACGGGACGTGCGTTTCATGACGACGAGCCGCGCCCGATGCTTTACTTGTTGCCCGTCGACAGGCTGCCGTCGCTGCCGTACGCGCCCATGCCCTTGTTCTTGTCGGCCTGGCTCTTGCCGTCCGTCGCCGCAGCGCGTGCGTCGTTGATATCGGACGTGCTATCCGTGCCCGACATTTCATGCGCGAGCCCCGCCGTCTGCTCGCGAATCGTCTTGCCGAACGACGCATACACGGCAATCGCCGAGACCGCGATCAGCGCCACGATGATGATGTATTCGGTCATGCCCTGACCGGCCTGTTTGCGCAGATGACGCTTGAGAGAGATTTTCATAACGACGAGCCAGAAGTAATTAAAGGAATTACGTAATTTTGCCTTCACTTCATTGCCTGGCCATTCGATTTTCGAACCAGACAGGGAAGCCAGTATAAAAACGCCGTTTTAAATTCCGGAGACGATATTTCTGCAATATCCGGGTCCATTTTCGCAACTGATTACGCGATCGGTCTGGCGTATGCGCGATACCACACAACGGCCTGTACACATCGGCATTGCGCGTAATCGAGAGAATGCATAAAGACATTAATCCTTTCCATTCTTCCCGCAAATACTCGGCAAATTCCTACACACGACACCTTTTCAACTGATATTTAGAATCGCCGCTCGCGAATAGATTTTCCCGGCGAACTGGAAACGGCAACGGCGCTTTAAAGCCACGCTGCCAGCCCGTTCGATTCATCGTCCATCCAAGGGAAAACGCGAGGCATGAACAAAACCTATCAATCTGTGTGGAACGAAGCGGCAGGCACTTATATCGCCGCGGCGGAAAACACCCGCGCGCACGGCAAGAAGTCGAGCCGCTGTGCGCTCAACATTGCATCGGCGGCGCTTGCATCGGCCGTTACGTTCGGCACCTATGGCGCGGCCTGGGCGGCCGATCCGGCGCTGACGCCGAAGCCGACTTCGAGCGCGGCGAACCTCGCGACGCCTGCGCCGGCCAGCGACTTCTTCTGCTTCCTCTTCTGGTGCGGGGCCGGCGGCAATACGACGAACATCACATACAACGGCGTCAATGCGCAGGATGCGTACGCGTACACCTACGACCGCAACAACCTGAAGTACTTCCACGTCGATTCGAAACTCGGCGAATCGTCCGCGAGCGGTGGCGGCGGCGATGCGATCGCGATCGGCGGCGCAGCGAAGGCGAATGGCGTCAGCAAGGACGGCTCGGCCTATGGCTGGCCAGGTTCGACGGCGGGCAACGGCCCGATCGCGATCGGCGGCGAAGCGCTTGCGCAGGGCGCAGCCAATCTGGCCGTCGGTATCGACGCAACGGCTGACGGCCTGTATCACGCGGTCGCGGTAGGCGGCAACGCGCAGGCCGCTGACATCTACACGGTCGCCGTCGGCGGACACGCGCTCGCGTCGGCACAGACTTCGACGGCACTCGGCTCGCACGCCGCCGCGCTCGCGAACGGCTCGGTCGCACTCGGGGAAAGCTCGGTCGCGACGCGCAGCAATACGGTGTCGGTCGGCAAGCAAGGCGCCGAGCGGCAGATCGTCAACGTCGCAGCGGGATCGGCGGGCACGGATGCCGTCAACGTGAACCAGTTGAATGCCGCGATCGCAAGCGCTGGCGGCAATGGGGGCGGAGGCGGCGGCGCAGGCAATAACGTCGTGCTGCCGGCGGACCTGAAGTACTTTCACGCGACATCGACGCTTGCCGATGCATCGGCAGCGGGCCAGGAAACGGTCGCGGTGGGCGGCAATGCGACGGCGCTGGCGCGCGGCTCGGTCGCGCTCGGTTCCCGTTCGGTCGCCGATCGCGTGAACACGGTGTCGGTAGGCAACGATCAGACCAACCGCCAGATCACGCATCTTGCCGCGGGCACGATGGACAACGACGCCGTCAACGTCGCGCAGTTGAACACCACTGTGCAAAACGCGCTGACGGGCGGCATGCTTCCGAATCTCGTCGTCTACGACTCGGTGCCGCACGACGCGCTGACGCTGGGCGGCGTCGGTGCGGCGCATCCCGTGAGGCTGATGAACGTCGCTGGCGGCGCGATCACGCAAACCAGCACTGACGCGATCAACGGCTCGCAGATGTTCCAGCTCGCGCAGGCGACGCAGCAGGGTTTCAACGATGTCGGCAGCGGCATGAGCGCGCTGGCGCAGAGCACGGCGGCGGCGTTGGGAGGGGACGCGGGCGCCAATACCGCCGACGGCTCGATCACGCCGCCCAGCTACAAGATTGGCGGTCAGACCTATCACAACGTCGGGCAAGCGCTGGACGCGCTCGCGGCGAGCGGCGGCGGCGGCTCCGTCAACAGCGTCAACTACGATACGGGCGCGCACAACAGCGTGACGCTCGGCGGCACACTCGCGCATGCGCCCGTCGCGCTGACGAACGTCGCGAACGGCGCGATCAACGCGAGCAGCACCGACGCCGTCAACGGCAAGCAGCTATACGCGACGGCCGGCAGCGTCGCGAGCGCGATCGGCGCGGGCGCGTTGCTGAAGTCGGACGGCACGCTCGCGGCGCCCGCGTACGTGATCTCCGGCGTCACCTATAACGACATGGGCAGCGCGATCAACGCGATCGGCGCGGTCGGTCAGGACGTGCAGGTCACGGCGAAGTACGTGAAGGTGTCGTCGACGGCTTCACAGGCGCTGTCCAATGGCGTCGAGACCACCGCCATCGGCGGTGCGGCCTATGCATCGGGAGATCGCTCTGTCGCGATCGGCACGGGTGCACGCGCGCAATACGACGACTCGGTGGCGATCGGCTCGAATGCGCAGGTCTATGAATCCGGTACGGTGTCGGTGGGCCGCAAGAGCGGCGAGAAGCGCGTGACCAATGTGGCGAACGGCGTCAACGCAACGGACGCCGCGACAGTCGGCCAACTGAACGCGCTGCAAAAGTCGCTATCGGCGCAGACCCAGCCCGCGCTGCGTTCGGCGCTGCTCACCGACACTTCCGCGCTCGACTACATCAAGGTCAGCCCGAACGTGATGGCGGGCACGCCGACTCAGGTATCGAACGATCTGAATGCAATGGCGATCGGACCTTCGGCGAACGCATCGGGCGCCAATGCCGTCGCCGTGGGCGCGGGCTCGGGCGCCGCGCGGGCCGGATCAACGGCCGTCGGCTCGCGTGCCGCCGCGCTCGCGCTCAACTCGACCGTGGTTGGCCAGAGCGCATCGACGGGTTTCAATGCGCAGAACGGCGTGTCCATCGGCTACATGGCGGATGCCGAAGGCGTCAACTCGATGGGCTTTGGCTCGTTCTCGATCGCGGGCGGCGCGGGTTCGGTGGCGATCGGCTACAACGCGCTCGTGTACAACGCCGCCAGCAACGCGATGGCGTTCGGCACGGGCGCAACGGTGACGGCCGCGAACTCGATCGCGTTGGGCGGCGGCTCGATTGCGGATCGCGCGAACACGATTTCAGTCGGCAATATGGGCACGCAGCGCCAGGTCGTCAATGTCGCAGCGGGCACGGCAAACGCCGACGCCGTCAACGTATCGCAACTCAAGGGCGTGACAAGCGCGCTCGGCGGCGGAGCAAGCGTCGCCGCAGACGGGTCGCTCGCGAATCCTTCGTACGTGCTCGGCGGCACGACCTATAACGACGTCGGCGCGGCGCTCACGGCCGCCGCGGGTGCAAGTTCCCCTGATGCCGTGAAATACGACTCGAGCGCGCACAACAAGGTGACGCTGGGCGGCACAGGCGCATCGGCGCCGGTGAAACTGGCGAACGTCGCGGCGGGCAGCGCGAACACCGATGCGGTGAACCTGAAGCAGCTGAAAGATCTCGGCGCGAACATCGACGCCAGTGGCGCAGTCACGAGCGGCTTCGTCGCCTATGACGACGCCTCGAACACGAACGTCTCGCTCAAGGGCGCTGGTGGCACCAGGATCAGGAACGTCGCCGCGGGCAGCGTGAGCGCATCGAGCCTCGACGCCGTCAACGGATCGCAGTTGTTTCAGACGAACCAGAATGTCGCGAACGTGATCGCCGGGCTGAGCAACGCGAGCAACACGCTCAACAACATGAGTGACGGCGGCGGCCTGAAGTATTTCCACGCCAACTCGTCGCTGGCCGACTCGCAGGCGGGTGCCGACTCGGTCGCGATAGGCGGCAATGCGCTGGCGACGACGTCGAATGCCGTCGCGCTCGGCAGCAACTCTCGCGTCACGGCGGACAATACCGTCGCAATCGGCGCCGACGCGCTTGCCGACCGTGCGAACAGCGTCTCCGTCGGCGCGAGCGGCGCGGAGCGGCAGATCGTCAACGTCGCGGCAGGCACGCAGAATACGGATGCTGTGAACGTGAAGCAGCTGAAGGACCTCGGCGCTTCGTTCGATATCAACGGCAACGTGTCGGGGGCGTTCGTCGCCTACGACGATGCGTCGAAGACGCGCGTCACACTGGGCGGCGCGGGCGCGGCGGCCACCGTAAAGGTAACGAACGTCGCGGCGGGCAGCGCGAACACCGACGCCGTCAACGTGAAGCAGCTAAAAGACCTCGGCGCGTCGTTCGATACGAACGGCAACGCGACCAGCGCGTTCGTCGCGTATGACGATGCGTCGTCGAAAGGCACGGCCACGCTGAAGGGTGTGAACGGCACGAAGGTCACCAACCTTGCGGCAGCCGCGCTGAACGCGGCGAGTAAGGACGCCGTCAACGGTTCGCAGTTGTATCAGACGAACCTGAATGTCGCGAACGTCAGCGCAAATGTCGTGAACGTGTCGAACATGGTCAACAACATCATGCTCGGCGGCGGCATCAAGTATTTCCACGCGACTTCGCAACTCGACGACTCCAGCGCCACGGGCAGCGACTCGATCGCCATCGGCGGTGCTGCGCAGGCAGCGGACGAAAACGCGATCGCGCTCGGCGCCAATGCGCGCGCCAACGCGTCGAACGCCATCGCGCTCGGCGGCGGATCGGTTGCGGATCGTGTGAATACGGTGTCTGTCGGCGTCGGCGGTGCGGAGCGCCAACTCGTCAACCTCGCGGCAGGCACGCAGAGCACGGATGCCGTCAACGTGTCGCAACTCAAGGGTGTGACGAGCGCGCTGGGCGGCGGCGCAAACGTCGGCAGCGACGGTGCGGTTACGAAGCCGGCCTATGTGATCGGCGGGACGACATACAACGATGTCGGCGCCGCCATCGACGCCGCCGCTCACAGTGGCAGCGATGCGACCGATGCCGTCAAATACGACACCGCCGCGCACAGCAAGGTGACGCTGGGCGGCGTGAGTGCGGCGTCACCCGTCAAGCTGACGAACGTCGCGGCAGGCAGCGCGAACACCGACGCCGTCAACGTGAAGCAGCTGAAAGATCTCGGCGCTTCGTTCGATACCGGCGGCAACGTGACGAGCGCGTTCGTCGCGTATGACGACGCGCAGAAGCGCACGGTCACCCTCAAGGGCGCGGGCGGCACGAAGATCACGAATCTGCTTGCTGGCGCGCTGAATGCCAACAGCACGGACGCCGTCAACGGTTCGCAGTTGTACCAGACGAATCAGGACGTCGCGAATCTGTCGGGCTCGCTCAACAACGTGGGCGACACGCTCAACAATCTGAACGACGGCGGCGGCCTGAAGTATTTCCACGCGAGCTCGGCGCTCGCCGACTCGCAGGCGACGGGCGCGAATTCAGTGGCGATCGGCGGCAATGCGCAGGCGGCAACCGACGAAGCGATTGCCGTCGGCAGCAACGCGCGCTCGACGGCTTCCAATGCAGTGGCGCTCGGCACGGGTTCGCTGGCGGATCGCGCGAACACGGTATCGGTCGGCGCTGGTGGCGCGGAACGGCAGATCGTCAACGTCGCGGCGGGCACGCAGAACACGGACGCCGTCAATCTCAGGCAGCTGAAAGACCTCGGTGCTTCGTTCGACAACAACGGCAACGTGTCGAGCGCGTTCGTCGCTTACGACAGCGCATCGAAGAACAAGGTCACATTCGGCGGCGTGGGCGCAACCACGGCCGTGAAGCTGTCGAACGTCGCGCCAGGCAGCGCGAACACCGACGCCGTCAACGTGAAGCAGCTGAAAGATCTCGGCGCTTCGTTCGATACCAGCGGCAACGTCACAAGCGCGTTCGTCGCGTATGACGACGCTTCGACGAAGGCCACGATTACCCTCAAGGGCGCGAGCGGCACGAAGATCACCAATCTCCTGGCAGGTGCGCTGAACGCCAACAGCATGGATGCCGTCAACGGCTCGCAGTTGTACCAGACGAACCAGAACGTCGCGAACGTCGCGGGCAATGTGGCGAACCTCGCAGGCAACGTGAGCAACATGAGCGACACGCTGAACAATCTCGCGGGCGGCGGCGGCCTGAAGTATTTCCACGCGAGCTCGGCGCTCGCCGACTCGCAGGCGACGGGCGCGAATTCAGTGGCGATCGGCGGCAATGCGCAGGCGGCAACCGACGAAGCGATTGCTGTCGGCAGCAACGCGCGCTCGACGGCTTCCAATGCAGTGGCGCTCGGCACGGGTTCGCTGGCGGATCGCGCGAACACGGTGTCGGTCGGCGCTGGCGGCGCGGAACGGCAGATCGTCAACGTCGCGGCGGGCACGCAGAACACGGACGCCGTCAATCTCAGGCAGCTGAAAGACCTCGGTGCTTCGTTCGACAACAACGGCAACGTGTCGAGCGCGTTCGTCGCTTACGACAGCGCATCGAAGATCAAGGTCACATTCGGTGGCGTGGGCGCAACCACGGCCGTGAAGCTGTCGAACGTCGCGCCAGGCAGCGCGAACACCGACGCCGTCAACGTGAAGCAGCTGAAAGATCTCGGCGCTTCGTTCGATACCAGCGGCAACGTCACAAGCGCGTTCGTCGCGTATGACGACGCTTCGACGAAGGGCACGATTACCCTCAAGGGCGCGAGCGGCACGAAGATCACCAATCTCCTGGCAGGTGCGCTGAACGCCAACAGCATGGATGCCGTCAATGGCTCGCAGTTGTACCAGACGAACCAGAACGTCGCGAACGTCGCGGGCAATGTGGACAACATGTCGAACACGGTCAACAACATCATGCTCGGCGGAGGCATCCGGTATTTCCACGCGAACTCGGCGCGCGACGATTCGCTTGCTAGCGGCGAAGACGCGATCGCGATCGGTGGCGACGCTCAGGCAAACGATATGGGTGCCGTCGCGATCGGCGCGCATGCACAGGCCGCGCATTCCGGCTCGATCGCGCTCGGCGATAACGCGCAGGCAAGCGCGTCGAATTCGGTGGCGCTCGGCGCGAACGCGTCGACGAATGCCGTTTTGACGACGCCCGCCTATCAACCCGGCACGACGCCGCTGGCAGGCGCCACGCCCGTGGGCGAAGTCTCCGTCGGATCGGCGGGCAGCGAGCGCCGCGTGACGAACGTCGCGGCAGGGGCGGCAGGCACCGACGCGGTCAACGTGAGCCAACTCAAGTCGGCCGTCGATGCGTCGTCGAGTGCCGTACTCGCGTCCGCCGTGCTGTACGACGAGGCCACGCGGCGCGACAGCGTGACACTGGGCGGCACGACGGCCACTTCGCCCGTCGCGTTGAGGAACGTCGCGCCGGGTTCGATTGGCTCGACCAGCCGCGACGCCGTCAACGGCTCGCAGCTCTTCAACGTCGCGAATTCGACGGCGGCGGCGCTGGGCGGCGGTGCGGCCGTCGGCAGCGATGGGAAGATTGGTGCACCCACGTACGTGATCGCTGATAAGTCGTATAGCGACGTGGGGACTGCGCTGTCGGCAGTGGACAAATCCATGATCAATCTGACCGGCTATACGAAGTACATCCAGGTTTCCGTCAAGAATCCCAACGACGATCCCGTAGCAAACGCGAAGGGCGATTTCTCCGTGGCCATTGGCTCCGCCGCCGCAGCACAAGCCAATCTTTCGCTGGCACTTGGCACCGGCTCGCGAGCATCCGAAGAAGGAGCCGTGGCGATCGGATACGGCGCATTGGCGAGATTCGCAAACTCCGTCGCACTCGGCTCAGGATCACACGCGGATGAAGACGGCGTTGTCTCCGTCGGTTCGCCAATGGACAACCTGACGCGCCGTATCACCAACGTCGCAGACGGCATCAATGCCAACGACGCCGTCACCGTCGAGCAGCTCAACGCGATGCATGACCAACTGCTGCACTCGAGTAGCGCGCCACGCTCGATGCTGCTCGGCGCGCCCAATCCCCTCGACTACATCGCCATCAGCACGAACGTCGCATCGGGCGCCTCCGCGCAAACGTCCACCGATCTCAACGCGATGGCGATCGGTCCCGGCGCGAGCGCATCGGGCACCAATGCGCTAGCCGTCGGCGCGATGTCGGCAGCCGGGGCCAGCAAGTCGACCGCCGTCGGCGCGGGTGCAGCCGCGGCACGCGACGGCAGCACCTCCATCGGCCAGAGCGCCGCTGCGCTCGGCATCGCTTCGACGGTGATCGGCACAGGCGCATCGACAGCATTCGGCGGGACCAACAGCGTGTCGCTCGGTTATATGGCCGATGCGGAAGGCGTCGGATCGTTGGGCTTCGGTGCAATGTCGATAGCCAACGCCAACGGCTCGATTGCGCTGGGTACAAATTCGCTGACGACAGCCGCCGCCTCGAACGCCGTCGCCCTCGGCGCGAACTCCATCGCCTCGCGTGCGAACACGATCTCCGTCGGCAGCGACACGCTGCAGCGGCAGATCGTCAACGTCGCAGCAGGCACGTCGGCCACCGACGCCGTCAACGTCTCACAACTCAAGGGCGTCGCGAATCTGCTCGGCGGCGGTGCGGACCTCGCCAGCGACGGCTCGGTGAAACAGCCGGTCTACACGATCAGCGGCCGCACCTACAACGACGTCGGCACAGCGCTCGCCGCTGCCGCCGCATCGGGCGGCGGCGCTTCGCCCGATGCCGTCTCGTACGACACGGCGGCGCACGATCGCATCACCTTGGGCGGCGCGAGCGCATCCGCACCTGTCAAGCTGACGAACGTCGCGCCCGCCCTGCTTGCATCCGGCAGCACGGATGCGGTGAACGGCGGCCAACTCTTCAACACGGCGAGCACGGTCGCGGGCGCGCTGGGGAGCGGCGCAATTGTGGGTGCGGACGGCAAGATCAAAGCGCCCGCTTACGCAATCGGCGGCTCGACCTACAACAGCGTCGGCGGCGCGCTGGCCGCCGTGGATTCCGCGCTCGCGACAGGCGGCAATCCGAACGGACTCGTGTACGACTCGCCGGCGCGCAACACGGTCACGCTCGGGGGTGCGGGCGCAGGCACGCCCGTCAGGCTGACGAACGTCGCCGACGCCAGGCTCGACAGCGACGCCGTCAACCTGAAGCAACTCAAGGCAGCGGGCGTTGCCGTCGATCCGTCGACGGGCGTCGTCACCAACGCCCTCGTCGCGTACGACGGTGTGTCGAAATCCAGCGTCACATTCAACGCGGGCAACTCGCCGACGCAGTTGAAGAACGTCGCCGATGCCGTCGATGCATTCGACGCCGTGAATCTGCGGCAGATGCAAAGCTACATGTCGACGCAGATCACGAACTTCACGCCGGCTGTCGTCGTCGACGATCTGCCCGTCGGCACGGCGACGGGTCAGGACGCCGTCGCGATCGGCACCGGCGCGAACGCATCGGGGAACGCTGCGATTGCGATCGGCGCGCACACGTCGACGGCGGGCGACCGGTCCATCGCGTTCGGCGCGGGCGCCTCCGCACTGTCCGCGAATGCCGTCGCGCTGGGCGCGAACTCGGTGGCCGATCGCGACAACAGCGTGTCGGTGGGCGCAGCGGGCGCGGAGCGGCAGATCACCAACGTCGCGGCGGGCACGGCGGCGACGGATGCCGTCAACGTCGGCCAGATGAACAGCGCGGTTAGCGGCGTCTACAAGAGCATGCAGGACATGGACCGCGAGAACCGCCGCGGTATCGCGTCCGCGTCCGCGCTGAACATCGTCACGCCGTATCTGCCGGGACGCACGACGCTCAACGCAGGCGTCGCCGGCTATCGTGGCACGGCGGCACTCGGCGTGGGCGTGTCCCGCTGGAACGAGAAGGGCACAGTGAACTACAACCTCGGCGTGTCGAGTGCAGGCGGCAACAGCACGATCGTCCGCGCGGGCCTCGGCATCGTGTTCGGCAACTGACCGGCTGCCTCTGACCGGGCTGCGCGGCCCGCAAGCCGCGCAGCCCTTTTCTGATGGAATCACACATGAAGCATTCATTGATGACGCGGACGTGCGTCGCGCTGTCGGCGCTCGTCGCCGGCTGCACATCGACGGCTTCGCGCGACGCGCTGCAGGTGCAAAACCCGGCCGTTCTGCAACGCGGTATCGACGCGACGCAAGACAACGCGGCGGGCGCGGCCACGCCTGCGTGGCTCGATCTGCATCGCACCGCTCACAACGCGAGCGCGATCGACTCGATTCGGACGCGTCTGGACGCACTCGGTCCACACAAGGACAACTATTTCGGTTTCAAGGCGCAATGCTGGCTCGACGCTGCGCGAGAAGCGCGCTCCCACTGGAATCACTGGGGGTTCGTCGAAGAAGCGTTGCGCGAAGCCAGCCGTCTCACGGCAGCGCTGGAGACAGGCGCTGGCCTGTACGCGGACAATCCCGATTTGCGCACCGCGGCCGTGGTGCGGCCGGACTTGTGGAAGCAGATTCTGATAGCGAAGGCAGCGCCAGCGTTCGCGTCGTGTTCGCATGCGCAGCGCCTGACCGCCTGCGCCGAGATCCAGATGATTCACGCGGGACACGAGGCATGGACGCGCGATTTCAAGGCCAGCACCCAGCGTGTCGACGACGTGACGAAGACTCTGCCGCAAATCGGTGCGGCGCTCGCCGCCTGCACGCCACCCGTCGCCACGCCGCCGCCGGACCCTCTCCGAAAGTGACACTGCAAGGCGACGCGACGTTTGCGTTCGATCGCGGCGACATCGCCGCCCTGCTGCCCGAAGGCAGGGCAAAGCTCGATCGGTCGATACGCGACATGAGGCAGGCCGGCGACGTGACGGCCATTCTCGTCGAAGGCTACACAGACAGGCTGGGCAGCGGCGCACATAATGCGCGGCTCTCAGCCCTGCGCGCGGAAACCGTGAAGCATTATCTCGCCGCGGGCGGCATCGAAGCGCCGATCAGCGCACGAGGAATGGGCGCCGCGAATCCTCTCGCGCGATGCGACGAGTCCAACCGGCAACAGCTGATCCGCTGTCTCGCGCCTGACCGGCGAGTCGAACTGAACATCACGCGCGGCGCGGTCACTGCAGTTCCTGTCCGTTGACGGGCGGAGCGTTGCGGGCTCGAGCGGCCCGCGTCATTGCAGGCCGCGCGCAGCGCCAAACGCGCGTCTGAGCGCCACCAGAAGCAGGCGAGCGCGGTCGCTCTCGCTCGCCCGCCCCGCTGCTTCCAGCGCGGCGCATAGCATTGTGGCGCGCTCGTCGCCTGACAGTCGCGCCGACCCTTTCAACCGATGCGCGAGACAAGCGACGCGCGCCACGTCGCCTTCTGCAAGCGCATCGAAGGCGGCATTCAGATCGTCGCGGATGGCTTGCTCAAGCATCGTCTGCAAATCCTTCGGCCCGTCGGCGAGCACACGGCGCCATCCGTCCGTCATCGCGGCCGCTCCATTGTCGGGCTAGTTCGCGAGGCCATTTGTCTTCGCATATTCGACGAGATCGACGACGCTTTGCAGGTCGAGCTTTTGCATTAGCCGCATCTTGTACGTGCTGACGGTCTTGGGACTCAGATTGAGCGAGGTTGCGATCTCCACATTGCTCTGCCCGCGAATGAGCCGATGCAACACGGAGGTTTCCCGCCGCGATAGCGCGACGCCTGCCGGTTCGACGAGTTCGGATGCAAAGCAGGTGTAGCCGATCATCACCAGTCCCAGGCTGGCAAGCAGTTCATCCGGACCGCGTAGCTTGCTGACGAAGCCATGCGCACCGGCGTTGCGGACATGTGCGCCATTGAGCCGCTCGTCGACGGACGAAAAGACCACGATTCGCAGTCCAGGCTTCGCGCTGCTCAGCTGTGCGATCAGATCGATTCCATCGCCATCGGGCAAACGCAAATCGACAATTGCGAGCGAGAGATCCAACGCCGCCGCCGACGTCAAGGCTGCGGCCACGGAGCCGGCCTCGGCGACCATGTCGAAATCGGCGGATTCGTCGAGCACATAACGAAGTGCGCGCCGCATGACCGGATGGTCGTCGACGACCATCGTTCGAAAGGGTCTTGAATTGTAGGGGTCGTGGATCGAATTCACTGTAAGAATGTAAGATCTTTCCTACTACACAAACTGAGCTGTCTCTATGGTTAATCAGCAGTCCGTAGTTAGCGGCTTTGTTAGAATCCTACCTGATTTTTCTCGCAGTGATCCTTTAAAGAACGGCAGGTTTTCGGTTCACGATGATAAGAAATGAGCCATCAATGAAAAGAATTGTCATCGTCGACGACCATCCGATGATTCGCGGCGCAATTGTGAGCGTGTTTCGTTCGGACTCTGAACTGCAGATCGTAGGCGAGTCTGGTGACGGCGAAGAAGGGTTGAGAATGGTTCTATCGCTGAAACCAGATCTTGCCGTGCTTGACCTTGATCTGCCCAGCCTTGACGGCCTGTCGATGATTCGCCGCATCCGCGCACAGGACGACAGCATGCGCATCCTTGTGCTGTCCGCCAAGCCCGATCATGTGATGTCGCTTCACACGCAGCAGGCGGGCGCGAATGGTTATGTCAGCAAGGGGCGCGAACTGACGGAGATGCTAACGGCCGCGCGCACCGTGCTGCTAGGGTTCGACTGCTTTCCGGCTAACGCGCCGCACGCGAACAAGGCGGGCGGTCTCGATGTGTTGTCGCCGCGAGAAATGGAAGTGCTGCAATATCTGGCGCGCGGCGTCAGCAATAAGGAAATTGCAAGCCGCCTTTTTCTCAGCGACAAGACAGTCAGCACCTACAAGACACGGCTCTGCGAAAAGCTGGGCCTGTCGTCGCTCGCCGCGCTGATCGAGTTTGCGACGCTTCACAAGCTGATCGACTGACACAGTGCCCGCATGAACCTGCGTCCGTCCGGCACTGCATCGCTGCTCGCGCGTACGTTCGGGCTGAAGGCGCCCATCGGCGCACTCGCGCTGTTCGGTTCTTTCGCGGCATACGACGAGCCGCTCGCGGGCTCCGCGGCAGCTGCGCTGCTTCTGCTGGCGCGCGGATTATGCGCCGCCGCCCATGCGCACGACGCGCAGCGCAGGCTGGAACTCCAGATCGAACATCTCGACGCATTGCTGCGTACCGTGCAGCAAGACAATGCAGCGCTCAAGGAAGGCTACGCGCAAACGCAGCGCGAAGCCGCACAGACGGAGCGCGCAGCGGCGCTCGCCGATCATCTCCGCGTGCTGCAGGGTGCGCAGTGCAAGATCGTGTCGTGCGCGCGGGCGTTGAGCAACGGACTCGATGCCGACACGGGCTGGCATCCTCCGCTGCACAGCGCCGCCGAAACGTTCGTGCTGGTCGCGCACGATGCGCTCGACACCATCCCGCCCACCTACCGCGATATCGTCTTCGATGAAGATGCCGTCGACTTGCGCGAACTGATCGACGGCGCCGCGCTGCTGGTTGCACCCACCGCCGTGGCCAGGCGGGTGCGGCTGCAGGTGTGCATCGACCGGTCGATTGCGGCGCGCGTACTCGCCGACCGCGCGCGGCTCGGGCAGATCGTGTTCAATCTGCTCTCATACACGGCGGAAGCGGCCGGCCCGGGCGTCGTTACGCTGTCGGCGCGCGCAGAATCGCTGAATACGAGTGCGCAGCGCATCGTGATCGGCATCAACGGCGCGGCGGCGGCAAGCGTGGCGAATGCGTCGACGGCAGAAATGCCCGCGCCTCATTCAGGCGCACATCCCGCCATCCTGGAATCGGCCGGCTTGCGGGAGCATCCCGATCTCGCACTTGCTCGCGTGATCGCGCGAAAGATGGGCGGCGACATTACGATCCTCGAAGGCAAACGCGTCGGCGTCTGCGTCGCATTGCATGCGCCGTTCACGATCGAACAGCATGAATGGCCCGTGCGCGGCCACGAGCGTCGCTGGGCCAGCGTCGACCTCGACAATTACGCAGATCGCCAGTCGATCTGCGAACTCTTGAGAAAGCTCGGCATTACGACCTTGCCGTCGGACACGAAGCCGCCTGTGCAAATCGACTATCGCTTCGTCGAAGCAGGTCAGGCACCGTCGACGCATGGCGAAAAGCGCCTGATCGTTGTCACGCGCGACGCGCTGCCAGGCGGGATGCGCAATCGCGAAGGACGCATCGAACTCTCGCTGAACCCGCTGTCGTGGGCCGCGCTCAGGCGAATCTGCGATGCGCATGGCGGTGCGGACGACAAGCCCGCGGTGCATGACGTGCCGTTGCGGGTACACGTTCGTCCTCCTTCAAACCGGCCCAATATTCTCGTCGTCGACGACAACGACGTGAATCGCAAAGTGCTCGCGCGGCAACTCGACGTGCTCGGCTATCGCTGTGTCAGCGCGAGTTCGGGCGAAGAAGCGCTTGGCGTGCTGCGCCGCGGACGCGTCGATCTGCTGATAACCGACCTTCAGATGCCGGGCATGAGCGGCGTCGAACTCGCGCGTCGCGTGCGCGCGTCGTTTGGCGGGTCGGGCCACGAGGTGCCGGTCATCCTGCTATCAGCGACGCCTGATACCAAGCTGAGCGATTCCGAACGCACTTTATTCGGCGCTGTTCTCGTCAAGACGTCCGGGTTGCAGGCGCTCGACGCCGCCCTCGCACGGCTGATTCCCGACGCCGCGCGACACTCTGCGGCGCCCACCGCGACGCGTCTCGAGAAGTACGATTTCACCGCGCTCGATTCACTCGCCGCACAAGGCGTGCACGTTGACGGCTTGTTGCAAGACTGGCAACAGACCATGGAAGCCGACCTCGATCATCTCGCGCAGCAACGTGCGTCGGGCGACGTACAAGGCAGTCGGCGGGCGTTGCACAGGCTCGCGGGCGCCGTGGGCATCGTCGGAAATCACGGCCTGATGCATGCGTTGCAGCGTACCAGCACCGCACCGGAGGGCCTCGACGACACATTGCTCGACGGGCTCGTCGAACGCATCAGGACGCAAATGAACGACCTCGTTCGCCGCGCAGAGGGCGGGCATTCCGGCACCTGAGCAAGTGAAAGCCGACGATAAAAGGCCCGCAGAACGCGGGCCCAAACACCGCAAAACACGGCGGAGACGATCAGAGAACCGTGCGCGGTTCGCGCAACTGTCGATGCTGCCCCGGGGAAGGCTGCTCAGCCGCGCTAAGAATCAGTATAGAGCGTCAATTCGTCTGCGTAGGAGAAAATGCCGTTTCGACGCTAGCAAGTATTAATTGCCGCATTGTTAGCGATAGATACGGCGTGCGCGCTGTTCAGGTAAGCAGCGCGCCAAGCCGGTCATTCAGGCGCGCAACCGATTCCATTACGACGGGCAACAACGTCGCGAGCGCCGACGTGTCATGCTCGAGCGCCGCCCGTTCCAGACGCACCGCCAGCCCGATCTCGCCCGTGCATTGCAGCATGCTGACCGACCCTGCAAGACGGTGTGCCGCGCGCCCCAAGCTGTCCCAGTCTTTGTTCTCCCACGCAGTCGTCATGTAGAGCAGCGTTGCGCAGTTCGTATTAATCAGCGTGCTCGTCACGTCCTGCGCAACGGCGGGATCGCCGAGCGCGAGCACGTCGATCCTTTCCTGCAGTGAGTCTGCCTCCACTGCGCTTCCGAACACGGGCCGCTTCCAGGGGACCATCATTGCTGGGCCGTGGCGATGCCACAGCGCCGCGCGAAGTCGACAAGCTCGACGAGCGTTTCGACGCCCACTTTGCTCATCAAGCGCGTCTTGTGACTGCTGACCGTCTTGTTACTGATGAAGAGCGCGTCGCCGATAGTCTTGTTCGACAGACCTTTCGCGAGCATCTGCAGGATCACGAGTTCCTTGTCGGAGAGCAAGTCCAGGCGGCTCTCTTCGACGAAGCCGTGAGCGCCCGGCCCGGCGCTCACAGGGGCGACGGGGAACACGCTGTAGCCCGACATCACCGCTTCGACGCTGCGCATGATTTCCTTCACGTCCTGCGACTTGCTGACGAAACCTTGAGCGCCTGCGCGCATGGCGCGAGAAATGAAAGTGGCCGCGTCGTGACTCGACAGGATAAGCACGCGCATGCCAGGTTGTGCGGCTCTCAGACGCGCGAGTACATCGAGGCCATTTATGCGGGGAATATCCAGATCAAGAATGGTCAAGTCCGGTGTAAATTGACGCGCCATTTCCAGCGCGGATTGGCCATTGTCTGCTTCAAAGACTTCCTGACAGCCGAGCAATTGCAATAGATGAGTTTTGATAACAAGACGAAATGCCGGATGATCGTCCACGATGAGTATAGAAGCCAACTGCCTTTCTCCATATTGATTCGCGGCGCAGCTGCCAATGTGCGTACGAGATGCGTACGAGATGCCAGTCAATTACATACCCGTTACAGCGATTATTCTAAGTCATTACCAGACGATTTATTCTGCGGAATATTCTGCATTCCGTATCTTTTTTACGCCTCTTTCATCATTTGATTTGTTATTTGACTTCGGATAATGCTCGCGGCATAAATCAGTAAATCGGACTGGCTAAATATTTCCTCTGCAGGAACAGGCGCGGCAGCACATGGACCAACGGCGTTCGACATCCCGTCGAGGCGGGTTGCCGTAAACCTCCTTGAATTTAACTAACTCATCAATTAAAGTTCCTGCGATGAGCCCGAACCGTCAACCGGCAAAACCTCGCGGCCGCCGCCCCGCCGTCGAAAATTTCGACGTGCGCGAGCACCTGCTCGACACCGCCACGCGCCTTTTCTCCGAACGCGGCATCGCGGCTACCACGGTCGCGCAGATCGCGTCGGCCGCGGAGGTGACGTCTGCGCTCGTGCACTACTACTTCACGAATCGCGAAACGCTGCTCGACGCGATCGTCGAAGAACGGCTCGCGCCTTCTGTCGGTTTCGTGTGGAGCGCGGCCGGAGACGATTCGAACGACGATCCATTCGTGATGGTCGGCGAATTCGTCACGCGTCTGTTCGACGTAACGGGCCGCATGCCGTGGCTGCCGCCTCTCTGGCTACGCGAAGTCATCAATGAAGGCGGCATGCTGCGCGACCGGATGATCACGCGCATTCCCTTCGAGAACATCAAACGCTTCGGCGCCCGCATCAAGAAAGCGCAGCGGGCGGGCGCCGTCAATCCGGAACTCGATCCCGTCCTGATGTTCAACTCGATCATCGCGCTCGTGATGCTGCCGCAAGCCGCCGCGAAGGTTTGGCAAAGCATTCGCGGCTTTCCCGCGATCGAGCGCGAATCGTTGCAGCAACACGTCACGTCGTTGCTGCTCGGCGGCATGCGAGCGCCAGCGGCGCATACGGCGCGCAAAACGGCGCGCCGCCCTTCCACGAGATCCAGCACATGAAGCCCTTTCATTGTTCCGGGCGCGCTCCGCGGGCCGTCGCGGTCCTGGTCGCCATCCTCGCATGCGGCGCGCTCGATGCATGTTCGCAACGCGCCGGGAATACCTGGCAAGGCTATGTCGAAGGCGAGTTCGTGTATCTCGGGTCGTCGCAATCAGGCAAGCTCACGCGGCTCGAGGTCGCCCGCGGCGATCAGGTCGCCGCCGACGCGCCTGTCTTTGCGCTCGAATCCGTCGACGAAGCAGCGGCGTTGCAGCAGGCGCAGCAGCAACTCGCCGCGGCCCGCGCGCAATACGCCGATATCAAGACGGGCAAGCGCCCGCCTGAGGTCGACGTGACGAAGGCGCAGCTTGCGCAGGCCATTGCAAATGCGCGCAAGGCCACGCTGCAATGGACGCGTGACGACGCGCAGTATCGCGTAGGCGGTATTCCGAAGGGGCAGCTCGACGATTCACGCGCCGCCGCCGATGCCGCCAATGCACAGGTGCGCGAACTCACGCACGAAGTTCAGGTCGCGCGGCTGCCGGGCCGCTCGCAGCAGTTGCTCGCGCAGGCCGCGCAGGTCGAAGCGGCGCAGGCGGCCGTCGCGCAGGCGCAATGGAAGCTTGACCAGAAAAGCGTGAACGCGCCCGCCAGGGGCCGCGTCTACGACACGCTGTACCGCGTCGGCGAATGGGTGCAGGCGGGCAGCCCCGTCGTGCAGATGCTGCCGCCGCAAAACGTGAAGGTGCGCTTCTTCGTCCCTGAGACCGTAGTCGGCTCGCTCGCGCCGGGCCGCGCGCTGGTCATTCACTGCGATGGCTGTGCATCGGACGTCAACGCGAAGATCACTTATGTATCGAGTTCGGCCGAATACACGCCGCCCGTCATCTACAGCAACGAAAGCCGCGCGAAGCTTATGTTCATGATCGAGGCCCGTCCGTCCGTCGATGACGCGCCGCGCCTTCATCCCGGCCAGCCCGTGTCGGTGACGCTGCAATGAATACGCCAAACGGTGCGCGGCAAGGCTCGCTTGCGATCGATGTGCACAACCTCAACAAGCATTTCGGCGACAAACACGTCGTCAATGACGTAACGCTGCAAGTCGCGCGTGGCGAGATCTTCGGCTTTCTCGGCCCGAACGGCAGCGGCAAGACGACGTCGATCCGCCTGATGTGCGGCTTGCTCACACCCGATTCCGGCAGCGGCACGTGCCTCGGCTACGACATCGTGCGCGACAGCGCGCAGATCAAGCGCAATGTCGGCTACATGACACAGCGCTTCTCGTACTGGGAAGACATGACGATCCGCGAGAACCTGGACTTCGTTGCACGCGTCTATCAGATGCGCAATCGCAAGGAGAAGGTCGACCGTGCGCTGGAGACGCTCGGCCTGCAGACGCGTGCGGACCAGATGACGGGCGCGCTGTCGGGCGGCTGGAAGCAGCGGCTTGCGCTCGCCGCATGCATGCTGCACGAGCCGAAACTCCTGCTGCTCGATGAACCGACGGCCGGCGTCGATCCCACCGCGCGGCGCGACTTCTGGGAAGAACTGCACCGGCTCGCTGCGCGGGGCATTTCCGTGCTGGTGAGCACGCACTATATGGACGAGGCGGAGCGCTGTCACAAGCTCGCATACATCGCGTACGGCAAGCTGCTCGCGCAAGGCACGGCGCAGCAGGTCATCGATTCGCAGGCGCTCGCCACGTGGTCCATCCACGGCGAGCGTCTGACGGAACTGTCGGAGCGGTTGCGCAACACGCCCGGCGTCGATCAGACCGTCGTGTTCGGCTCCGCGCTGCATGCAAGCGGCCACGACCATGCCGCCCTCGAAAAGGCGATTGCAGAAGTGACGTCCGGCCTGACCGTGAAGACCGAACAGATCGATACCGGGCTCGAAGACGTCTTCATCTACATGATGGCCCGCTCGGCCGACAACTACGGAAAACCATCGTGAGCCGCTTCTTTTCCGTAACGCGCTGGTGGGGCATCGTGCTCAAGGAGTTCATCCAGTTGCGGCGCGACCGCATCACGTTCGGCATGATCGTCGGCTTGCCGATCATGCAGCTCGCGCTGTTCGGCTTCGCGATCAACACCGATCCGAAGCATCTGCATACGGCTGTGATTGTCGGCGACGAGAGTCCGTTCTCTCGCAGCTTCGTCGCCGCGATGAAAAACTCCGATTATTTTCACATCGTCGATACGCTGCCGAACGACGAAGCGGGACGCCAGGCGCTGGCGCGCGGCGACGTGACGTTCGTCGTGTCGATTCCCGCCGATTTTTCGCGGCGGCTGTTGCGCGGCGAACGTCCCGCACTGCTCGTCGAAGCCGACGCCACTGATCCGACGGCGACACAGGCGCCCCTCGCCGCGCTGCCGGGCATAGTCCAGTCCGTCGCGGACAAGGACATCACCGGCCCGCTCGCGCGTCTGAACGGCGCGCCCGCCGCGTTCGACGTGCAAATCCACAAGCTGTACAACCCCGAGGGCATCACGCAATACAACGTCGTGCCGGGCCTGATGGGCACGATTCTTACGCTCACGATGGTGATGATGACGGGCCTCGCGATGACGCGTGAACGAGAGCGTGGCACGATGGAAAACCTGCTCGCGACGCCCGTGCTGCCGCTCGAAGTGATTGCGGGCAAGCTGGTGCCGTATATCGCGATCGGGCTGGTGCAATCGTCGATCATTCTGGCGGCGGCGCGTATCGTCTTCCACGTGCCGTTCGTCGGGAGTCTGGTGGCGCTGTATGTCGCGGCACTGCTGTTCATCGCGGCGAACCTGACTGTCGGCATTACGCTGTCGTCAATTGCGCAGAACCAGTTGCAGGCAATGCAGCTCACCGTTTTCTACTTTCTGCCCAGCTTGCTGCTGTCGGGGTTCATGTTCCCCTTCGCCGGCATGCCTGTCTGGGCGCAATGGATCGGCAATCTGCTGCCGCTCACGTACTTCAACCGCCTCGTGCGCGGCATCCTGCTCAAGGGCAATAGCTGGGCGGACCTGTGGCCGTCCGTGTGGCCCGTCGCGATCTTCACCGTCGTCGTGATGGCCGTTGCCGTGCGCTTCTATCGGCGCACGCTGGATTAGGAGGATCGACGATGAAACGCTACGTGCCCTTGTTCGCGCTCGCGCTGTGCGGCTGCGCGGTCGGCCCGGACTTTCACGCGCCTGCTCCGCCCGATGCGCCGTCGTACATGCGCGAAACACTGCCCGCTACGACGCAGGCCGCGGGCGCCGCGCAAACCCTCGCTTCCTCCGACCATGCGCTGCCCACATGGTGGACGCAGTTTCAATCCGACGCGCTGAACCGTCTTGTCGATACAGCACTGCAACATAGTCCGACGCTCGATGAAGCGCGCGCAAAACTCGTGCAAGCGCGCGAAAACTACGTTGCGCAAGCGGGCGCGACGCAGTTCCCCGCAATCGATGCGACGCTCTCGGGCTCGCGTCAGAAGGTCGATCCCGCCGCGTTCGGCATTCCGAATGTGCAGAACCCTGGGCCGTTCACATTGTTCAACGCATCGGTAAGCGTGTCGTATGCGCTCGACGTGTTCGGCGGCAACCGGCGCGCGCTCGAAGCACTGCTCGCGCAAGTCGACTATCAAACGTATGAACTGCAGGCTGCCCGCCTGACGCTCGCGGGCAACGTCGTATCGGCGGTGATCCGGCGCGCGTCGCTGCAACAGCAGCTTGCGCTGACGCGGCAACTCGCGAATGCGCAGGCTCGGCAGTTGACGATTGTCGAAGGACGCTATGCGGCGGGTGGCGTTGCGCAACTGGATGTACGCACGCAGCACACGCTGCTCGCGCAGACCCGCGCGCAGATTCCGCCGCTCGAGACACAACTCGCGCAGGCCGACCATCAGCTCGCGATTCTGCTTGGCATCGTTCCGTCGCAAGCGAATTTCGACGACATCACGCTCGATGCGCTGCATCTGCCCGACGCCGTGCCCGTCACGCTGCCATCGACGCTCGCGCGCGAAAGGCCCGACATCCGCGCGTCGGAGGCGTTGTTGCATCAGGCGAGCGCGGACGTCGGCGTCGCGACGGCGAACCTGTATCCGCAGTTCATCGTGTCGGCGGGATTCGGTTCGGAGCGCACGCGCATCGAGGATGTCGTCAATGGATTGAACGTCTGGAATATCGGCCTGAATCTGGCGCAACCGATTTTTCACGGCGGTGAACTGCGCGCGAAGAAACGCGCCGCGCAGGCGGCTTACGATGCGGCTTTCGCGTCGTATCGGCAAACGGTGCTGAAAGCGCTGCAGCAAGTCGCCGATACGCTGCACGCACTGAACGACGATGCGCACGCATTGCAGGCGCGCGATGACGCGAACGCCGAAGCGCAGGCAAGCGCAAAAATCGCGCAGGCGCAATATGCGGCGGGCGGCGTTAGTCAGTTCGGCTTGATCGATACGCAGCGTCAGGCATTGCAGACGGCGCTCGACAGGACGCGCGCGCAGGCCGATCGTCTCGTGGACACGGCGGCGCTGTTTCAGGCGTTAGGCGGGATGACGGCAAGCGAACAGGCGGATCAGACAGCAGGACGTTAGCGTTCGAGGCAGAAAAAAGCAAACCCGGCCGAAGCCGGGTTTCCCTTTTCGAGCCGCTGATTATGCGCGCCGGAAAAGCCGAATAACGAAGAGCAGAATCACAGCGCCGATGAGTGCGGTGACAATCGAGCCGATGAAGCCGTGGCCGAGGGAGATATGCAGCGCGCCTGACAGCCATCCGCCGATGAGTGCACCTGCAATACCGACGACGATGTCAATGACGACGCCGAAGCCGCCACCCGCGACCAGCACGCTCGCGAGCCAGCCCGCGATACAGCCGATGATCAGCCAGACGATGATGCCGTGTTCCATGGTTTGAGGTTCCATTGTTAGTAATTGGAACCGTTGTTTTAACGCAGCGCGTGACTTGAGTTGTCAACGTTTGTGAAACGTCGCATTGCCGTTCGTTCGATGGCATCTGCGGTCGAGCTTTACGCTCTCGCTGGCAGCGAAGACCCAAACCAACCAGCAGCCGCACCAACGCTAAACGGCCACAGCCCGAGCAGCATTCCTCCCGCGCAGCCACTCGAGCGCAAGCAGCAGACAAGTAGAAAACACGATAAGAATCGTAGCCAGGGCAGCAATAGTCGGGCTGATGTTTTCGCGAATGCCGGTGAACATCTGACGCGGCAGCGTCGTTTGATCCGCGCCAGCGAGAAACAACGTAACGACCACCTCGTCGAACGAAGTCGCAAATGCGAACAGTGCCCCGGAAATCACGCCAGGCGCAATCACAGGCAACGTGATACTGAAAAACGTCTTCACTGGACTCGCGCCAAGCGACAGGCTCGCCCGCACAAGGTTGTAATTGAAGCCTTGCAAAGTCGCGGCAACGGTAGTCACAACGAACGGCACGCCCAGAGACGCATGCGCCATGATCAACCCGATATACGTATTAGCGAGCCCGAGCGGCGCAAAAAACAGATACATCCCGACACCGACCACGACGACAGGCACGATCATCGGCGAGATCAGTATCGCCATCAGCAGCGCCTTGCCCTTGAAGTTTGCTTTCGTCAGCCCGATCGCCGCGAGCGTGCCGAGCACGGTGGCCAGCACAGTCGCCGACGGCGCGACGATGAAGCTGTTCTTCGCGGCCATCCGCCATTCGTCGGAGGCGACCAGGTTCTGATACCAGCGCAGCGACCAGCCCGGAATCGGATAGACAAGGAACGTGCTCGACGAGAACGACAGCGGCACGATCGCGAGCACAGGCAGGATCAGATACAGCAGCGTCAACACCGCGAGCCCGCGCAGCGTGAAGTACCAGATGCGTTCGATCGTCGACGTGTGCGGCGCGAACATCGGTTTGGCCATTTTCATCGCGCGCTCCTCAACCCAGGCTCACGTTCGAACGCGTAAAGCGTCCATAGATCACATACAAAACGAGCGTCGCGGCGAGCAGCAGCCCACCGAGCGCGCACGCCATGCCCCAGTTGATCGTCACGTTAGTGAAGTACGCGACGTAGTAGCTGACCATCTGATCGTTCGGTCCGCCGAGCAAAGCAGGCGTGATGTAGTAGCCGATCGCGAGAATGAATACCAGCAGCGCGCCCGCGCCGACACCCGGATACGTCTGCGGTACGTACACGCGCCAGAACGCGGCGAACGGATGCGAGCCGAGCGAAACAGCCGCGCGCTGGTAGCTGGGCGGAATAGACTTCATCACGCTATACAGCGGCAGGATCATGAACGGCAGCAGGATATGCGTCATCGAAATATACACGCCGACACGGTTGAACAGCAGCGCAAACGGATCGTGTATCACGCCCATGCCGATCAGCGCCTTGTTCACAAGGCCTTCGCTTTGCAGAATCACGATCCACGCGGCAACGCGCACGAGAACCGATGTCCAGAACGGAATCAGCACGAGGATCATCACGAGATTCGCACGCCGTTCGTTCAGTGTAGAAATCCAGTACGCGAGCGGATAACCGAGCAGCAACGCGAAAACCGTCACAGCGATACCGATCACGAACGTGCGGCTGAACACGGCGAGATAGATCTGTTGTTCTGGATCCGTCGGAACGATGTGACCGAACGCATCCTGTTTGTGATCGAGCGCGGCAAGCAGATAGAACGGCGAGTACGCGCTGCCGTTCTTCGCGATCGCCTGCCAGTACTTCGCATCGCCCCAACGCTCGTCGACTTCGAGAATCTTCGCCTTCACCTGCGCGGGCGGCAATGCGTGGCCCGCGTCGTCGTTGAGGGGCATTGCGCGCGCCGTCTTCGCGACGAGCGAGCGGTAACCGGGGATCTCCGTATTCAGACGCCGTGCGAGCGCGCCCATCGCTTCGCCGTCGGCGACTGCCGTGAGATCGGTCGCGAGCGCCGCGTAAGCGGCATCGGCCGGTGTGGACTTGCGATCCCAGTCGCGCAACGCCGTCACGGTATGCGGCAGCGCCGTCGCGATCTCGGGGTTTTGCACCGCACGCGTCAGCAACGCGCCGATCGGCACAACGAAAATCATCAGCAGAAAAATTGCGAGCGGTGCGATGAGCAGCAGCGCCACCGCGCGCTTCTTCGCTTCCGCTGCCTTCAGCTCGCGCTTGAGTTTGCCCGTCGACTCGGGAGCCGCGTCGGCGGTGATCGTGATCGTGGTCACACTATTCTCCTGCCTCTCATGCAGCCATGCATGCCGTTGCTTCGTATAGCGGCGATGCGGCTTCCCGCTTCCGCGAAGAAGGCCGCATCGTTCAACGCGAACCGCTTACTTCGACGCCCACGACGCGAAACGCTGCTCCAGTTCGTCGCCGTGATCCGTCCAGAACGTCAGGTTCTGCAGCACCGCGTTCTTGCCGTTGGCGGGCGAGTTCGGCAAATTGGCGAGCGTCTTCGCATCGAGCGACTTGATCGCCGACTCGTTCACCGGACCGTACGCGATGTGCTTCGCGTATTCCTGCTGCGGCTTCGACGAAATCGTGTACGCGATGTACTTTTCGGCCAGCGCCTTGTTCGGCGTGCCCTTCGGCATCGCCCAGTAATCGAGGTCGTAGATGCTGCCGTTCCACACGACCTTCAGGTTCTTGCCTTCCTTCTGTGCGGCATCGATACGGCCGTTATATGCCGTCGACATCACCACGTCGCCCGCAACGAGAAATTGCGGCGGCTGCGCGCCCGCTTCCCACCACTGGATATTCGGCTTCAGTTCGTCGAGCTTCTTGAACGCACGGTCCTGGCCTTCCTTCGTGGCGAGCACCTTGTAGACGTCCTTCGGCGCAACGCCGTCGGCCATCAGCGCGAACTCGAGGTTATAGCGCGCGCCCTTGCGCATGCCGCGCTTGCCGGGGAATTTCTTGGTGTCCCAGAAATCGGCCCAGCTCGCGGGCGCCGTCTTCAGCTTGTCGGCGTTGTACGCCATCGCCGTCGACCACACGAAGATACCGACGCCGCACGTTTGCGGTGCTTCCGGAATCAGATCCGATTTCTTGCCGAGCTTCGACCAGTCGAGCTTCTCGTACAGACCTTCGTCGCAGCCGCGGCCGAGGTCGCCCGATTCCACTTCGACGACGTCCCAGTTCACATGCTTCGCTTCGACCATCGCCTTCACTTTTGCCTGCTCGCCGTTGTATTCGACGGCCGTCACCTTCGCGCCGCTGCTCGCTTCGAACGGCTGGTTGAATGCCGCCTTCTGCGCGTCGCCATTCGCGCCGCCGAAGTTCACGACCGTCAGTTCCGCCGCGTTCGCCTGCGCGACAGCGCCGAGCGCGAGGACGAAAGCGCCGACAGCCACGGCACAGCGCGATTGCACGATCTTCTTCATGATGGTTCCTCTATGGTGTGATGGACTGCTTACGACGTTGACGTTGTTGTGTTTCCGCTCACGCAAACACGCGCAGATGTTCCGGCGCGAACTCGAGCGCGATCGGCGCGCCCGGCGCAAAGCCGTCGAGCGCATCGGTGCCGAGCGGCACCTTGACGAAGCACTCGTCCTGTTGCGGCAAACCGCAGCGCATCCGCACGTGATCGCCGAAATAGATGAGGCCGCGTGCCTCGCCCGCGAGTGCATTTGCGCCAGGCTTCGACGCGCCCGCCGCGAGCTTCATGCGCTCCGGACGAATGCACGCGATGCCTTGCGAACCGGCCTTTGCGCCACCGATATTGCGCCCGACAAGCCGCGTGCCGTCGATCAGGTGAAACTCGCAGTAATCGCCGTCGACATTCGCGATCGTGCCGCGCAGCCGGTTGCTGTCGCCGATGAAGTTCGCGACGAACTCGTTGCACGGCGATTCGTACAGACTGTCGACGGTATCGAGTTGCTGCACGATGCCCTTGTCGAACACGGCGACGCGGTCCGACATCGTCAGCGCCTCGCCCTGATCGTGCGTGACGTAGACGAACGTGACGCCTAGCTTTTCGTGCAGCGACTTGAGTTCGAATTGCATGTGCTCGCGCAACTGTTTGTCGAGTGCACCGAGCGGCTCGTCCATCAGTACGAGCTTGGGCTCGAACACGAGCGCGCGCGCCAGCGCGATACGCTGTTGCTGGCCGCCCGACAGCTGCGCGGGATAACGCTTCGCGAAGCCTTCCATGCGCACCATCTTCAGCGCGTTGCTGACCTTGTGCGCGCGTTCGTCGGCGGGCAGCTTGCGCACCGTCAGCGGATACGCGACGTTCTGCTCGACCGTGAGATGCGGGAACAGCGCGTAGTTCTGAAACACCATCCCGATGTTGCGCTTGTGCGGCGGCACATTATTGAGCAACTGGCCATCGAGCCAGATCTCGCCGCCCGTCGGGAATTCGAAGCCCGCGAGCATCATCAGACAGGTGGTCTTGCCCGAGCCGGACGGCCCGAGCAGCGTAAGGAACTCGCCCTGGTAGATGTCGAGATCGAGTTGCTTGACGACGAGTGTCTCGCCGTCATAGGTCTTGCGCACCCCCCGAAAGCTGACGATTACGTCTTCGGTCTTCATCGTGTCGGTCTCCTGTCGAAGCTAGCGCCAATTCCCTGTCTACGGGTTTCTACGCAGATATGGTTCCACCCGTTTTGAAGAATCGCGTCGATTGCGTGATCCACTATAGCCCGTTACGGTTCTACAATAGGGAACCATTTCATAATTCCGGATAGAACCACTTGGACCACGTCATCCTGTCGGACTGGCTCGCCGCTCGGCTCGACCGGGCGGCGGCCGAACCCGTCTACCGGCAAGTGCTCGAACTGGTGCAGCAGGCCATTCTGACCGGCCAGCTGCTGCCGGGTGCGAAACTGCCCAGCTCGCGCGTGCTGGCGTCGGACCTCGGCATCGCACGCAATACGGTGCTGCACGTGTACGACCAGCTCACGGCGGAAGGCTATGTCATTTCGACGACGGGCAGCGGCACCTATGTCGCGGACACGCGCCCGGACACGGCCGCCGTCAACGTGCGCAAGGGACCACCGGCGGCGAATGGCTCCATTGGCGCGGTCGGTATGCGCGCGAGTGCGGGCAGCGCGCCGTCCGCTGCGCCCGCGCAAAGCGGCCTGTCGACGCGCGGCGCGCGGCTCATTCGCCAGGCGGGCGTATCGGCCAAACAGTGGGGCGCATTCATGCCGGGCGTGCCGGATGTCGCCGAGTTTCCGGCGCGCACATGGAGCCGCCTGCAAGCCAAGTTGTGGAAGGAAGCGAATCCCGATCTGCTCACCTATGCGCCGGGCGGCGGTTATCGTCCGTTGCGGCGCGCGCTGTCGGACTATCTGCGCGTCGCGCGCTCGGTAAAGTGCACGCCGGACCAGATCATCATCACGACGGGCATTCATCAGTCGATCGATCTCGCCGTGCGTCTGCTGACGGACGTCGGCGATCGCGCGTGGGTCGAGGAGCCGTGCTATTGGGGCGCGCGCAGCGTGCTGCAATCGTCGGGACTGACGCTCGTGCCCGTGCCCGTCGATGACGAAGGGCTCAATCCGCGTGAATCCGATTTGCAGTCGCCGCCGCGCATCGCGCTCGTGACGCCGTCGCATCAGTACCCGCTCGGGATGGTGATGAGCCTCGCGCGCCGCCGCACGCTGCTCGAATACGCGCGTCAGCACGGCACGTGGATCATCGAGGACGACTACGACAGCGAGTTCCGCTACGGCAGCCGGCCGCTCGCGTCGCTGCAAGGGCTCGACGACGCAGGCCAGGTAATCTACGTCGGCAGTCTGGGGAAAATGTTGTTTCCGGGCTTGCGGATCGGCTACATGATCGCGCCGGAACATCTGGTCGATACGTTTCGCACCGGCGTCGCCGAGTTGTATCGCGAGGGACAGCTGATGCAGCAAGCCGTGCTGACGGAATTCATCATGGACGGCTATTTGACCTCGCACGTGCGGCGCATGCGGGCGCTGTATGGCGAGCGCCGCCAGATCCTCATCGACGCGATCACCGAGCGTTTCGGCGACGCGCTGCCTGTAATGGGCGACGAAGCGGGCCTGCATCTGGTGCTCGGGCTGCCCGACCACGCGGACGATCGCGAGGTGACGGCGGCATCCTACGATGCCGGCGTGATCGTGCGTCCGCTCGCGGCGTATTACAACAGCGAAACGCCGGAGCGCCGCGGCCTGCTGCTCGGCTATGCATGCGTACCGAATGAACGCATCGGGCCGTCGTTCGACACGCTCGCCCGCGTGATCGAACGGACTGCACTGAAGCGAGCGGCTGTGCCCACGCAGGCGGCGTGACGCTTATAAGTCTCGCGCTATCCGTGCGCTGACAGATGCATCTGACGATGCGCGATGCGCTCCCGCTCGGGCTGGTCGACGCGCTCGATCGCCACCTTCGTCACGCCCGCGCGATGCATGCCAAGTTCGGTCGCAGCCAGATACGACAGATCGATCACGCGGCCTCGCGCGTACGGCCCGCGGTCGTTGATGCGCACCACCACGGATCTCGCGTTCGCCAGCGACGTCACGCGCACATATGAACCAAGCGGCAAAGTGCGGTGCGCGGCCGTCATCGCGTACATGTCGTAGTGTTCGCCGTTGGCCGTGCGGCGCCCGTGAAAGCCATGCCCGTACCACGAGGCGAGTCCCAGTTGCCGAAAGCGCGATGCGTGCCCCTTCGCGCTCGCCGCGTGTGCGAGGTGGGCGGCGCGATTGTGCTGATGTCCTGCATTGGTATGGGTATCGGGATTCGAACTGGCATGCGCGTCGCAATGCGGATCGCGGTGTCGATCGACGGACGCGCCGTGCGGCGCATTCTTCGCCCGCTGACGCGGCTTGGGATCAGCCGGCTTGTGCTTCGCGCCAGCCGCCGATGCCGATGCAGGCAGCGCGCTTGCGAGCAGCAGGAAAGAGACGGAAGCTCCGAGGCGCCGCAGCAAGGGTTTCTTTTTCAAGCGATAGCTCGTCTTCGGAATGGCATCGGACGATGCGCGTCGAAGGCTTTCTCGCAGTTCCTCGACCGGGCCGCTTGCGTGAGCACGACGCGCATAGCCCGGTGCGCTGGTTAGCCGGAATCGTTGCGCCCAGGCGGCGCAAAGGTTGGCATCCTAAACGAACCGGCTCGCGATCCGTCATCCTTGACGATTGTTGACATGCGCGCGTTCGCACACGGCAAACATGTGAAGAAGCGTGAGCGCGGCGCCGCATGTCGAGGTACCGCCTCCATCGACGGAAGCGCGGGTTACTTCAATCCGAAGTCCACCCGCGTCGTCGCGCCCTTGTCGTTGATACCCGAAGCATCGAGTTTGGGTGCCACGATAAAGACGCGCCCGCTGTCGATCTTGCCTTCGAAGTATTGCTGCACCGCCTGCGCGCGCCGCTGGGCGAGATTGCGCAAGCTCGCGTCGTTGACGGGCGCATGCTCGGCGAGTGCGGCCTTCATCTCGTCGTCGGGCAGCGTCTTGGTCAGGCCGACGATATTGCGCGGCTTCTTGAAGTCTGAATCTTTGTAGACCTTGGTCAGGTACTTGTCGTAGTCCTTGTCGTCGACCTTGATCGTCATCGGATCGACGCTCTCGCCGTTGCCGACGGTGTCCCTGATCTTTTGCTGACGCACCAGCCGGTCGACGTACAACGTGCGCAGCGCCGGGGTGTCGACGGCGGGATCGACGCGTCCGATGATGTCGAGGCGGATCGACGGCTTGTCGGATAGCGCCTTGACAATCGTATCGAGCTTCTTCTGCGATGTGTCGGACAACACCGCCGAACCTGCATCGAATTCGACATAGCCGAGTTCCTCGCCGTTGCCGCCGAATGCGTGCGCGAGCAGCGCGAACGGCGCAGTCACGGCCTTTTGCAGCAGATTGAGCACCGCATGCCAGATCAGCCCGCCGACGCTGAATTCCGGATTCGCGAGCGACCCCGACACGGGAATGTCCACGTCGATCTCGCCGCGCGAGTTCTTCAGCAGCGAAATGGCGAGTTTCACGGGCAGCTTCGTCGCCGTGTCGTTGTCGACGTGATCGCCGAACGTCAGCTGGTCGATGAAGATGTGGTTATTCGCCGTCAGCTGATCGTTCGCCAGCTGATAATGCAGATCGACGTTCAGCTTGCCTTTCGTGATCGGATAACCCGCGTACTTCGCCGAGTACGGCGTCAGATTGGTCAGCTCGATGCCGTGCGCCGTCGCGGTCAAATCGAGCGCGGGCTTCGGGATCAGCGGATTCACCGAACCGCGGATCGTGATGGGGCCGTTCGCCGCAAGCTTCGCCGACACGTCGACGGGCGCCGACTGCTTCGACTCCGTGCCGAACGCGCCCACGGTGCCCTGGATCGCGATCAGGTTCGCCGAGTAGTTCGGCTTGATGAAGTTGTCGGTGTAATTGACGCGGCCGTTTTGCAGCACGAGTTGACCGAAGTGCAGGCGCACGGGGCTTTGCGGCGGGTTCGCCGCCGTCACGGCCGCGTTCGCCGAGGAAGCGGCAGAAGCAGCGGAAGCGGGTGCCGCCGCGGCCTGCGCTTCGGATGCCGCAGACGCACTCAGCGGAATCGGCTCCCTGCTCTTGCCGCTCTGATCGCGTGTCAGCGACTGCGGCGCGCCTGATTCATGCGCGACCACGTCCTTCAGATTGAGCTTGCCTTGCGCATCGAGCAGCACGCGGCCGTAGAAATTCGCGAACGTAACCTTGGCGGCATCCACGTCCGTCCCGCGCTCGTCGTAACTCGCCTTGATGCCTGTCAGCGCAAGCGAGCGCCAGCCGGCGAACGGATCCGACGTGGCCTTGTCGATCATCCGCACGTCGGCGAGCGCGGCGTCGCCGCGATACGTCGCACGCACGCCCTTCGCTTTCTCGCCTTGTGCCAGCGTCACGTCGCCGCTGGCGTTCAGCAGCGCGCTCGCGATGGTCGCATTCAGCTGGCTGCCGAAGTACGGCTCGAACGCGGCGGCGTCCAGCCGATTCGCGTCGACCTTCAGCGCGAGTTTGAGCGGCGTCGCGGTCACGTCGCCCTTGACTCCGAGCGTGCCCTTGCCATTCACCGTCGCCTGCAGATCCACGGGCAGCGCGCGGCTCAGATCGTCGCTGATCTTTTGGACCTTGAGGTTCAGCGGTGTCACGGCAACCTTGACGGGGCGTGCAGTCGTGTTGTCGGTGAACGTCGCCGCCCCGTTCTTCAGATTCAGTTCGGCGATGCTGTAGTGCCAGGGCGGTCCTTCTTGTGCCGCCTTCTTCGCCGCGTGGATCACGGTGCGTTCGCGCACTTGCTCGTGCGGCGGGGCGGCCAGCGCGGCAAGATCGATTGTGCCGTCTTTCAGGCGCTGCGCGTCGACCGACAGTCCCGTCAAATCGACGCCGTCGATTTCCGCCTTGCGCGCCGCCAGGTCCACGTGCTTGATGCTGGCCTTGCCGTCCGCGATCGCGATGGCCGCCTGCTTCGCGCCCGCAGCCGCCAGCTTGAGCGCTTGCAGATCGATCTGGCTCTCGCCGATCTGCAGATCCACGGGCTCTTTCGACCAGTTCGCATTGAGGGCCGACTGCACGCTGAGCGTGCCGTCGAGCACCTTCGCCGACGTCACGGTGTCGAGATATGGCTGCAGGACGGGCAGTTCCGCCGACTTCAGGTCGATCTTCGCATCGGCCGTTTTCGCGGCGAGCGTCAGGTTGCCCGTGACGGCGAGCGTGCTCTGCCGATGGTTCTGGACCTTCGTGTTCAGCGTGTAGCGCGCGGGCGTCTTGCCGAGCGTCGTGAAGTCGTCGAGCGTGACGGCCAGATTGCTCAGCCCCGCCGACACGGGCCGCGACGCCGCTTCGTCCTGCATGTCGACTACACCGTCGGACAGCGCGAAATGCTTGATCTGGAGATCGAGCGGCGGCACGGCCTTGGCGGCATCGGCCGCCGCTGCGCCGCTCGCGCCGCTCGCGCCGGATGCGCCCGATGCCACGGCGGGCGCGCTGGCGGCTTTCTGCTGACCAGCGGCCGGCGCGGGCGCGAACGTGCGCTGCACGCTCAGCACGCCGCTCTTGTCCCGCGCGAGATGCACGGTCGGCGAGTCGAGGCGGATATCGTCGAAACGATAGACACTCTTCAGCGGCTCCAGCGTTTGCGCCGCGACGTGCAGCGAACGCGCTGCGAAGAACGGCGCCTTGTGCTCGTCGAGCACGTCGATGTCGGCGAGATCCGTCGTGCCCGTGATGCGCAGCGTCGGCGCGTCTTCCGTCATCACGAAGGTGACATTCAGATCGCTCGACAGCTTGCCCGCCTGCACCGTGACGGGCAGCTTCGACGGCGAATACGACAGCAGCTTCGGCACATCGAGCCCTTCGAAGCGCAGCGACACTTCCGATTCGCGCGACTTCGCGAACGGCTTGGTCCGCCCATCGATCGCCAGCGGACTGCCGTCGATGCGCGCGCGCAGCAGCGGCTCGACGAAGATGTCCGTCTTCGACGGCAGTGTGGCGATGAACGGAATGCCGAGCCGCCATTGATCGATCACATGGGTAACGCCGAGTAGCCGGTCGTCGAAGATGATCTTGCCGTTCTCGAGACGGATGTTCGAGATCGAGAATTGGGCGGGCTTGCTGTCGGGCTTCGACGGCTGCTTCGAAAACTTCTCGATCAGGTCGGTGAAATTGAAGCGCTGCGCGTCGTAGCGGACGATGGTGAAGCGCGGCGAATCGATATGCACTTCATCGACCACAGGCGCGAGCCGGAAAATCGAGCTCCACGACGTGCGCACGATCAGCCGCTCGATGTCGACGAAATTGCCCTGGGCGCCGCGCTCGCCGATATGCACGCGGTCCGCTTCGAAATTGAGCGTGTACGGATTGAGCGCGATCCGGCCGATCGTGGCGGGCCGGTCCAGTTGCTCGCTCAGTTGCTGCTCGGCGATATGACGGATCAGCGGCGGCGCCGCAAAAAATCCCAGCAGGCCGAATACGACCAGCACGGCGAACACAATGAAAACGATGCGTCTTGCGCGCCTTCCTTGTGCGACTTGGCGGACGGTCTGAAAGGAGGAAGCGAGTGTTGCTTTGGTCGGGCTTGCCATGCTCGGTCGCGGGTAGGGCGGCGCAAAGCTCGCCGCTGTGACGAATATCCAGCTTGCCGGAAGTATACGTCTTGAACTTCCGGCAAACCATCAAACGTCATGAGATTGACGCTCGATGCACGCAGATAAACGTGAGAAAGTGTAAGCGGCCCGATTTCAGTTGTGCGAACCTGTCGCAGCGTCGTGCAGCGGATACGTCTCGCGATTATTGGCCGTTTATTGCCGCACGACGGCAGGCGGCTGCCAACTGCCGTCGCTGGCTTCGGGCTTGGGTGCGTAGAGGCGCAGCACCATCTGGAAATCGCCGCGCGGCGCGGGCAGCCAGTTGGACGCCTTGCGCGGTTTCGCCGCCGACACGGTCACGTCGACCGAGCCGTCGCGATTGCGCCGCACGCCCGACTTGTCGCCGACTGACGCGCGCGACGGGGTGCTGTCGCCGAGCGCACCGTCCTTCGTGTACGCCGTCACCGACCAGAAGCCGCGCACGGGCGGCACCTGGTTCGGCGCGAAGTGCATCACGTAACGGTTTGCGCCGTTCAACGCATGGCCGTCGCTGTCGAGCGACACACTGCCGCGCAGTTCGTCGTCCTTCGTGCCGATGCCCGGCTGCGCGTACGCCGCGTACGCGCGCAATGCATAGTCGGGTCCGTAGTTGCCGGCGCCCTCGCCGAAAAAGCTCCAGCCGTTCGCCGTCAACATGTTGCCAGGCGGCGTCGCGATGCGTGTACGGCCGTCCGCCAAACCGCTGGCGATCGCGTCGGCGGCTTTGGCGGGCAACTCAACCGGCTCGTCCGGTTTGACGCCGAGGTCCGAGAGAAACTTGAGCGCATGCGGGTCCTCGGGCGATGGCGGATTGTCAGGCAGCAACTGTGCGACGCGGTCGAAGAAGCCTTTCGCGTCGAGTGCCGCGACCTGCTCGGCGGGTGTGCCGGGGTTTGCGTCGGCGGGCATGCTACGCGGCGCAACGGACGCCGCCTGCTCCTCACCCACATAGACGGACAGCGGCATCACGCGGACGCCGCGCTGCACCTTGCGCACGGCCGTCAGGTCGCGCCCGCCGTTCGACTGGATCCGCACATCGAGCCAGATGTTGCGCGTGGGCGCGTCGATACGTTTGACGTCCTTAGGCAGATCGCCTTTCCAGCCGGGCTTCGCGAACGCGACCGTCTGCGCCTTCACGCCCGACACGCGCGCCGCGCCCCGCGTACTCGTCGACCACAGCACGTTGGTCCACATGTCGAGCGCGCGCGCATCCATATAGCGGCCCGCCGACGAAGGCAGCGAGACGATCACCGGTTCGTCGTCGACGTCGAGCCAGGCGGTCGAATCCAGCGTGTCGATGCCGGGCGTCGGCGGATTGTGCGCGCCGACGGGCGGCAGCGCCGACGCGTGACGCAGCGTGTTGACGGGCGCCTGGCCTGGACCTGTGCCGACGGCGGCGTCGCGCGCCGCGCCCATGAGCACGAGCGGATAGGCAAAGACATAGGAATCGGCGACTTCGTCCTTGATCCAGCCCGTAGGCTTGGGTGCCACCATGGGCGTCGACGAGCAGCCGGAGAAGAATGCGACGCCTGCAAGCGTCGCGCAGGCCAACTGAAACGGAAACTGATCTCGGCGATTTTTTATCATTCGATGAACCGCGGTCCTGGATGTCATCTCGAGCCAGGACGGGCCCGATCCGCCGAGCCCCCGCCCGCGCCAGACTTGCCGAATTGTCCTGACATTCCTGTTCTGAAATCGGGTTTTAACTTATCCGCGCTCAGCCCGCAAGCGATAAGGCGAGAACCTGAGCGCCCATGCGAATTTTGCGTGACAATCAGCCGTTTGGCGCTAGCCGAACCGCCCTTTCACGCCGCAGAGCGAAGACATGTATGTGCCCGCTCACTTCGAAGAAAGACGTCCGGAAACGCTCCATCGGCTGATCGGCAACTACCCGCTTGGCATCGAGGCAAGCGCGACACACATCACGAGGTGCCGACCTGGAACGCAATCTCCCTCTTGACCTTCCCATCATGGGAAGGTCGATACTGGTCCAACGATGCGCCCTCGCGCGAACTGGAGCCACGCAGTCATGACCGAACTCGCCACACCCCGCACCGCCGCTCCATCCCGCCCGGCGGCCTCCCCGGAACTCGACATTCAGGGCATGACGTGCGCGTCGTGCGCGCTGCGTGTCGAGAAGGCGCTCGCGAAAGTGCCGGGGGTCGCGCGTGCGTCGGTGAACCTGGCGACCGAAAAAGCCACCGTCGATGCTGACGCTTCCGTCGCCGTCGATACACTGGTCAGCGCGGTGCGCAAGGCAGGCTACGACGCGCAGCCGGCGCAGCGCGCGGCACTGCCCGCGAGCGACGGCGGATCGACCACCGAGACTGCCGAGCTCGCGATCGGCGGCATGACCTGCGCGGCATGCTCGGGGCGCGTCGAAAAAGCGCTCGCGCGCATTCCCGGCGTGACGTCCGCGGCCGTCAATCTCGCCACCGAAAAGGCGACAGTCACGACCAACGGCGCGGTCGGCGTCGATCAGCTGATCGCGGCCGTCACGAAAGCGGGCTATCAGGCGACGCCGCTGTCCGCCGACGAGGCCGCACCCGGCGTCACCGAAGACAAGGACGCCGCCGTGCGGCGTGAACTCGGCGCCGTCGTGATCTGCGCGCTGCTGACGCTGCCGCTCATCGTGCCGATGTTCGCAGAACCGTTCGGCCTGCACGCGATGCTGCCCGCCACACTGCAACTCGCGCTCGCTACCGTCGTCCAGTTCGTGTTCGGCGCACGCTTCTACCGCGCCGCGTGGAAGGCCGTGCGCGCGTGGTCCGGCAACATGGATCTGCTGGTAGCGCTCGGCACGTCGGCGGCTTACGGCGTGAGCGTCTATCAGTTGGCGCTGCATCCGGGCGACACGATGCATCTGTACTTCGAGGCGTCGGCCGTGGTGATTACGCTGGTGCGCTTCGGCAAATGGCTCGAAGCGCGCGCAAAGCGTCAGACCACCGATGCGATCCGCGCGCTCAATGCGCTGCGGCCGGACCGCGCGCGCATCGTCGTCGGCACGCAAGAGCACGAGGTGCCGCTCGCACAGGTGCGCGTCGGGATGAAGGTGGCGGTGCGGCCGGGCGAGCGCGTGCCTGTGGACGGCAAGGTGGTGCAAGGCCGCACGCACATCGACGAATCGCTGATCACGGGCGAAAGCCTGCCCGTGCCGAAGCAGGCCGACGACCGCGTGACGGCCGGCTCGATCAACGGCGAAGGCGCGATCACCGTCGCGACGACGGCCATCGGCGGGGAGACGACGCTCGCGCGCATCATCCGGCTGGTCGAAACGGCGCAGGCGGAAAAGGCGCCCATTCAGCGGCTGGTAGACCGCGTCAGCGAAATCTTCGTGCCGGCCATTCTGGCGATTGCGCTCGTCACGCTGCTCGGCTGGCTGCTCGCCGGTCATAGCGCCGAAGCCGCGATCCTCAACGCGGTCGCGGTGCTCGTGATCGCTTGCCCGTGCGCGCTCGGCCTTGCCACGCCCACGGCGATCATGGCCGGCACGGGCGTCGCCGCGCGCCACGGCGTGCTGATCAAGGACGCGCAGGCGCTCGAAATCGCGCATCAGGTCCGCGTGGTCGCGTTCGACAAGACAGGGACGCTGACGGTCGGCAAGCCGTCGGTGACGGCGTTCGAAACGGCGCAAGGCATCGACCGGGCGCAGGCGCTCGCACTTGCGGCGGCCGTGCAGCGGCACAGCGAGCATCCGCTGGCGAAGGCCGTCATGAACGCGTTCACAGCGGAAAGCGCGGACGATCAGCACACGCCGCTGCCCGCCGGCAGCGATGCGCGCGCCATCGCGGGACGCGGCGTGGAAGCGGATATCGACGGCGAGACGTTCGCCATCGGCAGCAGCCGCTGGCTGGACGAGCTGAATGTTACGCCGACGGCGGCGCTTGCCGGACGCGCTCGCGAACTCGAAGCGCAAGGCAACACGATCTCCTGGCTCATCAAGCGCGGCGACGCGGACGCACCGACGCAAGCAGTCGCGTTGATCGCGTTCGGCGACACGCTGAAGCCGGGCGCACGCACCGCGATCGAACGGCTGTCGCAGATGGGCGTGAAAAGCGCGCTCGTGACGGGCGACAACGAAGGCAGCGCGACGAGCGTGGCCGCGGCGCTCGGCATCGACGAGGTTCACGCGCAGGTGCTGCCGTCCGATAAAGCGCGCGTCGTGCACGATTTGAAGATCCGCACGTCGAGCGTCGTGGCGATGGCGGGCGACGGCATCAACGACGCGCCCGCGCTCGCCGCCGCCGATATCGGCATTGCGATGGCGACAGGCACCGACGTCGCAATGCACGCGGCAGGCATTACCCTGATGCGCGGCGATCCGGCGCTGGTCGCCGACGCCATCGATATTTCCCGCCGCACGTGGAGCAAGATCCGGCAGAACCTGTTCTGGGCGTTCGTCTACAACCTGATCGGCATTCCGCTTGCCGCGTTCGGGCTGCTGAATCCGATGATCGCGGGCGCGGCAATGGCGTTTTCCAGCGTCAGCGTCGTGACAAACGCGCTCCTACTACGAACCTGGCGTTCAACGCATTGATTTGAATCAAGACTTTAGCTTTCAAAATTAAAGGATAGGTTCGGTTTTGCCGTAAATAGGTTTCAGCCTGCCTCTATATGTCGCTCGACGCATCGGGGGCAGCTCTCATCCCATTATCTGCAAAACCACACATGGACATCCTTTCACTGCGCCGCGCCAGCGTGGGCGCCAGGCTCGCCATGCTGTCGTGCGCGCTCGTCGCGGCCATTTTTGCCGCGTTCACATTTGCGGTAACCCGCACGGCCGGCGCACAGATCAGCGACCAGGTGCTGTCGCGCATGACCGAGAAGGATCGCTCGATCGCGGCGATGATCTCGTTGTTCGACAAGGCGCTCACCGCCGAAGTCGGCCGTTCGATGACACTCTTCGCGAGCTTCCTGCCGCCAAACTACTCGCTCGACGAGTCGGCGAAAATCGACGTCAGCGGCATGCAGGCGCCCGTGTTCAAAGCCGGCGACAAGCTGCTGGACAATGATTTCTCGATTCCCGACCAGTTCCTCGCGCAAAGCGGCGCAATCGCGACGATTTTCGCCCGCACGGGCGACGACTTCGTACGCGTGACGACTTCGCTGAAGAAGCAGGACGGCTCGCGCGCGATCGGCACGTTGCTCGACCGCAAGGGTCCGGCGTACGGCCCGGTCGCGGCGAACAAGACCTACACGGGTCTCGCGACGCTTTTCGGCAAGCGCTACATCACGCAGTACAAGCCAATCAACGACGCGAGCGGCAAGGTGATCGGCGCGCTGTTCGTCGGCGTCGACGTGGACACGCAGATCAAGTCGGTCGAAGAAGGCATCCGTCAGCTGAAAATCGGCGACACGGGCTACTACTTCGTGATGAATGCGTCGAAGGGCGCGGATCGCGGCAAGCTGCTCGTGCATCCGGCCGCAGCAGGCCAGGCCGGCGATGAGAACGCGGCGCCGTACCAGCGCATGCTCGACGAAAAGGAAGGCCAGATCGAATACAAGAGCGCGGACGCGACGCTCGGCGAAACGGTCGCGCAGGACAAGTTCGTGTCGTTCGTCACCGTGCCGGAGTGGAACTGGCTGGTCGGCGGCGTCGCGAAGCGTGACGAAGTGATGGCCGACGTGGTCTCGACGCGCAATCGTTTCATGTTGATCGGCTTCGTGCTGGTCGGCGTGTTTGCCGTGGTATTCCTGATCGCCGTGCGCCGCCTCGTGTCGCGCCCGCTCGACGAAGCGGCAAAGGCGTCGGAGCGTTTCGCATCGGGCGACCTGAGCGTGCGCGTGTCGGCAACCCACGACCGGCGCGCCGATGAAATCGGCCGCCTGATGCAGGCGATCGACGGCATCGGCGAAGGTCTGGCGCGCATCGTCACGCAGGTGCGCACCGCCTCGTCCGATATGACGGACGGCACGGCAAAGATCGCGGCGAGCAGCGAAGAAATCGCGTCGCGCATCGGCACTCAGGCCGCGAGCCTCGAAGAGACGGCGGCCAGTATGCAGGAAATCACGTCGACCGTGCAGCAGAACGCCGGCCACGCGGCACAGGCCAACACGCTGGTGACGAGCGCATCGGAGGCCGCACTCGACGGCGGCCGCGCGGTCGAGCGCGTCGTTACGACGATGGGCGAGATCAGCCAGTCGTCCAAGAAGATCGCGGACATCACGACCGTGATCGAAGGCATTGCGTTCCAGACCAACATTCTCGCGTTGAACGCGGCCGTCGAAGCGGCGCGCGCGGGCGAGCACGGCAAGGGCTTCGCGGTGGTCGCGTCGGAAGTACGCGCGCTCGCTCAGCGCAGCGCGGCGGCGGCCAAGGAAATCGAGGCGGTGATCGCCGAATCGACGGCTACGGTGTCGAGCGGCTTCCGCATCGCCGAGGAAGCGAGCACGACGATGCGCTCGATCGTCGAGCGCGTGGGACAGGTGCAGACGATCATCGGCGAAATCAGCGTTGCGTCGAAGGAGCAGTCGAGCGGCATCGAGCAGGTAAACACGGCCGTCACGCAGATCGGCGAAGTGACACAGCAGAACGCGGCGCTCGTCAGCGATGCCGAACAGGCAGCCGCCGATCTGAGCGCGCAAGCCGACAAGCTCGCGGAAGTCGTGGCGGTGTTCAAGCTGGGCGGACGCAACTAAAGCAGTACTGCAGCAACGCGGCGCCCGGTGCGCCGCGTCTGAAATCCAAAACGCTAGAACTCGACGTCGAGTTCGTCGATTTCATCCACTTCCTTCTGTGCTTCGGCGATCCACTGCTGCATCTCGGGCAGCGCGAGAATGCGCTCCCCATACGCAACGATATCGGGATCGAGTTGCACGTCATAGGTCACGAAGCGCGTGACGACGGGCGCGTACATCGCGTCCGCAGCGCTTCGCTCGCCGAACAGATACGGCCCGCCGTATTGCTCCAGACACTCGCGCCAGATCGTCACGATACGTTCGATATCGGACTGCGCGCGCGCCCACACCTTGAAGCCCGGAAAATGAGCTTTCAGGTTCATCGGCAGAGCCGAGCGCAACGAGCTGAAGCCCGAATGCATTTCGCCGCAGATCGCGCGGCAGTGCGCGCGCGCCTTGCGGTCCTTCGGCAGCAGAGCGGCTTGCGGACACACTTCGTTCAGATATTCGGCGATTGCGAGCGTGTCCCATACCTTGACGCCGTCGTGCACGAGACACGGCACGAGTATCGACGGCGACAGCAACAGCAGTTCGGCGCGCGCGGCGGGATCGTCGACGGGCATCACGATTTCTTCGAACGGCAAGCCGCTGAACTTCGTGAGCAGCCAACCGCGTAGCGACCACGAAGAATAGTTGCGGCTGCTGATGGTCAACGTGCTCATAGCCGACGTGTTCGCCATTGCTTCGCTCCTTGAAGGATCATCGCGCCGCTATCCGCCGCCCGCGATGCACGATGTCGTGCATCGACGCACCAATTCGCGGCACGCCGGGCACCTTGCGCAGTGACGCGCAAAGGCTATGCCAACGTAGGCGGACGCCACGTCATTCCGTCGACGCTGTGCGCTGCTTGATTGGCATATGACTTGCCTCTCATCGCGCCTGGTTCTCATCTTTAGCGCGAAAGCCATGAATCCGCTCGCTTATCCGGCGTACCAGGCGTTCGCCAACCTCATGCTGCCGCTGCGTCACGGTGCGTCGCTGGTGCGCGGCGCGCTCGACGCGTGGCCCGAGCATGCGGCCACACCATCTGGCCGGACGCTGCGTGCATCCGCCGATCTGCTGACGCTTGCGGGCCTCACGCACACCCGTCCGCCGTTCGGCATTGGCAGTGTCGATGTCGATGGACAGCTGGTCGACGTGTTCGAAGACATCGTGCAGTCGACACCCTTCTGTTCGCTGCTGCATTTCCGCAAACACGCTTCGTTCGACGTGCCGCAGCCGCGCGTGCTTGTGATCGCGCCGATGTCCGGCCACTTCGCGACGCTGCTGCGCGGCACGGTCCGCACGATGCTCAGCGAGCACGACGTGTACATCACCGACTGGCACAACCCGCGCGACGTGCCGCTTTCGGCGGGACGCTTCGGCTTCGACGAGTTCGTGCAGCACGTGATCGACTTTACCGACACGATCGGCCAGGGCACGCATCTGCTCGCCGTTTGCCAGCCGACGGTCGCCGCGCTCGCTGCCGTCGCGCTGATGGCCGCCGACGATCATCCCGCGCAGCCGGCCAGCATGACCCTGATGGCGGGGCCAATCGATACGCGCGTGAATCCGACGCGGGTCAACGAACTCGCGAAGAGCAAGTCAATTGAATGGTTCGAGCAGAATCTGATCAGTGCCGTACCTGTCGGCTTTCGGGGTGCGTTCCGGCGCGTCTACCCGGGCTTCGTGCAGTTGAACGCATTCATGTCGATGAATCTCGACCGGCATCTGGAGTCGTTCGAAGCGATGTATCGCGAGTGTTCGAAAGGCGACCCGGAAAAAGCCGAGGCCGTTCGAATCTTCTATGAAGAGTACTTCGCGACGATGGATCTGACGGCGGACTTCTACCTCGAAACAGTCGACACTGTTTTCCAGCGGCATGCGCTGCCACTGCATGAACTGGAGGTGAAGGGACGGCGCGTCGAGCCGTCGAAGATCACGCGCACCGCCCTATTTACGGTGGAAGGAGAACGCGACGATATTTGCGCGGTCGGGCAGACGCTTGCCGCGCAAGATCTGTGCGACAAGCTTCGGCCGTATCTGAAGACACATCATGTGCAGACGGGCGTCGGGCACTATGGCGTGTTCAATGGACAGCGCTGGGAGCGGCAGATCTATCCGCGTATTCGCGCCGTCATTCACGACAACGAGCCGCGTGCCGTGCCGGCGGGTGCGCGCGGCATGCAGAGTTCGCTGACGCTTGCGCCTGCGGCGGCATCGAGCGCGGCCGCGCCTGCGGGCACGACGCCCGCCGCCGCGGAAGCCGCCGACGTCGATCTGTCTTCCGACGAAGCCGCCACTGATTGAGCGCGGACGCGAAGGATGCTCAGGATGCCGGACGAATCATCTGGAACATTTCGCCGATCTGCGCGTAGTCGGCGCGATAGCCCGCGCGCATGATCGGCTGCGCGGCGTGCGTGTCGAACAGGCCGTCCTTCAGATACGCCTTCTGGATATGCACGCCGACTACCTGCCCGAGCGCAAGCCAGTTATCCATCGGCGTGCCGTTCAGATCGTGCAGCTGCACGATCTGCAACAGCTTGCACTCGAGCGCAGCCGGCGATTCGCCGACGTGCGGCACCGCCACGTTGCGCCCCGCGACGGGCGTCAGGCCCGACAACGCGAACTCGTCGACCTCCGGTGCGACGGGCGCCGACGTGCGGTTCATCTGTTCGGCGAGCGGGCGCGTCGAGAGATTCCAGACGAACTCGCGCGTCTCTTCAAGGTTGCGGATGCTGTCCTTGCGGCCCTCGCTGGAGAAACCGATGATCGACGGGAAGGTGGCGAATGCGCCGAAGAAACTGTACGGCGCGAGGTTCAGCCGGCCGCTCGCCGAGCATGTCGAGACCCAGCCGATCAGGCGGGGCGCGACGATGGCCTTGAACGGGTCGTGGGGCAAGCCGTGGCCTGCGGCGGGATCGTAGAAATAGACGTCGTCCGACATGGCAAAGCTCTTGTTGTGGTTCACGATGTGCGGCGGCGCCGCTCAGTTGTTCCCGTTCGACTGGATCATCCGCTTGCGTCCGGCCTCGACCTTCGCGGTCAGCGCGTCGTCCCAGTCGTAAAAGCCCGCGCCGCTGCGTACGCCGACACGGCCCGCCTGTACCTGCGCGCGCAACAGGTCGAGCACGTCTTCATCCTTCGCGAGAGCGTGCATCAGGTGGCTGGCCTGCTCATCGATGCAGCCCGCGTCGATGAGTTCGTCGAGCACGGCTTGCGCTTTCGGCACGACGCTTTCGAGCCGCGTGGGATCAACGTCGTTGACGATCGTCCGGTGTCCGTACAGCGCACTTTGCGTCGCAATGCCGACGCCCATCAGTCCCGTTCCCACCACGCCTACGACTGGCTTGCTCAAAACCGTTCTCCCCGCCTGTTGCTGTGTTGCCGGCCCTGTCGACCGAAACGCAAAAGCATAGCGCAGCGCGGAATTTTCGGACGCCAGACGCGACAAGGCCGGCGCGCTCCTTGTGAGCGGCCGGCCCTGGTTCATCCTCGCGACGTCGCACCGGACGCCTCGGTGCGCGCCGTCAACCGGTCAGTAGTAGCGCGGCGGCGGCGGACGGTGGCCGTCGTCGTGACGCGGATCGCGATCGTGCGGATGGTGACGCATCCACTCGTCGTGCGCCCAGTAGCGGTGGCCGTCCCAGTAACGGTCACCGTGCCAGCCAATATCGACATGCACGCCGACGCGCATCATATGCGGCTGCGCATAGAGGGGGGCGTGCTGTGCGAAGGCGCTGCCGGCGCCGAGCAAAGCGCCGCCAGCGATAAGGCTGGCGACGATCGAGCGCGAAGTCTTCTTGAAGGCATTCATGGCTATTCTCCCTTTCGAGGTTCGTTGCGAGCGACGGCTGTATCGACCGGGACGGCCTTGAAATTCACGCCGTTCGCTTGAGACCCACTTTAGCGGCGCAGAATATTCACAGACGTGAGCACTTGTAAGCGCGCGTTTCACAAGTCGTCAGCCGCGGCGCGCGTTTGCTGTGGAGATTTGCCGCGTTTTCAGAGGGCCGCGGGCGCGTCGGCTACTCGTTACGGAGCTGTCCGTTAAAGCCGCCGTTACATTGATTTCGGTCGCGCAATAATGCGCTTTGGATTGCGACGACATGCGGTGCGCCGAGCTACGCCGGCGCCGCCCGACACGCTGCGGCAGAAAAACAAAAGCCCGGCAAGGCCGGGCTTTCCAGTTTCGCCGCTTCTGGATGGCAGCGAATGCGCAGTACAACGTCTATTGTTAGGCGTCTTGCCGATTAGTCGGTCAGACGGATGCCAAACAAGGTTGATTGCGACTTGCGAACACGCTCCGCTTCGCGATGACGTGCTTCGTATGAATAATCCGAATCCAGAGGCAAGTGAGGCGACGCGAAGAGGTCGCTAACCTTTTGGAACAGCGCGAAAAGATAGTTCATGGCGACTCCCGGTTGGTTTGGTGATACAGGGTTTTCCCTTAGAAGGAAGTATAGGGTTTTCCCTTAATTTTCGCTAGTGCAATGCAGCAAATTTTCTGTGTGGTGGTATGCCGCAGGCTCAGATTGCTCAGTATGCGGTGCAACATTACCGCCGGACGCGCCTCCCGGCCCCGGCCCTGTTTTAGAGACGGTGATGCGCGCATGCAACGTTCGGGCCGCTTATACCGTTGTGATAGCTGAAAACAGGCGGTTAGTTGCTTTTTTAATGGCGCTGCGGGCGAAAAACGGAGATTCTAGGCCGCAGGAAGTATGCGGCCGACCCGTCCCGTGGAGTTAGTGAGTGTGCGCTGACTTGCGTCGTTGAGTGTGATGCGTGGGGGCAACATGCGCTGCGGCGGGTTTAGCCGGGGCCGTAGCCAGTGCGGGCGCGGCAGGTGCCGGAGGCTGAGCACTGACGGGAAGACTAGTCGTCGAAGAATCGGTGTCCAGCAGTGTCGCCAAGGTGGCTTGCTGGCTCAGCAACATCTGTTCGATGCGCTGCTCATGCGCGGTCGACTGATGCGCGAGGCGGAACAGCAACATCGTCTGCGCAATGCCGATCGCAATCGACATCAACAGCGCGCACACGACGATCGATAGCAGCCATTTCATGCGGCGCGTATGGTCTGCAGCGGCGCGGCGCTGATCGGCGATCACGCCATAGAGCGCATCGACAGTATCGGCGAACGCGGTCGCGCGGGCATGGTCGAGTTCGAGCGTCGCGAGCGTCGCGAGCGTCGCGAGCGGCGCATGCGACTGCGGTTGCGGGGCGAACTGCGAGTCGGCGCGCGCCGCGGGCTGCGAAATTGCGGCGGCAGCGCTCGCGCTGGGTGCGAGCGTGTCGGCGGCAGTTGCCGGCGCGCCTTCGTCAATCGCCGGCGTCGCGGGGTTGGTTGAAGCGGGCGCGGGCCGCTCCCGGTCGTCGCCCGCCGCCGGCCATTTCGCGCTCCCGCCATCGACGGCATCAGCGGCGTCGGCTGACGGCGGCACGGCGCGCAAAGCCGCAACGCTGCGCACGACGCTCGCGGCAGCCAGCGACGCAGCTTGCGTCGGCGCATCCGGTTTCGCGGCAAGCTCGCTATCGACGGAAGCAGCCGACGCCAGCCCTTCGGCGCAATTTTTGGCGACGACAACCGGTTCGGGCGCAATGGCTTCCGTATCGATCACCATCTGACCGTCATGTAGATGGGCCGCCGCCGGCTGGTTTTTCGACGCCGCCGCTCCGCGCGCCGCGCGCCCACCCTTGCCTTCTCCCGCACCCGCCGCAAAACCGACGCCATCTGGCGCACCGGCAGCCGCCAGCACGACATCGGGAAGTTCGAAGCCTTGTAGTGTGCCTTGCCGCACATCGATGTTCAGCGCTTGCTGCTCGGCACGCGCGATGTCGTCCGGGAAAAGGTCGAGCGTGCTGTGGTCGCGCGCGGCGTCGCTCAGTTGCGCGAGACGTTGAGCCGAACGCGCGGCACGGGCAAGCTTGTTTTCGGTTTCGGGTGAGACAGTCGATGCGCGCGGCTTCTGCGAACGGGCGCGCACCGGACGTGCAATCGTGGACTCTGCGGAATCGGCCATGTAGGAAAAGCGGGAACGCAGCGTTCGTCGCCTTTCGGAGGCGCCGTCAACACTGCCAGCGGTGTTTTTCTAGAGCCCGCATTGTCGCATGCAACGAGAGGCACAGAAACGCGCGGGGCGGCCTTTTCACACTGGCTCTCCATTGTCCCGAAAATGATTCACGCCCGGCAGCGCACGCAACTGCTCGCAAATCGCGTTGAGCTCCAGCGATGACACCCGGTTGAGTGTGATCATCACTTCGTCGACCTGCGGATCGTCGTCGCTCTGTTGCAGCACGAACTGCTTGACGCGCGGACTCGCCGGACCGAGCGCCTCATGCAGCGAATGGAAGGTCATCGAGCCGCGCTCGACCAGCAAAATCAGTTGGCGACGCTGCTTGACGGTAATGAAGCGCTTTTCGATCGGTTTGATCCCGGCAAGGATAATCAGCACGATGATCGTCGCCGCGATCGACGCCGTGTACAATCCGCCGCCAACGGCGAGCCCTACCGCGGCGACGGACCAGAGACTCGCGGCAGTCGTGAGCCCGCGGATGATCTCGCCGCGCAGCAGGATCGAGCCGGCGCCGAGAAAGCCGATGCCGGATACGACCTGCGCGGCGACCCGCGACGGATCGAGCACGACGTGATCGTTGCCGAGCACATCCGCAAAGCCGAACGCCGACACGAGCATGATGAGCGCCGAGCCGACGCACACGAGCATATGCGTGCGCAGACCCGCAGCCCATGAAAGCCGCTCGCGCTCGAAGCCGATCACGCTGCCGAGTATCGCTGCGAGCACGAGCCGGGAAATGAGTTCCATATTGGTGATCAAATCGCTCTCCCTGTCATGTGGGCGGTTGACTTTGCCTTACGGCGCTTCGGCCGCGATGCCCGGCGGGCGCCGTTTGCCTTATGCTGAAAGCCCGGCGCGTGCGCCTTTCATCGTTATTTCGCCCTCCGCACCATGAACGCAACCCCAACCACGCCTGAACTTGCAGCCGCGCTGCGCGATCACTTCGCTCGCGTCATCCTGCCGATCTGGCGCGGACCGGGGTTCAATGCAGCGCTCGGACTGCCGTACGAAGCTGTCGCCGCCGATGGCCGCACGCCGCTGCCCGTCGTCCGCTATCGCGCAATGGCATGCGCGCGCCAGATGTTCGTCTTCGCGCTCAGCGGCGAAATGCAGCATGCGCAGCGCCTGTTCGAATCCCTGAACCTGTTCCGGGATAGCAAACGGGGCGGTTGGTTCTACAGCGTAGACGCACACGGCGTGCCGCTCGACACCACCAAAGACCTCTACACCCACGCGTTCGTTGTGTTCGCATGCGCCGAGTACGGCGCGCGCTCGGGCAACGACGATGCACTGAGCATCGTTCATCAGGCATCGTCGCTGATCGAAGACCGCTTCGGCGCCGACGATGGCTTGCTGCACGCCGCCCTCGCCGCCGACTTCTCGACGACGAACAGCATGCCGTTGCAAAACCCGCTGATGCATCTGACAGAGGCATGGCTTGCGGCGCGCTCAGCCACGGGAGACGCCGCTTTCGATACCGCGCTCTCGAAGCTCGGCAATGCAATCGCGCGCACTTTCGTGCATCGACCGACGGGCTGCATCGCCGAACTGCCGGTGGGCAGCGAGGACAACCGGCTGGAGCCGGGTCATCAGTTCGAATGGTTCTGGCTCGTGCAGCAGGCAGGCGACGTGCTCAACGGTTCAGGTCTGCGCGACGCGCTTGCGCGCGCGTTCATGTTTGCGCACGAACGCGGCGTCGACGCAGCGACGGGCGGCGTGCACGCGGCGCTCGACGAAGCCGGCGGCATCAAGGATTCGACACAGCGCATCTGGGCGCAGACGGAATATCTGCGCGCGCTCGCCGTGCACGGCGACGCAGCCACGCGCGCGATGCTGCCGCAGCAGATCGGACGATTCCAGCCGCGCTTCCTGAGCGCGCAAGGCTGGATCGAATGCAAGAGGCAAACGGGCGAAGTCGCGCGCGAAGACATGCCATCAACCACGCCCTATCACCTCGCGACCGCTTACGCTGCGTTGCCCGAAGCCTGAACGAAAGAACGCTGCGCAACCAGCGCGCAGAACGACAAAAGCCCGCGAAGCATTTCGCTTCGCGGGCTTTTTCATATGCGTTGGTTCGCGACGCGGCGTATCAGACCGTCAGCGCCCCGCTCATCGCAGGCTGAAGCGCGGCGCGCGCGCGATGCGAGTGGAACACGACATCCGAGATCTCGAACGACGACACGGCGTCCTTCAACTGGCGCGTCTGCTGATGCAGCGAAGACGCCGCCGCCGCCGCTTCCTCTACGAGTGCCGCGTTCTGCTGCGTCATCTCATCCATCTGCACGACGGCCTGGTTGACCTGCTCGATACCCGTGCTCTGCTCCAGCGACGACGCGCTGATCTCGGCCATCATTTGGGTGACGCGCGAGATCGAATCCGATACGTTGCGCATCGCTTCGCCTGCGCGTTCGACCAGTACCGAGCCGCCCTGGATTTCCGCGACCGACTCGCTGATGAGTTCCTTGATTTCCTTCGCCGATTGCGCGCTGCGCTGCGCGAGGCCGCGCACTTCGCCCGCGACGACGGCAAATCCGCGGCCCTGCTCGCCCGCGCGCGCCGCTTCGACGGCCGCGTTCAACGCGAGAATGTTGGTCTGGAACGCAATGCCGTCGATCACGGTGATGATCTCGGCGATGCGGTCAGAACTTTGCGCTATGCCCTGCATCTTCGAGACGACCTGGTTCACGACGTTGCTGCCGTGCGACGTCGCGTCAAGCGCCGTTTCGGCCAGCGCGTTCGCTTCGCGCGCGTGGTCGGCGTTCTGGCGCACGGTCGCCGTCAGTTCTTCCATGCTCGACGCCGTTTCTTCGAGCGACGCAGCCTGATTTTCCGTGCGAGCCGACAGATCGGCGTTGCCCGTCGCGATTTCGTCGGCGCCGATATAGATTGAATCCGCTGCTTCTCGTACGGTCTTCACCGTGCGTGCGACGCTCGCCTGCATTACCGCGAGACCTGAGAACAGACGGCCGATCTCATTCGTGCCGCGCTCTTCGATCGGCTGGTTCAGTCGGCCTTGCGCGATGCGCTCGAAATGGCGGCCGGCTTCTTCCAGCGGACCCACGACGCCGCGCCGCAGCGCCACGTACACGCCCGCCGTGCCAGCCAGCAGCAGCGCAATGATCACGATGCCGACTGTGCGGAACAGCGTCTGATGTGCATCGATCGAATCGAGCGATGCGCGGCCCGTTGCATCGCCGAATTCCGTGAAGTTGTGCAGCTCTGTCAGATACGCGTCCTGCATACCTTGAGTCGGCTGATCGAGGAACGCCTGAATGTTGCCGGCATCGAGGTATTGCGCCAGTTCGCCGAGCGCGGTGTGGATTTTCTGGTACTTCTCGTTGAGTGCGGAAGCGCGCGCGCTGTTGTCGTCGTTGAGCTTGGGGGCGTTCATGAAAGCCGTGAACGAGCGGTCTGCGGCCGCGAGCTGCTCGCGCGCGTGCTGGACCATCTCCGTCGGTTCTGCGCCGCCGCGCACCATTCGCGTACCGGCACGCGACAGGTTGATGCGCGCGTCCATCAGATTCTGCGTCGTCACGTTGACGGCATTCACCTGATGCAGCGCGACGTTCGCGAGATCCTTCACGTCGTCGTGCGTGCGGGTCATCGACCAGAAACCGAGCCCCTCCGTCACCAGCTGGAAAATACAGAACGCGGCGAGAACACATAACAAGCCGGAAGCCACTTTGATCTTGCTGAACATCGAGACACCTGAATTGCTGAAGAAGGACGGGGAATGCACCCGGGTTTACGGCAATCCCTCGCGACGGCTTGAGCATCGAACGACAAAAAATCCCGCGTGTAAGCGTTTCGGCGGCTTACGCGGAGTGGCTGCATCGTTTTACACAATAACCGCCGCGCGATGCTTCGAATTACCTTGACGCGCTGCGATTGCGCTTCCTAGAGTTGGGACATCGCCATGCGGGCTCAGCCCGAAGGAACGACGATGACTGATCTACTCGACCGGGCGCGCGGCGCACTGCACGCCCAGCCCTTTAGCGTGCTGCTCGGCACCGAGCTGATGTATGTGGGCGCGAACGAGCTGACGCTGTGCCTGCCGATTCGCGACGAGTTGCGGCAGCAGCATGGTTTTGTGCACGGCGGGGTGATCAGCTATCTCGCCGACAATGCGCTGACTTTTGCGGGCGCGCTGGCGCTCGGACCGAGGGTCGTGACAGGGGAGTACAAGATCAACTATCTGCGGCCGGCTGTGACCGGGGTGCTGATGGCGCGGGCCGAAGTGGTGTACGTCGGGCGGCAGCAGGCGACATGCCGGTGCAGTGTTTTCGTCACTGACGGGGATCAGGAACGGCTTGTCGCCGTTGCGCAGGGGACGATCAATCGCATCGGCGACGGGGCTGAAAACGATGCCAGGTGACCGTTTCCTGTCAGCGCGCAGTCGCCATTCGGGGACTTTAAAAAGCCACAAACCCAAAAATGTCGGCTGCGTCGCAGACCTCGAAAATAACCGCTACTCGGCAAACATCGAAAGTCCCTGCACGATCTCCCTCAACATCGCAGTAACCTCATCGAGGGAAGGCGCAACATACTCATCGATCCGCTTGAGATAAGGACAAGTCATGGCAGCAATAGCCTGTCCAGACGCAGTCAATAACGGAAACGTCAGATCGGTGACACCAAAAATCTGCTGACTGTCCTTCTGCGAAAAACCGGCATCGCGAATCGCCGCGCAAACGGCCTCGAGCGCGTCGTGATCGATGGTCACTTCCCCTTTGACCTTCGTGTGCTCGGCAAGCATATGCTCACGCTGCTCGAGCGTCTGAAACGCCAGCATCGTGCGCCCCGAACTTGTATCGATCAAACCGACCCGCGAGCCGAGCCGCACCGAAATGCCCCATGTGCCCGGCCCGTCCACCTGTGCAATTACCAGCAGATTGCCGCGATCGTAGACGGCGAGATGACACGACTGTTCGGCCTCCGTCGCAAAGCGCTGCATCAGCGGCAACGCTTCGGAAATCAGCCGGTTCATCGGCGGATGCCGGTGCGCGAGTGCATACAGCTTCAGGCTCAACGAATAGCGGTCGCCCCCCGCCGATCTCACCACGTACTGGCGCGCCACCAGCCGCTCCAGCATCCGGTACATCTCGCTCGCGTTGCGCCCCAATAGTTTCGTGATTTCGGCGCGCGTCAGGCCGCTCTTCTGCTCCGCAAGCAGCTCCAGTATGTCCAGCCCCTTGTCGAGCGCAGGCGCCCGATAGCGCTCGGCGTCGTCCTTCTCTTCCACGTCCATCGTCATCAGTCGGTTGGTGTTTGACATTCGCATCGATTATCGGCCGTCAAAGCATCGTCACACAGGGCACAGCGCGCCAGGGAAAACACCCACGCCGTGGTCGTTGACTTCGAAAAGTTCGCATATGAATAATACGTTCATTGGTGAATGCATGCACCAATGCCCATAGCAAAGCGAAGGTCGATGTACCCGGTTCGCCGGTTCCTGTTCCCACAACGCAGCTCAGGCAGGGATGAGCCAATGCGCCAACTGCCATCGCCAAAGGAGACAAGCATGGGTTTTGCCAAAGAGCCGCGCGCGGCTCGCCGTTCTGTTCAGGGTGCATTGACGGCCGCCGTGGCCGCTGCGTGTGTGGCCGGCATCGGCTTCAGCACCGCCGCGCAGGCCGCCGATTCCAGCAAGGTCGGCCTCGGCCTGCCGCTTCTCACATCACCGTTCTGGCAGTCGTACAACAACTATCTGCCGAAGTACGCGAAGGAAATGGGCATCGACATCCTCGCGCCCGTCAATTCGAATAACGACCCGGCGCAGCAGATCACCGACATGAACAATATGGTGAATCTGGGTGCAAAGGGGATCGTGGTCGGACCGATCGATTCGGCCGCGATCAGCCGCGCGCTCGATTCGGCATCCGCGAAAGACGTGAAGGTCGTCGCCGTCGACGTCGCGCCGACGCAAGGCAAAGTCGCGATGGTCGTGCGCGCCGACAACCGCGCGTACGGCACGAATGCATGCAAGTACATCGGCGAGCACGTGAAGTCCGGCAAGGTCGTGCAGATCATGGGCGATCTGGCCTCCGTCAACGGACGCGACCGCTCCGAAGCATTCCGTGCATGCCTGAAGAATTATCCGGCGCTGTCGCTGCTCGAAATTCCCGCGGGCTGGAAGGGCGACGTCGCGGCAAGCTCGCTCGATAGCCTGCTGACCGCCAATCCCGATGTGAAGGCAATCTACATGCAGGCGGGCGGCGTCTATCTGTCGCCGACCCTGCAGACGCTGCGCCGCAAGCAGATGCTGTTTCCCGCAGGCGATGCGAAGCACGTCGTGATCGTCAGCAATGACGGCATCCCGCAAGAGTTCGACGCGATCCGCAAGGGAGAAATCGACGCGACCATTTCGCAACCCGCCGATCTCTACGCCAAGTACGGCCTCTACTACATGAAGGCCGCACTCGCCGGACAGACGTTCAAGCCGGGTCCGACCGACCACGGCAGCAACATCGTCCAGTTGCAGCCGGGCGTGCTCGAAGACCAGTTGCCCGCGCCCCTCGTGACGAAGGCCAATGTCGACGACAAGAACCTCTGGGGTAACACGCTGAAATGATCGATGACGCGAACGCATCCACGCGCGCGGTCGTCGAAGCGCTTGGCGTAGGCAAGCGCTTCGGCAACCACGCGGCGCTGAGAGACGTGAGCATGCGCGTGATGCCCGGCGAGTCGCATGCGCTCGTCGGGCGCAACGGCGCGGGCAAATCGACGCTCGTGTCGATCCTGACCGGCCTGCGCAAGTCCGACACGGGCGAAGTGCGCTTCGGCGGTGAAGCTGCGCCGCCCGTCGCGGACCGCGATGCGTGGCGTGAACGCGTCGCGTGCGTCTATCAGCATTCGACGATCATCCGCGAGTTGTCCGTCGCGGAGAATCTGTTTATCAACCGGCAGCACACGCGCAACGGCGTCATCGACTGGCGCATGATGCGGCGCGATGCGCGAGCGTTGCTCGATCACTGGAAGATCGACGTGCGCGAAGATGCGCGCGCGGGCGACCTCACTGTCGAAGCACGCCAGCTGATCGAAATCGCGCGGGCGCTGTCATATGGCGCGCGCTTCATCATTCTCGATGAACCGACGGCGCAGCTTGACGGCGACGAAATCAAGCGGCTCTTCAAGCGCATCGAAGAACTGCAGCGCGAAGGCGTGACCTTCCTTTTCATCTCGCATCATCTGCAAGAGGTGTACGAAATTTGCCAGGCCGTGACCGTGTTGCGCGATGCAAGGCATATCGTCAGCGCGCCGGTGTCGGCGTTGCCACGCGACAAGCTGATTGAAGCGATGACGGGCGAGCGCGGCGGCCTGAACGTCACCGATGCGGCATCGCGTGATCCGCTGCCTGCGCATGCGGCCGTCGCGTTGCAGGTCGAAGGACTCGCGGGCGCGGACTACGAAGATGTGTCGTTTGCCGTCAAGCGCGGCGAAGTCATCGGACTCACGGGTGCGACAAGCAGCGGACGCACGAGCGTCGCGGAAGCGATTGCGGGACTGCGCAAGCCGCAGCGCGGCAGCATCCGCGTGGACGGCGAAGCGTTGCCACCCGGCGACGTGCCCGCTGCATTGAAGCGCGGCATCGGCTGCGTGCCGAAGGACCGCCATCACGAAGGGCTGGTGCTGACGCAATCGGTCGCCGAGAACGCGTCGATGACGATCGCGCGCGTGCTCGGCAAGTTCGGCATCGCGCCGCCCGCGAAGAAGAACGCATTCGGCAAGAAGATGATCGACGCGCTCGGCATCGTTGCGCAGGGACCGGAGCACGTGGTGTCGGGACTGTCGGGGGGTAATCAGCAAAAGGTGGTGATGGCCCGCGCGCTCGCCACCAATCCCGATGTGCTCGTGCTGATCGATCCAACGGCGGGCGTCGACGTGAAGTCGAAAGAAGCGCTGCTGTCAGTCGTCGATCGCGTGCGCGACGAAGGCAAGGCGGTGATCGTCGCATCGGGAGAACTCGACGATCTACGCACCTGCGACCGCGTGCTGGTGATGTTCCGTGGCCGCATCGCGGCTGAGTTTCCGGCAGGTTGGGAAGACAACGACCTGATCGCGTCCGTTGAAGGAGTCAGTCTCCATGAAGAATAGTGTGCCTGCGTTTGCCTCGGCTCAAGGGATGGGCGCAAGCGCCGCGCGTCCGCGCATCGAGTTCGCGCGTCTGCGCGATCTCGCGCTGGTGCCCGCGCTCGCGTTGCTGATCGTGATCGGCGCGTTCGTCAGTCCGAGCTTTTTGACCAAAGCGAATCTGATCAGTGTGCTGGGTGCGTCTGCGGCATTGGCGCTCGTCGTACTCGCCGAATCGCTGATCGTGCTGACGGGCAAATTCGATCTCTCGCTCGAATCGACGGTCGGCATTGCACCCGCCGTCGGCGCGATGCTCGTGATGCCCGCGGCGTCCGCCGGTTTCGGCTTCGAATGGCCTGCGGCCGCCGGCTTGCTGGCGATCGTCGTGGTCGGCGCGCTGATCGGTTTCATCAACGGCTTTCTCGTCGTGCGGCTACGGCTCAACGCGTTCATCGTCACGCTCGCGATGCTGATCGTGCTGCGCGGCATGCTGGTCGGCGCGACGAAGGGCGGCACGCTGTTCGACATGCCGCCGTCGTTCTTCGCGCTCGCGACCACCATCGTGCTCGGCTTGCCGCTCTCCGTGTGGCTCGCTGCCATTGCGTTCGGCATCGCGGCGTTCATGTTGCGCTATCACCGGCTGGGCCGTGCGCTGTATGCGATCGGCGGCAATCCTGAAGCGGCGCGCGCAGCGGGCATACGCGTCGAGCGCATCACGTGGGGCGTATTCGTGCTCGGCAGCGCGCTGGCGTCGATCGGCGGACTGGTCGTGACGGGTTACGTCGGCGCGATCAACGCGAATCAGGGCAACGGCATGATCTTCACGGTGTTCGCGGCGGCCGTGATCGGCGGCATCTCGCTCGATGGCGGCAAGGGCACGATGCTCGGCGCGCTCTCGGGCGTTCTGCTGCTCGGGGTCGTGCAGAACCTGCTGACGCTCGCGCAGGTGCCGTCGTTCTGGATTCAGGCGATCTACGGCGCCATCATTCTCGGCTCGCTGATGGTTGCTCGACTGGCCAGCGGCGAAGGACAAAACTGACATGACCGACAAGACGGACGCCCGCCTCATTCTGCTGAGCCCCGACGACAACTGCCTGATCGCCGCCGCGCGCCTCGATGCCGGCACGCAGATCGATATCGAAGGCGAGCGCGTCACGCTCGCGAAAACGATCGAACTCGGTCACAAGCTCGCGCGCCGCCAGTTGCATGCCGATGAAAAGGTGCTGCGCTACGGCGCGGCGATCGGCCACGTGACCGTCGACGTCGCACGTGGCGAGCATCTGCACACGCACAACCTCGAAAGCGATTACCTGCCGACGTATACCCACGACGCAGGCCACGCATTCGTTCATCACTGAGCGGGCGAACAAAACATGACCGACCTTTCCTTAGTCAATGGAACGCAGCCCGAGCTGCAAGGCTATCTGCGCGGCGATGGACGCAAAGGCATCCGCAACGTGGTCGCGGTGGCGTATCTCGTCGAATGCGCGCATCACGTGGCACGCGAGATCGTCGCGCAGTTTCGCCCGTCGCTCGACGCGTTCGACGACGCCTCCGCCGAACGCGACGCACCCGTGCATCTGATCGGTTTTCCGGGCTGTTATCCGAACAGCTACGCTGAAAAGATGATGGAACAGCTGGCGACGCATCCGAACGTCGGCGCGGTGCTGTTCGTTTCGCTCGGTTGCGAGAGCATGAACAAGCATTATCTGGTCGATGTGGTGCGAGCGAGCGGCCGCCCCGTTCACGTGCTGACGATTCAGGAAAAAGGCGGCACGCGCAGCACGATTCAATACGGTGTCGACTGGGTGCGCGAAGCGCGCAGCGAACTCGCGAAACAGAAGAAGATGCCGATGGCGCTGTCCGAACTCGTGATCGGCACGATCTGCGGCGGCTCGGACGGCACGAGCGGCATCACGGCAAATCCGGCCGTGGGCCGCGCGTTCGATCATTTCATCGAGCACGACGCAACCTGCATTTTCGAGGAGACGGGCGAACTGGTCGGCTGCGAGTTTCATATGAAAAGCCGCGCGGCGCGCGACGATCTCGGCGATGAAATCGTCGCGTGCGTCGCGAAGGCCGCGCGCTATTACACGATACTCGGCCACGGCAGCTTTGCTCCCGGCAACGCGGACGGCGGATTGACGACGCAGGAAGAAAAGTCGCTAGGTGCGTATGCGAAGAGCGGCGCGTCTCCGATCGTCGGCATCGTGAAGCCCGGCGACGTGCCGCCAACGGGCGGTCTCTATCTGCTCGATGTCGTGCCCGACGGCGAACCGCGCTTCGGCTTTCCGAACATCAGCGACAACGCGGAGATCGCCGAATTGATCGCGTGCGGCGCGCATGTGATCTTGTTCACGACGGGACGCGGCTCGGTGGTCGGCTCGGCGATTTCGCCCGTCATCAAGGTCTGCGCGAATCCGGATACCTATCGCAATCTGTCGGGCGACATGGATGTCGATGCGGGGCGTATCCTTGAGGGCCGCGCCACACTGGACGAAGTGGGCCGCGAAGTGTTCGACCTGACGCTCGCCGTCGCACAGGGCGCGGCATCGAAATCCGAGTCGCTCGGGCACCAGGAGTTTATTCTTACGTACAAGACGTTCGAGCCGGTCGGGCCCGCATGCCTGCCTTCCAATGCGGCGCTGCCGCATCGGATCGTCAGCGTGGCGGCACAGTGAAGGCCGTCGCGAGCGCATTAAAGAACATGGAGAGCGAGACGATGACGGATGCGGCAGTTTCAAACGTGAGCAAGCGGCGCAAGATCGGACGGCGCTCGCTCGAAGTCACGGGCCTCGGTTTGGGCACTGCGCCGCTCGGCGGACTCTACCGCGATCTCGCCGACGAAGAAGCATTCGGCGCCGTTCAGGCCGCGTGGGACGCGGGCGTGCGTTACTTCGATACCGCGCCGCACTACGGCCATACGAAAGCCGAGCATCGTCTGGGCGATGCGCTGCGGCGCTATCCGCGCCATGAGTTCGTGCTGTCGACCAAGGTCGGACGCCACTATGTGCCGCGCAAGCATCCGTACGACGGCAGCGAAGGCTGGCAAAATCCGCTGCCCTTCGAAGCAATCTACGACTATACGCACGACGGCATTCTGCGTTCGTTCGAAGACAGCCAGCAGCGCATGGGTATCGTCGATATCGACATCCTGCTGGTGCACGACATCGGCGTGGCGACGCACGGCGAGCGCAACGCGCATTACTGTCAGCAACTGACGCACGGCGGCGGCTTTCGCGCGCTCGACGATCTGCGCTCGCAAGGCGCCGTGCAGGCAGTCGGTCTCGGCGTCAACGAAGGCGCGGCGATCCTCGATGCGATACGCGACTTCGACATCGATTGCGCGCTGCTCGCCGGCCGCTACACGCTGCTCGAACAGGCCACGCTCGCCGATCTGCTGCCCGAATGCGAAAAGCGCAATGTCAGTATTCTGCTGGGCGGCGCGTTCAATTCGGGGATTCTCGCGCTCGGCGTCGAAGGCGATCTGAAGTTCAACTATGGCGAAGCGCCGAAGGAAATCATAGAACGCGTCGCGCGTCTCGAAGCCGTGTGCAAGGAGCATGGCGTGCCGCTTGCCGCCGCGGCGCTGCAGTTTCCGTATGCGCATCCCGCTGTCGCCACGGTGTTGACGGGCGCGCGCAATGCGGCTGAACTGCGCGAGAATGTGGCTTCATTCGACAAGCCCATTCCCGCTGAACTCTGGCAGGCGCTGCGCGATAAAGGATTGCTCGATTCGCGCGCGCCCGTGCCGGCAGCCTAGCGGTTCAATCACATCATGCAAATCGACGCACACCAGCATTACTGGAACCCCGAGCGTGGCGACTACGGCTGGCTGACGCCGGAACTCGCGCCGCTCTATCGCACGTTCGGCCCTGATGATCTGGCGCCGCTGCGCGAACGCGCGGGCGTGGCGCGCACGGTCGTCGTGCAGGCCGCGCCGACCGTCGACGAGACGCGCTATCTGCTCGAACTCGCGAGCAACGAACCGTCTATCGCGGGCGTCGTCGGCTGGGTGCCGATGCTCGATCCCGACGCGCCCGCCTTGATCGCGGAACTCGCGCAGAAGCGGAAATTCAAGGGCGTGCGGCCGATGCTGCAAGATCTGCCCGACGACAACTGGATTGCGAATCCCGCATTGAAGCCCGCTGTCGATGCATTGATCGCCAGCGACCTCGCGTTCGATGCGCTGATCTTCACGCGTCATGTCGATGCCCTCGAAACGTTCATCGCGCGCTTTCCGCAGTTGCGTGTCGTGATCGACCATGGCGCGAAGCCGCCGATCCGCAACGGCGATGCGGGCTGGCACGCATGGGCCGAGGGCATCACGCGGCTCGCAAAGCTGCCGCACGTGCATTGCAAGCTCTCGGGGCTCGCGACGGAAGCCGCGCAAGGCTGGACGGAAGCGACGCTGCGTCCGTACGTCGATCACCTGCTCGCGGCATTCGGGCCGAAGCGGTTGATGTGGGGCAGCGACTGGCCCGTACTGAACCTGAACGGCGACTACCTGCTATGGCATTCGATCGCGACGCTGTTGCTGTCGTCGCTTTCCGATGCAGAGCGCGATGCGGTATTCGGCGGCAATGCAGCCGCGTTCTATCGGCTTTGACTACATCGAGATTTCCACATTCGCGCCGGTGAGCAACCGTTGCAATAACCGGTATGCCCAAAACGCCAATCCAACGGGAGCGCTACATGGTACAAAGACTGGCCGGGAAGACGGCCTTGATCACGGCGGCAGGACAGGGCATCGGCCTGGCCACGGCCGAGCTTTTCGCGCGTGAAGGCGCGCGCGTCATCGCCACCGACATCCGCATCGACGCGCTCAAGGACAAACCGGTCGAAGCGCGTACGCTGGATGTTCTGGACGGCGCGGCGATCCACGCGCTCGCGCAGGAAATTGGACCGGTCGATGTGCTGTTCAATTGCGCTGGCTACGTGCACGCGGGCTCGATCCTCGAAGCAAGCGAAGAGGATTGGGACTTCGCGTTCGATCTGAACGCGAAGGCGATGTACCGGATGATCCGCGCGTTCTTGCCTGCGATGCTGGAGAAGGGCGGCGGGTCGATCATCAATATGTCGTCGGCGGCATCGAGCGTGAAGGGCGTGCCGAACCGCTTCGTGTATGGTGCGTCGAAAGCCGCCGTCATCGGCCTGACCAAGGCTATCGCCGCGGACTTCGTGACGCGCGGCGTGCGCTGCAACGCGATCTGTCCGGGCACGGTACACTCGCCTTCGCTCGAACAGCGCATTGCGGAACAGGCGAAAGCGCAGGGCTCGACGGTCGATGCGGTGCATGCTGCGTTCGTCGCGCGTCAGCCGATGGGCCGTGTCGGCAAGCCGGAGGAGATTGCGGCGCTGGCGTTGTATCTGGCGTCGGACGAGTCGGCGTTTACGACGGGCCAGGCGCATGTGATCGACGGCGGCTGGTCGAATTGAATGCGGGTATCGATATTCATGAACCACGGAATCATTGAACAGAGGAAACTGCAGCGATGAAACTGCTTCGTTATGGACCGAAGGGCCAGGAAAAGCCGGGCTTGCTGGATGCGCAGGGCAAGATTCGCGATCTGTCGAATGTGGTCGCCGACATCGACGGCAGCGCGTTGACTGACGCAGCGCTCGCTAAGCTGCGCGCGATCGATCCGGCGTCGCTGCCGGTGGTTGAAGGCAATCCACGCATCGGACCGTGTGTCGGCAAGATTGGCAAGTTTGTGTGTATTGGCCTGAACTATGCTGACCATGCGGCCGAATCGAATCTGCCCGTACCGACCGAGCCTGTCGTTTTCAACAAGTGGACGAGCGCGATCGTCGGTCCTAACGATGGCATCGAGATTCCGCGCGGCTCGAAGAAGACGGACTGGGAAGTCGAGCTGGGCGTCGTGATCGGCAAGGAGGCGAAGTATGTCGACGAAGCGAATGCGCTTGATTACGTTGCGGGCTATTGCGTGATCAACGATGTATCCGAGCGCGAATGGCAGATCGAGCGCGCGGGTCAATGGGACAAGGGCAAGGGTTTTGACACGTTCGGCCCGATCGGGCCGTGGGTTGTCACCCGGGACGAAGTGCCCGATCCGCAAAATTTGAAGCTGTGGCTGGAGGTGGACGGGCATCGTTATCAGAATGGCAGCACGAAGACGATGGTATTTGGCGTGGCCAAGCTGGTTTCTTATCTCTCTCAATGTATGAGCCTCCAGCCTGGTGATGTGATTTCTACTGGCACGCCGCCTGGTGTAGGAATGGGCGTCAAGCCCGAGCCGGTGTATTTGAAGGCTGGGCAGACTGTGAAACTCGGAATTGAAGGGCTTGGCGAGCAAGCCCAGAAGACTTATTCGGCCGAATAGGCGATTTTTTTCTGCGACGCAGGCGCTGTCTTTGCCTTCTCGGCGTGGGCTACGCCTTTTGCGGTTTGGTTCTGGTTTTTGGGGTTTGGTTCTGGTTTTTGGGGTCTGGTTTGGCTTCTCGCTGGCATCCGCGTTGTGTCTCCGGTTTGCTGGCGTTGCCCCTGTGCGGGGCATTTTTACTGTTGCATAGAGTTGCTTGGCGTCTCATAAGCCATAAGGATCAAGCCCTTACGTTGCATAGGGTGGCGTAGAGTTGCATGGAGTGTCATACGGAAAGTGTCCTCCATGTGTCCTACGCTGCCCTGTGCGACGGTCGATCAACGACCCAGGGAGAGGGCTAAAAATGGCACGAGTCGACATCAACCGCAATTTCCTGCTGACCGTCAAGGCTGACGGCAAGGCACGATACATTTCCGATGCAAAGCTGCGCGGGTTCTGCGTCAAGGTACACCCGTGCTCCTGCGCCCCGAGTCGGAAGAGGATCGCGCCCGTCTGCTGGAAGCACTCGAACATATGGCCGACGTCAGCCCGGTAAATGCGACTATCGCGAAAGAAGGCGTCGAGATTGCATGCGCTGGCTCGCTACCCTTTTGTAGTGAAGCGGATCAACGTCTTCTGAGTCTCACCACAGACGGCGTGGCGACGCAGCACCGAGACGAGGGCGGGCATCGCCTGCCCGCTATCACATCTCAATGCGCCGCCGCTTGCGTATGGAGACAACCGGCTCGGCCCTTGGCGACGTGACAGGTTGCACGACAGGCTCGGCTGGCGGCATTTCCATCTGTCCGTGCACGACCTCACGACCCAGTCTGCGCGCTTTGTTCCTGATGCGCTGACGGCCCAGCATGAACGGGTGGCCGACGCCGCCATTGCGTCCAGGCTTCGCATCCGGCATTTCCTCGGGATTGACGGGCGGTCGGGATTGCTCTTTCATGGATGGTCAGAACTGCATTGTGGCCTGGACGCCGGCCGTGACGCGCGCGGTCGGAAAACCTGCGGGTTTGTAGATGGGTGTTCCAGCGAACAGGTCATACGAGAACCCCGCGTACTTCGCCGGAATGCCGCCACGGATGCCAATCACCGCGCCCGCGAGTTGGGTGCCCGCCAGAATCGCCGTGTTCGGCCCGAACACGCGCCCGTAGTCGATGCCTGCGTATAACGTCTGACCCGTCTGAAAGATGGGCCATTGCAGTTCATTGCGCCAGTAGAAACCTTTCTCTGCCGCGAGCATCGTTTCGCCGTCGAAGCCCCGCACCGTGTAGCGGCTGCCGATGGTCAGATCGTCGATGAAGAACAGCCGGTCGTTCGTGAACTGGCCGTGAACGGTCGACAGGTAGCGGAAGTTTTGCGTCGCAATGGCGAACGGCACCGACAGGTTAGCGTCGAGCACGAGCATCCTGTACAGGTAGGTGGGCAGTGGCTTGCCGTCGTCTGTCGATGCGTACAGGCTCGGGTCGGGGTCGCCCGTTGCGCCCAGGCCGTGAATGCCTTGCCGGTATGCCAGTGTTCCGTCGAACTGCGCTGCGCCGAAGTAGTGGCGGTCGGTCAGCCCCGCCTCGACGAACGTGTTGTTGCGGTCCTGGATCGGGATCGACGTGCCTTCGATAAAGCTCTCGCCGAAGCGCTTCGACAGTTGCAGCTCCATGCTGAACACGTCGTTCTGGCTACGCGAGAGCACGCGCGCGAGACGGAACGCGGCCGTCTGCGCGTTGCCGCTCGATACGAAAGTCTGGTTCACGCCCGCAATGTTCTGGTAGTAGGTGTTCGTGTTGCCCGACAGCGTCGCCGTCCAGTAGCCCCACGGCACGGAGTACGAGCCGTTGAAGCCGTGTGAGCCGAGCGTCTTGTTGCCGAATGACAGGTCCTGATTCGCGCCGGCCGTCAATGTGTCGTTCAGCCCGAGCGGGTTGTCGAGGCCGAGGCTCACGTTGCCCTGCCATTTGCCCGTCGCCTTCGTACCCGAGTTGTCCACCGATGCGACGAAGCTCCAGGGTTTCGCGCGCTTCACGTTCAGCACCACGTCACTCTCGCCTGGCGCTTCGGTGGGCTCGATCTTCATGTCCACGTCCTGGGACGCGACGCGCTTCATCTGCTCCAGCCCCTGCTCAAGGTCTCGCAGGTTCAGCAGGTCGCCGTCGCGTGCAGGGAATGCGGACTTCCATGTCCCGCGCGTGTCGGGGTCAGCAAAGCGCAGATGCCGCACGGTACCAGGCACGAGCGCAACTTTCAGAATGCCTGTCGATACGTCCTGTTCGGGCAGCAGGACGCGCGTGGTCACGTAGCCGCGTGAAAGGATCACCTGTTGCAGGCCCTTCGTGAGCACGTCAAGTCCGGCCTTGCCGATGCACTCGCGCCGGTAGTGGTCGAGCCATTCGCGCGCGAACCAGAAAGGATCGAGCGGCAGGTTGGATGCGCCGTTCTTGCGCGCGACATCGGGCAGTGTCGCAGGCACGTCAAGCGTGAACGTGTCGATGCGAAAGCACGGTGATTCGTGTGGAAGGTCGGGATAGACTCCGGCGTTCGGCACGGTTGAGCGCACGGCTGGCGCATTGACGGCCTGCTCCCGCTGCTGCGCGTCGCGTTGCTGTTTTAACTGCTGGTTCTGTTCCGCATTCGCCCGTGCTGCTGCCGCTTCGTCTGCCGGGGATGGGGCGCGTTGCGCGGACGCAAGTGTGACCAGGGCTGTGAGCGGCAGCGCCGCCAGCCTCTTGCTTAGTTTCATTGCCGAAGTAGTTCCTGATTCTTCCTGCTGTGCGGTAAGCGGCCCGCGGCCGCTCACGCTTTCCGCCACATCTGTGGTGAAGTTAGAAAAAGATCTTTTTGATGAAGAGCGCGCCAATAAACCCAAAAACGACTACCACGGCTATCCAGTAACCTGTTTTTTGTGCTTTGGTCATCTTGGCGTACTGTTCGGGACTCGGACCGCCACCAACAGCCATATCGACCTCCTTATTTACTTTGTCCCGTCACCTGAGTCGTATGGCTCCAGGGAACAATGCCGTACGAGAGCGTGCCAGGCTGGCCCACACCTATCTCAATTGCCGTAGCGCCGCCATAGGCGTGTGTAATTGCTCCTATAACGTTCACACCCATATTCGTTGGTATCGACACAAAAGCTTGGTTCCCGTCACCCGCGACAAGGTTCGTTACATCCTGCGCGGTCTTTGCGCCGAAGATATAGCCAAACGTCGTGCTGACGCCAGGGTTATACGACACCGCCGAAGGATTGGTCATGGCTACTCCACCTCCTGCGTACAGCGAGCCATCGTACAAGTTCACGACGCCCGATACATTGGCCGAAAGTACCCCGGCGTTTACGGTCATGTAGTCCGGTGCCAATCCACGCCCGCCAGCCCCAAGTCCCGCCGAGTAATCTCCCGTGTTCCAGCTTGGAGAGAAGGGACCGTATGGGTCAATCGTCGGCGTACTTACAGTTTGCGCGGATGCCGGGTTCCAGCTATACGGCGAGTTGGCGCCGCCTGTGTTCTGAACAATCAGGTCTTGCACTGCCTTCGAAGGCGTCGACAGCATCGAAGGATCCTGAACAAGATAGTTATTTCCGGCGCCGTCCTTCGTAAGCTTCATCCCGGTTGTGTCAGAGACAGCACTTGCGGGCGTGTTGGCGTTCAACGGCACCACAACGCCCGTTGCGACAATCTCGCCATACCGACTGTTGTTCGCCGCTCGCATCGCGTTTTCAATCTGTGCATCCGTGATAGGTGAACCGTCAGGATTCTTCAACCCTTGCGCTGTTGCCTGTGAAGCGATCTGTTGCGCTTTTGTCTTTTCCGGTGCATGCAACTGCCGGTTGTAGCGGTCGGCGTTATAACCGGAGAACGCGCCCGCATTGCCGCCGACCGCTGCGCTTGCGCCAATAGCAATCGCGTTCGCCACGATGTTGCCGAGTGCCTGGTTCATGCCCGCATTGCCGGTCGGGTTCGAACCGGCAATCGCGCCGCTCAGTTCGTTCAACTTGCCCGCCGCAATCGACGCGATGCCCGCACCGGCCGCGCCGCCGAGCGCGTTGCCGCCTGCCAGCCCCGTCACGAGTGCCGCGCCCGCCGCCTGCATTTCCGCCCGCGCCGTGCCGCCTTCCTTCCACGCGTCCATGCCTGCCTGGTCGCCGTTGGCTTTTGCCTCTTCATACTTCGACTGCGCAAAGTCACCCACTCGCCGCGAAACGGCTTCGCCCGCCGCGCTCGCCGCCGCCATCAAGTCAGCCTGGTTGTTCAGTATGTTGTTCACGTCCGGCATTTTTACGACCGTACCGTTCGTGTTTAACGTATCGCGGTTCAGGCTTGCCACGTCCTGCGTCTGGTGCGTGCCGTTCGTGACGTTGATCGTGCCCGTGCTGATCCCGCTGCGCGTAGTCGCACTATCGCTCCCGCTGTCGCTCTGTCTCAACATTGGCGCACCGCCGCCTGCGTTCTTGCCGGAAGCGGGGCCGTGCGTCGCGTAGTTCGAACCGCCGTCGCCCGTCGTTGCCCCCGCACTGAACCCGCTGGAATGCGCGTTGTAACTCGACTGGTTCTGTATATCGGAGTACGTCAGCGTGCCCGTCGACAGGTTGTTCTTCGACGCGTCCGCATCGCTCGCGATGGTCGCGCCTTTCAGGTCCGTGTTGCCCTTGACGTTGACGTTGAATCCGCCGTCGCCCGCCTGGATGCCTGCCTGTTCGTTCACGCCCGCATAGCTGCCGTTGGCATTTGCGTTGGTGTGGCTGAAACTCGCACTGCCGCCGCCCTGGCTGATCGCAAATCCGCCACCAGTGCTCTCCTGATGCGCGCTGCTCGTCATCGTGTCCTGCACGCTCGCGATGTTCAGGTTACCGCTGACATCGGCATTCACCTGACGGCCGTTCACATTCGCGCCGACGATGTTGGTATCGCCGCCCGAAATGATGGTCGCGGTATTCGCCGCCGTGACATGCGTATTGTTCTGCATCGTCGCGTCGCTGTTCGCGTTGCCGTGCGCCTTCGAAGCTGACGCGTCCACGCCGAATCCCTGCGTGCCGTATGACACGCCCACGCTCGCGCTGCTCGACTGGTTCGTGCTGCGCGTCGAATCCGTATCGGTCGTGTTGACGAGATTGACCTGGTTTTTCGCAGCAAGAATCACATCGTTCGCGTCGACGTTCGAACCGGCAATCGTGACGTTGCCGCTTCCGGCCTGTCCATTGCCTGTCGCGACGAATGCGGCCGTGCCGCCAGCCGTCACACTCGAACCCCGGTTCGTCGTGCTTTCCGCCGTGTACGTGCTCTTGCTATGGCTGCTGCCGTAACTGAGTTCGATCTTGGCGGACGGTGTCTGACCGTTGGCAAGTTCGCCGAGCGCCGCGCTCGCCGCCCCGATGGAATCAAGTGCGCCGCTTGCCGCCGCCATACCGTGCAGCGCTGCCGCACGGTCGTTTTGACTGCGACTTGCCGCGCGCGCCTGGTCAACCGTATTCGAAACGGCGTCGATCACAGGAGCCTTGATCGCGAGCGTGAAGCCGCTTTGCTTGACCTCGTGCGTCTCATCGTGATGCATCGTGTCGAGCGCTGAATCAATCGTCACATTCGCGCCCGTGCCCGTTACGTTTTTCGCAGCAACCAGGTCGCTGCCCGTGACGTGCAGATCGTTGCCCGCGACGATGTTCAGGCTGCCGTTGAGCGAGCCGACCGTGCTGCCGTTGTTCGTCACTGTCGCGTCATGGATCGTATCCGTCTGCGTCTTGCTGCCGACCGATATGCCAATACCGCCGCCCGTGCCGAGGCCCGACTCGTGCTTCTGGTAGTAGCTGGACGCGTTCTGCATATCCTGCGACGTGGTGATGTTCACGTTTCCGGCCGCATTCAGGGACACGTCGTTCGTTCCCGCGACAGTCGAGCCTTTGACGGTCAGATCCTTACCCGCGCTGACGTTCACCGTATCGCCCGACACCGTACTGCCGACCCCGATATTGGCCTGCGTGTCCTGCATCTGTTCCGTCGTCGAGCCATGTACGAAGCTGCCGCGTTTGAACTCGACGGCCGAATAGCTGTCGTGTTCCTCGCGTGCCTCGTTGATATCGACTTTGCCGGTGGCCGCAATGTTCGCCGCGCCCATACCCGCCGAGAGGGACGAACCTGTGAGCGTCACGTTACCTTGCGACGTATCCGCACTGAGCGCAGCGAGTGTGCCGTTGCCGCCCGCGCTGAACGACGTTCCCACCGCCTGCTCGTCGTAGCTGCGATCTTCGCCGCTACGGGTCTTGTCGCCGCGCGTGACATCGTCACGGCTGGCCGTGTTCGTCACCGTTGTCGCCGTCAGGTTGCCGCCTGCCACAACGGCCATATCGCCGCCGGCGCTGACAGACGCGCCCCTGAACGTCATGTCGTTGCCGCTTTGCATCGCGAGACTGCCGCCTGCACTGATGCCGCTCGTCTGGTTCAGCGTCGTATCGGCGTGCATGAAGTTGTCGGCGTTCTTCATGACCGACTGCGACGTGTGCGATTCAACCGTGTCGACGTTGATATCGTGGCCCGCTGCAATCTGCGCATTGCCGCCCGCCGCGATGCTCGCACCATGCACGTTCAGGTCGTTACCCGCCACGATCACCATGTCGCCCGTCGAGGCAATCGTACCTTGCGCCCCGACCAGCGTTTGCGTGACCTTGCTGTTGCCTACCGTGGAACTCACGCCAACCGTATCGACGAGCGTCGTATTGACGATATCGTGACCCGCAAGCACGGCAACCCGGTTGCCCGTGATGCGGCCCGATGCGTTGACGACATCGTTCGTCGCCGACAGCACTGTCGTGCCGTTGTCGGTGCTGCTGCCAATCGAGCCGCCGCGATTGACAATGTTCGTCGCGCTGATGACCGTCTGCGTGCCGCCTTTGATGACGCCCGAGTTGGTCGCGCTGCCCGTCGCGTGAATCTCGACATCATCGGCAGAAATGAGTGCGCCCGTTGGTTGCAGGTCGTTCGCGTGCGTGTGCGCGAGATAGACGACGGGCGCGAGCACGTTCTGCGTGCTGCCGTCCGGCAACGTCACGGTCTGGTTCACCATCCACACGATATCGCTAGTGAGCGCGTCCATCTGCGCGGCCGTCAGCGCCATGCCGGGTTCCAGGCTGAATTCCTTCGCGACATTCACGCCGTTGTCCATCAGCGCGCGATACTCGTCCTCGTTGTTCGTATAGCCTTGCAGGTACACGCGACCCGTCAGTTGGGTAATCTGGTTGCGGATCAGCGTCGTCTCGTACAGCCCGTCACCCATGCGCTTCTCGACCGTCGACGGGTCGTAGCCAAGCTGCCTGAGCATGTAGTCGCTCGAAATGAAGCTCGTGTAGCTGGTCAGGCGCGGATCGGTTGCGATCAGATATGCCGCGCCAGGTGCCGTGTTGAACGTGTAGAGGCCGCTTTTGGGCGACGCGATATTCAGCGCTCCCATTGGCCCTGTGACCGATTGCGGCGCGTTGATGGTCTGCGTCTGTCCTGTCGCGAGATTCACGGTCTGTGCGCCGCCGCCCGTGATGCCGCCCACCGTTCCGTTCGCGCCGAGCGTGCCGCCCGTTGCGCCCGTGGCCGAGTTCGCCGCCGTGACATTCGTGTTGTTGATGTCGGTTGCGTTGATCTGCACCGCGTTGTTCGCGATGATCGTGCCGCCCAGGCCACCGATGGCAACCGGCGTCAGGATCACAGTGGGCTGGACCACCTGACCGACGTCGCGCGAAATGTCCTCGTTCCACGCATAGGTCGATACAATGTCCTGCTTCTGATACTGGTACAGCGTCTGTCCGGTATTGTTGACGGTCGTCCCGCCATAGTTGCCGCTCGCCACGCCGCCGTCCGTCTGGCTGCTGCCGATCGGGATCGCGCCGCCCGCTCCAATGGCGCTAAAGCTGTTGTTCAGCGTGCCGACATTGGCAAGGACCATGTTGCCGCCCGCCATGATCTGAGCCTCTTGCGCCTGTGGCCCGGTAACCTGGTCCTGCTGTGTCGTGGTCGTCGTGTCACGCGCCGACTCGATGCGCTGGTAGTGGTGGTGCGCCTGGTTGTCGCCAGGATATTCCGTGCCTGGATCGTAGTTGACGTGCGGGTCGTAGTCGTCCCAATAGGCGACCGTGACCGTTCCATCGCCGTTGGTCGTGAGCGAGTTGTAGTAGATGGTCTGCTGCTGACCGTTGAGATTCACGACAAGCACGCGGTCTACCGCATTCGGGCCGCTGGCGGTGGATACGACATCGGCATTGCTGAACGTGGCGTTTAGCGGATTCTCGTAGCCCTTGTCCCACATGTCCTGCGTGCAATAGCCTTTGTCGCCATTGGTCGGCGTGCAGGCCATGTATTTGTCGCGCTTGGTCTGATGAATCGTCTCGACATCGGTCGTGACCGTCTCGACCGTGGGCGCGGGGCGCGTGTTGGTCAGCGTCTGCGTCGCGATTTCGATGTTGCCCTGTGCGTCGATGGTCGACTGGTCGTTCGTCACCGAGTTCGCGCGATTCGCGAGCAGCCCGTTGCCGTCGCGTGTGGCGTCGGCCGCGATATTGACGTCACCCAGGCTGAATATGTTCGCGCCGCCCATGTTCGAGATGTCGGAGCCGAACAGATTAACGGCCGACGCTGCGGCAATGGCTGCCGCAGCACCCGTGTTCGCAATCGAACCGGCGTTCAGTGTGACCGTGTTGCCGACGATGGTCGCGACGTTCGAGAGTGACGCGCTGCGCGTCGTGACGCTATCGCCTTCGATGCGGCCTTCGTTCGTGATCGCGTTGGCCGCGTTGACCGTCGTGTTCGCAGAGTTGATATCCGCGCCCGCCTGGTTATCGACGTTCGCAGCGTTGAGCGTCAGTGCATTCACTGCGCCAAGCGTGCCCTGGTTCGTGAAGTTGCCCGCTGTCGTGAAGGTGAGGTTGTTGTTTGCCTGGATCTGGTTCGCGCCCGTCAGCGTGTAGTCGCCGTTCACCGTGACCGTGCCGTCGTTGCCAGCCACGATCCGGCCGTCGCCCGTGAGCGAGCCTGTCGTGACGCTCAGGTTCTGGTCGCTGCCAATTGCGCCGTTCTGGTTCGCAAATGCGCCTGTGGTAATGCCGATACTGCCGCCGCTGCCCGTATCGTTGCCGATACGTCCATTCGTGTTGTCCAGCGTCGAGGTGTTGAGCGTGACCACGCCGTTGCCGTGGATCGAGCCACCCGCGTTGATGACGACTGCGTTCGGGCCGTTGAGCGTGACGTTGTTCGCGCCCGAGAGCGTCGCGCTCGTGTTGTCGGCAAGCTGCGCTATGGTCAGCGTCAGGTCGTGACCCGCAACGAGTTGCGCGCCGTTCGTGCTGGACAGCGTCTGCGCGTTGAGCGTGACATCGCCGTTGCCGCCAATCGTGCCCGCGCCCGCGACGCCGCCTGTATTGCTGTTCGTGATCGCGCTGGCGCTGATCGTGGTCGTGCCGGAACCTGTGTTTGCGATGCGACCGTTGGTGTTGTCAAGCGTTGCGCCCGTGACCGTCAGCGTTGACCCGGTGCCGTCCGCCTCGATCTGCCCGCCCGTGTTGTCCATTGCGCCCTGTGCTGACACCGTCGTGTTACCCGTGCCCTGGATCATGCCCGCACGGTTGCCGAACGTGCTGCCGGACGTGACGGATACCGCGCCGCCCGCCGTGATTGTGCCGCCCGAGTTGTCGACGCTGCCACCCGCAACCGATACGCCACCATTGCCGCCAATCAGGCCGTTCTGCGTGTTCGTGACCGTGCCCGTCGCCGTGACGCTCGTCGCGCCCGTGCCACCGTTTGCGATTGAACCGCCGTCGTTGGCGACCGACTGCGCGGACATCGCGAGTGTATCGTCCGCCTGGATCGTGCCGCCCGCGTTGTTGAGTGCGCCCGCGTCCGTGACCGACACCGTCTGCGCACCGATGTAGCCCGCGCTGTTATCGAGCGAAGCAACCAGCAGCGTCGCGCCTGTCTGCGCCGCGAGCGTGCCGCCGCGATTCGATACCGCGCCCGCACGCACGTCGAGCGCGCCGTTCGTCGCAATTGTTCCGCCGTTGTTCGACAGCGCGCCCGTTGCAACCGACAGCGTTCCCGTCCCAGCGCTGGCAATCGCCCCGTGGTCGTTGGTGAGTGTGGCCGGGCCGAGCGTGAGGCTGTCGGCATTGGTCTGGAGCGTGCCGCCGGTATTATCGAGCGTGCCGGTTACATCGACGGTCGTCGCGGCCGTGCCTGTCTGTGCGATGCTGCCGTTGCGGTTGACGAGGTTCGTCGCGCGCAGCGTGAACTGAGCGGTCTGCGTCGTGCCGCTGCTGTTGTCGAACGTCGATGCCGTGATCGATGCCGCGCTCGCGGCTGTGATGCTGCCCGAGTTCGTCAGCGACGTGCCAGCCGAAAGTGTTGCATTGCCGTTCGCCGCGAGCGTGCCGCTGCTGAACAACGTCTGCACGGCCGACGCGATCAGGTTCTGGACGGCAGTGATCGAACCGGCGTTTGCGACCTGTCCCGCCCGGATGGTCACGTTGCCGTTCCCGCCGATGCTGCCGCCCGCGCCGTTCTTCAGCAGGCCGCTCACGGTGAGATTCAGGCCGTCGGCATTGAGCGATGCGATGTGACCGCCCGTGTTGTCGGCGGAACCCGCCTGCAAGGACAGCGCACCGTTGGCCTGCATCGTGCCGCTCTGGTTCGAGACCGCGCCCGTGACCGTTGCCGTCTGCGTGGCCCCGGACACCATCTGGCCGCTGTTATTCGACAGGGCGCCCGCTGTGATCGCCTGCGCACCGCCCGAAGACAGCGCGCCGCTATCGTTTGTGAGGGTGCCCGTTGCGCGGGCGTTGAGCGTCGTGCCCGCCGTCGTCGTCGCGCCTGACAGATTCAGGTCGCCGCCGTTGGCCGCCAGCGTCATCGTGCCTTTGGCCGATGTCGTGCTCCCGGCAAGGTTGACCGCCGAGCCATTCACTGACGCATTGCCGCCCGCCGCATTGCGGCCCGCCGCCGTGACCACACCCGTCGCCGACACCGACAGGTCGCCCGCATTGGCCATCGTGCCGTCGCCGTTCACGCCAGCGCCGAGCGTGCCCGTCGAGGCGACGCTGCCCGCATTGACGGTTGTGTTCTGCTGCGCGGCGAGCACGCCGCTGTTGGTGAGCGCGCCCGACGTGTTCGCGCTGACGTTCTGCTGCGCGTAAGTCGTGCCGCTGTTGTCAATGCCATCGCGTGCGCTTGCGCTGATGTTGCTGCTCGCGTTGGTCTGTCCAGCGAGAACCAGCTTGCCCTGTGATGTCAGTGTCAGGTCGCCGGACTGTGCAGCAATCACGCCCCGGTTCGAAACCCCGACACCGTACTCATTCGAGGCAAGCAGAATCTTCCCCGAGTACATACCGCCCAGGTTGCTCACGTCGATGGACACGGCAGGCGCGGGGCCGTTTCCCGTTATCGGTGTGGCAGCAAGCGTGTTATGGTCGATGCTGTTCGCGCCCGTGATGACGTTCAGGTTCTTCCCGGCATAGATCGCGGCATTGACCTGGACCGCACGCGCCAGCAGGTCTACCTGATCAATATTCGACGCATTGAAGCCCGCGCCCTGCACGGTGATGTTGCCGCCCGTCACACTGAAACCCGCGAGCGACCCGTCCGCCGCAAAGTTGGGCGTACCTGTGGTCAAAATCGAGCGAGACGTATTGATGAAACCGCCGCCGTTCACGCTGATGCCTGAGCCGTTCGCGATCACGACTTCAGCAGGCGGCCCGGCGACTTCGACATAGCCGTTGATCTGGCTTGCACTGCTGGAGTTGACCTGATTAACGATGATTTTCGCGGCATCGTTCGGCCCGAAGTTGGGATTACCGTTGATGTACCCCGCAAGTTGCGTGTTCGTGATCGTCGCCGAGTTGTTCAGGATCGCGCCATTCTTTTGAACATCGAACTGGCTATAGGTGTTCATCGACACGCCCGCACCCGAGGGCTTGTTGATATTCACTTGCGGGATACCGTTCTGCGTCGTGTTAAGACCAGGCGCGTGCGCGCCGCCTGGAACGATCTGCGAGAACGCCAGCAGGGGCGCGACAGCCAGCATGAGCGCAACCAGATTGCGAAGCGGCGAACGTGTTGCCTTCCTTGACGCGCGGCCCGTTGCGCGGGTCTCGCCGGCAGACTTGCCCGAAGCAGTGGCGGTTTCCTCGACGGCCACGAGCATCCCGCGAAGCCGGCTGAACACAAGCCGGTAAGTCGTCCTGTTCATTTTTTATTCGTCTTGCTTATTAATGAATCGGTAAACCTAGACGAAGGCGCGCGCTATTTCCGTCAACATTCGTCAACGCTCGCGCCGGCGCAACACTTCGCGATAAATCGAACCTGTCTGATTGCGTCGCGTACGAAATCCGTTTACCGCTAGACGAAAAAAAGCCCGCTCGTGGCGGGCTGTTAAGGGTTGCTCACAAATTGGCCGGGAAGCAACCGGAACTTTGCGCATCGGGTAGATGCGCGTGAATCAAGCTCATCGTAGGCAGCACATGGATCGGTCGCTATCGGACGGTTCCGAATCTACGTTACTCCAGCCGCCTGAGCTTCAATAACCTGAAAGACGGCCCTTCGCCCGTGTGATGGACAGCAAACCACAGGCTCAGGTCATCTGCGCGTCGCGGTTCGCGCTCGACGACTCTTGCAATCGCTCTTGCGCACGCGCGGCGCCTCGACTCGCTTGCATCGTCTGTCAGCAGTGATTCGCCACACTCAAGGCGTCCAAGCTGCCAGGTCAGGGAACCCGCGACGAACTCTGCGGTAGTCGTGCGCTCGCGGCGCGGACTGTCGTCACTTTCACTGGTAGAAGCATCATGAGCAATGATCCAAATGAAAAGTCCAGGTTCCGCAGAACAGCCGCAAAATGCGTCCCGTGGGTGTCCTGCAAAATAGGTGAATCTTGCTCAGAATACGGGGATGGTACGGAGAACCTTGCTGGGCAAGGGTTTGAAGGACGACGGGTTATCCCGCAGAATGCCCCTGTGCGGGGCAACGCCAGCAAACCGGAGGCACAACGCGGATGCCAGCGAGAAGCCAAAACCAAAACCAGAACCAAACCGCAAAAGGCGTAGCCCGCGCCAAGAAGGCAAATACAGCGGCTACGTCGCAGAGCAAAACCAATACGCTAAAATACCGCCCCGCCCAAACCGCAACCCCTCATTGCGCTCACGCGCAAACAGCAACCCACATGGCCAAACTACTTTCTGACCTCGAATTCCAGCGTTTTTCCGAGCTTCAGCAAAAGCAGGCAAGCTTCACCATCACGAGTGAAGAAGCCGACGAACTCCGCGAAATCGTCTCGCGCGCGCAGCAGAAACGCGACGACCGCGCCACCGCGATGAAGCAGATCGAGACCTTCATCGCACAGTTCGACATCACCCCCGACGAACTCTTTTCCGCCGATCAGATCGGCGATGCAGCACGCAACTTCGGCCTCATTCCGGCCGCAAAGAAAGAACGCGTGCTGCCGCCCACAGTGACCTTCAACGGTAAGCCCTATCAATGGACCCGCGCGCTGCCCGATGAAGTGCGCGTGCCGCTCTTCGAAGCATTCGCGGCAGGCCAATCCGTAAAGTCGTTCATCGCGACACCCAAGGACGCGATGCGTTGCGCGACAACCATCGCACGTCTCGAACGCGAAACGGGCGCAACGTATGCAGCCGAGTGGCTCGACGAACTCGCCGTCTCGCGCGAACAGGTGGATGCAGCCTCGGCAAAGCTCGCGGCTTAAGCGCACCCATCCGTAACACGCGCGCCCCCTCTAGTGCGTGTTGGCAGAACATGCAGGCGACGCGCCGAACCCACGTGCGCCGCCTTTTTGTTTGTCATCGTCGGGTTGTTCGAGCGCCATCCTGAAGCCGACGACGCCCGGATCGTCGGTGCGCGCCGTCGTGAAACCGACGGCCGTCGCAAGTCCGATCATCGCCGAGTTCTCGCGCAACGCCTCGCCGACGATCCAATGCGTGCCCCGCGCCCGCGCGTACGCGATGATCCGCTCCATCAACAACCGCCCCAACCCTCTGCCCTTCTGATCCGAACGCACGGCCATCGCGAATTCCGCCGTTTCGTTGTCGGGATCCGCGACCGCGCGCACCACGCCGAGCGTGTGCGTCGTGCCGTCGTCGTTCTGCGTCGTCGCAATCAACGCCATCTCGCGGTCGTAGTCGATCTGCGTCATGCGCGCGAGTTGCGAATGATCGAAGCTGCCGACCGCGCCGAAAAAACGCAGGCGCAGATCGTCGGGCGTCATCGATTCGACGAACTCGCGATGTGCCGCTTCGTCTTCGGGACGAATCGGCCGCACTGTGATGCGCTGGCCGCGCCAGTCAAGCGTCTCTTCGAAGCGCCGCGGATACGGCATGATCGCGAAGCGCGTCCGGTTCGCAGACAGCCGCAGACGCGGCGCGACGATCGCCGCGCCATTTTTCGTTACGCGCAACGCCAGCTTCAGCGACACGATCTCGCGTATCTCCGAAACCGCCTGCGAAATCGCCGTGAATGCATTCAGCACGGGCTCTGGCTCGACCTCGCGGAAGTAGGTTGAGTTAGACAGGATGTCGCGCGACAGCACGGGATTCAGCGGCGGCAGGCCGAACACGCACATCGGCCGCCCTTCGTCGTGCTCGGGCGGCGCGGTGAAGCGGAACACGGGGCCGAAGTTGTCGTCGTCGCGCAGTTCGACGGCAATGTCGACGACGGCGTGCTCGCGCGCATCGTCGGAAACGGTGCGAAGCCCGAAGTGCGCGAGCAGCCGCGCCGCCTCGTCGCCGTCGAGTTCCGTCACGCCCGACGAGAGCGCCGCGCACGCCTGCGCCTGCGCGGCATCGATGGATTCGGGCACGCGCGCAGGCTGGCCCTCGGGCGTCTGCATCAGCAGTTCACGCACGGCCCGATATTCGACCAGCCGTTCGAACGCGCGAGCGAGCCGCTGCGGCGTGGTGTGCACGGGAATGCCGTGCTCGTGCAACGCATCTCGCGTCTCGCGCTTTACGCCGCCAAAAAAACACGCGAGCAGCCCGCGATACGCGTATCGCTGATTCGCGATCAGAGCCTGCGCCACTTCTTCGACGGGCGCGCTGTGCGTCGATGCGTGCACGACGAAGGCCGTGCCCGTCGAACGATGGTCGGCCAGAACCTTGAGCGCCACGCCGAAATGTTCTGCCTGCGCGTCGCTGCCCAGCAAAAGCGGATTGCCCGGCCTGGCGCGCGGCAACGCCTGTGCGAGGGCGTCAACGGCGCCCGGCGGACAGGGCGCAAGCGTATCGCCGGCGGCCTTGAAGGCGTCGGTGGCGAGCGTCGCGACGCCGCGGTCGCTCGTGATCAGCGTCGCAGTCGCGCCCGCCGCAACGCGGCCAACGCCGAGCGTTTCGATTTCGTCGAGCAGATCGTCGAGCGCATCGACGCGCACCACGCCCGCGCGGCGGAAGGCGGCTGTGTAGAGCGCGTCGTCGGGATCGCTGCGGCCCGAGCGCAGCGCCAGCACCGGCTTGTTACGCGCCGCTGCCCGCGCCGCCGACATGAACTTGCGCGCCGCCTTCACAGAATCCACTTCGAGCAGGATCGCGCGCGTGCCGGCGTCGCTGGCGAGATAGTCGAGCACGTCGCCGGCATCGACGTCGGCTTCGTCGCCGAGCGCGACCGCATGCGAAAAGCCGAGGCCGCGCGCGTGAGCCCAGCCGAGCACCGCGTTCGTCAATGCATTCGACTGCGACACCCACGCAACGCCCCCTGCCCGCACCGTCACGGAAGGCGCGCCAAGGTGCGCCTTGAGCGCGGGTGTGACGATGCCGAGGCTGCCCGGCCCGACGACGCGCAGCAGATGCGGGCGCGCCGCGGCGAGCGTGTCGCTCACATGGGCGCGACCCTCTTCGCCGCGCACCTCGCCCACGATGATCGCCGCGCGCGTGCCGCGCCCGCCGAGCGTATGGACGATGCCGGGCCAGGTTGGCGATGGCGTGCAGATGATGGCAACGGTGGGCGCGTCGGGCAGATCCCCGGCGTTGCCGACGCATGCATGGCCGTCGAGCATGTCGTACCTGGGATTGACGGCCCACACGGGTCCATCGAAACCGCCTTCGATCAACCGCTTCCACACCATCGCGCCCGTGCTGCCGGGACGGTTCGAGGCGCCGATCACGGCCACGGATTTCGGACGAAACAATGCGTCGAGGTTGCGTACGGTCACGGGCGCTCCGCAGTGAGGTGAGTGCGCGCTTCGGGCACAGCGAGGCGCGCGATTTCATCAGTCATCAGAATAGGTGATGAGCAGGGACGTCGCGATGTCAGCGTGAAGCGCGCGTTGGTTCAAGCCACGCCGCGCCGCTCGCCCGTTTCAGCCGATGTTAGCGCATGGCGTCCCGGTGCAAGCGCCGGCGACGATGCGACAAACGCGCGGCCGCTCCCGCCGCGCGCGATGCAGCATGTCGAATCGCCCCACTGCTCGGCGACGCTTCGCGCCGCGGCGCGACGTGAAACGCGGTGCCGTGCCGAGAGTCGATAGGCGGGAGCGTGGCCGCCGACCGGCACGGCCGGGGGCGAGTCAGAGAATGAAGAGACTGAAGGAAGATTTATGCGGCGTTTGCCCTCGCTGATCGCGTTGCGCTTCCTCGACGAGACGGCACGGCACATGAGTCGTAACCGCGCCGCCGTCGCGCTGGTGCGTCAAACAGGGCGCCGTCAGCCGGCAGGTTTTCACCACGGGTCGGCTCGCTGGCCGACGAATTGTCGGACGCAGCGCTGTCCGTGCGCACGGAACCCACCGACGGCTGCCACTGCAATATCCGCTTTGGCCTCGACCCGCTGCACGTGCTGCCCGCCACGCACACGGGCAACATTAGCGAACCAGACGGGAAACGCGGCAACCTACATGGCCTTCCTGAACGGCGCCCCCGAATGCTCGCGCAGTTCGTTAAACACGATCTTGGGCCAGGCCTTCTGCGCGACTTCGATTTCGGAAATGTGAGAGGCAAGATAAGTTGGCGCATCAGCCGCGTCGTAAGCAATCCGCGGCGAGTAAGAATCGCAGAAGCGCCGCAGTTCAGCGGCGTCGTCGCACGTCACCCACCGTGACATCCGGTACCGCGCAGGCGCCATCCGCACATCGACCTTGTACTCGGTCGACAACCGATGCGACACCACTTCGAACTGCAGTTGACCCACAGCGCCGAGAATGGTCAGTCCGCCGACCACCGGCTTGAACACCTGGATTGCACCCTCTTCGCCCAACTGCTTCAGCGCCTCGCCGAGCTGCTTTGAGCGCATCGGATCGACCACTTCGACCGTCTGGAAGATTTCCGGCGCGAAGAACGGCAGGCCGACGAATTGCAACTGTTCGCCTTCCGTCAGTGTGTCGCCCAGACTCAGCGTTCCGTGATTCGGGATGCCGATGATATCGCCCGCGTACGCTTCGCTCACGGTCTCGCGACGCTGCGACAGGAACGTCACCACGTTGTTCGCACGGAACGTCTTGTTGTTACGCGTAACCTTCAGCGCCATGCCGCGCTCGAAGCGCCCGGAGCAGACGCGGATGAACGCAACGCGGTCGCGGTGCGCCAGGTCCATGTTCGCCTGCACCTTGAAGACGACACCCGTGAACTTCGGCTCGTCCGGCTGCACCGGACGCTGCACCGTGAGGCGGGCGGACGGCGGCGGCGCCAGGTCGACGAGCGCGTCCAGAATTTCCTTCACGCCGAAGTTGTTGATCGCCGAGCCGAACAGCACGGGCGACTGCTGGCCTGCGAGGAATTCGTCGCGATCGAAGGTGGGCGTCGCGCCCGTGATCAGATCGATTTCTTCCTTCGCGCGCACCCACGCGTGGCCGAACCGCCGCTCGCCTTCTTCGTCGCCGAGCGCCTGGATCGTTTCGACCGCGCCGCCAAGCGTGTCCTGACCGGCGCGGAACACGCGCACCTGGTCGTTCTGGATGTCGTAGACGCCTTGAAATTCCTTGCCCATGCCGATCGGCCAGGTGAACGGCACGGCCGACACGCCCAGATGCTGCTCGATTTCGTCGAGCAGATCGAGCGGCTCGCGCACTTCGCGGTCGAGCTTGTTGATGAACGTGACGATCGGCGTCTTGCGACTGCGGCACACTTCGAGCAGCTTGAGCGTCTGCGCTTCGACGCCGTTCGCGCCGTCGATCACCATCACGGCGGCATCGACGGCCGTCAACACGCGGTACGTGTCTTCCGAAAAATCCTCGTGGCCCGGCGTGTCGAGCAGATTGATCACGCAGTCGCCGTACTCGAACTGCATCACCGAACTTGCAACGGAGATGCCGCGCTGCTTTTCGATTTCCATCCAGTCGGACGTCGCATATCGGTTGCTCTTGCGGCCCTTCACGGTGCCCGCAATCTGAATCGCGCCCGAAAACAGCAGCAGCTTTTCGGTGAGCGTGGTTTTACCCGCGTCAGGGTGGGAAATGACCGCGAACGTGCGGCGGCGTTTGAGTTCGGAGACTGACATTGGCAATTGGGGTCATGGCGCACGCCCTTGCGACAGGCGGCGGTACGGCAACCGGGCGCGGCGACATGCCGGAGCGGCCCGTAAGAACCGGCGAAGCCGCGATGATACACGTGCCGGAGCAACCCATAAGTATAGCTGGAGGGAGGGGATCGCCCGCATGAAAGAGCCCGAAGCACCCATTCAGGGCGCTTCGGGCTTCGGCCAGAAACAGAGCTCGGAGCGGGCTGGGCACCGACACGCCGACGCCCTTATCCTGGCAGTAGAGAATCAACTCGCCCTCTTCCTCGCGATACGCGAGGTTCAGTTGCAGCTGCATGTTGATCGGCTCGTGCCAGCCGTTGCGCTCGCATGCCTGCACGATCTTCGCGAGCTGCCACGTGTACATCGTCGACACGCCGATGTAGCGCGCCTTGTGCTGGCCGAAAAGCGGGACGATGAAGCGATGTTTCGTGATCCGGGGCGTGAAGCGCACTCAACTCCGGGCTTCCGCCAAGTCGCGACCGACGCCGTGCCAACGTTAAGGTGAGCATATTCGGGAACAGTGAAATGACGGTACGCGATACCGTTGTACGAGTGCGTGGCGTTCGGAAGAGATGTGCGCGCCATGCGGACACCCGTGATCGCGAAAGCGCAGCGGCGCCGTGCATCGCAAGCAGCAAAGCCTTGCCCTATAAGGCTCTCAAGCAAGCGATCACAAACGGGAAAGACGCTTTGAGCGGCGTGCACTGGATGATCGGCAAGCAAGCGGCCGCAAGTCCGGCGCGACCCTGCTAAAGATCGGCGCCAGTTCATCCTGCAAAAGGTGAGGGTTTTCGGGATTGCCGCTAACGTGCGCTTCGCAGATACCCGTTGCCTCACTATTCGGCTCCCCGCTGGAGCCGAACGCCTCCGTGGGACAAGAAGAAACAGGAAAAACGCAAACGCGCCCATCGCCGATCGACGGGCGCAGGCGTCGAGCTTCACTCGCCGATCAGAAACTTCTCGCGATTCTTACCCGCGAGCCAGCCTGGCGCGCGGCCACGTCCGCTCCAGGTTTCGCCCGTCTTCGGGTTGCGGTATTTCGGCGGCAGCGCGGGTTTGCGCGGCGCGCGTGCCGCCTTGCTCGAGAATCCGAGTTCTTCGGCAGTGATGCCGTAGTCAGCGATCTTCTGCCTGATGTCAGCGATCGCCTGGGTCACTTCCTGTTCACGTGCCTGTTCCATCTCTTTTTGAAGCTTCTCGAGCTGGGCGGTCAGCTGTCTGTATGTGGCCATCTGGCGAGGTCTCCTGGAGGGGCGGTACGGCAACTGAGACCGTACCAGACCTAAAAGGTGCCGGATAGCAGTGCCGTGCTGTCAGACGTCCACGAGCACTGCGATTCGTCAATCAAGCGGCTGTCAATCGTCGATTGCGTCGTAAAGACGACGCTCGAAATCGACAACCGTGTCGAGCGGTTCGACGTAACGTCGCTGTATCAGCATCTGTCCGATCAGGTGTTCGCCAGGATCGGCCAACCAGTTGGTGCCGAAGGCGCCCGGCCATCCGAACGGGTGGATCGGGAGATTTGAAGCCGTTGAACACCGACGCATACGCACTGGCGAGCGGTCCCGCCGACGTGAACTGATATGCGAAGCCCGCTCGATGCATGAGCAGATCGACCACGGTGATGGGCGCGCGCCACTTGGCGGCGGTCAGCGCTTGTAACGAACTTCGAGTGCATGCAGTGCGTCGCTCAGCTTCTGGACGCGCCTGATTTGCGACGGCACCGCCGCAGCAAGCGCTACCGACTCGATGCGGCTGCGCCAGTACGACAGCGGAATCCCGTCGGCCGCAGAGATGCGTGAGATGACGTGTTCCAGATGCTCGATGTCCTTCTCGATCTGCTCATGGTTCATTGCCTTCACCGTCGTCCCTCGCAAGGCGTCATCGGTTAGCACGCTATGTGCCGCGGAAAACCGACGGCCGCTCTCTCAATGTCGTTGTATGCCTGCACCGGTATGTCTTCGTTGCAGCACTGCTGCATCCGCTGTCCAGACAATCTATACGAGGATTTCGACACGTTCCGTTGGGAGCCGCACGCAAGCGCCTCGCGCGATGCGTCAGCGCAACGCGCTTGCGTCGGTGACGCTACATGCGACGGCGGTTGTTCAATGACCTGAGAAATCGGTGAACGTACCGGCTGATCTGCACGATGCCGAAACGAAACGAAACGAAACGAAACGAAGCGAAGCGAAGACGTTCGGACCGATGCCTCCGCATCGAATCCGGCATATAGCGTGGAAAAGTCGAAACGGGGCGCTTCGGAGCCGACCGCAGGCGCGGCGGCAAAAGCGAATACGTGGGATGCCGTGCGTCTTACTTTCCGCGGCACGCGTACAGGAGACTGCGTACACCGTTCCCGGTCGTCGTGCGCATGGTGTCGAACGCCCCGCCGCACATCGCCTGCGCCTGTTGCTCGCAATTGTCCGAGCCCGCCGGGCATTGCACCAGCGTGGTGGGCCGTCCGTCCGGCGAAAACAGCGGCGGCGCGCTGCTGCACGCGGCGAGCGCGCCCGTCAGCGTGAGAACGGCGGCGAGCGACGCGCCGCGAACCCAATGCATCGTGCGAGCCGCAGATGTTTGACTGCGTATCATGAGAATCCCCGTTGGCCACTTCTTTTTTGACGAACGCGATTGTGCCATGCCCGCCTGCATTGCGTTTATCGCGTCATTGCGGCTGTCTGTCGGGTTCGGCAAGCGTCTTGTAGGGCATTGGTCCATGCGTGCTCGCACCGATTCGCACGAACACCTGCTCGACGTCGGGAATCGCTTCGAGCTGCTGCTGCAATACGTGCCTGTCGAACGGTGCGCCCGCGCAGCCTTCCGCGTAGACGAAGCGCCGCTGCACCGTGATCCACACACTCGTGCCGTCGAACGCATGCGAGTCCGTGAAGCGCGTACGAATCGCCTTGGCAATATCCGCGTCGTACATATACGAATTCGGTTTCGTACATTTGTGGGCGAGCCAGCAGGTCGTGCCGCGCTCCGCCCGATAGTGCGCGTCGTCTTCCATCTGCGCGCGGGTCATCATCGGACCGAGCGGCACAGGGCAATCGGCGAGCGCATGCGAGAGCGTGAAAAACGGATCGCTGTACCAGTTGCGCCGTTCATCCGGCCCACCCGCCGACGATGCTTCCTGTGCATGCAGCGGGACGTACGCCGCATTCGCGATGAACAGCACGATCCCGATGATCCAGCTTGTCATGGCCGCGTCTCCTTCAAGTCCGCCTCGTTGCAGCACCACGATCCTACTGCGCAGCGCCGCTCGCCGCGAGCGCTGCTCATATTGCTCGACGGTCACACGTCGATGCCATACGCGGCGATCTTCTTGTAGAGCGTCGCGCGACCCATGCCGATGCGCGCGGCCGTTTCCGTGACGCGTCCCTCGCACGCGCGCAGCGCATCGTCCAGAAAGCGCTTCTCGAACGCGGCCATCGCGTCCGCCCACTGCTGCGGCTCCCGTTCCATCGAAGCTCCGGCCGCCGCATGCTGCACAGGCGCGGGCGCTACGAACGCGGCCTGCCCGCGCACCGGTCCGATGAACGGCGCAAGCGCGCGCGCATCGATGCGTTCGCTGTCCGACAGCATCACCGCGCGCTCCAGCGTGTTGTGCAGCTCGCGCACGTTGCCGGGCCAGCCGTACGAACACAGCAGGCGTAACGCGTCGTCCTGCAGTTCGAAGTGACCGCCGCGCACCTGCGTCGACAGATCTTCGAGAATCGTATAAGCGAGCGCCTCGATATCCGTTTGGCGCTCGCGCAGCGGCGGCGCATGAATGGTCAGCACGTTGAGACGATAGAACAGGTCCGGGCGAAAGCGCCCCTCGGCGACAAGCGCGGGCAAATCCGCCGAAGTCGCCGCAATGATCCGCACGTCGGCGCGCACGATGCGGTTCGACCCGAGCGGCTCGAACTCGCGGTCCTGCAACACGCGCAGCAGCTTGCCTTGCAGCGGCAGCGGCATATCGCCGATCTCGTCCAGAAAGAGCGTGCCGCCGTCGGCGAGTTCGAACTTGCCGACGCGGCCCTTGCGGTCCGCGCCCGTATAGGCGCCCGCCGCCGCGCCGAAGAATTCGACTTCGAGCAACGCGTCGGGGATCGCGGCAACGTTGACGGTGACGAGTGGCTTGGTCGAGCGCGACGATGCACCGTGAATCGCATGCGCGAGCAGTTCTTTCCCGGTGCCCGTTTCGCCGAGCAGCAGCACGGGCGAATCGACTTGCGATGCACGCCGCGCCTGGCGCTTCACTTCGAGACTCGCGGCGCTCGTGCCGACGAAGCTCGCGAACGTGTACTTCGCGCGACGCGCCTGAGCCAGCGACTGGCGCGTCGCGATCAATTCCTGCTGCACGCGCGAGTAGTGAGAAAAAAGCGGCGTGAGCGCCTTCATCTCGTCGAACAGCGCGAAGCCGACAGCGCCGACTGTCTTGCCTGCATCGTCCTTCAACGGCAGCCGCGTGACGACGAGCGGCTCCCGATCCGTTTCGAGAACGTCGAGGAGGATCGGCTTGCCCGTCATCACGACTTCGCGCATCAGGCTATTCGGGATCACCGCTTCGCAGTCGCGGCCGATCGCCTGTTGCGGATCGGAGAAGCCGAAGCGAGCGGCGTAGCGCTTGTTGATCCACACGACGCGCGCATCCGCATCGACGATGAATGTGCCTTCGCTGAAGTTTTCGAAAGTGCGGAAAAGCGAGTCCATCGCGCGGCGCAGGACGTCGCTGTAGGTCGCGGGCAAGCCCGACCAGTCGTTCATCATCTTGACTCTGTCTCCTGTCGGGCCCGAGTTGGCGCTTCAGCGCTTACTCTCGTCCGATGCAAAGCTTGTATCGATTTGTATGCTGACTGTCTCATTCTGTGGACAGATTATCTCACGCACGAGACCTGCAACAACCCCGTCAATTCGGGTATGCTTCGGCGCATCGGCCTCGATGGAACGGAATTGCGTCTCTCTTTTGAGACGATTCTGTACTATCGTTCGAATCGACGCGTCGCTTCCCTGTTGATCAGGCGGGAGAAACCCGCGCGACGGTCTTGGCACGGAACCTGCGTTATGGGCGCCTGTCGCCGTGGCCCGCTCGCGCGCGTCAACGTAGAACAACCAAGTACTGGAGACTCAATTGGCTTTTGTCATCGTCCTCGCCGCTCTGGCGTTCCTGATGTTTGCCGCCTATCGCGGCTACAGCGTGATTCTCGTCGCGCCGATCGCCGCGCTCGGCGCGGTGCTGCTCGTCGATCCCGCCGCTGTCGCGCCCGTGTTTTCGGGCATCTTCATGGAGAAGATGGTCGTCTTCGTGAAGCTGTATTTCCCCGTGTTCCTGCTCGGCGCCGTATTCGGCAAGGTGATCGAACTGTCGGGCTTCGCCGCGTCGATCGTGCATTCGGCCATCCGCTATATCGGCCGCGCGCGCGCGAACGCAGTGATCGTCGCCGTGTGCGCGCTGCTGACGTATGGCGGCGTCTCGTTGTTCGTGGTGGTGTTCGCGGTGTATCCGTTCGCGGCGGAGCTGTACCGCCAGAGCAATATTCCGAAGCGCCTGATGCCGGGCGCAATCGCGCTGGGCGCGTTCTCGTTCACGATGGATTCGCTGCCGGGCACGCCGCAGATCCAGAACATCATTCCGACGACGTTCTTCAAAACGACGGCATGGGCTGCACCCGGTCTCGGTATCGCCGGTTCGCTGTTCATCATCATCGTGGGCCTGTCGTTCCTCGAATGGCGTCGCCGTTCGGCGATGGCGAAGGGCGAAGGCTACGGCACGTCGCTCGTGAACGAGCCGGAACAGATTGAAACCGACTCGCTGCCGCATCCGCTGCTCGCGATTGCGCCGCTGGTTCTGGTCGGCGTCGCGAACTTCGTGCTGACGCGCATGATCCCGGAGTGGTATGGCGCGACCTACACCGTTGCCGCCGACGTACTGCCGGGCAACCACACGCCTGTGACGGCGACGATCAAGACCGTGGTCGCAATCTGGTCGGTGGAAGGGGCGTTGCTGCTGGGCATTCTGCTCGTGGTGCTGACTGCATTCGGCCGCGTGAGGGAGCGTTTTGCGTCGGGCACGAAGGCGGCTGTCGGCGGCGCGCTGCTCGCTTCGCTGAACACTGCCTCGGAATACGGCTTCGGCGGCGTGATAGCTGCGCTGCCCGGCTTTATCGTGGTGAGCGATACGCTCAAGAGCATTCCGAATCCGCTCGTGAATGCCGCCGTATCGGTGAGTTCGCTCGCGGGTATCACGGGGTCTGCTTCGGGCGGTATGAGCATCGCGCTGGCAGCGATGTCGGATCTGTTCATCAAGGGCGCGGAAGCGGCGCATATCCCGATGGACGTACTGCATCGCGTGGTCGCGATGGCGAGCGGCGGCATGGATACGCTGCCGCACAACGGCGCCGTGATCACGCTGCTGGCCGTGACCGGGCTGACACACCGCGAGTCGTATCGCGACATCTTCGCGGTGACCGTCATCAAGACGCTGGCCGTGTTCTTCGTGATCGGGCTTTACTACGCGACGGGTCTGGTTTAAGCCGTCGTTCGATGAAAAAAGGGGCGCAATGCGCCCCTTTGTTTTTGCGTGAGCGGATCGCGTCCGTTTAGCTGGACACGTACGCAACGTACGGACCGAGGCCTACCGACGACGACGCACCCGAAATGCCGTAGTACATGTGACGGCCGTAGAAGAACGGCATGCCTATATCGATGCCGTTGTACAGCGCGACGCCCAGGTTGTTGAACGCGAAGTTGCCGGAGTTGACCAGCGTCACGCCGTTGCTGACATTGAACTGGACAGTTGCCGTCGCGCCGTTCGTCGCCGTGAAGATGGCCGACAGGCCCGTCGGCGCGGCAGGCGTATAGAACCCCTTGACTCCCTTGGCCAACGAAGCGCTCTGGAAGTACAGGCCGCTCGAACCGGAATCGAAGAAGGCCGTCTTGCTATACGAGCGTCCTTCGAACGAGGCATCCATGTTTCCTGCGGCCGTGGTCGACAACACGGTCGCGCTCGTTCCCCGCAGCGCATTGTTCGACTGCGTATCGATGCCGAACACCAGCGTCCCGTTCGCCTTCGCAGCCCCTGTGTCGGCGACCTGATACATCTCGACGATCACGCCGTTGTTGTCGGTCGTGAACTGCGTCACGGGATTCGGCACCTGGCTCGTCAACGGCACCTGAGTTGGCGTGCAGGTCGAGCCCGCGCACACGTAGTAGGCGCCTGTCACCGCACCATTCGCGCAATCCGCGCCGCAGTCGTAGGGCTGGGTGCCGATGCCGAGGATGCCGTTGGCGCCGAGATCTGCGACCGTCGCCATATTCGAGCCCGTCATGCATCCACTGACGCCCGTCGGAATGCTCGCACTAAGCGCGGGATCGGAGATGACCTGGATCGGCAGGTTCTTCGCGACTTCGTTCGACATGCTCAAATCCGCCCGACGAACGAGACCCCACGTGTTGCCCGAGCCGAACGACGCGCATTCGGCGAGCGGTTGAGCGGATACCGTCTCCTGCGTCAGCTGGTTGTACGTGCCCGTCGGAATGGCGGACGCGAACAGGCGCAAACCGAACGATCCCGTATCGAGGAGCACGTTGTCGATGGTCGAACAATTCAAGCCTGCGTTCGTGTTCGGCGCGCAGATCCTGATGCTCACCATCGGGAAGTTCAGCACGTTGCTGACCGACGACACGACGATGGGCACCGTATTCGACGAGTTCGACGACACGGGCGTCGCCGTCGGATCGGCGAACGCGGTGCTGACGGCCGTGCTGGTGGTAGCCGTCGAGCTAGACGCACCGGACGATCCGCCGCCGCCGCAACCCGCCAGGGCGACACACATGCCGCTGACGGCAAGAAACCACTTCAATGTGCGCATTTGCTGTCCCCTCGCGTTACTGGATGTCATCGCTGCTCATGCCGGCGGGGAGATCCGCCGGCACCCACGCACGTCCGACATAGGCGCCCATATGCCCGCCCGTCTCGACCACGACATCGGAACGCTGCACGGTCGCGGGACCGAATGCGCTGCCCCGCTGTGCGTGCTGCTGGTTGACGGCATCGAGGTAGCCGGCGAAGTGGCTGCCCATCAGCGAGCTGAGATCGGGCGTGTGCGGACCATGCCAGGTCGCGGCAAAGACAATCCCCGACTGCCCGACGTATTCGCGAACCAGCGTACCGTCGGCCAGCGTGGCCTCGTTGACGGTGTACGGCACGGCAGATGCGCTCATGCGTCTGACCGCCTGAGTCGAGCTTGCACTGCCGCTGGCGGCGTAGGTCGGGCCGGCGCCCAGCGCGGCGTGGGCAGAAAGACAATTGGCCAATGCAACGGCTGCCAACAGACCTTGAAGTCGTATTTTCATTAAAGTCCTCGGATTATTCTTTTCGATCGAATCCAAGCCCGCCCGCTTGCATGGATGCAAATAACTTAATGTTTTCCTTCCCCTGCATCTTTAACCGTATGCAAGGTGCACATGCGCAGGCATGACAGGGATCAACTCCCGTTAACGGTACGAGGGCTTTAAACTGAAGAATATTTTGAGGAGCGGCAGATAGCCGTTTTCATTCCGACGGTTAAATGAAAACGAAGGGAAAGACTGAACGAATCTTCCACATGGCGATGATGCCGTCCCATTGGGCGACCGGCGTGATAACTTTCACCATTGCACGGACACGATGGCCACAAACAACAACGGCGCGCATGCCCTAAAGCATGCGCGCCGCTTCATTTGTTCTTTTTAGAGAGCCTGAACGGACGGACCATCTTGCTTCGTCGAATCGACAACGATGTTTCCCCGATCGTGTTCGACCATCGCATTGTGAGCCGGGTCGTCGCCAACGTCATGCGCGCCCGAAGAGGCCGATACAGAGTCCGTCATGGTGTCCAGGGAAGGCGTGAGATAAATAACGACAGATCGCACATAAACTCCGATTGGCACCAAGCCCGCATTTTAACGCATGCAGCAAGATGGTCCGTGTTTGTGTGATCGCCGGGCGAACGAAAACAACGCGCCGCTGCATAGGGCGCGCCACATCGACACATCAGCGAAACATCGAGACGCTAATGACGCATCGACTCGGGCAGCGACATCAGCAATGCCGTGATGTCCATGTCCTCGTCAAGTTCAGGCCAGAACAGCTGCTGCTTGTCGAGCGAAATCGCGAAGTGCTCGCGCTCCGAATCGGTCGCAGCGGCGAGCGTTGGAAACCAGGTGAGTGGAAATTCGACGGCGCGGCCGTCGGACAGATCGAGAAACAGATGTGCATTATCGAAATGCACATCGACGGCATCGGCACGCATGATCGTCTCCCGCGGGGGTCCAATCAAACGATAGCCGTGCCAGCTGCGTGCTTCAAGCGCTTTGCACGGGGCACGAACAGAAAGGCGCGCGTTACAGCTCGGGCCTCGCCAGATCGTGTTCGACGATATGCTCGCCGTACACCTGCGCCGCAGCGAGCGCTTCTTCTTTCGTCGGATAGGGACCGAGGTCGGGCGCACCGTCGAACGGAAACAGCAGGCGTCCGTCCGTCTTGCGCACGACGCGCAGCACGCCGAAAAAGCGCCGGTAGCCGGCGAGCTTCGAGCCCGCGCTGACTTCGAAATCGCCCTCGCTCTTGCCGGGCACACCAGGAATGAAACCGCTCATGTTGGACTTCTTGAATGCGTGGAATGTGGTGCGAAAAACGCCATTTTCGCACGACCATTGTGTGCGCTTCATGTCGACGCACACCCTGCATTCAACGGAGCGTGGACGCGTCGCCCGGCCGTTCGTTGATGTACGTCGCCACGTCGCGCTGTTCCAGTGCGTCGCCGAGTTTCATGCGCAGGAAGCTGCTCGTCGTGTAGCGTGTGACGTTGGCATAAAACTGGTTCACGAGCTTCATCACCATCGCCGAATACGTGGGGATCAATTCGGGGTTGATCGAAAAGTTGTCGTAATTGATGATCGCGTGCGGCTTGATGTGCACGCCCGACAGACGCGATTCGACCTCGTGCCGGATGGTGTCGATCTGTTCCTGCGTCGTGACCTGCAAGCCCTCGAAGTTGACGAAGAACATGTTTTTTTCGGCGTCGTAGTTGAAACGCTCTTCGAGCGGCAAACACAGCAGCAACGTGCGCAAGCCCATCGGCGCTGCGCGGAAAATGCGCTCGTCCATCAGACGCGGCGGCTGATCGATGATCGGCGTGAAGCCCATCTGCGCGACGATATCGTTCTGCACGTCGACGCCTGGCGCAACTTCCGTCAGTTCGAGTCCGCGCGGCGTCAGCGCGAACACGCAACGCTCGGTGATGTACAGCACGTGCTGTCCGCGCTTCGCTGCATATTCGCCGCTGAACGTGCGATGCTCGACTTCATCTACGAACTTCTGACATGTCCCTTCGCGATTGATCTTCAGACGCCCATCTTCGATTGCCACGTCGAGATTGCCCGCGTTGAACGTGCCGACGAACACCACACGCTTCGCGCTCTGGCTGATGTTGATGAACCCGCCCGCGCCCGCGAGCTTAGGTCCGAATTTGCTGACATTGAGATTGCCCTGGCGGTCGGCTTGCGCGAGCCCGAGAAAGGCAATGTCGAGGCCACCGCCATCATAGAAGTCGAACTGATACGGCTGGTCGATGATCGCCTGCGTGTTGGTCGCCGCGCCGAAATTCAGCCCGCCGGCCGGAATGCCGCCGATCACGCCCGGCTCCGTCGTCATCGTGAAGAGATCGATCACGCCCTCTTCGTTCGCGACATTCGCAATGCCTTCAGGCATGCCGATGCCCAGATTCACTACGCTATTCGCCATCAGCTCCATCGCCGCGCGCCGCGCGATCACCTTGCGCTCAGTGAGATCCATCGGCGGCACCGAGCTCGCGGGTACGCGCAGTTCGCTCGCAAATGCGGGCGAATACGGCTCGGCGAACGTCTGCCAGTGATGCTCGGGCCGCGCGACCACGACGCAATCGACCATGATGCCGGGTATTTTCACGTTGCGCGGATTAAGCGTGTTCGTATCGGCGAGCCGTTCGACCTGGACAATCACCACGCCGCCCGAATTGCGCGCCGCCATCGCAATGGCGAGTGCTTCGAGCGTCAGCGCCTCGCGTTCCATCGTGACGTTGCCGTTCGCGTCTGCCGTGGTGCCGCGAATGATCGCGACGTCGATTGGGAAGGTCTTGTAGAACAGATGCTCGTTGCCGTCGATTTCCATCAACCTGACGAGATCCTCCGTCGTCCGGCTATTCAGCTTGCCGCCGCCGTGACGTGGATCGACGAAGGTACCGAGGCCGATCGTCGACAGATGTCCCGGCTTGCCTGCGGCGATGTCGCGGAACAGATGCGAAATCACGCCTTGCGGCAGGTTGTACGCCTCGATGCGGCTGTCGATGGCGAGTTGCTGCAGCTTCGGCACCAGCCCCCAATGCCCGCCGATCACGCGGCGCACAAGCCCTTCGTGGGCGAGATGGTTCAGCCCTTTCGCTTTGCCGTCGCCCTGGCCCGCCGCGTAGACGAGCGTGAGATCGAGATGCGCGCTCGATGCATCGGGTGTACCGAGCGCGCCCGGCCCGCCCGACGTCGCCGCGTTCGCATCGAAGAAACGTTCTTCCAGCGCGATCGCCACCTCTTCGGCAAAGCCGACACCGACGAAACCGCCCGTCGCTATCGTGTCGCCCCGACGAATCAGTTCGACGGCTGCCCGCGCGCTCACGACCTTGTCGCGTCCGACCTTGCGGTCGGTAACCGGGAACGGGTATTGGAATACGGCGCGCATGGTGTCTCCTGGTTGCAGCCCGTTCGAGCGAATGCCGCCACGGGTTGCGACGTGCGAGGTGCAACCCGCAGGAGCATGGATGGTTGTTGTGGTGCCTGAACGCTCAGGTTAGCAAGCCGCGCAAACGGCGTCAGCATTTATCGACACGTCTCACACAGATGCGACGCGATTTGCCGAACCGGCGGTCATTTAAAAAGCGAGCCGCGTTTTGAATGCAATTTCCGAAGCTTAGGAAAACAAAGCTTCTCCAGTGCGCTTGCTATTCCCATCAAACAGCGATGCATCCGGCATCCGTATAAGCCAGTTCCCATGCGCGCCCTTGCGCGAACAACGACGCTATGGGTTCGGCCCTTCGAAAACAGGCACAATCGCTCGGCCTAAACAAAAACCGCGGCGCGCCGTAAACGCTGAAAGCAGCGCCGTCCGCATGCGCAGCAATAATTACCGCCGAAGCGGCTGGCCACCATGAAAGGCAATACTTTTCCCCATCCGATCAACGCAGGTTGCGCAGCGCGCTTGAGCCTGCTCGCGCTGTCGACAGACGCTGCGTTCGCTGTCGCGCCGTATCGGTGCGTCCAGCGCGCCGCTTTGCGCACACACTGAGGCGAGTCTGCACATGCCGACGAGCCTTTCATTGAAGTGGCGCCGCGCCTTGCGCCGGCAAGCCGCGGACCCATCTCAACAGGATCAGCACTTTCTTGCGCTTTTGCTCGGCGCGTGGTCGAGCCGCCGCCCAGTCGGTCTCACCGGCTTCGCGATCAGCGTCGCCACGGGAATCGGCGCGGGCACGGCGAGCGTTGCGCTCCAAATGGCGTTGCGCGGCTCAGTGAGCGCACCGTTCAGCACGCAGGTCGCGATCGGCGCGACGGTGGGCGCGATTGCGATGATCGCAACACGTCGGCGCTTCGCCGCGCAACAAGCGCGGCATGCCGCAGCGATGGCGCTGGCCAGTTCGTTCCTCGACGCGAGCCGCGATTGCGTCAAGCTGCTCGACCTGCAAGGCCAGATGCTTCGCATTAACGACTATGGCGCGACGCTGATGGAAGCGTCGTCGCCCGTTCAGCTCGCGGGCGCGGATTGGCTCGGTTTCTGGAAAGGCGGCGATCGCGATGCCGCGACGACCGCGTTCAGGAACGCGCTGAACGGCACGCCCGCATCGTTTCGCGGCACTTGCACGACGACGGCAGGCCAGCCGAAGTGGTGGGATTCGCAGCTGATTCCCGTGAAGGATCACGGCGGCAAGGTCGTCGCCGTGGTCTGCGCATCGCTCGACATCACGAACCAGACGCAACTGCTCCAGCAACTGCGCGCGAAGAGCGAGCTGATGTCCGAGATGGAGGCGCACGTGCAGCTCGTGTTCTTCTCGTACAGCGCGAACTTCGAGTATTTCCATTACATCACGGCGGGTTCGTCGAACGTGTTCGGCCTGGAACCGGAAGAGTTCATGCGCAACCCGAACAGCTGGCGCGAACTCGTGGTGCCGGAAGACCGCGCCGCGCTGCAGGCCGAGATGACGCGCATCATGACGGAATCGACGGAAGGACGCGCGCAGTACCGTATCCGCAAGGCCGACGGTTCTGTGCGCTGGGTGCGCAGCACGGGCTATCCGGTGATCGGCGACAACGGTGACGTGCTGCGGATCGTCGGCATCACCGAGGACGTGACGGCGGAACAGGAACGCATCGCGGAACTCGACCGGCTCGCGTACACCGATTCGCTCACGGGTCTCGCGAATCGCGCCGCGCTGCTGCGCGAAATCGAAAGCCGCTGCGCGGCGAGCAAGCCGTTCGGCCTGATGTTCGTCGATCTCGACCGTTTCAAGGTGCTCAACGACACGCTCGGCCACCTCGCCGCCGATCATCTGTTGCGTCACGTCGGCGGCATCATTCGCCGTTCACTGCCCGACGACGCGTATATCGCGCGGCTGGGCGGCGACGAATTCGCGGTGCTGATCGGCAGCGTCGTCGACCAGCCGGGGCTCGAAGCGCAGGCGAAGGCACTGCTCGGCGGGCTGTCGGAGAATCGCCTCGAAGGCCTCGCGGGTGCGTTCATCACGGCGTCGATCGGCATCTCGATCTATCCGGAGCACGGCAGCGGCCACGACGCGCTGCTGTCTAGCGCCGACGTCGCGATGTATGCGGCAAAGAAGACGGGCCGCAACGGCTACCAGTTCGCCGGCAAGGAAGCGGCGCGGACCATCGGCGATTTCGAACTCGAGCGCGACGTACCCGAGGCGCTCGCGACGAACCAGTTCTTCTTGCACTTCCAGACCATTCACGAGCCGCATTCGCTCGCGGTGCACGGCGCCGAAGCGTTGATCCGCTGGCAGCATCCGAGGCGCGGGCGGATATCACCGGGCGATTTCATTCCGCTGCTGGAGGAAACCGGCTTTGTCGAAGACGTCGGCGTGTGGGTGCTCGACAACGCGCTGCGCCAGCTCGCTGCATGGCGGCAGGCGGGCGCGATGAATCTGGGCGTGTCGGTAAACGTGTCGGCGCGGCAACTCGGCAGCGAGCAGATCGTGCAACAGGTGGACCGCGCGCTCAAGCGACACGGTATTCCGCCCGGCAAGCTCGAAATCGAGCTGACGGAAACCGCGCTGATGAAGAATCCGAAGCAGGCGCGGACGTCGATCGTCGAGCTGAAGCGGCTCGGCGCGCGCATCGCGATCGACGATTTCGGCACGGGCTACTCGAGCCTGATGTATCTCGCCGATTTCGAGCCGCACACGCTAAAGATCGACCGGCACTTCACATCGAAGATCGAACACGATCCAACGACGCAAACCATCGTGGAAGGCATCATCGATCTGGCGCACAAGCTGGGCATCCAGGTGATCGCGGAGGGTGTCGAGCAGACTGCGCAACTGGACATCCTGCGCCGGGTGAATTGCGATTACGTGCAGGGTTACCTGCTCAGTCGGCCGCAGGCGCCCGAAGGACTGATGACGCGCGCGCAGCCTGGCGCGCGCATCGGCCCGCGCGTCAGAACCGGTGCCGCAAGCCCGCGCCGATCAGCACCTGATTGTGGCCCGACGACGGATCGGCCGAATTGATGACGGCCGGCGCGCCCGACGACGCGCGCTGGTAAATAGCTTCCAGATACGTATCCGTGCGCTTCGAAAACTGGTAGTCGGCCTGCACGCCGCCGTTGTGCCAGTGCGCGCCCGAACCCTTCGTGTACGTGTACGAACCGGCCAGCGCGACGGACGGCGTCAACTGGTAGATACCGTTGACTTCGTAGTTGGAAAAGCCCGCGGACGGCGCGATGCCGCCCGTATCGAGTACGGTGACGCCCGTGAATGTCGAACGCGACCACGCGGCCGCCATCGTGAAATCGCCGATCGCATAGCTCACGCCGACGCCGTATGTGTTTTGCGTCTGCACGGAAGCGTCGAAGACATCGTTGGTGCTGGTGGGCAGCACGACGGCCTCATACGCACCCGCCGACGAATTGCCGCGCCCGTTCGCATGCAGATACGCGGCGCCCGCGTTCAGCGCGCCCGCCTGATAGCTCATGCCGAAGCTGTACGCGCGGTTGTTGGCAAACTGACCCGCCGTGTTGGAGAACGCGTACATGCCGCCGAACGTCAGGCCGCCGAACGACGGGCTTGCATACTTGACCGAGTTGGCGGCGAGGTAGGTGTTGTTCGCGTTGTCGTTGTCGAACGGATGAGCGAATGCGGTGCCGCCCGTGCCGCCCGTCAGCGTGAATGGTGCCAGGTAGTCGTGCACGAGATCGTACTGATGGCCCAGCGTCAGCGTGCCTGCCTTCTCGTTGCCGATGCCCACGTAGTACGGGTGATCGTTGAGCATTTCACCCGACGTGACCGAAAAGCCGCGCTCGAGCCGGAAGATCGCGCGATACCCGCCGCCCAGATCCTCGATACCCTGCAAGCCCCAATAGCTGCCGTCGACCAGGCCGGTCGTCGACTTCCACTGCGAATGTCCGCCGACGTTGCTGATATATGCGAGGCCCGTGTCGAGCTCCCCATACATCGTGACGCTGCTTTGCGCGTGGGCGCTGGTGCCGAGCGAGAGAAATGCGGCGCTTGCGATGGCCGCCGCGGCTGTCTTGTTGATCTTGTTCGCGGACATGCTTGGCTTCCCTGAGTTGAGTCGATTCGAGTTCAAGACGCGACTTTTTATAGGAACAACAGCCACACGCACAAGTGGAGCGCGTCAAATATCGCGCACGGCTCCGTAATCTGGCTTACGAAATGCAAGCGAATCCCGATATTGGATTCGCGTGAAACGGAAGTAAAGCGAAATCAAATTGCCGGATTGCCCTACGTGCAGCGCGATGCGCGATCCCGGCGGGACGGACTGTTTGTAAGAAGCGTACGCTCAATAACCGGCGCTCGGCGTTGTTTTCATACGACGCGCACGCTCATTGAATCGCCGCGACGTCGATCTCGAATGCGCTTCGCAGCCGGTCATGCACCGCTGCCGCGTGCGCGGCGTGAGCGGGCGTCCATTTTGGCTGGCCGTCGCACAGGTACTGAAGCTCGCGGCATTGCGCGGCGAACGCGGTCTCCTGCGCAACGAGGAAACCACCTGCCGCACTGTGCGCCCATTCGCGCAAGGCCTTGACGTCCTTGCTGTCGACGATCGACGCGAGCTTCGGCAGATCCGTCATCAGATAGTCGCGCAGCATCTGCATGAAGCGAGCTTTGTCGGCGGGATCGAGTGCGGGTGCCGTATCGGCGGGCTGCTGCATGGGCGCGGCGGGCGCGCATTGCGCTTCGTCGATCGGCGCTTCGTCTTCATCCGTTTCCTCCTCCGCCACATCGGCCGATTCGGCGGGCGGGGCGGCCGTGTCTCGAGCATCCGTCGGGCGCTGCGCGCGCAAGCCGAGGCCTAGCAGCGCCGCCTCCACCTGCTTCAGCGACGCCGGCTTCGGCACATAAGCAGCGAAGCCGCGCCGCCGCCATTCGTCGATCTGTTCGGCGCCCGCGACCGCGCTGAACGCGAGCACGGGCAGATGCGGATGCGATTGCCGCAGCGCCTCCATCAGCGCGTAGCCGTCCATGATCGGCATGTGGATGTCGGTCAGTACGAGATCGGCCTCGGTCTGCTTGAGCAATAGTAGTGCCTCGCGGCCGTCGCCGGCCAAGGTCGGCTTGCAGCCGAGCGCGGTCAGCTGCTCGGTGATAAGCGTCTGGTTCAGCGGATTGTCTTCGGCAACGAGCACCCGCAGCCCTCGAAGCGAGGAATCGGTGGCGCGTTCGTCACCCGCTGTTGCAGCGGACGGCACTTCGGCCGGCGGCACTCCGCCCGTCAACCGCTCGATGCACGCGAAGATCGCGTCGTGGCTGAACTCGGTCACCTCGAACACGCCTTCGGCGCGCTGCGTCGGCCGATGCTGCCCGCTGCGCGTCAGCCAAAGAACGGGCACGGGCTGGATCTCACGCAGCGCGGAAACGGTGTCGAGGCCGTATTCGCCCGTCACGGTCACGAAGCCGGGACGGTGCACACGCAGCCACGCTTCCGCAGCCGCGACCGACGTCGCGCTGCTCGCCGTCCAGCCCACGTACTCGAGCATTTCGCCGAGCACTTTCGCCGAGGCGGCCTCCTGACACAACACGAGCGCACTGCCGCGCTGGCGCGGAGGCAAGGCGGCGCTAGCGTCGGCAAGCGCCTGCGCCGTCGGCTCGAACGGAATCGACACGGTGAACGCGCTGCCCAGCCCCAGCACACTTTCGACGCCGATCTTGCCGCCCATCAACTCGCACAGCCGCGCGCAAATGGAGAGGCCGAGGCCCGTCCCGCCGATGCGGCTCGACGTGCTCGACTCCGCCTGCACGAACGGGTTGAAGATCCGCGTGACGAGCGACGCATCCATGCCGATCCCGGAATCGATCACGCGGCACGTGAGAACGGGACGATCGTGCACGTCGGGCTCGATGTCCGCCGTCAATGTGATTTTCCCGCTCGACGTGAACTTGAACGCATTCGACAGCAGGTTGTTGACGATCTGCACGACCCGCGCGCGATCGCCGCGCACCGGCTGGTAAAGCGACGGCGACAGGTGTGCGTAGAAGCGCAACGGCCTGCCGGACGCGAGCGGCGCATACGACAGCGCGAGATTCTCCAGGTCGTCGATCGGTCTGAACGCCTCCGGCAACAGCTTCATCTTGCCCGCGCCGATCTTCGAAAAATCCAAAATGTCGTTGACGATGTGGCGCAGCCCGTCCGCTGCCGCGCCGACGGCGCGCAGCCGCTGCTGTTGCGCGTCGAGCCCGGGCGTCATCGAAAGCAGTTCGAGATTGCCGAGCAGCGCGTTCAACGGCGTGCGGATCTCGTGGCTCATCGCAGCAAAGAAGCTGTTTTGCGCGTTCATCATCGCTTCCGTCTCGCGTTGCGCCGCGCGAATCTGCTGGCCGAGCGCGTGCCGCACGGTGACGTCGAGCAGCGCGCAGAACAGCACGTCCTCACCGCGGTAGCGCGCCGCGCCGTAGCTGATCTGCAGGTATTGCGTGTCGGGACGGTCGGCGGCGGCGGGTTCGACGGGCAGCGCGCTCACGATGAACTCGGCGAACTTGCCGAGCTTCGACGCGCCCGCCTCGTGTGCGTTGCGCTCCTTGAACGCGGCGGCGATATGCGCCGGCAGGCTGACGGGCGCGTCGCCGAGATGCAGCAGTTCGCGCGCCAACTGGTTCGACGTCAGGATGTGAAAGTCGTGCTGCCGCACGATGCACAGCCCGACGGGCGTCGCCGCTACGAGGATGTGGTTGATCGTCTCGCTTTCGAGCGCGCGCACGGCCTCTTCGTTCGAGCGGCGTAGCAGCGTGAAGCCCCACCACTTCGCCGTGAGGATCACGCCGAGCGCCGCCAGCAGCGCGACGCCGACAATCGCCCCGAGCTGCCAGCGCAGCGCGTCGATAATATCGCTCCAGCTCAGATGACAGACGAGCGACGGCCACGCATCGCTGACGGGCACCGAGAACAGCACGCCGTCCGCCGAATAGCGGGGCGTGTCCGGCTTTAGACTCGCGGCTTGCCGCATCACATCCTGCGCGGTATCTGCGTCGAGCCACGGCTGCGTCCAGATCACGCCATGCTTGCCGATCAGCAGCAGCGTGCCTTCGTGCCGCGACCTCACGGGCACGCTGACAAACTGTTCGAGCGGCTGAATCAGCGCAATCAGCGCGACGGGCGTGTCGCCCGCATAGTAGGCAGAGATTGCGACCATCGCCGCCGAGCCGAGCAGCGGATCGCGAAACGGCCCCGCCAGCACATAGCCGCCCTTCGGCGGCATGCGCGATCCCGTCTGCGCGATCAGGTTACGCTCGAGTGTGTCGCGCAGCGTGCCGATCAGCGCGGGCGAAGCAGGTGCTGCATGCGGACCGCTGGAAGGCGACAGCTCCGGCATGAGAACCGCGTAGTCGTCCGTGAGCCCGACGATCACCGCGCGATATGTCACGTCGAACGCCGCGCGCGTCACGAGCGTCGAGTTAGCGACCGACGAGAGCCTCCACAGGTTCGCGTTCAGGCTGTCGCCCCAGCGCGCGCGGGTCGCCTCGGAAATCAGCACCTGGTAGCGCGTGGCCAGACCCGCTGCGGGCGCGGCCACCACGCCGCTCTCACGCGCCGCCTGCTCGACATCGACGGGCACGCGCTGAAGCTCGTCCGTGCTCTCGTAGTAGCTGACCGTAAGTTCCGCGCGCCTGAGAAACGATTGTCCGCGGTGGATGGCGACCGAGAAGTTCGCTGCGTCCTGCGCGCGGATGCTGCGCATGTAGTCGACGTACTTGCCTATTGCGAGGGCCGAGAGCAGCGAGGCCGACACGGCGAGGATCGCCAGCAGCGCGACGATCGTCACGAGGTAGAGCCGCCGCTGCCGCCGCGCGTAGCGCGAGAGCGTGGCAAACCCCTCAGCCAGCGATTCCTGCGTACGATCGAGTAGGTTTTGCATGTTGTTGCGCCTCATGAGCCGGGCGTCGCGCCGCAAGCGTGTTAATCCGCGCCGATGACCGACTGCATCGTGAACCGCTCGCAAGCCGGACGTTCGCCGAAACGCGCGCATGACCGCACAAGATGCGAAGGCGAAGCCGCTATGCAACGATTTTAGGCCGAGTTCTGGCCGAGTGCGTCTGCATAAGGAGGCGGCGCTGTGCGTCGAACTCTGTGTTATCGGCGCACGCGCGCGTTACCTGAGTCAAATACCAGGAAAACCCTAAAGCATCTGGGGTCTCTGCCGTTAAGGCTTACAGAGCCATTCGGATGCGGAGGCATCCGGCAGTCCAAGGAACGTCATGCGCAACAATCAGCCTGTCACCCAGAACGAGTACGACTATCCGTCCTCGCAAATGCTCGTTTCCGCAACCGATCTCAAAGGCAAGATCCAGTATTGCAATCCCGCGTTCATCGCCGTGTCCGGATATTCGCGCGACGAACTGATCGGCAAGCCGCACAACCTGATCCGCCATCCCGACATGCCCGCCGAAGCCTTCGCCGACATGTGGGCGACGATCGGCGCCGGCCGGCCGTGGTCGGCGTTCGTCAAGAACCGCCGCAAGAACGGCGACTACTACTGGGTGCGCGCGAGCGTTACGCCCGTCGTCGAGAACGGCACGCCCGTCGGTTACCTGAGCGTGCGCGTCAAACCGGATCGCGAGCAGATTCGCGCGGCCGATGCGCTATACGCGAAGATCCGCGCGGGTGAAGCGCGCGGCGTGCGGCTGCATCAGGGCGTCGTCGTGCGCACGGGTCTGCTGGGCAAGCTGGGCGCGCTGATGCGCCTGCCCGTCGCCGTGCGTGCGACGATCGGCTACATGGTCGCGCCCGTTGCAATGCTGGCGGCAGGTCTCGCGGTCTGGGGCGGCACGCCGCCGCTGCCGTTCTGGATCGCGTTCGGCGTGACGGCCGCGACCAGCGCCGCCGCGGCGCAACTGCTGTCGCGCCATCTCGGTCAGCCGGTCGACGCGATGTCGTCGTTCGCCACGCGCATGGCCGCGGGCGACCTGACCGCCGATCTGGCGATTGCACGTCACGACGACCTCGGCGACGTGCTGCAGGCGCTCAATCAGCTGAAGGCGAACCTCGCGGCGATCGTATTCGACGTGCGTGCGCAAATCGGCGGAATGCTCGACGCCGCACACGAGATTTCGACAGGCAACGTCGATCTCGCGCGCCGTACGGAAATGCAGGCGGCATCGCTGGAAGAAACGGCAGCAACGATGGAGCAACTGACGACCACCGTGCAGGCGAACGCCGATGCGGCGGGGCGCGCGCTCGATCTCGTGCGGGACGCGCAATCGGCGTCCGCGACGGGCGGCAAGGTCGCGCAGCAGGTCGAGCAGACGATGGCAGGCATCACCGAGGCGTCGAAGCGGATCGCCGACATCACGGGCGTGATCGACGGCATCGCATTCCAGACCAATATTCTCGCGCTCAACGCCGCCGTCGAAGCGGCGCGCGCAGGCGAGGCCGGCCGCTCGTTCGCCGTCGTCGCGGGCGAAGTGCGCATGCTCGCGCAACGCTGCGCGGCATCGGCAAAGGAAATCAAGCAGGTGGTCGATACGACCGTGAACGAGGTCTCACAGGGCACGCAACTCGTTGCGCGCACCACCGCACAGATGGCTGTGATCGATCAGGCCGTGGCGCGGGTGTCGTCGCTGATCGTCGAAGTGGCGAACGCGAGCAGCGAACAGGCCGACGGCATCAGCCAGGTCAATCAGGCCGTGTCGCATCTGGACAGCGCGACGCAGCAGAACGCCGCGCTGGTCGAGCAGGCCGCGGCGACGGCGCAACGTCTCGCGGAACAGGCCGACGTGCTCGATGAAGCGGTGCGTCTGTTCAGCGTGGCGGGCGCGCCCGCACAAAGCGCGAAGAAGCAGGCGGTGCGCACGGCGGCGGGGCTGCGCAACCCCGCCGTATCCGCGCACGCAGCTCACCGGGAAGTCGAACAGGACGCATTGGTCTGATGGATCATCGTTACTCCCATCTCGACAACGCGCTATTGGCCAATAAAGATACGTCGGTCAGCGCCCAGGATTGATTGTGTGCGGGCCGGCTGACCCGAGTAACAACGGCGTTTACGTAGCCCGCCCACTTTGGACGGGCTATTTTTTGGTTCGTCGCGCTCGGGCATTCAACCGGACGCCAGCAGCTCGAGCTGCTGAGGCGCTTTCGACATCGGCCGCTCCAGCCTCAGTAGCGCCTCCTTTCGATGCAACCCGCCCGCGTAACCGGTGAGTTCGCCCGCGCTCGAAATCACACGGTGGCACGGCACGACGACCGATATCGGATTGCGCCCGTTGGCCGAGCCGACCGCGCGCGAGGCCGCGAGCGGCAGGCCCAGCCGCTGCGCGATCGCGCCGTAGCTGGCCGTCTCGCCGTATGGAATCTGCACGAGCTGTTCCCACACGTCGCGCTGGAATGCGCTGCCGAGCATCCGCAGCGGCAGCGTGAACGTCGTGCGCTCACCCGCGAAGTATTCGTCGAGCTGCGCTCGCGCCTGATGCAGCACGCGCGACTCGCCATGCGCGGCGAGCGCGCAGTCGGCAGCCGGAAAATACTTCTGCCCGATGAAGAACACGCCCGTCAGCGCGTCATCCTCGGCGCGCAGCAGAATGTCGCCGAGCGGACTTGGCATCGACATGCATTGCTTCATGAGATCCTCCTGCATGGTCGGGAAACCCACCGGCAATGCGCCCGGCGGCCTTCCAAGCGTCCACTTTAGCGCGCCAGCCGGAAGCGCCGCCTCCCGGTTCTTGCTCCCATCAGCCCCAGCACATGCAGGCGTCATTGCCGTGACAGCGGGCCGACTCGCGCCCCAAACCTGCATGTGATGCGTGCGAGGCGCGCGTACGGCCTCACGCCGGGCGCGCCGGTTAAAAACCGGGGCGCCCCGCCGGAAGCCGCGCCGCCCTCATGTTCCCGTCCGGCGCCCCGTCCCTTCGATGCGTGGCGCACGGCTGGCCCCCATAATCGGACGAGTGTGAGCGCCACGCGACAGACGGCGCGCGACAGTACCCTTACAATGCCTGTTCGGCAACGTTGTTCAATCACGCAAGAGGGAATTTTCGATGCGCACCACCGGGTCTTCCGGGGCAATGGCCCTGCTCACCGAGCACGACGACGCAACCGGGCGCGAACTGCGCTCGCTGCGCCTCGAATCGACAGAAGACGGTAAAGGCATACTTCTGATCGAAGTCGATGAACGCAAGCCGGGCATCCACCGTGAAGTGCGTTATGAAATCACGCCCGCGGAACTGATTGCAGCCATCCGTGCGCATGGCGCAGAACTGCCCGGCGAACAGCACAATCATCGTCAATAATTCGCTGCGGTCATCAATCGCATCATGCAGAGCGCGCGGCGCAGGTTCCATCCGGTGCCGCGCCTCTTGTTTTTGACGTAGTCGTCGCCATCTCTGACGCCTCGTCGATCGTCACGCGACGGTCACCGGGCGTGCCGAGGTCTCTTGCCGGAGACCCTGGCAACATGCGCTTTTCCCGCATTTCGGCAATACCCGGACGCAAAACGCACCTCTCTTGCACGCGTTGAAAATGCGTCCATAATCTTTTAGTCCATTCCAGTCGTTTTCGAGGCTTCAGCAGCCGCGAAAGTAAGCCGATGCTACATGATCTCGTCGAGCAGTACGGGCCTGCCATCGTATTCGTCAATGTGCTCGCCGCGTCGATCGGGCTGCCCGTGCCCGCGATGCCCGCCCTCGTGCTGTTCGGCGCGATGGCCGCGATGCACCCCGGTTCCGTCGGCACACAGGTGTTGCCGGTGCTCGTGCTCGCCGTGTTCGCCACGCTGATCGGCGACAGCGCGTGGTTCGCGGCCGGCCGCATCTACGGCGGCAACACGCTGAAGACGCTCTGCAAGCTGTCGCTGTCGCGCGATACCTGCGTGAAGAAGACCGAGCGCTTCTTCGGCCGCTGGGGCGTGCGCGTGCTGGCCGTGGCGAAGTTCGTGCCGGGCCTGTCGATCGTCTCCATTCCGATGGCGGGCGCGATGGGCACGCCGTACCGCACTTTCCTCGCGTACGACAGCATCGGCGCGACGCTCTGGTCGGGTCTCGGCCTCGTGCTCGGCGTCGTATTCGCACAGCAGATCGACATGCTGTTCGCCGGCGCGAGCCGGCTCGGCAAGCTGACAGCCGTGGTGGTCGTGGTGCTGCTGGCCGTCTATTGCACATATCGCTGGTATCGGCGCCGTCAGTTGATCAAGAAGCTCGCAACGGCACGCATGGACGTCGACGAACTGTACAACCTGATGCTCGACAAGCGCTCGCCCGTGCTGTTCGACATCCGCTCGCAGGAAAAGCGCGCGCTCGATCCGTTCGTGATTCCCGGGTCGGTGTTCGCGGACGAACGCCAGCTCGAAGAAATCGTCGCGAAGTATCCGCGCGACCAGAAGCTCGTGATCTATTGCTCCTGTCCAAACGAGGTATCGGCGGCATGGATGGCGAAGCAATTGACGGAAGCCGGCTTCCAGGACGTGATTCCGCTGCGCGGCGGTCTCGACGCTTGGCGCGACGCGGGCCGCCAGCTCGAGCCGCTCGCCGAGGAACTGGCGCCGGCCGTCGCCGTCGGCATCACGCCGAAGACAGTCTGACTCTTGACTCACAGGTGCCGCGGGCCTGTTCCGGCACGCGGCGCAGCAAGGAGCATATTCGATGGGTGTAACGCGAGAGGGTGAAGACGCGCAACGCGCCGCCGCCAGTGAGGCGCCGTTCTCGACGCTGTCCACACGGCGCCACCAGATGTTCCCCGAACTCCAGCCGGAGGAAATCAAGCGGCTTTGCAAGTTCGGCGAACGTCGCCACTTCGAAACGGGCGAAATGCTGTTCCGCACGGGCAGCACCGGGGCGGGGATGATGGTGGTGCTGTCGGGCGCGGTGAAGGTGTATCAGCGCGACGGGCTCGGGCGCGAGCTGCTCATCAACGAACATCACAAGGGCTCGTTCCTCGCTGAAGTCGGGCAGTTGTCGGGCAAGCCGGCGTTGATCGACGCGATGGCGCTCGAACCCGGCGAGGTCCTGCTGATTTCGCCGGAACGTCTGCGCGCACTGATCGTCGCTGAAGCGGAACTCGGCGAGCGCATCATGCGTGCGCTGATCCTGCGCCGCGTCGGGCTGATCGAGCGCGGCGCCGGCGGGCCGATCATCGTCGGCAAGAGCAATGACCGGCGGCTGGTGTCGCTGCAAGGCTTCCTCGCGCGCAATGGCCATCCGCATACCGTGCTCGATGAACGCGATGAAGACGGGCTGCGCGTGATCGAGCAGTTCGCGGCGGGCCCGGAAGACATGCCACTGGTAATCTGTCCGGACGGCTCGGTGCTGCGCCACCCGAGCGACCCCGAACTGGCAACGTGTCTCGGGTTGATCCCCGATCTCGATTCCGAACACGTGTACGACGTGGCGATCGTCGGCGCGGGCCCGGCCGGGTTGGCGACGGCCGTGTATGCGGCGTCGGAAGGCTTGTCGGTGATCGTGCTCGACAGCCGTGCGCCCGGCGGTCAGGCGGGCGCCAGTTCGCGCATCGAGAACTACCTCGGCTTTCCGACGGGCATTTCCGGCCAGGCGCTCGCGGGCCGCGCGTTCGTGCAGGCGCAGAAGTTCGGCGCGCACGTCGCGATTCCCGTCAGGGTCAAGCATCTGCATTGCGAGGAACGTCCATACCGGCTCGAACTCGCCTGCCAGGGCAGCATCCGGGCGCAGGCAATCGTGATCGCGAGCGGCGCGGTCTACCGGCGCCCCGAGATCGACGGACTCGACCGGTTCGACGGGCGCGGCATCTATTATTGGGCGTCGCCTGTCGAAGCCAAACTCTGCAAGCGTGAAGAAATCGTGCTGGTCGGCGGCGGCAACTCCGCGGGACAGGGCATCGTCTATCTGGCGTCGCACGCAAAGCACATTCACGTGCTGATCCGCCGCAGCGGCTTCGAGTCGACGATGTCGCGCTATTTGATCGACCGGATCTCGTCGCTGCCGAATGTCACCGTCTACCCGGGCACGGAAATCGGCTGGCTGGAAGGCGATGAAGGCGGGCTCGCGCAGATCGGTTTGAAGCGCCCATGCGCCGACGGCCGCGACTGTTTTGATTCACGCCACCTGTTCCTGTTCACGGGCGCCGATCCAAACACGGACTGGCTGCGCTCGTGCGGCGTCGAACTGGACGGGAAGGGCTTCGTCCTGACCGGCAAAGATTCTGCGTGCGATCTGACCACATCCGTCGAAGGCGTCTACGCAATCGGCGACGCGCGCGCGGGGTCGACGAAGCGCGTGGCAGCGGCCGTCGGCGAAGGCGCGCAGGTCGTCGCGCAGATCCATCAGATGCTCGCGGAACGCGCGGGCGAAACAGTCGCGCTCGGCGCCTGATTCCGTCTCGAGTAACGGCCCGCGTCATGCGTGACGCGGGCCGTTCGCTTTCTTCCTCCTGCATTTCCCTCCTATGCAGCAGTCGCTTACCGGTTGTTACACAAGCGACCGTCTGCTTGCACCTGTCATCCTTTCTGTTTCGTAAGATTCAGTCAGCGTCCGGTCAGGCACAGCCGCAGGACGGGAGCGCAAGCGCTGAAGCCCGCTCTGCAAGGGATAGGAGAACAGCATGAACAAACGTGCGATGTTTTTTGCGGCTTTCGGTGTGGCCGCTGTGTGCATGTCGACGGCGGCATCGGCGGATGTCGGCGTCGGCGTGTATCTCGGTGCGCCCGCGCCCTTCTATGCACCGCCGCCTGTCGTGTATGCGCCGCCGCCGCCCGTGGTCTACGCGCCGCCGCCCGTCTATTACGGCGGCTACGGCGGATATGGCGGCGGCTATCGGCGCGGGTATTGGGGCCGGCCGCACTGGCACGATCACGGGCGGTATCGCGGGGAAGGCCGGCATCACGGCCGCTGGTAACGCCTGCGGGTAATGTCGCTCAAGACACGGCGAAGCGCATCTGGCAGTGCGTTTTCGCCGCTCACGCTACAGTAGCGGACAAGTCGGGCATGACGGCGACGCCATGCCTTCCTGCCGGGCGCTTCAGCGTTCATTCGACGCCGCCCGGATCGCCATGACATCCATCGCGTGATCACACTGCCCCTCTCTGCCGCCCGCACTCTGCATCTGGCCGCGCAAGGCCTGCTCGCGCCCCCGCGCCGCAAGGCGACCAAAGCCGATGTGCTCGACGCCATCCGGCAGATGGCGCAATTGCAGATCGACACCATTCATGTCGTCGCGCGCAGTCCGTATCTCGTGTTGTTCAGCCGGCTCGGCGCGTATCAGCGCCAATGGCTCGACGAGCATCTCGCTGAAGGCGCGCTCTTCGAATACTGGTCGCACGAAGCGTGTTTTTTGCCCATCGAGGATTACGGCCTGATGCGTCACCGGATGCTCGATCCGAGCGACATGGGCTGGAAATACGCCGCCGACTGGCACACGCAATACCGCTCGGAGATAGACGAGCTCCTTGCGCAGATTCGCGCCATGGGGCCCGTCCGCTCGGCGGATTTCGCCCGCGAAGCGGGCAAAGGCAATGGCTGGTGGGACTGGAAACCGGAGAAGCGGCATCTCGAAGTGCTGTTCGCGATCGGCGAACTGATGGTCGCGGAGCGGCGCAATTTTCAACGCGTGTACGACGTGACTGAGCGCGTGCTGCCACACTGGAACGATGCGCGCGACCTGCAACCGGCCGACACCGTCGCGGGCGAACTGCTGCGGCGCACCTGTCGTGCGCTGGGCGTGGTGCGCGCGGACTGGGTCGCGGATTACTACCGGATGCCGCGCCGCCCGTACGCCGACGCGCTCCAGCAGCTCGCCGACGCAGGCGAACTGACGCCCGTGAGCGTCGAAGGATGGAAGCAGCCGACCTTCGTGCATCGCGACTTCGCGCCGATGATCGACACTGCCTCCAACGGGCAGTTGTCATCGACAGTCACGACGCTTTTGTCGCCGTTCGATCCCGTCGTCTGGGACCGCAAGCGCGCGGCGGCCCTGTTCGATTTCGATTACGTGATCGAATGCTACGTGCCCGCCGCGAAGCGCAGATATGGCTATTACGTGCTGCCGATCCTGCATCGCGGCAAGTTGATCGGGCGCGTCGATGCGAAGGCGCATCGCGCGAACGGCGTGTTCGAATTAAAGGCGCTGCATCTGGAGCCCGGCGTGCGCGTGAGCGGGCGGCTCATAGCAGACTTGCGGCGCGCGCTGCTGCGCTGCGCCGAGTGGCACGGCACGCCGCAACTGCAGATCACATCGGCACCGGACGGACTGGCAGCAGCCCTCGCCGCCACTGGCGACTAACCGCGCCTGCTACGCAATCAGTGCAGCGCAGCCCACGCGAGCGACAATGAGAACATCCCCAGCACAATCGACGCCGCGCGCTGGATCTTTACGGGATCGAGCCATCTCAGCTTGCCGCTGCCAAGCGCCGCGCCGAAGCTGATCCACGCGAACGCGATAGGCAGGAGCAGGCATGCGAAGAGTGACATCGCGAACGCATAGCAGCCAGCATTCTCGAACGCAATTGCAGGGAAGATCGTACCCGCGAACAGCAACGCCTTCGGATTCAGCAGCGTCGCGACGAACAGCGCGCGCGGACCGCTCGTGCGCGGCGCCGAGTCGGGCAACGCGACGGCGGCGCGCCACATATCGATGGCGAGATACGCGATGTACAGACCGCTCGCAACGCGCAGCGCGGAAGGCAGCCACGGCAGCGTATGCGCCGCGTGGACGATGAAACGGCCCCAGACCGAGATCGACACGAAGTAGCCGGCCAGTTCCGCGCCGATCAGCGGCAACGAGCGGCGCGCGCCCTGGCGCAAACCGGCGGCCGCCAGCAGCGTGTTCGTCGGGCCTGGCGTCAGCAGCACGATCGTGATGCCGAGCGCGAGAAGCGCGGTATCGGAAGTGGAAAGCATCAAAAGAAAAAGGGCGCGTCGAAACGAGCGCCCTTTGTATCACAGTCGCGCGACAGCGCCGAATTCTGTCAAAAGCATATTCGCGCGCAGCGTGGTACAGGCTTAGCGATCGAGCTTCACGCGCAATTCGCGCGCCGTCTCGAGCAGACCTTCGTAGCCGGAACGCGCATGCTCGGGCAGGTCCGGGTCGCCGACCAGCGCGCCGAGCGTTTCGATCAGGCTATACAGAATGCCCCGTGCCGCGCTGACGGCAATGTTGCCCGACGACACCATCTCGTTCACATGCGAGACGGCTGCGTCGAGGTGTTGGAGGTCGGGCTGTGCGCCAGTGTCATGCTTGTCCGGATCGGGCGTCATGATGAATCGTCGCTCCTGTTCTGGTCTGTCGGCAAAGGGACTCTGCCGCTATATATATACCGATCGCGAGGTGTCGTCTATTCGCACAGACGGCATCACCTGCGACCTTTCAGGTTCGACTGACGACGATCAGAATGAGTTCATGCCACGCTCAGGGCGTCCAGCGATACATCAGAATTTTCGCGCGCGCGTCGTCTTCCAGCAGCACCACATACTCGCCGTTGTCGCGCCGCACCGCGCTGATGCCGAGATACACATCGACCCAGCCCGTCGTATTGCCGACCGCGGCGCCAGGCGTCATGTAGCCGACCATCTGTCCCGAACGTGCGTCATACACATCGACCTTCGGCGTGTACAACTCGGCGACAAACACATAGTCGTCCGCCACGGCCACGCCAACGGGTGTCACTTGCGGGTTGCTGCTCGCATTCCACGGCAGTTCGATCGTGTAGACGGGAGTGGGTGTGCCCGAACTCCAGTTGTCGTAGCGCACGAGGATGCGTCCCGCCTCTTTCCAGTGCGTCGCGTCCCACGGCAGGCTGCTCGTGTAGCCGGATACATACATCGTGTCAGTCCCGGCGATATAGACAATCCGCGCGATGCGACTGAACGGCGCGGGCATCGGAAACATCTTCGAGCTTGCATACGTATAGACGGGATTGCCGACGCTATCGAAGCCCTGCAACGGCATTTCGCGGATGCCGCTCGCGGGCGTCGCGAGCCACACATTGCCCGGCGCATCGACCCACCAGAAGCCGTTTCCGACGGTGCTGCCCGTCGACGGATTACCCGTGATCTCGCTGGCGTCGACATGGCCGTCGCCGTCCGTATCGCGCCACATCCATTCGCCATATGTCGGCTGGCCGGCGGGCCAGCTGCCCGGCAGCGGATTCTGCGCGAGGAGACCGGACGGAATCGCGACTTCGTCGTGCGCGGCATCGAAGCGATATACATTCAGGTAGTGCGCGCCCGGATCGAGTGTGAACAGATACGGCTGGCCGTTGATCCGCCGCACCATCGGTTCACCGCGCACGCCGCGCGGCTGATGAAACGCGGGATCGTCGGGGAAATCGAAACGGTCCAGCGTGAAGCCTGCGTATTTCCATTCGTGCCCCGGCGGCTGTGCATAGTCCATCGTGAAGCGCTTTGAGCCGGTGTAGACGCTGTTCGGCGACGCGGGATCGAAGGCCGCGGCATCGACGAACGTCAGCCCTTGCAACTGCCAGTTCAGGCTGCGCGTGGGATATTTGTAGCTCTCGAGCACGGCACCCTGCCCGACCGTCGCCGACGCGAGCGGGCGCGGCCCTTCGCCGTTCTGCGCGACGAAGAAGTTTCCCGCCTGGTCGAAACCCACACCCGTGACGCCGTTGAAGCGCCACGCGCCGGGTGTGCCCTTCGGGTCGTGGAAGATGCCATACAACGTGCCGAGCACGCCCGTCTGCTGCGTCGCGCCCGATGCCGTTTTGGCGTAGACGAGCACTTGCTGCCTCGCGCCGTTATCGGCGATCAGAATCTGTCCTGCGGGAGAAATGGCGATGTCCGCCGGCACAGCGCCAGTGGGCAACGCGACCGTGCCCGGCAGCGGCGCGCCCGTCGACGAATAATGCAGCACGCTGATGCTCGCCGTGCCGACGCCGCTCATGACCCAGACGGATGAATCGGTATCGATCGCGATGCGTCCGGGTGCCGCGACGCTCCATGAACGCAAGCGGCGCATCGTGTTCGCGTCGAACACGATGATCTGGTTGCCGTAAGTGTCCGACGCATACAGTTCGGCGTCCGTCGCCGCCAGCCCGCGAAGGCCCGCATCCGTGCCCGTCGCGATTGCGTTGACGCGCAGAAAGCTGTTCTTGGTGGTGTTTGCGCTGTTGCCGATACCGCTGTCGAACGGTGCGCCCACGGCAATGTTCGAGAGCAGGCGGCGCGTGATGCCGAACCACGTCGTCCCGGCTGGCGGATAATCCGCGCCGACCAGCCGGTTGTTCTGATTGCCGATCGACATCGCCGCGTAGACGTACGTGTGATTCGATGCGATCGCGTCGCCGCCCGCTGCGCCCCATCCATGCGTCGCACCCGCGACGGCAATCTTGTCTCCATTTTTATATGCGGCGATCTCGCTTCCGCTTTCGTCCCACGGCGAATTGGTGAATACCGTTCCATCGGGCGCGACGTTAATTGCCTGAATGTCCTGTTGCATCCATTTGCCATCGCCGAAGCCGAAGGTATTGCCTATCCAGGAGGTGGTGTAGGTCAATTGCGATTGCGCAGCAGCGCCAATCGAAATCAGGCTGCCAAGCGCAATCAGCACGGCAGCGAAGCGCGTCGAAACTTTCACGGTCATGTCCTTGCGAGAAGCACATCATTAGCAAACGCAGACAGTGCATGCGCAATTCGGCAATGCACGTGTCGATCAGCATTTACCATTCCGCACGAATCGAAATCCAATTCGCATGGGATAAGATTATTGTGTTGACTATCTTCTCAGATCGCGAGACGACCGCTTTTTATAAATAATTCAATCGGTTATTTTTTATGCTTTTATTTGAATTGAATTCGCATTAGCTTAAGAACATCAAGCGGCGTGTGTGCGCCGCACGGAGAACCGCTTCGTTACGCCGAACGCGACGAGGTTGCCCGCTACCACCAGCACGAGGCCGAAGACGGCAAGCGCCGACCATCGGTAGCCTTCGAACACCGTCGATACAGCCAGCGCGACGAAAGGAAACAGCACCGTGCAATACGCGGCACGCTCGGGCCCGATGCGTCCCACCAGCATCAGATACGCGGTAAAGCCGATCACCGAGCCGGGCACGGCAAGGTAGACGAGCGCGCCCAGATAGCGCGCGTCCGTGTCGAGCGCGAACGGCAGGCCCGCGGCCAGGCTGCCGAGTGTCAGCACGCTCGCGCCGATCAACATCGCCCAGCTATTGGTGACGATGGGATGCAGACCCATCGACTGCATGCGGCTTGACAGCAGATTTCCCGCCGAAAAGCACATCGTGCCCGCGAATGCGACTGCAAGACCGAGCCATGCGGCGTGATCGCCGAGGTGGCCGGCCATCTGCTGCAGCGACAGGCACACGATGCCCGCGAGACCGAGCACCGCGCCGACGATGGCCGTCGGCTGCAGCGGACGGCCCATGACAAGCCGGCCGTTGAGCGAGTTCAGAAGCGGCGCGGTCGAGAACACGACGGCGACGAGGCCGCTAGGCACGACGCTTTCCGCATAGTAGAAGCACAGGAAGTTGACGCAAAAGAGCGCGAGCCCCTGCGCTGCGAGGAAACGCCACGCGGCGCGAGGCGGCCAGAGCGGGCGCCGCATGATCTTCAGCAGCGCGAACAGCACGATTGCCGCAAGCCAGAAGCGGCATGCAATCGAAACAGGCGCCGGCACTACGCCGAGCTGCCACTTGATCGCGATCCAGGTCGTACCCCAGATCAGCACAGTCACAACATAAAGAAACAGGTTCATCGCCAGAGAGCCAGACAATACGGGGTGATCCGACTATGCGCGTACGGACGCCCGTTCGATTGTCCAGAATTGCGCACTTTCGACAGGGCACCGGAAGCGCAGACCATGCTGCACGTATACTCGGTGTTATCGCACCGCCCTTCGAGCACCTGTCCGCTTCGCCGCATGCACGTGAACACATCCCACCTCGTCACGACCGACCCTGGCGATCCGCCGTTCGGCCTGCATTCGGTCTGCCAGACGCTGAGCGAGTGCAACGCCACGCTTGATCGCTTTGCGTGGCTGGGCGATCAGCTCGCCATTGCGATCTGGACGCGCGAAACCAGGGAAGCCGAAACGGTCTACGAGCAGCCCGGCCATCACACGTTGTCGTGCTATCTGGACGGCGGCTATCGCACCGAGCGCCAGAAACTGCCGGGCCGCTACGGCGCGCCGAGCCGCCTGTGCGCCCTGCCTGGCGACCACGAATCGCGCTGGTGGGTGCGAGGCCACATGCACTTCATGCATCTGTATTTTCTGCCCGAGCACTTCACGCAGCGCGCGGTGCGTGAACTCGACCGCGAGCCACGCGAACTGACACTCGCGGACCGCACGTATTTCGAGGATGAACGCATCGCGGCGCTCTGCCAGTCGCTCGCGAAGAATGCATGGGACGACGCCGATGGCCGTCTGCGGGCCAACGAAACATCGCATGAAATTTTGAGCCTGTTGTTGCGTTCGCAAGGCGTGAATCGCACGGACGCGGTGCTCAAAGGCGGCCTCGCGGTGGCAACGCGCCGCCGTCTGCGCGACTACATCGACCACCATCTGACGCAGCCGCTGACGCTCGGCGATCTGGCTGGCGTCGCGAATCTATCCGAATTCCATCTTGCGCGGATGTTCCGCACGTCGTTCGGCCTGCCGCCGCATGCCTGGATCGCGCTGCAACGGCTGGAACGCGCACGCACGCTGCTGCGCACGACGGCATTGCCGCTCGCCGACATCGCGACGCAATGCGGCTACGCAAATGCAAGCCATTTCAGCCATCGCTTCCGCCAGGGCGTCGGCGTCACGCCTGCGGTCTACCGTCGGGCGCTGCGCGCGGGCTGATTCTTTTCGCCCCATGCGGCGGTTCAGTCGCGGCGTACCTTGTCTTACTGTTTTGATGAATCGCGCGAACGCCGCCGTTTTGCGCGCGTTCGCTTTTCATCGGAAATCCAGTTTGTCTATCTGAGACAATTAGTCTACACTCGGCTGCAATCGACTTGCGCCCCGTACGGCTGATAAGGGGCGCCAACGCCACTGCTTTCACTTGAGGACAGAAATGCAAATCAGGGAATTCGGAGTCGAACGTTGGATGGATCAGTACGAGAACCATTGCCAGCTGAATCTTGCTGAAACGTGTGTCGAATCGCTGACGCTGGGGCAACTGTTGAAAATCGCGTGCAAGGAAGAGGCGCTGCTCGATGAGATGCTGCCGATGAAGCTGACGTATGGCGCGATCGACGGCAGCGAGCGTCTGCGCAGTAACGTTGCGTCGCTGTATGAGAAGCAGGCGGTGTGCAATGTGCTGATCACGCACGGCGCGATCGGCGCGAACGCGCTTGTCTATGAAACGCTCGTCGAACCGGGCGATCATGTGATTTCGGTGCTCCCCACTTACCAGCAGCATTATTCGATTCCGGAGAGCTACGGCGCGAACGTCGAGATTTTGCGTTTGCGCGAGGAAAACGGGTACCTGCCCGATCTCGATGAACTGAAGCGCATGGTGAAGCCGACCACACGTGTCATCGCGATCAACAACCCGAACAATCCGACGGGCTCGCTGATGGATCGTGCGTTTCTCGAACGGATTGCTGGAATCGCGCGCGGATGTGGCGCGTACGTTTTGAGCGACGAGGTGTACCGAGGCACAGATCAGGAGGGCGACGGCTTTACAGCATCGATTGCGGACGTGTACGAAAAAGGCATCAGCACGGGCAGCATGTCGAAGACGTGGTCGCTGGCGGGCTTGCGGCTGGGGTGGATCGTTGCGCCCGTCGAACTGATTCATCGTGTGCAGATTCACCGCGACTACAACACGATTAGTGTGGGGATGTTGAATGATCTGCTGGCGTCGATTGCGTTGGAGAATCGCGGTGCGATTCTTGAGCGGAATCACGGGATTTTGCGGAGCAACCTGGCGGTACTGGATGCCTGGATCTCCGCTGAGCCTTTGCTTTCTTATGTGAAGCCGAAGTCTGGTACCACTGCTCTTGTGCGTGTCAATGTCGACATGACGTCTCGAGAGTTTTGTGTTTCTTTACTCGATAAGACTGGGGTGATGTTGACGCCCGGCAGCGCGCTTGATGTCGAAGGTTATGTTCGCGTTGGGTATGCGAATGCGCACGATGTTCTTGTGCAAGGGCTTGAGAGGGTTTCTGGATATCTGCGCGATATCGGGCGGTGAAAACTCGGTCCAGGTTGTTCACGGGCATCCGCGTTTTGCCTCTGGTTTCCTGACGTTGCCAGGTCGCACCGCATGCGTTGCCGATCCTACGGCACCGATCCCGATTTTCAGTCCGGAGTGGTGTGCTTCGATCGCGACGGCCTACACACAGTTTGCCACCTGGGCGACCGTGACTTCCTGGCAAGGCAGGTCGTGACGCGGGCATGTGAAGCGGGTGAGGCGTCAGTTAGCACGTTGGCAATGCACCTGAAAAAGCGTTGCCGCAAACGGGACGGGGAAGTGGGGGGCCCGTGGGCAAACACACGGGCCGGCGGTGTGAGCGGCTTTCTTTTGCCTACATTTCTTTGCCGCGGCAAAGAAACGTAGGTGCCGCCCCGCACAGGGGCAACGCCAGAAAACCAAAGACAAAACGCGGATGCCAGCAAGAAGCCAAAACCAAACCCCAAAAGGCGTAACCCGCGCCGAGAAAGCAAACATGACGGCGGCGTCGCAGACAAAAAACATCGCTATTTCAAGGCACTCGCCAACACCCTTGCAACGTGCACAGCCTCAACCCCTGCCCCATCACGAATTTGATGCCGGCAACTCGTGCCGTCCGCCACCACGATGGTGGTCGCGTCGACATCTCGCACAGCGGGCAACAACGACAACTCGGCCATCGCCATCGAAGCCCCATAGTGCTCGGCCTCATACCCAAAGCTCCCCGCCATCCCGCAGCATGACGATTCAACCGTCGATACTTTTAATCCGGGAATCCACTTCAACACAGTCTGCACAGGCGAAAAAGCATCGAATGCCTTCTGATGACAATGCCCATGCAGCAGCGCCTTGTCCGCGTGCCCGAGCGGCTTCAACTCGAGCGTCAGTCGACCCGCCTTATGCTCGCGCACCAGAAACTCCTCGAACAACATAGCGAACTTTGACAAGCGCGCCGCCTCTTCACCAAGGCCATACTGCAAAAACTCATCCCGCAACGACAATAGACAAGAAGGCTCCAACCCGACAACGGCTATGCCGCGCTCGACGAACGGCCTGAACGCATCGAGCATCCTGCGCGCCTCGCGCTTTGCTTCATCGACAAGCCCCGCGGCCAGAAAAGTTCTGCCGCAGCAAAGCGGACGCTCCCCCGCACGCGTGTTGAAGTGCACGGTATAACCTGCCGCTTCGAGTACCTGTTGCGCGGCGCGGGCGTTCTCCGGTTCGATACTGTTATTGAACGTATCGACGAAGAGCAGCACTTCCTTTTGAGCGCTTTGTGCACCCGTTGAAGATGCAAAGGCCTTTACATCGGCACTGCCGAGAAACGGTTTGACGAACCGCGGCAACGAGCGCTGCGGCGCCCACCCCACCGCACGTTTGAACCAGGGCAACCCGCCCGCAAACGCGAACAACCACGGCATGGTGCCCGCGATCGCGGCATAGCGCGGCATGAATGCAATCATCTTTTCCCGCAAACGCAGGCCATGCTTTTGCGCCCACGCGGCACGTGCCTCGATCTTGAACTTCGCCATGTCGATGCCCGTCGGGCAATCGCGCTTGCAGCCTTTGCACGAAACGCACAAGTCGAGCGTGTCCTTCACTTCCTGGCTCGCGAGACCTTCATCGCCAAGCTGCCCCGACAACGCCAGCCGCAACGTATTGGCGCGTCCGCGCGTCACGTGCTGCTCATCCTTCGTCACGCGGTAGCTCGGACACATCGTGCCGGCATCGAACTTGCGGCAATGACCATTGTTGTTGCACATCTCGACGGCTTTCGCGAGACCGCCCGCCAGATCGCTGCCTGCACCCGGTGCGCTCTCCACACCCGTCATCGGATCGCGCTCGACATTCCACACCGACCAGTCGAGCGCCGGCGTCAGCGCGCGTTCCTTGTAACCGGGCGCGAAACGGAAGTTGCGTGCATCGTCCATCTTCGGCGGACGCACGATCTTGTCCGGATTCATCCGGTTATCAGGATCGAACAGCGCCTTGATTTCGCTGAACGCACGGTTGATGCGCGGACCATATTGCCATGCAACCCATTCGCCACGGCACAGTCCATCGCCATGCTCGCCCGAATACGCACCCTTGTATTCGCGCACGAGCGCCGCAGCTTCTTCGGCGATCGCACGCATCTTGTGCGCGCCGTCGCGACGCATGTCGAGAATGGGCCGCACGTGCAGCGTGCCGACGCTCGCGTGCGCGTACCACGTGCCTTCCGTGCCATTGCGATGGAACACTTCCGTCAACCGGCTCGTGTATTCGGCCAGATGTTCGAGCGGCACCGCGCAATCCTCGATGAACGACACCGGCTTGCCATCGCCCTTCATGCTCATCATGATGTTCAGACCGGCCTTGCGCACTTCCCACAGCGCCTTCTGTTCAGCGGCATCGGGCATCTGTACGACGGAATCCGGCAAGCCGAGATCGGCCATCAGCTCGGTCAGTTGCTTCAGCGACGCGAACTGCTCGTCGCGGTTCTCGCCCGCGAATTCGACAAGCAGAATCGCTTCCGGCCTGCCGACCAACGCCTTCTCGATCACCGGACGAAACGCCGGATTGCTCATCGCCAGATCGATCATCGTGCGATCGACCAGCTCGACGGCGACAGGCTTGAGCTTGACGATGTGCTGCGTCAGATCCATCGCCTGCCAGAACGTCGGAAAGTTCACGACGCCCAGCATCTTGTGCGCGGGCAACGGTGACAGCCTCAGCGTGAGCTGTCGGCTGAACGCGAGCGTGCCTTCCGAACCGACGAGCAGGTGCGCGAGGTTCGCGAAGCCATCGTCGGTATAGGCGCGCGGATTCTGGCAATCGAACAGATCGATGTTGTAGCCCGCCACGCGTCGCAGCACTTTCGGCACCTGCGCGACAATCTCGTCGCGCTCGCGCTGCGCTATCGCCTTCACGCCCTCGACAATCTGCTGCAAGCGCGCGTCCTGCTGCTCCTCGCGCAGCGAAGCGAAACGCGCCTGCGCGCCGTCCGCCAAAATCGCGTCGATCGCCTCGACGTTGTGAACCATGTTGCCGTATTCGATGGAACGAGAGCCGCACGAGTTGTTGCCCGCCATCCCGCCAATCGTGCATTGCGCAGCCGTCGATACATCCACGGGAAACCACAGGCCGTGCGGCTTCAGCCACGCGTTCAGATGATCGAGCACGATGCCGGGTTCGACCGTCACCGTAAGCATGTCCTTGTCGAAAGCGACGACCTGATTGAGCCATTTGCTTGTATCGATGACGAGCGCTTCCCCGACCGTCTGCCCGCACTGGCTCGAACCCGCGCCGCGCGCGAGCAGCGGCACGTTCTCGCTGCGCGCAATGTCGAGCGCGACGCGCAGGTCATCCTGATCGCGCGGCACGACCACGCCGATCGGCATGATCTGATAGATCGACGCATCCGTCGAATAGCGCCCGCGGCTTGCCGCATCGAACAGTACGTCGCCGCGCAATTCCTTGCGCAGCCGGTTCGCCAGCGGCGTACTCATGCGCGCCGCCGAGGGCACCAGATAAATCGGTTTGGTTAGCAAGGTGGCGTTCGACATGTGCTGCGATCCACAAAATGGCTTGAAATGCGGGACTATTCGAGCGTGACGCTGACGGGCCCGAGCCCTTCGATATGCCCGCGCGCGGTGCCCGCATGCTGCGGGAAGAACATGCCCGTATAGGAACCCGTCGTGACGATCATGTCGGGCGTCACTGCAACGCGATGATGCTGCGTGCAGTGGTTGACGAGCCACGTCAACAGACGGCGCGGGTCGCCGCACGGATTGGACGGCGTTGCCTTCACCACGTCCTGTCCTTCGAAAGAAAAGCTCAGCGCGGGCGACACGAATGGAAAATCGCGCCGGTAATGCGTGAACTCGCCAACGATCAACGCGCCGTGATTCTGCAGATCGGCGAGTTGTGCGAGCTTGTCTACGTTCGGCCACTGCGCATAGCGGCTCGCGACGATTTCGATGGTCGCTGCCATCGACTCGATTGCGTCGAGCACTTCCACTTCATGATAGGCATTCGCAGCAGGTTCGAAGCTCCGCCCGAAACGAAACGCGACTTCCAGTTCGAGACCGAGCGGCTTGTAATGCTCACGCGGCAGACGCGCGCCATCGGCATGCAGATCGGTCGCGGGCAGCGGCGCGCCTTGAATCGCGCCATCGGCAGATTTGGCGCCGATCTTCCAGCCGCCGATGCGCGCGCCGCGCGTCGCCAGCAACGCATGCTGGATCGCGTAAGCAGCGCTCAGGTCGGCGGGAATGAGCTCGGGAGGAAGCGACGCGAGCGTCGTATGATCGGCGCGCGCGTCGGCAAGTTGTTGGATGAGCATGGTGGGTCGGACGTTGGCGAATTCACGCATTGAAGCGTGTGGCGGGTTGTGCGGCCGGCTCAGTGCCGACCGCGAAGCGGCTTTCCGGTTGCATGCGGAATGCGAGCACGACGCCGATGGCCATCAGCAGCATGCTGCCCGCGAACGGCAACTCCCAGTTGCCGAACGTATCGATCAGGTACCCGGAAAGCACGGGCGAAATAATCGCGGCGAGCGCCGAACCCGTGTTCATCATGCCGCTCGCGGTGCCCGAGTATTCGGGTGCGATGTCCATCGGGATCGCCCACATCGGGCCGATCGTCATCTCGGCGAAGAAGAAGCCCGCCGACAGGCACACCATCGATACATACAGGTTGTGCGTAAGCATCAACGGCACCAGCGACGCAAGCGTGAGCAGCATGCAGATCGACACCATCCAGCTGCGCGCTCGGCGGAGGTTGCCCGTGCGTTCGAACACCTTGTCGGTAACGATTCCGCCCAGCGTATCGCCGATCACGCCTGCGAAGAACACAGCCGAGGCAAATACCGCTGACTTCTTCAGATCGAGGTGATAGCTATGCAGGAAGTACTGCGGAATCCAGCTGAGGAACAGCCACAACGTCCAGCCATAGCAGAAGTACACGACCGTCACGGGCGCCATGCGCTTGAAGAGTGCTTTCCACGGCAGGTTGGGAGCTTTGGGTTTAGGCGCAGGCAGCACGTCGAGTTCGGCCTGCGTGATGCGGCGATGCTCTTTCGGATGCTCTGCAAATGTCATCGCCCAGACCACGACCCACAGCAGACTGAACGCACCGCAGATATAGAACGATTCGCGCCAACCCCACGTCGTCATCACGAGCACGATCACGCCAGGCGCTACCGCATTGCCGATGCGCGCCGCCGCATGCGTGATTCCCTGCGCAAAGCCGCGCTTTTCTTTCGCGACCCAGCGCGACATCGCGGCCGTCGCGGCCGGGAACGTCGCGCCTTCGCCAAAGCCGAGCAGCACGCGTGCAAACAGCAGCGAAACGAGACCGCCTGCGAAGCCCGTCAATAGCGTCGCGAAGGCCCAGATCGCGCCGCAAGCAATCAGTGTGCGCTTCGCGCCGAACCGGTCGCTCACCCAGCCGCCAATGATCTGAAACACAAGATACGGATACGCAAAGGCCGAGAACACAAGGCCGATTTCCGTATGCGAAAGATGAAACTCCTTGCCGAAGCCCGCTGCCGCCGTGCTGACGTTGACGCGGTCAAGGTAGGTGATGAAGTACATGATGCATAGCATCAGTAGAACGATACTGGTCGCACTGTTCACACGAAACCGCTTCATCGTCTGTCTCCGTTGCTGGTGGACGGCTTGTTCGCGCGGCTTGTTCGGCCTTCATGCCGCGCGAGCCGCCGTCTGCAGGGTCTGCCGTTGGCGTTGGTCGCGTCTGTGGTTCGCTTGCGTGTTTGTCTTTCGTTCGTTGCGTTGCTTCGCGCTGGCCAGGCGCCGCTCAACTTCGTGGATGCTCGTGCGTGGCGCTGAGCGACGGAAGCAATGTCGCCGTTTGCGCTTCCTTGTCGCCGGATAGTCGGCAGCTCAGGCGGCTGCTTTGAGCTTCGGCGTATTCGGCTGCGACATCAGGAACTCCATCGCTACGGGCAAGCCGCTCGCCGCAACGGGAACACCCGCTATTTGCAGACCCATTTCGACGCCCGCCAGCGTTGCCATCAGGGTGAGATCGTTGCAGTCGCCAAGATGCCCGATGCGGAACATGCGCCCTTTCATCTTGCCGAGGCCCGTGCCGAGCGACATGTCGAAGCGTTCGTAGATCACCTTGCGCACCGCGTCCGCATCGATCCCGTCCGGCATCATCACGCCCGTCAGCACGGGGCTAAACACGGATGGGTCATCGCACTGAATCTCGAGACCCCACGCGCGCACCGCGCGACGGCAAGCTTCGGCAAGGCGGTCGTGACGTGCGAACACGTTGTCGAGCCCTTCGCCGAGAATCATGTCGAGCGCTTCCGACAGCCCGTACAGCAAATTCGTGTTCGGTGTGTATGGCCAGTAGCCGCTCCTGTTCATTTCGATGATTTCAGTCCAGTCCCAGAAGGCGCGCGGAAGCTTCGCATGCTTGCCCGCTTCGATCGCCTTCGGCGATACCGCGTTGAAGCTGATGCCGGGCGGCAGCATCAAGCCCTTCTGCGAACCCGACACGGTGACGTCCACGCCCCATTCGTCGTGACGATAGTCGGCACAAGCGAGGCCCGAGATCGTATCGACGAGCAGAAGCGCCGGATGACTGGCCGCGTCGATTGCGCGGCGCACCGCGGCGATATCCGACGTGACGCCCGTCGAGGTTTCGTTGTGCACCACGCACACGGCCTTGATCGCATGCTGCGTGTCCTCGCGCAGACGGGCTTCGATCATTTGCGGCTGTACGCCGCGCCGCCAGCCTTCGATGCCGGGCAAGCCGAGAAACTCCGGCTTCAGGCCGAGGTTCTCGGCCATCTTCTTCCACAGCGTCGCAAAGTGTCCCGTCTCGAACATCAGCACGTGATCGCCGGGGCTCAGCGTGTTCGACAGCGCGGCTTCCCATGCACCCGTGCCCGACGCCGGATAGATCACGACCGGCTGCTGCGTCTTGAAGATCTTCTTGATGCCGTTCAGCACTTTCAGGCCTAGCGCGCCGAATTCAGGGCCGCGATGGTCGATGGTCGGATAGCTCATCGCCCGCAAAATGCGGTCGGGCACCGGGCTCGGACCGGGAATCTGCAAAAAGTGGCGGCCTGCGGGATGAAAGTCGAGCTTCAGCATCGGTCGATCTCCTGGATTGAATTTTGCATGCAAAAAACTATAACAAACGAATCATGACAATCCCAAGGCGGGGTTTACCCTCGCGGTACCTCGGAAAGACCGGCTTGATTTAAAATCGGTGCAAATCGTGCTTGAGGATTTTTGTATGCAAAATTCGGACATTGATGCAGGCCTGACACCGCCTCCCGTGATGCCGAAGGTCGAGCGCCAGCGTTTGCACGACACGGTGGTCGAACACATCCGGCGTTTTATCGTTGAAGGCGTGCTGGAGCCGGGCAAGAAACTGAACGAACGCGAACTCTGCGAAACGCTCGGCATTTCGCGGACGCCGTTGCGCGAGGCGCTGAAGGTGCTCGCCGCCGAAGGACTGATCGAGATCGAGCCGAACCGTGGTGCGTCGGTCTCGAAGATGTCGGAAGCGGAGATGCGCGAGACATTCGAACTGATGAGCGGGCTAGAGGCGTTCTCGGGCGAACTCGCGGCAGAGCGCATCACGGCCGCTGAACTCACCGAGATCAAGGCGCTGCATTACGCGATGCTCGCGTGCCGCACACAGAACGATCTGGCCGGCTACTACAGCCGCAATCAGGCGATCCACGACAAAATCAACGAGGCAGCGCGCAACTCGGCGCTGCGTCAGGCGTATATCGCGGTAAATCGCAGGTTGCAGGCGCTGCGCTTTCGCTCGAACTTCCAGATCCCGAAGTGGGACAGCGCGATTCATGACCACGACGAGATGCTGAAGGCGCTGGAAGCGCGTGACGGCAAGCGCTTGAGCGCAATTTTGCGTCAGCATCTGCTGGATAAGCGCGATGCGGTGCTGCAGATTCAATCTCGCGAAGATGCGGCGGCTGCGAAGTTGAAGGCTTGATTCAGGACTTAAATGAAAAAACGCACGGCTCGCTGCCGTGCGTTTTTTATTCGACCATCAGCAGTTCATGCGCCACTTCGGCCCGTATGATCCTTCTGCCGCAACGTCTGCGGCAGACCATACAAAATGATCAACGCACAGACCAGGCTCAGTGCGCCGATCACATACAACGCCGGCGTCGTGCTGCCCGTCACATCGCGCACACGGCCCACCATCACCGGGCTCACGATCCCGCCCAACTGTCCGAGCGTATTGATCAGTGCGATGCCGCCCGCAGCGCCCGCGCCCGTCACGAGCTTCGGCGGCAGCGCCCAGAACGCGGGAATCGACGCGATCACGCCTGCGCCCAGCACGGCCAGCGCGACGACCAGCATCACCGTCTGCTTGTCGAAATAGCCTGCAGCAAAGAAGCCGATTGCCGCCATCACGAGCAGCGCGCTCACGAACTTGCGGCGCTCGCCCGTCGCGTCCGACAAGCGCCCCACGACGACCATGCAGATCGCACCGCAGATATACGGAACGGCCGTCAGCAGACCGATGATCGTCGGGTTCTGCGTGCCTGCGGCGCGGATCAGATGCGGCGCCCAGAAGTTGAGACCATAAGACGCGATCTGAATGAGGAAGTAAATCAGGCCAAGCGTCAGAAAGCCGGGGGTGCGAATCGCGCCGGGCAGCGAATGACCGTGCGTCGTGGGCTGCGCCTGTTGCGCGATCTGGCTCGACAGATAAGTCTTCTCTGAGGCCGACAGCCAGCCCGCGTCTTCGATTCGGTCCTTCAGCACCTTCAGCACGAGGATGCCGAGCACGATGCATGGCAGGCCGCCTAGCATGAACAGCCAATGCCAGCCGCGAATACCGAACACACCGTCCATCTGACCGAGCACCAGACCCGAAAGCGGCGCGCCGACGAGACCCGAGAAAGCCGACGCGAGGAACAGCAGCGACGTGACGCGCCCGCGATAGCTCGCCGGAAACCACAGCGTCAGGTAGTAAAGCACGCCCGGCGCAAAGCCCGCTTCCATCGCGCCGATTAGAAAGCGCAGGCCATAGAACTGCCATTCGTTCTGCACGAAGACCATCGCGGCCGTCGCGAGACCCCATGAAATCATGATCCGCGCGATCCACTTACGCGCGCCGACCTTGTACAGCAGCATGTTGCTGGGCACTTCGAACAGCACGTAGCCGATCACGAAGAGACTCGCGCCAAGACCGTATGCCGTATCCGAAAAGCCGAGGTCCGTTTGCAGCTGAAACTTTGCGAAGCTGATATTGATGCGGTCGAAGAACGCGAACAGGTAGCAGATCATGACGAGCGGCATCAGCCGCCATGTGACCTTTTTAATGATGTCGGCGGTTGCCGATAGCTTGTCGTCACGGCTGCCTGCCGCAACTGCGCCCGGTGTGCTCATTGTGTGTCTCCTTTGCCAGCGGGAATGGCCGTCTGGTCGTGATGTTGTTGTACGAGTGAATCGAGGTTCAGATGCTGCGCACGTAGTCGGGCACGGGATGCACGTCGCAGTTGCGGCCCGCTTTCATCAGCTGGCCCGGCACGTCGTGACCGAGCAATGCAGGCAACGTGCGCGACAACGCGATCAGCTTCTGCAGATCGATACCCGTCGGAATGCTCATTTCGTCGCACATGTTGACGAGGTCTTCCGTGCAGATGTTCCCCGACGCGCCCGGCGCGAACGGACAGCCGCCCAGCCCGCCGAGCGCCGCATCGAAGCGGCGCGCGCCCGCTTCATACGCGGCCAGCACATTGGCGAGGCCCAGCCCGCGCGTGTTGTGAAAGTGCAGCGTGAGCGTATCGGCGGGCGCGCGTCGCAGCACGCGTCTCACGAGCCGCGCGACCTGGCGCGGATTCGCCATGCCCGTCGTATCGGCGAGCGTGATGCCGCTGATGCCCATCTCCCGGTATGCATCGACGATCGACACGACACGGTCTTCGTCAATCTTGCCTTCGAACGGACAACCGAAAGCCGTCGCTACCGTGGCATTCATCGACACGGGGAAGTGCTGTGCGAGCCGCACGATGTCGCCGAACGCATCGAGCGATGCTTCGCAACTCATGCGCATATTCGCGCGGTTGTGCGTCTGGCTCGCGGACATCACGAGGTTCAGTTCGTCGGCACGCGCGTTCAATGCACGCTCGGCGCCCTTCAGGTTCGGCACCAGTGCGACGAAGATCACGCCCGGGCGTCGCTGGATCCGCGTGAACACGGCTTCGCCGTCACGTAGCGCGGGAATCGCTTTCGGCGACACGAACGAACCCGCCTCGATGCGCGTGAAGCCCGCCGTGGACAATTGATCGATCAACGCGATCTTGTCAGCCGTTTCGACCCACGTGGGTTCGATCTGCAAGCCGTCGCGCGGCGCGACTTCCTGCACGATAAGCGTGTCGAAATGTTCCTGTTCGAAGTTCATTGCACGGCTCCTTCGCGGCGCAGCCGCTCGATTTCGTCCTGTTCATAGCCGAGATCGGCAAGCACGCTCGCCGTATGCTCGCCGAGCGCGGGACCTTGCCAGCGCACTTCGCCCGGCGTCTCCGACAGCTTCGGCACGATGCCCGGCATCTTCACCGATGCACCGCCCGGCAAGTCTGCCCTCAGCAACATCTCGCGCGCCTGATAATGCGGATCGGCAACGATGTCGGCGACCGAATAGATGCGGCCTGACGGCACGCCGGCGCATTCGAGCGCGGCGAGCACGTCGTCGATCGAATGATGCGAAGTCCATGCCGTGATTGCGGCATCGAGCATCGCGTTCTGCGCGACGCGGCCGTCGTTGCGCGCAAGCGTGGGATCGTCGGCGAGATCGGGACGGCCGATTACCTGCATCAGCCGCTTGAAGATCGGATCGCTATTGCCCGCTATCACGACGAAACCGCCGTCTTCCGTGCGATACGTGTTCGACGGCGCGATGCCCGGCAGCGCGCCGCCGCTACGCTCGCGCACGTGGCCGAGCAGATCGTACTCGGGCACGAGACTTTCCATCAGGTTGAACACGCTTTCGACAAGCGATACGTCCACTACCTGTCCGTCGCCTTGTCCTGTCTTCACGCGCAGCACCGACATCAACGCACCGATCACGCCATGCAGCGACGCGAGCGAATCGCCGAGGCTCACACCGACACGCGCGGGCGCGCCATCGACATCGCCCGTCGTGTAGCGGATGCCGCCCATCGCTTCGCCGATCGCGCCGAAGCCGGGACGATCGCGATACGGGCCCGTCTGCCCGTAGCCGGAAATGCGGACCATCGTGAGCTGGGGGTTGATCGCGTGCAGCACGTCCCAGCCGAGGCCGAGCTTTTCGAGCGCACCGGGACGCAGGTTTTCGATGACGATGTCGGCGTCGGCGGCCAGACGCTTGACGACGTCCGCGCCTTCCGGCGACTTGAGATTCACGCAGATCGACTTCTTGTTGCGCGATTGCAGATACCACCAGAGCGATGTGCCTTCATGCAGCTTGCGCCATTTGCGCAGCGGGTCGCCCGTTTCGGGTGCTTCGATCTTGATGACTTCGGCGCCGAATTCAGCGAGCAGGCGCGCGGCAAACGGTGCCGCGATCAGCGTGCCGATTTCGACGACGCGAATACCCTGCAATGGACCACTCATCGTGCTGTCTCCAATCTGATTTCATGTTGGAGACAAGATTAGAAGCGCGGCCGCCCAGGCGTCCAACCGCATTTCGCCAAGGACCGTTCGCGAAACGCGAACGCTCGGCGTTAGTCCTTGCCGGACAAGGCTTCGACCGTGCGCAAATGATCGAACAGCAGCCTTGCGACGGGCGAAAGACGCGCCGAGTCGCGCGTCACGATGATGAGGTCGCGCTCGGACCATTCGTCTTCGAGCGCAACGGCAGCGAGGCCGAGCGGCCGCCCCATGATGCGGTACACGTTGATGGGCAGCACACCGACGCCCATGCCCGCCTGCACCATCCGGCACACGGCGTCGAAGCCCGGCACGTGGATGCGCAGCTTGAGCGCCTTGCCAGCCTGGCGCGCGGCCATGTGCGTGCGCGCGTTGATCGAACTGGCTGAATGCAAGCCGACGTGATCGCTGTCTAGCGTTTCTTCGAACGCAACGCTTTCGCGCGCCGCAAGCGGATGATCGTCGCGCATCACGACGCACAGCGCGTCGTGCCGGTAGTGCGTCACTTCGAGACCGCGCGCGTCCGCTTCGCCAGAGCAGATGCCGAGGTCGGCGAGACTGTCGGCCACGGCTTCGACCACGCCGCCGCTCGGCCGCTCTTCGAGGTCGATCTTCACACGGTCGTTGACAGCGAGAAACGCGCGCAGATCTTCGGGCAGGAATTCGACGATCGCGGAGAGGTTCGCCATCATCCGCACATAGCCGCGCACGCCGCTCGCGTGGCCCGCAAGCTCGATGCCGATGTTCTCGATGCCGCGCATCACGCGCCGTGCATGATGCAGCAGCGTTTCGCCCGCCGGCGTGAGCGTCATGCCTCGTGCGTTGCGCTGAAAGAGCGTCGCGCCGACGGCCTGCTCCAGTTCGAGCAGCCGCTTGCTCGCGGCAGATACCGCGATGGCCTCGCGTTCCGCGGCGCGCGTCAGCGTGCCTTCCTCATAGACAGCGATGAAGAGTTGCAGGGTCGTGAGGTCGAGGCGGCGGAGCAGATTCTTCAGGACCATGACAGATAATCGATGCATTGGATTGCGTCATATTGTGCCGCGACCTCGCCGCCAGCGCTCGCGTTCACCACAACATAGCTGCGGAATCGGGTCGCCCACCGGGAAAGTATCGTCAGCGCCTCGTCCCTCAGGCGCTGGCGATGCGCCGGATCTGCGTCGTGCACCTTGGCATCGGCTTTATAAGCGGATTTGCTATCCTGTTCCATTCCGCGTTCCTCGTGTGATTCGAGGCTGTCGATGGCTTCACTATTCGTCGTGCGGCCTCGCCCATCAACATCCGCGGACCAGCGAAACCTGACAACCATACGTCGTCTGCGCCCGTTTTCATGACGCGTCGTCGTCTGCGAGGACACTGAATGCCGAGCGTTGCCATAGCGATCTTTCCGGGCGTCCAGGCGCTGGACGTCGCCGGTCCCTTCGATGTCTTCGCCGAAGCTAACCTGTTCATCGACGGCAATGACCGCTATGAAGTGACACTGCTCGCCGCGGATAACGCGCCATTGCGCGCGTCCAACGGCATCAGGCTCGTTCCGGACGAAACGTTCGACGACAGGCACAGCACGTTCGATCTCGCGTTGATCGCAGGCGGTCCCGCTTTGCCGGAGGTCGCTCCCGACACGCGTGTCACGGCATGGCTGGCGAATGTCGCGTCGCGTTGCAAGCGCTATGGCTCAATCTGCACGGGCGCGTTCGCGCTGGGCCATGCGGGCCTGCTAGACGATCGCAATGTCACAACGCATTGGCAGCACGCGCAGCAACTCGCGACGCAATTCCCGAAGGCGCGCGTCGATTTCGACCGTATCTATCTGCGCGACGAGCGGCTCGTGACGTCGGCGGGCGTGACGGCGGGCATCGATCTCGCGCTTGCACTCGTCACTGAAGATCACGGCCCGCAAACCGCATTGAAAGTGGCGAAGCGCCTCGTGGTGTTTTCGCAGCGCCAGGGCGGACAATCCCAGTTCAGTCCTTACCTGACAGCGCCCGCCGACGAGACGTCGCCCGTGGCAAAAGTCCAGACGCACGTGATGGCAAACATCCAGCATAACTTCTCCGTGAAGCAGCTCGCCGACGTCGCCGGGATGAGCGCGCGCAACTTCGCGCGCATCTTCGTGCAGGGAACGGGCGTAACGCCGCATGAATTCGTCGAGCGCGCGCGGATGGATGCGGCGCGCAAGCTGCTCGAAAGCAGCGACGCGGCGCTCAAGGCAATTGCCTACGACTGCGGCTTCGGCACGGCCGACCGCATGCGCATCGTCTTCACGAGGCGTATCGGCGCGACGCCGGCTCAGTACCGCGAGCGCTTCCGGCAAGCGTGAGCGCAATGGCCAGCACGCGTCGACCGTGCGTGAGAAAATGACGGGCTCGTCAACGCCTTCTTGCACATCGACATGAACGCTACTACTTCCGTTCGGGCCATTGTCACGGGTCATACGCGCGGGCTCGGCGCGGCGCTCGCAGAACGGCTGCTTGCGCAACGCATCGCAGTGCTCGGCATTTCGCGCTCGCGCAATCAGGCGCTTGCCAGTCAAGCCGGCTTCGATCAGGTCGAAGTCGACCTGTCGGACGCGGAACGCCTCACGCAATTCGTAGCGGGCGACACGTTGCGCAACTTCCTCAAAGATGCGCAAACCGTGCTGCTGTTCAACAATGCGGGCATGGTGCAGCCTATCGGTCCCATCGAAGCGCAAGACGTCGCGGCGATCGCGCAAGCGGTGACGCTGAATGTGTCCGCCCCGCTGATGCTGGCGAGCGCGTTCGCCACGGCAAGCCCGGATGCGAGCGACCGCCGCATCGTGCATATTTCGAGCGGCGCGGCGCGCCATCCGTATGCGGGCTGGAGCATCTACTGCGCGACGAAGGCGGCCCTGGATCATCATGCACGCTCCGTCGCGCTCGACCAGAACCGCGCGCTGCGCATCTGCAGCGTTGCGCCCGGTGTCGTCGATACGAACATGCAGGCGGAAATTCGCGGCACGGAACTGGAACGGTTTCCGATGCGCGAGAAGTTCGAAGAGTTGAAGCGTAGCGGCAAGCTGTCGACGCCGGAAGAGTCGGCTGCGAAGCTGGTCGACTATGTACTGAGCGAGACGTTTGGGGCGGTGGCGACTGCCGATGTGAGGGAGTTGCCGCAGACGTAGCAGCCTCACCTGAACGCGAAGTCCCGAAAAGACTCACCTTTGAGCCACGCAGTTCAGTTCGACAGTTGCTTGCGCGGCTCGACGCCGGTTCACAGGTCCACAAAACTGCCCTGAAACAAGGGGTTTTTCTTTCTCCCGCCTACCCATCGGAACGCTTGCGGTGCATAATCGCGCACCGCATAGCTCACTCCCGAAAACCCTCACCCATGAACACCTTGGGCCACGATAGGCGTCAAACCGCGATCGTGGCCCAACCATCAGCCGCGCCAAGAGAAGCGAACGCTCAAGCCTCGAGCTGCTCCAGCACCTTCCCCTTCGTCTCGATGCCGAGGAACTGCACGACCAGCGCGGCGAGGAACGGCACGACGGCCAGCAGATAGAACGCGACATCGAGATTGCCGCCGATCATCGTCTTCGACACGAGCGTCGGTGCGAAGATCGCCGCCAGCTTCAGCCACGCGCCGCCGACGCCGCATCCGAACGCACGGATGCTCGTCGGATACAGTTCCGGCGTGTACACGTATGCCGTAATGAACCCGCACGCAAGCCAGCCGAGCGCAAACGCACAGCACATCGCGACGACATATACGGAGGCGTCATGGAACACGCCAGCCAGCGCCAGCGATAACGCGCACAACATGAACGACCAGTTGATGATCGGCTTGCGGCCCACCTTGTCGACGAGCATCGCGCATAGCAGCGAACCGAGGACGCCCAGCACGGAAGCAGCGACAGCCAGATTCAGCGCGAGCTGCAACGGCGCGTGATACACCGTGCGATAGATGGTGGGCAGCCACGTCGACAGACCGTACTGGATCACGCCGCACGTCATCCACAGCATCGCGACAGCCGCCGAACGCTTCCAATAAGCCTTGCCGAACAGATCGCTCATCTTGCGCTTTGGGTGACGCGCAACCATCGACTCGAAGCTCGCCGGATCGCCCATCGGCGGCAGCGCGGTCTTCGCGGTGCGCTCGAAAGCATGCACGGCATCGGCGGCTTCGCTCATGCGGCCGCGTTCAGCGAGCCAGCGCGGCGATTCGGGAACGAGCTTGCGCAGCACGAAGAACAGGATCAACGGCACGCCGCCGATGAAATACATCGCTTCCCAACCAAAACGCGGCACGATCCAGGCGCCGAGCGCATTCGATGCAAGCAGCCCGACGGGAAACACGATTTCATACAACAGCACGAAGCGCCCACGCCCATGCGCACGGCAAATCTCGTTGATGTACGTCGCGGCCACGGGCAACTCACCGCCAAGCCCGATGCCCTGCACGATGCGCAGCGCGAAAAACACCGCGAACGACGGCGCGAAGCCGCATGCAATACTCGTGACGCCGATTACGCCCGAACTCAGCGCAATCGCTTTTACGCGGCCGTGGCGCTCCGCGTACCACGGAAACAGAAACGCGCCGATCAGCTGGCCGACCGAGCTCGCGCCGATCAGCAGCGCGACGTCCCACGGCGTCAGATGCCATTTGCCGATGAGGATCGGCAGCGTCGCGGCGATCGCGATGACGTCGAAACCGTCGAAGAAGGTCGCGAGTCCGATCAGGATTCGCGCACGCACCAGCATCGCGTTCGCGGGCAATCGTTCGAGCCGCGCAATGATCGATCCGCGCGTCGCGGGACCGGAGACACCCGCGCTGCTCTGTGCCTCAAACGTGTTGTCGATAGTACTCATCCGCTGTCTCCGCCCCGTATCTGTTATGCAAGCGCCTTGTCGGCATCGGCCAGAGCCGCGACATCGACTGTGCGCCCCTGAGTCATCCATTTGCGCGCGAGCTTCAGGTCGCGCGGCGTGTTGATCGCGATCACGCCGCGAACGCCGCCGTCCGCGACATGGAAGAGCGTCGCGCGCCGCGCGCTCACGTCGCCGCGCACAACGAGCTGCGCGTCGGCGGGAATATCGCCGAGAATCTGCAGGTTCACGTCGAACTGATCCGACCAGAACCACGGAATCTCCGCATACGGCTCGAACTGGCCGAGCATCGCCTTCGCGACGACGATTGCCTGGTTCTGCGCATTCGCCCACGACTCCAGACGCACGCGCCGCTTCAACCACGCGCTTGGATGATTCGCGACGTCTCCGCACGCAAAGACGCGCGGGTCGTTCGTCATGCCGTGCTCGTCGACGACGATGCCGTCGTTCACCGGCAAGCCCGCGGCTTCAGCCAGCGACGTATGCGGCGTGAGACCGATGCCCGCGACGGCGAAATCGGCGTCGATAGCCGTGCCGTCCGCGAGCGTCGCACGCACTTTGCCGGCGTCCGCCGGATGCGCGTCGAGCGACGCGAGCGCAGCGTTCAATCGCACATCCACACCATTCGCACGATGCAGTTCCAGCAGAAAGTCCGACACAGCGGGCGGCACCGACCGCGCGCACAAACGCGGCGCGCCTTCCACCACCGTTGCCGCGACGCCGAGCCTGCGTGCCGTCGCCGCCACTTCGAGACCGATCCAGCCGCCGCCGATCACCAGCACATGCTGGCTGTTGCGCAGACGCTCGCCGAGCGCCGACGCTTCATCGAGCGTGCGCAGATACGCGACGTGATCCGTCTTCACGATCGAATCCGGCAGCTTGCGCGGCGCGCCGCCCGTTGCGATCACGAGCCGGTCGTACTGCACGTCGCGGCCCGACTGAGTGCGCACGATACGTCGCTCGCGATCGATTTCCACGGCAACGTCCGGTTGCCACGCTTCGACTGCGAGCGAAGCGAAATCGTCGGTGGCGAACAGGCGCACCGTATCGATGTCCGCGTCGCCGGACAGCACCGCCTTCGACAACGGCGGCCGTTCATACGGCAGATGGATCTCGTCTGCGATCATCACCAGACGGCCTGCGAAGCCCGTCTTGCGCAGCGTCTTCACGACCCAGCCCGCCGCCTGGCCGCCGCCGATCACGACGATGGTTTGCGGCGCGTCCGCGTGCGGCGCGACGTTTGAGTTAGCAGCGTCAGTCATGTTTGCGCTCCGTCATGAACTTGCCTTCCGGCGCCTTCGCATTCTTTTGACGGCGCGTGTTGCCGTCGATGCCGCCATCGATTGCCCATTCGGCAAACACGGTCGGACCCGGTTCGAATTCGCGCGGCTGCCACTCGGGCGTCAACTGGTCTTCGTCTGCGTAGTATTCGATCAAGCCGCCCGCCGGATTCTGGAAGTACCAGAAGTACGCCGACGAAACGGGGTGACGTCCCGGCCCGAGTTGCGTCTCCCAGCCACGGCGGCTGATATGCATGCCGCCGCCGAACACTTCATGGATGTCGCGCACCGTAAACGCAACGTGGTTCAGGCCTCGCTTGCCCGCCGGCAGCTGCAACAGGAAAAGGTCGTGATGGCCGCCGTGCGGCGCACACCGCATGAACGCGCCACGGCCCGGATAACGGTCCGATGTTTCGAAGCCGAGCCGCTCGTGATAGAACTTTTCCTGCTCTGCGAGACAGTTCGTGAAGAACACGACGTGGCCCACTTCGACGGGTTCGGCGCGCTCATAGACGGGACTCGGCGTATCGACGCGCAGCGTCTGGCCCCACACGTTCGACGGCGAACCGTGCACATCGATGGCACGCTTGCGCGTTACTTCGATGCGAATCGCCATGCCATTCGGATCGATGCAGCCGACAGCATCGTCGTTCGAGTAATAGCCCTGCGCGCCCTTCAGGCTTTCGCGATATGTGTCGAGATCGGCGACAGCTGCCACGCCCCACGTCACTTCGCGCAGCGTCGGGCCTTCTTCGAATGCGGGGGGCAGCGACGCGTCGTTCGCCATTACGGCGAGCACCGTGCAGCCGTTCAGCGTTTCGAAGCGCGCGTGTGTTTCGTCGTGCGCGGTTTCCTTCATGCCCCAGTCGGCGAAAAAGCGCCGACAGGTCTCAAGATCCGTCACGCCGTAGGTGATCTGTTCAATGCCGAGAATGCTCATGTTGCGTGCCTTTTCAGTTCGCCCACGCGAGCGGGGCGTCGTTCAAGCCCCAGTAGAGGCTCTTTTGCTGCATGTACTCGCGAATGCCGACGCGGCCTTTCTCGCGGCCCATGCCGCTTTCCTTCCAGCCCGAGAACGGCGTCGAAATCGAGAACAGCTTATAAGTGTTGATCCAGATCGTGCCTGCTTCGAGCGCACGCGCGACGCGCCAGGCGCGCTTGTAGTCGCGCGTCCAGATGCCCGCTGCGAGGCCGAAGACGCTGTCGTTCGCTGCCGCGATCAGCGACGCTTCGTCGTCGAACGGCATCGCGACCAGCACCGGTCCGAAGATTTCCTCCTGACAGATGCGCGCGCTGTTAGACAGGCCTTCGAGGATCGTGGGCTGATAGAAGAAGCCCTGCTCGCGGTTGTCGCCGACGGGGCGTTCGCCGCCGCACAGCAGGCGTCCGCCCTCTTCGAGGCCGAGCGCCACATAGCGCTCCACCGACTCGCGATGCTTCGCGGTAATCAGCGGTCCCATCTGCGTGTCTTCGCTCGCGGGATCGCCGATGCGCAGCTGGCGCGCCTTCTCCGTCAGCCGCTTCATGAACTCGGGATAGATCGACCGCTGCACAAAGAGACGCGAACCGGCGATGCACGCCTCGCCCGACGAACTGAAGATGCCGTACAACACACCGTTCACGGCATGATCGAGGTCGGCGTCTTCGAAAACCATCGTCGGCGACTTGCCGCCCAGTTCGAGCGACACGGGCATCAGCTTGTCCGCTGCGATGCGCGCGATGCCGCGACCCACTTCGGTGCCGCCCGTGAACGACACTTTCTTCACGAGAGGATGACGCACCAGCACGTCACCGATTACCGAACCCTTACCGGGCAGCACGCTCAGCACGCCCTTCGGCACGCCTGCTTCCTCGCAGATGCGGGCAAGCGCGAGCGACGCCAGCGGCGTCACTTCGGCGGGTTTAAGCACGACGGCGTTGCCGGCAGCCAACGCGGGCGCGAGCTTTTGCGCATCCGATGCGATCGGCGAATTCCACGGCGTGATCGCCGCGATCACGCCGATCGGTTCATGCACGCTCATCGTCAGATAGTCGCCGCGCGAAGGCGTGACGTCTTCGTCGAGCGTTTCAAGGCACGCCGCGAAGTAGCGGAACGTGTTCGCGGCGCTCGCCACGAGCACGCGCGTTTCGCTGATCGGCTTGCCGTTGTCGCGGCGTTGCAGTTGCGCGAGCACTTCGTGCTTCGCCATGATCGATTCGGCGATGCGGTACAGGATCAGCGCGCGCTGATGCGGCTTCAGACCGGACCAGTTCGGCTTGCGCCACGCGAGGTCGGCGGCTTCGACGGCTTCGCGCGCGTCGTCGGCGTCGGCCGTCGTAATCTCGGCATTCACCGAGCCGTCGGCGGGATAGACGCTCGCGTACAGCGCGCCGCGGCCACGCTTCCATTCGCCGCCGACGAAGATATCGGCGGTGGGCACGAGAGACGAAATGATGTCGGTATGAGGCATGGCGTACTTCCTTAGATCACGCAGCGGGCCGCGCGATTGCGCAACGCACGGATCGCGCTGAACGCGGTCAATGCAGAGGTCTTCGGGTTGTCGGGCAGCGGCTTGCCGCTCATTTCGAGCGACATCTCGCCGAATGCGCCGCGCGCGACGATGCGATGCACGTTGCGCGTCACGGCGGGATCGGCGATCAGACGCACCGTCGTCTGATCGAGGCCGAGGCCCGCGAGCGCAACCGTCGCAGCAACGTTTGCGTTCTTCGGATAGAGACGCGCCGCTTCACGCGCACTGCCTTCGAAGATCACACGCGCTTGCGTCAGCGTCCGAAGATCGCAGATCTGTTCGGCGGGCGTGCCGAGCCAACCTGTCGGCGGCTTGCGTCCGATGTATTGCACTTCGTCGAGACCGCCGAGCTTCGCGGCGGCGAGCGCATCGATGCCGCCGATCGCGCCCGACAGCAGGGTAACGGTTGCGTGGCCTTCATCGGCGGCGGCGTGCAAGGCTTCGAGCAGCGTGAGATCCGACAGCGCGCCGATCGACGCCACCGCGCAATCCGTTCCCGCCTTCAGCAGCGGCACGACGTGACTGACGAGCGCGCCGTGTCCCGCGCATTCGAGCGCGAACTGCGGACGCGACTTCAACGCATCGACGGACCACACGACATCCACGTTCGGGCCGACCTGCTCGCGCACGGCATCGGCCTGATGCTCGGGCACGATCACATGCGACACATGCACTTGCGGGTCGGCGGCGACAGCGCGATACACGGTTTGACCGATCGCGCCGAAGCCGATCATCGCGATGTCGATGGGCACATGATTCATCGCTGCTCCGTTCGCGGCATGCGCTGCGTTATGCATGTTCCGGCTCCTGCTTGCGCACCGGCGGGCCCGCAAACGCCGTTGCAAACTGTCCCACCGACAGCATGTCGACTTCGACCATCACAGGCCCCGTCTTCGACATACCTTCGCGAACGATCTCATCGGCCTCATCGAGCGACGAGATGCGATAGTGCTTGAGGCCGAAGCTCGCACAGAACTGCGCGAAATCCGGTTGATGCAACTGCACGTAGCAGCGGCGGCCGCCGTAGTGCGCGTCCTGAATATTGCGGATCACGCCGTAGCATTGATCGTTCATCAGCACGATCATCACGTTCGCGTTTTCCTGCACGGCCGTCACCAGTTCGCCGACATTGACCATCAGGCCGCCGTCGCCGACCAGACAGACCGTCTTCGCCGCCGCATCCGCGAGCGCCGCGCCGATCGCCATCTGGATGCCCTGGCCGATGCCACCGCCAAGTGCATGGACGCCCGCACGCGGCTGGAAGATCTTCAGCATGCGGTTGCCCCACGTGCTGTTCGAGATCGTCACGTCGCGCACCCAGTTGTAGTCGCGGCCCACGGCGTGTTGCAGCACGTCGACGAGGCGTTTGTACGGTCCGAGCCCCTTGCCCGTTTCCGCGACGGCGACTTCACGCGTGCCGGCGAGATCGTCTGCGAATGCCGGGTCGATCTTCACGCGGCCTTCGAGCAGCGTCGCGAGCTGATCGAGCACGGAGACTGCATCGCCATGTACGAAGAGGTCGTTGCGATAGCCGCGATTGTCGGCCAGCGCGTCGGCATCGACCCGGAACAGCGGCTGCGGCAGCGCAAGCTTGTACTTGAGCGTCTCGTTGCCGCGCAGACGCGAGCCGACCACGAGCAGCGCATCGCAGGTCTTGTAGAACTTCTCGACGGCCGGCTGCACGTTGAATGCGCCGAGCGTCGCGGGATGATCTTCCGGCAGCACGCCGCGGCCCTGGACGCTCGTCACGACACCGAAGCCGAGCTTCACCAGACGCTCGACCTGCGCGCGTGCATGACGCGTGCCGCCACCGAGCCACAGCAGCGGACGCCTGGCCTTCGCAAGTTCGTCGGCGAGATGTTCGACGCGCTTCGTGTCGTGCGTGAGCGTGTTGATGTGAGGCGCGCTCATGTCGGCGGGCCATTCGGTTTCCGCAGCCTGAATGTCGATCGGAATTTCGACGCTGACGGGACCGCTCGGCGCCGTCTGCGCAACGCGCACGGCCTCGCGCACCGTGGCGAGCGCGGTCTCGACAGAACGCACGCGGTAGGCGGCCTTCGAAATCGACGAGAGCATCGTCAATTGATCCGGTGCTTCGTGGATGTACGCGAGGTCCTGGTCGAGATACGTGGTTTCGATCTGGCCGGTGATATGCACGAGTGCCGTGCCTGCCGTCAGCGCTTCGACCATTGCGCCCGCTGCATTGCCGGCAGCCGTGCCCGTGCTCGTGAACGCGACCCCGAGGCCGCCCGACACGCGCGCAAGTCCATCCGCCATGTTCAGCGCGCCCGCTTCGCCGCGCGCGCCGACATAGCGAATGTTGCCGCGCGTGTTGATCGCGTCGAGGATCGGCATGTTGTGAATCGAGATCACGCCGAATGCAGTCTTGACGCCGCACTGTTCGAGGAAAGCGGCGATCAGTTCGCCGACGGTGGTTTTGTTAGACATGACGTGCAACGCCTCCGGAAACATCGATATGGCTTCCCGTCGTGTACGACGACAGGGGTGTAGCGAGATAAAAGAGCGCTTGTGCGGCTTCTTCGGGGCGGCCGAAGCGGCCGAGCGGGATGTTCTTCATGCGCGCGAGTTCGCCCGTCCAGTCTTCCCAGCTTTGACCGGGCTGTGCCTGCGTCTGATAGCGGCGGCGCCACTGACCCGACTCGACAATGCCGATCAGGATCGAGTTCACGCGAATGCGTTGCGGCGCGAGTTCGATGGCCAGCGACTTGATCAGGTTCTGCACACCGGCGCGCGCCGACGAGGTCGCGACCATGTGCGGCTCGGGCTGCAATGCGAGCAGCGAATTCACGCAGACGATCGAACCGTTCCCATGCTGCGCGGCTTGCGTGAGCATCGGCAGAAATGCGCGCGTCGGACGGATCACGCTGAAGTACTTCAGATCGAGTTCTTCCCGCCAGGCTTCGTCGGTCGTATCCGCGAAGGTGGACACGCGGCCTTGGCCTGCGTTGTTCACGAGCATGTCGGTGCGGCCGAAACGTTGCTGCACGTCGTTCGCGAAAGCTGCGACAGCATCTGGGTCGAGCACGTCGCAACGCACGGCGAGCAGCTGCGCGCGGGGAAACTGCTTGCGCAGCGACGCTTCGGCGCTTGCGAGACGATCGGTGTCGCGTCCGCAGATCGCCACCGATGCGCGTGCGCGCAGGAAGAGTTCGGCGGTCGCGAGGCCGATGCCGGACGAACCGCCCGTCACCACTGCAACCTGTCCTGTCAAATCGATATGGATCATCAGAGCCCCAATGCCTTCATGTATCTGCTTTGCGCCGACGGCCGGTAATTGAGCCGCAGCGACAGTTGCTCGGCCGCGTTGCGCACCTTGTCGATCAGGCCGCTGTCGAGCAGCGATGCATCGATGTGCCCGCGCGGAATGGTCGTCGTGATGACGGCGGCGATGCGGCCCGTGTCGTTGCGCACGGGCGCGGAAATCACGGAAATGCCGTTTTCGAAGGACGATTCGCTGATTGCGAAACCGCGCACAGCATCGTCCTTCACGCGTTCATACAGCGCTTCGACGGTTTCGGGCGTGTGCTTCGTGAAGCGTTCCAGCGTCTGCTCCGGATACAGCGCGCGCAACTCGTCGAGCGACAGATCGCCCATCAGCACATGACCGTGCGTCGTTGCATGCGCAGGCAGCCGCGTGCCGACATTCACCTTCACCGAACTGAACACGGGTGCATGGCTTTGCGCCTTCGCGACGAACACCACGTCGCGTCCGTCGCGGATCACGATGTGCGTCGTCAAGCCCGTCGCATCGCGCAATGCTTCGATCAGCGGCAAGCCGAGGTCGGTGAGTTCGAGCGAACTCAGGTATTCGAAGCCGAGGCGCAGCACAGCGACGCCCAGGCGATAGTTGCGATCTCGATCCGCCCGCTCCAGAAAGCCGAGCGATTCGAGCGTCTGCAGCAGACGGAACACAGTCGTGCGCGGAATGCCGAGACGCTTCGACAATTCGGGCGCGCCGAGCACCGGCTCGCGCGGCGAAAATTCCGTGAGAATGCGCAGGCCGCGTTCGAGACCGGGCACGCGATAGTTTGCGTCGCTGCGGTCCTCTTCTGCATCAGGTGCAGTGCCCGTCAGTTCGGGGGTCATGCTTTACTCCGTTGGCCGTCGCTCATGCGGCAGAAGGCTTCGATGAGCGCGGTGTAGGCGGCGCCTCTTTCGATATAGCCCGCGTGGCCCGCGCACGGAATGATCTGCAGGCGCGTGCGCGCGGCTTGCGCGATGCGCTCGCATGAAGCAGGCGGCGTGATCGTGTCTTCTGCGCCGACCGCGACGGCGATGCGTCCGTCGAACTTCGCAACATCGGTCGCGAGGTCCGCGTTGGCGAGCAGATGCGTCGCCTGCGCGTAACCGTGTGGAACGATGCGCATCATGTTCCAGCGCACCCATTCGCGCGACGCTTCGTGCGCATGCCGCGACAACATGTTGGCGCTGCGTCGATCGGCGAGTCCTTGTGGACCGAGTTCGGCAAGCATCGCGAGGCGGCTGTCGCGTTTCGATGCGCGCACCTCTTCGGACGCCGCGCCGTAGCCTGCAGCGGGCGACAGCAGCAACAGCCCGGCAATGCGGTTTCCATGCGACGCCGCAAACGAACCCGCGACGATTGCGCCAAGCGAATGCCCGAGCAGCACGCAACGTTCGATGTGGAGCGCGTCGAGCCATTCGCGCAGCGCGCGTGCGTACTCATCCGCCTGTGGCGAAGGCGATGAGACACAAGTCGATTCGCCATAGCCCGGCGCATCCCACGCGAACACACTGCGCGTCGTGCCGAGCGCTTCCAGCTGTTGCACCCACGAAGCCGCGCCCGAGCCGATGCCGTGCAGCAGCACGAGCGGCAACGTGCCGTCAAGGTTCGCACGACCCGCTTCGCGATAACCGATTGCCCGTTGCGGCGCAATCTCGATCCGCTGTGCCGGGAAGTGCGAGAGGCGCGTCTCCAGCGTGGCGTTTCGATCTTCGCGATCTTCGGTAAAGGACATGGAAGCGGGCATGTGCGTGACGTCGTGAATGACAGCTTTGCAAAAACAGCGTTGCTTATTACCTGGCGAGATCGCGCTTGATCTTCGCGAGCGGCGAATCGGGCGGATAGGTCGGCGTGATCGGCTTCGGCGAGCCGAGCATCACGCACATCAGCGCATCTTCTTCACCTATGTTGATCTCCGTGCGATACACACCCGGCGGAACGGAGATCAGATCGCGCTCGCCGAGCACGGCTTCCCACGTTTCGCCGTCACGTTCGCAGATCACTTTCATCTTGCCGCGCAGCACGAAGAAAATTTCTTCGACGTCGGTATGAATGTGGCTCGGGCCGACGTTGCCCGCAGGAATCACCATCGTCGAAAACGTGAAGCCGCCTGCGGGCACCGTGTTCATGTCTTTCGCGACACCCGTGCCGCCCGTGCCGACGTAGCGCATTTGCGCGCGGCGATACTTCGGGTCGTAGTCGGCCTGGAACTTCAGTGCGTCCCAGTCATAGCGGCGCGTTTCGAAGCGCGCGACACGCGAGTCCATCCATTGTTCGAAGCTTGCTTCCGCGGGCTGTGCCCACGATTTGCGTTCGAGATCGGCGTCGGCCATTGTTTTCTCCATGTGGTTTGCTCGATGAGCAAGGTCAATTCATCACGAAGCCGCCGTTCACGGGCAGCAACTGGCCCGTCACGAAGCGGGCGGCATCCGTCAGCAGGAAAAGCACCGGGCCCGTCACGTCGTCGGGCACTTGAGCGCGTGTCAACGCACGGCCTTTCAGGTAGTACTCGTGGCGTTCGGCGGGCACGTAGGCTGTCGCTTCGACTTCGGTGAGGCCCGGCGCAATTGCGTTCACTGTGATGCCATACGCACCGAATTCGCGCGCCAGCGAGCGCGTCATCGAAATCACGGCGCCCTTGCTCGCCACATACGCGAGCAGCTTCGGCGCGCCCCACATCGCCGTATCGGAAGCGATGTTGACGATCGCGCCGCGCTTCGAATCGCGCAGATGCGGCAACGCTGCCGTACACATCAGCCAGGTGCCGCGCACGTTGACGTTCATCACGGCGTCCCACGTCTGAGTGGTCAACTCTTGCGCGTAGCGTCCGCCCGAATTCGTGATCGCGGCGTTGTTGATCAGCGCGTCGATGCCGCTCATCGTGTGCGCGGCTTGCGCGACGAACGCGTCGATGCTCTCGGGACTCGCGAGATCGAGGGGAGCGAAGTGAACGGTCGCGCCAAGCTTCTCCGCGAGCGCACGGCCTTCGTCTTCGAGGACGTCGCCAAATACGACTTGCGCCTGCGCGTTGGCGAGCGCTTCGATGAACGAGGCACCGAGCCCGCGCGCGCCGCCCGTTACGACGACGCGTCGTCCGCTCAAGCCGGAGACCGTGAGCTCACGCATGAGCGTGCCCCGTCGATGCTTGCGCACCGGCTTCCGCCTGCTTCGCGCTGAACGCTTCGAGATCGGCGAAATGCTGTTGCGCGCGTTGACGCAGCATGCGGCGCACGCGCGTCATACCGACGTCGTGCTGATAGAGGAATTCGTGTTCGCGCGCATTCGGCGCAAGGCTTTCGAGCACATAGCGGTCTTGCTCGAGCACCGCCCAGTGCAGCCCTTCGAGACGGTTGCGATACAGAAAGCGCCATGCATCGCGCTGCCAGCCGCTCACCTTGCGCGTGCGCCAGAAGTAGACCTGGCAGTTGTCGTTGTCGACGGGTACAGCGAAACCGATGATGCCGAAGTTGCCGCCAGGACCGAACTTCTTCTTGTACGGAATGGCGAGACGCATCCATAGGCAGCCCGTTTCGCCGAGTTCGACCCAGTCGAAATTCACGTCGCGCTGACCGACCTTTTCGAACACGAGGCCGGTCTCGGTTTTGCGCACGCGCATGTCGGCCTGCTTGTCGCCTTCGGCCATCGAATGCGACGTTGCGTGCAGATACGCGCCGTGCATCGGGTCCATCACATTGTCGATCGCGTACTGATAGTTGCACTTCCAGTTCGATACGCACAGGAATTGCGAGTATTCCGCCGCAACGAGTTCATCGGGCAACACGAGTGGGGTCGGCTCTCTGTGCGCGTCGTCGCCAAACCACAGGAAGATCGCGCCCGCGTGTTCTTCGACGGGATACGACTTCACGCACTTCTGGCCTTCGAGCGGGCACGCCGATACGGCCGGGACGCTCCGTACGGTGCCCGAGCCGTCGACTTCGATGCCGTGATACCAGCACGCGACGCGATTGCCGAGGTTCCAGCCAAGCGACAGACGCGCGCCGCGATGCGGGCAGCGATCTTCGAGCGCGTGGACTTTGCCTTCCTGATCGCGCCACAGCACGATCTGCTCGCTCAGACGCGTCAGGCCGATGGGCGCGTTGCTCACCTGCCAGCTGGGCGCAACGGGATACCAGTAATTCTTGATGCCCCGTTCGAGATAAGCCTGAACGGGATCGACTGCGGGGCTCGCTGTATTGAGGGACGTCATGGGGAAACTCCGGGTTCGCTTGGGTCGTGGGTGCGCGGGACGCTTATTCGGCGAGCAGTCGCAGTTCCGCCGCGAGACGCTCTTCACTCCACTGCGCGCCTTCCGGCGTGCGGAAGCCGATGCCGTTCAGCCCTGCCACCACTTCGTTCAGTTCGGCCGCACCCGCTTCGAACACCTTCTCCAGCGCATCGCCGAAGTCGTTCTCGTACTGCGTCGGCTCCGCCTTGCGCGTCTGCCAGATCATGTTGTCGGTTTCGCCCGGCTTCTCGATCACGCCCTTGCCCGCGACGTTGTTCGGCTGCGGCGCGAGCCACGGCTTCAGAAAGGGATTGAAGTTCACCACGACTTCTTTCATGTCATTCCACCTTGATCTGGATTTCTTCACCCGCGAGGCGCACGGCGTACGTCTTGAGGTCGCGGCCGCCCGGCTCTTTCATGCATTTCCCCGTTGGGATATGGAAAACGGCTTCGTGCAGCGGACATTCAACCGTGTCGCCGTCGATGAAGCCTTGCGTCAGCAACGCATATGCATGCGGGCAGACGTTCTCGAGCGCATAGAGCTCATCGCCCACCTTGTAGATGCCGATCTCCTTGCCGTCGTCGAGCTTGAACTCGACGGGCGAGTCTTCCGAAAGTGCACCGGCATGTCCGGCGCAAAGCCACTGATCACTCATATCTCACCTTCTCCGACCAACTGTCCCGACTGTTTGTCGTTCCATATACGGAACGTCAGTTTATGTATGGTCATTATAGGAGCCGGTTTGGCAGGACAAAATAAAAATCCGGCGCCTCCAGGGAAAACACTGATCGGCGCACTTTCGCAACGTACGGACCCGCTTAAAGCGGGCCAAAACAAGGATGGCTGCGCATAAGGAGCGCGCGCATACGGCACGCGGCGCGGTCAGGTGAATGAGGGTTTTCACCGCCGCAAAAATCTTTTTGTTCGCCGAGCTGACTCTCTATACTTTCCATAGGCGATACATATGCCCATAGGTGGAACATCGAGCGGATAGCCTCCATGCAGGCGACGAAAAGGCCATCCAAAGAAATGACAGGCAACCGGACGACCACCGGCATGTCCGGCAATCGACCACACGATCAGGAGTACCAAGGGTGAAACGCATCATTGCTGCCGGCGTGGCAGGACTTATGGTGACATCGACGTCATGGGCGCAAAGCAGCGTCACGCTGTACGGCAGTCTGGACGCAGGCATTGCGTACGTGAGCAACGTCGGCGGTCATTCGAAGTGGATGGAAGAGCAGGGCAACATGCAGCCGGACCGCTGGGGCCTGCGCGGCGTCGAAGACCTGGGCGGCGGTCTGCACGCGATCTTCCAGCTGGAAAACGGCTTCTATACGAACACCGGCAACTTCGCGAAGGCGGGTACGCTATTCAACCGCCAGGCGTACGTCGGCATCAGTTCCGATCAGTTCGGGCAGATCACGCTAGGCCATCAGACGCCGTTCAACTTCGATATGCTCGGCCCGCTCAGCACCGCGTATCTCGCCGCCAGCTGGTTTGCGTTCCACCCGGGCAACATCGACGAGCTGGCGGACACGGGCGTCGTGCCGTTCGACAACTCGGTGAAGTACAAGTCGATTTCGTATGCGGGCTTCACCGTCGGCGCGATGATGGGCCTCGGCAACACGACGAACTTCTCGACGGGCAAGACGCTGAGCTTCGGCGTGAACTACGCAAACGGCCCGTTCAAGGCTGCCGCGGTGTACTCGAACGAGCACAACCGCACGCCTTCCATCATCACGACGGGCATCAACACGTTCCAGAACATCCCGGCCTCGACGTATTCCGCCGACAAGGTCGAGAACATGGGCGCTGGCCTGTCGTATCAGTTCGGCAACCTGCTCGTGCACGGGCTGTACACGCGTGTGAAGCTGCAATCGAACGGCTTTTCGGACACCTATCAGAGCTGGGATGCGGGCGCGAACTACCAGTTCACGCCGGCCAACACGCTCGCGGGCGGCGCCGCGACGACGACGCTTGCCGGACGCCGCTGGACGCAGTTCGAGATCGGCGACATCTATGCGTTGTCGAAACGCACGCAGGTGTACGTGAACGTGCTCTACGAACACGCAAACGAAGATGCGCACGCCGCATTCTTCACGGCAGGTGTGTCGAGCGGGCGCAATCAGGCGATCGTGCTGACTGGCATTCACCACTCGTTCTAACCTGTGAGCGAACGCTCGAGGTTCATTCAGGCATCACACGCAGGTTGAAGCGAACGGGCGGCTCGAACGCCGCCTGTTTTCGCTTTGCACGCGTGCAGACTACTTACTGACGCGACTGCACGAGCGTCGGATCGTCCGCCGAAGGCCGGTAGTTCAGACGCGCAGACAGATCCAGCGCCGCGCCGCACACCTTGGCGACGAGGGGCCCGCGCTCGTCATCGCCGATATCGGAACGCGGCACCGTCGCTGTCATCGCCGCCACGATCTTTCCCGTCTGATCCCGCACGGGCGCACTCACCACCGAAATGCCGCGTTCGAACGACGCCTCGCTGACGGCATAACCCTGAGCAGCCGTTTCGCGGATCCGTTCATATAGTTCGTCGACCGTCGCGGGCGTGCGATCGGTGAATCGTTCGAGTTGCGTCTCGGGATAAAGCTGGCGCAACTGCATCAGCGAGAGATCGCCCATCAGCACCTGGCCATGCACGGTCGCATGCGCGGGCAGCCGCGTGCCGACGTGCACCTTCACCGAACTGAACATCGGATCGTGCGTTTGCGCCTTGGCAACGAACACGACATCGCGCTCGTCGCGGATCAGCAGATGCGTGCTCAAGCCCAACTGGTCGCGCAATCGTTCGAGGATCGGCGTGCCGAAGTCGGTCAGTTCGAGCGAACTCAGATACTCGAAGCCGAGGCGCAACACGGCGACGCCGAGTCGAAAGTGGCGGTCGCCGTTCGCGCGTTCGAGAAAGCCGAGCGCTTCGAGTGTTTGCAGCAGGCGGAAGGTTGTCGTGCGCGGAATGCCGATGCGCTTCGACAATTCGGGCGCGCCGAGTACGGGCTCACGCGCCGAAAACTCGGAAAGAATGCGCAAGCCGCGCTCGAGGCCGGGGACGAGATAGGTCGAGCTGCCGCCCGATTCTTCTTCAGCGGTGTCGGCGATCTGGGTGCCCCGCGCGCTGTCCTCGTCGGCCGATGCGCGCGCGTCCTGCGGTCTGGCAATCCGGCGTCCCGCTCCTGTCGTGTTTTCTCTTGCCATATCCGGCTGTGTCGTTTTCATCTCGAAGATAGGAATGATAGCGCGAAGGGTTGGCAGTGCTGGCGCTTCCCCAGGGCCGCCTCGCCCTGCGCACCTGCACGATTGCCATCCCCCGGTTGTTTTCACCGTACAAACCCTCATCTCAATGAAAATATTTTTTCACGCCATCGATTTCATGTAAATTCGCTTGCATTGCCATTCCGCCTGACAGATTCACTCCGACATTCATGTCCCGCCATCGTCCGCAATCCACCGCCGCCGAACCCGCCATCGCCGCGCGCATCACGGCCGCGATGCCGATTCTCACGCCTGTTCATCGGCGCATGGGCGAGTTCGTGCTGGCCAACCAGTTCCGTGCGGCCACCATGCGCATCGACGAACTCGCGACGGCCGTCGGCGCATCCATCGCAACGGCGAACCGCTTCGCACGCGCGCTCGGCTTCGACGGCTACCCCGCGTTTCGAGAAGCGCTCGTACGCGGCTTCGAAGCGACGCTTGCGCCCGTCGAACGTCTGCGTTCCGCACAGGAGTCCCGGACGAATGGCGACGAACTGTTCAGCGCATCGCTCGAACAGGCCGCCACCAATCTCGGCACCACACGCAGCGCAATCGACGGCACCGCGGCCGAAGCCGTCGTCGAAGCGATCATCGCGGCGCGGCGCGTTTTCATCATCGGAAGCGGCGCGAGTGCGTTTCTCGCCAGCCTGATGGAGCACAACCTGCTGCCGTATCACGACAATGTGCAATCGCTCGCGCTGATCGGCGGTCCAACGCATGCGGCGCGCCGTCTGTTCAACGCAGGCAAAGGCGATCTCGTGATCGCCATCGCGTTCCCGCGCTATGTCGACGACACCATCGAACTCGCTCGCCGCGCCGCCAGTCTCGGCGCAGACGTACTCGCGCTGACGGACGGCCCGGCGTCGCCGCTCGCGGCGCTGGCCACGCGCTCGCTCTTCATTCGCGCGGAACGCCGTCTCGCTGCGACATCGGAGGCGACCGTGCTAGCGGTGATCGAAGCATTGTGCGACGCCGTTGCGTTCCGCGCGAAGCGTTCGGCCCAGGCGGCCGCCAATATGACCGAGTTCGTGTTGCCGTGGCTCACTGATACAGCGTCGCTGCAGACCCAATCGAAGACCGCCACGCGGCCCACTCCTCACCAGGCAAAGAAAAAGCAATGACCACCAACGCGGTAGTCGCCATTCACGGCGGCGCGGGCACGATCTTGCGCGCGTCGATGGCCCCCGATGCGGAAGCCCGCTATCACGCCGAATTGCGCGCCGTGCTCGTCGCCGCGCAGCGTGTGCTCGCCGACGGCGGCAGCGCGCTCGATGCCGTCACGCAAGCCGTCCGGCTGCTCGAAGACTGCCCGCTGTTCAACGCGGGACACGGCGCCGTGTTCACGTCGGCGGGCACGCACGAACTGGATGCGTCGATCATGGACGGCCGCACGCTCGAAGCGGGCGCCGTGTCGTGCGTGAAGCGCGTGCGCAATCCGATCGTCGCGGCACGCCATGTTCTCGAATACAGCGAGCACGTGATGTTCACGGCGGAAGGCGCCGAAGCGTTCGCGCAAGAACAGGGCCTCGAATTCGTCGACCCGTCGTACTTCCACACCGACGCACGCTATCGCCAGTGGCAGCTTGCGCGTGAACAGCAGCGCGCGATGCTCGATCACGACGGCGCGTCGCTGGCCGCCGCTCAGTCAACCGCTCAGTCAACTGCTCAGGCCCCTGCTTCTGCGAGCAACGACGCGTTGCCACACGAGCCCCTCGACCCGAACAGGAAGTTCGGCACGGTCGGCGCGGTTGCTGTGGATCTCTACGGCCATGTCGCGGCAGCAACCTCGACGGGCGGCGTCACGAACAAGCAGATCGGGCGCGTCGGCGATGCGCCGCTGATCGGCGCAGGCTGCTATGCCGACAACGCCACCTGCGCCGTGTCCACCACCGGTTCCGGCGAAATGTTCATGCGCATGGTCGCCGCCTACGATGTCGCCGCGCAGATGGCGTATCGCGGCGCCTCGCTCGAAGAAGCCGCGAACGATGTGGTGATGAACCGCTTGCCGCGCATCGATGGGCGCGGCGGCCTGATCGCCGTCGACGCACGCGGCAACGTCGTCCTGCCGTTCAACACCGAAGGCATGTACCGCGGCTATGCGCGCGTCGGCGAAGCGCCCGTTACGGCGATCTATCGCTAACGCTCTTCACGACCGTGCAATCCACTGCAACCGACGCCGAGAGAAATCACCGTGCCGAACAAGCCGAATCCGCCACGCCCGCTCGATAACCTGCCGCCGCAACGTGTCGTCGACATCGATCACCTGACGGTCGCATTCCGTCGCGGCGACACCACGTTTAACGCAGTGCGCGACCTGTCGTTCACCGTCGATCGCGGCGAGACTCTCGCGATCGTCGGCGAATCGGGTTCGGGCAAGTCGGTGACGTCGCTCGCGCTGATGCGTCTCGTCGAACATGGCGGCGGACGTATCGCAAGCGGGAGCATCGCGTTTCGCCGGCGCAACGGCAGCGTGCTCGATCTCGCGCAGGCGTCGCAAGCCACGATGCGCTCCATTCGCGGCGCGGACATCGCGATGATCTTTCAGGAGCCGATGACCTCGCTCAATCCCGTCTTCACGGTGGGCGATCAGATCGGCGAAGCGATCTCGCTGCATCAGAACAAGAGCCGCAGCGAAGCGCATGCGGAAACGCTGCGTCTACTCGATCTCGTGCGCATTCCCGAAGCGCGCCGCGTCGCTGCACGCTATCCGCATCAGTTGTCGGGCGGTATGCGTCAGCGCGTCATGATTGCGATGGCGCTGTCATGCAAGCCGTCGCTATTGATCGCCGACGAACCGACCACCGCGCTCGACGTCACGATCCAGGCGCAGATCCTGCAACTGATCCGCGGTTTGCAGGACGAGATGAACATGGGCGTGATCTTCATCACGCACGACATGGGCGTCGTCGCCGAAGTCGCCGACCGTGTGCTCGTGCTGTATCGCGGCGACAAGGTCGAAGAAGGCGAGTCGTCGAAGGTGTTCGCGACACCTGAGCATCCTTATACGACAGCGCTGCTCGCCGCCGTGCCGAAACTCGGTTCGATGCAAGGCACGGATGCGCCCGCCAGGTTCTCGTTGCTCACGCTCGACGGTGAACAGCAGCAGCCGCACAAAGCACACATTGCGCAAACGCAGACGAACACGCAAGCCGCTGCGCAGCCGATTCTCCGCGTACGCGATCTCGTCACGCGCTTCCCGGTGCGCAGTGGCCTGTTCAGCAAGCTCACGGGACGCGTGCACGCCGTCGAGCGCGTCAGCTTCGATCTGCATGCGGGCGAAACGCTCGCGCTGGTCGGCGAGTCCGGTTGCGGCAAATCGACGACGGGGCGCTCATTGCTGCGTCTGGTCGAAAGCCAGAGCGGCAGCATCGAGTTCGACGGCAAGGACATCAGCTCGCTGAGCGGCCCATCGTTGCAGGCGTTGCGCCGTGATATCCAGTTCATCTTCCAGGACCCGTTCGCGTCGCTCAATCCGCGCCTCACGGTGGGCTTCTCGATCATGGAGCCGCTGCTCGTGCACAACGTCGCGAGCGGCAAGGAAGCGCACGAGCGTGTCGAGTGGCTGCTCGACAAGGTCGGTTTGCCCGCCGATGCCGCGCGCCGCTATCCGCACGAATTCTCCGGCGGCCAGCGTCAACGCGTCGCGATTGCGCGCGCCCTCGCGCTCAATCCGAAAGTCGTGATCGCAGACGAGTCGGTGTCGGCGCTCGATGTCTCCGTGCAGGCGCAGATCGTCAATCTGATGCTGGATCTGCAACGTGAACTCGGCGTCGCGTATCTCTTCATTTCGCACGACATGGCCGTCGTCGAGCGCATCAGTCATCGCGTCGCGGTGATGTATCTCGGGCAGATCGTCGAAATCGGGCCGCGTCGCGCGGTCTTCGAATCGCCGCAACATCCGTACACGAAAAAGCTGATGGGCGCGGTGCCCGTCGCCGATCCCGCGCGCCGTCACGCGAAGCGCATGCTCGCCGCCGACGAACTCCCGAGTCCGATTCGCGCGCTCGACGACGAGCCCGTCGTCGCGCCGCTCGTCGCCGTCGGGCCCGATCACTTCGTGGCCGCGCACCGGATCGGCGGCGCCTATTGAGCGCGTGCCGTTCAGCGAAGAGCAGTCAGGCAACACACCAGAAGCCGCGCAGACCTGCGGCATGACAACAAGCAGTTCTCTTGCTCAGTGGAGTTTTGAAACGATGACTATGCCTCTCTTGTGTCAACCGTTGCGCCTGCGTTCCCTCGTGACGAGCGGCGCGCTGGTCTTTGCGATGCTCGCGTCGGCGGGCGCCCATGCCGCACAGACGGCCGTGATGGCCGTCGACTCGACGTTCACGACGCTCGATCCGTACGACGCGAACGACACGCTCTCGCAAGCCGTGTCGAAGTCGTTCTATCAGGGCCTGTTCGGCTTCGACAAGGACATGAAGCTCGTCAACGTGCTCGCGACGAGCTACGAAGCGAGCGCGGATGCACGCGTCTACACGCTCAAGCTGCGCCAGGGCGTGAAGTTCCAGGACGGCACCGACTTCGACGCCGCCGCCGTGAAGGCGACGTTCGACCGCGTGACGGATCCCGCGAACAAGCTGAAGCGCTACAACATGTTCAACCGCATCGAGAAGACGGAAGTGGTCGATCCGTACACGGTGAAGATCACGCTGAAGGCGCCGTTCTCGGCGTTCGTCAACGTGCTCGCGCATCCGTCGGCGGTGATGATTTCGCCCGCCGCGATGAAGAAATACGGCAAGGATCTCGCGTTCCATCCCGTCGGCACAGGCCCGTTCGAACTCGTGAAGTGGGACCCCGCCGGCGATCTGACCGTGAAGAAGTTCGACGGCTACTGGAAGAAGGGCTATCCGAAGGTCGACGAGATCGACTGGAAGCCGGTGGTCGACAACAACACGCGCGCCGCGTTGATGCGCACAGGCGAAGCCGACTTCGCGTTCCGCATTCCGTTCGAGCAGGCGGCTGCGCTGCAATCGAGCCCGAAGGTCGACATCGTCGCCACGCCGTCGATCATCAACCGTTACGTCAGCCTGAACACGACGAAGAAGCCGTTCGACAATCCGAAGGTGCGCGAAGCGCTGAACTACGCAATCAACAAGGAAGCGCTCGCGAAGGTCGCGTTCTCGGGTTACGCGGTGCCAGCCGACGGCGTGCTGCCCGAAGGCGTCGATTATGCGACGAAGCTCGGCCCGTGGCCGTACGACCCCGCGAAAGCGCGCGAACTGCTGAAGGAAGCCGGCTATCCGAACGGCTTCGAGACGACGCTCTGGTCCGCGTACAACAACTCGACGGCGCAAAAGGCCATCCAGTTCGTGCAGCAGCAGCTCGCGCAAGTCGGCGTGAAGACGACCGTCGAAGCGCTGGAAGCAGGTCAGCGCGTCGCGAAGGTGGAAAGCGCGCAAGACCCCGCGACGGCGCCTGTGCGCATGTACTACATCGGCTGGTCGTCGTCGACGGGCGAAGCGGACTGGGGCATCACGCCGCTGCTCGCGTCAACGTCGTTCCCGCCGAAGCTCGTGAACACCGCGTACTACAAGAACGACAGCGTCGACAGCGATCTGACAAAGGCGCTCGAAACAACGGACCGCACGCAGAAGGCCGCGCTCTACGGCGACGCCCAGAAGCGCATCTGGGCCGACGCGCCGTGGATCTTCCTCGTCAAGGAGAAGGTCGTGTACGCGCGCAGCAAGCGGCTCTCGGGTGCGTACGTCGCGCCGGACGGCTCGTTCAACTTCGATGAAATCGCGCTGAAGTAATCGCGCGCCCGACGCTGGTCCCGATGCACATCGGTCGGGGCCAGCGTCTTCGCTTCATGCCGCACTTGCATTTCGATAGCGGATCGCACTCATGCTGAACTTTCTCGTCAAACGTCTACTGGGCCTGCTGCCGACGCTCGTCATCGTCGCCGGCCTCGTGTTCCTGTTCGTGCACATGCTGCCTGGCGACCCCGCCCGGCTCGCGGCCGGCCCCGAAGCCGACGATGCAACCGTCGCGCTGGTGCGCGCGGATCTCGGGCTCGACAAACCGATGCCGCAGCAGTTCGTGAACTTCTTCGTGCGCATCGCGCATGGCGATTTCGGCGTCTCGACGCGCAGCAAGCGCCCCGTCTCCGCGGAGATCGGCGAGCGCTTCATGCCAACGCTGGTGCTCACGCTCGTCAGCATGGTGTGGGCCGTGATCTTCGGCATGGCGATCGGCATCGCGTCAGCCGTGTGGCGCAACAAATGGCCCGACCGGCTCGGCATGACGCTCGCCGTGTCGGGCATTTCGTTTCCCGCGTTCGCGTTCGGCATGCTGCTGATGGAGATCTTTTCCGTGCAACTGGGCTGGCTGCCCATCGTCGGCGACGGTTCGTGGCGCAGCTACGTATTGCCGTCAATCACACTCGGCGCCGCCGTCGCCGCGGTGATGGCGCGCTTTACGCGTGCGTCGTTCGTCGAGGTGCTTAACGAAGACTTCGTGCGCACAGCGCGCGCGAAAGGCGTCGCCGAACAGTGGGTCGTCATCAAGCACTGCTTGCGCAACGCGATGATCCCCGTCGTCACGATGATGGGCTTGCAGTTCGGCTTTCTGCTCGGCGGCTCTATCGTCGTCGAAGTGGTGTTCAACTGGCCGGGCATGGGACGCCTGCTGGTGGATGCCGTCGCGATGCGCGACTATCCCGTGATTCAGGCCGAAGTGCTGCTGTTCTCGCTCGAATTCATCGTCATCAATCTGGTCGTCGACGTGCTGTATGCCGTCATCAATCCGACCATCCGTTTCAAGTGAGGTCCGCATGAGCACGACTGCCGACAACACCCAGGCCGTCCAGGCCGCTCGCGAGCCACGCGCGATCCGCACGCCGTGGAGCGAGTTCTGGCGCAAGTTCCGCAAGCAGCACGTTGCCCTCGCGGCGGGCATGTTCGTGCTGCTGCTCGTCGCCGTGTCGATCGCGGGTCCGCATATCGTTCCGTACGACCCGGAAAACTATTTCGACTACGACGCGCTGAATGCGGGGCCGTCGGCCGCGCACTGGTTCGGCGTCGACTCGCTGGGCCGCGATATCTTCAGCCGCATCGTCGCAGGTACGCGCATTTCGCTGGCGGCGGGCTTTGTATCCGTCGCGATCGGCGCGATCGTCGGCACGTTCTTCGGTCTGCTCGCGGGCTATTACGAGGGCTGGTGGGATCGCGTCACGATGCGCGTGGCCGACGTGCTGTTCGCATTCCCCGGCATTCTGCTCGCGATAGGCATCGTGGCGATTCTCGGCAACGGCATGATCAACGTGATCGCGGCTGTCGCCGTGTTCAGCATTCCCGCATTCGCGCGGCTCGTGCGCGGCAATACGCTGATGCTGAAGCAGCTGACGTATATCGAAGCAGCGCGCAGCATCGGCGCATCGGACTGGACCATCATCATGCGTCACATTCTGCCGGGCACGATTTCATCGGTAATCGTGTATCTGACGATGCGTATCGGCACGTCGATCATCACGGCCGCGAGCCTGTCGTTCCTCGGCCTCGGCGCGCAGCCGCCGACGCCCGAGTGGGGCGCGATGCTCAACGAAGCACGCGCTGACATGGTGACGGCGCCGCATATCGCGCTGTTTCCGAGTCTCGCGATCTTCCTGACGGTGCTCGCGTTCAACCTGCTCGGCGACGGTCTGCGCGACGCACTCGATCCCAAACTGGACCGCCCATGAGCGCCCTTCCGATGCCACACATCGGCGTGTTGCCCGCGGGCGCGTTGGGCACGATCGCGGATGTTGCCGGTGTGACCGTCGGGCATAGCACGATCGATAACGGGGCGGTACAGACGGGCGTCACGGTGATCCGTCCGCATCGCGACGATCCGTATCTCAGGAAAGTGCCTGCCGCGGCAAGCGTGATCAACGGTTTCGGCAAGAGCATCGGACTCGTGCAGGTGGAAGAACTCGGCGTCCTCGAAACGCCGATTGCGCTGACCAACACGTTTGGCATTGCGGCGGTTGCGCAGGCGCAGATCCGTGCCGCGACGGCGAGCAATCCGCAAGTCGGACGGGAATGGCCGACCGTCAATCCGCTCGTGTTCGAATGCAACGACGGCTACCTGAACGATATTCAGGCGCTGGCGGTTGAAGGCAAACACTATGAAGCGGCCTTGGATTCATCCGCTCCTGACTTCAAACGAGGCTCGGTCGGCGCGGGCCGCGGCATGTCGTGCTTCGATCTGAAAGGCGGGATTGGTTCTGCATCGCGCGTCGTGAAAGTGGCAAGCAGCGATTTGACGGTCGGTGCGCTCGTGCTTGCGAACTTCGGCCGTCTGCCGATGCTGACCATTGACGGCATGCCCATCGGACGCGAACTCGCACAGCGGCGCCGGGCGACAGAGGCCAAGCCCGAGCAAGGCTCGATCATCATGATCGTCGCCACCGATGCACCGCTCGACGCGCGCCAACTCAAGCGTCTGTCGATGCGCGCCGCCGCCGGTCTCGCGCGTACGGGCTCAGTGTATGGACATGGCAGCGGCGATATCGCGCTTGCATTTTCGACTGCGTGGACCGTGCCACATGACGACGACTTCATCGCCACGCCGCCGCTAGTCAGCGACGCGCGGCTCGATCCGCTGTTTCATGCCTGCGCGGACAGCGTCGAACAGGCGATCGTCGATGCGCTGTGGTCCGCCGCCACGGTCACGGGCCGCGATGCACACACACGACTTTCGCTACACGACGCCGTACCCGATCTCGAACGACTATTGAAGCAACGCACAACATGAAGGTATTGATTTCCGTCGACATCGAAGGCGTCGCCGGTGTCGTGAGTCCCGAGCAGACGCGTGCAGGCAATGGCGAATACGAACGCGCCCGTCGCTGGATGACGCTCGAAGCGAACGCGGCAATCGAAGGCGCGTTCGCGGGCGGCGCCACGGATGTCTGGGTCAACGACTCACACGGCGGCTTTCGCAATCTGCTGCCCGATATGCTCGACGCGCGCGCCAATGTGATTCTCGGCAAACCGCGCACGCTCGGCATGATGGCGGGACTCGAATACGCGCCGCAACTCGTGTTCATGATCGGCTATCACTCGATGGCGCAATCGTCGGGCATCCTCGCGCATACCATCAACAGCTTCGCGTTCACGCGCGTGACGATGAACGGGCACGATGTAGGTGAAGCAGGTTTGTATGGCGCGCTGGCACACGAATATGGCGCGAGGGTCGTGCTGCTATCGGGCGACGATGTGTTTGCGGAAGAGACGAAGCCGCAGTTTCCCGACGCGGCGTTCGTGGTCACGAAGCAGGCCACCGGTTATGGAAGCGGCGTGACGCACACGCCCGAGCGTGCGTGCTCGGCGATTCGCGAAGCGGCGCGGGATGTGGTCACGAGACGGGGAATACAAGGCGTCGTGGCGCAACGTGGCACGCCTCGTCCCGTCGAGATCGAACTACGCGTGCAAACCACAGCGCTCGCCGATCTGTTTGCGCAAATGCCGTCGATTGAACGCGTGGACGGCGTCACGCTGCGATTTTCTGTGCCGTCGGTCGAGCATGCTGTGCGCACGCTGAATTGTCTGTCGGCGATGTCGTTTATGTTGCGCTGAAAAACGCTTCGAGAACGCCTCTCCACAGCCCAAAAGAACGCTGCATCTCTTCGCGCAGCGGATCATCGATTTCATGCTGTTGCGTATCCCAGTAGTCCGTCACCGAGTTCAGCCCCATCACGTCGCCGACAGCATCGCTGCCGCCGTCGTGCGCATAGTCGATCAGGATCGGTTTCTGGTGATGGGTCGCGAAGCTCATTCCAGCCGCTTCGCCCATCAGGGCCGGCTCGTCGTCTTCGTCCATCAGGCCCGCGTATGCATCGCTTTGGCTCGCAGTGCGCAGCACGAGTTGCAGCTTCGCGTCCGGTCCCGCCGCGGTCCGCGTCGAAAGATGCCGCTTCCACCAGGCAACGCAATACCGTTGCCAGCGGGTTGTGCCACACGAGCAGGCGCACCGTCACTCCGCGCGGCGCCGCCTTCTCCAGCAGCTCTCCGAAGGTCTGCCCGCGAGGCCATGTATGGCCGCTGCGTACGAGTTCCATCGCCGGGTCGAAACCCCAGCAGACGCGTTCGACCGTATCCCTTGCGTTTGCAATGGCCTGTGCAATCGAAGCAAACCCTTCCTGCCCGCAAATCATGAAGTCCAGCGTGCGGGCTTCTTTTTAATCTGTGGGTTCGCCGATCGATAGAGCCGACAACGGCTCTATCGAGGAGAAACCATGAAGGACAGGCTTAGTTGTTTCAAACCTTCCGCTTGCTCCGTCGGAACTGATCGAAAAGAACAGCCAGCAGCAGGATACCGCCGCGAATCAGATACTGATAGAACGTGGGCACATTGAGCAGGCTCATCGCGTCCTGCACCGAGCCCATGATGAGCACGCCGACCAGCACGCCGGAAATCGTCGCGACGCCGCCCGTCAGCGACACGCCGCCCAGCACGCACGCCGAAATCACGCCGAGTTCAAGACCCACCGACGTCTTCGGATCGCCGAGGCTCATCCGCGACGCGAGCATCACGCCCGCGAAACCCGTCACGAGCCCTTGCAGCACGAACACCGTGATCTTGATGCGCGTGACGGGCAGACCGGCTAGCAACGCAGCCTCGCTATTCCCGCCTACTGCGAGCACGTTCTTGCCGAATATGGTCTTACGCAGCAGGAACCCGAACAGCACGAAGCCGACGATGTTGCTCCAGATCGGATACGAAATGCCGAGGAACGAGCCGCCGCCCAGATCGAAGAAGCTCTCTTCGGAAATCATCACCGCGTCCCCGTTCGACGTGATGAATGCGAGGCCGCGCACCACTTCCATCATGGCGAGCGTGACGATCAGCGAATTGATCTTGTAGCGCGCGATCAGCACACCATTCACGAGGCCGACCGCGCCACCCGCCAGCACGCCCGCGGCGACGCCGAGCATCACGCTATGCGTGGCCGTGATCAACGTAGAGGCCACCACGCCCGCGAAAGCGACGATCGACGCCACCGACAAATCGACTTCGCCGAGCGCCAGCACGAACATCATCGTCACGGAGATCGAGCCGATCAGCGTCACGGAGAGCAACAGGCCCTGCATGTTGCGGCTCGTCAGAAAGTCGGGCACCGCGAATGACAGCACCGCGAACAGGATGACGAACACCATCACGATGCCCGACTTGTTGATCAGATCCCACGTGCGGGCCGCGCGCGCGGCCGCGCCGGGCGATGCGGCGTGTTGGACTGCCGGCTCGGTCGCCGGACGTGTGCTCGGTGTTTGCATGGTCTTCCAGTTCCGTGGTCTACGTGGTGCGTTGTTGCATCCGCTGTTGCTCCGTTGCGCCCGCGTGGGCGCGCGCGTCATTGCGGCAATGCGAGTTTGATCAGTTGATCGGGCGTGGCCTGCGCCTTCGGCAGATCGCCGACGATGCGTCCTTCCTTCATCACCAGCACGCGGTCCGCGACGCCGATCACTTCCGCCAGATCGCTCGATACGACGATCACCGTGCGGCCCGCTTCCGCGAGGTCATACAGCAGATCGTAGATTTCCGCGCGCGCGCCGACGTCGATGCCGCGCGTCGGTTCGTCCAGCAGAAACACGTCGATGCGTTCTGCGAGCCAGCGCGACAGAATCACCTTCTGCTGGTTGCCGCCCGACAGCGTGCCGATCACCGTTTCAGTGTTGCGCGTCTTGATCGACAGCTTATCGATGTATTCGCGCGTGAGGTCGCGTTCGCGCTTGCTGTTCAGCAGAAAGCTCAACGGACTGAAGTGTCGCCGCGCGCTGATGTTCAAGTTGTCGGCCACCGACGCGATCGCGACGATGCCTTCCTGCTTGCGATCTTCCGGGCACAGCGCAATGCCCGCGCGCACGGCGTCGCGTGGCGTGGAGAACGACACGCGCTTGCCATTCAGTTCGACGTGGCCGCCCGTCGGCTGCGTGGCGCCATACAGCAGCTTCATCAACTCGGAACGCCCCGCGCCCACGAGTCCGAAGAAGCCGACGATCTCGCCTTTGCGCGCAGTGAAGGAGACGGGAGCGGAGAGCCCCGGCCCCATCAACTGCTTCGCTTCGATCTGAACTTCGCCCGCCTGGCGCGGACGATAACCATATACGTCACGGATCGAACGACCGACCATGCAGCTGATCAGGCGGTCACGGTCCAGGTCCGCCACGGAGTCGAATGTTTCGATCCGGCGGCCGTCACGGAACACGGTGACGCGGTCGCACAGTTCGTACACCTCGTCCATCCGGTGCGTAACGTAGATCACCGCGTGCCCCTGGGCGCGCAATGCATTGATGATCTTGAAGAGCCGTTCCGTTTCGCGCGCCGACAACGAACTGGTTGGTTCGTCGAACGCAATCACGCGCGCGTCGCGCATCAACGCCTTGCCGATCTCGATCATCTGCCGCTGGCCGATAGACAGGCTCTTCACCTGTGCGTTCGGATCGATCGATTCGCCGAGACGCTCGAGTTCCGTCATTGCGCGCTTGACGAGCGCCTTCTCGTCGAGCACGCCGAAACGGTTCGGCAACTGCCCGAGCATCAGGTTTTCAGCGACCGTCAGCTCGGGCACGAGATGCAGTTCCTGATAGATGATCGCAATGCCCGCCTCGATCGCGGCCTTGGTCGTCGTGAACCTGTGCTCGACGCCGGCGAGGCGCAACGCGCCGGACTGCGTCTGGTTCACACCGGACAGCACTTTCAGCAGCGTCGATTTGCCCGCGCCGTTCTCGCCCATCAGGCCGTGCACTTCACCGCCGCGCACTTCGAACGACACGTTGTCGAGCGCCACCACGCCCGGGAACGCGACGGTGATACCGTCGAGTTCGAGATGCGTGGCGGCCGCCGTCAACGGCTGTTCCAGAGGAGCGACAACTTGTTCGCTGGCGGCGTCATTCGCGTTCATCGTGTTTTGCATCTGTTCTACCGCTTCAGATTCCAAGTTCCGTACGCACGTCCTTCCAGTTTTCGCGCGTCATCAGCTTGCCCGTGGTCTGCGTATCGGCGGGCGGCTGCTTGCCGTTCTTGATCCAGTCGACGAGATTCTGCGTGCTCTGCTTGCCGTGGTTCGTCGAGCTGACTGCGATCGTGCCGTAGAAGCCCGTCGGTTCCTTCTTCTGGAACTCGGCGAACGCTTCGCCCGCGCCGTTGATGCCGACGCCGATCACGTCCGCGCCCGGAATATGCAACTGCTCCGTGGCGCGCACGCCGCCCAGCACGGTCTCTTCGTTCAGCGCGAAGATTACCCACTTCTTGATGTTCGGATGCTTGGACAGCACGGGCGATGCCGCGTTGAAGCCGCCTTCGTCGTCGGTGGTCTTTTGCGGCGCGTCGAAAATGTTGTCCTTCTTGAAGCCGTTCGCGAGCAGCGTTTCCGTTGCGCCGTCGGTGCGCAGCTTGGCCGTCGGCAGCTCATAGTCGGTGATGCGGATTGCGCCCACTTCTTCCGGCTTCCAGCCGCGCTTCTTCATTTCGTCGGAGATCGCCTGGCCCACCTGATTGCCGATCTTGAACGCCGACATGCCGAGATGCGGCACGCCTGCGAGCGGCTTGCCCGTGGAGTCGACGAGCTGGTCGTCGACGGTGACGAACTTCATGTTGTAGCGCTTGGCACGCGCCTGAATGGCCGGTCCGAGACGTACATCGGGCGGGCAGATCACGAAGCCTTGCGCGCCTTGTGCGCCGAGATTGTCGATCGCGGCCAGCACCTTTTCGCCGTCAGGCGCGCCGATGTTGACCACCGAGAAGCCTTCCTTCTGGCCGAGAGCGGTCGCCGCCTTCTGCTCGTTGATGAACCATGCCTGTTCGGGCATCTTCACGAGCACGCCGATTTTCAGCGGCGTGTCCGCGTGCGCGGTCATCTGCATGGCGAACGGCGTAGCCAGCAGTGCTGCGGCCATTGCGGACAAAGTAAGGCGTCGAAGCTTGCGGGTCATGTTTAGTCTCCTTGAACAGCGGTTGCTTGTGGTTGTTGGAATCAGCGCTTAACGGGTCAAAATGGACGACCGGGCCCGCGCTGCGCTCAGGCTCTAGTCGTGGAAAGGCTCGACCTCGTGACGACGGCCAAGCAGGAAAGCATCGGCCACCAGCCGCAGCGGACGCACATCGACATCGTGTTCGCCATGCGTGATCAGCCAGTGGAACCGCTCGTACAGCGACGGATATTCGCGCTCGGGTCCAATCTCGACGGGCTTGCCCGCGATCGCGAGCTTCTTGCCGCCTTCGCTCAGATGCAGTTCGCCATCCGAGGTCCTCACTACGATTTCCCATTGCTCGACAGGACCATGACGCCAGTCGAACTCGGCGCGCACGGGCACGCCGGCTTCGTCGACGAAATCGAGGTTGGCGGCAATCGGCGTCTGCACGTTGGCGGGCACCGAAAGCGTCGCTTCGCGCAACACGACTTCACGCGGCAGCATGTGCGTGATGATCGACAGTGCGTTGATGCCGGGATCGAACACGCCGAGTCCACCCGGCGTCCAGATCCACGCCTGGCCCGGATGCCAGCGGCGTACGTCTTCCTTCCAGCGCACCTGTACTTCCTGCAGCGTGCGCGACGCGAGCCATTCGCGCGCCGTTTCGACAGCAGGCGCATAGCGCGAATGCCATGTCGCGAATAGCGTGCGGCCTGCGGCGCGCGCCATCGAGCGCAACACGTCGACTTCATGCACGCTCGCGCCAGGCGGCTTTTCGAGCATCACATGCTTGCCCGCCGCGAGCGCGGCACGCGCCTGATCGAAGCGCACCTGCGGCGTCGCGCACAGCGAGACCGCGTCCAGTTGCGGCTCGGCTGCGAGCATCTCTTCGATCGTCTTGTAGTTGCGCACGCCATCGACCTGCGCATTGCGGCTCGCGGATGCGACGAGTTCGAAGCCGTCGAGCGCCGCGATAGCGGGAAGATGCTGGTCGCGCGCAATCTTGCCGACCCCGACGATGCCGATGGAAAGTTTGGTGTTCATATAGTGGGCGATAGAGCTTCGAGGGACTAACGGATTGTTAGCGGCCTCAGCGTAACGCAAGCGCATCCGCTTCGCGCCTGAGTTCGCACGATTCGACGCGGGCAGCATCCGACATCGTGTCGATCTGCAGACCGGGTTGCGCCGCGAGCGCTTCGAAGAAGCATGTACCCGAAATTGCCACTATTTGAGACTCCTGAGTTTCACGGCGCAGCCGATACGTCGATCGACGAATTAGCCAAACTATATGCGCGACGACGACACGTTGTGATTGGTGTTTTCCCCCATGCACAACCCTGAAAAGTCATTCTATTTATCGGTTGCATCAGAATCCATGCCCCGTGGCTACGCAATACGTACCCGCTATTTAAGACATTTTGGATGCATTCGACTTTTCAAAAGCCTGCTTGTAAGCCCTAATGGACATCGCCGCACACGGCGCATATAGTATTACTATATTTGAACAAACTGAACGAGACACCATGAGCGACCAACCCCGCAAGCTGCGCTCCGCCGCCTGGTTCGGCACCGCCGACAAGAACGGCTTCATGTACCGCAGCTGGATGAAGAATCAGGGCATCCCCGACCATGAATTCGCCGGCAAGCCGATCATCGGCATCTGCAACACGTGGTCCGAATTGACGCCTTGCAACGCGCACTTTCGCAAGCTCGCCGAGCACGTGAAGCGCGGCGTGTTCGAAGCGGGCGGCTTTCCCGTTGAATTCCCGGTGTTTTCGAACGGCGAGTCGAACCTGCGGCCCACGGCGATGTTCACGCGCAACCTCGCGAGCATGGACGTCGAAGAATCGATCCGCGGCAATCCCATCGACGCCGTCGTGTTGCTCGCCGGCTGCGACAAGACCACGCCTGCGTTGCTGATGGGCGCGGCGAGTTGCGACGTGCCGGCGATCGTCGTAAGCGGCGGGCCGATGCTGAACGGCAAGCACGAAGGCCGCGACATCGGCTCGGGCACGGTCGTGTGGCAACTGAGCGAACAGGTGAAGGCAGGCAAGATCTCGATCCACGAGTTCATGTCGGCGGAAGCGGGCATGTCGCGCTCGGCGGGCACCTGCAACACGATGGGCACGGCGTCGACGATGGCATGTATGGCCGAGGCGCTCGGCGTCACGCTGCCGCACAACGCGGCGATTCCCGCCGTCGATGCGCGCCGCTATGTGCTCGCGCATCTGTCGGGCATGCGCATCGTCGACATGGCGCTACAAGACGTGCGGCTGTCGAAACTGCTCACTCGCGAGGCATTCGAAAACGCGATCCGCGCGAATGCGGCGATCGGCGGCTCGACCAATGCGGCGATTCATCTGAAGGCGATTGCCGGGCGCATCGGCGTGAACCTTGAACTCGACGACTGGACGCGCATCGGGCGGGGCACGCCGACACTCGTCGATCTGCAGCCCTCGGGCCGCTTCCTGATGGAAGAGTTCTATTACGCGGGCGGCTTGCCGGCCGTGCTGCGCAGACTCGGCGAAGCGGGCCTGCTGCCGCATCCCGATGCGTTGACAGCGAACGGCAAGTCGCTGTGGGAGAACTGCATCGAAGCCCCGATCTATAACGATGAAGTGATCCGTCCGCTCGACAAGCCGCTGCGCGAAGACGGCGGTCTGTGCGTGCTGCGCGGCAATCTCGCGCCGAACGGCGCGGTGCTCAAACCGTCCGCCGCGACCCCTGCGCTGTTGAAGCATCGCGGCCGCGCGGTCGTGTTCGAGAACTTCGACGACTACAAGAAGCGCATCGGCGATCCCGATCTCGACGTAACGGCAGATTCCGTGCTCGTGATGAAGAACTGCGGGCCGAAGGGTTATCCGGGCATGGCCGAAGTCGGCAATATGGGGCTGCCGCCGAAACTGCTCGCGCAAGGCGTGACGGACATGGTGCGCGTGTCGGACGCGCGCATGAGCGGCACCGCATATGGCACCGTGGTGTTGCACGTCGCGCCCGAAGCGCGTGCGGGCGGGCCGCTCGCGATCGTGCGCGACGGCGACTGGATCGAACTGGATTGCGACGCGGGCCGTCTGCACGTCGATATCGACGAGACGGAAATGACGGCGCGTCTCGCCGGATGGAAGGAGAGCCAGCAGCGCAATCCCGCCGATGCGAGCGGCTATCGCAATCTCTACATCGACCACGTGATGCAGGCCGATCAGGGTTGCGACTTCGATTTCCTAGTGGGTTGCCGTGGCGCGGAAGTCCCGCCGCATTCGCACTAGCGTGAAAGCGCGTGAGCGCGCTTACCGCGCTTCAAGCATCACGTCGTGCCGATGCCGAGAATCGTATCGGCGTCGGCACGTGCGTGCTCGAGCTGCACAAGGCTTGCCTGACGTGCGGCTAGTGCATCGCGATTCTGGATCGCGGTAAGAATCGCTTTATGGCGCGGTAATGACAGAGCATGTGTGTCAGGGTGACGGCTCGTCAGCTTGATCGACTCCGACAAGGCCAGCGACATCATGTTGCCGATATACGCGAGCATGTCGTTGTGCGTCGCGGCCATGATCGCGCGGTGAAACTCCAGGTCCGGCTCGAGCAGATCGCCGGCGCTTTGCGCGTGCTCCATGCGGTCGTACGCGGAGCCGATGCGCTCCAGGTCTTCATCCGTCGCAGCGGTTGCGGCGAGCGCGGCTGCCGCCGGTTCGATGATGCGGCGCACAGTCATCAGCGACAGAAAGAATTCCCCTTCGGGAATGCTGTTGAGCGTCCAGTAGAGCACGTCGGGATCGAGCATGTGCCACTCTTCGCGCGGCCGCACGACGCTGCCCACACGGGGCTTCGACACGACCAGACCTTTTGCCACCAGCACGCGTGTTGCTTCGCGCAACACGGGACGGCTCACTCCGTACTTTTCGCACAGTGTCGCTTCGGCGGGCAGACGTTCGCCCGGCACCAGCCTGCTGCTGACGATTTCGATGCCGAGTTCCTGCACGATCCGCGCATGCAGGCTTTTGCGTTTCTGAAGATGCCGGTAGTCCATGATGTATTTGTTGTGGCCGTGCGAATGCGGATAGCTGTACCGTTCCCGTTGCGGGCTGTGCAAGCATAGCATGCGGCGCACGCGCCGCCCTGCGCTTTGACAAAGCGCCGCACGCTGACATTATTGCGCTTGCCTGATATTGCAATAAGTGCGCTGCACCGCGTTGGGTTCGCTTTTTGCTTGATCGTGTGCGGGTAGGCTGCTCTACTCGAAATGAACTCCGGGACACAGCCGGATATCCTTCGACCTGAATCAATGGCAATGAAGCTCAAACCGCTACTTTTGCTAATCATGTGCGTGGCGGCGGCGAACGTCGGAACGGCCGCCACGCGTGACGAACAGACCAAGGCGTGCAAGCACGACGCGATCAAATTTTGCGCGATCCATATTCCCAACAAGGAGAAGATCGAAGCCTGCATGAAGGAGCACTACGACAAGCTATCGCCCAGGTGTCAGGCGATGTTCGATCCTCCCGGCAGCGACAGCCAGTCGTCCAGCTAGGCACGCTTAATTCGCCTTGACGAGATTCACGGCCACTTTTACGCGTCCGGTTTCGAGGCCGACCGTATTGCGCATCGTGCGCAGACGGAACGCGTCGAGCGCACGGTGTTCGGCTTCGCCGCCGATGCCGAGCTTTGTCAGCAGGTCGGCGACGATCGCATAGAGGATCGAGGTGTTGCCGTCTTCCACTTTCACCGCAATGCCGAGCGCGCCTTTCGCGCCGAGCTTCGCCGTTTGCGCCGACGCGCGCACGCCGATCGCGTAGCTCGCATCCGCGCCGAGCTTGCCGACCAGCGCGCCTTTGAATGCGCTCATCAGGGCCGTGCAGAAGCGTCCCTCGCCCGCGACCATCTCCGGATGCTCGGTCATCGCGCGATAGATGCGCGCGAGCGCCGCGTCGCGCTGCACATCGGCCGAAGCATATCCGTCGGCGGCACGCGCGAGCTTCATGTAAAGACGCGCCAGGCGATCGAGCGGGAACGCGGGCGTCGGCAGATTGCAGCCATCGACAGCCCACTGCACGCCTTCGTCGGGAAGATCGCACGCTTGTGCAACCACGCGCTTCACACGCTGCTGCAACGGATGCTCCGGCAGATGATAGTCGGCGAGCGCCACCCCAAGCGCCCGCGCGCCCGCCAGCATCCCCGCATGCTTGCCCGAACAGTTGCTGCACACGGCGCCCGGCACGAAATCGCGTTTGATCCACTCGCGGTAGACGGCATCGGAAATGGGCGGATGGCCGCCGCAACGCAAGTCGTGCTCGGTGGCCTGCGACTTCGCGAGCATGCTGCGCGCGCGCTCGATATGCCGCGCTTCGCTGCTATGCGAGGCGCACATCAGCGCGAGATCTGCGTCATCGAATCCGAAACGTTCGAGCGCGCCTGTCTCAACGACGGCGAGCGCCTGCGCAGGCTTGGCCGCCGAGCGGACGAGCGTGAAGCGCGACGGGTTGCCGCTCGCATACAGCAGTCCCCCATCCGTATCGACGACGGCTACGTGCGCGCTATGCGTGTTCTCGACGACATCGCCGCGATAGACGGTTGCAGCAACGGACATTCCGGGTCTCCTTTCCAGTCGTGTTTCGATTCTGTCTGCAGAAATAGCGCTATATGTCCGCGGATTCTACAACCCTGTCAGGCGCGATCCGTGCACGTCGGATACATTGGACATCCCCGGCGCGCGTCAGCATTTGACCGGGGAACGTCCGACTCAGGCCGCGCAAGCGGAATCGATCGTCAAGCCTCTACGACAGGAGAACGGAAATGCGTATCGCCAGAAAACTGATCGTCCTTCTCGCCTCGGCCTCGCTAGGTATCGGCGCAGCCGCGCCAGCCTTCGCGCAAAACACCGACGCGTCGGGCGGCACGGATGCAACGGGCGCCGCCGCGTCCGCGGCGAAGCCGACCAAGCAGCAGCGCAAGCAGGCTCACAAGGAAGCACGCGCGAAGAAGAACGCCGAACTCAAGAAACTCGAAGACGCCGGTTACCAGCCCGCCCGCGCCAACGATCCGAACTACCCGCAGGATTTGCAAGACGCGCAGAAAAAAGCGGGTATCGGAACGGGCGCGAGCCAGTAGCCAACAGTCGATTCGAACAGCCGCACGCGCACGCTTTTGGCATGCGGCTTTTTCTTTGCCAGTCGCTTCGTTGTCTGCTTCGGGTTCGCTGATTTTCAAGCCTCGCTTTATCGGACAGGTGCGCCCCCGCTTCTGCGCCGCCACCGTTTCAGCGTCCGCTTACACGAATGCCTGACGCTATGTGATACTTCCAACGCTTGTCCATACAACGAATTACATCGCCAGTCTGGACATCGCCATGCAGTCGCGCATTCCGGCTACAACTAAAGACGCCATCGTTTTTTCAAGTCAAAAATGCCGAAAACATCACACGAGTCACCCGGTCACGGAGAAAAAATGACCGCTGGCGGCGCTGTCGATCCGATCAGTTTTCGCCGCATCATTCGCCGCAATATCGCGTTGCCGCTCGGGCTCGGCGTCGTCACGATGGGCATGTTCATCGCGTTGATCGCGTACCTCGTGAATACGATCAGCTGGGTTGAGCATTCCGAGCGCGTGATCGGCCACGCAAACGAGATGCTGCGCCTCGCCGTCGATCGCGAGTCTGCGTTGCGCGGCTTTCTCATTACAGGGGACGAGGCCTTCCTCGCGCCGTATCAGCTAGGTCAGCCACGCTTCGAAACGGAGATCGGTTCACTGATAGAGATGGTGTCCGACAACCCGTCGCAAGCCGACCAGCTCAAGCGTATTCGCGCCGTGCAGCAGCGCTGGGACCAGTTCGCGCAACAGATGATCGATCTGCGCCGGCGCAATCTCGACTACACCGACTCCGTGAAGAGCGGGCGCGGAAAGATCGAATTCGACGAAACGCGGCGGCTTTTCGCGCAATTCGTGACCGTCGAAGAAGCGCTGCGCCAGCAGCGCTCCAGCGACACGCGCAGCGTGACAGCCCTTCTCGTCGGTGCATTTCTGCTCGTCAGTCTGTCGATCAGCGGCGTGATTGCGTGGCGCGGGCGGCGCGACCTGCTGAACCTGTCCGAAGCGTATGACGGCGTGCTCGGGCGCCAGGCCGAACACGCGGAAGTGCTGCAGCAACAGGTGTGGCTGCGCTCCGGCCAGCGCCTGCTCGCGGAGAAAATGGTCGGCCAGTCGAGTCCGCCCCTGGTCGGCCGCGCGATCCTCGAATTTCTCGCGCAATATCTCGACGTCGTGGTCGCGGCCCTGTATGTGCGCGACCGCGCAACGAGCAGCCTCAAGCGCATCGCGACCTACGGCTTCAGCGAGGAGAGCGAACACGCCGCGCGCTCGTTTCGCGACGCCGATAGCCTGGTCGGCCAGGCGGCCGTATCGCGCCGGATGCTCGTCTTGCACGACGTCCCCGACGACTACGTGAAAGTCGTGTCCGGCACGGGCATGAGCCCGCCGCGCAACCTCGTCGTGCTGCCGATCGACAACGACGGTGTCGTGAACGGCGTCGTCGAAATGGGCTTCATGCGCAACATCGCGCCGCGCGATCACGAGTTCCTGCAACTGGTCGCCAACAGCATGGGCGACTTCATCGAAGCCGCGCTGTATCGAGAGCGCCTTCAGGACGCACTCTCCGAAACGCAGCAATTGAATGAAGAGCTTCAGGTGCAACAGGAAGAGCTGCGCGTATCAAATGAAGGTCTCGAAGAGCGCGGCCGCGCACTCGTCGAATCGCAAGCGCGGCTCGAAGCGCAACAGGCGGAACTCGAACAGACGAACGTCCAGCTCGAAGATTACGCGAAGCGTCTCGAGCGGCAGAAGGCCGAGCTGCTCAGCGCGCAGGGAGAGCTTGCGGCCAACGCCGCACGGCTGGAGCAGTCGAGCCGCTACAAGTCCGAGTTCCTCGCGAACATGTCGCACGAACTGCGCACGCCGCTGAACAGTTCACTGATTCTCGCGCGCCTGTTGCAGGAGAACCGCACGGGCAATCTGACCGACGAGCAAGTGCGCTACGCGGAAACGATTCATGCATCGAACAGCGATTTGCTGGTGCTGATCAACGACATTCTCGATCTGTCGAAAGTGGAAGCCGGGCAGATCACGATCGACCGCGAGCTCGTGGCCGTCGAATCGATGCTGCAATCGCTGCGCGAAATGTTCGAGCCGATGGCTGCTGCGAAGCATTTGCAATTTTCGGTCGAGCGTGCGCCGGGCGTGCCCGACATGATCTTCACCGATGGTCAGCGCATCACGCAGATCTTGCGCAACCTGTTGTCGAACGCGCTGAAGTTCACCGAGCGCGGCGAAGTCGCGCTGACGGTCGCAGCCAGCGACGCGGACACGCTGCGCTTCGACGTGCGCGACACGGGCATCGGCATTGCCGCCGACAAGCTCGAACTGATCTTCGAAGCGTTCCAGCAGGCCGACGGCTCGACGAGCCGCAACTACGGTGGCAGCGGCCTTGGCCTGTCGATCTCGCGCGAGTTTGCGCGGCTGCTCGGCGGACGTGTGAGCGTGGCAAGCGAGCCCGGCAAAGGCAGCGTGTTCACGCTCTGGCTGCCGCTGCAAGGGTCGGTCGAAGCGCACGCGCACACTTCGCCACCCGCTGCGGCACCGCAAGCCGCCACGCCCCTGACGCGGCCCGTCAGCACGCCGACGCCCGATGCCGAAGCTATGCCAGCGCCCGCGCCCGCGCCGACGGCCGGCGTGCACGCGTCGATCGCCGACGACCGCGACGCGCGCCGCCATGAAGCGCGCCTGATTCTCGCGATCGAAGACGACCTCGCGTTCGCCGAGATCCTGCGCGATCTCACGCATGAACTCGACTTCGACTTCGTCCACGCCAGCGACGCGACAACGGGCCTGACGCTCGTGCGCGACATGCAGCCGACAGCCGTTTTGCTCGATGTCGGCCTGCCCGACCGCTCGGGGCTGACGGTGCTCGAATGGCTGAAGAACGATCCCGCCACGCGTCATATCCCGATTCACATCGTCTCGGCGACGGATCACGCCGAGAAAGCGCTGCATCTGGGCGCAGTCGGCTACACGCTGAAACCGACTGCGCGCACTACGCTCGAAGCCGCGATCCGGCGGCTCGAAAGCCGCCTGCAACAGCGCATGAAGCGCGTGCTGGTGATCGAGGACGACGCGGCGATGCGTGAAAGCATCCGCGCACTGCTGCAGAGCGAGACTACGGAAATCGTCGTTGTCGCGACGCTGGCGGGCGCGCTCGAAAAGCTGTCGTCGACGCTGTTCGATTGCGTCGTGACGGACCTCGCGCTGCCCGACGGCACGGGCTACGATCTGCTCGAACAGCTTGCCGCCGACGTCACGCATCAGGCGATGCCCGTCATCGTCTACACGGGCCGCATGCTGTCGGGCGATGAAGAGCACCGGCTCCGGCGCTACTCGAAATCGATCATCATCAAGGGTGCAAAGTCGCCTGAACGTCTGCTGGATGAAGTAACGCTGTTCCTGCATAGCGTCGAGTCGTCGCTTGCGCCGGAGCAGCAGCGCATGCTGCGCACGGTGCGGCAGCGGGACAACCAGTTCGAAGGGCGCACCATCCTGCTCGCGGAAGACGACGTGCGCAACATCTTCGCGCTGTCGCACGTGATCGAGCCGCTGGGTGCCTCGCTCGCAATCGCGCGCAACGGACGCGAGGCGCTCGAAACGCTGAACAGCGGACGCGAGGTGGATCTCGTGCTGATGGACATCATGATGCCGGAGATGGATGGTCTGACGGCGATCTCGCACATTCGCCGCGATTCACGCTTTGCGCATCTGCCCATCATCGCGCTGACGGCGAAGGCGATGGCGCAAGACCGCATGCGCTGCCTCGAAGCCGGCGCCGACGACTACATCTCGAAGCCGATCGACGTCGACAAGCTGGTTTCGCTGTGCCGCGTGTGGCTGCGGCAGCGCTAGCCGCGAGGAACCGCCCGTCATGAGCCGTTTCACGTACGACGATTCGCCGCAACGCCTGCACGATTTCGACATCGAGCTGAAGCTACTGCTGGAAGCGATCTACCTGAAGTACCAGCATGACTTCCGGCATTACTCGATGTCGTCGTTGCGGCGGCGGCTCGCGCAGGCGCTCGAAGAATTCGACGTCACGACGCTGTCGCAACTACAGGACAGGATCATGCGCAGCGAGGCGGACTTCGTGCGGCTGTTCCACTACCTGACGGTGCAGGTCAGCGACATGTTCCGCGACCCGGGCTACTTTCTCGCGCTTCGCCATCATGTGCTGCCCGTGCTGCAAACCTATCCGTCGATCAAGGTGTGGGTGGCCGGCTGCAGCACAGGCGAAGAACTGTGGTCGCTGAAAATCCTATTCGACGAAGCGGGTCTCACCGAACGCACGCTGTTCTACGCGACCGACATCAATCCCGACGCGCTCGCACGCGCCGAAGCGGGCATTTATGCGCTCGACCGCATCGCGGGCTTCACGCGCAACTATCTCGCGGCGGGCGGCACGCGTTCGCTCGCGGACTACTATCACGCGGCATACAGTGGCGCGCGCTTTGCGGGCTCGCTGAAAGAGCGCGTCGTATTTGCGGATCACAGCCTGTCGACGGATGAAGTGTTTCTGGAAGCCCACCTCGTGTCGTGCCGCAATGTTCTGATCTATTTCGATCGCGGCTTGCAGGATCGCGCACTCGGACTGTTCAGGGACACGCTTGTGCGTCGCGGCTTTCTCGGCCTCGGCAGCAAGGAGAGCCTGCGCTTTTCGACGCAGTACGATGCCTTCGAAGAATTTCGCGAGCACGAGCGCATCTATCAGAAACGCTAGACTGCACCCATTTCAACAACGGACGAACGATCGACGCGTATGAACACATCTCGCCGACCTTTTCCACCGGACGCTGTTGCGCCGATGGAAACACGCGTGTTCGAGGCAATCGCAATAGGAGCGTCGGCGGGCGGCATCGATGTGCTGAACGTGCTGCTGCCTGCGTTGCCCGCAGCGTTCGGTATCGCCGTGCTGATCGTCACGCACGTCCCGCCCGATGCGCCCAGTTGCCTCGCCGAAACACTCGGCTATCGATGCGCGCTCCCCGTCGTCGAACCGGATGCGGGCGAGCCCGTGTTGCCCGGCCGCGTGCATATCGCGCCGCCCGGCTATCACATGCTGATCGACGACGACCGCACAATCGCACTCTCGATCGACTCAAGCGTGCATTATTCACGGCCGTCCATCGACGTGCTGTTCGAATCCGCCGCGCACGTCTACCGCGAGCGGCTGCTCGGCGTCCTGCTGTCGGGCGCGAACGACGACGGCGCGCAGGGACTCCAGGTGATCCGCGCGATGGGCGGCCTCGCGTGGGTGCAGGACCCGCAAACGGCCGTCTCGCCGACGATGCCGCGCGCGGCCATCGCGCTCGGCGCCGCGGACGAAGTGCTTTCTCCAACCCTGATGGCCCGGCGCCTCGCCGGTTTGCCGCCTGACACTAGAACGATGACATGACGAATTCGCCCGTCAACATTCTGATCGTCGACGATATCGCGCATAACATCACGGCACTCGAAGCGCTGCTGGCGCGGCCCGGCGTCGAACTGCTGGTCGCGAACTCGGGGACGGCCGCGCTCGACCTGCTGCTCAAGCATGAAGCCGCGCTCGCGATACTCGACGTCAACATGCCCGGCATGAACGGCTTCGAACTCGCGTCGCTGATGCGCGGCAGCCCGCGCACGTCGCACGTGCCCATCATCTTTCTGACGGCCACCGCGGAAGATGCGTCGCGCACGTTTCGCGGCTACGAAGCGGGCGCGGTCGACTTTTTGCACAAGCCATTCGACCCGCGCATCCTGCAATCGAAGGTCGACGTGTTCGTGCAACTGGAACAGCACAAGCGGCAGCTCGCCGAACAGCTGCTGGCCACGCGCCAGCTGCTCGAAGCAAACGAAATGCTGATGGCCGTGCTCGGCCACGATCTGCGCACGCCGCTTGGCACGGTGCTCGCGTCGGCGGAATACCTGGTGCGCAATGCGCCTGACGAGCAATCCGGAGCAGTCGCGGGCCGCATCAGGAACAGTTCGCTGCGCATGTCGCGCATGGTGCATCAACTGCTCAATCTCGCGCGGCTGCAAGGCGGCCGCATGCAGTTGCAGCCGCGCCCGAGCGAACTCGCGACGCTGTGCCGCGGCGTGATCGAAGAGTTCGCGGCGCACGAGCGCGCCAGCCAGATCGTCTTTACCTCGCGCGGCAACACGACGGGCAACTGGGACACAGATCTGCTGTGGCAGGCCATTTCGAATCTGATCAGCAACGCGCTGCATCACGGCGAGCGCGACAGCCCGATCACTGTCGACGTCAACGCGGAGGAATCGAACCGGCTAAGATTAACCGTTAGCAATCGCGGCGCGATTCCGGCTGCGATACTGCCGCATCTGTTCGAGCCGTTCGGATCCGCCAACGCGGGCGAACGGTCGCGCGAAGGACTCGGGCTCGGGTTGCACATCGTGCACAAAATCGTGCACATGCACGGCGGCAAGGTGACGGGCGCGTCGGACGAGATCTTCGGCACCGTGTTTACCGTCGAGCTGCCGCGCACGGCGCAAAGCTGGGTGAGCTGAGGCTGCGTCGTTGAAATATGTCGTAAGAGATTGTGGCAACGGCGTGCGCACCTTACGCGGCATAGCCGCGCGTCCGCGCCCCGTTTCGCGCGCCGCCTCGTCCTGCAACGGCGCCTATCGCTGTAATAACGGTCTGCCATGAAACCGCACTACAATGCTTGCCGTCCGATTCCGTTGTCCGCTTGTTCATCATGTTCAGCCGCTTTCCCCGTGCCGCTCTCGCATTGACCCTGCCCGTGCTTGCCGCGCTTGGCGCGTGCTCCACGCCGCCGAAGGCGAAACTGCAGGAAGACTTCTTCAGCAGCGGCGCGAGTCCGTACACGCGCACATTCCAGGTGACGAGCACGGAAGCCTGCGAAGGGGCGCGCCGCGCGCTGCTGAGCCAGGGCTACATGACGACGCTGGTGCGCCCGGATACCGTCGATGCCAGCAAGAACTTCCAGCCCGCCAGCGACTCGCACTTCACCGTCGAATTCCACATCGTCTGCACGGCAGGCGACGACGCGACCAATAGCAGCATCGTCTACGCGAACGCGGTGCAAAGCGGTTACGCGCTCAAGAAAAGCGATACGTCGGCGAGCGTCGGGCTGAGCGTGCTCGGCTCGCTGTCGCTGCCGATCCGCCAGAACAGCGACGCGATGGTGAAGATTTCAAGCGAAACCATCCAGTCGGCCAAGTTCTACGACGGCTTCTTTGCGCTGATCGGCCATTACCTCGAGAACGTGGTGCGTAGCGCGCCCGTGCCGGGCAATACCGTCGAGGCAACACAACTGCCCGCGCCTGCTCCCACCCCTGCGCTGGTTGTCACGCCCATGCCCGGCGCCTCGGGCGGCCACGTGGCGCCCGTCATCATGCCAGCCCCGTCGGCCCAGCCGGCTGCGCCCGTGGCTTCCGCATCGGCGACGCCAGTGGCTTCGGCCAGACCCGCGCAAGAATCAACCGCCCACGACCCAGCCGCCCTGCTCGACAGCACGCCCGCCATCGCCGCATCGCCTGCTTCCGCCGCCGCCGTGTCGCAGTGACATCGCGCGCGGATCGAACGCGCAAGACAGTCCCCGAGTCGATATTCGCCGCTTTTATGCGGCGATTTTTATTTTCACGCTGCACTCAAGATTCCCGGCATTTTGCCGAGGGCGAGCATTATCTGTTCTTAATCGCCGCCGGTAGAAGCGGCGCCAGTAAAAACGCCCGAAGTATCGAAATCAATCGAATCGTCAAAATATTTTCCCGATCGGGCGTTGCCCGCACTTCAGCACAGCGCTTCTCTGGCCGTTACCACCTTCACGGAATTAACAAAACGGTACGCCATTCGCGCAGTAAAACCTGCCGGTTCATTGGCGTGCCGCAAGTGCTCTGAATTGGAGAAGGGTCCATGTTTGTTGCTATTGGTTGGCTGCTAGTTGTCGGCTCGGTGATCGGGAGCTTCGTGGGAGTGGGCGGCCATCTGCCCGCGCTGGTGCAGCCGTTCGAACTGCTGTGTATTTTCGGCGCGGCGATCGGCGCGTTCGTCGTCAGTAATCCCGTGTCGGTGCTCAAGAAAACCATCAAGGCTTTGCCTGGATGCTTCAAGGGCGGTGCCTATTCGAAAGAGATTTATCTGGAACTGATCGCGCTGCTTTATGAGCTGCTTCAAAAAGCGCGCAAGGAAGGCATGATGGCGCTTGAAGCCGATGTCAATGCACCTGAAGAAAGCGCGCTTTTTCAGAAGTATTCGCACGTTTTGAAAGACCATCATCTGCTCGATTTCATCGTCGATTATCTGCGGATGATGTCGACGGGCAACGTCAACGTGCTCGAAATGCAGGACCTGATGGACGAAGAGCTGGAGACGCATCACGCGGAATCGTCGGTGCCTGCGAACGCGATCCAGAAGATGGCTGACGGCCTGCCCGCATTCGGCATCGTCGCGGCCGTGATGGGCGTGGTGCACACAATGGGCTCGGTCGGCGCACCGCCCGCCGTGCTCGGCGAGATGATCGCGGGCGCGCTGGTCGGTACGTTCCTCGGCATTCTGCTCGCGTATGGCTTCATCGGCCCCGTCGCCGATCTGCTGAACGCAAAGGGCCGCGCCGAGGCCAAGCCGTATCAATGTGTGAAGGCCGTGCTGCTCGCGTCGCTGTCCGGCTATGCGCCGCCCGTCGCCGTCGAATTCGGTCGCAAGGTGCTGTTTACGGCAGACCGTCCGAGCTTCCAGGAGCTGGACGACGCCGTGCGCGCAACCAAGATGCCGAAGTCGGCCTGACGTTAGTCTGGAAGGAGAACGGCATGGCTCAAAGACGACCCCGCGGCGAAGAGGCGAGCGCGAAAGCCGCGCCTGTCATCGTGCGCCGCTCGAAGAAGGGCGACGGACACGGCGGGCATCACGGCGGCGCGTGGAAGATCGCCTACGCGGACTTCGTGACCGCGATGATGGCGTTCTTCCTGCTGATGTGGCTGCTCGGCTCGACGTCGAAGTACGACAAACAGGGCATCGAGGATTACTTCAACACGCCGCTGTCGAGCCTGCTAGGCGGCAACGAGGGCACGGCGGCCGCGCGTCCGAACGTGATCCAGGGCGGCGGCCGCGACATCTCCGACACACGTCCCGGCGATGGCAAGACGATGCAGCAGGAGCCCGCAAAGCCGACGCTCACGCAGATAACGACCGTCCCCAACGACACGGCGCGTCTCGAACAGCTGAAGTCGAAGCTGTCGGCGCTGATCGAGGACACGCCCGCGCTGAAGGCGTTCAAGGATCAGATCCGCATCTCGATCACGAACGAGGGATTGCGCATCGAAATCGTCGATACGCTGAAGCGCCCGATGTTTGCGACGGGGAGCTCGAAACTGCAGAGCTACGCGGTCGAGATCCTCACGCGGATCGGCGCGGCACTAAACGATGTCGACAACCGCATTTCGATTGCGGGCCACACGGACGCCGTGACCTACGCGAACGGTCCGGCGGGCTACTCGAACTGGGAGCTGTCGTCGGAACGCGCGAACGCGGCGCGGCGCGCGCTGGTCGCGGGCGGCATGCGCGAAGACAAGCTGTTGCAGGTGCGCGGTCTCGCGGACGTGCTGCCGCTCAATGCGAACGTCGCCGACGAGCCGACCAACCGCCGCATCAGCGTGCTCGTGCTGAACAAAGCCGCCGAGCAGGCGTTCTTCCGCGACGGCGGGCGCACGCCGATCGACGAAGCGCTGCCGGCCAGCGAAGCGATTCCAGGTGCGGTGTCGAAAATAAAGGTAAGCACGCGCAGCGCATACTGATGCGTTGTCGAGTGTTCGGCCGCATGCTTTCAAGGGGGCATGCGGCTTTTTCTTTTCTGCAAGCGCATGCATTGCTCTGCGCTTGCAACGATCGCAGGCACCGTTTCGCGGGCCGACACATTTGCGCCATTCGAGCCCGCAAATGCATTCCGCAAAGCGTTTGCTCGCCAACAAATTGGTTAGCGCACTTCACAACCGCAACACGTTTCTGATATTGGTGTAGGAAGCGTAGCAGTTGCGCTTGCGCGAGATCGCGCGTGCAAACGTGCATTTACCCTTCCAATGCTTCACAGACGGAGAACGACAATGCAAAGAAGACACTTCGTGACAGCAAGTGTTGCTGCACTCGCATATGGCGGTCTGCTGATGTCGGGCTGCACGACGACCAAGAGCAGTGGAGAATCCGCCGCAACCGACATGTCCAAGCGGCAGTCGATCGACGCAAGCGTCGATGGCGCTCTGGCGAAGCTCTATACGTCGGTGCAAGGTTCGCGCGAACTGGTCGGAAAGGCGCGCGGCGTACTGGTGTTTCCGTCCGTGCTGCAGGTCGGCTTCGTAGTCGGCGGACAATACGGCGAAGGCGCGCTGCGGATCGGCGGCAACACCGCGGGCTATTACAGCACGGTCTCGGGCTCGTTCGGCCTCACGGCGGGCGCGCAGTCGAAGGCGATCATCTTCCTGTTCATGACACAGGACGCGCTCGACACCTTCCAGAATGCGAAGGGCTGGTCAGCTGGAGCCGATGCATCGGTGGCGCTGATCAAGGTCGGCGCGAACGGCGCCATCGACACGACGACGGCCACCGCGCCTGTCGAAGCGATCATCATGACAAACTCAGGCTTGATGGGCGATATATCGCTCGCAGGCACCAAGGTGTCGAAGCTGAACATCTGAGGCTGACAGGAAGCGCGACGGATCCGGCGACAAGCGCTTCAACCTTCCGCTCGCCGCACGTAAAAACGGCCCGCCATGAGCCTTGGCGAGCCGCTTTTTGCTTGTCGCTGCTTGCCGATCAGAAGCGATATGCCACGCCCGCTTTCACGAGCGGATACCAGCGCCACTTGTCGGCCTTGTCCTGCAGAGCCGGACGTTCCGCATCGACATTTGCCTGCCCTGCTTCGGCCATGATGTCCGCACGGACGTCGAGCATCACCTGCGGGCGGTTGCACCGGCGTCCCAGACCCTTCCTATTGCGGACCACTCACAGAAACTCTTTAATGCATATTTAATTCGTTAGCAGCATGCGTTTCTCGAGCCATTCGGGGCTCCTCAGCGAAAAAAGGTAACTTACAGTCGCTTACTAAAGCTTCAGATCTTTCATTCGATGTCGCGCGTCATTCGCTGAACCGCTTGCGGCGGTTGACCGAACGCGCGCAAGAAAGCCCGGCGCATGCGTTCGCGGTCGCCGAAACCCACGTCGCGTGCAACCACATCGACACCATGCCGTCCCGTTTCGAGCATCAGCCGCGCCGCTTCGACGCGGAGTCGCTCGACGGCCTTCGCGGGCGTATGTCCCATTTCTTCCCTGAATGCACGCGTGAACTGCCGCGGGCTCAGATGCGCGGCGTCGGCAAGCTGTTCGACGGAAAGCGGCGCGCTCAGATTGCGCCTCGCGTACGACAACGCGGTCTGGATGCGATCGGACTTCGGCTCGAGTTCAAGCAGCGCCGAAAACTGCGACTGGCCGCCTGCGCGCCGGTGATACACCACGAGCTTTCGCGCGACGTGGCGCGCGAGTTCCGCGCCCGCATCCTTCTCGACGAACGCAAGCGCGAGATCGATGCACGCGGTCATGCCCGCCGACGTCCACACATCGTTGTCGATGATGAAGATACGATCCTCCTCCACTTTTACGTCCGGATAGCGTTTGCGCATGTCCGCCGCGTAGTACCAATGCGTCGTCGCGCGTCGGCCGTGGAGCAAACCGGCTTCAGCCAGATGAAAGGCGCCCGTGCAGGCGGCCGCGACGCGCCGCGCCGCCGGCGACGCGCGCCTCAGGAAGTCGATCAGCGAGGGGGGCGACGGCTGCAGGTCGTTGTCGCCGACGACTAGAATCGTGTCGAAGCGGCTGTCGCCGAAAGGCTGCGTCGACACCTCGAATCCGGACGAACACACGACGGGGCCGCCGTGCTCCGACAGCAACACGAAGTCGTAGAGCGGCTCGCTCATCTCGCGATTTGCGAACTCGAGCACGCTCGTCATGCCGAGGTTCATCACCTGAAAACCGGGGAACAGAACGATTCCGACGCGTAGCATGGTTTGGCTCCGGGGATGTCCGAAAAAGTGGCATCTACGACATTGAGGCCGTGTGAGTATGCACCTAATCTGACGGTCATGCAGACGACGCGACGTCACCTGCGCCACCAACCTTCAGGAGCATTGCAATGTCGAACTCTTCTAATTCCGCAGCGAATCGCGGCACGGCTGTCGTAACGGGCGCCTCGTCGGGCATCGGCGCGATTTACGCGGACCGCCTCGCGCGCCGCGGCTACGATCTGATCCTCATCGCCCGCAACCGTGCGCGGCTCGAACAACTGGCGACGCGCATCTCGAACGAAACGGGCCGCTCGGTGGAAATCGTCGCTGCCGATCTGAACGACGACGCCGATATCCGCCGAGTCGAAAAGGCGTTGCGAACCGACGCGAGCATCACGCTGCTCGTGAATAACGCGGGCGTCGGCGCGGGCGCACCGCTACTCGATTCGGACGTCGACAAGATGGAATCGATGATCAAGTTGAATGTCGTCGCGCTGACGCGGCTCACGTATGCGGTCGCCCCCGGCTTTGTCGCGCGTGGCGGCGGCAATATCATCAACATCGCTTCCATCGTCGCGATTGCGCCAGAACTGCTGAACGGCGTATATGGCGGTACGAAAGCCTTCGTGCTCGCGTTTACGCAGTCGCTGCATCACGAACTGGCCAGCAAGGGTGTGAAGGTGCAGGCGGTGCTGCCGGGCGCAACGCGCACCGAGTTCTGGGATGCTGCTGGCGTCCCAATTGAAATGGTCGAAGAGCGCGGCATTGTGATGGGGGCGGAAGAGATGGTGGATGCGTCGCTGGTCGGCTTCGATCAGGGCGAACTCGCGACGATTCCGTCGCTGCCCGACTACGCCGACTGGCAGGCGTTTGAGTCGGCGCGCGCCGCGCTCGGACCGAATCTGTCGCGCACCATGCCGGCCGCGCGGTTCAACGTGGCTTGATGTAGCAGGAAGGATTGCGGCGCGATATCGGCGGAATCGCGTCGCGCCGCTGGCTCGCTTCGGAAGTTTATGCGCCTAAACCGCGGAAGATGGCCGGGCGGTGCATGTAGCCCACGAACGAAGCCGGTCCGGCAAAGTTTATGCGCTTAAACTTGCCGTCTCCGGCGGTGTACGCCCCATCACGCGCCCAGCAGCACGCCGGTACGGAGCGGCTTGGTGCCCGTCACGCGGCCCAGCGGCGCGCCTGCTGTCACGAAGCGGATCGCGCGACGCATATAGAGCACGCCTTCCGTGTTGCTGACGATAGTCGTCGTTTCGTCCGTCAAAGGATCGACGATATCGAACAGCGCGTCGCCGGCGCGAATCCAGTCGCCGACCTTCACGCGATGGACGAGGATGCCGCTGACAGGTGCATAGAACTGCTCGCTCCCCGCGAGAGGCGTCGCAGGCGTCGGCAGTTCCGGCAGCGGCTTCGCGTTGCCCTCGATCGCCTTGCGATACGTCAGAAAATCGACGAGCGCGTCGGCATCCTGTTGCGCGACTTCATACGATACGTCGCGCTGACCGCGGCATTCGATCGTCACGGCAATCGTTCCCGTCGGCACAGGCTTGCCTGCGGGCATATTCTGCTGCAAGTGCCACCACAACAGGCTATGCGTCTCGTCGAACGCCTGGCCGCCCGAATCCGTCGCCAGCAGCGATGCTTCTGAGCGCAAATAACGCGCGAGCGGCTCGATCTCTGGCCAGCCCGCTTCGCTCGTGTACACGTGCATCACCGCTTCGAGCGAACAATGCAGATCGATCACGACGTCCGCGTCATGAGAAAGCTTCAGCAACGCGAGTTGGAGCGACTCGTATTCCGTAAGCGGCTTTTGCGCATCCAGTTGTTCGCGCACCAGCTCGCGAATCAGCGTGCGGTTCTCCCGCGCGTCGTCGCCAAGTCGATCCCTGGCGCGATCCAGCAGCCTCGTGAACTGCATGAAATGCCGATTGAAGTTCTTACCGCTGGCCGCTTCGAAGCGCCCAAGAAACTGGCCGAGCACGTGCTGGCCGAGACCGACCGGATTGGCGACGGGCACGAGTACGATTTCGGCGTTGAGCAAGCCTTGCGCTTCCAGTTCGACGAGACGCCGCTTAAGCAGTACCGTCGTCAGCATCGCGGGCGTTTCGTCGGCGTGCAGCGACGCTTGAATGTATATTTTTTGCTTGCTGTTTTGCGGTCCGAAATGAAATGCGACGAGTTCGCGTGACGTGCCGACGGCGGGCGAGAGAAGCGGAATCGATTGCCTGTTCATATTGGTCTTCCGGATATCGTTCGAATCTCCAATCCGGTCAGTTTCCGTACGGATCGAAGTCGAAATACTTGTGCGCGATCTGCGCGTACGTCCCGTCTTTGCGCATCGACGCGATGGCCGTGTTGATCGACGTCTGCAACGCGGTTTCGTCCTTACGCATGCCGATGCCGACACCGCGATCGCCCATGTCGAGCGGCTCGCCGACGAACGAATAGCCCTTGCCTTGCGGCGTACGCAGAAAACCGTAGTCGGCTTCGACTGTGCCCAGCAACGCGCCGTCCAGGCGTCCGTTGACCAGATCGCTGAACACTTCGTCCTGACCTTTGTACGCGACCACGTGCACGCCTGCGGGCGCCCAATGCGACTGCGCGAACGACTCGAACTGCGTGCCCGTCTGCACCCCGATCTGTTTGCCGGCGAGCGTCGCGGGCGCGCTGCCGTTCAGCCCGGAGCCCTGCTTTGCGACGAGCCGCGAGTTGAACTGAAACAGCTTCGACGAGAAAAGGATTTGCTCTTCGCGCTTGGCGGTAATCGCCATCGACGACATGATCGCGTCGATCTTGCGCGCCTGCAGCGCCGGAATCATGCCGGAGAATTCCAGTTCGACCCATTCGCAGCGCGCGCGAATTCGCTTGCAGATTTCATTGCCGAGATCGACGTCGAATCCTTTGAGACTGCCGTCGGGCGCTTTCGCATCCATCGGCGGATAGGTCGGGTCGATGCCGAGACGAATCGTGTCGTTATCGCGCGCGAACGCGCCGTGGCATGCAAAACCCAATGCAGCAAGGAGAAGGATCAGCGGAGTCTTCATGGCTAACGGGCTCAATGGAGCTCAGTGGGCTAAAAGGCGAATGATTCGCTGTGACGCGAGCATTCCTGTCCGATCCTACGATGCGCCGGTGATCCCAAAAAGTGCAAATCTGTCTATCATGATCACTTTTGGCGATCACCTACTCGCGCGCTTTTCGACGATGGCCCTGACCATTTCCCAACTCCGCGTCTTCACGGCCGTCGCCGAGCACGGCAGCATCCGCGCCGCGTCGCGCGCGCTCGGCATCGCGCAAAGCGGCGTCACGCAGCAGTTGCAGAACCTCGAAGCGATGCTCGGCGCGACGCTCTTCACGCGCACGAATCGCGGCATCGCATTAACTGCGCTGGGGCAACGCATGCTGCAACGCGCGGCAACGATCCTCGGTGAATGCGCGCGCGCCGAACACGAAGCGCAGCAGTTGCGCGGCGAGTACACGGGACGAGTCACGTTCGGCATGACAACCGAGCCGCTGATCGATGCGGGCGCGCCCGTGCTGACCGAGTTTCGCGAGCGCTTTCCGGGCGTCGATGCCCACATGCGCACGGGCACGTCGCGGATGATGATTCAGCGGATCCGCGAAGGTACGCTCGATTTCGCCGTCGCACTCGTGTCGAAGCACACGGACACGACCGATCTCTCTGTCACGAAGCTGTATCCGTCCGATCCCGTCGTCGTATGCAGGCGCGGTCATCCGAAGGCGCATGCGAAGTCACTGGCCGAACTCGCGGACTGCATGTGGATCGCGACGCGCTCGCCCAATCTCACCGACGATCCGCAAGCGCACCGGCTCAATGATCTGTTCGAGAACCATCGTCTCGAGCCGCCGCGCATCGTCTCGACGGTCGAAGGGCTGTTCGAGTCGTTGCATCTGGTAAGCGAGACGGATTGTCTGTCGCTGGAAGCTGCCGTCGTGACGAAGCGCGGGCCGTTCGCGCGCGTGCTGACTACCATCGACGTGCGCGAGCGCGTCGCCCAGCAGGAGGTCTGCGTATTGCAGCGCGCCGCCGCGCCGCTTACGCCCGCCGCGCAGGAACTCGCGACGATGGTCGCGTCGTACACGCGCACCGTGCGCGCGCGAAACCGCCGGGCTTAGTTGACCGCACAAGGAAAAGAAGCCAAGCAAGCCTCCCGAAAACCCTCACCTTCAAGCGGTTTCCGCGGCGGTTGGCAGAAAACGGCGCGAGGTTGGCAGCATCGCGTGTATCAATGCTTTTGCCGCGCGTAACGGCTCTCCCTACACTCTGATCACCCGCCGATCGCACCCTTCGACGCAGCGAACGGCCACCGTCGATCCCGTTATGGAGAACCGAAATGAGCGAAATCATTGCAGGCATCGAGATCCCCGACAGCAAGATGGCGCGCGAAGCGACGCAACTCGTGCGCGATACCGAAACCGATCTGCTCTATCACCACTCGCGCCGCGTGTTCCTGTTCGGCGCACTGACGGGCGAGCGCAAGAAGCTGAAGTACGACCCGGAGTTGCTGTACATCGGCGCGATGTTCCATGACATGGGTCTGATGGAGAAATACAGCAGCGCGCACGATCGCTTCGAAGTGGATGGTGCGAATGCCGCGCGCAACTTCCTGCACGGCTATGGCATCGGCGAGAACGACATCGAGATGGTGTGGGACGCGATCGCGTTGCATACGACGCCGGGCATCCCGCAGTACAAGAAGCCCGTGGTCGCGCTGGTGACGGCGGGCGTCGAAATGGACGTGCTCGGCCTCGCGTACGACGAGTTCTCGACGGAAGATCGCAAGCTCGTCGTCGCGGCGCATCCTCGCGGCGAGAGCTTCAAGGAAAACATCATCGATGCCTTCGCGAACGGCACAAAGCACAAGCCGCTGACGACGTTCGGCAACGTGAAGGCCGACGTGCTCGCGCTGAAAGACCCGGAATACAAGCGCCTGAACTTCTGCGGCATCATCCTGGGTTCGGCGTGGAACGATTCGAACGTGCAAACGGACGCGTGCCGCAATCCTGCGCACAACCATGCCTGAGCGAGATCGCGATCGAGGCTGGCTCCTCGTCACGGGTGTGACGATCCGGCCGCTTGCAGTCTCCGCTCAAGCGCGCCTTTGAATCCGCGTTCTCGCGAACGCGGATTTTTTTCTCCTCTCTCGATCAACGCGCGATGCTCGCACGTGACGTTCTGCGCGCCGTATGCGAAGGCAACTCCCCGAACTGCGCTTTGTAGGCGCTGGCGAAATGCCCGAGATGCACGAAGCCCCATTGCGCGGCGGCATCGCTGACGGAGAGATCGGCCTGCCGCGTATCGAGCAGCAGACGCCTCACCTGTGCGAGCCGCAGCGATCGCAGGTACGTCAGCGGATTGGTCTGCACGACGGCCTGGAAGCTGTTTTGCACTGTTCGCCTGCTCACGCGCAATTGCGTGCAGAGGCTTTGAATGTCGATAGGCTCTTCAGGATGGTTGATCACGAAGTCGTGAATGCGACGCACGATATCGGCCTGGCACGCATACGTCAGCCGGTTCGAAGATGTGGGCACGTGGTACGCAAGCAGATCGACAAGCGCCTCGTTCACCTGGTTGCGCACTGCGCGTTGCGCGTGCACGTCGTCGAAAGCATCGGGCTGCGCGAGCACGCGTTCAATCAGCGTCGCGAGTTGCACGCCCGCGCGCGTGCAGGCGGCGTTCGGAATATCCAGCACGGTTCTGCGAAACACGCTGTCATCGAGATCGACGCCCGCGCAATCGGCGACGCCTTGCAGCATGTCCGAGTCGATCACGACGCCGATCAGCGCCATGTCATCAGGCGAATGAAACTCGAACGGCATGCCGCCCTGCGCCATCACGAAGGCGCCGCGATCGATACGCACGCCGCCGAATGAGAATGCGCCGGCGCCTGCCAGCGGCACGCCAAACGTCATATGATTCTCGGGCAACTGACCGCGCTGCACGACACGGAGATTGGCCGATTCGTGAAAGACCTGCACGCCGTCCAGGGCGATCTGCTTCACCGCGCTGCGAAACGCGCCGGGCCCGATCTGGTCGTAACGCTGATCCCAGCCCCGCAGCGCGGCCGCATGCGCATCAGCATCGTCGAAGAACTGGTGATGGACGTACACAGGACCCTCAATCTCAAAAATGCGCCAGGTTGTGTAGAATAAACCGACCAAGCGGTCGGCAAAATACTTCCGAGGGTTTGTCCTGGCGCTTTCGTCGGCTGGACGCGACACGCCTATCCGCCGTCGACGCCACCAGACGCGCCTTTGTGCCTCCACCTGTTTCATTCTAGTCAGCGCCAAAATTCCGTCGACGCCGTCGAAAACACCAGGTGCGATAAAGAAAAGCGGTAGCGCGTGGCTGTCCCTGGAGGCGATTCACTTATATGCTAGCGAATCGCTTTTTCCACTCGTATCGATGGTGACGTCCCGCTCCCGCACTTCCCCGCCGCACGCCATGCACCGCAATCTGCCGATGCTGCTGCTACGCGCGCGCGAACTCATGATGGCGCGCTTCCGTCCGCTGCTCACGGCGCAGGGGCTCACCGAGCAGCAGTGGCGCATCATTCGCGCGCTGCATGAGAATGGGCCGCTGGAGCCGCGGCAGTTATGCGCGCTGTGCACGATCTCAAGTCCCAGTCTGGCAGGTGTGCTCGCGCGGATGGAAGATCTCGGTCACGTGACGAAAGAGCGCTTTGAGGACGATCAGCGACGCGTGCGCGTGTCGCTGACGGCGCAGAGCGCGGAGGTCGTCGAGCGGATGAAGCCGTTGCTGGAAGCGGAGTATCAGGCGCTGGAAGCGGAGGTGGGCGCCAAGGTGGTCGAGGATCTTTACGTGGCTGTCGATGCGTTGATCACGCAACTGGCGACGGGCGAAAACCGCGACGCAGAATGAGTCGACGCGGCCCGTCATCTCAGTCAGTCGACACGAGCCGACATCGCTACTCGCCCACCGTCTCCGCCGCCGCCTCGATCAACCCCAACGACACATCCGCATCGCCAATCTTCTCGATCGCAAGCAGCGCAAAGCGGGCGAGAAACAGCGGTGCGCCGGCCTCGCCGAGTTGAGTCATCGTCTTGCACAGCCGCGTGTAGACGACGTCGAGTTCTGCATCGGTCATCACGTTCTCCTTTCGTTGATCCCGTTCATCAAGCCAGTGCGCGCGCGATCGCCGCTTCGACATCGGCGGCACTGGCATCGCGCCAGCGCCCCAGCACATGCCCATCCGGGCGCACCAGATACGCCGTGCCCGGCTTCGCGCCGTATCGCTCGAAGATGCGTCCCGTGTGATCCCACGCGTGCTCGCCCTTCGCTTGCGGATGCAAACGCGCGCTGAGCGGCACGACTCTGAACGGCACACCGCGTTGGCGCAGCGCTTGTGCGAGCGCGCTGAAACTGTCGGGCACGTCGCCCTCTTCGCTGAAATACAGCACGGTGAAGCGCGCACCGACGAGATCGGTCAAATGAGCCTCGCGCGCGTGCCCGCCTTCCGCCATCGTCAACGGATACTCCGCCAGCACGGCACCTGGCACCGGCCCAGCCGCAAACGCATCGGCGTCGGCGGCGTTCAACGGCGAATGCGCATAGGTGATCGCCGATGTCTGTCGTGGGTTGATCAGCGAGCGAACACCCGGATGCTTGACAGCGAGACTCAATACGGCCTTGCGCATCAGATCGAAAGCGAACGACGGCGGCGCCATGAATTCGGTGCTCTTAGTACCGTAGCTCAGGTTTTCATGCGTAGCGGCAACACGCTCGTCCGAATAGCTGTCGAGCAGCGACGCGGACGCCAGCCCCTTCACGACGAACGCGAGTTTCCACGCCATATTGTCCGCATCGTCGATACCCGAGTTCGCGCCGCGCACGCCGAAGATCGGCACGAGATGCGCGGCGTCGCCCGCGAACATCACGCGGTTGTGGCGATAGCGATCGAGCGTCAGCGCATTGGCCTTGTAGATCGTGATCCAGATGGGCGACCAGTCGCCCTTCTCGCCCATCATATCGAGCAGGCTTTGCACGCGCGGCATCACGTTTTCGGGCTTCACCGCCTCTTGCGCATCTTCGCCGTCGCGCAACTGATAGTCGATGCGCCATACGTTGTCGGGCTGCTTATGGACGAGCACGGTCGAACCGGGATTCGACGACGGATCGAAATACGCGAGCCGTTCTGTCGGCCGGTCGCTGGATAATTCAATATCGACGATCACGTAGCGACCTTCGTAGCTCGTGCCCTGCAACTGCAAACCGAGCGCTTCGCGGATCGTGCTGCGTCCGCCATCGGCGGCGACCACCCAATCGGCGTCGAGCGCATAGTCGCCGTCGGGCGTGGTTAGCTGCAGCGTCGCGCCGTCATCGCGCGATTCGATCGACTTCACGCGCGTCTGCCAGCGGATATCGATCAGATCGGCGCGCTTCTCCGCTGCATCGAGCAGAAACTGTTCGATGTGATATTGCGCGAGGTTGACCATCGGCGGCAGCTTCTGGTTCTCGTCCTGGGGCATCGTGAAGTGCAGCACTTCCGTGTCGCGATAGAAGCTGCGTCCGCCCGTCCACGGCAAGCCCGTTTTCAGGAAACCCTCGACCGCACCGAGGCGCTCGATGATCTCCAGGCTGCGGCGCGAAATGCAGATTGCGCGGCTGCCGTAGCACACGGAATCGTCCGCTTCGATCAGCACGCACGGCACGCCGTGATTTGCGAGACCGAGCGCAACGGCCAGCCCGACCGGCCCGCCGCCGACGATCGTCACCGCATGGCGCTTCGCGTCCAGGCCCTGCTTCAATTGCGGCACACGCGCCGCGTAGTGCTTTGCGGTGAACGGATAGGGTTTGAATTGCCTGTTCATCCAATGCTCCTGACTCGATATCTTCAAACGACGCTTGCACGCGGCGCTTCGCGTTTGTCCGTCGGCAGCAATGTCACGACGATCACGCCGACCGCCAGCAGCGCCGCCGAATACAGCAGCCCTGCAGAGAAGCTATGCGTCGCGTCCTTCAGCCAGCCGACGATCAGCGGATTCAGCGCCGAACTGATATTGCCCGTCGCGTTGATCACGGCAATGCCTATCGCACGTGCGCGGAAGCTCAACGCGTGATCGGGCGTGGTCCAGAAGATCGACATCGCCGTGTAGGAACCCGCCGACGCGAGGCACACGCCGAGCATGCGCATGGCCGGGTTCGTCGAATAGGCGGTGCATAACCAGCCAGCGGCGGAGAACAGCATCGGAACGATCAGGTGCCACTTGCGTTCCTGCTTGCGATCCGAACGGCGTCCCCACCAGATCATCGCGACAATCGTGCACACCTGCGGAATCGCAGCGAGCAAACCGATCGTGCGATTGCTCGCATCGGCACTGAAACTTTTGACGATCAGCGGCGTCCACACAGCGACCATCGCCAGCGTGTTCACCAGACAGAAGTATGCAATCGCGAACTTCACGACAACGGGCGACAGCAATTCGCTGACGATGCTTTGCGCGCCGCCCGTCTTCGTCTGCATGGTGACGGGCTGGCGATGCTCGGCAGCGAGCGTCGCAGCAAGCGCGCGCTTTTCCAGGTCATCGAGCCAGCGTGCCTGCTGCGGACGGTCGTCGAGATACGCATACACCATGAGGCCGAGAATCGCCGACGGCAGGCCTTCGAGCAGAAAGAGCCACTGCCAGCCCTTCAGGCCCATCGTGCCGTCGAGCCCGAGGATGAAGCCCGATAACGCGGAACCGACAGCCGCCGTGACGGGCATCGCGATCATGAAGAGCGCGTTGGCGCGCGCCCGGTACGCGGCGGGAAACCAGTAGGTCAGATACAGCAGGATGCCCGGCAAAAAGCCCGCTTCCGTCACGCCGACCAGCACACGCAGCACATACAGCGTGCCGGGACTGGTCGCGAACATCGTCGCTGTCGACGCAATTCCCCACGCGATCATGATCGTGCCGATCCACTTGCGCGCGCCGACGCGCGCCAGCACGACGTTGCCAGGAATACCGAATGCGATGTACGCGACGTAGAAGAGCGTCGTCGCGAGCCCGAACTGCGTGCTCGTGAGGCCGAGATCCTTCATCATCGTCAGGCCGGCGAAGCCGATGTTGATGCGATCGAGGAACGAGAAGAAGAACAGCACGAACAGAAACCACAGCAGATGCCGCGATACTTTCGCGATAACGAGCTGTTCGTTCGGCTGCGGCGCGCTGATGGCGGGCGTCGCATGCAGCGCGCCGGCTCGCGAGGAGGATTCCATACCGTTGTCTCCGATGTTGACGCTATGCCGGACGCGAAGCCCGATGCAATCGCTTCGACGAGCCGCGTTTCATCGTAGGCGGCGCATGGCGATGCGTCGCAGTATGGAGGCCGGCAGTATGACGCCTGTCCTCATTTTGGGTACAACGCGAAAGCCGCGCGGGCCTGGGGAAAACGCTGACCGTGCCCAGCCGAAGTGCGGCGCCAATGCGGATCGCGTCAAATCCTGCCGTGCCCGACGCACAGCGCGAACAACTGCCGCTGGCTCGAAATGCCGAGCCGCCGGAATGCGCGCTTCTGATAAGTAACGACGCTCGTCGCCTTGATGCCCATCGTGTCGCCGATCTCCTGCGCGGTGAGTCCTTCGAGCACGCCAGTCAGCACGTCGAGTTCGCGCTTTGACAGTTCGGGACACACGCCGCGCACGCGCGCCAGCATCAGATGCGAAATCGCCATGTCGCGCTGGCCGCAGATCGCGTAGTGATGCTTCGCGGCATGCGCAATGAGCGGCGCCATCGCTTCGATCAACGCAATTTCGCGCGGATGGTAATTGCCGAAACGGCGGTCGCGATACAGGTTCACCGACAGCCAGATATCGGCTGTCGGTTGCACCAGCAGCGACACGCGATCCGATACGTTCGGTTGCTGATAGCACGCAGCGCGATACGCTTCGTTGACGATGTCATCGCTCGTCTGCTGGTGCAGCACGAGCGTCGCGCCGGGCTTGTCGTTGCGCGCCGACGAAACGATCTTCTGGTTGCCGTCGAGCGCATAGAAATGGCGCGCGTACGTATCGGCGACATCACGCAGAAAACGCCCGCCGCGGTGATCCGCCACCGATACCGTGCGCGGCCGGTTGCCGAACTCATACGCGAAGATCGTGCACTGCGAGATTGCGGCGATATCGCCGAGCAGCTTTAGCACTTCGGCGGCGAGCGCATTCGAGTCGTCGCTGCCGATCGACGACACGAGTCCCGTCGCGCGGCTGAGATCCAGCTGCCCTTGCAAGACAGGACGGTCGAGACGCCATGAACGCATGATCGAAGTGCGGCTTTGCGGCTGCCTTTGCGGCTGCCTTTGCGGCTAAAAGGGGCAGAAAAACACGGTGACGTTGCGTCATTTTAGTCCGGTTCGATTGTGCGATGCATCGCGCATCGGCGCTGCTGCATCCGAACGGGTGTTGTTGCGTCCGTCACGCGGCCGGCAACACCATGCGCCGTCACATCCGTCCGCATCCCGTCGCGAAATTGCCTACAGTGAAAAGCTCAAGCGTGCACGCCGTCTACCAGCGGCGCGTGCGATTCGCATGCCGTATGCAACATGCTCGGAGACTGAGATATGGCGACATGGAAACCCGACCCCACCTTCTATCCTTCCCCCCGCATGGCTGGCAGCGCGCCGAAGGAAACAGTTGCGTACGTGGCGAGCTTCGATCCGTCGCGCGAATCGCCCGATGAGCTCGCGGTCGTCGATGTCGATCCAAGCTCCGCGGACTATGGGCGCATCGTCAGCCGCGTACCGATGCCGAATACAGGCGACGAGTTGCATCATTTCGGCTGGAACGCATGTAGTTCGTGCCTGTGCCCGAACGCGCCGCATCCGCATACGGAGCGCCGCTATCTGGTCGTGCCGGGACTGCGGTCCTCGCGCATCCACATTCTCGACACGAAACCCGACAAGCGGAAGCCGCAGATCGCACGCGTGCTCGAGCCCGCGGAAGTCGCGGAAAAAGCGGGCTACACGCGGCCGCATACGGTTCATTGCGGCCCCCAGGGCATTTACGTCGTGTCGCTCGCGAACGCGCAAGGGGAAGCGCCCGGCGGCATCTTCCTGATGGATCACGAAACCTTCGACATTCGCGGCCAGTGGGAAATCGATCGCGGCCCGCAGGAACTGTCGTACGACGGCTGGTGGCATCTCGGCTACGACACCGTCGTGACGAGCGAATGGGGCCTGCCCGCCACGTTCGAGAACGGACTCGTGCCGGAAGTGCTGCTCGGCGGGCAATATGGGCACCGGCTGCACTTCTGGGACATGAACACGCGCAAGCACAAGCAGGTCGTCGACTTCGGCGCGGAAAACCAGCTGGTGTTCGAACTGCGTCCCGCGCACGATCCGACCAAAGCGTACGGCTTCGTCAATTCGGTGATCAGTCTCAAGGACCTGTCCGCGTCGATCTGGACGTGGTATCGCGATGGCGATCAATGGGCGGCGCGCAAGGTGATCGAGATTCCCGCCGAGCCCGCCGATGCGTCGCTGCTTCCGCCCATGCTCAAAGGCTTCGGCGCAGTGCCTCCGCTCGTCACCGATATCGCACTGTCGCTCGACGACCGCTTCCTGTACGTGTCGTGCTGGGGCACGGGCGATCTCCGGCAATACGACGTGTCCGACCCGATGAAGCCGGAACTGACGGGCACAGTGCGCATCGGCGGCATTGCCGCGCGCGCGACACATCCGGCGGCCGGCGAGCGCCCGCTCAATGGCGGTCCGCAGATGGTCGAAGTGAGCCGCGACGGCAGCCGTGTGTACTTCACCAACTCGCTCTACGGCGCGATCGACGATCAGTTCTATACGGAAGGCCTCGACGGCTGGATGGTCAGTCTGGATGCCGGCAAGAACGGTGGGCTTGCCGTTGCGAAGAACTTCTTCGTCGACTGGCCGAAGTCGCATCGGCCGCATCAGATCCGGCTCGAGGGCGGAGATGCGTCGTCGGATTCGTACTGCTATCCGTGAGCGTGCGATGAACGGCGTGTGGGCGACGGTGATCGGCAGCGGGATTTTCCACGGCGTCAATCCCGCGATGGGCTGGCTGTTCGCAGCCGCGCTCGGGCTTCAGCATCGCAGCCGCAGGGCTGTGCTGATGGCGCTGCCGCCGCTCGCGCTCGGGCATGCCGTCTCCGTGATGCTCGTCACGACGTCCGCTGTCGCGCTCGGGCTCCTCACGCACACCGTGCATCTGCACACGTTCATGGGCGTGCTGCTGATTGCCTGGGCCGCGTATCACCACTTCTACGGACACCGGCAGCGGGTGCGGGTCGGCATGACGGCGGGCTTCGTCGGGCTTGCGCTGTGGTCGGCGGCGATGGCGACGATGCACGGCGCGGGCCTCATGTTGCTGCCCGCGCTGTTGCCGCTATGCGGCGCGGGCATGCCCGTCGGCAGTTCGCTGGAATCCGTCGGGCAGGTGACGGCCGTGCACACCGTCGTCACGCTCACGACGGCGGGCGCGATCGCGCTGCTCGCCTATCAATATCTGGGACTCGGCATGCTGCGCCGCGGCTGGATCAATTTCGACTGGCTCTGGTGCGGGGCGCTGACTATCACAGGGGTGCTGCTGATCGTCACTGGCTAGCTAACCGCAACGACCGATCGGCTCCCGGATTGCCTCACCTTTCGCTACAGTGCCGTGCGGGTTGCAAGGCAGCTCACCGTTGCAGCACTCCCGAATACCCTCACCTGACGCGCAATTGTGAGGGCATCGCCGACCGGTCGGCTCACCATAACGAAGGTGCGCGATGCGGGTTGCGCACGCCTCACTTCATACGAAATCCGTTATATGGCGGATAACAGATCCTAATTTCGACCTCGTTATTGGCTTACGACCATCTCGTCTGGCACGACGCGGCGGACGTTCCGCACGACGGCCACGCGTCCTATCTTTCCCGTCTCCGGAGATTTCATGAAAACAGGAATGGCCCGTGCATTCACGCGCTCTTTGCGCAGTTCGCTATCTGTGAGAGCCGCGCTACTCGCCACGTTTGGCGCGGCTGTCGTCAGCACGGCGGCCGTGGCCGCGCAGCCGATGGGCGTCGCGTTCGTCTATCTCGGCAATCCCGGCGACGCGGGCTGGACGTATGCGCACGAGCAGGGCGTGAAGGCGATCGAAGCGAAGTTCGGCGACCAGATCAAGGTCACGCGCGTCGAGAACGTGCCCGAATCAGCGGACTCGGAGCGCGTGTTCCGCGACCTCGCGAGCAAGGGCAACAAGGTGATCGTCGGATCGAGCTTCGGATTCCAGGACTTCGAATTGAAGACCGCGAAGGATTATCCCGACATCGTCTTCGAGCACGCGACGGGCTACAAGAAGGCCGCGAACTTCGCGACCTATGACGTGCGCACGTATCAGAGCGCCTATCTGGCGGGGCTCGTCGGCGGCTATACGACGAAGACGAACACGCTCGGCTTCGTCGCCTCGGTGCCCGTGCCCGAAGTGGTGCGCAACATCAACGCCTTCACGATGGGCGCGCGCTCGGTCAATCCGAACGCGAAGGTGAAGGTGCTGTGGATCAACACATGGTTCGATCCGGGCAAGGAAAAGCAGGCCGCCGAAACGCTGATCGGCCAGGGCGCCGACGTGCTGATCCAGAACACCGACTCCACGGCCACGATGCAAACCGCTGAGCAGAAGAAGGTGCATGCATTTGGCTGGGACTCGGATATGAAGAAGTTCGGCCCGAACGCGCAACTGGGCGCTTGCGTGAGCTACTGGGGCGTCTACTACTCGCATCTGATCGAGCAGGTGCAGTCGGGCAAGTGGACCAACACGCCGACGTGGTGGGGCCTCAAGGAGAAGGCAATCGACCTCGCGAGCATCAACACGCAAGCCGTCTCGCCCGCCGCGCAAAAAGCGCTCGCCGACAAGCGCGACGACATCATCGCGGGCAAGTTCGATCCGTTCGCGGGACCGATCAAGGATCAGAGCGGCGCGCTCAAGGTAGCGGCGGGCAAGTCGCTGTCGGACGCGGACCTGCTGCGGCTGAACTGGTTCGTGCAAGGCGTCGACGGATCGCTGCCCAAGTAAGCACGAAGCACGAACCATCGATAAGGAGGAGACATCGTTTGAGCCTGACCATTCCATCGAAACAGAACACATCGGACTTCCCCGAGCAGGGGCTCGCGCCGACGCGCGAACAGCTGGTCCGTCATCTGCGCCATGCGAGCATCGTCGCGGAGCGCGCGACGCTGATGGGGCACCACCCGTTCGGCGCGATTCTCGTCGGCCCCGATCAGGAGTCGGTGCTGATCGAGCAAGGCAACGTCGATACCGTCAATCACGCGGAATCGGTGCTCGCACGCATGGCTGCCCTCAATTTCACGCCGCAGTATCTATGGAGCTGCACGCTGTACACGACGGTCGAGCCCTGCTGCATGTGCGCCGGCACGGCGTATTGGGCGAACATCGGGCGCGTGGTGTTCGGGATGACGGAAGAACGCCTGTTGCAGGCAACGGGCAATCATACGGACAATCCGACGATGAGCGTGCCGTCGCGGTACGTATTCGATCATTGTCAGAAGCAGGTCGATCTGATCGGTCCTGTCACTGAAGTCGAAGCAGAAATCATGCAGGTACAACGCGCATTTTGGGCCTCGCATTCAAGCTGAACCGCAGCGCCGTTCGCTAAATGATTGCGCGCACCACCGCAACGATCTGTTCTCCCGGGCATAGCTATTCATAGGCATATTCGCCCACTACCATTCGCGTTCAATCGGAGGCGGCGTCATCGCGTCGCACTCCACGTCGAACCGCTTACGCGAAGGTCATCGATTTGCCTATGACGTCTTACGCTCCGTCTCGAAGCGCCGGCAAGCCGCAACGCTACAGCCGCACAGCCATTGCGCTGCACTGGATCATCGCGCTGCTGATGATCTGCGGCTTCTATCTCGGCTGGATCATGACGGACATCCCGGGCTTCACGCCGACGAAGCTCAAGTACGTGTCGTGGCACAAGTGGATCGGCGTGACGGTGTTCGCGCTGGCCGTGCTGCGTCTGATATGGCGTGCCACGCATGAAGCGCCGTCGATGCCCGCCGCGATGCCGGCATGGCAAAAGGGCGCCGCGCACGCGACACACGCGCTGCTCTATCTGCTGATGCTGGCCATTCCCGTTACCGGCTACTTCTTCAGTTCAGCCGCGGGCGTGCAAGTGGTGTATCTCGGCGTGCTGCCGCTGCCGACCCTCACCGGTCCCGATCAAGCGCTGAAAGCCGTTCTGCGCACCGCGCATATCGCGCTGAATTACACGCTGCTCGTGCTCTTCGCAATGCATGTGCTGGCCGCCCTCAAGCATCAGTTCGTCGAGCGCGACGGACTGCTTGCACGCATGATTCCCTTCCTCAAATGAGCGCGCATTTCAACGCGCTTTTACGTCCGATCATCGAATGAACGTGAAGAACCCTACTCATCGCCGCGCATATCGCCGAGTGCTGGCAGGCGCAGCCGCCGTTCTGTTCGCCGCTGCATGGCCTGCCTTTGCGCAAGTCGATGCGAGCAGGAGCACGGTTGTCGCGACCTCGAAGCAGATGAACGTGCCCGTCGACGGCACCTTCAGGAAGTTCACCGCACAGCTGAACTTCGACCCTGCGAAGCCGACGGCAGGCAGCGCCAACCTGACCATCGACACCGGCAGCTACGACCTCGGCGACGCCGAATACAACAAGCAGGTACGCGGCAAGGAATGGTTCGACAGCGCGACGTTCCCGACGGCGACGTTCGTCTCGACGGGCATCGCGCCCGCGGGCGGCAACCAGTACAAGGTCACGGGCAAGCTGACCATCAAGGGTAAATCGCAGACGGTCACCGTGCCTGTCGCAATCGCGCAGCTAGGGGCGACGCAAACCTTCGACGGCTCGCTGCCCATCCGGCGCACGCAGTACGACGTCGGCACGGGCGAATGGAAAGACACGTCGGTGGTGGCTGACGACGTCGTCATCAAGTTTCACATCGTCGCCGCAAAGCATTGAGCGCGCGGAGCACACTCATCAATTCAGGAGAAAAACGTGAAGAAACAACTGTTGATCGCTGCGGGCGCGCTGATCGCGGGCATGTCGTTCAATGCAATGGCGGCCGACACATACCAGCTTGATCCGAACCACACTTACCCGAGCTTCGAGGCCGACCACTTCGGCGGCATCTCGGTGTGGCGCGGCAAGTTCAAGAAGTCGAGCGGCACGGTGACGCTCGATCGCGCAGCCAAGACGGGCGCCGTTGACGTGACGATCGACACGACGTCGATCGACACGGGCAACGACAAGCTCGACAAGCACCTGCAAACGCCCGAATTCCTCGACGCAGCCAAGTACCCGACGGCGACCTACAAGGGCACGCAAATCCGCTTCGACGGCGACACGCCCGTCGAAGTGATCGGCACGCTGACGCTGCACGGCGTGACGAAGCCGCTGAACCTGAAGATCGACTCGTTCAAGTGCTTCATCAACCCAATGCTCAAGCGCGAAGTGTGCGGCACGGAATCGACGGCGACGTTCGACCGCGCGGACTTCGGCATCGACTGGGGCAAGTCGTATGGCTTCAACACGAAGACCGTGCTGCATATCCAGGCAGAAGGCGTCAAGCAGTAAGCGCTTTGCGCGTAAGCGCCGGGCTTCGCAAGCCGCCTTCGGGCGGTTTTTTTGTTTTGTCCGTCAGCACATCGAGCCCGGCGCACGGCTCCCGAAAAGTCTCACCGAAGCCGCTGCCCGTACCGTTATTCGCCGTACTCGGAGTACTTGCGCGAATCGCCGCGCACCTTGTCCGCCGGATACCTGGCGCGATTCAGTTCGATCTTCTCCAGCACGGCCGCATACAGATCGACATCGAGCCGGTCCGCGAGCATCACGAGATATGCGAGCACGTCGGCCATCTCGTGACGGATCGCGGTGAGCTTGTCGTCGGCAAGCTCGCTCTTCTCGCCCGACTGCAACCATTGAAACGGCTCCAGCAGTTCGCTCGCTTCGACGCTCAACGCGGTCGCGAGATTTTTCGGCGAATGAAAGCGCGACCAGTCGCGCTCGCTGACGAACTGCCGCAACAGATCGCGCACCGCGACCAGATCGTTGCTTCTTTCCTTCTCCATGCGGGCACTCCACTCAGATCTTCAATGGGAAATCACTGCGCTACCCGCCCGAGCGTCAGCCGATGGACGGGCGCGCCCGGCAGGAACGAGGTCTTCTCGCCGCGCACCCATGCTTCGTGACCGGCGAGAAAGTACGGCGACAGCGGATGCCCCGACTGCCCGCCCGGCATGTCGAAGATGCCGCTCTGCTCGCGCCCCGGCGACACGATCATCCGCTCCGACGCGCCGAAGTTCGGCGTCTGCACGCGCGGCATGTTGATGTCGCCGGGCAGGGGGTCGTGCGGTGCGCCGAGCCAGCCATGCACCCACGGCAGCCACGCGGGCACGATGCGCGCGAACGGATGCTCGATGGCTGCGCGGTTGCGCTCGCCCCAGCGCGCTTCTTCAATGGGTGTATCCGCCGGCAACTGCGCGATCGTCCGGTCGATGCGGTCGAGCATGAACGAACGCCAGTCGCGGGAACCTTCCGGCACCCATGCGTGATGCTCGGCGAGCGTCTCCATCAGCGCCTCGTAGCGCGAATTCGCCACGCGCAGGCCGAGCGGCGGCATGCTCGTGCTGCCGCCCGGCATCGCGCCCGCGAGATCCGCGTCGAGCCTGCCGAACCACGCGTCGTACAGCGCGAAGAAGAAGCCGCGTACGAGCCGGTATCCGACAGCGTCGACATCCGCGCGCCCGTTCCATGCGAGCAGTTGCTGACGAAACGCCGCGCGCTGCGGGTGTCCTTCGAGCGCGCTTGCATCGAGCGCTTCGAGCGCCACGCGCCGCCATACGTCGATCCACTGCGCGCGGTCGTCGGTCTGGATGGAGAGCATTGCGCGTTCGTCGGGGCCGGGCGCGGCAAGCAGATCGTCGCGAATCTGCGACGCGCGCGCGCCAAGGTCCGCACCCGCATCGCCGATCTTCGCGGCGTCGCCGGACATCAGCACGCGATTGTTCGCCGTCCACAAGCGGCCGAGCGGCGGATCGACGCGCTTCGGATACGACGCGGGCGGCAGATAGTGCGTCCAGCCTTTATACGTCGCGCAATCGTAGGGCGTGTCGCTTTCCGGGCCGCTTTGTATGTCGTCCGGATCGCGTTGCGGCAGCGGACCCGCAAGCGTCCAGCCAATCTTGCCGCGCGAGTCGGCGACCATGATGTTCTGCGTCGGGAGGCCGGCCGTTTGCGCGGCGTGCAGCGCTTCTTCGATCGTTTTCGCGTCCTCGAGCTTGTACAGATTGAGATTCACGGCTTCGCGATCGTGCGCGACCCAGCGCAACGCGTACGCGCGCACGCCGACCGTCAACTCCGGCCCCCAGCGGGTCTCGGCGACGGGCAAATCGACACTGGCGCCGCCCTTCACGTCGATACGCTCGTGATAAACGGCGGCACGCGCCCATCCGCCGTCGGGCGCACAGTACTGCAACGGGTCGGCCGAATTGCGATGCAGTTCGATCAGGTCGATATAACGGCCATAGCTGTTCGTGAAGCCCCACGCGATCTTGCCGTTGCTGCCCGCGATCACGAGCGGCGTGCCGGGCAGGCTGACGCCCGTCAGTGTGTGCATCGGCTGCCCGTCGCCTGCGGGCCACATCAACGACACGCGATACCAGATGTTCGGCAGCGAGAGGCCCAGGTGCATGTCGCTCGCGAGGATCGCGCCGCCATGCGCACTGTGCGCGCCGTCGACAACCCAGCCGTTGCTACCGATCGCCGACTGGCTCACGTCTTCCTGCTCGCGCACCTCGCTCGCGGTGCTGACGGGCTTCGGCGCGGCAAGCCAGTCCGGGCGCGTGGCGGGAAGGCGCGGGGGTTCGATGGGCGGCGTCGACGCGCTATCGAAAGGTGCGTCCCAGTGGCTCGCAGCGGGCAGCAGGAACGCGTACAGGTCAGCAGGCACGCGGTCGCGCAGGACTGCGCGGGCCAGGATGCGGCGCGTCTCGAACGATTGCAGATCGAAATACATGGCGTAGACGACCAGCAGCGAGTCTTCCGGGCGCCATTGCTCAGGCTGCGTGCGCAGCATCCAGTATTCGAACGGCCGTGACGACAGCGCGGCCAGCCCGGCATTCACGCCCGCCGTGTAGCGCTCGAGCAATTGACGCTGATCGGCGGGCATCCCCTGGACGATCGCATGCGCACGCGCGCGAAAGCGCTGCAGCCGATTGCGCCGGTCCAGTTCGAGCGCGTTCGGACCGACCAGCGCCGACATCTCGCCTGCCGCGACGCGCCTCAACAAGTCCATCTGAAGAAAGCGGTCCTGTGCGTGCAGGAAGCCCGTCGCGTAGGCGACATCGTTGCGCGCCGCGCCGTGGATGGTCGGCACACCGAGCGCGTCACGCTCGATCGTCACCGTCGACGACAAAGTGGGCGCGCGCTGCGTCCCGTCGAGCTGCGCGAGGCTGCCGCGCAGCAGCAGCCAGCCGCCGAGCAGCGCTGCGCCGAATAACGCGACGACGACGCCCGCCAGCAGGAGCGCGGCGGCGCCAACGGTGCGACCGACCGATCTGCTTGACTGCTGATGTGAGACGGCTTGACGACGGCTCATCGTTCGGGATTGGCGGTTGTTCAGGGAGTCGGGACGTCCGGGCATTGTGCCCGAAGCCGTTTGCATTGACGCGTTCCAGTGTGACCAAACGGGTCGCCCTCCAGCATGCTGGAATTTTGATCCAGTATTATGGATTTCATGGACATTCACTCGTTGATCGCGCGCCGTGTGCGCGAGTTGCGCGACGGCCACGGGCTGTCGCTCGAAGCACTGGCCGAGCGCAGCGGCGTGAGCCGCTCGAACATCTCGCTGATCGAGCGTGCGCGGAGCAGTCCGACAGCGGCCGTGCTCGACAAGCTCGCCACCGCGCTCGGCGTCACGCTCGCGTCGCTGTTCGAGGCGCCGGCGCCGTCCGCGCAAACGCCGTCGCCGCTCTCGCGTGCCGCGACGCAGGCTGTCTGGACCGACCCCGAGTCCGGCTACGTGCGGCGCACCCTGTCGCCAGAGCAGCCGTCGCCGCTTCAGTTAGTGGAGGTTCACTTTCCCGCCGGTCAGCGTGTCGCCTATGAGACGGGCGCGCGCGACGCCGAAATCCATCAACAGATCTGGCTGATCGAAGGCGCAATGGAGATCGGCGCAGGCGACCAACACTGGCGCCTCGAACCCGGTGATTGCGTGACGATGCGCCTCGATTGTCCGGTCGTGTATCGCAACCCGACGCGCAAGCCTGCCCGCTATCTGGTAGCGCTCACCACGCTGCCGTCATCCCCCGGACGGAGAAACACATGACCGACACGTTGCGCGTCAAACGGCTCGCGGCGCACGAAGCCGCGCAATGCATCGACGGCCTTGCCGATGTGCTGATCGATTGCGTCGCGGGCGGCGCATCGGTGAGCTTCATGTGGCCGCTCCAACGCACCAAAGCGATTGCCTTCTGGCAGTCGGTGACGAATGCCGTGCAGCGCGGCGAGCGCGCGCTGCTGGTCGCCGAGGACGCGGACGGCTGTATCGCCGGCACGGTTCAGCTGGTGCTCGCGCAACCCGAGAATCAGCCGCATCGCGCGGATATCGCGAAGATGCTCGTGCATCGGCGTGCGCGCCGGCGCGGCGTCGCGCAGCAACTGATGGCGGCCGCCGACGCCGTGGCCCGCGACGAAGGCAAAACGGTGCTCGTCCTCGACACCGTGACGGGCGGCGACGCCGAGCGCCTATACGAGCGCGCGGGCTGGCAGCGTGTCGGCGCGGTGCCCGATTACGCATTGATGCCGGATGGATCTTTTTGCGGCACGACCTTCTATTACAAGCATCTCTAGCACGGTTGTTCCGGCCGTCCCCGCAACAAAGGGAAACATGAACCTCGACAAACGTTTGCGGTTTCGCGAAATCAGCCCTTAATCTTTTCCGCCGAGCGCCGTTATCGCTAGAGCATTCCCAATTTTTCTCGAGCGACATGGCCAAGACCATTCCGTTTCCCGGCAGCAATCAGGCCGCGCGTGCGCGCCAGGCAAAGGCATTGCTGCTGCCGATCCCGCGCAGCATGGCCGTCGAGCTGATCCTGCCCGTGCATATCGCACTCGACGCGCTGCGGCGGGGCGCGGGCAGCATGAGTGCCGCGCAGACGCTCACGCAGACGATGTTGCTGACCGGCTTCCTGTGCGATCTCGGCTACGGTGAGATGACTTACGATCAGCTGCGCACCGCGGATCAGGCGCTCGCGATGACGTTCGATCGTGGCCGCACGAGCGATGACTGGCGTCTCGACGAAGCGCATGTCGAGCTGTTCTCGCACATCGTCAGCACGTACGACGCGCAATTGCAGCGCGCGCCACTCAGCGCACTGACGGACGCGAGCGCGCGACTCGATCGCATCATGGCGGCGGGCAACGCCGAGCCGACGATGCGCAAGCAGGCTTAACGGCGACCCGCTTTTCGCTCCCGAAAACGCTCACCGTTATCCGTTCGGAAGCGCATTCCTTCCGCGCTTGCCGCGGCGCTTCGCCGGCTTGCTCGCGTTGCCGACGGCTGCCGGCCAGGCGCAGCATCAACTATGCATTGCCTGTATCCTCTGCTGTACCCGAAGCGCCGTGCACACGGCGCACCTCGTTCGACAGCGGAGAGGTTTCATGACAGACCCAAGGCGCAGCCCCGAAGACATCGATCCTGATTTGCTCGAAGTGGCGCGCGAAATATTCGATGCAGCCCGGCGCGGCGAAGCCAACATGCTCGCCGCCGTCATCGAGAAAGGCGCGCCGCCCAATCTGCGCAACGAGAAAGGCGACAGCCTCGTGATGCTCGCCGCGTATCACGGCCATGCCGATGCCGTGCGCGTGCTGCTCGAACGCGGCGCGGATCCGAACCTGCGCAACGACAATGGACAGACACCCATCGCGGGCGCGGCCTTCAAAGGTTTCAAGGAGGTCGTCCAGACGTTGCTCGCACATGGCGCCGATGTCGAAGGTGCATCGCCCGATGGACGCACGGCGCTGATGATCGCCGCGATGTTCAATCGCACGGAGATGGTGGAACTGCTGCTCGCGCACGGCGCGGACCCGAACGCGCGCGACGCGAACGGCGTGTCGGCCGCCGATGCCGCGAGCCGCATGGGCGCGCCCGACACAGCCGCGCTGCTCGCGAAGAAGGCGGGCGCATGAAGCTCGACGGCAAAACGGTTGCGGTCGTCGCGCCCGCGGGCGTGCCCGATATGAAGCATGTCGAGGGGAGCATCGCGCTGCTCGAAAGCTGGGGCCTGCGCGTGCAAGTCGGCCAGCATGTGCGCGACCGCTACCGCTATCACGCGGGCAAGCATGAAGACCGTGCCGCCGATCTGCATCGCGCGTTGACCGATCCATCCGTCGACATCGTCTGGGTCGCGCGCGGCGGCTATGGCACCGTCTACACACTGCGCGCGGTGCCGGATGCCGTGCCTTGCGCAAAAACTGTAGTGGGCTTTTCGGACGCGACCGCGCTGTTCGGCGCGCTGCACGGCAAGCCGAACGTGCGCGTAATCCACGGTCCGACGTTGAACGGCCTCGCGACGAAACACGACGACGCATCGCGCGCAAGCATGCTCGCCGAGTTGCGCGAAGAACGCGCGGCGCCCGTGCCGTTGCAGCGCCTGACTGGTTCGGACGCGCAGCGCGTCGAGGGACATCTCGCGGGCGGCAACATCACCGTGCTCGCGAGCCTTGCTGGCACGCCGTGGCAAGCCAGTTGCGACGGCGCAATCGTGCTGCTCGAAGACGTGACCGAGTTGGCCTATCGGATCGATCGCAGCATCATGCAGTTGCGCGAAGCAGGCGTGTTCGACGGCGCGCGTGCGTTCGTGCTCGGGGATTTCATCCGCTGTCCGCTGCCGGATGGCGCGGACTTCACGCTGCACGACATGCTCGTCGATCTCCTGAAGCCATACGACGTGCCCATCTACGCGGGCTTTCCGATCGGCCACGGCACGCAAAATCATGCATGGACGTACGGCGCACAGGCCGCTCTCGAAGGCGATCGGCTGGTGCGTTGATCAGCGCGTCAGTTGCCGGATGATGCGTTGGACGGCGGCGTTGCCCGGCGCATCGCGGTCCAGCGCAACGCGTTCGCACCACGGATAAGGCAAGCTGCTTGCCCAACGCAAAACGCAGTCGGCAGATGTTGCTGGCAGTGTTTCCATTTCTTCGATTGCGATATGCAGCCGCGTCACGCGTGCGGTCCGCGCTTCGGCTGTCCAGTCGTAACGGCCATATCCGACGCGAGTCGCGCCCGTCGTCTTCTCGGTCATGCAGACGAGCCAGTCGCATGAAAATTCGCACTGACCATCGGCAGGCATCGCGCCGACGCAAAACGTGTACACGTTCTCGTACTTGCGCGCGAAGTCGCTCGCCAGCACCGTCGCAATCGCGTCGCGCCCCTGCGTTTCTCGCGGAAATGCAATAGCAGACGTCTTCACCGTCATCGCCAATGAGGCATTGGGTGCGAACGCATCGGTCATCCGATGCGGGCGGTTGCCGTCCTTCGCCAATATGTAGGATTCAATCGAGTCTTTCAGAGTCGACATAGGTCAACGCATCTGCCGTAATGAGCCGATCAGTCTAAGCGCTTCACTTCATTTCGTTTTCGTTGTCCTTGATACGAAGCGGGCTTCTCTCGTTTTCGCCAATGCGGCGCGCATTCTTTGCACAACGTGACGAAACTGCGTTGCGCACAATACGGATTGCGCCCGACAATGCCTGTTCCGCGCGGGACTCTATGCACGCGCACGCATCCCACAGTTCGAACACGCGCCCTCGATGAACTCCCGCTTTGCCCGGCTCACGCGCATTCATTCCTTCACGCCGCTTGCCAGCGCCACGCTGATGCTGGGCGTCGCGATGTCGTTCACCGCGCCCTACCTGTCGCTGTTCGGCGTCGAGCAGGCGGGCATGTCGCCGCTGCAGCTCGGTCTGTTCATGACGTTGATCGCGGCGAGCGGCGTGGTCGCGAGCGCGTGGGCAGGCAAATGGTCCGATAAGCATGGGCATCATCGCGGACTGCTGCTAGCGGCGTTGGTGGCCGCGGCGCTCGGCTTTTTGCTGCTTTGTTTCGTGCGCAACTATCCGGCGTTGCTCGCTATCGGCGTCGCGTTTCTCGGCGCGGGCGGCTCGGCGATGTCTCTGGTGTTTTCATTCGGACGCGCGGCGCTGCCCGTGCACGACGAAGCCGAGCGCTCGTTCGCGCTGGCGACGCTGCGCACGGTGCTGTCGATGGCATGGGTGTTCGGGCCGTCCGTCGGCGCACTGGTGCTCGCGGGCGTGGGCTTTTACGGTCTCTTTCTGTTCGCCGCCGCGTGCTTTGCCGCGTGTGGCGTGATCGTGTGGCGCATGCGCCAGTCGCCCGCTGGCGATCCGCACAGCGCGCCGGCGCATTATGCGGGCGACCCGGCGTCCTCGCTCGAAGTGACCACCGTCACCGAACCCGCCGTACTTCCGCCGCCCGCACCACCTCATGCGCCCGGCACGCAGCGGCAAATCTGGCGCTCCGTCGTCGCACTGACGCTGATTGGCCTGGCGGCCAATGCAACGATGATCGTGCTGCCGCTTTATGTCGTGCACGGACTCAAGGGCACGCGGCTCGATGTCTCGATCATGCTCGGCCTCGGCGCGTTCCTGGAAATTCCAATGATGCTCGCGCTCGGCGCACGCGGCTCGACGCTCAACAAGCTGAACTGGCTCGCTGCGTGCGCGGCTGTGCATGTCGTGTATTTCGTGGCCGTCGCGGCATCGGGCACCGTCGACGTGCTGATTCCGATGCAGGCCTTCAATGCGTTCGTCGTGGCCGTGACGTCGTGTCTCGGCATGACGTACATGCAGGATCTGATGCCACGTTCACCGGGCGCGGCGACTGCGTTGTTCTTCAACGCGTCGCGTGTCGGCTCGATTCTCTCCGGTGTGCTGTCGGGCGTGCTGGTGGCAAGCCTCGGTTATCGCGGCACGTTTCTCGTCTGCGGATGCCTCGCGCTCGGCGCGCTGATCCTGTTCGCCGATCCGCCGTGGAAGCGCATCGCGCTGCGCGTGCGCGACCAATGGGACGACTGGCGCCATCCGGCGCAGTGAGCGTTGCGCGCCTTCAAACCGTCTCCGCGCTCCCATTCGGGAGGCGTGCGCAATGCAAGGATCCGCCTGCGCACATGGCGCCTGTGCGTCTCCCGAAAAACCTCACCTTTGCGTGAGGCGTCCTTCAGCAAGCACGTCCATCCGATGACAAGTAGAATCGGACCGAGCCCATCGCGGTGAGGTCCGGCAGGACGCACAGGCTCAGCAGTCGACCCGTACCAGGGATACCAGCACGAAAGCCCGGCACGCAGCGTCTTGCACGCAGCGCGCCCTTCGGACGCAAGGAGATCTCATGAAGGTGCTCGCTGTTCACCCCAGTGGCCTGATGTACACGCGCGTGTATCTGCGGCTCGAGCCGCTCGGACTCGAAACCGTCGCCGCCGTGATACGCGAAGCGGGCCACGATATCCGCCTGATCGATCTGCAGGTCGAATCCCATCGCGCTCTGCACAAGGTCGTTCGCACGTGGCAGCCGGATGTGGTCTGCTTCTCCGGCAACTATCTCGCCAACATCCCTGAAATCATCGATCTGTCGAAGTCGATCAAGGCGCAGTTGCCGGGCTGCTTCATGTTCGTCGGCGGACATAGCGCGTCGTTCACCGCCCGCGACATGCTGAGGCACGCGGACGGCGCGCTCGACTGCGTGCTCAGGGGCGAAGGCGAAGCGAAGGTCGTCGAGCTGCTCGCGGCCGTCGCGAGCAAAGAGGATCTGCTGCGCATTCCGGGCGTCGTCACGCGCGACGGCGAAGGCCCGCCGCCCGGCTTCGCCGATAGCCTCGATCAGATTCGCCCCGCGCGCGATTTGCTGCGGCACCGACGTAAATACTTCATCGGCGTGCTGGATCCGTGCGCGTCGATCGAATTTGCGCGCGGCTGCCCGTGGGACTGCACGTTCTGCAGCGCGTGGACGTTCTATGGACGCAGCTATCGTTCGCGCAGCCCCGAAGTCGTCGCTGAGGAACTCGCGTCGATCCGCGAGCCGGGCGTGTTCATCGTCGACGACGTCGCGTTCGTTCACGCCGATCACGGCATGGCGATCGGCCGCGAAGTGGAGCGGCGCGGCATCCACAAGAAGTATTACCTCGAGACGCGTGGCGATGTGCTTCTGCGCAACAAGGAAGTGTTCGAGTACTGGCGCAGGCTCGGGCTGCAATACATGTTCATCGGCCTCGAAGCGATCGACGCCGAAGGGCTCAAGGCCTTTCGCAAGCGCGTCAATCTTGACAAGAACTTCGAGGCCCTCGCGTTTGCGCGCTCGCTCGGCATCACGGTCGCGATCAATCTGATCGCCGATCCCGACTGGGATCGAGAACGCTTTGAAACGATCCGGCAGTGGTGCCTGGACATTCCGGAGATCGTGAATATCAGTGTGAACACACCCTATCCGGGCACGGAAATCTGGCTGCGCGAAGCGCGGCAGCTGACGAGCCTCGACTATCGGCTCTACGACATCCAGCATGCCGTGCTGCCAACCAAGCTGCCCTTAGCCGAGTTTTACGGCGAACTGGTGCGCACGCAGCAGGTGCTCAATCGCAAGCATCTGGGCTGGGGCGCGCTGTATCGCGCGGCGGGAGAAGCGGCTTCGCTGCTGATGCGCGGACAGACGAACTTCGTGCGCATGCTGTGGCGCTTCAATTCGGTGTTCGATCCGAATCTGCAACTGGGCGATCACGCTCGCGAAGTACGCTATGAAATGACACCGCCGCCCGCGCAACGGCCGGAGCAGAGCAACGTGAAGGTGCTTTACGTGCATGGGCCGACGGGGCGCAAGGGCCGCAAGATCGACGACGCGACTGAAACGTTCGTCGACGAAAGCCGCATGGGCGCTGGCTGAACGCACGCGTTCAGAACGGTTCCCTGAACGGCCGCAGATCGACTTCATGTGTCCATGCGGACGGGTGCTGGAGATGAATCTGCCAGTATGCTTCGGCGATTGCATCGACGTTCAGCAGCCCGTTCTCACCGCGCTCCGCGGCAGCGTGCGGACGTAAGCTATGCAAGCGTTCGCCGTCGATGCCGCCGTCGATCACGACATGCGCGACATGCAGGCCGAGCGGGCCGAACTCACGCGCCATGCTTTGCGCGACCATCCGCAGCCCTGCTTTTGCCGCGGCGAAATGCGCGAAACCGGGCCTGCCGCGCAGACTTGCCGATGCGCCCGTGAAGACCACCGTGCCGCGACCGAGCGGCGCGAGATGCCGCGCGGCCTCGCGTCCGACCAGAAATCCGCCGATCGGCCCGGAGCGCAAGAAGTCCTGCATCTGCGCTTCCGTCAGGTCGCGAAACGGAATGTGCCGGTTGTTGCCGACGTTGTAGACGACCAGAGAGGGCACGTCGATATCGTCGCGCGGCGACATCGCCTTGTCGAACAGACGCATGATGTCCGCTTCAGACGTACCGTCCATCGCAAACGACTCCGCCGACTCGCCGCGCGATGCAAGGCCGTTCGTCACTGTATCGAGCTTCGCCTGCGTGCGTCCCGCGACGTACACGTGATAGCCATTCGCGGCGATCTTCCTGCACAGCGCCGCACCGAGACCAAGTTCCGCGCCGACGCCAATCACCATTGCGCTGCTACGCCTCATCGCCTGCCTCCGTTGGCCGTTCGCGCGGACCGCGCGGGAATCGTCGCGTGATTATAGGCAGCGATGCGGGGAGGTTGCCCGTGAACTGCACGCTCGCGTCAGTGCCTCCCGTCACAGTATGTCTGTGGTGAAGCGCGTAAAAAATTGCCTTATGGCTCGGGATTGTCGAGATCGGACTGCACGACCGTTTCGCCGTGCCGGAGCGCGGCTTCGCGTGCCTGGTCGCCATCGGTGAACGGGCCGATATCCGGTGCGCCCGTAAATGGAAACAGCAGCCGTCCGTCCGTCTTGCGCACGACCTTTAGCTGTCCCATATACGAACCTTCCGTCGTGCGGCGGTAGGTCGCGTAGATCTGGTAGTCGTCCCGCGACTCCGGTTTCGAGGCCACAGCATTGGGCGCTTTGGGGAAAATCATCCGTGGCCTTGTCATTTACAACTCCCGTGCTGCGCATGCCGGGTCCGGCTTTTTTTGCCGACATGCAGATTGATATGGCGCATCTGCTCGCGCATGCAACGCGAGCGAATGCGAGGCTTGGCAAACGTCAATGCACGTTGCCCTGGTCCGTTTTGGGCCGTGTCGCGGGTGTGTTCCTGTCGTGCGCGCCTTGGACACTGCGTGTGCGGCCCGTGTCCGGAATGCCCGGATCCGACGCCGCCGCGCCGGACATCCCGGACGTCGACGACTGGCTCGGACGTGGCGTCTTCAGTTCGCCCGAAGTCGCGCCCGGTGCCGCGATCGACCTGTCGCTCTGCGCCGACGGATGCCAGCCCGTTTGCGCGTAGCCCATGCCCGCCACCGCGGCAAAAATTGCCGCCGTCGCGCTACGTGCGATCGATACGGTGTTCACGAGATGCTCCTGAATGCAACGTGCCAGACAACGTTTCAGCAATCGACGTACCGCTTTTCTTCCACCGCTTCATGCCAGCGCGGAGCGTGAACGCAAAGCCGGTTCAGTCGTTGCGCCCGTCGACGGCATTCACGCCAGGAACGGCGCATGCTCGATTGATTTGCACGTCGCCGCGACCCGTCGCGGCGCCATTTGCACGCTGGGGCCATGCCCCATGCAACAGGAAAAGGAGAGCGTCATGCCACTGAAGCGAGGCACCTCGAAGGAAACCATCGGCCACAACATCAAGACCGAAAAGAAGGCGGGCAAATCGCAGAAGCAGTCCGTCGCGATCGCGTTGAACCAGGCGCGCAAGTCAGGCGCCAAGATTCCAAAAAAACATCATCAGTAGAGGCCGGATGCAAAGCGGGCCGTGCGCCGCTTCCCGGCTGCGATCGCATAACGGCCCGCTGTTGATCACGCTGTTGATTCCCAAGCGCGCCGGCTAATGCGGGCGCTCCTCATCGTACTCGCGGCGCACGCCTTTCGGCAGCCACGGCTCCTTGCGCTTGCACCACAGTTCGTAGGTCGGCTCGAACAGCCCCGTCTGATCGAAGGCGCCGATCGGCACGTCGATCTCGGCGCGGTCGGTGTACACCATGAACGCAACCGATCCGCACAGCGGACAGAAATGGCGCCGGCCGTGTTCCGAGCTGCGCCATTCGCGCGTGTTGCCCGATAACGTCACCGCATCGCGATCGAAAATCACGTACGAGCCAAATGCCGAGCCGGCCACCCGCCGACACGTCAAGCAGTGGCACATTCCCACACGCATAGGTGCACCCGTAGCGCGAAATCGCACGGCGCCGCACGCGCATCCGCCTTCATAAACCGTTTGCTGGTTCATCGCTTTTCTCCACAAGACTGAGCCTGATCGACACGCAGGGAATATACCCATAATAATGTCCGTGAAATCAGACGTAATCATCCGGACACAGCGCCTATACTTCTCCGATAATGGCCGGCCCGCCGTTTGCAGACACGCGGGAACGCGGCACACTCATACCACCCTTGTTCCAACACCATGAGCGACGGCATCGAAAGCGCCCGCCAGGCAGGCGTACTGCGCACGGACGATCTGAAAGACCGGCCTGCGCGTGCGCCCGATCACGCCGCCGAAGTGCGCACGCTCGTCACCGTCGCAAGCGCGCAAACGGGCCGCCGCGACACCTTGCTGCAGGCCATCGCCGATGCCGCGCTCACGGCCTGCGGCGCGGGCAGCGCGGGCATCAGCCTGCTCGAAACCACCAGTGAAGGCGACGCCGTATTCCGTTGGCGCGCGGTGGCGGGCGCCTGCGCAGGATTCGAAGGCAGAACGACCGCGTGGGCCGAATGTCCTTGCGGCATGACGCTCGAACTCGGCGCGCCGCAACTCTTCGTCGCGCCGCACACGTTCTTCAAGAGCTTGCGCGATGCGGGTGCGGAGATGACGGAAGGCATCGTCACGCCCATTCCGATTCGCTGCGAGCAGTCCAAGCAACTCGGCGCGATCTGGGTTGCTTCACACGACAAGCATCGCTTCGATCGCGAAGACGTGCGCCTGCTCGGCAATCTCGCCGTGCTCGCGGGCGCCGCGCTGACGCTGCTCGACGCGCAACAGGCCGCCGAAGCGGAAGCCGCCGCCGCGCAACAGGCGCGGCGCGCGCTGGAAGATGCGGCGCACCGGCGCGACGAATTCATCGCGATGCTCGGGCATGAACTGCGCAATCCAATGGCGCCCATCGACAGTTCGATCGCCGCGCTCAAGCTGCTGTGTGCGGGCGAAGACCAGGCCACCGACGTCCTCGCCATCGCGCAACGGCAAATGCGCCAGTTGCGCACCCTCGTCGACGATCTGCTCGACGCTGCGCGGCTGCGGCATGGCAAGCTTGCAATCAAATACAGCCGCACGTCGCTGAACGAAATCATCTATGACGCAATTACCGCGCTGAAGCATCACATCGACGCGCGCAAGCATCGGCTCGAAATCGAAGGGCTCGAACAGCCCGTCTATGTGCGCGCCGATCACGTGCGCCTGAGCCAGGTAGTCGGCAACCTGCTGTCGAACGCGGCGAAATACACGCCCGCAGGCGGCACGCTGCGACTGCGGGTGCAGATCGTCCCCCCCGGCGCGGCGGACGACGAGTCGCCCGGCGGCAAAGTGTCGATCGCCATCGAAGACAACGGCGTCGGCATGAGCCGCGAAGCGCTCGATCACGTGTTTGAGCTGTTCGCACAGTCGCAGGCCAACATGCATCGCTCGGAAGGTGGGCTTGGCATCGGGCTCGCGGTCGCGAAGCGGCTCATTGAGTTGCATGGCGGCACGATCAGACTCGACAGCCAGGGCGTCGGTCACGGGACGCGCGTCACGCTGCAACTGCCCATCCTTGATCTCGAGCCGCAGGCCGCGCATGAGTCGACGACGGCGGTGAACGCCGCGCCGAGCCGCATCATGCTCGTCGACGACAATGTCGACGCGCTGGAAGCGCTGCATCTGCTGCTCGAACTGGAGGGACATCAGGTAATTGTCGCGCGCAGCGGCCGCGACGCCGTGAAGCTGGCGGCAAAGGAACTGCCTGAAGTCGGGATCATCGATATCGGCATGCCGGAAATGGACGGCTTCGAAGTAGCGCGCACGATCCGTTCGAACACGGCGCTCGCGCACATGTTCCTGATCGCGCTGACGGGCTACTCATCGGAATCCGACAAGTCGCGCGCACTGGCAGCGGGCTTCGACTATCACCTGACGAAACCCGTTTCGATGGAGCGGCTTGCCGATGTGCTGTCGCATCGCGACGGCCGCAACATCGCCGGTCTCGTCTGACGTGAGCAAGCGCCCGGTAAAGGTGAGCCGCGCGATACGCGGCCGCGTCACTTTTCCTGGGTCCCGCAAAGCCTCACCATTGATCGCCTTGCGCGCCTCACCGTACTTTTGACGCTGCCGCCGAAGCCTTATACAGCAAGGGTTTGCGGCTGCTTGCGCTGCGCCGCGCCGATGCGCTGCGCTTGCTCCCGAAAGCTCTCACCTTTACGCCATGCGGTCGGGTTCCATTGGCATACCCAGGTATACGTACAGAGCGCGTACACAGCGTGTACACAGCGCGCGAAGCCATGCATTTCTGTTTGGACGTCGTGCTAAATCGTTGATTTACCAAGCTTCTGCGTTCGCCGATGATGTCTTCCGTCAACCGCATTTCCCTTCTGCCGGAGTCCATCATGTCCATGCAAGCCCTCGTTCTCAGCCAGTACACAGGTCCGCTCGAACCGACGACGCTGCCCATTCCCGAGCCCGCACGCGGCGAAGTACTCGTGCGGATCAAGGCGAGCGGTCTCAATCCGCTCGACACGAAGATTCGCGCAGGGAGCGCCGCGCATGCGCGTCATCCGTTGCCGCTCGTGCTCGGCATCGATCTCGCCGGCGAAGTCGTCGCGCTCGGCGCCGATGTGACGCGCTTCAAGGTCGGCGACGAGGTGTATGGAATGACGGGCGGCGTCGGCGGCATTCAGGGTTCGCTTGCGCAATATGCCGCCGTCGACGCGCAACTGCTCGCGCACAAGCCATTCAATCTGTCGATGCGTGAAGCCGCCGCGCTGCCGCTCGCGTTCATCACCTCATTTGCGGGCATTGTCGACCGTGTGCGTCTGCAGGCCGGTCAGACGGTGCTCGTGCAAGGCGGTGCGGGCGGCGTGGGGCATGTGGCGGTGCAGCTTGCACGCGCGCTCGGCGCGCAAGTCTTCGCGACGGCGAGTGCGCGCGATCAGGATCTCGTCGCGCGCTTCGGCGCGACGCCGATCGATTACGCAGCGCGCACCGTCGATCGGTACGTCAGCGAACTGACCGCGGGAGAGGGTTTCGATCTCGTTGTCGATACGGTCGGCGGGGCGACGCTCGATGCGTCGTTCGCGGCCGTCAAACATTTTGGGCACGTGGTGAGCGCGCTCGGCTGGGGTACACATGCGCTCGCGCCACTGTCGTTTCGCGAGGCCACTTATTCAGGTGTGTTCACGCTGCATCCGCTGCTCACTGGAAAGCATCGCGCGCATCATGGCGAGATGCTGGCCGAGGCGACGCGCCTCGTCGAACAGGGCAAGCTCGCACCCAATCTGGACTCGCGCCGCTTCGATCTCGCCTCTGCCGAACGTGCGTATGAAGCGATCACGGAGCGCACCGCACGCGGCAAGATCGTCGTCGATATCGAGTGATGCCGGCGCGTCACTCACACGTTCGCGAGACGTTCGATCACGAGATCGAGCAACGCACGCAGACGTGCGAGACGTTTCAGGTCGCGATGGTAGCCAAGCCATACGTCGCGGCCGGGCGGCGCGTCACCGAGATCGATGCGCCGCAGGCCCGGCGTATTGTCGCCGAGCGGGCACGGCAGCACTGCAAAGCCGCCGCCCTGCGCGCACATGCGCGCCTGCACGCCGCGGTTGTTGCTGGCATATGCAATATGCGCGTTCGGCAGCATCTGCCTGATCCACGTAACATCGGGCAACTCGCCGAACGCGCTATCCATCGTGATCAGCGACTGGCCCGCACCGTCGCCGCGCACGGGCGCGACGAGATCGATACGCCCGTACAGTGCGTAGTCGATGTGCATCAGCTTGCGCTGGACGACGTCCGGTTCATCGAACGGCGTGATGCGAAACACGAGGTCGGCCTCGCGGCGCGCGAGATTGTAGCGCCGAGAATCGGTGATCAGCTCGATCGACGTGCGCGGATGGCGTGCAAGAAACGCCGCGAACACGGGCGTCAGCACGTGAATGCCGTACCAGTCCGACGACGACACGCGCAGGTTGCCCGTCAATTCCTGCTCGCTGCCCGCGAGCGAGCGCATGAACGCGTGCGCATCTTCTTCCATGCGCTCGGCGTAGCTGAGCACAGAGCGGCCTTCATCGGTGAGCACGAAGCCTTCGGTCGTGCGCTGAAAGAGCGTGTGACCGAGCGCTTCCTCGAGCGCGCGCAGACGCCGGCCCATCGTTGGCTGCGTCTGACGGAGCTGGCGTGCCGCTGCGCCCAGTGTGCCGCAGCGCGCGATCGCGAGGAAAATCCGCACGTCGCTCCAGTCCAGGTTCGAATCGTTCATAGACGCCTTCCGCTGCTGCAATGGGTCGTGGGTGCCTGCGATTATGAACGGCGACGGCGCGATTGCGGTGATCGCCGCGATTGGTCCATTCGCACGTTACATCATCAAGGTGAGAGATTTCGGGAGGCTATTGCATCGCCATTCGATGCCCCGTAAACACTCACCTTTGCCGTGGACGTGACCCGTCCGATCGACGTCGAATGGATGTTGGCTTTGCTTCCAGTGCCTGTTTTAAGGGGTTTTCGCGTTTCAGGTGATGCGTGAATCACCTCGCATCTTCACCGTAACCACAACTCCCGAAAAGCCTCACCATTCCCGGTCGAACCAGGAAAATGGACCGTTCAGTGAGCGGCTATCAGAACTTGAACTTCACCTGAAAGCCGAGCGTGAACGGCAGATCGTCGGAGGGGATGGGCGGAATGACGATGATGTTCGCGCCGACGCGCTTGTATTCGAGCATCACGATGGGCGCGACGACGGGTCCGATCGTGTGATCGTGGCCGAGTCCCCAGTTGCCGTAGTTGTAGCCGGAGATGATGCCGCCGATCACCGCGAGGCGAATGAAGTTCCAGTGTACGAACTCCGGCGCCCAGACGCCGCCGCCGTACCACGACGGACGACGCAATGAATTGCGGAAGCCGCCCGCCGTCAACGCCCACTGTCCGTTGAGCCAGCATTCGACGCCAAGACCAGGATTGAACTGCTCGAAGTCAGTGCCCGGATCGGGATTGATGTGATACGAGGCAAGCATCGCATCACCCCACAGGCCGCCGCTGCACCAGTTGGCCGCCTGCACGCCCGACGCTCCCATCAAACCGATGCTCGTTACCCAACCGGCCACGCATGCACGACGAACCTTGTTCTTGATCTTTCCAAACGGCATGTGCTCTCCGCAACCGGTCGCGTGCCGGCGTCTGTATGTCGCGATTAGCGTCGTATTGCTCTCCAGTCGCGCACTGTACCCCACAAACCCTACACTTGAGATGGAGTGCGCGCTCGGGACGACGATGCGCCTGCAGACGGCAACGATAGCGAACGAACGGTTGCAGCTTGGTGAACACGCCATGCGCGCGTTCACCGTTCACATGACGGTGGATTACAGGCCCAGTTCCGACAACCCCGGATGATCGTCCGGACGACGGCCCAGCGGCCAGCGATACAGACGCTCGTCCTCGCGGATCGGCTTGTCGTTGATGCTCGCGTGGCGATACGCCATCAAGCCGTTTTCGTCGAATTCCCAGTTCTCGTTACCGTACGAACGAAACCAGTTGCCTGAATCGTCCCGCCACTCATAAGCGAAGCGCACCGCGATGCGGTTGTCCGTGAACGCCCAAAGTTCCTTGATCAGCCGATAGTCCAGTTCCTTCGCCCACTTGCGTTGAAGGAACGTGACGATCTCGGCGCGTCCCGTCGGGAACTCTGAGCGGTTGCGCCATTTGCTCTGCGGCGTATACGCCAGCGACACGCGCTCAGGCTCGCGCGTATTCCATGCATCTTCGGCGGCACGGACTTTCTGCAGCGCTGTCTCGCGCGTGAACGGCGGGACGGGAGGACGTCTTTCGATATCGGCCATGATGGTTCCTCGTTGAATTGCGTCAGGTGGACGCTCGCCGGTTCGACGAGCGGGTGTTTGCACTTGCGGAATCGAGCAGCGGACCGGCTGCGGCACGCGCGTCGAGGGCGGCATCTGCATCGCCGCTGACAAGCGCGACGCCGATCGCGCCGTCGATCAGGATCAGCCACTGGCGCGACAGCCGCGCCGCGCGCCGCGCATCGCCGCCTGCCGCGGCAATGTATTCGTCGCACTGCGTGCGCACGAATTCGAGCAGTCGCTCCTTGTGTTCCCGCGCGACGACGCGGATCGGGTCGTCAGGCGACGCAATCTCGCCTGCGGCGTTGAGAAACGCGCAGCCATGAAAGTCGTCCGATAGAAACCATTCGCGCAGCACGTCGAACATCGCGAGCAGACGCGCGCGCGGACTCTTGCCACGGCGCAGCGTTCCGTCGATGAACCATTTCATCCAGCGTTCGTCGCGCCGTTCGAGCGCAGCCGCCACCAGCGCATCCTTCGATTCGAAATGCGTGTAGAAGCTTTTGCGCGCAGTGCCCGATTGCCGGACGATCGCATCGACGCCAGTAGCATGGATGCCGCCCGCGTAAATCAGCACTTCCGCTGCGTCGAGCAGGCGCTCGCGCGCGCTGCCTGGTGTGTCGTCAAGGTTACCCATGCGAGAAGGGTAGAACGATCATTCTCATTCGTCAAGTGCTGGTCCGCTTCGCATCGTCTGCCGGTTCGGCGTGGCATGCTTTATCGTGTCGGAAATTCGTTCAACAGGATGAGTGTCATGAGCATCGTTTTTCGCCGTGCCGTTTCTGCCGCCGCGCTCGCCGCAGCGCTGACGGGGTGCACGCCGCTGCAGGTCGTCACGCATACGGTCACGCAGACGGAGGCGCGCGTGCCCGTCGGCCAGTACAAGCTGGATCCGCATCACACCAGCGTCATATTTAACGTCGATCACTTGAAATACACGCGCTTCACGATGCGCTTCGATCGCGTGGCGGGTGAGATCGACTGGAAGGAAGGCGGGCTGGACAAGAGCCAGGTCACGGTGACGATCGACGCGGCGAGCATCGACACGAATGTCCCGCTACTGGACAAGATGGTAAAGGGAGCGGACATGCTCGATGTGGAGCGCAATCCGCAAATCCGCTTCGTCACCACGCGCTTCGAACGCACGGGCGACGCGCGCGGCAAGTTGACGGGCGATCTGACGATCCGCGGTGTGACGCAAGCGGTCACGCTCGATGTCACGTTCAATGGCTACGGCCGCGATCCGCTGACCAAAGCCGATACGCTCGGCTTTTCAGCGGACGGGCAGTTCAGCCGCTCGAAGTTCGGTCTGACGACGTGGTATCCCGCTGTGGGCGATGACATTCGCGTCGTCATTCAGGCAGAGGCAGCGAGGCCGCCTGCAAGTTGAGATTGCTGCGCAGCGCTCTCAGACGGTCCAGTCGAGAATCACTTTGCCGCTTTCGCCAGACAGCATTGTGGCAAAGGCCTTTTCATAATCGTCGACGGCGAAACGGTGCGTGAGAATCGGCGAAAGATCCAGTCCGCTTTGCAGCATCGCGACCATCTTGTACCAGGTTTCAAACATCTCGCGTCCATAAATGCCCTTGATTTCAAGGCCCTTGAAGATCACCTGCGTCCAGTCGATGGCCGTCTGCGCGGGCGGAATGCCGAGCAGCGCGATCTTGCCGCCGTGGTTCATTGCTTCCAGCATCGAAGTGAACGCGCTCGGCACGCCCGACATTTCAAGGCCCACGTCGAAGCCTTCCGTCATGTGCAGATCCCTCATTACGTCGCGCAACGTTTCCCGCGACACGTTTACCGCACGCGTTGCGCCCATCTTGCGGGCGAGTTCGAGGCGATAATCATTGACGTCGGTGATCACGACGTTACGCGCGCCCACGTGTTTCGCGATCGCGACGGCCATGATGCCGATCGGTCCCGCACCCGTGATCAATACGTCTTCGCCGACCAGATTGAACGACAGCGCCGTGTGCGTCGCGTTGCCGAACGGGTCGAAGATCGCGGCGAGATCGTCGGAGATTTCCGGCGGAATCTTGAACGCGTTGAACGCGGGAATCACGAGGTATTCGGCGAAGGCGCCTTCGCGATTCACACCGACGCCGACCGTGTTGCGACACAAATGCCTGCGCCCCGCGCGACAGTTGCGACAGAATCCACACGTGATATGCCCTTCGCCTGACACGCGGTCGCCGATCGAAAAGCCGCGTACTTCCTGACCCATTTCAACGATTTCACCCACGTATTCATGTCCGACGTGCATCGGCACGGGAATCGTTTTCTGCGCCCAGTCGTCCCACTTCCAGATATGAATGTCTGTGCCGCAGATCGCCGTGCGCGTGATGCGGATCATCACGTCGTTATGACCCACTTCGGGCTTTTTCACGCGGGTGAGCGTGAGGCCCGGTGCGCGTTCGAGCTTTGCCAGTGCTTTCATTGAAGTCGATACCCCGTTTCAGATGACGCCAAGCGAACGGCCGACGCGTGCAAAGGCGTCGACGGCACGATCGATCTGCTCAGCCGTGTGCGCGGCGCTCATCTGGGTGCGGATGCGCGCTCGGCCTTTCGGCACGACGGGATATGAAAAACCGATCACATACACGCCTTCCTTCAGCAGCGCGTCCGCCATGTTGGTTGCGAGCTGCGCATCGCCGAGCATCACGGGAATGATCGGGTGCTCGCCGGGTACGAGCGTGAAACCGTGCGCGCTCATGGCCTGACGGAAATGCGCGCCGTTTGCACGCACGCGTTCGCGCAACTGCCGCCCTTCGTCGCTTGCAAGCAGCTCGAGCACTGTCAGCGATGCAGCCGCGATGCTCGGTGTAAGCGTGTTGGAAAACAGATAGGGACGCGAGCGCTGACGCAGCAGATCGACGATCTCCTGACGCGCCGCGACGTAGCCGCCCGATGCGCCGCCGAGCGCCTTGCCGAGCGTGCCCGTAACGATGTCGACACGTTCGAGCACGCCGCAACGTTCGGGCGTGCCGCGTCCGTGTTCACCGATAAAGCCGACCGCGTGCGAATCGTCGACCATCACGAGCGCGCCGTAGCGGTCCGCGAGATCGCAGATGCCCGCGAGGTCCGCGATGATGCCGTCCATCGAAAAGACACCGTCCGTCGCGATCAGCCTGAATCGCGCGCCTGCTGCATCCGCCTCCCGCAGCTTTGCTTCGAGGTCGGCAAGATCATTGTTCTTGTAGCGGTAACGCTTCGCTTTCGAAAGCCGCACGCCGTCGATGATGCTGGCGTGATTCAGTTCGTCGCTGATGATGGCGTCGTTCTCATCGAGCAGCGATTCGAACAGGCCGCCGTTCGCGTCGAAGCAACTGGAGTAAAGAATGCAATCGTCCGTCTTCAGGAACGCGGATAGCGCGCGCTCGAGTTCCTTGTGCACTGTCTGCGTGCCGCAAATGAAGCGCACCGACGCCATGCCGAAACCGTCCTTGTCGAGCCCTTCTTTTGCGGAGGCAATCAGGCGGGCGTCGTTCGCGAGACCCAGGTAATTGTTCGCGCAAAAGTTGAGGACGTCCGCACCGCTCTCCAGCTGGATATCGGACGATTGCTGGCTCGCGATCACGCGTTCGGTCTTATAAAAACCATCGGCGCGAATCTGTTCGAGCGTGCTGCGCAGATGCGCGAGGAATGGGTCACGCATGAAAACGGCTCCTTGAATGACGGCTTTGCAGCGCACCATGCGGCGCGGCAGCCTGTTATAGTCGGCTCAGGTTTAATCGGAAATTTTCGTTTTTTCGAACTAAAGTTCGATATGTCGAACAACTCTAATCGATAGGTCAGTAAATGGCAAGTTCGGGAATGCGCAAGGGTTCGTCGGGTACGTCCGTGACGGCGGCTCAGTCTGCTTCAGTGCCACCGCGTGTCGGCGAGCAGATTCAGCGGTTGCGCAATGAACGCAAGATGACGCTCGATGATCTGTCGCGCGCGGCGGGAGTGTCGAAATCGATGTTGTCAGAGATCGAGCGCGACAAGGCGAATCCGACGATCGCCGTCGCGTGGCGGCTGACGAACGCGTTGGGTGTGAGCCTCGATTCGCTGTTCGCGCCGCAGAAGGCGCCTGATCCGATCGCCGTGTCCGGCCCGCATGAGATTCCGACGTTGAACGGCCACGAAGCGCGATATCAATTGCGGGTATGGGGACCGATCGAACTGGCGGGCAAATTCGAATGGTACGAACTGACGTTGCAGCCGGGCGGGGCATTGGTGTCCAGCGCGCACGAGCCTGGGACACGTGAACATCTGACGGTGTTGAACGGAGTCATCGATATCGACGCGGCGGGTACGACGAAGCGTCTAAAGGCCGCCGACACGGCTCGCTACGTCGCCGACGAGCCGCATGCGATTCGTAACGCGGGCAAAGGAGAAGCGAAAGCGCTGTTGGTCGTGATTCACGGCTAAACCGGATCGCCATCCTCCGGCGCCGTGGTTGCAGCCATTACTGTATGTTTGTACAGTATACGCAGTCCGACGGAGTCGAAGAATGAATAAGCTAAACAACGAACTGGATCTTGCCGCGCTGCGCTTCAAGTCCGCCGCCCGCGACCTCGAACACATCGTACGGCATATCGCAGCGCGGTACATCGTGCAGCAAGTACCTCTTACGTGGCGGCTTCTGCATGCGATCGAAGCTGAAGCGCTCGCAGATCTGGGTTTTGCCAGCCGACACGATGGCTTCATGCTCGGGCTGTTTCAACGGCCCGACGACCTCCAGTTTCCCGAGACCGACGACGCCGTCGACTTCAGTCGATCGAACGCGTTGCCAGCAGTATTCGCGTTCGCGGTCGCGGCTTACGAGGAAGCTAAGAAGGCTAACGCCGTCGCTGTGAAGGGGCGGGGCGCCGATCGCGAAAACGGTGCAGGACGTGCTTGGCGCGGCTAGCGGAATGCCTGCGGTTGCCTCGTGCGTTCCGGCGAGCGGCGCGAGTTTATGCGCGTAAAGTCGGCGCGGCGCCGATCGTCGACCGACTACAATCACTTTTGCGCAACTAACGGAAAAACAGACTATGGGCTCGACCGATCGTGTTGGCTCTGCTGGTTCGTCGCCGGCTATCGCTGAAGCCGATCTGTTCGAACGTGAGCGTCAGGACTGGCTGATCGATCCACGCGCCGCGTTCGATGCATGGCTTGCCGGACAACACTTCCGCAACTCTTCAGCAGAAGTCTATCGCGCGCAATGGGGCCTTTTTCTCGAGTGGCTGCAGGCGCGCCAGAAGAATCTTGTGACCGTCGATATGCGCGCGATTGCAGAGTTCGTCGCTGGTTTGTCGATACGAAAACCGCAGCGCGCCCGTTATTTGCGATTGATCGAGCGCGTGCTCGATCATGTGCGCGAAATCGAACTGGCGTCGACCAATCCCGCGCGGTTCATCGCTCAGGATGGCGAAGCGGAGTGGCGCAATGCACGCGACAACGAGCCAACCGGATTCCTCAGCGTCGGGGAACGGTCGGCTTTGATCGACTATCTTTTTTCGCCCGTGACTAATTTGTCGGCAGCACAACGCTGGCGCGAGCGTCGCGATCGGGCGTTGATTGCCGTATTTCTCGGCGGAGGCATCAAGACGGGGGAGGCGCGAACGCTTTCGGTGAGTTGCATGACATCGGGCTCGCCGTGGGTCGTCATTGAGGCGGCAAATCCGTTGTTTACACGCAGGACGCGTCTCGCGCCCTTTGCCGTATCCGTACTCGGCGCGTGGCTCGATGAGCGAAAACAGGCCGAACTACCTGGCGAACTGGTTTTTCCCGCTTCGCCGTCTGGACGTCCCATGCATAAGGCAACGATGCTCCGGGCCGTCGACGCGCTGGTCGATGCAGCCGGGTTCGGACAATCGCGCGAAGCCAGGGCAAGCCCGCACACATTGCGCAACTCTTTTGCCGCCGATTTGTTCGAGAGAGGCGTAGAAGTGGAAGTCGTCGGACAGTGGCTTGGATTTGCGCAGGCTGTTTCCGCGAATCGACTGCATCGCGCGTGGAAAACCTGGAGTGAGCACGAAAAATTCGATAGTGACATTCGACTCGCAGAAGCGTCGGAGCCATCTGAAGATCACGATGGCGCGCGGAACGACGGTTAGACGACTCCTGTAAACCTTCACCTGTGTGGTCCCGTATACGCTCACCGTCGAACGCATACGGAAGACTGCGGCTCAACTCCGATCACGATAAAGTCGAGGTTTGCGCGGTGGACATAAAGCGCGTCACCGCCTCCAGCCGGGAATCGCCGGTTCCCGAAGTGTGCTCGCATTCCGGACAAAGCAATTCGTAGTGGTGATCCACCTGAGAGAGTTCCGGCTCACCCTCCGCGCACTTGGGACACTGCGCCGGCAAGGAAACGTGACCGTCGACAGCCGTGCCTATCGACGCGAGTTCCTCCGGGCTCAAACGTCCGGCGCCGGCCAGTTGACAGATCAACTGCGCAACGGCGGGATCGATACCTTGCTGCGCTCGCAGTGCAGTCATCTGTCGGGTAAGAAGGTCGAGTTCATCGGACTGTTCGCGTAATTGCCCTTCGAGCCGGTCGCCGCGGGCTTTCGCTGCGGCCAGTTGCTGAATGAAATCAAATTCTTTCCGGCTCGCATCCCGGACACCCGCCTGGTAGGTTGCGGCCATCGCTCGCAACGAATCCAGTTCGACGAGCATCGGTTTGACGCGACGTTCTGCTTCCGCTACCGCATCCTTGATCTGTTGTGCGTAGTGTTCCGCGTTCTGGCGCATCTCACTGTGCAGGGCATCGAGCCGGTCGCGTAAGCCTGCGTTAGTCGATTGCTCCGCATGCAGGCGCTCACGCAACGATTCATTGTCGGCCTCCAGCCGACGCACGGTGGCCTTCAATCCCTCCTGATTGACCGATTCGCTGGTGCTGACAGAAGCGAGTTGAGTCTCAAGAACGCGTACGCGTTCCCAAGCCGCATCCGCGCGGGCTTCGCTACGCTGTATCGCTTCCTCTGAAATTTCCTTTCGAATCTGGCCTTCTTGGGAATTGCGTTCAACGGCTGCCCGCAGCGCCTGGATTTCCTGCCGCTCTTCGTACAGAGAGGCTCGGGCTTGTGCTAGTGCGTCTTCGAATAAAGCACCCAGCAGTTCACCTGCTCGCTCTTCCAGTGCTTTGGGAATAGCGCCTGCGCCGACCCGCACGCGCGACGCCGACCGAATGCGTTCCCAAAAGCTGTCGATGTCCTTAGGGATGTCGCTCGCGCTACCCGTTTGAGTGAGATCGCGTACCGCCGCCATCGACGGACGGATGCCGAGGTCGAAGAACAGACGCTTGCATGCGTGCAACGACAGTTCCTGTCGACGGGCGCCTTTCGCACGCATCGTATCGAGTTCTTTTCGGATGGCCTGACGTTCGTCGTCCAGATTCATTCTTGCCTCGGATCTACGGTAACCGGAAGAATCATAACAATTTACGTAGCACCCGATACAATTTTCAAGTTTGCGTGCGATTTGCATGCAATGAAAGGCGAAAGCGTGCTGAATTGGTCATACGGCATGGCGAGTTGCGTGCGGGGCCGTGAAACAAATCGAAGAACGCGCTCTAAACCATTGTTAACGAAAACAATTTCGTGTTCCATCGGTGTTTTGGCACTGTTTCACGCGTCGAGGCGACTAGCCAAGAGGTGTGTTGGTGGAATTTTGCGAGGCTCACGGGGTGCCTTGTTGAGAGTAATAAAAGTAAACACCTTTGAACCTTGGTTAAAAACGTTAACGCCTGGCGAAACCCATACGCTATAAGGCTCTGCCGGCGGTCAGGTGAAGCTTTTCGGGAAAGATGGTGAGCTTTGGCGGGACGACCGAGTGATGGTGTTCGGGGAGATCGGTGAGCAGGCTCGGGAAACATCGTGAGTGGGTTCAGGAGTGCGTCGATTTGCGGCATCGATGACAGGTGAGCATTTTCGGGACTCCGGGAGCGTATATGGCTTGTATACGCTGACTGGAGCGGCCTTGGGTCAGTTAACGCGGGCGAGCGCGAAGTGAGCGGGTTCAGGAGCAGCGACCGACGGGGTTTAAGGCTGTTTTTCGCCACCGGCTGAGCGCTTGGTGAGATATAACGGGAGGAAAACGGATCCGAAGGTGAGGCTTTTCGGGTTACGAGAGCCGTTTCTGCACCATTCGGCCAGAAATAATCCTTAAAGGTGAGGCTTTACGGGAGATGGTTGCTGCCCTTCTCGTGAAAAAAACCCTGTTCATGACATTTTTGGGCTTCAGGTGAGGGGATTCGGGGGTGGCAGTGTGACGCATATCCCGGGCCAGAAACGACCGCGGAAAGTGCGAAGGTGAGATTTTGCAGGAGCTCGATGTTGCCGTTTCTGCGCGAAAGGTGAGTAAATGCAGGACGTTGTTGTGCAGAAATCGCCTGCGATCCAAGACAGGCTAGGCTAAGGGAATCATTCGATCACGAATCGGTTTTTGCAATGGTGAGGATATCCGGGACGCTGAGCTGCACAAAAATCGCGCACGGATTCACCCACGAGTCGCCGGGAAGGTGAGCGTTTTCGGGAAACTTCGTATTCTGCTTGATTGATTGTGCTCTGTTGTTATCCGCTAAGTCATTATTTTTCATGACTTTTTGTTCGTTTGCAGTTCAAAGGTGAGGATATCCGGGACCAGTTTTCCGACGCCACGACAGCTTTATGGTGAGGATATGCGGGAGCAAATCTGTCGCGTTGAATGTCCCCAATCGGGTCGGAGTCGCGCCAGCCGTTGGCTCGAGACAGGGCTAAGGTGAGGAAATTCGGGAGTCTTTCGCGCTGTCCTCCAAGTGACTAGCAGCCACGGGGCGGTCAGTCCCGATCGATTTCCGTTTTTTCGGAAGCCCGTGCGTAAGGCCGCCTCTTTTCGGTGCGTGAATACGTCGTCAGAAGACGGCAGCGCGGCCCACGGTGGCTCCGACATCCGGCGGCCGACCTCATCGCATATCACGAGTGTCGTTGCGGGCAATTTTGCCGCGTGACCGGCGAGAACAGCCGCCTTCAACGCCTGTTCTGGATTTGCTGACGCATGAATCAGGGAGGTTCGAGTCGCGTCGTGTATTTGCGACTACCCGTCGGTGAGCATCTTCGGGAAGCCAATAAGGAGCGGCGCAGAAGCGGAAATTCGCGTGGTCTGGGTTTCGCTTAGGACCATCAAGGCATACGCTAGGTGCCTCCTGCCTCGATAGGTGAGCGTTTTCGGGATCGGCTCCTGGTGAGGTCGTCGTCGCGGCTGGATTTCACCCCAAGTAGGTGAGACGAATGCTATAGACGCGCATCACCGCAGCCGGTATCCTTTCGCCAAATCTCTTCTCGACTCGACGCATGGCCACGAAGCGCGCGAAAAAAACCGATGTGGTGAGCCCCAGCTCCGCCGAATTGCGCAAAGCCGTCGAGGCGATTGCGATTCAGCCGAAAAGCGGCAAGATCACGCTGCTCACCCGCAAGCTGTTCAACGTCTTGCTGACGGTCGCGCAGCAGGCGGACGAAGCGGGCGACACGTATCGTGCGCTGCTGTCCGACATCGTCGCCAACTCCGCGTTCGATTCGAACGATACCGCCCTCGTCAAGGAGCACTTGCGTCGCATGGTCTCCGTGCAGGTCGAGTGGAGTCAGGGATCGTCGAGTCAGAAGCCCGGCCGCAAGTGGGGCATCTCAACGCTGATCGCCGATGCCGAAATTCTCGAAGATCCGGCTACGCGGCGTGTCTGGGTCGAGTTTTCGTTCGCGCCCAAGATCAAGAAGAAGCTGCTCGACCCCGTACAGTACGCACGCTTGAGTCTGCAGTTCCAAAGTCAGTTGCGCAGCAGCGCGGGGCTCGCGCTGTACGAGATCTGTGTGCGTTATCTGACCAATCCGAGTCATCTGACGATGCGCGAGGCATGGGAATGGTGGCGACCCATCCTGTCGGGCACGCCCGATACGGAAGCCGGCGATGAAGCCAAGCGCGAGTACAAGTATTTCAAGCGCGACTATCTGCGTCCCGCAATCGCGGAAGTGAATGCCGTCACCAATATCTTCGTTGAGCTGATCGAGCACCGCGAAGGCCGTCGGGTTGCCGAAATACAGTTCCGCGTAACCGAACGCAAGCAGCCGATGCTCGCGCTCGACGAGCATCCAAATGTGTTTGACAGTACGTTGGTCGACCGTATGGTGAAGATCGGCATTCCGCTGAAGGAGGCGCAGACGCTTTACGCTGACAGTGAGGAAAACCGGATTCGTGCGGCCTTGCAAATGACGGAACAGCGGATGCGCAGCACGACGCTGCCGCCGGTGCGCAGCGCGCCCGCGCTCTTCAAGGATGCGCTGAAGAAGGGCTATGCGCCGCCTGTCGAGGCATTGCCCTCGACGCCCGCTGGCAAGGCACTGGCGGGAGCCCCCGCCGACGACGCGAAGGCCCGGCTACTGGGCGAGTACATGGCATATCGGCGCAAGGAAGCGCAGGCATTGTACGAAGAACAGGGCGAAGGGGAGCGCGAGGTGGCGCGGCACTCATTCGAGGAAGACGAATTGCCGGGTCTCGGCGCCCACATGCGTGACGATTGGCGCCGGCGCGGCCTCGAGTCGAAGCTGACGGAAACCGCATTCTTCGATTGGCTCGCGCGCAAGACCTGGGGCGAGCCGACGGACGGCGATCTGCTCGCGTTCACGCTGAGTCAATCGCGAGCTGCCTGATTTCGATGAAGCGCGCCGCAACTGGCGCGCCATTTTTCTGCTCCTCAGGACGGATCGGACAGCATCTGCTCGATCTGCCTGAGAATTTCATCGCGTTTCTCACGCGACAAGCCACGCAGCTTTAGTTCGAGGCGATCGTCGCCATATGACTTCAAGTCGCCCACGGACACGCCCCCCAGCTTGATATCGAGCCGCTGGGCGTAACGCTGCCGTCCCGCCGGCTTGGCGCTTTCCTGCGCCGTCGCCCTTCCCTTCACGATGTCCGCGACCTGACGGGTGCTCAAATCATCGGAAAGAATTTTGTTAATGAGGCGCAGCGTGGATTCGGTGCCGCGCGCTGCGTGATAGCGGCCAACCTGATACGCCATATTCGAGCCGAATCGATCCGCGCGAGCGACCATCTCCTGCATCACGGTCTCGGGAAGTTTCGCAATGGACAGCGCAACCGCAATGGTCGACTCATCGAGACCGAGATGCTCGGCGAGTTCCTTCTGGCTCTGGAAGTGTTTTTCATCCAGGAAGCGGCGCCACACGACGGCGTTATCGAACACCGTCTGCGAATCGCGCTGAACGTTGAGGTCGTAGCCCAGCTTGTAGCTCTGAATCCCGATCGGTAGATCGACGACGAGCGCCTTCACAGTCTCCTTGTTGGCTTCTTTCAACGCGCGAACGCGTCTGCCACCGTCGCTGACAAAGTAGCTGCCCGGATTGTCGTAATCCGGGATGACATGGATGGCCTGTTGCTGGCCTTGCTTCGCGAGATTGACTGCGAGTTCGGCAATCGACGACTTGACGTAGAAGTAGCGTGGGTTGAACGGACTCGGTTTGATCGCCTTCAGAGGCAGTTCGATGATTTGCCCCGGACGATAGCCGTGTTCAGCACGCCAGGTGCGGTACTCAATAGTCTCGTTTGCCGCGTCCACGTGCTCTGCGTCGTTAGGCAAGGACGCCGCCGCAGCGGGGCTCTTGAATGCGGCGATGTTCGCGTTCTGCAGCGGATTTTGCACCAAGCCGTCGATCGCATTGAGCCGGTCAAGTGCCGTACGCTTTTCGCTACTAGTCGAATCAGGGCGAGCCTGGAAGCCTTTGGCAAATTGGGACGGTTTCATTCAGGTACCTTTATGCGCATAAAGTCAGGGAAGCAGGGCGGCGATTTCGTCGGCGCATGCGCGGATTTCGAGGCTGGCGAGCTTCGCACCCCGATCGTTCATCTGCAGGACCGTCTGCCCGAGCGCCATTGCCTGTTTGTATGCCTCGCGCGTGGGAATCTGGGTGCGCAGAAGCGGGAAGCCAAGCTCTTCTAACGCGCGTTTTAGTTCGCGCGTCAGCATCCGCTTCTCTTCGGTCTTGTTGAGGAGAAAGACAGCACGCAGATCCTCATTCATGACCTGCGCCTGCTGGACCAGCTTGACGAGACCAACGCTCGACCAGTAGTCCGCCGGCGAAGAGGACGTCGGGATGACCGCGACGGTCGCAGCGAGGAGTACGACGCCCGACACCTTCTCAGTGATCGACGGCGGGCAGTCGACGACGATCAGATCGTAGTCGGCGACGAACTTCTTGATTTCGCGATGAATCTGCGCCCCGGCCTCGGAGAGATTGACCACCGGAAATGGAATGCCGGAGTCGCTATCCGAGGCTGCGCTCGCCCAATGAATGAGAGTGTTTTGGCCGTCAGCATCGACGACGAGAACGCGCTTGCCGCGCTCATGGAAGGCCGCGCCGAGGTGCATCGCAATTGTGCTCTTACCGACCCCGCCCTTCTGTTGTGTCACTGCGATGATTTCTGCTGCCAATGTTCACCTCCTCTTTTTGGACGCCGCTGAATTTTACCTTGATGATTTTCTAATTCAAACATTTTTGGCCGGATGCAACGGTTATAGGCCGTTTGCACATGGCTTTATGCGCATAAAGTGGGTGCATCGGCGAGGACGGAGCAGGGAAAGCAACCGATGGTTCTTAGCATCAAGATACCGGCGCGCCGGGGAGATGCGTCGGGATGGAGGGACTACCTCGGACGACGTATCACTCAGCGTTCGAAGTGCGGTGCACTCAAGGTGAAGTCGGACGAGGCACAAAGTAGATGAGCTGACGCCTCATGCGGAGCTAACGCGCAGGTAGACCATCGAGATCGCCGGCTTATTTATGCGCATAAACTGTGCTGCGCGCGAACATCGGCGCCGAAACGATGCAACCGGGCCGGATGACGGTGTCGCAGGAGAAGGGACATCGCAGGGTTATGTACCGGATCGAACGCAAGGCGTGGCCGCGGTCATGTGCGGGATGCAGGATCATCACAAGGACGAACACGAGCCGTATTCCCGATACAACACCGGCCCGTCGCAGCCGCTAAAATCCGACCGACCCACCTTCTGACATAGAGATCACTGACATGATCACCATTTATCACAACCCGCGCTGTTCGAAATCTCGCAGCGCGTGCGAGCTCATCGGCGACGTCTACAACCCGTCGAATGAACCTGTAGAGATCGTCGAGTACCTTCGTACGCCGCTATCTGTGGCACAACTCAAGGAGTTGAACCGGATGCTCGGCAGCCCCGTCCGCGAAATGATCCGCGACTCCGAGCCGATCTACAAGGAACTGGGGCTTGCAGACACCTCGTTGACCGACGATCAGCTATACGAAGCGGTGGCCACGCATCCGATCCTGCTTCAACGTCCGATCGTCGTACGCAACGGGCGCGCCGTCATCGGTCGGCCGCCGGAGAATGTTAATGCGCTGTTTGCCGATCAGGCGAAATAGAGCAACGCGCGCGACAACGGGTAACCGTCACGCGCGCACTATCAAACGGGCGCTCAAGCCTTCGCGTCGAGCACCGCTTCCTTCGTCACGATCTTCGTCGGAATGATGCGAAGCTCAGTGAACGCATCGGCGATCTTTTGCTGTTCAGCCAGCACACCCGCATCGATCGGCTTGTAGACATGAGCATAGTGTCGCAGGCCCGCTTCGATGACATTCGCGTCGAGCCCCTGAATCGGCGCGAGCTGTGCCGCCGCCTCTGCGTAGTGTCCACGAACCCACGCGCCTTCCTTCCCGACTTCGGTAACGACGGCATCGAGCAGCCCCCGGTTTTGCTGCGCGAAAGAGCGCGCGCTGAGAAAGAACTGGTGGTGATTGACGATGCCCGTACCGTCGGTCAAAAGTCTCGCGTTCGATTGCCGCTTTGCTGCTTCGAGGAACGGATCCCAAATGGCCCATGCATCGATTGCCCCGCGCTCGAACGCCGCCCGCGCATCGGCGGGCGGCAGAAAAACGGGCTGAATATCGGGGTAGCTCACGCCGGCTTTCTGTAACGCGGCGACGAGAAACCAATGAACGTCGGAGCCCTTGTTAAACGCTACGCGCTTCCCCTTCAGGTCCGCAACGGATTGAATCGGTGCGTCGCGATGGACAAGAATGCCTTCGGCTTGCGGCGTTGGAATTTCATACGCGGTGTACACGAAATTGGCGCCAGCGGCTTGCGCGATGACGGGAGGCGCCTCCCCAACGTAACCGAAGTCGACCGAACCGACATTCAGTCCTTCAAGCAACTGCGGACCAGCAGGAAATTCCGTCCATTTCACACTGACGCCCTGAGCGGCGAAGCGCTTTTCGAGCGTTCCATGTGCCTTCAAAAGCACCAGTGTGCTTGCGGCCTTTTGATATCCGATGCGAATTTCTTTTGCACGGCTATCGGCGAATGAAGAAAACGCGGTCGAGGCCAGGAGTGCGCCGGTTCCTGCCAGGAAGGTTCGGCGTGTGAACATGCGATGTTGAGACATAGACGGGTGCGATATAGCGAGAACGGACGCAACGTGGACCGATTGCGCTCAACGATAAGCCGGCCACAAACCGCCACGAACCGATAAATTCGCATAAGCAAATCACTGCATCAGCGCTCGATTTGATTCGATGCGCTGGCAGGATTTGACGCAGGGCTGACCTATCCGGCCACGTTGGCCTGCCTACACTTCGGACAATCGTCGATTCCGGAGACCCGGCATGCTCGAACTCAGACCGTCATGTGAAGGATGCGGCCAGGCGTTGCCACCGAACGCCAACGATGCAATGATCTGCAGCTTTGAATGTACGTTTTGTAAGAACTGTGCGCTCACTGTTTTGCATAATGTGTGTCCCAACTGCGGAGGAAACTTCCAACATCGGCCGATCCGTCCAGCCGCGATGCTCGGAAAGCACCCAGCGTCTTCTGAACGACATGCCGTGGGCGTCGACGAACTTGCACACGCTGCCTACCTCGCGCGTTACCGCGACACACCGCCATCCGACCGCTAGACGAGACAAAGGGCGCATCAAGCGCCCTTTGTCGCAGACCGCATGCTCAGCTCTTACCGCCGCCGTCCAGTCCACTACCCGTGCGCCAAACCTGTTTTCCGCGCTCGGAGAGTTGGCCGCAACTGTGCGTTTCGTCTGCCTGCGTGCCTTCTACAGCCATCTCGCCTCCGGGCTGTTCCAGCGAGCGTGGCTTGCGCCGCTTCCGCAAGGCAAACGCTTCGTCGTGCGATTTACCCGAATGGTCCAAGCTCATGATCAATTCCTCCCGATCGGTTGGTAGCGGTTCTCGCCCTGCGAGCGACAGCCATAAGGCGACTCCCAACAGTTCGAAAATTCGCTTTTCCACAAGTTCAACCTGACACTGCACTGGCAGGTCGTATCGCGCGTAGCCCGATAATGCGCTTGATTGATAAGGCAAAGATTCCACCTATCCACAGGGTTATCCAGAAAATCTGTGGATAACTTTGCCGGCCCCCGAGTTTTCCACCGGCCGTCAGAAAAGCGACATATCGGGGCCGAAATCAGCATTCCGACGCCGCGCGTCGACCGTTATGATTCACACGTCGCACCCCCTTTTCGCGCTATTGCGCCAACCGAGGAAGACATGGCCTATCACATTGCAGTCGTCGTCGGCAGCTTGCGCCGCGACTCGACCAACCGCCAGTTGGCGAAGGCGTTGATTTCACTCTCGCCTTCAGATTTTTCCTTCGAACTTCTCGACATCGGCTCTCTCCCGCTTTATAGCCAGGACTACGACGACGACTTCCCGGAAGTCGCTCGGAACTTCAAGCAACGAATCCAAGCTGCGAACGGGTTGCTTTTCGTGACCCCCGAATACAACCGGTCGATGCCCGGCGTGCTGAAAAACGCGCTCGATTGGGGTTCGCGCCCTTGGGGCCACAGTGTCTGGGGTGGCAAACCCGGCGCCGTGATCGGTACGTCGCCCGGCGCGACGGGCACTGCACTCGCGCAACAGCATCTGCGCAACGTGCTGGCCTATCTAGACGTCGCGACGCTCGGCCAGCCTGAGATGTTCATCAAGCATACGGCCGGCCAGATCGACGAGACCGGCAATATTACGAACGACGACACGCGCAAATTCCTGCAGAAGTTCGTCGATCGTTATGTGGAATGGGTGAAGCGGCACGTCGGCTAAACGCCGAGGTCGATACCCAAAGCGGCGCCCCATGTCAGGCGCCGCCTCGCCAGCCGAAGCTAGCGCTGATGATGCGGGTGCCCTGTCACCCGATCCCATCCATGCCGCACGGCGGCCTTGAACCGCTCCCAGCTGCCCACGCCCGGCGACCGCTCGCGCTCCCACTCCTGTTGCACTTCGGGCTCGACGTCGTCCCACGACTTGTCCTGATAGCGAATCTCGCGAGCCATCGCCGCGCCATAGTGATACGCCGGCACGTACTCGTCGTAGCGCAAGCCCTCGTGCGCGTATTCCGCGTCGTAGTGGCTGCGGAAATCCTCTTCGTATTCGAGAAATTCGTCTGGCACCTGTTGCGGCGCTGCTTGCGCGGGCGCGGCGGTGTCGGGCGTCATCACGGCGCCTGAACCCGCGATGCCCGCTGACGCGATTGCCGCAGCGGCAGGCGCGTCCGCCGCGCTTGTCGCCCGCCGGCTGGCGTCAGTGGGCACGCCATAGTTCGGCACGGCGGATGCCGGCCGGTCTACATCGTCCTCGCGTGCAGTCGACAAATCCGGCACATCCGGACGCATCACCGCACCCGCGCCCGGCGCGCTGGCGGCGGCCAGCGCTTCCGCAGACGTCTCGTCGACGGGCGGCACGCCATGTAGCGCATCCAGGCGTGCGCGCTTGCGGGCCTCCTCTTCGGCAAGGAGCGCGTCGCTCGACGCTTGCGCCGCGGCGGGCGTCGCCGCTGGCGTGCCGATGCCGAGTTCATCCAACACCGAGTGCTCGCGACTCGTTTCGGCCCGCGCCTCAGCGGCGCGCGCGTCAGCGTCCGGCGCACGCTCGCTCACTTCGAGCGCGCCCAGGCGGTTCAGCGTGTTGCGCGCAAGCTCCGCATGCGACTCGCTCGCGGCATTCACGGCCACGAGTACGGCGCCGCGCCGCACGGCTTCCGTGTAGCGCTCGGCTTCGGGTGCCGTCGGGCCTGACGTCGTGAACAGGCTCGAAAGGAATCGTTCGATATTGGCGATGACGCCGGGCGAATGCGTGGCGGCTGCGTCGGCGGGTGTCTCGGGATTCGCCTGCAACTCGACGTCGCTGGATGCGAAGCCGGTCTGCACGAGCGCGTTGCGTGCGTTTTGCGCCTGCGCGTAGGTGTCGAAAAGACCAATCACGGTGTGTCGCATGTCTGTCTCCATTGCATTCTGGGCGAATGCGGCGGCGCGCCGCCGCACTCCCGATGCATAGCAAGCCGCAACGTTCGTGCCGGGTTGCGCATCCACTGGCTGGCGCGAAAGTCCGGAAACGGCCAATGCGCGGCGGCTTCGAAGCGCCGCGTGGGCCTGCACGCCAACGGTGTGGCGCGTTTTACAAATGGCTGGTAATCCCCGCCAACGTTCGCTCAACCAGCGGGATGAGCGGGCGGGTGCGCGAGATCGCGCTGCAATGCCTGCAGGAATTTGTCGAGCAGCGCGATATCGAACGGCTTCGACAACACGCGTGCGTCGACGTGGCGTGCGCGCTCCAGTTCTTCCGCATAGCCGGTGACGAGAATCACCGGGAGCTTCGTTTCGAATGCCTGCACGCGCTCCGCCAGATCGATGCCGTTCAGCTTGCCCGGCATGTGGATGTCGGAAATCACAAGGTCGAATGGTAAGGGCTCGCCCGTATCCTTCTGCCTTGCATGCGCGGCCTCGAAACGTTCCATCGCCGCATCTGCGTTGAACGCGCAGGTGACCTCGTGCCCCATCATCTGCAGCAGCGCTTCCGTGCCGGCAGCGACCTCGTCGTTGTCCTCGACGAGCAGAATGCGCAAGCCATGCGGCACGCCCGCTTCTTCGGCGACGGGTTCGGCGGGCCGCTCGGCTTCCGGCGCGTGTGTCGCGCGCGGCAGATAGAGCCGCACGGTAGTGCCCGCGCCGATCGCACTGTCGATCGCGGCGAGGCCGCCCGAGCGCTCGCAGAAGGCGAATACTTGCGGCAGGCCGAGACCCGTGCCCATGCCCTTCGGCTTGGTCGTGAAGAGCGGTTCGAATGCGCGCGACAGCACTTCCGGCGGCATTCCTACGCCCGTGTCTTCCAGCGAGAGCTGCACGAAGTCGCCGGTGATCGGGAAGCCGTCTTCGTGTCGAAAGCTCACGTTGTTCGCGCGCACCGTGTAGCGGCCGCCGTTCGGCATCGCGTCGCGTGCGTTGACGGCGATGTTGATCAGCGCAAGCTCCAGTTCCGCGACGTCGACCTGCATCGGCCACAGGCCCGAACCAACGTCCATCACGAGCGCGACCTTCGCGCCGAGCGAAGCACGCAGCAGATCGCGGCAGCCGGGCAGCCAGCGTTCGACGTCGAGCGTTTCGTTGCGCAGAGGCTGCTTGCGCGCTACGCCAAGCAACTGCCGCGTCAGCGACTGCCCGCTCTTGAGCGCGCGCTCGACGGCGGACAACTCGCGATCGAACGACGCCGCGCCCCGGCGCCGCACGATCTGCACATTAGCCGAGACGATCATCAGCAGGTTGTTGAAGTCGTGCGCGACGCTGCCGACGAGATTGCCGAGCGCTTCCATCTTGCGCGACTGCCGGTACGCGGATTCGATCGAGCGCCGCATCGACGCTTCCGCCTGCCAGCGCTCCCACGCCTCCTCTTCGGCGCCGAGGCGCTTGAGCGACACCCAGATCACGCACCACAGCACGATGGATGGCACGAACGTCGACAGGATCAGCACGCTCAGATGGCGATACCACGCGGCCCAGATCGCCGACGTTCGATAACCTACGGCCACGTAAGCGGGATACGAACCGACGCGGCGGAAGGCGACGATCAGGCTGGCGCCGTCGGCGGTCGAGCGCACCCGAACGACGCCCGCGCGGCGGCTTTCGGCGAGCGCTTCGGTGTAGGCGTTGCGGCGCACGGGCTCTTCGACCTTCGACGTCGGACCGACGGGATAGCGCGCCAGAACGGCGGCGTCGGAGCGTGTGAGGGCCATCGTCATCGGCGAATCGTTGCCGCCGAGCAGCTCACGATAGAACGCCGCGAAGTAGCTGGGTCGTAACGCCACCGACACTACGCCGGCAAACGCGCCATCGTCAGCGCGCCGCGCGACGCCCGTGTTGAACACGATCTCGCCCGCGACATGGCCGACCATCACTTTCGATACCTGTTCAAGCACCTGGCCGTCGCGAATGCCGACAAAATCTTCGCGCTGGTCGATCGACACCGCAGGCGCCGGGAAGAACCGGCTGCTGGCGAGCAACGCGCCGTCGTGGCCGAAGATCGAGACGGCTGCGACTTGCGGATAGCCGCCGCCCATCGTCTGAAGCTTTTCGTGGATCGCGGCTTCGCGCTCGCGAATGCCGTTGTCGTCCAGGCCTTGCACGAGATCGACCACGCGCGCGTCGAGCGACTCGTTCATGTCGAACACCTTCAGCGCGTGCTCTTCGGCGACGCGCACGGTGCGCAGCGTCGCGTCGGTCGCGTCGGCTTCGCGCGTGCGCAGGTCGCTAAACGCCATCGCCGCGACGAACACGCACGGCACCACGACGGCCGCGACGAGCAACGCGATCAGTGTCATGCGGCGAACGGCGAAATTCTGTTCGGGTACCGCGGGAAAGAGCGCTTGGTCGGGCCGTGCGCCGGCCGCGCGCCCGTCGGGAGCGTTCGCGTCGATGGAACTGGACCGGTCAGCTGTCATGGCGCACGCCGCGCAGGCGGCCGGTAAGAAGAGAGTGAGCTCTTATCATAGGTTCAGCGCGCGCTTTGCTCGCGCGCAATGCAAAAAAAGGAAGCGCCGCGTCCGCAACTGCGCGGGCTCGGCGCTTTAGTCATACGACTTTGCGAATCAGCGACGAATCCGGAAGCGCAAACGTACACAAAAGGATAAGTGCGATCATTCTTCTGACGAATGCTTACGTTTCGACTCAATTCCGCCAGAAACGAGTTAAATTCGTTCGATGAATGCTTTCTGTCGAGTTGCCTTTCCGCCAATTTGCTTCGAAAATTGCGCCACGATAAATAATCAGCCCGCCATGATCGGGTGAATTCCGCGCGAGGCAGCGGGCATTGCACGCGATGCAAGGCCGACGAGGCCCTTGCGGAGGTTAGCGGGGCACCACGGATCCATGAACGCCGTCTTGCCGCCGCAGCATTATCTACGGGGTAGGGTTCGAACATGCCGGTCATCGCCGTCGTCCATTGCGTGCAGACTGCCGCTGCCGCACGCCGCGTGTGCAGAGCGCGCCGTCCGGTGCGCGCAGCGTTGCCTGTGCCGATCGCTCCGGCTCCCGAGTTTGCCCGTCTCCAGGCGGCCCCCATGCGTAGTCGTGCGAGCTGGCATTAAAGTTCGTCCAGGCACTGCCGTTAACACGCAAGAGCCCACTCCGTTCTCCGTCCGCTGCCATGTCTTTGCCCATTGTGATCGCCGATGACTCGCTGCTTGCCCGCAAGGTGCTCACGAAGGCATTGCCGCAGGATTGGGACGTCGACATCACCTACGCGTCCAACGGCCGCGAAGCTCTCGAGCATTATCGCAAGGGGCGCGCCTCGGTGATGTTTCTCGACCTGACGATGCCTGACATGACGGGCTACCAGGTCCTGGAGGCTCTGCAGCACGAGGACCTGAATACATTCGTGATCGTCGTGTCCGCCGATGTCCAGCCGATGGCAAGGGAACGCGTGCGCGCGCTTGGCGCTCTGGCATTCATCGCGAAGCCCGTGACTACCGAGGCGGTGCTTCCCATCCTGAAGGAGTACGGGTTGTATGCCTGAGCCAGTCCTCAACGAAGACCAGCGCGACGCGCTGCAGGAGGTCGCCAATCTGGCGATGGGCCAGGCCGCGACGCGCCTCGCTCTGCTGCTGGATGCGTTCATCGAACTGTCGGTGCCGCGTGCGCGCGTGGTGGCTGTGCGCGAAGCTGCGTCGGCGCTGCGCGAAATGACGGGTATCAACGAGCCCGTCAGCGCCGTGCGGCAGGGCTTTCGCTCGGATATCAAGGGCGAGGCGCTGGTGATCTGCCGCAGTGGCAGCATCGAGCAACTGTGCTCGCTCGTGAGCGACCCGTACGCCAAGTCGGCCTACGAAGCGACCACGCAGGAAGAGCTGGTGTTCGACGTCGCCAACATCCTGACGGGCGCATGCGTGTCCTGCATTCTCGATCAACTCGGCCGTACGCCTGTGTTTTCGGCGCCCGGTCTGCTCGGCTCGGCGATGTCGCTCGATGATGTGTTCCAGCCGAACGTCCTCGCGTGGGAAGTTGCGTTGCTGGTCGAAGTGAATTTCGCGTTAGAGGATCAGAGTTTCCGCGCCCACCTCGTGATGCTCATGGCGGAAGACTCGATCCGTCATTTGAGCACTGCGCTGGACGCGCTGCTTTCCAGCATATGAATGCCCCGCTTCCCTCGCTGAGCGACCTGGTTGTCGAACGGGTCGGCTTCGGCATTTTCGTTCTCGACCGTCAGATGAACGTGCTGATGTGGAATCGCTTCATGCACGATCACAGCGGGTTGTCGGCCGAACAGGTGGTCGGCAAGTCGATTTTCGCGAGCTTTCCGGAACTGCCGCGCGTGTGGCTTACGCGTAAGCTCGAAAGCGTGTTCCAGCTGGGCAGCTTCGCGTTCAGTTCGTGGGAGCAGCGCCCCTATCTGTTCAAGTTCGATCATGATCGGCCGATTACGGGCGGCGTCGATTTCATGCAGCAGGACTGCACTTTCATGCCGATCATGCGCGATCGCGAAGTAGAGGCCGTATGCGTGACGGTATCCGACGTGACGCATGTGAGCATCATGCAGCGCGAGCGTGAAGAAGCCGTCGCGAAGCTGCAGGAATATGCGGACCGCGACGGCCTGACGGGCATCGCGAACCGCCGCTACTTCGAAGCGCGTCTGCGCGATGAATACACGCGCTGGCAGCGCTACGGCGGCGAACTGTCGATCCTGTTGTTCGATCTGGATCACTTCAAGAAGATCAACGACCAGTTCGGCCACGTGGTCGGCGATACCGTGTTGCGGGAAATGGCGCAGCGCGTCGCGCATGTGGTTCGCGCGCAAGATACGTTCGGGCGCTTCGGTGGCGAGGAGTTCGCGTTGCTGCTGCCGTGCACGCCGCTGGAAGACGCGATGCTGGTCGCGGAGAAGATCCGCAATACGATCGGCGACCGGCCCGTGGACGTGCAAGGCGTCAATGTGCCCGTGACGGCGAGCGTCGGCGGCGCGGCTGCTCGGGCCGGGGTGCCCGCTTACGAAGCGCTCATCAACGAGGCCGACGCTGCGCTGTACAGCGCGAAGCGGCAAGGGCGCAACCGGTCGGTTGCGTTCATCTGAGGCTCAGGACATTGGACGCGTTGCCGTACGGCAATGCGTCCAGCGCCCGGGATCTACTTCTTCGTCATCCACGAGTCGACGACGCGCCATTGGCCGTCGCGTCGGATGAAGTCGTCCTTGAAGCCGAACACCGCAGCGTCACCGTTCGGCGCCATGAAATGATTCTCACCCATGACGACGGCCTGATCGCCGTCCACGCGCACCTGCACGTTCTGCAGCGTTTGGGTCGAGCCGGCGGGCGGGGGCGGCGCGCTCAGCACATCGCTTTTCGAACGCGCCTTGCCAGACGGCGTGATCTCGCGGTACGAATCGTCGAGCAGCAATTTCAGCGTGTCCGTGTCGCGATGCATGCTTGCCTGCACCCAGTTTTCTTCCAGCTGGCGGATTACGGATTCGTCGCTTTGCGCGGCGAACGCGGATGCCGAGAGAGCGAAAGCGGCCAGAAGTGGTGCTGCCAGATAACGATACAGTTTCATGATTTTCCTTTACTTGAATGGATTCGCGTAATTCGCTAAATGTCTGAAGGCGGGATTTATCCATTGACGTTGGCGCCAATGAAGCTGGATTTAAAGGGGCGATTCAAGCCGTATCGATTTCGCGTCGCCCCGCATTGGCTGGCCGCGCGGAACTGTTCGCGGCGCGACCGGCTTCATCGATTTCGAAGATGAATATAGTCTCGACTAGCTTTTCAATATCTCAGACAAGTCTTAATTTGAGATAATGGTCGATTGGCACCGTCGAATAACCGGACGGTTTTGAAAGCGGTTTGCGGCTGACAGTCGCTTCGCCCGCGAACGCTACGATCCGACGAGCGGACCAGACCGGCATCGTCCGGGTCGAGCGCGCCCCGCCGTGCGCGGCCGGCCGTCGTTTCTGCGTCCGCGATGAAAGGTTGGTATACTTTTGCCCGTTTTCCGGTCTTCCGGCCGGTGTTTCGCGCGTGTCCGCGCGCGCGGGCGGCGTGCCCTGCGGGTAGGCATGACTTCTTGATCGCCCCGTGATGGGTGTCTCAGCGGAGATCGTCTTGGCCGTTTCCAATCTCGTCGTGGACGACACACAAACTGACGCAGCCGCCGCAAGTTCGGGCAGCTCGTTTTATCTCGCGATGCGCATCTTGCCGCCTGCGCAGCGCGACGCGATGTATCAGGTCTACGCGTTCTGCCGCGCTGTCGACGATATCGCCGACAGCGACCTGCCGCGCGCCGAGCGCGCCGCGGGTCTCGAACGCTGGCGCGCCGATATCGACGCTTGCTACGCCGGCTCGCCGCGGGCATCCCTGCTCGAGCTGACCCGGCACATCCACACATTTCATCTGCAGCGCGAAGATTTCCACGCGATGATCGACGGCATGGCGATGGACGCCGCCACCGACATCTGCGCGCCCGACGAGGCGACGCTCGACCTGTATTGCGATCGCGTCGCGAGCGCGGCCGGCCGGCTATCGGTGAGAATTTTCGGGATGCAGGAACAGCCCGGCATCGAGCTGTCGCACCATCTGGGCCGCGCGCTGCAACTGACTAATATTCTGCGTGACATCGACGAAGACGCGCAGATCAACCGCTGCTATCTGCCGTACGAGTTGCTCGCTCGCGAAGGCATCGCGACATCGAGTCCGCTGACGATCGCCGACGATCCGTCGCTGCCGCGCGTCTGCGCGACGCTCGCGGAGCGCGCCAAGCAGCATTTCGCCGCCGCCGACGCGATCATGGATGCGCAACCGCGTGCGCAGGTGAAAGCGCCGCGCATCATGTCGGGCGTGTATCGCGTGCTGCTCGAGCGCACGCTGGAGCGCGGCTTTGACATTCCGCGCACGAAAGTCAGCAAGCCGAAGCTGCGGATGCTGGCCATCGTTGCGCGGTACGCTCTCTTTTGATGCGAAAGCTGGTTCACGTGATCGGCGCAGGGCTGGCCGGTCTCGCCGCCGCCGTGCAACTGCAGCGGCGCGGCGCGCAGGTCGTGCTGTACGAAGCGGCCGAGCAGGCTGGTGGTCGCTGCCGCACGTATTACGACCGCGCACTGGCGGCGACTGTCGACAGCGGCAACCATCTCGTGCTGTCGGGCCAGCAGGCCACATTGAACTACGTTCGCGCCATCGGTTCCGCTGAAGATCTCGTTGGGCCGACGCAGCCCGAATACCCGTTCGTCGACCTCGCGACGAACCAGCGCTGGGCCGTGCGGATGTCGCAAGGGCGACTCCCGGCGTGGATCTTCGAGGCCGGCGCGCGCGTGCCGGACACGCAGTGGACGGACTATCTGTCCGTCGTGCCGCTGCTGCTTGCCAAGCCGGGCCGCAACGTCGCGCAGACGATGCGCAGCAACGGCCCGCTATGGGACCGCATGCTGCGCCCGCTGCTGCTGGCAATGACGAACGTCGACCCGCGCCACGCGACGGCCGAACTCGCAGGCGCCGCACTGCGCGACACCTTCGTGACAGGCGGCCCGGCCAGCCGCGCGCTTGTCGCGCGCAATGGATTGGGCTCGGCATTCGTCGACCCGGCGCTGCGGCTGTTGCAGCACGGGGGCGCGGCGATCCGGCTCGGCGCGCGGATCGATGGACTCGAGTTCTCCGATGGCGACGACGGCCGGCGTGTCGCCTCGCTGCGGCTGAACGCGGAGGAGCGCATCGAAATCGGCGCAAACGAAGCTGTCGTGCTGGCTGTGACGCCCGATGTGGCGCAGTCGCTTGTGCCTGGCATGCAGGCGCCGCGCCGCTTTTCGGCGATAGTGACGGCGCATTTTGCCGTCGAACCGCCGCTCGGCCATCCGCCGCTGATGGGGCTCGTCAACGCAACCGCGAACTGGCTGGTAGCGTCGGACGGGCGTCTTTCGGTGACGGTTTACGATGCGGCGCGCCTCACCGATATGCCGCGTGATGACCTCGCGCGCAAGCTGTGGGCCGACGTCGCGCAAGTGACAGGCTTGTCGGCCGACCTGCCGCTCAAGTGGCAATTGATTGTCGAGCCGCGCGCCACTTTCGCCGCGCAGCCCGACGAGGAGATGCGCCGCCCGGCCACGCGCACTCGCTGGAACAACCTGATGCTCGCAGGCGACTGGACGGCAACCGGTCTGCCGCCGGGCATCGAAGGGGCGATCCGCTCAGGCCAGAAGGCCGCGGATACGCTATTGAACGAACCGATGGAACGCCGATGAACGATTTATCCATGACCCAGACGCTGGGCGAAGTACTGCCTCAAACGCTGATCGACGATCATGCTCCCGTTGCAGCCGCGCTGGCGACGGGCGCCGCACCCGTCGATGCGCTCGACGCCGCCGTCACGCGCGCCACGGAGGCGATCCTTGCGGTGCAAAAAGACGACGGCCACTGGGTCTACGAACTCGAAGCCGACGCGACGATTCCCGCCGAATACGTGCTGCTCGTCCACTTCCTGGGCGAAACGCCGAACCTCGAACTCGAACAGAAGATCGCGCGCTATCTGCGCCGCATCCAGTTGCCCAACGGCGGCTGGCCGCTCTTCACGGACGGCGCGATGGACGTCAGCGCGAGCGTCAAGGCGTACTTCGCGCTGAAGATGATCGGCGATCCGGAAGACGCCGCGCACATGGTCCGCGCGCGCGAGTGCATTCTCGCGAACGGCGGCGCGGAAGCGGCGAACGTGTTCACGCGCATCCTGCTCGCGCTATTCGGCGTGGTCACGTGGTACGCCGTGCCGATGATGCCCGTCGAAATCATGCTGCTGCCCAAGTGGTTCCCGTTCCACCTGTCCAAGGTGTCGTATTGGGCGCGCACGGTGATCGTGCCGCTGCTCGTGCTGAACGCGAAACGGCCTGTCGCGCGCAATCCGCGCGGCGTGCGCATCGACGAGCTGTTCCGCGGCGCGCCCGTCACGACGGGTCTGCTGCCGCGCTCGGGTCACCAGAGCAAGAGCTGGTTCGCGTTCTTCCGCGCCGTCGACGGCGTGCTGCGCGTAACAGATGGCCTGTTCCCGAAAGCATCGCGCGAGCGCGCGATCAAGGCGGCCGTCAGCTTCGTCGATGAACGCCTGAACGGCGTGGACGGCCTCGGCGCGATTTTCCCGGCGATGGCGAACTCGGTGATGATGTACGACGTGCTCGGCTACCCCGCCGACCACCCGAATCGCGCGATCGCCCGCGAGTCGATCGAAAAACTGCTCGTCGTCCACGAAGACGAGGCGTATTGCCAGCCGTGTCTGTCGCCCGTGTGGGACACATCCCTTGCGGCGCACGCGCTGCTCGAAACGGGCGACGCGCGCGCCGAAGAAGCCGCCGAACGCGGCCTCGCCTGGCTGCGTCCGCTACAGATCCTCGATGTGCGCGGCGACTGGATTTCGCGTCGTCCCGACGTGCGGCCGGGTGGCTGGGCGTTCCAGTACAACAACGCACATTACCCAGATGTCGACGATACGGCCGTCGTCGCGATGGCGATGCACCGTTCGGCGGCAGTCACGAACTCGAACGTCGATGCCAACGCGATTGCGCGCGCCCGCGAATGGGTGGTCGGCATGCAAAGCAGCGACGGCGGCTGGGGCGCGTTCGAGCCGGAAAACACGCAGTACTACTTGAACAATATCCCGTTCTCGGATCATGGAGCGCTGCTCGATCCGCCCACGGCCGACGTGTCAGGCCGTTGCCTGTCGATGCTCGCGCAACTCGGCGAGATGCCCGCGACCAGTGAGCCCGCCCGCCGCGCATACGACTATCTGCTGAAGGAGCAGGAAGACGACGGCAGCTGGTACGGCCGGTGGGGCATGAACTACATCTACGGCACGTGGACGGCGCTGTGCGCGCTCAACGCAGCGGGCATCTCGCTCGAAGACGCGCGCATCAAGCGCGCCGCGCAGTGGCTGGTGTCGATCCAGAACGCGGACGGCGGCTGGGGTGAAGACGGCACGAGCTACAAGCTCGACTATCGCGGCTACGAAAAGGCGCCGAGTATTCCGTCGCAAACCGCTTGGGCGCTGCTGGGCCTGATGGCGGCCGGTTACGTCGATCATCCCGCCGTCGCGCGCGGTATCGACTATCTGCAACGGGAACAGCGCGACCACGGGCTGTGGGACGAAGAGCGCTTTTCGGCGACGGGCTTCCCGCGCGTCTTCTATCTGCGCTACCACGGTTATCGCAAGTACTTCCCGCTGTGGGCGCTTGCGCGCTACCGCAACCTGAAGCGCACGGGCGAAAAGCGCGTCACCGTCGGCATGTAATGGCGGCGCGGCACGAACTCATGAATGCGGACCTGCCGGTTATCGCCGTGACGGGCATGGCGTTCGAAGCGCGCATCGCGCGCGGCAAGGGCGTCGAAGCGGTCTACGCGGCGCGCGCCGATCTGCTCGAACGCGCGCTGAACACGGCCGTCGCGCGCGGCTGCGCGGGCATCGTCAGCTTCGGGACGGCGGGCGGCCTCGCGCCCGATCTCGCGCCGGGCACGCTGATCGTCGCGAGCAGCGTGCATAGTCCGCTCGGCGTCGTCGACACCGATCTGCGCTGGACGGGCCGCATTGCCACGGCACTCGACGGCACGCCGCTGGCCGCGAAGCTGCGGCGCGGACCGATTGCGGGCGTTGCCGCGCCACTCGTCGGGGCAGCCGACAAGGCGGCGCTTCACGCATCGACAGGTGCGCTCGCCGTCGACATGGAATCTCACCTTGCGGGTGCAATCGCCGAGGCGAACGGGCTGCCGTTCGTCGTGTGCAGGGCGATCGTAGACCCGTCGTGGCGTACGCTGCCGTCCGCCGCTGTGGCTGGCTTGCGCGACGACGGCAGCACGGCCATCGGGCCCATCCTGCGCGAACTCGCACGCCAACCGTCGCAGCTGGGCGATTTGCTTCAGGTCGCCGCCGACGCCCGCGCCGCCCGTGCGACCCTCGTCGCTGCGCGTCGTCTGCTGGAACGCGCGGGCGCGCTGCGTTTGCACTGACGTCTCGCGCGCGATGCGTGGAAACCGAAATCGCGAATCGGTCTTGAATATCTAGGGAAAACCCTTGTCTTCTGTAACGGGTGTTAGCCCTAGGTCGCGCCCACCGGCGCGGCAAGCTACTCCGAAGAGGGACCGCAATGAATTTCCACACACGCAAATGGGTCAAGCCGGAAGATCTCAACCCCAACGGCACGCTGTTCGGCGGTAGTCTGCTGCGCTGGATCGATGAAGAGGCCGCGATTTACGCGATCTGCCAGCTCGACAATCAGCGCGTCGTGACCAAGTTCATGTCGGAAATCAACTTCGTCAGCTCGGCGCGTCAGGGCGACATCATCGAACTGGGCATGACAGCGACGCATTTCGGCACGACGTCGATCACACTGCGCGCCGAAGTGCGCAACAAGATCACGCGCAAAAGCATCCTGACCGTCGAAAAGATGGTCTTCGTGAATCTCGACGAGAACGGCAATCCTGCGCCGCACGGCCGCTGCAGGATCCGTTACGCGGACGAAGCGTTCGAGCGTTACAGCGAGAAGCTGCGCGCGATGCAGCAACCGGGCGCCCTGTTGGCGTCGGAATGCACGCACGACATCGATCAGGAAGCGGGCGCAGCGCACTGATCAGGCGCCTTGGCGCTGCTTGAGGCTGCATGAAAAAGCCCCGGCTGGTCGCGAGACGCGAGACCAGCCGGGGCTTTTTATTTGCGCTTGCGTCGCAGAAGTACCGCGCTTACTGCGGGGCGGGCTTGTCCGCGGGTGCGGGCGTTGCATTCTCAGCCGGCGCTGCGCCCGTTGCCGGTGCACCTGGAGATGCAGGCGACGGCGCCGCGCCTTCGCCCGGATCTTCGTAGTTCGGCAGGCTTTCGTCATTGGTCGGCGCGCGTTTCTTGCCGCCGGCACCTCCTGTGCCGCCGGCGCCCGATGCGCCCTCGGCCGGTTCGGCATAATTCGGCAGGCCGAGCGGCGCGGCTCCCGGCACAGTCGTCGGCGCCGTGCCCGACGCGCCCGCGGGCGCTTCCGCGCCCGTATCGTCGTCGCCGTAATCCGGCAACGCGGAAGCCGGCGCGTTCGCGCCGCGCAGCAGCGAGCGGCGTTGCTGTGTATAGGCGTCGCGCACGAACGAATATTTATCGAGCGCCGCCTGTTCCAGCAGCGTCGTCGCGCCGAGCAGATCCGAACGCACGCTCACGAACTGCATGAAGTACAGCGGATATTTCACTTCCGCGTCGAGATACGAAATCGGATTGGCGCGGAAATCGACCAGATAACCGAGGCCGTCGCGGAACGAGCTCGGACCAAACAGCGGCAGCACCAGATACGGACCCGACGGCACGCCCCAGCGGCCGAGCGTCAGACCGAAGTCCTGCTTGTGCTTCGGCAGGCCGGCAGGCGTCGCGAAATCGATCAGACCGCCGATACCGAAGGTCGAGTTCATCGCGAAACGCATCAGACTTTCCGTCGCGTCCTTGATGTGCAGCTGGAGCAGGCTATTCGCGAAGTTGTCGAGATCGCCGAGGTTCGAGAAGAAGTTGCTGATGGCCTGACGCAGCGGCTGCGGCGTGACCTTTTGATAGCCCTTCGCGATCGGCACGGCAACCGTGCGATCGAGTGCGTCGTTGAACGTGAAAATCGCGCGGTTCATCGGCTCGAGCGGGTCACCGGGTTTCCGGTCGGGGCCCGTTGCACACCCCGTTGCAAGACTCGCGGCGGCCAGTGCCAGCGCGGCTGTACGCATCTTCATGCGGCTATCCTTATTGTTTCTTCGATGCGCGGCGAGCGCGCGGTTTACCCATCAATACGGGCTGGAATACCACAGCGCCAATTAACGTGCACAAGAGGGACAGCGCCAGCAGGCGGCCCATGCTCGAGGTGCCGGGATGGTGCGACAGCCACAGGCTGCCGAACGCCGTAGCCGTGGTCGCCGCGCTGAACAGCACGGCGTGCGTGAGGCTCGATTGCAGCAGGCCTGTTTGCCCCCTGCGCCACGCCATCACGAAGTAGATCTTGAACGCGACGCCGACGCCGAGCATCAGCGGCAGCGCAATGATATTCGCGAAATTGAGTGGCATGCCGAACACCACGCATAGTTCCAGCGTGACGACGGCCGACACCAGCAGCGGCACGAGCGTGCGCAGCACGTCGCCGAAACGGCGCAGGGTGAGCCACAGCAACGCGGTGATCGACAGGATGGCCCATGCGCCCGCCTGCACGAACGACTTGATGATCACGTTCGCCGAATGCAGGATCGAGATCGGGCCGCCGATCGCGCCAGGTTCCGCGGACTTCACCGCCTTCGCGAAGTTGCGCAGCATCACGTCGTCGCCGGGATCGGTGCCGGGCGGCACCTTCGGCGAAATCTCGACGAGCGCCTGGCCTGTCTTCGACACCCAGCCGTCCGCGATCTCTTTCGGCACGTTCTCGCGGGTGATTTCCGACGGTTGCAGTAAAGTGGCCAGCTGCTTCAGCGAAAGCTTCAGCGGCACCGACATCGCGCGTTCGGCGCGATCGCGCGTTGAGACGTCTGCGCTCGCGAGCTTGTTCAGCGTGTCCGATAGATGCTTCGCTTCCGCAGCGCCCGGGCCGGGATGGTCGTCGGCGGCGAGCGAGAGCTGGTTGGCCGTGCGTTTCAACGCGGCGACGCGTACGGCGTCAGTGGAGGGCGGCGCGGGCGTTTGCGTGAGCGCAGGTAGCAGTTGCTGCGCCGCCGCTGAAATCAACGCGAGTTTTTGCGGCTGATCGGCGGGAATGAAGGTGCTGAGCGTCGTCGTGCGGCCCACTTGCGGCAGCTTCGAAAGACGCGCCGCGATCCTGTCCGCGTCCGCCAGCGTCGGCGCCAGCGCGCGCACGTTGTTGACGGCGGCTTCGGGCGCATCGTTCAGCGAAATCAGCGTCGCCATGGACTCCGTATTCGGATCCTTCAGATGCAGCGGATTGAAGTCGAAACGCAGATGCAGCAGCAGCGGCGATGCCCCGATGATCAGCACGGCCGTCGCGATCAGCACGGGAGTGCGGTTGCGATCGAGAAAGTCGTCGACGGGCGCGAGGAACGTAAAGCCCGGCGACTCCGCTTCGCCGGGCGGATTGAAGACCTTGATGAGCGCGGGCAGCAGCGTCATGTTAGTCAGGTACGCGACGAACATGCCGACGCCTGCGATCTCGCCGAGTTCGGAGACGCCGCGATACGCCGTCGGCAGGAATGAGAAGAAGCTCTCGGCGACGGCGACGGCTGCGAGCGTCAACGGCACGCCGATGCTGTAGGCCGTGTGGATCAGCGCGGCCGCGAGACGGTCGTCGCGATTGCGCTCCTCTCGGTACTTCACGCCGAACTGCACGCCGAAGTCGACGCCGAGTCCCACGAACAGCACCATGAACGCGACGGAAATCATGTTCAGCGCATCGACCATCATCAGGCCGAGCGCAGCCGTGATAACGAGCCCGACGAACAGCGTGACGAACACGGCGACGATCAGGCGCCCGGAGCGCAGCGCGAGCCACAGGATGCCGAGCACGACGAAGAACGTGACGATACCGTTGATCTCCGCACCGTCCTGCACCGACGCAAACTCTTCATCGGCGAGCGGCTGTTCGCCTGTCAGGCGGATGCGTGCACCGTATTGCGAATCGAGATCGAGCGATGCGGCCGTCTTGCGGATTACCTCCGATGCTTTCGCACCTGCTTGCAGCGCCGCGTAGTCGAGCTTCGGTTGCACGACGATGAACGCCCTCGCGGGCATTTTTGCCGCGTCCTTGTCGACGAGCGCGCGCCACGAGAAAACGGCAGGCTCATTGGCGAGCACGTGATCGATGACGGTCGCGCTGCGCGTCAACAGATTGCTCATGTCACCGAGCTTCACCTGGCCGATCTGCAGCGGCAGCAGCAGGCTCGTGGTCAGCGTGCCCGCAAGGCCCGTCAGGCTCGGATCGTGCGCAAGCTGGTTGATCAGCGGACGCGCCTTGACCAGTTGCGAAGTCGTCGATTGCACCTCGGACAACGACGGGAACAGCAAGCCGTTCTTCTCAAAGAACGGACCGCTGCCGGGCTGCATGACCGAGCTGAATTCCGTCGTTTCTTTCTGAAGTGCAGCGGCAAGCGTGTTCGCGGCGGCATCCGCGTACTCGGGCGCGCCCGCTTCCACGACCACGAGCAAGGTTTGTCCGCGATCGGGAAAGGCCTTGTCGATCTGGTCGCCGAGCGCTGCCCATTGCGCATCGTTCTCGACGAGACGGCTGATGTCGGTATTGATCTTGAAGTGATGAACGACGTAAATGGCGCTCAGCACGGCGAGCACGAGCGACAGCCCGATGACCTGTAGTGGACGGCGCACCGACCAGACAACGAGGCGAACGATAGAGGACTTCAGCATTGACGCGAGCGGGGCCTTGTCACGGTTGGCATTATTGGTAGAGGGCACAAGTATACCGACGCAGCCGTCGCACGGTCGCGTCGGTGAACCAGTGCAGCTTTCCAAAGTCTGTATACTGACCCCGTAACCGCGCGGGATGTGGCTTGTCCCGCGCGGCTTCACTCCTAACTGTCCCGATGAGCGTATGAAACGTTATATCTCTGCTTTTCTGGCAGCCGCCGTGGTTTCCACCGCGGCTTTCGCACAAACCGCGCCTGACGCGATCGTGAAGAGCGCAGTCGAAGGCACTGTCAACGCGATGAAGGCCGACCCGCAGGCTCGCGGCGGCGACATGAAGAAGATCACGCAAGTGGTCGAGTCGCACTTCGTACCTTCGACGAACTTCCAGCGCACCACGCGCATCGCCGTCGGTAAAGCGTGGGCCACGGCAACGCCCGAGCAGCAAAAGCAACTGTATGAGCAATTCCAGAAACTGCTCGTCGGCACATATGCGGCTTCGCTGTCGCAACTGCGCGATCAGGACGTGAAATTCAGGTTCATGCCGTCGAACACATCGGCGGATGCGAAAGACACCGTCGTCCAGTCGCATGTGCTCAGCAATGGCGGAGACGACTCGATCGACTATCGACTGGAAAAAACGGCGAACGGCTGGAAGATTTACGACATCAACATGATGGGCGCGTGGCTGATCCAGGTGTATCAGACGCAGTTCCAGGATCAGTTGTCGAAGGGCGGCGTCGACGGGCTCATCAAATTCCTGACCGAGCACAACGCGCGCAGCGCGGGCTGATCTTCTACGCGTGTTGCCGCTTTTTGCAAGCGGCGCCAAAACAAAAAGAGCGCAACGGCTAAACCGTTGCGCTCTTTTCATGCGGCGTCGATGCCTATTAATTCAACGCGGCAGCTGACGTCTGCACTTTCTTGCCCGTGCCCGCGCGCTCGATCTGTTCCAGCTTGATCTCGACGTGACGCGAGAACACGTACTCAGCGGGACGCTGCTTGTCGAGCGGGATGTCCTTGGCGAACGCGCCCGTGGTACGCGCGCCCGACAGGCTGACCTTCAGCGCCTTCAACGGATGCGCGACCGTGTCCATCACGGCTGTCGCCTCGAAGCCGCAGTGGACCATGCAGTCCGCGCACTTCTCATATTTGCCGGTCCCGTACTTGTCCCAGTCGGTGGTCTCCATCAGTTCCTTGAAGGTCTTCACGTAGCCCTCGCCGACCAGATAGCATGGCTTTTGCCAGCCGAACACCGTGCGCGCCGGATTGCCCCACGGCGTGCATTCGTAGCTCTGGTTGCCGGCCAGGAAGTCGAGGAACAGGCTTGACTGGCTGAACGACCACTTCTTGCCGTTGTTGCCGCGCTTGAAGATTTCGCGGAACAGGTTCTTGGTCTTGTCGCGGTTCAGGAAGTGTTGCTGGTCCGGCGCGCGCTCATACGCGTAGCCCGGCGACACTGTGATGCCGTCCACGCCGATCTCGCCGACCGTGTCGAAGAACTTCGCCACGCGCTCGGGCACGGCGTCGTTGAACAGCGTGCAGTTGATGTTCACGCGGAAGCCGCGGCGCTTGGCTTCCTTGATGGCCGCGACGGCCTTGTCGTACACGCCTTCCTGCGAGACCGAGTGGTCGTGCGCTTCGCGGTCGCCGTCGAGGTGCACCGACCAGACGAAGTAGGGGTTCGGCTCGTAGTCGTCCATCTTCTTTTCCATCAGCAGCGCGTTCGTGCACAGGTACACGAACTTCTTGCGCGCCATGATGCCCTTGACGATCTCCGGCATTTCCTTATGCAGCAGCGGCTCGCCGCCGGCGATCGACACGACGGGTGCGCCGCATTCGTCGACGGCTTCGAGGCATTCCGCCAGCGACAGGCGCTGGTTCAGGATGGGATCCGGATAGTCGATCTTGCCGCAACCATTACAAGCCAGGTTGCAGCGGAACAAAGGCTCGAGCATCAGCGCGAGCGGATAGCGTTTGTTGCCCTTGAGGTGGTTACGCATGATGTATGCGCCAACCCGGACTTTTTGTAGCATCGGAATAGACAAATCGTCCTCCTTAAACTTCGCGTGCAGCGAGTGGTTGCGTCAGCTTCGACGGCAACTTGAATTCAACCTTTTCTTCACGTCCCGCCATCGTCGTGACGTCGACGGGGCCCAGTGCGCGTAGCGCATCGATCACGTTCTCGACCATCTCTTCAGGTGCCGAGGCGCCCGCCGTGATGCCGACCGTCGTCACGTTGGCGAACCATTCTGGCTTGATTTCCGAACCGTCGGCGACGAGGTAGCTCGGCACGCCCGATTCGCTGCCGATTTCGCGCAGGCGATTCGAGTTCGAGCTGTTCGTTGCGCCCACCACCAGCAGGACATCGACTTGCGAACTGAGCTCCCGCACGGCTGCCTGCCGGTTTTGCGTCGCGTAGCAGATGTCGCGCGTATCCGGACCGACGATGTCGGGAAACCGACGCTTCAGCGCGTTGATGATGCCGCGCGTATCGTCCACCGAAAGCGTCGTTTGCGTCACGTACGCAAGCGGTGTGTCGATGGGCAGTTCCAGCTGTGCGACTTCGGCTTCGCTTTGCACGAGCAGCACCTTGCCGGGAATCTGGCCAATCGTGCCTTCCACTTCGGGATGGCCCGCGTGCCCGATCAGAATCAGCGTGCGCCCCCCGGCCACATACTGACGACCCTGCACATGAACCTTCGTCACCAGCGGGCAGGTGGCATCGAGTACATCCAGACCGCGCTGCTCCGCGTCGCGTTCCACGCTTTGCGAGACGCCGTGGGCACTGAAAATGGCAACTGCGCCCTGCGGCACTTCGTCGAGCTCCTCGACGAAGCGCGCGCCTTTTTGGCGAAGATTATCGACCACGTGCCGGTTGTGGACGATTTCATGACGCACATAAACTGGTGCGCCATGTTGCTGCAAAGCGCGATCGACAATTTCGATCGCCCTCACAACCCCCGCACAAAAGCCCCGGGGTTGAGCAAGGATGACTCGCATAAGCTGGCGAACTCCGACTGACGCGGGATTCCGGTCCAGATCGGTAAAAACGACCTGTTCGCCGCGTCTGTATATTTAGTTGATGTCTTAAATCCGACGAAAGTCGATACTTGAGACCAAACGCGCATTCTAACGCTATCGCCGTCGATTTGCTTTTCAGGCGTACCGGAGTGTGGCGTTTGCGCGGCGTGGCTCGCGGCAAAAATGACTCGCTGCGGCGGTTAGCGGGAACCCTTAAAATATCGGGCTTTGCTGCGCCGACGCATGGCGTGCGCTGTGCCGCGTGCGGCAAGTGAATTTTCTGCGACGTCTTTCGCCGACGACGCATTCTTGAACGTATCGAACACGCGGACTATCACATATTCGATAGCCGGCCAGTGCTCGATTTCCACGATTGGCGCAGCGTCGCAGGGGTGCTGGCGCGCCGCGCCCCTGCCCGCGTCCGAGGCGCGGCATCCATAGAGGGCTATGCATGATTGCGGCGGTTCTGTTTGTGTTGGCGTGTCTGTCGCTGTTGATCTGGTGTGTGCTGCTGTTTGCGCGCGGCGGCTTCTGGCGCGCGCAGCCCGCGGCGCCGCTCGCGCGCGGGGTGCGGGACGCCTGGCCGGGCGTCGCTGCCGTCGTCCCGGCGCGCAACGAAGCCGACGTGATCGCACGGGCCGTCGCGTCGCTGCTCACGCAGGACTATCCGGGTGAATTCCACGTGATCGTCATCGACGATCACAGCACCGACGGTACGGCAGCCGCCGCCCGTGCCGCCGCGCTCGCGCTGCAGTGCGCGGACCGGCTCACGGTGATCAGCGCTAAGCCGCTGCCGGCAGGCTGGTCGGGGAAGGTGTGGGCGCAGTCGCAGGGCATCGAGGCGGCGCGCTCGCTCGGCTACTCGCCCGAATACCTGCTGCTCACCGATGCCGACATCGGCCATCCGACCGACGCGCTCACGCAGCTCGTGGTGCGCGCCGACGCCGAACAGCGCGATCTCGTCTCGCTGATGGTGCGCCTGCGCTGCGATTCTTTCTGGGAAAAGGCGCTGATTCCCGCCTTCGTGTTCTTCTTTGCGAAGCTCTATCCGTTTTCGTGGGTCAACAACCCACGCAACCGCACGGCGGGCGCAGCGGGCGGCTGCATGCTGGTGCGCCGCACGGCGCTGGAAGAGGCGGGGGGCATCGAGTCGATCCGCGCCGAACTGATCGACGACTGCAGCCTGGCCGCGCGCATCAAGCATCGCGGCGAAGGGCGTCACGCCATCCGTCTCGACGTGGCGGCGCAAAGCGTGTCGCTGCGTCCGTACGACGGCTGGCGCGAGATCTGGAACATGATCGCGCGCACCGCGTTCACGCAGCTGCGCTATTCCGCATGGCTGCTGGCGGGCACGCTGCTCGGCATGACGATCATCTATCTCGTGCCGCCCGTCGTCGCGATCCTGCTCGGGCCTAAAGGCTTGCCAGCGTGGCTCGCGTGGGCTGCGATGTGCTGCGCGTATGCGCCGATGCTGCGCTACTACCAGCGCTCGCCGCTGTGGGCGCCGTTCCTGCCGCTCGTCGCGCTGTTTTACGTCAGCGCGACATTCGGCTCGGCCGTGCGTTACTGGCGTGGCAAGGGCGGGCAGTGGAAGGCGCGCGTGCAGGCGCCCGCCGGGACGAATCAATGAGGCGGCTGGTCTGCCTGACCGTCCTCGCGTTCAGTATTATGCAAAGCGCATGGGCCGACGACCAGACAAAGCACGACCGCACCTCCGATTATCTGCACCAGAAGTTCGGCGTCGCGAAAGAGAAGGCTGAACAGATTTCGAACGCCGTGCGAGCCGCGTCCGAAAAGTACGCGCTGCCGCCGGCGCTGATTCTTGCAATCATCTCGATCGAATCCCGCTTCAAGGAAAAAGCCAAGGGCGGCAACGGCGCGACGGGGCTGATGCAGGTGGTGCCCGGCGCACACAGGCGCATGCTGAAAGACGTGAAGGATTTGACCGACCCCGAGACCAACATCGAAATCGGCTCGGCGATTCTGTACGGCTACGTCAAATCGGCGGGCGGCGACCTGAACGCCGCGTTGAAGAGCTATGGCGGATCGCAGGCCTATGCGGAGAAGGTCAACGGTCGCGTGAAGACGTTCGCGGACGTCGTGAGCGTGGAGGCCAGCGCGGTGCCGGGCGCGGACCAGCCGTTGCCGTCGCGCGACGGCGGGTGCGATGCCCGCTATACGTCGCTGTGCATCGGGGCCGTGACCTACGTGAGTCCTGTGCCGGAGCCCGCGAGCAGCCCGAGCGTCTCGCAGCGCGCAAGCGACCTGCTGAATGCGCTGCTGCCGCTGTCGCACTGAATGCCGGCGCGGCGTGCAGTGTTCCGACGGCCACATTGGCCGTCGCATCGGGTCACTTCTGCGTCAGCATCATGTACATCTGGATGACCATGTCGGGCGAAAACTGGAACGGCACCCAGCCGTGTCCCGTATGGCGCATCACGAGCAGGCGGTCCCCGTTCGACTGCTTCTGCACGGCCATCATCGGGTTCTTCGTCGACACGAAACGCCAGCCGGGGGGAAGGTTCGGCGGCACTTCCGGTTGCATCGACGCTCGAGCGTTCGACAGTTCCTCGATCAGCTGAGCCAGTTGTACCGGATGCAGCGTGACCGCCTTGCCGCCGATCGACATCGTGATTTCGTTCTGGCTGGGCCGCTCGATGTGCAGTGTCGGCTTTTCGTCTGCGACGTGTTGCGGCTCGGCGGGCGCTTCGGGCGCCGTCTGGACGGCTTCTTCGGCTGCGGCTTCCGCAACCACCGCCTTCGGCTCTTCGCCGTCCACATGCCGACGTGTCGTGGCGTCGCCTTCGGCTTCGCGCGAAGCAGCGACAGAAGCCGTCACAGCCTGAATAAGCTGATTGACGCCCGTTTCGAGCGCGCCAAGCTGTTCCTGAAGATTCATGCGTAGTTCTCTGGTAAGACCCGCGATTTTACCTTCTGCGCGCCAACGTGAGCTTTCGACCCGGCAACGCGAGTTGTAACAAAGCGTGTGCAAGTCCATGCAAAGAGGCTCGCGCCGTCATGCTTTCAGATAGCCAGCTTCCCGGAACCAGTCGAGTGCGTCGCGCAAGCCTTCTCGATACGGCCGCGCGTTGTAGCCGAGTTCGCGCTCCGCTTTTGCCGACGTGAAGTACATCTTGTTCTTCGACATCTTCAGGCCGTCGACGGTGACGAACGGCTCGCGCTTCGTGAACTTCGCGACGGCCTCGGCGCCGAGCGCGAGCGGATACAGCGGCCAGCGCGGCAGCGCGATGGTCGGCGCCCTCCGTCCGACCATGCCCGCGATATCCGCGAGCATCTGCTGCAGCGGGAGATTCTCACCGCCCAGAATGTAGCGCTCGCCGATCTTGCCGTGCGCGAGCGCGAGGAAATGGCCCATTGCTACGTCGTCGACATGCACGAGGTTCAGTCCCGTATCGACGAAGGCGGGAATCTTGCCGAGCGCCGCTTCGACGATGATGCGTCCCGTTGGCGTGGGCTTCACGTCACGCGGGCCGATCGGCGTCGACGGATTGACGATCACGGCGGGCAGGCCATGCTTCGCGATCATCCGTTCGACGGCGCGCTCGGCGAGCACCTTGCTGCGCTTGTACACCCCGATCGCCTGCTGCGGCGTCATCGGTGAGGTTTCGTCGACGGATGCGCCCGAGCCCGTCACTTTTAGTGTCGCCACGCTGCTGGTGTACACGACGCGCTCCACGCCTTCCTTCAGCGCGGCGCGCATCGTCGCTTCCGTGCCTTCCAGGTTCGCGCGTTCGATGTCGAGCGGGTCGGGCGCCCACAGCCGGTAATCGGCCGCGACGTGCAGCAGATAGCGCGCACCGCGCAGCGCGGCACGCATCGACGCCTCGTCGCGCATGTCGCCGACCGCGATTTCTGCATCGAGCGATTCGACGTTGCGGCGCGGGCTGGTTGGACGCACGAGCACGCGTACCGCAAAGCCCTTTTGCTGCGCGATGCGAGCGACGGCCGAGCCGACGAAACCGGATGCGCCGGTAACGAGTACGAGATCGCGAGTCTGATCGGTCATTGCTTGCCGTGACGTGGTTGGAGGTTGGCAGAGGTCGGATTGTACGTGCTGCCGATGGCGCGCGCCGTGCTTGCGGCCTTTGCGCTCCGGCGCGGGGGAAGAGCGCGCGAGCAAAGCGCGCGCGGCGCGACTAGAATGCCCGCGTAAACGCGAGTAAGGCATCGAAACGCATAAAGGAGGGAAGAGCATGACCGGCACGGATCTCGATTCGAGAATCGAAACGTATTACGTGCGGGTGCGCGGCATGGTGCAGGGTGTCGGCTTTCGGCACGCGACGGTGCGCCAGGCGCACGCGCTGGGTATCCGGGGATGGGTGGCGAATCTTGACGACGGTTCTGTCGAGGCGATGCTGCAGGGACCGGCGAATCAGCTCGACCGGATGTTGTCCTGGCTGCGTCACGGGCCGCCGCTGGCGCGCGTGACGGAAGTCACGCATGAAGAGCGCGCCAGCGACAAGCGCTACGAGCGCTTCGAGCAGCATTGACGCGCAGCGGCTGAAACGAAGCGTGCGGGTTCAGGGCCCGCGCTTGTCGCTGTTGCGCGACTCAGGCGGGCGTCGGAAGCAAAGCGCCCGCACCATCAACGCGCCACCAGCAGGCTTTCCGCAAAGCCCCAATCGCGCTCGATCCATTGATGACTGCACGTGAAGTTGGCGTCGTCGGCGATCGCATGCAGTTCTTCCGCGCGATATTTGTGGCTGCTCTCCGTCCAGATCGTCTCGCCTTCCTGCAGCTCGACCGTCAACTTCGCCGCGCGCACCCGCGCACTCACGCGCCGCTTCGCGCGCAAATGCATTTCGATGCTGCGCACGTCCGGGTTGAAACGCGCGACGTGCTCGAACGCATCGAGCGGAAAGTCGCCGTCCAGCTCGCGGTTGATTCGCGCGAGCAGGTTCAGGTTGAACGCGGCCGTCACGCCGATGGGATCGTCATACGCGGAGATCAGCACGGGCACCGGTTTTTCGAGGTCGGTGCCCAGCAGCAGCGCGTCGCCTGGCGCGAGCATGTTGCGGATATCGCGCAGAAAACGCGTCGCCGCCAGCCGGCCGAAATTGCCGATCGTGCTGCCAAGAAACAGCACGAGCAGCGGTTCGTCCTTGGCGCGCCGCTTGCTGACTTCCGCGAGCCCCGCGAGATAGTCGCGTTCATAACCGACGATCGAAATGCGTTCGATATCGCCGAGTTCGCGGCGGCACAATTGCAAGGCGGTGCGCGAAATTTCAATCGGGCTGTAAGTCGTGGGTCGCTTTTTACAGAGCGCTTCGAGGATGCGGCGCGTCTTGCGGCCGCTGCCGCTGCCCAGTTCCGCGACGATCGCGTCGTGCGGCAACTGCGCGACGATATCGCTCGCGTGCTCGGCGAGCAGGCGCTCTTCGGAGCGCGTGACGCCGTATTCGGGTAGCGCGGTAATCACTTCGAAGAGCGCCGAACCGACTTCATCGTACAGATACTTCGACGGCAATTCTTTCTGGGGCTGCTTGCAGAGGCCAGCGCGAACGGCGGCGGCGAATTCCGGCGATATGTCGTGCGACAAATGATGCGATACGGCTGGCTGAGTCATGTTGGCTCCGTGTTGTCTCGTTCCTTTGATGACTTGCGGACTGCGGAAGAGCGAATGCGTTGGAGTAAGTGGACCGGCGAGCGTTCAGCGAACCAAGCGTGAACGCATTCGATGACCGGCGCGTGTCTGCGTTCGGGCTATGTTTACACAGAAGCAGATTGAAAGCCGCTGGCGCGACTTTGAGCCGTACCGAGAAGCAAGAAACAGACTTGCGCGACGTGCGGCGCGAAGATGGAGTTAGCTTTTATAGTGCATCACGCGTGGATATGCACGGACGCAATCTGGCCGAAAAGGGCGGGTCGTGCGTGGATACCGCTAGAATGCGCGCTTCACGCGACACAGCCGCGCTCGTACGCAAGCCCGCGGGCGCCGCGCAGTTAAAACAAGACTTAACTATGGACGACATTTCCCGCCGCAGCGCGCCTGACCTCACGCCGCGGATTCGCCGATGAACGCTTATCGACCGGGCCGCGGCATCGCGTTATCTGTGAGCGCATCGACATTGTTTGCCCTCTTGTCCGTGTACGCGAAGCTGCTCACGCCATTGACGGGTCTCGACATCTTCGCGTGGCGCGTAATCTGGACCGTGCCGGGCGCCTTCACGCTGATTGCCCTTCGATCGCGCCTGCCGCAGTTGCAGATGCTGCTGCAGCGCGCGATTCGCGAGCCTCGCACGGCGCTGCTGCTGGTCGCGAGTGCGATATTGCTGGGCGCGCAGTTGTGGGTGTTCCTGTGGGCACCCCTGCATGGGCGGATGCTCGAAGTCTCGTTAGGCTACTTTCTATTGCCGCTGACGATGGTGCTGCTCGGACGCTTCTACTATCACGAGCGGCTCGAGCCGTTGCAGTGGCTCGCGGTTGGATGCGCCGCGGTCGGCGTGTTGCACGAACTTTGGGTCACGCGCGCTTTTTCCTGGCCGACGCTGCTCGTCGCGATCGGTTATCCGCCGTATTTTGTGCTGCGTCGCAAGATCAACGCCGATTCGTTGACTGCCTTCGCGCTAGAGATGTCGCTGATGTTGCCGTTCGCGCTCGCGATGGCGTTCAGCGGCGGCTCGTTCGCGCTGCTCTCCGGCCGCGTCGACATGTGGCTGCTGCTGTTGCCCGGGCTCGGCGCGCTGAGCACGGTGGCGCTCGCGACGTACCTGAAAGCGAGCCGTTTGCTGCCGATGGCGCTGTTCGGCATCCTCGGTTATGTCGAGCCGGTGTTACTCGTCATCGTATCGGTGACTTTGCTCGGTGAAACGCTGACGGCTCAGCAGCTCGGAACGTATGTGCCGATCTGGATCGCAGTGGGGCTGACCGCGTTGCATAGCGCAAGGCTACTTGCGCCGCGTTGAATTCAGAAGCGATGCCGGGTGACGCGATGCGCGGCATCGACATGCGTCGGCCCGGCTTTCGCTTCGATCGCCTCGCGCAACGCGAGGCGCCAGCCGAATGCGAACAGCGCTTCGGCCAGCACGAACAGCGGGCCGATCAGCAGACCGATCACGTCGTCGACGAAGGCGGGCTTGCGGTGCTCGTAGGCCACGTGTCCGACGAACTGGAACACCCAGCCGATCACGAACAGCCCTATGCCCGACGCGAGCCACGTCAACGTCGGTTGTGCGGCGAGCCATGCGCCGCACGCGACGCACGCGAGCAACACCACTGTCATCATCAACCCGAGCGGCACGTCGAGCACGACATAGTAGATCACGCTGAGGCCGAAGAGCACCCACACCGGCGACACCGCGCAGGGCAGCGCCGCAATCGTCCACGCGGGACGGCTCAGCAGCACGGCGAGCGCGAGCACGATCATCGGAATGCCGATGAAGTGCGTCGCGATGTTGCGGCGATCGCGATGATAGGCTGCGTATTGCGCAAGCTGGTCAGTGAGCGTTCTCATGGATGCCGTTCATGTTGAAAGTCATCATAATCGCCGACGGCGCGCTGCGACACTTTCGGCTAGCCGACAATTCGACCCACTGCTCGCAATCAATCTTCGAGGCGCGCTTCGAACGATGACTTCGACTGAGCTTACCGATCTGCTCGATGCCAGCGCCTGGTTCCGCGCCGCACCCGGTGCCTTGCGCGCACAACTGATCGGGCCTGGCGGCACGCGTCGGCTATCGACGAGAGCCTGGATCTGGTGATTACCGACGATACGTCGATGCTCCACTTCGCGGGCGCGCTCAATCGCCCGGTGCGGATTCTGTCGCGCTACGACGCCTGCTGGCGCTGGTTCCGCGACCGCGACGATTCGCCGTGGTGCCCGGGCGCGCGGCTCTTTCGCGAGACGGCGCCCGCCGACCGGGACAGTGTGGTCGGAGCGGGTCGCGCATGCGCTCACGAGCCTGTGCGACCACGCTGCGCCGCGCCGCACTATCCGTGCGCGCGGGACACTAAAACGGGTTGTCGATCACGCCCGGCTTCGCGTCGGGCTCGTCCTTCACCTGGTCGGGTAGATGCGGCTGCGCCTGCAGTGCGGCGACGATGCCGTCGAGCGCTTCCTTCAGCGCGAGCGCCGCTTTCAGACCGCGCTTGTCCTTTGTGATCTCCAGCATGCCGTTCAGCACGATGCGCGTGGTGCCGTTCGACACCGTCAGCGCGTCGCCCTGGATGTTGAGCACGTCGTCCTCGTTCGAATACGCTTTAAACACCTTTCAGCCCTCCCGGACGCTGGTCCTTCAACCCTTCCGGAATGCCCGGAAAGCGGATGCCGCTCATCGCTTCGAGTTCATGCACCGATTTCACCTCGTAGCTATTGGTGGCGACGTTGTCCGCAACGATCGCGAACGCAAGCTGCTTCGACGGCACGTAGACGACCTTGAACAGCTGCGTCGGCACGAACACGCGTGTCGGTCCGATGGTCTGCAGCTGCGAGCCGATGAACATCGGGCCGGTGACGACATACGTGTCGTCGTATTTCACGGCGAGCCGGCGGACGGCCGTTTCGAGGCGCGACCACAAGTGCTGGTTGTTCTCGCGGTTCTGCGGCACGACGTTCGCGAGCGAGAACGATTGTGCCATTGCTTCCGGATTCCAGCGGTTGCCGGCCGGGCTCATGTGACCGCGATCGAAGCCACTGCGCTTGTAGTCTGCAAGCGTCGCGCCTTCGCCTTCCGGCAGACGCGCATCTTCGAAGAACTTGTTGGTGCGCGTCATGTCTTTCGCGGCTTCGATATGGTCGCGCGTCAGATGCTCGGCGGACCATAACGGGCCGTGCGTGATGCCCGAATGCAGAACGGCGAAGTCCGAGTAGCAAAGCAGGCGCGACTTCGGCGTCATCTTCGCGTTCGTCAGCACGGGCCATTGGGCGTTGGGCGCGAAATCCGTGCACGACGTTGCCGCCCATGCGTGACTCGCGGCCACCATGAGCAGGCTGACTAACCACTTCTTCATAAGTAGGAAAAGGGAATGAGGGGGCCGCAAGTATAGCCGTGCGACCTATGCACGATGCAAGGGCTTACATCACGTTACGCGTCATCGCATGACGGTTTGGAAAAGCGTCATGCCGCATTGCAGCGCGCATGGCGTTTTATGCAGGAGCGCGCAGCCGGCGTGGAGCGCAGCTGCGGCGAAGCGATGGCCCGCGCCGGCGAGAGGGAGGTGCGAGGCGGGCCTGACAATGCGCAATCGGTCTATCGACCGAACACGCTGTGTTCGGCGTGAACGGGCAGGCGGTCGACGGCCTGCAGGCGCCAGTAGCCGCTCATCCGCGCGTGCGTGCGGTCCGATGACCACGCCGCGCTGCCTTGTACCGAGCTGACCCGCTGCCGCCCGTCGACGTGCAGGCCGGTCAATGTACATAACGGTGCGTCCGCGCTCGGCGCGCAGAGTTTGGTGACGCCGCCCTCGTCATGAAGTTCGCCCCAGGGGGGCAGGTCGATCCCATCGTGTGCTTCCCTCGACCAGCGACCTTCATCCGTATCGAGCCAGAGCACGGCATAGTCGTGATTGACGGTGGGGTCTGAACCGTTGATCAGTATCGTCAGCCGCATGCAGAATTCCCCCGATGAAATTGAGTATGTGTGCCTCCTCAGTCTACGTCGGGCCGAACGTTATGCAAACCCAAAAGGCCGACGGCTATCGGCTGGATTGAAAAACCCAATTGGGAACGCATCGCTGACCTCCTAGATTTAAGGCACGGCTCAGGTGCGCGCGTCTGGCCGGTGGTCGCCCGTGAGAAACGCGCGCTCCCACATACAGGCTTTGACTGGAGGCTCAGATGTCGCAACTCAAGGGTTCGAAGACGGAGGAGAATCTGAAGGCCGCATTTGCGGGCGAATCGCAGGCTAATCGGCGCTATCTGTATTTCGCGGCAAAGGCCGATGTCGAGGGACAGAACGATGTCGCAGCGCTATTCCGCTCGACGGCTGAAGGTGAAACGGGCCACGCTCATGGCCACCTCGAATATCTGGAAGTCGTGGGCGATCCGGCAACGGGTTTGCCGTTCGGTTCATCGCGTCAGAACCTGCAAGCGGCTATCGCGGGTGAAACGCACGAATATACCGATATGTATCCCGGCATGGCCAAGACAGCGCGCGACGAGGGATTTGACGAAATCGCGAACTGGTTCGAAACGCTGGCAAAGGCGGAACGCAGCCACGCAAATCGCTATACGAAGGCACTGGAATCACTGGTCGATTGAGTCCAGGCGCCGGCTGGGCAGCCGGCGCATCTGTCGCGGTACCGAACGCGAGTCGAAGCGAGACGATCGCGAACTCGCGCGTACTGTAGCGCGCGCTTTATCGACGTACGAAGAACGGACGCACGGATAGCAACCCCACAACGACGTTGCATGCGACGCGATCAAGGCGCTCAAGCGCTGCGCGTCGACACAGGAGACTCACGCCATGCCTCACAAGGAAGGCAGTCTCGAGGCGCCGACCCGTCATGCTCTCGACTGGAAATCGGACGCTTTCTACGATCCGGAAGCGATCGATCAGGAGTTGACGCGCGTATTCGACATCTGCGCCGGGTGCAGGCGCTGTGTGTCGCTATGCGGCGCTTTCCCGACGCTGTTCGATCTGGTCGATGAAACGGATACCGGGGAGGCGCACGATGTCGACAAGGCGAAATTCGGCGCCGTGGTCGATCAATGCTATCTGTGCGACCTGTGCTACATGACCAAATGTCCGTACGTGCCGCCGCACCAATGGAACGTCGACTTTCCGCATCTGATGCTGCGCGCGAAGGCTGCCGCGTACAAACGCGGCGAAGTCGGGCTGCGCGACAAATTTCTGTCGAACACCGACGCGCTCGGCACATTTGCCGGCATTCCCATCGTCACTCAGACGGTCAACGCGGTGAATCACACGGGCGCGGCGCGCGAGCTGATGGAAAAGGCGCTCGGCGTCGACAAGGACGCGTGGCTCCCCGACTTCGCTGCACGCAAGTTTCGCAGCGCCGCGAAGAAGTCGCCGCAAGTGCAGACGAAGGACGGCGAGCGCACGCCCGGCAAGGTCGCGATCTATGCGACCTGCTACGTGAATTTCAACGAGCCGGGCATCGGACACGATCTGCTCGCCGTGCTCGCACACAACGACATCCCGTACGAACTCGTCGCGAGCGAGGCGTGCTGCGGCATGCCGTTGCTGGAACAAGGCAACCTGGAGGGCGTCGCGGCGAAGAAAGAGAAGAACATGCCTGTGCTCGCGCGGTACGCGCGTGACGGCTACGCGATCATCGGTGCGATTCCGAGTTGCGTGCTGATGTACAAGCACGAACTGCCGCTGATGTTTCCCGACGACGCCGACGTGCGCGCCGTCAGCGAAGCATTCTGGGATCCGTTCGAGTATTTCGTGTCGCGCCATCGAGATGGCCTGCTGAAGACCGACTTCAACACCCCGCTTGGCAAGGTGTCGTATCACGTTCCGTGTCATGCGCGCGTGCAGAACATCGGACGCAAGACGTCAGAAACCTTTGCGCTGGTGCCCGATACGCAGGTGACAGTGGTCGAGCGCTGTTCGGGACATGCAGGCACGTTCGGCGTGAAGAAGGAATTTCACGCGATGGCGATGAAGATCGGCACGCCCGTCTTCAAGGCGATGGCGCAGCCGCAGCCCGACTACATCTCTTCGGATTGCCAGCTTGCCGGTCATCATATCGAACAGGGTTTCGACGCAAACAGCTTGCCGAAAACACAGCTAGCCCATCCGCTCACATTGTTGCGCAAGGCATACGGCCTTTGATCTTCACTCTTCTGCGAGGACAAGAATGAGCATCGCGAGGAACTCCCTGTTGTCGCTGGAAAACTATGCGAAGGCGCGCAAGACCATGCGCGAGCAGATCATCGAGCACAAGAAGCGCCGCATCGTCAGGCTCGGCAATCATCTGACGTTCCTGTTCGAAGACGAGCTGACGATCCGCTATCAGATCCAGGAGATGCTGCACATCGAAAAGATCTTCGACGAAGAAGGCATTCAGGGCGAACTCGAAGCCTATCTGCCGCTCGTGCCCGACGGCAGCAACCTCAAGGCGACGATGCAGATCGAGTACGAGAACGAAGTGGAGCGGCGCGCCGCGCTGGCGCGCCTGATCGGCGTCGAAGACAGCGTGTTCGTGAAGGTGGACGGCGAAGAGCCTTCGTATGCGATTGCCGACGAAGACCTGGAACGCGAGAACAACGAAAAAACATCGGCGGTGCATTTCGTGCGCTTCGAACTGACGCCGGCTATGAAAGCGCGCCTGCGGGACGGCGCGGCGCTGATGATCGGCTGCGATCATCCGAACTATCCCGTCGACGTGCAGGCGATTCCCGACGACGTGCGCCAGTCGCTCGTCAAAGACCTCGCTTAAAGCGGCTTGCGATACACGACGAAGCCCGACAGGTCCGCGAGCTGGTCGTAAAGCTGCATGGCCGTGCTATTGGTTTCGTGCGTGAGCCAGTACACGCGTTCGGCACGCCCGGCCTTCGCCGCCGCATAGACGGCTTCGATCAACGCGCGGCCCACGCCTTTGCCGCGTTCCGAGTCGAGCGTGAACAAATCATGCAGATAGCACGTCGGGCCCGCCATCAACGTGCTGCGGTGATACAGGTAATGCACGAGGCCGACCAGCGCGCCGTCCGCACGTTCGGCCACCATCGCGTGCATCGGCTCGAGTCCGTCGAAAAAGCGCGCCCATGTAAGCTGCGTGATTTCGCGCGGCAGCGCCGTATCGTCGAAGCGGCCATAAAAGCGGTTGTAGCCGTCCCATAGCGGCAGCCATGCTTCGTAATCGGCGGGAACGGCGGGGCGGATCTTCACGGCTTGCGTCACGGCATGGGTCACGGCTTGCGCTCCTCGCTTATGTCGACAGGTATCGCCGAAGCATAGGGTTTCTGTGGCACCATTGTTAGCTCCACCCCGAAAGCAAAATATGGAGCCACGCAATTGGACTACGGGCTGCTGATGTCGAGCTTCGCGAGCCAGGCGCAAAGCCGCAAGCTCACGCAGCAAACGCTGCTTTACGAAAGCCTGCGTCATGCCATTCTGAACGGCGACATTCGTCACGGCAGCCAGCTCGTGCCGACGCGGGCGCTCGCCGAGCAACTGGGCATTGCGCGCAATTCGGTGCTGTACGCGTACGAACGGCTCGCGGAAGAAGGGTTCATCGCGGCCAGCCGTCATGGTTCGATCGTCAGTTGCGTGACGTTGCCTGCGGCGAATGCACAAACCGCCAACGCTCCGCCCGTCAGCCGCCTGTCGCGGCGCGTCGCCGGCTTGCCGCACGACCGCGGCGCGCGCGGCACGCAGTCGCCGTTTCAGGCAGGGGTCCCCGCGCTCGACGAATTCCCCGTTGCGCAATGGCGTGCGTCGATGGAACGCGCATGGCGCTCCGTCGATGCACGCGATCTCGGCTACGGTTATCACGCGGGGCATCCGTCGCTCAGGCGAGCGGTGGCCGGGTACGTGCGCGTGTCGCGCGGCGTGCGCTGCACGGCGGACCAGGTGTTCATCACATCGGGCACGCATACGAGTCTCGACCTATGCGCGCGCATGCTCGCCGATCCCGGCGACACCGTGTGGCTCGAAAACCCCGGTTATCACGGCGCGAGAATCGCGTTCCAGTCGGCGGGCCTGAACATCGTGCCAATTCCCGTCGATTCCGCCGGGATCGCGCCTACAGAGGACCACTGGCAGCGCACGCCGCCGCGCCTCGTCTACATCACGCCGTCGCATCAATATCCGCTTGGCAGCGTACTGAGTCTGGAGCGGCGCTGGTCGATCATCGACAACGTCGTCGAGCGCGGCGCGTGGATCATCGAAGACGACTACGACAGCGAACTGCGCCACAGCGGTCCGCCGCTGCCGTCGGTGCAAGGTCTGCGCGACGCCGCGCCCGTCGTCTATCTCGGCACCTTCAGCAAGACGATGTTTCCCGCGCTGCGTATCGGCTTCATGATCGTTCCTGCGAGTCTTGCGTCGGACATCGGCGGCGTGATCGGCGAGATGTCGCGGCAAGGGCGCGTCGCGGATCAGGTTGCGCTGGCCGATTTCATCGAAAGCGGCAAGTACGCGCGCCATTTGCGGCGCATGCGCCGCATCTACCAGCAGCGCCGCGAAGCGGTGGTCGGCGCGATCCACACGCACATGCGCGATCTCGTCACCGTGTCATCCGACGGCAGCGGCATGCATCTGACGATGCGGCTCGATGCGCCACTGCAGGACCGCGACGTGAGCATCGCGCTGCGCGAGCGAGGCATTTCGGTTTCGCCGTTGAGCACCTATTGCCATCGCGGCGAGGATGCCAGCCGCTTCAACGGCTTCATGCTCGGCTATGCGGGCGTGCGTCCCGACAGGGCGGACCGGCTGGTCGCGGAACTCGGCGCGGCGATCCGGTCTCTGACGCGAGACAACCAACTGGGAGAAACAGGATGAATCTGAATGAACCGCTGGGTGTTTTCGACGGCACGCAGGCCGTGCGCTTCGAACGTCTGCTGCCCGGCCCAATCGAGCGCGTGTGGGCTTTTCTGATCGAATCCGACAAGCGCAGCGAGTGGCTCGCGTCCGGCGCGATGCCGCCGCAGCCCGGCGGCGACTTCATCATGCACTTCGATCATTCGAAGCTGTCGGCGACGCCCGCAGTTCCGCCCGAGCCGTATCGGCAGTACGCGGGCGGACACGAATCGCTGCATCGGCTGTTGCGCCTCGAGCCTCCGCACGTGCTCGCTTTCACGTGGGGCAGCATTCAGGACACACTGTCGGAAGTGACGTTCGAATTGTCGGAAGCGGGCGATCAGGTGAAGCTCGTGCTCACGCATCGCAACCTGTCCGGGCGCGACGAGCAGCTCGACGTCGGTCCGGGCTGGCACAGCCATCTCGACGTGCTGCGCGAGCGGCTCAACGACCGCGCACCTGCATCGTTCTGGAAGCTGTTCGAGCAGATCAAGGCACGCTACGACGCGCTGTGAGGTTTGCGGGGCAGATGAGCGGCAAGTCAGACGTCCCCACGCGCCGGCTGCGTCTGCCGGGCCGCGAGTGAGATAATCGGCATCGCCCCAAATAATGCAGAGCTGGAGAATACCGTGAGCCGCATCGACAACCCCGCACGCGACCAGGAAGCCGGCGTCGCCGATTCCACCCAGGACACCACGCGCATCGACGATACGCGCATCGGCGCGGTGCGTCCGCTGATCTCACCTGCGCTGCTGCTCGACGAACTGCCGTGCCCGCCGGACGTCCAGACGCTCGTCGAGAAGAGCCGCGTCGAAATCGCCGACATCCTGCACGATCGCGACGACCGGCTGGTCGTCGTCGTTGGTCCGTGTTCGATTCACGATCACGATCAGGCAATGGAGTACGCGCACAAGCTGAGAACCGCCGCCGAAGCATTGCGCGATGACCTGATGATCGTGATGCGCGTGTACTTCGAGAAGCCGCGTACGACAGTCGGCTGGAAAGGCTATATCAACGATCCGCGTCTGGACGGCAGCTTCCGCATCAACGAAGGGCTGCGCCGCGCGCGTGAACTGCTGCTGGAGATCAGCGGCCTCGGCCTGCCGACGGGCACCGAGTTTCTCGATCTGCTGAGCCCGCAATACATCGCGGACCTGATCGCGTGGGGCGCGATCGGCGCACGCACGACGGAAAGCCAGAGTCACCGGCAGCTCGCGTCGGGCCTGTCGTGTCCGATCGGCTTCAAGAACGGCACGGACGGAGGCGTGCAGATCGCCGCCGACGCAATCGTCGCGGCAGCGGCGAGCCACGCTTTCATGGGCATGACCAAGATGGGCATGGCCGCCATCTTCGAGACGCGCGGCAACGACGACGCGCACGTCATCCTGCGCGGCGGCAAGAAAGGGCCGAACTACGACGCGGCGGGCGTCGAGGAAGCGTGCACCGCGCTGCGCAAGGTCGGCTTGCGCGAACAGGTGATGGTGGACTGCTCGCACGCGAACTCGAACAAGTCGCATGAGCGGCAGATCGAAGTCGCACAAGATCTGGCCAACCAGTTGTCGGGCGGCGACAAGCGGATCGTCGGCGTAATGATCGAGAGCCATCTTGAAGCGGGCCGTCAGGATCTGAAGCCGGGCGTGCCGCTTGCTCACGGTGTATCGATCACCGACGCGTGCATCGGCTGGGCGCAAACGGAGCCCGTGCTTGAGACGCTGGCGCAAGCCGTCCGCGCGCGCCGTCAACGCAACGCTTGAAAAGCAGGCCCGCCGGCGCGTTTCTTCGATTACGGGCAACATCGCGCAAGCTGTCGCAACAGTCGTGCAGCCTGGCGCATGGAGAGATATGACTACCGCGAACCAATACTCGAAGACCGCGCCGAGCCGCGCGGATGTCGACGCCATGACGGGCGTGACCGTCGTCGAATTCGGCACCGACTGGTGCGGCTACTGTCAAGCCGCGCAGCCCGTGATCGGCAACGCGTTCAGCCAGCATTCAGGCACGCGTCATCTGAAGATCGAAGACGGTCCGGGCCGGCCGCTCGGGCGCTCGTTCAAGGTCAAGCTCTGGCCGACGCTGATCTTCATGCGCGACGGTGTGGAAGTGGCGCGCGTCGTGCGGCCGACGGATGCCGCGCAGATCGAAGAGGCGTTCACGGCCACTGTGTGAGCGGTGGCGTCAACTCTTCGGGAAGTCGCCGAACAGGCTGTTGAGATCCTTCGTCTCTTCCGACAGGTTGTATTCCTTCTGCACGGCCTTGAGCGCATCATTGACGACGCGATCGAAGCCGATCGCATTGCCGAAATGCTGCATCGTCCAGTTGCAGCCGCTTGCGTCCGGTTCCTGCCATTGCGGACGCGGTACGCGAATCTTTACGCCATCCTCCACCACTTCCGGTGCGCGATGAATGCGCCGGCTCACCTCTTCCTGAAGCTGGGATGCGGTGCGTGTCTTGCGTAGCATATGAATCTCCGTGCGGTCCGAATACTGTCCGCGGACAGTCTAGCGCAACGCGCACTGCACAATCGACGATGGCAATCGCGCGCGCTTCACTCGAAACGCGCCCGATCGTGCGGCGCGTTGAAATCCTGCACCGGCCCGCGCGGCACGATACCCGTCGGATTCACCGATCGATGGCTCTCGTAGTAATGCCGCTTGATGTGCTCGAAATTTACCGTCGCCGCCACGCCGCGATGCTGGAAAATATCGCGCGTGTAAGCGGACAGATTCGGATAGTCCGCGATACGCCGTAAATTGCACTTGAAGTGCCCGAAGTACACGGCATCGAAACGGATCAGCGTGGTGAACAGGCGGACGTCGGCTTCCGTCAGCCGGTTGCCCGTCAGGAAACGCTGCGTCGACAGTTTCTGCTCGAGCCAGTCGAGCGTGCTGAACAACGGCATGACGGCCTCGTCGTACGCGGCCTGCGTGGTCGCGAATCCCGACTTGTAGACGCCGTTGTTGACGGTGTCGTAGACACGCGCGTTGATCGCGTCGATCTCGGCGCGCAGCGGGGGCGGATAGAAGTCGCCGGGCTCGGCGCCCATCTCGTCGAACGCCGAGTTCAGCATGCGGATGATTTCCGAAGACTCGTTGCTGACGATTGTCCGCTGATGCTTGTCCCACAGAATCGGCACCGTCACGCGTCCACTATAGTGCGGGTCTGCCGCGACATAGATATCGCGCAGGTACCTCGCGTGATTGAGCGCGTCGGGCACGACGCCCTGGCCGTCGGCGAAAGTCCAGCCGTCGCCGAGCATCAGCCAGTGCACGACCGATACGCTGATCATGTCCTCCAGCCCCTTCAACGCGCGCATGATAAGCGTGCGGTGGGCCCACGGACAAGCGAGGCTCACATACAGATGGTAGCGTCCTGCTTCCGCTTCGAAGCCGTCGCGGCCGCTCGGACCTGCGTCGCCGTCGGGCGTCACCCAGTTGCGAAAGACGGCGTCCGTGCGCACGAAGCGGCCGCCCGTCGATGCCGTGTCGTACCACTTGTCCTGCCATTGACCGTCGACTAACAATCCCATGTTGGTGCTCCTTGTATTCTTTCCCCGGCGCGCAAAGCGCCCGCCGCCGCGATATTAGCCGTGCGGCGAAGCATCGGCGCAAGACCCTATGATGGACCCCCGTCCGCGTTGCTGTACGATTTTTCCGTCCATCTCATTCTGCGGGTTCGAACATGTTGACCGACGAGGAGCTTGCCCCGCTTGAAGCGATACGCGAAAGTGGCAGCTTGTCGCGCGCCGCGGCTCGGCTCGGCTCGGCAAGGCAAGGCGCCGTCGACGGTCCCGGACGCGGCGGGCCAGCTCGAAAACGTGGTTTGATGCGCGGCCGTTCGATCGCCGCCGCTACTGGCTGCAATTGACGCTCGCATTGAAGGAATAAAGCGGCCGGGTCGGTCGTTCTGTTGATAAGACGATTGGCGGTGCGCCTCTTGTACGATGACACACCCGCCGGCTTGCACGTCGCTTTCGCCGTCCCTACCGATTACCAACTACAACGGCTCATGAACACATCGACTACTTCCCGCACGGCCACGCGCGACGGCATCGAGGCGCTTTCCACACCGGCCGATGCGTCCCGCTACACGCGCACGGCGATGATCCTGCACTGGCTGATCGCCGTGCTCATCATCGCGAATGTGGTTCTCGGTCTTTCCGCCGATTCACTGCCGGACGACTGGGTGCGTCCCGTCATCGACACGCACAAGTCGATCGGCATCACGGTGCTCGGCCTCGCGCTGTTGCGCGTGCTGTGGCGCGCGTCCCACCGGCCGCCGCCGTTGCCGCGCGAGTTTTCCGTCGTGGGAGCGCATGGCCGCGCATGTCGCGCATTTTCTGCTGTACTGCGTGATGATCGCTCTGCCGTTGTCGGGCTGGATGCACGACTCCGCATGGAAAGCGGCCGCAACACATCCGATGCATCTGTTCGGCGTGGTTCCGTTTCCACGCATCGGCCTCATCATGAATCTCGATCCCGCCGTGAAAGAGCCGCTGCACGACCGCTTCGGCATGTTGCACACGTATCTCGGCTATGCGCTGTATGCGCTGCTCGCGATGCATATCGGCGGCGCGCTGAAGCACGAGCTGCTCGACCGTCATTCCGTCGTCAAGCGGATGGTGCCGTGATGGATATCGACGTGATCGAAGATGCCACGCTGACAAACCCCGCCTTGGGCGACGTGACGCTGCTTGGCGCCCGTGCGCAACCGAAGCCGTCGCTGTGCGAAGCGCTCGCCGCGGCATCGCCGCGCATCAACCCGCGCAAGGGAACCTGGCAGAGCGCGCTCATTCATGGCAGCGTGAGCGCGCTGTGGCTGCTGCTGTTCGCGCGCGCGTTCTTTCTGCATGGCGCGCTCGCGTGGTCGACGGGCATTGCTTACGTGCTGTACGACACGCTGCTGCTCGCGTTCGTGACCGTGAAGACGGTGCCGTTGATTCGCCGCTCGTTGCCCGCGCACCATTCCGGCAGGGCCGCAAAGCTGCCGTCGATGGGCGTGATCGTCGCCGCGCACAACGAGGCGAGCGTGCTGCCCGTGACGCTGGCTGCGCTGCTGCGTCAGACGCAAGGCCCGGCGCAGATCGTGATCGCCGACGACGGTTCCAGCGACGGCACACGCGATCTGCTGATCCGCCGCTTCGGCCTCGTCGAGCCTTCGCTGGGGGAACTGAGCGCGCCTAGCAGCCATTACCCGCATCTGTACTGGCTGCGCGTGCCGCACGGCGGAAAGGCGCTCGCGCTGAACGCCGCAATCGAATTGATGACCACCGACGTCGTGATGACCGTCGACGCCGACACGCTGCTCGCCGATGACGCGACCTTCGCGATGCGCGCGGCTTTCGCGCAGTCGCCGAAGCTGGTCGCGGCCACCGGCATCCTCGTGCCCGTCTGCGACCGCACGGCGAGCGGGCGCGTGTTCGAGTGGTTCCAGACCTACGAGTACATGCGCAACTTCATCGCGCGTTTTGCGTGGATGCGGGCCGACAGCCTGCTGCTGGTGTCGGGCGCGTTTGCGTCGTTTCAACGCGAGGCGCTTGTCGCTGTCGGCGGATTCGACGCGCAGTGCCTCGTCGAAGACTACGAGCTGATTCACCGGCTGCGGCGCTATTCCGTCGATCGCGATCTTGGCTGGGAAGTCCGTGTGATCGGCGACGCGCACGCGCAGACGGAAGCGCCCGCGACGCTCGGCGCGTTCCTGCGCCAACGCCGCCGCTGGTTCGCGGGCTTTCTGCAAACCCAGTACTGGAACCGCGACATGACGGGCAATGCGCGTTACGGCACGCTCGGCCGGCTGATGCTGCCCGTCAAGGCATTCGACACGATGCAGCCCGTCTACGGCCTGACCGCCTTCGCGCTGCTGCTCGGCTTCGTGCTCGGCGGACACGGGGCGATCGTCGTGTCGATTTTCAGTGTGATCGGACTGAAGACGGCAATCGACCTCGCGTTCTACGTGTGGAGCGTCCATCTGTATCGCCGCTGGACCGGGCTCACGCGCGGCACGAGTCTGTCGATGGCCGTGGCTGCCGCGATTGCCGAGCCGTTCACTTTCCAATTGCTACGCCACACGGGCGCGGCGCTCGGCTGGCTGCAATTTCTACGCGGCGGAAAGACGTGGGGCAGGCAGCATCGGTCGGGTCTCGTCGGCGCGACGCGGGCCACGCGTTGAGCGTCGTTGGCGCGGGCGATGTATCGCGTCGTTGAGCGCGTTGCCGTCGCACCGAACATAAGGGCGGCGCTTCGGCGCCGCCCTTCGTTTTGCCTGATACGGACGGACAAGCGGTCAATCCGGTAACGTCTACCGGCACGCTACCTGCGGTCAGTCCTCATGATTCCCGGCGGCGACTTCTAGTAGACTTTAAGGGACATCGGTTTATCAACTATCACACCGGCTCGTCCCCGCGACCAGTCGACCGTTGTACCCGGGAGGCCTCGTTCATGCATGTAGTCGCTCCGTTGGACAGCAGTTCCGTCGATAACACCGCCAAACACGGCGTGCGCGATCTGCGCCGCGTCGACATCCATCCCGATCACTGGTATCCCCTCGCGTGGTCGCGCGAAGTGAAGCGCGGCAAGACGCACGCCGTGCGCTTTGCCGGCGAGCCGATCGTGCTGGCACGGACCGAGTCGGGCAAGGTGATCGCGCTGGAGGATCGCTGCGCGCATCGGCAGGTGCCGCTGAGCGGGGGCGTAGTGGACGGCGAGGCGATCCGCTGCGGCTATCACGGCTGGACGTATGACTGCTCGGGCAAATGCATCGATGTGCCATATCTGGGACGCGAGCGCCTGCCGAATGGTGTGCGAGCGTATCCGTGCTGTGAATCGGAAGGGCTGATTTTCGTCTTTCCGGGCAAGGCCGAGCTCGCCGAAACGACGCCGCTGCCGCCACTCGGCTCCGTCGCGAACAAGGCGTATAAGACGCGCCGTTTCGGCCGCGAGGTGGCTTGCCATTACTCGTTCATGCACGAAAACCTGATGGACATGAACCATCAGTTCCTGCATCGCAAGCAGATGGGCAAGATGCGCGCGCGTTCGCTAGGCCGGCGTCGCGGCGACGACTGGGTCGAAGTCGACTACACATTTGCGCGCGAAGCGGGTCAGCAGCCGATCGGCGAAGCGCTCGTGTTCGGGCAGAGCCGCAACAGCACGAGGGAAGATCACAAGGACGTGATGACGATCCGCACGCAATATCCGTTTCAGACGCTACAGATTCACACGTCGGACGGGACGCGCGTGATGGACCTGTGGATCTGCTATGTGCCGCTCGATCGCGAGCAGCGCACCAATCGCACCTTCGGCCTGCTGTCCATCAAGCGGCCGAAGATCGGTGCCTTGCTCGACCTTGCATGGCCGCTGCTGGTGTGGTTTACCGAGCGCATCTTCGCGGAGGACCGTTGGATCGTCGAACGCGAGCAGGAAGCGCACGACGCGCAAGGGGCAGACTGGAATCACGAAGTCTTCCCCGTGATCAACGAACTGCGCGATCTGCTGCGCGAGCGCGGCGCGCCGGCGGCGCGGCGGGTAATCCCGATCGAGCCGTCCGCGGAGTCGGTTGCCATCTGACGCTTGACGCAGCGTTGCGCTGCGTCTTGCCGTGATTGATCGGACCTTCAGGCGTTCCGACGTTCGGTGCCGTCAGTACGTCGCGTGCCGCGCACGTTCGACACTTCGACAATGCACTATGCTTGAGATGTCGCCCGGCTTCGGGCTGATGCAGCGTATTGTTCGAAGGAGGCTGTCTCATGTCCGAGGATGGCGACGCAATTCCGCCGATCGCGGATCTGCAAATCGTGTCGACGCGCGTGTTCGATTTTCCGCGCGATCTCGTGTTCGGCGCCTGGACGGACCCGGCGCATCTCGCGCACTGGTGGGGCCCCAAGGGCTTCACCAATTCCTTCCACGAATTCGATCTGCGCCCCGGCGGCAACTGGCGCTTCGTGATGCACGGTCCGGATGGCGTCGATTACAGGAACCACAGTGTATTCGTCGAGATCGTCGCGCCCGAGCGGATCGTGTTCGATCATGTATCTGGGCCTTACTTTCGCGTAACCGCGACTTTCGATGCGCTGAGCGACGCCCAGACGCGCATTACGTTTCGCATGCTGTTCGAGACGCCAGCCGTGTGCGCGCAGGTCAAGACATTTGCCGTCAAGGCGAACGAAGAGAACTTCGACCGTTTGCAGAAGGAATTGAAGCGGATGGCGTGATACTTTGCGCTGCGCTGCTTCTACGGCGTTATCAATGGACGACGCCCCTACGTTCTGAAGAACGTAGGGGCGTCGTGGTCGCCTCGCGGGCCCGAGCTTACGGCGGATCGATCGTTTGCATCGGGCCGCCGCGCGTCGTGTCGATTAAAAGCGCGATTAGAAGCGGTGACGCAGACCGACCGATGCCACCGTCTGACGGCGCGACGACGACACGCCCGTGGCGCTGCCGTTGTCGATGACGGCCGGGATCAGGTCGCCATGCGGCGAGCTGGTCAGCATGTACGCGCCTTGTGCGTAGATGTCCGTGCGCTTCGACAGCGCGTAGTCGCCTTGCAGACCAACCTGGTTAGCGTGGAAGTGGAAGTCGCCCGCAGCGCCGTTCGTGTACGTGTACGCGATGCCCAGGCCGAGAGCCGGTGTCAGGTTGTACTTGGCGTTCACCTCGTAGTTGTTCGTATGCAGCGATGCCGTCGAACCCGTGAAGTTGTCGAAGCGCGCTTGCGTCCATGCAAGGCCCATGACGGCCGGACCGAATGCGTAGCTTGCACCGGCACCGAACGAACGCTGGCGGAACGACACGTCCGACGGCACATCGACGAGGCCGGACAGGTCGACCAGATCCGAAGCGCCCTTGCTGTTCACGTTCGGGCTGTTGCGCTGCTGATAGCCGGCACCGACGCGCAGACCAGCGTTCTGATAGCCCGCCCCGAAGCTGTATTCGCGATTGGCGGCGAAGCTCGAGCTGTTCGAGAAGCCATACGTGCCGCCGAACGAGAAGCCGGCGTAGTTCGCGCTCGTGAACTTGATCGCGTTATTGGTCGGGATGGCGCTGTTGTCGTCCAGCATGTCCAGATTGCCCAGGTGCGCGAAGTTGCTGCCGCCCCAGCTGCCAACCGCCGTCACGGGCGCGAGGAAGTCATGCACTGCGTCGTACTGACGGCCCAGCGTGACCGTGCCGGCGTCGCTCGACAGACCGACGAATGCCTGGCGCGAGAACATCTTGCCCGCGCTTGCTTGCGAGCCGTTGTTCAAGTCGAAGCCTTGCTCCAACGTGAAGATCGTCTTCAGACCGCCGCCGAGGTCTTCGACGCCGCGCAGGCCAAAGCGGTTTTCGTCGATGGTGCCGCTGCCGAGCGCCCATTGTGCGTTGCCGCCGACGTTGCTGGTGTACGTGATGCCTGCGTCCAGCGTACCGTACAGCGTGACGCTGCTTTGTGCGTGGGCGACCGAGGCGAACGAGGCAGCCACTGCCGTCGCGATCAGAATCTTCTTCATGTGTGCTTCCTTCAGTTCAAGGGGCAATACGAGGCTTGAATACAAACGGACTGCGATGCATGCCACGTCCTGTACGAAGCAAGACAACTCAACTTGCCCTGTTTGGGGGAGGCGCAAGTATAGAAAGGCACCCTAACTATCGATTGATATTCGATCTGGAAATGGTTTATTTCCGAAAGGGAAAGAAAAGTCGATATAAGGGATAAGGGATTGATTTGATTTGTATTTTAATTCGGCAGCGGGCAATTATTTTTATTGGTATAAATGTTGGCGTTGTGATATGGCAACGAAAAAACGACAAGGATTTATTTGAGATAAGCCTCGGCGGAAAGCTGTGAAGCGTCGATCGCGACAGGTAGTCCCAAAGCGGCCTTGCCGGCCATATGAACGGCGGTCAAGGCTAAGAAGCAATGCAAATAAAGTGTGTCACAGATCAAATTTCCAGGTGAACTTTTTTATATCAATTGGATCGCTGGAGATCGACAAATAATTTAAAAATTAACAAATTGTGATTTTCTGAATGGCGAATCCGATGAGCTTGGAAAGCAAGATCGTTTCTTAAATTTGATGCAGGAGAATGCTGCAACACTATTTGACGGAAACAAAAGGCGTTAATCGGGGAGCAGCCGTTGTGCCGTTTCCGCCAGCGGAATGCCCATTCGGCCAGCACAGCTTTCCCGTCGGCGTTGCCACTTTGCTAGACTGCCTTCGCCGGCAGACCAACCGTTGCCGGCATCGCCCGCCGCGCCACCCGACTCACGAAGTACGGCATTCCTCGAACCCGGCGGCCCCGACAACCGGAACACGGAGTCCCCATGTCTTACATGCTGCTGATCGTCGAACCCACCGAACAACGTCAGGAACGCGGCGAAGTCGCGGGCCGCGCTGTTTACGACCGCATGCTGAAATATCGCGCGAAGCTGCAGTCGCGCGGACAACTGATCGCCGCGGAGTCGCTGTCGACCGTCAAGAAGGGTGTGCGCCTCGAAAAGCGCGACGGACAGACTCGCCTGATCGACGGCCCGTTTGCCGAAGCGAAGGAAATGATCGGCGGCTTCTTCCTGCTGAATGTCGATACCTACGAAGAGGCGTTCGCACTCGCCGAGCAATGCCCGGCCGCCGAGTGGTGCACGATCGAAATCCGCAAGGTCGCGCCGTGCTATGAATACTGAGTTTCTACTCGACAGGGGTTTTCCCTGGCGGCACTCTATGTCGATCTGACTGCGCGCCGCTCGTCGTGCAATGGAGAAGCCGACACAGGGCTTCCTTATCACGAGGAGAGACGGCGATGCGATTCATCATCATGGTGAAGGCCACGGCGGACAGCGAAGCCGGCAAGAAGCCGGCGCAAGCGCTGCTTGCATCGATGGCGACGTACCACGAAGCCTTGCAGAAGGCGGGCGTGCTGCTCGATGCATCCGGCTTGCAATCCAGTGCGAAGGGCTGGCGCGTGCACTATGCAAACGGCGAACAGACCATGACCGAGGGCCCGTTCGCTGATACCGAAGAGCTGATTGCAGGCTACACCGTGATTCAGGTGCGTTCGCGCGAAGAAGCGATGGAATGGTCGCGGCGCTTCCCCGCGCCGTTCGGCGAAAACGGGGACGGCGAGATCGAAGTGCGTCAGATGATGGACCTCGACGACTTCGAGCCTGGCCAGTCGATGGAGCGCTTTCGCAAGATCGAAGGGGCGAACCACTGATGTCGCCAGCGGCAGGCAGCGCAGCGCCGAACTCAACGGAAAAACCATCATGCACAAGCAGATTTATGTGAACCTGGCTGTCGGCAGTGTGGAGCAATCCATGGCCTTCTTTTCTCAACTCGGCTTCACGTTCGAACCGAAGTTCACCAACGAGCGGGCGGCCTGCATGGTGATCGGCGAAAACATCTACGCGATGCTGCTCGCGAAGGACTTTTTCCAGACCTTCACGAAAAAGACGCTGTGCAATCCGAAGGAGAGCACAGAAGCGCTGATCTGCCTCTCGTGCGACAGCCGCGCGCAGGTCGACGAACTCGCCGACAAGGCGCTCGCCGCCGGCGGGGCGTTGGCGCGTCCGGCACAGGATCACGGCTTCATGTACGAGCGCAGCGTCGAGGATATCGATGGGCACATCTGGGAGCTCGTGTACATGGATCCGAACGCCGCGATGCCGGCGGCGGACGCCACCTGATGAGGCCGGCCGTGACGACGGCTGCGACGCATCGTGCCATCGAGGCAGTGTGGCGGATCGAATCCGCGAAGGTCATCGCCCACGTCGCGCGGATCGTGCGCGACGTGGGCGTGGCCGAGGAACTCGCGCAGGACGCGCTGGTGGCTGCGCTCGAAACGTGGCCGGACGCAGGCGTGCCCGACAACCCCGGAGCGTGGCTGATGGCGACGGCGAAGAACCGCGCGCTCGACCGCTGGCGTCAGGATGCGCTGCACGCGCGCAAGCACGAAGAACTGGGCGCGGACATGGACGCACGCGAGGCCCATATCGTGCCCGATTTCGTCGACGCGCTCGACGCCGCGCGCGCCGACGACATCGGCGACGATCTGCTGCGGCTCGTGTTCACCGCCTGTCACCCGGTGCTTTCGAAGGACGCACGCGTGTCGCTCACGCTGCGCCTGCTGGGCGGCCTGACGACGGACGAAATCGCGCGTGCGTTTCTCGTGCCGGAGCCGACTATCGCCCAGCGCATCGTGCGCGCCAAGAAGACGCTGTCGGCGGCGAAGGTGCCGTTCGAGGTGCCGCAGGCGAACGATCGCGCCGTGCGGCTCGCGTCGGTGCTCGAAGTGATCTATCTGATCTTTAACGAAGGCTATTCGGCCACGGCGGGCGACGACTGGATGCGCCCGGCGCTGTGCGAGGAAGCGCTGCGCCTCGGCCGCGTGCTGACGGGGCTGATGCCCGACGAAAGCGAAGTGCACGGGCTCGCTGCGCTGATGGAGATTCAGGCGTCGCGCACGCATGCGCGTGTCGATGCGCAAGGGCGGCCCGTTCTGCTGCTCGATCAGGACCGCAGCCGTTGGGACCCGCTTCTGATCCGGCGTGGACTGGCCGCGCTGGAGCGCTCCGAAGCGCTTGGCGGCATGAGCGGTCCGTACACGCTGCAGGCCGCGCTCGCCGCGTGCCACGCGCGCGCCCGCACGGCGGCCGACACGGATTGGGCGCAGATCGTCGCGCTTTACGATGCGCTCGCGGAAGTGGCGCCGTCGCCCGTCGTCGATCTGAACCGCGCGGTTGCTGTCGGCATGGCGTATGGGCCGATGGCGGCGCTGGAACTCGTCGATGCACTCGCTGGCGAGCCTTCGCTGAAGCACTATCACTGGCTGCCGAGCGTGCGCGGCGATCTGCTCGCCAAGCTCGGCCGCAACGCCGAAGCGCGCACGGAGTTCGAACGCGCCGCGTCGATGACCCGCAACGCGCGGGAACGCGAAATGCTGCTTGAGCGCGCGCGCGAAATGAGCGGCGCGCACGCACGCATGCAGTAACGTCAGCTCGTCACGTGCGCGAGCAGCGAGCGCACGATCGGGATTGCGTGCTCGCCCGTGACCATGCCGAGGAGGCCGACCAGCGCGACGATGGGCGGCGCGGGCGATTTGACGTCGGCGAGGTTGTAGAGCAGTCCGACGACGACACCCGCCGCCAGCGACAAGATATAGGGTTTCATATCCGTCTTAAGGGTCGCGGTGAAGCGTTCGTCACATCGTGATGACGATGCGTCCGCGGGTGCCGCTTGCGACGGCTGTATAGGCGTCGCGCGCCTGGTCGAGCGGGAAGGTCTGCGCGATCAACGGCGCCTGCAATGCGCCGCTGTCGAACACCTCCGCCAGTTCCGTCATTAGACGGGCGGAATCCGCCACGCTGAGCTTGGCGCTGTCCGCGCCGAACAGTTGTGTCTCGTTGTGATAGAAATCGATCAGATCGAAATCGACGCGCCGCTTGCCCGTCGCACTGATTTCGACGACACGGCCGCGCCACTTCGCGAGCTTCAGCGCCGTTTCGAACGCTACGCCGCCGACGGCGTCGTACACGACATCCGCGCCGCCAAGCGCCTTCACACGTTCGGCGGCGTGCTCGTCGAGCGGCACGTAGTGGTCGAGCAGACGGCCAGCGGGCGAGTCCGCGTCGGGCTCGCGGCGGTCCACCGCGATCACCCGACAGCGGCGCGACTTCGCGATCTGCACGACCGCGCCACCGACGCCGCCGCTCGCGCCGATCACGGCGACGGTTTCACCCGCGACCAGCTTGGCATAGTCGACCGCCCCGAGCCACGCGACCACGAAGTTCACGCCGATTGCCGCAGCCTGCTCGTGCGTGAGCGCACGCGGCTTGCGCGACAGTGCGCCGACGGGAATCCTGATGAACTGCGCATGCGTGCCGTCGCGTGTGAAGCCGATGTCGCCGCCCGTGCCCCATACTTCTGCACCGACCCACCCGGCAGGACCGTCAACCACGACGCCGCTGAAGTCGCGGCCGGGAATGCGCGGCAAGGTCGTGTGGCCGAAATGGCCCGACAGGTTCTTCACATCGCTCGGATTCACCGAGGCCGCCTTTACCTGCACGATGGCGCTGCCGGCGTCGCCGGCGGGTGTCGGCAGATCGACGAAATCGAGAACTTCGGGACCGCCAAAAGAGTTGAACTGGATCGCTTTCATTGCCGCTCCTGCGGAATCTGTCATATGACGGCAAGTCTAGTTGACCGGTGCGACGGCGTTCAGACAAGTGCTTTCGAATATCGGACAGCGCGTCGCGCGGGTTCGGAAGGCGTTAGGCGGGGAACCGTATGATGGATCGCAAGAGGACAGATTTGGTAGGAGTGGATGGCTGCAAGGGCGGCTGGTACGCGGTCCGGCAGGACGCTCGAACGGGCGCGATCGAGACACGGATCTGCGGCTCGTTTGCCGCGCTGCTTGCATGGGCGCCGCCGCCCGCCATCGTTGCCGTCGACATGCCCATCGGTCTTTCGTCGACGGGATATCGTGCGTGCGACGCCGAAGCGCGCAAGCTTTTGAAATGGCCGCGCAGCGCGTCGGTGTTTCCGACGCCCGTGCGTCACACGCTGGAGGCCAGAGACTATCAACAAGCCTGCGCTCTGAACCGCGTAGCGACGGGCAACGGGATTTCACAACAGGCGTTCAACATTCTGCGCAAGATCGCCGAAGTCGATATGGCATTGCGCGAGGAGCCGCGCGACGCCTCACGCGTGTTCGAGGTTCACCCGGAGCTTGCGTTCATGCAACTTCAGTTCGAGCAAGAAGGCGGCGCAGCGGCGGGACTGGTCGAAGGAAAGGCGAAAGCGGCGGGTCATGCGAAACGCAAAGCGTTGCTCGCCCCGGTGTTCGGCGCCGCATTGCAGACCGCGCTGGACCAACGTCTCGCGCGGCATGTGCGGAAAGACGACGTGCTCGATGCGTTTGCGGTGCTGTGGAGCGCGCGCCGCATCGCGACGGACAGTGCAGTGCGGCTGCCCGCGGAAGACGCACGCGACAGCGCCCGTCTGCCGATGGTGATCCGCTATTAGGCACGAACGCGGACGCGCCTTGCTGCGATGGGCAGCAAAGCGCGACCAGGCGCGCTTATTCCGCGCCGCGCACGATCCGCAGATCGCGCTCCGCAGCATTGCCCAATGCGGCCAGCGCCTTCTTGTATTCGGGGCTGTCGTAGGCCGCGACGGCCTGCTCGTACGTCGGGAATTCGATCACGACGGTGCGCTCCTTCAAGCCTTGTTCGCGCGCCTCTTCGGCGGCGCCGCGCACGATGAACTTGCCACCGGCCGCGGTGATCGCGGGCAGCGCCAGTTGCGCATAGGCGGCCAGCGCTGCTGCGTCGTTCGTCTTGCGGTAGGAGGTGACCCAGTATCCCTTGCTCATTTGATGTTTCCTCATAGTCACGTTTAAGGTTTGGCCGTGGCGACGAAGGCACGGACCTCCGTACGAGTCGCCAGCGTCCACGATTCTCGCTCAACGGCAGCGGACGCGCTTGGCGGCATGCCGAAGCGTCACGACTTTATTGCAGCGGATGCAGCCAGCGTCGTGTGCGGATCGAAGTCGGTCGGCGGCGCGCCGAGCTCACGGCGGAACATGTCGCTGAAACTGCTCGGCAGGTAGCCGAGTTCACGCGCGATGCCGCCGACGGGGCGTCCTTCGGCAAGTCCCGACACCGCGACGGCCAGTTGAACCTGGCGGCGCCACTGCGCGAAGCCGAGGCCCAGTTCGCGCGTAAAGAGCCGCGCCAGCGTCCGCACGCTCGCGCCGACGGCTGCCGCATGCTGCTCGAAGCCGATCGCATTCGATGGATTGTCGATCACCGCGCGGCATAGCGCGTCGAGCCGCCGGTCCGAAGCGTCGGGCAGCGGAATGCGCAGCGACGAGCGAGGGGCGTGCGTGAGTTCGAGCATCGCGAGCCGGTACGCGGCGCTCAGATAGTCTTCGTCGCGAGTCTGCGCCTGCTCGTGTTCGGCGATCGACGCAATCAGCTCGCGCAGCAAACCGTTGATCTCGAACACGTCGCTGCGCGCGCTCAGATGACCGATGGCGCGTTCATGGAAGTACAGATTGCGCATATCGACGCCGCTCATCATGCGAATCGAGTGTTCGGTGCCCGCGGGCAGCCATACGGCGCGCTGCGGCGGCACGACGAGCGCTTCGCGTCCCGCTTCGACCCACATGACGCCCGACACCGCATATAGCACCTGCGCCCACGTGTGCGAGTGCGGATCGATGCGCAGTCCGCGCGGATAGTGCCGCGCGAGCGAATGGCCTGCAGCGGCGTCATGCAGGACGGGCGGAGTCGCCTTCGTCATGACTCAGTGCGTGTCCCGGCGACGTTCGGGATTCTTGCCCGCCTCGTTGTCCGTCTCGCCGTCGCCTTCATCGATGAACGGCGAGCCGGTGTCCTCGCCGCCAGAGCGCAGTTTGCCGCGCGCCTGTTCGGCCAGTTGCTGGTAGCGCTTGCGAAAGCGCGTGAGATCCTTTTCATTCAGCTCCTCGAGATCGAGCAGCGCGTTATGCGCGCCGTCCAGAGCGCGGATCAACTCGTCGAGCTTGATCTGCATCGCGGCCGTGTCGCGGTTCTGCGTGTTCTGGATCAGGAAGACCATCAGAAAGGTGACGATCGTCGTCGATGTGTTGATCACCAGTTGCCATGTATCGCTGAAATGAAACATCGGCCCGCTGATGCCCCACAAAGCGATCAGCATCACGGCGATCACGAACGCCGCCGGCTTGCCGGCCATCGTTGAAAGACCTGTCGAGAACGTCGAGAACCAGTTGTTGTGGGTCACGTGGCGCTCCTGTCGCGTGAAGACCAGCCTTGACGATACCCATTCGCGCGTGCCGGCGCCACCGCGCTTCGGGACCGCGATGATTCCCGCGACGGATTTTCGCGGCTCGCGCGTTTAACCCTCGAACCGGCCGCTGTCGGACTGGAAATCGAGTCAAGGGAGAACGCGATGAACATGCACAAACCCGTGCGCCTGCTTGCGGCTTGTGTCGTGGTGCCGGGCCGGCCTTACTACTATCGGCCGGCCGTCGTCGTATATTGAACGGCGCTGGCGGCCCGCATGGGCAGCCATTAGCGGTGTTTCCGTGGCGTCCTCGATCAGATAACAGGGAGCGACAGCAAGTGACGACAGAACACTTCGTCGCGGGAGATTCCGCGCGACATGCGCGATGGGCGCGATGGGCGCCATGTCCGCGACGCACGCGGAGCCGCGCGCATTGAGCGAGCGCGATCCGGACGCGGAGCTGCTTGCGGGGGTCGGCAGGCAGGAGCCGGCCGCCGTACGCACGCTTGTCGCGCGCAAGTTGCCGGGCCTGCTGGCGCTCGCCACGCGGATGCTGGGAGACCGTATGGAAGCGGAAGACGTCGCACAGGAAGCGTTCATGCGCATCTGGAAACAGGCGCCGCGCTGGCGCGAAGGCGAGGCGCGTTTCGACACGTGGCTGCATCGCGTGGCGTTGAATCTTTGCTATGACCGCTTGCGCGCGCATCGCGAAGAGCCCGCCGATGAACTGCCCGACACCGACGATCCCGCCGCTGCACCCGACATGCAGCTAGAAGCGCAGTCGCGCGACGCGCGTGTGCGGGACGCGCTTGCCGCGCTGCCCGCGCGCCAGCGCGAGGCGCTCGTGCTGAGCTACTACCAGGAACTGTCGAACATCGAGGCGGCCGCGCTGATGGGCATTACCGTCGAAGCGCTCGAAAGTCTGCTGGCGCGGGCGCGGCGCAGTCTGCGCGCGCAGCTGGCGGGCGACGGTCCTGCCGGGACGAGGACAAGGCGATGACACCAGAGAGATTTCGCGCAATCGTCGATGCGTACGGCGCCGACCCCCGTCACTGGCCAGCAGCCGAACGCGCGGCGGCGAGCGCGTGGGCCGAGCTGAACCGCAGCGAGGCCGATGCGCTGCTGGCGCAGGCCGTGCAACTCGACCAATGGCTGGCAAGCGACGCCGAGGCTGCGCCCGCTCCGGCGCTCGTCGAGCGCATCGTCGCATCGGCGCCTGCGCGCCGCCGTTCGCGTTGGCTGTGGCTGGCGTGGCCGGGTGGCCGTTCGCGGCGCGCAGGCTGGTGGTGGTCGGGGGCGGCGTTCGCGGGCGTTGGGCTGATCGGCGGCGTGGCGGGAGCGCTGGCGGTGTCGTTTTTCCTCGTCACGGGCAGCGCGTCGCCGGGCCCTGAGTCTTCGTATCTGACAACTGGATTTGGCGGCACAGCCGCAGACTGGAGTGGCGAATGAGCGCACGCGCGTGCAAATTTCTGTTGGTCGGCTCGCTGGTGCTCAATGTGTTCCTGCTCGGCGGCGTTGCGGGCGGCGCGTATCAGTGGTTCGCCGGGCACGGCCGCCCGACGACTGCGGCCGCGCAGCCGCGTGCGTTGCGTTTTGCCGCGGAAGAACTGTCGGCGGATCGTCAGAAGCAGTTCTTCACGGCGCTCAAGGAGGCGCGCCGCGAAGCGCGAGAATACGCGCGCGAGGGCCGTGAGCAGCGGCGCGAGGTGCTGCGTCTGCTGGCTGCGCCGCAACTGGATCGCACGGCGCTCGACATGGCGCTGAACCGCACGCGCGCAGCCGATATCGCGTTGCGCTCGCGGATCGAGCAGGGCGTGGCCGACTTCGCGGCAACCCTGTCGCCCGATGAGCGCGTGAAGTTCGCCGAGGGTCTGAGCGAGCGTGGGCAATGGCGGCTGCCGCAGAGTCCGGCGCAGGGGCAGAGCCAGCCGCGGCAGCAACAGGAACAGAACCAGCAGCCCGCTACCGACTGATATTTCGCGCTCGACGCAAGAGCAGCGACGGAAAAGCGCCACACGTTCCGTTTAACGGATATGGAACGACACACGCCGGGCGACCGCAACCGGCTCGCATCGTAAGGAACAAGCATGGCGAGTTCACCTGCCGCAATGACGGCCGCGCCGCTGAGCGCCGCCGCGATCGCGCTGAACCGGTTCGGCCTCGGCGCACGTGCCGATGAAACGCCGCCCGCCGATCCGAAGAACTGGCTGCTGGCGCAGTTCGACGCGTATCAGCCCATCCCTGCTGCATGGGCAGCACAACCGACTTCGCAGGCGATCGCCGCGCAACTTGCCGATGAGCGCCAGCAGGCAATGGCCAACGCCGCGAGTGCTGCAAAAGCCGCTGCAAGCGGCGCGAGCCCGAGCAGCCAGCCCAACGCCGCCGCGAACCGCGAAGACGCCAAGGCCGCCCGCCAGGCCGCGAACAAGGCGGTGCGCATGGAATCGCGCGACACCTATCGCGCAGCCGTGAACGCGCGCGTCACAAGCGCGCTGACGACGCCCGCGCCTTTCGTCGAACGGCTGGTGCATTTCTGGGCGAATCACTTCGCCGTGTCGGTCGATAAAGGCGCCGTCGCGCCATACGCCGGTGCGTTCGAAGCGGAGGCGATTCGTCCGCATGTGCTCGGCCGCTTCGAAGACATGCTCGTCGCCGTCGAACGTCATCCCGCAATGCAGCTGTTTCTCGACCAGACGCGCTCGGTCGGTCCCGGCAGCGTTGCCGCGATGCGCGCTGCGCAACGCAATCCGAACCGCAAGCAAGGCCTCAACGAAAACCTCGCGCGCGAAATCATGGAACTGCACACGCTCGGCGTACGCAGCGGCTACACGCAGGACGACGTCACCGAGTTCGCCCGCGCGATGACGGGCTGGAGCATCGCTGCCGCGCAAGGGCCACAACCCGGCAACGCGCCGCCGGGCGCGTTCGTCTTCCGCGCGCAACTGCACGAGCCGGGCACGCGGACCATCATGGGCCGTCACTACGATCAGCCCGGCGAAGCGCAAACGCTCGCGATCCTGCATGACCTGTCGACCGCGCCCGCTACCGCGACGCATATCGCGACCAAGCTCGCGCGGCACTTCGTGGCGGACGATCCGCCCCCCGATGTCGTCGAGCAACTGGCGACAGCGTTCATGCGCAGCCGCGGCGACTTGCCGACCGTCTATCGCGCGCTGATCGGAAGCGCTGCCGCGTGGTCGCCCGTCGCCGTCAAGTTCAAATCGCCGTGGGAGTGGACGATTTCGTCGCTGCGCGGCCTCGGCATGCGCGACCCGAACGACAGCGCGCGCACCGTACAGATGGCGCCCATTCTCACGCAACTCGGTCAGCAGGTGTGGCGGCCTGGCTCGCCCGCCGGTTATGACGACATCGCCGCGAGCTGGGCCGCGCCCGATGCGCTCGTGCGGCGCGTCGAGATCGCGCAGCGTTTCGCGGCGCGTGTCGGCGACCGGCTCGATGCGCGCTCGCTTGGACAGACGCTGATGGCAGGTTCGCTCAGCGTGCCGACGCAAGTCGCCGTGTCGCGTGCGGAAAGCGCATCGACGGCGCTTGCGCTGCTACTGGTTTCGCCCGATTTCCAACGGAGATGAGCATGCTCAGCCGCCGCCGTTTCATGCGCGTTGCAGCCACCGGGGCGGGCGCGATGCTCGTTGCGCCGCAGATGGTGTTCGCGCGCGCCGCAACCGACCGCCGCTTCGTGTTCGTCATCCAACGCGGCGCCGCCGATGGCCTGAGCATCGTCGTGCCGTATGCCGAGCCTGCTTACCAGACGCTGCGCGGTGCGCTGGCCGTCGATACGTCTGCGTCGGCTTCGACAAAGCTCGACGGCACGTTCGCGCTGCATCCGTCGCTCGTGCAGGTCGGGCAGATGTATGGCCAGCGCGAGGCGCTGTTCGTGCATGCCGTCGCGTCGCCGTATCGGGACCGCTCGCATTTCGACGGACAGAACGTGCTGGAAACGGGCGGGACATCCGCGTATCAGGTGAAGGACGGCTGGCTCAATCGGCTCGTGGGCATGATGCCGGCCACTGTCTCGACGACGCATGAGAACGCTATCGCGCTGGCAGCCACTGTGCCGATGGCATTGCGCGGCAGTGCGAACGTCGCGTCGTATGCGCCCTCGGGCTTGCCGCAGGCGCCCGACGACCTGCTCGCTCGCGTCTCTCAACTGTACGAGCGGGACGCGCAATTGCGCCCGTTGTGGGAATCGGCGATGGCGGCGCGCGGCCTCGCGGGCGACGCGGGCGCGCGCCAGGATCCGGCGAGTCTGGGCAAACTCGCGGCGGGCTTCCTGTCACGCGACGACGGACCGCGCATCGCGATGATGGAGACGGGCGGCTGGGACACGCACAGTGCGCAGATGCCGCGCGTCGCCGCGCAGCTGAAGGCGCTCGATACGATGCTCGCCGCTTTGCGCGACGGACTCGGCTCCGCCTGGAGCAAGACGACGGTGCTGATTGCCACCGAGTTCGGACGCACGGCGGCAGCGAACGGGACGGGCGGCACAGACCACGGCACGGCGTCGGTGGCGATGGTGATCGGCGGCGCGGTAGCGGGCGGGCGTGTGGTGGCGGACTGGCCGGGCTTGCGAAACGGCGACCTGTACGAAGGGCGCGACCTGAAGCCTACCGCGTCACTCGATGCGCTGATTGCGGGCGTCGCGAGCGAAAGCCTCGGACTCGATCCGCATCGCACTGCGCGGACGCTGTTCGCACAGGTGGGCAAAGCGCAGCCGGTGACAGGTCTCATCCGCGCGTAGTTCGCGTAAGCGGATTTGACAATTACGCCATCAGGCGAGTAGAGAGGGAGAGGATTTTCGATGCATGCACTTGTTGTGAAAGCTATGAAGTTGCGCGCGCTGCTGGCAGCCGCGCTTTGCGCATCGACGCTGTCGGCGTGCTACGTCGCCGAGCCCGCGCGGCCGGCACAGCCCCCGCCCGTGGTTGAAGTGTTGCCCGCGCCGCCCGCGCCGGGCTACCGGTGGGTGAAGGGTCACTATCGTTGGGAAGCCAATCACTGGCAGTGGGTGCCCGGTCACTGGCGGCCAGTTTAAGAAGCACGGTTTGAGCCGGCTCGACCCGGCTCAAAAAATAAACGGTTGCGTGTGTCGATCTGATGATGGCTTACTCGTCGTAGTGGTGAAGACTCGCTGATTCGAGCAACTTCGCCATTCATGAACCTCTTCACCTTCAGGAGACACGATCATGTCCACGCCAGCCGTCAAACCCATCCCGGAAGGGATGCACACGTTGACACCGCACATCATCGTCGCGGGCGCGGCCGAAGCAATCGAGTTCTACAAGAAAGCATTCAATGCAGTCGAACAGGTACGCCTGCCCGGACCTGGCGGCAAGCTGATGCACGCGTCGCTGAAAATCGGCGATTCGACGCTGATGCTCGTCGACGAAATGCCGGATTGCGGCGGTGGCGCGTCGTTCGGGCCGAAGGCGCTGAAGGGCACGCCTGTCGTGCTGCATCTGTATGTCAACGACGCGGATGCCACGATCGCGCAGGCGCAAGCAGCAGGCGCGAAGGTGACAATGCCCGCTACCGATATGTTCTGGGGCGACCGTTATGGCCAGGTGGAAGATCCGTTCGGCCACCGCTGGTCCGTCGCGACCCACAAACGCGACGTCACACCCGACGAAATGAAGGCCGCGATGGAGCAGATGGCCCAGGGCCGTCAATAACAAAAACAAAATGCCACGGGCGGGGCTGCTGCCCGTCGTGCAGTCCATGCGCCCGCTCGTTACGACAACATCAAGGAGATGTGATGGACAAGATTGCGACGTGTCTTTGGTTCGACGGCAATGCGGAGGAAGCCGTCCGGTTCTACACAGGCGTCTTCAAGAATTCCAGCATCGGCGATGTGACGCATTACGGCGATGCCGTGCCGAGCAAGGCAGGCGAGGTGCTGACGATCACGTTTCAGCTGGAAGGCCGCGAATTCGTCGCGTTGAACGGCGGCCCGCAGTACACCTTTTCGCCGGCGATCTCCCTGTTCGTAAAATGCGAAACGCAAGAAGAAGTCGACACGCTGTGGGACAAGCTGCTGGAAGGCGGCGGTTCGCCCGTGCAATGCGGCTGGCTGACGGACCGGTATGGCGTGTCGTGGCAGATCGTGCCGACTGCGATGATGAAGTTCCTGACGGACAAGAATCCGGCCAGAGTCAAACGCGCAATGGAAGCGATGATGCAAATGGTGAAGCTCGACATCAAGAAGCTCGAAGCGGCGTACATGCAGGAGTGACGCCGTATTCGAGCGTGGCGGACGTCTCGTGTCCGGGGCGTTCGCTTCCGCGCGCGTATCTGCGATGATCTGCGCTTTCCCTCTTGCCAGATTCGCGCGATGAATACTTCCACCTTTGAAATCGAAACCGATCGGCTGATCTTGCGTCCGCATGTCCGCGAGGACTTCGACGGCAGCTATGCGCTCTGGTCCGACGAGACCGTCACGCGGTTTATCGGCGGCAAGCCATTCAGCCGTGAAGAGGTCTGGTCGCGGCTGCTGCGCTATGTTGGACATTGGACGCTGCTCGGCTACGGCTACTGGGTGATCCGCGAGAAAGGCAGCGGACGGTACGTTGGCGAGATCGGCTTCGCCGACTATCAGCGCGCAATGGACCCTCCGCTTGACGCGCCCGAGATCGGCTGGGTGCTGATGCCGTCGATGCATGGCATCGGCTACGCGACGGAAGCCGTGCGCGGCGCGCTGGCATGGGCCGAAGCACGCTGGCCGGGGCGCGATACGGTGTGCATCATCGCACCGGACAACGTCGCGTCGCGGCGGGTAGCGGCGAAATGCGGTTATATCGAAGAGCGGCAGACGACCTACAACGGCCATCCGACGGGCGTGTTTCGGCGGGTCGGTTAGGCCCGAATTACGACCTGTCTCCCGTTCCTATACCTTCCAGCCGAATTGTCCAAGGCCGCCGCCGACAATCAAGCTGTGGGGCAACAGTCGTGCGGGGTGAATTCCCGCGCCTGGCCGCGGCCCGCCGTCGTTCTGTCGCACCACGCACATAACGGTCCGACACACCGGATTATTGCCGTGCCCTGCACGACCAGCGCACGCGGTTTCGCGACGGACAGCGCGTGACCGCATTGCCGAAGCCGTGCGTTGGTTGATCGATCTGATCACCGCGCCCGACTGGGTTGTGCAGCGCGGCGAATCCCGCAAAGAGCGATTTTCACAGCCGGAGCCCGACGCAAGCCGCCGCAGTCTGAAAGCGTTCCTGACGTGACGGCGGCGACAGGGTTACGCGCGCTGCGCCGCAATGCATGTCTGCAATGAACGTCGTTGCGTGCCTTGCGCGTCGAAGTTCGCCGCGTCCAGCCATTCTGCAAAGCCCGCGCGCAGCGCCGGCCATTCGCTATCGACGATCGAGAACCACGCCGTATCGCGGTTGCGCCCCTTGTAGGTGACGGCCTGGCGGAAGATGCCTTCGAACGTGAAGCCGAAGCGGGCGGCTGCCGTTCGCGACGGCGCGTTCAGCGAATCGCACTTCCATTCGAAGCGCCGGTAGCCCAGTTCGTCGAATATGCGCCGCATCAGCAGGAAGATCGACTCCGTCGCCATGCGCGTCTTTTGCAGGCGCCGCGAAAACACGACGAAGCCGACTTCGATCACGCCGTTCGGCTTGTCGATGCGCATCAGCGACAGCGTGCCGATCGCCTTGCCCGATGCGAGATCGATCACGGCGTAGTGCAGCGGGTCGGGCGAGGCCGCGCAGGTCGCGAGGAAGTCGCGGTATGCATCGGGCGTTTCGAACGGGCCCACGGACAGATACGTCCAGTCGCTGCCATCGGGCGCGGCGCGATAGGCATGGAACAGATCATCGGCGTGACGCTTTACATCGACCCGTTCCAGTCGGCAATAGCGGCCCGTCATCGGCTGATCGCCGGGTGCCTTGGCCGGCTGCCATTGCGGCATGGGTTCGCCGATCGGCTGTCGATATTCGTTGACTCGTTGCCCCACGTCATTCTCCCGTTGCAAGCGCAATTTCGAAGTATGCCAAGCGGGCAAGATACGGCAAACGTCGCGCGCTCGTAAGAACCAGACGGGCGCGATTCGATGGAGCCAGCTTCGCGCCGCCGCGCGCAGGCCTGGCCTTGCCTGGCAGTACGGTTGGCCACGGTGGCGCACGGCTTGCGAACGTTTGGAACTGAAAGGCTGTCGATACAGAATGCTTCCATCGCACCCCGTTTCTTCAGAGGTTCTCATGCTCGATGTCGCTGATGAAATCGCCCGGTTCAATGCTGGACGGGATCCCGAACGTCTCGTGATGAAATACGCACGCATGCGAACCTCGCCATTCGTCTTTTTGCGCGGAACATGTCATCTGTTCTACAAACGTCTGCCCAGGGGCACGGTGCTGGATCCGTCGCCGCGCGCATGGATCTGCGGCGATATGCATCTGGAGAATTTCGGCAGTTACAAGGGTGACAACCGGCTCATCTATTTCGACATCAACGATTTCGACGAGGCCTGCCTCGCGCCGTGCCTGTACGAAATGATCCGTCTGCTGTCCAGCTTGCTCGTGGCGGCCGACGACCTCAAACTCAGCCGCGCCGAGGCGCTCGCGCTGTGCTACACAGCCACCGGCTCTTATGCAGCCGCACTGCGCTTCGGCAAGGCGCGCTGGATCGAGGAGGAGACAGCCGAGGGCATGGTCGGCGAGCTGTTTGCCGCGCTGCATCAGCGCTCGCGTGCCGACCACCTGAACCGGCGCACCGAGCTGAAGGGGAAAAAGCGCACGCTGCGCGTCGACGGCAAGAAGGCCTTGCCCATCACTGACGAAGCGCGCGCCAGGATCGTCGCGTTCATGGACGGGTTCGCCAAGCATGAACCGAATCCGCAGTTCTACGAGATCATCGACGTGGCGCGCCGAATTGCGGGCACGGGCAGTCTGGGCGTCGACCGCTATGTGATTCTCGTCGAAGGCAAGGGTTCGCCCGACGGCAATTACCTGCTAGACATGAAGCTCGCGCTGCCGTCTGCCACCGCGCCGAACGTCGGCACGCGGCAGCCCAAATGGAATAGCGAAGCCGAGCGCGTCGTCGAGGTCCAGCGGCGCGATCAGGCAGTGTCGCAGGCGTTCCTGCATGCCGTCGAATTCGAGCGGCGTCCATACGTGCTGCGCGGCTTGCAGCCCTCGGAAGACCGCGTCGCACTGGCCAACTGGAACGGCAAGCTGCCGCGGCTCGAACCCGTCGTACGCAACATGGCCGAACTCGTTGCATGGGCACATTTCCGCAGCAGCGGACGGCAGACTTCCGCAATCGCCGACGACCTGATTGCCTTTGGCGAAGACAGCAAGTGGCAGTTGCAGTTGATCGATCTCGCGACGCAATGCGAAGCGCAGGTCGTCAGCGACTGGAAGGCATACTGCGAGGCGTTCGATCGCGGCGCCTTCAATCTGAACGCGAAAGCGTGATTTCGCACGTTCAGACGTCCGACCCGCAAAGGTTCGACAAATCCGAATGCCTTGACGGGCTTTACGGCGACTGCCCAGATGTGTAAATCTGGCGATGGCGTCGCGGTCGAAAGTACACCGTGTATTTCCGGCTTCGTTCGCTCTGCAAGTCTCGCACCACGCGAACTGCGGCGCCGCGAACGGGCGCGTCCGCCCGGCACGGCATGAACAATGCCTTCTTACGAGTGACTTCCACAACAGGAGACGGCACTATGGAAATCGAAGCGACCGCATGGTTCCCGCTGGACGACTATGCGCCCGTGCGAGACGGGTGGTACGAAGTCCAGCTGGTCAGCGGAGATACGGCATTCGCGAAATACGCGGACGGCGGATGGACCGAAAGGCCGCTCCTCGTGTTCACTCACTGGCGCGGATTGAGCGAAGATCCTGCCCGCGTGGAGGAACCGGAAACCATTGACGCCGAAGCCACGGCGGCCGAGGGTGTGCGTGCCGCATGGAACGCCTTCTTCCCGGGCGCGAATGGCGAAGCACACAAGCCGCTCGACGTCATGCACGGCAAGCCCCCGACACCGACGACGCACTGACGTCGCATCCACTCATGCGGATCCGCGGGCGGCGCAAAAGCGCCGCCGCTTTTTTACGCGCGCGTTCTTCCCGCTTCGCGAGCGATCCTTCGCCTTGCACGCCGCGCACGCGTTTTGCAGGGCGTGGCTAGAATGCAGCGATCGATATCGCAAAGGTCTCTCATGCATGCATTCCGGCAACCAGTCGATCTGGCGCGCGCCACGCGCCTTCTGAACCACGGCCCCGTCACGGTGATCACAAGTGCACACGGCGGCCGATCGAACGTGATGGCGGCATCGTGGGCCATGCCGCTCGATTTCGTGCCGCCGAAAATCGTCGTGGTGATCGACGCGAAGACATTGACGCGGCAACTCGTCGAAGCAAGCGGCGTGTTCGGGCTGCAACTGCCGACGCGCGGCTTTGCACGCCATACGCTTGCCGTCGGGTCGAACGCAGGCATCGAGATCGACAAGATTGTCGCGCTCCAACTCGAAACGTTCCGCGCCGAAAAGATCGACGTGCCGATGCTGGAAGGCTGCGTTGCGTGGTTCGAATGCAAGGTGATTCCCGACGATAGCCAGCGGCACGATCTGATCCTCGCCGAAGTGGTGGCGTGTTATGCGGACAGCCGCGTCTACTCCGATAACCGCTGGCATTTCGGCGACGATCACGACATGCGCACCTGCCATTACGTCGCGGGCGGCACATTCTTCGAAACGGGCGACACGTTCGAAGTCGAAGCTGCACCCATCGGCGGAACAGGCTGAACGCCTGCCCGCTGCGCGGTTCAGTTTTTGAGCGGTAGCCAGATTTCGACGCCGCCCGCCCCCGTTACCGGATCGAATTGCTCGCTGTAGCGTTCGAAGTTGGGCGCGTCGGCGGGCGCGTGCCCCGTTTCTGGCAGCCACGTGTTCCAGATCGTGTTCCAGGTGCGGCGTATCGTCGAGATGTGATCGCGGTGCGTGAACACCGCGTAACGTTGCCCACCGATGCGCACGCGGCTCAATTCGCCGGGCAAGCCGGAGAAATCGCCGACCTCGACGCCGCACAGGTAATCGAAATTGCCCGAGTCGTCGGCGTTGTAGCAGACGCCGTACGCAACGTTGCCGATCTGGCCGGGCACTTTCTTGAAGATCGTGTTGAAGCGCTGCCATTGCGCCGGAATGCCCGAACCGCTTTGGCAGTTATAGCGTTCGCTCGATCCGGCGACCAGCAAAGGCTTACCGTCGACGAAACGCGGCGGCTCCAGCTGGGCAAGAAGAGATTCGTCCATTTTGATCGGCTCCACGAGTGCGATGTTGTCGAGATGGCCTTGCGCGCGCAACGCTTCGGGCGTGAGCCCGAACTGCTCGCGGAACGCGCGCGTGAATGCCTCATGAGAGCCGTACCCCGCATCGACCGTTGATACGTGCGATAAGTCTGATCCTTGGTCTGGATCATGGGGATTGCTCTATCGACTCCTTCATCGTTCCATCGTCGCGCGCCTGCTGCGCAGCGGCTTGCGCGGCCGTCGCGGAGCCACGCCGCAACAACGCACCGCCAATCGTCGCCGCCATCGCCGCGAAAATCGCGCCGACCCAAAACGCGACGTGATAGCCGCTCGTGAGCGCGGCGGGCGTATCCGCTTGCTGCGCGCCGCCGCTTGCCGATTGCGCGGCCGCGAGGCTCGCCAGTACCGCCAGCCCCAACGCGCCGCCCATCATGAACGCCGTATTGACGATGCCCGATGCGAGGCCGGAATCGGACGGATCGACGTCGCTCATCGCGGCAAGCAGTAGCGGGTTGAACGCAACACCCGCTCCGATGCCAAGCAGCGCCATGCCGGGCAGCACGTCGATGGCGAAGTGTCCGTCGACGGGCGCGCGTGCGAACAGCAGCAAGCCGAGCGCGGCGAGGAACAGGCCGACGGCGAGCGGCCGGCGGATGCCGAAGCGCATCACCATGCGCGCCGACAGACCGAGCGAGAAGAATCCCATGATCAGATTCGCAGGCAAGAACGCGAGACCGACCTGAAGCGGCGTATAAGCGAGCACACGCTGCAGATACAGCGCGGAGATGAAGAACCACGCAAACATTGCCGCCGCCCACAATACACCGACCACATTGGCCGTCGCGACGTTGCGCAGCGTGACGAGTTTGAGTGGCATCAGAGGATGCGCGACGCGTGCTTCGATTGCGAGAAATGCGCCGAGCAGCGCCAGCGCAACGACGATCAATCCGATTGTTCGCGCGGACAGCCAGCCGGCCTCGTTACCGTTGACGATGGCATAGACGGCGAGCATCAGCGACGCCGTGACGGTCGCCGCGCCCGCGACGTCGAGCCGTTCCCCACGGGCGTGCCCACGGCCTGCCGGCAGCAACGCGATGCACATCGCGTACACCGCAATGCCGATAGGCAGGTTCACGAGAAAGATCCAGTGCCAGCTCAGCAGGTTGGTCAGCAGACCGCCGAGCAGCACGCCGAGGCTGCCGCCGCCTGCGCACACGAAGCCATACACGCCCATTGCTGTCGCGCGCTCGCCCGCTTCGGTGAACAGATTCATGATGAGCGACAGCGACACGGCTGACACGACGGCACCGCCCAGACCCTGTATGGCGCGAGCGTAAACCAGCATGACCTGCGAATTGGCGAGCCCGCATGCGAGCGACGCGAGCGTGAACAGCGTGATGCCCGCGAGAAAGAGCTTGCGATGGCCGTACAGATCGCCGAGCCTTCCGCCAAGCAGCAAGAAGCCGCCGAAGGTCAGCATATAGGCGTTGACCACCCAGACGAGCGCGGTTTCGGTGAAGCCGAGATCCGCTGCGATGGACGGCAGCGCGACCGTTCACGATGGTCGTATCGAGCACGATCATCAGCACGCCCATGCACAGCACGATCAGTGCGAGCCAACGTGTTCGGCCTTCGATGTTATGCGTCATGCGAGCGTTTCCTCCGTGAATGTCGTTGCGCTTTCAGTCTAGACAGGGTCGGCTGCGGGCTGCAACCGGAAACCGTTCGCGCACCGCTCTTCTACACACGACGATCGGAGGCTGGTGAAATCGACATCGTTCAGCGCAATCACGCATAGTTGCCGCCGCGGTCAGGCGCGCGCTGATACGCGGGCCGGGCATGGGTGGTGCAAGAAAGCTCGCGATCGACGGATTGATTCGCCGCTATCGGGCGGAGCAGGGTGCGCTACATCGCACGTAGGGCGAAGCGCTTGAGCTTGCCGGTTTCGGTGCGAGGCAGCGCGTCGATGAACACGACGACGCGCGGATACTTATACGGCGCAACGGTATTCTTCACGAATTCCTGCAACTCCGCGACGAGTTTTTCATCGGCGCTATAGCCCTTGTTGAGCACGACGAACGCCTTCACGATCTGGCCGCGCGTGTCGTCGGGCACGCCGATCACTCCGCATTCGGCAACAGCGGCGTGCTGCATCAACACGCTTTCCACTTCGGGACCGGAAATGTTGTAGCCCGCCGAAATGATCATGTCGTCGGCGCGGGCCTGATAGAACACGTAGCCGTCTTCGTCGATATAAACAGAGTCGCCGGGCAGATTCCAGCCGTCGCGCACGAACTTGCGCTGGCGTTCGTCGGCGAGATAGCGGCAGCCGGTCGGGCCGCGCACCGCGAGCTTGCCGAGCGTGCCGGCGGGAACGGGACGCATGTCGTCGTCGACGGCTTGCACGACATAGCCGGGCACGGCCTTGCCGATCGCATGCGGACGCACGTCCCGCCCCGACGACGAGATAAAGATGTGAATCAGCTCGGTGCCGCCGATCCCGTCGATCATTTCGATCCCGCTTGCTTCGCGCCACAATTCACGTGTCGAATCGGGCAATGCTTCGCCAGCGGACACAGTCTTCTTCAGCGATGCAATGTCGTAGCGCGGAATCAACGGCGCCATCTGCCGATAGAAGGTCGGCGCGGTGAACATGATCGTAGCGTGAAAGCGTTCGACGTTTTGCAGCAGCGTGTCGGGCGTTTGCTTTTCGATCAGCACACTCGATGCACCCGCACGCAACGGAAAGCACAACAGCCCGCCGAGCCCGAACGTGAAGGCGAGCGGCGGCGTACCGCAAAAGATGTCGTCGGGCGTGGGTTCGAGGACGTGTCGCGGAAACAGATCGCACATCGCGAGCACGTCGCGATGAAAGTGCATGCAGCCTTTCGGCGCGCCCGTCGTGCCGCTCGTGAAGGCAATCAGACAGACATCGTCGGCGGCCGTGTCGCACGCCTTGAATTCGGAGGGTTTCGATGCGGCCAATGTTTCGAGCGAACCAGCTGCGTCGTCGTGAAAGACCAGGGTCCGTTTGAGGCCTGCACAGAAGAACTCGTCGCCCTGTGTCGTGCATCTCGCGAGTTCTTCCGTCAGTCGCGTATCGCATAGCGCGGCGCCGATCTGAGCCTTGTCGACGATCTGCTTGAGTTCCTTCGCGCGCAGCAGCGGCATGGTCGGCACGACGACGAGTCCCGCCTTCAATGCGGCCAGAAACGCGACGGCCATCTGCAACGTATTCGGCCCGCGCAGCAGCAGGCGATTGCCTGGCTGCAAACCCATTTCGTCGACCAGCACGTGAGCGCTGCGATTGACCATCGCGAGCAGTTCGCCGTAAGTGGTCGCATGCGGCCTGCCATCGACGTCTGACCAGATGGCAGGCCGGTCGCGATTGCCGTTATCGACAGCCCGATCGAGCAGTTCAGTGGCGCAGTTGAAGCGTGCCGGATACGCGACGTCCGGATTGTCGAGCAGAAACACCGGCCATTGATCCTGCGGCGGCAAGTGGTCGCGCGCGAAGGTATCGACGTGAGCTGACGGTTCCATCGTGAAACTCCCCTGCTGAACGTGCGTGATGTGCGATTGTGTGGATCTGCGCGCTTCGGGCGCCTACTCGGTGATGACTGCCGTCGCCTCGATCTCGACCTTGGCGTCGTCTTCGATCAGCGCGACGACCTGTACAGCGCTCATCGCAATGTCGTAATCGCCGATCAGTTCGCGAAACGCCTGGCCGATCTCCTTGAGCGCCGCGAGGTATTCGCGCTTGTCGGTGACGTACCAGGTCATGCGCACTAGATGCTCGGGCTTGCCGCCCGCTTCGCGGAGCACGGCGAGCACGTTGCGCAGCGCCTGCGTGGCCTGCTCGGCGAACAGGTCGCTCGTCATGCGCGCTTCTTCGTTCCAGCCGATCTGTCCGGCGATATACACCTGCGTGCCCGTCACCGCGACACCATTCGCGTAGCCGCGCGGCTTGAGCCATCCAGCGGGCAAAAGCGGTCTCTTCTTCATGAGCGTTGCTCCTCGGATTGAACGGCGTGCGGCGCGAATGCCGCCAGTGCAGTGGCGATGTCGTCGGGGATATCGATCGATTGTCCGCTTTCCAGCGACGTCGTCACGAGCACCTGTGCCGCGCGAAAACGCACCTCTTCGGCGCAACGCGCGACGATCCCGATGCCGATCGAGCGGCGACCGATGCGCGTGACACCGAGCCCGAGCGTGACGGTGTCGCCCATGCGGCTGGGCCGCGAGAACTCGCAATCGAGCTTCACGATGGGCAGGCCGACGCGGCGCGTCTGGATCATGTGCGCGTAGTCGATCGAAAGACGCTCGTTGAACCACTCTTCGACGAGCATGTTAGTCATCACCAGGTACTGCGGAAAATAGACGATTCCCGCCGGGTCGCAATGCGCGAAGCGGATGCGCACAGGCATGTCGAAGGTATTGCTCATGACGCGCGCTCCTGTTGACGTTGCGCAGCGTGAGCCTTCAGCAGATCGCGTCCGACGATCAACTGCTGCACTTCCGTCGCGCCTTCATAGATGCGCAGCGCGCGAATCTCGCGATACAGCCGCTCGACCGTCGTGCCGCTCTGCACGCCCATGCCGCCCCACAGTTGCACGGCGGCGTCGATCACCTGTTGCGCGCCTTCGCTTGCGTGCCATTTCGCCATCGCGGCTTCGCGCGTGACGTTTTCGCCCTGATCGCGCAGCCATGCGGCGCGATAGACGAGCAGCGCGCTGCTGTCGATCGTCAACGCCATCTGTGCCAGCTTCGTCTGCGTCAGTTGAAAATCGCCGAGCGTCTGGCCGAACATCTTGCGCGACGCGGCGCGTGCGAGCCCTTCCTGCAATGCGCGTCGCGCAAAACCCAGCGACGCCGCCGCAACCGACGTGCGAAAAACGTCGAGCGTACGCATCGCGATCTTGAAGCCTTCGCCGGGCGCGCCGAGCATCTGGCTGCGCGGCACGCGCGCACTGTCGAAATGCAGACGCGCGAGCGGATGCGGCGCGATCACGTCGATGCGCTCCGCGATCTGCAGGCCCGGCGTATCGGCGTCGACGATGAACGCGCTGATGCCGCGCGCGCCGGGTGCTTCGCCCGTTCTTGCGAACACAACGTAGAAGTCCGCGATACCGCCGTTCGAGATCCACGTCTTGTCGCCGTCGATCACATAGCAGTCGCCTTCGGCGCGCGCCTGCAACGACATGGCCGCGACATCGGAACCTGCGTCGGGCTCCGACAGCGCGAATGCGGCAATCGCTTCGCCCTTTGAGACGCGCGGCAGGTAGCGAATCTTCTGTTCATGCGTGCCCGCCAGCGTGATCGCGCCGGAACCGAGCCCTTGCATCGCCAGCGCGAAGTCGGCGAGGCCGTCGTGGTTCGCGAGCGTTTCGCGCAGCAGACACACGGCGCGCGTGTCGATCGTGTCGCCATGTCCTCCGTATTGCGCGCCGCCTACGCCATATTTCAGCCAGCCTGCTTCGCCAAGCGCGCGCACGAGCTTGCGGCACGTCGTGTCCGTGTCGTCATGCTGCACACACGCGAGATGCTGCGTGGCCCATGCCTCTATACCTGCGGCCAGTTCACGATGACGCGCTTCGAAGAATGGCCAGGCCAACGCGCCATGCGGATCGATGAGGTTCGCAGCCAACTCAATCTCCTTCGAATACAGGCCGCGACTTCGCCGCGAACGCTCGATAAGCGCGTTCGAAGTCGCGCGTCGTCATGCAGATGGCCTGCGCCTGTGCTTCCGATTCGATCGCTTCGTCTATGCTCATGCTCCATTCCTGATGCAGCATCTTCTTCGTCACGCCATGCGCGAACGTCGGACCGGCAGCGAGATCGGCGGCCAGCTTCGATGCTTCGTCGAGCAGTGCTTCGGGTGCACACAGGCGGTTGTAGAAGCCCCATGCGCAGCCTTCGTCGCCGCTGGCGGAGCGCCCTGTGTAGAGCAGTTCGGCGGCGCGCCCCTGGCCGATGATGCGCGGCAGGATCGAACATGCGCCCATGTCGCAGCCCGCGAGACCCACGCGCGTGAACAGAAACGCGAGCTTGCTGCGCGACGTGCCGAGGCGCATGTCGGACGCCATCGCGAGAATCGCGCCCGCGCCGGCGCATACGCCGTCGACGGCAGCGATGATCGGCTGCGGACAATGCCGCATCGCTTTGACGAGGTCGCCCGTCATGCGCGTGAACAGCAGCAGTTCGGGCATCGGCAGACCGATCAGCGGAGCGATGATGTCGTGCACGTCGCCACCCGAGCAGAAGTTGTCGCCTGCGCCGTGCATGATGACGACCTTCACGTCCGTCGCGTACGCAAGTTGCCGGAACAGGTCGCGCAATTCCGCGTATGACTCGAAGGTGAGCGGGTTCTTGCGTTCGGGACGGTTCAGCGTGATCGTCGCGACGCCTGCATCGACGGACCAGCCGAAATGCTTCGCTTCATACGCGGCGAGCGTTGTGCGGTTGCCGGTTAGCAGGGCGTCGGCAGCGGAGCGGGTCATGGTGTCTCCTCGTGTGCGGAAATCGCGTTAGCTTTTGATCGTGTTCAGCAGATGCTGCTTGAGCTTGCCGAGCTTCTGATGCGTGCGCGATTTCTCGTCGAGATCGAGGCCGCCGAACATTTCGACGACCCATTGCTCATGCGCGACGGCCATCCGGTCGAACAGCGCGCGGCCTTCGGGCGTGAGCCGCACGCTGGTCGAACGGCGATCGTTCGGATCGGTGTCCCGCGCGACGAGCCCTTCTTTTTCCAGTTGATCGGTAATGCCGGTGATGTTGCCGCCCGTCACCATCAGACGGCGCGACAGCTCCGTCATCTTCAGTCCTTCGGGATGACGCTCCAGCTGCGCCATCAGATCGAAGCGCGGCAGCGTCGTGTCGAACTCGTTGCGCAGACGTTTGCGCAGTTCGGCCTGCACGAGATTCGTCGTGGTCAGCATGCGCAGCCAGAGGCGCAAGCCCATATGGCTGTCCGCACCCGTGCTCATTTCCATGTCCACCACGTTCTCCGCGGGTTTCTCTACACCCTTGCGCGCCGGTTTGGTTTCGGCTGAATCGGCAGGTTTCTTTTTTGCAGCATTGCTCATGTGACTTCTCCGCCTGAAACGGATATCGATTGACCTGTGATGGATTCGGAACCGGGCATGCATAACCACAGCACCGCATTCGCGACCTCGTCGGGCGCGACGAAACGGCGCTGCGGATTGTGGCGCACGAGAACGTCACGCGCTTCCTGCTCGCTGCGCGCGGTCTTTGCTGTGATCTGCTCGAGCGATGCGCGCAGCAGTTCCGTTTCCGTATAGCCGGGGCAGACGGCATTGACCGTGATGCCCTTCGTCGCGACTTCCAGCGCGAGCGAGCGTGTGAGTCCGATCACGCCGTGCTTGGCGGCGCAATAAGCGGCGACATACGCGTAGCCGATCTGTCCCGCCGTGCTCGCGACGTTGACGATGCGTCCATAGCCGCGTTGAAGCATCGACGGCAATACGGCGCGCGTGCAGAGAAACACGCCCGTCAGATTGACGTCGAGCATGCGCTGCCAGAGTGACAGTTCGGTTTGCGCGAACGGCGCAGCTTGCGCCTGGCCGGCATTGTTGACGAGCACATCGACAGCGCCCGCGACCGTCGCCGCTGCAGAAAATGCCTTGTTGACAGCGCTTTCGTCGCCGACGTCGGCACTGATGCACGCCACGACCCCGCCATAGGCACTCAATGTGTCGCGTTGTGCTTCGAGACGTTGCGCGTCGCGGCCCATCAGCGTGACCCGTGCTCCGGCGAGCAGGAGCGCTTTCGCCGTCGCCGCGCCGATGCCGCTGCCGCCGCCTGTCACGACGGCGTGCTTGCCTGCAAGCGTGGTGTTCATCAAACGGTCCCCTCCGCGCGCTGCGCGCGTTCGAACGGCGACAGGCGCGCGTTTTCGGCGGCCTGCGCGCGCTCGCGTTCGTAATTGCGTTCGAGTTGCGACTTCGCGGCCGCGTACTGCTTCGGCCAGTTCACATCGAAGTAGCCGATCTTCGCGGCCTCGTTCAGCGTCCACGATGGATTGGCCAGATGCGGGCGCGCGACCGCGCACAGATCGGCCCGTCCGGCCGCGATGATGCTGTTCACGTGATCCGCTTCGGAGATCGCGCCGACCGCGATCGTCGCGATACCTGCTTCATTGCGGATGCGATCCGCGAACGGCGTCTGGAACATGCGGCCGAACACGGGCTTTTCTTCCTTGCTGACCTGTCCCGACGACACGTCGATCATGTCGGCGCCCGCCGCCTTGAAGGCGCGCGCGATTTCGACGGCATCGTCCGGCGTGGTGCCACCATCGACCCAGTCGTGAGCGGAGATGCGCACGGACATCGGCTTGTCCTGCGGCCAAACCTTGCGCATGGCGGCAAACACTTCGAGCGGATAACGCAGGCGGTTGACGAGCGGGCCGCCGTATTCGTCGGCGCGATGATTGGTGAGCGGCGACAGGAAACTCGACAGAAAGTAGCCGTGTGCACAGTGCAATTCGAGCCAGTCGAAGCCTGCTTCGGTGGCCATTTCCGTTGCGCGGACGAATTGCGCTTCGATCTCGCGCAGTTCGGCGTGCGTGGCTTCGTGCGACCATTGGCTCACTCCGCGCAGATATTGCTGCGGCGAGGCCGATAAGAGAGGCCAGTTGCCGTCGGGCAGCGGCTGATCGATGCCTTCCCAACTCACGCGCGTCGACGCTTTTGCGCCCGCGTGCCCAAGCTGCATGCCGATCTTCGCGTCGCTTTGCGTATGCACGAACTGCACGATGCGGCGCCACGCGGCGAGATGCTCGGGCGCATACATGCCGGGGCATCCCGGCGTGATGCGCGCTTCGGGCGACACGCAGGTCATCTCCGTCATTACCAGCGCGGCGCCGCCCATTGCGCGTGCACCGAGATGCATCAGGTGATAGTCGCCCGCAATGCCGTCGACGGCGGAATACTGCGCCATCGGCGACACGACGACGCGATTTTTCAACGTCACGCCGCGCAGCGTGAACGGCGTGAACATCGGCGGAATGGAATGCTTGTGCGGCTCACGTTCGATGCCCGCGCGCACTGAAAGCCAGTCTTCGAACGAAGCGACATAAGCGGCATCGCGCTCGCGGAGGTTTTCGTGCGAGATGCGCTGCGAGCGCGTCAGCAGCGAATAGGCGAACTGCTCGGGCTCGAACGATGCATAGCGATCGACATGCTCGAACCATTCCGTCGAATTGCGCGCGGCGTTCTGGATGCGCAGCACGTCGACGCTGCGCACGTCGGTGTAGTGAGCAAGCGCGGCGGCGAGATCATGCGGATGCGCGTCCATGCTGTTCGCGAGTTCGATCGCGTCTTCGAGCGCGAGCTTAGTGCCGGAGCCGATCGAGAAATGTGCGGTGTGCGCAGCATCGCCCATCAGCACGACGGGTACACGCTTGCCGCCGTCGCGCGTTTTCCAGTGCACCCATTCGCGATTGACCACGCGCGGAAAGCGGATCCATTGCGATGAGCCGCGCAGATGACTCGCGTTTGACATGAGCGGATTGCCGTCGAGATACTTCGCAAAGAGCCGTTCGCAAAACGCGATGCTGTCTTCCTTGCTCATTTCGTCGAGTCCGGCGGCGCGCCACACGCGCTCAGGCGTTTCGACGATGAAGGTCGACGTCTCGTCGTCGAAACGGTAGGCGTGCGCCTGAAACCAGCCCCATTCGGTCTTTTCGAACGCGAAGGTGAAGGCGTCGAAGCGTTTCTTCGTGCCGAGCCAGACGAAGCGACAGTCGCGCATGTCGATATCGGGCCGATACGTTGCAGCGTACTTCTGGCGGATCGCGCTGTTCAGACCGTCGCTGGCGACGATGAGGTCGGCGTCGTAGTCGTCGTCGTTCGTGACCTGGGTTTCGAACACGAGTTTCACGCCGAGTTCTTCGCAGCGCTGCTGCAGGATGTTCAGCAGGCGCTTGCGGCCGATGCCGCAGAAGCCGTGTCCCGACGAACGCACCTTCGCGCCGCGAAAGTTGATTTCGATGTCGTCCCAGTGATTGAACGCTTCGAGGATCATGTCCGCGCTCCTCGGGTCGGCGGCGCGCAGATTGCCTAACGTCTGATCGGAGAACACGACGCCCCAGCCGAACGTGTCGTAGGGCCGGTTGCGCTCGACGACGATCACTTCGTGCGCCGGATGCCGGCGCTTTATCAACAAGCCGAAATACAGGCCGGCCGGCCCCCCGCCGATACAGACGATGCGCATGCTGCTCCCCAGCGTGTGTGTTCGTCATTACTTTAGATTTTGATAATTTAGGTGTCAAGTAAATTCGGATGGACGGAGTGCGGGTGCTGCGATGCCCGGATCGCCCCGCCGTCCGTCGCAATTGCTTACTGGATGAGCATTGGCACGCTTCTTCCGTCGCGAAGACCGCCGATCGTAGTAACGTATCGAAAAATTGGCTTTTCGCCTGGCCAGTTGATTCTTGAGGCGCTTATGTCCACAGACGCAGACACCACCATGATTGACGAGCAGGTCACAGCCATTGCCGACCGCATGACGGAAGAAGGCCATCTGGTTTCCCCCGTGACGATATGGGCGGAGGTCCGCAGCGGCTCCATCGTTGCCGTTGCCGCCGCCTTGCAGCGCTGGCGCGACGCGCGCAAGCCGCAAATCCCGCAGACGCAGGCCCAGAAAGCCATGCCGGGCGAATTCGCGGAAACCTTGATGGAGGTGGCGCGCCGGATCTGGACCGCCTCCCAGGACGATGCGCAGCGGCTCCTCAACGAAGGTCTGGGCGCGGCGAGCCAGCAGGTCGACGTGTTCCGCAAGGAGCGCGACGAAGCGCTCGCCGCCTATCAGAAGACGGACGAAGAAGTCGAAACGGGGCGTGAACGGCTGGACGGCCTGCGCAACGACCTGCGCACCCTGCAGGACACCGCCAGTCATTCGAAGGCCGAGCTTGCGGCGGCGACCGCCCGTGCAGAGACGGCTGAGGCCAGTGTCGAGGATCTTGCCCAGCGCGCATCGGCGGCCGAGGCAAAACTGGCCGCCATTCAGACGTCGCTGGAGGATCAGCACCGGGCCAACGAGTGGCTCGCCGCAACGGTGTCGAGCAAGAATGACGAGATCGCGCGGATCAGCCGGGAGCGCGATGATGCGCGCCGGCAGATCGCCACGCTCGATGAAGCGTGTCAGGCGAAATCCGACGAAGCGGAGCGCCTGTCGCGGGAGGTCAGCGAGGCCGTGTCGCGGGCCGACGCCGCGACCGCTCAGGCGACCGAGAGGGCTGCACGCCTTGCGTCCGTCGAAACGGACCTGAGCGACACACGCAACGCACTTGCCACCGAGCGCGAGGCGGCCCTCGAGCATGCCGCCGAAGTTTCCGCGCAGCGTGTCGAACTGGAGCGTATCCGGCGCGAGCTGGACGAATCGCGCGTGCAGCTCAGCGCGATGACGGAGGCGCAGACGCTGGCCGCCGTCGAGCTGGAGCAGGCGAAGCAGGCCGAATCGGCTGCGAACGAGCGTGCGGATGCCGAAGGGCAGCGTGCCGCGCAACTTGAACAGAGCCTGACGGTCGAGCGTGAGGCCACGGCGGCGCAGCGCGACGAACTGCTGCGCGTGACGCGTGAACTGGACGAAGCGCGGACTCAGGTGAATGCGCTGACGGAGGCGCAGACGGCAGCGGGCGCCGAACTGGCGCGCATGTCGCACGATGCATCGGCGGCGAAGGAAAGGGCGGATGCCGCGGAGCGGCGCGCGGCGCAACTGGAGCAAAGCCTGTCGGTGGAGCGCGAGGCGACGGCGGCACAGGGCGACGAGCTTCAGCGAGTCACGCGCGAACTGGACGAAGCACGTTCTAAGCTCAGCGGGCTAGCGGACGCGCAAACGGCCGCGATGGCCGAACTGGCGCGCGTCACGCAAGACGCATCGGCGGCGAAAGAAAGGGCGGATGCGGCAGAGCAGCGCGCGGCGCAACTGGAACAGGGTCTCGCTGCCGAACGTCAGGCGACAGCGGCGCAGAGCGACGAGCGCCAGCGTGTCGCACGCGAGCTGGAAGAAGCGCGCGCAAAGATAGACGCGTTGACGGGCGAGCACGCGGCCGCGAGCGCCGAAGTGGCGCAACTGGGCCAGGAAGCATTGGCCGCGAAGGAACAGGTTGCGGCACTGGAGCAGAGCCTCGCCGCCGCACGGGAAGCGACGGTCGTGCGCACTGACGAGTTGCAGCGCGTGACGCAGCAACTCGACGACGCGCGGACTCAGATCGACACACTCACCGAATCGCAAGCGGCGGCCAGCGCCGAACTCGCACGCATCAAGCAGGATGTCAGCGCCGCGACAGAGCGGGCCCATGCAGCGGAACAGCGCGTCGTCGAACTCGAGCAAACCCTTGCAGCCGAGCGCGAGAGCGCTGCAACGCGCAGCAATGAAGCGGCGGCTCAAGCCAATGAACTGCAACGTGTGATGCGTGAGCTAGCGGATGCGGGCCAGCAGATCGCCACGCTGACCAATGCACAAGCGGTAGCAGCAGCGGAACTCGCGAGGGTGACGCAAGAGGCATCGTCGGCAGCAGGCCGCGCGGAAGCCGCCGCGCAGCAGGTCACGCAACTCGAGCGAAGCCTCGAGGCCGAACGCGAAGCCGCGACGGCGCGCGACGCCGAAGCGTCGACGCAATCGAACGAACTGCAACACGTCGCGCGGCAGCTCGAAGAAGCCCGCCATCAGCTCGATACGCTGACGCAAAGGGTGGAGGCAGAACGCGACGCCGCGACGGCCCGTCACAATGAATCGGCGGCGCAACTAGAAGAGGCGCGCAAGCAATGCAGCGCACTGTCCGACGCGCAAACGGACGCCAATGCCGAACTGGCGCGGCTGACGCGAGACGCATCCGCCGCGAAGGAAAGAGCGGACGCAGCCGAACGGCAAGCCGCCGAGCAAGAACGAATGCTCGCGGCGGAACGCGAGGCAGCGTTGGCGCACGGCACGGAAGCCTCTGCACAACGAGAAGAGCTGCAACGCGTCAGACAGGAACTCGACGAAGCGCGCAAGCAGATCAGCGCAATGAGCGAGTCGCAAACGGCGTCCAGCGCCGAACTGGCGCGGGCCACGCAAGACGCGTTCGCCGCAAAGCAGCGCGCCGATGCTGCGGAACAGCGCGCAGCCGAACTCGCGCAAAGCCTCGCCGACCGGCCGCATGTACAGGCCGCAGCGAAAGATGGCGAACAGCCGGGCGGAACCGACATCGCGGAAGAAATCGCGTCGTTGCAACGCCAGCTTGCCGCGCAGTCGAAAGCGCACACGAAGGCCTACAACGAACTTCGCGCGAATGCCGACCAGTGGGTGACGTACGCGAAGGACATCAAGCAGCGGCTCGATCAGGCGAACGAAAAGATTCTTTTCATCGACGCGCGCAGCACGGGCGAAGTCGCGCTGCTGCGCCGGCTCTCGTTCGAACTGGAGCGGCTCAAGCCCGATCACGAACTGGTGTTCCGCGAAGCGCAGAAGAAGCTGATCGGCGCGGCCATGGCGCAGCAACTCGCGCAGAAAGGCTATTCGTACGATCCCGCGACGGCGGTCATGTCGAAGGTGGAGGGCTGACGCGCAGCGTCTTTCAGCCTGTGTTCGGCGACACGCTACGCGAGCATTTGCCGTGAAGCGAAGTGAGTGCTTCGCGGCATGGCGTCACTTCGCAAACAGCTGGCCGATATCCTTGAACGCCTTGAACTCGAGCGCATTGCCGCACGGATCGAAGAGGAACATCGTGGCCTGTTCGCCGACCTGCCCCTGAAAGCGGATGTACGGCTCGATCACGAACTTCGTTCCGAACGACCTGAGCCGCGCCGCGAGCGCTTCCCACTGATCCCACTCGAGCACGATGCCGAAGTGCGGCACGGGCACGTCGTGACCGTCGACGGCATTGCTGTGCACGCTCTCTTGCGATGCTGTCTTCGGATGCTCGTGGATCACCAGTTGATGACCGAAGAAATTGAAATCGACCCACTGCTGGCTGGAGCGGCCTTCTTCCAGCCCGAAGACGCGTCCGTAGAAGTCGCGGGCACCGGGAAGATCGTAGACGGGGATGGCCAGATGAAAAGGCGAAAGGCTCACTGAATTCTCCATTGCGGGTTTTCTGTCGTGGGGCGCATGGGGCGGGAATAACGGACCAATAATACCCAGCGGAATAGTAAAATAAAATCAATATATTGTCTTATCAAACACAAACGGAATTGATCAATGCTCCGTGAGCTGAAGACGCTGATCGCGGTGGCGCAGGAAGGCACGTTCGCGGCGGCCGGCAGCAGAATCGGCCTGACGCAAGCGGCTGTCAGCGCGCAGATGCAACGGCTCGAGGCCGAGTTCGGCTTTGCGCTGTTTGACCGCGAGGGGCGCACCGCACGCCTCAATGCGACGGGCCAGCAGGTGCTGGTGCAGGCGCAGGAAGTGGTCCGGCTTTATCACAACCTGAGTACGATGGCGGCGGACCCGGCGGCCAACGTGCGCGTGAATATCGGTGCGATCGCGTCGGTGCAGCGTTCATGGCTGCCCGATGCGTTGGCCCGGTTTCATGCTGAATGTGCCGCATGCAGGACGCGGGTGATTCCAGGCGTGTCGATGGAATTGCTGAATCTGGTGGATGCGGGCGAACTCGATATCGCGGCCATCATCCGCCCGCCGTTTTCGTTTCAAAGCGATTTGCGCTGGACGGCGCTCGCGCAAGAACCGTTCAGGCTGATCGCGCCGCGCAGCGTGAAGGGCAAGGACTGGGCTGCGTTGCTGTCGGACCAGCCGTTCATTCGTTATGATCGCGCGTCGTTCGGCGGTCGTCAGGTAGATCGCTTCCTGCGCCGGATGCACTTCACCGTGCGCGAAGTGTGCGAACTCGACGAACTCGAAGCGATCGTCAGGCTCGTCGAGAACGGCGTCGGCGTGGCAATCGTTCCGCAAACAGCAACGTATCGGCGCTGGCCCGCGAGGGTGCGCGCCGTCGACCTTGGGCATCACACGTTTCATCGCGACGTCGGGCTCGTGCATCGCGCGCCGCAGCATCTGAGCGAACCCGTGAAAGTGTTGCTGGAACTCATCGAAGCGCAGGCGCGCAAGAAGCCGTCCGCTCGGGATCGCCTGGGGCAGTAAAGCTCTTGGGTCACGGAGCGTGCGGCAGGTTCTTCTGCAGATAGCTCGACACCCGCGTCTGCAAGGGAAGTCCCCGAAGGCGTGCCACGGTTGCTGTGGCCCGGCACCGCTTTCACGGCGCGCAGCGCTTGCGCGAATGGGCTCGGATCGAGCACCTGCCCACATCATTCGTCGGCGGACTTCTTATGCTTTAGGATATCTGCCACTTTGCTGCACCCACAGCAGCGACGTAGCAGTTCCCGACAAGAAGAGGTGTCGAATGAATGATCGGAGGGAACGCGCTTCGCGGTCCATTGCGGTGCGATTGACGTGGTGGATCGCGTGCGTGATCGTGGCGCTGAGCATCGCTGCCTGCGTGATGTCGTTCCTCGCTGCCTCTGTCGAGGCAAACAAGCTGCAGGACGGTCACCTTCGCGAGATCGGCGCGCTGATCGATAACGGGGAAATTGATCTGAAGCGGTCGGCCGCAGTGTGGCACGACAGTGAAGATGCGGATGTGAGACTCGTCATTACGCGGCTTGACAAGCCCTCGACGGAATCGGACGGGTTTCTTCCTGTTTCCTTGCTGTCGGCGCTTCCGGACGGCATGCATGACGTCGAGGTCAGGAACGAGAACTGGCGCGTCAGCGTGCGCAAGTTGGCGAATGGCGAGCGCATCTCGGTCGCGGAACGTTCGGATGTCCGCGACGAAATCGCGAGCGACGGCGCATTGAGAACACTGCTTCCGATGCTCGCCCTCACGCCTGTTCTGATTGCCGTGGTGATCGTGCTGGTGCGCCGGATGCTGTTGCCGCTTCGCCGTCTCGCGCAGGTCGTGGATCAGCAGGACGATGCCACGCTCGACGTGCTGTCCGAGCAGGACATCCCCAAAGAGCTGCTGCCGTTCGTGACGTCGATCAACCGGCTCATCGGCCGGCTCAAGGACGCCATGTCGCAGCAGCGAAGATTTATCGCGGATGCCGCGCACGAACTGCGGTCGCCGCTCGCGGCGCTATCTCTGCAGGCCGAGCATCTGGGGGCCGCGGACAATCCTCATGTGGCGCGGGAACGGCTCATCAGGTTTCAGGCAGCGTTGCGGCGCACCGTACGGCTCGTCGAACAGCTGCTCGCACTTGCACGTTCACAGCATGGATCCACGATGGAGCCGTCGGTCGTTTCCCTTCGGCAGCTGGCCAGCGATGCCGTCGTCAATGCTGTCGACATGGCGCAGAGCAAGCAGGTGGATCTCGGGCTCGAGAAGGTCGACGATATCGAAGTGATCGCCGATGTTCCGGCGCTTGCCGTCGTATTGCGAAATCTCGTCGACAACGCGGTTCGCTACACGCCGGAGGGCGGCAGGGTCGATGTATCGGTCACGCGCCACGGAGGGGATCTGCTCATCGAAGTGACGGACACGGGACCGGGCATCCCCGACGATCAGCTATTGCGCGTACTCGAACCGTTCTACCGGATGCCGGGCACCGTCGCAGCGGGCAGCGGGCTCGGCCTTTCGATCGTGTCGGAAATCGCGCGGCGCAGTGGCGGTCAGCTTCTGCTGGAAAATGTCGACGGCGGATTGCGCGCCTGCTATCGGCATCCATTGCGAAAGTGAGCGCAGTGTGAGCGCGAAGTCGTCGAGTTGTGTGAAGCAGGTGTTCCAGCCGTCGAAGAAACCGGCCTAAGCTGTTTGAATGACGACATGCCTTGATCGCGACAAAGGGAGGCGTTCGATGACCACATCCAACGACACAGGCTTTACCGGCTCGATACCCGACATCTACGAGCGTTACCTCGTGCCCATGCTGTTCGAACCGTATGCGCGCGATCTCGGCAGCCGCCTCGGGGCGATCGAGGTGTCGCGCGTGCTGGAGATCGCGGCAGGCACGGGCGTCGTCACGCGGGCGATGGCGGACGTTCTGCCGCCGCAGGTCGAACTGATCGCGACCGATCTCAACCAGGCGATGCTCGACCGCGCCGCGCAGTCCGGTACGAGCAGGACGGTGACATGGCAGCAGGCCGACGCGATGCAACTCCCATTCGACGATGGCAGCTTCGATCTCATCGTCTGCCAGTTCGGCGCGATGTTCTTCCCCGACCGGCCGCACGGCTTTTCCGAAGCGCGGCGTGTGCTGCGAAGGGGCGGCGTGCTGCTGTTCAACGTCTGGGACCGGATTGAGGAGAACACGGTGACCGAAACGGTCTCGGCCGCGCTCGACACGCTGTTCCCTACGGATCCGCCGCGCTTCATGCAGCGCGTGCCGCACGGATATAGCGACACGAACGCTATCGCGCGCGATCTCGCGGACGCCGGCTTTGGCGCGCCGCCGCGCATCGAGACGATCGCGAAACGCGGCTGCGCCGAATCGGCAGCGGTCGCGGCGTTGGCGTTCTGCCAGGGGACGCCGCTGCGCGGCGAAATCGAGGCCCGCCAGCGCGCGACGCTCGACGAGGCGACATCGGTGTGCGCGGCGGCGATCCGCAAGCGCTTCGGGAATAGCGCAATCGCCGGGAAACTTCAAGCGCACGTCGTCACCGCACAACGTTAAACGCCCGAAATGGTGTGTGCCGCGACGTGTAACGATGGGTGGAAAGCCGCGTCCGCCTTGCAGGCAGGGCGTTTCGACCGATCCCGTCTGGAAATTGTTACACCTCTTACCGGTCGGACTGGGCGGCGTTACCAAGGGCTTTCGGACGGGCGGTTATACTCGCGCCGTCTCAAAAACTATTGACCTGACTATGTCGAAGCGAATCATTCAGATGGTGGCTATTGCAGCGCTGACGGCTGCGGCTTCGTTGCCGGCGATGGCCGGCGATATGAACAATGCGGTTGGCGGCGCGCTCGGCGGCGTGGCCGGCGCAGCGCTGGGCGGTGCAGTCGGCGGCAGCACGGGCGCCGTGATCGGCGGTGCGGTCGGCGGCGGCGCGGGCGGTGCGGTGACATCGAACCGCCGCGAGCGCACGGGTGCCATCATCGGCGGCGCACTCGGCGGCGGCGCAGGCACGGCTGCGGGCAACGCAATGGGCGGTCGCGGAGGCGGTCTGATCGGCGCAGCGCTCGGCGGCGGCGCGGGTGCCGCGCTCGGCGGCAACATTTCACGCTCGAACTCTTATGCCGACGACTATTCGCGCGGCTATGGCTATCACCACAAGCACAAGCGTCACCATCACGACGACTGAACCGGTGCGCTGGGCGCCCGCGGGCTCGTGGCAGCGCGGACTCACGGGCGTGCGGGCCGGGTCCGGCAGGGGCCCACGACAAATCATCGCGGGCGATTGCGGCGGATCAAGAACGGGATAATCGCGATTTGAAGGTCCGATTGACGTAATTCCCTTCTTTCGCAGGCTTCATCGGACGAATGGGTGCCGCGACCGATTCGCCACGCCGCGCAGGCCTTGTTTATCCGCTTACTTTTCCCAAAGCGTGCGTCCGAAGAAAGTCAGCGTGCGGTCCCACGCCATTTGCGACCAGACGGGGTCGTACTGCGTGCCGGCGATGCGACTCGGGCCGACGGCCGTTTCGTTGGCGAACGCGTGATGCGCGAGATAGCGGTGAAATGTGACGTCGACGTTCGCTTCGTGCAGCTTGGTCTCCAGCGTGTCTACCGTCGCGGCAGCGAAGAACGCATCCTGCGTACCCCAATGCGCAAGCACGGGTGCCTTGATGTTCGACGCGTCGATGTATTCCAGCGGAGGGAAGCCGTAGAAGACCACGCCCGCCGATACCTCCGGGCTTTGACATAGCGTGAGGAAGGTCAGCGCGCCGCCCATGCAGTAGCCCATCACGGCGACGCGGCCAGAGCGCTGCTTGAGGTACTGCACGGCTCCGCGAATATCTTGCGATGCGGCGTCGCCGAAATCGAGTCCGTCCATCAGATGATGCGCCTCTTCTTCTTCCACCGTCGATTTGCCCCGATACAGATCGGGCACGAGGGCGAAGTAGCCGGCAGCTGCGAGACGATTCGCGACACCGCGAATCTGGTCGTTCAAGCCCCACCATTCCTGAATGACGACCACTGCCGGCGCGCCTTCCGTTTTCTCGGGCGCAGCAAGATAGCCTTGCAATTCTTTGCCATCCGGGCGGCTAAAAGCGATCATGGATCCCGTCGTCGTGTTCATGGTTGTCTTCCTGTTGAATGGACCCATTAGCATAGCGCCAACGTGCGCCAAATGCAGGTTCACGGACTGGCCGGAAATGAAAGCGCACTGCAAGCGGCATACGCTTGCAGGCCATATGCGTACGACTCGCACGCACGAGGCCATGACTCCCGTCTCACACAGCACATACTACGTGGACGTACCCATTACGCCGGCATTTTCCGGAACGAAATCGCAAAGCGGTTCCATACATTGATCGCCGAGACCAGCAGCGTCAGATCGACCAGTTCGGCTTCGCTGAAATGCGGCTTGACGGCGTCCCACACGGCATCGGGCACGTGATCCTGCGAAATCAGCGTTAGCGCTTCCGTCCATTCCAGCGCCGCGCGTTCGCGTGCCGTGAAGAACGGCGTTTCGCGCCATACGACGACCGTCGCGAGACGCCGCTCCGTTTCGCCGCCCTTGCGCGCATCGGTGGTGTGCATGTCGACGCAGAACGCGCAACCGTTGATCTGCGATGCACGCAGACGCACCAGCTCCGTCAGCGACTTTTCGAGGTCGCTCTTGTTGATGCGCTCTTCGAGCGCGAGTAGTGCCTTGATCGCATGCGGGTTGGCTTTGTAGAAGTCGAGACGTTGTTCCATGATCGGTTCCTCGGTGAGAATGCGCATTGGCTTGCGCGACACACGAAGATTAGGCGCAAAACTGGCCATATTAAATGGCCAATTTCCGGCAATTTCGGGTGACCACTTTGGAGGCGGGGCGCCCGCGCGTTCCGCTCATGAATAGCAGGGCGGCGTCTACAATGGGCCTGTCGTCGCGGAGCGACTCTACGAGGCCGGGAGACGAGGCAGACGAAGAGCCGCCGGTTACCGGCGGTCTTTGAATGACAGACAGAAGAAGGTTATTTGACCGCGCCGAGCGCGAGACCTTTCACCAGATAGCGCTGCAGCCACGCGAACACGATCGACACGGGCAACGTCGCGCACAGCGTCGCGGCCATCACCAGATGCCATTCGACAACATACTTGCCCGCTACCATATCGGTGACCTGCACGGTAAGCGTTTTGTTTTCGGGCGAGCGGATCAGCGTATAGACGACGGCGAATTCATTCCACGCGTTGATGAACGTGAAGATGGCCGTCACGACGATGGCAGGCACGGCGAGCGGCAGGAACACCTTGAACACGGCGCGCGTGCGGCTGCATCCTTCCAGCCATGCCGACTCTTCCAGATCGCGCGGCACGGTCTGGAAGTACGACGACAGCATCCACACCGCAAACGCAATATTGAACGCCGCATACGATACGATCACGCCGATCTTCGAATCGACGAGATTGCCGTCTCCGTATGGAATCATCGCAGCGAGCCGGAACAGGCCGACCACTAGCAGGATCGGTGAGAGCATCTGCGTGACGAGCAGAAACTGTCGATACAAGCCGCGCCCGCGAAACGGAAAGCGCGCGAGCGCGTACGCGGCGGGCAAGCTGACGGCGAGCGCGAGCGCCGTCGAGAGCAGACTGATGACCGTGCTGTTGCGCAATGCGACGCCGAAGTTCGCGGCCGTCCACATATCGGCGAAATTCTGCCATTGCCAGTGCACCGGGAGCCAGCGCGCAGGATATATGAACACTTCCTGCGCGGGCTTCAACGCGGTAAAGAGCATCACCGCGAACGGAAACAGCACGACCACGACAAGCGGCGACAGCGCGAGCCAGCACCACACGGTGCGTTTCATCTTCGTGTTCAAGCGGGTTCTCCTTCCTTCGACGGCTGCACGCGCAGATACAGCACCGAGAACACGAACAGCATGATGAGCATCACGAGCGACACGGCTGCAGCCTGGCCGGGACGTCCGAGCCTGAAGCCGAGTTCGTACAGATACGTCACGAGAATATGCGTGCCGTTGTCCGGTCCGCCTTGCGTCATCACCCAGATGATCGGGAACGAGTTGAACACGTAGATCACGTTCAACAGGATCGCCATGTTCACGAACGGGCGCAACAGGGGCAGCGTGAGTTGGCGGAACTGCTGCCACGAACTCGCGCCGTCGATCCGCGCGGCTTCGTAAATATCGCCGGGCACGGACGACAGGCCGCCCAGCAGAATCGTCACGGTAAATGGAATCGACACGAGAATGCCGACTGCGATCTCGACGGGGAACGCGAGTTCGGGCGTCGCAAGCCAGTGAATCGGGCCGCCAATCAGACCGAGCCGCTGCAGCGTGACGTTGACCATGCCGTAGTCGTCGTTGAATGCCCAGCGCCATACGACGGCCGTCATCGTCAGGGACACGGACCATGGCAGCATGATGATCGTGCGGGCAATGCCGCGGCCATGAAAGTCCTGGTTCAACACGAGCGCGACGGGCACGGAAATGATCACGGTGCCGCCCACCACGCATGCAGTCCATACGACGGTCCGGCGCAGCGAATCGAGAAACACCGGGTCGGCAAACACCGTGAAGAAGTTCTTCAGTCCGGTGAAATCGCGAATCGCACCGAAGCGCGATACGTCGTGCAGCGATTGCCACACGATGTTGAAGATCGGGTAGCTGATGATGAACAGCGCGAGGATCAGACTTGGCGCAATCAGCCACCACGGCGCTGTGGCGCGTGGTGCGATGGAACGGCTCATGGCTGCTCGATCGGCGGATGCTTGGGCGTTGGAACTCATGAAGCCCTCAGGACGGAATGAGCCGGATGCACCCAGCGCTTCGTGTGAAGGGGCAGCGTGCTCATCGTGTGCTTATCGCGCGTTGATCGCGCATCTATCGAATATGAAGCCGCATCGGCGTCGAATCGATGCGGCTTCCGGTGCTGCGCCAACGGATCGTCAAGGCAAGGGCTCAGTGGCCGAGCGCCTGGTTCGCCTGATTCGCGGCCTGCTTCAGCGCGTCATCAGGCTTGGCCTTGCCGAGATACACGGCCTGCATGGCGTTCGTCACGGCCTTCGCGGTGTCTTCCCAGCCCGTCACCGTCGGCGCGAAACGCGCTTGCGGCAGCAGCGCAATGAACGCCTTCGTGTCCGCATCGTTGAATGCAGGGTCGGCTGCTTCCGCCTTCGTCGTCGGCAGAAAGCCTTCCGTGCTCGTGAACTCGACGCGCGGTTCCTTCGTGAACAGATAGTCGAGGAACTTCCACGCGTCCTTCTTCACCTTCGAGTTCTTGAACATCACGATCGAGTCGGTGACGGCGTACGTGGCGCCGTTCGTGCCGACGGGCAGCGGATCGATGCCGTATTTCAGGTTAGGCGCTTCCTTCTTGATCTGCTTTGCGAGGAACGGCGCGGAGATCATCATCGCGACGCGGCCTTGCTTGAAGAGGTTCTGCACGTCTTCGCGGCTGTAGCCCGTCACGCCTTGCTGTGTCAGACCCTGGTCGATCATCGACTTGTACAGCGTCGCCGCCTTGATGCCCGCTGGCGAATCGAAACCCGCCTTGCCTTCCTTGTTCAGCACGTCGCCGCCGTTGGTCCACAGCGCGTAGTAGTAGTACACGTCGGTTTCGATTTCCTTGCCTTGCAGGCCGAAACCGGCAACGCCCTTCGCCTTCAGTTTTTTCGACGCGTCGATCACGTCATTCCACGTCTTCGGGCCGTTCGGATAGCCGACGCTCGCGAGCAGATCCTTGTTGTAGTAGAGCGCGCGAGCCGAAGCGGCGATAGGCAGGCCGTACGTTTTGCCGTTGATCTGACCCGGCGCGAGGAATGGTCCGATGAAGCGGTTCTTGAAGTTCGCGTCCATGTAGCCGTCGAGCGGCTCGGCCACGTCGTCCTTCACGAAATCGAGCAGCCAGCGCGTGCCGACGATCGCGAGGTCGGCGTTGGCATTGCCCGAAATATCCGTTTGCAGCTTCTGTTGCAACGTGTCCCAGTTCACGTCTTCGATCTTGATCGTCGTGCCGGGATTGGCCTTCTCGAACTGGCGGGCCATTTTCTCGAAGTACGGTGCCGTCGCGTCGCTGTAGTGAGCGACCGTCACACGCACCGTGTCGGCGTGCGCCGAAAGGGCTAGACCTGCAAACGCGAGCGCTGCGGCGACTTTGCCGAGCGTAAGGGAAGCACGTGCATGCAACGACATTTCGTCTCTCCTGGGTGGTCCGCCGCCGTAGCCGGCCGCTTGGGTTGAATTGTTTGAAAAAATCCTACACACGAAAAAAAATGTTGTCACGTAGGGCCGACGATATTTTTTGTCCGCTGGTTTTTTGCATAAGATGCTGTAAATGATGGCCTTTTTTGTGCGGTGCGGGGTACGCGGTGTTTGTAACGCGTGCATGCTTTCCGGGCCTGAAAATGTTCAGTATGTAGGAAATTTTCACGCGCGGAGGTGGGCGGCATGTTTTGCGCGTCGGCTGCCGGGAAGCGCGGGAGGACAAAACATGAAGCGTGTCGTGCTGGTGACGGGAGCATGCGGCGGGATCGGCAGCGTGTTGTGCCGGCGTTTCGTCGAGGACGGTGCGACGGTGCTCGCGCTCGATGTCGATACGGCGGCGCTCGATCAGCTGGTTGCGGAACTGGGCGCTGCGAACGTGACGCCTGTCGCTGTCGATCTGGCCGACGCCGATAACGTGCGCGACCGCGTCGCGCAGGCGGTGGCTGCACGCGGCCCCGTGGACGTGCTGGTGGCGAACGCGGGTGCAGCTGAAGGCATGACACTCGCGAAGACGGACGCCGCGAGCTGGCAACGCGATGTGCACCTGAACCTGAACGGCGCATACCACACGGTGGAGGCGGTGCGTGCGTCGATGATCGCGCGCCAGACGGGATCGATTGTGCTGATCGGCTCGGTGAACGGCATGACGGCGCTCGGCCATCCCGCGTACAGCGCTGCCAAGGCGGGACTCATCAGCTATACGAAGTCGCTCGCGATCGAGCTTGGCCGCTATGGCATACGCGCGAACATCGTGTGTCCGGGGACGGTGAAGACGAAGGCGTGGCAGGCGCGCGTCGACAAGAACCCGCAAGTCTTCGAAGATCTCCGGAAGTGGTACCCGCTGCGCGACTTCGCGACCCCCGACGATATCGCCGACGCCGTGCTCTTTCTCGCATCGCCGATGGCGCGCGTGATCACGGGTGTCGTGCTGCCCGTCGATGGCGGCCTGATGGCAGGCAACCGGCTGATGGCGGAAGACCTGACGCTCGAATCGCTTTAGCGCCTGAGACAAGGCACGAAAGAGAACATGCAACGACGGTGAGGACAGCATGGCAGCAGTGGAACTGAGCGGAATCTACAAACGTTACGGCGACACGCAGGTCGTGCACGGCATCGACCTGCATATCGACGACGGCGAGTTCGTCGTGCTGGTCGGCCCGTCGGGTTGCGGCAAGAGCACGCTGATGCGGATGGTCGCGGGACTCGAGGAAATCAGCGGCGGCGAACTGACGATCGGCGGCACGCGCGCGAACGGCTTGGCGCCGCAGCAGCGCAATATTTCGATGGTGTTCCAGAGCTACGCGCTGTATCCGCATTTGTCCGTTTACGACAACATCGCGTTCGGCCCGCGCATCCGCAAGGAAGCGTCGACGAGTTTCAAGCCGCGCATCGAGGCTGCCGCGAAGATGCTGAACCTGAGCGGTTATCTGGACCGGTTGCCGCGCGCACTGTCGGGCGGTCAGCGCCAGCGCGTCGCGATGGGGCGCGCGGTGGTGCGCGAGCCGTCGCTGTTCCTGTTCGACGAACCGCTCTCGAATCTCGATGCAAAGCTCCGCGTGCAGATGCGCACGGAAATCAAGGCGCTGCATCAGCGGTTGAAGAACACGGTCATCTACGTCACGCACGATCAGATTGAAGCGATGACGATGGCCGATCGCATCGTCGTGATGAACGCGGGGCGCATCGAGCAGATCGGGCGTCCGCTGGAGCTTTACGACAGGCCGGCGAATCTTTTCGTCGCGAGCTTTCTCGGTTCGCCGTCGATGAATTTTTCCGCGGGCGAAGTGGTGAGCGCGGCGAACGGCGTTGCGTTGAAGCTCGGTGACGGCGAGCAGATACGGCTGCCCGGCGCACCCGTGACGCCCGGCGCGAAAGTAACGCTCGGTGTGCGGCCCGAGCACATCGAAACATCGACTGAAGGCATTCCGATGGATGTCGAGGTGATCGAGCCGACGGGCGCGGAAACGCATCTGTACGGCAAGATCGGCGGCGCGTCGTGGTGCGTGACGACGCGCGAGCGGGCGTCGATCGAGCCCGGTCAGCGCGTGACGGTGCGCTTTCCCGAGCAGCACATGCATCTGTTCGATACGGAGAGTGGACGCAGATTGGGCTGACGGCAAGCGACAGGATCGCACGACGCTGATTCACCTTCCATCGAAAGGAACGCACGGGTGTCCGCACCGAACCTGATTCCTCACATCCGCAGCGCGCTCGAATCGCTGCGGCCTGCCGAGCGCAAGGTCGCCGACATGGTGCTGTCCGATGTCGACTTCGCGATGCGCGCGAGCATCACCGAGCTGGCGCAGCGCGCGGATGTCTCGGAGCCGTCCGTGACGCGTTTTTGCCGTGCGGTGGGCGCGCATGGCTTGCGCGACTTCAAGATGCAGTTGGCGCAGAGCGTGGCGGGCGGGATGCCGTATGCGTCGACGGCGGTCGCACGCGACGACGATGCGCAGACGCTATTCGACAAGGTCGGCGAAGCGGCTGTGGAGGGTATCACCCAGGCGCGCGGCGCGATCGATCCTGTCGCCGTCAATGCTGCGCTGGTTGCTTTGACCGGCGCGCGGCGGGTGTATTTTTTTGGTGTTGGCTCGGGGTCCGGACTCGTTGCACAAGATGCGGCATTGCGGTTTTTGAGGCTCGATATCGCCGCGGCTGCTTTTACTGATGCGCATCTGCAGCGGCTTTATGCAGGCTTGCTGGAACCTGGCGATGTCGCGTTTGCTATTTCTCATTCGGGACGTAGTGTTGAGGTGAATGAGAGCATGCAAATTGCCAAGGAGCGCGGTGCAACGACTATTGCCTTGACCAATGTGGGTTCCCGGCTCGCCTGGCTTGTCGATATTCCTTTGCTTCTGCGCGTGCCGAGCCCCATCGATCCGAATACGCCAGGCGTGTCCCGGCTCGTGCATCTGTGTGTGATGGATGCGCTTGCCATCGGTGTCGCCCTTAGGCTCGAGCCTTCTACGCTCGAGAAGATGCGCAATGCCAAGGCACGATTGGGGGATGTGGCGGCTGAAGATGAGCCGCAGTGAGCCGGTTTTTTTCGTCTGCGAGGCGGTCGCTGTTTTTTTGCTGGCGTGCGCCTTTTTTCGCCGGCATCCGCGCTTTGCTTCTGGTTTGCTGGCGTTGCCCCTGTGCGGGGCGGCACCTACTTTTCTTTACCGCGGTCAAAGAAAAGTAGGCAAAAGAAAGCCGCTCACACCGCCAGCCCCTGTGTTTGCCCACGGGCCCTCAACGTCCCCGACCTCCACGCGGCAACGCGCTATTTCAAGTGCATTGCCAGCGTGCTAACTGACGCCTCACCCGCTTCACATTCCCGCGTCACGGACTGCGTTTTAAGAGAGATGCGCGCAGGGACACCAGAGCCGAAACCGCGGAAGCCAGCCAGAAACCGGAATGGCGACTGCGTCGCAGACATGAAACACCATCAAACCACAAACCCAAACCTCCGCGACAACCGCTGCGTCGCCGCAATCAGCGTCCGCGCTGCGCCGCCGTGCGTATCGCTATCGAAGCTCCCAGCCGTGCCCATTACGGCGATAACAACCACGATGCTACCCGTGTGATCGAACACAGGCGCCGCTAGCGTATTGATCCCAGGAATGGGCTTATTGAGCGCAGTATCGATGCCTTGCTCGCGAATCACGGCTAGCCGCTCGTCGTAAGCAGCATCAACAACATCGGCGCGCTCGACACCAGCAAGCCGCAACGAATCCTGCAAAAGCAGACCCTGCCTCACATCATCAGCGATAAAAGCGCCAAACACGCGCCCAATCGCGGTATTGACGAGAGACATCACCGTACCCACCCGCAAGCTCACATGCAACGGCCGAGCCGACTCTTCGAGCCGCACGACAGTCGGCCCAAGCGGACCCAATACCGCCATCGCGACGCTCATGCCCGTCGTCACCGCGAGGTCGACGATTTCCGGCTCGGCTTCGCGCGTCGGCGACAAGCGCTGCAATCCGATCAACCCGAGTTCGAAAGCAAGGGGCCCCGCTTCGAAGCAGCCGGACGCATCGCGGCTCAGCAAGCCGATCTTCTGCAAACTCACCAGATGAGGAAACGCCTTCGCGGGCGGCATGCCCGCCGCTGCCGCGAGATCGCGCAACAATAACGGTTTGCCCGCCGACACAAGGGCGCTCAGCAATTCGCCCGTGCTGTCCAGCGACTGGATGCCGCGCTGCTGCTTCGCGTCGCCGCCTGCCGACGATGAAGTATTCAATGCTTCCGTCATATTCGTTGCGATGCGATGTCCGCGCCGATGTCACGAGCCGTCTCGTGGAGCCCGCGCGCAATGGGACCGCTCCAATCCACGTCGATCGCGCCGCTCGGCCCGATGACCGTCAACGCGAGGCACAACTGCCCGTCGGCATCGAACACCGGTGCGGCAAGACTGCTGATGCCGGGACTCGGCGCATCGATGCCCCGTTCGATGCCGCGCTCGCGAATCGCAGCGAGCGTCGCATCGAATGACGAGCGATTCGCCGCCGCGACCATATCGTCCGTGCCGCCCGACTGGTTCGCCCACATCGTCTGCAATGCGTCGGCTGCGAGGAACGCACAGAACACCCGTCCCGTCGATGTGGCGGGCAGCGACATCACCGTGCCCACATGCAGGTTTACATGCAGCGGAAAGCCCGCGTGCTCATAGCGAACGATGGTCGGACCTTGCGGCCCCCTCGTGCAGATGGCGACGCTGAAGCCGATCGCCTCGGCAAGTGCCGCCACGCGCGGCACTGCCGCGCGAAACGCAGGCTGGTTCGCCAACTGCATCAGACCAAGCCGCAACGACAGCGGACCTGGCTCGTAGCGCCCCGTCAACTCATCGCGTTTGATCAGTCCGAGCCGCGTGAGGCTCACGAGGTACGCATGCGCCTGGCCCGGCGCGATGTCGGCGCCGGCGGCCAGATCGGATAGCGCGAGCGGCGCGCGGGCTTTCGCGAGCGCATGCAGCACCCGTCCGCCCACTTCGACGCTCTGAATACCGCGCTGCGGCTTGCCCGCGCCCGTTTCGCCGTCTTTTGCCGTCTTCGCCATGCCGCTCGCGCCATCCATCCGTGCCGAAAAAAGATCCATGTTAAACGAACGCCCGCCCGGAACCGCTATCCCGGCCCGGCTCACGATCCCGCCGCCAGGGTTAACTCTAAATTAGCGTATAGCGATACAGTTAGCCATTGACAAATAACAGACAGAGTCTAAGATGAAATTACGCCGGCACGACAGTCGCCGGACACGATTCCAATCAGACATGGCGAGACAACTCATCAGCGCCGCGTGCGCGCAGTCATCTCGCCGTGCGCCCCCTCAATTTGATGGAGACGAGCATGGCCAAGGCATTTGCATCGCAAGCCGACCTCGAAGAAAAGAAGATCACATGGACGCAACTGTCCGAGAACGCATACGCATACACGGCGGAAGGCGATCCGAACTCGGGCGTCATCATCGGCGATGACGGCGTGCTGATTGTCGACACCACCGCGACGCCCGCGATGGCGCAAGACCTGATCGCGAAGATCCGCAGCGTCACCGACAAGCCGATCAAATACGTCGTTCTGTCGCATTACCATGCGGTCCGCGTGCTGGGCGCGTCGGCGTATTTCAAGGAAGGCGCGCAGCAGATCATCGCGAGCCGCGGCACGTATGAAATGATCGTCGAGCGCGGCGAAGCCGATATGAAGTCGGAAATCGAGCGTTTTCCGCGCCTGTTCGCGGGTGCCGAAACGGTGCCGGGGCTCACGTGGCCGACGCTCGTGTTCGAGAAAGAAATCACGCTGTTCCTCGGCAAGCTCGAAGTGAAGATCGCGCATCTGGGCGCGGGTCATACGAAGGGCGACACCATCGTGTGGGTGCCGTCGCAGAAGGTGCTGTTTTCCGGCGACCTCGTCGAATACGAAGCCGCCTGCTATTGCGGCGACGCTCAACTCGAACAGTGGCCAGCGACGCTCGAGGCGCTGCGCGCGCTCAACGCCGAGAAGCTCGTGCCGGGCCGCGGCCCCGCGCTGACGACGCCCGAAGACGTGAACAAGGGTCTCGACTACACGAAGGACTTCGTTACGACCTTGCTTCAGGCCGGCCGCGAAGCTGTCGCCGACAAGCTCGATCTGAAGGCCGCGATGGCGCACACGCGCAAAGCGATGGACCCGAAGTTCGGCCATGTCTTCATCTACGAACATTGCCTGCCGTTCGACGTGTCGCGCGCATTCGATGAAGCGAGCGGCATCACGCATCCGCGCGTCTGGACCGCGCAGCGCGACAAAGACATGTGGGACGCGCTGCAGGCGTGATCAGGCGGCACACGACACAGCGCAGATGGATGGAGACAGCAGAATGAGCAGCATCAACTACCAGACCTTGTCGTTCGAATACAAACGCTGTGCCGAACAGGATGCAGCAGCGGACGCGGCCCCGCATTCCGTGATCGTGGTCGGCGCGGGGCCCGTCGGCCTCGCGACGGCAATCGATCTCGCACAGCATGGCGTGCAGGTCGTGCTCGTCGACGATGATTGTTCGCTGGCAACAGGTTCGCGTGCAATCTGTTTTTCGAAGCGTTCGCTCGATATCTTCGATCGCCTCGGTTGCGGCGACCGCATGGTCGACAAGGGCATCAGCTGGAACGTCGGCAAAGTGTTCCTGCAAAACGAGCTGGTGTACACGTTCGATCTGCTGCCCGAAGCGGGGCATCGCCGGCCCGCGTTCATCAATTTGCAGCAGTACTACGTCGAAGGCTTCCTGCTCGAACGCGCGCAGGCGCTGCCGAATATCGACATCCGCTGGAAGAGCAAGGTGGTCGGCTTGCAGCAGCACGGCGAACCCGGTTCGGCCGATGCGTTCGTGACGCTGACCATCGAAACACCCGACGGCGAGTATCCGTTGTGCGGCCGTTATGTGGTCGCCGCAGATGGGTCGCGCAGCCCCGTGCGCAACATGATGGGCCTCGACAGCAAGGGCCGCGTGTTCAAGGACCGCTTCCTGATCGCCGACGTGAAGATGGAAGCGGAGTTTCCGAGTGAGCGCTGGTTCTGGTTCGATCCGCCGTTCCATCCGAACCAGTCGGTGTTGCTCCATCGACAGCCGGACAATGTGTGGCGCATCGACTTCCAGCTTGGCTGGGACGCCGACCCTGCGCTGGAAAAGACGCCGGAGCGCGTGCTGCCACGCGTGCGCGCGCTGCTTGGGCCGGACGTCAAGTTCGAACTCGAATGGGTCAGTGTGTACACGTTCTCGTGCTTGCGTATGGATCGCTTCCGGCATGGCAACGTGCTGTTCGTCGGCGATGCGGCGCATCTGGTTTCGCCGTTCGGCGCCCGCGGTGCGAATAGCGGCTTCCAGGACGCCGAGAACATTGCATGGAAGCTTGCGATGGTGCTGGACGGCCGTGCGTCCGATGGATTGCTCGACACGTATGCGAGCGAGCGCGAGTATGCCGCCGACGAGAACATCCGCAACTCCACCCGCTCCACCGATTTCATCACGCCGAAATCGCCCGTCAGCCGTACATTCCGCGATGCGGTGCTAAAGCTCGCACGCAAGCATCCTTTTGCGCGTGGGCTTGCGAACAGCGGGCGGCTTTCGGTGCCTGCCGTGCTGTACGACTCGCCGCTCAACACCGCCGATCACGACAGCTTCGAAGGCAAGATGGTGCCCGGTGCTTCGTGCGTCGATGCACCCGTTGCGTTGCACGGCGAGCCCGCGTGGCTGCTTGCACAACTCGGCGACGCCTTCACGGGCGTTCTGTTCTGCAGTGAAAACGGTCTCGACGCAGCGACGCAACGCATGTTGAAGACGCTGCAGGCGGGCGCGATTCCGTTGAAGCTGATCGTCGTGACGCCACATGGCGTCCGCGACATCGCACACGAGCTGAGCGATACCCTCGTGCTCGAAGATGCAGAGGGCCTTGCGAGTTCGCGCTATGACGCGACACCTGGCACGTTTTATCTGATTCGCCCGGATCAGCATGTGTGCGCGCGCTGGCGCACGCCCGATACCGCGCGCATCGATGCCGCGTTGAAGCGGGCGCTCTGTGTCGAAGGCGTTGCCTGAAGACGACACGACACATACAGACAAGACACAGGAGACAGCCGTGGCACTCATCACCCAACTCAATCTGACACAGCCCGACGACTTCTACGAAGCGCTGATCGACATGCATCGCGACTTCGACGAGGCGCAAAGCCAGGCCGCGAATGCGCAGTTGATCCTGCTGCTCGCGAATCATATCGGCGATTACGCGACACTGATGGAAGCGATCCGCTTCGCACGCGAAGGTGTCGAGCAACCGGGCGCAACCGCGCCACGGCACACAGCCGACGCTTCGCGCGTCGCTGCCTGATCTTGCGACGCTCGCGCGGCAAGCGAAGCGCGAGCCCTCTTTTCTGACAACACGGCGCAACAGACGCCGGACCCAATGGGTCCGTTGGACCCGCATTGCCTGGAGATCTTTGATGAGTCAGTCAATCACGCATGCGTACGAGGCCGGCGAGTCCGCCGCCTCGCGCCCGGACGACACCGCGCTGTATCGCAAAGTCACGTTGCGTATCGTGCCGTTCCTGTTTCTCTGTTACGTCATTTCGTTTCTCGATCGCATCAACATCGGCTTCGCGCAGTTGCAGATGAAGCACGACCTCGGCTTCAGCGATGCGATGTACGGACTCGGCGCGGCCGTCTTCTATATCGGCTACGTGCTGTGCGAAGTGCCGAGCAACATGCTGCTCGCCCGCTTCGGCGCGCGCCGCACATTCACGCGGATCATGCTGCTGTGGGGCGCCGCGTCAGTGTGCATGATGTTCGTTTCGCAGCCTTCGCATTTCTATGTGCTGCGCTTCATGCTCGGCGTGTTCGAGGCGGGCTTCTTTCCCGGCATCGTGCTGTATCTGACGTACTGGTATCCGGCGCAGCGGCGCGCGGTGATTCTGTCGATCTTCTTCGCGGGCGTTGCGGTGGCGGGCGTGCTCGGCGGTCTGGTGTCCGGCTGGATCATGCGCGACATGGCCGGCGTGATGGGCCTGTACGGCTGGCAATGGATGTTCGCGATCGAAGGCGCGCCCGCGCTCGTGTGCGGGCTCCTGGCAGCATTCTGGCTTGTCGACGGACCCCAGGAAGCGCATTGGCTCACGCAGCAGGAAAAGGCGCATCTCGTCGCGCAGCGTGATGGGGAGCATCGTCCCGCGAATTCGCATTCGTCGCGCGCGTTCGTCGATGCATTGCGCAATCCGCGTGTCTATCTGTTCGCGTTCATTTACTTCTCGCTGACGTGCGCGTCGCTGACGCTCAACTTCTGGATGCCTCTGATGATCCGCGATTTCGGGGTGCGCGACGTGTTGTGGATCAGCCTGTACACGGTGATTCCGAATGCGATCGGCGCGGTCGGACTGATTCTGATCGCGCGCCACTCGGACCGTCATGGCGAACGGCGCAAGCATTTCGCGGCCTGCACGATCGGCGGCGGCGTGGCGCTATCTTTGCTGACGCTGCATCTGAGCAGCTTTGCCGCGATGCTCGGCATTCTGTCGATCGCGGCCGTGCTGATCTTCGCTGCGTTGCCGATTTTCTGGACGGTGCCGTCCGGCTATCTGTCCGGCAAAGCGGCTGCGGCGGGTATCGGGTTGATCAGCAGTATCGGCATTACGAGCGGCATCCTGAGCCCGTGGGTGATCGGACTCATCAAGACGCGCACGGGCAGCATGGACAATGCGCTGTATGTGTTGACGGGCTTGCTGTTCTTGAGCGGCATCGCACTGTTGCGCGGGGTGCCGAAGAGAGCGGCGGGGTAAACAAGCGCGCCCCTCGTTCGTCAATGCTCATGCAGCGTTGGGTCGCATGAGCGCTTTCATGCCATGCGGCCCGGCTTCACCGTCATCACGGCGCGATCCGCCACGCGAGCGTGCGCGCCCGTGTGCGCGGAGTCGTGCCGCACAATCAGCAGCCCCTGCTATCCAAGCCTTTCTGACAGCGTGGCTCAAGCCCGCAAGGCTATGCGGCCAGCACCGTCGTCGGAAGGCACCGCCGAAACCACTCACAACGCATAACAGTCACAAAAAAAACCGGAACACGCCGCGACAATATTGAGAATGATTCGCGTTTACGTTAGAGTCGCTTCCATCTGATCGACGGGTGGGATGGAGACAAGCGATGGCTGAATCAGTGGGGAGCTTTGCGGCGCGGGTCGAACGACATCCGGCGGCGTTCGCACCTGGCGCACCGGACGACATCGAATGCGAGCCGGCCCTATGCGCTGCGCGCATGTCAGTAGAGCCGCGCGCAGCGCGTTCCCGTAGCGAAGCCGGCTGCGAGGGATTGCTGCTCGATGTGCTGATCGAGAACCGGCGCGCGCTGATCCAGCTCGCGCGTTCGTTCATCGGATGTTCGAGCCGAGCCGAGGACGTCGTGCATGACGTTTTCATCAAACTCGCGGGCTTTCCGAACCAGGACGACGTGCGTCAACCGCTCGCGTACGTCGCGCGCATGGTGCGCAACGCATCGATCGACGCGTGCCGCCGCCAGTCCCTCGAAAACACGTGGCACACGTGCGAGGAAGACGGCCTCGACGTACCGTCGCCGGAACCCACGCCCGAGTCCGCGCTCGTGACGCGCGACACCTTGCGCCACGCATTCGATGCGCTCGCGCAATTGCCCGAGCGCACGCGGAGTGCATTCGAGCGCGTGCGTCTGCGCGAAGAAACCTTGCAGGAAACGGCGCGCGCATTGAATGTTTCGCAGACGCTCGTGCACTTCATGGTCCGCGACGCCGCGAAGCATTGTGCGGAGTGCATGCACGCAGGCGCGAAAAACGTCGCGTATGCGAAGACGGCGGGACGCGCTAAAAAAACCTGCGCGTCGAACGTCAAGCAGATGACGGCCTCGTAATCCGGCGAAGGCAAACGTTCAACAGCATCACATCCGACAAGCAGACACGATATGACCCAGAACACACATCAAGACGCACAGGACGACGTTCAATACACAGTCGTCGTCAACGACGAAGAACAATATTCGATCTGGCCGACGTTTCGCGACGTGCCTGCCGGCTGGCGCGAAGTCGGTGTGCGCGGGCCGAAGGCCGCCTGCCTCGAACATATCGAAGCCGTCTGGACGGATATGCGTCCCGCGAGCCTGCGCCGTCACATGGACGCCGCGCCGAACACGCGCTGAGGCGCGCCTGGCTGCGTGCATCGCCCACCGCGCCATCTACCTTCTCGCGCGTCACGAGAGCGCCGCGCGAGACCGTTCTTCGAGCCGCGTCCACGCATGCAGTGTGTGATCGACGCGGCCTGCAACTGAGGACACGTCATGACAGCGACGCTCCCGACACTCGACGATCTGCGCATCGAGCCGGGTCTGCCAACCATCGTTTCGCCGCGCGCAGGCCGCGCACTGACGCTCGGAGCCGCCGCGCCGCTGTTGCGCGACATCGCGGACAACTGCATCGAGCGCGCAGGCGGCGTGCTATTCACGGGCTTCGCTGTGCCGTCGATCGACGCGTTCCAGCAATTCGCCGCGTCGTTCGGCTCGCCGCTGATCGGCTATGAATTCGCGTCGACGCCGCGCAGCCAGGTTGAAGGCGCCGTGTACACGTCGACCGAGTATCCGCCGCATCGCTCGATTCCGCTGCATAACGAGCAGTCGTATACGCGTGAATGGCCGATGCGTATCTGGTTCCACTGCGCGCTCGCCGCGCGGACGGGCGGCGCGACGCCGATAGCCGACAGCCGTGTGATCTATCGCGTCCTCGATCCTGCATTGATCGAGCGCTTTGCGCGGCGCGAACTGCTGTACGTTCGCAACTTCGGGCAAGGACTCGATTTGCCGTGGCAACAGGCCTTCGGCACCGATCGGCCCCGTGCCGTCGATGCCATGTGCGCGGCACGCGGCATCGAATGCGAATGGCGCGAGGGCGACGACGGCGACATGCTGCTGCGCACGCGCGAACGTTGTCAGGCTGTCGCGATGCATCCGCGCACGGGTGAGCGCGTGTGGTTCAACCAGGCGCATCTATTCCATCTGTCTGCGCTCGATGAAGACATGCGCGATGCACTCGTCGAGGCGGTCGGAATCGAAAACGTGCCGCGCAACGTGTACTACGGCGACGGCACGCCGCTCGAAGCCGATGCCCTCGCGGAAATTCGCGGTGTGCTCGAACAGCAGCGCGTCGTGTTCCCGTGGGTGAGTGGCGACGTGCTGATGCTCGACAACATGCTGACCGCGCATGCTCGCGATCCGTTCGAAGGCCCGCGCAAGGTCGTCGTCGCGATGGCGGAGAGCTATCGCGGGTCGGCGGACGCGCAACGTTCGAAGACAATCGCTACCGCCGCCCGACGATGAAGAGCAGTTCGAACATGGCACTGTCGGCGCGTTCGCTGACAGTGGGGTATCGCGATCACATCGTGATCGATTCGCTCGACATCGACGTTCGCGCGAATCGCGTCACGGCGCTATGCGGACCGAACGGCTGCGGCAAGAGTACGTTGTTGCGCACGCTTGCTGGTTTGCAGCCGGCGCTTGCGGGGGATGTGACGGTGGCGGATAAGCCGCTCGCGTCGTATCGGCGGCGCGACCTTGCGCGCACGCTGACGATGCTCTCCCAGTTCAATCAGATTCCAGCCGGGCTCTGCGTACGCGAACTGGTCGCTTATGGACGCTACGCGCATGGCGGCTGGATGCGCGGTTTGTCGAAAGAGGATCACGCGGCCATCGACGACGCGCTCGCTGCAAGCGGCATCGCCGACGATGCCGCACGGGACGTCGCCGCGCTGTCCGGCGGCGAGCGTCAGCGCGCGTGGATCGCGATGGCGCTCGCACAGCGCGCATCCATCGTGCTGCTGGATGAGCCGACCACGTATCTCGACATTCATCATCAGCTCGACATTCTCGGCGAGTTGCGCCGGCTGAATCGCGAGCGGGGTTTGACGATCGTCTGGGTGCTGCACGATCTGAATCAGGCTGCCGCCTACAGTGATGAAATCGTGCTGATGCGCGACGGCCGCATCGTCGCGCAAGGCACGCCCGACGCAATCATCGACCCGCAACATCTCGAAGTGACCTTCGGTGTACCGATGCTGCGTATCGCGCATCCGCAAACGGGTGCACCGATGTGTGTGCCCGCGCACGCCGAAAGCCAGGAAGCGACGGCCGAGTCCGCCGACAACAAAGGTGTCGCCGCATGACCACGCTCGCCGCACGGAAGCGGATGCAGCGCGCGCAACCGCACGCGCCATACCCACGGCGCGAGACGCAGCGTAGCCGCGTCGGCCTGCTGGCGGTGTCGCTGACGGCGATGCTCGTCATCGTCGCGGCATTGCGCGTCGCGCCCGATCTTTCGATGCTGCTACAAGCCGCAACGTCGAATGCAACGCACGCCAGCGAAGACAGCGCACTCGCGCGTGTGCTGCTGTTCTATCTGCACGTGCCGCGCGTGCTGGCTGCGCTGGTCGCGGGTGCATGTCTCGGCGTGGCGGGGGCGCTGTTTCAGGCGTTGACGCGCAATCCGCTGGCGTCGCCGGACCTGCTCGGCATCACAGGCGGCGCACAACTCGGTCTGCTCGCCGCAATGCTGGTTCCCGCGTTGACAGGCGCGGCTTCGGTGCCGCTGCTGTTCGGTTGCGGCCTGCTTGCTGCGGCATGCGTTGCCGCAGCGGCGGGAGGCTGGCGCGCGACGCCGTTGCGCATGGTGCTTGCAGGCAGTGTCTGCATGCTGCTGTTCTCGGCGATCTCGACGCTCGCGCTCGCGTTCTTCGAGCAGAGTATTGCAGGCGCCGCGTTGTGGGCAAGCGGGAGCCTCTATCAACCCGGCGCTGACGGACTGCTGACAGCCGTTATCTGGCTGCTGTTGCCGCTCGGGGCGCTGCCCCTGGTCGTGCGTCCGCTCGATCCGATTTCGCTCGGCGACGACGCGGCGCTTGCTGTCGGTGTGCATGTCGACGCGGCGCGCTTCTATGCGCTGCTCGTGGCAGTCGGTTTCGCGAGCGTGGCGGTGAGCATCGCGGGGCCGATGTCTTATGTCGGGCTGATCGCGCCGAATCTGTTGCGGCACGTGCGCGGCTCGCGCTCGACACGTCTTGCCGCGCTCGCGCCGCTATCGGCACTGGTCGGCGCGTTGCTCGTGCTCTCGACCGACAGCATGGTGCTCGCGCTCGATCTCGACGGTACGCTGTCGACGGGCGTCGCGATTGCCGTGGTCGGCACGCCTTTGATGCTCGCGATGATCCGGCACGGCGGCACATTTACGTCGGCCTTTGCGCAGGCCGGCGAAGCGGCCACGCAATCGGCGCGCGGCCGCTTTGCCACATGGATTGCGGGGCTTTCTCCATTTGGCGTCACGTTGCTCGTTGCTGCTGTTGCGGCTGTTTCCGTCTATGCAGCAGGCACGCTCGGCCCGACTTCGCTCGATCCGTCGCGCTGGCTTGCTGCGATCAGCGGTCAGGATGCCGTCGCGCGCATGCTGCTCGATCTGCGCTTGCCGCGCGTCGTGTGCGCATTGTTCGCTGGTGCGCTGCTCGCAGCCAGCGGCGTGCTGATGCAAAGCGTCGTGCGCAATCCGCTCGCTGGGCCCGAAGTGCTGGGCGTCACGCAAGGCGCGTCGTTCGCGACGCTCGTCGCGCTGCTGCGGTGGCCGCTCGCCGCGCACGCGGCGATTGCCGTGTCGTCGTTGATCGGCGGCGGCGTCACGCTCGTCGCGATCCTCGCGTTGAACCGGCGCACGCGCTATGCGCCGCTTGCGGTAGCGTTGACGGGGCTGGTCGTCGGTACGCTGTGGACGACGCTCGCGCAGTGGGTGATCGTGCAGGAAAGCGTGCAGCCCGCACGCTTCGTCGTGTGGCTGGTGGGCGGGACATACGGGCGGAGCTGGAGCGACGTGCTGGCTCTGTTGCCGTGGTGTGCGTTGGCGTTGCCTGCGTTCGTTGTGCTCGCACGTCCGCTCGACCTGCTCGCGCTCGGCGACGATCAGGCGGCATCGCTCGGGTTGCCCGTCGCGCTGCTGCGACCGCTCGCGCTGACGGTCGCCACCATTGCGGCATGTGCGGCCGTTGCGGCTGTCGGACCGATCGGTTTCGTCGGCTTGATGGCGCCGCATCTTGCGGCCATGCTCGGTGCACGCGCGCATCGCGTGCGCTTGTGGCTCGCGGCGACTTGCGGTGCAGCGATTCTTGCCGCCGCCGATATCGGTGCGCGTACTCTGCTCGCGCCGCGCGAAATTCCCGCAGGCGTGCTCACGGCACTGATCGGTGCGCCGTATCTGCTCGCGTTGCTGATCGTGCAGGCAAGGCGCGAACGCAGGCGAGGCAGATGACGATGTCGTCCGATGCCAGGCCGTTCGCGGCGCTCGCCTCTGACTCGCCGCTCGCCGCTTATGTCGAACGCGTGTGGCTCGGCGTGCCTGCCGCACCGAACGTCGGCGACGGCATGCAGGTCCGCGTGCCGCTCACCGTACTCGCGACGCAGCGCGAAGCGATCCTGGACGCGATGACGCTGCGCTACGGTGGCGATGCCGAGCGCCATGCCCGCGCGCTGCTATCTCAGTGGAGCAAATACTATTTCGCGCTTGCGGTGCCGGCTGCGTTGGTGTCCGCGCTAGTCCTGCAGCGGCCCCTCGATATGGCGCCCGCGCGCTGCGTGTTGCTGCTGACCGACGGAATGCCCGAAGCATTGTATTTGCCGCATGACGCGCTCGGCGAGATGACGGATGACCCCGCGCGACGTTACGCATCTTTAATCGATGAACATTTGCACAGCTTGGTGGACCAGCTCGCGAGCATGACGAAGATCGCGCCGCGTGTGCTGTGGAGTAACGTCGGCAATCTGCTGGACTCGCTTTTCGAACAATGCGCAGCGATGCCGGGCGCGCAGCGTGACGCCGCGTGGATGTTCGAATCGCGCGCATTGTTCGGCGCAGACGAACCGAATCCGCTGCGCACGCCTGTGCGCCACGTCACGCCCGCTTCGAAGCGGTTGCCCGTACCATTTCGCGCACGCCGTGTTTGCTGCGTGCGCTATGAAATCCCCGGAGAAGATCAACTGTGTGCGAGCTGTCCGTTACTACTCACGATGAGCGACGAGAAGCTCGCGCTACAAGAATGCCTGCGATGAAGCGGGCGTTGTGCGCGACCGTTAGCGCTGCATGCGTCGCGTTTGCCTGTTCAGCAGCCGCAACGGGCGTGACAGGCGCGCCGGATCGCGCGGCCGCCTTCTGCACGCCGCTGTCGGCGAATCCCACCGTGACGCAGGCGAGCGACCCGCTGCCCGTGCATCCGAAGCGCATCGTCGTGCTCGAGTTCATGTTTGCCGAAGCGCTGCTTTCACTCGACATCACACCCGCCGGCATGGTCGACACGGCGTATTACCCATCGTGGATCGGTTATCGCGTCGAGCGCATGCAGTCGGTGCCGGATGTAGGCACGCGTCAGGAGCCGAGCCTCGAAGCGATTGCCGCGCTCAAGCCCGATCTCATCATTGGCGTAGGCTTCCGGCACGCACCTGTCTTCGAAGCGCTGGAATCGATCGCTCCCACCGTGCTATTCCAGTTCAGCCCGGACATGGAGCTCGACGGCGAAAGGGTGACGCAACTCGAATGGGCGCGCAGGATCTTCGATACGATCGGCTGCATGACGGGCCGCATGCTTCAGGCGCAGGCAGTCGAACGGCAACTCGATGACGGCCTCGCACGCGATGCAAAACGTCTCGCCGATGCGGAGCGCACACATGCCGATTTCGCGCTGCTGCAGGAACTCGGCCTTCCCGACCGATACTGGGCCTACACGGGAAACAGCATGGCGGGCGGCGTGGCGAAGCAGCTCGGCCTCACGCTGTGGCCCGCGCAACCGACGCGTGAAGGCACACGGTATGTAACGTCCGAAGACCTGTTGAAGCGCCCGAAAACAAGCATATTGCTGACTAGCGCCACGGGTCCGGAAGTGAAGCTCGACGCGAAGCTCGATTCGCCTGTGTGGCGCTTCGTGCCCGCGCGCCGCGACGCACGCGTGATGCTGGTGGAGCGTAACGTATGGGGCTTTGGCGGTCCGATGTCGGCGCTGAAGCTGTCGCATGCGTTGACGGACGCGTTGCTGTCGTTGCCTCCCGTTACGCCGTCGCGGGCTTGCGCGCCGCGCTGAGCCGCTCGCACACATCGGCTCGCTCGAATCAGAAGCGCCTCGTGAGGTGTCGTCCCGAGGTGCTTTCCATTCCATCGTATTCGCGGCAATAAAAGCTTCAGCTCGCGTCCCGCTTCGGCTGTTGCACGTCTGCATGCATCGTCGCGCGCGCTGCGCTGTGTCCCGCAACCGCATGCTGCACGCCGCGCGTTTCGTTGACGATCGCGCCATTGTCGAGCTTGAGCACGCGGTCCGCGACCGGGAAGTAGCGGTCGTCATGCGTAATCACGACGACTGTCTTGCCACGCGCGCGCAACTCCGGCAGCAATTGCTCGTAGAACACCGCCTTGAACGAAGGATCCTGATCCGCGGCCCATTCGTCGAACAGATAGAACGGACGATCTTCCAGATAAGCGACGACGAGGGCAAGACGCTTGCGCTGACCCGTCGACAATGCGCGCGTCGAGAACGTGCCGTTTTCCACGCGCACCTTGTGATCGAGCGCGAGCTTTGCGAGCAACGCATTGGCGCGCGCATCGGCGGCGGCGCGGGCAGCGGCGTTCGTGTCGTCGGGATCGACGATGCCCAGCAGCGTATCGAACAGATGGAAATCGTTGAACACCGTCGAGAAGCGCTCGCGATAGGCGGGCCGGGTGTCGCGCGTAACGGGCAAACCGTCCACTTCGATCACGCCGCCTTGCGGCTCGTAGAGACCCGTCAACACTTTCGCAAGGGTCGTCTTTCCGCTGCCGTTGCCGCCGACGATGAACACCAGCTCGCCTGGTCTGAAGCTCAGATCGATAGGCCCGATGCGGAACATGCGCTCGTCGCGTTCATGAAAATACGCATGCGTGATGCCGCGCAGCGTGAGCGCGCGGAAGGTTGCGCACGGAGCGCCCGAAGCCGTTGCGGGCACTGCTGCCCGATGCGGCTCTTCGAACTCGGCGAGAACCCGCTCGATGCGCTCCAGCGACACGCGCGCCGCATTGACAGTCGGCAGATTGTTCAGCAGGCCGTCGAGCGGCACCAGCATGAACAGGAACACAATCACATAGCCGGCTGCCGCATGCGCGTCGGCATGCACACCGATCGACGGCACAAAGGTCGCCGCGCCGAGAAAAACGTAGAACAGAAAGATGATCCAGCCGACGCCCGCCGCGTACGCAACGAACGCGCGGCGTCGATGGTCGCGCACTTCGGTGATCGCGGCGCCGAGCTGTCCGTCGACGAACTGGCGGGCGCGTTTCCGATGCAGCTTCAGTTCCTTCGCGCCCGCAAACAGCGCGCCCAGATAGTCGAACAGCCGGTCCTGCGCGCGGCCCGCTGCTTCGAGCGATGCAATCGCGCGAATGTCGCCGTAGCGGTAACCGAGCGACCCAATCAGGATCGCGGCGAGCGCCAGCACGCATATGGGCCAGGACAGGCGCGCGAGATAGGCGAGACAGCCCGCGACGATCGAGCCGTGCATCACGATGTTGGGCAACGCGAAAAAGAGCATTGACACGTTGGTCGCATCGTCGGTGAGGACCGATTGAACGGGTGCTGCGCCGACGCGTTCGACGTCGCGCAGTTCCGCTGCCGCGACGCGTGCGGCCGCATGCTCGCGCATGTGGCCCATCGTGTCCTGCGACAGCCCGGCGAACAGCACGCCTGACACAATGCGCGCGATCAATGCCACCAGTGCGCAAGCCCCGAACCGCAGCGCAAGCGGAAGATCCGCTGCGGCGGGCGCGCTCAACGCGCGATTGAGTGTCGCGACGAGCAGTACGCTCGACACGCCATTCGCAATGCATGCGATCAGCGCGAGCGCGAGCGCGCCGCGCGAGCGCCGCAATAGCGACAACAGCAAACGGGTGGCGGGTTTGTTCGGGCGATCCAAACCATTCGCGGGCGGTGCGTTGGAAACAGTCATCGAAAGCAGGCGTGAGAGTGAATGCGCAGAAAGCGCATGAAAAAGGTGTCAACGGAGTAGACGTTCGAGCGGCACAAAACTTTAGTCGATCACTGGCGTGCGCCAACCGGTAAGGCGTGCACAGAATTTATTCCGTCAAAAGGGGTAAATTTTTTTGCGCGCGATTCGTCACCTGTGTGAAGCCGCTGAAACGGGACCAGGACAAACCATGTCCCGATGCGGTGGCATAGCGGCCACGCCGAAGGACTTCACACGAATGACGACTTTTCCGATTGCCTTGCATTTTCGACTTCGCGAACTCGCGCGCCGCGCGCCTCATGCGCCTGCACTCGCTGCGTTTTCGCCGCACACCGTGCGCATGTCGCGCAGCGAACTCGACGCTCGGGCATCGCGGGTCGCGGCCATCTTGCGCGCGCGCGGCGTGGGGATTGAGGTGCGGGTTGGCGTGTGCGTCGACAGATCATGCGACCTGTTCGTCGCGTTGCTCGCGGTCTTGAAGGCGGGCGGCGTGTTCGTCCCGCTCGACCCGCGACAACCTGCCGAACGACTCGACTGGATCGCGCGCGACGCAGGCCTGCGTCATGGAATCGTCACGCGTGATGCGAGCGCGGCGATGCGCGCGAGGTTCGAGCATTGCATTGACGCCGATATGATCGACATCGATGAGGCGGCCGATTTCGAAGATGTTCAGGTGCATCCGCATGCGGCCGCGTACATGATTTACACGTCCGGCTCGACGGGCACGCCGAAGGCCGTCGTCGTCGAACATGGCCCGCTTGCCGCGCATTGCGATGCCATCATCGGCGCATATCCGATGATGGATGCGGACCGCGTGCTGCACTTCGCGTCGGTGAACTTCGATCTCGCGCACGAGTATTGGCTCGCGCCGCTCGCGGCGGGCGCGAGCATCGCGATCACTGCGCCCGGAACCATTGCGCCGGACGATGCGCGCATGCTGGTCGAACAGGAATGCGTGACCATTGCCGCTTTTCCGCCTGCCTATCTGCGCGAATTTGCACGAGCCGCGCGGCGTCACGGAGTGCCCGACGCGCTGCGCGTGCTCGCATTCGGCGGCGAAGCGATGCCTGGCGATGTATTCGGCGAAATCAGGCAAACGTTCAACGACGTGCGTCTGATCAACGGCTATGGTCCGACCGAGACCGTGATCTCGCCGATGTTATGGTCGCTCGACCCGCATGTTGCGTATGAGGACACCTCATGCGCGTCGTTGCCGATCGGTACGCCGATCGGTTTGCGCACAGCGCGCGTGACGGATCCCGCTTCCGCCGATGGCGCTGCACTCGACGACGGATCGTGCGGCGAGTTGCTGCTGGGCGGCGCATGCATCGCGCGCGGCTATCACGGACGCGCCGCGCAAACGGCTGAGCGCTTCATCCCCGATGCCGATGGCGAACCGGGATCACGCGTGTACCGCACAGGCGACCTTGCGCGTTTGCGCACCGGCGGTGCCTACGACTACTTGGGGCGCGTGGATGATCAGGTGCAGATTCGCGGCGTGCGTGTCGAACCTGGCGAGATTGCGCAATCTTTGCGCTCGCATGCGCATGTGCGAGATGCCGCCATACTTGTCGAACAGATTGCGGGGCGCGTGCAGCTTACGGCCTGTGTCGTCATCACGGGTGCCATTGGAGAAAACGCGTTGCGCGAGCATTTGTCGAAGCGCTTGCCGGATGCGTGGCAGCCGCATCGCTTTGCGCTGCTCGATGCGTTGCCTTATACATTGAACGGCAAGCTCGACCGCGATGCATTGCGTGTGCGCGTTACATCGCAGGCCACGCAAGCAGCGATTCGGGAGCCGCAAAGCGAAACCGAACGCGCGCTGGCCGCGATCTGGCATGCGATTCTCGGCGGCGATCGCGTCCGCCTGGATGACCGCTTTCATGCGCGCGGTGGCGATTCGATTGCGATCATGCGTCTGCAAACTGCCATTCGTGCGGAGCTGGGAGTGAACCTGCGGCTGGATGCGCTGTTCGCCGACCCTGCGCTCGAAGCACTCGCCGCGCTCGTCGAGGCGAGCGAGCGGGAAGCTGCCGTGCAGCCGCTCTCCTTGAAAGCGATCGCTCGCAGCGATGCTTCGGCTGAGTTTGCCGATCATCGCGCATCATTCGCGCAGCAGCGCTTCTGGGTGCTCGCGCAAACGCGAGACGCGGGTAACGCCTATCACATCGCCGCGCACTGGAACATTCGCGGCTCCATCGACGTCTCATTGGTGGAAACCGCACTCGCGAGAGTCATCGAACGTCACGAGGCATGGCGCACCACGCTGCACGAGGATGAGAACGGCATCGTCATGCAGCGCGTTCATGCACGAATCATCGTGCCCGTAGCGCGGATCGATCTGCGCGAAATTCCGCTCGATTCGCTCGACGCACGCGGAACCGAGATGGCCGACGAACACGCAACGCAGCCATTCGATTTGCAGCATGGGCCATTGCTGCGTGCGTCAATGGTCACGTTCGCTGACGATGAGCATCGGCTGATGTTGACCGCGCATCATGCGATCAGCGACGGATGGTCGTCGCGCTGCGCGTTCGCGGAACTGGCCGAAACCTATGCAGCGTTGAGCGAGCGGCGCGCCGCCGCGCTGCCCGCTCTTGCTGCGCAATATGCAGACTTTGCGCAATGGCAGCGCGCCTGGCTCGACGGTGCAGAACGCGAGCGGCAACTGGCATATTGGCGGGACGCGTTAAAAGACGCGCCTGCACCGCTCGCATTGCCCGTCGATGGCAGCGTGCCTGCGGAGCGCACGCTCGTCGGCAAGCGCGTATCGCATCGGCTCGACGGGCGAGTATCTGCGGCTGTGCGCGAGTTGGCGAGCGGCGCGCATGCATCGACGTTCATGGTTTTGCTGACCGCATTGCATGCGTGGCTGCATCGCCTGACAGCGACCACGGACGTGGTCGTCGCGGCGCCCGTCGCGAACCGGCAGCGCGAGGAAACGGCCAGTCTGCTCGGTCTTTTCGTCAACACAGTAGCGTTGCGCGCCCGCATATCGCCGCATGCGTCAGTCGCCGATCTGCTTTCGCAGGTTCGCGACTCCACGCTTGGGGCTTACGCGAATCAGGATGTTCCGTTCGATCAGGTGATCGATGCCGTCAAGCCGCCCGTGCGACGCGGCGAGGAATGGTTGCGCGTGAAACTCGCGCAGCAGTTCGTGTTCGATGAGCCCGTTGCATTGCCGGGTGCCGTCGCGACCTTGACGCCCGGTCCCGACAAGGCAGCGCGTTTCGACTTCGCACTCGATTTCACGGACGACGCGCGCGGCATCGAACTGGTCGCTGCATGGGCGACGGATTGCATCGACGACGCGACCGCACATGCGTGGCTCGACAGCTTCGTTGCGCTGCTGACGGACAGCGTGGCGAATCCCGCGTCGCCTGTCAGCTCGCTCGCTTGTTTCGGTTCGTTGGAAAGTGCGCTGCAAGGCCGAGCGCAGACGTTCCAGTTCGATCACGTCGTGGCGGCATTTTCACATCACGCGAACGCGACGCCGAACCGGATCGCCGTCACGGACTCGCACCGTCAGCTTACGTTCGAAGCGCTCGATGCCGCATCATCGCGTGCCGCACGTGCGTTGATCGAGCAGGGCGCGGGCGCGGAACGGGCCATTGCGCTATGCATCGATCGCTCCGTCGATTTCGTCGTCGCGCTGCTGGCCGTGTTGAAGTCGGGCGGGATGGCCGTCCCACTTGATCCCGCTGCGCCGCGCGACCGCATTGAAGCATCGATTGCAGCGTGCAATGCGCGCTGCGTGATCGTGGCGAGCAACGCACCGCGCATCGAAACGCAAGCCCACGTGGTGTCGCTCGACGCATTGCTCGAAGCGGACGATCAAGGCGATCGCCGGTTCATTGCACCCGATCAGGCCGCCTATCTCATCTACACGTCGGGTTCGACGGGTACGCCGAAAGGCGTCGTCGTGTCGCATCGTGCATTGGCGGACTATGTTCAGGGCGTGCTCGACGAGCTGAAGTTTGCGCCCGGCGCGAGCATGGCGATCGTCTCGACCGTCGCCGCCGATCTGGGCCATACGACGCTTTTCGGCGCCCTGTGCTCCGGCCGAACCTTGCACCTGCTGCCGAAAGAGTGCGCGTTCGATCCCGACCGCTTCGCCGCGACCATGCGCGAACGCGCAGTCGGCGTGCTGAAGATCGTGCCGAGCCATCTGCATGCGCTGCTCGAAGCGCAACACCCCGCCGACGTGCTGCCGTCACATGCGCTGGTGTTCGGCGGCGAACCGTTGCCGTGGACGCTCGTCGAGCGGATCGCGTCGTTGCGGCCCGCGTGCCGCGTGATCAATCACTATGGTCCGACTGAGGCCACAGTCGGCGCGCTCACCTTCGATGCGACGGCTAATGTCAGGGCTGCAAACGCGTCGACGGGCGTACCCACGGGCCGACCTTTGCCGAATGCACGCGCTTGCGTGCTGGATGCGCATGGCGCGCCCGTGCCCGTCGGCGCAATCGGCGAACTGTATCTGGGCGGACCGGGCGTCGCACGCGGCTATCTGGGGCGCGCGGCAGCGACGGCGGAGCGTTTCGTGCCCGATGCCAGCGGGCCGAAGGGCGCGCGTCTGTATCGAACGGGCGACCGCGTACGCTTGCGGGCCGACGGCGCAATCGACTACCTGGGCCGTCTCGACGATCAGGTGAAGATTCGCGGCTACCGCGTCGAACCGGGCGAAGTGAGCGCGACGTTGCGTGCAATCGATGGCGTCAGGCAAGCGGAAACGCTCGCGATCGTCGAAGACGGACGCACGCGTCTTGTTTCGTTTGCCGTGGTGCAAGGCTCGCGCGATGAAGCCGTGTTGCGTGGCAAGCTCGCCGCGCGTTTGCCCGACTACATGGTGCCCGCGACGCTCACGCTGTGCGATGCATTTCCCGTCACGGCGAACGGCAAGATCGACCGCGCGAAACTGCGCGAACTCGCGCAGCAACCTGTCGTGCAGACGGCGAGCGATGCGCGGCTCGAAGGCACGGAGCGCATTCTCGCGGACGTATGGAAAGAAGTGCTGCGCGCGGAGCACGTGGGCCGTGACGACAACTTCTTCGAGTTGGGCGGCGATTCGATTCTCGCGTTGCAGGTAATCGCCCGTTCCCGCAAACGCGGCGTGCGCATCACGCCGAAGCAACTGTTCGATCAGCCGACCGTCGCGCAACTGGCGCACGTCGCGCAAGCGGTTGCCGCGACGCTCGGACAGAAAGCGGAAACGCGTGCAGCGCTCGCGCCTGCGGACAATGCGCGCGTCGCATTGACGCCTGCGCAGCATCGCTTCTTCGAACTGAATGTGCCGAATCCTCACCATTGGAATCAGGCCATCGAATTGCATGCGCCGGAGCGTTTCGATCTGGATGCATTTGCGCAGGCATTCGGTGCGGTGCTCGCCCATCATGACGCGTTCCGTTTGCGCTTCGCGCAAGACGCGGCTGCATCGTGGCGTGCGCGGTACGCGGACAACGCATTCGACGCGCTGCCTCTCGTCGCAATCCAGGCGCGCGACGAACACGACGCGCTCGCGCGATTCGACGAACTGCAACGCGGCTTCGATCTGTCACGCGGGCCGCTTGCGTGTGCGCTCGTTGCAATGTTGCCCGACAGTACGCCGCGCATGTGGATTGCGATTCATCATTTGATCGTCGATGGCGTGTCGTGGCGCGTGCTGCTAGAAGACCTCGACGCCGCTTACCTTGCGGCATGCGAACGCCGTCCGGTGCGCCTCGCTGCGCAAGGCGCACGTGCGTCGGACTGGGCACAACGTCTTTCAGCGGCGGCGCGTGCCGGCGAAGCCGCCCCATCGTTTGCAAAAGAAATGCCGTACTGGACGTCGATGCAGCAGGCCAGCACTGCGCTGCCTTTCGATCGCCCGCATGGCACGGCGACCAATGCCGATGCATGCACGGTCGAATGGACCATCGACGCGACGCTCACGCAAACCGTGCTCACGGATGCGAACGCCGCATGGCGCACGCAGACCCTCGACCTGCTGGTCACCGCGCTTGTGCACACACTCGGCACGAGCGTCGCGGCCGATTCGCTATTGATCGAACTGGAGGGCCACGGACGCGAAGCGCTGTTCGACGACTGCGATGCGAGCCGGTCGATTGGCTGGCTGACGAGTCACTATCCGGTTGCGCTGCCCGTGCGCGAATCGCGCATCGACACCCTCGCTGCCGTGAAGGACGCGCTGCGCGCCGTGCCGCACAAAGGGCTTGGCTTTGGCGTGCTGCGCTATCTGGCGAACGAATCGACTCGCGCCGCGCTTGCCGCATTGCCGCGCCCGCGCGTCACGTTCAACTATCTCGGCCAGTTCGGCGAGGCAACGAACGACCGCGCGCTGAAGGCACGTTTCGGCGGCGCAGGCTGCGAGCGGGATCTGGCGGGACCCATGTCGAATGCGCTGGCGATTCATGCGCATATCGACAGCGCGCGCAAGCTGAAGGTGCATTGGGTGTACAGCTCGGCGATGTTCAACGCGGGCACGGTCGAACAGCTCGCGCGTCAATTCGAAACTGCGTTGCGCGATATCGCGGCGGGTTGTATCGAACGCGTATCGAAGCGCGGCGCCAGCGCCACGCCCGCCGACTTCCCGCTTGCGCAGCGTGCCGGTCTCACGCAACCGATGCTGGAGCGGCTCGAAGTCGATTTGCGTCAGGTCGACGACATCTATCCGCTGTCGCCGATGCAGCAGGGCATTCTGTTTCACTCACTGTATGCGCCGGATCGCACGACCTATGTCAATCAACTCGTCGCGACGCTGACGTCGCCGGATATCGCGCGTGTGACGGCCGCGTTCGATCATGTCGTGCCGCAGCACGACATTTTGCGCACCAGCTTCTGGCACGACGCGGATGTGCCGCTGCAAATCGTACATCGTCAGGCGAAGCTGCCCGTCGTCGTACTCGACTGGCGCAACCGCCACGCGCACACAGCGAACTTCGAGCAATGGCTCGCGGAAGACCGCGCGCAAGGATTCGATCTTGGCCAGGCGCCGTTGATGCGCGTGACACTGATCCGCGTGAGCGACGACGAATGGCGCCTCGTGTGGACGCGCCATCACCTGCTGCTCGACGGCTGGAGCACCGCGCGCATGTTCGCCGACGTGCTGCGCGATTACATGAGCGAGCGCCGCGCGTTGTCGTTCGGCCCGGCTGCACGCTTGCGCTACCGCGATTTCATCGCGTGGCTGGACGCACGCGATCATGAAGCCGACAAGGCATTCTGGCTCGAACGCCTCGCGCGCTTCGACGGACCGACGCTGGTTGCGCCGAACGCATCGGCGCAAAGCGGCACGGCTGCAACGAGCGGCGCGTGGCGAGCGCAGTTCGATGCCGCGATGACCGCGAAGCTGACGACACTCGCGCGCAATCTCAAGCTGACCGTGAATACGCTCGTGCAAGGTGCGTGGGCGCTCGCATTGCAGCGGATGACCCATCACGCGACGGTCGCATTCGGCGCTACCGTCGCAGGCCGGCCAGACGCGTTGCCCGACGCCGAAGGCGTGCTCGGTCTCTTCATCAACACGTTGCCGGTCATCGCGACGCCAGCGCCGCAACAGCGCATCGCCGACTGGCTCGCCGGTCTGCAACGTGACAACGCGGCGAGCGCCGAGCATGCGCACACGCCGTTGTTCGACATTCAGCGCTGGGCCGGGCAGGGTGGCGGGGCGATGTTCGACACGCTGATCGTGTTCGAGAACTATCCTGTCGATGCCGCATGGTCGTCGGACGACGGGTGTGCGCTGCGGCTGTCCGACATACGCAGCATTGAATCGACGGATCTTGCCATCACGCTGGTCGTCCAGGCCAGCGATACGATGACGGTCGATTACGGCTACGACACTGCGCGTCTCGATGAAGCACGCGTTCGCGCGTTGCATCGCGCGTTCGATACATGCATCGGAGCTTTCATCGCCGATCCGCACGCGCTGCTCGGCAGTATTTCGATCGCTGCCCAAGACGATCTCGTGCAACTCGCGAACTGCAACAACACCGCGTGTGCCTGGCCGGATCGACTGCAATTGCCGCTTCAACGCCAGTTCGAACGCCATGCCGCCGAGATGCCGGACGCGATCGCAGTCGATTTCATCGACGCGAACGAGGTACGCACGCGCCTCACATACCGCGAACTCGACGACCGCGCGAACCGCGTCGCGGCTGCGTTGCTCAACGCGGGCGTGAAGGCGGACAGCGTGGTTGCGCTGTATGTCGAGCGCTCGATCGAGATGGTCGTCGCGCTGTTCGGCGTATTAAAGGCAGGCGCCGCGTATTTGCCTGTCGATCCCGACTATCCTGCCGAACGCGTCGCGTATCTTCTCGACGATGCGCGGCCCGCCGTCATCCTGACTCAAAGCTCACTGCATGCGCGCGTTGTCGATTCGATTGGCGACACCGATGCGCAGGTATGGCGTGTCGACGAACTGGATGCGGGTTCGGTTCCCGATTCGTCCGTCGACGTCCATCCCGACCAGCTTGCGTATCTGATCTACACCTCGGGTTCCACAGGCAGGCCCAAGGGCGCGGGCAATACCCACCGCGCGCTGGCGAACCGCATCGCATGGATGCAGGGCGCGTATCGGCTAACGCCGCGCGATGTCGTTCTGCACAAGACACCGTTCGGTTTCGATGTGTCGGTGTGGGAATTCGTGTGGCCGTTGTCGGCCGGTGCGACGCTCGCCATTGCTGCTCCCGGCGATCATCGCGATCCCGCGCGCCTCGCCGCTGCAATCGACGCATACGGCGTGACGACGCTGCATTTCGTGCCGTCGATGCTGGGTGCTTTCCTCGGCTATCTGCGGGACTTCGGTGCCGCCGCGCAATGCGCGGGCATCACGCGTATTGTGGCGAGCGGCGAGGCGCTTTCGCCCGAACTCGTGGCGCGCGCGCGTGCCCTGTTGCCGCAAGCGCAGCTGCATAACCTGTACGGCCCGACGGAAGCCGCGATCGACGTGTCGCACTGGACCTGTACGGACGACGATGCGGGAGCCACCGCGGTGCCGATCGGCAAGCCCATCGCGAACATTCAGTTGCATGCGCTCGATGCAGCGCTTCATCCGTTGCCTGCGGGCGCAATCGGCGAACTGTACCTGGGCGGCGTCGGACTCGCGCGAGGGTACCTCGGCCGCGCGGCCTTGACTGCCGAGCGATTCGTGCCCGATCCGTTCAAGCCGGGTGCGCGCCTCTATCGCACGGGTGATCTGGTGTGCCGACGCGCGGACGGCGTGCTCGACTATCTCGGCCGCGCCGATCAGCAGGTCAAGCTGCGTGGCCTGCGCATCGAGCCCGGTGAGATCGAAGCGGTGCTGCGTGCTGCGCCCGGCGTGCACGATGCCGTCGTGATCGTGCGAGACGACGGGCTGATCGGTTACGTCGCGCGCCGCGCGCAAGAAGAGTTCGATCGAACCGCGCTGTTCGCGGCGCTGCACGCGCAACTGCCCGCGTACATGGTGCCGACGCACGTGATCGAACTCGACGCATTGCCCGTCACGCCGAACGGCAAATGCGACCGCAACGCATTGCCTGCGCCGTCGCTCCAACCGGCAGAGATTGCGGAGCCGCAAACGGGCACCGAGCGTGAACTCGCGGCGATATGGCGGCGCGTGCTGCGTCTTGACGAAGGCCACGCAATTGACCGCGATGCCGACTTTTTTGCGCTGGGCGGTCACTCGCTGCTCGCCACGCAGGCGAATGCGCGAATCAATCTGCGCTGGTCGCTCGGGCTGCCGCTGCGCACGCTGTTCGACGCGCGCACGCTCGCGCGCTGCGCGGCCGCTATCGACACCGCGCTTGAAGCACGCGGCGCCCATGCACTCGACGACGCAGCGCGCGCAATCGATGCTTTGCTCGGCGAACTCGAAGCGCAATAAGGAACGACAGGATGAAATCCACTCCCGATCTGCTGGCACTGGCGGCGCGTTTCGCGCAGTTGCCCGACGCGCAACGCAAGTTGTTCATCACGAAGCTTGGCGAAGCCGGCATCGACTTTCGCATGCTGCCGATTGCGGCGCGCGCTGACCGCTCGTCGGCTGTGCCTGCCTCGTTCGCACAGACGCGGCTTTGGCTGCATGCACGCATGATCGACGAGCCAGCCGCGTATCACGTGACGAGCCGGCTGCGCCTCGACGGCGAACTGAATCGCGCAGTGCTGCGTCACGCATTCGATGCGCTGGTTGCACGTCACGAAGCGTTGCGCACGACGTTCGTGGATTCCGCCGATGGCGGAGTCGATCAGATCGTGCATGCGCCTTCGCGATGCCCGTGGCGCTTCACGGATCTTTTGCGTGTGGCCAAAGCCGACCGCGAGAACATCGCGGCTGACGTTGCGGCGAAGGATGAAGATCAGCCTTTCGATCTCGCTAGCGACGCACCCGTACGCGTGCACCTGATCGCACTCGACAACACGGTGCACTGGCTGGTGTTGACGATGCATCACATCGTGTCGGATGGCTGGTCGATCGACGTGCTGCTCGATGAACTGGCCGCGTTCTATCGCGCCTATGCGAACGGGAAGACTGTCGCGCCTGCGCCGCTGCCCATTCAATACGCGGACTTTTCGCTGTGGCAGCGTCGCTGGCTGGATGCAGGCGAGGCCGAGCGCCAGTTGCAATTCTGGCGCGAGCGGGTGAAGCGCGATGCGGGCGTGCTCGCATTACCGGGCAGCGGGGCGCGGCCGATGCAGCGGAGCGCGCGCGGCGGGCGTCACTACTTCACGATCGATGCGGCTAGCGCGCAGCGGGTACGTGCACTCGCGCAGGCGCGCCATGCGACGCCGTTCGCGGTGTTGCTTGCCGCCTTGCACGCACTGCTTGCGCGGGCGAGCGGCGAGACACATATCCAGATCGGCGTGCCTGCTGCGAATCGCGAGCGCGCGGAAACCGCGGGGCTGATCGGCTTCTTCGTGAATACGCTAGTGGTCGGCGCGCGTGTCGATATGCGCGAACCGTTCGATGCATTGATCGATCAGGTGCAGCGCGCGCTCGTCGATGGTCAATCGAATCAGGACGTGCCGTTCGAGCAGATCGTCGAGATGCTCGGCGTGCCTCGCAGTGCGAGTCATCATCCGCTATTTCAGGTGATGGCCTCATATGCCGCGCGTCGTGCAATCCCCGCATTCGACAATGTGCGCGTAACCGATCTTCCGTTCGGCGCGCCGTACGCGAAGTTCGATCTGACGCTCGGTTTTGAAGAACGCGAAGACGGTGCACTCGATGCCGCCTTCGTCTACTCGGCCGATCTGTTCGATGCGCGGGCCGTCCAGCGGATTGCGGACGAGTACGGCCAGTTGCTCGATAGCGCGCTGGCTTCATCGCAAGCGCCCGTGGGCGATCTCGAATGGCTGACCGAGGCCGAGCTCGCGCAACTCGATGCGTGGAATGCCTATCGACCGGCTAGTGCGGCTTTCGTGCCCGTGCACATGAAGCTCGCTCAACACGCGAAGAAAGAGCCTGACGTAAGCGCTGTGACGGACGCCGGCCGAACGCTCACGCGCGCCGAACTCGATGCGCGCGCCGCACGCCTCGCGGCTCGCATGATGACTGCGGGCGTCGGCGCGGAAGTGCGGGTGGGTATTGCTGTCGGTCGCACGACGGATCTGTTCGTCGGTCTGCTCGCCATTCTGAAATCGGGTGGGGCGTTCGTGCCGCTCGATCCGACACATCCACAGGAACGGCTCGCGCATATCGTCGACGATGCGTTGATCGAGCATGTCGTGACGGAACGGCGTCACCTGCCGAAACTTCCGCTGCGACACGGCACGCGTGTCTGGCTGATCGATGCAGACGACGCGCAGCAGGAAGAGATCGCCTGGCACGAACCGGCGATCGCGCCGACGCAAGCGGCGTATCTGATCTACACATCGGGGTCGACGGGGAAACCGAAGGGGGTCGTCGTCGATCATGCGTCGATCGCGATGCACTGCGCGGCGATCGTCGCGCGCTACGGCATGTGCGAGCAGGACCGTGTGCTGCATTTCATGTCGATCAACTTCGACGGCGCGCACGAATGCTGGCTCGCGCCATTGTCGGCAGGTGTCGCCGTTCGCATCACCGATGACGCGCTGTGGCCGCCCGCGCAAACGTGCGAAACGATCGCGCGGGAACGGATTACGATTGCCGCGTTCACGCCGAGCTACGCATTGCAAATGGCCGAATGGGCGCGCAGGCACGGTGCGCCGCGTTCGCTGCGCTCGCTCACGGTGGGCGGCGAAGCGACCTCGCGCGAAGCGTTTGCGGCGCTGCGTCAGGCGTTTCCCGACGTGCGCGTCGTCAACGGTTATGGTCCGACGGAGACGGTCATCACGCCGCTGCTATGGATAATCGATGCGCACGAAGACGCGAGCGATATTGCCGATGCCGCGTATCTGCCCATCGGCACGCCCGTCGGCGAGCGGACCGCACATGTGCTCGATGCGAATCTGCGGGCTTTGCCCATTGGCGTGACGGGTGAACTGTATCTGGGTGGCACGGGCGTTGCGCGGGGCTACCACGCGCGCGCCGCGCTGACGGCCGAGCGCTTCGTACCCGATCCGTTCGGCGCGCCCGGCGCGCGGCTGTACCGCACGGGCGACCGCGTACGCCGTCGCGCGAATGGCGTGCTCGAATTCGTGGGACGCATCGATCATCAGGTGAAGGTGCGCGGGCTGCGCATTGAACTGGGCGAAATCGAAGCGCGTCTGATCGCCCATGACGATGTGCGCGATGCCGTGGCCGTCGTGCGCGGCAGCGGTGCGGATGCGGCGCTCGCTGCGTATGTCGAATTGAGCGAAGAGGCGGGCAAGCGTAGTCGGCGTGTGGACGGCGGTGCACTCGTGGACTATCTGCGCCGTGTGCTGCCGGACTACATGGTGCCGCCGCATATCGTCGTTCTCGATGCGTTGCCGCGCAATGCGAACCGCAAGATCGACCGCGCCGCGTTGCCCGAGCCGCTGCGGACCGAGCGGGCAGTCGATGCCCCCGCCCCTGGCATCGAAACGGCGCTCGCGAAGATCTGGGGTGAGGTGCTGCGTGTCGAGCGCGTGGGCCGTGCCGATCACTTCTTCGAGCTGGGCGGCCATTCGCTGGCCGCCGTCAGCGTGGCGACGCGGGTCAGCGAACGTCTGTCGCACGATGTTGCCGTGCGCACTCTGTTCGAGGCGCCGACGCTTGCTGCGTACGCGAAGCGCGTAGCGGAATCGCCGCACGTCGCTGCAGACGAGAGCACACGTCACGCGCAGGAACAGGGCGATGCCAGCGATCTTGCGCTGAGCGACGCCCAACGTGCGTTGTGGTTCCTGTGGCGCGCGCAGCCGGACAGCGCCGCATACAACATTCCCGTCGCGCTACGCCTGCGCGGCGCGTTGGACGCGAGTGCGCTGCAGTACGCATTCGATCATGCGGCGAGTAAGCATCCTGCGTTGCGTGCGCGTCTCGTCGCAACGAAAGACGCTGCGGAACCGCGCCAGACGATCGGCGAGCACTGTCGTGTGATGTTGCCTGTTGTCGATCTGGGCGAACTTGCGTCAATGGATGAGCGGATCGCGGCAGCCGCGCGCCTCACGAACGACGATGCGCTCGCACCTTTTGATCTCGCCAACGGCCCCTTGTGGCGTGCGCGTGTGATGCGTCTCGCGGACGACGATCATGTGCTGTCGATCGTGATCCATCACATCATCGCAGACGGGCGATCGATCGACGTGTGGCTCAACGACGTGCAGCGCGCTTACGCCGCCAGCGTGACGGGCCAGCCGTTGAACGCGTCGACTATGGCACCCGCATTCGCTGCCCGGACGCCCGTCCGGCAAGCCGATATGACGTTCTGGCGCGACGCATTGCGCGGTGTCGATGTGCTGCACCTGCCGCAAGCGTCGGCGGCGCGTCCCGTATCGCCCGCCTGGAGCGCGGGGCGCATCGCCTTCGCACTCGACGCACCCTCGATCGAGCGTGTGAAGGCATTGGCTGTATCGACTCAAGCGACGTTGCCGATGGTGTTACACGCGGGGTTGAATGTCGCGCTCGCGCGTCAGATCGGCGCGCTCGATCAGCCTGTCGGGGTGCTCGCCTCGACGCGCGATGCCGATGCCGACGACGCGATCGGCCTGTTCATCAATGCAGTCGTCGTGCGCACGGCGATGCGCGAATCGGCCTCGCCGCGCGACGTGATTGCCGCCGTGCGCGACGCCGCGCTCGGCGCGTACGCGCACGTCGCAGTGCCGTTCGCGCAGGTTGTTCACGCGGTGCGCGCTTCGCGCACTGCAAGCGGCAATCCGCTGTTCAAGGTGATGTTCAACTACCTGCGTGCCGCACACGGCGATAGCCGCGAGTGGCACGGCATCGCGGTGGAGGAGTTCAACGACGTGCGTCATCGCGTCGTGTTCGATCTCGAACTCGACATCGTCGAACATCCCGATGGCCGCGTGACAGGCGCGTTCTCATATGGACGCGAGCTGGTCGATGGCGCGTTCGTCGAGCGTCTGTGCGGCGATTATCTGGCGGTTGTTACGCGCTTTGTTGATGCCCCGGATGAAGCGATTGTCGTTTCGGCCGAAGGCCCCACGGTTGCACCTGTCAAGAAGGCTGATGCACTTCGCGAGCCGTCGCCGCGTGCCGCGCGACTGATGCAGATATTCGCGCGAACGTGGGAGCGCACCTTCGAACGCGAAGCGCCCGCAATGAACGACAACCTGTTCGAAGCGGGCACGACGTCGTTCGACGTGGTGCGTTTCGTCGATGCGGCGAATGCAGCAGGGTATCGCATCGCGATCGACGATGTGTTCGTGCATCAAACGCTATCGGCGCTGGCAGGCGAGCTGGCGCGACGACTCGACGCCGACCTCGAGTGGGAGGCACGCGAAACAGCCACGGAGGTGCGCGATGCACGCTGAGTTCACACGGGACGATATCGACGTGTTCAAGCCGCCTTCTCTGGCGGCGTATCTGGAGGGCGACGCGATCGCGGTGGTGGAGGACGGCCGCGCCGAAGGCATCGTGCTGCAAGCGCGCTGGACACGCGAAGACGGCCTGCGCATCGTCGAATGGTGCAAGGGCATCTCCCCGCTCGGACAGCGCCGCGCAGTGCTGGCCGCATTGCGCGCAGCGTTCGGCGCGAGCCGCGACAGCAAGAGCATTGTGCTCGATACCGGCAAGTTGCATCCCGATGCGCTCGACGGGTTGCGTTACGGCGGCGTGCTGACCGCACAGAACGTCTGCATGCGCGATGCGTGGGCCCAGCAGCCCGATTTGTGGCTCACGCGTGCGGTATCGATACCCGTGACGGCGCTCTCCTATGCAATGACGGATAGCGCGCGGCATCCGCGGCGCGCGCCGTATCGCGACGGCGTCGTCTACGTGCGGGACGTGCCGGAGTTCGGACATCGCTTCACGTTGCGCACGGCATCCGTCGCGCAAGACCTCGAACGCCTGCACGCATGGATGAACGAGGCGCGCGTCAATGCCTTCTGGAACGAAGCGGGCACGCTCGACGCGCATCGGGCATATCTCGAACGTGTTTTGTCGACGCCGCACATGCATCCGTTGGTCGGCGCGTTCGATGACGAGCCGTTCGGTTACTTCGAAGCGTACTGGGCGAAGGAGGACCGCATTGCGCCGTTCGCGGCATCGACGGATTTCGACCGTGGTCTGCACATGCTTGTCGGCGATACGCGCTGGCGCGGCGCGGAATGCGTCGCTGCCTGGCTGCCGTCGCTCGTTCATTACCTGTTTCTCGATGATCCGCGTACTCAGGCCGTGGTTTGCGAACCGCGTTACGACAACGCACGCATGATCGATTACCTCAAAAGGCATGGCTTTTCGAGCATCGCGCCTTTCGATTTTCCGCACAAACGGGCGCTGCTGATGCGTGTCATCCGCGAAGCGTTCTTCGACGGAAGACATCTGTGATGTCCCGTCGCATTCTGGATTGCATCCACAACGGCCGTCGCCACTGGTAGAAGAGAGACATTTGATGACTCATTTGACGACTCAACGAGAACACATTCACGATCTGATCGGCGTCGGCTTCGGACCGTCGAATCTTGCGCTGGCCGTGCGCCTCGCGGAGAGCGGCAGTGCGCCGGCCGCGCACTGCTTCATCGAACGGCAGCCGGAGTTTGGCTGGCATCGCGGCATGCTGCTCGATGACAGCCGCATGCAGATTTCGTTTTTGAAGGATCTTGTCACGCAGCGCGACCCGACGAGCCGTTTCACCTTTATCAACTATCTGTTCGAACGCGGACGTCTACAGCATTTCGTCAATCTAAAGAACTTCTATCCGACGCGAATCGAGTTTCATGACTACCTGCGCTGGGTTGCGAGCGCGTTCGACGATCAGGTGCATTATGGCGAATCGGCGACGAGGATCGAACCTGTGGTGGATGCAAACGAGCCGCGCACCGTCACGCATCTGCGCGTGCATTCGCGCGATGCACAAGGCAAGGAACGTCATCGGTTGACGCGCGCGCTGTCGGTCGGCATGGGGGGCGTGCCGCAGATTCCGGCTGCGTTCAATGCTTTGCGCGATTCTGTCGTGATTCATTCGTCCAGCTATCTGACGTCGATTGGCGATCTCGTCGGCGACGGTAAGCGCGGCACCGCGCAACGCCGGCGCGTCGCCGTCGTTGGCAGTGGCCAGAGCGCGGCTGAAGTGTTCATCGATCTGGCGCGCCGGTTCCCGCACGTCGATGCGACGCTCATGATGCGCGCGCCGGCCTTGAAACCGGCCGACGACAGTCCGTTCGTCAATGAAATTTTCAATCCGTCGTTCACAGACCTCATTTATTCGCAGCCGAAGGACGCGCGCCGCTCGTTGCTCGATACGTTTCGCGACACCAATTACTCGGTGGTCGACCGGCCCTTGATCGAACAGATCTACGAGTTGCTGTACGTGCAGAACGTGAGCGGTGCATCGCGTCATCGGCTGCTGAACAACTGCGCGATCGAGTCCGTGCGTGAAGTGCAAGCCGTGAATGGGAGCGAAGTCGAAATGCTTGTGCGCGATCGCATGCGTGACGAGGCCGCGCTGGAATGCTTCGATGCCGTCGTGCTGGCGACGGGCTACCGGCGCGATGCACATCACTCGCTGCTCGAACCGCTCGCCGATGCGTTGGGAAAGCCTGTCGGTCAATGCGAGGTCGCGCGCGACTATCTGCTCGCGACGCCCGCGCATTTTCAGCCGCGCATCTATCTGCAGGGATGCTGCGAAGACAGTCACGGCTTGAGCGACACGCTGCTCTCCGTGCTCGCGCGCCGCGCGGACGAGATCGCCGGATCGCTCGAAGCGTGCAAGAACGGAAACGGTGTTGCCGTGCAAGCGCGCACGGCGCAAAGCGGCGATCGGGTGGCGTTTGCTCTTTAAAACAATGCGGATCTGGCAAACCGATCGGCTATCGGTCCAGTTGAATCAATCGAGGAAAGGAAGACAGGCATGAGCGCTCGCGTGGGCTTTGAGGAACTTGTTCCGACGCCGGATGGCTTTGCACTGACAGCGTGGCCGCGCGACGCGGCGCCTGAGCAGTTGTTGCCCGCGCTCGCGGAAATCTATTGCCGCGACGCGAAGCGGCAGCGGGTATCGCTTAACGTGCCGCTGGAACGCGACGATGACGCGACGCGTGCGTTCGTCACACGCGCGATACGCGAGGGCATCGTCGAGACCGCGGAACATGAAGGCGCGACGCTACGGCTGACGACTTCGCGCGCGACCTTCTGGCAGCAGCCGTCATTGTGGCTCACCGCGCCGTCATCGGCGGGCATGCCTATGCGCTACACGGTCCATCACGACCGGCGTCATCCGGTGCGTGCGCCTAAGCCCGAGGGCGTCGTGTATCGCCGCTTCATGCCGACCGTGGGCATGACATTCAGTTTGCGTACGGTGGATGCGGAGCGCGATACCGATGTCTTTCACTATTGGCAGAATCAGGAGCGCGTCGCGCGCTTCTGGGACTTCAAGGGTACGCGTGAGCAGCATGCGGCATATCTGAACGAGCAGTGCGCGGACTCGCATGTGCATCCGTTGATCGGTTGTTTCGACGACGTGCCGTTCGCCTACTTCGAAGTCTATTGGGCGAAAGAAGATCGCATTGCGCCGTTCTACGATGCCGGCGACTTCGATCGCGGCCTGCATCTGCTGGTGGGCAACAGCGACTATCAGAGCGCGGGGAAACTGCGGGCCTGGTTCAACGGCATCCTGCATTACATGTTTATCGACGATCCACGCACGCAACGCGTGGTCGGTGAACCGCGCATCGATCACACGCGTCATATTGCGTGGATGCACCGGCTGGGCGCTTACACGCTCAAGGAGTTCGATTTTCCGCACAAGCGGGCGGCGCTCGTCATTGTCGAGCGTGAGGCGTACTTCGGGCAGTTCGGGCCTTGAGAAGCGGGAATCAGATCAGGCGCAACTGGCGTTTCAGATCGCCGCCTTTGCGCTTTTTTGCTTCTGCTTTTTTGCAAATGTCGAGCAATAACCAGCGCGCAACTGTCTCAGGACGGTCCATTCCGTATTGAGCGGAACGGATGTCCCAACCGAAATAAACGATAACGGTGCCTTCAATTACCCGATATGAGCCCGTGTGTGTAATCCCTGCGACCGTAACGGTAAGCGGTCGCCTCTCGTCGTATTGTGCTGAAGCCATTTTGGCGATTTTTAATTACAAAGCCAAAACTTATACGGACGATTATCGCTCGTCAACCGAATATGCTTTTAGATGCAAGTATTGGATTTTCAACAACGGTTGGAAATCACCAATGCGATTCCGGAACCGGGCGAGTGCATTTCAACGGAGAATGGTGAGTTCGCTCAGCGCCCAAGGGCGCCGCAGATTCTTCTGACGATATAACAGGGCGTTTCCACCCGCTCCGCTCTCGCGACGGCCGCCTGCACGCCGTTCCCCGAAATTCAACTGTCGGTCCAATTTTGACAAGATCGACAAGCGCTTTTATTAATAGAACAATCTATATTGGAGAAACAGGATCCTTCAACGCGGACCGCGATTTCGACCGGGCCTTACGGCAGATCATGCCTGCGCGCTACGTTGCATCGTCATGTCATGGCGGTCTTCGGGGACGGCCATGCTTCTTTCAGCAGGGGGGGCCATGTCCACGTCACCGCTTTTCGATGCGCCGCACGGCGTCGGCGATTCCGTCGAACAGGCTGATTCCCGCTTGCACAATCGCGACCTTGCCCCTGTGCCTCATACGCGGCGCACCTGGACGGGCTATAGCATCTTTGCGATGTGGATGTCCGACGTGCATAGCGTCGGCGGCTATACGTTCGCGGCGAGTCTCTTTCTTCTCGGCATTTCCGGCTGGCAGGTGCTGATCGCACTGACGGTTGGCATCCTCGTCGTCTACGTGCTGATGAACTGGGTCGGAAAGCCGAGCTACATGCACGGCATTCCATTTCCCGTGATGGCGCGGGTGAGCATGGGGGTAATGGGCGCAAACCTCGCCGCCGTAATTCGCGGTGTGGTGGGCATAGTCTGGTATGGCGTGCAAACCTACTTCGCGTCCAAAGCAGTGGCGACCTTGCTGCTTTTGTTCGCGCCCGCGTCGGTCGCACTGCGCAACGTCAGCTTCCTGAGCCTCGACGGTCTGGGCTGGGTGAGCTTCCTCTTCATGTGGATCTTCCAGCTGTTTATTTTTCAAAGAGGCATGGAGACGATCCGCAAGTTCATCGACTTTTGCGGGCCCGCCGTCTACGTCGTGATGTTCGCGCTGATGGCGTGGATTCTTTCACAAGCCGGGCTTGGCAGCCTGAGTCTGACGCTTGGCGGCAAAACGCTAACGGGCTCCGAGCAGTTCGCGGGCATGGGCAATGCAGTGCTGCTCGTCGTCAGCTACTTTGCTGCGCTGCTGTTGAACTTCGGCGACTTCTCTCGCTTTGCAAAGAGCGAGCAGCAGATGAAGGTCGGCAATTTCCTGGGACTGCCCGTCAACTTCATCGTCTTCGCGATCATCACGGTGATCGTGACGTCGGGCAGCGCCCGCGTGTTTGGCTCGATGATCATGGACCCCGTCGCGATCGTCGCACACATCCAGAACAAGGTGGCCGTGGTGATAGGCAGCGTCACGTTCATCGTAGCGACAATGGGTATCAATATTGTCGCCAATTTTGTCTCGCCTGCTTACGACCTCGCGAACCTTTTCCCCAAGCACGTCGACTTCAAGCGCGGCGGACTGATTGCATCGATTCTCGCGGTAGTTGTGTGCCCGTGGATTTTCGTCGACAGTCCGAAAGCCATTACGATATTCGTCAGCGTGTTCGGCGCCGTGCTCGCACCCCTCTACGGGGTGATGATGGCCGACTTCTATCTGATCAAAAAGCAGCAGGTACACACTGCCGAGTTGTACACGATGGCGCCCACTGGCCGCTTCTACTACGACGGTGGCTGGAACCGGGTGGGCGTAGCGGCGCTCGTGCTGTCGGGCTGCATTTCCATTGGTTGGGAACTCTGCACGCAACTATTGCACGTGCTGCCCGCAAACAACTTTGGCTGGCTGATCGGCGCCGTGGCGGGCGCGGTGCTATACGTAGTCATAATGCGGATCGCTCGTAGAACGTGACAGGCCTTCTTCGGCGCCTTCACGCCGAAGTCCGCAGCGTTAGCACATATGCTCACGTGTTGGCGTGATGGACGGATTTGGGCGCTAGTTTGTCGTTAGAGGCCGATCAAAGTATTCGATACTCAGTAGTCGATTCGTGACGTGTACGAGTGCGCCACTGCCTTCATATGCTCGCGCATATACCCGCAGGGCCGTCGAATCGAAACAACTCCATATTGCCAGCACTTTCGAACGGACACGAAGATGGACCGGCTTGACGCGTTAAGGCTGTTTGTCGAAATCGCCGAAGCCGGGAGTTTCTCCGCGGCTGCGCGAAAGAGCACGGTATCGACGTCGACGGTAACGTTAGCGCTGCAAAAGCTGGAAGAGGAAGTCGGCGCACGTCTCATCATGCGCACGACGCGGCGTTTGGCTTTTACGCATGAAGGCCAGCGCTTTCTCGACGACGCACGCCGTGTGCTTGCCGATTGGGATGCGGCGATCCTGAGCCTGCGCGAAGACGGCCCATTGAACGGGCCAATCCGCTTGACGGCCAGCACCGATTTCGGCCGCACACGCGTCGTGCCGTTGCTGGACAAGTTCATGAGCCTGTACCCACAGGTGCAGGTGTCGCTGTTGCTGACGGACGGCGTGGTGGATCTGGTCGATCAACATCTCGACCTGGCGTTGCGACATGGTCCGCTGATCGACCCGCGGCTCAAGGCACGCCTGCTGCTGACGGGACCGCGCGTCGTATGCGCCGCTCCGTCCTATTGGGCGGCACATGGCAAGGCGATGCATCCGTCGCAATTGTCCTCGCATAACTGCCTGATCCTCGCGCGGCCCGATGCGCCGTTCACGAACTGGCCGTTCGTCGTCGACGGCAAGCAGATCGCCGTCAGAGTATCCGGTAACCGTGTGGCGAGCGACGGCAGCGTGCTGCGCGAGTGGGCCGTCAACGGCTATGGCGTGATACTGAAGAACCGGTGGGATGTCTATCACGAACTGATATCAGGCAGCCTCGAGACGGCGCTGGATCAGTACATCGGCGAGCGCGTCGATCTGTTCGCTGTCTATGCGGGGGCGGTGCCGAGCCGGCGGGTAGGTACGCTGATCGATTTCATCGCGCGAGAACTGGCCGTCGACGACGCGCTCGAGCTGCATCCGCTGGACAGCCTTCGACCGCTTTAGCATCGTTTTCCGAATGCTCAGACCTTTAGCCGCACGACGAATTGCACCGGCATCCGACAGCAGTTAGCCTGACTGCGATGTGACGGGTCGGAGTGGCTATGTCTCATACAGCGCGGGTGTCGAATACGGCTTGCACCGCGTGTTTTTGATGTGTTGTCTGGCGGCTATGGACTAGCCAAAAGTCACGCGTATGACAAAGGTACGCAAACCCTGCGGGTGGTGCGTGAAGATTCGATGCTGCGCCTGCAACGAATGTTGCGCGGTTCGCGCGTCATTAAGCGACGCGCAGCATCGTTGGCTAACGCGCCAAGGGCTTTGCCGCCCATGGCGCTTAAGATTTGTTCAGGCTTTACAGCATGCGAATGATCGTGCTTCGAATTCAGTCGAGCACGATCCCGCTCGGACAAGACGGTACGGCGGACGCCAGAATCATGCGGTCGCGATTCGCGGGGAAATAGCTCTCGCATGCTCGGGGGCGAAACACCGGGTCGCCGCGGCGTATCGGCATGCCCGTCAATACGCAGAACGAATCCATGCGTGCGAGACCGATGCGCCACACCTGATCTGCGTAATGGCCCGAGCGCGGATCGCTCCAGCACACACTCAGCGTCTTCGACGACAGTTGTTCGAGGATCGAGATGTGCGCCGGCGGCGGTTCAGCGGTAGCGGGTTCGAGTGCTTCCGGCGGCGGGCGCTTGGTCATGCGGAATTTTTTCTTTGGACCGTATTGTGCTTTCTTGACCGATTCAAGGGGCGTGGGCATCAGGACGCCCACCAAGGCGCGTCGAACGATATCTTCTTCAACCGGACGAGTCATCATTCACCTCCGTCACAGAGTTTGGCTGGCGGCACGCTCTGAGGCGGCCGAGATGCTGCTGCTGACGTGTTGTACGGTGTGGCTCGCAAGGCAGTTCCAGTGACATGCCTGCATGGCGCGCAGCAATGCGCGAAATCGATTCCCGCCATCAACGCGCCGTGACTCTATATTGGACGTTCAGGCGGCCATACAGCAAGTTAAGCGTTGTTAACCGGATTGCGCAACGTAATCTTGTCGCGCTTCAGGTCGCTGATGTTCTTAAGCCCGGCCGAAGCGCTGACCCTGTCTGCGCGCGCGCCCTTAAGGCTGCATATCCGCATAAATATGCATCGCTATTACTTCTTGTCCCACCTTGACGCGGTTGTCATGGTTGTCGTTGGCGACAAAGATTGCCAGAAGCCTGGCGGCCTTGGTCTTGCTCACATCCACGCTGAGAACAACTGCTGCACGCCCGGCGCATCCGTTCCGCTAGATGGGCGGCTTCCTGAACAGGTCGCGCGCAATCGAACAGAACAGGTCGGTCGTGGGACTCTGATCCTGCAAACGCCGGCTCATGATGATGGGCGACGACACTTGCGTTTCGTCGATCGACCGGTATGTCACGCCGTGCGCCCGCAAACCCCTCACGCTTTCGGGGACGAGACACACGCCAACTTGCGCGGCGACGAGTCCAAGCGCAGTTTGCAGTTCCCTCACTTCATGAATGGCGGCCGGCTCGACGGCATGATCGCGGAACGCGCAGAGCTGCTGGTCCGCGTAACTCGGACGCGGCGTCGACGGATAGATGATCAGCGTTTCCTTCGACAGCGCGTCGAGCGTCAGCCTGGGCGCGTCGGCGAGCGCATGACCGGCGGGCAGTGCCGCGATCAGGTGTTCTTCGACGAGCACCTCGCGTGCCAATTGTGCATCGTCGAAACGCAGCCGACCAAAGCCCACGTCGATCCGGCCGCCCTTGAGTGCGCTCAACTGCTCGATCGTGAACATTTCGATCAACGAAATCTGAATAAGCGGCGCGGCTTCTCTGAACGCGCGGATCACGTCGGGCAGCGGGCCGTATAGCGTGGATGGCACGAAGCCGACCACGATGCGCTCGGCGAGTTGCGCAAGACGCCGCGTGAGAGGAAGCAGTTCGTCGCTCTCTTCGAGCAGACGCTTCGCCTGCGCGTAAAAGACCCGTCCCGCCTCGGTCAGCCTGAGGGGACGCGCACCGCGTTCGAACAGCGCAAGTCCCACACTGTCTTCGATCTGCTGGATTTGCCGCGAGAGTGGCGGCTGCGTCATGTTCAGGCGTTCGGCCGCCCGCGTGAAGTTCCTTTCTTCAGCGACGGCCACGAAATAGCGGAGTTGGCGCAGTTCCATCTATGCCCCGAAGGTATGGAAGTAGACTCAATCGGTCTTGGACGGATTTCGCCGGCGCCCCTAGTATGAGCACAACAGCAGGAGAGCCGTATGATATCAAGCCCCGTTCAGATACAAGCCATAGAGACCATTCTCGTCGACGTTCCGACGATTCGCCCGCACCGCCTGTCGGTTGCCACGATGAATTGCCAGGCCCTCGTGCTGATCCGGATTCAATGCGCGGATGGTATAGAGGGCTGGGGCGAGGCGACGACGATCGGCGGTCTGGCTTACGGCGAGGAAAGCCCCGAAAGCATCAAGACCAACATCGACACGTATTTCGCGCCGATGCTCAAGGGCATGGACGCGACTCGTCCCGGCCGGGCGATGGCGAAGCTGCGTGAGTGCTTCCAGGGCAACCGCTTCGCCAAGTGCGCGATCGAAACCGCGTTGTTCGACGCGCAGGCACAACGCTTCGGCGTGCCGCTGTCGGAGTTGTTCGGCGGCCGGGTGACGGATTCCGTTGAAGTCGCATGGACGCTGGCGAGCGGCGACACCGGCCGCGATATCGACGAAGCGCATCTGATGCTCGAAAAGAAGCGGCACCGCGTGTTCAAGCTGAAGATCGGCACGCGCGCGCCCGCTGACGACATCGCGCACGTCGCTGCCATCAAGGCCGCCGTTGGCGATCGCGCCGAAGTGCGCGTCGACGTGAATCAGGCATGGAGCCAGACGGAAGCGATCTGGGCCAGCGAGCGGCTCGCGGACGCAGGCTGCAATCTGATTGAGCAGCCCATCGCCGCCGAAGACCAGCGCGGACTCAAGCGGCTCGCGCATCTGTCGAAGGTGCCGATCATGGCGGACGAAGCGCTGCACGGTCCCGTCGACGCGTTCGACATCGCCAGCGCGCACGCGGCAGATGTATTCGCCGTGAAGATCGCGCAGTCGGGCGGCTTGACGGGTGCCGCGAGCGTCGCCGCTATCGCGCTCGCCGCGGGCGTCGACCTGTATGGCGGCACCATGCTCGAAGGCGCGATCGGCACGATCGCTTCGGCGCAACTGTTTAGCACGTTCCGCGAATTGAAGTGGGGCACCGAGTTGTTCGGGCCGCTCCTTCTCACGGAAGAAATTCTCAGGGAGCCGCTGCGTTACGAGAACTTCTCGTTGCAGTTGCCGCATGGCCCCGGACTCGGAATTCAACTCGACCTCGACAAGATCGGGAGATTGCGCCGCGACTCGAAACACGGCGCGAGTGTGGTCAAAGGTTAGCTATGACGGTGCTGGATTCGCAGCCCGTAAAGCACATTTGGCATCGTCATCAGTGATTGGACTAAAAGGAGACATCCCCATGAACATCGAAACCATCGACGCGCTGTTGAACAAAATCAATGCAAGCGCCACGCACGAAGGCAACGCACGCACGAAGCAAGTCGTGAACCGCATCGTTCGCGATCTGTTCGTCACGATCGACGAACTCGACGTGACGCCGAACGAATTCTGGGCCGCGCTGAACTATCTTGGCGAAGCCGGCCAAAGCGGCGAATTGGGCCTGCTCGCAGCGGGTCTTGGCTTCGAACATTTTCTCGATGTGCGTCTCGACGAAGCGGAAGCGAAAGCGGGCGTCGCGGGCGGCACGCCGCGTACCATCGAAGGCCCGCTGTATGTGGCGGGCGCGCCGGAATCGACGGGGCATGCGCGGCTCGACAACGGCAACGAGCCGGGCGAAACCCTTGTGATGCGCGGCCGCGTGCTCAACGACGACGGTCAGCCGGTGAAAGGCGCGCTCGTCGAAGTGTGGCACGCGAACCATCTGGGCAACTACTCGCACTTCGACAAGTCGCAGGCCGAGTACAACCTGCGCCGCTCGATTCGCACGGATGCGGACGGCGTCTACAGCTTCCGCAGCGTCGTTCCGATCGGCTACAGCGTGCCGCCCGGCGGCAAGACGCAGCAATTGCTCGATCAGCTCGGCCGTCACGGCCATCGTCCCGCGCACATTCACTTCTTCGTATCCGCTCCCGGCTTCCGCAAGTTGACCACACAGATCAACATCGAAGGTGATCCGTATCTGTGGGACGACTTCGCATTCGCGACGCGTGAAGGTCTCGTGCCAGCCGTGAAGAAGGAAGAGGGTGCAACGGGCAAGCCTTACGGTATCGACGGCCAGTTTGCACTGATCGACTTCGACTTCAGCCTCGTCAAGGAGCGCAACGATCTGCCGACGAGCGAAGTGGAGCGTGTGCGTGCCTGATCGCGCAGCACGCCAGCAGAACGCATAGTGGTGTGAATGCGGCCGCCGCTTCAGGCGGCCGCTTCGGTTTGAGTCGCGCGAGTTGCGACCAACGAACGCCGCGCAACGAATTCATAAGGGAGTACACGCATGCTTTTTCACGTGAAGATGGTCGTCAAGCTGCCCCCGGATATGCCCGTCGAACGCGCCAATGAATTGAAGGCCACTGAAAAGGCAATGGCGCAGCGTCTGCAGAAAGAAGGTATCTGGCGGCACCTCTGGCGCATTGCGGGGCTGTACGCGAATTACAGCGTGTTCGATGTGGAAAGTCCGGCACAGTTGAACGATCTGCTGATGCAGTTGCCGCTTTATCCGTACATGGAAGTGACCGTCGACGCGATGTGCCGTCATCCGTCGTCTATTCACGAAGATGATCGCTAGACGCCATTTATGTGCAAGCCCAGATAAAAAAGGAAGAGACCAGAACATCGTCTCTTCCAAAGTACTACCGGGTAGCCTTCAATAGACAACAGCCACTACTACTGCAATACCAAACGCAACATCAATCGAGCGCTGCTGCGGGGCCGAAGAATTCGAAACGACTCTGCTTTTCCGGCACGCCGATCGCCTTCAGGTGACGCTTGACTGCCTTCATGAAAGGCTTCGGTCCAAGGAAGTACACATCGACGTCACGCGTCGCCGGCATCCATTCGATCAGACGATCTTCGTCGATAAAACCTTCCGCGTGATGCGCATCGTCCTGCTGACGGGGCTTCTCATACACATAGAAGCGCTTGAGTTGAGGATGACGCGCGGCGAGTTCGTCGATCGCGTCGCGGAACGCGTGCACGCCGCCATGACGCGTTGCGTGAATGAAGTGAATCGGGCGCGAGGTCTGCAGCGCGGCATTCAGCATCGCGAGGGTCGGCGTGATGCCGACACCGCCGCTGATCAGCACGAGCGGCTTGTCGCTATGCTCCAGCGTGAAATCGCCTGACGGCGCGTACAGATCCAGCGTGTCGCCTTCCTTGACGACATCGTGCAGATAGTTCGAGCCCTTGCCGTTCGGCTCGCGCTTTACACTGATGCGATATTCGCGTCCGTTTGCCGCAGCCGACAGCGAGTAGTTGCGGCGGATTTCTTCGCCATCGACGATCAGGCGCAATCCGATGTACTGGCCCGGCTGGAATTCGAGCACGTCGCCACCGTCGGCGGGACGCAGATAGAACGACGTGATCTCGTCGCTCTCCTTGACCTTGCGCGCGACCACGAACGGACGCGTGCCGCGCCACCCGCCCTTGGACGTTTCCTTCTCGACATACACCTTCTCTTCGAGACCGATCAGCAGGTCGGCCAGTTGACCGTACGCGGCGCCCCACGCTTCGATCACGGCATCCGTTGCGATCTCCGGCCCGAGCACTTCGCGGATCGCGCGCAGCAGACATGTGCCGACGATCGGATAATGCTCGGGCAGAATGTTTAACGCGACGTGTTTGTTGACGATCTGCGAAACCAGTCCGCCGAGTTGTTCGAGTTGTTCGATATGACGCGCATACATCAGCACCGCGTTCGCCAGCGCACGCGGTTGATCGCCGGATTGCTGGTGAGCCTGGTTGAACAGCGGGCGCACACTCGGGTACTCCGACAACATGACCTTGTAGAAGTGCGTGGTGAGCGCTTCGCCGCCGCTTTCGAGCAGCGGAACGGTTGCCTTGACGATTGCGCGATGTTCGGCTGACAGCATGAGTTGATTCCTCGCAGTGGGTCGAGTGGGTCCCGCGCGAATGCGGCGGGGTTCGGGTAGCCTGTAATGCAGCTATCGGGCCAGCTTGAAACTATCGTAAAATCAGTCGCTTAGAAACATAAGACGTGCATATGACAAGGGTTAAAACGACTACATCAGAAGTCAAATTGACTGCATCGAAAGTGCTCGATGCGCTGATTCCGCTAGTCGAAGATCTGTCGCGCGACCTGCCGGAGCGCGAGCGCTATCGCCGTCTTCTGACGACGCTGCGCACGCTTTTTCCTGGCGATGCAGCGGCCCTGCTGCGTCTCGATGACGACATCCTCGTGCCGCTCGCGATCGACGGCCTGACGGGCGATACGCTCGGCCGCCGTTTTCGCGTGAGCGACCATCCGCGGTTCGAAGCGCTGCTGTCGAGCGAGCACCCCACCCGCTTTCCCGCGCATTCGGAGTTGCCAGATCCGTACGACGGCCTCGTGCAGGGCGTGAGCGGCCATCTCGAAGTGCACGATTGCCTCGGCTGTCCTCTGCTGATCGGTGGCAGGCCGTGGGGTTTGCTGACGCTCGACTCGCTCGACCCCGAGCGTTTCGACAGCATCGACATGAACACGCTGCAGGCGTTCCTTAGCCTTGCGGCGGCGACGGTCAGCGTCGCGGAGCGCATCGACACGCTCGAACGCAATACGGAAGAAGAGCGTCAGCGCGCGGAGGCTTACCGTCAGGCGAGCGGGCAGAGCAGCCGCGAACTGGTCGGCAGCAGCACGGCGCATCAGCAGCTAATGAACGAAATCCGCGTGGTCGCGAACAGCGATCTGACCGTGCTCATCACGGGCGAAACGGGTGTAGGCAAAGAGCTTGTCGCGAACGCGATCCACACGGGTTCGCCACGCGCGAACAAGCCGATGATCAGCCTGAACTGCGCGGCGCTGCCGGATACGCTCGTCGAAAGCGAACTGTTCGGCCATGTGCGCGGTGCGTTTTCGGGCGCCTCGTCGGACCGCCGCGGTAAGTTCGAACTCGCCGATGGCGGTACGCTCTTTCTCGACGAGGTCGGCGAGTTGCCGCTCGGCGTGCAGGCGAAGCTGCTGCGCGTGCTGCAGAACGGGCAGTTGCAACGCATCGGCTCTGATAGCGAGCACAAGGTGGACGTGCGGCTCATCGCGGCGACCAATCGCGACCTCGCCGAAGAAGTCCGCGACGGGCGTTTTCGTGCTGACCTGTACCACCGGCTGAGCGTGTATCCGTTACGTGTACCGCCGTTGCGCGAGCGCGGCCGCGACGTGCTGCTGCTGGCGGGTTTTTTCCTCGAAGAGAATCGTGCGCGCCTCGGACTGCTCAGCATCCGCCTCGGGCAGGACGCGCAAACCGCGCTGCTGTCTTACAGCTGGCCCGGCAACGTGCGCGAACTGGAGCATATGATCGGCCGCAGTGCGTTCAAGGCACTGTCGCGGCATCCTGAGCGGCCGCGCATTTTGACGCTGACGGCGGCGGATCTCGGCATGTCGGCGAGCAATGGCGGCGAAGTGGCTGCGACGGCGTCGAATGCAGGTGCGGCCGATGCCGGCGCGGCGAACGCCGCCGACTTCCGCAGCGCCGTTACGGCGTACGAGCGGACGCTCGTCAGCGACGCGCTGGAGCGCAACAACCACAACTGGGCGGCTGTCGCGCGTTCGCTCGGCATGGATCGCGCGAACCTGAACCGTCTCGCCAAGCGCCTCGGGCTGAAATAGCCTTCCATTCGCAGTGCCGTCGAGACCTGATTTGGTAGTATCTGATTTGTCAGTCAGATCGCCAATCGATCATTCAGGAGGCTTCGCGTGCGTCACTACACCAAAGACAATTTCAGGCTCACGGAGAGCGTCGGCTTTCAGCTCGTCAAGGCGCGCAACCTGATCGTGACCGAGATGGACGCGGCGCTCAAAGACCTCGATATCTCCGGCCAGCAAATGGGCATCCTGCTGATGCTCAGGCAGAAACTTGCGTCGACGCCGTTCGAACTGTCGAAGATGCTCGGCATCGACACGGGCCTGATGACGCGCATGCTCGACAAGCTCGAAGCGAAAGCGCTAGTGGTCCGCTCGCGCGACCAGGAAGACCGTCGCGTCGTCAATCTCGCGCTGACGAAGGCCGGCATCGCGGTCGCCGACCAGATTCCGGAAATCGCACCCGACGTGCTGAACGCGCGCCTGAAGGACTTCTCGAAGGCCGAACTCAACGAACTGCGCCGTCTGCTGCGCAAATTCATCAGCGACTGAAACGGCCGCTTTTCTTGCCTCTCCCGCTGCCGCTCGCTCCGCGGCATTATCCGTTTGAAAGATAAGTGCTGTTGCATCTGACGGAACAATGAGTTTCGCTGACACGGCGTTGACTGTATCTGACAGGTCAATTAGTGTTCTTGCAAATAGCGAGGAGTCAAAGATGTCGCACTATTCGAAGGAAGCGTTTCATTTGACCGACAACGTCGGTTTCGCGATCAGCAAGGCGCGTAATCTGATCGTCGGGCAAATGGACGCGGCGGTGAGAGGTCTGAACGTGCGGGCTCATCACATCGGCATCTTCATGTCGCTACTGCGCGGCACGGATACGACGCCGGCGATGCTGTCGCGGCACCTGGGCATCGACACGGGCCTGATGACGCGCACGCTGGACAAGCTTGAAAGGCTCGGCATGCTGACACGTACCCGCGATCAGGACGACCGCCGCGTGGTGAATCTGGAACTGACCGAGGCCGGCCGCGAGGTTGCGCTGCGGATCACGGAGATCGCGCCCGACGTGCTCAATGCGCGGCTTCAATGCTTCACCACGGAAGAATTCGATGAACTGCGCCGTCTGCTTCGCAAGTTCCTCAACGATTGAGCATTTTTTTATCCGATTATCTGATAGGTCAGACAATGAAAAATCAATCAAATGCCGGACGGCGCGCTTCCGGCGCGCTGAAAATGGGCGTGTCCGTGATGTTCGCTGCCGTGCTGTCGGCGTGCGTCAACTACGCGGGCATTCATAGCGATGCGAAGACGACCGAACCGCAGCAGTACGCGACGCAGCAAAGCATTCCCGCCGAGTCGGGCCATTGGCCTGCCGCCAATTGGGCCGATCAGTTCGGCGACGCGCAACTGAAGGCGCTGATCGACGAGGCACTGAAGGGCAGTCCGACGCTTGAACAGGCCCGCGCCCGTGTGGCATCGGCGTCGGCGTATAGCGAAACGGCGAAGGCAAGCACGATGCCGCGCGTCGACGCCGACTATTCGCTTACGCGTCAGCAGTATTCGGGCACCGCGCTCGTGCCGCCGCCGACGGGTGGCTCGTGGCAGACGGAGAACAAGGGTCTGCTGAGCGCTTCGTACGATCTCGACCTGTGGGGCAAGAACCGCGAAGCGCTGAAGGCGGCGATCTCGCAACTGCAGGCGAGCCAGGCCGATGCCGAAGTCGTCAAGCTCACGCTGACGACTTCGATTGCGCGCACGTACAACCAGCTTGCGCGTCTGTATGCATTGCGCGATATCGCGCAGCAGGAGATCGTACAGCGCGAACAGATCGACAGAATTACGGCGGGCCGCATCGCGACGGGCCTCGATACGGAAGTCGAGCGCAAGACGGCTCAGGCGAATCTCGCGACGAGCCGCGCCACGTTGAAGTCGCTCGACGGTCAGATTCTTGCCACGCGATATCAGATCGCCGCGCTGCTCGGCGCTGGCCCGGACCGTGGACTGCAGATCGCGCGTCCCACGCTCGGCATCGGCGACGACGTGAATCTGCCCGACAACCTCCCCGCGGATCTGGTAAGCCGCCGTCCCGACATCGTCGCCGCACGCTGGCGCGTCGATGCAATGACGCACGACGTAAAGGAGGCGAAAGCCGAGTTCTATCCCGACATCAACCTGAGCGCGGCGATCGGACTCGACGCGTTCGGTTTCGGCCGATTCTTGACGGCGGCGAGCCGCACGGCATCCGTCGGTCCCGCGATACATCTGCCCATCTTCGATGCCGGCGAACTACGCGCGCAACTGAAGGGCCGTTACGCCGATTTCGACTATGCCGTCGCAACCTACAACCAGACGCTCGTTACCGCGTTGAGCGAGGTTGCCACGCAACTTGCCGGCGTGCGTTCGACGGACGGCCAACTCGTCGACGCGCAAACCGCACAGGACGCCGCGCGCCAGGCCGATTCGCTCGCACTCGTGCAATACAAGGCCGGGCTCACGAACCAGCTGACGGTATTGAATGCCGATGTGAATGCGCTTGCCGCCGATCAGGCCGTTGCGAACCTGCGAATGGACCGCCGCGATCAGCAGATCGCGCTGGCATCCGCGCTGGGCGGCGGCTTCGTCGATACCTCGAACACGGACCAGAACGCGCACGTCACGTCCGCCCCTGAAACGTCTGCCAACGCCGCGCATTGAGCGCCTACCGATCGAATTGCCAGGAGAACAGAACATGAGCGAAATCGAAACCACCGAGCGCGATACGCCGCAAACGCCGCAAACGCCGCAAACGCCGCAAACGCCGCAAACGCCGCAAACGCCGCAAACGCCGCAAACGCCGCAAGCGAAGCCCGAAGCGGCGGCGGCCCCGGCTGCGGGCGCGGCGGAACCGAATACGCGCAAGCGCAAGCTGCTGCTGTCGCTGCTCGGCGTGGCCGTCGTCACATCGGCTGCCGCGTACGGCGCGTACTACATGACGGTTGCGCGCTACCACGAGACCACGGACGACGCCTACGTGAGCGGCAATCTCGTGCAACTCACGCCGCAAGTGACGGGCACCGTCATCGCCGTGAATGCCGACGATACGCAGATCGTGAAGATGGGCGACCCCGTCGTGAAACTCGACGATGCCGATGCGAAGGTCGCGCTCGGAAACGCAGAAGCGACGCTCGGGCAGACCGTTCGGCAAGTCAGCAGCCTGTACGTGAACAACGATTTCTACGCGGCGAACGTCGCGCAGAAGCAATCGGATCTGGCGCGCGCGCAGGACGATCTGCGCCGCCGCCAGGCCGTCGCCGGCACGGGCGCAGTGTCCGCCGAAGACATCGCCCACGCACGCGACACCGTGACGGCCGCGCAGGCCGCGCTCGACGCTGCGCGTCAGCAGGCGCAAGCGAACCGTGCTTTGACCGATCGCACGACGGTCGCGCAGCACCCGAACGTGCAGGCCGCGGCGTCAAAGGTGCGCGACGCGTACCTCGCGTATGCGCGCAACACGCTGCCCGCGCCTGTCACCGGGTATGTTGCAAAGCGTTCGGTGCAAGTCGGACAGCGTGTGTCGCCGGGCACGCCGTTGATGGCCGTGGTGCCGCTCGACGGCGTATGGGTCGACGCGAACTACAAGGAGAGCCAGCTGCGCAACATGCGCATCGGCCAGCCCGTCATGCTGACGGCCGACGTGTACGGCGGCAAGGTTCGGTATCACGGCCGCGTCGTCGGCTTCTCCGCCGGCACGGGCAGCGCGTTCGCCACGCTGCCCGCGCAGAACGCAACGGGCAACTGGATCAAGGTCGTGCAACGACTGCCCGCGCGCATCCAGCTCGACGAGAAGGAACTCGAAGCGCATCCACTGCGGATCGGACTGTCGATGGAAGTCGACGTGGATACGCGCGACAACACGGGCGCGCAACTCGGCGCCGCCCTGAATACGACGTATCGCACCGACGTGTTTGCCGAATACGGCGCGCAGGCCGACGCGGAGATCGACAGGATCATCGCGCAGAACATGGTGCCGACTCATGCGGAGTCCCGGCCGTTCGCCAAGCGCGAAACCGGCGATAAAGCCGGCACGGCACAGCACGCGGGCTAAAGCAGAGCGGAGACGCGGTCCATCGACGTGTCTTCGCTTACCCGATTACCTGACAGGTCAGATAAAAAGCCATGCAACCCTCGACGCAAACTGCACCCCAGCCTTTCACAGGCGGCAAGCTGGTGCTCGCAACACTCGCCGTCGCGCTCGCGACGTTCATGAACGTACTGGACTCGTCCATTGCGAACGTCGCCATCCCGACCATCTCGGGCAATCTCGGCGTATCCGTCGACGAAGGCACGTGGGTCATCACGCTGTTTTCGGCCGCCAACGCCGTCGCGATTCCGCTGACGGGCTGGCTCACGCAGCGGGTCGGGCAGATCAAGCTGTTCGTCGCGTCGATCCTGCTGTTCGTGTTCTCTTCGTGGTTGTGCGGCGTCGCGCCGAACCTCGTCGTGCTGCTCGCCGCCCGCGTGTTGCAGGGCCTCGTGGCGGGGCCGCTGACGCCGCTCTCGCAAGCCATTCTGCTCGCCTCGTATCCGAAGGAAAAAAGCTCGACGGCGTTGTCGCTGTGGGCGATGACGGCGACCGTCGGCCCGATTGCGGGCCCCGCGCTCGGCGGCTGGATCACCGATAGCTACAGCTGGTCGTGGATCTTCTACATCAATATACCCGTGGGCCTGTTCGCCGGGGCCGTGACGTGGTTGCTCTATCGCGACCGCGAATCGCCGACGCGCAAGCTGCCGATCGACAAGGTCGGACTGCTGTCGCTTGCCGTGTGGGTCGGCACATTGCAGATCATGCTCGACAAAGGCAAGGATCTCGACTGGTTCAGCTCGCCGGTGATCTGGACGCTGACGGTCGTCGCGGCCATCAGCTTCGTGTTCTTCCTGATCTGGGAATTCACGGAGAAGAACCCGATCGTCGATCTGCGTCTCTTTGCGGGGCAGAACTTCCGCGGCGGCACGATTGCGATTTCGGTTGCGTATGCGGTGTTCTTTGCGAACCTTGTGATCCTGCCGCAATGGATTCAGGGCTATCTGGGCTATCGCTCGGTCGACGCAGGCCTCGTCACGGCGCCGCTCGGGGTCTTCGCCGTGCTGCTCGCGCCCGTGATGGCGAAGATCGTGCCCAGGTCCGACGCGCGTGTGCTCGCGACGCTCGCCTTCATCGGCTTCGCAGGGGTGTTCATCATGCGCTCGCACTACACGACAGGCGTCGATCAATGGACGCTGGTTCTGCCGACACTGCTGCAAGGCATTCCGATGGCGCTGTTCTTCGTACCGTTGACGGCCATCATCCTGTCCGGCTTGCCCGCCGACAAGATTCCCGCCGCCGCGGGGCTGTCGAATTTCGTGCGCATTTTCGCGGGCGGCGTGGGCACGTCGCTGATCACGACAGGCTGGGACAACCGGACGATCCTGCATCATGCGCAACTGGCTGAGCAGTCCAGCCTCAACAACCCGGATTACGCGAACGCGCTGACGAGCATTCACGCGACGCTCGGCGGCGGCGCGGATCAGGCCGTCGCGTTCTTCGAACGGTCGCTCAACGCGCAGGCCGCGATGCTCGGCCTGAACGACGTCTTCTGGCTGTCGTCGATGATCTTCATCGTGATCATTCCGCTTATCTGGCTGACGAAACCGGCCAAGGGCGGCGGCGGCGCCGCGGCGTCGGGCGCGCACTGAGCACCGTACGCGAGTTGAAATGAAAAGCCCCGGTCGGCAACGTGACTGGGGCTTTTCGCATTGGGGCAGCGGGAGATCGGTTCGCTGTCTGTCGCGCAAACGTAGGGTGATGAAAGCCCGCGGAACGTTCGATAAGGGTAAACGTAAGGTCAAGATCTGGTATCGTGCGTCCGGGCTCGAATGGATGAAATGGGGCAGGGTTTGTACCAGCCGGTTCATCTGCCGCGCTGCCCCGGCTGGAAAGCGAAACCGCATGCGGGCTGCGGCGGTGAGTGCCGACTGGCAGCCGTGTGCCGAAGCGCCTCGGAGCACAGGAAATTCGACTCAATTACAGATCGGTCATCCTTCACATCAGGTTTTCTTAAGCGAAAACTGCAAAAAATCGCCTTCGGGTCGTTCCCGATGTCAACCTTTTGTGCAATTTGCCGTTGTCCATTTGTAAAGAGTTGAAACAGGCGAAAGCTGGACGGCGATAGCGTCCGGCGCGCTCCGAAACCCAACCTCATTCGATGCGTTAGCAACGAGACCATTGCTGCTGCATCAGGCAACACCCGGATTTATCCATGTCTGACCATCCCCGCTCTACCTTCAGCCGCGCGGCCGCGCTGCTTCAGCGAGCCTGCGCCGCTGCCGGCAGCCGCCGCGTGCTGTCGCCTGCGCTGTCGCTGGGCGTCTGCGTGCTGCTGCTGATCGTGTTCCAGCACCTGTCGCAGGCAGTCGATTACCGCTCGGTGATCCGTCATTTGCGGCACCTGACGGCGGGCGAGTGGTCGGCTGCTCTCGGCGCGACGATCCTCAGCTATATCGCCCTCGTCGGGCGCGACGCAGTCGGGCTGCGCTACATCGGCAAGCGGGTGCCGCGCGTGGCGCTGTGGATCGGCGCGACGGCGGGCTCGGCGCTCGGCAATGCGACCGGCTTTGGCGCGCTGACGGGCGGCGCGGTGCGCGCGCGTGTCTACGCCGTCGCCGACGTGACGCCGGCGCAGATCGGCCGCATGACGGTATTCACGAGCGTGTCGCTGGCGCTCGCGCTCGTTCTGATGACTGCGCTCGGCATGCTGTGCGACGCGTCGACGCTCGCGCCCATGCTGCACAGCCCGCCGGGCGCGCTCGCGTGGGGCGGCACGGCGCTGCTCACGGTGCTCGGCCTCATGACGCTCGCGTGCGGCAAGCGCACCCGGCAAATCCGGACGCGCTGGAACTGGCTTTCGTTCGATATCCCTGCGCGCCGCGATTTCATCGAGCAGATCCTGCTGGCCGTGCTCGACGTCGTCGCAGCGGGCCTTGCGTTGTGGGCGCTTCTGCCGCATGCGCACGTCGGCTTCGTGTCGTTCATCACGATCTACGCGGCCGCGATGCTGCTCGGCCTGATCGGCCATACGCCGGGCGGCGTCGGCGTGTTCGAGGCGGCGATGGTGTTCGCGCTAGGCGGCAGCGTTCAGACGCATTCGATGGTCGCCGCGCTCCTCGCGTATCGCGCGATCTATTTCGGCCTGCCGCTGATCGTGTCGGCGGGCCTGCTGGCCGGCTTCGAAGGGCGTGCGCTGAAGAAGCACCTGCCGCTGCATCACGCGGCAACCGTGTCGCAACTGGCGCCGTTGTTTCTTAGCCTGTTGACTTTCGTAGTCGGCGGCATGCTGGTGATTTCCAGCGCGACGCCTGCCTTCTTGCAGCGCATCGCCATTCTGCGCGACCTGGTGCCGCTGTGGGTGCTCGAAAGCTCGCAGATGTTGTGCAGCATCGTGGGCGTCGCGCTGCTGTTCGTTGCGCGCGGCCTGTTGCGCCGTCTCGATGCGGCCTGGTGGTTGACGCTGGGTCTCGCTGTCGTGAGTCTCGCGCTCTCGCTGACGAAGGGCCTTGCGTTCGTCGAAGCAGGCGTGCTGACGACGCTGATCGTGCTGTTGATCGCCACGCGCTCGCGCTTCAACCGCCGCTCGTCGCTGTTCGCCGAGCCCTTCACGGCGGGCTGGCTGGTTTCAGTGGCGATGGTGCTGATGCTCGCGGTGTGGGTGATGCTGTTCGCGTTCCGCGACGTGCCGTATACGCGCGACCTATGGTGGCAATTCGCGTTCGACGAGCGCGCGCCGCGTGCGTTGCGGGCGACGCTTGCCGCGAGCCTGTTCGCCGCGACCTTCTGCTTCTGGCAATTGCTGCGTCCCGCTGCCGGCCGCTTCGTGAAGCCCGCGCAACAGGATCTCGCGGACGCCGCGCGCATCTTCCGCGCGCAGGAGCGCAGCGACGCAGGCCTCGCGTTGATGGGCGACAAGAGCTTCCTGTTCTCCGAGTCGCGCCAGGCGTTCCTGATGTACGCGAAGTACGGCCGCACATGGGCGGCGTTGCACGATCCCGTCGGACCGCGAGCGGAATGGGCGGATCTGATCAGGAAATTCGTGGCGCTCGCGCATGCGCACGGCGGCCGCGCCGCGTTCTATCAGGTGCGCGCGAATGCGCTGCCGCTGTATCTCGACGCCGGCCTTACGCTGATGAAACTCGGCGAAGAAGCGCACGTCGTGCTCGATGAATTCGATCTGAAGGGCCCGCATCGCGCGCACCTGCGCTATGCGCTCAAGCGCTGCGAGCGCGATGGCTTCTCTGTCGAAGTGATCGAGCCCGCGCGCGTGCCCGAATCGATCGCGACGCTGCGCACGATTTCCGACGGCTGGCTCGACAGCCGCGATGCGCGCGAAAAGAGCTTCTCGGTTGCCGCGTTTACGGAAGACTATCTCGCTGCACAATCGGTGATGCTCGTGCGTCAGAAGGGCGAGCCCGTCGCATTCGTCACGTTCATGACGACCGATCTCAACACGGAGGCGACCGTCGGCGTGATGCGCCACGTGCCGCAGGCATCGCCGTACGCGATGGAATATCTGTTCACGCAGCTCGCGTTGCATCTGAAGCAGGCGGACTTCCGTTCGCTGAGCCTCGGCATCGCGCCGTTCTCCGGCATGTCGCCGACGCCGCTCGCGTCGCGCTGGCATCGTCTTGCGAACATCGTGTGGCGCTTCGGCGGCCGCTTCTACAACTTCCGCGGACTGCGCGCTTTCAAGAGCAAATTCCAGCCTCATTGGGAGCCGCGCTATCTCGCTGCATCCGGTTCAGTCGGCGTGTTCTTCACGCTTGCCGACCTTTCGCTGCTGGCAGGGGGCCGGCGTTCATGATCATGCAAAAGTTTTACCGGCTCGCCGCACTGGCGAGCGTTTCGTTGTGCTCGCTCGCCGGCGTAGCGCCGACGGCGCACGCGTATGAGACCTTGCCGGGCGGCCGCTATGGCAACGTCACGGTGACGAAGCCCGTGGCCGATGTGCGCGGCTTCGTCGTGCTGTTCTCGCGTGAAAGCGGCTGGAATCCGGCCGACCAGCAGGCCGCCGACGCGCTCGCGAAGAACGGCGCGATGGTGGTCGGCGTCGACACCGCGAAGTACGCCGCGAATCTCGCTGCAAAGAAGGAAGCGTGTCATCAGCTGGTAGGCGATGCGGAAGCCGTGAGCCATCAGCTTGAGCGGCAGGTGCAATCGAACCGCTATTTCATGCCCATCGTCGCCGGTACGGGCCAAGGTGCGACGCTTGCGATGCAGGTGCTCAAGCAGGCGCCCGAAAACACCGTGGCGGGCGCTGTATCCGTCGCGGCGCAGGGCAATCTGGACAAGCGCTTCAACCCGTGCGCGCCGGACCCGACCGTGACGCACGGCCCCGGTCTGCCCGGTTTCGCGGAAACGGATGCGAACCCGTCGGCGGGCACGCAGCGCATCGTCGAACTGACGACGCCGCATCTGCGCGTCGCGGTGATGAAGGAAGAGGACGTCTCCGATCTGCCGCTGATCGAACTGCCCGCTGCGCATCCGACGGGCTTGATGGCCATCGTGATTTCCGGCGACGGCGGCTGGCGCGACCTCGACAAGACGATCGCCGAAGAATTGCAAAAGGACGGTGTTTCCGTGATTGGCTGGGACAGCCTGCGTTACTTCTGGTCCGAGCACTCTCCGCAGCAGACGAGCCACGACCTCGCACGTGTACTGCAAACCTACGCGACGCGCTGGCACGCGGATCACGTTGCGCTGATCGGCTATTCGTTCGGTGCAGACGTGATGCCGTTCGCGTACAACCGTTTGCCCGACGGCTTGCGCGCCAAGGTCTCGCTGATCTCGCTGCTGGGCTTCGCGCCCTCGGCGGACTTCCAGATTCGCGTGACGGGCTGGCTCGGTATGCCCGCGAGCGACAAGGCGCTGCCGGTGAAGCCGGAGTTTGAACGTCTGCCGCCCAGGATCGTGCAGTGCTTTTACGGCGAGCACGAGGACGAGACGCTTTGTCCGACGCTCACCAAAACGGGTATCGAAGTGATCCGCACGACGGGCGATCATCACTTCGGGCACGATTACGTCGCGCTTGAAAAACGCATTCTCAATGCATTGAAAAAGCAGGCCAACGGAGTCTGAAAGAGAAGCGGGCAATGAAACGCGGGTGTACTCCCCAAAGGGCGTACCCCGCGTTTGTACTTCTGCAAGGCGATCGCAATGATCGCGCTGGCTGTGCGTCCTCAGTGGAAAATCAGATACAGAATCACAAGGACGATAAGCGGCACACCTAGCAACCAACCAATCAGATAAGGCATCTCTCTTCTCCCTGTGCGACTGCCGAGACCACACGGTCGTCGTGACACAGCGCTTGCCGATCAATAATGCAAGCGATATGCCACTGCGTTCGAGTCGCAGTGCAGCATGAATGCCGACATGCGCCAAAGCCTTGTCGCAGCGTGCTTCAAACGCATTCGGGCGGCACCTGGATGAGTGCGCTTATTGCAGTTCGCAGGCGTGTAGCGCTAAATGGCAATGCGCGATTTGCCGCATCGTCGCAATCTTTTCCGCCTCAACTTTCCGTTCATTCGATGCGGCGAAATTTGCAACGCGCACTAATATGAACGTTGATGGAAAGGAGTGGCGCTTGTGGAGCCGGACAGATTGTAGATGTCGCGGACGCGCGCAGCGGCGCAACGGCAGTGCTTGAATTCGCAGGGGTTTCAGTTGAGCCGCGGCTGGTGCGTTTTACTGGTGTCCATGCTGGATTCCTCTGAGAGATGCCATGCTGAAGCGTCGAACCTTCCTTCTGGGCGGCGTGGGCGTAGCCGGTGCCCTCGTGATCGGATGGTCGGCGCTGCCGCCGCGTCAGCGCCTCGTGACGTCGGAGCCGATGCCCGTGCGTCCCGGCGAAGCCGCGCTCAATGGCTACGTGAAGATAGCCGCCGACAACACCGTCACCGTGGTGATGTGCAGGACGGAGATGGGGCAGGGCGTGCATACGGGGCTCGCGATGCTGATCGCAGAAGAACTCGACGCGAACTGGGACGACATTCGCGTGGCCAATGCGCCGCTCGACGACATCTATAACAATATCGAAAGCGTGGCAGGCGATCTGCCGTTTCGCCCTGACAATGACGGCGTCGTCAAGGAAGCCGTGGTATGGCTCACGCGCAAGCTCGCGCGCGATTTTGGCACGGTGATGACGGGAGGCTCGTCCTCGATCAACGATCTCTGGCTGCCGATGCGCGAAGCGGGCGCATGCGCGCGCACGATGCTGATCGCGGCGGCCGCCGGACGCTGGGACGTGAGGGCCGCCGACTGTCGCATCGAAAAAGGTATGGTGGTGCACGACGCCGGGCACAAGGCGGCGTTCGGGCAACTCGCGATGGCGGCATCGCGTCAACCGCTGCCGCGCAAACCCGTGCTGAAGGATCCCGAGAAATTCCAGCTGATCGGCAAGCCGATCACACGCATCGACGCCGCGTCGAAGCTCAACGGCAGCGCGGTCTTCGGCATCGATGTCGTCCCTGACGGCCTGCTCTACGCCAGCATCGTGATGTGTCCGACGCACGGCGGAACCGTTGCCCATTTCGACGCTTCGGCCGCGGCAGCGCTGGCGGGCGTGCGCAAGATTTTCGCCGTCGATGCGTACAACGGCGGCACGGGCGGTGTCGCGGTGGTCGCGGAGAACATGTTCATCGCCATGAAAGCCATCGACGCGCTGACGATCAACTGGAATGACGGCCCCATGAAAGGGCTGACGGTCCCTGACATCGACAAGCGCCTCACGCAGGCGCTCGACGAAAGCGAAGGGCATGCGTGGTATAGCCACGGCGATGTCGACGGCGCACTGAAACGCGCCGCGCACACGCTAAAGGCGGAGTATCGCGCGCCCTACCTCGCGCATGCTGCACTGGAGCCCGTGAATTGCACGGCGCAAGTGAAAGACGGCAAGGCGACGGTGTGGGCGGCGACGCAGGTGCCTGCCGTCGCGCGCATGCACGTCGCGCGAGTGCTCGGCATCGGAACGGAACAGGTCGATCTGCAGCAGCAAATGCCGGGCGGCGCGTTCGGGCGCAGGCTCGAAGTCGACTTCATCGCGCAGGCAGTCGCTATCGCACGCGAAGCAGAGGGACGGCCCGTGCAGACGCTCTGGACGCGTCAGCAGGACATGCGTCACGACTTCTATCGGCCAGCATGCGTGTCGCGCTTCCATGCGGGACTCGATGAACAAGGGCGCCTGATTGCGTGGCACAACGCATCGGTGAGCCAGTCGATCGTCGCCGGATGGCTGGCGCGCAACTACCGCATTCCCGATCTCGGCCTGAACTTCGACAAGACCGTTTCAGAAGGCGCATTCGATCAGCCTTATGAAATGCCGAACGTGTGGATCGGGCAACGCACGATACAGCTGCCGATGCCAGTCGGCTTCTGGCGTTCCGTCGGCCATTCGCATCAGGCGTTTTTTATCGAAAGCTTTATCGATGAACTGGCTGCGTTGGCGCGCAAAGACCCCGTCGTGTTTCGCGCGAGCATGCTGACGAAGCATCCAAGGCATCTCGCCGTCTTGCAGAAAGTGGCGAGCATGTCCGGCTGGCGCATGCCCGCCGTATGGACGGCCAAGGACGTCAGGCATGCTCGCGGCGTCGCGCTGCATGAGGCCTTCGGCAGCGTGGTCGGGCAAGTGGCGCAGGTTTCGCTGCAGAAGGACGGCACGGTGAAGGTCGAGCATGTGTATTGCGCGATCGATTGCGGCCTGCCCGTCAATCCCAACCTCATCCGTCAGCAGGTGGAGGGCGCGATTGTGTTCGGACTTTCCGCTGCGTTCAAGGAAGAAATCACGCTGAAGGATGGCGCAGTCGTTCAAGGCCTGTACAGCGAATACGATGTGGTACGAATGGACGAGTGCCCGGATATCACCGTCGAAATCATGCCGTCCAAAAGCCATCCGCAAGGCGTGGGCGAGACCGCCGTGCCGCCAGTTGCACCCGCCGTCGCGAACGCGCTCTGCGCGCTGACAGGCACGCGCGATTACGCGTTGCCGCTCAAACACAAGCTGTATGTCGGGGGGGCAACATGCGCAAGCTGAATCTCAATGGCAAGTCAGTCGAGGTGCATTCGGACCCCGACACGCCGCTGCTTTGGGTGTTGCGTTGCGAACTGAAGATGACGGGAACGAAATTCGGCTGCGGCGTGGGCGTGTGCGGCGCATGCACGGTGCACGTCGGCAAGGATGCGAAGACGTCGTGCCAGGAAAAGCTTTCCGATATCGGCGCGAATCCCGTCACGACGATAGAAGGCTTGCAAGGACCGCAAGCACGCGCATTGAGAGACGCGTGGATGCGCGTCGACGTCGTGCAATGCGGCTATTGCCAGAGCGCTCAACTGATGGCGGCAAGTGCGCTGATACAGCGCAATCCGACACCGAGCGCAAAGGACATAGACTGCGCGATGCACGGGATTATCTGCCGATGCGGCACCTATCCGCGCATCAGGCAAGCCATTCTCGAAGCGACGGGGCAGGGCAAGCGAACCTGACTTGCCCGTCTGACCACGTACCCGTCGATCAATTATTCCCGTGCGAATACAGCGTCAGCTTGTTGGTGACCGACGTCACGCCCTGCACGCCTTTCGCTATTTCCGCCGCCTGCTCGATCTGCGATCCCTCCCGCACGCTGCCCGATAACGTCACGGCGCCGCCACGCGCTTTCACGAAAACGTTCGATACGTTGAAGCCCGGTGCTTTCGACAAAGCCTTGCGCACGTCACGTGCGAGCATCTTGTCCGCGGGTGTCGCCTTCTTCGAATGGGTAGCGGGAGCGGACGCCATCGACGTCGCATCGCTCGCTTGCGCATACACGTATGACGTCAGCGTCACGCAACCGACGGCGGCAAGCCACTGCACGGCCTTGCGAATCTTCATGATTGCTTTCTCCTTGTTTGCGTTCGGACCGCTCAACGGGACCGCTCAGTAAAGATAGGCAAACAATCCACTTCCACCAAAGCCGCGCCTAGCTTACTGGGGAAAACCCGCATCCCTCTACTATCGCGAATAGAGATAACGCTTATTCTCCCTATTGCGTTGCTCGATAGAAGCGTCGGCGGCACACTTTGAGCCACATCAAAGAAACGCACCACGCATTCAGGAGACACATTCATGCGTACGCAAGTCGGCATCATTGGCGCTGGTCCTGCTGGACTGCTTCTCTCCCATCTTCTTCATCTGCAGGGTATTGATTCCGTCGTGCTCGAATCGCGCAGCCGCGATCAGATCGAATCGACGATCCGCGCAGGCGTGCTCGAGCAGGGCACGATGGATCTGCTCACGGAAACCGGCGTAGGCGAGCGGATGAAAGCGGAAGGTGCGCTGCATCACGGCTTCGAACTCGCGTTTGAAGGCAAGCGCCGCCGCATCGATCTCACTGACCTCACGGGCAAAGCGATCACGGTCTACGCGCAGCACGAAGTCATCAAGGATCTGGTCGCCGCGCGTATGGCGGCGCAAGGGGAGTTGCGTTTCGGCGTGTCGGAAGTGTCGTTGCACGATATCGACGGTGCTGCGCCGGCTATCCGTTATCGCCATCAAGGTGAAGCGCATGAATTGCAATGTGATTTCATCATCGGCTGCGACGGCTCGCAGGGCATTTCGCGCAACGCGATTCCCGAAGCACTCCGCCGCGACTATCAGCGGGTTTATCCGTTTGGCTGGTTCGGCATTCTGGCCGAAGCGCCGCCCAGTTCCGACGAATTGATCTATGCGCGTCACGAGCGCGGCTTTGCGCTGGTCAGCACGCGCTCGCCGAACGTGCAGCGCATGTACTTCCAGTGCGACCCGAGCGACAACGTGGACAACTGGTCCGACGATCGCATCTGGGCGGAAATGCATGCACGCGTCGATTCGGATGAAGGCCACAAGGTGGTTGAAGGCAAGATCTTCCAGAAGAACATTGTCGGCATGCGCAGTTTCGTGTCGACGACGATGCAGCACGGGCGCCTGTTCCTCGCCGGTGACGCAGCGCATATCGTGCCGCCCACAGGCGCGAAAGGTTTGAATCTCGCTGTTTCCGACGTGCGCATTTTGTCGGATGCATTGCGCGCGTTCTACAAGGAAGACGGCAGCGATCAGCTGGAACGCTATAGCGAAACGGCGCTGAAGCGAATCTGGCGCGCAGAACATTTCTCGTACTGGATGACGCGCATGATGCACCGTCTCGATGATGCATCGCCATTCGAGCAGCAATTGCAGGTTGCGGAACTCGAGCATGTGACCACTTCGCGCAGCGCGGCGATTTCGATGGCCGAGAACTACGTCGGCGCGGTGGCGGTTTAAGGACTGACCGTTCAGTTCAAAGACAGATCGGTGTGCGCGGCGGCCTGGAATTCCTTGGGCGTCGCGCCCGTCTGTTTGCGGAAATAGCGGCTGAAATACGCCGCGTCTTCAAAGCCCAGCGCATGCGCGATCTGCTTGATCGTCAGACCCGAATAGACGAGATCGCGCTGTGCTTCCCGTATCAGATGTTGATTCACCAGCGACATCGGCGAATGGCCGAGTTCGTCGCGGCAAATGCGGCTCAATTGAGCGGTCGTGATGCCAAGTTTCTCCGCATAGAAGTCGACGGCCCTGTGCTCACGAAAGTGCGTCGCCACCAGTTCCCGAAAGCGCTTGATTTGCCCGCTGCGTCTGTCGGCGACGGCGCTCGTCGCGGGCATCGCCGCTGCATCGCTCAATCTCGCCACTTGCACGAAAAGTGCAATCATCAATGACATTCCCGCTGCGATATGGCCGCGCGCGTTGCCGCGGTATTCCTGTTCGAGCAGCGAGAAGAGCGGCATCAATGTGTCGTCGCCCGTCGACGCCCTCACGGGTATCACGGCCGCGCGCTGGATCACGGGCAGAAGACCGGGCGACACCGCCTTCGAAATCGATTCGAGCGCGCGCTGCGCAGCCGTGATGACAAGCCCGTCGATGTCGGGCGAAAACACGAAGCCATGCACGGTTTGCGCGGGCAAAACGACGACGCAAGGCGGCGAGAAAGCGTGCTTCTCGCTCTCGATCACGACATGCCCGCTACCGCTGCGTATATACAGAATCTGCAAGAGCGCGTCATGCCGATGCGCGGCGATGTGCCAGTCGTTGGGCCGGCTGCGTTCGGCAATCCACTCGAAATTGAACGCGTCGAACCAGGGCGGGCGCGCCGATTCGCCGTACAGATCGTAGTTAGGGATTTTCCTCATGCCGGTTCGTCTCCTGTGTACGAATTGTCCTGCGATGCGTGCTCTTTGTCCAACTCCGCCGCGCGTCGCGTCCCTATACTTTTCTCCGTGAAACGCGCGATTGCATCTACCAATCGCCGATCGGAACGAAGACATGGAGATTTGGATGGCTAATAAAAGAAGCGCCGAATGGCTTGCGCTCGAAGGCAAGGTTTGCGTCGTGACAGGCGCAGCGGGCGGCATAGGCAGCGCGATCGCACGTGTGCTCGGAGAGAGCGGCGCGCGCATCGCATTGCTGGACCGCGAAGCGGGAAAGTGCAAAGACCTCGCGCAGACGCTCGTCGCGAACGGCATGGAGGCATACGCATTCGAATGCGATATCGCTGACGCGAAGAGCGTCGAGCTGACGGCACTCAGTGTGGAAGAAAGGTTGGGCTCAGCGGATGTGCTCGTGAACAACGCGGGTCTGCTGCGTCCGGGCGGTATCGAAGACATTACCCTCGACACATGGAACGCGATGCTGCAAGTCAATCTCACGGGCTACATGCTGTGCGCGCAGGCATTCGGCCGCGCGATGCTGCACAAGCGCGCGGGCAGCATCGTGCACGTGGCGTCGGTGGCTGCGCATCATCCGCAGACATGGAGCGGCGCGTATAGCCCCGGCAAGGCAGCCGTCTCGATGCTGTCGAAGCAGATCGCGGCCGAGTGGGGGGCGCGCGGCGTGCGCAGCAACGCCGTGTGTCCAGGCATGATTCGTACGCCGCTGTCCGCGTCGTTCTACGCGCAAGGCGACGTCGAACAGCGTCGCCGCGCGATGACGGCAAGCCGCCGCATCGGCGAACCGGTCGATATCGCGGACGCGGTGGCGTTTCTCGCGAGCCCGCGGGCGAGCTACGTGAATGGCGCGGAGCTGATCGTCGATGGCGGACTGGAATGCATGCTGATGGATATGGTGCCGCGACCCGGCTATGAGGCAAAGGCCGGCGCAGCGCGTTAAGCAAATCGACATTGGCAGGAGACACAGCATGGCTATTCCCACTGATTCAGGCGCGCCAATGACGTGCGATGTACTCGTCATCGGCTCGGGCGCGGGCGGTCTCTCGACTGCGATCACCGCGCGCAAGTACGGTCTCGATGTCGTCGTGATCGAAAAGGAAGCGTATTTCGGCGGTACGACCGCATTCTCGGGCGGCGTGTTGTGGATTCCGGGCAACCGGCACGCGCGTGCGAACGGCGCGAACGATACGCGCGAAGCAGCGAAGACGTATATGCGCAACGAAACAGGCGCGTTCTTCGACGAAGCGGCCGTCGATGCGTTCCTCGACATCGGTCCGCAGATGCTCGACTTCTTCGAGCGTGAGACGGAAGTCAAGTTCGTCCCGACGCTTTATCCCGACTATCACCCGGATGTGCAAGGCGGCGTGGACATCGGACGCTCGGTGGTCGCGGCGCCCTACGATGCACGCAAGCTCGGCGGTGACATCGCGCGTCTGCGTCCGCCGCTCCAGACGATCACGTTCATCGGCATGATGTTCAATTCGTCGAACGCCGACCTCAAGCACTTCTTCAACGCGACGCGATCGCTCAAGTCCGCGTTGTATGTGGCGAAGCGGCTGGGAAGTCACCTGAAGGATCTCGCGCTTTACCGGCGCGGTGTGCAGATCACGAGCGGCAATGCGCTGGCGGCGCGGCTCGCGAAAACGGCACTCGCAATGGGCATTCCGATTCACACGAACACCGCCGCGCAGGAGCTCATTGTGTCGGACGGCGGTGTAAAGGGCGCTGTGGTCGAAGGCCCGGCAGGCGAGATGCGGATTGCTGCACGACGCGGCGTGGTACTCGCGTGCGGAGGTTTTTCGCATGACGTTGCGCGCATCGCTAAAGCGTACCCGCACGTGATGCGCGGCGGCGAGCATTGCTCGCCCGTGCCGAAAGGCAATACGGGTGATGGCGCACGCATGGCCGAACGCGTCGGCGCGCAAGTGCCGATCCGCTATCCGCAGCCGGCCGCATGGATGCCGGTGTCGCGCGTGCCGATGCGCGACGGTACGTTCGGCGTGTTTCCACATCTCGTCGACCGCTACAAGCCGGGCATCATCGGCGTGACGCGTAAAGGCACGCGCTTCACCAATGAATCGAACTCGTATCACGATGTCGGCGCGGCGATGATCGAAGCATGCCGCGGCGAGAAGGAAACGGCAATGTGGCTGATCTGCAATCACGCGACGATCCGCAAGTACGGATTGGGCTTTGCGAAGCCCGCGCCCGTTCCGTTGGGACCGCTGCTGCGCAACGGCTACCTCGTCAGAGGGCGCACGCTCGCCGAGCTTGCGCGGCGTGCGGGCATCGATGCCGCTGCGCTGGAAGCCACGGTGCGTGCGTACGACGAAGGCGCAGCACGTGGCAAAGACCGCGAGTTCGGACGCGGCTCGACTTCCTTCAACCGCTATCTCGCCGATCCCGAGCACAAGCCCAATCCATGCGTCGCGCCCGTCGGCGACGGGCCCTACTACGCGCTCAAGGTCGTGATGGGCGACCTGGGTACATTCGACGGCATCACGACGGCCGTCACGGGAGAAGTGCTGGATGCACACGGCGGCGCGATCCAGGGGCTGTACGCAGTCGGCAATGATCGCGCGAGCATCATGGGCGGCAACTATCCGGGCGCGGGCATCACGCTGGGCCCGATCATGACGTTCGGTTACATCACCGGCCGGCGCCTGGCAGGCATGGCTGATGTGCAGGCCGGCACGCACGCGCTAAACATGCGGCAATCCGCAACCGTATAGAGGACAGCATCATGAGCAGCACCAAACCCTTTGTCGATCACCGCATCTATACGATCCGGCCGCGAGGCATGACGGAGTTCATCGAGGTATTCGACAGGCTCGCGATGCCGATTCAATTGAAGTACCTTGGCGCGCCCGTCGGCTTCTACATGAGCGATATCGGCGCGTTGAATCAGGTCGTGCATCTGTGGGGCTACGAGAGCATTGCCGATTACGACCAGCGCCGCACTGCGCGCGATGCAGACCCGCAGTGGCCTGCCTATTTGCAGGCGTCGGCGCATCTGATCGTCGCACAGGAAAGCCGGATCATCCGGCGCGTCGAATTCAGAAGCCTCACGGCGCTGCGTTAGAAAAATAGAAACAGCCGGCGCCATCACAAACATACGGAGACGTAACACCCGCGTATCAAGGAGACACGCAATGAGCCAGCATACACGCACGGTCGATGTGCAGCGCTTCATCGACGGCGAACGCTTTTCACCTTTTCAATGGACGATTCTTGTCCTCTGCTTTCTGGTTGTTGCCGCCGACGGCTTCGACACGGCCGCAGTCGGTTTCATTGCGCCTTCGCTGGTGCAGGAATGGGGCGTCGCGCGCTCGGCGCTCGGGCCAGTGATGAGCGCTGCACTCGTCGGCCTCGGGATCGGCGCGTTGGGTGCCGGACCGTTTGCCGATCGCATCGGGCGCAAAGCGGTGCTGGTTTTATCGGTGTTTTTCTTCGGCGTATGGAGTCTTGCCGCCGCGCATGCCACGTCAATCGAATCGCTCACGGTGCTGCGTTTCATGACAGGTCTCGGCCTCGGCGCCGCAATGCCCAATGCGGTGACGTTGATGTCCGAGTACGCACCGTCGCGTATTCGCGCAGTGGCCGTGAATGCAATGTTCTGCGGCTTCTCATGCGGACTCGCGATCGGCGGCGTGGCGTCGGCCTGGCTCATTCCGCACTTCGGCTGGCAGAGCGTGCTCGTCGCGGGCGGTATCGGACCGGTTGCGCTGACGATCGTGCTCGTTGTTCTGCTTCCAGAGTCCGCGCAATTCATGGTGACGCGGCAACGTGGCGACGCGCGGATCGCACGTGTTCTTTCGCGCATCGCCAAGGGCACGCATCTCGAAGCATGCCGGTTCGTCAGCGCAGAGGGTGTCGCCGAGCATCGCGGTTCCGCGTTGCGCGTGGTGCTGTCGACGCGCTTTCGCTTCGGCACGCTGATGCTGTGGCTCGCGTACTTCATGGGCCTGCTGATTTACTATCTGCTGACCAACTGGCTGCCCACGCTATTCAAGGACACCGGCTTTTCAGGGCAGAACGCCGCGCTGATGACCTCGCTGTTTCCACTCGGCGGCATACTCGGCAATCTGAGTGTCGGCTGGTTGATGGACCGCTTCAAGGCGAATCGTGTGATCGCGTGCACGTATGTCGTCGCGGCCTTGCTGGTGATGCTCGTCGGCCGCGGTATCGGGCATCAGATCTGGCTCGGCACGCTGATCTTCCTGACGGGCACGGTCATCACGTCCGCCGTGACCTCGATGTCGGCCTTGGCCGCGAGTTTCTATCCTACGCAAGGGCGCGCGACGGGCGTTGCGTGGATGCTCGGTGTAGGGCGCATCGGCGGCGTGGCGGGGGCGCTGGTCGGTGCCGCATTGATGGGGCTGGGCTGGCAGTTCGGCTCGGTGTTCAGCATGCTCGCCGTGCCTGCATTGGTCGCCGCATTCGGTGTGTTCGCCGTGGCGCGCCATCCGGGGACATCGCGCATCGAAGAAGGCAAACTGACGCCAGCCGTAGAGTGAAAAAGCGCAGCCCCGAGCGGCCGCGCATTCGTTTCACGGCGACGTGTCGACCCCCATCGCTTCGATGGCTTTTCGTTGATAGCCACCCGTCGCAAGCAGCAGGCTGCGCGAATAGTCGTTGTCGACCTGTTGCGCGCGTATCCGCTCGATATCGAGTTCTTCGACAATCTCGCCATTGCGCATGATCGCGACGCGCGAACACAGAAAGCCGACCACGGCCAGATTGTGGCTGACGAGAATCATCGTCAGATTGCGCTCGTGGTGCAGGCGCTTGAGCAGGTTCAGAATCTCGGCTTGTACGGAGACGTCGAGGGCCGACGTCGGTTCGTCGAGCAGCAGCACATGCGGCTCGACGATCAGCGCGCGCGCAATGGCAACACGCTGCCGCTGTCCGCCAGACAACTGATGCGGATAGCGAAACCGGAACGACGCGTTGAGTCCCACTTCGCGTAGCGCGTTGACGATACGCTCTTCATGCTGCCCGATGCCATTGATGCGCAACGGCTCGCGCAACGTCTGATCGACGGTGAAGCGCGGATGCAGCGAGCCGTATGGGTCCTGAAAGACCATTTGCACACCGCGCTTTTGCGCCTGTCCGTCCGGCAGCGCGATGCGCATCGTGCCTTGTGCAGTCGGCGCAAGTCCGCTCAGCGCGCGCAGGATCGTTGATTTTCCCGAGCCTGATTCGCCTACCAGGCCGAACACTTCGCCTTGCGCGACATGAAAGCTTGCGTTGCGCACGGCGTCGACGGCGCCTGTCGCCGTCTTGAACCGCACCGTCAGTGCATCGACGTCGATCATGCGGATGCTCCTTGCACGTCATTGAGCCAGCCGGGATCCCGCGACAGCACGGGCAACTCGGCGGGCGGATTGACGAGCGGCGGATTCGCGGCGAGCAGGCCGCGCGTGTACGGATGTTGCGCGTGCACGAGGTCGCGCGCCGCACAGGTTTCGACCACGCGTCCCGCGTACATCACCACGATGCGGTCGCAAAACGACATGACGAGCGGCAGATCGTGGCTGATAAAGATGAGGCCGGTATCATGTTTCGCGATCATCTCGTCGAGTACGGCGAGCACCTGCATCGACACCAGCACGTCGAGTGCGCTGGTCGGTTCGTCGGCGATCAGCAGGCGCGGTCCCGTCGACACCATCATCGCGATCATCACGCGCTGCCCCATGCCGCCCGAGAGTTCGTGCGGATATGAATCGGCGACGCGTTCGGGATTGCGGATATGCACGGCTTCGAGCGCGGCGACGATTTTCTGGCGCATCGCGCGGCGGCCCAGTTTCGGGTCGTGCAGTGCGAACGCCTCGCGCATCTGTTGCGCAACCGTCATCACCGGGTTCAGCGAGTATTTCGGATCCTGCAGGATCATGCCCATCTGCTGGCCGCATAAACGGCGGCGCTTGTCGGCGCGCATCGACAGCAAGTCCTGTCCGTCGAAGCGCAGCGCCTGCGCAGTGCAATGCGCGGCGGGCGGCAGCAGCCCCAGCAGCGCGCGTCCCGTCAGCGATTTCCCCGAACCCGATTCGCCGACGATGCCGAGCCGCTCGCCCTTGTTCAATGTCAGCGAAAGGCCGCGCACCGCTTCGTTCATCGAGCCGTCATGAGCGCGAAACGCAACCCGCAAATCGTCGATTTCGCACAGGGCGGACTGGCTTTCGTTCGTGGCTATGTTCGTGCCCATGTCAGTCTCCGTGGCGCGGATCGAACACGTCGCGCAAGCCGTCGCCGAGCAGATTGAATGCGAGGCTCACAAGCAGGATTGCAAAACCGGGTATCGTCGCGACCCACCACGAATCGAGCAGCACGTTGCGGCCTGACGCGACCATGAAGCCCCATTCGGGGCTCGGCGGTTGCGCGCCGAGTCCGAGAAAGCCGAGGCCCGCTACGGTCAGGATGATGCCTGCCATGTCGAGGGTCGCGCGCACGATCACCGACGACGAGCAGAGCGGCACGATATAGCGCAGCAGAATGCGTGCGCTGGATGCCCCTTGCAACCGTGCCACATGGATGAAATCGGCCTGCACGAGCCGCAGCGTCTCGGCGCGCGCGAGTCTCGCATACGCGGGCCACGCGGTGATTGAAATTGCGATCACGGCATTGATCACACCCGGACCCAACGCAGCGGCGAACGCGAGCGCGAGCACGATCTTCGGGAACGCCAGCGCAATATCCGTCACGCGCATCAGCACATTGTCGACCCAGCCACCGAAGAAGCCCGCCGTCGTGCCGATCAACAGGCCAACGGGCACGACTACGACCACGACGAGCATCGCGATCGACAGCGTGAGCCGCGAACCGAAAATGATGCGCGAGAGGATGTCGCGGCCGAGCTGATCGGTGCCGAGCCAATGCGATGCGGAACCGGGCGGCAACAAGCGGTCGGACAGCACTTGCCGCAACGGATCGTGGGGCGCGATCCACGGCCCGATGATCGCGACGATCACGAGCAACATCAGAATCGACAGACCGAATACCGATAGCGGGTTGCCCGCGAAGCGCCGCCAGCGCCGATATGCGAGGCCAAGCGCGGCTTGCCTGCGCGACGCGGGTGTATCCGTCAGCAGCCATTGTTTCCAGGCGGGACGCGGCGCGGTCATCGGCCAGTCCTGCGTCGAACGGTCAACAGGGGGTTGCACGTCGAAAGTCTCCGTTGCATCAGCGGGCGCGCGGATCGAACACGCGATAAAGCGCGTCGGTCAGCAGATTCAACGCGATGAAGGTCACGCCGATCACGAGCGTGCTGCCGAGCACTGCATTCATGTCGGCATTGAGCAAAGCGCCCGTCAGATACGAACCGATGCCGGGCCACGCAAACACAATCTCCGTCAGCACCGAACCTTCTAGCAGGAAGCTGTATGAGAGTGCGATCACCGTGAGGAGCGGCACGGCGATATTGCCGAACGCGTGGACCCACACCACGCGCCGCTCGGATAGCCCTTTGGCGCGTGCCGTCGTGATGTATTCCTGGCTTAGCTGGTCGAGCATGAACGAGCGGGTCATCCGGCTCAGATACGCGACCGAGTAATAGCCGAGGATCGCGGCAGGCAACGCGATGTGCGACAGCGCATTGAAGAGCACATCCCATTCACGGGCTATCAGCGAATCGATCAGCAGGCTGCCCGTTTGCGTGTCGACCATGCCGTCGAACACGGGATCGAGCCTCCCCGGCCCCGACACCCAATGTAGCTTCGCGTAGAACAGCAACAGCCCCATCAAGCCCAGCCAGAACACGGGAACAGAACTGCCGATCAACCCGATGAAACGCGCGACGTGATCGATTGAGCGGTTATGCCGGGTCGCCGCGATCACGCCGAGCGGCACGCCAATCAGCACGCCGATGATCGTCGCCAGTGTGGCGAGTTCGAGCGTCGCGGGGAACACGCGCTTGATGTCGTCGATCACGGGGTTGGCCGTCAGCAGCGACACGCCTAGATCGCCGTGCAGCACCGCGTTCACGTAGATGAAGAACTGCTCGGCAAGCGGCTTGTCGAGACCGAGCTGGATACGCGCGGCGGCATACGCGCTCGCCGATGCACGGTCGCCGAGTATCGCGAGAACGGGGTCGATCGGCACCTTGCGGCCGATCACGAAGGTCACGGCCAGCAGCCCCGTGAACGTGATCGCGAGCGTCAGCGCCCAGCGCAGCACGCGCAAGGTCCAGCGCACACCCGCGCTGCGCGTGGACGCAGCGCGGATGCGGTCGATGGGAGTGAGCGTCGTGGACATGCCGCTATGCGCTTACTGCTTCTTCACGTGCAGGTACGACACGAGGTCGTTGATCGGGCCGACTTCGAGGCCCGATACGCCCGGACGCATCGCCACTTGCGACACCTGCTGGAACATGATGACGAACGGCGACTTAGCAAGCATTTCCTTCTGCATGGTCTGATAGAGTTGCGCACGCTTTGCCGTCGACGATTCGGCGAGTGCCGCGTTGGTCTCTTTCGTCAGATCGGGAATGTCCCACGAATTGCGCCACGCGAGCATCTTGTACGAAGACTTGTCCGAGTTGTCAGGATTCCACGCGTAGCCTTGCGCATTGCTGTGCGGATCGATGTAGTCCGCCGACCATTCGCCGATATAGATATCATGCTGACGCGCACGATACTTCGCGAGCGTCTGCTTGTTGTCGCCGGGAATGATCTCCACCTTGATGCCGCCTTGCGCGAGATTGGCCTGCACGGCCTGCGCGATTTCGTTGTACGGATACGCGCTGCGCACGTCCATCGTCACGTTGAAGCCGTTCGGCAAGCCCGCCTTCGCGAGCAGTGCTTTCGCTTTCGCGACATCCTGGTGATATGGATTGCTGTTCAGCGCGCCGAGAAAGCCTTCAGGCAGGAAGGTCTGATGAACCTTGAAGGTGTTCTTCGTCACGTTCTTCTGGATGCCGTCGTAGTCGATCAGCCACTTCATCGCTTCCTGCACTTCCGGCTTCGCGAGATTCGGGTTCTTCACATTGAGGCCGAGATAGAGGAGCGTCGCTTGCGGCACCGAGTTGACAGTGACCTTGTTGCCCTTCGTGAGCGCGGCGAGATCGTCGGGGCTCAGATTGCGCGCGACGTCTGCGTCGCCGTTTTCGAGCAGCAGACGCTGGCTTGCCGCCTCGGGCACATGACGCATCACGATGCGCTTCATCGCAAGTGGCATCCGGTAGCCATCGAACTTTTGCAGAATGATGCTTTCGTTCGCGCTCCATTTGACGAGCTTGTAGGCACCCGAACCCGCTTCGTTCGTGCGCAGCCATTCGTTGCCGAAGTCATTGCCCTTCTGATGCGACATCAGCAGCGTCTTGTCAACCACCGACGCGGGCCACGCGCCCAGCACATTCAGCACGAACGTGGGCGCATATTTCTGGTCTGTCGTGATGCTGACGGTCGAGTCGTCGACCTTTTTCACGTTCTGCAGTGCGTTGTCTTTCGTCAGTCCGATGCCTTGCAACACTGCCGCTGCACCCTTGTCGAGCAGCACGCATCGCTGGATCGACCATGCGACGTCTTCGGCCGTGAGCGGGTTGCCCGAATGGAACTTGAGGCCGGAGCGGATCTTGAACGTGAACGTGAGTCCGTCGGGGCTGACCGTCCATGATTGCGCGACGTCGCCGTTGAATTTCGAGGGGTCTTTCAGATCGACGCGCACGAGGCGGTCGTAGGTGTTCGCAACATACTCTTCGGGGACCAACTCGTACACTTCGCCCGGATCGAGCGTCGAGAATTCGTCGAGCGTGGTGGCGATCACCAGCATGTCTTTCGGCGTGGCCGCCAACGCAGTGCTTGTTGTCGTCATCGTAAGCGTCAGTGCCGAAACGACGGCGACTGCCGCTAGCGCATTGCGCAGAACCAGATTCATACTCGCTCCGTATCGAGAGGGAACATGCGGACAATGAACAGCAAAGAATCAAACGCGATTACATCAGTTTCAACGGGCCGCTTTCGCTATTGTCGATAATGGGCAGCGCGCGCGAGCCGGGTATTTCGTAATGCCACCACTCGCTTGCGATATGCGTGAAGCCGGCCGCATGCATGATGCCGAGCAGCAGTAGCCGGTTGCGCTGCACGTGCTGCGGCAGGCCTTTGTGGAAGTGCTCGGACTCCTTGACCATCGCATCGAAGCCCGTGCCCATATCGAGCGCCTCGCCGTTGCTGTCGATCAAGGTCAGATCGAGCGCGGTGCCGCGGCTATGATTCGAGCCGCGTCCCAGTTCCGCGATGAAGGTCGGATCGGGCAGAAAGTCCCACAGAACCTGCTGCGCTTGCGGCGGCCGGTACGCATCGAAAATGCGCAGCTTCATGCCGATGCTGTCCGCGAGTTCGACGGCTTTGCGCAAGCCCGCTTCGGCGGGCGCGAGCAACAGGCAGTGCGCTTCTTTGTAAATCGGCTTGCCGGTGAAATTGTTGGCCGTCGCATACGCGAGGTCGAGCTCGACGCGATGCGTTTCCGGCGTGATGTGGATCAGTTGCTGTTTGTCGGGCATGAGGTTTAAAGGTCGAATTGATCGAGTTCGCGCTGCAACTCGCGGTTGCGCGCGACCCGTTCGTCGATGGCGGGGCCGAGCCTTTCGACGATCGAGGTCAGCAGCAGATTGAACAGACAGGTGAGCGGTGCGAGCGAGTCCCAGAACTGTCCGACATCCGTCTTCACCTGAATCAGATCGCAAGAAAACTCGCGCGCCCACGGGCAATAGAGATCGGTGACGAGCGCAAAGGGCAAGTCGCGCCGCGCGGCGGCCTCGCAATAGCGGCGCGCGATGCGCGAATAGGCGCGTGTGTCGGTGACGATCAGATACGGCGACCCGAACTCCGAATTGAGCGAGTCCACATACGAGCCAGACATGCCGTCGGAATAGAAGACGCGTGGGCGCAGATATTCGAGGTAGCTATAGAACGCGTTGGAGATGCCGCGCGTCGATTGAATGCCGAGAATGAAAACGGCATCGGCTTCGGCAATGCGCTGGGCAATGCGTGCAAACGCTTCACCTTGCGCGAGTTGATAGACATAGCGGATTGCGTCGACTTCGAGGTCGAGCGAACTGGCGGGGTTGGCTTCGTTCGCGTCGAGGCCGTTTGCATTGCCATTAGCGCGTTCGCTGCGGTATGCGTCCAGCCGGTCCGTGATGAACCACGGGCGCGATTGCGCCCCGCGAAGCTCACGCTTCAGGTCGTCGAGATTGCGGTAACCGACGCTGCGCAGAAAGCGTCCCACCGAAATGCCGCTCGTGCCCGTCTGCTGCGCAATCTGGTCCGCCGTTTCCAGGCCGAGGCGCTCCAGATTCGCCAGCATGTAGCTGGCGATGCGCTTGGCCGTGGGCGTGAGCGTCGCGAAGCTTGCTTCGACTGTATGGGCGAACGCGGTGGACATCGAGTGTCGTTCCGATTTCTCGTTAGTTATCTGTCATTGACCGGCAATCTGGTATCTATATGACAAGGACAATAAAGCCAGCGCTAACTTAAAATTTTTATCGGGTTGCGCAAGTTCATAGTGAGGAGATGCGTCGCGCATTGAACGCCATTCATGTCTTCTGGTTTTTGCGCGTCGGTTTTGCACGGACTGCATTGGTCTTTCAACGGCTTACCCCTTGTCTGCTTGTTCATTCGAATGGCGCTAAGATCGCTTCCGCAGTGACGGCTGGTGCGTGCGGAGCACCGCGCGGCCTTCATTTCGACGGCATAGGCCGTCCCGATTCCGCCTCCAGAGATAGCGGTTGCCGTCCCACTGCCATCGCTGGAAAACCCACCGTACGATCCGGCGGCGTGTCGCCGGAACTTCCTATAAGTGTTGGAGGGCTAGACGTGAACAAATTGACGACTGCTTTTGGCGCACCCGTTGTAGACAACCAGAACATTCAGACGGCGGGGCCGCGTGGGCCTGCCTTGCTGCAGGACGTGTGGTTCCTCGAGAAACTCGCGCACTTCGACCGCGAGGTGATCCCGGAGCGCCGCATGCACGCGAAAGGCTCGGGCGCCTTCGGCACCTTCACGGTCACGCATGACATCACCAGGTACACGCGCGCCAACATCTTTTCGCAGATCGGCAAGAAGACGGAACTGTTCACACGCTTCTCGACGGTCGCGGGTGAGCGCGGCGCTGCCGATGCCGAACGCGACATCCGCGGCTTCGCGATCAAGTTCTATACGGACCAAGGCAACTGGGATCTCGTCGGCAACAACACGCCTGTGTTCTTCCTGCGCGATCCGCTGAAGTTTCCGGACCTGAACCATGCGGTCAAGCGCGATCCGCGCACGGGCCTGCGCAGCGCCGAAAACAACTGGGATTTCTGGACGCAACTGCCGGAAGCGCTGCACCAGGTGACGATAGTCATGAGCGATCGTGGCATTCCCAAATCGTTCCGCCATATGCACGGTTTCGGCAGCCACACGTTCAGCTTCATCAATGAGAACAAAGAGCGCTTCTGGGTGAAGTTCCACCTGCATACACAGCAGGGCATCCAGAACCTGTCGGATGCGGAAGCTGCGGCGCTCGTCGGCGTCGATCGCGAAAGCTCGCATCGCGACCTGTACGAAGCGATCGAACGGAAGGAGTTTCCGAAGTGGACGATGTACGTGCAGGTGATGCCGGAGAAGGACGCGTCGAAGACGCCGTATAACCCGTTCGATCTGACCAAGGTCTGGCCGAAGAAGGACTACCCGCTGATCGAAGTGGGCGTGATGGAACTGAACCGCAACGCGGACAACCATTTTGCCGACGTCGAGCAGGCCGCGTTCAATCCTGCGAACGTGGTGCCGGGCATCAGCTTCTCGCCGGACAAGATGCTGCAAGGACGGCTGTTCTCGTATGGCGATGCTCAGCGTTATCGGCTAGGTGTCAATCACAGCCTGATCCCCGTGAACGCGCCGCGGTGCCCCGTGCACAGCTATCACCGCGACGGCTTCATGCGCGTCGACGGCAACATGGGCGGTGCGACGCCATACAACCCGAACACGCGCGGCGAATGGCTCGATCAGCCCGATTTCAGCGAGCCGCCGCTGTCTGTCGAAGGCGCCGCCGACCACTGGAATCACCGTGTCGATGACGACTACTTCTCGCAGCCCGGCAACCTGTTCCGCCTGATGTCGGACGAGCAGAAGCAGACGCTGTTCGACAACACGGCGCGCGCATTGGCGGGCGTGTCGGAGCCGGTCCAGAAGCTGCATATCGAGCACTGCACGAAGGCTGATCCCGCATACGGGCAAGGCGTGGCGGCCGCGCTGGAGTCGGCGAAGAAGGGCAGTGCGACGCCGAATCGCGCGCTGTGAGTTGCTGTGACGGCATATGCCGTCACATGCACGATCTGCCTCAAGGTCGAATGGTCTTCGGGGCTTTTCGCCTGGTCGGCGCGAAAAGCCGCTCAGCGCAGCGACGCGACGAAGATCTTCGCGAGTTCTTCGAGCCCGCGCCGGTCTTCGTCGTCGAAACGTTCAAGCACGGGACTGTCGATATCGAGCACGCCGACCAGTTCGCCGTTCGCCTTCTGCAGCGGAATCACGATCTCCGAGCGCGACGCCGAATCGCACGCGATATGTCCGGGGAACGCATCGACATCGGGCACGACTTGCGTCTCAAGCGCTTGCGCGGCACGACCGCATACGCCGCGGCCCATCGGAATGCGCACACAGGCGGGCTTGCCCTGAAACGGACCGATGACCAGTTCGCCGTCTAGCGCGAAATAGAAACCCGCCCAGTTCACTTGCGGCAGGCTGTGAAAGATCAGCGCCGACAGATTCGCTGCATTGGCGATCTGATTCGATTCGCCTTCGAGCAACGAGCGCGCCTGCGACGTCAGTTCCCGATAGAACTCGGCCTTGGGCAGCGCTGTATTGATGGTAGCTTCGAACATCGGATGCACTCGGGTTGGTTGCAATGTGCCGTCGATTTTCTCACCAACGCGCGGAACGTGACGGCAGGCTGCGCATACGCATACGCATACGCATACGCATGCGTGTTCGCGACGCACGGTACAGAATACGATGGCTGAATTCCATCGGTCGTGGCAGTCGTATTGCCAACTTGAATGGCCTGCTCGCCGATGTCGATCAGCTTGTGGACGCATCGTGCACTCGACAACTTCGCCGGCCAATCAGATGCCGATGAATTGCGCGAACTCATCCAAAGGCGCGCGCTGCGCGCGCCACTGGTTGATCGCGGCACTCGTGTCTTCGTAGCCGATCGCCATGCCGCTGAACAGCATGCGGTCGGCGGGCAGATCGAGAAACGCGCCGATCGTCGTGGGATATTGCGCCCACGATTCCTGCGCGCAACTGTGCAATCCTTCCTCGCGCAACAGCAGCATCACCGTCTGCATGAACATGCCGAGATCGGACCATTGCGGCGGTCCCATCCGGCGGTCGACGGTGCAGAACAGCGCGAGCGGTGCGTCGAAAAACGCGAAGTTGCGCGCGAACTGCGCCAGGCGCGCTGGACGATTCTCGCGTTCAATGCCGATGCTCCGATAAAGATCCTCGCCAACCTGAAAGCGCCGCTCTCGATATGGCGAATGAAGGTTCGGTGGATAGACGTCGTATTCCGTTTTTTCGCCGCCGGGCGCATCCGCGACGCGCTCGCGCATGACGTGCTTGAGACGCACCAGCGCATCGCCGCCCACCACGTGGATGTGCCACGGTTGCAGATTGCCGCCCGAAGGCGAGCGCGCAGCCGTGGCGAGCACGCGGCGGATCACGTCGGGTGCGACGGGCGTGGCAAGAAACTGGCGGACGGATTTGCGGCTGGTAACGGCTTCACTGACGTTCACGCTGTGGTCCTCGTGCAGGGCGTTGCGATTCGCGCGGTCGCGGCATCGTGGAGATTGACTGGTGCCGATGATACAGGCGCCTGCCCCGCGCGCTCCACCCGTTCGCCGCGCTAAAGCTTCTGTAAGACTGTGCCGTTAATGCGGGCGAATCAGCATGACAACATGAAAACGGGGAGCCGCATTTGTTCACGATGAAGCTGGCCAAATCTTTCGCGGCAATCGCCGCATTCGCCGCATTCGCCGCGCTACCCGGCTGCGTCACCAGCGAGCAGCAGATCGCTGCCGCGCCTGCGAGGCCACGTCCCACTGTCGTCGCCACACAGCCGCCGCCTCCGCCGGCTGCCGTCGTCGTGCGCGCGCCGGCACCCGCTCCGCAACCCGTGTATGTGGCTGCGCCGAGCGACGTGTATATCGCCCATGTCGCGGATCGCGACGTGGTGTTCGTCGGCGGCAACACGTATCTTTGGGTGGTCGGCCCGGACGGCAGGCGTCAGCCGCATTTCTACGCGCATGGCGACCGACGCGCCGAAGTCCTCCGCCGACGCGAACACCTGCGCGTCGAGATGGCTCGTCGTCACGGACATCCGCCCGTGCATGCCTTGGCCGCGCCGCAACGCGACGAGCATACGCCGCATCCGCATGGCGAGCGGCCCGCGTACGCGCAGCAGCCGCATCGGCGGGAGCGCCACGATGTGCCGACCGCGCGGCACGCGGAACAGGGTGCGCAACAGCGGCCGATGCGAGTGGCAGAGCGCAGTGGACACGAACCGGCACCGCGCGATCATCGGCCTCCGCCGCGCGTCGACGAAGCGCAACAGCAAACGCGTCGCCAGGGGCAGGCTGGCTAGCGTCTATCATGTGAGGCAGCCAGCTGCACCGCCCACCGGGAGGCCCTGATGAATCACGCTGCACGCATCGCGTATCTGCGCATCGCGCTCATCGGCATCGGACTGATCGCGCTCGTCTGCTTCTATCCGTTGATGATCGTATGGCCGTCCGGGTGGGCGTGGCATACGGGCTACTCGGACTACCCGCTGATGATCGTCGGCATTTACGCGACGCTCGGCGTGTTCCTGCTGATCGCCGCGCGCAATCCGCTCGAGCATCTGAGCCTGATCTGGTTCACCGTGTGGTCCAGTGTCGTGCACGGCACGATCATGGCCGTGCAGTCGCTGATGCATGACGAGCATCGCGGCCATTTGCTCGGCGACGTGCCCGCGCTGTTCATCGTCGCGATCGTGCTGGCCGTGCTCACGCCGCGAGGCGAAACGGCACGCACGCTGCGCCGTGCAGCGTGGCTGAAGTCATCTTGCTGAACGGTAGGCGCGTACGAAAAACGCTATCGTGATGCAGGCCGTCAACAGCAATGTGCCGTAGCGAATGACGTTTGCGGGCGCGCGGCGGCCCACCTGTGCACCGCCGTATCCGCCGAGCGTCGCGCCGATCAGCATGACGATGGTCTCGGGCCAGTGCACTGCGTGCGCAATGACGAACGCGACCACGGCCATCGTATTGGCGGCGCTCACCAGCAGCGTCCGTGGCGCATTGAGCAGCTTGAGTTCGCGGCTGTCGAGCAGTCCCCACACGGCCATCATCATGATGCCGACCGCGCCGCCGAAATAACCGCCATACACGCCGAGCGCGAACTGGATCACGAGGACAGCCATTTGCCCGATGTGCCAGCGCTGTCGCATCCATTCGCCGAAACGCCGGCCGAATGCAAGCGCGAGCGTCGCGATGAGCAACAGCCAGGGCACGACGAAATCGAAAGTCTTCGAAGGCGTGAGCAGCAACAGCAGCGCGCCCGCTATGCCACCGATGAGCGTGATGACGACCAGCGCGCGCAGCCGCACGGAACCGATCGGCCCGAGCCCGTCGCGATACGCCCAGGCGCTCGCGAGTCCGCCCGGATACAGCGCAACGGTACTCGAAGCGTTCGCCTGAACCGAAGGCACGCCTGCTGCGATCAGCGCAGGTAGCGTGACGAAAGAGCCGCCGCCCGCCAGCGCGTTCATGCCGCCCGCGACCAGCCCGGCGCCTGCGACGAGGAATAGATCGTTCATGCGACGCATCATAGCGGCGTGGCCTTCGCGGATACAATCGGGATTCTCCGATGCCAGCGTTCGCACTAGACGAAGATGACGACGTCGCGTTTTGACCTCACCGACCTGCGGCTATTCCTGATGGTCGTCGAACAAGGCAGCCTCACGCGCGGCGCTCAGGCGATGCATCTCGCGCTCGCTTCGGCCAGCGAGCGCATCTCCGGCATGGAGTCGGCGCTGGGCACGGCGCTGCTCGAACGCACGCGCCGCGGTGTGCGCGCGACGCCCGCCGGCGAGGCGCTCGTGCGTCATGCGCGGCTGATCGTCGGGCAGGTCGAACAGATGCGCGGCGAACTGCGCAGCTACGCGAAGGGTCTGAAGGGCCGCGTGCATCTGATGTCGAACACGGCTGCGCTTGCTTCGTTTCTGCCCGAGCAGATCGGCCGCTTCCTGATTGCGCATCCCGATCTGTCCGTCGATATCGACGAGCGCCCGAGCGCGGACATCGTGCGCGCCGTTGCCGAAGGGCGCGCGGATTTAGGCATCGTCGCGGATATCGCCGACCTCGCTGCACTTCAAACGCACATGATCGCCGACGACCAGCTGGTGGTGGCGGCGCGCCGCACGCATCGCGTGGCGAGCGAGGCGCGCGTCGCATTCGCCGATATCGTCGACGAGCCGTTCGTGGGTCTATCGGACGCGGCGCTCGAACGTCACTTGACCGAACGCGCATCGCGGCTTGGACGGCAGATGCAGTATCGCGTGCGTTTGCGCCATGTCGCCGATCTCGGGCGTCTGATCGCTGCGGGCGTGGGCATTGCGATTCTGCCCGCTGCTTGCACGCAGCCGCTGTGCGATGCGGATATCGTCGTGTTGCCGCTGTCGGAGGCGTGGACGACGCGGCGTCTGCATCTGTGCGCGCGTGACTTCGCAGCGCTCACGCCACACGCGCATGCGCTCGCGCAACAGCTGATGGCGCTCGGCGGGTGAGATCAGGGCAGCGTGGCTGGGACGGGTTGCACGCTCATGTGCAACACCGCGTTGAAGCGCTGCATATGCAGCGCGACGCGGCGCGCCGCCATCAATGCGAGCCTGACGAGCATGTACTTCCATCGCGCTTTGGCGAGGTCGAGTTGTTGTTCTTGTATGTCGTCCGGCGCGAGCCCGGATTCAAGCACTTCAAAAACATTGCCGTCGAGATTTTCAAAAGAATCGAGGGCAGCGCGTAAAGACCGCGTCAAGATCGAGCGCAGGGCAAGCCGTTTGCTACAACTGCGACTCGATCGGCAAGATGCCCATTAGCCAGACGCCCGTCTTGCGAAGCACCGACACGTCGGGTTCGCTGTCGAGTATTGTCACGGTGCCGTCGGGCGCGGTGTCGAGCCAGACGATGCTGCTCGTGCCGTTCAGATTCGGGCGCAATTCGAGCCGCCACGCAATACGATCGAGACTCGGCTCCAGCGTATCGACCACCTGCGCAGCGGCCGGCGCGCTTTCGCAATACACGCCGATTTCCGTATTGAGTTCGACGGAGCGCGGATCGAGATTCATTGAGCCGATAAAGATGCTGTCGCGGTCGAATACATAGGTTTTCGCATGCAGCGAAGCCTTCGACGAGCCGAACACATGCTTCTTGTTTTCTGTCTTGTCGTCGGCGACAGGCTTCAACTCGTAAAGGCGCACGCCGGCTTCGAGCAACGCCTTGCGGTAGCGTTGATAACCCGCATGCACGGCGGCGACATCCGTGGCCGCGAGCGAATTGGTCAGCACCGTCACGCGCACGTGCTTTTGCGTCAGGCCGGAAAGCCACGCGACCCCTTCTTTTCCGGGCACGAAATACGGCGACACGACGAGCATTTGTTGAGTCGGCTGCAGGTCGAGCGCCTTGAGTTGCGTCATCAGGCGACCTTCCGCTTCGCCCGGCGAGCGCGTGATTTTCGCGGGGTCGTCGTAGAGCAGCGTGGCCTTGCCCCATGAAAACACGGCGTCCTGTGAATGAATGACATGCGTGAGCCGCTCGCGCGCATCCACTACATAGGGGTTGTTTTCTTCGGAGACGAGATAGGCGTCGAGCTTGCTGCGTACCTCGGCCAGCGCTGCGGCGTCGGCCTTGCGGCCCATCAGCGCGTCGATCGGATAGGACGCAGCGGAGTTCCAGAAAAGGTCGAATGCCTGCGATACCTCGGGCACGACGGGACCATGCACGAGCACATCGAGATCGCCGAACGCGACATCCGTCGATGCGCCGAAGTACTCGTCGCCGATATTGCGTCCGCCGAGTATTGCGCCCTCGTTGTCCGCGATCATCGACTTGTTGTGCATGCGCCGGTTCACGCGAAAGAACTCCGCGGCCATGCCGAGTTTCTTGAACGTGCGGTTCGCGACGGGATTGAAGAGGCGAATCTGCACGTTGGGATGCGCGTCGAGCGCGAGCAGCAGTTTGTCGTCGGCATTCGTGCCGAGATCGTCGAGCAGGATCCGCACGCGCACGCCGCGGTCGGCGGCGCGCATCACGGCCGCCGCAAGTCCGCGGCCCGTCAGGTCGTCGTGCCAGATGTAGTACTGCAGGTCGAGCGTGCGGTCCGCTGCTTCGGCGAGCACAAGCCGCGCGACCAGCGCATTGACGGCATCCGGCAGCAGGTGGAACGCGGACTCGTCGGGATGCTGCTTTTCCTGCGGCGCGAAGGCCACGCCGAGCCGCGTGTCCTGCGTGCCGGTGACGGCGTGGGTCTGCACGCGGTCCGCCTGTGGCGGGAGGCTCGCGCACGAAGTCAGCAAGGCGACGGCGAACGCCGCGAGAAGACTTCGTAGTGTGATCATGGGCGCACTCCGCGTCTGCGATGCGCGTCAGATTAGCGGGACGGAACGCCCGTTACAAGTAGCGCCTTGCTGCGCAGGCCGCGTCGCGTCATGACGAGTGGAACGATTGCGCGCGATGGAGCGCGCCCGTGCCCAGCAACGTCGCAAGTATGTCGACCACCGTCAACGGATCGACCGGCTTAGGACAGACGGCGTCGAATCCGCCGTTGCGCAACAGCGCGTAGTTGTCGCCTGTTTCATAGGCTGTATACGCGAGCAGCGGCACGGAGGCAGTCGAGGGCGACTCGCGCAACGCGCGCGCGACTGCGAGGCCCGACACGCCCGGCATCGCGATGTCGAGCACGATGCTGTCGGGATGCCATTCGTTTGCGATCTGCAACGCGTCGCAGCCGTTGTAGGCGACCCGCGTCTCGAAGCCGGTGGCGGCGAGAAACGCGGCGAGCGCGTCGGCGGAATCGATGTAATCGTCGACGATGAGGACGCGCGGCGGGAACGACTGGGCAATGAAGCGAGCCCTCGTCCAGACCTGACTTCGCGTTGGAGTAAAGGTTCTGCTACGCATGTCTGCCCCTGTTTTGTAACGCTATGTCTTGTAAGCGACCGCAGCAACCGGTATTCCATGTTCGCTGCCTGTAGCCGGCAGGCCGCATTCCCTAAGGCGCTTTGCAAGCCCTGAAAGCCGCGTGGGCATTGGCTCGGCACGTGTCGGGCAGCGGCCCGGAGAGTGCGCGCCCGTCCACGTTCCATTTGATGGGGGTGCAGCTAACGCGCAAGCAGGTTATGCGGCATTGCAGCTTTTGCACGGCGCGTGGACGGTTGCACGGCCTGAAACACTCGGGGCGAATGTGCGATGCAGCGCAAAGGAAAGGGGCAGACGCACGCGTGACCATGCTAGGATGCCTTCATCCGCCGGGATGAGGCCCAGACCCGGATTGCATCGCACTTTCTTCGCTGATGGAGGCTTGCCATGCATTTCGACTACAAGGGATTCCATATCGACTGCCGGGCGAGGCACGACGATGACGGCCATTACGTCGCCCAAGCCAAACTCACTCGCGCGGCAACGGCGAGCACGCCAGCCGAAATCCATCAATCGGGCGATATCGATTCGTTCGTCGACGAGTCCGACGCAATGACATGCGCGCGCACATGGGCGATTGAATGGATCGACGAGAACTGGGACTAGCCGGTTCTATTCGGTTGCATTTCGTTGAGCGTCGTCATGCACGCATCCATCGGCGGATGCGCGGCATGCTCGCACGCGTCATGTTCGCTTCCTTCCCTATTTTCATCACGCGCATGGATACGGTGACGCAACAGAACGCCGCGCTCGTCGAGCAGGCCTCGGCAGCCTGAGCGCTACGCCCTGCATGGCGGATGAGCCGCGCCGTTCATGGCGAAGCTGGCCCGCGCCCGACGAGCGGGAAGGTTTCCTGCGCATGGACGGCATCGCGGCTATCGACCGCCAGGCGTCGCGCCGCTGCGCGCCGCGCGACCTCGAATCGAGTTATTGCGCCGTTTGCTGGCGCTGGTACTCGTTCTTCTTCATCTGCAGGTACTCTTGCCGATCCAGTTCGTGCAATTGACGCCGATATTGCTCTGTGGCGTCGAACCATGTGGCGAAGCGCTGATCGACGCGTTGCCCGGCAGGTAAGGAAAGAGAGGCGAGATACGCGTCGATGGCGAGGTAATAGCGCATCGTATTGCGTTCCACGAGTCCCCGCACGCCGCCTATGTAGTCGCCCGATGCCTGGGTGAATCCGACTTTCGCACTGCCTATCGTCGCGAGGTAAGTCTTCATCGCGAGGCGGCCGGCCGTGCCGAAGCCATATGAGTACGTGAGATGCAGGAACGTGTGCCCTTTGCCGATATCGACGGCTTCAAGCACGATCCGATAGTCCTTCGTGCTGAGCGGTCCCGTCGCCGCGCTCAGGTCGACCTGGAAATAGTCCGGGTTCGTCGCCACCGATCGGTAGCTGAACTGCACGCGATAGGTGTCGCCAAGTTCCTGCTCCGTCTTCTTGCCGACGTTCATGCTGATGATCGCCGTGCCGTTACTGCCCGCCGATGCGTGACAGTACTTGGTATTCAGATGCAGGATCAGCACCTCGCACCAGTTGGCGGGGCCTTGCTGCGGGTCGTTGAATGCGCTGTTGACGGTGGCGAACGGATAATCCACCACCGCGTAGATGTCCCCCTTCAACGAGTTCTGCGTTTCTTCAGAATCCAGGTGGATTGGCCGATGAAACACGTTCGACTTGAGTTGCGGCGCGAGCGCGTCGTACTTGTCCTTGAGCGCGGCGGCGTTGTCGTCGGCCCAGCTCAGCGCGCCGAGCGAAAGGCTCAATAGCGCGAGCGCAACGAGAATGGCCCGCCTTGTTATACGCATGATCCCGTGAGTGCTCATTTCAGGCGCTCCCGTTGACGACGCTGTGAGAGGACGAATGTCGCACGAATATAGCAGAGCTCGTCCAGACACCGATGAGCCGTTCGAGCATAAACGTGATTTGAACCAGCATTCACGTCAGCAACGCCCGTTCCTAGAATGACTTCCACGCGTTGACCCAGTCACGCAAAGGCAAATACCTCGATCCCTCATGGAGAAGCATCATGGAACGTCTCAACCGCCAACCTGTCGCCGAAGCAACCGGTCAAGCAGCGGAACTTTTCGCGGGCATCAAGCGCGCGGTCGGCATGGTGCCGAACGCATATGCCGCGATCGGCTCGAACAGCCCGGCCGCGCTGCAAATCGTGCTCGCCACGGGCGATGCACTCGGCAAGGGCGCACTGTCGCGCAAGGAAGTGGAAGCGATCAAGCTCGCGATCAGCGGCGTCGCCGATTGTGACTACTGTCTCGCTGCTCACTCGCTGGCGGGCAAAAAAGTGGGCATCGCGGCAGACGATGTGGCCGCGCTCCGCGAAGGGCGGGATTCGGCCGACGCGCATCTGAACGCGATCGCGACGTTTGCCCGGACCGTGTTCAGCTCGCGCGGCACAGTGCCGGCAGCCGTTGTCGACGCCGTGAAGGCGGCGGGTTATAGCGATCAGCAGATCACCGAAACGCTGCTCGCCATTGCCGACATCACCTTCACCAATCTGTTCAACCGCGTGAACGATACGGTCGTCGATTTTCCGAAGATCTGAACGAACGAGGCTTCGGGCCGCTACGCGTTAGCGGCTTTTCCAGCCCGCGACAGGTGCTTCGGCCGTCGCGGGCACGCACGTTTGCGCGTGCAACGTTTCATCGCATGCAAGAGTCGCATTTGTTGCAAGTTGATTCAGGTCTCTGTCGGGAAGGGGTGATCCGCTAGAATGGGGCGCTTTTTCAAACCAAGGAGATACGCGTGAAATCAGTTGTTGCCCTGCTCGCCGCAGCCGCGCTCGCATCGGTGGCGCTCAACGCTAACGCCGCATCGACGGAGAAGCTGCCCTCCGGTGTGGTTGTCGAACACCTGACGCAGGGAAGCGGCCCGCAGCCTACGGCTGCCGACGTTGTGCGCGTCAACTACCGCGGCACCCTCGCGAACGGCACCGAGTTCGACAACTCGGCCAAGCACGGCGGCCCGGCAGAGTTTCCGCTCGGCCGCGTGATCCCCTGCTGGACGCAAGGCGTCGCAACGATGAAGGTCGGGGAGAAGGCGAAGCTCACCTGCCCGGCTGCGACTGCATACGGTTCGCGCGGCGTCGGCACGATTCCGCCCAACAGCGATCTGACGTTCGAAGTCGAACTGCTCGCGATCGTCAAGTAAGCATCAAGTAACCCTTTTAGCAATCCGGTCATCCCGTGGCCGGATTGCTTCGCGCAGCCCGCGCCGGGCTTATCCGGGAAGCCCGCACCTGCCATTCATCCGGCGTTCATCGTTCATTATCGTTAACGCTGGCTGGCCCAACCTAAATTGGCGTGATACCTAAACGGTCTTGCGGCGAATCGGTTGGACGATTGGGATTCTGTCACCAATATGAAAAACTGGACGCTCAGAATCCCGCAAAAAAATAGAAATCTGCATGACGGGGTGTAGGGTGACCAGAAAACAAAGAGTGCTGTTCCTTTGCAGGGACAACGCGACGCTTAGCATCCTGGCGGAAGCCTTGCTACGCGAGCTGGACGGATTGCATTTCGACGCATTCAGCGCAGGTCTCGAGCCCGCCGACCGCGTTCATGCGGCCGCTCTGGGAGAATTGCGCCACGGCTTTTCGAGCCTGGATCTGCTGAATCCCAAAAGCTGGCTCGAATTCACGAGCGAATGGGCGCCGGAGATGGATTTTGTCGTGACCTTGTGCGACGAGTCAGCGCGCGTCGACGTGCGCGCGTTTCACGGCACGCCCAAGCTGCGTCATTGGACGCTGACGCCGTCCGCGCATGGCGCAACGCACGCGATTGAAAACGCGTTCTGGCAGATCCTGAAGCGCGTCGAAGACTTCATCGCGGCGGAGCGCCGCCCGTGGCCGTCGTCGCTGAAGCTGCCGGCCGTGGCCAGTTGCACGACCGACGCCTGCGACCTCTTGCTGAGCGGGCAATAAACCGTCAAGCTGCCGCGGCGTCGTGCGCCGCTGTCGGCCGCGGTTGATGTCAGACAGGCGGGAACCTGATTTGCTTACCCAGGCATTACAAGTACACCGGGTCAGCAACACATCAGGGACACCATGAAAGCAGAGACTTTGAACGGGCTGCCGCACGACGGCACCGCGCAAGCCCATTTTTCGCACTATGCCGCGCCTTTGATCGACAACGCGCTCGCGTGCGCAGGCGCATTGCACTCGAATCCCGACGCCGAGGTGCTGCATAAGCTGCGCGTGTCGTTGCGGCGCTTGCGCACATTGTTGTGGGCGTATCGTCCGCTGCTGGATGAGCAGTTTGACAATCAGCAGCGCGCGCTTTTCAAGTTCTACGCAAGCGCCGCCGGCAAGACGCGCGACTGGGACATTCTGATCGCGCTGCTCGGCGAACTCGGCGACGCGCAGGAACGGCCCGTCGACGCGCTGCAAGCCGCCCGGTCGAAATCGTTCGATACGAGCCGTGCGACGCTCGAACAGGCCGACGTCAAGCGGGCATTGCGGGACACGCTCAAGGAAGCGAACCGCGAACTGAACACAGCGCATGAACGCACGCCGCTGCCGAAGTTCGCGCGCAAGCGTCTTGCTGCGGCGCAGAAGTCGATGGCGAAGCGCATGAAGCGCGCGGCGCGCGCCAAACGCTCGGACTACGCGTCGTATCACGAGGTTCGCAAGGCGGGCAAGAAGCTGCGCTACCTGACCGAGTTCTTCGAGCCGATGCTCGCGAAGAAGCAATTGAAGGCCGTCAAGCCGCTCAAGAAGCTGCAGAAGCGCTTTGGCGCGTTGAACGACGTGGTCGCTAGCGAACAGCTTCTGCGTGATAACCAGGCCCTGTACGTCGATGAGGCGGCCGCCGCGCAGGCCCTCGATGCGCTGTCGCACGAACGCAAGCGCCGCATGCGTAACGCCGGGAAGCTGTTGTAGAACCGATGGGTCGATGTCGCGCCGGCGGACCGGCGCGTGCGAACGAGCGAGCGCAACCGGGTAGCGCTCGCGGCGTCGGTCAGCGGCGTGTGGCCGTGCGCGAGCGCAGGGTCTCGCGCACGCGCCTGGCCGCGAAGAGCGGCACGTAGTCGAGAATGCGTGCTTCGCGTTCATACGCCTGCACAGCATCGGTATACATCTGCGAAACGACTTCTTCCGGCGCGTCGGTGGATTCCGCAATTTCGTGCACGATCTTCTGCGAATCTTCCATCATCATGCAAGGCTCCCTGGTCAGTCGTCGGTCGGAACCCTGAATTGAAGGACATGCGATGCGACGGTGCCAATAGAACTTCGCAATCGGCGGAGCCGCCGCGTGAAGCGCGCGCTTGCAGTTGCGTTACCACGCGGAAGAAAGCCTGTTTCTTCAGACAGATAGCGCGCATGCCCCAAACTTTTCCACAGGTCTTTCAACAGAAACTGTGGATAAAGTGATCGCAAATCAATTAGAACAAAAGCGTACACGATTGCGGTTGCTTGCGGCTATTGAAGCCACTTGCGGACGTCTTTCTCCCATTCGGGGTCGCCGCAGCCTTTCGGATTTTCCGGGCCGAGCACGGTGATGTAACCCTTGCTTTTCATGCAAGATTCGTAGGCGCGCACCCTCGCACATTGGCCCGTTCCTGCGTTCTTCGCGACGGTCTTGCATTGCGCGATCGAGCGGTCCATTGGGCCGAAGTCCAGATCGCTCGAGCTGTTGGGCGTCGGCGCGTCCGCTCCCGTCACAGAGAACTCGACGGGCCCCGTGTGAGTGCAGCCCGTCGTCAGCAACGCAAGCGCCGCCACCGCGACAAGAACATGCGCACGCAAGATCATGGTTCGCTTCCTTGTAGAGGCGTTCGTTCAGTTGCTACTCGCCGATCAGATGCAGCACGATATCGCGTTCTTGCGGACGCGCGCGATGCTCGAACAGATAGATGCCTTGCCATGTGCCGAGCGTCATGCGGCCGTGCTCGACGGGTATCGACAGCTGCACTTGCGTGAGCGCGGTGCGCAGATGCGCGGGCATGTCGTCGGGGCCTTCCGTGTCGTGCTCGTAGCGCTCGGAGTCTTCGGGCGCGAGCAGCGCGAAGTGCCGCTCGATATCGCGCTGCACGGAAGGATCTGCGTTTTCCTGAATCAATAGCGACGCCGACGTGTGCCGGCAGAACAGCGTGAGGATGCCTGTGTCGATCGACGTGTCGCGCACGAACACGGCGACCTCGCTGGTGAATTCGAACAGTCCGCGAGCGCGCGCGCGCACGTTCAGATGGCGAATGGCCTGGCGCATGAGTCGTTCTCCGTTGTGCTGCGTGGTGCAAAAGCGATGTCTTTTCGCCGAGTTTACCGCGAGCGCCGTGATCCGCCAGGGCATGGGGTGCTGCACGGCGAATTGATGATTCGCACCGGCGCAATAGAGCGCCTGTACAACACAGGAGACGTATTTCATCCGCAGGCGGATAAAAGCCATTCGGAACGCTTCGGACCCGGCGGTGTTCAAAAGCAGGTCGGCCGGAAGTGACGAAGGGGAAATCGAACAGGCCGTCAGCAAGGATTGCATCGACCGGCTACTATTTTTGTCTCTCGTCCGTCGACATCACGCGCGCTGACGTGTAGACGCACATTCCATCAACGAGGAGGTTCTGAATGCCTATGTCCACGACTCCTGTCTGGTTCATCACTGGATGTTCAACCGGCTTTGGCAAGGAACTGGCCCGCGCGGTACTCGCTCGCGGCTGGCGCTGCGTGGCGACCGCGCGCAACGTGGCGTCGCTTGCCGGTCTCGCCGAGCCGGGCAGCGATGCCGACGCGCGGCTCTTGCGCGTGAAGCTCGACGTGACCGACGCTGCGCAGATCGCAGCCGCCGTCGAGAAAGCACAGCAACGCTTCGGCGCCATCGACGTGCTCGTGAACAATGCTGGCTATGGTTATCAGTCGTCGGTGGAAGAGGGCGACGAAGCGGAAATCCGCGCGCAGTTCGACGTAAACGTGTTCGGTCTGTTTGCGATGACACGTGCCGTACTGCCTGGCATGCGCGCGCGGCACAAGGGGCACGTGCTGAACATCACGTCGGTCGCGGGTCTTGCGGGCTTTCCGGGCTCAGGTTATTACGCGGCTAGCAAGCATGCGGTGGAGGGCTGGTCCGACTCGCTCGCGACGGAGGCCGAACCGCTCGGCATCAAAGTGACCTGTATCGAGCCGGGTCCGTTTCGCACCGACTGGGCGGGCCGTTCGCTCAAGCAGACGCCCAACAGGATCGCCGACTATGCGGACACGGCGGGCAAGCGCATGCAAACGACGGCGGGATATAGTGGCCGTCAGCCCGGCGACCCCAAACGCGCTGCGCAGGCGATGATCGCCATCACCGAAACGGAACGTCCGCCGCGTCATCTGGTGCTGGGCGCATTCGGTGTGGATGCCGTATCCAAGCGCGTGCATTCGACACTGACGGATATCGAAGCGTGGCGCGATACGAGTGTGGGCGCGGACTTTCCGGAAAGCGAGCGCTAGCCTTTTATTCAGGCCGCGTTGCGTCGGGGTAGTACTGCGGCGCTTCGCGCCGGTCGTACATCCCATAGTCGCGCACCACGCGCACGGTGCGCAGCCGCGCGCCTTCAGGCAATGCCTGTGTGTTCGCGAAGGCGTCGGCGGACTGTGCATCGCGCCATGACGTGAGCAGCATGACGTCGCCAGGCGTCAGTACAGCATCGAATGCATCCCACGCGACCAGGCCCGCTGCGTTCTCGCGCAGACCCAGTACCCCCGATACTTCGCGCGCGCCGCGATGCTTCACCCGGTCGGCGTCCAGTTGTGCGTCGACCAGCACGATCGTGGTTGCGTCGCCGGTTTGTGTTTCGTCGAGTCGTTGCTCGTGCAACATGCAACCGGCAGGCAACCGCGTATCGCGCGTCAGCTGACCCACGCGCAGCCGGTAGTCGCGAAAGGTCTGCGAACGGGCTTTTTCCTGCACGCCGTGATGCGTTGCCTGCGTACGCCAGCGCACGAGTGCTTTCTCGTCGCGCCAATTAGACAGCGAGAGCAGCCATCCTTCGCGCGTGAGACTGCCGTAACGGACGTTATCGACAAACCCGTCTATCTGCTCCAGTTCCGGCTTCAGCATCTTCGCGTAGTCAAGATACGTGTCCCTGCGGTCAGCGCGCGGCTGCACTTCGAACAAGACCGAAAACATCGGATCCTCCCATGTGCGGTGCGTTTAGATGGCTGCGATGCAATCGATTTCGATGGCGACATGTCCCGGCCACGCGGGCACGCAGACAACCATGCGCGCCGGTGGACCGGTCGAGCGGCGCATCGACGCGGTTCAACCCGGATCGTCTCCCGTTGCATCGCAAAGCCCCATTTGCATCGTGACGAGACTATCGTAGCGCGGTTCGCGACGTCGACGTTTCGGGCTGAGACGAAACGACAGAGGACGGGCCAGCGTTCCATGAGGGGGAACGCGTGCGACTGCTGTCGGAAGGCGGCGTCACGCGCGCGACGACTTGAGCGAGCGGCGCGCGCATCGCACGCGCGCCGCATTTTGCAACGGCTGTGTTACGCGACGGCAGGCTTGGCGGTTTGCGGAGATGCGTCGCGTTGCAGCCACGCGCGCCAGCCCCCGTACGACGTGATGTCGACGGCCCCTTCGACTCCATGCGCTTCACACACGAAGCCGGTCTCCCAACGGCCGTCCGCAAGTTCCACCTTGCCGAGGGCGAGCGGCGCGGGGATGCCAGCGAGGAACGAGCCGGCTTCGCTGCTCGGCAATTCCCATACTTCGACGGCAATTGCCGCACCGTTGGCCGTGTCGCGGATCATGCCCGGACGCTGCATGATGCCACCCGAGAGCGCATACAGCCGATAGCATGGTGCGCTGGCCGTCGCTTCGACGAGCCGCGCGCCACGCGAGCGCAACTGCCCGTTCAGCGCGAGCCCTTCGAGATGCGCACCGCACACGACCAGCTTCATCCTGTCGTGACGCGCAGCACGCGCGGGTACATCGCTGCGCTGTTGCGCGCCGCCGATCAGCGGCACGGCGAGCTCGCGATGCAGCGCATCGGCGACGCTCAACAGATATTGATCGGTGAACGCACGGCCGAACAGTGTCACGCCCCACGGCAGGCCGTTACGCATGAAACCCGCGGGCGTCGCGACAGCCGTGTAGTCGAGCAGGTTCATGAAGTTCGTGTAATGCCCGAGCAACGAGTTCGCACCGACAGGATCGCGCTCGAGTTCCGCCAGCGTGACCGCACGCGGAATGGAAGGCGTCAACACGCAATCGAGTTGCGCAAGCACGGCGTCGCAATACTGCTTCAACGCCTGTAGCCGGTATTGCGCGCGAAACGCATCGACGGCCGTTGCGCCCGGTGCTTTCGCGAGCACGTCGCGAATCACGGGCAACACCGCATCGGGTTGCGATTCCATCAACGCGCCCGCCACGCTGTAGCGCTCGGCGACCCACGGTCCTTCATAAAGCAGACGCGCCGCTTCGAGAAACGGCGCGAAGTCGATTTCGACGGCCTCGCCGCCGATTGTTTCGAGCGCCGCGCGTGCCTGCGCGAACAGCGCGGGGCTTTCGTCGCAGCCGGCAAATTCGAGTTGCGCGGGCACGCCAAAGCGAAAGCCCTTGATGGCGCCGAATGCCGACGCATCATTCCATTGCGGATTTGCGCGGCTATACGCATCGGCGGGATCGTGACGGGCGGTGAGCGCAAGCAGTTCACTCGCCTCGCTCGCGGTTGCCGTGAAGTAGGTTACGCAGTCGAGCGTGCGGCACGCGGGCACGACGCCCGCCGTCGACAGCAAGCCCTTCGTACCCTTCGTACCGACGAGGTTGTTCAGTGCGGCGGGCACGCGGCCCGAGCCGGCCGTATCCGTGCCGAGCGCGAAGCTTGCGACACCCAGCGCCACGGCCAGCGACGACCCCGCGCTCGATCCGCCCGACGGATAGCCGGCATGCACGCTGTTGCGGCACTTGCCATACGGCGAACGCGTGCCGTTGAGGCCGGTGGCGAACTGATCGAGATTCGTCTTGCCGATGGGCACCGCACCGAGTGCGATCAATTGCGCGACGAGCGTCGCCGATTGGTCCGGTGTGTACGCGAACGCGGGGCAGGCGGCGGTGGTCGGAATGCCGGCGAGATCGATGTTGTCCTTCAGTGCGAACGGCACGCCATAGAGCGGCAGCGAATCGATGTCGCGTTCATCCAGCGCGGCGAGATAAGGCTCGATTTCGGCGTCGCTCAACAGATGGATGAAGAGATGGAAGTCCGGGTTCAATGCCGCGGCGCGCTCGCGCAATGCGGAGAGCAGTGCGCGCGGCGTGGTGCGGCCTTCGCGATACGCGGCCCGCACAGCGGGCAGACGCAGATCGAATGAATCCATGTCGAGTGAGTCCTTGAAAGCGTTGAATGTCAGATGCGTGAGTCACACGTGTTGTTCGATCACGACCACGCGCTGCCCCGCGCGAACGGGCGAACCCGGCGCGACATGAATTTCGCCGACCGTGCCCGCGCAAGGCGCGACGACGGATATCTCCATCTTCATCGACTCGATGACGAGCAGCACGTCGCCGGCTTCGACCGTCGCGCCGGGCTCGACGCGCACTTGCCACAGGTTGCCCGCGATCTCGCTGTCCACGGCGATCTGGCCGTCGATGAGCGGCGCGACATCGGCGTCGGTCACGACGGGCGGCTCCAGCGTGTCTTCGATGCTGCCTGCTTCGTGCCAGCGTTGTCGCTCCGCCTGAAACGCAGCCTGCTGGCGCGCGCGAAACTGCGCGATCTCATCGGCGTCGCGAGCGAGAAAGGCCTGGTAGCCGGCGAGCGACAACTCGGTCTCCTCGATCTTCAACGGATAGCGCCCGAGCGGAAAGGCTTCGCGGATGCGCAGCAGTTCGTCGGCGGATACTTCGTAGAAGCGGATCTGATCGAAAAAGCGCAGCAGATAGGGACGTCCCGCGAAATCCGCGACGTCCCGATAGCGGTTCCACATCTGCAACGTGCGTCCAACGAACTGATAGCCGCCGGGCCCTTCCATCCCGTATACGCACAGGTATGCGCCGCCGATGCCGACCGAGTTCTCGGCCGTCCACGTGCGCGCCGGGTTGTACTTCGTCGTGACGAGCCTATGACGCGGATCGAGCGGCGTTGCGACGGGTGCGCCGAGATAGACGTCGCCGAGTCCCATTACCAGATAGCTCGCATCGAACACAATGCGCTTCACGGCGTCGATCGAATCGAGGTCGTTGATGCGTCGAATGAACTCGAGATTGCTCGGGCACCACGGCGCGTCCTTGCGCACGGTGGTCATGTATTTGTCGATCGCGAGCTGGCATGCGGGGTCGTCCCACGACAGCGGCAGGTGCACGATACGCGACGGCGCGCGCAGATCCTTTTGCAAGAGCACGCGCTGCCATGTCGTCGCGACGTGATCGAGCAGCGTGGCAAGCGGCAATTGTTCAGGCTGATAGTGGACCTGCAGAGAGCGGATGCCCGGCGTCAGATCGATCACGCCAGACACCTGCAACGCATCGAGCGATTGCATCAGCGCGTGGCCGCGAAAGCGCAGCACGAGATCGAGTTCGGGCGGTCCGATCTCCAGCAATAGATGCGTGTCGCCGGACAAGCGTGCGACGAGCCGCTCGTCGCCTTCGCCGACGTCCAGCACGATGGGCGATTGCAGTGACGTCGACATGTCGGCGTTCTGCGGCACCCGTTGTGCCGCGAGCGTGGTGACTTCCTGAAGACGTGCGTGTGCCGCTGCGCGCGCCGTTGCGATGTCGACGGGAACGAAGCGCACCTTGTCGCCTGCCTTCAACTGACCGATCTGCCATAGGTCCGCTTCGATCACCGTGACGGGACAGACAAACCCGCCGAGGCTCGGGCCATCCGGACCGAGGATCACGGGCATGTCGCCCGTGAAGTCGATCGCGCCGACGGCATACGGATTATCGTGAATGTTCGACGGATGCAAACCCGCTTCGCCGCCGTCCGCGCGCGTCCACTCGGGTTTCGGGCCAATCAGCCGGACACCCGTGCGGCTCGAGTTGAAATGGATCTGCCAGTCGGTCGCGAGGAACTGCTCGATATATGCCGCGCTGAAGTATTCGGGCGCTCCATGCGGACCGTAGATCACGCGCAGCACGCGCACGTCGTCGAGTCGAAGCGCGAGCGATTCAGGCAGCGTTGCGCCCGCATCGCGATCCGTCAGTGGATGCAGATGCAGCACGTCGCCCGCACGCAGCGCGCGTCCGCCGTGGCCGCCGAACTGGCCGAGCGTGAAGGTGCTGCGGCTGCCCAGATACTGCGCGACGTCCAGGCCGCCGCGCACGCACAGGTACGCGCGCGCGCCCGCTCCACGCAGCGTGCCGAGCGCGAGCGTCGAACCTGCCGCGACCGCGAACGTCGTGTTCATCGGCTGCGGCGTGTCGTCGAGCATGATGGGCAGCGTCGCGCCCGTGACGACGACGACCGCGTCCGTGTTGAAGCGCAGCGTGGGCCCGCTCATCGTGATTTCGAGCGCGGCCGCTTGCGTATCGTTGCCGAGCAGACGGTTGCCGAGTCGCAACGCGCGGTCGTCCATCGGCCCCGACGGCGGCACGCCGACGGCCCAATAACCCGGACGTCCCGGATAGTCCTGCACGGTGGTCTGCGTGCCGCCACTCAACACTTCGAATGTCGATGCGCGATAACGCAGGCCTTCGAGGCAGCGCGTCCACGGATGGCCACTCGCGAACGGAACATCGGCGAGAATCTGGCGCAGATAGTCGCGATTGGTTTCGACGCCGTAGATCCGCGATGCTTCAAGCGCGGCATCGAGCGCGCGACGCGCATCGTCGCGAGTGGGTTGCCATGCGATCAGCTTCGCGAGCATTGGATCGAACCAGGGCGGCACTTCGCAGCCCGCTTCGATCCATGTGTCAATGCGCAGCGTCCGGCCGTCAGCGGATGGGAACGATACGTCGGTCAACAGGCCGGGACACGGTTTGAAATCGCGGCCCGGATCTTCCGCATAGAGGCGCGCCTGGATCGCGTGCCCTCGAGGTTGCAGGTCGCGCGACAGCACGTCGAGCGGCGCGAGCGTGCCCGCCGCGAGTTCGATCATCCAGCGCACCAGATCGACGCCCCACACCTGTTCCGTCACGCCGTGTTCGACCTGCAGGCGCGTGTTCACTTCGAGAAAATAGAAGCGTGCGGCATCGCTGTCGTAGACGAATTCCACCGTGCCCGCCGAGCGATACGAGACCGCTTGTGCAAGGCGGATCGCTGCGTCGCACAGGGCAGCCTCGACGCCGTCGGGCAGATTCGGCGCGGGCGTTTCTTCGAGAACTTTCTGGTTGCGCCGCTGCACCGAGCAGTCGCGCACGCCCAGTGCAATCGCTGCGCCTTTGCCGTCGCCGAATACCTGCACTTCGAGATGCCGTGCTTTCTCGATGTATTTTTCGAGGAACACACCAGCGTCGCTGAAGTTGTTTTGGCCAAGACGCTTCACGATGTCGAACTGCCCAGCGAGTTCTTCATCCGAGCGGCACACGCGCATGCCGATGCCGCCGCCGCCCGCTGTGCTTTTCAGCATCACTGGATAGCCGACGCGTTTCGCCGCTTCGAGCGCCGCTTCCAGACCGTCGAGCAGGCCCGTACCTTCGAGCATCGGCACGCCCTGTTCGGCTGCAATTGCGCGCGCCGTGTGTTTCAGTCCGAATGCCCGCAACTGTGCGGGCGTCGGACCGATGAACGCGATGCCGGCGGCTTCGCAAGCCTCGGCAAATGCAGCGTTTTCCGACAGGAAGCCGTAGCCGGGGTGAATCGCCTGTGCGCCTCGGGCGCGCGCGATCTCCAGAATCTTCGCGATGTCGAGATAGGTGACGCTCGCCGCGCCGTCGCCGAGGCTCCATGCCGTATCGGCAAGGCTGACGTGGCGGCTCGCGCGATCCGCTTCGCTATAGACAGCGATGCCTTCTACGTTGAGTTCGCGCAGCGTGCGCAGAATGCGGCACGCAATCGCGCCGCGATTCGCAATGAGGACTTTATCGAACATGAGTGGATGTTCAATGCGTGGGCGGGTCGTCCCGCCACGTGGTCATGCATGCCGAGGTCGTCCACGGCAGGTTGCTTCGCGTTCGAGTGCGAAGCGCTCGAGGTTCAGTGCTTCGTGTGTGTTGCGGAGCGATCGAAACGCATCAAACGTTCGGCCCGCGCTTTCATCATCGCGTGCAGCCACAGACGCAGCGTGGTCAGTTCCATATCGTCAGTTCGGCAGGCGTGGGGTTGTATGCGTTGCACGGATTGTTCAACTGCGGACAGTTCGAGATCAGCACGATCACATCCATTTCCGCTCGCAACTCGACATACTTGCCCGGCGCCGAAATGCCGTCCTCGAATGTGAGGCCGCCCTCGGATGTGACGGGCACGTTCATGAAGAAGTTGATGTTGGCGGCGATGTCCTGCTTCGACAGCCGGCCGTCGTGCGCACAGGCTCGCAGGTAATTGTCACGGCAGCTGTGCATGTATCGTTTTTCCAGCGCGTAGCGCACAGTGTTGCTCTCCTGCGCGCATGCGCCGCCGAGCGTGTCGTGACGCCCGCACGTATCGGCGACGATGGTCAGCATCGGATTGCCGAGGTTCGAATAGAGCACGGTGCCTGTCGTCAGATAGAGGCTCTGCTGGCGGCGCAGCGTGCGTTGCGCGTCGTAGCGTTCGCGCGGGTCGGCGAGGCTGTAGAAGAGCGTATCGATCGCCTGATTGCCTTCGACGTCGCGGATGCGCAGTGTTTGGCCCGCTTTCAGTTCCTTGAGCCACGGCTCGCCCGCGGGCAAGGTTTCGCGGAAGATCGCGTTGGCGGGATCGAGCGTGCTGGCTGTGAGTGTGGATGTCGTCATGGCGCGCCTTTTCGCTCAGAGGAAGAATCGTTCGGTGTTGATGAAGCCACGCATGTTTTCATCGCACGACGTGCGGCAGAGTTCCGCGATTTGCGGATCGGCGGCGCGCAGTGCGAGCTTCACGGGCTTCGGCGCGTACTCCGGGTTCGGATCGAGCGGATGCTGGATGGCCGTCAGCACGACCAGCGTGTTCATTGGCGCATACAGTTCGACGTAGTCGCCCGCTTTCGAATTGCCCTCGACGAATTTCATCGCGCCGGCGCCGGTCACGTCGACCCGGCTGAACAGATTCAGCGTCATCAGCAGGTCCGACACGCCGAGCCCCCACTTGCCGAGTTCGACGAGCAGATTGTCGGTGCCGTTGCGATAGAACGCGTTGCGCAATTCCTGATAACGGCCCTGGCCGTATTTCTCATGCACTTCCGCTGCGTTCGACACGCCCGCGAGACTGTCGTGCCAGCCGCAGGTATCCGCGACGATCGCGGCGAGCACGCGGCCCATGTCGGAATAGAGGCAATGGCCTTGAGTCAGCTTTGCGGTGTGCTGACACTTGAGCGTGTCGGGCAGATTCATCCGCTCGCTTTTTTCGGCGGCATTGAAAAGCAGCATGCCGACGTTCGCACCGCCGCGCGGATCGGTGATGCGCAGCACCTGGCCGCGTCTCACGATCAGCGACGCATGACCGCCGCCGGGGACGGTTTCTTCAAGCAATGTTTCGTTCATATCGTGTCCTTGATTCGTTTGCATCGGTTGCGCGGGTCATGCGGGCACGGCAAGCAGCGGCGGAATTGCCGTCGGCGCCTGCGGCTCGCGCATGCCGTTGCGTTCGAGCGGAATGTCGTAGGTGATGCGCGCGCCATACGCCTGCGGCGCTTGCGGATCGATGCGCACCTTGTCGAATACGAGCACGCGGCTGCCGAGCGTGAACCCCTCTTTAAGATCGTGCGTGACCATGAAGACGGTCAGCTTCGCTTCGCGCCAGAGGCCCGTCAGCAAGTCGTGCATGTCGCGCCGGATGCCGGGATCGAGCGCGCCGAACGGCTCGTCGAGCAGCAGCACGCGCGGCTTCATCACGAGTGCCTGAGCGAGCGCGAGACGTTGCTGCATGCCGCCCGACAGCTGGTGCGGATACTTGTCGAGCGAATCGGCGAGGCCGACGCGCGCAAGCATCGCAACGGCTTCATCGCGTGCGAGCCGGCGGCGCGCGCCGAACAGGCGGCCCGTGAAGCGCGCATGCGGGAGTTCCAGCCCGAGCATCACGTTGCGCAACACTGTCAGATGCGCAAACACCGAGTAGCGCTGAAACACGACGCCGCGATGCGGGTCCGGTTCCGGCGGCAGCGGCTCGCCGTCGAGCAGAATCTCGCCGCGCGTCGGACGCTCCTGGCCGAGCAGCAGCCGCAGGAACGTCGACTTGCCGCAGCCCGACGCGCCGACCATCGAGCAGAATTCGCCCTCCGCGATCCGCAGATTGAGCCGCTCCAGCACGACCTGATCGTCATACTGCTTCCATAGGTTGCGGATCTCGATCATGCGCGGCCCCCGTTGTACCAGGGGAACGCCCACTGCGTGATACGGCGCAGCGCTTCGTCGATCAGCCACGCGAGCAGCGTAATCCATGCGACGTACGGCAGGATGACATCCATCGCGAGATAGCGACGCACGAGAAAGATGCGATAGCCGAGGCCATCTGTCGAAGCGATCGCTTCCGCAGCGATCAAAAAGAGCCACGCGGAGCACAACGCAAGACGCAGCGCGATCAACAGACGCGGCAGCAGTTGCGGCACGATCACGCGCACGATCAGCGTCCAGCTCGACGCACCGAGCGTTTGCGCCTTGATCCACAGTTCCTCTGGAATTTCGCGCGTGCGCTGCTGCAAGTCGCGGATCATCATCGGCGTGATGCCGATCACGATCAGCACGACCTTCGACAATTCATCGAGACCGAACACGATGAAGAGAATCGGCAGGACGGCAAGCGGCGGAATCATCGATATCACGGTGATGAACGGCGACAGTGTCGCGCCCGCGAGCGGAATGCTGCCCGTGACGATGCCGAACACGAGCGCAACGGCCGCGCTTGCGACGAGCCCGATGCCGAGCCGCCTCATGCTCGACACCGTGTCGTCCCACATCATGTATTCGCCCGTGCGCTTGTCTTCGGTGAACGCGTATTCGTGCAGCGCGTCCTTCATCTGTGCGGCGCTCGGCAGCAGCTTGTCGTCGGGATTCGCCTGCAGGCGCAGCGACGAACCGGTGAAGTACACCGCGATCAGCACGATGAAGGGCAGCAGCAACAGCATCAGACTGCCGGTGCGGCCAGGATGTCGATTGATGAGCCGCATGGGCCTCTCCTGCTCAGAATGAAGCGTCGCTCAAAGCTTGCCTTGCGCGGCGAGGCGCACGTACGTCGGATCGAAACGCAGCTTCAGATTGTTCTTGTTGCCGACGGTAACGTTGTTATCGAACGCCATGCCGACGGCGCCCGCGTTCGGCGCGCCTTTGCCGAGCAGGCCGTGGTCGAACGAGAACTGCGCGACGCGCGTCATGATCTTCGGCATGTTCGGGCTGGTGGCGAAATCGAGCGCCTGTTGCGGCGTATAGAAGAGGGCTGTGGTCGACAATTGCGACTTGTAGCCGGCGAGGTCGGTGCCCGACGCTTTTGCCATCGACGTGAGCGCGGCCTGGCTGTCGGGCGAAGTGCCGTGCATCAGCTGCATGATCTCGAACCACGCGCCCGTCAGCGCCTTGCCGAGCGCAGGGTTGTCGTGCAGCGTCCTCGTGTTCACGACCATCATGTCCATGATCTCGCCAGGAATGCGGCTCGAATCGAACACTTCGGTGACGTTCGGCTTGGCCTTCAGATCGGCGAGCATCGGGTTCCACGTGACGGCGTTGTGTACGGCCGGCGTTGCGAATGCGCCGGAGATATCGGCGTCGGATGTATTGACGGTCTTGATGTCGCGCTCGCTCATGCCAACCGATTCGAGTGCGCGTGCGAGCAGATAGTGCGAGACGGAGAGTTCGACGAGATTGACGGGCTGGCCTTTCAGATCGGCAACCTTCTTGCCGCTCCCTTTGACGAGCACGCCGTCGTTGCCGTTCGAATAGTCGCTGACGATCAGCGCCGTGCTATCCACGCCGCCCGATGCGGGAATGGTGAGCGCGTCCATGTTGGTCATCGCGCAGCCATCGAACTTGCCGGCCGTGTACTGATTGATCGATTCGATGTAGTCGTTCAGCTGCACGACATCGACGTTGATGCCGTACTTCTTCGCCCATTTGGACATGATGCCTTGCGTCTTCGCATAGCCCCACGGCATCCAGCCGGCGTAGATGGTCCAGCAAACCTTGAAGTCCTTGCGGGCTTGAGCGAACGAAGGGGTGGAAACGCAAAGGGAGAGAGCGACGGCGGCTGCGGCGAAAAAGCGGAGCTTGCGCATGAGGTTGACCTCGCGGGGACGGTTATCGACGGCAGGAGCGGCGCGACGCATCGCGTTCTCTCCCGGGCTTTTATCCCGCCGTGTAACCTCGTGCGAGGTCGACAACTCTCGGACCAGCGTCGCGCACCGAACGCCTCTGTTTGCATTCGTGCAGACCGGAACCCTAGTCGTCCATTTGCCAGATTGTGACTGCTAAACCGGATGCTGCACCGGCTCCTGCGCTTGACTAAGCGATAAGCATGCCATTGCCGTCGCTGCGTCGATCCGGCTCGATCGCGAGGCTTTCATGCACAAGGTTGAAGCGCAGCCGCGACATGCATGCACGTGTGCGCACCAGTGGAGTGCCTGCTAAAGGCGTGGCGCAAAGAAAAACGGGCGCCCAGTGGACGCCCGTCGAATGCGGTCGGTTGAGCCGTTTAGCCGGGCAGGCGAGTCGATACTGCCGTCGCGCGGTTATTCGATGCAACGCCCGTATCCGTCGGCAGCGCGGAGCCTTGGGCCTGCGCGACGAGGTTTTCGGCGGACGGGCCGATCGCGTCGGTGAAGGTCTTCGGACGCACACCGATCGCGAGCACCAGCACGGCCATTGCGCCGAGCAGCACGAACTCGCGGCGGCCCAGATCGCGCAGGCTCGATACACGCGTGTTCTTGATCGCGCCGAACATCACCCGCTTGTACATCCACAGTGTGTACGCGGCGCTCAGGATCAGCGTCAGCGCAGCCGTCGCGCCGACCCAGAAGTTGAAGCGGATCGCGCCCATCAGCACGAGGAACTCGCCGACGAAACCGGACGTGCCCGGCAGGCCGACGTTGGCCATCGAAAAGAGCATCGCGAACGTTGCGAGCTTGGGCATCGAGTTGGCGACGCCGCCGTAGGCGTCGATCGAACCGTTCCTCGTGCGATCGAACAGCATGCCCGTGCACAGCAGCATTGCGCCCGACACGATGCCGTACGACAGCATCTGCACGACGGCCCCTTCCGTGCCCATCCGGTCGAACGTGAACAGGCCGAGCGTGACGAGACCCATGTGCGCGACGGCGGAGTACGCGAGCAGCTTGCGCATGTCGGTTTGCGCGAGCGCGAGCAGGCTGCCGTAGATCACCGCGACGAGCGACAGCGCGATCATCGCCGGGGCGAAGAAGTGGCATGCGTCGGGGACGATGGGCAGCGCGAAGCGCAGCAGACCGTAGCCCCCCATCTTCAGCATGCCGAGCAGCACGGCTGCGCCCGTCGGGCCGTCCGAGTGGACGTCGGGCAGCCACGTATGCACAGGCCACATCGGCACCTTCACCGAGAACGCGGCGAGGAAACCGATAAACACCATCAGCTGCGGCGTGAAATCGAGCTTGAGCGTGCGCCACGTGGCGATGTCGAATGTGTGCGCGTGCGCCCACAGGTAGATCAGCGAGGCCAGCATCGCCAGCGAGCCGACCAGCGAAAAGAAGAAGAAACGCACGGCCGCATAGACGCGGCGCTGTTCGCCCCACGTGCCGATCAGCAGGTAGAGAGGGATCAGCGTGGCTTCGAAGAACACGAAGAACAACATGCCGTCGAGCGACGTGAACACGCCTTGCATGCAGCCCGACAGCAGCAGGAATGCGCCGTAGTACTGTGCGACGCGCGTCGAGATCGATTCCCACGACGCGATCACGATGATCAGCGTGGTCACGGAAGTCAGCACGGTGAACCACAGCGAAATGCCGTCGACGCCGAGGTGGTACGAGATGCCGAATTCGGGTAGCCAGGCGAGCTGCTGCTCGAACTGCATCGTCGCCAGCGACGAATCGAAGCCCGCAACCAGCGGAATGACGGGCAGGATGCTGACGGCTGCGCCGGTCAGCGCGAGCCAGCGCGTGCGGCTGCGCGCGCTATCAGAGCCGCCGAGCAGCACAACGATACCGGCGACGATGGGGACCCAGATCAGGAGGTCGAGGACTGATGGGAAGTGCATTTGCTCTTTCGATGAAACGCCAGGACGCGAATAGCAGGCCCTCGCCCTCAAAGGCGAAGGATCAAAAACCTTACATGGACATTTCGACGGCCGGCCCCTGAGCGGAGCGGGACGATGCGCAGACTTGCGCACGCGCGTAACCAAAACGCATGAGACGGTCAGGGTTAACGAGGATAACTCAAAATTATAATGTTGCGCTGCCACAAGCGCGATTTTTATTTATTGCGGAAGTCGCTATTGACATTGATGCGTCGGCCTGAGCAGGCAATTTGCGGTGCACAAACAAATGGCAGTGGAAGCGCTTCCACTGACTTGGCGCGACTATTTGCCTACCGGGGTTGCCCTGGATTTGCGCCATAGTTGTTCGCGATACGCTTAAGTCGCGAGGAGACGAATCCATGAGAAAAGCTTTCCACATCGCCGTTATCGCCGTTTTGGCCTATCTGGTCGCCGATAAGGCATTGCTGCATGCGCAGGCGAGAGAGGCCAGCACGTTCGCGTGTTCGCAAGGCGCGGAACAAGTGAAGCTGGATGCGCTGAGCCGGGGCTTTGGCGACGCTGCCGCGAGCAGTCAGGGCGAAGCGTTCAGGTCGGGATGTCTGGTGACGGGCCGAGGCCGTCCGATGGAAATGCTGGCGCGCAACTGATGCGCTGGTGAGGCGGGGGAGGGGAGCGTGCCGGCTACACGATACGGCATGTGCAACCGGCACGAGGATGGCGCTTAACGCGAGATTCAGCGCGACATCATGTTCATGCTGACGTTATGCATGACCCACAGCGTACCGCCGATCACGATAACGGCCGTCAATACGGTGAACGCGAACGCGGTCACGTTCCAGCGCTGACCCGACGACGTATTCATGTGCAGGAAGTACACAAGGTGCACGACGATCTGCACGAGGCCGAGGCCGGCGATCGCGTAGAGCGCCTGCGTGCCTGTCGCCCAGCCCGCCAGCACCACACCGAATGCGGCTGCCGTCAGGATGACGGACAGCACGAACCCGATCATGTAGCTGCCGAAGCTGCCGTGGTTTTCGTCCGCGTGCGCCGGATGTGACGAGTGAGAATGGCTGCTCATTTAGATCACGCTCGCAAGATAGACAAACGAAAAGACACCGATCCAGACGATGTCCAGGAAGTGCCAGAAGAGGCTCAGGCACGTCAGGCGGCGCAGTTCGCGCTCGCCGAGAGCCGGCGCGCGCACGACCTGAATCATCATCACGATCATCCACACCAGACCCGACGTCACGTGCAGGCCGTGCGTGCCGACCAGCGTGAAGAACGCCGACAGGAACGCGCTGCGGTCCGGGCCTGCGCCCTCCGCAATCAGATGCGAGAACTCGCGGATTTCCAGCACGACGAACGACGCGCCGAGCACGAACGTCACAGCCAGCCAGAACAACGTGCTGCTCTTGTTGTTCTTGTGTGCGCCGAGCATCGCGAAACCATACGTGATACTCGAGAACAGCAGGATGGCCGTTTCGATCGCGACGCCCTCGATCTCGAACAGATCCTTGCCGCTTGGACCGCCGGCGAACTGATGGCTCATCACCGCAAACGTCGCGAACAGCGCCGCGAACAGAATGCAGTCGGTCATCAGATACAGCCAGAAGCCGAATACCGAATTGGACGGAGCGTGATCCGCATCGTGATGCGGTTCCGCAAGAATAGCTTTTTGCAACATCAGGCAATCTCCTCAGCTTCGGGCAGTTGCTTCGCGACAGCCGCGCCCGCACCAGCGCCGTTACGTTCTTCGATCAGTCGAACCGTATTGGCCGGGATGTAGTAATCGGTGTCGTTATCGAAGCTGCGCGCGATCCACGTACCGATCGCACCGATGAACGCCGCGATCGCCAGCCACCAGATGTGCCACGTCAGCGCGAAGCCCAGCGCAAGGCTGAACACGCCGATGAAGAAACCGGCGCTCGTGTTCGACGGCATGTGAATGTCGCGGTATACCGGTTGCTCCACATTGCCGCGTGCCTTCATGTCGTGGAATGCATCCAGCTCATGCACGACAGGGACGGTGGCGAAGTTGTAGATCTGCGGCGGCGAAGTGGTCGCCCATTCGAGCGTGCGGCCATTCCACGGATCGCCCGTCAGGTCGCGGTTTTCCGGCTTGTTGCGATCGCGGATCGACACGACGATTTGCAGCAGCTGGCAGGCGATACCGATCGCGACCAGCACGGCGCCGAGTTCGGCGACCAGCAGCCACGGATGCCATGCCGGGTTGTCGTAGTGATTCAGACGACGCGTCATACCCATGAAGCCGAGCACGTACAGCGGCGTGAACGCAACCCAGAAGCCGACCTGCCAGAACCAGAACGCAGCCTTGCCGAGCTTCTCGTTGAGCTTGAAGCCGAAGGCCTTCGGGAACCAGTAGTTCATGCCGGCGAGGTAGCCGAACAGCACGCCGCCGATGATCACGTTGTGAAAGTGAGCGATCAGGAACAGCGAGTTGTGCAGCACGAAGTCCGCGCCCGGAATCGCCATCATCACACCCGTCATACCGCCGATCGTGAACGTGACCATGAAGCCGACCGTCCACAGCACGGGTGTCGTGAACTCGATGCGGCCCTTGTACATCGTGAACAGCCAGTTGAACACCTTCACGCCCGTCGGGACCGCGATGATCATCGTCGCAATGCCGAAGAATGCGTTGACGTCGGCGCCCGAACCCATCGTGAAGAAGTGGTGCAGCCACACGAGGAACGACAGCACCATGATCGCGCAGGTCGCGTAGACCATCGTCTTGTAGCCGAACAGCGGCTTGCGCGCGAACGTCGAGATCACTTCCGAGAAGATACCGAACGCAGGCAGGATCAGGATATAGACCTCGGGGTGGCCCCATGCCCAGATCAGGTTCAGGTACAGCATCGCGTTGCCGCCGGCTTCGTTCGTGAAGAAGTGCATGCCGAGGTAACGGTCGAGGCCGAGCAGTGCGAGCGTGACGGTCAGAATCGGGAACGCGGCCATGATCAGCACGTTCGTGCACAGCGCCGTCCACGTGAACACGGGCATCTTCATCAGCGTCATGCCCGGGGCGCGCATCTTGATGATCGTGACGAAGAAGTTCACGCCCGTCAGCAATGTGCCGATACCCGAGAGCTGCAAGCTCCACAGGTAGTAGTCGACACCGACGCCAGGACTGAACTGCAGTTCCGACAGCGGCGGATACGCGAGCCAGCCCGTTTGCGCGAATTCGCCGACCAGCAGCGAGATGTTGATCAGGACCGCGCTGATCGCCGTCATCCAGAACGACAGCGAGTTCAGGAACGGGAACGCGACGTCGCGTGCGCCGATCTGCAGCGGCACGACCAGATTCATCAGGCCGACCATGAACGCCATCGCCATGAAGAAGATCATGATGACGCCGTGCGCGGTGAAGATCTGGTCGTAGTGGTGCGGCGGCAGATAGCCCGGCGCGTGATACGCGAGAGCGAGCTGCGTGCGCATCATGATCGCGTCGGCGAAGCCGCGCAGCAGCATGATCATGGCGACGATGATGTACATCACGCCGAGCTTCTTGTGGTCGACCGACGTGAGCCACTCGGTCCACAGGTAGCGCCACTTGCCGAAATACGTGATCGCGCCGAGCACTGCGAGCGCGCCGAGAATCATCCCGGCACCTGCGACCACGATGATCGGCTCGTGGTACGGAATATCCGCCAGGGTTAATTTACCGAACATGCTTACCCCTTCGTCCCGTTAGGTGCACAGTTCACGTCCTTCATGTTGTCGATGACGTGACCGTTGTTGTAGCGGGCTACGATGTTGTTGAAGAGCTTGGGATCCACCGACGAGAAGTACGATACAGGCGCCTTCTCCTCGGGCTGCGCGACCTTGTAGTAGCGGTCCATGTCGAGGTGATCCGTCGACGCGCGCGCTTTCGCGACCCATGCGTTGAATTCTTCGGGCGATTCAGCCAGCGTGCGGAACTTCATGTCCGAGAAGCCCTTGCCGCTGAAGTTGGCCGACGTGCCGGCGTAGTCGCCAGGTTCTTCCGCCAGCAGATGCAGACGCGTCTGCATGCCTGCCATTGCGTAGATCTGGCCGCCCAGCTGCGGGATGAAGAACGAGTTCATCACCGTGTCCGACGTGATACGGAAGTTCACCGGCGTGCCGACGGGAATCGCCAGCTGGTTCACCGACGCGATGCCGAGATCCGGGTAGATGAACAGCCACTTCCAGTCGAGTGCGACCACTTCGACGTTGATCGGCTTCACGTTCGACTCGAGCGGCTTGTAGGGGTCGAGCTCGTGCGTGCTCTTCCACGTCAGGACGGCGAGGAACAGAATGATCAGTGCGGGAATCGTCCAGACTGCGACTTCGATTGCCGTCGAATGCGACCAGTTCGGCCGGTATTCGGCGGCCTTGTTCGATGCGCGGTAGCGCCATGCGAACAGCAGCGTCAGGAAGATGACGGGAATCACGACGATCAGCATCGCCCACGTCGAGGTCGCGATCAGCGACTTCTCTGCGGCTCCGATGGGGCCTTTCGGCGCGAGTAGATCAAGGTTGTTGCACCCCGATAGCAGGAACGCTGGGGCAATTGAAACGAGACCGGCGAACCGGCCCGCGATTTTTTTCATCATCGCGGCCCTCTACAAAAACAAACGAACGAACGCATGCATTTCCTTGCTCCTTTTCTAAGCGCTCGCATATTACGAAATGCACGTGTTGCAGTACAGCACTTTGATGCGAACGAACTATTGCGTGATCGAAGGTGAGACATAGTGTCGCAATGACGCGCCGCAAGGATTTTCCGCGGCGGCGGGAGCGCCGGACAGTGCGTTTGAAAGGTATTTGTATGGAGTTGGCTGACGTGCCGGGCGCGATTCGACGGCCCGAAAAACGACTGCGGAGGACGGCATGAACGATCAATTCGACCTTCGGCGCTTCGTCGATGCTCAGGCACCTGTTTTCGAGGCGGCGCTAGCGGAATTGCGGGCGGGACGCAAGCAAAGCCACTGGATGTGGTACGTGTTTCCGCAGTTTCGGGGGCTCGGAGAGAGCCAAATGGCCCAAAAATTTGCTATCCAGTCACTCGACGAAGCTGTCTCATATTTGCAACATCCGCTGCTGGGTCCGCGATTGAAGGAGGTCACGCGCGCGGTGAACGAAATCCAGGGACGGTCGATCGAGACCATCTTCGGCTACCCGGATTACCTGAAGTTCCGTTCGTCGATGACGCTGTTTTCCAAGGCCGCGCCCGACGAGCCGTTGTTCGCGCAGGCGCTCGCAAAATACTTCGGCGGCGCCGCGGATGAGAGGACGCTGGCGCTGCTTTGACGGCGGCGCGGCAAGGCCGGTCGCAAGGCAATCGGGCAACGCACGCCAGACGGGCTCCGATAAGCGAACCTTAAGGATCGTGCGGACAGAATGTCCGGTCACGAAGCCCGTCGGCGAGGCTTCGACACAAGACGGGGCCCCCACATGATTGCGATTTACGCGGCACTCAAAACGGCCGGGCTGCGGCCTACCTCCAGTCGGGCGTCCGTACTGAGGCTTTTCCACGAACTGCCGCACGAGCACTTCACAGCCGATCAGGTGTATCGCAAGCTGTCGCGCGAACCCGAGCCTTGCAGTCTCGCGAGTGTCTATCGCGCGCTCGCGCAGTTGCATGAGGCGGATCTTATTTCGAGCGCATCGCTGGGCGATGCGCGCATCGTTTATGAACTCAATCGCGGCCAGCGCCACTACCATCTCGTCTGCGGCCGCTGCGGCCGCATTCAGGATGCGTATGACCCGGGCCTCGAACAGCAGCAGGCGCGCATCGCAGCCGATCATCACTTCCACTACACGAGTTCCAGTCTCGTGATATTCGGCCGCTGCGGGAACTGCGACTCGGTGCCTGCAACCAGTGCGCCGCGCGTGAGCGCGAGCTGACGCGCGTTCATGAAGCCATAGCGGCACAGGGCGCCAAGCTGCGGGTTCGATCATCAGGGCGATTGACGGAGAAATGACGCCATGCGTTTGCTGCTGGTGGAAGACGATGAAATGATTGGCGAACCCGTCGTCGACACGATGCGCGGCGCGGGTTACGCAATCGACTGGGCGCGAGACGGACGCGAAGCCGAGCTGTCGCTCGCACATGACGTCTACGATCTGGTGCTGCTCGATCTCGGGCTGCCGAAAGCCGACGGCATCGACGTGCTCAACGGCTATCGTCGGCGCGGCGGCGGCGCGCCCGTGATCATCCTCACCGCGCGCGATGCGGTCGAGAACCGCATCGCCGGGCTCGATGCGGGCGCCGACGATTACCTCGTCAAACCCTTCGATCTCGACGAACTCGCTGCGCGTGTGCGCGCGCTGTTGCGCCGTCGCACGGGGCACACCAACCCTGTGTATGCGCATGGCGATCTGACCTTGAACCCCGTCACCCACGAAGTCACGCTGAACGGCGACATGCTCGCGCTCGTGCCGCGCGAATTCAGTCTGCTACAGGCGTTGATCGAGGAACCTGCGCGCGTGTTCACACGTACCGAGCTCGAAGAAAAGCTGTACGGCTGGGGCGAGGAAGTAGGCAGCAACACGATCGAGGTCCATGTCCATAGCCTGCGGCGCAAGATCGGCGCAGAGCAGATCGTGACCGTGCGCGGCGTCGGATATCGGCTCAAGCGCGGCGTATGACCTCGATCCGGCGCTGGTTGCTGGGTTGGCTGATCGCAGGCCTCGCGGTCGCAGCATTGATCGCGGCGTACGGAATCTTCTACACCGCGCAGGAGGAAGCGAACGAACTCTTCGACTACGAGCTGCGCACGGTGGCGCTCTCGGTGCCCGCGACCATCGCCGGCACCAACGGGTTCGCGCAGCGTGGACCGGACTTCGACGGGCTGGCCGACGACCGCCTGTTCATCGAAGTATGGGACGGCACGGGCCGAAGCGTGTACAGGTCGCTAGCCGGCGTCGACGTGCCGCGCTTTCCCCCCGGTTTGCGCACAATCGAATACGACGAGTTTCACTGGCGCATCTTCGGCGTTCAGGAGGGCGACCGCTTCGTGCAGGCGGCACAGCCTATGTCCGTGCGCCAGGATCTCGCGCGGCACCTTGCGTTGCGCACGCTGTGGCCGCTCGCGGTGTTTCTGCCGGTGATCGTCCTGATCGTGCTCTTCGTGGTCCGCCGCGGTCTTGCGCCGATTGGCGGCATCTCGCGCGCGCTCGCCACCCGTTCGTTCGATTCGCTCGAGCCGCTGCATTTCGAGGGCCGTTTGCCTGTCGAGATGCAGCCGCTCGTCGATGCGCTCAATGATCTGCTGCATCGATTGAATGTTGCGTCGCAATCGCAGCGCACCTTCGTCGGCGATGCCGCGCATGAATTGCGTTCGCCGCTGGCCGCGCTGAAGCTGCAATTGCAGGCGGCCGAGCGCGACGGCTCGCTGGTCGGCAGCAAGCAGACGTTCGAGCGCATTGAAGGCCGTCTCAACCGGTTGATCCACCTCGTCCATCAACTGCTGACGATGGCGCGCGAAGACGCGCAACGCAGCGCGCATTTCGAGCCGGTGAGTCTGCGTAGACTATGCGAGCGCGCCGTCGCCGATTTTTCGATGCTTGCGGAGGCGAGGCAGATCGACCTCGGGCTCGAGTTCAATCCTTCGGGCGGCGCCGACGACGCTTACAAGGTCAACGCCGAGGCACACGGCATCGAAGTGCTGCTCAACAATCTGATCGACAACGCGATCCGCTACACGCCGCACGGCGGCAAGGTGGACGTGATCCTTGAGCGCAGTGGCGACGAGGTCAGTATCTGCGTGTCGGACAGCGGTCCCGGCGTGCCGGACGCGGAACGCGAGCGCGTGTTCGACCGCTTCTACCGCAGCGCCGGCAACAAGGTGCATGGCAGCGGACTGGGGCTGGCGATCGCGATGAAAATCGCGCAGCGTCATCATGCGACGCTCAGCATGAGCAACAACGAAAGCGGTGTCGGTCTGCGCGTGACGCTAGCCGGGTTGCACGCGCAGTAAGGGCTGCGTTGGTGCGGGCTTCGTTCGCATAGCGTGCGTTATGCGCGCGTTGAGCGAAAGGTCAGCACGAAACGCGTGCCGCGCGCGTCGCTTTCCGCATGGACGGTGCCGCCATGCAGATCCATGATGGTGCGCACGATCGCAAGGCCAAGCCCCGTCGAACCCGGCGAGCCTTGCGGCGAACCGGACGAGGGCAGCGTGCTGCGTGACGGATCGACGCGATAGAAGCGGTCGAAAATGCGTTCGAGATGTTCGGGCGCGATCGGCTCGCCTTCATTCGATACGGTGATGCGCACGCCGTCGCCGGCCTCGCGCGCGTCGAGCGCGATTTCCTTGTCGCGTGGCGTGTAGCGAAGTGCATTCGCCAGCAGATTGCTGACCGCGCGGCGAAAGAGTTCGAGATCGGCGGTAAGCATCGCGGCGCCTGTAACGCGCACGCGCACGCCGGCATCTTCCGCGACGCCTTCGAAATACTCGCCGATGTGCGTCAATTCCTGCACGGCATCGAACGTGCGCATGTGCTTGACGAACTGCGGATGCTCAGCGCGCGCAAGAAACAGCACGTTCTCGATCATGCGCGACAAACGTTCGCACTCTTCGAGATTCGACGCGAGCAGCGCTTCGTAATCGTCGGCAGAGCGCGGACGTGCGAGCGCGACTTCCGTAGCACCCCGCATGTTGCCGAGCGGCGTACGCATGTCGTGAGCGAGATCGGCGGTAAAGCGCGACATCTGCTTGAAGCCGCGATCCATGCGTTCGAGCATCGCGTTCAGCGTCGTCACCAGCGTTTCGAGTTCGCGCGGCACGCTCTTGACGGCAATGCGCGTGTTGAGCCGGTTCACGGTCACCTCTGCGGCGCTGGCGGCAATCTCGTGCACGGGCCGCATGGCCGCGCGAATCAGCAGATAGCTGAGCACGGTAGTCAGTAGCACGCCGGCGATGCCGTAGATCGTGAGCGAGTCGCGGTAGTGATCGAGTAGCGCGTAGCGGTCGCTCATGTTGCGCGCGATCAGAATGCTGACCATTTCGCCGTCACGCAGCTTGACGTCGGTTGCGACGCCGCGTATCGGCGCGCCGGTGCTGTTTTTCCATCCGACGATCGCGTCTTGCGTGATGCGATCCGTTGCCTGCACGCGCTGAATGGAGCGGCCGGCGGCGAGCAGTGCGCTGTCGTTCGCGGGCGTCGCGCTGCCGAGCGTGCTTTCGAGATTGTGTTCGATGGCAAGTTGCCCGTTGGGATCGAACACTTCCATGGACATCCCCGGATTGCCGAGCACGATGCTCGTGATCCGGTCGCCATGCTCGCGAATGCCAGCTGACGTATCGATCTCCGCCGCAAGACGACGCGCATGACGCGCCGACAGCACAATGCTCATGTCGTCCTGAGAACTGATCTGCTGTTCGAGCGCGCGATAGAGAAAGTTGCCGACCAGCACGAACACCACCAGCGTCGTCGCGCCGAATGCGAGCGCGAGCGTGGTGGTGATCGAGCGGCCGCGCATCAAGCCGCTTCCTTGATTTCGAGCACGTAACCTACGCCACGGACCGTGTGGATCAGTTTGACCGGGAAGTTATCGTCGACCTTGCTGCGCAGGCGGCGAATCGCGACTTCGACGACATTTGTGTCGCTGTCGAAGTTCATATCCCATACATACGAGGCGATCTGCGTCCGGCTCAACACTTCGCCGTGGCGGCGCGCGAGCAGTTGCAGCAGCGAGAATTCGCGCGGCGTCAGATCGATGCGCATCGTGCCGCGCTTCACGCGGCGACGGTTGATATCCATTTCCAGATCGCCGATGCGGATCAGTTCGCTTTCGCGCGGCGGTCCGCGGCGCGCGAGCGTGCGTACTCTCGCGAGCAGTTCGACAAAGGCAAATGGCTTGACGAGGTAGTCGTCCGCGCCGAGTTCGAGGCCGCGTACGCGGTCGTTCACGTCGTCGCGGGCGGTGAGAAAGAGCACGGGCGTGGCGCGGGTCGCGCGTAGCGTCTTCACGACGGTCCATCCGTCCATCCACGGCAGCATCACATCGAGGATGATGACGTCGTAGTCTTCCTCTTGCGCGAGGATCAGGCCGTGCGAGCCGTCGTTTGCCACCTCGACCGAATAGCCGGACTCCTCGAGTCCCTTCTTCAGATACGCCGCCGTTTTCGGCTCGTCCTCGATGACCAGGATACGCATCGTTGTGCTCCGCTTCGCTTGCCGCTGATTGACCTTTCAATCATACCGGCATGTGCGCGGACGCTGATTACATTTCGGTAATGTTGCGCAGCATCGTTTCGACGAAAAAAAGCGCCCCATACAGGGGCGCTGTGCAACTACAAAACAACTACTGCGAGAAAAGAATCAGTCGCCGTTCGGCCGCCATTTCAGCAGCCGCTGCTCGACGGCAGTCAGCAGATAATCGGCGGCCAGCGCCACGACAGCGAGCACGATCATCGCGGCAAACACGCCGCTCGCATTGAATGCGCCCTGCGCCGTCGAAATCAGCAGACCGATGCCTTGCTTCGAGCCCAGAAACTCGCCGACCACCGCGCCGACTAGCGCAAAGCCGAAGCTCACATGGAGGCTCGCGAGAATCCAGCTCAACGCCGAAGGAATCACGACGGATGTCGTCACCTGTCGCCGCGACGCGCCCAGAATCTGCGCGTTCGCGATCATGTAGCGGTCTGCTTCACGCACGCCCTGGAAGGCATTCGCGAACACGACGAAGAACACCATCACGACAGCCAGCGCGACCTTCGACGCCATGCCAAGACCGAGCGCGATCACGAACACCGAGCCGAGCACGACACGCGGAATCGAATTGGCGATCTTGATGTAGAGGCTGAACACGTCGGAGAGCAGCTTGTTGCGGCCGAGCACGATGCCACAGAACACGCCCGCCACCGAACCGATGATGAAGCCCAGTCCCGTTTCTTCAAGCGTGACCCAGACCTGCGTCAGGAGCGGTCCTTGCGAGGTGCCGTTCACGAACCAGTCGACGATCTGCTCGAAGATCAGCGAGGGCATGGAAAAGAAGAACGGGTCGATCCATTTCATGCGCGCGGATATTTCCCAGCCGCCCAGCACGAGAACGAGCACGGCGATGCGCAGCCCGATCACGAGCGCGTTGCGTTGGCGAATGCGCTTCTGCGCAATCCGTTCGACCTGCGCGAGCGAAGTGGGATCGAGCCCGGCAGGCATCATCTGTTGAGGCGTTGTAGACATGGAATGAATCTCTGCTTGGGTTGATCAGCCGATCTGCACTTCTTCGCGCAGGTCGTGCCAGATGTCGCGCGAAATTTCGATGAAGCGCGGGTCATAGCGGATTTCCGACGTGACGCGCGGACGCGGCAGATCGATCTCGTAGACCTTCTTCAACGTCGCGGGCCGCGCAGTCAGCACGAACACGCGGTCCGCGAGCGCGATCGCTTCTTCGAGATCGTGCGTGACGAACACGACGGAGCCCGCATTCCCCGACCACAACTGCAGCAGTTCGTCCTGCATCAGCGTGCGCGTCTGCATGTCGAGCGCGGAGAACGGCTCGTCCATCAACAGGATTTCCGGCTTGTTGATGAAGGTCTGCGCGAGCGCGACACGCTTTCTCATGCCGCCCGACAGTTGATGGGGGTAGTGCTTGCCGAACTTGTCGAGTCCGACGCGGCGCAACCATTCGTTCGCTTCGTCGTAGGCGGCCGATTTCGAGCGCCCGCGATACAGCGGGCCTGCCGCCACGTTGTCGAGCACCGAGCGCCACGGAAACACGGCATCCGCCTGAAACACGAAGCCGATGCGTGGATCGATGGCGTCGACGGGCGCGCCCATCACGCGCACTTCGCCCGTGGTGGGCTTGAGCAGGCCCGTTATCATGCTGAGCGTCGTGGACTTGCCGCAGCCCGTCGGTCCGACGACGGCGACGAATTCGCCTTTCGCCACCGACATGCTGAAGTCGCGCAACGCGATCGTCGCTTTGCCGTCGGGTGAAATGAAGCGGCACGATACGTTGCGCAACTCGATCGCGGGTGCGCCGTGCGGCCTGGATTGATTCATCGCGTGCTGCCTCTTTTGTTGCAGATGAGAGTTGACCTTGCCGCTTACTTCGATGCCGTGGAGACGGTCGACACGTATTCGTTCGAGTAGGTCTTCGCGAGGTCGATATGCTTGCCCTTCACGGACGGATTGAACGACGCGAGCACTTTCAGCACGGTCTCGGGACCGTCGGCGGGCATCTTGCCGTCTTTCGTGAACATAGGCAGCGAAGCCTTTAGCGCGGCGACGTACAGATCCTTGTTGCTGCCGTAATAGTCCTTCGGCATCTTTGCGGCGATGTCTTCCGCGCTATGCGTCGCGATGAAATTCAGCGTCTTCGCGAATGCATGCGAGAGCCTGGTGGCGTCGGCCTTGTGCGATTCGGCCCACGCACGCTGCACGTAGAAACTCGAGGCGGGATACGTGCCGCCCAGCGCGGCGCGCGTGCCTTCGAGCGTGCGCATATCGACGAGCACCTTCGCGTCACCCATCTTCAGCAGCTGCGAGACGGTCGGCTCGGTGGTCATGCCGGCGTCAATGCGCTCCTGCTTGATCGCGGCGATGAAGCTGTTGTCAGCGCCGACGGGCAGCAGCGTGTATTGCGTCGACGGGATGCCCGCGCGTTGCGCGAGATACTGCGTGAGGAAGCTCGTCGATGAGCCGAGGCCCGTCACGCCGAGTGTCTTGCCCTTCACGTCGGCCATGCTCTTGAGTGTCGCCGATGCCTTTGTCGACACCATTTCGACTTCGCCCGGCACCTGGCCGAAGATCACGAGCGCCTGCACTTCCTTGCCCTTGCTCTGCAGGTCGATCGTGTGATCGTAGAAGCCGACCACCCCTTGCACCGCGCCCGCGAGCAGCTCGTTTTCGGCGTCGACGCCGGCAGGTTGAGAAAGGATCTCGACGTCGAGGCCCTCGTCCTTGAAGTAGCCGAGCTGCTCCGTCAGCTTCGCGGGGAGATAGATGATCTTGGCGGCACCGCCTACCATGATCGAGATTTTTTCTGCATGAGCGGTGGCGGAAGCGGCTGCGAGGGCGAGTCCGGATACGGCGGCGATCTGGCGGATGGTACGCATCAACAGTCTCCTTTAATGAGGCGCCACCCCGTTCGACGCGGCGCCATTTTTGAATGAGTGCGGCGATTATAAGAAGGTCAAACCTTCTGTAAGCTTTCTGTGTGAGCGGCAAAACATGAGTGTTAACCCGATGCAGAAAACGGCATTGTGCCGACTTACAATCGCGCGGCAATGCTGCCCCAGGCCTTTCATGCATACCGGTTACCGATGAAGCTGCTGTTGATCGAAGACAATCCGACGCTGTCGCACTGGCTCGCCCGCATGCTCGAGCAAGATGCGTTCGCGCTCGATACCGTGCAGGACGGCGAAGCCGCCGACCAGTTGCTTAGCATGAACCGCTACGACGTCGTGCTGCTGGATCTGAATCTGCCGCGACTGTCGGGCAAGAACGTGCTGCGCCGTTTGCGTCAACGCGGCGATGCGACGCCCGTGATGATCCTCACCGCAAGCGGCTCGATCGACGAAAAGGTTGAATTGCTGGGCGCGGGCGCCGACGATTATCTGGTGAAGCCGTTCGAGGTTCGCGAACTGATTGCACGGGTAAAGGTGATGATCCGGCGGCAGTCGGCATCGACCGCAAATGAAGTTTCGTGCGGCGATCTCGCGTTCGACATCGACACGCGCCAGTTCACGCTGAAGGGCGTGCCGCTGAACGTCACACCGCGCGAGCGCAGCGTGCTTGAAACGCTGATTTTGCGCATGGGCAAGACGGTATCGAAAGCGGCGCTGATGGACTCGATCTTCACGCACGACGATCAACCTAGCGAAGACGCGCTCGAAATTTACGTGTCGCGGTTGCGCAAGAAACTCGACGGCAGTTCGGCCGCGATCGTCACGTTGCGCGGCCTCGGTTATCTGCTGCGCAAGAAGGACGACGTCGAATGATGCAGAAGAGCGCCACGTGACGGGCAGCCTGCGCATCCGTCTGCTCTGGTGGCTGCTGGTGCCGCTCGCGATCTACGTCTTCGTGACGGGCAAGGCGGAGTACGACAACGCGCGCCGCACCGCCGATCTCGTGCAGGACAATACGCTGCTGTCGTCGGCACGGATGATCGCGGGCGAGGTCGAGTGGGCGGACGGCACGTTGCGCGTCGACATTCCGCCTGCCGCGCTCGAAATCTTCGCGTCGCCGTACGGCGATCAGGTCTTTTACAACGTGAGCGTCGACGACGACAGGCTGCTCGCGGGCGTGCCGGATTTTCCGTCGATCGCACCGGCAATGGCCTCCGCGACGCATGATACGCCCACGTATTACGACGCCGATCTGCACGGCGCATCGATACGCGCGATCGGCTACGTGCGGCGCATGTACGACAACGGCGCGACGCGGCGCGTGCTGGTGTCGGTCGGCAAGACCCAGGCGTCGCGCGATGCGATGGTGCGCGAATTGTGGCGTCCGCAACTGGTGCGCCAGTTCGAAATGATGCTGCTCGCGGTCGCGCTCGCATGCATCGGCCTCACATTCGAATTGCGTCCGCTGCTGAAAGTGAAGGACGAAGTGATGGACCGCGATCCGATGCAGCTCGAACCGTTGCGCGTCGATCGCCTGCATACGGAGCTACGGCCCATCGTCGACGCGATCAATCAGTGCATCGCGCGGCTCGGCGTGCAGGTCGCTGCGCAACGGCGCTTCATCGCGGACGCCGCGCATCAGTTGCGCACGCCGCTCACACTGCTCGATACGCAATTGCAGTACGCGCGACAGCATCGCGAGCTGGAACCGTCGCTTGGCGAGGCGCTCGCGGCCATGCAGCGCAGCAACCGCTCGATGGTCGGACTCACCAACAAGCTGCTGCTGCTCGCGCAGGCGGAAGCCGCCGACTACACGCAGCTCGCGAATCAACCGGTGGATCTCGCGTCGATCGCGAAGAGCGTCGTCGAAGATCTCGCGCTGTTTGCGCAGAATCGCGACATCGATCTCGGTGCGGAACTGGACGAGTCCGCGTGGGTAATCGGACACGAAGGCCTGTTGACGGCGCTGGTGTCGAACCTCGCGGAAAACGCGATCCGCTACACTCAGCGAGGCGGGCACGTGACAGTCGCCGTGCGCGGCGGCGCGGTGACTGTTGCGCTGAACGTCACCGACGACGGCCCCGGCATTCCTGCCGAAGCGCGCAGCCGCGTGTTCGAGCCGTTCTACCGGGCATCCGCCGATACGGAAGGCACTGGTCTCGGCCTCGCCATCGCGCGTGAAATCGTGCAGGCGCATCGCGGTGAAATCGCACTGGCAACGGGCGAAGGCGAAGCGCGCGGGCTGACCGTGAAAGTCGCGTTCGCCGCGGCATCGACGGTTGCGGCATGACGCTGCACAGCGTCTATGATTGATCTGGCAATACATGGGCGATTGCGCTGCCCATCGCGCGACGAGACGCTCGCGCTCATTCCATTTTGCATCGTGTTCTTTCGTTAGCTAACAGCAAGCGCATCGCTTGCAAGAGGTGGAGCGAATATGGATGCAGTCCGGACGTTGCTTGAATCGCAGCCGTTGCTCACATTGTTTCTCACCGTGGCGGTGGGTTATGTGATCGGTGAATGCAGCATCAAAGGCGTGGCGCTCGGATCGGGTGCGGTGCTGTTCGTCGGACTCGCGATCGGCGGCTTTGCGCCCAGGTCCGCGCCACCCGCATTGCTCGGCACGCTCGGGCTGCTGTTGTTTCTCTATGGCATCGGCGTGCAATACGGCGCGCAGTTCTTTGCCGGCCTGTCGAGCACGGATGGACTCAAGGCGAATGCCGCCGCCGTGCTCGGCGTACTCGGCTCGGGTTTCGTTTCGCTTGCGCTCGGGCCGCTGTTCGGCGTGAAGCTCGATCAGGCGCTGGGCCTCTTTGCCGGTGCAGGCACGAGCACGGCGAGTCTTCAGGCGGTGCTAGCGGTGCTGAAAGGCGAGGGTGCCGCTGTCGGATATAGCGTCGCGTATCCGTTCGGCGTCGCCGGGCCGATCCTGTTTCTCTATCTGCTGAGCGTTGCGCTCGCGCGCAGGATCGACACGCCGCCCGCGCATCTCATCGAAACCGCCGAGATCGCGCTGCGCAACCAGGCGTTTGTCGGGCTCACGTTTCCCGAACTGAAGGCGCGTCTGCCCGCTAGCCTCGGCATCGTGGCCGTGCGCCGCGCGCATCACAACCAGTTGCCCGACGACGATCTCGTCATGCAGACCGACGACGTGCTGCTCGCGACGGCAATGGACCGCGACGAATTGCGCAAGGCTGCCGAGCTGCTCGGCGAATTGCAACCAGGACGCATGATGCGGTCTCGCGAAGATCTCGACTATCTGCGCGTGTTCGCGTCGAGCCGTGTGGTGGTCGGTCGTCCGCTGGGCGATATCCGCTTTCCCGACGGCATGGTGTGCACGATCGCGCATGTGCGTCGCGGCGACGCCGACATGCTGCCGACCCCCGGTCTGATACTCGAGTTCGGCGACCGTGTCGGCCTGCTGATCGGCTCGGGTCAACGCGACGCCGTGCGCAGGCTGTTCGGCGATTCGATCAAGGGCACGGCCGAACTCAGCTATATCTCGATCGGTGTCGGCGCCGCGCTTGGCTTGCTGGCCGGTCTGATTCCGCTGCCCATACCCGGCGTCGGCAAGCTCTCGCTCGGTCTGGCGGCGCTGCTGCTGGTCGCGCTCTATCTAGGCAAGATGCGGCGTCTGGGAAGCCTCGTCTGGACGATGCCGCTATCCGCGAACCTGGTGTTGCGCAACTTCGGCTTGACGGTTTTCCTCGCGCAAGTCGGGCTGTCTTCGGGCCCGAAGTTCTTCGCGACGATCGGGCTGACGGGCGCCGCGTTCCTGCTGTACGGTGCGGCAATTCTGATCGCACTCGTGTGCATCACGGCCGCGTGCTGCCTGTGGATTTTCCGCTTGCCGTTCGATGCTACGGTCGGCGTGATCAGCGGCGCGACGGGCAACCCCGCGATCCTCGCATTCGCGAACCGCATCGCGCCCACCGATCGGCCCGACGTCGGCTACGCGATGATCTTTCCGTCGATGACGATCGTGAAGATCCTGTTCGTCGAGATCGCCGCCGTGATCGTCGGCAGATAGTGCATTGGTCTGATGAATATGCTGTGCCGTCGTGCATCCAGCGACGCATGACGGGCCCTGTCGTGCAAGCGTCTGTCGCGTCGCGGAGACACTCGCGCGGCTCGTTCGCGCGCGAATGATCGGCGCGAGAATCCGTCTCGTATCATCAAGTTCGCCGCGAACCTGCCGTAAAAGCGCAGGCACGCGCGTGACGTGACCGCCATTCTCAGCCAGGCTATCGACGGGCTGTACATCCGGACTTGCCGACCCCTTTCCGCTGCCGAGCCATGATTCGCCCGCAGGACCCTGCATCGTTTCGCACCCATCCGGCCGAACAGGCCGCGCTTTCGCGCTCGCAGTTCGACGCGTTTTCGCGGCAATTGCCGCTGCTGTATGTGATCCTCGTGATCAACAGCCTCGCGGTGGCCGTGACGCACGCCGCCATCGCGCCAGCGTGGCTCTCGATCTGGCTGCCCGCGGCCATGTGCACGGCATGCGCGATCCGGCTCGTCGTCTGGGTGCGGCGCAGGCAGCGCCTCGCGTCGCTGACGGACGAAGAGGTCGCGGCGCGGCTGAAGACGACCGTCCGGCTGATCGCGCTGCTAGGCGCCGCCTTCACGGGTTGGGGGCTGATGCTGTTTCCGTATGGCGACCCATACGCTCGCGCGCACGTTGCTTTTTACATGTCGATTACGGTGATCGGCTGCATCTTCTGCCTGATGCACATGCGCAAGGCTGCGCTGCTGCTGACGGCCATCGTAATCGTGCCGTTCTCGCTGTTCTTTTCGCTGACGCATAACGCGGTGCTTGTCGCGATTGCGATTAACATGCTGCTCGTCGCCGTCGCGATGATCCTGGTTTTGCTCACCTACTATCGCGACTTTGCGAATCTCGTCGCATCGAAGCACGCATTGCAGGCGAAGCAGGCCGAACTGCAACGGCTAAGCGACGAAAACTCGCGTCTTGCCAATCTCGACAACCTGACGGGCCTGCCGAACCGGCGGCGTTTCCTTGCCGACCTCGATGCGCTGTTTCAAACGGCGCAGGCGCAGCACGCGCGCTTTGCCGTCGGCGTGATCGATCTCGACGGCTTCAAGCAGGTCAACGATCTGTACGGTCATGGTGCGGGCGACCGCGTGCTCGAAGAAGTCGGCCGGCGGCTGCTGGACAGGTCAGGGCCGCGCATCCGGCTCGCGCGTCTGGGCGGCGACGAGTTCGGCCTGCTGGTGACGGACGTGCGCGAGCCGCAGGACCTGCGCGACATCGGCGCGGCGATCTGCGAGACGCTGCGTGCGCCGTATGCATGGCCCGGCGCGACCGCGCGGCTGTCGGGATCCCTTGGTTTCGCCATTTATCCGGATGCAGGTGTCTCGCCTGCGCAGTTGTTCGAGCGCGCGGACTATGCGCTGTACTTCGCGAAGGAGCACCGCCGCGGCGGCACGACGATTTTCTCGGCGGAGCACGAGAAGCAGATCCGCGAGCTTGGACAGGTCGAACAGGCGCTGCGGCAGGCGGACCTGGAGCACGAAATGACGCTGCATTTCCAGCCGATCGTCGATGTGGTCCGCGATCGGGTCGTGTCATACGAAGCGCTCGCGCGATGGAACAGTCCCACGCTTGGTTCCGTTGCGCCGTCGCTGTTCATCAAGGTGGCCGAACGCAGCGATTTCATTCATGCCGTGACGGTTGCGTTGTTGCGCAAGGTGCTCGCGACGATGCACCAGAGCGACCCCGCCGTGCGCGTCGCCTTTAATCTGTCGGCGCGCGACATCGGTTCGGCTGAGGCGGTGGCGAATATCACGGACGTCATCCGCGAGAGCGGCATCGAGCCTTCGCGATTGACGTTCGAAGTGACGGAGACGGCCGTCATCCAGGATTTCGAGCAGGCGTCCGCTTCGCTCCACGCTTTCAAACGGCTCGGCGTGCATATTTCACTCGACGATTTCGGCACCGGCTATTCGAGCCTCACGTGCATTCACAGACTGCCGCTCGACAAGATCAAGATAGACCGAGGCTTTCTCGATCGCATCGACGCGGATGGGGCGGCGCAGGACATCGTGCGCAGCATCGTGGAGTTGTGCCGATCGCTCGAATTGATCTGCGTGGCGGAAGGCGTACAGACGCAAGCGCAGGCGAAAGTGCTGCGCGGACTCGGCTGCACGGCGATGCAAGGCTTTTACTTCGGCATGCCGATGCCCTTCGACGAGCAGGCCCTGGTGGCGTGACGGGCGCCGTGTCCTTCTTTCCGATGCGCGCTCAGGGTTCAACGGACACCGAGCGCTTCAGACAGCGCAGCGCGAACATCGAGCGGCTGTCCTGAAAGCCGGGCAGGCGATACAGCTTGCGGCGCAGAAACGACTCGTAGCCTTCCGTACCGGCAACGGCCACCTTGATCAGATAGTCGTATTCACCCGACACGAGAAACGCCTCGACAACTTCTGGCAGATCGGCGAGTGCTTCGCCGAAGCGGTCCAGCGTCCGTTCGTCGTGCTTCGCGAGCTTCACCTCGATGATCACCGTATCCGGCAAGCCGAGCGCCTTCTGATTAAGAAGCGCCGCATAGCCTTCGATCACTCCCGCTTCTTCGAGCGCGCGCACCCGGTTCCAGCATGGCGTGGCCGACAGGCCGACGCGCTCGGCCAGCTTTGCGTTCGAAACGCGTCCGTCGTTGCGCAACTCACGCAAGATTCGCTGATCGGTGGCGTCCAGTTTCATGCTGTCTCCGTTGAAGACGATCCGTCTTCATATTTTAAGTTTGTTGGTCGATTATTTTGCCACGTCAGCTAACTGGGCAGACAAACAGCACGAATTTCGGAAACTGGCCGCATACACTTTTGCCACGGAGTGTCGCGCGTCTTGCGTCGGCACCGAACCTTCAGCCGTGTGCGTCCGCGACCCGGATGACATGCGGCCAGCCTGCGCGAAGCGATCGCTTTGCGCAGACTCAACCGCCTGCCCACAAGGAAGGAACACTGATGGACCGACTGACGACGAATTTCGCTGGAACGCTTTTCGGGCTTCATGGCGAACCCGCGCACGAACGCATTGTCGTGGCCAGCGATGCGGACTCGGGCCTGCAAGCCGTGGTCGCCGTATACAGCACGGTGCGCGGCCCAGCGTTTGGCGGCTGCCGCTACTGGCAGTACGCATCGGATTACGAGGCGTATCACGACGCGCTGCGCCTGTCGCAAGGAATGGCGTTCAAGAACGCGCTCGCCGGCCTGCCGTTCGGCGGCGGCAAGGCGGTGATCCTCAAGCGTCCGGAGCAGATGGATCGCGCGGCGCTGTTCAAGGCGTTCGGCCGCCTCGTGGAGTCGCTCGGCGGCATGTATCTGACGGCCGAAGACGTTGGCACGACCGCCGACGACATGCGCGCGGTGCAGAGCGAAACGGCATACGTGAGCGGCATTCCGCGTGAGAACGACGTGTACGGCGGTAACCCGTCGCCGCGCACTGCGTATGGCGTGTTCGTCGGCCTGAAGGCGGCGGTGCAGGTCGCGCTCGGCCGCGATACGCTCGACGGCATTTCCGTCGCTGTGCAAGGCTTGGGTTCGGTGGGCTGGGATCTGTGCGAAAGACTGCATCGCGCGGGCGCCGAACTGATCGTGTCGGATATCGACGCGGCCAAAACGGAGCGTGCGCAACAGATGTTCGGCGCGCGCGTCGCGGATATCGCGCGCATTGCTTCCGTGAATGCCGACGTGTTCGCGCCATGCGCGCTCGGCGGCTCGATCACGGATGCCGTCGCGCACTGCCAGTTCAAGGTGATAGCGGGTGCAGCGAACAATCAGCTGATGTCGCTGGCAGAGGGCGATACGCTGCATCGGCGCGGCATCTTCTACGCGCCGGACTTTCTCGTGAACGCGGGCGGGATCATCAGCTGCGCGCGCGAATACCTCGGATCGGCCGACAAGCAGGCGGTGCTGGACGAAGTCGCGCAGATCGGACCGCGCGTATTCGAACTCGCCGGGCGAGTGAAGGTGTCGGGTATCGCGCCGGCGCGTGCCGCTGTTGTCTGGGCGCGGGAGATGATGCAGCGCGTCTGATGCTGCGTGGCGGTTCTGCGGCGTGGGCTTTCGTGTGACGCCCACGCCATAGCAACAAGAAAGTTACGGATTGGGGCCGGTAGCGATGGGCCGCGCCGGATCCGAACTCCATTCGCTCCAGGATCCGGGATACAACGCCGCGCCGTGCATGCCGGCGATTTCCATCGCGAGCGCATTGTGGCAAGCCGTGACACCCGAGCCGCATTGCAGAACCACGTGCTCGGCCGACACGCCCGCCGGAATCACGGCGTTGAACTCGTCGCGCAGATTGTGAGCGGACTTGAAGCGGCCGTCGGCGGTCAGGTTGTCTTTGAAGAAGCGATTGCGCGCGCCGGGAATATGCCCGCCGACGCGATCCAGCGTCTCGTTCTCGCCGCGATAGCGATCCGCCGCCCGCGCATCGATCACCACGCGCTCTTTGGTGCCGATATTGCGCTCGACAGCGTGCGCATCGACTGTCACGGCAAGGGGCGCACCTGCCTTGAAGTCACCCGTCGCCTTCGGCGGCGCCTCTTGCGTCAGCGGCTGACCGGCGGCTTCCCAAGCCTGCAAGCCGCCATCGAGCAGCGCCACGGAATCGTGACCCAGCCAGCGGAGCAGCCACCACAGACGCGCGGCGTACATGCCGCCTTGCGCGTCGTACGCGACGACCTGCTGGCCTTGCTTGAGACCAAGTGCGGCGAGCCGGTCGACCAGCGTCTGCCGGTCCGGCAGCGGATGACGCCCGTTGCTGCCCGTCTTCGCGCCGGACAGGTCGCGGTCGAGGTGAAGATAATGTGCTTGCGGCAGATGGCCCGCCGCATAGGCTTGTTCGCCCGCCGCGGTGTCGACGAGGTCGAATCGGCAATCGGCGATGAACACGCTGCCTGGCGCGGCGGCGAGACGTTCGGCGAGATTGCCTGCGGAGATCAGCGTGGTGTAGTGAGTGTGTGGCATGACGGCTCCTGAGAGACTGACTTCGGCAGCGCCGAACGATATCTCTAGTCTAAACAAAAAAGACGGGCCGAAGCCCGTCTTTCCTCGTTCATAGCCGTGCGACGGCCCGTTCGCAACGAGCGCGTCAGATCGTGCCGAGCTCGCGGCGCAGGAACTCGTGGAAGTGCTGCATGCCGTCTTCCATCGGGCTCTGGTACGGACCGACCTGCGATTCGCCACGCTCCAGCAGCGCGCGGCGGCCTGCGTCCATGCGCTCGGCGATCTCGTCGTCTTCGCGCGCCGTTTCCATGTACGCGGCACGTTCCGCCTCGACGAAATCACGCTCGAACAGCGCGATTTCTTCAGGGTAATAGAACTCGACGATGTTGGTGGTGTGCTGCGGGCCGCGCGGAATCAGCCACGACACGACGAGCACATGCGGATACCACTCGATCATGATGCCCGGGTAGTACACCATCCAGATTGCGCCGAACTCGGGCATCTTGCCTTCGCGGTAACGCAGCACTTCGTCGTGCCACTTGCGATACGTCGGGCTGCCCGGACGCGCGAGTTCGTTGTGCACGCCGACCGTTTGCACGCTGTACCAGTCGCCGAACTCCCACTTCAGATCGTCACAATTGACGAAGCTGCCGAGGCCCGGGTGGAACGGCACGACGTGATAGTCCTCCAGGTAGACCTCGATGAAGGTCTTCCAGTTGTAGTTGCACTCGTGCACTTCGACGTGATCGAACATGTAGTCCGCGAAGTCGAAATGCTTGGCCGTGCCGAGGCGCGCGAGATCTTTCGCGACGTCGCGTCCCTGCGACTCGAACAGCAGGCCGTTCCAGCTTTGCAGCAGGGTTGCGCCGAGGTTCAGGCACGGGTTGTCGGCGAAATGAGGCGCGCCGAGCAACTGGCCGTTCAGGTCGTACGTCCAGCGGTGCAGGGGACAGACGATGTTCTCCGTCTGCCCGCGGCCGTTCAGCATGATCGCCTGGCGGTGTCGGCACACGTTCGACAGCAGTTCGATCTGCGACTGCTGGTTGCGAACGAGCACGCGGCCTTCGCTCTCACTGGGCAAAGCGAAATAGTTACCCGCTTCGGGAACCATGAGTTCGTGCCCGACGTAGCGAGGACCTTTCTTGAAAAGGGTTTCGAGTTCGCGCTGGTGAAGCGCCTGGTCAAAGTAAGCCGTGACTGGCAGCTGGCTGTGAATAGCCTTCAGCTGCAATGCATTGCTCAGATTGGACATTCCCACTCCCGATGAAGACGTGAAAGCAGTGAACAACCCAACCATCGAAGATTCGATTTAGGGAGCCCGCGATTATACCTGTTTCCCCCTCCTTGGGGCGACTAAGTGCCTGATTTGGGTTAAAAATGTCGCCGAAGTTCGCGATTTCGACGCGCAAACGTTAGATTTTTTTCTATTGTCGGGAGTGTTGCGCAAGCGTCGCGCCAGCGGGCGTTGGTGCGCTTACAGGTCGGAAATGTTGCTTTTGCCGTAGAATGTCCGACTTGTTTTAATTTTGCGACGATTCATGGCGAAGACGGCTTCGACCGATACGGCTGGTTTGTCCCCCACCAGCGCGGAAGGTTCCGACAACTCACCGCTGCCCGAGAGCTACGAGGCGGCGCTGGCGGAACTGGAAGGGCTCGTCGGGCGCATGGAGGGCGGCAGCCTCAACCTGGAAGAGTCGCTGTCGGCTTACCGGCGCGGCGCCGTCCTCGTGGCGTTCTGCCAGCAACAGCTCGAGAAAGTGGAGCAGCAAGTGCGCGTCCTCGACGGCGAGACGCTCAAGCCGCTTCCCGTGAACACAGCAGGTACAACCGCTGGCGACAGCGCAGACGATCTATGACCTTCGAACAATGGATGCGCTCGGTGCTGGACCGGGTAGAGCGCGCACTTGAACAATACCTGCCGGCCGAATCGATCGAGCCTGCCAGGCTGCATGAAGCGATGCGTTACGCCGTGCTGGGCGGCGGCAAGCGGGTCCGCCCGTTGCTCTGTCATGCAGCAGGGGAACTGGCGGGCGCGAAAGCCGAATGCCTCGACGCGGCATCGGCGGCACTGGAGATGATCCACGTCTACTCGCTCGTGCACGACGACATGCCCTGCATGGACGACGACGATCTGCGCCGCGGCAAGCCCACGGTACACGTCAAATATGACGAGGCGACGGCGCTGCTGGTCGGTGACGCGCTGCAGTCGCAGGCTTTCGTTGCGCTGACATCGGACGTGTTCTCGCCCGCGCAGCAGGCCGCGCTGGTGCGCGAACTGGCGCTCGCGAGCGGTTCGATCGGTATGGCGGGTGGGCAGGCGATCGATCTGGCGAGTGTCGGCCATACGCTGACGCGTCCGCAGCTCGAAACGATGCACCGCCTGAAGACGGGCGCACTGCTGCGCGCGGCCGTACGCATGGGCGCGCTGACGGGCCAAGTGGACAACGGCGGGCCGGATGCGAAGGCGCTGCAGGCGCTGGACGCCTATTCTGCTGCCGTGGGCCTCGCATTTCAGGTGGTCGACGATATTCTCGATGTCACGACCGATTCCGCGACGCTCGGCAAAACGGCAGGAAAGGACGCGAAGGACGGCAAGCCGACCTATGTGTCGATCATCGGTCTGGACGCCTCGCGCACCCTTGCCGCGCAACTGCGCAGCGACGCGCACGACGCTCTCGCACCATTTGGCGCCCGCGCGCAGCGGCTCGCCGAACTGGCTGACCTCGTGGTGAACCGGGTCAGTTGATGTAGCTGTAACGCGAAAGCCCGCCGCCCGCACAAAACTTTTCGGGTGTGCGCGAATGAAGTGCGGGCGCGTAAGTTTTCCTACAATGGAACGACGATGTACGACTTGCTGAAAACCATTGACGACCCCGCGGACCTGCGCCGCCTCGATCGCCGCCAGTTGCAACCGCTTGCGGACGAGTTGCGTGCCTTCGTGCTCGACAGCGTCTCGCAGACGGGCGGCCACCTGTCGTCCAACCTCGGCACGGTCGAACTGACGATCGCGCTGCACTATGTGTTTGACACGCCGCGCGACCGCATCGTCTGGGATGTGGGTCATCAGACCTATCCTCACAAGATTCTGACGGGCCGCCGGGACCAGATGTCGACGCTGCGTCAGCTCGGCGGCATCTCGGGCTTTCCGAAACGCGACGAGTCGCCGTACGACACGTTTGGCACCGCCCACTCGAGCACGTCGATTTCGGCGGCGCTCGGCATGGCGATCGGCAGCAAGCTGCGCGGCGACGACCGCTTCGCGATCGCCGTGATCGGCGACGGCGCGATGACGGCGGGCATGGCCTTCGAGGCGATGAACAACGCCGGCGTCGAAGACGACGTGCCGCTGCTGGTCATCCTGAACGACAACGACATGTCGATTTCGCCGCCTGTGGGCGCGCTGAATCGCCATCTCGCGCGTCTGATGTCGGGCCGCTTCTATGCCGCCGCGCGCGCCGGCGTCGAACGCGTGCTGCGCCACGCGCCGCCCGTGCTCGACCTCGCCCGCAAGCTCGAAGAGCACGCGAAGGGCATGATCGTGCCGGCCACGCTGTTCGAAGAGTTCGGCTTCAACTACATCGGGCCGATCGACGGTCACGATCTCGATTCGCTGATCCCCACGCTGCAGAACATCAAGGAACTGCGCGGTCCGCAGTTCCTGCACGTCGTGACGAAGAAGGGCCAGGGGTACAAGCTGGCCGAGGCCGACCCGGTGCTGTACCACGGCCCGGGCAAGTTCAACCCGGCCGAAGGCATCAAGCCGTCGACGACGCCCGCCAAGAAGACCTACACGCAGGTGTTCGGCGAATGGCTGTGCGACGCGGCCGAGCTCGACTCGCGCGTGGTCGGCATCACGCCGGCGATGCGCGAAGGCTCGGGCATGGTTGAGTTCGAAAAGCGCTTCCCGGATCGCTACTACGACGTCGGCATCGCGGAGCAGCACGCTGTGACGTTCGCGGGCGGGCTTGCGACGGAAGGCATGAAGCCTGTCGTCGCGATCTATTCGACGTTCCTGCAACGCGGGTATGACCAGCTGATTCACGACGTCGCGCTGCAGAACCTGCCCGTTGTGTTCGCAATCGATCGTGCCGGCCTTGTCGGCGCGGACGGTGCGACGCATGCAGGCGCATACGATCTCGCGTTCATGCGCTGCATTCCGAACATGACAATCATGGCCGCGTCGGACGAAAACGAATGCCGCCAGATGCTGTACACCGCGCTGCAGCAGCCGAATCCGACGGCAGTGCGCTATCCGCGCGGCGCGGGCACGGGCGTGGCGACCGTCAAGCAGATGGCCGCACTTCCGCTCGGCAAGGGCGAAGTTCGCCGCCAGTCGACGCAGCCGGCGGGCAAGCGCATCGCGATTCTCGCGTTCGGCACGATGGTCGCGCCGTCGCTCGCCGCGGCGGAGCAACTGGATGCAACCGTCGCGAACATGCGCTTCGTGAAGCCGATCGATGCCGCTCTGGTACGCGAACTGGCCGAAACACACGACGCGGTCGTCACCGTCGAGGAGGGCTGCGTGATGGGCGGCGCCGGTTCGGCGTGCGTGGAAGCCATGATGGAGAGTGGGGTTATCCGACCCGTACTACAATTGGGCCTTCCCGATCGCTTCATCGATCACGGAGATCCTGCAAAGCTGCTGGCGTCATGCGGTCTCGACGCCGCGGGCATCGCGAAGTCAATTCGTGAGCGATTTGTAGAGCACGCAAGCGGCAAGTCGGTGAAACGCGTCGCTTAACATAACGAGCCACCCGGAACGGAACAGCGGCTCGTTGCATCTACTCCGATATGAATCGGCGGGTCGCGTACCCGCCGGGCTCCGCCGGCGCAAGCCGGCGGTTGTCATTTTGCGCGTCGATTCGCGCTGCAAGTTGAGGACAAGAACATGAACCAGATGAACCCCGCCTTCGTGATGCCCGACGTGCAAAGCACGGTCGACACTCGCCAGATTCCGATTCAGCGGGTCGGCGTGAAGGCGGTGCGTCATCCGTTGACTGTTCGCACGCCGGACGGCAGCGCGCAGCCGACGGTCGGCACATGGAATCTCGACGTCCATCTGCCCGCCGAAGTGAAAGGCACGCATATGTCGCGTTTCGTCGCGCTGCTCGAAGAGAACAAGGCGCCGCTCGATTCCTCAGCGTTCCGCGCGCTGCTCACGTCGATGCTGGAGAAGCTCGAAGCGCCGGCTGGCCGTATCGAAGTGTCCTTCCCGTATTTCGTCAACAAGACGGCACCTGTGTCGGGTGTGCAAAGCCTGCTGGACTACGAAGTGAGCTTGATGGGCGATTCGCGCGACGGCGCGACGCGGTTGTTCCTGAAAGTGCTCGTGCCTGTCACGAGCCTGTGCCCGTGCTCGAAGAAGATCTCGCAGTATGGCGCGCATAACCAGCGCTCGCATGTGACGATCAATGCAGAGTTGATCGACGACGTGCCGGTTGAAGATTTGATCCGCATCGCGGAGGAAGAGGCTTCGTGCGAGTTGTGGGGACTGCTCAAGCGCCCCGATGAGAAGTTCGTGACCGAGCGCGCGTACGAGAATCCGAAGTTCGTCGAGGATTTGGTGCGCGACGTCGCGCAACGGTTGAATGACGATCACCGGATCGTCGCGTATGTGCTCGAAGCTGAGAACTTCGAGTCGATTCATAATCACAGTGCTTATGCCGTGATTGAAAGCGACAAGCGCTTGCGGTGAGATTTCGTTGCGCTGGCATCGGCGTCTTGTCTCGCGTTTGCCGGCGCAAAAAAACCGGCTACCAGCCAAAGCCAAACCCTCAAGCGCCCAGCGACCCCAAATCCCACCGCGGCTTTACGGTAAAAGCATAATCATCGGTAGCCTGCGCGGGCCACCGCTGCATTCGCAACGCACCCGCGAGCGCAATCATCGCCCCATTGTCCGTGCACAGTGACAGATCCGGATAGTGCACAGCGAACCCGCGCTTCTGCGCGGCCGAAGACAACGCCTCCCGCAACTGCCGGTTAGCGCCGACGCCGCCCGCCACCACGAGCCGCTTGAGCTTCGTCTTCTTGAGCGCAGCCAAAGACTTGACGGCCAACACCTCGACGGCTGCATCGACGAAGCCCCGCGCGAGATCCGCCTTGGCCTGCTCGCACACATTGCCGCCGAGCTTTTTCACGTGCGTCAGCACAGCCGTCTTGAGCCCGCTGAAACTGAAATCAAGGTCGCCGGAATGCAGCATCGGACGCGGCAGCACGACCGCGCCCGGCGTGCCGAATTCCGCCAGGCGCGAGACTTCCGGACCGCCCGGATAACCCAGCCCGAGCAGCTTGGCTGTCTTGTCGAACGCTTCGCCGGCTGCATCGTCGAGTGTTTCGCCGAGCGTCTCGTAGACGCCGACATCCGTGACGCGCATCAGCTGCGTATGACCGCCCGACACCAGCAGCGCGACGAACGGAAATGGCGGCGGCTCATCGACGAGCAAAGGCGACAGCAAATGCCCTTCCAGATGATGAATGCCGATGGTCGGCTTGTTCCACGCCATCGCCAGCGAATTGGCAATGCTCGCGCCCACCAGCAGCGCGCCCGCGAGCCCCGGACCCTGCGTGTACGCGATTGCGTCGATGTCGCCGCGCGCCGCGCCCGATCGCTCCAGCACTTCTTCGAGTAACGGCAGCGCGCGCCGGATATGGTCGCGCGACGCCAGCTCCGGCACCACACCGCCGTACTCGCGATGCATCGCGATCTGCGAATGCAGCGCGTGAGCAAGCAGACCGCGCTCCGTGTCGTAGAGCGCAAGGCCGGTTTCGTCGCAGGAGCTTTCTATGCCGAGAACGAGCATGATTTCGACCGCCGATCGGGCGTCAGGAACGCCGCCCGAAACATCAAAAAGGAACCTGAAAGTATAGCAGCGCGGGACAGGCGGCGCCGGACGCGCCGGTTACAATGCTGCCCCATGGAATCCTTCGATATCGCCGTAATCGGCGCAGGCGCGGCGGGCATGATGTGCGCATCGGTGGCGGGGCAACTCGGCCGGCGCGTCGTGCTGATCGACCACGCGGCACGGCTCGCCGAGAAAATCCGCATCTCAGGCGGCGGCCGCTGCAACTTCACGAATCTGTACGCGGGGCCCGCCAATTATCTTTCGGCGAATCCGCATTTTTGCCGCTCCGCGCTGGCTCGCTACACGCCGCGCGATTTCATGGCGCTGCTCAAGCAGTATCGCGTGACGTGGCACGAGAAGCACAAGGGCCAGCTGTTTTGCGACCAGTCGAGCGACGCCGTCATCGACGTGCTCAAGAGCGAGTGCGACGCGGGCAACATCGCGTGGCGCCGGCCGCTCGCCGTCGAGCAGGTGCGTCGCAGCGAATCCGACGGCTTCGTGCTCGATACCCAGGCCGGTCCGATCCGCGCCCACGCGCTCGTGATCGCGACGGGCGGCCTGTCGATTCCGAAAATCGGCGCGACCGATTTCGCGTACCGCGTCGCCAAACAGTTCGGACACAAGCTGATCGACACGCGCCCGGCGCTCGTGCCGCTCACGTTCGCGTCCGCCGACTGGCAGCCGTTTTCGGAGCTGTCGGGCGTGTCGCTGGAAGTCCATCTGGCGACGGGGGCAAAGAAGACGGGCGGCGAGTTCGTCGAGGACCTGCTGCTGACCCATCGCGGACTATCGGGCCCTGGCGTGCTGCAGATCTCGAGCTACTGGCAACCGGGCGAGCCCGTGCACATCAATCTGCTGCCCGAACAGCACGCCGTCGCGGCGCTGCTCGAAGCGAAAAGCGCGACCAAACGGCAGATCGGCAGTCTGCTCGCTGAATGGGTGCCGACGCGCCTCGCGCACGTCTGGCTGCAAACGCATGGCGTGTCCGCCGACGCGCGCCTTGCCGATCTTCCCGACAAGGCGCTGCGCCGCGTCGGCGAGGCGCTGTCGCGCTGGACCCTCACGCCGAACGGCACCGAAGGCTACAGGAAGGCCGAAGTGACGCGCGGCGGCGTGGATACGCGGGAACTCTCGTCGGCCACGATGATGAGTGCGCGCGTGCCGGGCCTGTATTTCATCGGGGAGGCCGTTGATGTGACGGGCTGGCTAGGCGGCTACAACTTCCAGTGGGCGTGGGCGTCGGGCGTGGCAGCGGGGCAGGCGGCAGCGGAATTCGTGGGCCCGGCGTAGCGCTGTGAGCGGGGTCGCATGGCCGGCAAATGGGGGCTTGACAGTGACATATGAATGTGCGAAACAGCTGCTATACTTTCCAATCTTTGCCAAGCTCCGTTATTGAAAGATGACGACGATCCGCGTAAAAGAAAATGAGCCTTTTGAAGTCGCGATGCGCCGCTTCAAGCGCACGATTGAAAAGAACGGTCTGCTGACCGAATTGCGTGCCCGCGAGTTTTACGAGAAGCCGACGTCCGAGCGAAAACGAAAGAAGGCAGCGGCGGTGAAGCGCCATTTCAAGCGCCTGCGCAGTCAGCAACTGCCCAAGAAGTTTTACTGATTCAACGTGAAGTCGTGGCTCTCGCAAGGTGTGTCCAGCGAAAGCGGCGGCTCACACAAGGTGACGGCGCGGGAGCTGGCCGGCGCTTGCGGTAATCGGCCGTGGCGTCGAGAACGCCAGGATGCGTCCGCGGCATGCAACGGGCGCTGCGGTCAAAGCTCCGTAAGGCCGCATCCAGATGCACGGTTCACCGCGTATTTGGCACTAACCCGCTTGAGGAACGATCCCAAGCGGGTTTTTGCGCTCTGCACCGCGTCGTCACCCGTTTTTCAACCCCCACGCATTCAGGTGAACGATGAGTCTCAAGGTCCGAATCAACGACGATATGAAAGCAGCGATGCGCGCGCGCGAAACCGAGCGCCTCGGCACGATCCGGCTGCTGCTCGCTGCCATCAAGCAGCGTGAAGTCGACGATCGCGTGGAACTGGATGACGCCGGCGTCACGGCTGTCGTCGACAAGATGATCAAGCAGCGCAAGGATTCGATCGCCCAGTTCGAAACGGCTGGCCGCACGGATCTCGTCGACAAGGAAAAGGCGGAGCTCGACGTGCTGAGCGCGTACATGCCGGAACAGCTGTCGGACGCGGAAATTGCCGCCGAAGTGCAGGCGGCCGTCGCGCAGGTCGGTGCCGCCGGCCCGCAGGATATGGGCAAGGTGATGGGCGTGCTCAAGCCCAGGCTCGCAGGAAAGGCCGACATGACGGCCGTGTCCGCCCAGGTCAAGGCCGCGCTGTCGAAATAAGGCGGTTATGGTTTTCTCCCCGCGCGTGTCCGGTTCCGGCGTTGCGCGCGGCGGAGTGCGTTCCGCACTCATGCCTCATCCTTTTAAGGCCGCGTCTGCACTGTGATTCCGCATTCCTTCCTGCAAGACCTGCTTAACCGCGTCGATATCGTCGACGTGGTCGGCAAGTACGTGCAGCTGAAAAAGGGCGGCGCGAACTTCATGGGACTCTGCCCGTTTCACAACGAAAAGAGCCCTTCGTTCACCGTTAGTCCGACTAAGCAGTTCTATCATTGTTTCGGCTGTGGCGCGCATGGCACCGCCATTGGCTTTCTGATGGAGCACGCGGGGCTGTCGTTTCCCGAAGCCGTCAACGATCTGGCGCAATCGGTCGGTCTGACCGTGCCGCAGGAGCCTTCGCCGATGCGCGGCGGCGCTTCGGGCGGCGCCGCTTACGGCGCGGGCGGCGAAGCCTATGCGCCTGCCGTGCCGAAGGCCGTCACGACGGCGCTGTCCGACGTCATGCAGACGGCCAGCGAGTTCTACAAGGCGCAGTTGCGCGGCGCGCCGAACGCGATCCAGTACCTGAAAAAGCGCGGCCTCACTGGTGAAATCGCGAAACGCTTCGGCCTCGGCTACGCGCCCGACGGCTGGCAGAACCTCGAAGCCGCATTCCCCAACTATCGGGACGATGCGCTCGTCGAGTCGGGCCTCGTGATTGTCAGCGAGAAGTCGGACGCGCAGGGTCAGAACCGCCGCTATGACCGTTTCCGCGAGCGCGTGATGTTCCCGATCCGCAACGTGAAAGGCCAGGTCATCGGCTTCGGCGGACGCGTGCTCGACGGCGGCGAGCCGAAGTATTTGAATTCTCCCGAAACGCCTTTATTTAACAAAGGCAGCGAACTGTACGGTCTGTTCGAGGCGCGGCTCGCGATCCGCGAGCAGAAGTACGTGCTGGTCGTCGAAGGGTATATGGACGTGGTCGCGCTGGCGCAGTTGGGCTTCGAGAACGCGGTTGCGACGCTCGGCACCGCCTGTACGCCGATTCATGTGCAGAAACTGATGCGGCAGACGGACACGGTAGTGTTCAGCTTCGACGGCGACTCGGCGGGCCGGCGCGCGGCGCGGCGCGCGCTCGACGCGTGCCTGCCGCATGCCGCCGACAATCGGACCATCCGTTTCCTGTTCCTGCCGGCCGAGCATGATCCCGACAGCTATGTGCGCGAGTTCGGCACGCAAGCGTTTGCGGAACAGGTGCGCCGCGCGATGCCGCTGTCACAGTTCCTGCTGAACGAAGTGCTGGCGGGCAAGGAACTCGACCAGCCCGAAGGCCGCGCACGAGCGCTGTTCGACGCGAAGCCGCTGCTGCAGATGCTTCCGGCCAATGCGCTGCGCGCACAGATCATGCACATGTTCGCGGACCGGCTCGACGTGCCGTTCGAGGAAGTCGCAGCGTTATGCGAAGTCGATGCGCGGATCGCCGCTGTAGCACGCAGCGCGCCTGCTCGAAAAGACCGGCGCAGCGTGACGGGTCTGGAGCAGCGGGCGCTGCGCAATCTCGTCATGCACCCGCGCATCGTCGCCGTGCTCGACGAAGAGGAAGAGCGGGCGCTGCTGACTGTCACACGGCACGGCGAACTGTTCGAGGAAGTCACGACGCATGCCCGCGGGCTGGGCGACTCGGCTGAATTCCAGTTGCTGTCCGACCTGTTGCGAAACGGGGCTAATGCCCCCACGTTCGAGGAAATCTTCCGGGAAATTCTGGACTATGATGAAAACGTCCGGGATCTGCTACTGAAGAATCCCGAAGACGCGACGGTTGCCGAAGAGCGACGTGAGCACGAGCGCCTTGCCGGGGAAGAATTGAAAGCGGCCATTCTGAAAATGCGCTATGACGCATACAGCGAACGGCTGACCCAACTGTCGCGCCAGTCGAGCCTCACACCGGAGGAACTGAAGGAGTATCAGGAACTTGACAGGACGCGTGCCGACATGAAGCGTCAGCGAGGGCAGTGAGCGGGAAGGGCTGGGACCCCGAATGCTATAATTAAAGGATTTCAGCGGTTTTGTTTTTCTCCAGGCAAAGGCGATAAAAGGCGATTGCAATGGTAAAGACTACAGGCGGAAAAATGGCGACAGGCAAGGGCTCCGGGGAGCCGAACAAGACCTCCGGGGTCAGTGAAGCCAGATCCCGTTCTTCCGCCCGTAAAGCGTCAGCTGAAACCGCCGCGCCAGTTGTCCGGAAAAGAGCTTCGACCGCTTCGGCTGCGAAAGCGGCATCGGTGACCTCGAAATCGTTGACATCGGTCTCGAAGCGGCAGGGAGTCAGTAGCGAAAGGGAAGCGGATGTCGCGCAGGACGATGCGGCTACCCGCGAGTCTTTGGTATCCACGGTTCAACCGGCTGTTGTCCAGCAGCCGGCAGTCGAGACTACAGCCGGTATGGCGAACTCCATGACGAAAAAGCTGAACGAAGTATCCGTCGATGACGACGCATCCCAGAGCGAAGAAACTGCAGCGACCCCCGCTCCGGGCAAAGGCGAGAAGGCCAAGGCACGCGACCGCCGCGCTAAAGAAAAGGCGCTGCTGAAGGACGCGTTCGCGTCTTCGCAGCCTGGCACCGTCGAGGAGCTTGAAGAGCGCCGCTCGAAGCTGCGGGCGCTGATCAAGCTCGGCAAGGAGCGCGGCTTCCTGACCTACGGCGAGATCAACGACCACCTCCCGGACAACTTCACGGAAACCGAGGCGATCGAAGGGATCATCAGCACGTTCAACGACATGGGTGTTGCCGTCTACGAGCAGGCGCCCGATGCCGAAACGCTGCTGTTGAACGACAACGCGCCGAACGCCTCGTCGGACGACGAAGTGGAAGAGGAAGCCGAAGTCGCGCTGTCCACTGTCGATTCCGAATTTGGTCGCACGACCGACCCGGTGCGTATGTACATGCGCGAAATGGGCACGGTCGAACTGCTCACGCGTGAAGGCGAAATCGAAATCGCGAAGCGTATCGAAGACGGGCTGAAGCACATGGTGATGGCCATCTCCGCGTGCCCGACGACGATCGCCGACATCCTCGCGATGGCGGAGCGCGTTGCGAACGAAGAGATTCGCATCGACGAACTCGTCGACGGCCTGATCGACGTGAACGCAGAAGATACCGATGGCTTCTCCGAACAGGAAGCCGAAGCGATCGAAAGCGAAGACGAAGAAGAGGAAGAGGCTGACGAGGAAGAAGAGGAAGACGACGACGGCGCCGCGCAAGCGACGGCCAACGCCGCTCAGCTCGAAGAACTCAAACGCCTGTCGCTCGAAAAATTCGCGCTGATCAGCGAATGGTTCGACAAGATGCGCCGCGCGTTCGAAAAGGAAGGCTACAAGTCGAAGTCCTACCTGAAGGCGCAGGAAACCATCCAGGAAGAGTTGATGATGATCCGCTTCACCGCGCGTACGGTGGAGCGTCTGTGCGACACGCTGCGCGCGCAGGTGGACGAAGTGCGTCAGGTCGAGCGTCAGATCCTGCATACGGTCGTCGACAAGTGCGGCATGCCGCGTGCCGAGTTCATCGCGCGTTTTCCGGGTAACGAGACGGACCTCGAGTGGGCCGACAAGATCGTCAGCGAGAACCATGCGTACAGCGCGATCCTGTCGCGTAACGTGCCCGCCATCCGCGAACAGCAGCAGCGTCTGCTGGATTTGCAAGCGCGCGTCGTGCTGCCGCTGAAGGATCTGAAGGAAACCAACCGTCAGATGGCGGCGGGCGAACTGAAAGCGCGTCAGGCTAAGCGCGAAATGACGGAGGCGAACCTGCGTCTCGTGATCTCGATCGCGAAGAAGTACACGAACCGTGGCCTGCAGTTCCTCGATCTGATTCAGGAAGGCAACATCGGCCTGATGAAGGCCGTGGACAAGTTCGAATATCGCCGTGGCTACAAGTTCTCGACGTACGCGACGTGGTGGATCCGCCAGGCCATCACGCGCTCGATCGCCGATCAGGCGCGCACCATTCGCATCCCGGTTCACATGATCGAAACGATCAACAAAATGAACCGCATCTCGCGTCAGATTCTGCAGGAAACCGGCCTGGAGCCGGATCCGGCAACGCTGGCCGAGAAGATGGAAATGCCGGAAGACAAGATCCGCAAGATCATGAAGATCGCAAAGGAGCCGATTTCGATGGAAACGCCCATCGGTGACGACGACGATTCGCATCTCGGCGACTTCATCGAGGACACGAATACGGTCGCGCCGTCGGACGCCGCGCTGCATGCGAGCATGCGCGATGTCGTGAAGGACGTGCTCGATTCGCTGACGCCACGCGAAGCGAAGGTGCTGCGCATGCGTTTTGGTATCGAAATGAGCACGGATCACACGCTGGAAGAAGTCGGCAAGCAGTTCGACGTGACGCGTGAGCGTATCCGTCAGATCGAGGCGAAGGCGCTGCGCAAGCTGCGTCACCCGAGCCGTTCGGACAAGCTGAAGTCGTTCCTCGAAGGGAACTAGGCGAGCTTGCATACCGGCTGATAGCGCTACATCGAGGCTTCGGATCGTTTTGCTCAGCGAAGCGATCCCAGAAGCCTCTTTTTTCGTGTAGTATGTCGGCCAATCGACTAATTAGGCCCGGCCTTCAGACCGGGTCTTTTTGTTGGCCTTTCTTGTTGTTGCCCTGGCGCTTCCGTCGCGAAGCATCGTTGGGCCGGACGCCGTGCTGGTTGCAGGCAGCGGACTCATAATCCGCCTCCGAAAGGACACCGTGGGTTCGAATCCCACCCGGCCCACCAATCCCCGTAAGGCTTCTCCGATTTCGCACCATCGGCCGCGCAACCGGGGCGTGGGTTTTTCTGCCCGAAACCGGATTCTGCCCTCATCGCTTCTGCCCGATCCGGGCGACAGCGTCAGCCAGGCGATTGGCGACCAGGTGCGAATAGCGCTTCGTCGATGCCGTCGATTTGTGGCCGAGCACCCCGCCGACCGAAAACAGTCGATGCCCGCGTTAATCATTTCTGACGCAGCGCCGTGGCGCAGGTCGTGGAACTTCGTCCCCGAGTGCCGTGCGGCCTCTCGGGCCGTGATCCACTCGGTTTCAAACTTCTTCACCCCGATCGTAAAGTGCGCACCCGGCGCGATCGCACCGCCACGCGCGAGTGGATAGTCGAGTCGTCGAGCGAATATCCGTTTCGCGGCATCTTCGCGCGCGGGATCTCGCCGCGGCGCGTGCCCGAATAGAACGCGATGCGATAGCAGATCGCACTTCGCGGCCGCCGCAGGCGCGCGCGATCTCCAGCATCTCGCGTCGCTGCGGGTAATGGTAGCGCTCGTTGTTGACGCCCGGAATCATCACCCGGGCCGTCGGGTCCGTCTCCAGCCTGCCGACCTTATGCGCATACTTAATTGCCGCGCGGATATACGTGAGCACGTTCCGGATCGCGCCATCGGTGAGCGGTTTCTTCGGTCGTCCGTTATGGTCCGTGCTCGCGCATGCAGCCGACGAGCGACTTCGACCACTCAAGCAGGTCAAGCGCGTCCCGGCCTACGTATTCGGGTGCCCATTTCTCCAGAATCCGGATGCGCTTGCGCGCGTCCTTCCACCCCGGGCTCTTGTCAGCGACGTGAGCCAAGACGCAGTCGCCGCTCGTAGACCGTTGTGGAGCCCTGATCATTTTGCGGGATTCGCGTCCGCTGACGAACCGGTGTGAAGCAGCATCGAATCAAGTGGTAGGCAAAACACCATCGTTGTTAAAAGACAAGAAAGGCGACTTTCGGTTTCCGTGTTCGAAGGGAAAGGCCGAATGAATCGCAGACATCTCGTGCAGACAGGAGATGTGCCCGGAGGAGTTGGCATGTCTGTCATCAAGGCAGAGCATCGGTGGTGTCGCCTTGTTGCTGGCGGTGCAGGGCGCGTGGGCGCAGTCGGCGATGATGAGTTGGTGAAGGAAGCGGGAAGCTCGCAACGACTCGCGGCTTTCGTCATGACGCATCGCTTCTGACGCGAGAAGACGCGAGGTCGGCCTCCATTCATTGTGCTGTGAATAGAACATTCCAAGACGTCACTCACAAGAGAAGGCGCCTCCCTATCTTCAGGATAGGGGTCGCGAATCGCGGTAGCTGATTTAATCGGCAACGGCTTGTTTGGGGCATGCATGCACATGACGAGGCCCCGTTTGCCAGATCGAACGGGTGGCGCAAAGCTTGCCAACCATCCATGACCGCCCCTAATGTGAGCATTACTGGAGAAGAACAGGATGAGCTATCGCGCGCCCATCAAGGACATGTTGTTTGTGATGCAGCAACTGGCGGGTCTCGACAACGTGATCCGCTTGCCGGGCTACGCGGACGCCACGGCCGCGACTGTGCAATCGGTGCTCGAAGAAGCCGGCAAGCTGTGCGGCGAAATCTGGGCGCCCCTGAACGCGGTGGGCGACCGTCAGCCGGCGCAATGGCGCGATGGTCGGGTGAGTGCTTCGCCGGGATTCGAGCAGGCCTTCCGGCACTTCGTCGACGGCGGCTGGCAGGGTGTCGCGCATCCTTCCGAATACGGCGGACAGGGTCTTCCCAAACTCGTCGGAGCCGCATGCATCGAAATGCAGTGTGCGGCGAACCTGTCGCTCGCGACGTGCCCTTCGTTGACCGATGGCGCAATTGAAGCGCTGCTGATGGCGGGCAGCGACGCACAGAAGCGGCGTTATCTGCCGCGCCTGGTGTCCGGCGAATGGTCCGGCACGATGAATCTCACAGAGCCGCAGGCCGGCTCCGATCTCGGACTGCTGCGTACGCGCGCCGAACGCCAACACGACGGCTCTTATCGGGTCTTCGGCACCAAGATCTTCATTTCGTGGGGCGAACACGAAATGAGCCGCAACATCGTGCATCTCGTGCTTGCGCGCACGCCGGATGCGCCCGCTGGCGTCAAGGGCATTTCACTCTTTCTGGTGCCGAAGTATCTAGTCGATGAAGACGGCCACGCGGGCGAGCGTAACGACGTCAATTGCGTATCGATCGAACACAAGATGGGGCTCACGGGTAGCCCGACAGCCGTATTGCAATACGGAGACCGCGGCGGCGCGATCGGCGAGCTGATCGGCGAGGAAAATCGCGGCCTCGAGTACATGTTCGTGATGATGGTCGCGGCGCGCTTTGCCGTGGGCACGCAGGGAATCGCTATCGCCGAGCGCGCCTATCAGAAGGCGCGCAGCTACGCGAAGGAGCGCGTACAGAGCCGTCCCGTCGATGGCTCCGCGCAGCAATCCGTGACGATCATCAACCACCCGGACGTACGTAGAATGCTCGGCACCATGCGTGCGCTCACAGAGGCGTCGCGAGCGTTGGCGTACGTAGCGGCCGCGCATTCCGACCATGCGCAACGCCATCCCGATGCGCAGGCGCGCGCCATGCATCACGGGTTGTACGAATTCATGGTGCCGATTGTGAAGGGGTGGAGTACGGAGATGTCGGTGGACGTCGCAAGCCTCGGTGTGCAGATTCACGGTGGCATGGGCTTTATCGAGGAAACAGGCGCCGCGCAGTTCTATCGCGACGCGCGCATCCTGCCGATTTACGAGGGCACCACGGCAATACAGAGCAACGATCTCATCGGCCGCAAGACCGTGCGTGACGGCGGTGCAGTCGCAAAGTCGCTCATCGGCGAAATTGGCGAGGTCGTGCAGGCGTTGGAGGCAAGCCCGGCATTCGCGGACAACGCAGCTTTCAAAGCGATGCACCGGCATCTCGCGGCGGGCAATCAGTCGTTTGCGAATGCCGTCGCGTTCATGCTGGAGCACGCCGGAAAAGACCCGAATGCGGCGTATGCCGGGGGGGTCGCATATCTGAAGCTCGCCGGCATTGTGCTCGGTGGCTGGCAGATGGCGCGGGCGCTGCTCGCTTCGCAGCGGCTCATGCGCGAAGATCCGCTATTTCACGGCGCCAAGATTGCCACCGCGCATTGCTATGCCAATTACGTGCTGCCGCAGGCAGCGGCATTCGAGGCAGCGATCGTCGGCGCGCAAGGCGGCGAAGGCGTGCTCGGGCTCCATGAGGATGCGTTCTGATCGAATGTGCCCGGGCCTTGCCCGCCTGGTCTCCCATCAAATTCCAGGCCGACATAAGCGTTCTGCTGACATTCGCGTTCATCTGGAACATGGCCGGCGCGCTCGTGCTGGGTCCCGCCTTGTTTCACTTCCTGCCCCAGAGCAGACGGAAGAAGGCGACGGGCGACGCCGAACGGATGGCGAAATCGTCAATGGTCCCGCGTCGCATAGGCGGGCGACGGTCGGACGGCGATCATCGAGTTCGGGTACATTAGCTGGCACCACGATCCGATGAAACCATGCGATGCCGCGTTTCACGTGCGGCAACGTTGCCAGCGTCCTCATGTCCGAATACGTCAGTCTCGCCAGATCATTGACTCTTGCCGCTGTGCTATCGCTCACCAGAACGTTTTCGCGCGGCAAAGTCTATTTCCACGACGGTGCGGTATCCCGTCTGCAAGCCGATGAATACGGCGTTCGCGCGATCGTGCGCGGCACGCAGCCGTACTCGGTCGAACTGCGGTCGGACCACGGTGGCCTCGTGTACTACTGCAATTGCCCCGTCGGCCAGACTTCCGCCTTTTGCAAGCATGCGGTCGCAGTCGCGCTTTCGTGGCTCGAGAACTCGGGTGCGGAGGTGTTCCAACCCGACGAGACGAAGCCCAAAAAGCCGCGCAAGAAGCGCAAGACTTACGGCGAGATCATTGGCGAGTATGTGGAGACGCTGGACGAACGCGAGCTTCGCCGCTGGTTGCTGGAAGCCGTCGATCGGGATGTGACGCTGCGCGACAAGCTGCTGTTCGCAGCACGTTCGGCAACCGCCGACGATCTGCCCGCGTTGAAGTCCACCGTCCGGCAGACCACGCGCGTTACTCGCGTGCTCGTCCGGCAAGAGGCACGAGAATATGCCGATGGCCTGTTGTCGCTGGCTGAGATGCTGCGAGTCCAGCTCGATGGCCCTTTTGCCGCGCACGTGATCGAACTCTCGGAACTGGCAATCGGGGGCGCCGAAAAAAGCCTCCAACGAATTGACGATTCCGGCGGCTACGTGCTGCCCGCCATCCATGAGCTGGCTGCCGTCCATCTCGAAGCCTGCGAGCGGATGCGGCCAGATCCCGTCGCGCTTGCGGAACGGCTCTATCGCTTGCAGACCGAGAGTGAGTGGGGATTGTTTTCAGACGCTTTGCAGTTCTACAAAGATTTATTCGGCGACGCCGGCTTGCGCCGGTATCGCGAACTGGTCGGCAATGACTGGGATGCCCTCGCGGTGCTTGCGCCGGGAGAGCGTTCATTCGACTTGCGGCGCAGGCGCATTTCGAGCGCGATGACGGCACTCGCCGAACAGGACGGGGACTTCGACGCGCTTATTCGCATCGAGGCCAAAGATTTGTCGAGCGGATATCGGTTCGAGCAAGTGGCTCAGCTGTGCAGGCAGCACGGTCGCGAGGAGGAGGCCCTTGCATGGGCGGAGCGGGGCCTCAGGGAATCGCCGGCAAAAACCCACGACGATTCGCTGCTCGTTTTGTGCGTCGACGTATGTTTGAAGCTCGGAAAGCTCGACAAAGCCGATGTCTACGCATGGCGCCGTTTCGAGCAGCGCCCGACGGCCAATGTTCTGCGGGCACTGCTGAAGGTCGCCACGGCAACCAACCGGCACGACGAAACGCGGGAAAAAGCGCTCGCGCATATGTGGGCCATCGTCGAGCGCGAGGAGTCGAAGCTGGATCGAAAAAGCGCCTCCGCGTGGCATGTGCCGATGCGTACGGAAATCGTCAGAGTCCACCTCGACGAACATGAAAACGAGGCAGCCTGGCGGGTGTTCACCGGCGGCCCCATCGCGACGGCATTGTGTGCCGAAATGGCCGCCGTTCGTGGCCGCACACATCCGCGCGATGCGCTCATGGTGTACGGAAAACTGTTGCCCGTCGCGGTGACGCTGGGTTCGGCCGACGCGAAGTATGAAGATGCCGTCAACATCGTGCGGGCCATCGGCGAGCTGCGGATCCGACTCGGCGAACGCGAGCAGTTTGCCGTTGAACTCGATAAAATTCGCGTGGAATATCGAGCGAAGCGTAATTTCATCAAGCTGCTCGCCGACTACTTGCCCTGAGATAACAAGCATTCACCGCCTCAATCGACCATCGCCATGCAAGCGCCCAGCGCAACCGTCCCGATCTCGCTCGTCAACGGCTTCCTTGCCGCCGCCGGTGCGCAGCCCGACGTTACGCAGCGCTATCTGGAGCGGGCGGGGATAACGCCTCAACTGCTTCGTGCATCGGGCGCGCGCGTGACGGAGGAGCAGTTCTCCACGCTCTATCGCACGCTGGCCATCGAACTCGACGACGAAATGCCGGGCATTTTCAGCCGGCCGCTTCGCAGCGGCACGCTGAAATTCCTCTCTCTCAGCTTGCTGGACGCACGCAATCTGGAGACGGCGCTGCATCGCTTCGGTCAGTTTATTCACCTCGTGCTCGACGATTTTCGTTTCGAGTCGCGTCGGGACGAATTGATGGCGCAGGTCGAGTTGCTTCCGAATCCCGCATTTGGAAGCATCAGGCCGCTCGGCCAGGAGTTAATGCTCAAGCTCGCGCATGGCGTCTCTTCCTGGCTGATCGGCCAGAGGATCCCGCTGTTGCAGGTCGATTTCGCGTTCCCGCAACCGCCGCACGCATTCGACCACCGCTATTTCTTCTCCGGGCCGGTGCGTTTCGGCTGCGACGCCACGCTGATGCGGTTCAGCGCCGCGTTTCTGGACATGCCGATCCGCCAGAGCAAGCGCAACCTGCACAAGTTTCTCGCCCGTTCGCCGGGCGAGTGGATCTTCGAGTCGTTCAGCGAACAGCGTGTCAGCCATCGTGTCCGGCAATACCTCGCTAGCGAGTTGCCCGATCTGCCGACCATCGACGAAGCCGCAAAGAGCCTGCACTGCTCGGTGCGTACGCTGTGCAGGCGACTGTCGTCGGAAGAAACAACATTTCAGCTGCTCAAGGACGAATTGCGACGCGACGTCGCGATCCAGCGTCTGACGGACACGCAGGACGCGATCGCCATCATCGCCGGCGACATCGGATTCGACGATCCGAGCGCGTTCCATCGGGCGTTCCGCCACTGGACGGGCAGCACGCCGGGAACCTATCGGCGGCCCGTTCAGGCGGGGTAAACCCCGGGGTGGGGTAGGCTGTCCCCCCGTCGAAGTGGCCAGATTTGTCAGTACGTGGGCAGGTTTGGACAGTCCAATAAAGGGATAAGCCGGTACGATCGTCAGGCAGGTCACCGCTCGGTCTCGCTTCTTTTTCGGGCGTCGTGGCATTGATCCATTGAACGCCTGATTGGAAGAATCACCATGAGTTACATCGCCCCCGTCAAAGACATGCTGTTCGTGCTCGAGGAATTGAGCGGTATCGACGAGATTGCGCAGTTGCCCGGCTTCGAAGAAGCGGGTCTGGAAACGGCGCAGGCCGTGCTGGAAGAATCGTCGAAGCTGTGCGGCGAAGTGCTGGCGCCGCTGAACGTCGAAGGCGACCGGAATCCGAGCACGTGGAAAGACGGCAAGGTGACGGCGAGCCCCGGTTTCGCCGACGCGTTTCGCCAGTTCGCCGCGGGCGGCTGGCAGGGCGTGCAGCATCCCGCCGAATACGAAGGCCAGGGCCTGCCGAAGCTGATCGGGACGGCTTGCATCGAGATGCTGAATGCGTCGAACCTCGCATTCGCGCTGTGTCCGCTGCTGACCGACGGCGCCATCGAGGCGCTGCTCACCGCCGGCAGCGAAGAACAGAAACAGACCTACGTGCCGCGCCTGATCTCGGGCGACTGGACGGGCACGATGAACCTCACCGAGCCGCAGGCCGGCTCGGATCTCGCGCTGGTGCGCACACGCGCCGAGCCGCAGGGCGACGGTTCGTACCGGATCTTCGGCACGAAGATCTTCATCACGTGGGGCGAGCACGACATGGCGGACAACATCGTCCACCTGGTGCTCGCGCGTACGCCGGATGCGCCCGAAGGCGTGAAGGGCATTTCGCTGTTCGTGGTGCCCAAGTTCCTCGTCCATGCTGATGGCTCGCTCGGTGAGCGCAACGACGTGCACTGCGTGTCGATCGAACACAAGCTCGGCATCAAGGCGAGCCCGACGGCCGTGCTGCAGTTCGGCGACCACGGTGGCGCAACCGGTCACCTGATCGGCGAGGAAAATCGCGGCCTCGAATATATGTTCATCATGATGAACGCGGCGCGTTTCGCGGTCGGCATGCAGGGCGTGGCCATTTCGGATCGCGCATACCAGAAGGCGGCCGCGTACGCGAAGGAGCGCGTGCAGAGCCGGCCCGTCGATGGTTCGTCGAAACAGGCGGTATCGATCATTCATCATCCGGACGTGCGTCGCATGCTGTCGACGATGCGTGCGCTCACGGAAGGTTCGCGCGCGCTGGCGTATGTGGCCGCGGCGCACAGCGACATCGCGCACCATCACGCGGATCAGGCGAAGCGTGCGGAGCATCTCGCGATCTACGAATACCTGGTGCCGATCGTAAAGGGCTGGAGCACGGAGCTGTCGGTCGACGTGACGAGCCTGGGCGTGCAGGTGCATGGCGGCATGGGCTTCATCGAGGAAACGGGTGCCGCGCAGTACTACCGCGACGCCCGTATCCTGCCGATCTACGAAGGCACGACGGCGATCCAGGCAAACGATCTGGTCGGCCGCAAGACGCTGCGCGACGGCGGCGCGGTGGCGAAGGCGCTGCTGGCGGACATCGCACAGACGGTCGAAGCACTCAAGCAGCACAAGGGCGCAGCCTTCGCGTCAATGCAGAAGCATCTGTCGCGTGGGCATGACGCGTTGCAAACGACGGTGGCGTTCGTCGTCGCGAATGCGAAGAGCGATCCGAACGCGGTGTTTGCGGGCAGCGTCGCATATCTGAAGCTCGCGGGAATCGTGCTGGGCGGCTGGCAGATGGCGCGCGCGATGCTCGCCGCGCAGGCGAAGCTCGATAACGATCCGTCGTTCTATGGCGCGAAGATCGCGACGGCCCAGTTCTTCGCGGAGCACGTGCTGCCGCAGGCCGTGGCGCTGGAGGCGTCGATTGTCAGCACGAAGGACGGCGAAGGCATGCTGGCCTTGCACGAAGACCAGTTCTAAAAGCGGTTTCCCTTCCTTTCAGCAGCGGGCTTCGACTGAATACGAAGCCCGCACGCTTCAAATCTTCCCGTATGGAGACGGCCACGCCGTCGAACCAAAAGAGCGCGCTCACTCCACCTTCGCGCTCAATCCCTTCAAGCCCTTGATCACGACGAGCAACGCCCGGCCGTGCTCTTCCGAGCCGTCCCACGCGTCGACGATCGCGTTGCGCAGCAGTTCGTTATAACCCGCTCGTCCGACATGGCGCGCTTCCATTCCGTAGAAACTGCATAGCTTATTGAATGACGCGCTGCGGCGTACGCGGCGCCCTTTCGACAGCCGCAGTCTGGATACCGTAGGCTGGCTCACGCCCGAAAGCCTTGCTATTTCGCTGGACGAGCGCGTGTCTGCCATTAACCGGCGTAACAGGTCCTGCACGGGAAATTCGCTCGTCGGGGCTTCCATTCCATGCATTATATCTATACATTAACGCTTGTTGAATGGCTGTGACCTGTTGCCGACGGCTCGCCAGCTGCGAGTCGAAAGGCCGTCCCGAGGAAGTTGATGACACTGAAGCACCTACCGCCCACGTTCTGCTGGATCAAGACAGGCACCGAGTCCGGCGAGGAACTCCCCACCATCGTTCTCCAGAAAGAATGGGAGCGGCGTCTGGGCGGCGGTCGCTTTTTATGGGGCGTCGGTCAGTCGCTCGGCAACAGCGCCCAAGTCGCAGCGCACCGCACCGGTTCGCTGCTCGCGCTGTTTTCGCCGGCGGCGAGCAAGCCGCGGCCGGGCGGACGCAAGCGCGAAGACATGCTGTTGTGGAACGCGTGGATCGACAGCGCAGGCCAGGTGCGGCAGCTTCCGCCGCACGCGTTCATCGTCAGCCGTTCCGTGTTGCCGTCAGGGCGGAAAAAAGAGCAGCACTATGCACTGGTGTGCTCGTCGCCCACTGAATTGAGCATGGGGACCCGGTTGCACGTTCATCCGGAGCATTTGCGCAGCGTCAGCACGGGCAAGCCGCTCGGTGCCGCGCAAGCGGCCGCCGTGGTCGATTGCATCGCACGTGCGGGTGACCTGAGCGGCAAGCGTTATCCCGTTGCGCTATCGGTCGAACTGGAAGCGCCGTATCAGGTGCGCCTCGCACAACCATGCGTGCTCAAGGCGCGTGACTTCGCGGAGGTCAACAAGGCCACGCGCGACGGCGACTTTGCCGCTTTCATCGAACTGGTCGGACGTTTGCGTACGCGCCCGCCGCAAGAGCGTATACGCGGCTTCACGCGCGACCTGTTCGAGATGCCACCCGTCGAAGCAATGGCCGCATTCAACGCGGCGCATGCGCAAGCTGGTTTTCCGGAGAAAACGGCGCGCATTGCGGGTGCATAAACCTGGGAACACTGACTATGCGTCGTTCACGCATAAAAAATGTGCGGGTTTGTTGCAATCCAGACCTGGCGTTCGGCTGCGAGCGGAGAGAAAATCGATAGCGCACGGCAGCGAATCAGTCCGCACGTTTGGCCAGCTCGAAGTCATTGGCGCGCAGAAAGCAGCAGGCGCGCAATCCGCCCCCTCACAACCTGAAACCAGATGGAGGAATGCCTATGTCGGCAGTCATGCACTCGCGGCAGGCGGAGGCCGCGAAGCGTTTTGTCGAAGCGACGCGCAACGTCGATCAGGCGTTTCGTGCAGTGCGCCGCGACCCGGAAGAAGGTTCATCATCGGGCGAACACGCGGCCGCCGTCGCGCAACTGGACCGGGCGCTCGACGAACTCGCGCGTGCCCAGGCGCTGTTCGACTCGGCGGTCAGGATCGACGCACGGCGGCGCAATTGAATCCGTCCGTCATGGCTTCGCCCGTACGAATGGATCGCTGATCGCGTCACTCTTCGAATCGCACCAGCAATGTCTACTTCAATCGCAAAACTCGATGGTCAGGCGCGGGAACGCCTGATTGCATGGATCCAGCACCGGATGGACGAATTCGGCATCACGGTCGACGCGCTCCAGCGCTCGCTCGCTGAAGACGAACAAAGCGCGTGCGCCATCCGCTATCAGGATGCAATGGGCCATGTCTGGGACGGACAGGGCGATCTGCCTGAATGGCTGCGCCGCGCAGTTGCCTCGGGCCAGAGCATCGACTTCTTCCGCTGCGAAGGCTAAAGACTGCCTCGGCCCGCAGCGTGACAGCCGCTCGCTACGCCGCGTCGTCGCGGCCCTCTTGCGGCACCACTTCCAACCGGTAACCCACGCCGTAAATCGAACGGATCATGTCGTGATCCGGGCGCACGGTCTGCAGCTTGCGGCGCAGATTCTTCACGTGCGAATCGACCGTGCGGTCTGCGACCACGCGGTGATCGTCATACAGTTGCCGCAGCAGATGGTCGCGCGAATAGATGCGGCCGGGCGTCGAGTTCAGCAGCGCCAGCAGCCGGGTTTCGATCGGCGTGAGATTGAGATCCTTGCCGTCGAGCGACGCGACGTGCCGTTCCACATCGATCGCGAGGCGGCTGGCAACGGGCTCGACGCCGGCGCGCGCTGCGCCCGGGAGCAAATCGACGCGGCGCAGGATCGCTTTGACGCGCGCGACCACCTCGCGCGGACTAAACGGCTTGCACACGTAGTCGTCGGCGCCGAGTTCGAGGCCGAGCAACCGGTCGATTTCGTCGACGCGCGCCGTCAGGATGATGACGGGCACATCGGAGAACGTGCGCAGTTCGCGGCAGATTTCGAGTCCGCCGCGCCCCGGCAGCATCAGATCGAGCAGGATCAGCGAGGGCGGATTCGCGCGGACGGAGGCAATGACCTTGCGCCCGTCCTCGATCACCTGAGTGTTGAAGTTCTCAGCGCGCAGATAGTCGGTCAGCAACGCCGACAGCTTCGGCTCGTCTTCGACGATCAGCACTGAAGCGGGCGAATGGGCAAGTGAATGGTCAGTCATCTTTGGCTTCAAATGTAGGGAGCCGGACAGCGATCCACAGTCCTCCGAGCGGCGAGCGCAACGCGTCGATCGTGCCGCCGTGCTGGTTCACGATATGTTTGCACAGCGCGAGGCCCAGACCGGCGCCGCCACTCTGGCGGCTGCGCGACGCATCGACGCGAAACAGCCGGTCGAACAGATGCGGCAGCAAAGGTTCGGGCACGGCGGGGTGCGAATCCTGCACATCGATGCGGATTTCGCGCTCGTGCCGCGCGACGGCGACGCGCACCTTGCCGCTCTCATCGGTATAGCGCAACGCGTTTTCGAGCAGGTTTTTCATGAGTTGCGTCAAACGGTACGGGTCGCCGAGCATGACGACGCTCGCTTCGCCGATATCCGTTTCCAACGCGATTTTCTTGTCGGCGAGGCGGTCGCGGAACGATTCGGCCGCTGCCTCGACGACGGGCGCCACGTCGAGCCGCACTTTCTCGAACGACAGTTCGCCGATGTCGGCCAGCGACAGTTCGTACAGATCGTCGATCAACTGGCTCAGCAGCGCGACTTCCGCCTGCAGCGACGCGAGTGTCGTGCGGTCGGGCTTGCGCACGCCGTCTTCGATTGCTTCGAGTTCGCCGCGCAGCACGGCGAGCGGTGTGCGCAATTCATGCGAGATATCCGCGATGAAATTGCGGCGCGAGCGTTCCGCGTTGCCAAGCGAGATCGCGAGCCGGTTGAAGTCGGCGGCGAGTTCGTGCAGTTCGTCGCTGCCTGTGTCGGGCACGCGGATCGAATAGTCGCCGCTCGCGAGGCGATGCGTCGCGAGCACCAGCCGCCTCACGGGCGACAGCAGCACGCGTGCGAGCACGACGGCGACGCACGCGGCCAGCAACGCGGCGAACCCCACGATGATCCACGTCGCGCGAACCTGCTGCGCCTGGAACTGGCGGTCGGCGGATCGAAACATCACTTCCGGTCCGGCGACGAGCAGCCAGCCGATCACCTTGCCGTCGACGGTCAGTTCCTCGCGCGGCGCATCGGGCGGAGGCGGCGGGCCTTTTTTCAGCACGCTTTGCATATTCGCGTCATAGACCCTGAACGGCGGATGACGCGCATGCTGCGCCCCAGGCCCCGATTCGTCGCCCGGCTGCGGCGGCGCGCCGGGATTGTCGGCGGGCGCCCCTGGTTGCGCGGCGTTGCCGACCGGCGCGTTGTAGGGCGGGGCGGTGTCGGGCGGCGGTGGTCCGTCGCCCGGTGGGTTCATATCGGGCGGGCCTGGCGGCATGCCTGCCTCGGCCAGTTCCGGAATCTCCATCGCGGCGGCGGCGGGGTCTTTCGCGAAATCCCAGCTTCGATGTTTCGCCCATGCGGCCTCCAGCTTCTGCTTCAGTTGCGCGGAGTGGGACCGCGACTGGTACTGCAGATAGCCGAGAAAGCCCTGTTCGAAGCTCCAGCGAACGGCGAAGCCCATCGTGACGGCCACCAGAATGCAGGCCGCCGATATCGCGACGAAGAGCTTCGACGTAATGCCGACTCTCATGGCGAGCGCCCACGGCCGCCGTTTTTCATGTTTCACCCTGTTTCCCTGTCGACCAGCGCTGGCTCGACGAGGGCGGCTGGCGCCCGCGTCGCCGCATGCATGCCGGTTGCTGTCAATATCCTGTCATGTCGCTATTTTGACGCGAGCGGTTCGAGCATGGACGACCGTTCGGCAATCTCCACACATTCTCCTTAATTTTCTCCGTCTTGCCTGCACAGTTGCTCACTATGATGGGCTCCGTTCAAATGGAAGAAGGGCGGGGACCATCATGACCATCCATCTGCTCGTCGTCGAGCCGAATCAGGAGAGCCGGGACACGCTGCGCTCGCACGTGCAGCGGCACAAGATCGAGATGTCCGTCCTGTACAACACGGAATCGCTCGAAAGGCGCCTCGAACTGGAAGTGCCGTCGTTGATCGTCATGCGCCACGGCTTGCCCGAAGTGGACGGACTGGCTGCGCTGCGGCGCGTTCGTTCGCTGGGCTACGATTTGCCCATGATCATCGTGAGCCGGTCCGACGATGTCGTCGACAAGGTGCTCGCATTCGAACTCGGCGCGAACGATTATGTGGTCGATCCGCACGATCCACGCGAGCTGATCGCGCGGGTTCGCAATGCGCTGCGCTCCGGGCCGCCGTCGAAAGCGCCGTTGCATATCGAGCGCAATCCAATCTCGTTCGACGACTTCGAAGTCGACATTGCCGACCGTGTGCTCGCGCGTGGCGGCGTGGAAGTGCCGCTGCGCAGCACCGAATTCGCATTGCTCGTGGTGCTCGCTTCGCATCCGATGCGAGTGCTGTCGCGCGTGCGCATACTCAACATGCTGCGCCGCCATTGCAGCGTGACGGAACGCGGACTCGATGTGGTCGTGTTCAGGCTGCGCGCTGCGCTGAAACTGTCGCCGATGGGCCGCCAGTACATCAAGACGCTGCGCGGCGAGGGCTATATGTTCGCGCCCGACGAGGCGCTGCCGCGACATGGCGCGTCGGATGGGCGCGAGGATGGACGGGAGGGCGGTGACGACGTGCACATGCTGGGCGTTGTAGCGCCTATCGTGGCGGATGAGCGTATGCGCTTCGAGAGCGCGGCGCGGCATGCTTTGTAGGGCGCGCAAAGGGTTCCGTTCCCGGCGTCCTGCTGATACGCGATAAAAGGCCCGCTTTCAAGCGGGCTTTTTCGCATTGCTTGAACTTATGCTGCAACCACTCTGAAACTGGACACCTGATAGTGGCCGTTTGCATGCCGGGCGATCGGAACACCAGGCGAGAGCCTCAGCGGACCGATAGGCGAAATCCATTCGGGACCAGCGCCATAGCTGTACCGGAAAAAAAACTGCGCCAGTAGAACAGCGGCGCAAAGCGGAAAGGTGAACATGCATCAAGCGCTCGCGTTTCGATGAATGCTTTCAGATTCTTTATCGCTTGGGCGCACGTACGTTTCAAAGCGCCTTTACATGCGCTGAAAAGGCCTCTTGACGCGCTGCCTGGCGGGTAATGACCGGAAAGTTTTCACCAATCTGATGTGACAGGGCCAAACCTATAATGCGCTCGGATCACAACACGAGCGTCGGATCCGCGTCATTCATCGAGACAACAGCCATGCAGCACGCTAACGAGCCGGTTATGAGCGTAGCGGTGACGTCGTCACCCGCGTTGGGCGACTCGCTGCTGCTAATGATCGTTGCACGCAATCTGCAATTGAGCGGCAAGCGGGTCACCGTGTTCGGCGGTCACATGCATACGTTGCGCGAATGGTTTCCGGGCATGGACGTTCGGCCTGCGATGAGCGGTGACGACACCGACACGCTGTTGCGTCAGTTCGATACTGTCATCCAGCTTCACGCCGATCGTCCCGTGCCGCGACTCGACCAGCGCCACCCGGCCGCAATCGTGCTCGAGCATCTTTGCCGTGCGCCTTCTCCAGAAGCCATCGCGGCGCGCCTCACGCACTTTTGCCGCGAATCACTGCATATGCCTCACGCGCGGATGGACAACGGTCTGTCGGTGCCTGCAGGTTTGATCCATCGTAAGCATGCGTTGCGTGTCGCGATTCATCCGACGGCCAGCACGGCCGACAAGTGCTGGCTCGCGCCACGTTTCGTGCGCCTTGCCCGCCAGTTGAAGTCCAACGGTTTCGATCCGCATTTCATCGTGACGGATGAAGAGCGCGCCGACTGGGAATATGTGCAGAACTATGGCATCGGTCTGCCGCGCCTCGGTTCGCTCGACAATGTCGCCGCATGGCTCGTCGAGTGCGGCTGGTTCATCGGCAACGACTCGGGCATCGGCCATCTCGCGTCATGTCTGCGGGTGCCGACCTTGTCGCTATTCATGCGCAAAGGCATCGCGCGGACCTGGCGGCCGGGATGGGGCGCGGGCAAAGTGCTCGTCGGTGGCGGGTGGCTGCCGACGGGCCGGCTCAAGGAGCGCTGCTGGAAATACGCGCTGTCGGTGAAGCAGGTGCTGCGCGCATTCGAGCAGCTTCGACGCGAGGCGGCCTGACGTGGATGCAAAGGTGCCTGCCGGTGTGCGCATCGCGTCGACGAGGCGCGTCGCGTTCATGATGTCGAACGCGATCGGCGATTCGCTGATCTTGATGGTTATCGTGCAGAACCTGCGTGCAAGCGGCATCGACGTGTGCGTGTTCGGCACGCCCGTTCATGCCTTGCGGCACTGGTTTCCTCATGTCGAGATTCATCCGCTGCCACGCGAGGCCCACTGCGCAGCGCGGCTCGAACCGTTCGATGCCGTCGTGCAGATGCATCGTCATCAGCCATTTGCGAAGCTGACGAACGCGCATCCACATGTGATCGATCTGCACGATGTCGAATACGGCGATGGCCCGGGTTGCATGGCGGAGCGCTTTGCGCGGTTTAGCCGCACGCATTTCGGCGCGGCCGGGAGCACGACGGACAACGGCATCGTTGCGCCGGCAACGCTGAAGCACCGGCGGCATCGGCATCGCGTCGTCATTCACCCGGAAGCGAGCACGCACGACAAGCGCTGGTCGCCAGCGCGTTTCATCGCGCTGGGGAAGCGCCTGCAAGCGCTCGGCTATGAAGTGTGTTTCGTGATCGCACCCAATGAGCGCGAGCGTTGGCACGGCCTCGAACAGCGCGGTATCGCGGCGCCGCACTTCGACGATCTGCATGCGCTCGCATGCTGGCTCTATGAGTCGGGGTGGTTCATCGGCAATGACTCGGGCATCGGCCATCTCGCGTCGAATCTGTCGATTCCGACCATCAGTCTGTTCAGGCGGCGCGCCGTGGCCGAGCGCTGGCGGCCCGCGTGGGGCACCGTGCGCGTCGTGCTGCCGCGGCAATGGATTCCGACCGCGCGGCTGAAAGAAAAATTCTGGCGTGAGGCGCTGACGTGTCGGCGCGTTGTCAAGGTATTCAGGCAATTGGCGGAGCAGGCCTAAAGAACGCGCGATGTGTCCTGACATCGAAAGCGCGATGACTTGCCAGTGTCATTTGGTGAAGCTCGAAAAAAAGCATGAAAATCGGATTGTCGTGCAATGCACTGAAGTACAGCGGGGGCCTTGAGCGTTATGCGATCGAGGTGACGCGGGGACTCGTCGCTGCTGGGATCAAGCTGGCCGTGTTCGGCCGCGCGTTCGATCCTAAGTTGCCGGAAAGCCGGCTCGTCGAGCCGCATCGGATCAACGTCTCGTTTCTGCCGGGCAAATGGCGCGACGAATGGTTTTCGCGTCGCCTCAGCGCGATGCGGCGCGATGCGAAAGTGGATGTGCTGATCGGCTGCAATCGCGTTGAAGCGTCGGAGATTGCCATTTGCGGCGGCACGCATCTCGGCTTTCTGAGCGCAACGGGTCGCCGGCCATCGTTCTTCGACCGCAGACAGATCGCGCTGGAGCGCCGTCAATATCGGCGCGCGCGCTTTGTCGTCGCGCATTCGCCGCAGATGCGCGACGAACTGAGGCATCTGTATGGCGTCGACGATGCCAAGATCCGTGTGCTGTATCCGCCCGTCGACAATGGCCGCTTCTCTCCCGTCGCCAGCGATGAGCGCCGCGCGTTGCGCAAACGTTTTGGCTTCGCCGACGACGAAGTCGTGTTGCTGTTTCCGTCGAGCAGTCACGAACGCAAGGGCTTGCCGCTGATTGAAGAGGCGTTACGCGATCTTGATCTGCCCGTCGTCGTGGCCGTGGCGGGGCGCCCGCCCGAACGCACATCCAGGCGGCTGCGCTACATCGGTTATGTGAACACGATCGAAGAAGGCTACCGCGCGGCGGACTATACGATACTCGCGTCGAGCTATGAGCCGTTCGGACTCGTCGGCGTGGAGTCGGTGATGTGCGGCACGCCGGTGATCCTGTCGTCGAACATCGGCTGTCACGACGTGATCGCAAGGGAAGCCAAGCTCGTGTTCGAAGCCAACGATGCCGGCAGCTTGCGCAGCATATTGGCGCGGGCGGTGTCGGACGCACGCCGCGAACGGCCGCCAATGCCGGCATTTTCTCGCGACGCGGTGCTATACGATCCGGGGCTTGGTCATCACGTGTCCGATCTGCTCGAACTGGCGGATCAGGCGTGCGGGTGGCCGTGAGCTGAGTGACGCATTGCACCTAGCGCGCTTCAGGTACCCGTCGTGCGGGCGGCGACTTGCGCAGGCTGCGCAGCGTCAGCACGATAAGCGCGCCCATCACGACGGCCGTGAACAGATAGAGGCCGGCGGGTCCCGCGAAAGCCATCATCGCGGACGCAAGCGTCGGCCCGCCGCTTGCACCGAGCGAAAAGATCAGCAGTAATCCGGCGCTGACGGCAATGCGCTCGTCGGCGGGAATGCAGTCGTTCACATACGACGTGACAACGCCGTACATCGAGAACGCAACGGCAACGTACAGATAGCCGAGCGCTTCGATCAGCATCCCATCGCGCAACAGGAACAGCAACACGCTCAGCGAACCCGCGAGCGCTGCGAGGCATAGCAGCACCTTGCGCCGGTCGAACAGATCGGCGAGGCGCGCGACGGGCCATTGCGGCACGAGCGCCGCGAGCAGCGCAAAGCCCATGAAGTGGGATACGTCCGGCACCGAATAGCCAACGCGCCGCATGAACACGGGCTGCATCGTATAGAACGCGCTGTTCAGCAGCCCCGCCGCAAGGCACGCGACGACGCCGAGCGGCGCCCAGCGGTAGATGGCCTGCAAGCCCGACAGTCCGCGTGCAAGACGCGTGCGGCCCGATGCGCTCGCATGCGTTTCGTGTGCGGCCACGGGGCCATGCGCTGTGCCCGCGAGTGCGACGGGAATCAGCGACGCGGTGAACAGCGCGGCAACGGCGCTGAAAAGCTCGAAGCTGGCGGGGTCTGCGAGACCGATCAAAAACTGGCCAACGCCGACACCGAGATAGTTCGTGATCAGATAGGCCGAGAACACGCGTCCGCGCTGCGCGTTGCTCGCCACCTGATGCAGCCAGCTCTCCACCACCGTGAAGATGCCCACGAGGCAGAAGCCGGTGATGAAGCGCAACACCGCCCATATCGACGCCGCGTCCCACACCGCGTAGCCGAGCGCGCAACACGCGGAGGCCGCCGCGAACGTGACGAATGCGCGGTGGTGACCGACGCGGCCGATCAGCGAGCCGCCGTACAGCGCGCCCACCATGAAGCCGACGTAATACGAGGACTGCACGAAGCCGACGACGATCGACGGCGCCTGCTGCTGGATGAGCCGCAGCGAGATTAGCGTGCCAAGCAGGCCGTTGCCTGTGATGAGAATCGCATAGCCGAGCAGCAGAATCGCGGTGGCCTGCAGGCTGCCGAACGGCGGCGGCGCGGGGACGGGGGTAACAGGTGTGATGAACGACGAAACGCTTTCGACAAAATCCGCGAGCGGTTGCGTGTCGTGCAGAGAGAATCCGCCACAGGGCGAGGTCGCCTGATCGTGTGCCTGTTTCATTCGTACTCGATGTGGTTCGTCTCGCGCGGCACCCGGATAGCGACGTGTTGCGGGGTTCGTGCTGTCGAATGTAGCGGGCCGCGATGCGGCTGGTGCAGCAAGAATACGACATCGGCTTGCGGTAAAACGACTTTCTTTTGCAGGCCTTGTGCGGCGCCTTGCGAAGCAGACGGTCAGCGCCACGCGCGCGACGGCGCTAACATGAACGCTCGCCGCGGCCTGGGTGTGCGCCGGGTCCGCGAAAGTATGCATCGCGATCGCCTTAAAGGAGCCGCCGATCATGCTCAAGCACGTGAAGACCGAATTGCTCGACATCGCCTACGAGGAAACGGGCGATCCGGACGGTTGGCCCGTCGTGCTGCTGCACGGCTTTCCGTATGACATTCACGCGTTCGACGAGGTCGCGCCGATTCTCGCCACGCAGGGCGCGCGCGTGATCGCGCCTTATCTGCGCGGCTATAGGCCGACGCGCTTTTTGTTCGCCGATACGCCGCGCTCTGGCCAGCAGGCTGCGCTCGGCGCCGATCTGCTCGCTTTGCTCGACGCGTTGCATATCGACCGCGCGCTGCTCGGCGGCTACGACTGGGGCGGGCGCGCGGCGTGCATCGTCGCAGCGCTATTTCCGCAGCGCGTGGCGGGGCTCGTGACAGTCAACGGCTACAACATCCAGGACATCGCAGCATCGGCGAAACCGGCGTTGCCGGAAAACGAACTGCGCCACTGGTATCAATACTATTTTCACGGCGAGCGCGGTCGCGCAGGGCTTGCGGAAAACCGCCGTGCGTTGTGCCGTCTGCTATGGACGCTCTGGTCCCCCACCTGGCAATTCGACGACGCGTGCTATGCGCGCACGGCGGCATCGTTCGATCACCCCGATTTCGTCGAGGTGGTGATTCATTCGTACCGGCATCGCTATGCGCTGGTGAGTGGCGATCCGCGATACGACGCGATGGAACGGCAACTTGCCACGCAGCCGCCCATCTCCGTGCCCGCCATCTCGCTCGACGGCAGCGCGGACGGCGTGATGGCGATCGGCGGGACGGCGCATCATGCGCCGCACTTCGCGGGGGCGTATGAGCACCGCGTAATCGACAACGCCGGACACAATCTGCCGCAAGAAGCGCCCGGCGCATTCGCCGACGCACTGCTTGCCTTACGAACGCGCGCGTGACGGGCCTGTATGCGTGGCCGTTTATGACACGCACGCGTGCGCCCTGTGGTAAGTTTTGACGTTCAATTCCGTAGAAGAGCGTCGCTTATGAAAATCGCCGTAATGGGCGCGGGTGCAGTGGGCTGCTATTACGGCGGCATGCTGGCACGCGCGGGACATGACGTGGTATTGGTCGGACGTCCGCAACACGTCGAAGCTATCGAGCATCGCGGTCTGCGGCTCGAAACGCAGGCGTTCGACGAACGCATCCCGCTTGCGGCGAGCACGCAAGCGAGTGCCGTGCAGGGCGCAAACCTTGTGCTGTTCTGCGTGAAATCGACGGATACCGTCAGTGCGGCTCTGGAAATCAAGCCCTTTCTTTTGCCCGATACATTGGTACTGTCGCTGCAAAACGGCGTCGAGAATGCGGATGAAGTGCGCAAACTCGTGCCGCAGGAAGTCGCAGCGGCCGTCGTTTATGTCGCCACGGAAATGGCCGGGCCGGGACACGTGCGGCATCATGGACGCGGTGAACTGGTGATCGAGCCGTCCAAAGCCAGCGCTGAAGTCGCGCAGACGCTGATAGCGGCCGGCGTACCCACGGAGATTTCGGACAACGTGCGCGGCGCGTTGTGGGCGAAGCTGATTCTCAACTGCGCATACAACGCGTTGTCGGCTATCACGCGCTTGCCGTACGGACGGCTTGTGCAAGGCGAAGGCGTGACGACCGTGATGCGCGATATCGTCGACGAATGCCTGGCCGTCGCGAAAGCCGATGGCGTCACGATCCCGGGGGACGTCAACCAGGCCGTGCGCATGATCGCGGAGACGATGCCAGGACAGTACTCATCGACGGCACAGGATCTGTCGCGCGGCAAGCGCAGCGAGATCGATCATTTGAATGGCCTGATCGTGCGGCGCGGCGAAGCGCTCGGCGTCGCGACGCCGTCGAATCACCTGCTGCATACGCTCGTCAAGCTGATCGAGAGCCAGTAGAAAGGCCTGTACCGCACGCGCGTTTCATATGCGCCCGGCACTCGCATGGTTTGATGTAGCCGTTATTCTGCGTTCGCCAGATAGTCGAATGCGACTTCGCCGATATCCAGCGTGAGATCGGCAACGACCTGGCGCGCGCCCACCACGCGCCGCACGGGCAGATCAGCAACGGGTGCGAGCGCATGATGCCGCAGTTCGAGCGCCGCTGGTCCCGCCCACGCACCGAGCACCGTCACGTCGCGCAGAAAGAATCGGACCAGCTCGCATACGCGCGCGGTGCCGTCGACATGTGGAATCACCTTCAATAGATAGTTCGGCATGTCGGCGAGCCTGGCGCGTTCGGGTTCCGTGTCGAGCGTCCAGTGCTTGTAGCCCATCGTGCCCGTCGCCACGCGCTGCGTGCCATAGTCGAGTGTACCGAGCAGCGTGTCGTTGCCGTCCACGCTGAGATGCGGACGTGCGAGCTTCTTCGGAAAGCCCCAGATCTCACGGCCTGCCGCAATCGGACCTTCGTCGTCGAGATACATCGAATGCGTGTAGTTACCGAGCCGCCCCTGCGCGTCGCGCACGGAAATGACCTGGCCGCTTTCGGTGTAATCGCCGAAGCCCGACGAATCGGGCATGCGAATGAACTCGTAGTGCACCAGTGCATTTTCCGGCTTGAGCGGTGCGGGCACGGCTGCAGCGATCGCGTCGGGATCGCTTTCATACGAAATGATGAAGTACTCGCGGTTCACGAATCGAAACGGCGGACGCGGAAAAGCGGGATTATGTACAGGCATCGCGAAAGCGTTCTTGCGGATCGAGGCCAGGTCCATCGACGTTCTCCCGGTGGGCAGCGCACACTGCGCGCGTCAATGGTAAAGCGATTGAGCGCGCAGCGGTGTGTCCGTACGATCGCAATTTGCCCGCTGGTTCGCCGACGCCCGTGAAGCGTGCAACAGCCAGGTGCGCTCCAACAGGCGCATCAATCACCGGTGCTCGAAACAATAAAGAATAAGCAACACGACTGATCATCATGCGCCTTTCATCAATCCGGCTGGTACAGCGTTTGCGCTGATAAACGTGTACTACCTACTTCATGGAGGAAGTCATGAAACTGCTCAAGCAAGCTGCTATTCTTGCCGCCGTCATGGGTGTCTCCGTCACGGCGTTCGCGCAAACGACTGTCCAGCCGGAGCGGCCGGCGACGCGCGGTGAGGTCAGGCAGGATCTGATGAACGTGGAAAGCGAAGGCTATCGTCCGGGCGATGGCGACCGAACGGACTACCCTGCGAATGCGCAGGCGGCGGAACGCCGGTTGTCCAACCAGCAAGGCAGAGGGGAAAGCTACGGTGGTGTGGTGAGCGGGTCGGCGGCGTCGGGTATGGCAATTCCGACGATGCACTCGCGCGCTAACGATGGTACGAAGGGCGTGTACTTCGGCCGTTAACGCATCGTAATGGCCTTAGGGCTGTTCCACAGCTGTCACGCGGCGGGGTTGCATGAAGCGTGCACCCCGCTTTTTACAGCGGGCGCGCCCGTCAATTGGCGGGAATCGTGACGACTGGCGCCTTGCTGTTCGTCTCGGCTTCGGCGAGAGCCATCAGATTCTGCACGACGGTGAATGCATACTTCGAATCGAAGTCTGCACGCTCGACCCAGTACGTCGTCGCGCCGTAACGAATGGTGACGTAGGCGTCCGCGGGCGGCTTGTCGCCCGACTGTACGATGATCGTCGGCCGTGTTTCGCCACCGACGAGCATGACTGTCGGTTTGGTCGACCCATTGTGAATCGATTCATCGGGCACCTGTATCTGCGCGCCGAGATCGGTGAGGATGCCGAGCACCGAGCGCGTTAGCACGGCAATGTGATCGCCGCCGTGCGACGACTGTCCATACACGATTTCAAAGTTGCCGCTATTGGACTTCAGATGCAGCAGCTTGCGCACGAGTATCAGATCGGGCATGGCTCTCGCGGCGTCTGCCGTACTAGCCGTTCCGAGCACGAGATAGACATGCTGTTCGTTGTTCTCGCTGCGCGATTCGACGTTCAGTTCGCCCGCCAGTTGCAGCCGACGCAACGCCTGAATCAGCTGGAAGAACTGCGGAGATCCCGCGCTGTCTTCGCCGCCTAGCGCCGTGCCGTTTCGCAGGCCGCCTATCGACTGCGCGGAGATGCGCAGAAGCAGATCGATCGGGATGCCGCCTTCTGCAAGGGGCAGCACGAGCGTCGGCGCGAGTGGGCGAATGTACGCCTGCGCGTACGCTTCGCCCGTTGTCGGCGTGAACGTGAACGTCGGATGGTTCGAGTACGACATGGTTCCCGTCACGGACGCATAGTTCGGTATGCTGCCTGAACCCGCGTTGAGTGTCGACGACGCGGACGCATCCACGTTATAGGCCGCGATGATCTGGCTGACGGTTAGAAAAGAGGGCGCGTCGGCATAGCGCAATCCAATCATCGCGGCGAGAATCTCCCGCTTCTTTGCCTCGCTGAGCGCGCGTGAGTAGTCGACCTGATCCGCTTTCAAGCGTGTGGGGCCGATGCTCGTGCAGCCGGCGAACAGTGTGAGCGCGCAACAGGCAAGCAGGCCAGGCAGTGTTTTCATCGGATTAGAAAAATATGCAGGGTGTCGGAGTTTATCTACGTCGCCTCGGTAAAGACGTCCGTGGCGAGTCAGCACGTTGCATGCCGCGTTTCGATCCGACGCCCCGACCGTGTGGAATGCGTGTTGCTGCGTCGCGAATGACTAATGCGAACGCGAGGAGCGCGACATGGCACGCATGGCGAAAGAACCGCCTGATACGATGGACGAACCCGGTGGGCCTGAAGCGCCGCTGCCCACTAGCGGCGCGAATGCGGACGGCAAGAATGGAAGTGCCGATCGCACGCGCAAGGACAATGCCGCGCACGGCGAGCCGACCGACACCGACGCGGATTTCGAGCCGCCCATCGTCCCCGGAGCGACGAAAAGCACGCCGCATCGGTAGCGTCATCGCGATGAAAAAAAAGCCCGCTCGAAAGCGGGCTCAAAATGCGCCTGACGCGGGGATCGCGTCCGGTTTCCTACAACTGTTGCTCGCGCACAGCCATTCAGGCCGCGTGCGACGTGGTACGTGCGCTGCGGGTCACGAGGCTCGCGTTGCTTTCGGCCATGTCTACGGCTTGCTGTGCGGTCTTCCACATGCTCTCGTAGAACGCGTTCGCAGCCGTGATTGCCGAGTTCATTGCGGACACCGCGGCTTCGGCGCCAGCCGGCGCGCGTTGCACGGCGTCGTCGAGATCCGCGCGCACGCTGCCGATCTGCGTTTCGTATTGCGCCGACGCGTGCTTGATGATAGCGGCCTGTGTGTTTGCGACGATGCCGAACAGCTGCTGCTGATAAAGCGTTGCGCGTTCGATAACGGACAGATCGCCTCGGCTCGCCGCTGCGACGCCGGGTAGTTCGCCGTTGGCGAGCGCATTCATTGCGCGCTGCGTGCTGTCGCGCCACACCTGGAAATTCAGTTGGACGAGCTTCTCGAAGCCGGTCATTGCCTCGTTCGCGATGTAAAAGAACGCGTCGACACTGGCTTTCTGTGCGGCAGTCACTTCATTGACACTCGTGAGCATTGAAAGGCCTCGCAGGGTTGAATGCACACCAATGGGCCGGTGGCATCGACTGATCGAAGTTGGATGCCAACCGGTCAAAACAGCGGTTGTTGCAGATTGCTCGCTGCCGTCTAGAAGGTCATAGCCGGGTCGCCGCCGCCCAGTCGCGCGAGTAGCGCGAGGCCACGATCCGTGAGCCGTGGCAGCGCACTGACATGAGACCGGCCGATGGTGATGAACTCGCGGTCGGCGAGCGCGAGCAGATCGGCCTCGTCGAAATCGGCCTGAGTGGTCGCATCCTTGATTAGCATGAGCGTCGCGAATTCGTGTGGGCTCAGCATCGGCATCTCCTGAAGGGCGCGTCGGCTCCGTCCGTGGCATTAACGACCTGCATAGGCATTCGCGCACGGTAAATATGATTGGTAGTTTCGGGCCCAGAGCATGCTATTGCACGATGGGGTTCTCATCGTAATGCGGCGATTATTAAAATTCAACGGGAATTGGCGACATACTCCCAAATAACTTCGCCAGACGATCGCCCGGCAATTATTGCGTGCCTCGCGCATAGCTCCAGGGAAATACTGCCAGCAAATGCGACGGCTTCGCACGTCGCCACTGGTCCTTCGCCCACAGGGCTTCGGGCTGTCAGAGGCGGCAGCAAACGCTGCCTAGGGTGTGTGCCAAACGTACGATCATGCTTTAAAACGTTTTACCGCAGATTCTAATCCTTGATTTAAATCACGGATGAAACCCCGCTTTAACGCTAAATGAGGCGACCGGCGAGCCGGAATAATAATATTAATCATACACGGCTGCCTGTGCGTTTGCCGAGGCGCAAATGTGGAATATAGTCTGTAATGCGGACAGACCGGGTAGGCCAGGAAACACCTTGTGCGCTCGGGTTGTCTGCATCGATAACGACCGCAAAAGCCCCGCCGTTCGCGCCCCTTCTCGTACATCGGATTTTCTCCGTGCTATTTTCTACCCCGTCAGGCTGCGCGGGAGAGGCAGCCGGCCGCCGGGACGGCATGCGCCGTACCGTTGGAGGGGCGACGTCTGCCGCAGCAGAGTGTTTCGCCATCAAACAATGACAGGGCACAGGAAATGGATCGCTTCGAGGCAATGGAGATCTTCACTCGCGTGGTGGACGCGAACAGCTTTTCAAAAGTATCTGAAATGCTCGATTTGCCGCGCGCAAAGGTGAGCAGGACGATTCAGGCGCTGGAGGAGCATGTCGGCGTGCGCCTTCTGAACCGTTCGACGCGCCAGGTCAGCGTCACAGAAGACGGCGCGCTGTTTTACGAACGATGCGTGCGCATCCTCGCTGAAGTGGCGGATGCCGAGTCGTCGCTGTCGAACAAGCGCGAGACTCCGGCGGGCACGATTCGCGTCGATACGTCGGGCACGCTTGCACGTGCATTGCTGCTGCCCGTGCTCGACGACTTTTATCAACGCTTTCCCGAGATCGACGTGCGCCTCGGCCTCGCGGATCGCAACATCGACCTGATCCAGGACGGCGTGGACTGCGTGATCCGCATGGGCATGCTCGAAGAGTCGAGTCTCGTGGCAAAGCGCATCGGCAGTTCGCGCATCGTCACATGCGCGTCGCCTGCCTATCTGGACAAACACGGCACGCCCAGGACGCTCGAAGAACTCGCGGAGCACCAGGCTGTGAACTACGTATCGGCGCGCACGGGGAGAACCTTTCCGTTCGAGTACAACGTCGGCGATGAAGTGGTGAAGGTGCAGATGAAGAGCGTGCTCGCCGTCAACGACGGTTCGGTGTATATCAATGCGGGCGCGCTCGGTCACGGCATCATCCAGCCGTCGCGCTTCATGGTGGCCGAGTTGATCAACCAGGGCGCGCTGCGCGAAATCCTCACCGAGTACGACAGCCCGTCGACGCCGCTTTCGATCGTTTATCCGCATCGCCGCAATCTCAGTTCGCGCCTGCGCGCGTTCGTCGACTGGGTGTCGGAGATTGCGCACAACAATCCCGACCTGCGCATCAAGGACTGATGTGCGCGTTCGCCTGCCGCGCCGATGCGCACAGCAGGCGTGACCGTTCAAACGCTTTTCATGGGCGCGGCGGGATGCGGCGCGTCTTCGTAAGCGCCCCAGATCGATTGGTCGAAATTGACGATCGACCCCGTCATCAAGCCCGATTCACTGCTTGCCAAAAAAGCGACGGCACGCGCCGCTTCGGCCGGGTCGATCAGACGGCCGAACGGTTGGGCGGCGGCGGCCTTCGTCAGCCAGTCGTCCGCGGCGCCGTGAAATGCGCGCTGCACGCGATCTTCGCCGTCCGACGCCATCCAGCCCAGATTCAATCCGTTCACGCGAATGCGATTGCGTAACAGCGCATACGCGGTATTCTGGGTGAGCGTCGCGAGCGCGCCCTTCGATGCGCAATACGCGGAGATGAACGGCTGGCCGGCCATCGCCGACATCGAACCGATATTGACGATCGTGCCTTCGACACGTTCGCGCAGCATCATGCGTATCGTCTCCTGCATCAGAAAGAACGGTGCGCGCACGTTGGTCGCGAACATGCGATCGAACAACGCGGGATCGGTGTCGAGTATCGTGCCGCGATCGGTCAACGCGGCAGCATTCACCAGTACGTCGACGCGGCCGAAGTGACGATCGGCGCAGGCCACCACGTTGCGGCAATCGTCGACGTTCGCCAGATCCGCCTGCACGAACACGACCTGCGTGCCGTTCGCTTCGCCGAGCATGCTGAGCTCGCGCGCTTTCGCTTCGCCTTTCTCTTGCGCGCGTCCGCAGATGATGATGCTGCGCGCGCCGCGCTCGATGAACAGCTTTGCAATCGCGGCGCCGAGTCCTTGCGAACCGCCCGTGACGATGGCGACTTTCGAATCGAATGGCTTCATTCATTGTCTCCGTCAATGTGGTACTGAACTGGCTAGTAAATACCTCGGCTTGATGCGCGGATTGAGTCGATGCGATGATTGCGGCTATGCCGATCACAACGAATCCGACCATGTCCGACGCACGCCGCCGCAAGACGAGCATGAGCGACATTGCCCGCGCAGCGGGAGTCAGCGAGGCAACGGTTGATCGGGTGTTGAACGGGCGTGGCGGCGTTTCGCGCGACAAGGAAACGCGAGTGCTCGAATGGGCGCGCAAGCTCAAGATCGATCGCGCACTGGAAGCCGTGTCGGTGCGCTGGCTGCGCATCGCGGTTCTGTTGCAGCAGCCCGTCGCACAGTACTACGTGCATCTCAAGCAGGGCTTCGAACTCGCGCAGAAGACCTTCGAAACGCAGCGTGTGATCTGCGCCGTCACGTACTTCGACAGCCTCGAGGCGGCGGCTGTCGTCGCGACGATCGAACGCGCGACGCGCAAGGCAGATGCGCTCGTGATCGTCGCTTATGAGCATCCGGACATCACGGCGGCGTTGCGTCAAGTGAGCCACAGAATGCCCGTGATCACGCTGGCTAGCGATCTGCCCGGCACGGGCAGGCTCGCATATGTCGGTATCGACAACCGCTGCGCGGGCCGGGTGGCGGGCGAACTGATGGGCCGCTTTCTGGGCGACGCGGGCGGCAAGGTGCTTGTCATGACGGGCATGCATGACTTCCTCGGCCATGAAGAACGCGAAAGCGGTTTTCGTTCAGTGCTGCGGCGGCGCTTTCCGAATTGCGACATCGTCGAAACGGTCGAAAGCCGCGAGCAGTCGTCGTTGACGGAAAGCCTCACGCGCGACGCGTTTCGCCGTTACCCCGACCTGCGCGGCATCTACAACATTTCGGTCGGCGACGAAGGCATCGGCGATGCGCTGCGGGCGATGGACCGCGTGCACAAGACGGTGCTGATCGGTCACGAACTCAACGACACGTCGCGGCGTTTGCTGATCGAAGGCGTGCTCGATGCCGTGCTCGATCAGAACCCGGTCGGCGAAGCGCTGCATTCGATCGAAGTCATCCTGCGTCACTATCATCGCGATCCCGGCATGACGTTGCCCCAGCAGATTCCCGTGACAGTGCTGCTGCGCGAAAATCTGCCGCTTACGGATTAGCTTTGACGCGAGCGTTCGCGGCCGACGAGGTAATGCGACAGATCGCCGAGCAGACGAAGATCGGGGCGCTTATCGAGCAGATCGAGCGTGAAATGCAGATCGGTCGTCATGCGGTCGCGATGCGTTTCGATGTAGACGGGAATATCCACCTGTTCCGCGAGCCGCTGCCATCCGTCGATCAGTTCCAGTGCGTCGCCAAGGCGGCGCGGTCTCACATCCGGCTGCAAGTCGATATGGTGCGCGCCGAACTCGACAGCGTGTTCGAGAATCGGGCGCAGGTCGTCGACGGTGCTCGGAAAGCATTGCGCCTCCGCTTGCAGACCGTGCTGAAAGAGCAATTGCGAAAGACGCCGTACGTCTTCGCGCGATTCATACGACGTGCTCACGCCTTCAAAGCCGGCTTGCGCGATCATCGCGACGTTCTCTGCGAGCGTGCGCTCGAAGCCGTCCGTATGACGCCGCTCCATCGCCCAGAGGGATTGATACACGGCGAGCCGTTGGGTCATAGCGCCTCCACGGCGACGAGCCCTTTCAGCTTGACGTCAGGGTCTTCGAGCAGCGCACGGTCGATGCACGCCCGCTGTCCGATCAAGGTCTGTGCGACACGGACGTCGCGCGCAATTTCGCTGAGCTTGCCGACGCCGCTTGCGCCGACCAGCACGCCGTCGCGATCGAGCGCGAAGAAGATGCGCGACGTATCGCCCGTTTTGCGCACGACGCTTTCCACGCCGAACGCAGGCATGCCGGCAATCTGAATCGTCATGTCGTACTGATTCGACCAGAACCAGGGCACTTCCGAATACGTTTCTCCGCGTTCGAGCATGTTGCGCGCGACGATACGCGCATGATCCTCGGCATTCTTCCAGCATTCGAGCCGCATGCGGCGCCTGAACAGACGATGCGGAAAGGAGCACACATCGCCTGCCGCGAAGATATGCGGATCGTTCGTGCGCAAGGTATCGTCGACGGCGATGCCGTCCGCGACATCGATGCCCGCCGCTTCCGCGAGCTCCGTGCGCGGCTTTACGCCGATGCCGACCACGACACAATCGCAGCCGATCTGCGTGCCGTCCTTGAGCTTCACGCCCGTCACATGCGCGCTGCCGAGCAGACGTTCTATCTGCGCGGCGAAATGGATCTGCACGCCCATCTGACGATGCTTGTCGATCAGGTAGCCGGCGACCACCTCTGGCACGGCGCGCATCAACGCGCGCGCCCCGGCTTCGATGACAACGACCTGGCAGCCGCGCGCTCGTGCAGATGCCGCGACTTCGAGGCCGATGAAGCCCGCACCGACGATGACGATGCGCCGTGACGGCTGCAACGCTTCGGCTAGCGCGTTGGCATCGCTTGCGGTGCGCAGCAGATGCACGCCTTGCAGGTTCGCGCCGGGCACGTCGAGCCGCCTCGGTTCGGCGCCCGTTGCGATCAGAAGACGCTGATACTCGATGCTGCGCCCATCGCTCAACACGACCTTGCGCGCGCCACGGTCGATGTGCTGCACGCACGCGTCGACGCGCAAGTCGATGCGCTGGTCGCGATAGAACGCGTCGTCATGAAAAGCGCATTGCTCGGTGCTGCGTTCGCCTAGCAGCACGGCTTTCGACAGCGGCGGCCGGTCGTACGGCGCCGCGCCTTCGTTGCCGAGCAGCGTGATCTCGCCGTCCCAGCCGTTGTTGCGCAGGGCGGCGGCGGTACGCACGCCGCATTGGCCTGCGCCGATGATCACCATCGCGGGTTGTGTGGTCATGATGCATCCTGTACGGGGAGGCCGAGCAGTACTTCGCCGTTTTCGACTCGCACAGGATAGGTCTTCAGATGCACGCACACGGGCGCGCTCCTGGCCTTGCCGCTCGGAATGTCGAAACGCCCCTGGTGCAACGGACATTCGATCTCGCGATTCACCACGAAGCCATCCGCGAGATGCGCTTTCTCGTGCGTGCACCAGCCTTCCGATGCGTAATAGCCGTCCGCGATGCGATAGACCGCGTAGCTCGCGCCGTCGTGATCGAAGCGCATCACGTCTTCTTCGTCGATGTCGTCGGGTGCGCAGGCGGCAATCCAGTGAATCCTGGCATTCGCTTCGACGCTCATGGCTATCTCCTCCTGTTCTATGCCGTTGTTCAATCGGTCAGGTAGCGGGGATGGTTCGCTCGATTACGTATGTCGCATCCGTGCGTTGCTTCCACAACGCGGGCAGCATCTCGCGATACGCGGCATACACGCTCGGATACGCAGGCGGCAACTGGTCCTTGATGGCTTCATGAAGACGCGGCAGCGCATGGAACGGCACCATCGGCAGCAGATGATGCTCGAGGTGATAGTTCATGTTCAGATAAAGAAAGCGGAACACGTAGTTGGTGTAGACGGTACGCGTGTTGAGCCGATGGTCTTTCACGTTGACGGCAAGCCCCGCATGCTGCGTCAGACCGAGCAGTTGATGCAGCCAGCCGCCGTAGAAGCGCGGCGTCCAGACGAACATCAGCGGCATGAAGCTGTGCATCGCGATAGCGAGGGCAATTGTGACGATCACGATAGCCAGATAAATGCGGCACGACCAGATCATTTTCGGCTTTTCGCTGGCGGGCAAGAACGCATCGGTGGCGGCATCGACACGGCCGAACGCATGGCGCACGACCTTCCTGATTTCGAGCGTGCAGCCGACTAGTCCCAGAAAGTCCGCGATGATGGGCAGCACTTGCGTCGGACGCGTCACCTGGATTTCGGGATCCCGTGCCTGGAAGTACGTGTGCGTGTGATGGCGCGCATGGCTCCAGCGCCACCAGTAGCCCTCGCGTATCGTCATGAACGACGACAGGTGATAGAACGCGTCGTTGAACCAGCGCGTCCTGAATGGCGTACCGTGCGAAAGCTCATGCCAGCGCGCGTCGCTTGAAGAATAAATCGTCCCGTAGACGAAGAATGCGGGCACGGCCCACCAGCTGCCCCACGTGAACGCCGCCACCGCGCCCGACGCGACGAGCAGCACGAACCAGGGCACGAAGTTTCGCAGACCCGCTGCGTCGTCGCGCTTCATCAGTTCCTTGAGTACGGCGCGCGGGATGCGCGGCTGATACCACTGCTCCGCCATGCGCGCGTCGAAGGAAGGCTCGCCGGAGCCCGGTGCGTTGGTGCTGCCGCCGTCAATGGCGGAAGTCGAGGACATGAGGTGTCTCCTTCGTGCTTGTGATTGCGGGATTTCCTTCAGCGCGAAGCGTTAGGAACACATTCCGTTTGCACAAACATAGTCGAAGGCGAGCGAAGCCTCACGTCGAAAGATGATGGATTTCCATCAGATGGAACCGAGCGCCGCTCAGGCCCAGGGCCACGTGCTACTTAAGGGCGCAGCAGATCAAATCCGCCGAACACGAGCACGCCGCTCACCGCTCACCGCAATGAGGGCGACCGAGTGCTGGCCGAAATAGAGGAGCGCCGCGGCGGACCAGGTCGTCAGACAAAAGGCGGCAATGCGTTTCATGCTGGTACTGCTCTCTGCAATAGAAGAATAACTGCGATTTACGGGTTTTCCCTGTATATCACAGTTACGCAAGATGTATGTGCTGCTCCGCCTGATATGAAACACAGGCGACATGGGTGCTGTAGCCACATCGCCCGCTGGCCCGCTGTTCTCAGGCAAGCGCGCGATTCGACGCGCGTCGCCAATCAGAAGATGTTGCGGATACCGACCGATACGCCCGTCTGGTTCGACGAGCCCGGCAGTTCGACCGTCGCCGCGCCCGTGACCTTGTTGAAGTCAACGGTGCCATATACCTCAGTGCGCTTCGACAGTGCATATTCCGCTACGGCCACGCCCGTATAGCGGTTGCCGCTGCCGACCGCACCGCCGCCGATCGCAGCGTTCTTCATGTGGTCGTAGTAGAACGCGCCCGTCAACAGCAGCGCGGGCGTTGCCTGCCACGTCACGCCTGCGAACGGACCGTCGTCCTTGCGGCCCGAGCCCTTCAGGATGTCGACGCCGAGCGTCAGATCGCGCTGCGCGAGCGTGCTGTCGACGAAGCCCGTGTCGTCCTTCGAGTGCAGATAGCCGACGTAGATCTTTGCCGTGCTGAACGCGTAGACCGCGTTGGCGTTGTAGATGGTCTGCTTGTTGTTCGAGTTGTCGCTGTTCTGCTGCACGCCGGCGGCGATGCTCAATGCGCCGAACGAGTAGGACGCCGTGAAGCCATACATGTTGCCTGCGCCAAGGTGACCCGGAATCTGGCCGGAGAAGCCGTTCGCGCCCGTCGACGTCGAGTTTGTGCCGAACGAGTACATCGCCTTCACGTTCAGGCCGCCGAACGTGCCGTCGTATTTCACGGCATTGTCCGCATAGAGGCCCGCCCCGAGCGCGACGGGCAGCCATGCGTTTTCGAAGTAGTTGCCGACGGTCAGAGGATCGTATGTGTCGCCGAGCAGATCGAATAGCGGTGTCTTCTGGCGGCCCAGCGTGACGGTTCCGTAGTTGCTCGACAGACCGACGAACGCCGCGCGATTGAAGAGGCGCTGGCTATCCGATTGCGCACCGCTTTGCAGGTCAATGCCGCTTTCAAGCTGGAAGATCGCCTTCAGCCCATTGCCGAGGTCTTCCGTTCCTTTGATGCCGAAACGGCTGTTCGTGATCGCACCGTTGGTCACGAACAGGCGGCCGTCGTTGTTCGCATTCGAATGCGTGAGGTAGCGAATGCCTACGTCCGCCACGCCGTACAGCGTCACCGAGCTTTGTGCGAATGCCGTCTGGCACGCAAGCGCGCATGCCGTCGCGCCGAATGCGGCCACTGTCCGTTTGAATTGCTGGGTCATGGGTGTTGTCTTTTCATGGTTGAGAACACACTGCATGAGCTTGTTGTTGTGGTGCGCGACGGGGGGCGGAAAGGGCGTTTGCGCCGCAAGCGAAGTGCAATCCATTTCGCTCGTCGTGAGTCTTTTCTGTGAGTCTTATCAGCCCGCGCACCCGGGCTTCATGCAGGCAGGCGGACTTTTATCACATCAATCTGCGGCACGTTGCGAACATGACAAGAGTGTTGCATTCATGCCTAAAGGGCATGAGCTGTCGCGGGTGCGGAATGAATAAGGGCGGCCATGAGGCCGCCCTTGAGCACTGCAATGTGGAGGCGCTTCGCTTACGCGCGATCGATCGAGTACTTGCCCGGACCCGTCACGAACAACAGCAGCAAGCCACCGATGATGCTGATGTTCTTGTAGAAGTTGATCATGTTGATGTATTGCTCCATGCCCGTTTGCGTCCAGAAGTGGTGGCCGATGAACGCGGTAGCGAGCGTGTAGAGCGCGAGCAGCAACGCAAGGGCGCGCGTCTTGAAGCCCACGGCGATCGCGATGCCGACCAGCAGCTCCATTACGATCGCAATCACCGCGGCCACGGCGGGAACGGGCGCGCCCGTCGACGCCATGTACTGCTCGGTGCCTGCAAAGCCGGTGATCTTGGTCCAGCCAAACAGCACGAAAAGTACGACCAGCAGCACGCGTGCGGCGAGCAGCAGTGCATCCTTGCGTTGTTCGATAAACGTGTTCATGTTCAATCCTCTTTCAATTCATCAGGGCACAGGCGTCTTTACTCAGGACCACAGTTCCGACACTTCGTTGTTGCGCAGATCGAAGACGATGACTTCCGCATCGTCGCCTTCGGTGAATTCGAGGCGGCGCTCATCGCGAATGCGCGCACCGTCGCCTTCATTCAGTTCGACGCCGTTCACCTTCACGCTGCCGCGGGCCACATGCACATATGCATAGCGGTCGGAGGCGATATCGATGCCTGCCGTTTCATCGCCGTCGAAAAGACCGGCGTACACACGCGCGTCCTGGCGCAACTCGAGCGAGCCGTCCTGACCATCCGGCGATAACACGAGCCGCAACGTCCCGCGCTTCTCTTGCGCCGAAAAGTTCTGCTGCTGGTAACGCGGCGTCGCGTTCTTGACGGACGGTGCGATCCAGATTTGCAGGAAGTGCACGGGGTCGCTGGCCGAGTGATTGAACTCGCTGTGCGCGACGCCCGTGCCCGCGCTCATCAACTGCACGTCGCCGGGGACGATCACGGAGCCCGTGCCCATCGAATCCTTGTGCTCGAGCGCGCCTTCCAGCACGTACGAAAAGATCTCCATGTCGCGGTGCGGATGCTTGCCGAAGCCGCGGCCAGGAGCCACGCGGTCGTCGTTAATCACGAGCAGGTCGGAGAAGCCGATCTGCTTCGGATCGTAGTAGTTCGCAAAAGAGAACGTGTGGCGCGAGCTGAGCCAACCGTGTTCGGCGCGTCCGCGGTCGCTGGCGTGGCGAATGTCGATCATTTCCCTTCTCCTCTGGGTGAATTGCGTTTGCCTCTCGCGACACCGGCGGCGCCGTTGTCTGAAGCAGTGATGAGAAGTGTAGGTCAATCCAGGTAGCGATAATCGACGTAAAATGCGAATCAGTGTCGCATCTGAATTGACAATGAGGCCGAATAGGGGCGAACCGCCATGCAACTGGACGATCTGAAAATCTTCGTCACAACCGTCGACGCACGCAATTTCACGGCGGCGGCCAACCGGCTGCAACTGTCGAAGCAGTTCGTCAGCCGCCGCGTGATGGCGCTCGAAGCAAGCCTCGGCGTGCGGCTGCTGGTGCGAAACACGCGCAAGCTCGCGGTGACGGACCTCGGCTATGAGCTCTACCAGCGCGCGACGCGCATCCTCGGCGAGGTGGAGGACGCGGAGCAGGCGATGACGTCGGGCCGTTCGGACCCGCGTGGGCTGTTGCGCGTCAGCGCGCCGATGTCGTTTGGGATGATCCATTTGTCGCCCCTCGTCGCCGCGTTTCTGCGCGCCAATCCCGACGTGCGGGTGGACATGGAGTTGAGCGATCGCGTCGTCGATGTGGTCGGCGAGGGCTTCGACATGGCGCTGCGCATCGGCACGCTGGCGGACTCGACGCTGATTGCGCAGAAGCTCGCTGAGATACGCATGGTTGCGTGTTGCAGTCCCGCGTATCGCAAGGCGCGCCGTCCGCCCGCGACGCCCGGCGATCTCGCGCGTCACGCGTGCCTGCTCTATGGACAGGAAGGGCGCAGCGGTTGGGAGTACATGGTGGACGGCGCGAGCAGGACAATCGAAGTACATGGCCCGCTGCGCGTGAACAATGGCGAAGTGATCCGCGACGCGGCTATAGCAGGGCTTGGCATTGCGCGTCTGCCGGAGTTCATCGTCGCCGAAGCGCTCGCGAGCGGCAAGCTCGTCGAAGTGCTCGGCGATTTCGTCTCGCCTCCGTTGACGCTCTATGCGGTGTATCCGCAGCACCGTCAGGCTTCCATCACGATACGCGCGTTCACGCAGTTCTTACGCGACCGCTTCGTCAAGGCGATACGTCGCTAAAGGAACCTCGCGACGAAACGGTCGAAGCCGCCAGGCGCCCTCCACATTAGCCTGTTACCGCGCCAGCAGCGATAAAAGTTTTCGCACATAATGCGCGTACCTTGGCGGGCGCCAGCGTGAATATGCACGCGCGCGCATATTTGCCGCGCGCACCGGCAAGGCGGATTCAATCAGATAGACCAAAGAGGGACAATCGTGGAACCTACCGAACCGGCCGGCCGTTCATGGCTCTGGCTCATCTTGCTGATCCCCTATATCGCGTTGCTGTGGCTGCCTTTCTATAACGACACACGCCCTTCATTCGCTGGCTTTCCATTCTTTTACTGGTATCAGTTTCTGTGGGTTCCGCTCACGTCGCTGCTGATCTACGCCGTGTACCGGGGCATCAAATGAGCGACCTGAATCCTGTTAACCCGGTCGCGATGACCGTCTTCATCGCCTTCTTCGTGCTCGTCACCGTGCTGGGTTTCATCGCTGCGCGCTGGAAAGCGGGCGACCTGACGCAACTGCACGAATGGGGCCTCGGCGGCCGTCAATTCGGCACGGTCATTTCGTGGTTCCTCGTCGGCGGCGATTTCTATACGGCCTATACGGTGATCGCCGTGCCCGCGCTGGTCTATTCCGTCGGCGCGTATGGCTTCTTCGCGTTGCCTTATACGATCATCGTGTATCCGTTCGTGTTCGCGGTCATGCCCAAGCTATGGAAGATCGCGCATGCGAAGAACCACATCACGGCAGCTGACTACGTGCACGGCGAATACGGCGGCAAGTGGTTTCCCGCAGCTGTCGCGTTGACGGGCATCGTCGCGACAATGCCGTATATCGCGCTGCAGCTGGTCGGCATGCAGGTGGTGATCAAAGGGCTCGGGGTGTCGGGCGAAGCGCCGCTGATCATCGCGTTCATCATCCTCGCGCTCTATACGTATACCAGCGGACTGCGTGCGCCCGCGATGATCGCGTTCGTCAAGGACATCATGATCTATATCGTCGTGATCGCGGCGATATGGCTGATTCCCGTGAAGCTCGGCGGCTATGGTCACGTGTTCGATGCGGCCGACCAGTACTTCCAGGCGAAGGGCGGCGCGACGGGCATCATCCTCAAGCCGACGCAATTCACCGCGTATGCATCGCTTGCACTGGGTTCGGCGCTTGCGGCCTTCATGTATCCGCACACGATGACGGCCGTGCTGTCGTCTTCGTCGGCGAAGACCGTGCGCAAGAACGCGATCTTCCTGCCCGCGTACACGCTGCTGCTCGGCCTGATCGCGCTGCTCGGCTATATGGCGATTGCCGCCGGCGTGCACGTGAAGTCGGCGTCCGACATCGTGCCGGCGCTGTTCGGCACGCTGTTCCCATCCTGGTTCGTCGGCTTCGCGGCAGCGGCCATTGCGATCAGCGCGCTGGTGCCCGCTGCGATCATGTCGATCGGCGCAGCGAACCTGTTTACGCGCAACCTGTGGCGTCCGCTCGTTTCGCCGAATATGGGTTCCGCTCAGGAAGCGTCGACGGCGAAGATCGTGTCGCTCGTCGTGAAGTTCGGCGCGCTGCTGTTTATCGTGTTCCTGCCGACACAGTACGCGATCGACCTGCAACTGCTGGGCGGCGTGTGGATTCTGCAGATCTTCCCGGCTATCGTGTTCTCACTGTACACGCGGCGTCTGAACACACCGGGCCTGTTCCTCGGCTGGCTGGTGGGCATCGTCGTCGGCACCGGGCTCGCGATTTCGCAGGGCCTCAAGCCCGTGTTTGCGCTGCATGTCGGCGCTTCGACGTGGCCGCTCTATATTGGCCTGATTGCGCTCGTCGTGAATATCGTCGTGACGTTCATCGTTTCGATGACCACGCCGAAGCGCGTGCACGCCTGATGGCGCGTTAACCGTATGCATCGGCCGAGTTTGTCTGCGCAAGCGGCGCGGGACCGGCCGATTTTTTTGGCGGTGACGCAATTGCGTGCCCGATTCTTGCAAAACGCCTGTACGTCCGCGCTGTTTTGGTAGGATGCAGCCTTTTCTGCCGATGGTGCGTTAGCGTGAGACAGTCAGTACTGTCGTTTTTCCGGGAAATATCCGCGAGGGCGTGGGACCACGCGAAGCCGCAGGTGACGAGCGCGTTGCAACGTTTGCGCCGTCCAACGTGGCGCGGCGTCGCGTTGTCGGTCGCCGCCATTCCCGCACTCGTGGTGCTTTATGTGCTGATCCTGATTCCGTTCACGCCGGGCATCGGGGACATCCGCAAGGCGAAGATCGAGCAGCCCGCGCAGATCTATTCGGCGGACGGCAAGCTGCTTGCCGAATTCAAGCCGACCAACCGCGTGTGGGTGAAGCTCTCTGACATCTCGCCGCACGTCGTCGACGCATTGATCTCCACTGAAGATCACCGCTTCTACGAGCATCACGGCATCGACTTCAAACGCACGGCGGGGGCAGCGCTGCATACGTTCTCGGGCGACCGTCAGGGCGGTTCGACGATCACGCAGCAGCTTGCACGCAATCTGTATCCCGACGACATCGGCCGCGCGCCTACTCTCACGCGCAAGATCAAGGAAGCGATCACGGCGTTCAAGATCGAAGCCATTTATACGAAGGGCGAGATTCTCGAAACGTATCTGAACACGGTGCCGTTCCTCTATAACGCGTACGGCATCGAAATGGCGGCGCGCACCTATTTCGACAAGTCGGCCGACGACCTCAGCGTGCTTGAAAGCGCGACGCTGATCGGCATGCTGAAGGGCAACAGCTATTACAACCCCGTGATCAATCCCGAGCGCGCGCTGGACCGCCGCAATATCGTGCTTGGTCAGATGGTGAAATACGGGCGTCTTTCGCAGGCGCAATTCAATTCGCTGAAGGGCAAAGCGTTGCGCGTCGATTTCGAGCGGCAAACCGAGCCGCCCGGTCCCGCGCCCCATTTCGCGCAGCAATTGAAGAAGTGGCTTATCGCATGGGCCGACGCGCACGATTACAACATCTATGCCGACGGACTCGTCGTGCGCACGACGATCGATGCGCGTCTGCAAACGATGGCGACGCAGGCGCTGACGTTCCAGGGCAATCAGCTGCAGTCGATCGCGAATGCGGCGTGGAATGCCCGCAGCGCATGCTCGGGCCATAAAGACGTGTTCGACGCGTTCATTCGTGAGACGCCCGAATACCGTAGCGCGAAAGACTCGGGCATGAGTGATGGAGATGCGCTCAAGCATCTGAGCGCCGATCGCGGGTTCATGAAGACGCTGTGCGATAGCAAGACGCGCGTGCAGGCCGCGTTCGTCGCGATGGACCCGCGCGATGGCGCGATCAAGGCGTGGGTGGGCAGCCGCGATTTCGCGCAGGACCCGTACGATCACGTATCGCAGGCGCGCCGCCAGCCGGGCTCGACGTTCAAGCCGTTCGTCTATGGCGCGGCCTTCGAGCAAGGTGCAAAGCCCGACGACACGTTCCCCGATCAGGCTGTCGAAATCCCGCTGGCTGGCGGTGAAATCTGGCGGCCCAGCGACGAAGACGCGCCGAGCGGCCGTCCCATCACGTTGCGCGACGGCCTTGCGTATTCGCGCAACCGCATCACGGCACAATTGATGGAGTCGGTCGGTCCCGCGAAGGTCGCGCGGCTCGCGCGCGCGATGGGCGTGCGCGACAGCCACCTGGACGCGGTGCCTTCGCTGGCCCTGGGCACGAGCCCTGTGACGTTGAAGGAGATGGTGTCGTCGTACGGCACGATCGCCAACGAAGGCGCGTACGTCGCGCCGATGCTCGTCACACGGATCGAAGACCGCAAGGGCGAAGTACTCGCCGAGTTTCAGCCGGCGCACGCCGATCGCGTGATGCCCGCCGCGAGCGCGCAGACCTTGCTCGACGTGATGCGCTCGGTCGTCAACAAGGGAACGGGCTCGGCCATTCGGACGCGTTTCGGCATCCGCGCCGATGTCGCCGGCAAGACGGGCACGACGCAGGACAATGCGGACGGCTGGTTCATCCTCATGCATCCGCAGCTCGTCGCGGGCGCGTGGATCGGCTTCAACGACAGCCGTGTGACGCTGCGCAGCGATTACTGGGGGCAGGGCGCGCACAGCGCGCTGCCGATCGTCGGCGATTTCTTTCAGCGTTCGCTGCGCTCGCGGCTGATCGACCCGCGCGTGAAGTTCGCGCAAGAGCCGCCGCCCGGCATGTTCGATACGCTGCGGATGAAGCTGCGCGCGTGGATGCAGTATCTGTTCACGTCGTCGAGCAAGCCGGAGACGCCTGCGCCAGCGCCGCGCCCGAAGCCTCGTTCTGCACCCGCGCCAGCTGCGTCGGCCGTGGAGAATGCCTCTCCCGTTGCAGAGGCGTCTGCGCCGACCGACATCGAGCCGCCGCAGATCGTTTCGCCGGCTGCTTCGCAGCCGCCTATCCTGCCGTCGCCGGGCGAAGCGAGCGCGCCTGCGGCTGCGAATAGTGAAGCGCCTGCGTTTGCATCGACGCCTGCGGCAAATCCCGCCAGCACACCCGCATCAGAGCCTTGATGCCGAAGCTCACTTCTTCGCCTCGCGCTTCGGTTTCGAACGAGAAGTGGGCGACCGGGCGGGCGCCGAAGGCTCGGCGATCGGATACGTGTGCGGCGTGAAAAAACGTCCGATCGGCTCCCGCCCATTGAACTTCTCGAAGTACTCATGCCAATAGTTCGCGGCGGCCCATATCGCTTCCGGACATGAAGCTCTCGATTCGAGCCCCGGCGTCAGATCGAAATTCGCAGCGGCGCAGACGGTTTCGATCATGCACGTCGACGGCAAGCCGTAGTTGTCGTGCAGCGGATTGGGCGTGCGTGCCGCGCCCCACGCATAGGCGAGCCAGCGCAGCACATGCTCGAGCGCATCGAGTGTCGCGCGCGACTGTTCGAAGCTCGACACCTTGTCAAGCACCTTCGCTTGAGGAACGGGAAGTGCGACGACGGCGATATTCGGGAAGCGCGCCGTGTCGTCGAAGTCGGTCAAAGGCCGCGCGACCACGCCATTGACGCGCGCCGCAAACGCAGGCCCTTCCGGTTGATGCAGCGGCACGTGCAGCGCCTCCGCGTTTTTAAGCGTGGCGCCGTCAAGCCGCACGAGTATCGATTCAGACCAGAAGGACGGCAGCATGTCGGGCCGGAGATGCGATTGCGCAATGCGCACGCGAAACGCGAGCGTATCGCTGCCGCCCAGCAGCACGACGTATGTCCATTCGTCGGGTCCGCCTGCCTGCATGTCGCGCACAGCGCGCTCGCCCCAGGCCGTATTGCTCTCGCCGTCCTTGCGGTCGAACGGCGTGAACTGCGGATTTGCTTGCGTGGTGGTCGATCGAACGATCTTCAGCATGCCTTTGCCTCGTCTTAGCTAGCGTGCGCGCAGTTCGAAGCGCGTCGTGGATACCGATTGGGAAAGCGCCTTGTCGCTGGAAATGCCGTAGTACGCGACCTGCATGTCGACGCCGCTGCCCACGCGCGTGAACGACAGGATCGCGACCTGATCGCCGCGCCGGCCGAACTCCTGCTGCAGCGCGAAGCGGTGATTCAGTCCGAAGCGATCGGGCACGTCTTCGGGATCGGCGTGGCGCGGCCATGCGCTGCCGCCGCCGAAGATACCCTTGACCGAATTGGCGGCTTCCTTCGCGGTGTCGAGAAATGGCGTGCGAATCAGGCGCGACGGCGAGGCGATCACTTCGTAGAGCGTCGCGTCCGTCTGAAGGTCGTGACCGGACGCGACGCGACCCCAGTGCACATCGCCCGTGATGTAGGCGATCGGGATGCCGTTATCCGCGAGCCGGCCAATGGTTGTTTGCAGCACGTCGAATTGCGCGTAGTTCGGCATTTCGGCATCGAAGGTCTTCTTGCGCCAGTTGCTCTCGGGCGGTTCGATGAAGAGCGCTTGCCCCGAAGCGAGCAGGCCGACCGCGGGTTGGCCTGCGGCGTGCGCGTCGATGAGATCCCTTTCCCATTTCTGTATCTCGGCCACGGCTTTAGGGCCCATCAGCGAGCCGAACGTGCTGTCGCGATCGCAGCGCATATCGACGAACAGCATCTTCAACGGTTCGACGTCGAGCCGGACCGCACCACCCGCGCCACCGGGCGCGCCGCCGATCTGATAGTCCTCGTACAGCGCGCGTGCCGTTTCGCCGAGCAGCCGGCGCGACGCATCCGTCCATGTATCGGGCAGCTGTTTTTGCGCAAACGGGTAGTTGTTCCAGAACTCGTGGTCGTCGGGAATGCATACGACGGGCGCGCGCTCCAGCACCGATTGCAACCCCGGCACACGCAGCGCGCCGGAGAGCCAGTTAAGGTAGTACTTGTTGGCGAGCAGCCGCGCGCGGTCCGGGTTCTGATCGGGCACGCGTTGGGTGAGCGGCAGGTCCAGATACACCTGGTCGCCCGCGAGCACGGTCAGATGCGGTTGCACCTTGATCTGCGAGACGATGGTGCCGAGCAGCCCGTCGATATCTTCCGGCTGCGAATAGCACGACGACAGCAGGATGTTGAAGCTCCCGTCCATCAGCGTCGGCACTTCCTTGGGCAACGACATGCTCGCGAATTCGAACTGTTCACCGCCTGCGTCGATGCGGATCTGGCGCGGCCGCGATTCGTCCGGCACCTTGAAGCGCATCACGCACTGGTGATTGATCGGCTGGCCCGCGTCGTCGACGCTGAAATCCCGAATCGGAAAAAACTGCGGCGGGTCGACAGGCGCAACCGCTTGCCGGTCGATGAAAACCTGGGGCACGGGCGCCACAGCCGCGCCGAACATGCCGATCCAAAGCTGCAGCAAGCCAGGCTGGCTGGCTTGCGCATAGGCCGTCAATCGCATCGGCGCCCCTTGGCGTTGTTGTTGGCGAGCGTCATCGTCGTTATGGTCTTATGAAAGCTGTTTGTATGATTGAATAAGACGAGGCTAGTCGATGCAAACTGAATTTCAACCCTGAAAACGCGTGATGCGGGGTGCAGGCGCTTAAGCGAAGCGTTCCTGCTGCAGAATGCGCATCATCGAATGGGCGTTGCGTTGCGCGGCGTCTTCGAAGCAATTGTTGAAGACCACATGCGTGCGGCCTGCGCGTTTCGCGATCTCTCGCACGGGCACCGCGATTTCTTCCAGCTCGCGGTCCGTATAGTCGTAGTTGAAGCGGGCCGCGGCCGTCGTGCTGCCGCTCCACGTCTCTGCATTGCGCCCATGCATGCGCACGATCACCAGTTCCGCCGACGTCGCCTCCCAGACGGTATGCGCGCGGTTCGTCACGTCTGGCGCGTCCATCACCACATGCACGAGGCTGTGCTCGCGTTCGAATGCGAGCGTCGCTTCACGATGTCTGTCGTCGAACCAGTTGGCGTTGCGGAATTCAAAGGCCGTCAAATACGGTGTCATGCGGTCCGCGCAGTGCTGCACGTGCGCCTTGTCGCGCGGCGCGGTGGACATCCACGGCGCGAACTGGAACAGCACGGCGCCTAGCTTGCCCGCTGCGCGCAGCGGTTCGAGCGCCTCGAAGAAGCGCCGCCACATTTCATCGACGATATCGGGCGGCACGTCACGGTAGTACAGATTGCGTTTGCCGTTCTGTGGAAGCAATGGCTGGATATCCGGCGGGAAGAACTTGCGCTCTGTCTGATGCCCGGTGAAAAGCCGGAATGCCTTCACGTTGAACGTGAAGTGCTGCGGCGTGCGCTCGGCCCATTGCGCACTGATGGCAGCCGTCGGCATCGCGTAGTACGACGCGTCCACCTCGACCATCGGAAACTGGCTTGCATAGAAGCGCAGGCGCGCTTCCGCGGTCGAGCAGCCCTTCGGATAAAAGCGGCCGGATTTGATGAGCGTGGCGTCCGTCCACGACGCGGTCCCGACTTCGATCGACATGGCTATATTCCGTGCGAGTCAGTGCGGTCATCCTACTGCATGTGCGGCGCGCGCATCTTCAGGCGGGCACGCGCGGCATTGGTGCAAACCCGGGTTCAGGATTTTTCCGCACGACCGTTATCGAAAATGGAAGCCATTCGAAGATGCAGTCATTCTCGTGCGCGGGTTGTCACGCGGCGGTCGGCGACGCAGAGTACATCCGGGCAATTGCCGTGCGGGGGGCGCTGGTTTTCGAATGGGTCCGTCGCTGTGCGGCCCCCGGGCCGCGTTCAGCGCCCGTCCGCCCTTGGGGCGCGTCTGTTGAACGCGTGAGCTTCGTCTAACCAGATTTAAAGTGCTACGATGCCTGGGTGAGGACGATGGAGGTGGAAATGGCAACCTATGCTATCGATGCCGTACGCATTAACCCTATGACTGACCGCGTCACCCACGTCCGTTGGGCTCTCGTCAATCCAAAAACGAATGAATGGCTCTCGCCGCACGAAATCGTCGAAGTGGCGGACGTCGTGACGGCAATTCATGCGGGCAATGCGGTGTGGTCGCTCTTCACGCTGGGCGGGATGCAATTGCTAGGCCCCAAGATCAAGACGGTGGCCCATGCCGATGGTCACGACGGAATCGATACCGATGTGCCCGATGGCCACGTTGAAAAATTCATCGACGATCTGCCGCGCGTCTGACCGCTTCAGGCGCACGGTGTTCTGAGGGCATTGGCCCAATTTCCGGCAGCGTGTGGCTAGCGTTGCACGCCGGTGCTGCGCGCCCGGCACCGCGCGTTACGGCTTTGCACAAAACGCTTGCGCGTTTGATTTGGCATTCAGGCGCTACATGCTTTTCCTGCGGTCGATAACAGGCGCTGCGCTTCTGGACGGGCTCAACGCGCGTCAGGGCGTGCGTTGTCATTTGCAGAAGGCCATCGACCTGCGCGACCCGCTACCCTCGAACCCATACCGCACGACGGCCAGACGATTGGCCAACCGTTGTTCCGCGGCAATATCGGCATGAAGACTTGTCTGAACATGGACGCGAATGCTAAGGAAATCACCGCGCATTGCCGCCAATTGCTCGCCGGATTCAAATTGCCTAAAGCAGCTTTCTTTTGTGAATTACCGAAAACTTCGACCGTCAAAGATTCAGACATTCGACTTGTGCGCGCGTGAAGCCGTTCAGCGCGATCGATCAGGCGTTGGGAAAAGTAGCATGCTTATGGTGCGCGACGTTGCGCGACTGGCGCAAACGTAGAGCCCACGCCGCTTTCCGCACATATCGAAGCAGGACTGCGGCGCGCGAACACGCAAAGGGATGCTAGAATCGACAAGGTCAGGGAAGCGACCTTGGTTCTCAAGGTCGATGGCGAAATTTCTGGTACGCACCATGCGGGTTTTCGCCGCCATTCAATCCGTCTATTAGCGCCGAGATCTTCCGCCGGCAGAAATGGGTGGATGCGTATTTAAGCTTTGCTGCAAGTGCGAAGCCTTTAATCTATTTAGCGCGTGCTTATTGGGCAGCGTCATTCGAACCGTTATCGGCACGTTATGAAAGAGCGAGAGGAACATCGGACGCTCGACCTCGACGGTCAAGCGCGTGAGCGGCTGATCCTGTGGATCCGTCGCCGTATGGAGGAGTTCGGCATTACGCCCGAAGCACTCGAAGCGGCGCTGATTGCCGACGCTGCCGTGCCGAAATATCGCGACGCATTCGGCCACGAGTGGGACGGTACGGGCGACCGTCCCGACTGGCTCACGCGTGCTATCAATGCCGGTCAGGACATCGAGCATTTTCGCGTCTGAGCGCTGCATTCGCCGAGGCTTGCATTAAAGCTTCTGTTTCCCGTTTCGACACCGCGCGACTGTTTTCACGGAGACACTGTCATGTCCAACGCGACTGCGCCATCTGCCGGCTACAGCAGTGAAGAATGGACGACGCGCTGCGAGCTTGCCGCGCTGTATCGGCTCGTCGCGCATTTCCGCATGACGGATCTGATCGATACGCACATCACCGCACGCGTGGCCGGGCCCGCTCATCACTTTCTGATTAACCGCTATGGCGTGCTCTTTCACGAAATGCGCGCGTCGGATCTTGTGAAGATCGATAGCGACGGACGCGTCGTCGAACCAGCAAACACAATTGCCGCCGATCCGAAGCGCTTTCGCGTGAATGCGGCTGGCTTCACGATTCACTCGGCTGTGCACATGGCGCGGCCCGACATGCGCTTCGTGATTCACACGCATACGTCGGCAGGATCGGCCGTGTCGGCGCAAAAGCAAGGCTTGCTGCCCATCAGCCAGCACGCGCTGAAATTCTACGGCGCGCTCGCGTATCACGACTACGAAGGCATTGCGCTCGATCTCGGCGAGCGTGAACGGCTCGTGGCCGATCTGGGTCCGCACAACGCGATGATTTTGCGCAATCACGGACTGCTGGCGGGCGGCACTTCGGCGGCAACCGCGTTTCAGGAAATCTACTTTCTCGAGCGCGCATGCCAGATCCAGATCGATGCACTCGCGGGCAATGCGGAATTGACACTGCCGCCCGAGCATGTGCGAAAGCTGACCGCGAGCCAGTTCGCGCGCGACGACGAAGCTGGGATCGCGGAACTCGCGTGGGAAGCAGCGCTGCGGCTGATCGACAACACCGTTTCCGATTACCGAAGCTGAGCCGGACGCCGCCCGCTAGAGGGGGGCGAAAAAAAGCCCGCGTCGAAGCGGGCATCCAAGTACTGCTCGGAGTTTCATTGCGCGATTTGATTCGCGCAACGCATCCTAACGCGTATCTGTGAACCGGCGATGAACCTATGCATCAATGCATTCCCGGTTTATCGCCGTGCGGCACATCACAGGTCGAAGAACACCGTTTCGTTCGGCCCTTGCATGTGAATGTCGAAGCGATACACGGCATTGCCGGCGTTCGTTTCGCGCCTGGCGACAAGCGTCGCGCGGCGCTCGGCGGGCACGCTTGCGAGCACGGGGTCTTTGGCGTTCGCAGCGGCTTCGTCGTCGAAATACACACGGGTGAAGGTATGCAGCAGCATGCCGCGCATCGTGACGATTACGTTCAGGTGCGGCGCTTCGTCGGGCGATGCACGGCCCGGTTTCACCGTTTCGAAGATGAAGCGCTTCTGCGGATCCGTGCCGGTGCCAAAGCGTGCGAACCCGCGAAAGCCCGTCTTCGCCACTTCTTCGCGCGATGCTGGATAGCGGCCTTCGCTGTCCACCTGCTGCACTTCGATCATCGCGTCGCCGATGACGGCGCCGTCGCCGTCAAACACCTGGCCGAGCACGGTGATGTGCTCGCCGGCTGCCTCACGATCCGCCAGCACGCCCGAAAACAGGCTCTTCAGGTCGAAGTTGTATTGCTGGGGGCACAGGCCGTAAGCGAAGTACGGTCCGACCGTTTGCGAAGGGGTTTGCTTAAGTGCCGTCATGATTAGCGCTCCATCGGGGTTTCGTTCGGACCGCGCAGCACGATGTCGAATTCGTAGCCGAGCGCGTAGTTCTCTTCCGTCACGTCGAGCGTGAAGCGTGAAATCAGACGGTCACGTGCGCCTTCCGGCGTGCCCTGGAAGATCGGGTCGTACTGGAGCAGCGGATCGCCGGGGAAGTACATCTGCGTGACGAGACGCGAGCCGAAATAGTCGCCGAACAGCGAGAAGTGGATGTGATTCGGACGCCATGCATTCGGATGATTGCCCCACGGATAGGCGCCGGGCTTGATCGTCATGAAGCGGTAGCGGCCTTCGTTATCGGTCAGGCAGCGGCCCGCGCCGAGGAAGTTCGGGTCGAGCGGCGCGTCGTGCTGGTCGTTCTTGTGCACATAGCGGCCGGCGGCGTTCGCCTGCCACACTTCCACCAGCGTGTTGCGCACCGGGCGGCCGCCTTCGTCGAGCACGCGGCCCGTGACGATGATGCGCTCGCCGAGCGGCTCGCCGTTCTTTACGGCATTGCGCGTCAGGTCGTTGTCGAGCGCGCCGAGATCTTCCGCGCCGTAGACGGGCACGCGCTGGTCGCGCAGGCGCTCTTTCAGCGGGATCAGCGGACGCGTCGGGCCGCGCTTGACGGACGATCCATACGGGGCATGGACATAGGCGGGGTGCGAATCGAAGTCGCGCGGACTCAGAATGGAATCGTCCATCAGATGTCTCCTTGGGGATTCGTTTATGGGTAGTGGATGACGTGACTTTATAGAAGCGAAGAAGTTATGCAAAATGACGTTTTTTCGTATCTCGTATAACGTTACGTTATGCAACGCAGCCTCGCGGACAGCCGCGTCAAATTCCGGCATCTCCAATGCTTTCTGGCTGTCGCGCAGTTCGGCGGCGTGCAGAAGGCTGCCGAAAGCCTGTCGATCACGCAGCCTGCCGTGTCGAAGACGGTCGCCGAACTCGAAGAGATTCTCGGCGTGCGCCTGTTCGAGCGCGGCCGGCATGGGGCGGTGCCGACGCGCGAAGGGCAACTCTTCATGCCGCACGCGAGCGCCTGCGTGAGCGCGCTGCGCCAGGGTGTCGATCTGCTCGCGCGGGTCGAGGGCGAGACGGCCGCGACGCTCGACATCGGTGTGCTGCCGACCGTCGCCACTTCGCTCGTGCCGCCCGCGATGCGGCTCTTCGGCGAGCACTGGCCCAACGCGATCGTGCGCCTCAAGACGGGTTCGAATACCGAGTTGCTGGAGCGCCTGAAAGCGGGCTCGATCGAATTTGCCGTCGGCCGATTGGCCGATCCCGAGCGGATGGTCGGCCTCACATTCGAGCAGCTATACAGTGCGCCGCTGATCGCCGTCGTGCGTGCCGGGCATCCGCTGGCCGCGGGCGGGACGTCGCCGGCCACGCAGCTGCTCGACTTTTGCGTTGTCGTGCCGCCCTACGGCACATTGATCCGGCAGTCGGCGGAAGGTCTGTTGCGCGCGTGGGCGGTGCCGCCGCTGTCGTCGTTCGTCGAAGTCCTGTCGGTGTCCGTCGGGCGCGCGCTCGCGCTCGAGAACGATGCAGTGTGGTTCGTGCCGCGCAGCGCGATCGAGTATGAACTGGCGCATGGCTTGCTGACCCCGTTGCCGTTGCCCGTCGCTGGCACCGAGGAACCCGTGGGGCTGATTCTTCGCTCGGATACGCAGCCTACGCCAGTCGGCCGCGCGCTGATCGAGGCCGTGCGCAAGGTCGCGCGTGAGCGCCTCGCTCGCGACGTGCAGGCGCGAGCCGAAGAAGGGCAGCGCGCCTTCGGGAAGACCGCGAAAACCCACGCGAAGCGTGACGCCGTCAAACGCTCGCCACGCGACGCGAGCAATGACAGCGGTGCAGGCACGAACGCGGTAGCCCGCAAGGCTTCGAGCGCGTCGCGCCGGAAAGTGCATCTTTGAACCGAATGGTACAAAATTGAGGTTGCGCGAGGGGCGCCGCGCGGTGTAAAACACGGTGCGCGGCGGCCGATCCGTTTGTCTGCCGAGTCGAAATAGCACGATCATGGAGATGCACATGCCCAGCGACCTGCCGACCCCCAACGACGCGCTCAAGGCCGTCGCGGACCCGGAGCACAACCCGCTCGGCACAGCCGGCATCGAGTTCGTCGAATTCGCGGCGCGTCACCCGCAGATGCTGGCGGAGACGTTCGTGAAGCTCGGCTTCAAGCCGATCGCGCGCCATATCAGCAAGGACGTGACGCTGTTCCGTCAGGCCGACATGAATTTCCTGCTCAATGCCGAGCCGGATTCGTTCGCCGAGCGTTACGCGGAAGAATATGGCGTGGGCATTTGCGCAATCGGCATTCGCGTCGCCGATGCACAACGCGCTTACGATCGCGCCATCGAACTCGGCGCGTGGTCGTTCGAAGGCGAGCGCCTCGGCAAGGGCGAACTCGTGATCCCCGCCATTCAGGGCATCGGCGACTCGCACATTTACTTCATCGACCGCTGGCGCGGGCGCGGCGGCCAGAAGGGCGGCCTGGGCGACATCTCGATCTTCGACATCGACTTTCGTCCGATCGAAGTCAGCACCGCGCAAGCCGATCTGAGCCACGCGGGCACGGGTCTCGTCGCCGTCGATCATCTGACGCAAACGGTCGGCGCAGGCCGCATGCAGGAGTGGATCGACTTCTATCGCGAGCTGCTCAATTTCCGCGAGATTCATGAACTGCACGCGAATTGGCATGTGTCGGCGGAATCGCGTGTGATGGTGTCGCCGTGCGGCGCGATCCGCATTCCCCTCTACGAGGAAGGCACGCGCCGCACGAGCCTGATGCACGAGTATCTGCCCGATCATCCCGGCGAAGGCGTGCAGCACATCGCGCTCGCGACCGACGACATCTTCGCGTGCACCGATCAGCTGCTTGCCAACGGCATCGAACTGGTCGAGCCGCCGCCCGCGTATTACGAGCAGATCGACGCTCGCTTGCCGGGACATGGGCTCGATATCGAGCGCCTGAAGCGCGGACGGATTCTCGTGGACGGCGAGATCGGCGCAGACGGCGTGCCGCTTCTGTTTTTCCAGACCTTTGTGCTGCGACGAGAAGGGGACATCTTCTTCGAGATCGTGCAGCGCGAGGGTCATCACGGTTTCGGCGAGGGCAATCTCAGCGCACTGGCGCAGGCGCGCTCGGCCGCATAAGAAAAAGGCCTGAATTCAGGCCTTTTTCTTCAATGGTGTTACTTCGCTTATTTCTTCGACGTATGGCCGCCGCCGCCCGCATGCGGTAGATCGGCATTCGTCGCCATCCACAGGACTTCCGCGTCTTCTTCACTCGTCGAGACGGCTGCATGCCCCGTCCGGCTGTCGAAGTAGAGGCTGTCGCCCGCGTTCAGATGCGTCGGCGCGTATAGCTCCGAATACAGGCACACGCTGCCGCTGATCACATACAGAAACTCCTCGCCTTCATGGCGGCCCCAATCGTCGAACGCGTCGAGCGTGTGCGCGGTGATGCGAATGCGGAACGGCAGCATCGCCTTGTGTGCGAGGTCCGTCGCCAGCAGTTCCATCTGATAGCCGCGATATGCGTGACGCTGGCCCGCGTCCTTGCGCGTGAGCGCGCGCCGGCCGCTCGCATTGAGTTTCGGCGTCGAGCCGAACAGTTCGCCCAGATCGATCTTCAAACCGACGACGATTTTCTGCAGCACGTCGAAGGTCGGCGACATCAGGCCGTTTTCGACCTTGGACAGCGTGGAGCGCGACACGCCGCACAAACGGCTGGCTGTTTCGAGCGTCAGATCGTGCGCGAGCCGCGCGGCGCGCACGCGCCGGCCGAGGTCCGACGTCGAGGATTCGGGCAACTTGGTGAGCGAGGTATCCATGCGTTTGAATGACTGTGCGGCGAGAGGCGGGCGTGGTGCCTAGAGTGTTTCCGATCATAACATCCGGCGGCTGGCGGGTGGCCGCAGGAGGTGCCGGGAGCACTCCCGGTCCGTCTATTTCCGATCTGAAACGAACATCAACAGTGTGCACGACGACATGTCGCATTGGGAAGGCTCGCCCGCAGGAACGCGGGAAAACCCTTGTATCGCCGCGTTTTTAAGGCGTTGCCCGATAGCGCAAATTCATGTCGCGGCGCCGCTTGTCGCCATAAATGACGGCGTGTATAGTTTCCGCACTTACTTTAGTTTCGTATCGGAAATAAGGGAATCAAGATGAACGCATCGAGCATCCTTGCCGATCTCGGCATTGCAGACGCAGCACAAGCGGGCGACATCGCGGTGCACTCGCCCATCACGGGCGAACTCATCGGCCGCGTGGCCAGCCAGACGGCGGCGGACGTCGATACGGTGCTGGCGAATGCCCGGCAGGCCTTCGAGCAGTGGCGCAACGTGCCCGCGCCGCGCCGCGGCGAACTCGTGCGTCTGCTCGGCCAGCGTCTGCGCGAGAAGAAGCAGGCGCTCGGCAGCATCATCACGCTGGAGACGGGCAAGATCCTTCAGGAGGGCCTTGGCGAAGTGCAGGAAATGATCGACATCTGCGACTTCGCGGTCGGCCTGTCGCGCCAGCTGTACGGCCTTACCATCGCCTCGGAGCGCCCCGGCCACCGGATGGCCGAATCGTGGCATCCGATGGGCACCTGCGTCGTGATCTCGGCATTCAATTTCCCGGCGGCCGTGTGGTCGTGGAATGCGGCGCTCGCGCTGGTGTGCGGCAACGCCGTCGTGTGGAAACCGTCGGAGAAAACGCCGCTGACGGCGCTCGCGGTCAACCAGATCCTCAACGAAGCGCTGAAGGAATTCGGCGATGCGCCCGCAGGCTTGACGGCCGTCGTCAACGGCGGACGTGACGTCGGTGCGAAACTTGTCGCGGACCCGCGTGCGTCGATCGTCAGTGCGACGGGCAGCACAGAAATGGGCCGCACGGTCGGCGTCGAGGTGGCGAAGCGCTTCGGCCGCTCGCTGCTCGAACTCGGCGGCAATAACGCAGGCATCGTCACCCAGACGGCAGATCGGGAACTCGCGCTGCGCGGCATTTTGTTCTCCGCGGTCGGTACGGCGGGGCAGCGCTGCACGTCGCTGCGCCGTCTGTTCGTGCATGAAAGCGTCTATGAGCAGACCGTCGAGCGCCTGAAGCAGTTGTACGCGAAGGTGCCGATCGGCAATCCGCTCGAAAAGGGCACGCTGATGGGGCCGCTGATCGACAAGCAGTCGTTTGCACGCATGCAGGAAGCGCTGCAGCAGGCAACGGCCGAAGGCGGCAAGGTGACGGGCGGCGAGCGCGTCGAAGTGAAGGGCTACGAGAACGGCTATTACGTGCGCCCGGCGCTCGTCGAAATGCCGTCGCAAACGGCCGTCGTATTGAAAGAGACATTCGCGCCGATTCTCTACGTGCTGCGCTACAAGGACTTTGACGACGCCATCGCCGCGAACAACGCGGCGCATCACGGGCTGTCGTCGTGCGTGTTCACGACCGATCTGCGCGAAGCCGAGCGCTTCACATCGGACTCGGGCAGCGATTGCGGCATCGCGAACGTGAACATCGGGCCGAGCGGCGCGGAAATCGGCGGCGCGTTCGGCGGCGAGAAGGAGACGGGCGGCGGCCGCGAGTCCGGTTCGGATGCGTGGAAGGCATACATGCGCCGCGCGACGAATACCGTCAACTATTCGTCGGCGCTGCCGCTTGCACAGGGCATCGACTTCAATCTGGGCTGATACTTCGGCGCGGCGCGGCCGGCCCCGTGTGCCGCCGCGCGCCGCGTAACCCGCGTTTCAATTTTTGCTTTTCAACCTGTCGTGGACCCCCGGTCCGCCGACCCGCTTCGCCTGGAGTGGCCTGTGAGTTCGAAAGTCGTCGTTGTCGGTGGAGGCGTGATCGGCAGTTCGATCGCGTATTTCTTGCGTCTGTCGGACCCGAGCGTCAGTGTCACGGTAATCGAACGCGATCCGACCTACGCGCGCTCGTCGTCGGCGTTGTCGGCGGCGTCGATCCGGCAGCAGTTCTCCACACCGTTGTCGATCCAGATGTCGCTGTACGGCATCGAGTTCTTGCGAACGATCGGCGAGCGGCTCGAAATCAACGGCGCCAAGCCTTCCATCGATCTTCACGAAGGCGGCTATCTGTTTCTCGCGACGCCGTCAGGCGAAGCGACGCTGCGAGAGAATCACGCGCTGCAAAAGCAGCTCGGCGCGGACATCACATTGCTCGACAGGCCGGAATTGGCTGCGCGTTTTCCGTGGCTCAACACGGACGACCTGAGCGCGGGCGCATTCGGCGAAACGGGCGAAGGATGGTTCGACGGCTACGGGCTGGTGCAGGCATTGCGCAAGAAAGCGCAAGCGCTGGGCGCGCGCTACGTCGCCGACGATGTGACGGCGCTGCATCGCGAAGGGCGGCGCATCACGCACGTCGCGACCGCGAGTGGCGAGACGTTCGCGTGCGATGTCGTGGTGAATGCGGCGGGCGCGTGGGCGCGGCGGGTGGCGGGGATGGCGGGCATCGAGTTGCCCGTGTATGCGCGGCGCCGCAGCATCTTCAACGTAAGTTCGCCGGCGAAGCTCGGCCCATGTCCGCTGCTGATCGATCCCACGGGCGTGTATTTCCGCCCCGAGGGCACGTCGTTCATTTGCGGCACGTCGCCTTCGCCGGACAACGATCCCGACGATCTTCCCCTCGACGAAGTGGATCACGCGCTATTCGACGACGTGATCTGGCCGACGCTCGCGCACCGCGTGCCGCAGTTCGAAGCGCTGCGTGTCGAACATTGCTGGTCGGGCTATTACGAGTACAACGTGCTGGATCAGAACGCGATCATCGGCCATCACCCGGATGTCGACAATTGCATTTTCGCCAATGGTTTCAGCGGCCACGGATTACAGCAGGGACCCGCAACCGGGCGTGGCGTCAGCGAACTCGTCTTGCATGGACGCTACCTGACGCTCGATCTTTCGTCGCTCGCCTTTGCGCGGGTGCTGGAAAACCGGCCGATCGTCGAGAAGAACGTAGTGTGAGGTAAGCCGCGCGTCAGCTTTCGACGCGCTCGTGTTGCGAATCGACGGTACGCTGTAGGCGGTTGCGCGCCTTATACGAATATGTGGCAGTCCTACGGATAGTTATACCCGAGCGAAGAATGCGGCGTACAGGCAGCTAGAGCAACTGCCGCAACAAGGCGATAGGCGCCACGCCGTGCATCCAGACGCGCGAGACGACGAACCACGCGCCTGCCCACGAAGCGGCGACGACGATCAGATCGCAATGCCCGCTGTTCCATAGATTCAGCGAATGTCGCCCAATAAGCCAAGGCACGCCGAGCGGATTCGGCCAGTCGGCCAGCAGATGCATCACGCCGCCGCACGCGAAGCCGAAAGCGACAGCAGCCGCAGGATGATGCGCCATCGCGTGCCATGAGAAGAACAGCGCCGCGAGCCAGCCGATGCCCCAGTGCGTCGCCGTGCGATGTGTGATCCATAGACGCTTCCTGCGCGACCACCATGCCACTTCGAGCCAGTCGGGCGCGGTCGCGCCCAAGATGCTCGCCACGAACGCGAGCCATGCCCACACGTGCAATGGACCGTGCGATCCATAACGGGTCGCCAGTGCTGCCGAGATGACGCCGGCCGCCCAGCCCGTCGCGTGATGTGCCTTGCTCGATGCCATTGATGTCGCGCGTCGACGAGCGGCGCGATGAAATGCGGGGGCGGCCATCTTCGCAGAAGCGCAGGCGAAAAAATAGCCCGCGAAATACGCGGGCCGTGACTGCAGGTATGGCGGTTACGAAGACTTACACATCAGGTCGCGCAACGCGCAATGGCAAAGCGCATTTCTTCTTCCGGCGGATCATCGCCCGTGCCACGCACGACCTTGATCACCGATCCGCGACCCGAAGGCGTCAGCGTAATGAAATACGATCCATTCGAAGAAGAGCCGATGGTCAGATCGGTGACACCGTTGTTCCTCGACACGTGCACGCGCGACAGACGGCTGTCGAGGCAACGCGCGATGTCGGACGCAGGCCGCGCCGACGATGCGTACACCATCGGTTCGGCAGAGGCGCTGGACTCGGGGCCGCGCGACGAACCGCACGCGGCGAGAATGGCAAGGGGAGCGAGAAGGATAAGTCGTTTCATGGTTGTGTCATCCGCGTCTGCGTGCTGCTTGAAACGTGAGCGCAAGGCTATACGACGGAGCCACTTGCGCCGCAACGTTTGTCTGTCGAATGCACTGTCAACAAATGCAAATTCGACTCTTGCAAGTATTACAGACGCGAGCCGGATATGCATGTGCATCGTGTTAGAAATTAATTCGATGCAGATCGTGGCACGCAGTCGGCTAGAAGGCATTCCTATATGCGAGGCCGACCGTCGCGCGGTGCGCGTCGCGGTGATACATGATCGCCCAGTGCGTCAGCGCCGCGCCCGTCAGTGCGCCCAGCGCGTCGGCTGCAAGATCTTTGTATGAAAAGCCGTCCGTGCTGCAGGTCCCGTCGATCACTTCCTTCGCGAAGCCCGGCACGGCGCCGATCAGCGTGCCGTAAATGATGGGATGCTGCGTGTCGCGCGCGATGTACGCGCCGAGCGCGCCGAACGGTGCGGAGACGCCGAAGTGCTCCAGCTTGTCCGTACCCGTCCAACCGTCCGATGTCTGCATGCGAAAACCGCTGTGCGTGCCGGTGCATTCACTCGCTGCGTGCGCGGCCGAACCCGCGGCCAGCATCAGCGCGAGCGCCGCTGCCTGTCTGAGAATTGTCGTCATATGCTCTCCGGTGTTGTGGTGGTTCGCGCCTGTTCTGTCAGAAAAATCCGGCGCGTGTGAGCATTTAACGACAGATTCCCTTATGTTCATTAGTAAAGCGAAATAAAAGTGTCAACGAATGTGTCGATATACACGGGCATCGCTGCTTTGGGCAAAAAGAAACGCGCGCGTGCTGGATGCACGCGCGCGTTAGGTGTTGCGCTGCGTCGCCTGGACGCCTCGGACGGGCGGTCCGGACCGCCACGCCCGACCGTCGTCGGCCGGCGAAAGCTTTAGAAGCGGTGACGCAGGCCGACTGCGACAGCCGTCTGATTTTGCGTCGACGACGGCGTCAGCGTATTGATCGATGCCACGTTCGCACCGAAGTTGCCGAGTTCGCCCGAAGCGTGCTGATAGACGCCTTCCAGGTAGACGTCCGTGCGCTTGCTCAGCGAGTAGTCGCCTTGCAGCGAAACCGTGTGCCACTTCGGCGAGCCGTCGCCGTTCGAGCCCGACACCTTGCCGTCCGTGAACGTGTACGCAGCGGCCAGGGCCAGCGCCGGCGTCAACGCGTAGCGGCCGTTGATTTCGTAGTTGTCCATGTGCAGGTTCGTGCCCGACAGGCCGTTGATGAACGTGCCGCCGACATTCGCGCTTTGCAGGTTGTCGAGTTGCGTGTGCGTCCAGAGCAGGCCGACGGTCGCGGGACCGTACGTGTAGTTCGCGCCCACGCCGTAGGTGCGCTGCGTTTGTGCGGCCAGTTGCGCTGCGCCGTTCGCGCCCGACGAGATCGCGCCGCCCGTGTTGTTGCTGCCCGCGTTGTTCAGTTGCAGGTAAGCAGCAGCGACGTTCAACGGGCCGTTCTTGTACGAAGCGCCTGCGCTCCATGCCCGGTTGTCCGCAAAGCCGTTCGCTTCGTTCGAGAAGCCGTACAGGCCGCCGAATTGCAGGCCCGCGTAGTTCGCGCTCGTGTACTTGACCGCGTTCTTGATCGAGAACGAGTTGTCGAGGTTGTCGTTGTCGAACGGGTGCCCGGCCAGGTTGTTGCCGTAGCCCGAACCTGCTGCCGACAGCGGCGCGAGATAGTCGACCATCGAGTCATATTGACGGCCGAGGGTCAGCGTGCCGAACTGGTTGCTTTGCAGGCCGACGTACGCCTGACGGTTGAACAGCGTGTTGCTTTCCTTGAGGCTGCCGTTGTTGAGGTTGAAGCCGTTCTCCAACGTGAAGATGGCGTGCAGGCCGTTACCGAGGTCTTCACTGCCGCGCAGGCCGAAGTACGTGTCCGACACCGTGCCGCTGCCTTGCTGCCAGTTGCTGTGGCCAGCCTGGTTGTTCGTGTAGACGAGACCGGCGTCCAGCGTGCCGTACAAGGTGACGCTGCTTTGCGCGTGAGCCGATGCTGCGAATGCGCCGAGAATGCCCGCGACGATAAAAGTTTTTTTCATGCTTTGTAACTCCGAGACTTTGCGTGGAGATCGCAATACAGAACACGCGCCTGCAATGCGTGCCGTCGATCCGGAGCGAAGTTTATTACGGGTAATTGCCTGCTTGCTTTCGCCTGACGCAACAATGCTTTCCAGAAAGCGGAATAGATGGATTAATGCTGATAAGTATTTTGCTTTTAAAGGTTTTTTCGAGTTTGGCAGTCACTGCAAGAGAGGGTGTCAATTGTCGCATTGTTGCGACAATGCGACGGTAGCTGCGCTGATTCAAGCGGGTTAGCCCGCCGGAAGCCGTTTTCGCCGTCGTCCGCAAGGCCTGATTCATGCGATTTTTGGAAAGGTACTGTTCCATTCCTTGGTCTCGCTGAAGCCGGGTAAGGCTAATAGAATTCGCGTTGCCCCTTTGACCGAGGGTTGTCTTTTTTCATCTGTTTTTCAGCGGCCTTCGGGCCGCTTTTTTTTTGCTTTATTACAATGCGAGCCGTTTCCATCGATATATCGCAATAGACTCTTTCTTAACTCGATATCCAATTAGATTGAACTTTTTTTCTTATTGGTCCCGTAGTTGACCTTGCCTTGTCCGTTCGTGATAGGCGGCGCTCGGCGCGGGATTCAGGACGGCGCGCGCGGGTAAAATGCGGGCTTTCGTGCCGCAGCCCTGAAGCCGCGGTGCCCGATGAACTGGGATGTACTCCGCAATGACCGACATGCTTCTCTCAGAACCCGACGCCGGTAACGCGTCCGAAGCCGTACACGAAGACCGCCTGTGGGCCGACAACGGCTGGACCGCGCGCGTCATCAAAAACGAAGACGACGACGGCTGGGCTGTCGAGATGATCAAGGACGGGGAGGCTGAACCCGCACTGGTGGGCCCGTGGACGATGGGCCGCGACAAGAAAAATCCGAAACCGCTGGATGTCGGCGCGTTCAACACGCTCGTGAAAACGGCATCGGAAGTCTTGCGCCGGCATGAGCAACAACTGCATGCGCAATTGCACAAGCGGATGTCTGTGGAATCCGGCGACGGCACGGTCGAGGTGACGTTCGACATCGTGCCGGACGAAGACGATCCCTACGCGTTGCTCACCGCCTTCGACGCGTTCGGCGAACAGCTCGCGCAAGTGAAAGTCGCGCCGACCTTCAAGTTCAGCAGGGCGAGCGCGGCGTCATGGGTCGACAACGAATTCCGCCGCCCCGGCTGACGCCGCTTCGTCGTTTGCAGTGGCGGCTCAGGCGGACCGGTTCAGTTCCGCTTTGATGCGCTCGGCCAGCACGCGCAGTTCTTCGATGTCGGCGCGCTCGGCAGCGTGAATCTTGAGCGGAATGCCGTCGTGGCGCGGAATCACGTGGAAGTGCACGTGCGGCACGGTCTGGCCGGAAGCCGCGCCGTTCAGCTGCGCGATCATCATGCCGGGCGGGTTCAGCGCGGCCTTGACGGCAATCGCGATCTTGCGCGTCGTGCGGATCGCGGCCGCTGCCGCGTCTTCGGACAATTCGAAGAGTTCGGCGGCGGCCTCTTTCGGTAGTACGAGCACGTGGCCTTCGGCCTGCGGCATGATGTCCATCAGCGCGACGGTATGCTCGTCTTCGTAGATGCGGATGGATGGCAATTCGTCACGCAGGATGCGGGCAAACGGGTTCTGCTGATCGTAGGGCATGCGAGGCTCCGGTGGTCAGTCGCATTGGCCCCGCTTGGGAGGCCGTTCATGAAGGCTACGGAGATTTTAGCCGACGCGCTTTCGCCGGATGGCTCGACTGCACGCAACCGTCGTTGCACCAATCGGCAACGCGGCCCGTTCTTCCTTTCGCGGCAGACACTTGCGTGAGGTGTGCTCAGGTTGTGCACATCCTTGCTAACAAAAATTGTGGATAACCGCGCTTCATGCCCGGCCCTTGTTCGTCCGTTCTGCGCCCGCCGACCGGAACGGCGCATAGCGTGCCGGTTCTCGCGGTACTGAGCGTACTTCCGTCTGGCGTAGACCCTGCCGGTCCGGCATGAAAGAGACGTGTCGGTGACAGCTTCTCAACAGCGTGCAGACTATCGTCCGGTTCGTCCGGCTGGTGTGCCCCGAGTCTCGTAATCCTAACTTGCCGAACCGCCCGGCGCGAGCCCGCACGCCATTCGCCGGTGCGGGCAATTTTCGAATTTTTCTTATAGTCTGACGGCGCCGAAGCTGCTGCAATAGCGGCCAGCCGTGCTGGCTGCGTAAATAAATCAGGATAACGAAGGACATATGATGCCCCCCGAATTTCCCGATTACTACGTGAAGGAGCTTCGCTACATCGAGGAGTCGGTCAGGGTATCCGGGATTGAACACGCGAAGATCGGGACGCGGCTCGGCATTCAGGCGGGCGATATCGGGGACCACTATGTCCAGCAGCTGGCCCAGTCATTCGCCTTCGTCGCCGCCGGCACGCGGATGGGCATTGACCGGTTCGGGCTTGAGGTTGCCCTGCGCAAGCTGGAAGGCCTCGCTGTCAACCATGCCGCGCCGCTGCCGTCGCTGGGCGTGGCGCGATTCGAGCCCGATGCGAAAGGTGCGCACAGCCCGCAGGGACTGATGCTGCCGCGCGGCACAAGGCTGAACATGACCGAAGGCGGAGAGGGGCACACGGAGTGTGTGTTCCTCACCACCCAGCCGGTCAGGTTGCGGCCGGTTGCGATCACGCAGGTGAAGCCAGGCATTCCCGCGCTCTACCCCTATCTTCACAGCGGTCAGGACGTGTCGCGGATACGGGGCGCGCTGCGGCTGCGCTTCGCCACCCTCAACGGGACGCCATTTAACAGGTTCGATGGACTGACCGCCTGCCGGTGTACCTGTGTGGCGAAGAGCGGATGGCTTAGCAGCTTTTCGAGCTGATCCACACCAGCGTGATCGGCATGATCATGGGCGTCCCGGGCGGATTCGAAGCGGGCGAACTGCACGGCATGACCCGGCCAGGCATGCCGCAGATGCGCGTGGTGTACGAGGGGCTGGAACCCGATGAAAGCCTGCTGCGTCCGTTTTGCCGAAGTGGCATGGACACCGGCTCGTGCATGACTTCTTTGCGTTGCAGGGCAGGTTCTGGTTCTTCACGCTCACGGGCCTGGCTGCGGGCCTGACGCGCATCGACGGTCCCGAGGTCGAGGTCGTGCTGCTGCTCTCGCGTGAGTCGGCGATGCTGGACCAGCGGATTGATGTGCAGGATTTCGGTCTGTATTGCACGCCCGTCGTGAACCTGTTTGCCGCGAAGACCGGACGAGCCGTCATCGACCCGAAGGAGCGTGAACGCAGGCTCACGCCAGTTGTGAACAAGTCCGCCGATTTCGAAGTGCATTCGGTCGATCTGGTCTATGGACAGGTAGACGAGGATTCGGCGCCGGTTGTGTTTCAGCCGCTTGACGAGGCGCTTCTGCCTCATCCTCGGGCCGCTCGATATCGGGACGTAGCACCGCGTCACGCTGCGTGGCGACGACCTGCTGCGGCTGGTTGCACTCGTGCGCCAGCGGATTGGTCTCGAGTACGAATGGGAGCTTGAATTGCAGATCAAGCCGCATGGCGCTACCCCAGCAGTGCTTGGCGGCGAGCAGCAGCTTGGCTGGTCGGGCTGGCTCGGGGAATCCCCTTCCGGCGAGCCGATCGTCGGCATGCGCCTTGAACCGGAGCTGTATGTAAAGCACCTCGGGTACAACGTGCGCGCACGGACCGGGAATGAAAACAGTCTATGAATTGCTTCAGACGGATTGGTGCAACATGCGTTGCTTCGCCTGGATTAGTTTCCGCACACGCATGCATTCCAGCCTTTAGCACAAAGGCACCTTCGGGCTAGGGAAGGGTAAGCACACTCGTAGGCTGATGCTGCTCAAGTCGCTCACAAGCTTGGACAAGCACGCAGGCAGGCGCCTGATACGAGTACCGGTTCGAAGGCAGACGCGCCTTCGCGTGCACGTCCCGCATTCCGAGCGGGATCAATGACTTGCGGCGCTCGTGCGCAGGATACTCACAGCCTTACCCACCAAAAGTGTTGATAACTGCAGCCAAGCCTCGAGGGCGAAGCAGCCTTTAGCTGCGCTTGCAGAAAATCGCCGTCACGTGCGGCGCGACGTGATGGACGATGGCGCTGCTGCCCGCCGCCGTCACGGCGGCTTGCACCTTCTCGTCGCTGCCCCAGACCACGGCGCCATACGCCGATTTCGCAAGCGGCTCGCCGCTGCCGACGCGGAAGATGGGATCGTCCTGTTCGTAGCCGACGACCGCGAACACGCTGAAGCCATAGGCGTCGAGATTCGCGCCGCGCACGGGACGGAACGCGTTGATCGAATTGCTTTCGACGCGCATCGGCTTCGGGTCGATCAGCTGTTGCGCGGCGAGGTCGGCGATGAACTTGTGGGCCGATTCATCGCAGAAGAGCGCGGCATCGAGCGATGCAGCACGCGCCGCGAGCGGCAGTGCCGACAGCAGCATAGCGATCCAGGCGGAAAGGACAACAAGGGGTTTCATGTTTTCGGTGAAGCAAGCGCGCGAGCGCTTTGAGTGCGCGGAGAAAAGCGGCAAAAAGCACGAAGAAACAGTGACGATCGGCGCTAAACCAGCGAAAATAGTAAATGGGCGATCCGGTAGCATCGGCGTGACACACGCGCACTCTACCGGCGTTCGGAAAATCGTGCTGTCGGGTGAACGGGTAGGTCTTTGAAAAGCAACAGAATTGTGCCCGACTCAGGCAAGAAATCGCGATCCCGTATATATTTCCGGGTTATGACTTCGCAATCACATCCTCCCCGGAGCGTTCCGCCGCCGCGAATGTGGGACGCCCGGCTTGCCCGGCGGCTCATCATGCCGCTCGTGGATACACCCGTGACGCCAAATCACCTGACCACCGTGCGTCTGCTGATCGGGCTTGCAGGCGGTCTGGCATTGGCGCGCGGCGGTTTCGCGTGGAGCAACGTCGGCGCGTTTCTGATCGTGCTGTCCAATTTCGTCGATCACACCGACGGCGAGCTCGCGCGCGTAAGCGGCAAGACGAGCCGCATCGGTCATTTTTACGATCTCGCGTGCGACGCCCTCGTCACTGTGTTGCTGTTCGGCGGCATGGGGTATGGGATGACGACCGCGCAGGTCGACGGTCTGATTGGGCTGCATCTGCCGCCATTCGTGCTTGGCACGGTTGCGGGCATCGCGGTTGCGTTGATCTTCTTCCTGCGCATGCGCATCGAGGAAATGGCGGGCAAGGCGGGTACGAAGCAGGCGTCAGTAGGCGGCTTTGAAACGGAAGACATTCTGTATCTGCTGCCTCTCGTCACGCTGACGGACGGCGTTGCACCGTTTCTCGTGGCTGCATCGATCGGCGCGCCGCTATTTGCTGCGTATGTGGTGATCGATTACCGGCGCGTGGTGCGCCGCAGTCGCCCGACCCAAGAAAACAGTCAAGCCGTGGTCAGCCGATGAGCGTCCCCGCAGAAGAAAACGTGATTACACCCAACTCGATGGATACCGCAGCCGGCCTTGCGCCGGCTTCTGCCGTTTCTGGAACGGCGTCTGCGCCGGCTTCTCACTCGAATGCCGCGCCTGATCCCGATCGCGCTGTCGCGAGCCGTGTCCGCACGTTCGATAATGCGCAGTTGCGCAAGGACTTCGACGATCAGAGCGCGTTCTTGTACCTCGAAGATTTCCTCGCGCCCGAAGTGACGGCGCAGCTGGTCGCAGCCGCGCGCGCTCTGCTGCCGGAAGTGAACCGCAACTATCTGCCGGGCCACAAGCAGGGCGGCAGCGTCAGCCGTCATACGATCGACCGGCTCGCGCCGTTCATCGCGCAGTTGTATCGCTCGAAAGAGCTGATTGGCTGGCTCGAGCATCTGACGGGCGACAAGCTGCTTCTGTCGCCTGCCGACGATCCGCACGCGTACGCGCTCTACTACTATACGAAGCCGGGCGATCATATCGGCTGGCACTACGACACGTCTTACTATGACGGCCGGCGCTATACGCTGCTGCTTGGCGTGATCGACGAATCGTCGTGCCGTCTCGACTACGAGCTGCACACGCGCAACCCCGAGAAGGCCGACGAACGGGGTTCGGTGCAGATTCCGCCGGGCGGCCTCGTGTTCTTCGACGGCGACAAGCTGCGCCATCGCATCACGCCTGCGCTCGACAACGAAATGCGCGTGTCGCTGACGTTCGAATACGTCACCGATCCGAACATGCGACCGTGGCGCCGCGTGATCTCGAACTTCAAGGACGCCATCGCATACTTCGGCTTCCGCCAGGTGTTCAGCCAGTTTGCGCGCCGCAATGCCAAAGGAGAAGGCGTGTGACGCGTGCAGCCATGATCCTGCTGACGATCGGCGGCGGGCTGTTCGTCGCGCTGCTCGCATGGCAGGGCTTCGGTTCGGTCGTGTCGACGCTGATGGCGGCGGGCTGGGGCCTTGCGATCGTCGCGGCGTTCCATTTGCTGCCGCTTGTGCTCGATGCGGGCGCGATCTCGGTGATGTTCGACCGCAAGCAGAAGGAAGTGACCGAACGTGACGCGGTGTTCGCGCGCTGGATCGGCGAATCGGTGAATAGCCTGTTGCCCGCCGGTCAGATCGGCGGACCCGTGATGATGGTGCGGCAGCTGTCGCAGCGCGGCCTGCGCATGCGCGACGCGGCCGCGGCGATCACCGTCAGCACGACATTGCAAGCGCTCGCGCAGATAGTCTTCGCGATGCTCGGGCTGCTGCTGTTCGGTGCGTCGGCCGCACACGGCGCAATGCAGGATCTGCAGACGGCGGCGCTGATCGCAACGGGCGTGCTCGGCGCGATGATCGTCGGCTTCTATATCGCACAGCGTCGCGGCCTGTTCGGCAAGGCGTTGCGTGTCGTGTCGAAGGTATTCGGCAAGCGCGACTGGTCGGCGCTGACCACGCGCGCCGATGCCGTCGACGTGGCCGTGCGCGAACTATACGATCAGCGGGGCAAGGTCGCCGCGAGTTTCGCCTTCAGCCTTGCAGGCTGGATCGTCGGAACGGTGGAGGTGTGGCTCGCGCTGCGCTTCCTCGGCCATCCCGTCGGCTGGATCGACGCGCTGCTGCTTGAAAGCCTCGGGCAGGCGATTCGCGGCGCGGCTTTCGCGATTCCCGGCTCGCTCGGCGTCCAGGAAGGCGGCTATCTGCTGCTGGCGCCTCTCGTTGGCCTGCCGCCGGAAGCGGCGCTGGCGCTGTCGCTGGTGAAGCGCGCGCGAGAGCTGCTGCTGGGCTTGCCGGGCCTGCTTTATCTGCACTTCAGCGAACGTAGCTGGCAGCGGCGGCGCGCAACGCGTCTGCCCGCTGTCGATTGATTTTCTTAGAAAGGACCGCGAATGCGCGCCATCATTCTTGCTGCAGGTCTTGGCCTGCGTCTTCAGCAACCCGTTGGAGAACAGTTTCCCAAATGCCTGCTGCGCTTCGACGGCGTGACCTTGCTCGAGCGTCATCTGCAGATGCTCGATGCTGCGGGTGTCGACGACGTCGTGCTGGCGCTCGGCTTCCAGCCGGAGCTCGTTGAAGCCGAACTGAAGCGGATCGGCTGGCCGCACAAGGTCGAGATCAGGCTGAATCCGCGTTTCGACCTCGGCAGTGTGCTGACGGTCCACACCGTAGCGGACGCGATGACGAGCGGCGGTGATGTGCTGCTGATGGATGCCGACGTGCTGTACGACGAGCGCATCCTGAGCGCGCTGGTGGCGGACGAGCATACGAATCGCCTGCTCATCGACCGTGATTTTGAAGCCGGCGATGAGCCTGTCAAGCTGTGCCTGAAGGACGGCGTGCCCGTCGAGTTACGCAAGCAATTGGCGGTCGGGCTTGAGTACGACACGATTGGCGAGTCGGTTGGATTTTTCCGTCTGCGCGAGGAGACGGCGAAGCGTTTTGCCGAGATCGTCGCGGGGTATGTCGACAGTGGTCGCGCGAATATGCCTCACGAGGAGGCGGTGCGGGATCTGCTGCTCGAGCGTAGCCATGTGTTCGACACGGCGGATGTGACAGGCGCGCCGTGGATCGAGATTGATTTTCCGAACGATGTGAAGCGCGCTACGGATGAGATCTTGCCGGTATTGCAGCCGCTCGTGGGCGCGGCTCGATAAGGTGTTTTGCTGGTGGTTGCACTCGCATGCGAGGCTCGTTTTTGTGCTTCGCTGGCATCCGCGATTTGCCCTCATGCTTCATGCGTTGCCCCGCACAGGGGCAACACTAGCGAACCGGAAGCAAAACGCGGATGGCAGCGAAAGGCGAAGCGACAGCTAAAGGCAAAGCCGAAAGGCAAAGCGACAGCCAAACCCAAAACCAACCAGCGTAGCAAAAATTCCAATTCATGCCACTGGCAATAGGCGCGTTCATCGTCCCCCTGATCGTCGCCTGCGCGATGTTCATGGAGAACGTCGACTCGACAGTCCTGGTCACCTCGCTGCCGGTGCTCGCCCGCGATCTCGGCCACGACCCGATCACATTAAAACTCGCGATTACCGCCTACGTCATCGGCCTGGGCGTCTTCATTCCCGTATGCGGCTGGGTCGCCGACCGCTACGGTCCGCGCTCCGTCTTCCGCACGGCAATCGGCATCTTCATGCTCGGTTCGCTGATGGCGGCCGCATCGACGAATCTGCCGCTCTTCGTCGCCGCGCGCTTCGTGCAAGGCATCGGTGGCGCGATGATGGTCCCCGTCGGGCGCATCATCATCTTCCGCTCAGTGCCGAAGTCGGACTTCATCCGCGCCGTCAACTATCTCACCGTGCCCGCACTGCTCGGACCGGTGGTAGGCCCGCCGCTAGGCGGCTTCATCACGACGTATCTGCACTGGCGCCTTATCTTCATCGTCAACATTCCGATCGGGCTGTTCGGCATCTGGCTCACGAACCGGCATATCGCGAACATGCGCGAAGCCCATCCGGGGCCGCTCGACTGGACGGGCTTCGTTCTGTCGGCGACCGGCGCGTCGCTGTTCATGCTGGGCTTGTCGCTGGTCGGCGGCGAGCTGGTATCGGACGGCGTCTCGACGGCCATGTGCATCGTCGGCGCTTTACTGCTCTTGATCTACTGGCGCTACGCGAGCCGCGTCGAACGTCCCGTGCTCGATCTGAAACTGCTGCGCATTCCGAGCTTCCACGCGAGCGTCGCAGGCGGCTCGCTGTTTCGTATCGGACTCGGTGCTGTGCCGTTCCTGCTGCCGCTCGCGTTGCAGGAAGGACTCGGCATGACGCCGTTCGGCGCCGGCACGATCACGTGCGCGTCGGCGTTCGGGTCGATCTTCATGAAGACGATCGCGTCCTCGGTGCTCGCGCGTTTCGGCTTTCGACGCGTGCTGATGTTCAACGCCATCCTCGCCGGGTGCGCGATCGCGAGCTACGGGCTCTTTGGACCTGGCACGCCGCTCGCGTTGATCTGGTGCATGGTGCTGTTCGGCGGCTTGTTTCCGTCGTTGCAGTTCACGTCGCTGAACTCACTCGCCTATGCGGACATTCCGAGTTCCGACGTGGGGCGCGCGACGAGCGTCGCGAGCGTCGTGCAACAGATTTCATTGGGGCTTGGTGTGACCATCGCGGGCATCGTGCTGCAGATTTCGCATAAGCTGCAAGGACATCCGACCATCGTGTGGACCGACTTCTGGCCTGCGTTCTTCGCGGTTGGTCTATTTTCGCTGGCGTCGATTCCCGTGACGGCGAAGCTGCCGCACCACAGCGGCGAAGAACTCGCCCGCGGCAAAAGAGGGCGGGCGTAGAACACGCGCGACGCTCGCTGCTGCGAACCCCGCGCCACACCTCAAACAGCTTCGCGAACCGCGCGCAAGAACTGCTGCGTGCGCTGATGCTGCGGCGAGGTGAAGAACTGCTGCGGCGGGCCCTGCTCGATAATCTTACCCTGCGAGAAGAAACACACACGGTCCGCGAATTCGCGTGCAAAACCCATCTGATGCGTGACCATCAGCATCGTCAGATTGTGCTCTTCGCCAAGTCGGCGGATCACGTTCAATACTTCGCCGCAGAGTTCGGGATCGAGCGCGGACGTCACCTCGTCGAACAGCATGACTTTCGGCCGCATCGCCAGCGCGCGTGCAATCGCAACACGCTGCTGCTGACCGCCCGACAGTTGCGACGGATAGTGATTGCACTTGTCATCGAGTCCGACCAGTGTCAGCAATTCGCGCGCGCGTTCCGTCGCTTCCTTCTTTGACAGGCCGAGCACCTGCATCGGCGCTTCGATCGTATTGGCGAGCGCCGTCATATGCGGGAACAGGTTGAAGCTCTGAAACACCATGCCGATCTTGCTGCGCACGCGGCGCAAATGTGCCGGCGATGCCGGTACCAGCGAGCCGTTCTTGCGCATGTGCGTCAACGGTTCGCCGTCCACTTCGATCATGCCCCCCGTCAACGGATCGAGTGTCATCAGCACGCGCAGCAGCGTCGATTTACCGGAGCCGCTCGGGCCGATGATCGCCACTTTCTCGTTGGGCGCGATGTCCAGATCGAGTTCGTCGAGCACGGTGAGCGCGCCGTAGCGCTTCGTCACGCCGGCGAACCTGACCATCGGCTGTTCGCCTTTCGTGTTCGACGTTTCGCTTAGCGCGGCAACGGGATCTCGCTTCATCTCTTTCTCCATCACGGGGGACTCGGACTGCAAACGGGTGTGGGTATCTGCGTATGTTTTCATGGCAGCCTCAGGCGGAATTCCAGCCGCCGCACGAGTTGCGCGAATGTAATGCTGATGACGAGGAAGAACAGGCCCGCGAGCGTGATCGGCTCGAGGTAGCGGAACGTTTCCGAACCGACGTTCTTCGCCTGCTGCATCAGTTCGACCACAGTGATGGCCGAAAGAACAGGTGTGTCCTTGAACATCGCGACGAGGTAATTGCCGAGCGCAGGAATCACGGGCCGAACGGCCTGCGGCAGAATCACGCCGCTATACGTGCGCCACGGCGACAGCGACAACGCGCACGCTGCTTCCCACTGGCCTCGCGCCACGCCATTCAGCCCCGCGCGATAGACCTCCGACGTATAACACGCATAATGCAGCGCAATGCCGATCGTGCCCGCTGTGAGTGCTGACATCGTCACGCCGTAGATGGGAAGCACATAGAACAGCACGTACACCTGAATCAGCAGCGGCGTGCTGCGGATAAACTCGACGACGAATCCGACCGTGCGCGAAACAGGCTTGATATGACTGCGCCGGAGAATCGCGAACACGAGGCCGAGCACGAGTGCAATCGAAAAGCCGACCAACGTGATCAGAATCGTGTACACAGATGCGCGTGCCAGATCGGGCAGAATGCGCGCGGCGTATTGCAAATCGAAGAAGTGATTCATGGCGCCGCCTTTCGCGTGGTGTGAGCGATGATGCCGTGACTCACGCGCCGTTCGAAATGACGCATCAACGTGGCGAGCAACTGTGCGAGCACGAAGTAGATGATGAGCGTGAGGCAGAAGATCTCGGCCGTCTTGAACGTCGCTTCGTCGAGCTGGCGTGCGCGGAACGTGAGGTCCGACAGTGTGATCAGCGAGACGAGAGACGTGCCCTTCAACAGTTCGATCATCAGGTTCGTCGCGGGCGGCAATGCGTTGATCATCGCCTGCGGTAACACGATGCGGCGCATGCGAGTGAAAGCCGACATGTTCAATGCGACGGCGGCTTCGAATTGACCGCCCGGCACCGAGCGCAGTGCGCCGCGCAAGATCTCCGAACCATAGGCGCCGTAATGCAGACCCAGCCCGACGATAGCCACCGTGAACGGCGTCAGTTCGATTCTGAACGGCGGCAGCGGCAGCACGAAAAAGAACCAGAAGAGCTGCACGAGCAGCGATGTGCCGCGAAAGACTTCGACATACACGTTGCCCACCCAGCGCACGGGCGCCCAGGGTGCGAGCTTGGCGGCCGTGGCGACGAATGCCATCGCGATGGCGAGCAGCGTGCCAAATGCGGCAATCTCGATCGTGACGATGGTGCCTTGAAGCAGCAGGGGAAACAGTTCACGCATGGCGGTTGCCTCGCTTGCATGATCGCGCGTGGACGCGCGCTGGATTGGATGCGGGAAGCAATTTGGATGCCTCGCTGGAGCGCGCAATTCTCGTTGCGCTGCGCGTGACGCAGTGCGTCAGCCGTGCACGGAATCGTGCCGTTGTGACGGATACACATGCAGATGCATGCATGGCCGTCACGATATGGCGTTGAATTACTTGCCGCAAATATCCGCGGCTGTCTTCGTAGTCAGGTTCGTCTTGTCGAAGCCGAACGGTTCGACCGTCGCGAGGTGATCGGGCGTGCCGAGCCATTGATGCAACTGCTTGTTCACGGCATCGCGCAGATCCGTGTCTTCAGGCCGGAACGCGAGCGCGCCATAGCCCGTATGTTTCGGATCATCCTTGAAGGTCGAGACCGTTTCCACCTGGCCCGCGTCCTTCGATGCGAGGCCCTTCATGGTGAGCGCCGTGCCGGCTGCGGCATCGGCGCGGCGCGTGCGCACAGCCTGCAATTGGGCCGTCGTATCGGGCACCTGCAACAACTGCCCGTCCTTGACGCCCGCATCGCGCGAATTGGCGACTTCGACGGCGCCCGACATCACCGCGAGCTTGATGTCCGGCTGCTTCGCAATATCGCCATAGCTGTGCAGATTCTTCGGATTGCCTTTCATCACGAGCAGCGTGTCCTGGATCTGATATTGCGGGTCGGCGAATGCGACCTGCTTGCAGCGCTCGGGTGTGATGTACATGCCCGCCGCGATCACGTCGAAACGGCCCGCGCGCAGGCCCGGAATCAGCGAGCCCCACTCTGTCAATACGGCATCGACTTTCTTCACGCCGAGTTTCTCGAATATCTTGCGCGAGATTTCCGGCGATTCGCCCGTTACCTTGCCATCGGGCTGCGTGTAAGCGAAGGGTGCTTCGTTCGCGTAGCCGATGCGCACCTCGCCGGTGCGCTGGATGCGCTGCAACGTCGTTTCAGCCGACGCGAACTGGGTGTGCATGGTGAGACCGGCTGCCGCGAGGCAGAAGGCGCCGAGCATGACTGACGTGCGCTTCGATTTCATGTCGATTCCGTGTGAGGGCGAATGAGAGTGATAAATGGCGCGGTGCAGCGTGCGCCTAAAACCCGGGAAAACCCGATGTGGCAAGCATTCCAGAGCATTCGACATGTCCCGGATGCGACCCATGAACGCAGCATACAAAGCCATTTTTTCGTTGCGATTGCTCTAGGACAATAATTTTCCGGGGCGCTTTCGTCGCACTATGCATGTTGTGAACATGCCTTGTACGGGAGAGGCGGCAGGTGATCGAACATTGGCGGGAAGCGGTCGGCGCGGTGCATGGCGTCGAGTCGAAATACAAGAGACTGGTCAAGGCGATTGCCAGCGACATCGAAAGCGAGTCGCTGCGCGCCGGCGCGCGTCTGCCGCCGCAGCGCGACGTCGCGTCGGAACTCGCGATCAGCGTGCAGACGGTCACGAACGCTTACAAGGAACTGGAACGTCAAGGGCTGATCCGCTGTGAAGTGGGGCGCGGCAGCTTCGTGGCCGAGCGTGTCACGGAGACGATGTCCAACTACATGCTCGATACGGCGGAACGGTCCGTGGTCGACTTTTCGATTGCGCGAATCATCCACACGCCCGAACACGACGCGATGTGGCGCAAGGTCTGCGCAACGCTCTCGAAGATCGAAGACCAGCCGTGGATACGCGCATTCAGGCCGATTGCGGGCTTCGAGCATCATCGCCAGGCGGGCATCGCGTGGCTGCAGTCGATGGGCATGCCTGCTTCGATGGATACGCTGCTCGTCACGAATGGCGCCGCGCACGCAATCTTTCTCGCGCTTGCATCGCTCGTCGGTCCCGGCGATACGGTGCTGTGTGAAAGCTTGACCGATCACGGCGTCATTGGCTCCGCGAATGTCCTGGGGTTTACGTTGAAGGGACTCGAGATCGACGAGTACGGCATTCATCCCGAGCACTTCGAAGAGATGTGCGACAGCGAGCGCATCACGGCCCTCGTTTGCACGCCGACGCTGAACAATCCGACTGTCGCGCTGATGCCCGAATCGCGGCGGCGCTCCATTGCGCGCATCGCGGCGCGCTACGGCGTGTTCGTGATCGAAGACGATGTGTATGGCCCTTTGCCCGCTACGCGTCCCGCGCCGATTTCGAGCCATATCCCCGATCTGTCCTTTTATTGCACGAGCATGTCGAAGTCGGTGCTGGCGGGTTTGCGCATCGGCTATATGACGACGCCACGCCGTCTCGCGCTGCGTGCGGAAAGCGTACTGCGTGTCAGCAGCTGGATGGCGACTTCGCCGATGGCGGAGGTCGCGACACGCTGGATCAACGACGGCACGGCCACGCGTCTTGTCGAGATGCAGCGCGGACGGCTCGCTGTGCGCCAGGCGCTTGCGCAAGACGTGCTCGGCCCATATGTGCTCGGCTCGCATCCGCAGGCGCTATCCGTCTGGCTGCGTGTGCCGGATCACTGGCAAGCCGAGCGGCTCGTGCGCGAGCTGCGCAACCGGAACATTGCGGTGACGTCGCCCGATCCGTTTCTCGTGCGCGGCGCCGAACGTCCCAATGCCGTGCGGCTTTGCGTGGGCGCGGAAGTGAGCGACGAAGTATACGAGGACGCACTCCGAACGATGCGCGATGTGTTCGAGCAATATCCGCAGGTGCATGACTTCGGTTGAGCGTGTCATCGCACGAGGACACGCAAAACAAAATGTACCAGGACAATAGAAAACATTATTTAGAACATTAGACTGGCCGCACTGAGTCCGTTGTGACACGCGTCGAATTGCGCGACGCGAGCCGCATCGGTCGTGAATATGTGCAAGGCCCGTCAATGTCCGACCTCTCGCTTGCCGATGTCTATCGCGCCCGGCGCCGTATCGAAGGGCGCGTGCTGCGCACGCCGCTCGTCGCGTCGTCCGTCTTGTCGGCGCTCGCGAACGCCCCCGTCTATCTGAAACTCGAAACCGTCCAGCCGACAGGCAGCTTCAAACTGCGCGGCGCGACCAATGCGCTCATGCGTCTGGCCGAAGCGGGCTGCACGCGCGTCGTCACGGCATCGACGGGCAATCATGGGCGCGCCGTCGCTCACGCAGCGCGCGCGCTCGGCATCGAGGCGGTCGTGTGCATGTCGTCGCTTGTGCCGTCCAACAAGGTCGAAGCTGTGCGCGCGCTCGGCGCACATGCGCACATCGTCGGCAAGAGCCAGGACGATGCGCAGCATGAAGCACAACGTCTCGTGCGCGAAGAAGGCTATGCGTACGTGCCGCCTTTCGATCATCTCGAGGTGATCGCTGGACAAGCGACCATCGGCATCGAAATCATCGAGGACTTACCAGACGTCGAGCAGATCGTCGTGCCGCTGTCGGGCGGCGGGCTCTTCGCAGGCGTTGCGTTTGCCGCGAAGCGGATAGCACCTTCGGTGCGTCTGGCGGGCGTGACGATGGAGCGCGGCGCCGCGATGCATGCAAGCCTCGCGGCCGGCAAGCCCGTGCTCGTCGATGAAGTGGAAACGCTCGCCGATTCGCTGGGCGGCGGCATCGGGCTCGATAACCAGCACACTTTTTCGCTGACGCGTCAGTTAATCGACGACGTCGTACTGGTCGACGAGGCATCGATTGTGCGCGGCATCGTGCACGCATACGAAGAAGAGCATCTGGTGCTGGAAGGGGCTGCCGCCGTCGGCATTGCGGCGCTGCTCGCGGGACGGCTCGGTGATCCATCCGCGCCGCGCGGTCCGATCGTGCTGATCGTGACGGGCGCCAATATCGATATGAACCAGCACCGCCGCATCGTCGGCAAGGCCACACAAGGAGCAACGGCATGACGGCCATTACCCTGCTCGGCGAGGCGCAACTGCGGGAACTCGTGCCGCTCGATCTTGCCGCGATCGACCAGATCGAAGCCGCGTTTCTGTCGCTCGCTACAGAAGCCGTCGCGATGCCACCCATCTTGCGGCTCGACCTGCCCGAGCATCGCGGCGAAGTCGATGTGAAGACTGCGTATCTGCCGCGCTTCGACAGCTTTGCTATCAAGGTGAGCCCAGGATTCTTCGATAACCCGAAGCTCGGGCTGCCGAGCCTGAATGGCCTGATGCTCGTGCTGTCGACGAAAACAGGGCTCACGGAAGCCGTGTTGCTCGACAACGGATATCTGACGGCCGTGCGCACGGCGGCGGCGGGCGCCGTTGCCGCGCGCTGGCTCGCGAAACAGCATGCGCCGAATGTCGCCGTGATTGGCGCAGGCGAACAGGCACGACTGCAATTACGCGCGCTGACGATGGTGCGAAAAGTTGAGCGCGTCACAGTGTGGGCGCGCAATCGCACGAGCGCAGAGAAGTTTGCTGCGGAGATGTCAGCGCAATTGCACATCGCATGCGAAGTCGCGCGCGACGTGCATCACGCGTTAGCCCAAGCGGATATCGCGATCACGACGACGCCGAGCACCGAGCCGCTGGTTCATGCGGAGGACTTGCATGCCGGCCTGCACATCACCGCAATGGGCTCGGATGCAGAGCACAAGAACGAGATCGCACCGCAAGCACTGGCAGCGGCGCGCTATGTGTGCGACCGCGTCACGCAGACGCGCGTGCTGGGCGAACTGCATCACGCGCTGGAAGCGGGTGCCGTCGATGCAGGCGCACAACACACAGAACTAGGACAGATCATCGCAGGACAAGTCCGATGCCGCACGAGCGACAACGACGTGACGCTGTGCGACCTCACGGGCACGGGCGCGCAGGACACGGCAATCGCGACACTCGCGGTCGCGCGTGCACGCGCGGCCAACGCAGGGACCATTTTCCGCAACGACATGAAGCGCTGAGAGGAGACCATGTCAAACACATCTCAACCGGCAGTGACGCCCGTCGTCCGCCTGCCGTTCGATCGCAGCGAGTACGACGCGCGCATCGCGAAGACGCGGCGCGCAATGGAGAAAGCCCAGATCGATCTGCTGATCGTGACGGATCCGACCAACATGGCCTGGCTCACGGGCTACGACGGCTGGTCGTTCTATGTACATCAATGCGTGCTGCTGGCGCTCGATGGCGAGCCCGTCTGGTACGGCCGCGGGCAGGATGCAAACGGCGCGCTGCGCACTGTGTTCATGAAGCGCGAGAACATCGTCGGCTATCCGGATCACTACGTGCAGTCCACCGAGCGTCATCCGATGGATTATCTCGCGCGTGAAGTGATCCAGGCGCGTGGCTGGCAGGCGCACCGCATTGGCGTCGAAATGGACAACTACTATTTCAGCGCCGCCGCTTATGCGTCGTTGCAACGCAACCTTCCACAGGCAACGTGGCGAGATGCGACGGCGCTCGTCAACTGGCAGCGTGCCGTGAAGTCGCCGCGTGAGATCGAGTACATGCGCATTGCCGCGCGCATCGTCGAGAAGATGCATGCGCATATCGTCGAGCGGATCGAGCCGGGCATGCGCAAGAACGACCTTGTGGCGGAGATCTATTCGGCGGGCGTGACGGGTGTGGACGGATATGGCGGCGACTATCCCGCCATCGTGCCGCTGCTGCCGACGGGCGCCGACGCGGCGGCGCCGCATCTCACGTGGGATGACACGCCGTTTGCAAATAACGCGGGCACCTTCTTCGAAATCGCGGGTTGCTTCAAGCGCTACCACTGCCCGCAGTCGCGCACCGTCTATCTCGGCAAGCCGCCGAAGCATTTCATCGATGCGGAAAAGGCCGTTGTCGAGGGCATCGAAATGGGTCTCGCAGCCGCGAAGCCGGGCAATACCTGCGAAGACATTGCCAATGCGTTTTTTGCGGTGCTGCGCAAATCGGGCATTGAGAAGAACAGCCGCTGCGGTTATCCGATCGGTGCGAGCTATCCGCCCGACTGGGGCGAGCGCACGATGAGCTTGCGTCCCGGGGACAAGACGGTCCTCGAGCCGGGCATGACGTTCCATTTCATGCCTGGCCTGTGGCTCGATGACTGGGGGCTCGAAATTACCGAGAGCATCCTGATAACGGAGTCGGGCGTCGAGACATTCTGCAACACGCCGCGCAAGCTGTTCGTGAAGGAGTAGTGCAATGCGGGCATCACCCATTTCGGCCTCGGTCGATTTCAACGCAGACGGCGAACAGCACGGCTTCCTCAAGCTGCCGCATTCGCACGACGCATCGGCCTGGGGCGCCGTGATGATCCCCATCACGGTGATTCGCAACGGCGAAGGCCCGACGGCACTGCTGACGGGCGGCAATCACGGCGACGAGTACGAAGGGCCTATCGCGTTGTCGAAGCTTGCGTCGACGTTGAAGGCGCGCGACGTAAAAGGGCGCGTGATCGTCGTGCCGTTCATGAACTACCCGGCGTTTCGTGCGGGCAGCCGCACGTCGCCGATCGATCGCGGCAATCTCAATCGGGCGTTTCCGGGGAAACCTGACGGCACGGTCACTGAGAAGATCGCCGACTACTTTCAGCGCTATCTGCTGCCGCTCGCGGACTATGTACTCGATCTGCACGCGGGCGGCCGCACCCTCGATTTCGTGCCGTTCGCCGCCGTGCATGTGCTGGACGACGCGAAGCAGCAGGCGCGTTGCGAAGCGGCGATGCGCGCGTTCGGCGCACCGTATTCGATGCGGATGCTCGAACTGGATAGCGTCGGCTTGTTCGACACGGCCGTCGAGGAAGCGGGCAAGGTATTTGTATCGACGGAACTGGGCGGCGGCGGCACGGCGACGGTGCAGAGCATTGCTGTGACTGAGCGGGGTGTGCGCGGCTTTCTCGCGAACGCGGGTGTTTTGTCGTTACGCGACGGCGTCGGCGATGTAGCGCGCACGACCACCTTGCTCGATATGCCGGACGCCAGCTGTTATACGACGAGCGAGCACGACGGGTTGCTAGAACTTTGCAAGGACCTTGGAGACAGTGTCGAAGCGGGCGATGTGATTGCGCGCGTGCACGACATGACACGCACTGGGGCGGACCCCGTCGAATACCGGGCGAAACGCAGTGGATTGCTTGCGGCGCGCCATTTTCCGGGTCTGGTGCATATCGGCGATACGGTGGCCGTGGTGGCCGATATCGTCGAACGTGGCATTCCCGTTTCTGATCTGGCGAAGCGTTAGGGGCGTGTGCCGACGATGAAACTCGATCGCTACGATCTTGCCATCCTTCGCATCCTTGCGGGGGACGGACGCATTACGAAGTCGCGTCTCGCCGAGGAAGTGAATCTCTCTATCTCGCCGGCGTGGGAGCGTGTGAAGCGGCTTGAAGAGAGTGGTGTGATTCGTGGTTATCGGACAGACATTGATTGGACTAAAGCATTCAAGGGTAGCCGCATTATCGTCGAAGTGACGCTGGCGAGGCATACCGCTCAGGATATGCGGCGCTTCGAGGAGCGGGTTTTAGCTGCTGAAGAAGTGACGCAGTGCCATGCCACCGGCGGGGGCGTTGATTATGTGCTCCATGTGGTGTCTCGTGATATCGATCACTATCAGCGGTTTATCGATGCTTTGCTTACCGAAGAGATTGGGATTGAGCGTTATTTCACTTATGTGGTGACGAAGGTAGTGAAGGATGGCGGCGAAGGGTTTCCCGAGTGGGAGGCGTGATCGCTGGCCGTGCTAGCGAAGCAGAACCCGTGGATGACGGCAAAGAAAATGTGAAAGCGGCGACGCAAAAAACAGAAAAAACACGAACCGCAAGAGCCGCGAACAAAAAAAGCACGGCGCGCAGCGCCACTAAAGTGTCGATAAGGAAATCGCATAGAGGAGAGCAACCATGCTGCTAGGTCATCCCGTTCTGTTCAAGTCCCTGTGTTACATAGACGGCCGCTGGGTCCACAGCGAGACAGCGTCCACGATAGCGGTGCAGAACCCCGCGGACCAGGAGGTGATCGGTCACGTCCCGATGCTGGAGCGTCAGCAAATCACCGAAGCAGTAACGTCAGCACAAAAAGCATTTGAAACATGGCGCTGGGTGCCGGTAGCAAAACGCGCGGCGTTACTGCTGCGCTGGCACGAGCTCGTGTTGCGTCATCGTAACGATCTGGCAGGCATACTCGCCCTCGAGCAAGGCAAACCGCTCGCCGAAGCACAAGGCGAGATCGCTTATGGCGCGAGCTTCATCGAATGGTTCGCGCACGAAGGCAAGCGCCTGAATGGCCGCACCATTCCGACTCACATCGACGGCGCCCATCTCGGCACGATGATGGAACCCGTCGGTGTCGCTGCATTGATCACGCCGTGGAATTTCCCCAACGCGATGATCACGCGCAAGGCGGCGGCCGCGCTGGCAGCCGGTTGCACAGTCGTCGTGAAGCCTGCGCACGAGACGCCGTTTTCCGCTCTGGCACTTGCTCAACTCGCGGAAGAAGCCGGCTTCCCGCCCGGCGTATTCAATGTCGTGCTCGGCGAGCCGCAAATGGCGATGGAAACGCTGGTGCGCGATCCGCGTGTACGCACCGTGAGCTTCACGGGTTCGACGCGTGTGGGTGGCCTCGTCATGCAGGCCGCCGCGCAAAGCGGCATCAAGAAGACGGCGCTCGAACTCGGCGGCAATGCGCCGTTCATCGTGACGGAAGATACCGATCTCGAACAGGCGGTGCGCGTTGCCGTCGCCGCAAAGTTTCAGACGTCGGGGCAGGACTGTTGCGCCGCGAATCGCATTCTCGTTGCACGGGCCGTATACGACACGTTCGTCGAACGATATGCGCAGGCCGTGCGTGCGTTGAAAGTGGGCGCGGCATTCGAGCCCGGCAGCGAAGTCGGGCCGCTGATGCATCAGGCCGCATTCGATTCGACACAACAGCGCGTCGAAGATGCCCGCGCCAAAGGCGCGCGTATTCTCACGGGCGGCACGCCGCATGCTCGTGGTGGATGGTTCTTCGAGCCGACCGTGATCGCCGATGCCGCAAAAGGCATGCGCGTCTACGACGAAGAGAACTTTGCGCCCATCTCAGCCGTGTCGCCGTTCGACACGCTCCAGGAAGCGATCGCGCGCGCCAACGACACGGAGCACGGTCTCGCCGCCTATCTGTGCGCAAAAGACCTGAACACGGTCTTTCAGGTGATACGCCAGTTGGACTTCGCGATGGTCTCCGTGAACGGCGCGAAGTTCACTGGCGCGCCGATCCCATTCGGCGGAATGAAGGCATCGGGTCTCGGCCGCGAAGGCGGGCTTGAAGGCTTCGATGCCTTCGTTGAAACCCGTTATTTCTGTCTCGGTCAGCTGGGCTTGCCTATCGCCGACGCTGTCGCTTCCGTTCACCGGCCGCTTGCCGCGTGAGCGTCTCATTCAATTATCGATCAAACGGAGTGTCTCATGACCCAGCTCGATCAACTGTTTAGCGCGGACCGCGCGCATTTCATGCACCCGTCGACGCACGCTCACGATCACGCGAGCGGCGCGCTGCCCGGCCGCATCGTCACGGGCGCGAAAGGCATTCGCATTGAAGATCATCAAGGCAAGTCGTTCATCGACGCGTTTGCGGGCCTGTACTGCGTGAATATTGGATACGGCCGCACGGAAGTCGCCGACGCGATCTACGAGCAGGCGAAGAAGCTCGCGTACTACCATACCTATGTCGGCCATTCGACGGATACGATCATCGAATTGTCGTCGCGCATTATCGACTGGTCGCCGAAGGGCATGAAGAAGGTCTACTACGGCCTGTCCGGTTCCGATGCAAACGAAACGCAGATCAAGATTGTCTGGTACTACAACAATGTGAAGGGCCGCCCGAACAAGAAGAAGATCATTTCACGCCAGCGCGGCTATCACGGCTCCGGCATCGTCACAGGCAGTCTGACGGGATTGCCGAGTTTCCATCAGCACTTCGATCTGCCCATCGATCGCGTCAAGCATACCGTGTGTCCGCATTGGTATCGCCAGGCGCCCGCAGGTATGAACGAAGCCCGGTTCGTCGACTATTGCGTGGAAGAACTCGAGAAGCTCATTGCGCACGAAGGCGCGGATACGATTGCCGCGTTCATCGGCGAGCCGGTGATGGGCACGGGCGGTATCCTGCCGCCACCCGCAGGCTACTGGCCCGCAATCCAGAAGGTGCTCAAGAAGCACGACATTCTGCTGATCAGCGATGAAGTCGTGTGCGGTTTCGGCCGGCTAGGCTCGAAGATGGGCGCGCACCATTTCGGCATCGAACCCGATCTCATCACGGTCGCGAAGGGTTTGACGAGCGCGTATGCGCCTCTGTCCGCCGTGATCGTCGGCGAAAAGGTCTGGGATGTGATCGCGCAAGGCTCGCAGGAACATGGTCCGATGGGGCATGGCTGGACCTATTCGGGGCACCCGGTTTGCGCCGCGGCCGCGCTCGCGAATCTCGACGTCCTGGAGCGCGAGAACCTCACGCAGAATGCGACCGATGTCGGCGGCTATCTGCTGCAGCGGCTGCATGCTGCGTTCGACTCGCATCCCCTCGTCGGCGAAGTGCGCGGCGCGGGCATGCTGGCGGCGCTCGAATTCATGGCACATAAGGACGAGCGCCGTCCATTCGATGCCGCATTGAAGGTCGGTCCGCGTGTATCGGCTGCCGCAATGCAGCGCGGCCTGATTGCACGCGCGATGCCGCACGGCGACATCCTCGGCTTTGCACCACCGCTCGTGACGACGCGTGATGAAGTCGATGAAATCGTCAAGCTGGCCAAAGCTGCCGTGGATGAAGTGGCTTCGCAAGTACTCAAGGAATCCGCGGTTGCTGTGTCACCGCTTTAATGCGACCCGAATAAGCGAATGAATACGGCCCTATGCATCAAGCATTGGGCCGTTTCGCAAATGCCCGCTTTGCGTGTTATAAGCCCAAGACAGGCTTTTCGCTTGTTTAATGAATAATCTTTTTGGGAGACACGCATTGAAACTAATCGATAAGGCAAAGTTCTCTGCAACAGCACTGAGTCTCGCCGGACTGTTGACTGCCTCAGCCGGCTTTCTTGAATCCGCGCCCGCTTACGCAAAAACACCTTCTACACAGCAGCCCGTACTGAACGCATCGGCTGTCGCGGTGGCGGACAAGTACAGCGCTGATGCAGCGGAACAGATTTTCAAGGAGGGCGGCAACGCGGTCGATGCCGCCGTCGCCATTGCGTTCACGCTGGCCGTCACCTACCCCGAGGCGGGCAATATCGGCGGCGGCGGTTTCATGACCTTGTATGTGAACGGCCAGCCGTATTTCATCGACTACCGGGAGCGTGCGCCGCTGGCTGCGACACGCAACATGTATCTCGACGATCAGGGCAACGTGATCAAAGGCAAGAGCCTGGTCGGCTATGACGCGGTGGGCGTGCCGGGCACCGTTGCCGGCATGTGGGAAGCGCAGCATCGATTCGGCAAGCTGAAATGGAAGCAGGTTCTCGCGCCCGCGATCGGGTATGCGCGCGATGGCTTCGAAGTCGACGCGCAACTGGCAAAGCGGCGAGAGAATGCCGAGAAGGATTTTGCGGGCAAGACGAACTTCGATACCTATTTCGGCAATCTGAAAGAGGGCGTCAATTTCAAACAGCCGGATCTCGCCGCCGTATTGATGCGCATCGCGGATCAGGGGGCGCGCGACTTCTATCACGGCAAGACGGCCGACCTGATTGCGTCGTCGATGAAAGGGCATGGCCTGATCACGAAGCGCGATCTGCAGGAGTACAAGGCCGTGTGGCGTCAGCCGGTGCAGGCGAACTGGAACGGGTACCGCGTGATCACTGCGCCGCCGCCGAGTTCGGGTGGCATTGGACTCGTACAGTTGCTGAAGATGAAAGCGGATCTGAAGAGCGATTTCGCAGGCATCGATCTGAATTCGCCGCAGTACATTCACCTCATTTCGGAAATCGAAAAGCGGGTTTTCGCAGATCGCGCGCAATATCTCGGCGACCCGGATTTCTACAAGGTGCCCATCGCCCAACTGACTAACGACGAATACATCGCAAGACGTGCATCGGAAGTCAATCCGTCTGCGCCGTCGGACACGAAGAGCGTGGTCGCGGGCCTCGGCATGTCGATGCCTGAGAAGGCGGAGACGACGCATTTCTCGGTGGTCGACAAATGGGGCAACGCCGTTTCGAACACGTATACGATCAATGGCTATTTCGGTTCGGGTGTGGTGGCGCAAGGCACGGGCATTGTCCTGAATGACGAAATGGACGACTTCGCATCGAAGCCTGGCGTGCCGAACATGTTCGGCGTGGTGGGCAGCGACGCGAATTCGATCGAACCGACGAAGCGCCCATTGTCCTCGATGACGCCAACCATTCTGACGAAGGACGGGAAGGTGTCGCTGGTCATTGGCACACCCGGCGGATCGCGCATCTTCACGTCGATTTTCCAGGTGATCAACAACGTCTACGACTTCAACATGCCGCTGAAGGAAGCGGTTGGCGCAATGCGCTTTCACCATCAGTTGCTGCCGCCGAACACGATTTTCTGGGAGCCGTACGCACCCATCGGTGGCGCGCTTGCCGAGCAAGTGGAGGCGAAGGGCTACAAGCTGCAGGCGCAGGGCTTCAACGGCGACATTCAGGCGATCAAGATCGACGGCGAAACGCCGGAAGCCGTATCCGATCCGCGCGGACGTGGCGTGACGCGAGTGATACCCTGATCGAACGGCAGACCTGGGCGCCCCGTCGATTCGTGCGGCGCCCAGCCGGTTCGCTTGACAGCGGGCGTCGCCGACGGGCGGTGCCCGCTGTTTTTACGTTCGGATGCAGGAGGAAGCGATGAACCAGCCTCAATCACCTGGCAATGCCGCGGAGCCGCGATTCGAAGGACTGAGCGCGGTCACGCTTGCGACCCATAATATGGAGCGCGCCGTTGCGTTCTACCAGGCGCTGGGATTTCCGCTGTCGTATGGCGGACCACGCGAGTCGTTCACGTCCTTCGGCTTCGGAGGCACCTATCTGAACCTGATCCTCGACACGAGAGGACCCGTGCTGTGGTGGGGGCGCGTGATCGTGCATGTGTCCGACGTGGATGCGGTGTATCGCAAGGCGCTTGCGGCGGGATACAGCCCGGAGGCGGCACCTGCCGATGCAACATGGGGCGAGCGCTATTTTCATATCCGCGATCCGGATGGACATGAAGTCAGCATTGCCAAACGGCTCTAACGAGGCTGGAAAGCACGCCCATGCTGCAAGGGAGTAATATGAATGACACCCGGAAAGCTCACAATCACAAGAGCCCGCGCGCAGCGTAAATCCTTTCCGTCGAACGGAAGAAACAGGAGCCAGTGTGATGAAGGAATCCGAGCACGAACTTGACGCCGCATCGCTCGCCGCACGGCAGCGACGCTTCGAAGAGGATCTCGTCGATGCATACGACGAGGAGCTCGAAATGGAAGTCGACGACCGTATCCTCGACGGCCCGGAAGGCTTCACGCCTGAAGCGCGCGAATTGCGCAAGCACTATTTTCGCGAGCTGTTTCGTCTGCAAGGCGAACTCGTCAAGTTGCAGGACTGGATCGTCAAGACGGGTCATCGACTCGTCGTGATCTTCGAAGGCCGCGATGCGGCCGGCAAGGGAGGCGCAATCAAGCGCATCACGCAACGCCTGAACCCGCGAGTATGCCGCGTCGCGGCGCTGCCCGCGCCGAACAACCGCGAACGCACGCAGTGGTACTTTCAGCGCTATGTCAGCCACCTGCCCGCAGGCGGCGAAATGGTGCTGTTCGATCGCAGCTGGTACAACCGCGCCGGTGTCGAGCGTGTGATGGGTTTCTGCACCGACGACGAATACGAAGAGTTCTTCCGCTCGGTGCCCGAGTTCGAGAAGATGCTCGTGCGCAGCGGCGTGCAGATCATCAAGTACTGGTTCTCGATCACGGATGAAGAGCAGGAGATCCGCTTCCAGGCGCGCATTCACGATCCGCTCAAGCAATGGAAGCTGAGCCCGATGGATCTGGAGAGCCGTCGCCGTTGGGAGTTGTATACCCAAGCGAAGGAAGTGATGCTGCAGCGTTCCCACATTCCCGAAGCGCCGTGGTGGGTCGTGCAGGCCGTCGACAAGAAACGCGCTCGCCTGAACTGCATCAATCATCTGCTGAGCCAGGTGCCGTATCACGAGATCGAACATCCGTCGATCGTGCTGCCGGAGCGCGTCTTCCACGAAGAGTACATCCGCCATCCCGTGCCGGATTCGATGATCGTGCCGGATGTCTATTGAGCGCGGTTTTCAGGCTGACGAAGGTTGAATGAAAGAAGCGCGGCAACTGCCGCGCTTTTTTTCGTTGGACGCCGTCAGAAAAGATGGCGGAACAGCCAATAGAGACCCGCGGACAGCGCGATCGATGCCGGCAGTGTCAGTACCCATGCAAGCACGAGGCTGCGCACAGTGCCCCATTGCAGGCCCGAGCCGTTGGCCGCCATCGTGCCTGCTACGCCCGAGGACAACACGTGCGTCGTGGACACGGGCAAGCCGTACAGGTCGGCGGCGCCGATCGTGACCATTGCGACGAGTTCGGCCGATGCGCCCTGGCCATAGGTCAGATGCTGCTTGCCGATCTTCTCGCCGACCGTCACGACGATACGCTTCCACCCTACCATCGTGCCGAGACCCAGCGCGATCGCAACGGCGACCTTCACCCACGTCGGGATGAACTTGGTCGCGTGATCCATTTGCTTCTTGAAGTTGTCGATCGCCTTGGCGTCGTCCGCTGCAAACGCGGGCTGTTTCGCTTTTTCCATCAGACGGATCGCTTCGGACGCGACATACATGTTGTTGCGCACGTTATCGACCTTGTCTTGCGGCACGTTCGCCATCGAACCCGATGCGCTCACCTGCTGGCCGATCTGTTCCGTCAGCTTCTGCAGCGCGGACACCGTTGCAGGCGTCATCTGACGCGTGCGCACGTAGTTTTCCACTTCGCTGCGCGGTGCGACGACGGGGGGCACACCTTGCGCCGCATACTTGCCGATCGCGGTCGAAGCCTGCTGCGAGACGGCGAGGAAGGTTTGCGTCTCGCTTGCGGTGACGGCCTTGTTCAGCGCGTATGCCGTCGGTACCGTGCCGATCAGGATCAACATGATGAGACCCATGCCTTTCTGTCCGTCGTTCGAGCCGTGCGCGAACGACACACCCGTGCACGTCAGGATCAGCAGCGCGCGAATCCAGAAGGGCGGCGGCTCTTTGCCTTTCGGCTCTGCGTACAGCGCGGGCACGCGCACGATGCCCTTGAGCACCGCCAGCAGGATCGCCGCGAGCAGAAAGCCGATCAGCGGCGAGAACAGCAGCGATTTGCCGACACCGGCAGCCTGGCTCCAATCGACGCCGCTCGTGCCGTCCGCTCCATGCAGCATCTCGTTCATCAGACCGACGCCAATGATCGAGCCGATCAGCGTGTGCGAACTCGACGACGGCAGACCGAACCACCACGTTCCCAGATTCCAGATGATTGCCGCGATGAGCAGTGCGAAAACCATCGAGAAGCCTGCACTGCTGCCGACCTGGAGAATCAGTTCGACGGGCAGCAACTGCAAAATGCCGAACGCGACTGCGCCGCTCGAAGTCAGCACACCGAGGAAATTCCACGTGCCGGACCACACGACGGCTACGCTGGGCGCAAGCGAATGTGTATAGATCACTGTTGCGACGGCGTTTGCCGTGTCATGAAAGCCGTTGACGAACTCGAAGCCGAGCGCGATCAGCAGGGCAACGCCGAGCAGCAGATAAGGCACGATCGAGCCCATGCGCACGGACTCGAGGTCGCCGATCAATTGAAACGCGCAGTAGATTGCGCCTGCAACAAGTGCAATCAGGAAAATGGCAAGTCCCAAGTTGCGGTTTTTGGCAGTGGAAGCGCCTGTTTGCGGATATGAGAGTTCCGGCATGGCCTGGGCCTCGGGATGGTCGGGGGGATTTCCGATCCTGCAAGGCCAGTATGTCGGTACGATGACAAGCGCGTGACGCAAATGCCGCTTAACATTTGCACTTTGCGTCAACGTTTCCGTCCGGCGTTGTTTCGCCCGGCGAGCAGGGCGACCTGCCGCATGTCTGCCGTGTTTCGCGACTGGCTGCAACAGGAAGTGTGGCTGACGCAGCGCGGCTTCGAAATCCCGGCAGCTTCTCCCGTGCCGTTGATCAGCGGCCATCGAGCGCGAGCCTCATGAGTTGTGTTGCACCGCTTTTGAATCATTTGAGCCGGTTCGTTTGCCTCATATCGCTTTCACCGCTTGCCGCCCCGATCCCGCGCGCCGACATGTCCGGCAGCTCGCAAACGTTTAACGCTTAGCGCGGCTTGTATGGAAACGACGAAAAGCGACAGAAGCGTTTCCACTTCGTAAATGGATTAATTGGCTCCTGCGTATGCTGGTATCATTTTTATAACAATCGACTACGTTGCGTTCGCATCGAAAACTGCAACGGTTGTATCAAAGCTTGGCGCAGATGGAGGCGTTAGCGCGCGGTATATTCACGCGCGCACCCTCAATCTCGCAGTCACTTGCTCGGGGATCGATGAAGTTGGCAACGAAAAGCGGGACCGGGCAAGGGAAGAGCTTCGTCGAGCGCGTCTACCGTTTGCGCATTGCGGGGTTGGGGCTCGGCTTCTTCTGCGTCGCGTCCGTCCTTGTGCTCCAGCATCGGGGCGCGGTGCTATGGTCGCTGCTCGTTTTTCATGGTTTCGTCTGGCCGCATGTCGCGCGTCGCGCAGCGTTGGCTTGCGAGGTGCCGTTTCGCGGCGAGCACCTGAACCTGATGATCGACGCGATGTTCGGCGGCTTCTGGGTCGTCGCGATGCGCTTCAACGTGCTCCCCGCCGCGCTGATTCTCGCGATGGTCAGCATGAACAACATCGGCGCAGGCGGTCTGCCTCTTTTTGCACGCGGCGTGATTGCCCATGTGCTCGGCGTGCTGGTGGGACTTGTCACGGTTGGCTTTATGTTCTCGCCGATGTCGCAAATGCCGACCATTCTCGCGTGCTTGCCTTTTCTCCTCATTTATCCGCTTGCGCTGGGCTTCACGAGTTATCGCTTGTCGCTGAAACTCGCGCAGCGCACGCGCGAACTCGAACATCTGAGCCGTACCGACGGCTTGACGCGCTTGTGGAATCGCCGGCATTGGGAAGGGCTGCTCGCCGACGAGTTCGAACGTTGCCGCGCGAATCGCTATGCGTCGTGTCTGATGCTGATCGATCTCGACCACTTCAAACGAATCAACGACACGATGGGCCATCCTGCCGGCGACGCGGTGCTGCAATCGTTCGCCGACCTGCTACGCAGTCACTTCCGCGGGGGCGATAGCATCGGGCGATATGGCGGCGAGGAGTTCGGCGTAGTATTGCCGGGCGCCACGCTGCGCGAAGCGCACACTATCGCGAAGGTACTGGTGCAGCGCGTGAGGGAAAAGACCAAAGAGGCGTCGAAGGAATGCCCATGCACGATCAGTGTCGGCATTGCCCAGCTAACGGACGATCTGCCTGACTATCACACATGGTTGCAGGAGGTCGACCGCAGTCTTTATCAGGCGAAGGCGACGGGGCGTGACCGGATCGTGGTCGGTGGTCTTGCGCCCGTTCAGGAAGTGGCGCGCAATTGAGCGGCGTTAAGACGCCGGAACGGAACTGCATCAAAACGCGGTCGAATGAAGCCTTCTCGGGGCGATACCTCGCAATGTGATGCCCGGCTGCTGCGGCGACGTGCGGCTTTTTTCACGCATCGAGTGCGCAGCGGCATTGCCCGATTCGTCCGAAGGTTCGACGACATAGCCGCGTCGTTCCCATGCGTCGAGCCCGCCTCTTAGCGCGCGAACCCGCGTATAGCCCCGGTTGCGCATCTTTTGCGCGAGCGCTTTTGCGGTGGCGTCGTCGGCGCACATGCAATAGACAACGACATCGCGAGCCAACAAAGCGGCGTCGACTGCGTCAGGCGAGCGGATGTCGAGAGGCACGGCGCCGGGAACGGACTGCGGCGTTTCTCGCTTCACTTCCTCGGGGCGGGCGTCGAGAACGATGGGCGGCTTGTCGGCACGCATCATCGCGTCGACCTGTTCGGGCGCCACGGGCGCAAGCAAGAGCGGCTGTTGCATGCGCCAGCGCTGCATAAAGCGGAACGCCAGATAGCATGCCGTAATGACGAACAGCACGTCGAGAATCGTCCAGCCGTGCACGCGCACTTCGTAGATCAGGCGGCTGAGCTGGCGCTCGAAAATGGCGCCACCAAGCAGCCAGAACGTTGCCCACGCGATGATGCCGACCGCGTCCCACGCGAAGAAAATCACGATGCCGACGCGCGTCGTGCCCATCAACGGCGGGGTGATGATCGCGAGCCCCGGCACGAACTTCGAGACGGAGACGATCGCAGGTCCGAACCGAACGAACAGCGCGCGCGCCTTGCGCATGCGCGTTTCGACGGACGCCGACAAACGCGCGAGTGCCTGTATCAGCTTGCGGCCAAGCAGCCGGCCCGCTGTGAACCACGCGCCGTCGCCGATCAACGCGCCTGCGAGCGCGGCCGTCAGCACATGCCAGAACGACAGATGTCCATTGGCGATCGCCGTGCCCGCGAGCAGCAGCATGGGCACGGCGGGAACGGGAATGCCGAGGCGCGTGAGCAGCACGTTCGCGAAGACGACGGCTGCGCCCCAGGTAGAAACTGCCGACGGCTGGAGATCGACCAATTGCAATTTGCTCCTTGCTGCTTGCGCATTGCATCGCTTCGTCGTGTGAGGTGCGCATTCATTGTTGCATGGCTAAACCCGGCACGGTCGTACTAACGGAAGTCAAAAGCGATACGGCCTATCGCGCTTTCGATCCGAATAACGTGACGGGAATATCCGTGCATCCCATGCTGCTCGACAGTTCGAGTTCACGCCATTCGCCGTCACGGGACGGTGTGGCAATCAGCGGTTCCAGCTGCCTGTCGGTGCGCAGCACGTTGAAGGGCCAGGAAGGGCGCAGCAGACGTTCGTGCACGAGCGAGCCGAGCCAGATCGGCGTGGGTGGCGTGCCATTGCGCTGCGCGACGGCATAGTTAGTGCGCCAGAAGCGCAGCACGTCGCGCTCGTCGCGGCGCTCGCGCTGATGGCTGAACACGAGTGCCGACGGTTCGCCGTCGTTGAGCTTGGGCAGCACGGGCAAATCCATCGCGGGCACATCGGGCGACACGAGCGAGAACAGACTGCGTGAATTGAAACGCGTACCTTCCAGCCAGCCCCTGCTGCGCAACTGCTCGACGATCTGCTGCTGGTCTGCCGTCCATTGCACGGTGATCGGTTCGCGCCGGTCGCCCTTCATGTCGGAGCGATAGCAGGGAAACTGTTTCCACAGCGAGTCCATCCATTGCGTTTGCGTCACGACGACGGGAGGGCGCTGACGCGCGTGAGCCGCCGCATCCGGCTGACGCCCGAAGCCGTTCTGCAAGCCGACGCTCACGCACAGCACGATCAGCAGCACGGCGGGCATGTATTCGCGCGAAGGCGGCGTTTCGGGGTGCCGCCATACGGCCGTCAGTGCGACCACGGCCACCCACACGGCCGCGAACGCCGCGCCGCCGACTGCATCCGAGAACGCAAAGCGCCCCGAATACAGGCCTGCAAACGCAACGGCAATGACGATCATACTGGCGAGCGCGGTCACGGCAATGCCCGTCAACATACTGACGCGGCGCGCGACCACGAAGGCAAGAAAGCCGTACACGGTGACGCTGGCGGCGACGTGGTCACTGGGAAATGCAAACAGGTCAGAACGTGCAGCGGCGGGCGGCGCATGGTGCACGATGGCCTGCATCGCAAAGATCAGCAACTGCGAGAAGAGCACGGCGATCAGCCAATAGATGATCGTGCGCCAGCGCTTCTCATAGCCCATCATGACGATCGACGCGACGACGAGCGCGGCGAGCGTCGGGACGCTGCCGAGCGTCGACAAGCGCGCGAGTGCTTCGCCGAACCACGGCGCCTGCGCGGATTTAAGAAACCGATAGACCGACGCATCCACCTGGACGAGCGGGTCGCCGGCGACGACGTCCTGCATCACGCCGAAGAAGACACCCGCGCATAGCAGAACAAACACCGAAATACCGATCAGCAGACCAATGGCCGCGCGCTCGGGATCGACGATGCGATAGATCAGCTGCCCATAGGGCGCTTCGTGATCGCGCGCCCAGTTCACAATGCTGCTGCGCGATGCGCTGGCCCAGACGCGCGCGTGCGAAACGACCACGCGCATGATCCAGAAACAAAGCCATACGACTGCCACGACGATTGCAAGCGCCGCAACGAGCCGGAACGAGACAGCGCCCGCCAGCTGGATCGATGCGCCGAACACGACGCCGGGAAGAATATGCGCGGGTGCCCACAGTAACGCCGAAAGCAGGTTCATCGCGTAGAAGCGCATGGGCGGCATTTCGAGCATGCCAGCGACGACGGGAACGATGGCGCGCAGTGGAGCGGCAAAGCGCGCGAACACCACGCTCTTTGCGCCGTGTTTGTCGAAATACTTCTGACCGCTTTCGAGCAGGCCCGGATGCGTGCTGAACGGCCAGAGCCTGCCTATCCTGTCCTTATGGCGACGGCCGACCCAGTAGCTCATGCCGTCGCCTGCCACGGCACCCACAATCGCGCTTGCAAAGAGCCAGCCGAGATTCAGCGTGCCTGTGCCGACCAGCGCGCCTGCAATGAACATTGCCGTGCTGCCAGGTATGAATGTGCCGATGATCGCGACGGCTTCGAGAAATGCGGCAAGAAACACGACGACCAGCGTCCAGGCAGTGTGGCCCGCAAGCAGATGCAGCAGCTGGACGTACGCGTGCTCCATCAATTCCTCCCAATGTCGAAGCGGTCGTCAAAGAGCACGCCGAGGCGCGAATAAGCGCAAAGGAAAAGCTCGCTGAAAGTTTATCAGTGTCCTCCTGTTGGACGCAGGCATGCGGCCATGCAGCAATTGGCGTACGAAGGAATTAACGTTTGGAAGAGAAAAGCCAGTTTCGTTGCATCGAATGCGATCCAAAAAATACGTTTAAAGCACGACGCGCGACAAACCCGATGCATGGCTTAAGACTACGATGTAACGATGTGCAACGGTTTTCTTACTCAAGCTTTAAAACGATAGCGCTTCTAAGCAGTTCCGTGGCATAGTCCGCGTATGCAATTCAAAGGGAGGCAATAATGGCTACATTGGAAATCATCCAGGCACGTATAAAGAAACTCCAGACGCAAGCCGAAGCACTCATTGCTAAACGGGCGCACGGCGCGTTGAACCAGATTCGCGAACTGATGATCAAGCACGGACTGACCACCGAAGATATCGAGCGGCGAGCCAAAGCGCGGCGCGAACGCTCGGAGCGGCTACTCGGTACCAAAACGGCACGCGCGAAACCCGCAACGGCGGCGAAGGGCAAATTGCCGCCCAAATACCGCGATCCGAAGACGGGCGCAACATGGAGTGGCCATGCTCGCCCGCCGGCATGGATCAAGGACGTGAAAGACCGTAGCAAGTTTTTGATCGATGCGTCGGCGGCTGGTTCGGAACCCGCTGTAGCGCTCAAGGCTGCAACAAAGAAAACGGCTAAGAAAGCCACCGCTAAGAAGGCAGTAACCGCAAAGTCGGCAGGCCGCAAGGTTGTGAAAAGCGCATCGGTGGCGGACGTGAAGACAGTTGCGAAGAAAGTTGCTGTGAAGTCCGCCGGCAAGAAGACGGCAGTTAAAAAGGCGGCTGCGAAATCTGCCGCGCCGACGCTTGGCAAGCGTGTCATTGCGAAGAAGGCTGCGGCCAAGGCTCCGGCGAAAAAGGCGGCAGCAAAGAAGGCGCCTGCCAAAACCACCGCGCCCGTCGTCGAAGCGCCCGTGACCGTACAGGCGCCCGCCGCTACGGCAGGCGAAGCTTGATCGCTTCCATTCGGCACTGAAACAAACAAGGTCCGGCCAGTTCTGCCGGACCCTTTTATTTGGCGCGGCGTTCGAAGCGCCGTGTCGTCCATCGTCGCCGCCGGTGCAACGCCGCGCCGCGGCTCGATCGAGATCGCGTTGAACCATGCGGACGACCCCGCGACAATCCGCATCAATGTGCTGACGACGCAACAGCATGTCGACGAGGCGATTCAGGGCTTGTGAACCCGGTACGCAAGATCATGTCGACGGCGGCACTCAAGGAGATCACCGTCGAAGAGGTTGCGCCGGCCCGCAGATGAACGATCGCGAGGGCCTTCCGTACTACTTCCGCGTGATCGCCTGAAGATGGCTGATGACGGCGGCGTGCACGCAGTACCTTTCTGGCGTGCGGCCGTTTGCGTTTTGCTTTGCGTTTGCTCAGGCCGAATCGCGGAAAACGGCGCGGCCTTGCGTCATGTCGCGCAGCGCTTCGCGGGCGCCATCGATCGCCGTGACGGGCATGCGTATCGTCAATTGCACGCTCATGCCGTACGCGCTCGCTTCCAGCACGTGATTTTCCTGTTCAATCCAGCGGCGCACGCGAGCTTCGTCGGCATAGCCGATTTCGATCTCCAGCGATGCGAGCGCGATTCGCTCGACACGCGGCGCGTCCTGTAGCGCGGTCGCGATCGCGTCGGTGTACGCGCGCACGAGGCCGCCCGCGCCGAGCTTCACGCCACCGTAATAGCGCACGACAGCGGCCAGCACGCCGTCCAGATCGTGATGACGCAGCACTTCGAGGATCGGGCGCCCTGCGGTGCCGGACGGTTCGCCGTCGTCCGACATGCCGGACTGGCCGCCCGCCAGCAGTGCCCAGCAGACGTGCGTGGCCGCCGGATGCGCCTCGCGCAGACGCCGCAGTTCGTCCATCGCGGCGTCGCGGTCGGCGACGGGAATCGCGTAGGCAATGAAGCGGCTTTTGCGGATTTCTAGCTCTGCCTGGAGCGCGGAGGGAAGTGTGAAGGTCGGCAAGGCGGCGTGCGTCGTGAGGTCGGATCGGGTCTGGGCCGCTATCTTAGCGGATGGGCGTGCGCAGCCCAATTTTGACGCATCGAGAAAGAGTCCTTTACTCACTTGCGTAATGACGCGGCGGGCGCACGGGCCGATAATGCATCGCATGGCGGATCTAGCTCTGGCTGGGGCGATGCCGGACTCCTCATCCGGCGCGATCCGTCTCTTTCTTCTTCTCCGATGACATCGCGCATCAGCGATCCAGGCCTCTCCAACCACAACAAACAGAGAGGCCCTCACAGAGAGGCCCTCACAGAGAGGCCCTCACAGAGAGGCCCTCACGCGCCGCGCCGCTCAGATCATCGTCCCCTTGATCCGTCCTTCGAAAATCGCGCAGTCGATGCCGAAAGCATCGACGGTACCGGGACGCGTGCCATCGACCATCACGTTCGTCGCTCCGCCGACGATGCGTTTCATCGTTTCAGGCGTTAGCGCGGTTGCATTCCGTTCGAGATCGGTAGGTGCGGGTAGATCCTTGATGACGACAATCGTTTTCATGGCAGTTCTCCTGATGCGGGTTTGACGAGCACGATTCGGCGCTCGCTTTTCATGCCGCAACGCATATGCCGATTTGAAGCCGCACTGTGCGGCAGCACACATTGCGCTTTACAAGCGCCGCCACACAAAGGAATAACGCACCGGGCCGGCGTGTATACGCAGGGTTGGCCGGGAGCGGACCGAGAAAGTGTTGGCGACGTCCACACCGCCACGCGTGCAGCGTTGGCGGATCGGAACAGACGCGTGGGAATCAGGCGGCTCGCTCTAGCTGCGTAGACATGCAAACGCATGCCGCTAGCGATCAGGCAAGCGGCATGTGAAGAAAACAGAGAACGCTGTTATTTGCGCAAGAGACTCTGCGGCGGTATGCGTTCGTCGACGGGTTGGCGTGCGGCTGTCGGAAAACCCACGGGATAGTCGACGACGCGCGTCGCCGCGGGCAACGCCTGCGCGGTGACGCCGAAGAAGCGTCCGCCCGTTCGTGCACCGCCGACGATGGCGGTCATCGCCGCGCGATCGAGTTCGACGCTTTCGGGAAGATCCTTGATGACGAGCTTGGGCATGGCTGTTCCAGAAGAAATATCGCGTAGTGCCGTCGCGACCGATGTGCGTTTCGACGGATGACGGCAACGCTCGGGACTCGAACAACCAGTATAGGCAATTCAGGCTCGCTGCGGTGTGGGCTGGCGAGCATGGCGGACGCTGTGCGGAGGCCCCCGGTCCTCCACGACAGCGCGCCGTTACACCACGGCGTTCGTATTGGCCACGAGCTTCGGGCTGAGGTTGATGTTCGGCAGCTTCACGCCAGGGCCGACGATGCTGTTGTTCAGCGTTTCCACATTGATGAACTGCGCCTGCGTGATGTTCTGATTGATGCCGATGTTGACGTTGGCGACGGGGCCGAGGCCCGCGAGCCACGAGTTGCCGGTGAGACCGGGCGTTCCCGTACCGCCAGACACGGCGGACATTTCGTGGCGGCCGAGTGTGCGCTCGCCGTCGATATCGCGAATCATGATGGACGACATAATCGTTCTCCAGGGAAAGAGGTTGGCAGCGGTTTGCCGGGAAGCGCCGGACAAGTGGCGCTCCCGGTCCCCGTCGGCTGTGTATGGTGTCTTACGAAACGGTGACGTTGTTCTTGGCCGTCATCGTCGGCTTGATCGTGGTCGGCAGATGCGAGACGAAAGCGTTGTTGTTGTCGCTGACGTTGTCGATATTCAGACCTTGGTTTACAAGCTGCTGGGCGCTGACCGTCTTGCTGTTGTCGAAGTCGAGTTTGAGGCTCGGGAAGTACGGGTAGGCTACGAAGCCGCCGCGAACGGCCTTCATGGCCTTGCTGTCGAGTTGTTCGGTAACGGACAGGTCTTTGATCATCAGTGCGCTCATGACAGTTCTCCTAAGAGGGAAGCGAAGGTTCGCCAAGGTGTTTCGGTTTGGGTTCGAGCATCTTGTCTGCTCGAGCCTCACTAATGCATAGGCTGTGCCAGTCATGCGAGCAGACTGGCGAAAAACTGCGTAAGCCTTGATGCACGAGGCTTCGCACGAAGGAGGTCGGTTCGAGCGGAGCGTTTCGAGCCAAGGCAGGGCTGCAGAGTTGATGGCTAGCGGCCAACTGAACGCTCGGAGCTGTTGGATGAACCGCGACACATGACGTCCGCCTGTGTCGCGGGCCAATCCTGGTTTGCGAAAGGCATACGTGCGGGCTACTATCGAACGAGCACATGTAATTGGTTACGACAGGGAAATTCTTCGACCAACGGGAGCTGCAGCGCTTTGAACACATGGCCAGCCTTGCGCACGTGATTCGGGACTTTCAGAGCGGCGCGCTCACGCAGGACGCGTTCGTCGCTCAACTCGACAGCACGCTCACTACGGAAGGTGTCGGCTCGGCTCGTCTGCTCGAAATACTCGGCGAAGCACAGGTCAGGAAGCCGTTGCCTCCCGACCTCTACGCGGAAGTGCGCCGCCGTATCGAACAGATGCCCGTGTCGCATCTTGCCGCGGCGGGCGGCGAGGAAACGCGCATGCAGACGGTGCCCGAGCACCCCGTCACGCCGCCGCCGGCCCGCACGAATGACGGTCCCACATCGAACCTCGACCAGGTGAAGGGCACGGGCGATACGCTGAATAACCGCTTCGTGCTCGAAGAATGCCTCGGCGTGGGCGGCATGGGCACCGTGTACAAGGCGCTCGATCTGCGCAAGCTGGAAGCGTCGGACCGCAAGCCTTATCTCGCGATCAAGGTGCTGAATACGCAGTTCCGCGGCAACCCCAAGTCGCTGATCGCATTGCAGCGCGAAGCGCGCAAGGCACAGGTGCTCGCGCACCGCAATATCGTCACCGTGTACGACTTCGACCGCGATGGCGCGATTGTCTATCTGACGATGGAGTATCTGTCCGGCAAGCCGCTCAGCCAGATACTACGCACGCCGGATTTCAAGGGCATGCCGTTGCAGTCCGCACTGCCCATCGTGCGCGGCATGTCGAGCGCGCTGGCGTACGCGCACGAGCGCGGCTTCGTGCATTGCGATTTCAAGCCCGCCAACGTGTTTCTCACCGACACCGGCGAGGTCAAGGTGATCGACTTCGGCATTGCGCGCGTGTTTCAGCGTCCCGAAGAAGAGAGCGATGCCACCGTGTTCGATCCCGGCAGCCTCGGCGCGTTGACGCCCGCCTATGCGAGCCCGGAAATGCTCGAACATCTCGAGCCCGATCCACGCGACGACATCTATGCGCTCGGCTGCATCACCTACGAGCTGTTAACGGGCCGTCACCCGTTCGACCGTCAATCGGCGACGCAAGCACGCGCGGCGAACCGCCAGCCGCAGCGGCCCGACAACCTCGGTAACCGTCAATGGCGTGCATTGCGCGCCGCGCTGGCGTTCGACCGCAAGGCGCGCACGCCGACGGTGTCGCGCTTCGTCGAGGAGTTCGGTGCGCAGGAGCGTGCGTCCGCGTCAAAACCCACGGGCGGCGGCGATCGCACGGGCTTGCTGATGAAGTCCGGCGTGGCGGGACTCGCGCTCGCGTGCGCGGCGGGCGGCGCGCTGTACTTCTATCGCGCGTCACAGAGGCTCGAGCAGGAGAATGCGGGGCAACAGACGACTGCCGCGTCCGATGCAAGTGGATCACGAGCCGGCGGCGTGACGCCTGTGCAGCCCATTACGCCTGCTGCGCCGTCGAAGCCTGAAGTTGCGGCCACGCCGCCCGCGAGTACGCCGGCCCCGCCTGCGCCGCCGACACTCGCAGCCGTCACCTCGGCGCTCGCTTCTTTGCCGTGTTCGGCGCTTGCCGCGCAGATTCGGGATCGCGCGGTACAGGTACGCGGATTCGTGCCGCAGCACGGCGAGGCGCAGGTCAACGAGCGTCTCGGAACTTTGCCCGGCATCGCGTCGACGAAGGTGGACGTGCAGCACGTGAGCAGCGACAAATGCGACGTGCTGAAGCAACTCGGTTCTTACTGGACGCACAACTGGCAGGCGGGACACATCGCCTCGCTGACAGCCCGCATGCCGAATGGCGTGCTGACCGAGGGTGACCCGCTAGTCGTTGATGTGAGAACGCCGGGCTACGACTCGTATGTGAATATCGACTACTACGTGCTCGACGGCACTGTCGTGCATATGGTGCCCGGGCCGCGCGTAAAGGGTAATCAGGCGCCCGCGAACTATTCGGCAACCGTGGGCAGCGGCGGCGACTGGATCATTTCGAAGCCGTTCGGTCAGGAGATGGTCGTTCTGCTGATCACGCCTGCACCGCTTTTCGATGCGCCGCGCCCCGAGAGCGAATCGCGTGCGGACTACCTGCGCGCACTCGATGCGCGGCTCAAGCAGCTTGCCGCCAGATACGGCCAGGATCATATCGTCGCCGACTTCGCGCAGATCACGAGCAAGGCGCGCGCGCACTGAGAAGCGCGCGCCGGTGCCCGGGCTTCTCGCCATATCACATCACTTGAGTTCTTTCACGACGCGAAAGCCGTCTTGCGATTGGCGCACGCTCTGGCTGTACTTGAAGCGCGTCGATGTCAGCATGTAGTCGCCGCCTTCGCGCCACGAACCGCCGCGGATTACGCGCATATTGCAGCCGGGCGCATCCCATGCGCGGCCGTCGTTGGGCGCACCCTGGTATGAGTTATGCCAGCAGTCGCCAACCCATTCCCACACGCTGCCGTTCATGTCGTACAGGCCATTCGGATTCGCCGCGTAACTGCCGACTGGTTCCGGCGCCTCCTTGTGATACGGATCGCCGCAGTCCTTGCAGTTGGCCATGCCCTTGCGCATCGAATCGCCCCACCAGTACTTCGTCGTCGTGCCCGCGCGGTCTGCATATTCCCATTCGGCCTCGGTCGGCAGGCGATAAGTCTTGCCCGTGATTTTGCTAAGCCATTTCACGTAGGCCTGTGCATCGTCCCAACTGAGATCGCGCGCAGGTGCGTTCTTCACGGAATTGCTTTCCGGTGTCAGCTTGGGGCATCCGTTGACGTCCGCGCAGGCGTTCCATTGCTCGACCGTCACTTCGTATTTGCCGATCGCGAATGGGGCGGAAATCGTCACGCGATGCGGCGGCTTCTCGGAGGGATCGTCGGAGTTGCTGCCCATCGTGAACAAGCCTGCTGGCAATGAGATCATCACGGGGCAGGCCGCGCAGTCCCTGGTCTCGCCGCCGGCCGCTGCGTGCGCGGTTGCGGGCGCGGAGGCGGGCGCCGGGGCCGGCGTTGCCGCCGCCTTGGGTGCGGCTTGCGGAGCGGGCGACGGCGTCGGTGTTGGCGCGGGAGCCCCAGCGGCCGCCGGGCGCGGCGGCGCGGATGCGGGTGCCGCGTGCGTCGCTGGCGGTGTTGCCTGCGCGGAAGCCTTGAGCCTGTCGATACGCGCCTTGGCGAGCGTCGCAAAGCGGCCATTCGGATACGCCTTCAGATACGCTTCATAGTCGCTTGCGTAATTGCTGTCCTTGATCGATTCCCAGAATGTCAGTTCATATTGCTCGTTGCTGTCTTTAGGCAGAATGCCGCGACTGTTCAGTGCGACGACGAGGTTCGCCTGATCGCCGGTTTGCATCGACGGATGCCCGGCAGCGAAAACATGCACCGGCTCTGTCAGCGACGACGCGGACCACGGGCTTTGCGCGCCGTCTGTTTCTTCTGCAACGCGTCGCGCTACGTGGATGAACATCGCGTCGACGGGCTGATCCGGCGCGCGGCGCATTTCACGCAGCCATGCGCCCGTGAAGATGCCATGACGGGTTCCATCGGCGGCTTTGCCGCCTTGCGCCGTCGCGTAGGCGACGAGGGTTTGTGCGGGCAGCGGTGTCGTCAGGTGCGCAGGCGGGAATGGTTGTGTGAGACAAGCATCCAGAACGATCAGATTGACGGCATGCGCGCGCGGCGCGGCGAGTGCGTCGAATACGCTCGACAAGTCGATGCTCTGCGTGATCAACGTGGCGGGCGCACGGGTATCGGCGGCAGTGGATGCCAGCCGCGTGCTCGTTCCCGTCTGCAAGCCGTGGCCCGCGAAATAGAACAGCGCGGTGCCGCCCGGCTGCAAGCGGCGGCGGAAATCGGCGAGTGCATCGCGCATCTGCTGTGCAGTGGCATCGGTGCGAAGCACGACATCGAAGCCTTGTGCACGCAACATATCGGCGACGCTTTGCGCATCACCCGATGCATTGGTCAAGGCGCCCGAAGGATAGCTCGCGTTGCCGATCACAAGCGCGATCTTGCGCGTCGATGTAGCAGTGCGGCTGCTGAGCGCGCTGTTTCCAGCAACATGGGAAGTGGCATCGTGCGCGCCGCGTGGAAGCATTTGCGCGTCGGCTCCTCGCATCTGGAGTGCGCCGATCATGCATACCAGCAGGAGTTTTCGCCACATTTTCAGATCCTGGTTGTTCTGGAAGTTCTGGACAGAACCTTGTCATCGGACGAAGCGGCTCGCTCATGACCGTCGCCGTTATTCATGCAGCCCGGCACCCGCGACGCCATTGTCAGGCACCCCATCGCGCAGATCACTTTCACAAAAGATAGCACGCAGTGAGAACGTCAGAAGGTTAACGAGCATGGCGTATCTTTTTGACAAGTTACGTCCTAAGCTAAAGCGGAAGCAAGCAGCACTGACCCTCCCTGGGAGATGCGCAATGCAAAGAAGAATAAGGCTCGCGGCTATCGGCGCGCTCTTTCTCGCTTCGGCGCAGGTACTGGCAGGCCCCACGCCCTCGCCCCCGGGTGCCGAGACGTACATCATCTGGCCGGCGGACGGCACCGTTATTACGGGTGGCAAGCTCTGGGTGCGAATGGGCTTGCGCAATATGGGCGTGTGTCCTAAAGGCGTCAATGTGCCGAACACGGGGCATCACCATCTGCTGATCGACACGGACCTGCCGCCGATGGATCAGGAAATTCCCTCTGACCGGAATCACCTGCATTTTGGCGCAGGCGAAACGGATGCGCGCATCGAACTGCCGCCCGGCAAACATACGCTGCAACTGCTGCTCGGCGATTTCAACCACGTGCCGCACAATCCGCCCGTCTATTCGAAGAAGATCACCATCATCGTGAAGTGAGCACGCGTGCACCATGCGCCTGCGTGCCCGGCGCGCACCACGCAAGACGGAGAGCATCAGCCATGATCAGGAACCTTGTCGCCGCTGCGGCGCTTGCCGCTCTCACTTCGATGAATATGGCGTTCGCGGGGCCGACGCCGGCGCCGAAGGATGCCCACGCTTATATCGGCTACCCGAACGACGGACAGGTCGTGCCCGCCAACAAGCCGTTTCGCGTATGGTTTGGCTTGCGCTACATGGGCGTCGCGCCCAAGGGCGTCAAGTATGCGAACACCGGCCACCATCATTTGCTGATCGACACGGAGTTGCCGCCGATGGATCAGGAGATTCCCTCCGATCGCCAGCATCTGCATTTCGGCGCTGGCGAAACGGAAACGACGGTTACCTTGCCGCCCGGCAAGCACACGCTCCAGTTGCTCATGGGCGACGAGAACCACATCCCGCACAATCCGCCCGTCTATTCGAAGAAGATCACCGTGATCGCGAAGTGAACGAACGTGTGTGCTCAATAGAGATTGTTCGTGCTGTTTTGATGTGTTCTGAGTAATGTCTTCTGCAATCCAACAGTTTCCGGTCGAATGTTGGCCGTGCGACGGCACATGGCGGCCTGAACAAAGCACCTGACTTTCGTATGCGCAAAGAAGGTCTGACACGAGACCTAATGACAGCAAGGCTTCGCTGGATTTTCGCGGTTCTGGCAGTGCAATTGGCACAGCCTATGCGTTAGTGAGGCTCGAGCAGACAAGATGCTCGAACCCAAACCCGAAACACCTTGGCGAATCTTCGCTACCCTCTTAGGAGAACTGTCATGAGCGCACTGATGATCAAAGACCTGTCCGTCACCGAAGAACTCGACAGCAAGTCGATGAAGGCTGTCCGCGGCGGCTACCTCGCCTATCCGTACTTCCCGAGCATCAAGCTCGACTTCGACGGCAGCAAGCACGTCGACGCACAGCAGCTGATCTCGCAGCAAATGAACATCAGCAACGTGAGCGGCAACAACAACGCGTTCGCGGAAGGCCTGAACACGACGATCAAGCCGACGATGACGGCCAACAACAACGTCACCGTGCACTAAGCACCCGGCGTTACCCGCGGAGGTTCAGACCAGCCTCCGCGGGCTTCCTGAAGACTACGGAAGCAAGCAGCATCACACGTTGTCAAAAAGATAGAAAAGCCAATCGTCCTGTCCACACGACCGCCGCGTCACCGCACGTATTCCACGCCGAACGAAATCCGCCGACATCGATAGAGATGCCGCGCTGGACGTGCTTTACTTGAAAGGCGCGCTCTGCACGTGCAGTACAGCCGGGAAAGATCGGAGAATATCGTGTCTGCGTTGCCTGATTTGTTCGCCGCCTGCTGTTCGAACTTCGATTCGCCGGCCCGCCATCATGCGGGCGACCGCCGCGAAGGGCAGTGCAAGCGTCGCATCGCTGCCGTTGCACGCGCCTTCAGTGCGGCTGCCGCGTGTGCCGCTTTGCTGGCCGGTTGCGTCGATGTTCATATGGCCGACTACAAGCGCCCCGACACGCCCGCCAAGGCAGCGTGGTCCGACAAGACGGGCTCGCTCGTGTCGCCCGCCGACACCATCGTGCCCGACTGGTGGAAAGGCTTCCATGACCCGTATCTGGATGACCTGATCGCCAAGGCGATCGCAGGCAACTTCGACATCAAGGTCCTGGCCGCTCGCATCGACGTAGCCGGTGCGCAGATCGGCGAGGCGCAGGCAGGTGCACTGCCTACGGCGGATCTCGGCGCAGGCGCCAACTTCCAGAAGGTCACGGGGCAGCCGTTCACGAAGCAGTACAACGTGGCGGCCCAGGTTAACTGGGACATCGACATCTGGGGCAAGGTGGAAAAAGGCGTACAGGCACAAAAGGCCGAATTCCACGCAACGGAAGCCGACTGGCGCGCGGGCTATCTCGAACTCGTGTCGAATGTGGCGACCACCTATTTCCAGATTCTCCAGTTCGACGACCAGATCGTCGCGCAACAGAAAATGGTCGATGAGAACCGCACCATTCTGTCGATCTATGACGGTATGAGCCGCAACGGCCTGATTCCGAAGACGCAGGTGATGCGTCAACAGGCGGAGGTCAATCGTCTAACCAAGGATCTGCTCGATTTGCGCCGTTCGCGCAGCCTTGCGAATAACGCGCTGTGCACGCTGATCGGCGTACCGGCAGGCGAATTCACCGTGCCCGTCGGACACCTGCAGCAACGCGTGCAATTGCCGCCCGTTCCGGGTGGGCTGCCTTCGCAGTTGCTGTCGCGGCGGCCCGATATCGTCGCATCGGAATTGCGCGTGCTCGAAGCGTATAACCTGGTCGGCGAAGCCAAGCTCGCGCAACTGCCGACCATCAGCCTGACAGGACATGGGGGCACGGCGAGCTTTGCGCTGTCCGATCTGCTGAAGTCGTTCACGTTCGGCTTCATGCCGAGCCTCAATATTCCGCTGCTCGATCCAGGTGTGCGGGCTCACGTGAAAACGACGGAAGCACAAACGACAGTCGCCGAGCAGCAATACCGGCAAACGGTGATGGGCGCATTCGAGGAAGTCGAGAACGCACTCGTCAATCTGGATTCGCACAAGCAGCAGCGCGTCGAATTGCAGCAGGAAGTACAGCGCCTAAGCGTCGTCAACGAGCAGATGCAGTCGCAATTGCGTGAAGGCATCGTGTCGCAACTGGAAGTATTCGAAACGGAGCGCACGCTGCTTCAAGCGCAACTGGATCTGCTGACCAATCACCAGCAAATACTGTCCGACACGGTACAGCTTTACAAGGCGCTCGGCGGCGGCTGGCCCGCTGTCAACGTGCAGGCGCAAGTGAAGGAATGACGCGACGCGCCGAACAAGGCGAAAAGCCACGGCTGGAAAACGCTGGCACGGTTCTTAAAGGAAACACCAGGGAGCCGCTTGCCGTATTCGACCGCATTAGCCATACCCATAATTGACTAACCGCATGCGTGACTTAAAATTCCTGATTAGCCGCTCATATCGTCAGATGACCGGCTACGTCGAACACGCCTTGGCCGCCGCGCCCATCGAACGCTCTGTTCGTGTCCGCGCTTAGTGACGCAAAGAGATGAATCCCGGCGAAGCTCCGATTGCTGAGATGCGGGCGGCTCTGGACAAGGAGTTCGATGTCCTGCTGCTGCCCGTCTCGCACGCGTCTCTCGGCCCCATCCGCATCGTTGACCATCTGTTCGCGATCGGCCGCAGCGAGGCGCCGTTTGCGGACTATCCGCGCGATCTGATCACCAGACTTTCGCGGCGTCACGCGCGCATCTTTAGCGAGCATGGCGCAGTCTATGTGGCCGATCTCGACAGCAAGAACGGCACGACCGTCAACGGCATTGCCGTGCGGCAGACGCCGTCGCGCGTGCGCGCCGGCGACGAGCTGTGCTTCGGCGGCGACCTGACTTACCGCGTCGCCATCGAACCCCGACCGTTCAGTTCGGCATCTGCGCGCGGCGTGCAGCATCTGACCGTCACGCTCGAGCCGCAGCGCATCGATCTGGGGCTTGAGCCGATCGATATCAGTGCGTTTCCTTTCCTCGTCAGCAAGACGGATGAACTCTTCGCTCGCTATAAAGACCGCTATCCCCATCAGGTCAATTACATTTCACGGCGTCACGCGCACATCTTCTTGAAGAGTGGCGAGCCGTGGGTCGAAGACCTCGGCAGCACCAACGGTACGTTCGTGAATCACAAGCGTCTCGGCGAATCGGCCGTCGCACTGCAAGACGGCGACACAATTGGATTCGGCGGCGATCATTTCGTCTATCGGATAACACTGGCGAAATCGTTCGAAATCGAGCCTACCGTGACCCAGATGACGCCGCCTGCCGCCGCGCTGGGCGTGCCCGTGAGCGCCATACCCGCCACGCCCGCAGCACCCGTCGCACCCGCAATGGCGATGCCCGCGGAAGATCCCGACAAGACGACCTTCGTCGGCGCGGCGCACTCGTTTCTCGACATCTTCTGCGTCGATCACGCGTTGCAGCGCGAAGACGAAGTCAACGAAAACGCCCCGCCTCTGACGCCAGAAGAGTCGACGGAAGCTCAGGCGAGCCGTCGTCCGCACCGCCGCTGGCAACTGCTGATGCGTGAGGTGATGCGCACGTTCGCGGCGGGCGACCGCGCGACCGTGCATCGCATCGGCTGGGGCGGACTGGCCGTGCTGGTCGTCGTTGCAGGCCTTGCCTTCACGCTGTACATGCGCGGCGCGACCGAACGCGAAGTGAAGAACCTGCTCGCGGCGGGCGAATACGAAAAGGCGGCGGATATGGCAACGTCGTCTTTGCGGCGCCATCCCCTCAGCGATGCAATCCGGACGCTCGCCAGTGAAGCCTTGATGAAGGCGCGCGTGCCCGGCTGGCTGGCGGCATTGCAGGCGAAGCAGTTCGACCGTGCGGCGGCGCTGATCGAAGGCATGCGTGCGTCGAGCGGGAACAATGCCGATGCGCTCGCGCTTATCGATCAGCTGAAGTGGGTGGGCGACCTGGAGAACTTCGTTGTGGGCCGTGGCGGTCCCGATGCGCCTATTCGCATTTATAGCGACGAAGGGCGCATCTCGGACCTTTTGAAACGCTGGAACGATGACGCTAAAGGACATCAGCGGATACTCGACCGCATTGCGTCGTATGTGCCCGAATTTACCGAGCCCTATGCGCTGGCGATGAGCCATCTGCGCAAGCTGCAAAGCGACGATTCGGTGTACCTCGCCGCGATCGAACGCCTCAATGCGGCTATCGCATCGGAGTTGGCGGCGGACAAGCCGGATGCACTGCCTGCCGTGCTCGACGACTACGCGCAGCGCTATCCGCGTCTAGCCGGACTCGATGTGGCGCGAGCCGACCTTCGGCAGTACACGGACATCTTCAATGAAATGACGGCGCGTCACCTCACGCCGTTGCTGCCGCTGATGAAGCGTGCTCACTTCAGGACGCCGCCGTTTGAGACGCAATACAGGCAACTGGGCGCGAGCCGCCTGCCTTCCGCCGATGTGATCAGCAGGCACGACGCAGCGAGTGCCGCATGGCAAAGCGGTGACAGCGAACAGGCGCTGGCCGCGTTGCAGTCGATGCCGGCGGGACCGTGGTCCGACGTGATTGCTGCGGAACTCGCGCACAAGAAGGCGCTACTCGGTCAGTTTGCCGATCTGCAGAAGAACCGCGGTTCGGGCGATCGCGACGACAAACTGCTGTCCTTCTACGCCAGTCTCGACCCCGTCGAAGATGCGTATTACGTGCGCGCCGTTCAGGGCGATGTCAACGCGTTGCGCGACAAAGCGCTGGTACGTGCGCAAGATCTGATCAACCGGGCGCAGACATTGTGGCGCCAGTATCGCGCGAACGGTTCGATCGGCGGCACACAGCGGCTGGAGTCGGGCATCTCTGAAGGCTTCCGCAGTCAGGCGCGTCTGCTGTCGGGCGCCAATACGTCGGCGCAACAGGGCATGCGCGTCTATGCGCAACTGAAGGCGCCGCATCCGGACGGCGCGGACAAGCTGCTTGACGACATCGACGCCGAAACGCAATTGCAGCGCCGCTCGTTGCAGGAATTGCGGATGGTGCTCGAGCCGGGCTTGCTCAAATCCAAGCTCGCGTTGATTGGAGGCAGTGACGAAAGTGAAGCGCGATAATCACCCTAAGCCGCTCTACGAGGCGCTCGAAGATCACAGCGCAGAGGGCGTGGCGATCCTCACGGCGGAGCCCGTGCGTATCGCGCAGGCACTCGTGCTGGCGATGGTCGGACTCGTCGTCGCGGGTTTGCTGTGGTCGTTCTTCGGGCGCGCGGATGTGATCGTCACGGCGCAAGGCACGCTTGCGCCGGAATCGGACGTGCGGCGCATCTATGCGCCCATCGACGGTGAACTCACCGACCTGTATATCGCCGAAGGTCAGCCGGTCTCGAAGGGCGACGTGCTCGCGCGGATCAATGCGCGCGGCGCGATCGAAGCGGCGACCAATGCGCTGCAGGCGCAGCTGAAACTCGAGGACGCCGAGCGCGAGTGGAAAGAGTTCCCGCAGAAAAAAGAACTGATGGAACGCAAGGCAGCCGCGCTCAAGGATCAGCTCGAAGTGGAAGAGCGTCTGCACGAAAACCGCATTTCCGAAGGCACGACGAAGCTCGCCGAAGGCCAGAAGGCGCAACTGGAAGAAGCGCGCAGTACACTGGACAACGCGCGCCGCGCACGCGATGCGGCGCGCCAGGAAGCGGACAAGTACGCGCGCCTGTTCGCGCAGCCGGGCGGCGGCGGCGTCGCCGAGTTGCAGGTGGAAGCGAAGCGCAATACGTATATGGAAGCGGAAAACGCCTACCGTGTCGCGCAATCGCGGCTCACCGAACTCGACTTCAAGCTCAGTCACGAATACGCCGAGGCGAATGCGCAACTCGAAACGAGCGGCCAGCAGGCCACGACGCTCCAGCTTCAATACGACGATCTGATTCGCGAGATCACCAGCACGGAAGAGAAGCTGCGCCTGCAATTGCAGACGGCGCGCCTCGTGGCGGAGGCAGCCGCGCGAATCCGTTTCGAAAACATCGACAAGGACAATTTTCTGCTGATACTCGCGCCGACTTCGGGTGTCGTCACCGACGTCACGTCCACGCAAACGGGCGACAAGATCCAGGCGAACGCGCCGCTTGGCGGCATCGCGCCGAAGGACGCGCGCCCCGTGCTGAAGATCGAGATTGCCGAGCGCGACCGCGCGTTCCTGCACGAAGGCATGACCGTCAAGCTGAAATTCAACGCGTTTCCGTACCAGCGCTATGGGCTGATCAACGGCACGCTCGCGTATATCTCGCCGGCAACCAAGCCGTCGGCACAGGACAAGCAGCCTGTCTACGAGGGCCGCGTGCAACTCGACAGAAATTACTACCAGATCGCGGAGAACCGCTATCCGTTGCGTTACGGGATGACGGCGAGCGCCGAAATCGTCGTACGCGAACGGCGGTTGATCGATCTGGGGCTGGACCCGTTCAGACAACTGGCCGGATAGCGGGCAGTGATCAGAACGCGCTGCATCGCAGGATTGACCACCAGTACAACCGCCAGCCCGCTTGTTCGTTCGGGCCACCACTAGAGGAGCGGACGAGATGACCGCGATCGTACGTATCGATGATGAAGTCGTGGATGTCGGCGAATTCATACGTCTACTGAAACTCACGGGCCAGTTCGAAAGCCTGATCGAGCAGATGGTGCGCGACAAGCTGGCTGTGCACGCCGCCAAAAAGCACGGCGTGACCGTGAGCGCCGACGAAATCCAGGAGCGGGCCGACCAGTTCCGGCGCGTGCGAGGGCTGCATCGCGCCGCCGACATGAACCAGTACCTCGATACGTTGAAGATCAGTCTCGACGACTTCGAGGCGTTCATCACGGACGGCCTGTTCCAGGAAAAGATGCTCGACCAGGTGGGCAGCGACAGCGAAATCGAAGAGTACTTTTCGATGAATTCGCCCAAGTTCGACGCGCTCGAAGTGAGCCATATCCTGCTCGACGACGAAGGCAAGGCCAAGGAAATGATCTCCTATCTGCGCGAGGACCCGGATGCATTCGCCGAGATGGCGCGCGAGCATTCAATCGCCGATACGAAGGACTCGGGGGGCGTGATCGGCAAGGTGTTGCGCGGCTCGCTGAAGCCAGATATCGAGGCGAAGATCTTCAATGCGGGAGTGGGCGATCTGCTGGGACCGTTCGCGTCGCCGGACCGCTCGTGCTTCGAGATCTTCGCCGTGACGGCGAAGTACCCGGCACAGCTCGATGCGGACGTCGCATCGGAAATCAAACGGCTGTTGCGCGAACAGTGGCTGATGGCGCGCGCGCAGGAACACATCATCGAAGCGCTCTGACTGACGCGCGCTGCTGCCGGGGATCGCAAGCATCATGGATGCACCGCAAACCACGCCTTCCACTGCCGATTTTCTGTCGACGGTCGAGATTCTGTCGCCGTTCACGCGTGATGAACTCGAACGCATCGCAGAGCATGTGCAATCGCGCTTCTATTCGTTTGGCGAAACGGTGTGCAACGCCGGCGACCCCGCGGACGGCCTCTATGTGATCAAGACCGGCTCGGTACGCATCTTCACCGAAGAGCACGGCAAAGAGATCAGCATGGGCGTGCGCAAGACGACTGAAGTCTTCGCCGATATCGCGATGCTGCGCGCCTACGTGCATGAATCGTCCGTGCGTTCGTCGGGCAAGACCGAGTTGCTGTTCATTCCGCGCGCGGCGATCGAGCCGATCATCGCCGGGAATCCGTCGGCACTCGCATTCGTCGCGAGCTATGTCGCGATCAATTCGGCGGGAGGGTTCGTTGCCCAGCTATTCGATCTGCGCGGCAAGCTGAACAAGCAGGAACTGGAAGAGTACGTGCGCAGCGTGGGCGTCAAGCGGGTCGCCGCAGGCAAGGAGATTCTCAGGCAGGACGCGCGCGACGACCGGCGGCTTTATGTGGTGCGGCAGGGCGAAGTGCGCATCGTGCGCCACGAAGACGGCAACGACTACACGCTCGCAACGCTGCGCGAAGGCGAGATTTTCGGCGAGAAGGCGTGCCTGATGCGGCAGGAGCAGACGGCTTCGGCAATCGCCACGACGGATACGCGGCTGCTCGTCATCCCCGAGCGCACGGTGCATTTCATCCTCGAACGCAATCCGAAACTGCGCGAGGTGCTCGACGAACGCATCAAGTACGCCGACCGCGAACTGGACCGGCAAAAGCGCATCGAGCAGCGGCGCAAGCTGCCGCTGCGACTTGACCTGCACACGAAGCCGGAGATGGGCGAGCGCGTGATCCGCCGCTTCGGCCTCGTCGAACAGGCGGAGGAGATGGATTGCGGCGCCGCGTGTCTCGCGATGATCTGCAAGCACTACGGCATTCCGATGACGCTGGGCAAGCTGCGCGAACTCGCCAATGTGACTACGCAAGGCGCGACACTCGACAGTCTCGCGCGTGCAGGCGAATCGCTCGGCTTTTCGGCCCGCGGCGTGCAGTGCACGTTCGATTCGTTGCGTGGCTTCGATCTGCCGTTCATCGTGCACTGGGAGGGCTATCACTACATCATCGTGTATGGCGTATCGAAAGATCATGTGTGGCTCGCCGACCCTGCTTTGGGCTTCCGCAAGCTGAGCCTCGAAGACTTCGAGCGCGGCTGGAGCGGCACGTGTCTATTGTTCACGCCCGGGCCGAATCTCGTGCAGCTATCGGCGTCGCGTTCGCCGTGGTTGCGCTTTATCGGCTATCTGACGCCGTATAAGAAGATCTTGCTGCATCTGTTTCTCGCGACCTTCGTGATTCAGGTGCTGGGCGTGATACCGCCGTTGATCATCCAGAACATTCTGGATGGCGTGATCGTGCATCAGAACATCAGCCTGCTGCATCTGCTGATACTCGGGCTGATCATTTCGAACGTGTTCTCGCAGCTGATGTCGATGATCCGCGCGTACCTGTCGAACTTCATGGTGCGCAACATGGACTTCGCGATGATGTCGCAGTTCTTCAGGCACACGATGTCGCTGCCTTTCTCGTTCTTTGCCAAACGCAAAACAGGCGATATCTTCGCGCGCTTCCAGGAAAATCAGACGATACGCGCGTTCCTGACCGAGTCGACTGTGACGACGGCGCTGAATCTGCTGATGGTGTTCATCTACTTCGCGATCATGTTCTTCTACAACGCGAAAATGACCTTCGTGCTGATCGCTTTCGTCATCCCCATCATGGCGCTCACGTTGATCGCGACGCCCAGGATCAAGAACTATGCGCGTGAGACGTTCGCTGCTGCGACGGATTCGAAGTCCTTTCTGATGGAAGCGCTGTCGGGCGTCGAAACGGTGAAAGGCATGGGCATCGAACGGCCCGTCCGCCTGCGCTGGGAAAAGAAGTACGCGAAAGCGCTCGAAGTGCAATACCGCGCGCACGCATTCAACATTCTGATCGGCTTTATCAGTCAGTTGCTGAACGCGGCGACGACCATAGCGATTCTTTGGGTCGGCGCGAATCTCGTGCTCGCGCGTGAAATGACGATCGGTCAGCTGATCGCCTTCAACGCATTCATGGGCAGCGTGCTGTCGCCGCTGATGGGGCTGGTCGGTTTGTGGAGCATGCTCAACGACGCAGGCGTCGCGATGGAGCGGCTGGGCGACGTGCTGGATATCGAGCCCGAGCAGAAGCCCGAGGATCTCCCTTCACGCGTGATGCTGCCTGACCTGCAAGGCGAGATCGGCCTGAACGGCGTCTACTTCCGCTATGGCGACACTGACAGCGCCTATGTGCTCGAGAACATCAGCTTCGACATCAAGCCGGGCGAGCTCATCGCCATCGTCGGCCGCAGCGGGTCGGGCAAGACCACGCTTGCCAAGCTGCTGGTCGGTTTCTATACGCCCAGCGAAGGCAAGATGACCGTCGACGGTTACGACATGAACGTGATCGACAAGGCGTTCTACCGCGCGCAGATCGGCTATGTGATGCAAACCAATCTGCTGTTCTCGGGCACGATTGCGGAGAACATCGCGAGCGGCGACGACACGCCTGACCGGCGCCGCATCGAGGAGGTGGCGAAGATGGCCGACGCCCATGCATTCATCGCGAAGCTGCCGCTGGGCTATGAACAGATCGTGGGAGAGCGCGGCATCGGTCTGTCGGGTGGGCAGATACAGCGGCTGTGCATTGCGCGTGCGCTGTATCACGATCCGCGGCTGCTCGTGTTCGACGAAGCGACCTCGGCACTCGACACGCAGTCGGAAAGCAATATTCTCAGCAACATGCACGACATCCTCAAGGGGCGCACGGCCGTCATCATTGCGCACCGTCTCAGCACGATCATGCGCGCCGACAAGATTCTGGTGCTCTATGAAGGCGCAATCGTCGAACAGGGGCGTCATGAGGAACTGGTCAACCGGAAGGGCATGTACTACCAGCTCGTCCAGAAACAGCTGAGCGCATGATGAAGATACTTGACCAGCAGCCCGATGAAAGCGGCTCGGCCCTCTCCTATGCGGGCCTGATCGAGAAGATCGAGATTCTGCGCTCGACGCTGCGCTGGTCGTCGCGGCTTGAACGCGCGGATATCGAAAAGCTCCTGAAACAGGCAAGTTCGTTGCGCGATGAAGTCATGCAGATGTCGCACAAGGAGCGCTTCGTGCAGGCGGCCGTCGTCGAGCCGTTGCGCGGCGACCAGTCGCGCGGCGCGCGACGCCAGGCGCTGCTCGCGCGCAGCTTCATCTTCGAGGGCACCTTCGGCGACAACCCGAAACTGCTGGAAGCGCTCGAAATCGCCGAGAAGGCTGCGCCGACCGATCTGCCCGTGTTGATCGACGGCGAGAGCGGCACGGGCAAGGAACTGATGGCAAAGGTGATTCACGCGAACGGCAGCCGCTCGGACAAACCGTTTATCTCCGTCAACTGCGGCGCGATTCCTGAGAACCTGCTGGAGTCGGAACTGTTCGGGCACAGAAAGGGCGCTTTCACGGGCGCAACGAACGACCGCAAAGGCAAATTCGAGAGCGCGCACACGGGCACGATCTTTCTCGACGAAATCGGCGAGTTGCCTCTGACGGGGCAGGTGAAATTGCTGCGCGTGCTGGAAGCGCACGAAATACAGCGCGTCGGGTCGGACGAACCGATCGGCGTCGACACGCGCATCGTCGCGGCGACCAATCGCAACCTGCGCAAGCTGAGCGAACAGGGCACCTTCCGCGAAGATCTGTTCTACCGGCTGAGCGTCATCCACGTAACATTGCCGCCGCTGCGCGAAAGGCGCGATGAGATTCCGTTGCTGATCCAGTACTTCGGCGATGAAGCGGCGGGCGCGCTGAAACGCCGTCCCGTCAGAATCACGCCTAAATTAAGGGACTTTCTGCTGACGTATGCGTATCCGGGCAATATCCGGGAACTGCGCAACGTGATGTACCGCATCTCGTGTCTCGCGGGCGATATTGCCGACGTCGATCATCTGCCGACAGACATGCGGCCCACGCCGCCCGTTTCCGCGTCGATGTTCGGGGGCGCGAACGAGGCCGCGAATGGCGCCGCAAATGTGAGGAACCTGCTGTCGCTCAGCGACGCGAAGCGCGCCGCCAGCGACGAAGCAGAAAAGGCCTTCCTGCAGCGCGGCTTGCAGGAAGTCGGCGGGACGGTCGCGGAACTCGCGCGCCGCGTGGATATGAACCGCTCGCATCTTCAGATGTTACTGAAGAAGCACGGTCTGCATTCGAAGGACTTCCGTCGCGCACACGCGCAGGCGAATGCGCGCAAGGACGACGAGGAAGCGAACGACGAAGCCGATATAGGATGAGATGCCTGCCGCTTGACGGAGGTGTCAGGGCGCCGGGTTAAGCAGCGTTTTGTCCGACGCTTGCGGGTCTTCCGCCTGCACGACGACGGCCGTGATGTTGTCGCGTCCGCCGCGCGCCAGCGCGATATCCACGAGTTCGTCGGGTGCCTGAAGGCAATCGACGCTGGCAAGCGTCTGCTGTATTTCCGCGTCCGTCACTTCATTGCTCAGGCCGTCGCTGCACAGCAGAAACACGTCGCCGTCTGCGACTTCGATCGCGTCTTCGTCGAGATCGAGATGATCGGTTGCACCGACGGCACGCGTGATGATGTTGTGCGCGGGATGATTGCGCGCTTCCTCTTCGGTCAGATAGCCTGACTGCCGGAGCGCTTCCACCTGGCTGTGATCGCGCGTCAGTTGGCGCAGTTGCCCTTGCCGCAGCAGATAGATGCGGCTGTCGCCTGCCCACAGGTAGCCGCAAAAGCGGTCGCAGGCAAGCAGCACGACGACGGTCGTGCCGATACGTTGAACCTGCCGGCGGCTCGCTTCTTCGCGTAACTGACGGTTTGCGTTCTGCAGGCGCGCGCGTGCGTCGGCCATGCAATGCTTGATGCCTGCCCGTTCCGGCAACTGGCCGAGTGTTTCGATCACCAGCTGGCTCGCGAGATCGCCGACGTCATGCCCGCCCATGCCGTCAGCCACGGCCCAGCGGCCGTACTGCGGCTGGTCGAGGCAAGCGTCCTCGTTGATGTCGCGTACGCGGCCCGTGTCGGAGCGCGCTGCGGAAGCCCAGCGGAATTGGCTGATACAGGTCACGGCATCTAAGCCCGGTTCGTACTGTTGGCGTCAGGAGTTACGTTGATGCTCGAGTTGTTGCCGGTGTTGCGAACGTCGACCGTCTGGAACTGGTTGATCATCTGGTTAGCATAGAAGTTGTTTGTGATGTCGTACAGGTTCACGACGGGTCCGACGCTCGGCGTGTCGTGCACGTACGGCGTGATCCAGCCGAATACCCATGGCGCACCGCCGCCGCCGCTGATAGCGGACATGGCCTTGCGATCGAGTGCAAGGTTGTGAGGAATATCGTCGATGGTGATGGAAGCCATGGCATGTCTCCAGTTGGCCGCCCGTCACGCGGCCGCACAATCAAAAAGGAAGTTGCGACATATGGTGCAAGGGCTGTGCCAATTCGCGGCCCCGTGCGTGGACTTTGTCGCGGACGCTTGCCGGGCGGGCGATAGCGAAAGCACGCGCGCACACGCGTCGCGCGCGCGAGACGCAACACGTTGGCAGCCGTCCAACAGCGCGCCGCGGCAAGCGATGGTATAGCCAACACATGGTTCGCAAGCGCATCGCGTGTGCGATCTGCGAAATGTGATGGTCTGTGCGCAACACAATCGCCAGAATTTCTGTTGGCCCGATCCGTACACTGATGCTGTGCAGAACCCCATTAAATCGGCAAATCATTAGGTAAATCATTGGCTTAGCGTGCCTGGTCCAGATGATGCAAAAGAGCCTGCAACAGTGTTGGCCTTTTGAATCGGATACCGGGGCAAAGCCATGAACCGCAACCTCCAACAATCAGGCAATGAACAAGGTGCAAACCGCGCGGCCGCTTATGCGTCCGCAGATGTCGCGTTCGACGGTTCCAGCGACGAACCCACCCTCGGTGCCCACCTGATCACGCAACGCCGTGGCTACGAACATCACGGCATTTACGTCGGTGGCGGCAAGGTCATTCACTACGCAGGTTTCGCCAAGTCCGCGCATCGCGGTCCTGTTGAAGAAGTGGCGCTCGAAGCTTTCGCCGACGGTCACGCCGTCGCCGTGCGCCCGCATCCCTTCCCGAAGTATTCCGGCGAAGAAACCGTGCTGCGCGCCCGCTCGCGCCTCGGCGAAAACAGCTATCGCCTGCTGACGAACAACTGCGAGCATTTCTGCGCATGGTGCCTGCTCGGCGAAAGCCGCAGTGAACAGGTTCATGCGTGCCTCACGCATCCGCGCACTGGCGTGCATGCCGTCGTCTGCCTGATCAGCGCATTTGTCGCGAACCGGATGAAAACCGGCCGTGCCCTTGTTAACGCAGTATGAGCATCGAAATTGAACACTGACATTGAAGTTCGCCGCGCGGAATGCCGTAAAACAATCAGGAAAGCGAAGGAGACCACCATGAGCCCGACCGGAAAAAACCTGCACTGGGCAGTCGATAAATGGCTCGCACCGACGCCGGCAATGCCGGCGCGTGTCGTGCGCTTCTGCCGCTCGCAGATGCACCGGCGCTGCGTGTGCGTGGAGGCGGTGCGTCCCAACGGGATGCTGTCGATCTTTTTCTTCCGTCACGACGACGGATCATGGAATGTGTTTCCGCCGGCGCAAGCGCGGCCGGCGATGGTTGCGTGGAGGAATGCGTGATGAAGAACGGAGACCAGACGTCGAGCGCGCGCGGCGCGCGTATCGAGCGGCTTGCGCTGTGCGGCGCGCAGGCTATCCGCCAGGCTGGCAGAAGCGTCGCCCGGGCACGTGCGACATTACGGCCTCGGCAATTTGAAGAGGCGTGCTCTCGGCAGGCACGACGCGCCGGAAGGATTCAACGCCGTGCCTGAAGGACCATTCGACGAGCCGGTACGCGCGTCCCCACGGATGCTGTATCGGCGGCGAAACGGTGCAACTCTGAATGGCGAGTGTTTGCGCGCCGTGCAGCGCGCGTAGATGTTCCAGCACCGTGTCTTCGACCATCGTGTGTCTCCTTTCCTGCGAGCAAGCGCGCGATGCTACGGTGAAAACGATCCACCGCCGGACGGATGAAAAATGCCATCGATGTTCGGGCGGGTCGACGGCTCTGCATGGGACCCGAGTAAGGCGCTAAAGCGCCAACCCGGGTCGACAGCGATGTGGGCCGCATCTTTGCAGGCAAGAATTAAACCAGTCTTAAAAGACGTTCCAGTCCTGCTGCCGACGCAGCACGCTATGGCACAGGCAAAACTCGCAACGTCTCTACATGTACCGCAGGCAGCTGCGCCCCATGCATCTCCACTCGCGTGATCCTTCCGTGCACCTCGACCTGCTGGTTTTGCAGCGATATCGCCTGCTCCCGCGTCACGCCCTCGAGTTCGAACACGCCGCGCGCATCGTAGACGACGGGCACGATGAACGGCTCGTTGCCGCGCAGCGCGAGCCGCCCCGCCAGATCGACGGTTTCGCCGCTGTGCAGCGTTGCGGCGCAGGCCGCATGCATCAGCGCGAGTGCGGCGAGTCCCAGATTTCGTTTGAGCGTCACGGGTGGCCCCTGGATAAACTCGATTTCATTGATTCACAATCAGTCGACGACGACGGATAGCGTCGTGCCCACGGGCACGCGCACAGTTTCGCTATACGTACCGCTGACATGAGACCGCACGACAGGGAACGTACCGAGCGCGGCGAGCGTCGCGGGCACGGAGGCCGGCAAAGCACGCGTCGCGCCGTTATACAGCGAAGCCGGATCGATGGCGGGCAACGTGAAGCCGCTCTCGCTGCGCGCCGGGAACGTGAAGCCCGCGACGTTCGACGACAACGGCACCAGACCGCTCGCCGCCGCTGCGAAACCGCGCAGCGTCGACGGCACGGTCGCGCCGGCCCGCGCGTTGCCGATCACTTCGTTGAGAATATCGAGGGATGCCGTGCGGTTCTTGTTGGTCAGCAACGACTGAAAGAACGACAGGCCGAACTGACGGTTCATGAAGCCGCCGAACGAGCCGTTCACCGCATAGCTCTCGCAATCGGTTCCGTACGGCGTCCACGTCGTCAGTCCGCAGTTGTAGCTGCCGTGGCCGCCATACGTCATGTAGGTGATGAAGCGGGCGTCGCGGATCGCGTTGTAGCCGGGCACGATCCCGCTGCTCGCCCAGTCTTCCATCATCATCGCCGTCATTTCTTCAAGCCACGGCTCGAACGCGTATTGCGCGCCCATTTGCACCGAGCGGCGATAGAAGTTCTGCATGTGCATGCTTTCGTGCGCCATCGTCGTCAGCATCTGGTTCATACCGTATGTGCCGCCCAGATAGAGCGTTTCCGAATCCAGATAGAGCGAGATCGACTGGTTGCTGTACGCGAGCTGGCCCGCACCCGTCTTGAAGTTGTTGAGCGCCCAGAAGTAGCCGAGCAGCCCGTACGGCAGGCCGTTGTGATCGAAGTTCATCACCACCAGATCGATCGGCTGATGCGTGCCGTCGATCAGGCTCGACTGACTGTTCGGCCCGTACAGCTTGCCGCCGACGCGCACCAGCATGTCATAGATGCCGCCTGCCTGCGCATACTGCGTGATCAGCGAATGGATGATTTGCGGCGAGATCTTCGACGCGCCGATTTCGCCCGATTCGACCCACAGGTTGACCGTGGTGCCATCGGAGGTGGTGGCCGTCTGTTCGAGTGTCGTCGTGCGCGGCGAATTGTCTGCGTAGTAGAAGGTCCGCGTGTCGCCGACCTGCCAGGTGCCGGCGCTGTAGAAGGCGCTGGTCGCCGCGCCGTTCGTCGAATAGCGCGCCGTTGCCGTGGCCTGCTGATTTGTCGCGAGCTGCGTCCAGCCCTGGTAATTGAAATCGCGGATCGCGGCGAGCGTGGCGCTCTCGCTGCCCGTCGTCGAAGAGGTCGCGGCTGCTTGCGATTGCGCGCGCATGACGGATGTCGACATGTTCGCGCTCAACGTAATCGGCGACATGGTTTGCGTGCCCGCGCTCTCGTTCGTGAAGACGAGCGTCACGTTCTGCCCGGACAGCCCTTTGATGCTGACGGGCACGTCGAGAGCGGATGCGTTGGGATTGATCGCCTGCCAGATGCCCGCGCCGCTGCCCGCGTAGGTCGAATCGTCGGTCGCCGAGCAGCGTTGGCAGGCCGCGTGCAGCTTGCCGTCGGCGGCGACGATCGGCACGTCGCTCGACGCAGGCGTGCCTTTGGCCGTGTTCGAGACGGCGGTGCTGTTGCCGCCTCCGCCCCCGCCGCATGCCGCGAGCGTGGCGACTAGCGTCAGGGCCGCGACGCTTGCCGCTATCGATGTGGTGCGCTGGCTGCCCATCGCAGTGTCCTTTCCGGCGTCGCCGGTTCGTGCGGCGAAGTCGTGCGGACCGCGCCGGTATGTCAATCGGTGATGTGCGCAAAAGCGGACTCGCAAGGGTCGACGCACAAGGCGAGACTGACTACGGAACGCTGCAGCAACGGGCGAGGCGCTTGCCTCTGCCGGAATATCGGCGCTGCGGCAGGCGACTTTAGACACGCAAGCCGCTTAAAACGAGGGTCAAAGCGCAAGGAAACGCATCGCACATGAGATGGGCGCGAAGGGCGCTCCATGCAGTGCAGCTGGATGGGCACAGCGCATTCTTCGATTGATATCGAATGGGAACTTGACGATTCTTTACGAGGGGGCGGATCGACCGCCACAAAATGGCCGACGCGGTGCCGCGTGTACGTGCCGATTCGATGCGCCGATCAACTCCTTATTTCTCCGCCATGCTGCCTACTTTCGATCCGTTTCTCGCCTTCCTTCGCTATGCGGCCGCTGCGCAGTCGGGCGGCGATGCGCGAGCGCGTGCGCTGTGGCTCGAGGCCGCGTCCTGCCTCCACGCGACGGATAACGCGTCGATCGACGGGCTGATGCTCGACCTGCTCGAACAGCAGCAGTTCGAGCAGGCGGTGTCGCTGGTCGAGGCCGTCGCGCAACTCGAACCGCACAGCGCAGCCGCAAACATGCGTCTCGGCTACGCGATGCAGATGGCCAGCCGCGATCGCGATGCGCTCGCGCCGTATCGTCGTGCGCTCGCGATCGACCCTGCGTTTCCGCAATTGCGCAAAAACCTCGCGATCGCGCTGAACCGCACGGGCGCCGATCCCGTGCAAGAGCGGGAGATGCTCGAAGCGGCCGTCGCAGCGGCCCCGTCCGACCTCGCGCTGTGGCTCAACCTGATGCCTGCGCGGCGCGCCTGCTTCGATCTCGAAGGATCGCTGGCGGCGGCGGAGCGTGCTGTCGAGCTCGATCCGCAGAGCGCGATCGCGCATGGCAATCTCGCGCAGGCGCTGAAGGAGTCGCAGCGCTGGGACGACGCGCTGGATCACGCGAACAAGGCCTGTGCGCTCGCTCCCGGCAATCCGTCGCTGCGCACGGCGCTCGGCGTGCTGCATCTGCTGCGCGGAGAATACGCGCAAGGCTGGCCTGCGCACGAAGCGCGCTGGAGCGACCCGGCGAGCATGCTGACGGAAGGCCGTCCGCTGTTCGGCAGGCCGCAATGGCGCGGCGAATCGCTCAAGGGCAAGACTTTGCTCGTGTGGGGCGAGCAGGGCATGGGCGACGTGCTGCAGTTTTGCCGCTTCATTCCGCTTCTGGCGCAGCGCGTGCATCGCGAGGGCGGGCGGATCGTCTGGAATTCGTTTGCGCATATGGGCGCGCTGCTGCCGCGCAGTTTCGCGGAACACATCGATGCGTACTCCGTCACGCGCGACCTCGAATCGTTGCCGATGTTCGATTTCGAATTGCCGCTCGTGAGCGCGCCGCTGATGCTCGATACGCGCGTCGAATCGATCCCGCGAGACGTGCCGTATCTGCGCGCGGACGCGGACGCTCGCGCGGCATGGCGCACGCGTCTCGCCGATGAAAAGCGTCTAAAGGTCGGGCTCGCGTGGACGGGCAGCGTGAATCACGGACGCAACCGCTTTCGCCGCGTCGGCCTGGAGCGTTACGCGCGGGCGTTTCGCGATCTCGACGGCGTCGCGTTCTATTCGCTGCAGCCCGGCGCAACGGCCGATGTCGACGCGGCCCGCGCAGCCGGTCTGCCCATCGCCGACTTCACGCATGAATGGCGCAGCTTCGACGATACGGCCGCGTTCGTCAGCGAACTGGATCTGGTGATCAGCGTGTGCACGTCGGCGGCGCACCTCGCGGGCGCGCTCGGGCAGCGTACGTGGGTGGTGCTCGACGTGAATCCGTACTGGACCTGGATGACGGACAGGCGCGACAGCCCGTGGTATCCGACGGCCACGCTATACCGGCAGCGGCAATTCGGAGCGTGGCAACCGGTGATGGCCGAAGTCGCACGCGACCTGCGCGCGCTGGCTGCAAGCGGCGTCTGATTCCGCTGATGCGCGCGGTTCAGGCGCGACAGGGCCCACAGGCAGCGCTCACACTTCTGGCGCATGCGCGACGGCCGAAGCAGGCGCATCGGGCGGCACGCCGAGCAGCTGAAGCGAGCCGCCCGTCACAGCGCTGAACACGGGCCCCGCGACCGCGCCGCCATAAAACGCGCGGCCGGCGGGATCGTCGATCATCACGGCAACGACGAGGCGCGGATTGCTCATCGGCGCCATGCCGACGAACAACGACCGGTAGCGCCCCTTCGCGTACGAACTGCCGACCTGCTTGCGCGCCGTCCCCGTCTTTCCGCCCACGCGATAACCGTCGATATTCGCCGCGCGCCCCGTGCCGCCTTCGCTCGTCGCCATTTCGAGCATCGAGCGGATGGCAGCCGCCGTTGCGGGCGTCGTCACGCGTGGGTGGGCAGACGGCGTGCGCATCGGGTCGGCCAGCAGCGTGGCGGGGTGCAGTGTGCCGTCGCCCGCATAGGCCGTATACACTTGCGCGACCTGCAATAGCGACGCCGACAGGCCGTAACCGTAAGCCATTGTCGCCTGTTCGATGGGACGCCAGCGCGCGAACGGACGCACGCGGCCCGCTGCGACACCCGGGAAGGTCAGCTCGGGTGCACGGCCCAGTCCGTATTCCTGGTACTTGTTCCAGATGGTTTCGGCGGGCAGGTTCAGCGCGAGCTTCGCGAGCGCGATATTGCTCGATTTCTGCAAGGCCTCGGCGATCGTCATGCGTCCGTGGTTCGACGTGTCGTGAATCACGGCGGGGCCGATCTTGTACCAGCCCGGCGCCGTGTCGATCATCGTGTCCGGCCGGACGAGGCCGCGGTCGAGCGACAGCGCGACCACCAGCGGCTTGATCGTCGAACCCGGTTCGAACGTATCGACCACGGCGCGGTTGCGCAACTGCTTGCCCGTCAGACGCGAGCGGTCGTTCGGGTCGAAGCTCGGATAGTTCGCGAGCGCGAGAATCTCGCCGTTGTGCGCGTCGAGCACGACGACACTGCCCGCCTGCGCGCTGTGCTTTGCGACGGCGGCCTTGAGTTGCGCATACGCGAGCTGCTGGATGCGCCGGTCGATCGTCAGATGGACGGTCGCGCCGTTTTGCGCGGGCGTGAGCGGGCGCGTGTCCGACACCACGCGGCCAAGGCGATCGCGGATCACCTCGCGCTCGCCCGGCTCGCCGGACAACAGCTCGTTCGCGGCCAGCTCGACGCCTTCCTGGCCGTTGTCCTCGATATCGGTGAAACCGACCACGTGCGCCGCCGATTCACCCTCCGGATAGAAGCGCTTCGAATCTGCGATGCGCGTGATGCCCGCGAGATTCAGCCTGTCGATATGCGCGGCCGTTTCGGCGTCGACCTGTCGCTTCAGCAGCACGAAGCTCTTGTTGCTGGAGACGCGCTGCCTGAGTTCCGCGAGCGGCATGTCGAGCAGCTTTGCGAGCGGCGGCCAGGCGGCTTCGTCGAGCAGCTTCGGCGACGCCCAGATTTCGTACGTCGCGAGACTCACGGCGAGCATCGCGCCGTGCCGGTCGACGATGCGCCCGCGCATCGCGTCGAGTTCGATGGTCCGCTGATAGCGCTTTTGCCCCTGTTCGACGTAGAAATCCTGATTGACAACCTGCACCCAGAACGCTCGGCCGATCAGCGAAACAAACGCCGCGAACACGAGGATCACGACCAGCTTCGAACGCCACATCGGAAGGCGCGCGACGAGGACGGGATTCTTCGCGACGGGCGCGTACGGATCGTGATTTTTCTTGCGGAGCATGAGGGCGAAGCCGGCCGTTCTGGCAACCGGACCACAGTGAATGTGGACAGATTGTAATAAGAACGTAATCTCGGTGCGAGCTTCGCGCAGGTTTTTGCGCGTGCGCGACGCGCAAGGGGCGCCGGACACACGGGAGGCGGGCCGGTTTTGAAAACGCGGGCGCCATCGCCCGTTCAACTGATGCGTCGTCTCCGACGCGGCGTGTTGATGAGGCGCTCGCAATCGAGCGCCTTCTTTTTTGGTGGGATACCTGGTACGCGAACTTGTTCGCTCACGCAGCGTGGGGCAGGGGTCAGGCTGGCAGCGAGAAACTCGAGATGGCTTCGCGCAACACGCCGACCTGATCTTTCAGCGAATGGGCGGCGGCGGCGGCCTGTTCGACGAGTGCGGCATTCTGCTGGGTGACCTGATCCATTTCGCCGACGGCGCGGTTCACCTGCTCGATGCCTGCGCTCTGTTCGCGGGACGCATGGCTGATTTCCTCGAGAATCTCGTTCACGCGGCGCACGGACGCGACGATCTCGCCCATCGTCGAACCCGCGTTCGCGACGAGCGACGCGCCTTCTTCGACGCTGCCCGTCGACGTCTCGATCAAAGCCTTGATTTCCTTGGCCGCGGTTGCCGAACGCTGCGCGAGGCTGCGCACTTCCGCTGCGACGACCGCGAAGCCGCGGCCCTGCTCGCCTGCGCGCGCCGCTTCGACGGCCGCGTTCAGCGCGAGGATGTTGGTCTGGAACGCAATGCCGTCGATTACGCCGATGATGTCGCCGATCTGCCTGGAGCTGCTGGTGATGTCGCCCATGGTACGGACCACGTCGTCGACCACGAGGCTGCCGCGCTTTGCGATATCGGCGGCCTCGCTCGCGAGGCCCGCTGCCGTCGCTGCGCTATCGGCGTTCTGCTTCACGTTCGACGTCATCTCGTCCATGCTCGACGCGGTTTGCACGAGCGCGGCTGCCTGTTCTTCCGTGCGTTGCGAGAGGTCGGTGTTACCTGCGGCGATTTCGCTTGCGCCGACGTTGATGTTTTCGGTCCCTGTGCGCACCCGCGAGACCGTTTCGACCAGGCCCTGTTGCATTGTATGCAGCGCGTGCAGCAGGCTCGTGCGGTCGTTGTGCGCGAGCGGTACGGGCGTCGCGAGGTCGCCTCGCGCGATCCGCTGCGTCGCTTCGACGGCCGTTTCGAGGTCGCCGCCGAGCGTGCGCTTCACGCTGCGCAGCACGAGCACCATCACGGCGGTGGCGATGCCGCCTAGCGCGAACGTGATGGCGAGCCAGCGCAGCAGATCGACGTAAAACGCCTTCTGCACGTCGTCCATGTACATGCCTGTGACGAGCACCCAGTCCCATGGCGCGAAGCGCATTGCATAGCTGGTCTTGGGGACGGGCGTGTCGCTGCCGGGTTTCGACCACAGGTAATCGACGAAGCCGCCCTTGCCTTGGCCGGCCGCGTTGACGATATCGACGAACAGGTGGTTGCCTGCTGGGTCGGTGAAGCCGGACAGGTTCTTGCCGACGAGCGCCGGCTTGAACGGGTGCATCAGCATGACGGGTTGCGAGTCGTTGATGGAGAGGTAGCCGTCGGAGCCGTAGCGGATTGCGGCGATCGTATCGAGGGCCTGCTTCTTGGCATCGGCTTCGCTCATCACATGTTGTTGGGACAGTGTGTAGTAGCGGTTGACGATCGAATTGGCCTGCTCGACGAGGTTGGTGAGTTGATCGCGGCGGTCGGCGATCATCGACGAGCGGCTGTGCCACGCGCCGAACGCACCGATGAAGACGAGGCCGACCCAAAGGATCGCGATCATCGAGGCGAGTTTTTTGTTCAGTGTCATGGTTGGAGTTTGCTTTGCTTTTTGCTTACGCAGCGGCTGGACGGTTCTCTATGTGGCAGCGCGGCGTTTATGGCACTGCTTAATGGGGTTTACGGCGCACTAGCGTTTGCGCATAACGCGGGGAAACCCGTAATCAGCGTAGCTGTATTCGTATGAAGTTTTTCGTTTCCTGCGTCTGCGGGTGCGGTTTGCGCTGGCATGTGCGTTATGTTTGTGTATTTCATGCGTTGCCCCTGTGCGGGGCGGCACCTACTTTTCTTTGCCGCGGCAAAGAAAAGTAGGCAAAAGAAAGCCGCTCCACACCGGGCGTCTTGACACCTGCCCACGGGCCCTCAATGTCCCCGTAATTCGCGCGGCAACGCATCTGTTTCGACGTTCGTTGCTAACGCCCTTGATCAACGCCTCACCCGCTTCATGCTCTCGTACCAGGACTATCCGTGCTTCACCACCGCCGTCCATATGCGGCAAACGGTGTGTAGGGTGTCGCGCCGCGAAGCGTATCGTTCTTGCCAGAAAACATTCGGTGCCCGGACGCCTGCAGTGCGACAACCGACACACCGTTTGCCGCAAATGGGCGCAAGCAATGCGATGGCGCAGGCCGGTGACGGAGCGCGCGAAGTGGGTGAGGCCGGCTTTGGAACGCTGGCAACGAGCGTGGCTTAGCTCGTTGCCGCATGAATTACGGGGACGTTGAGGGCCCGTGGGCAAGCGTCAAGACGCCCGGTGTAAGCGGCTTTCTTTTGCCTACTTTTCTTTGCCGCGGCAAAGAAAAGTAGGTGCCGCCCCGCACAGGGGCAACGCATGGAGTACGCAGACATAACGCGGATGCCAGTGAAAGTACTAAAACACAAACCAAAAAATGAAAACCCATAAGCGAAAACCAATCCCAGCGTCGCAGACAGAAAAACCGCGCTAATTGGCCACATTTTTCACCCAAACTCCATCAATTGCCAAAATCAGGCCGCATGCAGGTCTCTTCAAAGGCGCGCAGAAATCATTTCCGATATAGTCGCCATTTTTGGTCGCGAGACCGACGCTGCGCGCAGCGCAAAACAGCAGCGCAAAAAGAAAACCGGAGCCACGATGAACGCACGCGAACCCTCTTTCACCACTCTGTCGCGCAGCGCACGCCTGCGCCAGATGCTCACCAGCAATGAACTCGAATTCCTGATGGAAGCTCATAACGGCATCTCCGCGCGTATCGTGCGCGAAGCCGGCTTCAAGGGCATCTGGGGCTCGGGCCTCGCGATCTCCGCGCAGTACGGCGTGCGCGACAACAACGAAGCTAGCTGGACCCAGGTCGTCGATACCCTCGAATTCATGGCCGACGCGAGCGATCTGCCCATCCTGCTTGACGGCGATACCGGCTACGGCAACTTCAACAACGTGCGCCGCCTCGTGCGCAAGCTGGAACAGCGCGGCATCGCTGGCGTCTGTATCGAAGACAAGGTGTTCCCGAAGACGAACAGCTTCATCAAGGGCGAAGCGCAGCCGCTCGCCGATATCGACGAGTTCTGCGGCAAGATCAAGGCCGGCAAGGATTCGCAGACGGATGAGGACTTCTCGATCGTCGCACGCGTCGAAGCACTGATCGCAGGCTGGGGCATGGAAGAAGCGCTCAAGCGCGCAGAAGCGTATCGCCAGGCGGGCGCCGACGCGATCCTGATTCACAGCAAGCTGTCGCGTCCCGACGAGATTCTCGAGTTCGCCCGCGAATGGGCAGGCCGCGGTCCGCTCGTGATCGTGCCGACCAAGTACTACAGCACGCCGACAGAAGTGTTCCGCAAGGCAGGCATCAGCACGGTGATCTGGGCAAACCATCAGATTCGCGCAGCGACCTCGGCGATGCAGGCCGTCGTCAAGGAAATCTACGAGAGCCAGACGCTCGTCAACGTCGAAGACCGCATCGCGACCGTCAACGAAATCTTCCGTCTGCAGAACGCCGACGAATACTCGGAGGCGGAAGAGCGTTATCTTTCGTCGTCGCGCGCGGCGGGCTCGGCTGTCGTGCTCGCCGCGAGCCGCGGCGCAGGGCTCGAAGCCGTCACGACGGATCGCCCGAAGGTCATGCTGCCCATCGCGGGCAAGCCGCTGCTGCGCTGGCTCGTCGATGCGTTCAAGAAGCAGGGCGTCAACGACATCACGGTGGTCGGCGGTTATCGCGCCGACGCGATCGATACCGCCGGCATCAAGCTCGTCGTCAACGAGCGCCACGAGCAGACGGGTGAACTGGCGTCGCTCGCATGCGCGATCGACAACCTGCAGAACGACACCTTGATCTCGTACGGCGACCTGTTGTTCCGCAGCTATATCGTGCGCGATCTGGTGGAGAGCGAGGCGCCCTTCAGCGTGGTAGTCGATTCGACGACGATCGATGAAACGGGTGCGGCGAACCAGAGCGTGCGCGACTTCGCGTGGTGCTCGGCCGGCGACGATCGCGGTCTGTTCGGCAACAAGGTGCTGCTGCGCCGCGTGTCGAACAACGAAGCCGACCTGCACGGCGCAGCGCCGAACGGCCGCTGGATCGGCCTCCTGAACGTGCGCGGCGGAGGCCGTGAGCGTCTGCAAGCGGTGATGAGCACGCTGCGTGCACGTCCCGATTTCGATTCCCTCGATATGCCCGCGCTGTTGAACGCATTGCTCGAAGCCGGTGAAGAAATCGAAGTGCAATACGTGCACGGCCACTGGCGCGGCGTGAACGACCTCGAAGACTTCCGCCGCGCAGGCGACTTCGCGCACGAAGCCACGCCGCTCGCGAAGGGTGATGCAGCGGGAGGCGCCGCTCAATGATCGAGGCAGCACAGTTCGTCGAGGCGGCGCGCGAGCGCGGCTTCGACTGGTATGCGGGCGTGCCGTGCTCGTATCTGACGCCGTTCATCAACTACGTGCTGCAGGATCCGAAGCTGCATTACGTGTCGGCGGCGAACGAAGGCGATGCCGTCGCGCTCATCGCGGGCGTGACGCTCGGCGCGCAGAACGGCCGCCGCGGCGTGACGATGATGCAGAACTCGGGCCTCGGCAACGCAGTGAGCCCGCTTACGTCGCTCACATGGACGTTCCAGCTGCCGCAGCTCCTGATCGTCACGTGGCGCGGCCAGCCAGGCGTCGCGGACGAGCCGCAGCATCAGCTGATGGGCCCCATCACGCCGGCCATGCTCGACACGATGGAGATTCCGTGGGAGACCTTCCCGACGGAACCCGACGCAATTGGCCCCGCGCTCGACCGCGCAATCGCGCATATGGATGCGACGGGCCGCCCATACGCGCTCGTGATGCAGAAGGGCAGCGTCGCGCCCCACGAACTCAAGGACGCGGGCCGCTCTGCGAAGCGCGAAGCATGCATGGCACGCGATGTCTCGCGAGCAAAGACACCCGACGCCTTGCCGACCCGCAACGAAGCGCTGCAACGCGTGATTGCGCACACGCCGTTGCATTCGACCGTGGTGCTGGCGTCGACGGGATTTTGCGGACGCGAGCTCTATGCAATCGACGATCGCCCGAACCAGCTTTACATGGTCGGCTCGATGGGCTGTCTGACGCCGTTCGCGCTGGGCCTTGCGCTCACGCGTCCGGATCTGCACGTGGTCGCGCTCGACGGCGACGGAGCCGCGCTGATGCGCATGGGCGTGTTCGCGACACTCGGCGCGTACGGTCCTTCGAATCTCACGCACATTTTGCTCGACAACGGCGCGCACGATTCGACGGGCGGGCAGTCGACGGTATCGCCGCAGGTGTCGTTCGCGGGTGTCGCGGCGGCGTGCGGCTATGCGTCGGCGGTCGAAGGCGACGACGTGAGCCTGATCGACGAACTGTTCGCGTCGCCGCTGCTCGACGGCCCGCGCTTCGTGCGCGTTGCGATTCGCCGCGGCACGCCGGATGGCTTGCCGCGCCCGACCATTACGCCGCCGGATGTGAAGACGCGCCTGATGCGCCACATCGCCATGGGCGGCCCGAACCAAGGAGCACGCTGATGCTGCTGATGAATCCCGGTCCCGTCACGCTGACGGAGCGCGTGCGCAATAGCCTGCTGCAAACGGACCTGTGTCACCGCGAAAGCGAGTTCTTCGATCTTCAGGACGAAGCGCGTTCGCGTCTCGTCAAGCTGTACGACCTCGACCCCGCGCAATGGAGCGCCGTGCTGATGACGGGCTCGGGCACGGCAGCCGTCGAAAGCATGATCGCAGCGCTCGTGCCTGAGAACGGCAAGCTGTTGATCATCGAAAACGGCGTGTATGGCGAGCGTATCGCGCAGATTGCAAAGCAGTACGGCATCGCGCACCGCATCGTGAAGCACGAATGGATGCAGGCGCCCGAGCTCGCGCGCATCGCGGCCGCGCTCGACGACGACAAGGCCATCACACATGTCGCCGTGATTCATCACGAGACGACCACGGGCCGTCTGAACGACCTGAAGGCGCTCGCGCAGGTTTGCCGCGCGCGCGGCGTGAAGATGCTGGTGGACGGCGTGAGCAGTTTCGGCGCAGAAGAGATCGACTTCGCGGAAGGCACGATCGTGGCCGTCGCCGCGACCGCGAACAAGTGCCTGCATGGCGTGCCGGGCGCGGCATTCGTGATCGTGCGGCGCGATGCGCTGGCCGTTGCCGCAAGCCGCACGTATTACCTCGGGCTCGTGCGGCTTGCCCAGTTGCAGGATCAACGTAATACGCCGTTTACGCCGTCGGTGCATGCGTATTACGCGCTCGTCGAAGCGCTACGCGAAATCGATGAGGAAGGCGGCTGGAAGGCGCGCCACGCCCGCTATGCGGCGCTTGCCGAGCAGGCGCGTGCCGGGCTTGCCAGGCGCGGGATCCATAGCGCGCTGCCGGCTTCCGAATCGTCGGTTGTGCTGCGAGCGTATCGCTTGCCCGAAGGCGTGTCCTATGAGCGCCTGCACGATGCGCTCAAGGCACGTGGTTTCGTGATCTATGCAGGGCAGGGCGGCTTGTCGAAAGAACTGTTCCGTATCTCGACCATGGGCGCGATTCATGCGCCGGATATCGACCGGCTGCTCGCGTGTTTCGATGAGCTGATGCGCGCGGCTGTCAGCGAAAGCGTCAGCTAGACGAGTATCTCGACCGAGTGCATCGCGCGGCGAATGTGGGCTGACGCCATCCACTTCTCGCCGCGAACCGTTTCAATGAAACAGTCTATGAAGCAGCGCGACGCCGCATCGGGCGGCTCGCCGTTGCGCGTAATGATGCCGACGAGTGAATCGTCGAGCTGTTCTCGCAACGGCAGCGCGCACAGATCGTCGCGCTGCGCGCACAACTCCACCAGAGGCCACGGAAAGATACTGACCATGTCGGTATAGCGGAGCAACGGCACGGCCACCGCCAGCGAGTGCAGATAGTGAATGCTCCGCGGCACGGGCAAGCCATATTGCGCGAACGTCCGGTACGGCGCCTGCCCTTCCGTCTCGGGATCGAGTGCAACCAGCCAGTCGAGTTCGAGCAGGTCAGCCAGTGAGCGGCTTGCCGCATTCGGATGACCGTTGCGCGCGACCACTGCGCGGCTCGATGCAAACACCGGCTGATAAGTGAACGCGCCGCTCGCCGCGCCAGGCGACTGCCGGCCGATGTAGATATCGAGGCTGCCGTCGCGCAGGCGCGGATTCGCAATCGCAAGCAAACCTTCGAATAGTTCGAGCTGAATCTGCGGCATACGCTCGCGGAAACGCGCGACCGTCTCCGGCAGGAACGTCAGTGCCACCCACGCGGTCACGGCCACGGACAGCCTTCTGCGAGGAATGCCGCGCAACGCATCGAGCGCTTCATGAGCGCGCGTCATTTGCGACACGATCAGACGCGCATGCGTCAGCAGGGTTTGCCCGCATTCGGTGAGCGTGACGCCGGACGACGTGCGTAAAACCAGCTGCATCTGGATGGACTCCTCCAGCAACTGGAGGCTTTGCGTGATCGCGGCAGGCGACGTGTCGAGCAGCCGCGCTGCACCGCGCACGCTGCCCGCGTCCGCTACGGCGACCAGCGCGCGGAGCTGATGCGTTTTCATAAGGTCCCCGATAGTCCCATCCATGGCCGGCGTTCAGTAATGCTTGACGCGTTCAGCGATGGTGATCGTTCCTGGAAAGCGTTCAGCGGTCTATCTTTGCGACACCTGTTCAATTTCGCTGCGCGATGATGTTCCGATGTTCCGCCGCATGGCTCCGAATGTACTAAGCGCTGCACACAGGCAAGGCAACAGCATGTTTTCACATGCTGCATTCACTGATGATCAAGCATAGGAGTGCCGCGATGATTCAACAAGGTGCCAGGCCAGCCGCGGACGGCGTTGCGCCGGTGCGGTCAGGGTGTCAACGCGTCGCCGCGCCGGATGCCATACGCGATCCGTGGACAGAGTTATTCGCACAACCAATGAACAGGGAAAAGGCGCGTCACTCGAACTTGGAATCTGCATTGGAAGCTGCGCTGGCGGCGCGCGAGCTGACACTAGCGTGGCAACCCGTCGTGGATCGCACAGCGCGCAAGACGGTTTGCGCAGAAGCGCTGCTGCGCTGGACCCATCCGGAACTGGGCGTCGTCCCGCCCGCGCGGTTCGTGCCCGTCGCCGAACAAGCGGGCCTGATCGAGCGTATCGGCGATTGGGTCATCGAACGCGCTTGCGCACAAGCGGCACAGTGGCGCTTGCACATGGCGCCCTATCTGTGCGTGGCGGTGAATGTGTCGCCGCTTCAACTCAACAGGCGTTTTGTGAGGACGGTCTCGCGCGCCCTCGAGATCAGCGGGCTGCCGCCTTCGGCGCTGGAACTCGAAATCACCGAGAGCCAGCCGGTGCTCGATACGCGATCCGCGGTGTCGACGATAGCGGCCATCGCGAAGTTCGGCGTCCGATTCGTCATCGACGATTTCGGCGCCGGCTATTCGTCGCTCTCGTATCTCCGGCGACTTCCCCTGCACGGCTTGAAGATTGACCGGTCGTTTGTCATGGGCCTGCCGCACGACAGCCGGTCGGCGGTAATCGTGGAAGGACTCGCGCAGATCGCGCATTCGATCTCGCTCACCGTGACGGCGGAAGGCGTCGAAACGGAAGAGCAGGCGGTGTTTCTGCGCGAATGCGGAATCGACCGCATGCAGGGCTTCCTGTATAGCCGCGCGGTCGAGCCCGATGATTTCGTCGAAGATTGCCGGACGCGTTCAGGTCTGCGCGAGTGAGCGGGGCGCAACGAAGTCTGTCAGCGCATGCGTGCCATCTGCACGCACTGAAGCAGCGCAAGAAGGAGAGTGAAAATGTTTAGAGAAAAAATGTTCGACGCTGAAGCGGCTGTCACCTTGTTGAACAACTGGACGTATCCGAAGCTCATTGACGAGTTCGACCGTTCGCTCGACGTTCTGCGCGAAGGCAATCTCGACTTTACCTATGAAAGAGGCTTCGTCGGCACGCCGGGAATCAGCGACATCACGACGTGCATCGCCGAGTCGCTCTACTTTCGCGACGGATCTCGAGCATTGCGCGTGATGTCCAAGCATTGCGCGAGCGGCTGGTCACAATGGACGGCATTGCATCCGCTCCCGCAGGGGGAACTGCAGTAGGCGGTGCGTTCAACATCGACAAAGAGCGCGTCTCACGCCTCTGGCCCGAGACGCGCGAATTGCACGCGCCGTGGAAGCAATCAGAAGTTGTGCTTCAACCCGACAGTTACCGACACCTGCTTGTCGGTCGTCGAATTCGGCAGATTGGGAATCTGTGCGTAATTCACGGCTTGCCCCGTTACAGGGTCGGCGCCGATTCCGCTGCCCGCCGCCTTCTGGAAAATCCCCACGGCATACAGCGTCGTACGCTTCGACAGGTTGTAGGTCGCGCCCAGGTTCGCCTGGTGAAACTTCGGCGAACCGCTCACATCGGTTTTCATCGAGTTGTAGATATACGCGGCGCCGAGTGAAAGAGCGGGCGACACCGCATACGTCGCATTCACTTCGACAATATCGAAGCGCACATCGGAGCCTTGCGGCAAGGCGGCGCTCGCGAAGTACTGGCTATCGTCCAGCTTCGTATGGGTATAGACGAGGCCGAACGTCGCCGGTCCGAACGTGTATGTGCCGCCCGCGCCGAACGTCTTCAGCGAGCGCGCGTTCTGCAGCTCGCAGTACATCGCGGTCGGATTCGAGCACGCAAAGTCGCCGATATAACCCTGCTGGCCGCCGAGCGCCGCATCGAGGGGATTGTTCAGGTCGAGATAGCCGATGCCGAACGAGAACGGCGCGTTGCTGTAACTCGCCGCGACGGCCCAGCCGCGCTTTTGCGCGAAGTCACCCGCGACGCCGCCCAGCGAGTACGTGCCGCTCACCGAAAAGCCTGCAAACGTCGGACTCACGTACTGCACCGCATTGTTCAGATTCAGCGCGGCATTCAGGTTGTCGACGTCGCCGAGATGGGAGCCGAAAAGCGTAGCCCAGTTGTTACTCGACGCGTACGGTGCAAGCGCATTCGTGTACGAATCGAACTGGCGGCCGAAGGTCAGCGTGCCGTAACGTTCGCTCGTGAGGCCGACCCACGCGTTCTGGTTGAACAGCGTGCCGCCTTGCACGAAGCTGCCCGTGCCCGTATAGAAGCTGTTTTCGAGCTTGAACGTAACGGCCGTGCCGCCGCCGAGATCTTCGCTGCCCGTCAGGCCGAAGCGCGAGGGCGCGGAATTGCCGCCCGTGAACTGGAAGTTGTGACCGCCGCCAATGCTGCCGTCCGCATGCGTGACCTGCTGGTTGTTCGTGTACGTGATGCCCGCGTCGACATCGCCGTATAGCGTGATGCTGCTTTGTGCTTGCGCGATGCAGGGCGCTGCCAGCGCCGCGGCGAGTGCGGCCACCGCCGCCGCGATCTGCCGCGGCGTCGTCGGATGATTCATGTCTCTTCCCCTTTGTCTCTTGTGTCTGTCTTGCTCGTCCCGTTTCGGGCGAGCAGGACGTTGGCCTTGCCGATGCATCGCGCGTCGGCAAGGCGGCGCGAGAATCGCTTACGCGTAATTGATCATCACGGACTTGCTTTCCGTGTACTGGTCGACGACGGCACGGCCCAGTTCACGGCCGAAGCCCGATTGCTTCATGCCGCCGAACGGCAGCGCGTTGTCGAGCAGCGAATGGCAGTTCACCCACACCGTGCCGGCAGCGATGCGCGGAATCAGCTTGTGAACAGCCGACATATCGTTCGACCAGATGCTCGCGCCGAGCCCATAGGGCGTGTCGTTCGCGAGCTGTACGGCGGTGTCGGTTTCGTCGAAGGGCATCGCGACCAGCACGGGCCCGAAGATTTCCTCGCGCACCACGCGCATCGTGTGATTCGTGTCGACCATCACGGTTGGCTCGACGAAAAAGCCCGCCTTGTCGAGCATCTTGCCGCCCGCTGCGGCGCGCGCGCCTTCCGCGAAGCCCGAATCGATGTAGCCGCAGACGCGCTCGCGCTGTTTCGCTGACACGAGCGGGCCAATCAGCGTGGACGGATCCATGCCCGCGCCGACCTTCAGGCTCTTTGCAATCTGCGCGACGCCGTCGATCACCTTGTCGAATACCTTGCTGTGGATATAGACGCGCGAGCCCGCCGTGCACACCTGACCCGAGTTGAAGAAGATCGCATTCGCGACGCCGTGCGCGGCCTTGTCGACATCGACATCGGGCAGCACGATCACAGGCGACTTGCCGCCCAGTTCGAGCGACATGCGCGTCATGTTGTCGAGCGCGGCGTGGCCGATCAGCTTGCCCGTCTGCGTCGAACCCGTGAACGCGATCTTGTCGATGCGCGGATCGCGCGACAGTGCAGCGCCCGCCGTATGCCCGTAGCCCGTGACGATATTGACGACGCCTTCCGGGTAGCCCGCCTCGCGAATCAGTTCGCCCAGACGCAGCGCGGACAGCGGCGTGTCTTCAGCGGGCTTCAGCACGACGGTGCAGCCCGTCGCGAGCGCGGGCGCGACCTTCCAGGCCGCCATCAGCAGCGGGAAATTCCAGGGAATGATCGCGCCGACCACGCCGACGGGTTCCTTGCGCGTGTACGCGAACACTTTGCTATCGGGCAGGTAAGGCATGCCCGCATCGATCACGCTGCCTTCGATCTTCGTCGCCCAGCCCGCCATATAGCGGAAGCACTGCGCGGCCATCGACACGTCCAGGCCTTGTGCAACCGCCACCGGCTTGCCATTGTCGAGCGATTCGATTTCGGCAAGTTCGCGAGCATTCGCTTCGACAAGATCGGCGAGCTTGAGGAGCAGACGTTCGCGGTCAGTGGTCTTCGTCGAGCGCCACGGGCCTGCGTCGAAGGCGCGGCGCGCGGCGGCGACCGCTTGCTGCACGTCGTGCTCGTTCGCTTCGGGCACGCGCGCGAGCACGCTGCCGTCGGCGGGATTGAGGACGTCGAGCGTGCGGCCCGAGGCCGCGTCCGTCCATTCAGCGCCGATCAGCATCTTCTTCGGCTTCGCGAGGAACGCTTGCGTGGCGTCGAGCAGCGGGAAGGTAGGGTTCGTCTCCATATTCGTTTCCTTTGAATCGGATATTCAGTAACGGTCCGCGACACCCTTGATGCCGCGCTCATGGAGATCGCGGATCAGTCCGTTGCGCACGGTCGCGACATCGGAGTAAGCGGGCCGGCGGTGGGCGCTGAGTTCGGCGGCCGTATAGGGCTTGAAGTCCTTCGGCAGCGCATCGCGGTTCATCGTCGTGAGCAGCCAGTTCAGCACGTCTGCGAGTTCCTGATCGGAGAGCGCGGAATTCGACGCGCCCGGCACGCGCATCACATATTCGCGTCCCGCGGGCAGATGCTCGAAGTAGCCGAGCGAGTTCGCCAGCGGCGGCACCTTGCCGGGAATGCCGCCTCCCGTCGCCGTATGGCAACCCATGCAGTTGAGCACCCAATGCTGCTGCGCGAGCGATGCATCGCCGTTGCTTTGTGCATCGGCAGGCGATGGTTGCGCGAACGTCGCGGCGCACGCGAGCAGCAACATCGACATGCGGCGCGCCGCGATCCACGGCGTGGCAGCCCGCGCGCCGCGCGCGGGCTGTTGCGCGAGTCCGCGATGGCCGGCACGAAACACGCGGGCGGCGTTCATAGGCCGAGTCCCTTCACGACGGCGGCGCGCTGTCTGTGCACCGCGGCGCTGTCCATCTCCTGCGCGCGTGCGGCCTTGATGTCGGCGGCCGTGAAGGGCTTTGCGTCGTCATGCTTCGCGTTCAGGTCGAACACGACATAGTTCAACACCTGAGCCAGGTCCTCATCGCTTGCGCTTGCGAAGCTCGGCATCTTGAAGTTGTAGCTCTTGTCGTTGACCTTGATTTCGCCGAACATGCCGTGCACTACCGTCGACGTCAGCTGCGCGCGGCCTTGCGCCGTCGACGAATACTTGCCCGGATAGTCGGTGAGAGGTGGCGCGAGACCGTCCTGACCCTTGCCGCCCGCCTGGTGACACACCGCGCATTGCGCATCGAACATGCTCTTGCCGGCGGGGTAGTGCACGTTTTGCGCGTGCGCGGCGTCCGTCATCGCGAACGACGCGGCCGCCGCCATGCAGACGGCCGCGAATTTTCCAGTGTGTTTCACGTTCATTGCTTTGCGGCTCCAAGCAGGACCGACACCGAACAGTGATAGTTCGAGTTGCCGTTGGCCATGCACCAGTTGATGTCGTTGTCGAGCGACAGCTTGTACAGCGGCTTCTCGCGTTCATTGCGGTTGCAGAAGCACTTGCCGCACGAGGTTTTGCCGCAGCAGTCGTTGTACGACACGATGTAGTCGGAGCCGTCATGCGGATTGCGGCAGGTGCCGATCCAGGTAATCGGCGAGGGCGTCGTGCCCGGCGGGCAGCTGCTCGACGTGCCGCCGCAGCAGCTGCACAGCCATCCGTCGATCGCGCAGTATTTCCAGTAATCGCAGCTCATCGCATCGTCGCTGGCGCCCGGCACTGCTGCGCCCGATGCGGCCGATGCGCCCGAAGCCGCATCGGCCGCATAAGCAGTGCGATCGACGGGCAGCAGCGGCAGCATCGCCGAGCCGACCAGCACCTTGCCGAGCTTCGCCATCGCGCTGCGCCGTGAACTGCGCTGCGCGACGCCGCGCGCCGACTTCTCGAACCACGAATCAAAAACGCCCATGTGCTTGTTCTCCGCTCAGGTTGGTAATCGGGTTCGGCGCTTTATGCGTGCTGTTCGCGCTGCTCATGGCGATGGTCGCCATGCACGAACTCCTGCAGCGATGCGACGCCGCGCTCCTTCGCTTCGAACAGGCTTTCCAGATGCTCACGCGTGTTCACGAGCCCCTTCGAGCGGACCTTGCCGCTTTCATCGAGCAGCACCGCATACGGCAGCTTGCCGATCTGATACGCGATGCCGAGTTCCTGCGACAGCACATAGGGGAAACGATCGAGGTTCTGCTTCTGCGCGAAGCGTTGATGCTCGGCGACATCGCCGTCGCTCGCGAGCACGATATTGACGGGCGTCGATTCACTCGATTGCAGCGACGGCAGCAGCGGCAGCAGTTTCTTGCAGACAGGACACGTCGGCGACAGGAAGAACAACAGCGTCGCTTTGCCTTGTGCGTCGATACCGCCCACTTTCACTTGCTGGCCGCGGATGTCCGATAGCTCGAACGTCGGCGCGATCGCGCCGACAGCGGGGCCCTTGTCGATCATCAATGCACCGGCGGGCATGATGCGTTCGTACAGGATGCCGACCTGGCGAACGAGAGCGAGAGAGATCGCGCCGAGCGCGAGAACGGCGATCCACAGCAGCGCGGTCGAAACGGAGAGAGCGGTTTGCATCATGAATTCCTCAAGTTGGAGAGGCGCGGCACGTTGGCCAGCAGCACGTCGAAAGTGAGCAGTGCGCAGACGATCAGCAGCACGGCGAAGAAGAGCGTCAGATAGTCGAACCACACAATCGAACGCGTTGCCGGCGCGATGAATGCGGTGGCGGCGAGCGCCGCGAGCAGCAACGCGCGGGCGACATGTAACCAGCCGATGCTGTGCGGCGCGTTCTGCTGCGTCGTCGCTTGCGTCGCGGCAAAACCTGAGCAGCCGCAGTCGATATCCGTGTGGCCACGCAGGATGTTGAACGCGAGGCCCGCTGCGAACGCAAGCAGCAGCGCGGTCAGCACGATTGCGCCGACGAGGCGCGTATCGGCGAACAGCAGCGCGGCGGCGCCCGCCGTTTCCGCCGCCGCGATGGCGAAGGCGGCTGGCGCCGTCAACGCATCGGGCAGCAGGCGGTAGTCGGCGAGCGCCTGACGGAACGCGGCAGGGCGCCGCCATTTGGCGACGGCGCCGAGCAACACGACGATGGCCGTGCTCGCTTGTGCGCTCGTCGCGAGTACTGGATCGAGCATCATGTCGGCCTCACGGATTGACGAGCAGCGACGACGTATTGCCGACCTGCTTTTCGATGTTCTGCAGCTTGCCCGTGCGCGCATCCATTACGACGAGATCCGACGTGCCCGTCAGACCATATAGCAGCGGCTTGTCGTCTTCGCTGACCTGGACCGATGCGATCGCGTCGATCTTCTGCTGCGAGAGGTCCCAGCGCGCAATGCGCTTTTTTGTCTGCAGGTCGTACACCCAGATTTCCGTGCCCGGGTCCTTGTGCGAGCCTTCGTCGCCCTTATGCATCGCGACGTAATAGCGATGCAGCGCGGCGTGCACGGCCGTCTGCTGCATGCCGCCGGGACGCCAGCCTTCGGCGCGCTCGGCGTTCGTCAGTAGCGACCACGGCTTGCCGAACAAGGGCTTGTCGCCCCGGAAATCGGCGCTACGCACCATGCCGTGGAAAGTCGTGAACAGATAGCCGCCCTGATACGGCGACGCGTTGATGTAAGCGGGGTCTTTGTCGACGTCGATGAACGGATCGGACATCACGCGCTTCGTTTCCTTGCCGTTCGCATCGAGCGTGACGGTGAGCGCCTTGCCGCTTTCGCACAGTCCCGTGAAGCGGTCGTTACCCGACGGATACGCGAGCACGCAAGCGGCCATGTCGACTTCGGAGAGTACCTTCTTCGAGGCGACGTCGATCACCGTCACGGATGCGGCAGGCGTGATGTTGGTCACATAGAGACGTTTGCCGTCCGCGCTGAACGTCGTGTTGTACGGCGATGGCACATGCTGGCCGTGCTTTGGCGGAATGATGATTTCGCCCGTGTGATCGAGCGTCGCGTTGTCGGTCATCTCGACGACGTCGGTGCGCGTGCCGTGCGAACCGCGTGCGAAGTACGTGGTCGACACGTAGCTCGTCTTGTGATCCGGCGAAATCACGAAGCCGGGCGCGAAGCCCGCGTCGATCTGGCCGAGCAGTTTCTTCGCATCGGCGTCGTACAGATAGATGCGCGCGTCCGTCATCGAAGGCATCGAAATGTCGACCACGAAGACTTCGTGCGAATGCCACGCAGGCAGCTTCTGCACGGTCAGTTCTTCGGGTTTTTCGATTGCGTGCGCGCTGCCGATGCAGGCCGCGGCAAATGACAGCGTCGCCGCGATGGACGCGGTTCGTCGCCTTATTCTCATGTCGCCTCCAGTTGAGATAGGGAATGTGTGAGGCGACTGTAGATCGACGAAAAATCAGGCCGGCGCCGAAACCGGCAATGCGTGCGTGCCGATTTGGGATATTGGTAGTCTCGCTGAAAGGGATGTAGGGCTTGTGTTGGCTTGCGCGCGGTGCGGCTGTTGGGAGTTAGGGTTTGTCTCGAGAGGCGGGCAAGCGTCCGTTTTATTGGCGGCAGGCGCCTTCGCGTGCCGCGGATGCCTCCGCCGCCAACGCTGCGCGCACCGCTGCAATGACGCTGTCCCAGTCACCCAGGGTCGGCTGCCTGAACAGACGGGCGTGCGGATACCAGGGGCTGTCCGTGCGATCGAGCAACCAGCGCCAGCATGTGTCGAAGCGGTTCATGATCCATACGGGCGTGCCCGTCGCGCCCGCGAGGTGAGCGACGGCCGTGTCGACGCTGATCACCAGATCGAGATTGCTCACGAAGGCGGCCGTGTCGGCGAAATCCGCGAACTCGTCCGTGTAATCGACGATCCGCCCCGCCAGTTGCGGATTCCCGCGCAGTTGGCCGCTGGCCGGCCCTTTTTGCAAGCTGTAGAACTGCACGTGTGGTGTGTCGAGGATCGGCACCAGCATGTCGAGCGCGATCGAGCGCCTCGCGTCGGTTTTTCTCAACTCGGCGACATGCGGACGATTGCCGCCTGCCCACACGAGACCGACCTTCAGCGCCCGCGACGCGTCGCTTGCCAGGCGCTCGCTCCAACGTTCCGTGTCCGACTCGTCGGGATGGAGATAGGGTGTGCGGGAAGGGATGTTGTCTACGTTCGTTCCGAATGCAAGCGGCAGACTGAGCAGGGGAGCGTGACAATCGAAGGGGGGTAACGGTTGTTCCTGTTCGACGAGTTCGGCGACGCCATTCAGCGTTCGCAGCAAGCGCACCAGTTCCTGCGGGACTTCGAGGATCACCTTCGCGCCCATCGCCGCGACGAGCGGGACATAGCGGCAGAACTGCAAGGTATCGCCAAGCCCCTGTTCCGCGTGCAGCAGGATGGTCTTGCCTTCGAGCGGAAACTGGCCGAGCCATAGCGGTTGCCCGACATGGCGCTGGGCGCCTTGCATCCGGTGGCGTTGCCAGCGCCATTCGTATTCCTGCCATCCTTCGTCGAGCCGGCCCATCTGCAGCAGACACAGCGCGCGGTTCCAATGCGCCTCCGCGTGTTCCGGGTTCAACGCGAGCGCGCGCTCATAGGATTGCAGCGCTTCTTCATGCTGTTTCAGATCGATCTGCGTGAGGCCGAGATTGCTCCGTGCATCCACGAACGAAGGCGCCAGTTCGAGCGCGCGACGATAGCTGGCCTCGGCATCCAGCGGCCGGTTCAGGTCGCTCAATGCGTTCGCGCGATTGCTCCATGCTTCGGCATAACCCGCCTGCAACGCGATGGCTTCGTCGCAGCAAGCCAGTGCATCGTCTGGACGATCGAGGTCCCGCAGCACGCATGCGCAATTGTTCCAGGCCTGCGCGAGCGCGGGCTGCAACGCGATTGCCTTTTCAAAGCTGGCGAGCGCTTCAGCCGGACGGTCGAGTCCCGCGAGCGCATTGCCACGGTTATTCAGTGCGTCGGCGAAATTGGCCTGTAACGCGAGTGCACGGTTCGCACTCGCCAAGCCCTCATTGAAGCGGCGCTGCGCGTTATACGCATACGCGAGGTTCGAGTGAAGCGCCGCTTGCATGCCGTTGATCGCGATCGCCTTCTTCAGCAGTTCGATGCCCTCGTCGACACGCCCCGCCTGCAGCGACAGCGCGCCCAGCAACTGGATCGCGTCGAAGTGCTTGGGCCGCAAGGAGAGGATCTCGCGATACAGATCTTCAGCTTCCGAATGGGCGCCGTTGTGCTGCATCGCGATGGCCTGCTGCAGCATCGCGTCGATCCGGCGCTGCGGGTTGTGTGTTTTGCTCATGAGCTGCGAGACTGCTGGGGCATTCCTGGCCACGCGAAGCGGGACCGCGGAACGGGATTGAAGTTCGGACGGCTGGCTGGTCCCGATTATCCCCGAAAAGCTCGGCCCGCTTCGCGGCGCACACGCTATTTGTTGTTGCCTGCGCCCGTGCCGTACAGACCGTTGTCGAAGCCTCCGGCGCCCTCGGGCTTGCGCGCGGCTTTGGACTTGACGTTGCCGCGCTGTTCCCGTTTGGCTTCATGCGCTTGCGGCGTATTCGATTCGACGGTGTTCGATGCGGGCGTTTGAGCCTGCGTACCCATTGGCGCGGCGCGGGTTTCCTGCGGCGGCGAACCCGCTGGCGCGGTGATCTGCGCATGCGCGAGCGTACACAGCGACAGCGCCACGCAGAATGCGCCTGTCTTTGAAATGACGATGCGTGAGATAGATGAGATCAGGTTCGAATGCATGAGCGCGTGTCCTTGCAAATGGAGTCAAGGACAGCAGTCCGCGTGCCTGGATCGGCCATCGAGTGCTCAGCAAACGCTCAATCAGCCCGCACAGGAATGGAACGCACGCCGACTGACTCGCCGGCAGTCGCGCTGCGTCGCGCCGGAAGAAAGCGCCACACCAGCAGAATCAGTGCGAGCAGCGCGGGCATCCAGCGGATATCCGTCGCAACAGGCATCGGGTGCGCGTTGCGCGCGTCCGTCAGCGGCACGCGTAACGAAGTCGGCGCGACGAGCCGCTTGTAGCCGAAGCCGAGATGCCCGGCCACGGCTTCCAGATAGGTCTCCCTCAGTTGCGAGCGTTCTTCGTGGCTTTCTGCGACGGCGGGCGCGCCGGGCTCGGGACGCACCTGGCGGACTTCGTCGGCCTGCCAGTAACCGGTGCGCACACCATCGGCGTTGGTCTTCGGAATCGGCGCCGGCTGATCGCCTCCGACGCCGATCAGCCAGCCATGCACCAGTCCCTGCGGAATGTCGCGCACGGTCGTTTCGTTTGGCGCGACGGGCGGCGCTTCCTGGCCGTCGGTGATGAACACGACGTCGGTGTGATGGCCGAGCTCCGTTGCGGCGCGGATCGCCGAATAAATGCCGCCTTGCGCGATCACGCTGCTGTTGATCCAGCGCATGTTTCCGCCGATCCGATCGAGCGACGACAGCAGCGCGTCGTAGTTGCTGCAAAGCTCGACGGGTGCGACGAGCAGCAGCGAACGCTGATTCGTGAACACGCTCCAGCCGATTTCCGAGCCGCACGGCAGGTGCTGCAACGCGTCGCTGATCGCGGCCTTCGCGAAGGCGATCCGGCTCACGGGCTTGCCGCCGATTGCAACGTCCTCGACGTCCATGCTCTGCGTGATGTCGAACGTAACGACATAGCGGAACACCGGCCGCCTGAATTCGACGGGCGGCATCAACACGGCGGCGGCGAGCAGCAGCGCGGCAAGCGGAAGCTGCCACCAGCGTCCGCGCAGATAACGCCGCCACGGCCGTGCGTCGCGCTTCATGGCGGCGTTCACGGCAATTCCTCGGGCGCCGCGCCGCGCACGTTGATGTTGTGCTGTTCCTTCACGTCTTTCGTGTCGTCGGCGGTGTCTTGCGCTTCGGGCGCGAGCCGTAGCGCGCGTTCGAGGTTGTAGCGTGCGTCCCAGTTGCCGGGGTCGATGCGCAGCACTTCGCGATAGCGCGCCTTCGCGGTTTCGAGCATGGGCGCGGAGCGCACGGGGCCTTGCGCATCGTCGCCCGCGGCTTCGCGCAGATACATGTTGGCGAGATCGTACAGGGCGAGGCGGCCTGCTTCGCTCGACGGCGCAACACGCGACAGGTCGTAGTAGAGCTTGCCGGCTTCGGCATGCTGGCCCGCTCGCGCGAGCGCGACGGCTTGCGCGAGCTGCACGGCGGGATCGTTGCTGTCGTGCACCGACTTGCTCCACTGCTCGCGCGGTTGCGCGCCGATCGCGGCAACGTCGCCGTTGGATTGGGCAATGCGCTGCACACGCACTGCGTAGTATCCAGCGGCGAGCGCGCAACATAGCGTCGCCGCACCGAACATCAGATGGATGGGCAGCCGTTTCATCGCAGGCTCCGCCTTTGCGTAAACCACAGGCCGGCGAGCAGTGCGCAGCAGAAGAGGGCTGTCGCGTAACACCATGCGCTGCGGTCCTGCCTCGGCAATCGCTCGACGAACGACACAGGCGCATTTTCGGTGCGCGCGATATCGCTCATCGCGCGCGCCACCTGTTGCGGGCTGTCGGCCTGATACAGGCGATAGGCCGTCGGCAGCGAGAGGAAGAAACGATGCAGCTCGGCTTCGGGCGAATGATCGGCATCGGCGAGACGCACGTGCAGATCGGGACTATAGATGCCGCTGCGCAGATAGATGAAATACAGCGCGACGCCGTTGCGCGAAAGCCCGGCGCGGATGTGTTCGCGCGCCACGTCGTCGAGCCGCGCGCCGCCGTCCGACACCAGCACGATCGCGCGGCTGCTGGTGCGCGGACGGCCGTCGAACAGCTCGACGGCGGACTGGATGCCGCGGTCGAGCAGCGTGTCGGGCGTGCCGCGTCCCACCCCTGTTGCGGCGATCGCGGCATCGATCACGGTGCGGTTGCGCGTGAAGGGCACGGCCAGCATCGGATGCGTGCCGAACAGCATGAACGCGAGGCGGTCGTTCGCGCGTTGTGCGACGAACGCGGTGATCGCATCGCGCGCCATCTGGTTCTTGGTTTCGCCCGCCGTCGGCGCGTCGGCGACGTTCATCGAACCGCTGCTGATCGCCTGATTCATGCTGCCGCTGCCGTCCATCAGAATCAGAATCTCCGCACCTGTACCCGTGATCCGCGTTTGCTCGCCGGAAAATCCCGGCCCCGCGAGCCCGACGATCACAGCCGCGAGCGCGATCACGGCAGCAGCGCGCCAGACGATCGCAACGACGCGGCCCACGCGATCGCGCGGCAGCCACGCGACCCATGAATACGGCAGCGTATCGATGCTTCGGCGCAGCAGCGGCAACCCGGCGAGCGGCAGCAGCAGGAGCGCCCACGGATAAAGGAAGTCGGGCGGCGTGTTCATCGGTGATGGCGCTTTTCCGCGCGATACAGCGCTCGGTACAGAGCGCGCAGCGAAAATGGCGTCGCCGCCGGCAGATCGCCGAAGAAGCGGTCGGACGAACGCTGGAAGAATTGCTCCAGTTGCGGTTGAAGCTCGCGCAGATGCGGCGCTTTCTCCGCAAGGTCCGGCACCGAGCCGGACAGCACGACGCGTCCCGCCGCTTCATCGAGCGCGCGATGCAGGCCGCGCCACGCTTCAGGGTTCGCATCGAGTGCGGCGTCGTCCTGGCTGCCGAAGCGCGCCCATGCCTTCGCGAACGGAAGCTGCCGGGCATCGCGTGCGTGACGCCAGCGCCACCAGCCGAGCCATGCGGCGATTGACGCGACGCCCAGCGCGCTCCATACGATCAACGCGCGTTGCAAGTGCGCCGTCGATTCGGGCGCGAGCAGGCGGTCCGGTTGAAGCCCCGGAAGACGTTGCGCATCGGCGGCGGACGATGGCGCGAGCGGACCGATCGACAGCGGGGCTGGCGCGACGTCGAGCGTTTTGCCGGACGCGAGGCGCAGCTGCAGCGGCGGCGTTGTCGTGACGGTCGGCCCGCGCGGCGAGTTCATCACCTGATAATCGAGCACGAGCCATCGGCGGCTATCGGGGTCGGTTCTGAACGACGGCGCTCGGCGTTCGAGCCATGCGTCGACGCGGCCCGTCGACGGCATCACCAAAATCTCGTCGGCACTTGCGCCGGAATCGAGCAACACCTGTTGCGTCACGACGTCGCCGAGCACATGACCAAACGCGCGCGGTTGCTGCACGGTCGCGGGTTCTGCCCGGACACGCGCACTGATGGCCAGCAACGCGAACACGAACGCGCACGCCAGGCGCCAGTATGAAGGCCGCATTGGGTATGTGCCGAAGCGCATCATGCCGTCATCTCGAGAAAGTAGCGGCTGAGCGCTTCGCCATCGAATGCGCCCTGATTGAAGAACGGACGGATGCCGTGGCGCGCGAACAGCGTGGCGATTTGCGCGCGGCGGTCGGCAACGGCGCTGCGCCAGCGCTCGCGAACGGAATCGCGCATCCACATCGAGCGCATTTCGCCCGATTCGACATCGACGAGCGACATCCAGCCGTTGTGCGCAGGCGGCTCGACTTCGGCGCGGTTCCACTGCACGACGGGCACGACCCACGCATGCGTCAGCGTGTCGAGCAATGCAGGCAGTGCGGCGAGCGGCCAATGAAAATCGGACACCAGAAAGACAAGGCACGCGCGGCCGGCAAGCCGCGTGGCAACGTCGCGCAAGCCGCGATCGGGTGAAAGCGCGCGTGGAGATTCGCGTGAAGAGGAACGTGTCCCGTCCTGCAAGCAGTCGCGCAACCGTTCCGACATCAGCGAGCCCATCCCGCGTGCGTGCCGTGCGGGCACGAACAGATCTTCGCGCGCTTCGCCATCGAACGCGAGCATGCCGACGGGATCGCCGATACGAAACGCGCTATGTCCGAGCGCTTCGACGAACGCCGCGGCCACCTCCAGCTTCGTGGCGCCCGCGCCGAAGCGCATCGAGGCCGACACGTCGACGACGGCATGCACGGGCACGGCCACGCGCTGCCGGTGCACGCGCACGAGCCATTCGCGCTGCACCGTGCGGACGCTTGCGCGCACATCGATCCGGCGCGGATCGGGATGATCGAAGAGCCGCGTGTGGGCCGCGAACTCCTGGCCGATGCCGACGCTCGAGCCGCGATGCCCGCCGGGCCGCGCGCCCGACACGCGCACGGGCAGCCGGTACTGGAACTCCGCTAATGTATTCACGGCGCTGCGATCCGCGAAATCAGCTGCGCCATCAGCGCATCGGCGAGTTCCTGGCGGCGCAACTCGTAGATCGGCGTGAAGTACACGCGATGCCCGAGCGTCGGCAGCAACACGCGGTGAATGTCCTCGGGCGTCAGATAGGTGCGGCCGTCGAGCCACGCGACGACGCGCGCCGCGCGCAGCAGCGCGCTCATGCCGCGCGGACTCGCCCCCGCGAGGATCAGGCGCTGCATGTCGACGTCATCGAGTGCGATGCCGAACTGCAGCGGGTCTTCGGTTGCGCGCCAGAGGTCGAGCGCATAGCGTTCGATCGCTTCGCTCGCGTGTATCGTGCGCTGGATGCTCGCGGCGATCGCATTCAGGCGTTGCCACGGCAGCACGTCGGGCGCCACACGCGCGAGCAGCGCGTCCGTGTCGTGGAAGTCGGGATCGAAAACGAGTGCGCGCCGTGCGGGCGCCTCATCGGGCGTCGACATATTCAATTCGAACATGAACCGGTCGCGCGCCGCCGCCGCCAGTTCGAAGGTTTCTTCCTTCTCGACCTTGTTGCGATCGGCGAACACGGTCATATGCGGAAAGCGGTACTCGCGGTCGAACGCGAAAACCGAGCGCTCGGCCATCGCGCGCAACAGCAGCGATTGCACCTGCGGCCGCGCGCGGTTGATCTCGTTGAAGAAGAAAGTCGCGAGTCGTTCGCCGTGCTTGATGAGCGGACCGGGCTCGATGCGCGGCCGGCCTTCGGCGTCCACGTACGTGTGATAGACGAGATCGCCGGGCATCAGGTCAATCGTGCCTTCGACGCGCTCGAAATCGCCGCCTGTCGCCCGTGCGAACGCGCGCAGGATCGTCGTCTTGCCGACGCCGACGCCGCCTTCGAGCAGCACGTGGCCGCGTGCGAACAGCGCGACGTTGATGAGCCGGATGGTGTCGGGTTGCCCGATGACGGCGTTCTGAACCTGATGCTCGATGTCGAGCGCGAGCGTGCGCCAGTCTTCGTGTAGCTCTTCGCGGTCCATCGGATTCGCCTCGCTCGGTCGGGCAGTGTCGGAATGGCGCACGGACGCCGGGTGATTCGACGGATAACGAGGTGCCTTTCGGCGGCGTGCGTATCGGCGAGAGCGGGGCGCGCACGGTCCGTGCCAGAAGGACGTGCCGGGCTGCGTGCGCCATGTGCGCGGATGGCGTGCGCGAGAGTCACGGCGAGAGTCGCGGCGACAAGAGGGCAGTGTGTCACGCGCGCTGCTACAGAGTGCGCCAGGTTTGGCGCCACGCGGCGCGTGTTCCGCACAGGTCCCGCAGACGAACGGATGCCCGTCGCGCGATGGCTAACGGGCATCCTGGCTGAAGCAAAGCCTGGGTGCCGGTCAGCCCCCTTCCGCCGAAATGCGCGCCGAGTCGCTGATGCGTGTCGACGAGCCGTACGGCACTTCCAGCGACGGCTCCGAATGCTGCACCGCGTAGGCGCGGCGCATCGGCTTGAGCACGAAGAGCGCCAGCAAGGCCGCGACGGCCGCCATGCCCGATGCGAGCATGAACACGGCGTGCCAGCTGCCCGTCGCCGCCGTGACGATGCTCGTGAACGGCACGAGCAATGCCGCCGTGCCTTTGGCCGTGTAGAGCAGGCCCGCGTTGGTCGCCGCGAACTTGGGACCGAATGTGTCGCCGCAGGTCGCCGGGAACAGGCTGTAGATTTCACCCCACGCGAAGAACACGATGCCTGTCAGCACGACGAACGCCACCGGGCTCTGACCGAACTTCGACAGCGCGAGAATGCCGACTGCCTCGACCGCGAACGCGACGAACATCGTGTTTTCTCGGCCGATGCGATCCGAGATCCAGCCGAAGAACGGACGTGTCAGGCCGTTCAACACCCGGTCGATGGTCAGCGCGAACGTCAGCGCAGGGAGCGTCAGGCCGAGCAGCGAAACGGGTGAGTCGTGCAAGCCGAAGTCCTTTGCGATCGGCCCCAGCTGCGCCGTCGCCATCAGGCCGCCCGCCGCCATCATCACGAACATCAGATACATCACCCAGAACACCGGTGCGGAAATCACCTCGCGCGGCGTCGCATTGTGCACGAGGCGCTTCGCCGCGCTCTTTGCGTTGGCCAGCAGCGTTGCGGGCGGGGCGAGCAGGAACAGGCCCAGCAGGAACACGACGATGCCCTGGCCGAGGCCGAACCACAGGAATGTCGCTTCGTAGCCGCTGTGCTTGATCATGTTGGCGATGGGCACGACGGTAGCCGCCGAACCCGCGCCGAAGCCCGCCGCCGTGATGCCCGCGGCGAGCCCGCGACGCGTCGGGAACCACTTCAGCGCATTGCCGACGCACGTGCCATATACGGCACCCGCACCGACCCCGCCGATGGCCGCGGCGATGTACAGCAGCGGCAGCGACGATGCCATCGAGTTGATCACCCACGCGAGCGCGCACAGCAGGCCGCCGCCGACCACCACGGGTTTAGGTCCGTACTTGTCGACGAGATAGCCTTCGATCGGTACGAGCCAGGTCTCCGTCACGACGAAGATGGTGAACGCGACCTGGATGGCCGCGCGGCCCCAGTGGTACTTCTCGTCGATCGGATTGACGAACAGCGTCCAGCCGTACTGCATGTTGGCGATCATCGCCATGCAGACCACGCCGAATACGAGTTGCACCCACGGTGATGCGTACCACGACGACGGCCCTGCCTGATGCTCTGTCTTCATCGCTGTCTCCTTTGTCGACCGGCACGGCGCGTCGGCGCCTGTGCCGGTCGCGTGCACGATAGTTGCGGACTTGCCTGCCACGTTTGTACGTACGGGGCCTCAGCGGCTCTTCCGATCACCGATGCCTGCAAAAACGCATCGCTGATAGATCCCATACGATATGTGATATATCAAGTAAGTCAAGTGAAAGCGTCAGGGGGTTTTCACGGAGTCGAATCAACTGCTGAAAGGAATTTGTATCTGGCCTGCGATTAAGCGAGCCTGCCAAAAAAAAGCCCACCGGCTAGCAACGGTGGGCTGAGGACATGTGCGAGACAGGCGTGTTCGCGACATGCTCAGTCGTTATATATGAAAGTAAAACGTAATGAAAGTTTTTTGTTTGTAATTATCGGGCGGGGCGGGAACGCGTCGATCGATGGGCAGAGAGCGCGACGAATTCGTGTTCGCGCCGCGGACGAATTAAGTGCCTCCAGAGTCTCCAAGCGGTCGCTTGAAGACGCTGATCGATGGATGCGCGGCATCGTTCTGGGTGCTCGATGTCAGATGGTATTGGGTTAGTTATCCGAAGTATCGAAATGGTAGTTTTAGCCTTGTTTTTCAGTCTAGAACGATAACCGGCAGAATCGCGCCGAAGGCGAACGGGGCGACACAGCATTCGCTTTCCATCCCGGAGCATGCTGCGGAAAAACATGGAATCGTGCGTTGCCAGCGCGCACGTACGATCCATCAGTAATAACCCTTCATTGACGCTCCACGACGCAAAAGGCTAAAGTGTTCGCAATCTGAAAGCTTGTGCGACATACGAACAAGTTCGATTGTGGTGGCCTCGTCTCGCCGCAATCGCCGTGCGTGTTCGTCGCGAAGATGAATATCGTGCCTCGCTTCTGAGGCAATATAGAGTTAGACAGGCGCAGCATCGGTACTGCGTCGCGTAGCTGGAGACAGGTGATGAACCGCACTTCCGTCGTGAACGTTCAGACGTTCATCAATGAGCAGCCGTTTGGCGGCTTCCAATGGCTTGTGTTCTTCATGTGCTTCGTGATCGTGCTGCTGGACGGTTTCGACACGGCGGCGATCGGCTTCATTGCGCCGTCGCTGCTAACGGAGTGGGGACTCACGAAGCCCGATCTTGCACCCGTGCTGAGCGCCGCGCTGTTCGGGCTCGCGTGCGGGGCGCTCGGGTCCGGCCCGCTGTCCGACCGGCTAGGGCGCCGCTCGCTGCTCCTCACGTCGGTGTTCGTATTCGGCATTGCGTGCCTCGCGTCGGCGTTTTCGTCGAGCATCGGTCAACTGACGGTGCTGCGCTTCATCACGGGCGTCGGTCTCGGCGCAGCAATGCCGAACGCCGTCACGATGATGGGCGAGTTCTGTCCGGACCGCCGCCGTGCGACCGTGATCAATCTGATGTTCTGCGGCTTTCCGCTGGGCGCGGCATTCGGCGGCTTTCTCGCCGCGTGGATGATTCCGCATTTCGGCTGGCGCAGCGTGCTGATGCTCGGCGGCGTAACGCCGTTGCTGCTCGGCGTCGTGCTGCTGATGAAGATGCCGGAGTCGGTGCGCTTCATGGTGGCGAACAATCAGCCTGTCGAACGGATTCGTGCGACGCTTGCGCGCATTTCGCAGCAGGCGCTGAACGCCGGTTCGTTCGTGATGACGGAAACGGCGCCGCAAACGGGCAGCAAGGGCGTGGGCGTCGTGCTGTCGCGTCCGTACATCGTCGGCTCGGTAATGCTCTGGATCACGTACTTCATGGGCCTCGTGATCTTCTACGCGTCGATCAACTGGATGCCGATCCTGCTGAAGGACGCAGGTCTCACGCCTAAGAGCGCGACGCTGATTTCCGCGCTGTTCCCGCTCGGCGGCGTTGGCGCGGTGCTGGCGGGCGTGCTGATGGACCGCTTCAACGCGAATCGCGTGATCGCCGTGTGCTATGCGCTGACGGCCGTGAGCGTGTACTTCATCGGGCAGGCGGCGGGCAATGTCGGCGCACTCGTGGCAATCGTGTTCCTCGCCGGCGTGCTGATGAATACCGCGCAATCGTCGATGCCCGCGCTCGCGGCGGCGTTCTACCCGACGGAAGGGCGCGGCACGGGTGTCGCGTGGATGCTCGGCGTCGGGCGCTTCGGCGGGATTGCCGGCTCATTTCTGGTCGCGGAACTGACGCGCCGGCACTTCACGTTCTCCGGCGTGTTCGCGACGATTGCGATTGCCGGACTGGTTGCATGCGTCGCGCTGCTGATCAAGCAGATGGCAAGGCCGCAGGTCAGCGAAGTGGCGGCGGGCAAGCTGGAATCGCTGGGACACTGATAAGGCCCGCGTTCCTCGAAACAAGCAACGCGTCTTGTGCGCCCACGATCGTCGAGATCGTGGGCGCGTTGTATTTGTGCCTGCGAATTGAGATTGTCAAATCCCTCGTGCTGATACCGCGCACGTAAAGTTTCATGACGCCTTGCCGTAAGCATGTTCGAGCGCTGTACGATCCGTGTGCGCCGGGTGAGCGCAACGCATCGCGCAGATCGCGTTCTGCGAGGCAGGAGTCATGTATAACTACCTGAGAGAGGCCGGGGCGCCACGATCCTGGCTGATATCGTGTCTGTTTGCGGCGGCATGCGGGGGCGCGTCGGCGTTCGTCAACCGGGCGGATATGGCGTGGCTCGACATGTCCGGCCAGCCCCGCTGGATGCTCGTGTTGCACATCGGTGCGGCTGCGCTCGGTGCGCTACTGATTGCACGTTTCGTTTCCAGCGCGTTTTCCGCGATATTTCGCCTGCCCGACAATACCTTCTATGCAACGGGCAATCTGGCGAACGGTTCGGCGATACGTTATCGCGTGGATCTCAAGGCAAACTTCTTTTCGCTCGCACGTTTCCTTCAGGTGCTTGGCTTCGTGCTGTGTCTGATGGTGCAGGGAGTGACGGTCACATCGGACGCAGCCTCGGGGCGGCCGACGAACGTCGCGCCTCGTCCCACGCCCGTCCACTCGGGCACGCTGTCGACGTGACCATGAAGCCGCTCGGAAAATATCTGCTGGCATGGGTTGCCGTGCTGATCTGCCAGCTCTGTCACGCCGGCGGCACATTGCCGACGCCTGATCTGCTCCACTCGGCGGATCGTGCATCCGCGTTGGTTTCGAGGCAGCAGCAGGCCGCCTATGAAAAGGTGCTGGACGCGTACGACGCCGCGCAACAGCAGCGGCCCGACGACGCAGCGCTCGCCATCGCGCGTTGCACATTCATCCAGCACTATGCGTGGTCCGAAGATCTCGCATGGACCGACGTCGCGACAAAAGATCTGGATGCGTGCCGGACTCGCCTCGACAAGCAGTTTCCGTCGAACGCCGATGCGATGCTGTTCAATCTCGAACGGCGCTTCGGCAAGGACGCTGTCAGTAGCGGCGAGCCGCTCGTCGCGCGTTCCGCTGGCTGGACAGCGGCGCAGAAAGCGCGCCTCCACGCGGCGCTCTCGCGTGCGTATGCGATGCAGAAAGACGACCGGCGGGCGGGCGATGAAGCCGTGACCGCTGCGCGTCTCGATCCCGCCAGCCCGCAATTGCTCGACGCCGTCCGCTATCTCGGCAGGCAGGGCAAGGTGCAGGAAGGCGCCGCGCTGCTGGCGGCGTCGCCCGTTTCGAAGATCGGGTGGCAGGAGTCGCGCCGCATCGACACGGCCGTCGACGCGCTGACCTCGGCAGCCGCGCTCGACGAATTGCGCCGGGCCGACGAGGTGAGCGTGAAGATCGGCACCTACACGCGCGCGCGGGCGCTACAGCACGCGGGAAACTCAACGGCCGCGCAGTCCGTTCTGTCGGCTGACAGAGCGCCCATCAAGAACGAAACGCCGCCGCTGCGGCAATTGCGTCTCGACGTCGCCTTCGACACGCACGACGCCAGTGCCGCCGCCGCCGTCATCGCCGACGAAAATTCACGCACGCACAACGCGACACGCCTCACGTCTGCCTACGCGCATCTGCTGTTCTTGAGCCCGGCCGTCGCCTTCACGCGCGCGTTGCTTCCGCTCGCGTTCAGTTGCCTGATGACGGTCGCAATCATCGCGTGCCTGCCGGGCCTGCTGATGTTTCCCGTCCACTATCGCGGCGTGGTCCGTTTGCGCAAGGGCAAGCCATCCGAGCCGCTCTTCGCGGGCATCGGGCTCAGGCACGCGTGGTATGCGCTGAGTCTGTTCTCGGTCGTGCTCTGGCTGGTGATGTCGTTTCATTCGGGGACGGCGCTCATCGCACAGGTGAAGGACAAGGTCGGGCGTGCCGGCTCGCAGAGCGATCTCGTGATCGCTTATGTGTGGACATTGCTGTTCGCCGCGGCCGGTCTCGCCTGGATCATGCGGCGCATCGCGTGGCGCGGCCTGTGGGGAAGCGGCAGATGGCGGCCGCAATGGATGCTGCCCGCGGCCGGCGTTCTGAGCATCAACATGCTGCGCTGGGCGACGGCGTCGCATGCGCCGCACGTCGCGGACACGAGCGTCGTGTCCTTTGCGCAATCCATCGTGATCGGAGCGAAGGCGATGGGTTCGTTGCCGCTCGCCGTCGTCATTCTGTGCGTGGCCGTGCCCATCATCGAAGAACTCGTGTTTCGCGGCGGCCTGCTGGGCGGCTTGTCGCGGCATCTCGGCTTCCGCTGGTCGAATCTGATTCAGGCGGTCGTATTCGCTTCGATGCATCAGGACGGCCGTGCGTTCGCCTATCTGTTCCTTCTGGCGCTCGTGGCCGGCTGGCTCGCGAAGAAAACGAAAGGGCTCGCGATGCCGATGCTGCTGCATGCCGTCAACAATGCGATTTTCGTGGCGACGGTGGCGTGAAGTTGTGTAAGCGTTCAGCGGCACTCGGTTCGCCTGCTGTCGGCGAATGAAACAGGCGGCGAGCCGGGGTGGCGGTTCCATTTGCCATTCGCGCAAACACCAGGGTCAAGCCGGCCGTCTTTTTTGCCGTTAACCCGGATGGTCTGTTTTCGCGTAGGCTCCCCAGGCATCTCGCGAGCGATTGCCTGTACGGAACGACCACCGCACTCACCACCCAACGACGGGGAGCACCACCGTGATTCACCGCGGACTTATCGGCCTGCTTGCCGGACTCGCACTGGCGGCCGCCAGCACTTGCGCCTTCGCGGGCGGCCCCGACTGCACGCGTCCGTTCACGCTTGCATTGCACGATCACGGGCTGCTCTATTCGCAGGACACCAACGCGGGCATCGACAAGGACTTTGCCGACGAACTGGCCCGCCGCAGCGGCTGCGAAATCCGCGTGAGCCTGATGTCGCGGGCGCGCATCTGGAAGGTGATCGAATCGGGCGCGCTCGATTTCAGCCTGTCCGGCATCACCAACGAAGAGCGCGACCGGTATGCGTCGTTCGCGTGGTACTTCAGCGACAGGTTCTATCTGCTCGTGCGCAAGGACGCCGGTATCCGGCAACTGTCCGATTTTGAACACAACGACAACTTCCAGCTTGGCGTCATCAGGAGCTTCCGGTATGGTCAGTCGGCCAACGAACTAGTGGATACGCTTGCCGCGGCCAATCGCGTCAGTCAGGCGGGCGGACTGGACCCGCTCTATCAGGCGCTGATGCGCGGCAGCATTCAGGGGATGATCATCGAGCCGTTCGACTACCCGGCGCTGGATGAGAAGCGCATTCGCGACATCACCACCATCGTCGAATTCAACGATCCCGCTACGCCGCACGGTCTCATCATGTCGAAGAAGGCGTTGTCGCCCGAAGAGCGGGACAAATGGCGCGCGCTCGTCGAAGAGATGCGCGCGGACGGCACGGTGCGCCGCATTTTCAGGAAGTATTTCAAACCTGAGCTCGCGGATTCGATGGTCGACTTCACGCTCCCACGATGAGCCGCGCGCGCCTCGTCCTGCTACCGCTGGTGATTCTGCTGACCGGGTTGACGATCACCTGGTCAGTGTGGGATCACGAGCGTCAGGCCGTGCGGCGCGAACTGCTCTCCGAATTCAATTTCGCACTGGGCGATGCCGTTAGCCGCGTCGAACAGCGGATGGCGACCTATGAGCAGATGCTGCGCGGCGTGCAGGGCATGTTCGCCGCTCGCGGCTCGCTCGATCTCGACGCGTTTCATGGCTACATCGGCGCCGTCAATGCCGACTCGAGCGTCGCGGGCATGCAGGCGCTCGGTGTCGTGCAATGGGTGAGCGCGCAACGGCACGACGCGCATCTGGCCGAGATGAACCGCCGCATCGGCAGGCGCTATGCGATCAGGCCGCCCGGCGTACGCGACGGCTACGCGCCCGTGGTCGCGCGCGAGCCGGTGTACGCCGATCCCAATGCCGTGCTCGGCTACGACACATGGTCGAGTCCCGTGCGCCGGCAGGCGCTGGAGAAGTCGCGCGACTCCGGTCTCGCCGTCGTGTCGGGCAAAGTGCAGCTGGCGTCGGATTCGGACGCACAGCCCGTGGCAGGCTTCGTGATGTATCTGCCTGTCTATGAACGCGGCGCGCCGCAAGACACCGTCGACGAGCGCCGCGCGCATCTGCTCGGCTGGGTCTACGCGGCTTTTCGCATGCGCGACGTGCTGGCGAGTCTCTATGGCGATCAGCCTGCCGGGCTTTACCTGTCGATTTACGACGGCACGCAGCCGTCGGCGGAATCGTTGTTGTACCGCTCGTCGGAGCCGAAGCTGCGCGACGTGGTTTCAGCGAACGAATACCTCGTGGTCGGCGGACACGACTGGACGCTGTCGATGACGGCGCAGCCCGACTTCAAGGCACGCTTCGGCCACAATGCGAAGCTGCTGATTGCCTGCACGGGCGCGGGCCTGAGCCTGCTGCTCGCGCTGCTTGCCTGGAGCCTCGCGAGCGGCCGCAGCCGCGCGATGCGTCTCGCGTCGAAGATGACAGCCGAAGTACGCGAGAGCGAGGCCGAATTGCGCATTGCCGCCGTCGCGTTCGATTCGCTCGAGGGCATGATGGTCACCGACGCCGACGGCACGATCCTGCGCGTCAATTCGGCGTTCACCAAATGCACGGGCTATACGGCCGACGACGTGATCGGCAGGAACCCGCGCCTGCTCAGCTCGGGCCGTCACGATGCCGCGTTCTTCCGCGACATGTGGGAGACGATCCACCGTGTGGGCGGATGGCAGGGCGAAATCTGGGATCGCCGCAAGAACGGCGAGATCTATCCGAAGTGGCTGACCATTACCGCGGTGAAGGCCGTCGACGGCAATGTCACGCATTACGTCGGCACGCACTACGACATCACGGAGCGCAAGCTCGCGGAAGAGCAGATCAAGGAACTGGCGTTTTTCGACGCGCTCACGCATCTGCCGAACCGCACACTGTTGCGCGACCGGCTGAAGCAGGTGATCGCGCTTAGCGCGCAGAACCATACGCACGGCGCGCTGCTGTTCGTCGACCTCGACAACTTCAAGACGCTCAACGACACGCTCGGCCACGACAAGGGCGACCTGTTGCTGGGCCAGGTCGCGGTGCGGCTGCTGGGGAGCGTGCGTGAGGGCGATACGGTGGCGCGGATGGGCGGCGACGAATTCGTGATTGTGCTGAGCGATCTGAGCCGCAATCGCGACGAAGCCGCCAGCGAGACGGAGGGCGCCGCTGAAAAGGTGCTGACCGCGCTCTCCAGACCCTACTACCTCGCGGGCACGGAGTTCCGGACAACCGCGAGCATCGGCGCGACGCTGTTCACTGGGCATGAAACGTCGATCGACGAACTGCTGAAGCAGTCGGATCTCGCGATGTACAAGTCAAAGGAAAGCGGCCGCAACGCAATCTGTTTCTTCGACCCGGCGATGCAGACGGTCGTGATGGAGCGCGCCGCGCTCGAAGCAGCGTTGCGCCGCGCAATCGACGAAGACCAGCTGCTGGTGCACTACCAGGCGCAGGTGCTCAATGGCAACCGCGTGACGGGCGCGGAGGCGCTGGTGCGCTGGCAGCATCCGCAGCATGGACTCGTGCCGCCCGCCGAGTTCATCCCGCTCGCCGAAGAGACGGGGCTGATCCTCGCGCTCGGCGACCGGGTGCTCGACACGGCGTGCCGGCAGCTCGCGCAATGGTCGTTGCGCCCGGACCGTGCGCATCTGTCGATTGCCGTCAACGTGAGCGCGCAACAGCTTCGCGAGAACAGCTTCGTGACCAGCGTGCTCGAGGCGCTGGCGCGCACGGGCGCCGATCCGAGCCGTCTGAAGCTCGAACTGACGGAGAGCGTGCTGGTCGACAACGTCGAGGACATCATTCGCAAGATGACGCTGCTGCGCACCAAGGGCGTGGTCTTTTCGCTCGACGACTTCGGCGTCGGCTACTCGTCGCTGTCGTATCTGAAGCGCTTGCCGCTTGGGCAATTGAAGATCGACAGGTCGTTCGTGCGCGATGTGCTCGACGATCCGAACGACGCCGTGATCGCGCGCGCGATCGTCGCGCTCGCGCAAAGTCTTGGGCTTGGCGTGATTGCCGAGGGCGTCGAGACGCAGGCGCAACGGCAGTTCCTCGCCGACGCCGGGTGCCACGCATACCAAGGCTATCTGTTCTGCCGGCCGCTGCCGATCGAAGACTTCGAGGCGTTCGCCGATACATTCGATTCGCGGGAGTCGGCGCTCGAAACGCCCTGAGCGCAGGCGCCGTTCAAACCTGGCCATCCGTCTACCTGCTCGTCCCGGACGGAGTTGATACACTCTGCGGATTCAACGCGCGCTTCACTCGTCGTGCCGTGTATGTGGGGCGCCCTGTCATTCTCGAGGAAAAGCACATGATCGATCTGCGCAGCGATACCGTGACCCGTCCCAGCAAGAACATGCTCGCCGCGATGACAGCGGCCGAAACGGGCGACGATGTCTGGGGCGACGACCCGACAGTCCTGCGCCTGCAAGCCACGGTCGCCGAGCGGGCGGGCAAGGAAGCGGGGCTGTTCTTCCCGAGCGGCACGCAGAGCAATCTCGCGGCGCTGATGGCGCATTGCGCGCGCGGCGACGAGTACATCGTCGGTCAGGCCGCGCACACCTACAAATACGAAGGCGGCGGCGCGGCCGTGTTGGGCAGCATCCAGCCACAGCCGCTCGAAAACGCTCTCGACGGCTCTCTTCCCCTCGACAAGATCGTCGCGGCCATCAAGCCCATCGACAATCACTTTGCGCGCACGCGTCTGCTCGCGCTGGAAAACACGATCGGCGGCAAGGTGCTGCTCGCGGGCTATGTCGCCGAGGCGACGCAGCTTGCGCGCGAACGCGGGCTGGCGACACACCTCGACGGCGCGCGCGTCTGCAATGCGGCCGTCGCATCGAAGCAGCCGGTCGAGGCGCTGTGCGCACCGTTCGACTCCGTCTCCATCTGCTTTTCGAAAGGGCTGGGTGCGCCCGTGGGGTCGGTGCTGGTCGGCAGCAAGGCGCTGATCGACGTCGCGCACCGCTGGCGCAAGGTGCTGGGCGGCGGCATGCGCCAGGCTGGGGTGCTGGCGGCGGCGTGCCTGTATGCGCTGGACAACAACGTCGAACGGCTTGCTGAAGACCACGACAACGCCGCACATCTCGCCGCGGGCCTCGCGCAGATCGATCAGGTGAACGTGCAGTCGCAGGCCACCAACATGGTGTTCGCGCAGTTTCCGCAAGCGCATTGCGCGCCGCTCGAAGCGTGGCTCAAGGAGCGCGGCATCCTCACGCAGATGTTGTACGCGTCGCGCTTCGTCACGCATATGGACGTATCGCGTGCGGATATCGATACGTTCGTGTCGGCCGTGAAGGAGTATTTCGCGCGGTGACGCGGGATTGCCCGCCGTCCGCTGTCTATTGCTCTTTGGCGGCGACCGTCGCGGTCACCGCTGTCTGCGCACGATGCGACGGCGCAAAGAGCCGCAATGCGCTGGCAATGCTCGCCGCGCCCGCGAACATCGCGCCTGCTGCCAGAGAAAGCGTCGGACCGTGAGGTCCGGCAATGCCGAAGCTCAGCGCGACGAGCGCCGCGCCCGTCGTTTGCCCTATCAGCCGCGACGTCGCAATGATGCCGCTCGCGCCGCCGCTGCGATTGGGCGGTGCGCTCGCCATCAGCGCTCTCAGGTTCGGCGACTGGAAAAAGCCGAAGCCCGCGCCGCAGATCGCCATCCGGATCGTGATGTCGATCACGGGCGGATGCGCAGGCAGCATCGCGAGCGAAGCCATCCCGCCGCATAGAATCGCCAGGCCAATCGCGCCGAGCAGGCCCGGCGGATAGCGGTCCGACAGACGGCCGGCGAACGGCGCAGCAAGCGCAACGATCACGGGCCAGGGCGTCATCAGAAAGCCGGTCTCGACCTGGCTGCGATGCAGCACATCTTCGAAATAGAAAGGCAGCGACACGAAAGCGAGCCCTTGCGCGGCGAACGAGCACACGGCCGTCACCGCCGACAGCGCGAACACGGGCAGCTTGAACAGGTCGACGGGCAGCATCGGCGCAGGGTGGCCCGCTTCGCGGCGCATCAGCAGCGCGCCGAACACGATCGCGATAGCCGCTGCGCCGAGAACGATCGTCGATGGCGCACGCTGTGCCGCTTCGCCGAGCGCGAATATCAGCGCGGCGAACGTGATCACATTCAACAGCGCGGCGACCCGATCGAAGTGATGCGTGCCGCGCGGCGTGCGCGGCAGTCCCGGCAACGCGAACGACAGCGCGAGCACGCCGAGCGGCACGTTGACGGCGAAAAGCCACGGCCAGTCGGCCACCGACAGAATCAGCGACGCGACCGTCGGCCCCACCGCGAACGATACGCCCACCACCAGCGCGTTCAAGCCGACTCCGCGCCCCAGTTGATGCGGCGGATATAGATGCTTGATGAGCGCGGTATTGACGCTCATGATGGCGGCCGCGCCGAGCCCCTGCACGACGCGCGCGCCCGCTAGCACGGGCAGGGTCGGCGACAGAGCGCACGCGAGCGACGCCACCGTAAACACGCCGATCCCCCCGATATAGATGCGCCGGTGCCCGACTATATCGCCGAGCGCGGCGAGCGGCAGCAGCGTCGCGACCATCGCCAGCTGATACGCATTGATGATCCACACGGATGCCGCCGGCTTCGCATGCAGGTCAGCGGCCATCGCGGGCAGCGCCGTATTGGCGATGGCGGTATCGAGCGAGGCGAGTGCGACGGAGAGCATGATCGCCGCCATCGCGAAACGGTGACCGGCGGACATAGGCACGTCGGCGACGCGTGCCGAATGGGGTGTGTTCTCGGACAAGGACGGGCTCTGCAACGAACGGGACGGGGTCTGCATCGACATGCGCGGGATCGCGGGATGATCCGCGCATCCGCTGCGAATGAAGCGATTGTTACAGAGTGGCGCGAATCGTGCTCAGCATCGCGCAAAAACGGCGCGCGTGAAAGGTCCTTGCAAGCGGATGAGACCGATTGGTATCGATGCAACTAACCGTCTGCCCGGAGCCCGGTCGGACAACTCGGACCAGCGCGGCGGTAAGACTGAGCCGGATCAGCTACACGACGCGAGCAGAATCGACAGCTTGCGGATATGCGCTCTGAATGCATCCGTCATTTCGCGGTCATGGCCGGCGCTCAGATGGGGCGCTTCGGCCAGTTCGACCTGACTTTGGAACTCGTCGGACACCTTGCGCCGCTCGCCGGCAGGAAGCGCGCGTACGAGAGAGACGATCAGCAATTCCTGCGCATGGATGATACCGAGCACGGATTGTGCGTTCATGTGGACCTCCATTGGGGCACAGCGACGCCAACGGCACGGCGGCGGGACGCCGCACGGCGCCACTGTCTCCGGACCGCCTTGTTACTCATCCATACTAGTGCAAGGAAGCGGGCCGCCTGCACCGGCATCGTGCCCGCTGCGACAGCATCGCGTCGCGCGGGCGGAACGCGGACACGCGAACGCGGAACTGCACGGCCGCGCGCCGTGTCTGCATGGTGAGCAGGCTTTCGACAACGCAACGGACGCAGACGCGGGACGACGCAAAATGTCCTACTCTGCTTATTTATCCACCAGACCGGCCCGCGCCGCACGCACCCGATACGCAAGCCATGCAGCGCGCGCCGCGTCGTTTTACGGGAGGTTTCGATGACAGCGGTGGATCTGGAATTCGACCAGCTCAACAGTACTGTCGAAGCGCTGCGGCGCTCGATTTCCAACCGCATGATGTACGGCGTCGGCAAGGACGCCGTGACGGCGCGTCCACACGACTGGCTGCATGCCGCGGCGCTCGCCGTGCGCGACCGGCTCGTCGCGCGCTGGATGACGACCACGCGCCAGCAATACGAGCAGGATGTGAAGCGCGTGTATTACCTGTCGATGGAATTCCTCATTGGGCGTACCTTCACGAATGCGCTGCTCGCGCTCGGCATCTACGACCAGATGAAGGAGGCGCTCGCGGGCCTCGGCGTCGACATGGAAGCGCTGACCGATCTGGAGCCGGATGCCGCGCTCGGCAACGGCGGCCTCGGGCGTCTCGCCGCATGTTTTCTCGATTCGATGGCGACGCTCGGCATTCCGGGCTTCGGCTACGGCATCCGATACGAATACGGGATGTTCAAGCAGCAGATCGTCGACGGCGAGCAGATCGAAACGCCCGATTACTGGCTGCGCGCAGGCAACCCCTGGGAATTTCCACGTCCTGAAGTGCAGTACATCGTGCATTTCGGCGGACGCACGGTGCAGCGGGACGGTCATGTCGAGTGGATCGAAACGCAGCACGTGAACGCGATGGCCTACGACACCGTGATTCCCGGCTTCGCGACGAGCGCGACGAACACGCTGCGTCTATGGTCCGCGCGCGCGACGGAAGAACTGGATCTGTCGGCGTTCAATCAGGGCGATTACCGCCGCGCCGTCGATGCCAAGAACATGTCCGAGAACGTATCGCGCCTGCTGTATCCCGACGACTCCACGCCGGCCGGCCGGGAATTGCGCCTGCGTCAGGAGTACTTCTTCGTGTCGGCGACGATGCAGGATCTGATCCGCCGTTATCAACGCACGCACAGCACGTTCGGACGTTTTGCCGAAAAGGTCGCGGTGCATCTGAACGACACGCACCCGGTGCTCGCAATTCCCGAACTGATGCGCCTGCTCGTCGACGTGCATCATGTGCCTTGGGCGAAAGCATGGAAAGACGTGCAGCAGATGTTCTCGTACACGAACCACACGTTGATGCCCGAAGCGCTCGAAACGTGGGATGTGGAGACGCTCGCCCGCCTGCTGCCGCGTCACCTCGAAATCATCTTCGAGATCAATGCCAAGTTTCTCAAGCACGTCAGCGAGCATTCGGGGCATGACGTCGACATGATCCGGCGCATCTCGCTCGTCGACGAATACGGGCAACGGCGCGTGCGCATGGCGCATCTGGCGATTGTCGCGAGCCAGAAAGTGAACGGCGTGTCGAAGCTGCATTCGCAACTCATGACGCGCGACATCTTCGCGGACTTCGCGAAGATCTGGCCCGAGCGCTTCACGAACGTCACCAACGGCGTGACGCCGCGCCGCTGGCTCGCGCAATCGAGCCCGTCGATGTCGAAGCTGATCGACGAGCAGATCGGCACACACTGGCGGCGCGATCTGTTCGAACTCGGCAAGCTGCGCGATCTGCGCGACGATCCGTCGTTCATGCACGCGTTCCATGAAGCGAAGCGCCAGAACAAGCTGCGTCTGATCCAGCGTCTTCAGCATCACACGAAGATGACATTCGACCCGGATGCGATGTTCGATCTGCAGGTCAAGCGCATTCACGAATACAAGCGGCAACTGCTCAATGCGCTCCATGTGATCGTGCGCTACAACCGCATACGCGCGCATCCCGAGCGCGACTGGGTGCCGCGCGTCGTGATGTTCGCGGGCAAGGCGGCCTCCGCTTACCGGATGGCGAAGACGATCATCAAGCTGATCGGCGACATCGGCAAGACCGTGAACGACGACCCGGTGATCGGCGATCGTCTGAAGGTGGTGTTCGTGCCGAACTACGGCGTGAGCGTCGCCGAGCTGATCATTCCCGCCGCGGACCTGTCCGAGCAGATTTCGATGGCGGGCACGGAAGCGTCCGGTACGGGCAACATGAAGCTCGCGTTGAACGGCGCGCTGACGATTGGCACGATGGACGGTGCGAACATCGAGATCTGCGATGCCGTCGGGCGCGAGAACATTTTCATCTTCGGGCACACGGCGGATCAGGTCGACGAATTGCGGGCGACAGGATATAGGCCGCGCGAAATCTACGAGCGCAACCCCGAACTGAAGTTGGCCCTCGACCAGATCCGCACCGGCTTCTTCTCACCCGACGATCCACTGCGTTTCTCGGACATCTTTCATACGCTCGTCGACTGGGGCGATCACTACATGGTACTCGCCGATTTCGCAGCGTTCGCGAAGGCGCAAGACGAAGTCGACAAGCGTTATCTCGACCGGCATAGCTGGACGCGCAGCGCAATCGAGAACGTCGCGGGCATGGGGCAGTTTTCGTCGGACCGCACGATCGCGGAGTATGCGCGCGATATCTGGAATGTGAAGCCACTCGAACTCGCGTGACGCTTGCACCCAGACGTTGAAAGCGAAAAAGCCGCCGCGCGATGCGTTGCATCGGGCGGCGGCTTTCTGTCTGGGGCCGATGATGCCGACTAGCGGCTTCAGCTACCCATTCTCTCGACGTCGCGCGACGCGCGCAGCCCAAGCTGGCCATGCGCGAAGTCAAACAACAGATCGATGTTCTGCAGCGACATCAACCCGACCACGATGCGGTTCGCACCCTTCGCAGTCTTCACGATGGTCGTCTGCGCATCGTTGAAGCGGTGCGCCCAGTCGCCGACGCCCAGCACCACGTCGTAGTTGCCTTGAGCGAGCGTCATGTGCTCGTCCACGTCGCTGGCCCAGTCGGGCGCCTTGTCAGTTTCGACGCGAATCATGTCGGTGCCGCCCGTTGAAAACACGACGGGCGCGCAAAAGCGCATCTTGCTGCCCACCTGCACGCAGCCCACCGGCCATCGCGCGGAGCCGTCCTGGCCCGTCGCGAGCGCAACGAGCGTGAAGTTTTTCGTCAGCGCGTTCGACGGACTCAGCACGAGAAACGGACGGTCGAGTTGTGCGCGCACCAGATAACGCTGGCCGATGTTCGCGGGCAGCGCGCGCAGCGGCTGCGTGCAGCAGGGGTCGCGCGGGTCGTCGGCCCCCACGCCGAGAATGCCGGAGAAGGCCCAGCCGAATTCGCCCGTGTAGCCGTCCTGCGCGACGCAGTGCTTGTTGATCTTCAGACAGGAGACTTCGTCGACGGCCTGCACGTCGATGTTCATCGGTTTCGTGCCACCGATGCTGAACGGCACCGTGACGGCCGCGCCGGACACTTGTGCATCGGTTGCAAATGCAAGCGTGGAGCGGGCGCCCGCTGCCGGATAGTTCGAACGCGGCAATACCGACGACAGTACACGCGTGCCATGCGTGCCCGTATCGAGCATCAGATAGACGGCCTTGCCGTCCATCTGTACGGGCAAACCGATCGACGAGCGGCCGTGCGCATCGCTGCGTTCCGTTCGCAGCGGCACGAGCAGGCCGTCGCGCCCCTGGTTGATGAGGCTCGCTTGCGTTTCGGGCGGGACTGGCGTGCTGATCGGCGTCGAACAGGCCGTGAGCGCGAGCGCGATCAGCGCGCCCGCAAAGCCGGCCATGCGCCGGATGAAATGGACAGACATCGCACACACCTTGCAGAAGTGCGTGACCCCGATGCGCGCCGCGCAGCCGTTCGGGCTCGACGGCGTGCGCCGGCATGGCGCGAGGGTACGCGAGATGAGAGGACCGCCGACTCTACGCGTGCGGCCGCTGCTACCTGCAAAAATGTGTGAACGCGGGGGTGCGTTTCGCTTAGTGCTGCTGTTCGATGGAAAGCGCGGTCGAATGGAGGCACATCGTGCGCACACGGCCGATGGTCGCACAGCGCAGCGCGCCCGCGAGCGCGCCGACGACGTCGCCGACGCTCTTCGCCATCACGTCGACGCGAAACGTGATGCAGTCGTTGCGTTTGTCGACGGCCATCACGAACAGGCGTGCGCCGGCGCCCAGTGCCGCGAGCAATGTGCTGCGGCCCGAGGCCGACGAGATGCCGGGCACGGTCACGTCGATGGTGACGAGTGCGGGTTGCGCCCGGGTGTCGATGGAAGCAGTGCGGCGTGGAGCGGTGCGCGAAGAAGCGATCACGGTATGCATCGTCGATGCGCCGCCACGTAGTGGATGGCGCGGCTGTTGAGACGCGTCCACTGTAGCGGGCGGCGTCTCAAGCGGGTGCAAAAGGAAAGGCGGGCGCCGTTAATTTGGTGTAAAGGCGCGTGCCGCGCTCAGTTTTTTGGCGCGGCAGCCGCGCCGAGTGCATCGCGAACCGTTTGTGCAACGCGCTCGACGAAACACAGATCGACGCTCGACAACGCTTCGCGTTCGCTGCCGCCCGTCTGCACGATAAGACGGTGCGTGACGTCCTGCGTGATCCACGTGAGCCAGCCGACGACGATCAGCATCACGCCCGCCACGATGCCCAGCGACGACGAGAGCACCCCGCCCATGATCGCGGCCGCTGCGCCGATGACGGAAATCGAGCACGGCACGAGCCGGTTCTTCTGCACAGTGACGACGCGTACCTGCTGGATGTCGCGCAGCGGGAAGATCTGGCCGGCCGCCGACAGCGCATTGCGAGTGACCGACACGCCGCGTTCGTTGAAAGGGGTATCCATCTTGACGGGTTCAGGCTGAGAGAAAGCGCGCAGCGTAACAGAAAATGCAATGGCACTGCCAGACGGCCCGCAACCTCAGCCCAGAAATTCGAGCGCTCCGGTGTGCAGGTCGTACATCGCGCCGACGATGCTGATCGCGCCTTGCTTTTCCATCTCCGCGAGCACGGGGCTGTCGCGGCGAATGTTCGCGATGGTCAGCTCGACGTTCTTGCGCGCGACGGCGTTCACGAATGCATAGTTCGCCGCGGAGCGTTCTCCGTTGTATTCCGTGGCTTGCACGGCCGGTTTGATCTTGTCGAGCAGCCCCGTGAGGTTGCCCAGTTCGGCGTTGGCAATGGCGCCCTTGATCGCGCCGCATGACGTATGGCCCATCACGACGACGACCTTCGCGCCCGACAGTTTGCACGCAAATTCCATGCTGCCGAGCATGTCGCCGTTCTCGACGTTGCCTGCGACGCGGCAGTTGAAGATGTCGCCGATACCGAGATCCATGATCACTTCGGCGGGTGCGCGTGAATCGATGCAACTGAGCAGCACGGCTGCGGGATATTGCCCCGAAGCGCTGGCGCGCTGCTCGCGCAGATAATTGCGCGGCTTGCGCTCGCCCCTCTGAAAGCGCGCGTTGCCCTGTTTCATGTCGTCGATGATCTGTTGCGGCGTCATGCTGTCGCGCTGTGCTTTGGTCAGCGCATCCGCGTGAGCGGCGGCGGGCACCAGCGCAACAGGGGCGAGCGACGCGAGCGCCGCAGTGCCCGCCCACCGGAGAAAGCGCCGCCGGCAGGAGGCGTTGTATTGCCGCGGGTATTCATAGCAGGTGCACATGAGCGGGCTCACTCGTTTGCCATCACGCGTAACCGTCGGCGGCCTGGCCGGTGTGGGCGCGATGCATGCGTCATGCATGAGACGAATATAGGCGATGCGGGCTTGCGTTCAAGCGAAAATGAATCGGACGCCGCTGGCTTCTGCCCCGCGCTTGCCGACGATTGTCTGTACAATATTAGTAAATTTAGATAAAACGTCTACCATGAAAAAAATCGCTTTGGAGCGGGAGCAGGCGTCGCTGATCGAGCAGGTCAAGCAGATCGCGGACGGTCTCGGGCAGACGTTCGGGCCGTTTTGCGAGGTCGTCGTGCACGACCTGCGCGACCCGCATCATGCGATTCTCGCGATCCACAACAACCTGTCCGGGCGCGCTGTCGGCGATCCTGCAACGGAACTCGGACTCGCGCGGATCGCAGACGACGACTATCCGCAGTTGCTGGCCAACTATCCGAACCAGTTCGGCGACGGGCGCCGGGCCAAGAGTACCTCGATCGGCGTCAGGGACTCGACCGGCCGCTACATCGCCGCGTTGTGCATGAACGTCGATCTGAATCTGTTTCGCGGTATCCAGAACATGCTTGAGCAGTTCTGCGCGGCGTCGGGCGTTGGCGTCAAAGAGTCGCTCGATCCGGCAAATGCGCAAGCGCTGCGTGAGCGTATCGACCAGTACGCGATCTCGCTTGCCACCACGCCCCACGCGTTGAAGACAGAGCAGCGGCGTGCGTTGATGCAGGAGTTGAAGCAGGCGGGCTTTCTGGAAGTGCGCAAGTCGATGGAAATCATTGCCACGCATCTGGGCGTCTCACGTGCGACGGTCTATAACGATGCCAAATGACGCGACGTTGCTGCTGCTCAACAGGGACGACGTCGAGCAACTATTGACGGTCGACGATGTGCTCGCGGCTATGCAGCGCGCGTTCGTGCTCCATAGCGAAGCGAAAGGACGCGTGTTTCCCGTGGTGCGCGAGCCACTTGCGACGGGCGGCCTGTTCGGCATCAAGTCGGGCGATGTCGTCGCGCTGCTGCCGACGCGAAAGGGCGCCCCGTCCGAATGCGGCTTTTCTCAATGCGGCGCGCGCTGCGATGGGTCCGCCGCCGTGGCGCAAAGTTCAATTTACAAAATGTATTGACATAGACAATGTGTCTAATCAGAATGCGAGGAATCTGGCGGCACGGCTACGCGCCGCTTTTCACGCCTTGCATGTTGTCGTGCTGGCGCCACGGGCCACGCGCGCGCCGCTCAACTCTCGGTATCTCCCATGACCACGCTCCCCTTGCCTTCCTATGACGACGTTGTTGCCGCTTCACGGCGCCTCGAAGGCGTTGCGCACCGTACGCCCGTTCTGACGTCACGAACCGTCAACGAAGCGTTCGGCGCCGATGTGTTCTTCAAATGCGAAAACTTGCAGCGCATGGGCGCGTTCAAGTTTCGCGGCGCGTTCAACGCGCTGTCGAAATTCGACGAGCAGCAGCGACGTCACGGCGTCGTCGCGTTTTCGTCGGGTAATCATGCGCAGGCTGTCGCGCTGTCCGCGCGTCTGCTCGGCATGCCCGCGACGATCGTGATGCCGCATGACGCGCCGCAAATCAAGGTGGAGGCAACGAAGGGTTACGGCGGCAACGTTGTCCTCTATGACCGGTACACAGAGGACCGCGAGCAGATCGGCCGCGATCTCGCGCAGAAGCATGGCATGACGCTGATTCCGCCCTACGACCATCCTGATGTGATGGCCGGGCAGGGGACGGCGGCGAAAGAACTGTTCGAGGAAGTTGGGCGGCTGGATGCGTTCTTCGTGCCGCTTGGCGGCGGTGGGCTGCTGTCCGGTTCGGCGCTGTCGACGCGCGCGTTGTCGCCCGACTGCGCGCTCTACGGTGTCGAGCCTGAAGCGGGCAATGATGGACAGCAATCGCTTCGCGCGGGAAAGATCGTTCACATCGACACGCCGCAGACAATCGCAGACGGCGCGCAAACGCAGCATCTCGGCGAGCACACGTTTCCGATCATCCAGCGCGATGTCGCCGACCTGCTTACGGCAAGCGACGCGGAACTGATCGACTGCATGCGCTTCTTCACCGCGCGCATGAAGCTCGTGGTGGAACCGACGGGTTGCCTGGGGTTCGCCGCCGCGCGTCGGATGAAGGACCAGTTGAAGGGCAAGCGTATCGGCGTGCTGATCAGCGGCGGCAACGTCGACGTGCAAAAGTTCGCCGAGCTGGTTACGTCGGCTTGATTGACAAGCGGCGCGAGCCCCGCGCGTGAGGGCGTTTTTCAGTCCTTCTGCATGCAGGCGAAGCGCCCGGAAGCGCTTCGCCTTGCGGAACAGCTTAGAACTTGTGGCGCATGCCGACGCGGAACGCCAGCTGGTTCTGCGAACCCGAACCCGACGTGCTGAAGTACGAGGTCGATGAACCGATCTGAGCCTGGATCGGCGCGCCCGCAGCCGTCTTGCCCGACGCGTCCTGGAAGATGCCCAGTGCGTAGACATCCGTACGCTTCGACAGTGCGTAGTCGACGCTCGCGTCGACCTGGTTGAAGTGGCCCGTCGTCGCGCCCGTCAGACGCGAGTACGTGTAGCCGAGGCCGGCCGTGAACGCCGGCGTGATCGCGTACTTGGCGCCGCCTTCGAAGTTGTTGTACGTCGTCGAAGCGCCCGTGGTCGGTTCGAAGTGCGTGTTCGTCCACAGTGCCCACATCGTTGCCGGGCCAACCACGTAACGGCCGCCCACGCCGAACGAGCGCAGGTCGCGCACGACCGCCGTGCCTGCCGACGTCGCGACGTTCGAGATCGCCACGGAGAACGGCTGGCTGCCAGCCGACGGGAAACGAATGTCCGTATACGCGGCACCGATGCCGAGCGGGCCCATCGCGTAGTTGGCGCCGAAGCTGTATGCGCGATACGCACCCGACGTACCCGGCGCGCCGGCGAACTGGCCAGCCAGGTTCGAGAAACCGTACATGCCGCCGAACGTGAAGCCTGCAAAGTTCGCGCTACTGAACTTCACCGAATTGTTAATGCGGCTCGACGTCAGTTGATCGACGTCATTGATGTGGTAGGCGTAGTTGCCGGCAACCGTGTTGCCGCCCGTGGAGTACGCGCCGCCGAGATAGTCGGTCGAGAACGAGTACTGACGGCCGAACGTTAGCGAGCCAATGCCGTCCTTCGAAACGCCGACGAATGCCTGGCGACCGAACAGCGTCGAATTCTGGCCCGATGCGCCCGTGCCGCTGTTGAAGCCGCTTTCGAGCACGAACAGTGCCTTCAGGCCGCCGCCGAGATCTTCCGTGCCGCGCAGGCCCCAACGGCTGCCTTGAGCGACGCCGTCGTCATACTTGAAGATCTTGTCCGTGCCGCCTGCTGCGTTCTTCGAGTGGTTTGCGTAGCTGATACCAGCGTCGATGATGCCGTACAGCGTGACGCTGCTTTGTGCGTGTGCGGTGCCTGCGGCTGCTGCAGAAGCGAGTAGAGCGGTGGTAAGTACTTTCTTGTTCAAAGCTTTCTCCGGATTGAAAAATGGCGATCGCGAGCCAGGCTCTGGCGGCTGGTCGCGCGACGGGCGCAAATGTAACGAGGAGAAAGGTAAGGAATATGACAGGAAAAATTTTTAGTGAATATGTAGTACAAATACGACAGCCTTTGCTTTGCGTACTAACGGGTAGCGCGCAAATCTGTGCATATGCGTCATGAACGGTCTTGTTTAATATCGAGCACGAAACAGACGGTGCTGCGTTCGGGGCAGCGAAAAAAAAATCGCCCGCACGCGGCGGGCGATTTCCTTCATTCGGTGTCAGGCCGTGAGAGCCGCGTGTGACGTCAGGCCGAAAGCAACTGACCCGTGCGGAACGCCTTCGCGCCCGCGACGCGCACGATCTCCATTCCCGCCTGCGCGAAGCGGGACAGGTGACGCGCGTAGATCACGCCCGCAACCGTCGACTGCAAGGTGACGACGCGCTCCGTGAGCGGATCGACGATATCGGCGATCGGTTCGCCCGCGTCGACCCACTTACCCACTTCGTGGCGATACACGACGACGCCGCTCACGGGCGTCACGATCGGCTCGGTGCCCGCGAGCGGCGTCGCGGCGAATTCGAGCGGGGGCATCGGTGCAGCCTCGCCCGCGATCACGCCGCGATGCGTCAGGTATTCGACGATGCCCTGCGCGTCGTGCTCGGCGAACTCATACGACACATCGCGCTGACTGCGCAATTCGACCGTCACCGAGATAGAGCCGTTCGGAATCGGGAAGCGGTCGCCGACGCGCGTACGCAGTTCCGACCAGCAGAAGCTGTGAATCTCGTCGAACGGATTGCCGACGGAATCGACTGCGAGCAGTGATGCCTTCGAATCCAGATAACGCGCGAGCGGCTCGACGTCGGGCCAAAGGTCCGGGTTCGTGTAGAGATGCAGTGCCGCTTCCCAGTCGCAATGCAGGTCGAGGACGATGTCCGCGTCGTACGAAAGCAGTTGCAGCGCGAGACGCTGCGATTCGATTTCAGTGCGCGGTTTTTGCGCATCGAGCGCTTCACGCATCGCCTGGCGGATGATCGTGAGGTTGTGGTGCGCGTCCGACGTGAGACGCTCTTCGATCACGGGCTCGATCAGCTCGAACAGGTTATAGAAGTTGCGGTTGAAGTTTTGCGCGGTGCCCGTTTCGAAGCGGCCAGCGAGCAGGCCGAGCACATGCTGGTTCAGGCCGATGGGATTCGCGACGGGCACGATCACGACTTCGCCGCGCAGCTTGCCGGCTGCCTCGAGCGCTTCCAGCTTGCGGCGCAACGCCCACGACACCAGCATGCCGGGCAGTTCGTCGGCGTGAAGCGACGACTGGATATAGACCTTTTGTCCGCCGCTCGGACCGTAGTGGAAGCTCGTCAGGCTTCGGGCGGTGCCGAGGGTCGGGGAAATCAGCGGATGATTGTGGGTTTGCATGGTCGATGTGGCGCTGCGGACGACGCGCGAAGCGCCCGGTAGTGGCAAAGATACGACTTCGGATTGACTGCTGAAAATGGTGGCGCGCGCAACGAACATGAGTTGCCCGCAAATGGGTCGTGAACGATTCGCCGATGCCCGCGCCGGGAATCCTTCGATCTTAGCCCATTTGGGCGGCGCCGGCGACGCTGCGCCGCCGCACGCGCTCATGCACGCGTGTCATGCACGATAGCCGGAAAAACAAAACGGGCTCCGCAGGGAGCCCGTTCATGTACCGCGCGTTGCGTTGTGCGGAGATTAGCCGCCGTACACGTCGAAGTCGAAGTACTTCTTCTCGATCTTCTTGTATGTGCCGTCCTTGATGATGTCGGCGATTGCCTTGTCGATCTTCGCCTTCAGGTCGGTGTCTTCCTTGCGCATGCCGATGCCCGCGCCTTCGCCGAGAATCTTCTTGTCTTCGAGATCCTTGCCGACGAACTGGTAGCCCGCGCCGCGCGGCGTCTTCAGGAAGCCGATGTCAGCCTGCACAGCATCTTGCAGTGCTGCGTCCAGACGGCCCGAGATCAGGTCGGCATAGACCTGGTCCTGGTTCTGGTACGGCACGACCTTCGCGCCCTTTGGCTCCCAGTAGGTCTTTGCGTACGTTTCCTGGATCGTGCCTTGCTCGACGCCGACCGACTTGCCCGACAGCGATTCCGCCGTCGGCAGGATGTTCGAGCCCTTCTTGGCAACGAGGCGCGTCGGCGTGTTGAACAGCTTCGACGAGAAGGCGATCTGTTCAGCGCGTTGCGGCGTCATCGACATCGACGACAGCACGCCGTCGAACTTCTTCGCCTTGAGTGCCGGGATCATGCCGTCGAAGTCGTTCTCGACCCACACGCACTTCGCCTTCAGGCGTGCACAGATTTCGTTGCCGATGTCGATATCGAAGCCGGTCAGCTTGCCGTCGGAGCCTTTCGATTCAAACGGCGGATAGCTGGCGTCGACGCCGAAACGAATGGTGGTCCAGTCTTTGGCGTGTGCGCCGATCGATACGGTAGCGAGCAGGGCAACCGTCAAAGCTGCAAGCAGTTTTTTCACTGATGTACTCCCGGGAGTGGTTCAAGGTGTCCCGCATGCGGTTGTGCCGCTGCGCGACGTCGCCCGGCCGTTATGCCGGGCTTGGTCTATTGGCCGCTGGCTGGCCAGCGGCGCGCGCCAAGCTTAACAAATCAAAATATTTGCGGTGCTAGTGAAACACCGGATGGCAGAGGAGTATTGCCTCTAAAGGATGCTTTTGTGATATGGCGCAGCACATCGCGTTGAAAGCTTATCGACAGTGAGACGCTGGCGGCGGCGGGCAGGATCGCCGCAGCGTTTGCCGCCGCCTTTATGCGGCATTGCGGCAAACGCTTTCGGCTCAAAGACTTAGATCACATGGACGGGCAGCGCGCGGCATTAAACGACGCGCTCGCCCCCGCGATAGGTCGCACGCGGCACGGGCAATGCATCCAGCATCGTCACGCGGATCAGGTCGGCGCGCAGTCCTGCTTCGACCGCGCCGCGGTCGTGCAGGCCCGCGGTGCGCGCCGGTTCCGCCGACACGGTCGCCATCGCGCGCGGCAGCGTCCAGTCCGCCTTGTCGACGAGTTCGAAGGCGGCCGTCAGGAGGCTCGACGGCACATAGTCGGACGAGAGAATGTCGAGCAGATTCGCCTTCGCCAGTTCCAGCGCCGATACGTTGCCCGAGTGCGAGCCGCCGCGCACGATGTTCGGCGCGCCCATGATCGTCGCGATGCCGTGACGGCGCGCGGCTTCGGCGGCGACGCGCGTGGTAGGGAACTCGGCCAGCACGATACCTTCTTCGGCTGCCTGCTGCACGTGTTCGACCAGGGTGTCGTCGTGGCTCGCGACGGGCACGCCCAGCGCCTTGCAGCGTCCGACGATCGCGCGGCGATGCGCGTCCGCGAAACGCTGCTGTTCGTCTTCGAGTGCGACGAGCGTGGCCGCCATGTGCTCGTCCGTCATCTTGCCGTGACGCTCCTGGAAGCGGCGCCATTGCTCGCGGTCGTGCCACTGGCGCTGGCCGGGCGTGTGATCCATCACCGACGCGAGACGCAACATCGGATGATCCTTGAGCAGATCGAACAGTTCGACCACGTCGGAGGTCGCGATCTCGCAGCGCAAGTGCAGGAAGTGCTCGGCGCGCAGCAGCTTGCGTTCGGAAAACCGCCGGAGCGCAGCGGCGCAGCGCGTCTGTGTATCGCGGCCGCGCAAGCCGACGTTCGAGCGCGAGCCGATCGCGAGCGCATCGAATACGGTCGTGATGCCGGCGGCGGCCACCTGGGCGTCGTGAATCACGAAGGCGGCGTCCGTATTCCATTCGACGCCCGGACGCGGCAACAGATGTTTCTCGAGGTTGTCCGTGTGCAATTCGATCAGACCCGGCAGCAGATAGTCGCCTTCCCAGTCCTGCGCGTTGACCGCCGACGTCGTGCCGCGTGCCACTTCGCGAATCACGCCGTCCTCGATCTGCACGACGCCGTTGAAAACCTCGTCCCGCGTGACGACGCGGGCGTTCTTGATCAGCATGTCGATGCTCCAGCTCGGACGATATCAGTGTAGTGCGGCAGCGTGACGTTGCGGCGGCTGCAACTCGAGCCTGCGCGTAGCGACCTTTGCGCGCGTGTCTTCGTCATGGAAGATGCCGACGATGGCCGCGCCGCATTCGCGCGCCTCGACGATCAACCCGGCGACAATGTCTCGATTCTCCGCATCGAGCGAAGCGGTCGGTTCGTCGAGCAGCAGCAGCGGATGTTCCGCGATCAGGCCACGCGCGATGTTCACGCGTTGCTGCTCGCCGCCGGAGAACGTAGCGGGCGCGAGGTGCCACAAGCGTTCGGGCACATTCAGCCGCGCGAGCAGCGCGGCGGCGCGTGCGCGTGCTTGCGCTCCTTCGACGCCGCGCGAGACGAGCGGTTCGGCCACGAGATCGAGCGTGCTCACACGCGGAATCACGCGCAGGAACTGGCTCACGTAACCGACCACGGCGCGCCGCAGATGCAGCACGTCGCGCGGCTTCGCGCCCGTGATGGGCAGGTACTTCGCCGCTTGCGCGTCATCGCGGATCGCGATCGCGCCCGTGCTTGCCAGATAGTTGCCGTAGAGGCAGCGCAGCAACGTGCTCTTGCCCGCGCCCGACGGGCCGACCAGCACGACGCATTCGCCGCGTTCGACATCGAGCGACACGTCGGCGAGCGCCTCGATCTGCACGCCGCCCTGGCCATGCAGCGTAAAGGTCTTGCCGATGCCGACCGCGCGCAACATCAGCGCGTCGTTGTCGATGAACGATGTTTCGATTGACGGTGTCATCACGTGGTGGACCTCAAACGGGCAAAACGGAAGAGACGAGCGTTTGCGTGTATGGGTGTTGCGGATCGTCGAGCACCTGATCCGTGAGACCCGCTTCGACCACTTCGCCGCCTTGCATCACCATCAACCGGTGCGGGAGCAGACGCGCTACGCCGATGTCGTGCGTGACGATCAGCACGGACAGATGCAGGGTGGACGTCAGCGTGCGCAGCAGATCGAGCAGGCGCGCCTGCACGGATACGTCGAGACCCGCCGTGGGTTCGTCCATGAACACGAGGCGCGGACCCGTGACGAGATTGCGCGCAATCTGCAGACGCTGCTGCATGCCGCCCGAAAACGCCGACGGCAATTCATCGATACGCGAAGCATCGAGTTCGACGCGCGACATCCATTGTGTCGCGGTTTCGCGGATCTTGCCGTAGTGCCGTGCGCCGACGGCCATCAACGGTTCACCTATATTCGCGCCCGCCGATACGCTGCTGCGCAGTCCGTCGCGTGGATTCTGCTGCACGAAACCCCATTCGGTGCGCATCAGCAGACGCTTGCGCGGCTCGGACAGCGCGAGCAGATCGAGTGTGTCGCCGCTTGCGCTCGCATAATGCAACGTGCCCGAATCGGCGGGCGTGCGCAGCGCGAGCGCATTGAGCAGTGTCGATTTGCCCGACCCCGATTCGCCGACGATGCACAGCACTTCGCCCGCATACAGATCGAAGCTGACATTGCGGCAACCGTTGCGGCCGCCATAACGTTTGGTGAGCGCGCGTGCGCTCAGAAGCGGCGTCATGCACCGTCTCCTTCGATGTTGTCGATACCGTGCGCCTGGCGTCGCTCGCGGCAAAAGTCGCTGTCGGAACAGACGAACATGCGCTTGCCGGCGTCGTCGACGATCATTTCGTCGAGAAAACTTTCGGTCGATCCGCATAACGCGCACGCATGATCCCAGCGCTGCACCTCGAACGGATGGTCGTCGAAATCGAGGCTTTTTACGGGCGTATAAGGCGGGATCGCGTGGATGCGCCGCTCGCGTCCCGCACCGAACAATTGCAGCGCCGGGTTCATGTGCATCTTCGGATTGTCGTACTTCGGAATCGGCGACGGCGACGCAAGATAGCGTCCGTTGACGATCACGGGGTAGTCATAGGTCGTCGCGATGCTGCCAAGATGCACGATGTCCTCGTAGAGCTTCACGCTGATCAGCCCGTAATCGGCGAGCGCATGGAGCTTCTTGCACTCTGCGACGCGCGGCTCCAGCCTATAGAGCGGCTCCGGCATCGGCACCTGATAGACGAGGATCTGCTTGTCGGTGAGCGGCGTTTCGGGGATTCGGTGACGCGTCTGCACGATGGTCGCTTCGCTCGTCCTGCGTGTCGTGTCGACACCCGTCGTGCGCGCGAAAAAGCGGCGAATGTTGACGGCGTTCGTCGTTTCGTCGGAGCCCTGATCGATCACCTTGAGCGTGTCGCCGCGGCCGATGATGGCTGCCGTCACCTGAATGCCGCCCGTGCCCCAGCCGAACGGCAACGGCATTTCGCGCGATGCGAACGGCACCTGGTAGCCGGGCACGGCCACGGCCTTCAACAACGCGCGACGGATCATGCGCTTGGTCTGTTCGTCGAGATACGCGAAGTTGTAGCCCTCAACCGCGCTGTCGTGCGCGGCGCCTTGCATCGTCGAGTCGGGCGCGTTCATGCGGACTGCTCCCCAGTGTCGTTGTCATTTGCCTGCGCCGCATGCCTTGCACGCAGACGGCGCACCAGTTCCAGTTCCGACTGGAAGTCGACGTAATGCGGCAGCTTTAGATGCTGCACGAAGCCCGACGCTTCGACGTTATCGCTGTGCGACAGCATGAATTCGGCGTCCTGCGTCGGCGAGCCGATCGTCTCCCCGAGTTCTTCGGCACGCAGCGCGCGGTCTACGAGCGCCATCGCCATCGCCTTGCGCTCCGAATGACCGAACGCGAGACCGTAGCCTTGCGTGAACGTCGGCGGCACGTGGGTGCTGCCCGCGAACTGGTTGATCATCTGGCATTCCGTCACGTCGATTTCGCCGATATCGACGGCCATGCCGAGTTCGTCGAGTTTCATTTCGACCGCGACGGTGCCGAAGCGGATCTCGCCCGCGAACGGATGCGAGTGCGCATAGCCGCGCTGCGTCGCGTAGCCCATCGCTAGCAGAAAGCCTTCGTCGCCACGCGCGAGGTTTTGCAGGCGCGTCGCGCGGCTGGCGGGAAGCGACAGCGGTTCGCGCGACAGATCGCCGGGTTCGGGTTCGCCTGGCGACACGCGTTCCTGTTCGATCAGGCCTTCCTTGTCGAGCAGAGAGACCACGCGCGGCATCGCTTCAGGCAAACTGTGGCCGATGGGGTTCATCTGCGGCGCGCTTGCGTCGCCGCCCCCGGCCAGCAGCGTGAAATCCAGCAGACGCTGCGTGTAGTCGTAGGTCGCGCCGAGCATCTGGCCGCCTGGCACGTCCTTGAAGGTAGCGGAGACGCGCCGCTCAATGTGCATGTCTTCCGTATCGACGGGCTGCGTGTAACCGAAGCGCGGCAGCGTCGTGCGATACGCGCGCAGCAGGAAGATCGCTTCGACGAGATCGCCGGCCGCCTGCTTGATCGCGAGCGCCGCCAGTTCTTCGTCGTAGACGGAGCCCTCCGTCATCACCCGCGCGACGGCGAGGCGCAACTGCGTGCGAATCTGCGCGACGCTCAGCTCGGCGAGCTGCGTGTCGCCGCGGCGCGCCTTGTCGAGCAGGCGCCACGATGCTTCGACCGCGCGCTCTCCACCTTTGACGGCAACATACATTAGTCGAGCTCCACGCGAGTCGTACGGGGCAGGCCGGACAGCGTGTCGCCGCAGACGAGATAACAGTCGATGCCGCAGGGAAAGAGCGGCGCGAGTTCCGCGCGTTCGCGCCAGAAGCGCACGGGCAGGCCGGCGGGCGCGATCGTACGCACGCGCTCGATGCCGGGGCCGCGCAGCACGACGGGCGAGCCCTGTGTCAGGGACTCGACGCGAACGATCAGCGTCACCGACTGCTCCGGCGTTTCCGGCTCGCCCAGTGCGAAGCAGGAGAGCGGCGGCAGCGTGCTCGCGTCGTGCACATAGGCGAACGCGGCGTCTTGCGGTTCGTCGACGAGCGGCGCGCCCGTGTGAAAGCGCAATGCGGAGCCGAGCACGGCATCGGGCTGCGCGAGCCAGACGGGCGTCGAGTAGTCGCACAGCGCGAGCAGCGCGGCGAACGCGGCGAGATCCGCGCGCGCGCGTGGCAAGCTGCTGCGCGCGTCGCCTTGCGAAGCGGGCAGCACGTTGCCGATCTTGCCGATCTTGCCAGGACGCGACAGCGCATCCAGCAGCGTACGGAACACGCTCTGCGTGTCGTGCACGGGATCGGCGAAACCCGGTGCCAGTGTCGACAGCGCGATCTGCGGAGATTGAGCGGGAGTGTTCATCAGTCGCCTCGGCCCATCGTGAAGAATTCGACGCGCGTCGATGCGGCGTCCTGTTGACGTTGCGCGCGTGCGGCCGCGAGTCGCGAAGCGAGCGGCGCGATCAGTTGCGCGTGCAGGCGCTTCGCATACTGCGGTGTTTGCAGCAGCGCGTCTGCGATAGCAGCGAGTTCGGCGCGGCGGCGGTCGCGGCCCAGGTGACATGCGACGCCGACGGTCGCGACGTCAGCCGTTGCGTCGCGCAGCCGCAGCGTCGCGCGCGTCACGGTTGCTTCACCGAGATTGAACGCGTCGCCCGTGCCGCCGATGCGTCCGCGCACCATCGCAAGCCCGGTTTCTGGCGGCCGCAGCCAGTCGAAGGCGGGCAGCGGCGAGCCTTCCATCGCGCGGTTCAGCGCGGTTTCCAGATCGGTGCGGGGCGTGCGTGCGAGCACGGCCATCCATGCGCGGCGTGCGGCGTTGCCGGAATCGGGGGAGTCTGAAGAGAGAGGGGCGGCGGCACTCATCGGGGTTCCTGGCAGTTTCCTGGAGAAGAGCTGGCGGCGAAGCGTCCGGACATTTGAGCATCTATTCATCTAAACGTCTAGACGTTTGTAGGCATATCGCTGTTGTGTGACGGCGGGCGCAGTTTCATATTTCCGCCACGGCTTGCGGACTACAATGCATAGAGCGCTTATTTGAACCGAAGGGAATGACAGCACCATGACATCGAACGACGACGCAGCGCCGGGCGTGATGCTCGAACGGGGAGCGGGCGTTGCCGTGTGGCGGCAGATCGAGCAGATTCTCGCGAAAGAGATTGCAGCGAGCGGCTTCGGCGAGGACGGACGTTTGCCGAGCGAAGGCGAACTGGCGAAGCGTTTCGATGTCAACCGCCACACGATCCGGCGCGCAATGTTGGGTCTCGCGGCGCAGGGGCTCGTGAGTGTCGAACAGGGGCGCGGCACGTTCGTGCAGCCAGGCGCGATCGATTACAGCATCGGCCGGCGCACGCGTTTCACCGAAAACTTGCGTCAGCAACAGCATTCGCCGGCGGGCACGATGCTGTCGGCGGCGCGCGTAAAGGCCGACCCGACCGTCGCGAAGGCACTGGGGCTGCGGGCGGGCGCGTTCGTGTATCGCATCGAGTCGCTGCATGAAGCGGACAGCGTGCCGCTCACGTACGCGCGCAACTTCTACCCGGCTGCACGCTTTGCGGATCTGCCCGATGTGCTCGAACGCGCGGGCGGCATCACGAAGGCAATGGCCGAATACGGCGTGACCGACTATCTGCGCAAGTGGAGCCGCATCGGCAGCGTGTTGCCGGAACCGGAAGTCGCGCGGCGTCTTGGCATCAACCGGCAGCAGCCGGTGTTGTGGGTCGAGAACGTCGATGTCGACACGGAAGGCACGCCGATCAAATACGGCTTCACGCATTTCGCCGCCGACCGCGTGCAACTGATGGTCGAGCACGACCTATGAGCGCGACCGTTCGGAACGCATGGTCTGCGCAGGCACGCTTCGCGATCTATTACGCGCCGGCGCGCGCATCCGGATGGTGGGACGCGGGCTCGGCGTGGCTCGGGCGCGATGCCGAAAGCGGCGCGACACGCGATCCGCATGACGCGCCCGCACTGTCGCAAGCGCTCGGCCGACTGACGGCGTCGCCGCGTCGCTACGGCTGGCATGGCACGCTGGTGGCGCCGTTCCATCTCGCGGGCAACGTGACGGTGGCCGACCTGCTGGACGCTGCGGAACGTTGGGCGCAACAGCAAGAGCCGTTTTCATTGGCCGTAGAAGCGGCTACCTTGGGCGACTTCGTTGCGCTGCGTCCCGCCACGCCTTCAGGCGACGAACAGATGCGCACGCTTGCCGAAAATGCGTTGCGCACCTTCACGCCGCTGCGCATGAAGCCGTCCGCCGCGGATATCGCCAGGCGCATGGAAGCTCCGCTGACGGAACGCCAGCGCGAACTCGTCGTCGAATGGGGATATCCTTACGTGCTCGATGAGTTTCGCTTTCACATGACATTGTCCAATTCGCTTGATCAGGCCGGCGATCGCGACGCGATCGTCGCGTGGTGGCAGCGCGAGGCACAACGTCTCGGGCCTTTGCCGATCGACGGCGCGGCGATCTTCGTCGAGCCCGCGCCCGGCGAGCCGTTCATGCTGTGGCAACGGCTCGCGTTCACCGCAGAGATCGCGCAGCGGGAGGGCCCATGAAAGGGCGCCTGATCTATGTGGTCGGGCCGTCGGGCGCGGGCAAGGATTCCCTGCTGCATTTCGCGCGCGAGCATGTGGCGGGCTCGTCCATCTTGTTCGCGCATCGCTATATCACGCGCGAGACGGGGCACAACGAGAATCACATTGCATTGACACGCGAAGAGTTCGCGGCGCGCTCGGCGCAAGGCCTGTTTGCGCTCGAATGGTCGAGCCACGAGTTGCATTACGGCATCGGCATCGAGATCGATGCGTGGCTCGATCGGGGCTGCACGGTCGTCGTCAATGGGTCGCGTGCCTATCTGTCGCGTGCGTTGAAGCGCTATCAGCACCTGGAAGTCGTGCATATTCACGCTGCGCCGCACATTCTCGCGGCGCGTCTGTCGGCACGCGGACGTGAAACGCAAGAGCAGGTCGCCGCGCGCCTCGCGCGTCAGGCGCCATTCACGTTGCCCGACGGCGCGCATCTCACGCATATCGACAATTCCGGTTCGCTCGAACAAGCGGGTCTCGCCTTCGTCGACGTTCTGAAAGGGACTGCACAGCAGCCTGCACGCGAAGCAACGGCGAATGCGCAGGTCTCACGCGAAAGCGTTAAGTAAGTCCCGCGCACGTCCGTCTTACCGGAAAGACCACGCGTTGTTATAGTCTGCGGTTTAACGCTGCGCACGCGACGCAGCGAGTAAACCCGGAGTACACCTGATGACCGACGCCGCCCGCCTGACCGAAATCGCCGACCTCGAACCCGCAGCCGCCGCGCTGCGCGACATTCGTCACCACATCCATCACCATCCGGAACTCGCGTACGAGGAAGTCGCGACGGCTGCACTCGTCGCCGAGAAGCTCGAAGCATGGGGCTGGCAGGTGACGCGCGGTGTCGGCAAGACGGGCGTGGTCGGTACGCTGAAAGTGGGCGCGGGCACGCGCAGCATCGGCCTGCGCGCGGACATGGATGCGCTGCCCATCGTCGAACAGACGGGGTTGCCCTACGCGAGCGGCACACACGGCAAGATGCATGCATGCGGGCACGACGGCCATACGACGATGCTGCTCGGCGCCGCGCAGCATCTCGCGAAGACACGCAATTTTTCGGGCACCGTGCATCTGTACTTTCAGCCGGCCGAGGAAAGCGGCATCGACAGTGGCGCGAAGAAGATGATCGAAGACGGCCTGTTCGAGCGTTTTCCGTGCGACGCCGTGTTCGGCGTGCACAACCATCCGGGCGCTGAGCCGGGCAAGTTCCTGTTCCGCAAGGGCGCTTTCATGGCGGCGGGCGACAAGGCGACGATCACCATCGAAGGCGTCGGCGGCCACGCAGCGCGCCCGCATCTGACCGTCGATCCCATCGTGATTGCGTCGAGCATCGTGATGGCATTGCAGACCATCGTCGCACGCAACGTGAATCCAGCGCAGCCCGCCGTGGTGACAGTCGGCACGATGCACTCGGGCGTCGCGAACAACGTGATTCCGTCGAGCGCAAAGCTGGAACTGAGCGTGCGCTCGTTCAGCCCGGAAGTGCGCGCGCTGCTGAAGGAGCGCATCACCGAACTCGCGGAAACGCAGGCAGCGAGCTACGGCGGCAAGGCGCATGTCGATTATGTCGAAGGGTATCCCGTCGTCGTCAACACTGACGACGAAACCGAATTCGCGATTCAGGTGGCGCGCGAACTGGTCGGTGCCGCTAACGTCGAGCCGAACGCGGACATCCTGATGGGCAGCGAAGACTTCGCGTTCATGCTCGAACAGCGGCCGGGCTCGTTCCTGCGACTCGGCAACGGCGTCGGTGAGGACGGATGCATGGTGCACAACCCCCACTACGACTTCAATGACCGCAATCTGCCCATCGGCGCAGCCTACTGGACGCGTCTGGTGGAGCGTTATCTGGGCCGTTGATGCTTCTTGCTAGCCGCGCAGCGCGACCATGTTGGACACCGACTGCGCGGCTTTTTGCAACGGTTCGAGAAACGCCTTGACCATCTGTTTCGCGGAGTTGCGCTGTGCATTGCCGCTGATGTTCATCGCGGCGATGATCTGGCCGCGCCGGTTGCGAATCGGCGCTGACAGCGAAATCAGTCCGCCTTCCAGTTCCTGATCGACGACGGCCCAGCCTTGGGTGCGTACCTGCGCGATCACTTTCTTCAACTCGTCCTTGTCGGTGATCGTGCGCGGCGTGTGCGCGGTGATGCGCGAAGCGTCGAGCGTCGCGTCGAGCGTCGCCTCGTCGAGCGCCGACAGCAGCACGCGACCCATCGACGTGCAATACGCAGGCAAGCGGCTGCCGATCGACAGGTTGATCGTCATGATTTTGTGCGTCGGCACGCGCAGCACGTAGACGATCTCCGTACGGTCGAGCACGGCCGCCGAGCAGCTCTCGTGCACTTGCGCCGACAGTTCTTCCATGAACGGCTCGGCGAGATTCCAGAACGGCATCGACGTCAGGTAGGCGAAACCGAGGTCGAGAATCTTCGGCGTCAGGCGGAACAGGCGGCCTTCGGCTTCGACGTAACCCAGTGTCTGCAGCGTCAGCAGGATGCGGCGCGCGCCGGCACGCGTCAGGCCCGTCGCAGAAGCGACGTCCGTGAGCGTCTGTTCGGGCCGCTCGGCGTTGAACGCCCGGATCACCGCCAGGCCGCGCGCGAACGACTGCACGTACGAGTCGCCCGGTTTGTCGGGAGCATCCGTCTCGCTGGCGGGGACGGCTTGGGTCTCTGTTGGGACTTTGCTCATGGCCTGTGTGAACTCGGTGCGAAACGTTCGGATTCGAAGTGGGCGGCTGTTAGCCTGCGAAAAGCCGTGACGATAGCGCAAGCGCTGGGATTCGCCAAATCCGGCGTTCCCGCGGGAAACGCACTGGCCGCCTGCGGCACGGCACCGATTCCCGCCGCTTTTGCTGCACGTTATTGCTGGATCTCAGGGGCCCCGAGCCGCCAGCAAGCTTGACAGTCTTTCCGCCACCCGCCTATTATCGAACCTGAAATGTTCGATAGATGATCGTTTGTTCGAGTATAGAACAATATTGATTCGGTCGGCACGTTTTTCTGGCGCTGCCCAATGCGCCGACGCCGGCGCCTCCCACGATACGCCGGCCCTCGCCATTACTGGAGACATCTCATGACTGAAGCCCTCCTGTGCGACGCGATTCGCACGCCCATTGGCCGCTATGCGGGTTCGCTGTCGTCGGTGCGTGCCGACGATCTCGGCGCCGTGCCGCTCAAGGCGCTGATGGAGCGCAACAAGGAAGTCGACTGGAGCGTGATCGACGACGTGATCTACGGCTGTGCGAACCAGGCCGGCGAAGATAACCGCAACGTCGCGCGCATGTCGCTGCTGCTCGCGGGTCTGCCGAAGGACGTGCCGGGCTCGACGGTGAACCGTCTGTGCGGCTCGGGCATGGATGCCGTCGGCATCGCGGCGCGTGCGATCAAGTCGGGCGAGGCGGGGCTGATGATCGCGGGCGGTGTCGAAAGCATGAGCCGCGCGCCGTTCGTGATGGGCAAGGCGACCAGCGCCTTCTCGCGTCAGGCCGACATTTACGACACGACCATCGGCTGGCGATTCGTCAATCCGCTGATGAAGCAGCTGTACGGCGTCGACTCGATGCCCGAAACGGGCGAGAACGTCGCGACCGATTACAACATCAGCCGCGCCGACCAGGACGCGTTCGCGCTGCGCAGCCAGCAGAAGGCTGCGCGCGCCCAGCAGGACGGCACGCTCGCGCAGGAAATCGTCTCCGTGACGATTCCGCAAAAGAAGGGCGATGCGATCGTTGTATCTAGAGACGAGCATCCTCGCGAGACGAGCCTCGAAGCGCTCGCGAAGCTCAAAGGTGTCGTGCGTCCGGACGGCACAGTGACGGCGGGCAACGCGTCGGGCGTCAACGACGGCGCAGCGGCGCTGCTGCTCGCCAACGCGGAAACAGCGAAGCGCTTTGGCCTGACGCCGCGTGCGCGGGTGCTCGGCATCGCGACGGCAGGCGTTGCGCCGCGTGTGATGGGCATCGGCCCGGCGCCCGCGACGCAAAAGCTGCTCGCTCGCCTGAACATGAACATCAACCAATTCGACGTAATCGAACTGAACGAGGCGTTCGCATCGCAAGGCATCGCCGTGCTGCGTGCGCTCGGTGTCGCCGATGACGACGCCCGCGTGAATCCGAACGGCGGCGCGATTGCGCTGGGCCATCCGCTCGGCATGAGCGGCGCGCGTCTGGTGACGACGGCGATGTATCAGCTGCAACGTACGCAAGGCCGCTTCGCGCTGTGCACGATGTGCATCGGCGTCGGCCAGGGCATTGCGATCGCGATTGAACGCGTTTGATCCACGTGCAGAAGCATCGCGTGACGCACCGCCGTTGAGCGGTTTGTCACGCGACATAGCGGCATAGAAAGGCTCGTACGATGTATGAGCCTTTTTTATTGCACGCACATCCAACGAAAGCGCGGCCACACGGAGCCTTCAACGAGAGCGCGGCGCAAAAATATCCGCACCCAGCGAAGAACAACGCTCGAGCAGGCGGACCAACATGCCGCTCGATTTCACGGGATGCGTGGTCAGCGAGAGACGCGCGGGCACGTCGCCGTCCACGCTGACCCAGACGCGCTCGCCGCGATGCAGACGGAACGTCGCGCCGATCTGCAGCCAGTGGTCATATGGCGACGCGGTGCGCGTCAACCACACGCGCGCGCCCTGCACGAGAAGTTCGGTGTTCGCCTCGACGCGCCACGACATCGTCGCGCCGGGTTGCACTGCGAAGTGAATGACGACACTGGGTAACCGCTCCTCTTGCGGTCGGGAAAAACAAGGTGATTCGTCATCGGTGAACTGCTGGCAAGCCTTGTCCATCATGCACTCCGTCAATTGAGCCGGAGGACGGAAGGCACACCCAAAACAAAAGGCCCCTTCCGTTTCCGGCGGGGCCTTGGGATCGTTTTGCCGACTGCTGCAAATGTCTAACGCACACACGCTCCCATAGGCCCGCCGCGATGGCGTGCAGTACGGTTTTTAATGATGTAGGCGTTTGTGATGAGCGTCAGCATGCATTCGAGTGTGTCTTGACATCGATGTGCTGTCAATTGGTTTTTGGGTGTGCGTTGCATCTTCATGGGATTGTCCTCGCACTCGAAACGGATACACGTCGCACGCGCAAGTACAGCAGTGCGCAGCCAGTAATGACGAGCGGCCACAAGAGATACCAGCCCGTCGCGCAACACAGTCCAGCGACGGCAACGAGTGCGACGCGCGCGCATAGGTGCGGCCAGCTGCCGCGCGGCAGCAGACGCAGTGCAGCCGCCATGCCGAGCGCGTACACGGTAACGAACGAGCCGGTGGTCAGCAGCACGAGCGGCCTTGGACCGACGCCGGCGATGACGACGACGATCAGGGCAAGCGTCGCAAGTGCTGCGATCGTGAACAGACTGCGACGCGGCACGTCGCCTGCGCGGCTGCCTTGTGCGAGCCATTGCGGTAGCGCGCCGTCACGGCCGAGCGCCGCGCCTAGTTTCGCGGCGCCCGCGAAGTACGCGTTCATCGTGCCGAGCGTGAGCAGCAGCGCGGCGACGGCAGCGAGCATGTGCAGCTTGCCGCCGAGGCCCCGCGCAAGCAGTTCGGCGAGCGGCGCGCTCGACGTTCCCGCTTTCGGCCCAAGCACCATGACGCTCATCGTCGCGACGCCCATGTACAGTACGCCGACCACGACGACGGCAATGCCCGCAGCCAGCGGAAGATCATGCGCAGGATGGCGGAATTCCGCGGCCAGATGCGTGATGGCTTCCCAACCCGCGAAGCTCCACACGAGCAACGCGGCGGCCGGAAACACCGCGAGCCAGCCATGTGGTGCGAACGGCTGCAGGTTCGCCAGCTGCGCATGCGGCGCCGACGCGATGACAGCCGCCAGCAACAGCGCAACGAGCAACACCGCGAGCAGGAGTTGCAGGCGACCCGATACCGTCAGTCCGAGTGCGTTCGCGAGTGTCACAGTGAACACCAATATGGCAGCCGTGCCGATCACGGTCCACTCGCCGCCGCCGAACGCCGCCGCGACATAGGCGCCACCGAACATCGCTGCAGCAGGCGCGCCTGCCGGCACCGCAAAGTAAAAGCACCATCCGACGACAGCCGCGGCACGCGGGCCGAATGCATTGCGCACGTAAGTGGAGACGCCGCCCGCATCAGGGTAGCGCGCACCGAGCGCGGCGAACGTAGCCGCAAGCGGCGCGGACAGCAGCACGAGCGCCAGCCACGCGACGAGTGACGCCGGGCCGGCCGCTGCCGCCGCGAGCGCTGGCAACGCGATCACGCCCGTGCCGAGCACGGCGCCCACATAGAGCGCCGCGCCTTGCATGACGCTCAGGCTGCCCCTTTGATGCGGCACGGCCGCCGCCGTGCTCATGCGCGCGCCTCGACTGTCTCGCCCGCGTGACGCGATGCGAGCGGGGACTCGATCTGCGATTCGTGCTGCATAGCGCGCCGGTCTGTGCGCAGCGTGCGCCATTCGGTGACTTCACGCGGACGCACGAGCAGATCGGCGAGTGCTTCGTGATACGCCCGCCGATACGGCCGATGAATCTGCTCGCCGTTCGCTTCGTCATGGCTTTGCCATGTTTCGACCAGCAGCAGACGGCACGCCGAATCAGGATCGCGATGCAGCACCGCTTCACGGAAAGCGGATTCTTTGCGCATGGCGTCCAGCACGCCGTTCAGCAATGTCATAAAGCGTTCGAGCCTGTCGGGCAGGACCTGAAAGCGCGTTGCGTACGTAACGTGCATAACCCACACCTCAATGGTTCATCGTCTATAACTCGCTTTATACTCGTCAATAACTGACAACCTATGTCATGAATTAGGAAGGGCGTGAAAAATGGCGACAAGCCGGCTGGTTTCGATGCTGTTGATGCTGCAGGTGAAAGGCCGCGTGACCGCGCAGGCGCTTGCCGACGAGTTCGACGTATCGATCCGCACGGTCTATCGCGACATCGACCAGTTGAGTGCGGCGGGCGTGCCTGTGTATGCGGATCGCGGGCCGGGCGGCGGCTTTGCGCTGCTCGACGGTTATCGCGCCAAGCTGACGGGCATTACGAGGGCGGAAGCCGAAACGCTTTCGATTGCGGGGCTGACGGGCGCGGCATCCGATCTCGGACTAGCGGAACAGTTGCGGGCTGCACAGCTGAAACTCGTCACCGCGTTGCCCGATGCCGCGCCCGATACGTCGCGCATCGGCTCGCGCGTGCATATCGATCCCGTCGGCTGGTATCAGCGGCCGACGCCCACGCCGTGGTTGACCATGCTCGCGGGCGCCGTGTGGGAACAGAAGCGGGTATCGATGCAATACCGCACGTGGAATGGCACCGACGACAAAGAAGGCGTGCGCGTGCGCGATCCGCTCGGCCTCGTGCTGAAGGGTGGCGAATGGTATCTGGTCACGCGCGTGCGAACGCAGTTGCGCACTTATCGCGTGTCGAGCATCGCGCAATTGACGGTGCATGATGAAACGTTCGAACGTCCGGATGGTTTCGATCTGCGCGAAGAGTGGACGGCGGCTGTCGCGTCGTTCGAGAGGAGCCTGCTCAGGCATACGGCGCGGTTGCGACTGTCGCCGGAAGGCATGACGCGGCTGTATCGGCTCGGCGCGGCGGCTGTCGAACAGGCGCAGATTGCGCCGCCTTCAGGGCAGGACGGCTGGCAGGAAGTCACGTTGCCAGTCGAACAGTACGGCTATGCCGCGGAGCAGTTGCTCGGCTTTGCGGGGCATGTCGAAGTACTCGGTCCGCGGGAGTTGCGCGAGCGCCTGTGCGAGCTTGGCAAGCATATCGCGGCGCTCAATGCGGGGTAGTGGCTCGCTTCAACTGCGATGCGGCCCGACGATCCCCAGCTTCGCAATCCTTCGATACAACGTCGCGCGTGACATGCCCAACGCTTCGGCTGCTGCATTCGGCCGCCAATGATGCCGCGTGAGCGCATCGACGATCCGCGCGCGCTCGTCGTTTTCGAGCGCCAGCGCAGGCCGTAAAGCCGCTTCGTCGGGCGCGAGCAATGCAGCCACATCGGGTGAAACGTGCCGCAATTCCACGCGCGTCGAATCGCACACGGCACACGCATAGCGCAGCACGTTGCGCAGTTGCCGGATATTGCCCGGCCACGAGAAACGCGCGAGACGCTCCGCGAGCCGTCCATCCAGCGTGAGCACGTGCCCCGCGCTTTGCGCTTCTTCGTCGAACACGGCGTGCACGACGTCGAGAATATCGGCGCGTTCGCGCAGCGGCGGCATATGCAGTGTTGCGCCGCTCAGCCGGTAATACAGGTCTTCGCGGAACGTGCCTTCTTCGACCATGCGCGCCAGATCGCGGTGCGTCGCGCAGATTACGTCGATATCCACGCGCACGGGCGCATCGCCGCCGAGCGGCAGCACTTCGCCTTCGGCCAGCACGCGCAGCAGACGCGTCTGCAGATTGAGCGGCATGTCGCCGATCTCGTCGAGAAACAGTGTGCCGCCGTGTGCCTGCGCGATCTTGCCGCGCGCGCCGCGGCTGCGCGCGCCCGTGAACGCCCCCGGCGCATAGCCGAACAGTTCGCTTTCGATCAGCGAATCGGGAATCGCGCCGCAATTCACCGCGACGAAGGGCTTCGCGCGCCGTGCCCCGGACGCATGCAGCGCCTGCGCGAACACCTCCTTGCCAACACCCGTCTCACCGAGAATCAGAATAGGCAGATGCTTGCCCGCGATGCGCAGCGCGACTTCCGCATTGCGCGCGATACGCGAGTCGCGGCTGTGCAGAAAGCGGCTGATGGCGTCGAGGTTGGTGTCATTGTGCGCATCGTGCGTGCCCTGGCCCGAATGAGAAGGGGATACTGCGCAGGCACTGCGCGAAACACGCTTGAGCGGCGCGCGAATACGCGCATAGAGCACGGCGCCCGTCGCCCGCAGACGCAGCGGCATGATCGTATCGGTGCGCGCCACGTCGTGCAGATGCACGGCTGACGTATCGAAGATTTCGTCGACGTGACGCGGCCCGTTCAGGCCCGCGATGCATTCCTGCGCCTTGCGGTTAGACGCGGCGATGTTGCCGCATTCGTCGAACGCGATCAGCACCTCCGGCTGTGCTTCGACGAAGTTGCGGCTTGCGTGACCGAAGATCATCCAGTGCTGCGCGGTCTGGTTGAGAAAGTAACCGTCCTCGATCAGCGCCGCGCTCTGACGCACGAGTTGAAACACCAGCCGCTGGCTGTCGCGGTTATCGGGCGATTGCACGGCGGACGCGTCGAGCACGCCGATCAGTTCGCCCGTCGGCGCGAAGATCGGCGATGCGCTGCACGTGAGCGTCGTAAATGCAGCGCGAAAGTGATCGGTCTTGTGCACGGTGATGGGCGCAAGATCCGTGAGCACGCTCGCGATGCCACAGGTGCCTTCTTCGCGCTCCGACCAGCATGAGCCGATGTAGAGGCCCGCATGCTTGAAATCGCCGCGCCGGTCGCGATCGATGCGGTAATCGATCGTGACGCCGTGTGCGTCGGTGAGCATCACACAGTAGTCGGCCATGCGGATCATGTCGTGAAGCCGCGCGAGGCATTGGCCCGATGCGCGCAAGAACGCTTCCTCCTTGCCCTGCACATCGCGCAACTCAGACGACGTCAGCACGCGCGGCCCGATCACCGAACCGGGATCGAGCCGGTATTGCTCATACGAACGCTGCCAGGACGAGACGAGGCGTGACGAATTGCCGGGCGCGGGCAGGCGTCCTTCGATGGCGCCGCGCACGCGGTCGATATGCTGCGACTGAGAGACGTAAGGCATGGCCGGCTCCGTCGATAACGGTCGATTGAACGCGCGGGTCTCTGCGGTCCGACCTTCTTGTAGCACATCCCGGCCGCGCGATCACACTGCATTGCAACACGCGAGACGCTTGAGACGATCGTCTCACTTCTGCGTGAGACGGCTGGGAGACGCGCATCGTTCGATGGCGGTAGGCATGCGGCGGGCGGAGCGGCGCTAGCAACGCCCATCGCGACCCGCAGTGCGCCATGTGCACCGCGTCATGCGACGGCGGGCGCATACGCGGCGATATCTCGCCTGTCGCACGCGAGCCTTTGCACACAAGGCATGGCGCGTTCTGCGCGAGCGCGTCGATAGATTGGCATAGCTGTTGCAGTAACGCTTGCCATACGAAGCGCGTTGCAGAAGATATGCAACCGGCTATCGACATTCACACATCGGAGACAAGCTCAGTGCCATCGCCCATTAGCGTCGGCGTGATCGCGAACCCTGCGTCGGGACGCGACATTCGCCGTCTTACGACGCATGCATCCGTGTTCCCGACGGCCGAAAAGGCCAACATGGTCGTGCGTCTGATCGCGGGACTCGGCGCGCTGGGCGTGGAGCGCGTGCTGACCCTGCGCGATCGCACGGGTGTCGCCGCGCTGCTGCTGCGTGCGCTCGACACGCACGCAGCGACAGGAAAAGCGGAGCGTTGGCCCGAAGTCGAATTCGTCGATCTGCCCATTACCGACTCCGTCGCGGACACGCATGAAGGCACGGCGTACATGGTGCGCGAAGGCGTCGAGCTGCTCGCCGTGCTGGGCGGAGATGGCACGCATCGCGCTGTGGCCGCACATTGCGGCGGCGTGCCGTTGCTCACGCTGTCGACGGGCACCAACAACGCGTTTCCGGATATGCGCGAAGCCACCGTGGCAGGCATGGCGGGCGCACTGGTGGCGTCGGGCGTCGTGCCGCCCGATGTCGCGTTGACGCGCAACAAGCGGCTCGTCGTCCGCTGTGTCGCCGGGCCGAACCGCGGACGCGAAGAGATCGCGCTCGTCGATGTATGCGTGAGCCGTCAGCGCTTCGTCGGCGCGCGCGCCGTGTCGGAACCGTCGGATATCGAATCGCTCTTTCTCACGTTCGCATCGCCGGACGGTATCGGCCTGTCGTCGATAGGCGGCGCCTGGGCACCCGTCGAGCGCACGGCGCCGCATGGTTTGCACCTGACGTTCGCGCAGCCCGACGAACGCGGCCTCGTGAATGAAGACGGCGTGCCGATTTTCGCGCCCATTGCGCCCGGCCGCATCGACCGCGTGACGATGCGCACCTGTGAGCGCTTCGAGGTCGGCGACTGGCTGCCCATCGACGCGCGGCGCGGCACGCTCGCATTCGACGGCGAACGCGAAATCGAAATCGAGCGCGACGACCGCTACGAAATCGCGCTCGACTGGAGCGGCCCGTTGACGGTCGACGTGAGCCGCACGCTGCGCTTCTCTGCATCGCGCCAGCTCATGCGCGAAATGGCGGGGGCATCGCTGCGATCACAGCTACACGAGAAGTAAAGGGAGTTCATCCAGTCAAGCGGAGCCCACTTCGCAACCGTTGCAGTCACGATCGATTTCATCAAGGAGACACACCATGTCTGTTTCGAGTCAGTTGAGCAGAGAGAAACTGCTGGACGCGTATCGGCTGATGCGCACCATTCGCGAGTTCGAAGAGCGTCTGCACGTCGAGTTCGCGACGGGCGAGATACCGGGTTTCGTGCATCTGTACGCGGGCGAGGAAGCATCGGCCGTCGGCACGATGCTGCATCTGAACGACAAGGACTATGTGGCGACTACGCATCGCGGCCACGGCCACTGCATCGCGAAGGGCGTCGATGTGCACGGCATGATGGCCGAGATCTACGGCCGGCAGACGGGCGTTTGCAAAGGCAAGGGCGGTTCGATGCATATTGCCGATCTGTCGAAGGGCATGCTGGGTGCGAATGGCATCGTCGGCGCCGGCGGTCCGCTCGTGTGCGGCGCGGCGCTCGCGGCGAAGCTGAAGAAGACGGGCGGCGTGGGCGTGTGCTTCTTCGGCGACGGCGCGTCGAACCAGGGCGTCATCTTCGAGTCGATGAATCTTGCCAGCGTGTGGCGCCTGCCGGCGATCTTCGTGGCCGAGAACAACGGCTATGCGGAAGCGACCTCGTCGACATGGTCGGTGTCGTCCGACAACATCGCGGACCGCGCGAGCGGCTTCGGCATGCCGGGCGTGATCGTCGACGGCTTCGATTTCTTCGCGGTGCACGAAGCGCTGGGCGAAGCGATCGAGCGTGCGCGCGGCGGCGGTGGGCCGACGCTCGTCGAAGTGAAACTGTCGCGCTACTTCGGCCATTTCGAAGGCGATGCGCAGACGTACCGCGCGCCGGGTGAAGTGCAGAAACTGCGCGAGGAGAAGGATTGCCTGAAGCGATTCCAGGAGCGCGTGGTGCGCGCGGAGATGTTGAACACCGACGATCTGCGCAAGATCGATTCTGACGTGAAAGCGCTGATTGACGATTCGGTGCTGAAAGCGAAAGCCGCGCCGCTGCCGGCGGAAGCCGATTTGCTGACAGACGTGTACGTGTCGTATCCGTAATTGAACGCAATCATTTTCAGGCACTCCAGGAGACAGACATGGCACGCAAGATCACATATTCTCAGGCGATCAACGAAGCACTGAGTCAGGAAATGGCGCGTGACGAAAGCGTCATCGTGATGGGCGAAGACAACGCGGGCGGCGCAGGTGCGCCCGGCGAGCAGGACGCATGGGGCGGCGTGCTCGGCGTCACGAAAGGGCTGTATCACAAGTATCCGGGCCGCGTGCTCGACACGCCGATTTCGGAAGGCGGCTTCATTGGTGCTGCCGTCGGCGCGGCGGCAGCGGGTCTGCGTCCCGTCGCGGAACTGATGTTCATCGACTTCATGGGTGTGTGCTTCGATCAGATCTTCAATCAGGCCGCCAAATTCCGCTATATGTTCGGCGGCAATGCAGTGACGCCTGTCGTGATCCGCACGATGCAGGGCGCGGGTCTGCGCGCAGCCGCGCAGCACTCGCAGATGCTGACCTCGCTATTCACGCATGTGCCTGGCCTCAAGGTGGTGTGTCCGGCGACGCCGTATGACGCGAAGGGGCTGATGATTCAGGCGATCCGCGAAAACGATCCCGTTATCTTCTGCGAACACAAGCTGCTGTACAGCCGCGAAGGCGACGTGCCCGAAGAGCTGTACACAATTCCGTTCGGCGAGGCAAACGTGGTGCGCGAAGGCGACGACGCGACCATCGTCACCTATGGACGCATGGTGCACCACGCGACAGATGCCGCCGACAGGCTCGCGAAGGAAGGCATCAAGGCCGAAGTGATCGATCTGCGCACCACGTCCCCGCTCGACGAAGAGACGATTCTGGAGAGCGTGGAGCGCACAGGCCGTGTTGTCGTGGTGGACGAAGCCAACCCGCGCTGCTCGATGGCGACGGACATTGCCGCGCTGGTCGCATCGAAGGCATTTCATTCCTTGAAAGCGCCCGTCGGGATCGTCACGGCGCCGCATACGCCCACGCCGTTCGCGGGCGTGCTCGAAGATCTCTACATCCCGTCGGCGGACAAGATCGCCGCGGCCGTCAAGCAGACGCGACACTGACACAGCATCATCACTGCATCAAGCGAGGAACCGAGCAATGTCGATTCATATGATCACAATGCCCAAGTGGGGCCTGTCGATGGAGCAGGGGCAGGTCAATGGCTGGTTGAAGTCCATCGGCGACAACGTGGCGAAGGGCGATGAGCTGCTCGACGTCGAGAGCGACAAGATCGCGTCGGGTGTCGAGTGCGCGTTCAACGGCACGCTGCGCCGGCAGATCGCGCAGGAGGGCGACACGCTGCCCGTCGGCGCGCTGCTGGGTGTCGTGGCGGACACGGAAGAATCGGATGCGGCGATCGACGCCGCCGTCGAAGCGTTTCAGCGCGACTTCGTGCCGCTCGCCGCAGATTCTGCGGAGGCGGGGCCGCAGCCCGAGAAAGCGCAGATCGGCGGCCGCACGATCCGCTTCCTGAAGATCGGCGAAGGCGGCACGCCTGCTGTGCTCATTCACGGTTTCGGCGGCGATCTGAACAACTGGCTGTTCAATCATGCCGATCTCGCCGCGCATCGCAGCGTGTATGCGCTGGATTTGCCGGGACATGGCGAATCGACGAAAGCGGTCGAATCGGGCAGCGCCGATGAACTGGCCGATAGCGTGATTGCGTTGCTCGATGCTCACGGCATCGAGCAGGCGCATCTCGTCGGGCATTCAATGGGCAGTCTCGTCGCGATGACGGTGGCAGAGAAGGCGCCGCAGCGTGTGGCGTCGCTTTCGTTGATCGCGGGCGCGGGCCTGGGCGACGAGATCAATCGCGAGTACATCGACGGATTCGTGACGGGCAACAGCCGCAATACGCTGAAGCCGCATCTGACGAAACTATTCGCCGATGGTTCGCTTGTCACACGGCAACTCGTGGAGGATATCGTCAAGTACAAGCGGCTCGAAGGCGTGAGCGAAACGTTGCAGATGATCGCGGTGTCGGCGTTCAAGGACGGTACGCAGCAGCGCAGCTATCGCGACCGCGTCGACAGGCTGGCGCCGCGCACGCTGGTGATCTGGGGAGAACTGGACCAGATCATCCCTTCGAGTCATGCGCAGGGGCTGCCCGGCGATATCCGCGTGCATGTGCTGCCGGGCAAGGGGCATATGGTGCAGATGGAGTCGGCATCCGAGGTGAACCGCCTGCTCAACGACTTCTTCGGAGCCTGACGATGGATGCCGCGCCGCTTGCTTCATCACACGACAGCGTCACCGCGCTCGGGCAACACGGCTCGCGTTCGCGCGAGAAGCTCGCGCGCATTCCCGTGAAGATCGTGCCGCTCGAGCGCGCCGATGTGCTGCCGAAGCCGCCGTGGCTGCGCGCACGTCCGATGATGAGCGAGACGGTGACGGGCATGGCGTCGATACTGCGCGAGCACAGGCTGCATTCGGTGTGCGAGGAAGCCATGTGCCCGAATATCGGCGAGTGCTTTGCGCAGCGTACTGCGACCTTCATGATCCTGGGTGGCATCTGCACGCGGCGTTGCGCGTTCTGCGACGTCGCGCACGGCAGGCCGCTGCCGCCCGATGACGACGAGCCTGCGCGCCTCGCCGACGCCGTCGCTGCGTTGGGGCTACGGTATGTGGTGATCACCTCCGTCGATCGCGACGATCTGCGCGATGGCGGCGCGGCGCATTTCTCCCGCTGTGTCGCATTGCTACGCGAGCGTGTGCCGGGAATACGCGTCGAGGTATTGACGCCGGACTTTCGCGGACGCATCGATCGTGCGCTCGATGCGTTATCGGCTGCGTGGCCGGATGTGTTCAATCACAACGTCGAAACCGTGCCCTCGATGTATCGGGCTGCGCGCGCAGGAGCGGATTATCGTGGATCGCTGGCGTTGCTTCGACGCGTGAAGCAGGCGAACGACGCCATCGTCACGAAATCGGGGCTGATGGTCGGGCTGGGCGAAAGCGATGAAGCGCTGCTACAGACGATGCGGGATATTCGCGAGCATGAGGTCGACGTGCTGACGATCGGGCAGTATCTCGCGCCTTCGAAGTTTCATATGCCCGTCACGCGGTATGTGTCGCCCGAGGCTTTTGCCGCTTTCAGAAAGGAGGGGTTGCGGATGGGGTTTCGGGAAGTGGTCGCCGGGCCGCTTGTCAGGTCTTCCTATCATGCGGATGAAACGCTGACGGCGGCGCGTTAAGTGTGTTGGGGCGTTCGCTTTGCTACTCTGCGGGCACCCGGCGAGCTTCGCTGCCTTCACGAAGCCCGCCGGCCTGCGCAATCTGCAATCGAAAAGAGGCGCTCGCGCTTAAGGCTTGTATCCGTCCGTCAGTGTGTTCATGAATGCGATGAGGTCTTTGACCTCATCGTCGGTCATTGCCGGCTTGTCGCCCGGCTTGCGATCGAACGGCGCGTCGGCGACGTCGATATTCGCGCGGTACTTCTCCGGAAGATCGTCGTACTTTTGCGGTTTGCCTGCAGCGTCGAGGGGATAAATCTTCTCGGGGCTGGTGTTGCGCAAGTTGTAGAAGTCCATCACCTGTTTCAGGTCGTGATACACGCCGTTATGAAAGAACGCATGGCGCGTCGCGACGTTGCGCAGCGTCGGCGTCAGGAACATGCCGCAGTATTGCGTCAACGCAGACGCGTCCGTACGGAAGGGGCCGCATACGCCCATGTCGTAGAACTTCGGATCTCTGTTGACGGGCAGGTCGCGGTTGCGCGGCACGCCGAGCGCTTCGTACTGCGTGTCGGTGAAGAGCGGCGGCAGATGATCGGCCGTCGGCTTGCTCAGGTGGCAGCCCGCACAGTTCGCCTTGTCCGGATCGTTGAACAGGCGCAAGCCGTGCAGTTCCGCTTGCGTGAGGCGCGCCTTGCCCTGCAGCCAGTAATCGTACTTGCTCGTGAAGCGATGAAACGACGGGTCTTCGAACTCGTAGCGTCCGACGGCGAACATCGCCTCGTCGACGAGCAGATCGGGCTGCTGCAGAATCCGCTCGCCGAACAGCTGCTTGAACTGGTCGAGATACTTCGCGTTCAACAGCTTATGCACGACTTCGTCCGTGTTCTTGTTGGCCATTTCGACGGGGTTCAGCAGCGGACCGAGCGCCTGATCCTGCAGCGTGCTGGCGCGGCCGTCCCAGAAGAGACCGCCTTGCGGCACGAGCGCGGGCGCGGCAGGCGTGACGCCCGCCGACTTCGCCGCGCGTTGCGCGCCGCTTGCCGCGGTCGCGAGCTGGTCGAGCGTGGCGGGCCCCGCGTCCATATCGTTCTGATCGGGGCCGATCGAGAACGGCGCCTGGCGATACAGGTATGCAAGCGACGGCGGCGGCCGGTAGCCGGCGTCCGTCATATGCGGACCGCCGAGTTGCACGGAGAGATCGTTCGGCGGTCCGTATGCATGGTCGGGGCTGTGGCACGACGCACACGACTGCTTGCCCGACGCCGACAGCGACGGGTCGTTGAAGATCTGCTTGCCGAGCAGGGCGACTGCGCTCAGCGGTTGGCTCGGCGGCACATGAAGAACGACCGGCTGCGGATTCGCGCCGGTGAAATCTTCGACGATGGTGCCGATCGCAAGAGGCATCCGCTCCGGATAGATCGCCGCATAGGCGACGAATGCGACGCAGCCGGCCGCAATGACGGCAGCCGTCCAGCCAAGCGCGCGCAGCAGGTGGTGTTTGGCGCCGGCGGCGCGCTGTGCATCGCCGGCGGGCAGTGAGGGCGGCAATGCGGACTTTTGAGAGCTCATGGCGATGATGGCGAGAAATAGTGCTGAAAAGACGCCGAGCCAGCACGTCGCCGTGCTGGCTCGAACTACGACGAATTGTCCGGCGCCCCGCGCGCCGTGCCGTGCGATGCGAGCGCGCGTGTCCCGTCAGTTGGTCGCCGGTGCGGCGGCGAGCTTCGTCCCGAGACCCGGATCGAGGAACAGCGTCGGGGTGTTGCCCGTGCCGCTCAGGTTCAGCATGTTGCGGATGTCGCCGGCCGTTGCGTCGAACGAGCCGCCGCCGATACGCTTGCCGCCGAGCCAGTTGTCTTCGATGAACTTGACGACGGACGCCTGCGTGATCGGCGTGTGGTCGACGTAGTTCGCCTTCGCCCACGGCGAGATCACCAGGAACGGCGTGCGCGTACCCGGACCGCAGCGGCCGTTGACTGCACCGCCGTTGATGCCAAGCGGCTGCGTCGCGCCCGTGCCCGTGCACTGGCCCTGGCCCGACAGCTGGTCGGCGCCTGTGAAGGTGGCCGTGCCGACCTTCGTGACGAGCGTGGTGTCGAACGACGAGCTCTTGATCGTCGGCACGACGTGGTCGTACCAGCCGTCCGAGTCGTCATAGGCGATCACGATCAGCGTGTTCTTCCAGTCAGGCTGCTGCTGCAGGAAGTTCGTGACCTTCACGACGAAAGCCTGCTCGTCGAGCGGGTCCGAATTGCCCGGATGACCGTCGCCGATGGCAGGCGCCTTCAGGAAGCTGACCGACGGGAAGTTGCCTGCCTGCACGGCTGCGAAAAAGTCGTCGCTGTCGTACTGGTGGTGAACCGGCGTGGCCGTATTGTCGAGCGTCGGTTCGGTGAAGCCGATCATCGCGGTCGAAGTCGGACGCTGATGCGTCGGGTTCGCCGTCGACGGGTAGTACTGGAACCACGCATGGTGCTGGACATAATCGGTCGGCGCACTGCCGAGCACATCCGACCACGTCGATCGCGTGCAACCCGTCGTGCCGTTCGCGTTGACCGTCTGCAGGTTGAAGCCGCCCATGAAGCCGCCCCACGTGATGTTCGCGGCATTCAGCAGGTCGCCGATGTTCTTGCCGTTCATCATGCCCGTCGGGCCGCTCGAGGAGGTTTGCGCGGATGCCGTGCAGACGTCGCTGGTCGGGTCGAGGTCGCCGATCATGGTGAAGCTGCCCTGGCCGTCAGGAATCGCGTTGTTGCTCGTCGTCACGGACGCGTTCTTCGGATTTGGCGTCAGCGTCACGCCCTGGTTCTGGCCAGAGATCACGGCGATGGCGCCCGGCGTCGACGGACCGAACGTGTCGGTCCATGCGTTGTCGTTCATCGCAAAGCTCTGCGCGAGGTTCCAGTACGCGGTCACCGTGTTGCCGTCGAAGTAGCCGAGCACTTGCGCCGACGAACCGAACTGTCCCGTGCTGCCGGCGATGATCGAGCTGGCCGACGTGAAAAGCGGGAACGCGTCCATCTTCAGATTGTCGTCGGCGAGCTGCTCCGGCGCATATGCATGGTTCTGGCTCTTCGTGTTCGCTTGCGAACGGTCGAGCCGGAACGGCTGCGCAGTGGTCGTCGTCAGCGCGGCACCGAGGGTCGGCGGCGTGGTGGTCTGACCGTTGACCGTGGCCGACACAATGTTCGGCGAAGTCGACTGCGCGTTGGGGTTGGCGGAGCCCGTCAGACCGGCTGCGGCCAGCGTGGCGATGTCCGTTTGCGTGCCCGCTGCTGCGCTGAACGCCGGCTCGCCTGCTACGTTCTTCGCGCTCGGATACGTTGCGAAGTAGTGATCGAACGACACGTTCTCACCGAAGATCACGACGAGGTGCTTGATGGGCGTTGCGGTCGCCAGTGCGTCCTGCGCGGATACCGCAGGTGTGGCCGATGCCGGACTGTTATGCGAACTGCCGCAAGCTGCGATGGTCAACAACGCAGCAACGGATATCGCGGTGGGTAGTATTGTTTTGTAGAACATTTTTAGAGGGCTCCAGAATGCCGCTCAGCGCTCCAAGACCGTTATGCGTGGAGTTGCTGGGTTCTTGTAGATCGAATTGCAAGCTCGCTTACTAATGTGTGTAACGCAACGGGATTGAATCATTCTCATATTGCGTAACCGAGAAATATTCCTTACCGACTTATTACATACATGTGCATTACGTGTTTGCTTTCGTTGTTGTGACGGCGGCATGACCACGTGAGGGACGATCTCGTTCCGTCACCATTCCCGGATGACATGGGACCAAGGTCCAATATCCGACAGGTCGCGCGCGGGATATTCTTGGTTTGACGTGTTGCCGTTCGTGGAGTCGTACAACGAATGGTCTAGCCGCATGGGACGCGCAATGAAGACGCATCACGAATGCGCGTCACAATGACTGACGTGGCGAGGGAGCAGCACGTCCTGGCGCCGGACAAGCTTCATAAGCAGTTCACGAAATGGAGGAACGTGATGCGTGCGCACCTCGCTCTCATCGTCTTGCCTTTCCTGGCAGCAGGCTGCAATACGCCGCCCATTCCTCCGGGCAAACCCATCGATATCCCCACCGCGTTGGAGCAGGTCATGGTGGGTCTATGCAACTTCAAAAAGGATCAGGCCGCGCGGCATCGTGACTGGGGCGCCACCATCGATTCGGTTACCGTCGAACTGGACTTGACTGTCGACGGCGCTAGAACGCCCCCTGTTGCAGTTGCGCCCGATATTCAGTTCATCCCGACCGTCAGTTACGGACAGATCATCACGGCTAATCGAGGCAGCAGGCTCGCACTCACAATCAAGAATACGGGCGGTAGTGGCGCCTCGGGCGAATGTGATATGTCCGCGAACGCCAAGTAGTTCTTCTCGTTTGCTTCGGTGCTTTCTCGCGATACGAGCGGTGGTGAATTACGCCAGGTCGGGACAACGCGATTCAACGCTACCAGTCTCGTTCCCCTCAGCACGTTCACGACGACTGCTCTAGCGGCAGGCGTCAGCTTCCTGCTTACGCAGCCAACGTGAGCGTGTGTCGTGTCGATGCGTGGATGGATTTGATCGAGTTGTTTTTTCTATAAGCGATTCGGCGAGATGTCGCTTGAGTTCTTTCGCTCGACACACCGATGAGCGCAACAGGCGATCCGATGCGCAAATGGCCCCAAAAAATAATTTTCAATTTTCGCTTGACGACCCCCTTGGGGTTCCGCATAATTCGGCCTCTCCAAACGACGGAGACGCAAGAAAGCAGCAGCAAACAGCAGCTTTTTAGCGAATGTTCTTTAAAAACTAACAGCCGATAAGTGTGGGTGCTCGATGGCGAGCGCGCGGTGATCTTCGGATTGCCGCAATAGCGAAAGTAATCGAGTCTCACACGAAGAAATTGAGGAAGGTTTGAGCAATCAGATCTTTCGTCAGTGATTTTGAGTGAGCGACCGGGTTCGAGAGAGCCCGAAAAACAGTAACAGGTTTGAACTGAAGAGTTTGATCCTGGCTCAGATTGAACGCTGGCGGCATGCCTTACACATGCAAGTCGGACGGCAGCGCGGGCTTCGGCCTGGCGGCGAGTGGCGAACGGGTGAGTAATACATCGGAACGTGTCCTGGAGTGGGGGATAGCCCGGCGAAAGCCGGATTAATACCGCATACGCTCTGAGGAGGAAAGCGGGGGATCTTCGGACCTCGCGCTCAAGGGGCGGCCGATGGCAGATTAGCTAGTTGGTGGGGTAAAGGCCTACCAAGGCGACGATCTGTAGCTGGTCTGAGAGGACGACCAGCCACACTGGGACTGAGACACGGCCCAGACTCCTACGGGAGGCAGCAGTGGGGAATTTTGGACAATGGGGGCAACCCTGATCCAGCAATGCCGCGTGTGTGAAGAAGGCCTTCGGGTTGTAAAGCACTTTTGTCCGGAAAGAAAACTTCGCCGCCAATACCGGTGGAGGATGACGGTACCGGAAGAATAAGCACCGGCTAACTACGTGCCAGCAGCCGCGGTAATACGTAGGGTGCGAGCGTTAATCGGAATTACTGGGCGTAAAGCGTGCGCAGGCGGTTCGCTAAGACCGATGTGAAATCCCCGGGCTTAACCTGGGAACTGCATTGGTGACTGGCGGGCTAGAGTATGGCAGAGGGGGGTAGAATTCCACGTGTAGCAGTGAAATGCGTAGAGATGTGGAGGAATACCGATGGCGAAGGCAGCCCCCTGGGCCAATACTGACGCTCATGCACGAAAGCGTGGGGAGCAAACAGGATTAGATACCCTGGTAGTCCACGCCCTAAACGATGTCAACTAGTTGTCGGGTCTTCATTGACTTGGTAACGTAGCTAACGCGTGAAGTTGACCGCCTGGGGAGTACGGTCGCAAGATTAAAACTCAAAGGAATTGACGGGGACCCGCACAAGCGGTGGATGATGTGGATTAATTCGATGCAACGCGAAAAACCTTACCTACCCTTGACATGTACGGAACCTTGCCGAGAGGTGAGGGTGCCCGAAAGGGAGCCGTAACACAGGTGCTGCATGGCTGTCGTCAGCTCGTGTCGTGAGATGTTGGGTTAAGTCCCGCAACGAGCGCAACCCTTGTCCCTAGTTGCTACGCAAGAGCACTCTAGGGAGACTGCCGGTGACAAACCGGAGGAAGGTGGGGATGACGTCAAGTCCTCATGGCCCTTATGGGTAGGGCTTCACACGTCATACAATGGTCGGAACAGAGGGTTGCCAAGCCGCGAGGCGGAGCCAATCCCAGAAAACCGATCGTAGTCCGGATCGCAGTCTGCAACTCGACTGCGTGAAGCTGGAATCGCTAGTAATCGCGGATCAGCATGCCGCGGTGAATACGTTCCCGGGTCTTGTACACACCGCCCGTCACACCATGGGAGTGGGTTTTACCAGAAGTGGCTAGTCTAACCGCAAGGAGGACGGTCACCACGGTAGGATTCATGACTGGGGTGAAGTCGTAACAAGGTAGCCGTATCGGAAGGTGCGGCTGGATCACCTCCTTTCCAGAGCTTCGCGTTCACAAGTTGAGCGCTCACACTTGTCGGCTGTTGTTTGAAGACAGGCTTTGAGGGGTCTGTAGCTCAGTCGGTTAGAGCACCGTCTTGATAAGGCGGGGGTCGTTGGTTCGAATCCAACCAGACCCACCACGTTGTCTGCGGTGTGACGAGTGAAACCTCAAGGTGCGGTATCTGCGGGGGATTAGCTCAGCTGGGAGAGCACCTGCTTTGCAAGCAGGGGGTCGTCGGTTCGATCCCGTCATCCTCCACCAGTTTCCAATGCCTAGTGTCCGGTCCGGAAGGGGGCCGCGCGTTATGCATTGGCAATTGAGCCAGTCAGACTGGATGCGCGCAAGCGCATATCGGCTGTCGTTCTTTAACAATCAGGAAGAAGTAGTAAAGAGATTCGCGAAAGCGTGCTTAGAGATGGGCGCGCGAGTAGGCGAATCAGGGTTGTGATTGTATCGAAAGTATTTAAGGGTTGTCGAAAGACAGCCTTGGAATACGGCACAACACGCAGTGTGTGGGCTCCCCGATAAGTGCTGAGGCACTAACGTGGACCGACACGCGAAAACTCAACCTGTAGCGGATGTTATCGAAAGAGACATACCCGTTATAGGGTCAAGCGAACAAGTGCATGTGGTGGATGCCTTGGCGATCACAGGCGATGAAGGACGCGGTAGCCTGCGAAAAGCGGTGGGGAGCTGGCAAACGAGCTTTGATCCACCGATATCCGAATGGGGAAACCCGGCCCGTATGGGTCACCCGCAACTGAATCCATAGGTTGCGTGGAGCGAACGCGGTGAACTGAAACATCTAAGTAACCGCAGGAAAAGAAATCAACCGAGATTCCCAAAGTAGTGGCGAGCGAAATGGGACCAGCCTGTACTCTTTATCTTCGTTGTTAGCCGAACGCTCTGGAAAGTGCGGCCATAGTGGGTGATAGCCCCGTAGGCGAAAACAGCGAGGAAGAACTGGGTGTACGACAAGTAGGGCGGGACACGTGAAATCCTGTCTGAAGATGGGGGGACCATCCTCCAAGGCTAAATACTCGTGATCGACCGATAGTGAACCAGTACCGTGAGGGAAAGGCGAAAAGAACCCCGGGAGGGGAGTGAAACAGATCCTGAAACCGCATGCATACAAACAGTCGGAGCCTCGCAAGGGGTGACGGCGTACCTTTTGTATAATGGGTCAGCGACTTACATTCAGTGGCGAGCTTAACCGATTAGGGCAGGCGTAGCGAAAGCGAGTCCGAACAGGGCGAATCAGTCGCTGGGTGTAGACCCGAAACCAGGTGATCTATCCATGGCCAGGATGAAGGTGCGGTAACACGTACTGGAGGTCCGAACCCACTAACGTTGAAAAGTTAGGGGATGAGCTGTGGATAGGGGTGAAAGGCTAAACAAACCTGGAAATAGCTGGTTCTCTCCGAAAACTATTTAGGTAGTGCCTCGTGTATCACCTTCGGGGGTAGAGCACTGTCATGGTTGAGGGGTCCATTGCGGATTACCTCGCCATAGCAAACTCCGAATACCGAAGAGTGCAATCACGGGAGACAGACATCGGGTGCTAACGTCCGGTGTCAAGAGGGAAACAACCCAGACCGCCAGCTAAGGTCCCCAAATATGGCTAAGTGGGAAACGAAGTGGGAAGGCTAAAACAGTCAGGAGGTTGGCTTAGAAGCAGCCACCCTTTAAAGAAAGCGTAATAGCTCACTGATCGAGTCGTCCTGCGCGGAAGATGTAACGGGGCTAAGCCATATACCGAAGCTGCGGATGCGTGCTTTGCACGCATGGTAGGAGAGCGTTCCGTAAGCCTGCGAAGGTGCACTGGAAAGTGTGCTGGAGGTATCGGAAGTGCGAATGCTGACATGAGTAGCGATAAAGGGGGTGAAAGGCCCCCTCGCCGTAAGCCCAAGGTTTCCTACGCAACGTTCATCGGCGTAGGGTGAGTCGGCCCCTAAGGCGAGGCAGAAATGCGTAGCTGATGGGAAGCAGGTCAATATTCCTGCACCAGTGTGAAATGCGATGGGGGGACGGATCGCGGAAGGTTGTCCGGGTGTTGGAAGTCCCGGTCGCTGCGTTGGAGAAGGTGCTCTGGCAAATCCGGGCACGGGATTCAAGGGCGTGGCGCGAGTCGCTTAGGCGACGAAGCAATCGGAAGGGGTTCCAGGAAAAGCCTCTAAGCTTCAGTTTCACATTGACCGTACCGCAAACCGACACAGGTGGGCGAGATGAGTATTCTAAGGCGCTTGAGAGAACTCGGGAGAAGGAACTCGGCAAATTGGTACCGTAACTTCGGGATAAGGTACGCCCCTGTAGCTTGATGCGCCTGCGCGCAGAGGGTGAAGGGGTTGCAATAAACTGGTGGCTGCGACTGTTTAATAAAAACACAGCACTCTGCAAACACGAAAGTGGACGTATAGGGTGTGACGCCTGCCCGGTGCCGGAAGATTAAATGATGGGGTGCAAGCTCTTGATTGAAGTCCCGGTAAACGGCGGCCGTAACTATAACGGTCCTAAGGTAGCGAAATTCCTTGTCGGGTAAGTTCCGACCTGCACGAATGGCGTAACGATGGCCACACTGTCTCCTCCCGAGACTCAGCGAAGTTGAAGTGTTTGTGATGATGCAATCTCCCCGCGGCTAGACGGAAAGACCCCATGAACCTTTACTGTAGCTTTGCATTGGACTTTGAACCGATCTGTGTAGGATAGGTGGGAGGCTATGAAGCGTGAACGCCAGTTTGCGTGGAGCCGTCCTTGAAATACCACCCTGGTTTGTTTGAGGTTCTAACCTTGGCCCGTGATCCGGGTCGGGGACAGTGCATGGTGGGCAGTTTGACTGGGGCGGTCTCCTCCCAAAGTGTAACGGAGGAGTACGAAGGTACGCTAGGTACGGTCGGAAATCGTGCTGATAGTGCAATGGCATAAGCGTGCTTAACTGCGAGACCGACAAGTCGAGCAGGTGCGAAAGCAGGTCATAGTGATCCGGTGGTTCTGTATGGAAGGGCCATCGCTCAACGGATAAAAGGTACTCTGGGGATAACAGGCTGATACCGCCCAAGAGTTCATATCGACGGCGGTGTTTGGCACCTCGATGTCGGCTCATCTCATCCTGGGGCTGTAGCCGGTCCCAAGGGTATGGCTGTTCGCCATTTAAAGAGGTACGTGAGCTGGGTTTAAAACGTCGTGAGACAGTTTGGTCCCTATCTGCCGTGGGCGCTGGATATTTGAAGGGGGCTGCTCCTAGTACGAGAGGACCGGAGTGGACGAACCTCTGGTGTACCGGTTGTCACGCCAGTGGCATCGCCGGGTAGCTATGTTCGGAAGAGATAACCGCTGAAAGCATCTAAGCGGGAAACTCGCCTTAAGATGAGATATCCCCGGGGCTTCGAGCCCCTTGAAGGGTCGTTCAAGACCAGGACGTTGATAGGTCAGGTGTGGAAGCGCAGTAATGCGTTAAGCTAACTGATACTAATTGCCCGTAAGGCTTGATCCTATAACAGGTCTGTCTCGGTACCACACAGGTTGAGACAACAGCGTTGTGCCCGCAACACGACACAACACAACCCCCCTCTTTACGCTTCTTCCAGATTGGCTGTGGCGCACCGCGATGCGACGCAGCAACCCGTCATGCCTGATGACCATAGCGAGTCGGTCCCACCCCTTCCCATCCCGAACAGGACCGTGAAACGACTCCACGCCGATGATAGTGCGGATTGCCCGTGTGAAAGTAGGTAATCGTCAGGCTCCTTATACATCGCCATGACCCCGCCCTCAAAAGCGGGGTCTTGGCGTTTGTGCGGTCGATGTTGCAGTCGCCAACAGTCTCTGAGCATTCACGCACCACAGTGGCCGTGATGCCGCTGTTCCGATCGTTCATGTCCGAGGTAGGTGGCGGTTCCAAGGGGCATGTGAAGCAAGGCACAGAACGTGCTCGGCACGGTTCGGCGGAACGACGCGTACCTTGCTGCACGATCTGGCTGACGAGTACCACGGCCGGGTTGGGATCGAAGTTCTCGACATCTACGAGCCGGATCAGCTTGCCGCACTGAAGCAGCGCCTGTCGGGACGGAGCCTCGACATTCCGTTCGTCAACGCAGGCACGACCAATCGCGACTCGACACAGACCATCGGCGAAGTGTTGACCGAAGATTTCATGAAAATCGGCTTTCCTGTCCAACCCGATTTCGACACGCTACGTCATCGTTTTCTGCACGCCGCGCAAACGGCCGGCGCGCGAGTGACGAATTTCGCGCATCCGCTGAAAGGGCCGAAGGGCGAGGCACTCACAACGGACGTTGCATGGCTCGGCAACCCGGACGCGCGCACATTGCGCAACGCTTTTTCAAGCCGGCTCAGGTCGCCATCGCGTTCGACCTGCATACGGGCGCGGGGGCATTCGGCCATCCGATACTAATGTCGATTACGCAAGCGGCCTACCCCGGCCTCGCGGACGCGCAGCGTCTTTATGGTCCGTGGCTCTATACGCTGTTCACGCACCCCGATGCCGCGGTGAGCGAGACGGGCGTGGTCTCGCGGTCGACCGGTTATACGTCGCAGACTCCGCAGAATGCGCTGCACGACACGCATCTGCTGCCAAGTCGTTATCGAATGCGGCACGTATCCGGAGGGCCCGATGCACACCGCGCTGCGCAATGATCACTGGCTGCATCTGTACGGCGATCCATTGGATGCGCAAGGCCGCGCGATCAGCCGCGCGCTGTTCGACGCTTTCATGCCGGCCGACGACGACTGGCGCGAGCTGGTGTGGACACGCACTCGGCAGATATGGGCGCGCGCGCTTGCGGCGCTGCCGGATATCGTGCCGATGCGAATCTGCGCGCGCCAGCACGTTCAGGCGGCGCAGCATTGGGGCTATAGCGGCGCCTGAAGGTGTTGGCGCCGAGCAGAAAAGGGGTGCGCTGTGTTGGAATGAGCCCGACATCGCGCCGGTCTTTCATGTATGTGCTGCCTCGGACGCGAGCGCGCAAAGCCCGCGTACACACGGCAATGCGGCAGACGTCATGCCCGTTGGCGTGGATATTGCAGAAGTTGTCGCAGATACCGCAGCGCCGAGACCGGAGATTGCTCATGCACACATCGCCCAACCTGTTCAGATCGTCCGCAACGCGCCATTCGCTTGTCGCCGTCGGGGCGCTCGCTATGATCGTGCTGTGCGCGACAGGCGTCGCCGCATTTGCCGGCCTGCTGCCGGCATCGGATCACGTCGCCGTGACGATGACAGCGACGCCGTTCGTCGATATTCAGATTGGCGCTGCCGATTCGAAAGAGTGAAGCTGTGCGCGCCCCCCGTGTCACTCGAGCGATACGGGTCGGGCGCATCGGCGGCGGCTGCCGCAACTGGACGCTAACTGTCGCACGCTACTCGTTGATCCTGCCAAAGGCCCCCCCAATCCGGCTCGAAGCGTTCAAGCCGGATGCGTACCTTCGCTGCATCGAGCAGAGCTTTGCTGATACTCTCGCGAAGCAACTCTTCCTGGCGGACCTAGTCGTCTTTCTCACGCTTCTGGGGCAGAAGCAGCGAAATTCACAGAAAGTCTTCTCGTGAGAGGATTCGGTCCGATCGCTCGATACACAACTCCTATCAGGAACCGAACGACGCGACCGTCTATTTCTGCCTTTGTTTGCTTGTTTGCATTTGCCATTTTTAGATTCCTTTATTGCAAGGAGCTTTACATGAGCAATCAACAGACGCGCAGTCATGCTGCAACCGCGACCGGCCGGGCAAAAGCGGTCGATATGAAACTCGAGGTCGTGGTCATTCCCGTATCGGACGTCGATCGCGCGCTGCAGTTTTACGCGGGACTCGGCTGGCGGCTCGACGTCGACATCGTGAGAGGCGATGATTTCCGCGTCGTGCATTTCACGCCTATGGGTTCCTCATGCTCGATCCTGTTCGGCAAAGGCGTCACGGCGGAAGAGCCGGGCTCGGTTCAGGGACTTCACCTCATTGTGTCCGACGTCGAAGCAGCGCGTGCGGAGTTGATCGGCCGTGGCGTGGCGGTAAGCGAAGTTTTCCACGACATCGGCGGCGTATTCCATCATGCCGGCGAAGACGGGCGTGTGAGCGGCCCACATCCCGAGCGTAAGAGCTATGGCTCTTTCGCTTCGTTCAATGATCCAGATGGGAACGGCTGGGTGTTCCAGGAAGTGACAGCGCGACTGCCCGGAAGAGTTGACGCGGATGCCACGACTTTCGTGTCGGCCGCCGATCTCGCGGGTGCGCTTCGGCGCGCTGCCGCCGCGCACGGCGAACATGAGAAGCGCACGGGCGAGCACGATGAAAACTGGCCTGACTGGTACGCCGATTACATCATTCGTGAGCAGACGGGCGATTCATTGCCGACCTGAACGCGGCGAGTTTCCACCGACATAGCGCTGGTCGGGCAGCGCACAGACGGCGAGTTGCAACAGATTCGGACACAGTCGGCGCCGTTGCCGGCAGCACGAGAAAACAGAACAGCAGATGGACTCGGTTGTCGACACCGGCCGTTTCTTCACGCCATGTCGAGTGCCAACGGGTCATGCATCGTTCGGCTTTCGATGCATGGTGGATCGGCGGCAAGCCTGCACGAACGGCATCCGGCGTGCAGTCGAGCGCGGACATCGGCGATTCTCCACTCGCGATGACGGCGCTCCCGAAAGAAAGGTCAGCCCGCCGCTCCGATGCCGAAATCGTCTACATCGTCTTCGGCATCGGGATCGCCGCCCAGCGAGCGGATGCAGTCGTCGATGAAATCCATCGTGACCGCTTCGTATTGGAGCGTGCCGGGCGTGCAATCTTCCGGATTCAGCTTGCCGCGCGCCGTGCGAATCGCGCGCACGCAGCCTTCGATTGCCTGTGCGACATTCCACATCGGATCTTCGGGAAAGCGCTTGTCGAGTTCATTTTCTTTCATGCATCGGATATCGGCGCGGATGATGGAAGCTTGAGCATCCGCTTCCGCTTTATGCGCGATGTGGAGTGAAGCCGAATGGTGCCTCGAATGCATGCGTTTAGTTCGATACCGCCCTCAGCCTGTTTCCGGCGTCGTGGGCGAGCTTCACGTAGCCATATATCGACATGATCGTCAGCACGCCCGCGCACAGGAACGCAAGGCGGAAGTCGCCGAGCGTGAATATCGGTGTGTGACTACGGCTGTCGCCCATGTCATTTCCATTGACGACGGACGCTGCACGCAACGCCACTGCGCCGAATGCAATGCCCAGACCGATGCTCATCTGCGCGGCCGCATTCCACAGCGTGTTGGCCGCGCTCGTCTGTTGTGACGGGACATCCGCGTAGGCAAGCGTGGCCAGGGTGGAAAACTGCAGTGAACGCCCGAGCCCGTAGATAAACACGACCACCAGAACCCACGCGAGCGGCGAATCGGGCGTAAGCACGCCGCATAGGATCGTGAAGACCCCGCACGTGGCGCTCGCCGCTATCGCGACGCGCCGGAAGCCGTAGCGCTGCAAGATCCGCGTCGTGAGCGCCTTCATGCCGAGGTTGCCGGTTGCGCTGACGAGCAGCAGCAGCCCAGACTTGAACGCCGACAAGCCGAAGCCGATCTGGAACAGCAGTGGCATCAGATACGGCACTGCGCCGATGCCGATGCGCGTGATCGTGCCTGTGACGACGGTGACGGAGAACGTCGGGATCTTCAGCGTGCTCACGTCGATCAGCGGATGCCGGTGTCGGCGCGCCTGACAAAACGCGACGCAGCCAAAGGCCAGGCCAATGGCGAGGACGCCGAGCGCGACGAACGGATTCGTATCCGGCTGACTCGCCATATCGGCGCCATAGAGAATTGCCGTCAAGGTCAGTGCGCTGAGTACGAGGCCCAGCGCATCGAACGGACGCCGTTCGGCGCTGCGCAGGTTCGGCACCCATTTGAGCACGGCGACCAGCACGGCGAGACAGACGGGCAGGTTGAGCAGGAAGATCCAGCGCCACGATGCATAAGTCGTAATGAACCCGCCCACGGGCGGCCCGATCACGGGCGCAACGATGCCTGGCCATGTGATCGTCGAAATGGCCTGCATCAACTGCTTTTTGTCGATGCTACGCACGACGGTGAGTCGTCCCACGGGAACCATCAGCGCGCCGCCGATGCCTTGCAGCACGCGTGCAGCGGTAAATTCGGCCACGTTCTGCGAAATGCCGCATAACAGCGAAGCGAGCGTGAACGTGACGATCGCGGAGAAGAATACGCTTCGGGAGCCGAAGCGGTCCGCCACCCAGCCGCTGGCGGGGATGAAGATTGCGAGCGCGATCATGTAGGCGCTCATGCCGAGGCTGAGTGCGTTGGGACTCGTGCGGAACGACTGAGCCATCTGCGGAAGCGCGGTTGCGATGATCGTCGTGTCGAGATACTCCATGAAGAAGGTCGCGGCGACGACATAAGGCAGCGGTCCGAGCGAAGCGGAGCGGGATGAATCATTCATGAAGTAAGGGATGAGTGCGGGATCCGTGCGTATGCAGCGGTATGCATCGTACGACGAGTTGCACTCATCTGGCGGAAAAGGGCGACGCGCCGCAGGGCTAAGCGCGAATGACGATTGGCGATGGCGCGAGCCAGAATGATCGCGTTGCCGGCGTCGGTAGCCGAGATTGGCAACGGCCATCGGATGACCAACCGGTCGGACGCGACCGCCGTCTATGTGGAAGTCCGTTCGCGTTCAACTGCGGATGTCATCACGTGCGCCGACATCGACATGATGAGCCCGAGCAGCGGCAGCCGGTTCTTGCACAAGGACGGCAAGCCGTATTCCGGCACCCGACGACGCATCATGTGTCGATCGAAGGTGACGCGCGCTACGCGTCACCGCTTTGGCCACGCGCTATGGCTTATTGCGCCGCGGTCAGTTTGAGGCTTGGGCGCAGCGTGTCGACGGCCGCTTCTTGCGGCGGGCTCCTGCGACGATCCGATACCTGCTCGATGCCGCCTTTTGCAACCTGTTCGCAAAACGCGATGCGGGATCGGTAATAATCGGCCTGCAACTGCGCATCCAGAACCCGCTGTTCGGCCTGGAAGAGACCCATTCGAAGTTCGCTCAAGGCCCGTTCGGCCTGTTTTTCGGGGGTGGGGGCGTGATGGGAGATGAGGTTTGCAAGCCAGTTAAGCATGAGCGTACCCTCCGGTACTCAGACACCTGGTCGAATTTCTTTGCCGGTGCATTGCATCGCTTACCGGCAGATACAGACTATCAAAATCCGGCCGGCTGCTGTGTGACCTTGCGCACGTGTTGCAAAAATGTCGAATGTTTACCAGACGATCCGTGTTTTCGGCAGCGCCGCCTTGAGATCGTCGACGTTCCTGGCCTTCGTGCCATAGAGGACGAGTTCGCGCAAACCCGATAAACCCTTGAGTACATCGACGTCGTCAATCGGCGTATTCGCGAGATAAAGCTCTTGCAGATTCGTCAAGCCCCGCAGCGCATCGACATTTCGCACTCTCGTGCGGAAAAGATTCAGCATGCGAAGGTTTTTCAGGTCTCTTAGCGCATCGATATTGTCGACGCGTGTGTCGGCGAGATTCAGTCTTTGCAGGCCCGTGAGTCCCTTTAACGCGTCGATGTTCGCGATTTGCGTGCGCGCGAGCACGAGCGTGTCCATTTGCTGCAGTCCGCGCACGCCATCGATATCGTCCACGCGCGAGCCGTCCAGCACGAGTGTCTTGAGCGAGGGCATGTTCTTTATTGCATCGATGTCGCGCAGCGGTGTATTCGCAAGATAGAGCGCCTGCATGTCGCGCAGTTTCTTCAACGGCTTGATGCTGTCGACCTGAGTCTCGTTAAGGTCGAGTGTTTTCAGCGAAGTGAGCTGGCCGAGCGCGTCGATGTCGCGCACGTTTCGCGCGCCGCCGAGCTTAAGCGTGTCCAGGCGAGGCAGATCTTCGAGCGGATCGAGATCGCGAACCTGTGTGTCACGCAGGTCGAGTTGCCGCAGGTCAGTGAGACTCTTCAGCGCGTCGAGGTTCGAAACACGCGTGTCCCACAGCGTAAGCGATTGCAGACCGGTCAATCCTTTGAGCGCGGCGATGTTCTCGACCTCCGTGCGATGAAGAACCAGCCGCTTCAGCGAATGCATGTCCTTGAGTGCGTCGATGTTCCAGATGGGCGTTCCCGTCAGATCGAGCGACTCCAGCGTGTCCAGTTCCTTCAGTGCATCGAGATTGTCGATTTGCGTGTTGGCGAGATTCAATTCGATGTTGCGGTCGGAATCCTTCAGATGCGGCACGGCGGCAGCGACTTGCGACGCCGTCAAGGTCGGCTGCGCTCGCAGTGCGAGGCAGGTCGATTCGGTTTTTGCTGTTGAAGTGCCGCTGTCGCTGCAGGTGCCTTTAATGAATCCAAGCTCACTCAGCGCGCGCTCATCCGGACTCTTTCGCGTTGGGTTGAAGGCAACGAACAGAACGATGAGCAGCAGTACGACTGCGCCGCCCATTGCCCATGGCGTCATGCGACGCCACATGGATGCCGGCGGATCTTCGGCGGCTGCGTTCGTGCTTGACGGCGGCATTTCGGACACGTCGGGCTCCGTGGATTCTGGCTCCCTCCTTTATACACGAAGAGCGATGCACGGAACTCGACGGAAGTCCAGATGCTAGGTGTGAGACGCGGCGACGCGCTCTGCGAGTTTGGCGTCGTAACTCGAGTGGATATGCACGCGTTTCTTGTCCGGATACGCGTAGCTGTACGCCTTCCGAAGCGCGAGCGACGCTTCGTGAAAGCCAGACAGAATCAGCTTCTGCTTGTTCGGGTAGCCCGCGATATCGCCTGCTGCGAAGATGCCGGGACGCGAACTCTCGTAGTTCGAGGTGTCGACAGTGATGCGGCCGCCCCGCACTTCGACGCCCCATTGTTGGATCGGACCCAGGTCCGCGACGAGACCGAACAGAACGAGCAGATGATCCGTGGCCAGCTGCACGGATCCCTCGGCCTGACGAAGCTCGATCGATTCGAGCTGTCCACCCGGTGCGTTCAGGCTCGCAATCGTGCCGACCGCAAAATTCATTTCGCCCGCCTCGACGGCACGGCGCATGTTGGCGACGCTCGAGTCCGTCGCGCTGAAGCCATTGCGCCGGTGCACGAGCGTGACGTGCTGCGCGACGGTGCGAAGCGCCAAGGCCCAATCGAGCGCGGAGTCGCCTCCCCCTGCCACCACCATTTTCTTCCCGGCGAAATCGGCGAGATTGCTTACGCTGTAGTGAACATAATGACCTTCGAGCGGCGCTGCGTCGTCGAGCTGCAAGCGTTGCGGCACGAACGACCCATTGCCGGCCGCAATCAGGATGGCGGCGGATTCAACCGTGAGTCCCTTGTCGGTACGCGCGAGCCAGCGCCCGTTATCCAGCTGCTCGACCGTGTCGACGCGATGCCCGAGATGCAGCGGCGGAGCGAAAGGCCGGCATTGCTCGAGCAGGCGGTCGACCAGTTCTCGGGCGGTGCAGGAGGGGATCGCGGGGATGTCGTAGATCGGCTTGTCCGGATACAGCTCGATACACTGGCCGCCTGCGCGCTCGACGTTGTCGACGATCACGCTGGAAAGCCCGATCACGCCTGCCTCGAAAGCGGCGAACAGGCCCACTGGGCCCGCGCCGATGATCAGCACGTCGGTGTTGGCCGGTGAGTCGGTCGCAATGTTTGCCGAACTTGTCATGGATGATCCTCGTGCGCGTCTTCAGGTGTCGTGCTGCCGATGCATGGTTTCACGATACAGACAGGCGTTGGCGTGATCAACGAAGGCACCATGAGGGGCAGGGGTAAGTGCGATTGCTTGCATGCGACAAAAACGCATATTCGCCCGCGAGGCCGACCCCCTCTATACCGGTAATCGTGGAAACGAAAAAAATGCCGCTTTCTGAATTCCCAAGGGCCAAAACGCGCGAATAAAAACACACTGGTCCGATTAAAAGGGAAGCAACAGGTGAATCACTCCGGGATGTGCGCGCGGACCGAAGTGAATCATGCCCAAGCACGCATAAATGGCGCAAGAATTCTGTTATTTCGCGCAAACCCTGCGCGCCTGGTTCCATCGTGCCGACATCCAGACACTAACTGAGCGACGGGATCGAGGGCGGGAATAATTACCGCGATTCTCTTCACGGGAAGCCCATCGGACACTTGCCGATCGATCAGTTAGCGGCATACAGCATCGATTGATAAGGATCACGAATCAAATGCGGGACGCGATGCGTTTCGCTGTCGCGCTCGCGGCCCATCCCTATCGCTTTGTTCATCGGGTGCATTCCCGCGCAGTGGATTCATTTTTCATGGTTAAACGTCGTGAGTTTCTTGGTATGGTCACCGCAGTCGGCGGCAGCTATGTGCTGACCGCATGCGGAGGCGGCGGTGGCGGATCGCGCACCGGCCAGGGCAATACGAGCAGCGCCAGCGCGACGGGCACGAGCGCGGCGTCCGGCACCACCGCCGCAACCACGAACACGTCGACGACGCAAAACGGGAGGACCTCGTCGGCCGTCAACGGGACGTCGCCCACGTCGAACGGCACAACCTCGGGTTCGTCGACCGATCCGAACGCAGGCTCGAACAGCGGCACCGTCGGATCCCCGAACGGCACGGAAGTGCCGCCCGCGGCATCCATCACCGACAATCAGGGCGCGCTGTGGACACTCGCGCAGGGCTCGGTGTATCGCAACGGCGTGGCTGCGGGCAACACGTACAACGTGACGCTGCTGCTGTGGTATGGCAACGGCATCTATCACCAGGGTACGGGCGGGCAGTTCTACGGATGGAATGGCACGACCTGGCTCGCGTGCAACGATCCGCGTCTGGGCGGCACTTCCGCTGACGGCACGACTGTCCCGTCGGCGTCGTACATCATCGACAAGATGGGCGCGTTGTGGACTGTCTCCACCAACGGCATGGTTCTTCGCAACAACGCGTATGCCGGCGCGACGTCGAATGTGTCGCTGCTGTTGTGGTACGGCGGAAAGCTCTGGTATCGCTCGACCAGCGGCCAGTTTTACGTATGCACCGATCTCGACCAATGGCTGCCGTGCAGCGATCCGCGTATCGCCGTGGCAGCGACGCGCGGCTCGTTTCATGGTATCAACGGACACTACGATTACCGCTACACGGCCGCTCAGATCGTCCAGATCATGCAGAATATGGGCTGCTCGACGTATCGCGTCGGCTGCACCGACGACCCTGTGCAACTCGGCGCCGTCACGCGACTCGCGCAGGCATTCCAGGCGGCGGGACTGACGCTCTTCGTGCTCGTCAACCTCGGGGTGCGCGACGCGAACGGCGCGCTGTTCGCCAACGAGTCGGCTGCCTACACCCGGGGCCGGGCATGTGGCGCGAACGTGGCTGCCGCGCTCTCCCAGTACGGGGTCGTGATGTACGAATGCGGCAACGAACTGACACGCGACAGCGCGATCATTCTCGACTCGACCAACGCGGGTACGAAGGTCGCCGACTTCAGTAACGCGAACTGGCCTGTCATGCGCGGCGTGATGCGCGGCATGATCGACGGCGTGAAGTCTGCACAAGCCAATGCGAAGTGCGGCATCAACTTCTGCGTCGCAGATATCGGAGCTGCCGACGCATTGTGGGACGGCAAGCAGCCGGACGGCACGAGCGGCCACCCAGCGGTGCGATGGGATCTGACGACGTGGCACAACTACGAGGTCTATGGCGACATCTTCGATATCGGTACGGACGGCGCAGGTCCAGGGTTCGATCTGCCCACCTATTGCAAGGCGCGTTACGGCGCGCCGTTCCTGCTTACCGAATGGAACACGGGGCCAGAGAAAAGCCAGTCGTATCGCGCGAATTACATCAGCGCGCGCTACGCCACTTACTATCAGGCGAGGACGACGAAAAACATTCAGTCAGTGATGTACTACGAGCTCGATAGCGGCGACGCCACTTATGGCGTGATGATCGACGGCGTGACCTTGAACCTTCCATACAACGCGTTAGTGAGCTTCGTGGCGAGCCACCCCGATAGCTGAGCAAGAATTCCAAGCGAGTGCAATGCATTCGCAGAGAATGAAAATATTGCCGGACCAGCAAATTCCGCGCCGCCAATTTGCAAGCGCTACACGACAATTTTTCAAAAATACCCAAAGCGATTTCCCGCACCCTCCGACTCCCAGTCATTGATCCATGTGGCATGGATGCTGCTCTTCCGATGCGCCACGCATTGAAAGCCTGTTGCTTAAGCCTTGTCTTGAGCGATGGGTCGAGTACGAGCGCTCCAACCACCTGTCAGCCCGGAGGCGACGATGTTCGACGCAGCGCTCTTGCGCAAAAGCTTCGCACCCACAGTCAGACAGACGACATCTTCTTCGTCCGGCATGTCGCATCGCAGCGTTGGAGTCGTGCCGTGCTCGCTCGTCTATATCGAAGCGGATAGTGCGGGAAGCCCCAACTGCACGAGCGTGGATCCATACTGCTACGTCGAACAGGCCATCACGCTGAACCGGAGTCTCAAGGCGGTGGGCCTGCCCGCACTGACCGTCGCAACGAATGTTGCCGGACAGGTCATGCACTACCTGGAAAAGGTCGATGCAGACGCGCGTCCGCATGTCGTACAGCTGTCGCCATCGGCACTGACACTGCCGAAGATCACGCGCTTCTACAGCGCGCATTTCAAGCTCGACATGATGGAGCAGTTAGGCGCGACGCTGCATGAAGGCGAGTTGCTCATGGTGCTCGATACCGACATGCTCGCGCTTCGCCCCGTCGATGAGGAACTGCTGCTGCGCTGTCAGACGATAGGCGTCGGTGCGTTCGACATTTCCGACCAGGAGTTCTCGGCCTATGGCGATGCGCGTGTCATCGGGGATCTCGAAACTGTTGCGGGCGCGCGTTTGCAGAACCCGAGGTGGTTTGGCGGAGAGATCCTGCTGGCGTCGGCGGGGTTTATTGCCGCGCTGGTGCCTCGCGCTCACGCCTGCTTCGAGCGCTACACGCATGCGATTCACGAACTGAATCACAACGGCGACGAGGCCTTCATTTCCGCTGCGCTGAATCTGCTTGCCGACGAAGGGGTGCCGATCATCGATCTCGGTGCGCATCGCGTCGTTGGAAGACACTGGTCGGGGAATACGCACCGCGATCTTCGCTGGTTCAAAGGATGTTCGCTGCTGCATCTGCCCGGCTGCAAGCGCTTGCTCGAGCGTCAGGCGCGTCGCCAGGGGTTCAGCGCAGCTCACGTGTGGCGCAGCGTTGTCGTGAGGCACGAGATCAATCGGACCGTATGGCCGCTCAGGCGTTGGGTGCGCGCACAGGTCCGTCATCGCATGCGTCGCGGCGCAGCGCAGCCGGCTGCACGCGTCGATGTGCTGGTTCTCGATCCCGATGCGGGTCGTTTGTCGCAACTGGTTTCGCGCCTGACCTCGCACGGTGTGTACGTCATGTCGGCGCTCTCGACGGAAGAAGCCCGCAACGAAGCGCGGCGGCTCAACCCGCGCGTGATCGTGAGTTCAAGCCCGCTTGGCGCCGTCGATGCGCGCGATCTGCTCGACACCGTGGACGCGCGGCATCGGCCCGTGATGATCGCGTTGTCGACCGACGATGCGCGTCTGGACTGGGCGCACTGGGATACATGGTTCCCAGGATCCGCCGATCCGTCGGATGTGGTGCAAGCCGTCAAGCAGGCGCTTGGGTCGCGGCAGCCGCACGCCAGCTAGAGAGATCTTCTGGTGCACCCTTAAGCAAACGAATCAAACGATCGTCTTACTAGTCACTGCATGCGCAGGCATGCCATTACAAAACACGCGGGAGCGACCATGTTCGTCGAAAATAACTTGCAATGGATACCACACAAGCATTTCAGCGCGACGTCAACGACACAACGAATCGCGTTCATTCTCACCGACGCGTGTGATCTGCTAGGGATCGGCGCGATCGCGGAGGCACTCGAATGCGCGTGCTCGCTCGAGTCGAGCGCGGCGGCGCGAAAGTACGAGATGCAGTTCCTGTCGGAACGCGGCGGACACATCCAATGCGATCGATCGATGTTCGTCTCGACAGAGGAGTTGCCGGATAGCAGCGAGACGCGGTTCGCGCGCGTGTTCATCGCGGGCGGGGCACAGGCGAGAGAGGCTTGCGACGCCCCGCGCGTCGCAGCATGGTTGCAGCGGGTGCGCGCACAAGGCGCACCCGTCAGGTTCCTTGCAGCAGGTGTCGAAACGTCGGACCTGGGCGCTGCAATGGGTTCGGATGGCATAGGGGGCGTGGCGAGCGGCTACGAACTCGCGCGCCGGAGACGGGCGCAGTTGGGCAGCGCCGTCAAGGCGGCGTTCGAAGTGATCCGGGCGGATTTCGGCGAGTCGATTGCGCACGAGGCATTGCGGCGTATTGCATTCGTCGATTCGACCGAATGGCTTTCGCCCTCCGTCGATGCGACGAATACCGCGGCAGACCGAATCCGCGCTGCCGCACGCTGGCTTCAGGACAACTGTCATCGCTCGGTCAGTATTGCTGATGCCGCCGAAGCGTGTGCGATGAGTCAGCGCACGTTGCTTCGCAACTTCCAGGCGCATATGGGCGCGTCCCCTTCCGAGTACCTGCAGCGCGTCCGCCTCGAGCGCGCGTGCCAGTTACTGGCGGAGACGTCACTGCCTGCGGACAAGGTGGCGCGGCGCGTGGGACTGACGAACGGCGATCGGTTGGGAAAGCTGTTTCGACGTTGCGTCGGTAAGTCTCCGACCGAATACCGTGTATGGGCGCGCGGCACGCCAGATACGCCTCACGCATGCGGCGAGTCCAGCGGGAAGGCACAGCCGGACCATGCACCCAGTGCATGTAAAGAAGAAAAAGTTGCCTTAGCGTAAGTCTTTTTCCGGCAAATAGAGAATCATTGCGAGTCCACTGCCCGCGGCGCGCTCATTCGTAGTCGCCGCATTTGCCGACGGCGCCCCGCTCTCAAGCCGCATTCGGTAATACTTCCAGGGTCGATACCGAAATAATATTCTCAACGTGACAAAAATTGCGTCACTCGATACGCATTGGATTGTCGGTAAATATGTCGCGCACGGTAAAAGCTGCATCCCCGCATCCCCTTCGCTGCATCCGAATACGGCAATACCCGCACTGGCCGAAACGATATGCATGAAAAAAATACCTCGTAGGGTCGCATGGTCCGTTCCGCGCGCGTAAAAATAGCTCATCGAAAACAGCAAGGGCGAATTTCCTTTCCTGAAAGTTATAGTCGGAAGAATCCTGCTAATTGTCCGACACGCTTAATTTTCTGTGTAATTTACTGAATATCTTGGGTACTATTTACCCCGATCGAACGGACGTAGCGAACATTTTGCCGGGTGCCTTTTTCGGTAGAAGGTGAAACGTTTGCGCGATCCACGAGGATGGTTGGCAGCAGTGGCAACAGGTTGGGAATTGTCCGGATCGCCTGGCTTTCACATGCAGATTTCGCCCGGATGATTTACGCGAAGCCACGGGGACACTAGACGTTAGCGTCGCCGCTTGAAGTTGCAGTAGCGAGCGGTTCATTCACTTTTTCCCTGTCTACAAGCCGAGTCGTCAAGCGTCATTACCAGTAAGGATTACTGAGTAATGCGGGCGTGCTCGCGCCGGCCTTTCGCCTCGAATTCCAGTGGTCATTTTTTTGGACTTTTTTCGAGAACTTCTCGACAGGGATACGTTTCGCCATGAACAAACGACGTCAATTTCTCGGTGCCCTCACGGCTCTCGGTGGTAGCTACATCCTCACCGCATGCGGCGGCGGCGGCACAGATATCAGCGCGGGTGCGGGCGATGCCGTTGCGAAGGCAACGGCCCGCGCATCGACCTCCGCCAGCGGCACGACGATTCCGTCCGCTACGTCGATCATCGACAATGCAGGCAACACGTGGACCCTGTCGGGCGGATCGGTCTACAAGAATGGCGCGAAAGCAGGCAACACCTACAACGTATCGCTCGTGCTGTTCATGGGCGGCGTGATCTATCACCAGGGGTCGGGAGGTCAGTTCTATGCGTGGAACGGCTCGGCCTGGAACGCCTGTAACGACCCGCGTCTTGGGGGAACCTCGCCCGACGGGACGACGATTCCGTCCGCCTCGTACATCATCGACAAGACGGGCGCGATGTGGACTGTGGTCGGCGGTGTCATTTACCGCAACAACAAGACGGTGGGCAATACGTACAACGTGTCGATGCTGCTTTGGTACGGCGGCAAGATCTGGCACAAGGGCACGGGCGGCCAGTTCTATGTGAACACCGACGTGGGCGGCTGGCTGCCATGCAGCGACCCGCGTATTGCCACGGCGGCTACGGCGGGGATGTTCTACGGCATCAATGGCCACTTCGACTACACGTACACGCCGGCGCAACTCGTGTCGATCCTCAACGGCATGGGTTGCAAGAGCTATCGCGTGGGCTGCACGGACGATCCGAAGCAGATCGCCGCAGTGACCAAGCTGGCGCAGGCATTCCAGCCGGCAGGCATTACCCTGCTCGTGCTGATCAACCAGGGCGTGTACGACTCTAACGGTGTTGTCTTCAGCAGCGAATCTGCTGCATACAACCGCGGCCAGCAGGTCGCCATGACGGTCGCCAACGCCCTCAAGCCGTACGGCGTGACGATCTACGAGTGCGGCAACGAATTGACGCGTCAGAACGCAACGGTGCTCGACTTCACCAACGCGGGAACCAAGGCCGTCGACTTCAACAACGCGAACTGGCCCGCGATGCGCGGCGCGATGCGCGGCATGATCGACGGCGTCAAGGCGGTTCAACCGTCGGCGAAGTGCGGCATCAACTTCTGCGTCGCCGATATCGGCGCTGCGGATGCTCTGTGGGACGGCATGCAGCCAGACGGTTCGGGCGGTCATCCGAAGGTGCGTTGGGACATCACGACGTGGCACAACTACGAGGTGTACGGCGATATCTTCAACATCGGTATCGACGGTGCGGGCCCGGGCTTCGATCTGCCGACGTACTGCAAGGCCCGCTATGGCGTTCCGTTCATCATCACCGAATGGAACACGGGGCCGGAGAAGACCCAGACGTATCGTGCAAGCTACATCACGAGCACGCTCGGCAAGTACTATCAGGCGCGCAAATCGCACAATATCCAGGCAGTGATGTATTACGTGCTCGACAGCGGCAACAACACGTACGGCGTGATGACCAATGGCACTGCGCTCAATCCGCCGTATAGCGCGTTCACCAGCTTCGTTTCCGGTAACGCCGACATCTAAACGCCGGCCGGTTCACAGCGGCTGCATTCCAAAGCGCAGGCCCGCCCGCATCGCGAGCGGGCCTGCGCACATCACACCTCTGCTTCCGCGCTCAGCAGTTTCCCCCATTCGTAATCGATGCGATCCGGCGTAAAGGGCAATACGCCCGCGCCTGGCGTGAACGTCAACTCGCCGAAGTACACGCGATTGTCCGGTGCATAGAGGTCGACGCGAACGTAGTCGAAGTCTCTGGCCAGAATGCTCGCCGTCTTCAACACCGCCTCAAGATTCTCGGGCCGTGGTGGAGGCGAGGGGCTGCGCGTATAAGGTCCGATCATCACATCGAGGCGCCGCCACTGCTCGTCGAACACGTCGCCGTGCGTGTTGTTACCGAACCGGTCCGAGATCAGCAGAATGTACATCAGCGGGTGACCTGAATGCCCGTTGAAACAGTGGATCTTGAAGTCGGCGGGAATGTGTCCGTTTCGATCGAGCAGAAGCTCTTCAAAAAATATGCGCGGCTTGATCCGCCGATAGTGGCGTTCGCGTGCGACCCAATAGAACGAGGTCGACAGCCATCTCTCCGCGAGCTGCTGCAATTTCTCAAACGTCGTTTCCGACTTGTTACGCACAATCTCAACGAACGTACTGCCGTGATTGGCCTTCATGACGAATGCATCTGGCAGACTGTCGAAGACCTCGCGCGTAAAAGCGTCAGGCGCCGCGATTAACGGTACGACATGCTCTTCGCCCAGCTTACTGGCAACATATTCCCGTACCGTGAGCTTGTCGGTCAATCGTACATAGCGCGGGTCCGGTCGAAGGTTGCGTTGCAGGATCTTTTCGTTGAACGTGGCCGGGTTGGAAAGCCGCGGATACCGGCCGATGCATTTGCGGTGCAGCAGGCTCAGAAAGAGCGTATCAGGCAACATTAGCTTGACTTTTTCTTTCATCCGCCGCATCGCGGACTGAGAAGGAACTGGCCCCTTCAAAACAGCGTCCTCGGGCAATTCGCGAATGGCACGGTTAGCGGGAGGCACCGCTGCCTCTGCGCCCACAATGGATGCACGAATTTGTTCATCGGCCTGCGCGTATTCACTTGTTGGCATTCTTGCGCTCCAGACATCGTGCTAGTAAGCAGACTTCATCAGCGAACTTGCCGCTGCGGTGGGTTGCAGAGCACGGCAATTCGCCGCTGCGGGTGGTACGGGAGCACCATGATTAGCGTTGCCGAGATGGCGCAGTGCGCGGAAGCTCGTCGGGGACATGCCATAACGAACCTTGAAGATCCGCCCCAGCCGATTGCCATCGCCCATGCCGCACCGCCGCGCAATCTTGTCGATGGGCAGATCGGTGTCCATCAACATCGAGCACACGACCTCGAAGCGCGTGCGCAGCAAGTACTCAAGTGGGGTCATGCCAAATTCCACCTTGAACCGGCGCTGATAGTTGCGCTTGCTCATTGCCGCCGAGTCTGCGGCCTGGCTCACGGAGATGGTCTTGCTATAGTTCTCCCGTATCCAGCGCGCGGATTCGCGGATTTTCTCAGTCGTGGTCGCACTGCTCAGGTCGTCGGCATCTGGCCGCATGCGCTGGCGTACGTGCGGTTGCAATGAATGTGCAATGCGACGCACGGTATCCGGGCTGACATCGCGTTCTATTTGCACGAGCGCCATCTCCGTCGGCGTCGCGCCTGCCGGGCGCGTTGCCGAGAGCCCATCGTCGAGCACGAAAACGGGCACAGCGGACTGCACCGAACCGCTTGAAAGGTCGGTCTTTTGCCGTGTGCAGGCGGGCGCGCCTGGCCCCTGGCGCGACAGCCACGCGACAAGTTGCTCGCTCGACTCCGTCGTCGGGTCGCCGCTGCACGCGACGAAGAACGCATGAAAGTCCGAGAGCTGATAGCGGTCAAGCTTCTGCGTCCAGATCGGAAAGCTGGCGCCGCCCGTTACGAATCCTCCCCCCTCGGACAGCACGGTAAAGCGATAGGGCGCGTCCACGCCAAGCTCCTCTTCGAGCTTGTTAGCCAGGCAAAAAGCATCGCTAATCGCGCCCGCAGCTGCCATGGAGCAATGCGGAGCGATGAGGAGACCAATGTGCTTTCTCAACTTCGAGTTTTCGGGCCGTTCATCGGCACGCAACGGGTGCGATTGATAAATCCCATTCACCGTTAGCTCTCCCAATTAATGCGTAACAATTCGACCAAATCAGAATACCGTAGAGATAAGGGCCATGCGACTGTTGTCCGATTCGCGCGATCGATGTGGCGAAATCGTTCGGATGCGAGAAGTTTTTACTGCGCTGCGCTAAATAAGCGGCTGACGTCTTTGCTGATTGCGGAAATATTTTCTGAGAGAAAATGTCCGATTTTGTCGAGTCAAAAATGAGTCACCGGCTGCGGGACGCTTGTTATATAAGGGTCGCAGGCGACTCAGGGTTTTTGCGGACACAAATGCGCTGGCGCGTGCTGCAATGAGCGTTGTGTTACCCGATTTCCCGCGATACGTATCACTCTGTTACACCAATTTCAGATCGCAACAAGTCTTTCTTGGCCAAGGGTCCGATGTAACGTATTCCACGTTATCGGCCATTAGTACCCGAATTTAGGCCGGGTTTGTACTAATTCGAAATCTGCGCGTCTATGCTTCAACGCAGCATCAACGGAAAGGCGATTAACGGATCAGAAGCCAATTCTTGAAATTGCTGAAGCTCTCTCCACGCGAATTGCTCACGTCGCGAGCGTGCATGCCATGCGACTCGCCTTTTAGGGCGGTCGGTTTAAGGAACAAGTCTTGCGCACTCGATCACATCCCCGCTTGAAGGGGGAGACGCGGTGGGCTTTTCGCAATCGCCAGCGACGAAAAAAGGATAGCGCATGAGTGAATACGCCAGCATCTTGCTCTTCTCGTCCTGACGTTCTGAAAAGGCCCTTGGCAACCCGGCTTTCTCGTAGCCACGCGGTTGCTGTTGTCAGCCGTCCCTGTAACTCATCATCGGCCCGAGCACGGCTGATCGAGCTTCTGTTGCGTCCCTTCCGGCGGCCTCAAGGTCGCCATCCGGTCGTGGACTCGCGTGGTTCTCGGTACGCTCGGCAACCGGTTATCAAAGGATGATTCCCGTGGATTATTTCCCCTCGAACTCGCTTCCTGTTGCCCCTGAGGTTGAGCGCGGGCAGCTCACCGGTCGAGAGATGCTCAACCTGATGCGGGACCACATCTGGGAGATCGTCGCGGCCACGGTCGTGGTGTTCCTGCTTGCGGTCGCCTATCAACTCATCGCAACGCCGATCTATTCGGCCGACGTGCTCGTGCGCGTCGATCCACCTGAGCCGAACGCGCTCGGCCTCGCGCTTCAGAACCAGGAGCAGCTTCCGCCGCCCGCGCCGTCGCCAAGCACGGAGATGGGTGTGATGCGCAGCCGCTCGGTCCTCGATCCTGTGATCGACAAGTATCGCTTCGACGTGTCCGTCAAACCGCGCCGCTTGCCGATCCTCGGCGACATCGCCGACAAGTTCGCGACGCCGGGCGAACCGAATGGCGCGTGGCTCGGCTTGAAATCGTTTGCGTGGGGCGGCGAAGTTGTCAAATTCGGCTACCTCAATGTTCCGCAAGGGCTCGAAGAAGAGAAGCTGAGTCTCGTCGCGCTCGGCAATGGCGCCTATGAACTGCTCGGCCCGTCGGGCGAGTTTCTGGTCAAGGGCACGGTGGGCACGCCCGCCGAAGGCAACGGCGTTTCGGTGATGATCAGTCAGCTCGCCGCTCGTCCGGATACGCGCTTTGAAGTGATTCGCTGGAATGAGGTGGATGCGACCAAGCGCTTCATGGATGTTGTGAAGATCACCGACAAGGTGAAGGATTCCGGCCTCATCCAGATCGAGTACAGCGACAAGAGCCCGGCAAAAGCGGCTGAAGTCGCGAACGCACTCGGCCAGCAATATCTCGCGTCGGCCATAGCCAGCCGTCAGGTGAACGACACGCAGACGCTGAGCTTCATCAAGGGCGAACTCCCTCGACTGCTCGCCGATCTGCGCAAGTCGGAAGAGGCGCTCAAGACTTTCCGCGCGAAAGCCAACTCGATGCAGCCGACGGCAGAAGCGCAATCGTACTTGCAGGGCGGTCTCGATCTCGACAAGCAGATCGCGAGTCTTGAGCTGCAACGCACGCAGTTGCTCGACAAATATGCGCCGGGAAGCCGCTGGATCCAGAGCATCGACGCGCAGCTCGCGCAATTGAAGAAGACGAAGTCCGAGTTCGACGGCCGCTTCCAGGGCATGCCGGCGTCCGAGCGCGAGAGCGTCGATTTGATTCGTGCGCAGAAGGTCGCTGAGACGGTCTATATGGGGATGGTGCAGAAGGCCGAACAGCTGACCGTGCGTCGCGCAAGCACGACGGGCGGTGCGCACATTCTCGACACCGCCGTGCGGCCGCATCGCCCCGTCAAGCCCGATCCGCTGATCGTACTGCCGGGCGGCTTCGTGCTTGGTCTCGTGTCGGGGGTGTTCCTCGTCTTCATGCGCCGCCATGTGCTGGTCGGCGTGACGGACCCTCGCTATGTGGAGCGCCGCCTGAGCGTGCCTGTCATCGGAGAAGTGCTGTTCAGCCATCAGCAATCGCTGCTCGATCGCAGCTTGCCGGCATCCGCGCGAAAACCGTTGCAAGGCGCGCCGGGACGCAACGCCGTGAGTGTGCAACGTAGCACGGACGGAGGCGACACGTCTCCCGACGAGAAGATCGATCCGTCGTTCGGTTACTCGGGCAACAAGATCCTTGCTGAGCGGTTTCCGCATGACTCTTCCGTCGAGGCGCTTCGCGCAGTTCGCACGGCGATGGCACGCGATCTGGCCCACACCCGCAACAACATCGTGATGGTGACGGGGCCGACCACTTCGGCGGGCAAGAGCTTTGTCGCGGCGAACCTGGCGACGCTGCACGCCGAAGCAGGCGCGCGCGTGGCACTGATCGACGCCGACATGCGCCGTGGACACCTCGCCGCGTTCTTCAGCCAGAGCAATCGCGGCGGACTCTCCGAAGTGCTCGCCGAGCGCATGCCGCTACGCGACGCGATGCGCAATGTCGGAATCGAAAACGTGACCTTCATGTCCTGTGGCGCACGTCCCGAGAACCCCGCTGCATTGCTGACGCGGCCTCGCTTCAGGGAAGTGCTTTCCCGGCTCAGCAATCACTTCGATCTGGTGATCGTCGATACGCCGCCGTTCCTCGCCGTGACCGATGCATCCATCATCGCGAACGAAGCGGGCGCATCTCTGCTGGTGCTGCGCTCGGGCATGCAAACGGAAGAAGAGATTGCCGACACGGTCAAGAAGATCGAACGCGCAGGCGGACGTGTCGCGGGCGCCGTCTTCAATGGCATTCCGTTGCGCCGCAGCACGAAGAACTACGGCTACGCGACGAATTACGCGAGCGATTTCGGGGACGTTGAGACAACCGCCTGACAGTGGGAAGTCCCTTACGTAAGGCAAAGCAACCGGTACAACTTCGTGAGGCGGAGAAACGATGGCATTCGCGATCAACGGCAAATTCACATCGCAGCCGATAACAGGCGTTCAGCGAGTCGCATATGAGCTCACGCGAGCCATGCAGATGCGCGAATCCCCGGGCAGTGAACTGGAAATCTTCGTGCCGCAAAACGCGAGAGAACCCGGCGCGTCGCTGAAGCGGCAGCGGCGTTTTCCGTGGCTGCGCGGCACGCTGTGGGAGCAGATCACGCTGCCGATCGCGGCCAGAGGGCGCACGCTCGTCAATTTGTGCAACACGAATCCCGTTCTCAAGCGCCGGCAGGTGGTGATGGTTCACGACATGGCCGTGTATGACATGCCGCATGGATTCTCGAAGAAGTTTCTGCTGTGGTACCGGCTGTGCTTCTCGATCTTGCCCCGCATGGAGCCGCTGGTGTTGACGGTGTCCGCCTTTTCGAAGCGGCGCATCAGTCATCACCTGAAGATCGACGAATCGCGAATTGCCGTTATCCAGCCAGGAGCGGACCATCTCGATCGCGTCGTGCCGGAATCCGGCGTGCTGGAAAGGCTGCAATTGAAGGAAGACACGTACTGCGTGATCGTCGGAAGTCTCGATCCGCGCAAGAATCTGCAGCGTGTTCTCGAAGCGATCTCCGGCCTGAGTCATTTGCGCGACGTCAAATTCGTGATCGTCGGTGGAAGGAATCAGCGAATCTTCGCGAATGAAGGACTCGAGACGATGTCCCGCTCCAAGCAGGTCATCTGGGCCGGCTTCGTGTCCGACGGCGAGTTGAAGGCGCTCTATCAGCATGCGGGATGCCTCGTGTTTCCGTCGCTGTATGAAGGCTTTGGGCTGCCGCCGCTCGAAGCGATGTATTGCGGCTGTCCCGTGATCGCTTCATCGCGCACGTCGATACCCGAAGCGTGCGGCGATGCCGCGATGTACTGCGATGCGATGTCGGTCGCGGACATGGCCGAGAAGATCTCGCTGATGATGACGCACAGCGCGATCCGGCAGCAATACCGCGCGAAAGGCATGGCGCATGCGCGGGAATATCGCTGGGACCGTTCGGCGAAGAGGCTGCTCGATTTGCTGTATGGCAAAGAGAGCGAACCTGTATCGGAGATGTCCGCGCGTGTGTCGGCGGGCTGAGCGGCGAGCGGAACAGCCTATGGATCGAATCACGTACCGACCCTCCAGACGACGCGTGCTGGCGACGCTTGCGGCGCTCGCCTATGCCGGTGTACGGCCCTTTCCCGCGGCGGCCGCCAATAGCGCGGGCGCATCCGGCACGACGGGAAGCCGCGCGCCACGCAGGATCACCGATCTGATCGGCACCAACGGTTGGCCCGGTTCCGCAGCAGACATCGCGATGTGGCAAAAGATGGGCATCAGCTGGGGCCGCGGTTCCGTCGGACCCGGGCAGCCGGAAGCATCGACACAAGCGATGCGCGTCGACAAGACAGGCAATGCATACGACAGCGATCTGCCGTCGGTCATCTTGCGCAACAACCAGAACGGCATCCGCTCGCTGCTGTTCCTCGGCTACACGCCGAAGTGGAACGCCAGCCTGCCCGGCGACACGAAGTCAGCGCCGCAAGATGTGTCGGCGTGGGAGCGCTACGTGGAGGCGGTCGTTCGCAAGTATTCGGCAGCGCCGTATGGCGTGCGCCACTTCCAGATATGGAACGAGGCGGCGGGACGCCTGTCGGGAGGTCTGCCGCAAGCGACGTTCTGGCATGGCCCGAAGTTCGACAAGGAAGAGCATCGCTCCCGCCCCTATGAGCAGGCGATGCAGGACTACGTTGAACGCATTCATATTCCGGCTGCACGCATCGTTCGCCGCTATGGCGCGTATGTCGTGTACGGCGGATGGCCCGACCAGGGTGGACTCGACACGCTCGACAAGTGGCTCGATTACAGAAGCCCGCGTCTGAACGCGCGAATGGCCGACTGGGTCGACTACCTCGATACGCACTACCTGTCCGTGTCCGATCTCGACGGCCTGTATGAAAAGTATGTCAAACAGGGTCCCGCGCGCGGCGTGTGGCAAACGGAAATCGGCGACAGGTACATGATCGATGAACACTACCTGCCGCGCTATTTCTTCGAGTTCGCTGTCTGGGCTCTCGCGCGCAACTGGGACGACCCGGACAAGTATGTGTCGATGGTCTATCACTGGGACGGCTATGAGCCTTTCCGCCTGACTCATCGCGGCCCGCCTGCGCGGACGTACAACGTGTCGGGCCAAAGCCTGATCGTTTTGAACCAGACCGCGCCGGGCGCCCTGGCGCCATTGCCGCAGCCGCTTCAATTCGGTCCGCAGGTGTCGGGTTCCGGTTTGCTGTCGGACAAGGACATCGTGATTCAGGTGAGCGCGCCCTCGGGCTGGCGCACCGTGCAGACATCGGGCATTGCACCGCCGTCGGGTGGCGCGCAGGTGCTGTTCGTCGACGCGCTGACGGGTTCGACCGCTGCAAAGGAAGACGCCACGCTGGACTGGAATAACGACGGCATGAGCCTACGTTTTCGCGTGCCGGACAACATGAACGGCGCCGACAGGAAGCAGCCGAGACACCTTGCGTATCTCGTGGTGCGTGCCGGACAGGGGAAGTCAGCTTGAGGGAGACGTGTTCTTTTTGCATCGACCGAGCATGCGTGTCCGATTCCCGAAAACAGATTGATTGCCCACTGATCCTATTTAATCGCTACGAGGCTTTATGAAACAGATCGCCATCGTCATCTGCAACTACAACTACGAACGCTTTCTCGCCGAAGCGATCGATTCGGCATTGGCGCAGGACTATCCCGGTACACGGGTGATCGTCATCGACGACGGATCGACGGACGGCTCGCGAGCCATCCTTGAGCAATACGGCTCGCGCGTGTCGACTGTCCTCAAGGAAAACGGCGGACAGGTGTCCGCCTACAACCTGGGCGTTGAAATCGCCGACACCGAGTACGTGATCTTCCTCGACTCGGACGACGTGCTGTATCCGGGCGCGGTGACGGAAGTGATGCGCATATTCGAAGAAGGCGATCTCGCGAAAGTCCAGTTCCGTCTCGACGTGATCGACGAAGCGGGCAATCAGACGGGTGCGTACGTGCCGAACACGGAACCGCCCACCGACTGCGGCTCTTTGCTGAGGGACGGCTGGCTTTATCCGTCGCCGCCTGCATCGGGCAACGCCTATAGCGTGAAGGCGCTCAAGGCGATCTTTCCCGTGCCCGAAGGCGGCATCAATCGCTATGGCGCCGACTTCTATGCAATCTATGGCGCGGCGCTTGTCGGTCCCGTTGCCTCGTTGACGCAATCGCTTGGCGCGTACCGCGTTCACCATGCGGCGACGCCGAGCGTGTCGTTCGCGAACTCCGAGCAGATCAAAAAAGCGCCGAAAGCATTCAAGGAACGTTGGGTCACTTTGCGCGAGGTGGCGAAGGACCGTCTGAGTATCGAGCTACCGCCGACATTTCACGATTTCGCACACGAGAAAGCCTACATGGGTTCCAGTCTCTACCACGCAACGCTGCGTGCACGCTGGCGCTGGATGTTCAACGATTCGAGCGCCTATCTGCACACGATCGTCGCGAACCCGTTCTGGGGACTGAAGAAGAAAATGGGCACGCTGCTTTTGTCCTGCCTTTGTCTGGTGCCCTATTCGCCTCTGTCCGACTTCGTCGTCCGTTACATCACCAACCCGCTGGCGCGTCGCAGCACGGCCGGGAACTAGCCATGCAGCATCGCGGATACAGGAGAGGCTGGTATGGATCGTAAGAAGAGCGCTAGCGTCATAGCATTCGTCTACGGCGGCTATCTGATGAGGTATGTGTACCTTATCATCGTCGTGCCGTTCTACGGACGCGTGCTGGGCGTCGCCGAATACGGGCGCGTGCTCGCGGCGATGTCGCTCATGAACGTCATCTGGATGCTGGCGAGCTACGGATTCACATTCGTCGGCATGCGCGAAATTTCCAAGGCGCAGAACAATAGCGAATACAACGCTATTTTCTCGTTGCACACCAGCGCGCGCCTGACGCTATGCGCGCTGGGCGGGCTCATCGGCATCATCGCGACGTATTGCTCGCCCATACTGTCGGAGCGGCCTCTCATCGGCTTTCTGGCGACGGCGCTAGGCGTCGTGTCGGCTTTGAATCTAGGCTGGCTGTATCAGGGACGTCACCATTTCCGCACGCCGATCATGATCGAGGTATTCGGCTTTGCGGTGAGCCTCGCGCTCGTGCTGGTCCTGGTCAGAGGACCGGCGGACTCGGTCTGGGTCGTCGCGAGCCTGTTGACGGCAGGTGTGTTGTCTCTCTGCATTTCGTATGGGCTGGCCATCTATCAGATCGGGCGACCGCATCTTTCTTTCGCGGGCATCACGGATCTGGTGAAAGGCTCGACGATGCTCTTCTGCTATTCGTCGGGCTCCGTCGTGCTCACGGCATCGGCAACGTATCTGTTGACGCTGCTCTCGACGCCCGCCCAGGTGGGCTATTTCGGTGCCGCCGAGCGCTTTGCGACGATCGGCTTGAGTCTGATGGGACCTGCATCGCAGGTGTTCATCCCGACGATCTCCCGTCAGCTGGCCCAAGGGGACAAGGCGGGCGCGCATGTCACGACGCGGCGCGGTGCGACGCTGCTGCTGGGCTATGGACTGCTGGTCTTCTGCGGTGCGTTGGCCCTGTCGCCATTTGTGCTGCCGTTGATTCTCGGCGAAGCGTTTACGCCGAGTGCTCATGTGTTGCAGTGCTTTGCATGGATGTTCCCGTTTGCGGCCTTCAATGAATTCGCGGCGTTCTATGTGTTCGTGCCGCGCAAGAAGGATCGCCTGCTCGCTATTGCGGGCGCCGCGTCCGGCGTCACGAATCTGCTGGCGGCGTTGTGGTTGGCGCCGCGATACGGCGCTGAAGGCATGGCGTTCGCTCGTGTGATAGGCGAGCTGTCGCTGTCGATGATGTTGCTGACCATCATGATCCGGCTCGAACTGATCACGCTGGTGCCCGGCGCCGGGCGTGCCATTGCTATGGCGCGTGTGGCGTGGGGCGCGAGAGGCGGGGCGGGTGCCGGCAAGGATGATTGATGCTTGAGAAGACAGTGCAGAAAGCTACGGATGGACTGAACGGGTACAGGAGGTCGCGGTGAAAGTTGCTATTGTTCACGACTGGTTGGTGGTATCGGGCGGCGCGGAGAAGGTGCTGCAGAACATAATTGAATGCTTCCCGAACGCAGACCTGTTTTCGTTGGTCGACTTCATGGAAGACCGGGCCTGCATCAAGGGCAAGCCGGTTAATACGTCGTTCATTCAACGGCTGCCCTTTGCGCGCAAGCGCTATCGGGCGTATTTGCCGCTGATGCCGATTGCGATCGAGCAACTCGATCTCTCCGCGTACGACCTCGTCATTTCGAGCTCACACGCGGTCGCGAAGGGCGTGCTGACAGGACCGAACCAGATGCACGTGAGCTACGTGCATTCGCCCATCCGTTACGCGTGGGACTTGCAGCATCAGTACCTGAGAGAGTCGCATCTGACGGCGGGCCTCAAGTCCGCAATGGCGCGCGTGCTGCTGCACTATATTCGCGGCTGGGATTCGCGCTCCGCGAACGGTGTCGATCATCTTCTCGCCAATTCGAAGTTCATCGCACGGCGGATCAGGAAGGCGTATCAGCGCGATGCAACGGTGATCTATCCGCCTGTCGATCTGAGCCATATGCCGCTGCGCGAGAAGAAGGAAGATTTCTACGTGACGGCTTCGCGCATGGTGCCCTACAAGCGCATCGACCTTATCGTAAAGGCCTTTTCGCAGACGCCGGAACGTCGGCTGGTGGTGATCGGCGACGGTCCGGAAATGAAAAAGATCAAGGCGGCTGCAGGCGATAACGTGACGATCCTGGGTCATCAGCCGTTCGATGTGCTCGTCGATCATCTGCAGCGCGCGCGTGCATTCGTGTTCGCGGCTGAAGAGGATTTCGGCATTTCGGTGGTGGAGGCCCAGGCGTGCGGGACACCTGTCGTTGCCTTCGGCAGGGGCGGGGCGCTCGAGTCGGTGCTCGGCCTGCCGCGCGAACGGCCGACGGGCGTCTTCTTCAAGGAGCAGACCACTGAATCGTTGCTCGAAGCGGTGGACCGGTTCGAGAAGTACTCGGGGCTCTTCGACCCGCGTCAGTGCCGCAGAAACGCGGAGCGGTTCTCGTCGGAGAGGTTCAAGACGGCGTTGATGTCGTTCATCGACGCACGCATGCCGGACAGCTTCGTGGATCCGACGCAGCCGTATACCGTCGAAGAAAAAGCGTCGATCAAGGACGACGAACGCGAGCGGCATCTGCTTGTTTGATTGAACCGCGACCTCGGCCCCTCAGCCGTGGTTGCGAAAACGCGCATGCGAAAGCGCGCGCACGATCCCCGGTGTATGGGCGCCAAGCGTCGGGGAGTGCTCCTCGATCAGATCCTGAAACGGCGCGGTGTGCCCGTAGGCCAACATCGATACTGCCAGCAGGCAGAGAGTCGACCAGACGGGCCGAAACGGCCTGTATTCAGCGCGAAGCGCCGTGCGCAGAAAGACGGTCGCCGCGATCGTGCCGAGAGTCCAACCCGCCACCACTTCGGCGACCGAGTGCGAATGACCATGCACGCGCGAAGCGCCCGTCAACGCACCGACTACCAGACCGATCACGATGCCCGGCATTGCGGGCAGACGCCACCATTTGAATTGCAACGCGAGCGCGACCGACCATACAGCCGTGGAGAGCATCGTATGGCCGCTTATCACGCGGAAGTCCGCGAGTGGCAATGAAACGTGCCAGGCGTAATACGCGATCTTGCTTGCGCCCACGGGTAGCATCGCGCAACCCAGCGTCAACGCCCAGCGCAATGCGAGGCGGGCGTCGGTCCAGGCGAGCCAGATCGCGCATACGATTGCAACGGGCAGCGTGACGGCAGCGTCGCCAACGTTGGAATAGACGGTCCACGGATCGATTTTCCACATTGAAGCTTGGGTTCCTTGCGTTTGCTTTATGAGCCGGGTGCGATACGCCCGGTCGCACCGGCGGGATAACGCGGTGGTGCGGGTGGTACGTGCTCTCGATAGGGCGGCTTCGGACGTACCACCTGCGGGTTGTTTGCTGGTCTCGCCACGCGCACAGGACGCGAAGCAAGCAGTAGCGAAATCACGAGAGAGAGAATCAGCACGTTCGACGGCGCAACGAGCCGGTGTTCCGTCGCCGCCATCACGAGGAGGCACACGCAAGAGAGTTCGATGAAACGGTATGCCGTGAAGTTCTGCCCATGCTCGACCAGCGCGGCGCGTGCGGCGCCATTCTGACTCCACGTGATGAGCTTCCAGAAAAAGCTCAGCACCAGCGCGAGTCCGACCACGCCCAGCTCTGCGAGGAAGTTCAGATAAGAGTTGTGCGCGTGTGAGTCGCTATGCTCGATGACGATATCCGATGGCACGGAGAACACGCCAAAGTAAGAGGCGACGTGGCGGATCGTATCGTCGAACGAGCCGAAGCCCATGCCGACGATCGGGCTCTGGCGGAAGTACGTCAGCGCTCGCGGCCACAGCCATTCGTAGCGGATGTCGAGATTCGCGACCTTGGCGTCCGCGTTCTGGATCGAGAACGGGTAGCCCATGTAGTCGACGTTGCCCCGCAGGTGATAGAACGCCATCGCGAGGGATGCGACCACGAGGCACGACATCAGCGATGCGAGAATCAGCCGCTTGCGGCCGAAATACAGATACGGAAGGATGGCAAGCGCACCCAGCAGCGAGCCGCGGCTGTAGGTGGAGAAGAGCATCAGTCCATTGAGGCCGATCAGCAGGAGCATGATCTTGCTGCGCCGCTGGAGATAGCACGCGACGCCGAGGCAGAACATCATCGCGAGGAAGCCGCCCGCAGCGTTACGTGCAATGAAAAAGCTGCCGAAGCTGTCGCCGGGATTCTTGAAGATGGCGAGCAAGCCGTTCTGCGCGAGATACAGCATGTACGGCGGGATATTGATCAGCACCGCGAACACGAAGAACGCGCGCAGCATTTTGTTCATATCCCAGCGGTGCGAATACACGCAGCCCGCGAATATCGGTGCATAGGAAATGAAGAAGTTGCCGTCGCGCCGATAGAACTCGAATTCGGTCAGCGAACGCGGGTCGTAAAGCAGCGTCGACACGACTATGAATAGCGTGAGTGCCGTGAGGGGACCCATAAACGACGGGTAGCTTCTTCCGAAAAAGCGCCATGCGCAAAATGCGATCGGCAAAAATCCCACTGCGCTCACAGGTATCAGATTTGTGACCGTCAGGAATAGCGCCAATACCGATATATAAGCCATTTCGACTCTCGTGAAGAATAATTGTGCACGTCCACTGCTGGAAAGCGGCGCCTGTCAACGATGGGTGTGCATGGATCCGACATTGCGCCTGGCGAGCCGTCGAGTGTTCGATCTGGCCGGGCCGAACAGGGTTGTGACCTGTTTTGACGTGCGGTGTTCCGACATCTGGGAGATGTGACTTCTGCGAGGTGCCAACCAAGCCGGGACGCGGCACTTGCAGTCTGCTTCAATGAATAGCAGCGAACGCCTTCTACACGCAACGTATCACGAATACCCCTATATTTCCAGGTCAGAATCGGTTTGAAACAAGTTCGATTCGCCAAATCATAGGCTCTATCCGAAAGGCTCTGCGCCACATGCCATAACATCAACCGTTCGCGCCAGAGAGGCCGTCGCGCAGCGTAAGGTGTCTATCATCTGATGTAGGTCGAGTCGAATGCGGTCCACTTGAGTCGTTTAAAACAGGCATTGTTTTATAGCTCTGAACCGCATCTTCGGTCTTTCAATTCATCTGCCAATGGTTGTGCGAGCACGACGCGTACCGGATGCGCTCAGACTCATGCGAGCCGTTCGCCATTCGCGGCCTGTGCGGTCCGCAGTCAACACAATCCCGCGTCAATAGCTGAATCATTACGCGGAAGATGTCAGTCAAAAACGATGGTTGGATCCTATGGACTTCGTCCTGATAGTAGCGGGCGATGAGGATCGGACTTGAACACCAGGGAGATTGAAGGTGGACAAACGAACCACTCATGCTGAACAACACAACGCCGCTGCCGCGGCTGAAGCAGCCGTCGAATCAGGTCGGCTCGTGCAAGTCATTCTCGCCGGTGGATCCGGTACGCGTCTATGGCCGGTATCGCGTGAGCAATATCCCAAACAACTGATCGATGTGGTCGGCGATCAGTCGCTGCTGCAAGCCACGATGAAGCGTATGGACGGCTTCGCGAAGACATGGGACGTGGCAGCGCAGCCCGTAATCGTATGCGGCGCCGAACACTTCTATGTGACATCGGAGCAGGCCAGCGATTGTGGCGTGAAGCCTTGTGTCGTGGTCGAACCCGCGCGGCGGGATACGGCGCCTGCGTTGACGCTTGCCGCATTGACTGCAAGCAGCGACGGCGACGATCCCATCCTCGTTGCGATGCCCGCCGATCACGCCATCGCAGACGTGCCTGCATTGCACCTGGCGATCGACGTCGCCGCACGCCACGCACAGGCAGGGGAAATAGCCACACTCGGCGTTCCGCCGACGCGAGCAGACACAGGCTTCGGCTATATCCGCCTCGGTGCGCAATTACAGGATGGCGCGCATCGTATTGATCGCTTCGTGGAAAAGCCCGCAGCCGAGCTGGCGGCGCAATACGTCGCGTCGGGCGGCTACTGGTGGAACAGCGGCATGTTCGTCGTGCGTGCGTCGGTATGGCTTGCAGCGTTGAAGATTTTTCAGCCTGACATGTACGCCGCTTGTGTGCAGGCATACGAGAACGCCAAACGTGACGACGGCTACATCGCACCTGGCGCGGATGCATTCGCGCAGTCGCCTTCCGATTCGATCGACTATGCGGTGATGGAGCACCTCGGCAAGCCTGAGTCACCCTTCACGGGCGTGGTGGTGCCGCTCGAGGCGGGCTGGTCCGATCTCGGCTCGTGGGACGCCGTGTGGGAAGCGATGGAGAAGGATGAGTTCGGCAACGTGGCCAACGGCCGTGTGCTGATGGAAGGGGCGACGACAACCTACGCGCGCTCGCAGGGCGGCCGGCTCGTTGCGTGCGTGGGCACGAGCGACATCGTCGTCGTCGAAACCGACGACGCCGTGCTGGTTGCCGATCGTTCGCATGTGCAGGACGTGAAGGGCCTCGTGTCACGCATCCGCCAGACGAATTCCCCTGAAGCCGACATACACCGGAAAGTGCGGCGTCCGTGGGGCTTTTACGATTCGATCGATAACGGCGAGCGCTTCCAGGTCAAGCGGATTGTCGTGAATCCTGGTGGACGGCTCTCGCTGCAAATGCATCACCATCGCGCCGAGCATTGGATCGTCGTCTGCGGTACGGCACTCGTGACGCGAGGCGAAGAACAGTTCTTGCTGACAGAGAATCAGTCGACCTACATCCCGATCGGCGTGCAACATCGTCTCGAGAACCCCGGCCATGTTCCGCTGCAAATCATCGAGGTTCAATCGGGCGCGTATCTGGGTGAAGACGACATCGTCCGTTTCGATGACAAGTACGGTCGCTGCAACTGAGCGGCTGTCGTGAACATGTTCGTTGTAAAAGAGGGGTTGTGATGCGTGCATTGACAGGTCTGCTAGCGAGGCTATTCGACGTCGCGCTGATCGTGGCGGGTGCGCTGGTGGCGTCGCAAATACGCTTCGACGACGTTTCCCAGCGTGGCTTTTACCTCGCGTTTGTCGCATTTGCTGCGGCATTCTCACTCGCGATATTTCCTGCGCTCGGCGTGTATCAATCGTGGCGCGGCCGTTCCAAACGCGTACTGGCCAGTCAGGTGGCTCTCGGTTGGCTGATCGTGCAGGGCTGCGCGATGGCTTTGATGTTTTCGCTGCACCGGATCGACTTCGTGTCGCGTCTCTGGTTCGTGTACTGGACGGCATTGTCCGGCAGCGGGCTCATCGTGAGCCGCCTCGTGATCCATAGTCTGATTGGACGGGTGCGCCACGCAGGGATCGACTTGCAGCCTGTCGCCATCGCGGCGTGCGGAGACCACTGCAACGACATCATTCATAAGATGGAAAGCGCGGCCGAATCCGGCTTCCGTCCGTGGGCCGTTTACGATGTGAGCCCGGATTCGAAGAAGGAATCGTCTGTGCCGACCTTCACCGAGCACGAGGCATTCGCGCGATACGTGCGCGAGCAGAACATCGGCGAAGTATGGCTCGCGCTGCCGTTGACGGAAGAGCGCGCAATCCTGAAACTCGTCGACGAGTTTCGCAATGATCTGATCAACATCCGCTTCATGCCCGACGTGCGCGCGCTCGCGTTGTTCGAAGGCAGCGTCACGAGCTTGCTGGATCAGCCGACGATCAATCTCGCCGCTTCGCCATTGCCGCCGAATGCGATGGTCAAGAAGGATCTGTTCGACCGTCTGTTCGCGCTCGCTGCATTGCTCGCCATTTCCCCGATTCTGCTGGCATGTGCGATCGCCGTGAAGCTGAGCTCGCGAGGACCGGTGTTCTTCAAGCAGCAGCGCAAGGGCGCGGACGGCCGTGTCTTCACGATCTACAAGTTCCGCACGATGCGCCTGCATGAGCAGAAGGCGGGTGTCCTCAAGCAGGCCACGCGCAACGACCCGCGCATTACCCGTGTGGGCGGCTTCCTGCGGCGGACCAGCCTCGACGAACTGCCGCAATTCTTCAACGTGCTGTGCGGCGATATGTCGGTCGTGGGGCCGCGTCCGCATGCGCTGGAACACGACGACCTCTATCAGCACGTCGTGTCGGGCTATATCCATCGTTACCGGATCAAGCCTGGTATCACCGGCTGGGCGCAGATCAACGGCTATCGCGGCGAAACGGATCGCCTCGAAAAGATGGAAGGACGTGTCGAGCACGATCTCTACTACTTGCGGAACTGGTCCTTTGCGCTGGACCTGCGCATCATTCTCGCGACCGTGTTCAAAGGCATTTCTCATCAGAACGCATATTGAGCGTAGAGCGACGCAGGTGCGCCAGACATGACTCATGCAATCAGGTTGGAAAAATCTTCGATTCGAGCGGAGCGCAGTGAGCGGCACGATGCGCGCAGCGAAGATCGAGCCGCCCTTCATCAGGAGCCCGCCTTGAGCGAGGAGCTTTGGTGCGTTCATATCGAAGGGCCGGACGACTTCGTCGCTACGTCGTCGCGCGAGGCGGCCGAGCGGGAGGCTTCCGCGATCAACGCTTATCTCGACAGCGCGAAAGGCCGGCTGCAGGAGCGGGCGCCGACACGCATGGTGAGAGCGTCGGCCGCCGTGTGGCCTTACACGGCCGCAGGTCACGCGCGGTCGCTGGAAACCGACTGGGAAGACCTGCAGCGCATGCCGCATCGTCGGACTAAACAGGAGACTCACGAAGGCATGTTGTCCTCCGTGTTGCGGCGGATGAAGACGCTCGCCAGTAGCGCTCGCCGTAAAAGCTAATAAGACAAGGCTTAAAACAAGGCTAAAACGCGTGCTCAACGCGGGTTCGTTCCGCGAATAGCATTCACGCGCATTCGCCTGGCGTCGATGCCGGGAATCGGCGCGGGGCTCGCTTCATTTAATCACGCGGAGTTCGATATGTCGTATGGCATCGTTTCACGGGTCGTCACATTTGGCGCCATCCTGATGTTGGCGAGTTGCGGCGGAGGCGGAGGAGGGTCCGGCTCGTCGCCCGGTTCGCCGAGTGCGAGCAACAGCCAGCCGACGCTTGCGAAGGCAACGGCATTAGTCGACGGCACCAAGGTCGGCGACGACTATTGGGCAGCAGGCTCGACGCAATCGGGTGGAACGGGCCAGACAGTAAGCGGCCTCAATTGCGGTGCGCGCGGCAACGTTTATACCTATTCGCATCTGTCGGTCTATCTGAATGGCAGGCCGCTCGCGTTGCCGACGAACATCGGCACCGTGGCTCCGACGTTAGCCGCGCAAACGGGCTGCGCGTATCCCGTTCACACGGACGACGAATCGGGCAAGATCCGCATGGATGCCAGCACGGGCGCATCCTATACGCTTGGCCAGTTCTTCGCGATCTGGGGGCAGCCGCTCACGTCGAGCAACGTCGCGGGACTGACGGGAATGCCGATCACGATCTACGTGAACAACGGCGGCCAGCTGTCGAAATACACGGGTGACCCGGCGAGCCTTGTGCTGCCGCCACATGGCGAAGTGTCGATACAGATCGGCACGCCGCTCGGCCAGATTCCCACTTTCGCGTGGACCGATCCGCCTTCCTTCGATCCGAACCAGACTGTCCTCGCCTTCGGCGGCACGGTCGGCACGGGGCATTGGCAGGACGGCAGCACGTCTACGGGGGGGACGGGCGCAGATGTCGACGGTCTCGTCTGCGCGTCGGGCATGAGCGAGACTTATCATGTGCATGCGCATCTGGCCATCATCAACAATGGGCAGTGGCTCGCGTTGCCGCAGAACATCGGCATTCTGTCGCAATGCAACTACGAGATGCACACGCACGACCATACCGGGATCATCCACATTGAAACGCCGAATGCGAAGAACTTCACCTTGGGCCAGTTCTTCGACATCTGGGGCCAAACGCTGTCGAGAACGAACGTAGCGGGCGTGACAGGGACGGTGGTCGCGTATATCAACGACAACGGCGATGTGCGCCGTTATGAGGGTGAGTTGCGCGATATTCCGATGATCTCGCACCGCGACATTACGCTGCAGATCGGCTCACCAGTGAATTCGCTCGCCACGTACTCCTGGTACGAGCCGCAGTAGTTTTCCGGCAGGCACCTGAAGCCGGCCGCGGTGTCCGCGCGCAATGCGCGGGTCTCGCGGCCGGTTTTTTGTTGGGCGACGACGGACAGGCATCGGCGATCCGTTGGCGGACGCCCGACATCGAGTCGCGCGCCGACAATGCTCGGACCCATTGTCTGGCGCGCGTATCTCCTTGTTGTCACGCACCTGGCCGCGTCTGACGGCAATCGCGAGTCAACCCGCGTGCGACTGGCACAAGCTGTGCGTTGCTATCGGCGGGCGCAACGGCGACCGGTCGGCCAATTTGCCACCGTGTCAGCAGCATGGATCAGAGTTCGCGAAGAGTTCTAGAAAGTGTTGTCTGTTTGAGCCTCCTGGTTAGCGTGCCGCAGTGCGGGCCGTGCACATCGTTCCACCCATGTCGAACATTGACGCGCAGCGAGAGCGCGACGCGTCAAGGCGTTCTTTTGTTTATTTGGAGTCCGTATGAAATCGAAGATCATCGTTGCTGTACTCGTCGCAAGCGCTGCGTCACTGGCGGCACCGGCTTTTGCAAGCGGTTACGGTCCTGCGCCTTACTATCGTCCGGATGTGGGCGCGCCCGCTTCCCAAGCGGGGCAAACCGCGCAAACGCTGGCTGCCGAAGCTATGCAGGCCAGTGCGGCCGATGAAAGCCGCGCGAGCGTCGGCGGCGACGAAACAATGACTACGCAGTCGGGCCGCCGTGCACCTGCTGTGCGCCTTGATGAGGTCTATAGCGGAAGCTGAGCGCTACGCCGCGAAGCGCTGTTTGCCGGCGCTTCGCGATACGCGCGATTCATGACTCGGGATGGCGGACGGGTTGCGCGGCCGCCGTCTTTTCCGGCGCGTTGGCTTTGGTGGGACGCGAGAGCAGCGCGTCGCGCAAGGTTTGCGCACTGTCGAGCAACGCGGTAGAGAAGAAGCAGCCCATCACGGCAGACAGGATGATGAAGATCGACGCCGCATCGACCAGCAGGCCAAAGAGCTTGAACAATAGCAGGCAAGTCGCGAGCAACAGCAGATTCAGCACCACACCGATGATGGCCGTTCCCTTCGGCACGGCGCGCACGAACGCCGCCAGTTTCGAATCGGTGTGCGGCAGATACCAGATGATCAGCAGACCGAAGCCGAGCACGAACAGCGTCTCGACCCATTTGACCCAGACGGGACGCCGCAGGAAACGCCCCTCGAAAATCGTCTCGATGATCTGAGCCTGGATTTCGATGCCCGGCACCAGTTCGCCCAACGCGGTCGTGCGCATATCGGTGAGACCCGTGCCCGTTAGTCCGACCAGTACGAGCTTGTCGCGAAAGCGCTCGGGATCGACTTGTCCTTGCAGGACGTCGCCCGCCGACACATAGCGATGCTGCGTCGAACGCATGGACGCGAAATGTAGCCAGATGTCGCCGTCGGGCTGCGTGGGCACCTGTACATCTGCGACGCCGACCGACTGCACGCCCGCCGCGTCCGCATAGACATCGACGGCCGCCGAGCGCGTGACGACACGCAGCATTTCGATCGGCATGCACGGCACCAGCTTGTCGCCGAGCCCCAGAATCAGCGGGATGCGCCGCACCGCGCCTTGTTCGAGCGCGACATTCAGCATCCCCTGGCCGTGCGCCGCCGCCTGTAATTCCGGCAGGCTCGCGAGCACGTAGCCATATCGCTTCACATGGTTTAACGGATCGACACCATGCACGAGAATCGGCGCGCTGTGCAGATCGGTGCTGGTATCGAGCGCGGCGTGATCGACGGCGGCAGCGCCGAGCACGGATGGCGCGGCGCGCAAGGCGGCCGCGAGAATCGTCTCGTGGCTCGGCAGCGCACGCAAACCGGCAGCGAGCGTGGCAGCCGAATCGGGCAGGTTGTCGGCCACCTTGTCGGGCGAGGTCTGGTCCGCTTCGGGCATGTAGACGTCGAGGCCGATTGCAAGCGGCTTCTGGGCGGCGATTGCATCGACGAGACTGGCCAGCCGGTTGCGCGGCCACGGCCACTGACCGACAGCGGCAAGGGTCTTGTCGTCGATCGCCACGATGATCACGGGCTGGGAGGCCGGCACGCGCGGAAAGCGCCGCTGATAGTGATCGAACAGCAACTGCCGCGCCGAGTTGAACGAGTCCGGGATGAAATCCTCGAATCTGTCGAATACGGCCGGGCGCGCAATGCCGCCGGGCCACTCGCTATACAGGTTGAGCAGGCTCAGTCCGAACAGCACCGCAAGCGCGACGGGGCGGCCTTGCCCCGCTTTCAGCAGCTTGCGGAAAAACGTCACCCATGGGGCGCTCAAGCGTTTCATCTGATCAACGGCACGCCAATGCCGGCCACAGAGGCGGTGACGGGTCACCGGATCACTGAATTGTAATGACGACGCGCCGATTCATCTGATTGGGGACGCCGTCCGCCGTATGCACGAGCGGCTCGCGCTTGCCGCGTGCCGCCGTTTCGATCTGCCTGGCCGGAATGCCTGCCTTGATCAGGAACTTCGCGACGGTTTGCGCGCGTTGCATCGACAGCCGGTCGTCGTATTCGGGCGATCCTGCCAGGTCCGTGTGACCGACGACGGTCAGATGCGGCGCGGGCCAGGTGGCGAGCACGGCCTTCATTTGCTGCACCGTGACGGCGGATTGCGGCGCCAGTTCCGTCGCCGAATCGAACAGAAAGTTGATCGTGAACGTGGTGGGACGCGGCGGCTGCGCCGCGAGCAGCGTGCCGTAGCGCGTTTCGACGTTAGCCGGGGTGCCGACTGCCTGCTCGATCTTGCCGCTCTTTGCGACCTCGGCTGTCGCGTAAGCGTGATCCAGCACTTGCGTATTGTTGCCGCTTTTCACGACGACGGAGCCGACGCTGCCATCGGGGTTGGGCAGCAACGTGATCTTGTCCGGCGTCGAGCATCCGCACAGGCAGGCGAGCGCCGCCGCGAGCACACTCGATGGGAGTTGCGCGCGCGAGGCGGCAAATCCAAAGACCTTCAACGCGTGTTCTCCCCGTCGCCGACCTCGATGATGAACTCGGTGCCGCGTACGCCCAGCGTCGTGGTGGGCGTGCTGAAGCGGACCGCTTCGGGATGCGCTTTCGCCAGCTTGCCGTCGACGACGGCAAGCGAGCCGCGCCGGATGGTGGCGTCCAGCGCACCGTCGTGTGTCGTCGTGTTGAACGCGAAGTGGTTCAGTTCGAGCACGGAACTCGAACCCTCGGAAAGCAGCGTGTTGTCGCGTAACGTAATGCCGACTGAAGAGGCGGGGCCCGTCACGATCCGGTCGCTCCCGTAGACCTCGCTGCCGATCAGCGCGTCGACGCTTTGTGCGGCCCGCTCGATATGGACAGCGCCCTTCACCGTCTTGACGACGCCGATTGCATCCGCGGCGCGTGCGCCGATGGCAACCGCGCATCCGCAGGCGAAAACCAGTGCATAGTGAACGGCTTGCTTGCGCATAGCTGACGACCTCGATGGCGGGTTGGACGACGCGCCAGGGCGCTGCGCCGGAAGGCCGCTCGCGCGAGCGAGGGCGGGCGCGGCTTCGCGCAGATCATCGGGAGAATAAGGCGCGGGACGCGGCGGCTCTGTGCGCTGCCGCACATAGCGCCCGTCGATCGGGCGGGTTTCTGGCAAGGTACTTGCTGGGATGCCAGGCGCCGGCGCGCAGGCGCGCGGTGCGAAATTCCGCACAGTCCTCGCACCTATGAAGCAAGCGCATTTGCGCGCAAAGGTACATCGACGGGCCCGCCCGTGCACACATTGGGGTGCGCTACGATCTTCCGTGACGCGAGAGAGATTCAGCTCGCCGGGCGTGCCACTCGGAAGCGGCGAAGCAGCGAAGCGGTTCGACAGCTTAGCCGCGCAGCACGGCTGCGCCATGCTCGACATACGCTCGCAGCAGATGATGTGCGATCGCGAACGGCTTCGGCGCCGATAGTCCATCCGCATGCGTGCCTTCGAGCATCGCGGCGACTTCGGCGCGCGTGAACCAGCGCGCGTCTTCGAGTTCGGTCGTGTCGATGACGATGTCGGTATCGCTGGCTTGGGCGAAGCAGCCGATCATCAGCGAAGACGGGAATGGCCACGGCTGCGACGCGAAATACACGACGCCCGCGCAGTTCACATGCGCTTCTTCGTGCACTTCGCGGCGCACGGCGTCTTCGACGGTTTCGCCCGGTTCGACGAAGCCCGCGAGCGCCGAATACATGCCCGGCGCGAACTGGCGCTGGCGTCCGAGCAGGCAGCGCTCGCCGTCGATCGTCAGCATGATGACGACGGGATCCACGCGCGGGAAGTGACGCGCGCCGCACGCGTCGCACAGGCGTTGCCAGCCGGCCGCCGTCGGGCGGCTGCGCGCGCCGCAGTTCGCGCAGAAGCGGTGGCGGTTGTGCCAGTCGAGCATCGATTTGGCTTCGCCGAGCACGCCGAGCACTTCGTGCGGGACGAGACCTTGCATAGCGATCGAGCGCAGGTCGATGCGCTCGTATGGCTGCTTGCGCGGCTGTTGTTCGTCTTTCCCGTCGCCTTGTACGAGGCCCGGCGCAAAGCCGAGTGCAAAGTGTCCGCTGCCGTCGCCGTCCTCGCCGAGAAACACGCTTTGCAGCGCCTGGCCGAACGCGAGCGCCTCGCTCGCGACGAACCACGCGTCGTACCGTTCGCCACGCTTGAGGAGCGGGACATCGCCGTCGAAGACGAGAAAACGCGCGGCGCTATCGTTGCGCAGGTTCGCGACGAAGGCTTCGTCATCGCGCTTGTCGGAGCGGCGGTCGAGGTGGTTGAGGTTGAAGCCGATGGAAGAGGAAGGAACGATCATTACGTTGGAATGTGGGCGGGAACGATCCGCAAGTATGGCACGGTGTCCCGCGCGCCGCAGGCACACGCGAAGGCGGTCGGGCGGCCGTCCACTGCCGCCCGGCTGCGTTCGCGCGATCGTGTCAAACCTGCCTGAGTGCCGCGAGTGCATCGGCGAGACCCGCGCCCGTTGCACCGTCCTGGCCGACGCCCGCCGGCACGCCCGCGCCCTTTGGATCGCTTGCCGGGTTCGCGTGGCCTTTGGTTACGTCGCGTGCGGTGCGGCGCAGGATGGACTTGATGTCGCCCGGCGAGAGGTGCGGGTCGGCCTGCAGCAGCAGCGCACACAGACCGGCCAGTTGCGGCGCGGCGGCCGACGTGCCGCTGAACACGCCCCAGCCGTCGTTGGACGTTGTGCCGTCGAACGCCGCGTTTTCGCGGTCGATTTCGCAGCCGGGCGAAACAGGCAGCGAGATGTAGGTCGCGTGCGGCAGCAAGCCCACGAGTCCGCACACGTCGGGCACGCTGCGGCCCGAATAGATGAGGCTCGTGAACGCGCTCGCATAGTCGGAGGCGCGCATCGCGCCGTTCTGATCGACGAACACGCCGCCTGCCGAAATGATTTCGGGCATCTGGCCGGGAAACGAATAGTGGCCGTTGCCTGCCGAGAACACGATCACGATGCCGCGCTTCACGGCTGCCTGGATTTCCGCCTCCAGCGCGACCAACCCATTAGGCAGTGTCTTCAACGGCGTGTTGCCGGGGCCGCGCAAGTCATAGCCGAGGCTCACGGAGATCACCTGCGGATCGTGCTTGAGCGCTTCCTGTAATCCTTCCAGCACGGATGCGCCGCTCGATGGATCTGCTTCGTTGTCGAGCTTCACGCCGATGAAGGTCGCGCCCGGCGCGATTGCGAAGATGTTGGCGGATTCCCCTGTGCCGTGACCGTTGCCGTCGGTGCGTCGATCGGTGGCGCCAGGCGCGAGGACGACCGACGACGCATAGCCATGCGCCTTGAAATACGGATGGCCGTGCGCGAAGCCGCTGTCGATCATCGCGATCCGCACGCCTTTGCCCGTGATGCCCTGCTGATGCACGGGCGTCGCGTTGAGCTTGAGCGCGACGTCGGCGGGCGCGGCGAGATGGAAGTAGGGCACGGTGGGCGGCGTGGCGGACGGCGCGATGGCTTCGCGAGTTTTCGGCGCGGCGCGCTTCTTCGCCGCCGTGGCCGAAGCCTTCGCCTTCGCGCTCTTTGCCGCTTTGGCTGCCTTGGCGGCCCTCGCCATGTAGATGTGCGGCCACTGGATATACACGTCGTCGAGCAGCGACTGGACGGACGGGTCCGGATTCCACGGGGCGTTGTCGGGCGGATAAAGGACCGAGCCGAATTGTGCCGCGGACGCACATGGCGCCTTCATGCGCTTGAGCTTCGTCTGGAACAGCGCTTCGAACTGCTCGCGCGTGCAGCGCATCGACGCCGACAGCGAGCCGCGGCCCGTCAGCGTGAAGCCGCGGCGCGCGAGTTCGGCGAGCGCGAGGTCGGCTTGCGCGGGATCGGGTATGAACGACGACACTGTGTCCGTCGACATGCGCGCGCCGAATTTAGTCGGTCCGATGTTCTGGCCCGGACGATTGAACGTGATTGCAACGCGAAGCGCTTCTTCCGTGTCGCTGCGTGAGGGGCGGGTTGTTGCATCATGCGGATCGTAGGCCTTCATCGCTTCTTCTCCTGTGTCGACGGCGGCAGGCGCTAGGGGCATAAACGGCGTAAGCGGCGTAAGCGGCGTAAGCGGCGTAAGCGGCGTAAGCGGCGTAAGCGGCGTAAGCGCGCCTGCGCCGTTTCATGCAAGACGAATGCAGGTTAATCGAATGAAAGATGCTGCGGCGCTTCGCTGATCGATGCGACGTAGGGTTCAAGACTGTCCGGCACGGCAAGGGTTCCGCTCATGCTGGAAGAATGGGGAAAAAGCCGGCGGAATGCGGCATCGGACATACGTGCGGACAGCGTGGCGCGGCCTTCGCCGCTGATTTGCATGCCCAGTTGCCCGGCGGCGCGTCTGGCCGCTTCGCGTGCCGCGTCGTTGCTGCATGTGTCGCGCAGCAGAAGCTGCAGGCGCCGCACAGGACGGGGTTCGTTCGTCATCGCCACCTCCGCATCGGTTGCAGCATAACGGGCCTTCGCGCTCGAGGATGGCTTCTGATATTACGCCGGCGCGTGCGTCGATGTCATCGCGCGGCGGCGCGTGCGATGCACCCGTTACAGCAGATGCGTGACTTCCAGATGGCGCTGCGCGAGAGGACGCCGGCTCGACAGAAGCTGCGTCTGCCGCGTGAGCCATGGAACGCAAGGACCTTGAGGCGACGCTCGGCAGACAGTTCGCTCACGAGCGCGCCGAGCGGCGCGCTGCGTTCAGGCGGAAGTGACGTGCGCTCGGTGCATCAGACGCATTCGGTCTGAACGTCGGCCGTCTTGACGGGCGCGTCGAATGGCACGCCTGCGTTGCGCTTGCGGAAGCTGGCCAGCGTGACGAGGCCGAGAATCGCGAGCACGCTGCCGAACCAGAAGTCGACGGGAATGCCGGCGTGATCGACGATCGTGCCGCCCGCCGACGAGCCCACGGCGATCGCCACCTGAATGATGCCGACGAACAGCGCCGAACCCGCTTCCGGCAGATCGGGCGCTGCTTCCTGCATCCACACGCTCACGCACAGCGGAATCGCGCCGAACGCGACGCCCCACGCGAGCACGACAGCCGTCACCACGGGCGCCATGTCCTTGAGCAGTGGCATGGTCAGCAGCGCGAACAGCAGCAACATCGTCATCGACGCAAGCGAGCCCCTGAGCCGGCGCGCGACGAAGGTCGACACCGTGAAGTTCGACACGAAGCCGATGATGCCGAAGCCAAGCAGCACGGCCGTGATCGTCGACGCGTTGAAATGCGCGTCCTGCAGGAACGGCGCGATATACGTGTACGACGAGAAATGCGCGCCGAAGATCAGCGCGACCATCAGCAGGCTCTTGCGCGGGAACGGACGGCGCACGAGCGTCACGAGATCGGCGAACCGCAGCGCGGCTTTCGACGGCAGCGACGGCAGCAGCGCGAACTGCGCAATCAGCGCGACGGTTACGAGCACCGCCGTCGCGACGAACGACATGCGCCACGAAGCGAAGCTCGCGATGAATGTGCCGAGCGGCACGCCGATCACGGTCGCGCAGGTCACGCCGGCGAGTATCGTCGCCGTCGCGCGCGGCGCCTCGTGCGCTTTCACGAGCCGGCCCGCCGCGGCGAGCGCCAGCGTCCAGAAGCCGCCGAGCGCGGCGCCGAGCATCGCGCGGCCCACCAGCATCACGGAAAACGACGGCGCGAACGCCGACATCAGGTTCGATGCGAGCAGCATCACGGACAGCAGAATCAGAATCAGCCGGCGATTCACGCGTCTGGCAGCAAGCATCATCCCGGGCGCCGAAATCGCCGCCATGATGCCGGGAATCGTCACCATCAGGCCTGCCGTTCCGGGCAGAACGTCGAAGGTCTGCGCAACTTGCGGCAACAGGCCGACGGGCAGGAATTCCGTCGTGACGAAAGCGAACGCGCCAACCGTTACGGACGCGACCGCAAGCCATGCGCGCAACGGCGAAGACGTGCCGTCGGCGACCTCCTGCAGGCGGCTCGAAGGAGTGTTCTCGAAGTTCATAGCTGGATCGATGGATCGATGGAGCGCGTCACCTTATCACCGCTCTCCGAAACGAGCAGACGGATTGCACAGACCGCGTGGCGCGCGTCAATTCGACCTTTCCCGTAGCCGTTTCTAGGGCGCTCGGAAAATTCAGGGGGCGAAGATGCAGAACGTGATGGGCAGCGACCGTGCCGGCAGCTCGCGCATCGAGCAGAACTGGATCGGCCAGTGGCTGTGCTAGCCGGGCAACGAGGCAAGGGGTGAGGCGCAACGCACGCAGCTGGACTGCACGGGCGGCAACGACGGGAGCAGCGACCGCAAGACGCAGCTCCGCTGGGGCGGCAACCAGAACTGACGCGGCGTTGCGCGACCGTCTTCAGGTCGTCGCAACGAGAAACGCTTCACCCGTCGACGGCCGCAGGTCATCCCGTCGGCGGGCGAAATAGCGTCCGACGAGGTCGCCCGTCGAGACGTACTCGACGCGTCTGAAGCCCGCTTTGTGCCCGAGCGCCAGCATCTCGTCGGGCGTGAAGAAGCTGACGAACGGCGTGCCCGCTGCACGCGCCCGCTCGTAGACGGACTCGTGCTGCGCGCGTTCCGCGGGATCGACGAGATCGAGCGGCAGCAGGAAAGTCATCGCCAACGTCGAACCGGGCGCCAGCTTTGCGATCTGACGCAACGTAGCCAGATTCGCGTCGCGCGTCAGGTACATCGACACGCCCGTCGATGCGATCACGGCGGGCGCGTCGGCGTCGAAGCCCGCATGCGCGATCTGTTCCCACCACGACTGGCCCGCTTCGAAATCGACGGGCACGAGCCGCAGCCAGTCGGGCACACCGTATCCGAGCTCGACCAGGCGCTGGCGCTTCCACGTCGCCGCGCCGGGCCGGTCCACTTCGAAAACGGTCAGACGCGACGCGAGTTCCGGCTGACGCTGCGCAAACGTATCGAGCCCCGCACCGAGAATCACGTACTGCTCGACGCCGCGATCGCGCTGCTGCGCGACGAGATCCTCGATAAACCGTGCACGCCCTACGATCGACGCGCGATAGCCGCGCGTGCCTCGGGCGTCCATGTCGGGACGGTCGCGCCAGCCTGCATCGGGCGCCGCGAGGCGCAGGCCGATTTCGTCGTCGAGTACATGGGGCGCCGCGTCGACCTGTACGTGCATCGCGCGCCATAACGCAACGCGGACCGCGGTGCTGTCTGGCGCAACAGTCTGATCGTTCTTCATATGTCTCCCTCGGAATTCGAATGACCAACGACTTTGAATCTAAAACGTTCGCGTCGGCGTCTGTCAACCCGGCCACGATGCCCTTCGCATACCTCGCGCGCCTTTGCACGGCGGTTTTCCTGCGAGCGCTGTTGCAGCGCAAACGGGATACCCGGCGGAGCCAACGCCGGCGAGGCACGGCGCTATACTGTGTGCCCGTCTCTATCCGACGACATAACAAATTGGCAGATCACGATCTGAAGCGGCTGAAAATCGACCGGCCCGCCGTCGCCACGGGCGGCCGCCGGCGTAACTGGATCGGCTACGGGGCCGTCGCGCTGATCGTCATCGGCGCGCTCGTCTTCGGGCTCCGGCTCGCCGGGCCGCAATCCGTCGAGACCACGACCGTCGTCTCGGCCTATCCTTCGCAAACCTACACGCTGCTCAACGCGACAGGCTACGTCGTGCCCCAGCGAAAGGCCGCCGTTGCGTCAAAGGCGCAAGGGCGGCTGGAATGGCTCGGCGTGCTGGAAGGCACGCGCGTCAAGAAAGACGAAGTGATCGCGCGCATCGAGAGCGCGGATGTGTCGGCGTCGCTCGCGCAGGCGAAGGCGCAGGTCAAGGTCGCGCAAGCGAACCTTGCGCTGCAGCAGGCCGAACTGAAGAACGCCGAAATCAATCTGCGCCGCTCGAAGATTCTCGCGCCGAACGGCGCAATTCCTGCGACGCAGTACGACGCCGATCTCGCGCGCTACGACAAGGCGGTCGCCTCGATCGACAACAGCCGAGCCGCGATCGTGTCCGCACAGGCGAATGCGCAGGCTGCGCAGGTCGCCGTCGATCAGACCGTGATCCGCGCGCCTTTCGACGGCGTCGTGATCGAGAAACACGCGAACGTCGGCGACAACATCACGCCGTTTTCGCAGGCGTCGGACAGTAAAGGCGCCGTCGTGACAATCGCCGACATGGACACGCTGGAAGTCGAAGCCGACGTCGCGGAATCGAACATCGCGAAGATTGCCGTGAACGCGCCGTGCGAGATCCAGCTCGACGCGCTACCCAACGTGCGCCTCGCGGGCAGTGTGTCGCGCATCGTGCCGACCGTCGACCGCTCGAAGGCGACCGTGCTCGTCAAGGTGCGTTTCGTCGATCATGACGCTCGCGTGCTGCCCGACATGAGCGCAAAGATCGCGTTCCTGTCGAAGCCGGTGCCGCCTGAAGACCGCAAGCCGGTCGTGGCCGTGCAGCCGGCCGCCATTGTCGAGCGCAATGGCCGCAAGGTCGTGTTCGTCGTCAAGGACGACACCGCGCGCGAAGTCCCTGTCACGACGGCGCAGACGCTCGGCGAACTGGTCGCGGTCAGCGGCGTGCGTCCCGGCGACGTGCTGGTGCGTGCGCCGAACGAGCACATCAAGGACGGCGCCAAGGTCTCCGTGGCGAAGAAACAGTGAGCGCGCCGAACCCCGCCACGCCGCCGCTCGTCGAGATCCGGCACCTCGTGAAGTCGTACCGGCGCGGCGTGCAGACCGTGCCTGTGCTGTCCGACATCACGCTCGCGATCCGCGAGGGCGATTTCATTGCGCTGATGGGGCCGTCGGGCTCGGGCAAGAGCACGCTGCTCAATCTGATTGCGGGCATCGACCGGCCTGACGGCGGCCAGCTGAGCGTCGGCGGGCTGGATATCACGCGGCTGTCGGAGTCGGCGCTCGCGCAATGGCGCGCGGCGCACGTCGGCTTCATCTTCCAGTTCTACAACCTGATGCCCGTGCTGACGGCATTCGAAAACATTGAATTGCCGCTGATGCTCACGCGTCTGTCGCGCAAGGAGCGCCGCGAGCGCGTCAGTCTCGTGCTCGACATGGTGAATCTCGGCAATCGCGCGCATCACTATCCGTCCGAGCTGTCGGGCGGGCAGCAGCAGCGCGTCGCCATCGCGCGCGCGTTGATCACCGACCCGACGCTGATCGTCGCCGACGAACCCACGGGCGACCTCGACCGCGCATCCGCCGAAGAGATCCTCGCGATGATGCAGCGCCTGAACCGCGAACTCGGCAAGACCATCATCATGGTGACGCACGACGCCCATGCGGCGGGTGCCGCCAACGCGCTCGTGCATCTGGAGAAGGGGGAACTGATCGATGGCAGCCGAAGCTGAAATCCGCGCCAGCGCTCAATCATGTACCTGCTGAAGCTGATTGCGCGCAATGCGCTGCGTCACAAGCTGCGCACGACGCTGACCGTGCTCGGCCTGACGATCGCCGTGCTCGCCTTCGGACTGCTGCATACCGTCGTGGACGCGTGGTACGCGGGCGCGGCGGCTGCATCGAATGCGCGGCTCGTGACGCGCAACGCGATCTCGCTCACGTTCCCGCTGCCGCTGAGCTACGAGGCCCGCATTCGCGGCGTGGAAGGCGTGACGATGGTCGCGCGATCGAGCTGGTTCGGCGGCATCTATCGCGAGCCGAAGAACTTCTTTGCGCAGTTCGCAGTGTCGGACAACTATCTCGATCTGTATCCGGAGTTCCTCCTGCCTGCGCAGCAGCGCTCGGATTATGAGCGCGACCGCAAAGGCTGCCTGATCGGCAGGCAGCTTGCGACGGCGTATGGCTTCAAGGTCGGCGACGTGATTCCTATCAAGGGAACGATCTATCCGGGCACGTGGGAGTTCGTCGTGCGCGGCATTCTGGACGGCCGGGATGAATCGACGATTACGCGCCAGATGATTTTTCATTGGGACTATCTGAACGAAAGCGTGCGCAAGATGCCGGGGCGCAAAGCGGACCAGGTCGGCGTGTACGTGGTCGGCATCGACAATCCCGACAATGCGGCTGAAATCTCGCGGCGCGTCGACAGCGTATTCAAGAACTCGCTCGCCGAAACGCTGACGGAAACGGAGCAGGCCTTCCAGCTGGGCTTCGTCGCGATGTCGAATCAGATTATCGCGGCGATCCAGCTCGTGTCCTATGTGGTGATCGTGATCATCATGGCCGTGATGGCGAACGCGATGGCGATGAGCGCGCGCGAGCGCACCGTCGAATACGCGACGCTCAAGGCGCTCGGCTTCGGGCCGGGCTTTCTCGCGCTGCTGATGTTCGGCGAGTCGCTGACTATCTGTACCGTGGGCGCGGGCCTCGGCATGCTCGCCACGCCGCCCGCCGCAGCCTTCTTCAAGCAGGTGACGGGCGGCGTGTTCCCCGTGTTCGCCGTGTCGCGCGACACGATGCTGCAACAGGCGGCGTGTGCGCTCGTCGTCGGGGTGGCGGCCGCCGTCGTTCCGGCGCTGCAGGCGGCGCGCGTGCGGATCGTCGAAGGCCTGCGGGCAATCGGCTAAAGGGAAAGCTAAAAGGAAAGGCTCGTGGCAATTCCGCTCTCGTACATCGCCCGCAACCTGTGGACCCGCCGTCTGACCACGGCGCTCACGGCGGGCGGCCTCGCGCTGGTGGTGTTCGTATTCGCGACGGTGCTGATGCTCGACGCCGGTCTCAAGAAGACGCTGGTCTCGACGGGCGAGCAGGACAATGTCGTCGTGATCCGCAAAGGCGCGGAAACAGAAGTGCAAAGCGCGATCGACCGCGGACAGGCCAACGTGATCGAAATGCATCCGGCCGTCGCGATGGGCGCAGGCGGGATGCGGATGGCGTCGAAAGAATCCGTCGTGCTGATCTCATTGCTGAAGCTCGGCACGGGCAAGCCGTCGAACGTCGTGATCCGCGGCGTGTCGCCTGCGGGCATGAGCTTGCGGCCGCAGGTGAAGCTCGCGTCGGGACGCATGTTCAGTCCCGGCTCGTCGGAGATCGTGGTCGGCAGCAGCATCGCAAAGGGTTTCGGCGGCACGCAGCTGGGCGAGCACCTACATTTCGCGCAGCGCGACTGGACCGTGGTCGGCACTTTCGATGCGGGCGGCAGCGGCTTCGATTCGGAAATCTGGGGCGATGTCGATCAGCTGATGCAGTCGTTCCGGCGCACCAGCTATTCGTCGATGGTGGTGCGTCTTGCGCAGTCCGACCAGTTCGAGCAGTTCCGTGCCGATCTCGACGTCGATCCGCGCCTCGCGGAAGAAGCAAAGCGCGAGCAGACCTTCTACAGCGACCAGTCGAAGGCGCTGTCGAGCTTCCTCAATATTCTCGGCATCACCCTGTCGACGATTTTTTCGATTGCCGCGATGATCGGCGCGATGATCACGATGTACGCGTCGGTCGCCAATCGCGTCGCGGAAATCGGCACGTTGCGCGCGCTCGGCTTCCAGCGCGCGAACGTACTGGCCGCGTTTCTGGTCGAGGCGATGCTGCTGGGGCTGGTCGGCGGGCTGGCGGGCCTGGGCTGCGCGGCGTTCATGCAGTTCGCGTCGTTTTCCACGACGAACTTCCAGACCTTCGCGGACCTGTCGTTCCGCTTCGTGCTCACCCCGTCGATCGTCGTGAAGACGCTGCTATTTGCGATGACGATGGGGCTCGTCGGCGGCTTTCTGCCCGCGATGCGCGCGGCGCGGATGAATATCGTGGACGCGTTGCGCGCGCGCTGACGCCGGTTACTTCGCTTTGCCCGCCTGCTGCTCGATCTCCGCACGCAGCCGTTCTTCCTGTTCGCGCAACTCGGGCGTGAACTCATCGCCGAAATCTTCAGCCTCGAATATCTGACGAATTTCGATTTCCGAATCGCCTTCCATTGGATTCGGGCAGCGCCGCACCCATTCGACGGCCTCGTCCATCGACTTCACCTTCCACAGCCAGAACCCTGCGATCAGTTCCTTCGTCTCCGCAAACGGACCGTCGATCACCGTCCGCTTCGCGCCCGAAAAGCGCACCCGCTTGCCGCGCGAACTCGGATGCAGGCCTTCGCCCGCCTGCATGATGCCCGCCTTCACGAGTTCTTCGTTGAACTGGCCCATTGCGGCCAGCAATTCGGTGCTGGGCATCTTGTCCGCTTCGGAATCGGTCGTCGCCTTCACGATCACCATGACTCGCATCGTTGTTCTCCTGAGTGTGTTGAGTGTGTTGTGGAAGCCGCGCGAAATCGCGGCCTTCATCACGACGACGTTCGAGCGCGGCCGGATTCGACAGCGCGACACGAGTTTATTTCTTCTTGCGACGCGCGGCACCGTCCGCGCGTGCCGTTTTCGGCTGCCGCTTGCGTCTGACGCGGGCCTCGGCACGCTGCGTGTCCGCCCAATCGCGGATCATCGCGACCAGCGCGCGTAAGCCGGCCGGCGCGTGCCGGCGCCCCGGATAGTAGAGGCACAGGCCGTCGAGAGGCGGCGTCCAGTCGTCGAGCACACGAATCAGCGTGCCCGCTTCGAGATCGGCGGCGACGGTCCATTCGCTCAGATACGTGAGGCCGACACCGGCGCGCGCGGCGTCGAGCATCAGGCCGGACTCGTCTAGCGTCAGCGCCCCCTTGCCGTCTATCCGCACCGTTTCGCCATGCCGCTCGAACTCCCATTGATAAATGGAGCCGCTCGGCATGCGCGTGCGGATGCAGCGGTGCCGAGCGAGATCGTGAGGCGTGCGCGGCGGCGTGTGCTGCGCAAAATACGCGGGGCTTCCGACCACAGCGAAGCGCTGCCGGTCGCCGAACGGCACGGCGATCATGTCCTGCGGCACTGTTTCGGCGAGGCGGATGCCCGCATCGAATCCTTCCACGACGATATCGATCAGCCTGCCTTCCGTGACGATGTCGAGCTTCATCTCCGGATAGCGCTCGAGGAACGCGATGAATACGGGCATCGCCTGATGCGCGGCGCCCACCGACGTATTGATGCGCAGCGTGCCGCTCGGCGTATCGCGGAAGCTGCCCGCCTGTTCGAGCGCGACGCGGATGCTGGATAGCGCGGGCGCCACGCTGTCGACGAATTGGGCGCCCGCTTCCGAGAGCGACACGCTGCGCGTCGTACGGTTGAACAGACGCACGCCGATGCGTGCTTCGAGCGCCGCGACGGCGTGGCTCAACGCCGACGTCGAGACGCCCAGCTCGTTGGCCGCGGCGCGGAAGCTGCGATGGCGCGCCACCGCCAGCACCGCTTCCAGTTCGGTCATGCCCGTCGTTTTCATTGTCCTGTTTTGCTCAATAGGTCATGTCCAATTGTATGGCTAGTCGGTTCAATGGTGCGCCGCTATCTTTATGCCATCGGAAGCACGTCACGGAATACGCAGATGTACACAATCGACAGAATCTATATCGACGGCGCGTTCGTCACGCCGCACGGCGAAGAGTGGTTCGATCTCTTCAACCCTGCCACCGAACGCGTGACAGGCCGCGTGCGCCTCGCCGACGCGAAAGACGCGCGCGATGCGATCGCGGCAGCGAAGCGCGCGTTTCCGGCGTTTGCTCGCACGAGCCAACGCGCCCGAATCGACATGCTCAGGCGCATGCATGCCGCCGTCGTCGCGAAAGAGGACGAGCTTTACGAGGCGATCATCGAGGAATATGGTGCGCCCGTTTCGCGTGGGCGCTGGATGGCGCAGCATGCAAGCAATGTGCTGAGTGAAGCGGCGAGGGCGTTGGAGCAGTACGGGTTCACGCGCCAGGCGGGTACGGCCGAAGTGGTGATGCAGCCGCTTGGCGTCGCGGGACTGATCACGCCCTGGAACAGCAATGCGGGCTTCATCTGCGGCAAGCTCGCAGCGGCGCTGGCGGCGGGCTGCACGGCCGTCGTCAAGCCGAGCGAAATGAGCGCGCTGCAGACGCAGATCGTCACGCAGGCGCTGCACGACGCGGATTTGCCGCCCGGCGTGTTCAACATCGTTACGGGGCGCGGCGATTCCGTGGGTGCGCAGATCAGCTCGCATCCGGATGTCGCGAAGATTTCGTTCACGGGATCGACGGCGGTCGGCAAGACCATTCTGCGCACGGGCGCCGACACGCTCAAGCGCGTGACGCTGGAGCTGGGCGGTAAGTCGCCCGTCGTCGTGCTCGACGATGCCGAGTTCGCGCAGGCCGTGCCGCTCGCGATTCAGGCGGGCTTCATGAACAGCGGCCAGGCGTGCATCGCGGGCACGCGCATTCTCGTGCCGCGTCCGCGTCTGGCGGAGTTCGAAGCGCTCGTGCGCGACGAAGTGGCGCGCACTCAATCGGGCGATCCGCGCGATCCACGCACGACCGTTGGTCCGATGGTCAGCCAGAAGCAATGGGAGCGCGTGCAGCGCTATATCCGTATCGGCATCGACGAAGGCGCGCGTCTGATCGCGGGCGGCGAAGGGCGTCCCGACGGTGTCGCCGCAGGCTGGTTTATCCGGCCGACGGTCTTCAGCGACGTGACCAACGACATGACGATTGCGCGCGAAGAAATTTTCGGCCCCGTGCTGGCGATCATCGCGTATGACGATGTCGAACAGGCCGTCGCGATAGCGAACGATACGAACTACGGCTTGCAGGCGTACGTGTTCTCGCAGGACACGACGCGTGCGCGGGACGTGGCGTCGCGCATCGAAGCGGGGCGCGTGCTCGTCAACACGCTGGCGCACGAGCCCGCCGCGCCGTTCGGCGGGTTCAAGCAGTCGGGCATCGGGCGCGAGTACGGCACCTATGGAATCGAAGCGTTTCTCGAACCGAAGGCGGTGCTCGGCGTGCTTTGAGCGTGACGTGTGGCGCCGAAAGCGGGCGGTGAAGGACGGTTCGTCTTTCGCCGCCTTTCCTTTTTTGTCTCGTGCTGGAAGTGCGTTAGCGCAGCATGCATCGACTGGGCGGAGCGCGGCGCGGGTTGCCGCGCCGTATCGATCCAGCGCGCATCTGATACATGAAAGCGTGAGTAAGCGAGCGTTGCGCGGCGGCACTCCCATCACGTGGGACGCGTTGATATCGTCTCGACATCTTCCTTACTCAACGGCCGCGTCATATCTGCCGAACGCCATGATCTCGCTGAAACGACTTTCCAGTCTGGCCGCGCTCGTCTCGCTGACCTTTGCGGCTCACGCGCAAGTGCCGCCATCGTCCGGTCTTCCGCCGCCGCACGACGGTCCGGCAAACGACAGTCCGCCGCCGCATGGTCCCGGCTTTGCGGCCGTCAACGATCTCGAACATCTGCAGCGTCTCTACGACATAAGCGGGCGCGATTCCGAGATGAACGCGGTCTATCACGACGTACTGTCGAAAACGCGCGATCCCGCGCTACGTCATTATGTGTACGTCGCGCTGGCGCGCAACCAGCTGAAGCCCGCGAATGTCGATCAGGCGATCGACACGATCCGCAGGAGCCTCGACGAAGATATCGAAGCGCTCGACAAGCGCGCCGCCCCGCCTGCCCGGCGCTAAACGTTTGCTTTACAGGCCGCTGCTCGTCTCATACGAGCAGCGAAATCAGGCCGCCGATCGTCAGTCCGGCGGCGAGCCATTTGCCTGCCGAGTAGAAGCCGTTGCGCTCGTCCTTCGGCTGATCGGGCCGCTCGAGTCCAAGTGCGCCGTACGCGAATGCCTTCACGGGCGACACGTCGGACGGCGTTGCGTCGTCGCTGGCCGTCGTGCCGCCGGCGGGCTCGCCGCCCTCGATGCCGTCGGCGCCGTCTATGTCCGCCGTGTCCACATCGGTATCCAGATCCGTGTCGGCGTCCAGGTCCGCGTCTGCCGCCGCCGATGCGTTCGCGCTCGCGTTGCTCTTGTGAACCACGCTATCCGCTCGCTGCATGCGAGACACCGCCGTCGCGCCCGCGGGCGAAATGCTGACCGTCACGCCGGGCTGCGCGGCCTGGCTCGCCGCATCCTGTTTCGCATCGTTTTGTTCGCTGCGAGGTGCGCTGCCTGCCGCGGATTGCGCGACTGCAGCCGATGCTTCGCCGGACACGGAAGCGCGATGCGTCGACGGCGTGGATGCCATCCCATATCCGACACTGCTTACCATTGCACGCCTCCTTCAGTCGCGAATTCCAGTTGCACTGATGGCGCTAACGTCCGCTTGCTCGCACAACTTGATGTCTCGTAAGGCCCCGTAAGCAAGCAGGGCGCATCAGGCGGCGATATACACCCATGCGTCGATGCCGGATTTCAGCGTGACGAGCACGCGCTTGTAGTCCGCCACTTCGTATTCGTCGGCGGCCGTCAGTTCCTCGGGAGTGATCTCGAAGACGGTGCCTGCCACTTCGTCAGCGGGATTGCCGCTCGGGCGCACGACGGGATGGTGCGTCTTGCCGCTGATCTCGACGACTTTCGGATCGGCGATGGCAAGCAGTGTCAGCGCGTAGCCGGGCAGCGCGTCCGCATGGCCGGCGAGTTCGCGGCCGAAGCTCGAAATCTGCACGTTGCGGTCCTGCAGCGTGCCGTACGAGAAGAGATGAACGATCGGGGTATCGGGCGTGTTCAAGTGGCGCTCCTCGAATGACAGGGTCGGACAAGCGGTCAGTCTACCGTCGCAGCCTTCCACGTGCCTTCGACCGCCGCGTTCGCTGTTTCAGAAAGATTCGGAAAGCACGTTCGGCGCTTGCTTGCGGGCGCCGCCGTCCGTGGGAGGCGGCGCGATCATCGCGACGCCGCAAAACCAGCCATCCGTAGCAGGACCGTGCGTTTGCCATTGCGCGTGCTTTTCGAGGACGCTGCTGCATTGGACGGGCGGCACGAGGTCTTGCGTCGTGGCCGTGCACTGCTGGACGTCCCGCGCGAACGCTTGCGATTCGAATGCCTTGCGTTTGGCCGATGGCTTGCTGACAGCCGCGAGATCGCTATCGACGGGGCGCGCCTGCTCTTCGCCCGGCGCGGGTTTGCGCAGGTGCTCGCGGATTTCCCCGATGCGCGTCGAGTACCAGTCTGTCAGGCACGCGACGTCCTTGCAGTTCTCTTCTCGCCACGTCCATTTGCTGTCGCTGTCGCGTCGATAGGCGCGGCGGTCGGCGGTCTGTTTCAGTGCGAGCCTGAACAGCTTGCCGAGCTCGTCGTCGGCTTTGGAGAGGCCGGCGTCATGGCAGATCAGCGTCTCTGCCGTCGAATGCGCGATAGCGCAATTGAAGCTGGTGGCGTGCGCACTCGACATTGCGAGCAGGCCGAGCGCGGCGAGCATGGTTCGGTTGAGCTTCATCGGATGCCGAAGTCAGTGACATGCGATGGCGCACGTGACGGCGCTGAGGCTGGCAGCCGCGCCGACCAGTCCGCCGAGCATGAAAGTCTGAAGCGATGTCGCGCATCCCTGCAGACACAGCACGGCCGCCAGCAGAATGGAAACGATGGTAAAGCGCATTGGCCCCTCGATGCAGATAGTCTCGACCTGCAAGCATAGGTGCCGCGTGCGCGCGCATTCGCGCGAGCAACGGGCGATAAAGCCGATTGCTTACGGGAGGTTGCCGCGTGAAAAGATGTGGAAGATATCGCTCTTTGTCCGGCCATGCACAAACGTTCAAGACACGCTGTTTGCGCGCGCGCTACGCTGCACGCCGTACGATTGATCCGGTATGGATGCGAGGGCGACATGACCACTTCATTTACTCCAGTAACGCCCAATCAAGTAGTGCCGCGGATTCGCGAAGCCGTGTTGCCGGCCGATGCCGGGCCTCTCGTCGCGATCATTCGCGAGTACGTGCGCTGGCTCGACATGGATCTGTCGTATCGCGGTTTCGAAGAGGAAATGCAGTCGTTCGAACAGACGTACACATGGCCCTCCGGTGTGTTTTTCATTGCGCAAGCGGACGGCGAACTGGCAGGCTGCGGCGGACTGCTGCGTCATTCGGACGAGGTCGCGGAAGTCAAACGCCTTTACGTGCGGCCCGCATATCGCGGTCTGGCGCTCGGAGAACAACTGATGATGCGCGTGATCGGCAAAGCAAGATCATCGGGCTATGCAAAGCTCGTATTGGATTCCGTACCGCAAACTGCATTCGCACAACGGTTGTACGAGCGGCTGGGCTTCACTGAAACGGCGCCGTACTATACGAATGCCGTCGCGGGAACGCGCTTTCTCGAACTCAGGTTGTGAACGGGTTATGAACGCGTGCAGCGCTAAAGACCATCACGTCTGCAAGAAAACCATGTCGTCGACAAACGCACTGCTTCTTCACCGTCCGTGCAGCGCTGGCTCGAATCGCAGCGGCCGCCGCTATAGCGCGCAAGGTTGAAGGGTGACATGTCCCACATAAAGGGAATCGACGGTTGCATCCGCAACGTGATTCGCATCGGATATGCAAACCATCAAGCGCAGGAGCATCGAATGTCAAATGAGTCGATGTTCAGGAAATTGACTCTTCGCGGGTGCAAATTGATCTGAAGTATTAATCTCAGGCCTTTACTGCCGTTATACACGGGCAAAGTGACCGGAACTGGCCTGATAGACAATGCTTTTCTCCCCGACGGAACAGACGTCCGACGCCGGATTTAGAAGCCGGTTTCACCGACGTTCGCTGGAACACCAGCGCCCCCTTTCTACCGTGACGATGGCGTTTACCGTCGTCGCCTTCATCATTTTCGTGTGTGCGCGCAGCCTCGTCGCGGGACCGGCTGTGCCGCTCGTATGGCGGCTGGCGTGCGCGCTCGTCCTTGCGTTGCTGGTCGCCGCGATTCCGCGCACGCGGCGGATCTGGGTCTTCGGCGGCATTGGTGTTGCGTACACCCTCGTGCTGCTGGCGGGGCTCGCGGTCAACGTCGCCGGACTCGACGAGCCGCTGCTGTGGGCGTTGCCCGCGATAGTCGTGGTTTCCGTCTGCGCCGCACCATTGTGGCTGACGCCGGCGCACTTCTGCATCGGCACTGCACTGTTTTACGCGGCGGGCACGCCGTTTTTGCTGAGCCTGCCGCATCCGCACGGCGACGTCAGCGTCGTGTGCTGGATGTGGGTCCTGATCGCGTTGCCGACGGCAGCAGTGTTTCACTTCGGCTTCTACGGGCTCCGCCGCAATCACTTTTTGCTCGAAGACCGGCTCGCGCGCCTCGCCGCCACCGATCCGCTGACTGGCCTGCAAAACCGCCGGGCGTTTCTGGAGCAGGCGGCGCTGCGTTTGTCGTCGCTGGACCCCGGAGCGAAGACGAGCGCGATTTTTCTCGACATCGACTATTTCAAGTCGCTCAACGACCAGTTCGGGCATGCCGTCGGCGATCAGGCGCTGTCGGACGTGGCGCGCGTGCTGAAGGAGATGACGGGGGCGGGAGATATCGTGAGCCGTATCGGCGGCGAAGAATTCGCGCTGTTGCACGGCGCGGCGCTGCGTCCCGCTGTGCAACTCGCCGAAACGCTGCGCGCGGCGATCGGGCGCATTGCGCGGCCGGATGGGCAGTTGGGTGCGAGCTTCGGCGTCGCGGAATACCGGCCGGGCGAGAGCGTGATGGCCCTGCTCGACCGCGCGGACGAAGCGCTTCTGCGCGCGAAGTATTCGGGGCGCAACCGCGTGTGCGCAGAGCGCGCGACGCTCGTCGACCCCGTGCGTCTCGCCAGGACGCACGACGACGCGGACGGCGCGGCATCGCAGCCGGTGCGTCAGCAGTGGGACGATTTCTGGCTGACCTCGCATTTCCAGCCGCTTTACAGCCTCTCGCACCAGAAGCAGGTCGGCTTCGAGGCGCTGTTGCGCGGCGAGCGCGAGGACGGCGCGCAGGTGCCGCCCGCCGTGCTGTTTTCGCCGAAGCCGTTCACCGATCAGGGCGAACTGGACCGCGTGAGTCACGCGCTGCACCTCGGCAATGCGCGCCGCCTGATTCCCGACGATGCATGGGTGTTCCTGAACATTCTGCCATCGACATTCGTCGCCGACGGCTACCCCGATCAGCTCGCGCAGATCGCGCGTTCAGCGGGAATTTCCGCAGGGCGCGTAGTGCTCGAACTGCTGGAGTCGCACGGCGGCAGCGTCGACGAGATGTCGCGTGTGGCTAGCCAGTATCGCGACCACGGCTTCCTGATCGCCGTTGACGATTTCGGTGCAGGGCATTCGAATCTCGATCGTCTGCTGCGCATCCGGCCCGATCTGGTCAAGCTGGACGGCGAGCTGATTCGCGCGAAGAGCCACGGCGCGGACCAGCCCATTTTGCCGAAGCTGGTGTCGTTGCTGCACCAGGCGGGGATGCTCGTGGTCGTCGAAGGCGTCGAGACGACGGAGCAGCTGATCCTCGCGGTCGAATCGAACGTCGATTTCGCACAGGGCTTTCTGCTGGGCCGTCCGGCGCCGTCCATCACGCCGCCCGATGCCGTGCACCGGCGCATCGATCATGCGTTCGATGTGATCGCGGAGGGGCGTGCGCATCAGCATGCCTTGTTCGAATCGGAAGTGCGTCCCTACCGGCAGGCGCTCGATGCAGGCGTCGATGCATGGCTGAAGGGCACGCCGCTGAAGGATGCGTTCTACGATCTCGCGCAGCTGGAACTCTGTATCAGCTGTTTCGTGCTCGACGATGCGGGGCGGCAGATCGGGCACGAATTGCCGGGCAAGGCATCGGCGATCGACGGTGGATCGCTGCATCCCGTCGCGAATCCCCGGGACGCGCGCTGGGATCATCGGCCGTATTTCCGCAATGCCGTGCTGAAGCCGGGCGTACCGATCACGAGCAGCCCGTATCTGTCGCTCGCAAGCGGCAGGCCGTGTATTGCCGTGACCGTCGCGTTGCAGTCGGAGGGCGGACGCTGCGTGGTCGGCGCGGAACTGGACTGGTCGCTGCAAAGGCTGCCCTGGCCGACGGCCGAGCATTGGTGACGCCCTGCGCATCGAAACGCTGAAAACGGCCGAAGCGGCGTCAGCGCAGGCGGGCGAGCAGTGCGCAGGCCTGCTCGTGGAGATCGGCATCTGTGGGCCGCAGCACAAAATGCGTCGACTCGGGCAACTTCGCAAAATGCTTGCCCGTGCTGCGCGCATACGCGGGGTCGTAGTGCAGATCGATCAACTGCTCGAACAGTTCGACGCGGCGGTCTTCGTCGATCAATTTGTGCCATTCCTCAATGCGCGCGTGGCCGTGCAATTCGACCAGCCGCGCAAGTTGCGACTTGAAGAGCGCGCGGTTGTCGAACAGATGCGCGTAGTCCTGGAGCAGCAAACGGATGCGCTCGTCGCGTTCCGTCTCGACCCGGATGCAGGTGCCGCGATGGATCTGTTCCGTCAATGAGACAGGCAGCGCGATTGCGCCGATACGGCGGCTTTCCGCTTCGACGAATACCGGCTGGTTCGCGTCGAAGCCGCGCAAGGCGCCGATGAGCGCGGTGTCGAACGCTTTCTGCGAGGGCTGCGCCTCATCAGGCAGCATGCCGAGAATCGAGCCGCGGTGGGCGGCGAGCGCTTCGAGATCCAGCGTTTGCGCGTCGGCGCCCGCCAGCGCGTTCAGGAGCCGCGTCTTGCCGCTGCCCGTGTGGCCCGCGAGCACGATGTAACGGAACTGCTGCGGCAGGGTTTCGAGCAGTTCGACCACGCTGCGGCGATAGGTCTTGTAGCCGCCATCGAGTTGGCGCGCGCGCCAGCCGATCAGATTGAACCATGTCGTCATCGAGCCGGAGCGTTTGCCGCCGCGCCAGCAATAGACGAGCGGGCGCCAGTTGCGCGGACGGTCCGCGAAGGTCGTTTCGAGGTGCGCGGCGATGTTGCGCGACACCATCGCCGCGCCTTGCCGGGTCGCTTCGAACGGCGACACCTGCTTGTACATCGTGCCGATAATCACGCGCTCTTCATTGGACAATACGGGCGCGTTGATTGCGCCGGGAATATGGTCTTCGGCGAATTCGAGCGGCGTGCGGACGTCGACGATTTCATCGAAATCCGCGATCTGGTCGAGCGGGGCGAGAAGCGATTTCAAGGGCAGGAGCAAGGAGCGGTCGCGGCGCGACGTAAGCTCGATTATCGCATGCAAGGGCCGTTCTCCCGTTCGCCCACACGACCGGGCGCCGCCAGCAAATAGCTCACGTTATGATGTAAAGTAACGGAAAGCGATGTAAGCGGCCGACGTGCTCCGCGCTACGGCAGCGCAGCGGGAACCGCGGGCGCGCATCGCCGCAATAAGTGTTTCATGCACGTTCGACCGTCACCGCGGAGGCGGAACATGTCAATTTCGTCGGTATTGCATTGGTGTTTCGGAGCCCAGCAGCATGTCGGACGGGATCACGGCCGTAGCGACGGCACTGACAGCCCGGACGACGCTGAGCGCTGCTCGCCGCAGGACGAACGGCGGGCGCTGCTCGGCGAACTGCAACGGCAGGCCTATCTGCACGAACTGTTGCGGCTCACCTGCGCAGATGTGATGCGTACGCCGCCCGTTACCGTTTCCGTCGACGAAACCATCGGTGGCGCATTGAAAACGCTCGACGCTCACCATATCAAGCTGCTGCCCGTGGTCGACACGCATGGGCGGCTCAAAGGCGTCGTCACGCATGTCGATCTGCAGCCGCTCGACGAAGTGCTGCCGTTTCTGAAACTCGCGTCCGACACGACCGCGCCCGAAAGCGAACGGCGCGAGTGGCCCGTCACGACCGTGATGTCGGCCCACGTCCGGTACGTCGACGTGCTGACGCCGCTCACGGAAATCATTCCGCTCTTCACGACGAACGGCCATCATCATTTGCCCGTGGTGGAAGAGGGCGGGCGCGTGGTCGGCATGCTGACTCAAGCCGACATCCTGAAGCTGATGTGCGGCCGTCCCGGCGGCATTTGAGCGAGTCAGGCGCTCAATCGCTGCAGCATCGGTTCGCTGCGCGCGGACACTTGCGCCATTGCCTCGCCGATCGCGCCGCCGACGAGGATCACAGCCGGGCTGGCAACGTGCTGCTCCGCCGCGCACGCGGCGATGTCGCCGAGCGTCGCACACAGCCGTTTCTCGCGAGAGGTGCCTGCCCACTGCACGACGGCAGCGGGCGTATCGGGCGTGAGTGTCCTGCTCAATGCTTCGCTGATGCTGTCGATACGGCTCGCGCCCATGTAGATTGCCAGCGTCATGCCCGTGGCCGCGAGCGCCGCCCAGTCGGGCTCGGTGTTGTCGCGCAGATGCGCCGTGACGAAGATCACGCCCTGGCAATGATCGCGATGCGTGAGCGACACGCCGAGCGCTGCCGCTGCCGCAAAGCCGGACGAAATACCGTTGACGATTTCCACGGCGATGCCCGCGTGCCGCAGGTCGGCAATTTCTTCCCCGGCGCGGCCGAATAGCAGCGCATCGCCACCTTTGATGCGCACGACGTGCTTGCCTTGCAGTGCATAACGGCGCATCAGGCGCTGGATGAACGCCTGCGGCGTCGACTTGCAGCCGCCGCGTTTGCCGACCTTGACGACGCGCGCATGCGCGGACTTCAGCGTTGTGATCTCTTCGTTCACGAGGTCGTCGATCAGCAGCACGTCGCCTGCCGCGATGGCCTTCGCCGCCCTGAAGGTCAGCAGATCGAGGTCGCCAGGCCCTGCGCTGACAAGAGTGACTTTGCCCGTGTTCATCCGTTTCTCCATCGTCGATTGCTGGTCGCCAACGCAAACGGCGTCCCGTCCGTGCATGCACGAAGGGGACGCCGCTGTCCTGACCGATGCTGTGTTCCAGCGCGCGCGTTGCCGCGCCCGTTTGTGATTCGATGCCGGCGCCTTTGCCGGCGCAGCACTCAACGCAAGAACGGGGCCAACGCATACGAGCCCGGTGAACGCCCTGTTTTTTCGTATGCCCGCTTCCGTTGGATGCGCGACTGCACTACCACTGTGCGGCGGCGCACCACGAGCGCGCCCGGCGCATCGCGCTGCTCCGGCGGATTCGAGCCGCGAGCTCAGCGCGCACCCGAATGTCTGCTACTGTTTCGTGGGTGCGCCCGCGCCCTTCGCGCCGCCAGCAGAGAGGACAGTCATCATGCAGACATTGGAGTGTGTGTTGCCCGCCGCCGCCGCGCTCGGCGAATGCCCGCGCTGGGACGAACGCCGCGCGAAGCTGTGGTGGGTGGACATCCAGGCGCCCGCGCTGCACGCCTTCGATCCGAAGACGGGGCAGGACACGATGCTGCCGATGCCTGAGAACATCGGCTGCTTTTCCCTGACGGAGGACGACGGTTTCATCGCCGGCATGCGCACGGGCATTTTTCTGCTCGACGCAAAAGGGCAGGTCGTGCGCAAGCTCTGCGCGAACCCGGAGAACCCCGCGACAAGCCGCTTCAACGATGGCCGTTGCGACGCGCACGGGCGCTTCTGGCTAGGCACGCTCGACGAGCCGAAGGCGGGCAACGCGGCAGCGCTCTACTGCTATGGAAACGGCGCGTTGACGAAGGTCGACGCCGGCTTGCTGACGTCGAACGGCATGGCGTTCAGCCCCGACTACCGCTGGTGCTATCACTCGGACACGCCGCGCTTCACCATCTACCGCCATTCGTACGATGTCGACAGCGGCGAGGTCGGACCGCGCGAAGAGTGGGTGAAATTCGAGCCGACGCCGACGGATCGCGGGCGTCCCGATGGCGCATCGGTGGATAGCGAGGGGTTTTATTGGGCGGCGTTGTACGAAGGAGGGCGCGTCGTGCGGATCTCGCCTGACGGCAAAGTGGTCGAAACGCATCCGCTCGCCGCACGCTGTCCGACCATGTGTACGTTCGGCGGCGACGATCTGCGCACGCTCTACGTGACGACGGCGCGCCAGGGGCGTTCCGCGGAAGAGCTCGAACAGTATCCGCAGTCCGGTGCCGTGTTTGCAATGCGTGTGTCAGTGCCGGGGCTGATCGAAAAACGCAGCGCGTTGCGTGTCGCGGATTGATGCCGCGCGCTGCATCGATCGCGGATGTGATCGAGCACGGGCGTGGCGCGCGTGGTGCTGCCGTTATCATATGCGCCTGTCCACGAACGCGACCGCACCCATCGGCATGTCGAGCACTCCACGCACCGCAAAGCGCGCCTCCGAGGCGCGCAGCCCGCTCGCGGCCCCGCCGCGCATGTCCGACGTCGCGGCGCTCGCGGGCGTATCGAAGATGACGGTGTCGCGCGTGCTGGCGGGGCGCGGCGTCGCAGCCGCCACGCGCGAGCGCGTGCAGCGGGCAATCGACCAGCTCGGCTATGTCGCGGATGCTGCGGCAGGCGCACTGTCTTCGGGGCGCTCGGCCTTTGCCGCCGTGCTCGTGCCGTCGCTGGCCAGTTCCAACTTCTCCGATACCGTGCGCGGACTTACGGCCGCATTGGAGCCGCACGGCCTGCAGTTGCTGATCGGCGATACCGACTACGACCTCGAACGCGAAGAACGGCTCGTACGTTCGATGCTGCGCCATCAGCCGCGCTGCATTGCGTTGACGGGCGCGCAGCACACGTCCGCGACGCGCGAACTGCTGGTGCGCGCAGGCGTGCCCGTCGTCGAAATGTGGGATCTGCCTGCGTTGCCCATCGATGCGGCTGTCGGTTTTTCCAATGCGAAAGCGGCGCGCGAGATGGTGCGGTATCTGGCCGGGCGCGGCTATCGGCGCATCGGCTTCATCGGCGGCGCGAGCGAGTTGGACCGGCGCGGACTCGAACGGCTCAAGGGCTATCGGCAGGAAGTGAAGGCGCAGGGTATGAGCGAACGTGTCGTGCGTCTGGGCGATTCGCCCATCACGATGCGTCACGGCGCGCCCGCACTCGATGCGCTGCTGCAGCGATGGCCCGACACGGACGCCGTGATGTGCGTGAGCGATATGTCCGCGTTCGGCGCGATCATGCAATGCCGTCGGCGCGGCCTGTCGGTGCCCGCCGACATTGCCGTCGCGGGGTTCGGCAATTTCGAGGTCGCTGAATGCTGCACGCCGACCATCACGACAATTTCCGTCGACGCATACGGCATCGGCACGCGCACGGGCGAAACGCTGCTCGCCGCGCTCCGCGAGAACGACGGCGCGAACGGTATGCCGCGTCGCGCAATGTCCACACGCACGCCCGCTCGCAACAGCGTGAAAATCGACTACACCGTCATTGCGCGAGAAAGCGCCTGACTCACCGCTTGTCGGCCCCGCTTCCCGGCGTTCCATGCCCGCGGCAGCCGTGCTACCATGATCGGATGTTACCGATAACGTCCGCTGCATGTCGCGTGTTTTGCGCGTGCATCGATGAGCTGGTGTGACGGCACACGCCTATATGGAGACACGGTATGACGGACAGGACGCAAGCGTCGGCGGGTCGTCGTCTGCGCAGCCAGGAATGGTTCGACGACCCTTCGCACGCGGACATGACGGCGCTGTATGTCGAGCGCTTCATGAACTACGGCCTCACGCGTGAAGAGCTGCAATCGGGCCGGCCGATCATCGGCATCGCGCAGACGGGCAGCGACCTCGCGCCGTGCAACCGCCATCACATCGAACTCGCGGAGCGCACGAAGGCGGGCATTCGCGACGCGGGCGGCATCCCGATGGAATTTCCCGTGCATCCGCTTGCCGAACAGAGCCGCCGGCCAACGGCCGCGCTCGATCGCAATCTCGCTTATCTCGGTCTCGTCGAAATACTGCATGGGTTTCCGCTCGACGGCGTCGTGCTCACCACCGGCTGCGACAAGACCACGCCTGCGTGCCTGATGGCCGCCGCGACGGTCGACCTGCCCGCTATCGTCCTGTCGGGCGGCCCCATGCTCGACGGCTGGTATCAAGGCAAACGCGTCGGCTCCGGCACCGTTATCTGGCATGCCCGCAATCTGCTGGCGGCCGGTGAGATCGACTACGAAGGCTTCATGGAACTGACGACGGCCTCGTCGCCTTCCATCGGGCACTGCAACACAATGGGCACCGCGCTGTCGATGAACAGCCTCGCGGAAGCGCTCGGCATGTCGCTGCCCGGCTGCGCGAGCATTCCCGCTGCGTATCGCGAGCGCGGGCAGATGGCGTATGCTACGGGCAAGCGCATTGTCGCGATGGTTCGCGAAGATCTGAAGCCATCCCACGTCATGACGAAAGAGGCGTTCGAGAATGCGATCGTCGTTGCGTCGGCGCTGGGCGCATCGAGCAACTGTCCGCCGCATCTGATCGCGATTGCGCGGCATATCGGCGTGGAGCTGAGTCTGGCCGACTGGCAGCGGGTCGGCGAGCAGGTGCCCCTGCTCGTCAATTGCATGCCGGCGGGCGAATATCTCGGCGAGGGTTTTCATCGCGCGGGCGGCGTGCCCGCCGTGCTGCACGAACTGAAACGCGCCGGCCTCATTCACGAATCGTGCATCACGGTGTCGGGCCGCACGATCGGCGATATCGCGACGGATGCCGCGACGGGTGATCGCGACGTGATCCGCACGGCAGAAGAGCCGCTCAAGCATGGCGCGGGCTTTATCGTGCTGTCCGGCAACTTCTTCGACAGCGCGATCATGAAGATGTCGGTGGTCGGCGACGCGTTCCGGCAGACGTATCTGAGCGAACCCGGCAGCGAGAACACGTTCGAGACGCGCGCGATCGTCTTCGACGGCCCCGAGGACTATCACGCACGTATCAACGATCCTTCGCTGAAGATCGACGAGCACTGCATGCTGATCATTCGCGGCGTGGGCCCGGTCGGTTATCCCGGCAGCGCGGAAGTGGTCAACATGGCGCCGCCCGCGGATCTCGTGCGCAAGGGCATCACGTCGCTGCCCTGCATGGGCGACGGGCGGCAGAGCGGTACGTCGGCGAGTCCGTCCATTCTCAACATGTCGCCGGAAGCGGCTGTAGGCGGCGGCCTTGCGCTGCTGCGCACGAACGACCGGATTCGTGTCGATCTGAACGCGCGAAGCGTGCAACTGCTTGTCGACGATGAAGAACTCGAACGGCGCCGCGCCAGCATGAAGTTCGACGTTCCGCCTGCGCAAACGCCGTGGCAGGAGCTGTATCGTCAGACGGTCGGTCAGCTGTCGACGGGCGGCTGCCTCGAACCTGCAACGCTCTATCTGAAAGTCATCGCCGAACGAGGCAATCCGCGTCACTCGCATTGAAGGTGTTTGCGTAATTGGCGCGCGCACTCGTCTAACGAACATTGGAGACCCGCTTCATGACAGCATCGACCCAACTGACGGCAGCGAACTATCTACCCGACGACCTCGGCCATGCGCTGCTGATCGGCCGCGTGTGGCGCAAGACGGATCATCATGAAGGACCGTGCGTCGTGGCCGTGCGTAACGGCGACGTGTACGACATCACGTCGAGCGCGCCGACCACGGCCGATCTGTTCGAACGCGACGATGCCGTCGACGTTGCACGCAACGCACCGGGCGAACGCCTTTGCAGCGCAGCCGAACTGATCGCGGCGAACCTTGCGAACGACGCCTCGGCGACGCTGCGTCTGCTCGCACCGTGCGACGTCCAGCCGATCAAGGCATGCGGCGTCACGTTCGCGGTGAGTCTGATCGAGCGCGTGATCGAAGAGCAGGCGGGCGGCGATCCCGCGAAGGCCGAAGAAGTGCGGCAGACGATTGCAACGGTGATCGGCACGGATCTGTCGAAGGTCAAGCCCGGCTCGGACGCGGCGGCGCGTCTGAAAGCGGAGCTCGAACGTCGCGGCGCGTGGTCGCAATACATGGAAGTGGGCATCGGCCCGGACGCGGAAGTGTTTTCGAAGTCGCAGCCGATGTCGTCCGTGGGCTTCGGCGCCGACGTCGGGCTGCTCGCGGCATCCACCTGGAACAATCCCGAGCCGGAGATCGTGCTGGCCGTCAACAGCAAGGCCGTGGTGGTGGGCGCGGCGCTGGGCAACGATGTGAATCTGCGCGATATCGAAGGACGTTCTGCCTTGCTACTCGGCAAATGCAAGGACAACAACGGCTCGTGTTCGATCGGACCGTTCGTGCGTCTGTTCGACGGCGACTTCACGCTCGATGCCGTGCGGCGCGCGAGCGTGTCGCTGCGGGTCGAAGGCGTCGACGACGGTTTTCTGCTCGAAGGCGTGAGCCATATGTCGGAGATCAGCCGCGATCCCGCCGATCTCGTCGCGCAGACATGCGGCAAACATCATCAGTATCCGGACGGCTTCATGCTGTTCCTCGGCACGATGTTTTCGCCGATCAAGGATCGCGATGCGAAGGGCGGCGGCTTTACGCATCACCTCGGCGATATCGTCACGATCTCGACGCCGCAGCTCGGAGCGTTGCGCAACACCGTGCAGCTATGCACCGAGATCACGCCGTGGACGTTCGGCGTGCGTGCGCTTTACGCGAATCTCGTAGCGCGCGGACTGCTCGGCTGAATATTTTTCGGGCGGCTGCACTGCCGCTCTCCATTAGAAGAAGACGTTTGCGAACCGCATTATCGTCCTTCGCAAACGTTCAATTAGTCAGGATCGCGACGTCAGTTGTCGCACGATGACTCTCTCCCCGTTTATATTTCCGGGCTAAAGCCTAAAGGCGGGCAACCGGGCGTCGATATACACGGAAGGGCATGGTGCGGGCAGCGCGTTCGTCGCGTCGACGGGCGTGCCGAATCCATACAAGAACCTGCCGTCGTATTGGAATCAACTGGTGAGCAATGTGCTGGTGATGAAATAGCCAATAAGAACAAGGGCGCTTCGCGCGCCCATGCAGTCGATTGTCAAGTACGCCAGGTGCAGATGTGCCTGGCGTTTTTTTTCGCGCGCGTTGGGCACGTGGGCGCATGTCCTATCACGATGAAGGAATACGCTTAGAATGCGAGCTGAATTGAATGGTGTTCGACACATCGAGGCGCAGCGATAGCGCCCATCGTCAACGGAGAGGATGTTGTGCAAGTTCTGAATCCTGTGCTTGCTTCGGCAAATCGCGTGCTGTCTGCTGTGGGTGTCGCGCTTTGTGTTGCGCTGGCGTCGAGCGGCGGTACGGTGGTCTATGCTGCATCGACTGCCGCGCACAAGGCTAGCGAGCCGAAAGCGTCGAACGAAACGCAAGGCGCGCAACAGACACAGCAAGCGAGCGCCGCGTCCACGCCCGACCGCTTTACGGCCGACGATCCCGTCAAGGTGCGCGACATGTTCGCGAGCCAGATCTCCACGGGCGAGACACATTCGCTCACCGAGCGCATCCGCAAGCTGGCGCGCGAGCCATACGATCGCTTCGTGCATGGTCGTGCGGCGACGGCGGGGAACGCGCAGCGCACGTTCCTGTTCATGATTCCCGCGCCGCACGGCATCCTGTACCGGTCGAGCACGCATATGCTGAGCGTCAACGTGCCGCTTGCAAGCGACGACGATCCCGACGTCATCCAGCTTTATCAGAGCATCGAGGGCCCGCGCGGACGCGGTCTCGTGATCGCACCCGATGCGAAGGCCAAGGGCTTTATCCAGAAAATCGATTCGATCGAACTGGCGACGGCAGGCAAGAAGACGACAGCGCGCGGCCGTCTGAAGCTGCCGCAAGCCAGCTTCGAGCAGGCCGACGACAACTTTGCAATCGTGCTCGTGTGCACGCTCGAACCACCGTATCTGACGGAGACGCGTGAGCACAGCGATCCCACCGACGAAGAGCCCACCGATATCACTCGCCGCACCTCGACGCTGCATGCCAACGTTCAGGCCGTCTGGCTCGTGAACAAGAAGGACAACACGGTGCTCGCAAAAGGATTGCACCTCGCGAAGTAGTGGCCAAGCCCTGCATCGCGCGCCGCCGTGCAGATCCGAAACGGCGCGTGTACCCTTCTGCGACGGTTTCTTTCTGATGAGGTAAGGTGTGTTGCTTCTCACAGCAACGGCAGTTTCTAGCAACATTACACATCGGAGAATAAGCTATGAAAGCAAAATGGGCAGCGGTTTTGATCGCGGCATCGACGTTCGGCGTGATGTCCAGTCAGGCAAGCGCGCAGGTGGCGGGCTCGCAGACCATCGGCGTGAGCGTGGAGCAGGAAGCGATCATCATCAATGGCTGGAGCGCGAAGAAGAGCCTGCTCGGCAAGCCGATCTACAACGAGCAGGGCCAGAAGGTCGGCGTGCTCCATGACATCATCATTGCGCCGGACAACGCAGCGTCGTTCGCAATCGTCGCCGCGCATCAGTTCCTCGGCGTGTCGCAGCATGACGTCGCCGTCCCGCTGTCGCAAATCGACTATTCGAACGGCAAGCTGGTCTGGGCGGGCGCGACAAAGGATGCCGTGAAGGCGATCCCGGCATTCCAGTATGCGAAGGTCCGCGCAACGCCGATGGCTCGCAAGGAATACAGCGAGCATCACTGAGTGCTGAATCAGCTCGCATGAGCGAATCGCAGGAATGAAAAAAAAGCGCGGCAGCCCTTGAGGCTGCCGCGCTTTTGCTTTGAAGCTGTTTCACCGCATCAGGCCGCATGCGTGAACTGCTGCGGCCAGATGCATCAGCTGCGTTCGAGGAACGGGCGCAGCTTGTCCGCGCGGCTCGGGTGATTGAGCTTGCGGATCGCCTTGCCTTCGATCTGGCGGATACGTTCGCGCGTCACGTCGAACTGGCGGCCCACTTCTTCGAGCGTCAATTCCGAAGCCGTGTCGATGCCGTAACGCATGCGCAGCACTTTCGCCTCGCGCGGCGTGAGCGCGTCGAGCGCTTCGTCGATCGCGCGGCGCATGTTCGCATGCACGGCGGCGTCGGCGGGCGATGTTGCCGACGTGTCTTCGATCATGTCGCCGAGCGTCGTGTCGGCATCTTCACCGACGGGCGAATCCAGCGAGGCCGGGTTCTTCGCGATCTTCAGGATGCTGCGAATCTTCGCTTCAGGCATGTCCATGCGTTCGGCGAGGACGGAGGGATGCGGCTCCTGGCCCGTCTGCTGCACGATCTCGCGCTGGATGCGGTTCAGCTTGTTGATCGACTCGATCATGTGAACCGGCACACGAATGGTGCGTGCCTGGTCGGCGATTGCGCGCGTGATGGCCTGACGGACCCACCACGTTGCGTACGTCGAGAACTTCCAGCCGCGACGGTATTCGAACTTGTCCACCGCCTTCATCAGGCCGATGTTGCCTTCCTGGATCAGATCGAGGAAGTGCATGCCGCGATTCACGTACTTCTTCGCGATCGAAATCACGAGACGCAGGTTCGCTTCGATCATCTCGCGCTTGGCCTGGCGCATCTTCGATTCAGCCGAGCCGAGCTGCTTGTTGATCTGCTTCAGTTGTTGCAGCGGCAGCGCGATCGACGCTTCGATGTCGACGAGCTTCTGCTGTTCCGACTGGATGGCGGGCAGGTGACGCTCGAGCGCGGGGCCGTAGGTCTTCGACTTCGCGGCGACGCGCATCGTCCAGTCGAGATCCGTTTCGTTACCCGGGAACGATTCGACGAACGTCTCGCGCGGCATGTCGCAGCGGTCCACCGCGATCTGCAGGATGCTGCGTTCGATCGCGCGAACCTGCGCGACCTGCGCCTGCACTTCCGCGCACAAGCGGTCGATGGTCTTCGCCGTGAAGCGGATCGGCGTGAGTTCCTGCTGGATCGACTCGCGCAGATTCGCGATGGCCGTGGCGCGGCGCTTGTCCGTGACGGGCATGTCGGGGACGCTGGCGAACAGAGCGCGCACGCGCTCGAAGATCGCGAGGCTGTCCGCCGTCAGCTGTTCGAGGCGCGCGGCATTGGCCTTTTCGCCGCCATCGTCGGAAAGATCGCCGTCTTCGTCGTCGGAATCGTCGTCCGAGGCGCTCGTTTCCAGTTCTTCTTCAGCGGCGGCTTCGGCTGAGTCGTCGTCGAGTTCGGCGGCTTCCGTCGTGTCACTGATGCCGTCGACCAGCTCGTCGATGCGGATTTCGCCCGCCACGACGCGGTCGACGTCCGCGAGAATCGTCGCGATGATGGACGGGCACATCGCGATGGCTTGCACCATGTCCTGCAGGCCGCCTTCGATGCGCTTGGCGATTTCGATTTCGCCGGCGCGCGTCAGCAGCTCGCTCGCGCCCATTTCACGCATGTACATGCGCACCGGGTCGGTGGTGCGCCCGAATTCGGAGTCGACGGTGGACAGTGCGACCTCGGCTTCTTCATCGGCCTGATCGTCCGATGCGGCCGCCGACGGCCCGTCGTTCAGCAACAGCGTTTCCGCGTCGGGCGCCGTTTCGTATACGGAGACGCCCATTTCGCCGAACGTGCTGACGATGGTTTCCATCGCGGCCGTTTCGGTGAAATTGTCGGGAAGGTGGTCGTTGATGTCGGCATGCGTCAAATAGCCGCGCTCGCGGCCCAGCGCGATCAGTGCGCGCATCTGACGTTGACGTTCTTCAGCGAGAGATTCCATCAAGGCCGAGTCTTGCGGCGCGGCGGGTTGCGCCTTGGCCTTTGCTGCGCGCTTGGGGGTTTTCGCTGCGGTGGTTTCGAACTGGGAGTTGTCCCGGTCAAGCTTTGCCAATACGTTCTCCTCGGCAGGCTGTTTCGCTACCCCGCGCGCACGCGCGCGGCAGGTGGCGTGACCTGTCGGATCGTGAGGGAGGGCGGGGTGTTGCACGAATCGATCGGCGCGGACCGGTTGGGAGCCCGTTGAGGCTGTTGGCAAGCCTGTTCGGATGCCCAGTCGGGACGCAATTCGACGCGTGCAGAAAAGTGAATCTGCAAGTATAACAGGGAAAGTGGTGCGGTGCACCAGTTTTATGCAACCGCCTATGCCCCATGCCGGTGCGCGAACTGTCAGCGGTTGCGCGACAGATCCGACGCGACGACGCCCGCCAGTGCCGCGACCAGCATGCAGCCGACCGTCAGCAGGGTTTTGGCGACGGCCACGGACACGTGCTCCGGCCCGATCACGGCGAATACGCCGACCAGCAGGCCGATGGCCGACAGCGCGAACATCGCCCACGGCATTCCGCCGTGCTTCGCGGACTCCTTGCGCGCCCAGGCATCCTGCGCGCGTTCCGGCTTGGGAACGGTGGGCGGGGTAGGCACGGCAGGCGCTTTCGACGACGAGGAGATGGAACCTATCTTATGCGAGGCATCGTTCATTTCGACTACGTGTTTCTTTCGAACCGGTAATTCGGTGAGTGGACGAATGCCGCTGCGAGGGGCAGCCGCGCGACAGGTCCATCATGTTATGACATAAAGGCGGGAGCGTCAGCGCGGGCGGCAGGAGGTGTGCAGAAGTACAACGCGGCGTGGGAGAAAATGGTTTACACGCGGGCTCACATGGGCGGCGGCGTATAGGGTTCAGCGCCGGGTTCAGCGCCGGGTTCAGCGCCGTCACGTTGGCGCCATTGATGGCGATGAGGGCCGCAGTATGTTCGTCGGCCCCGCCGACCAGTTCGATAGCGCTGCAATCCGCGGGCGAATAGCGGTAGACGAGCGTGTTGATTTCGTCGAGCGAGGCGTTCTGCGGCAGACCGCCGGCCAATAGTTCCGTGCAAGCCAACCGTTTCAGCCGATGATGCTCACGCCGCCGTCGACGAAGACTGTGTTGCCCGTCATGCGGCGCGCGTACGGCGTCGCGAGGAATGCGCAGGTATAGCCGACGTCCATGATGTCGACGAGTTCGCCGATCGGTGCGCGCTCAGCCGCTTCGTTGAGCAGCAGGTCGAAGTCCTTCAATCCCGATGCGGCGCGCGTTTTCAACGGTCCGGGCGAAATGGGATGCACGCGAATGCGCTTCGGGCCGAGTTCGTGCGCGAGATACCGGCACGACGCTTCGAGGGCCGCCTTCACGGGCCCCATCAGATCGTAATTCGGCACGACCCGCGACGCGCCCAGATAGCTCATCGCGAACAGCGACCCGCCGTCGTCCATCAGCGGTGCGGCAAGGCGCGCCATGCGGATGAACGAGTGACACGAAATGTCCATCGCGACCGAAAAGCCTTCAGGCGAACTGTTCAGCAGGCCGCCTTGCAGGTCCGCCTTCGGCGCGAAGGCGATCGAATGCACGGCGACGTCGAGCCGTCCCCACGTCGTGCGCACGGCATCGAAAACGGCTTCGAGCTCGCCGGGCTTCGACACGTCGAGCGGCAGCAGCAGCGTCGCACCGAGTTCCTGCGCGAGTGGCTCGACGTAGGGCTTGGCCTTGTCGTTCAGATAGGTGATCGCCAGATCGGCGCCGAGCTCGCGGAATGCGCGCGCGCAACCGTATGCGATGGAGTGTTCATTGGCAATGCCGACGATCAGCGCCTTGCTGCCTGCCAGTACCTGTCCCGTGGGCCTTTCCATGTCTAGCTCTCCAGCCGGCTGAGTGCGTGCCGGGCGATCATCAGTTCTTCGTTGGTCGGAATGACCCATACGTCGACCGCGCTTTTCGCATCGCTGATGCACGGACCGTGGCGCTGGTTTGCCGCTTCGTCGAGCGATACGCCGAGCCACGCGGCCAGCTGGCCGACGCGCTTGCGCACCGCGTCCGCGCGTTCGCCGATGCCCGCGGTGAAAACGATCGCATCGAGGCCGCCGAGTGCGGCCGCGAGCGAGCCGAGTTCGCGCGAGATGCGGTAGCAGAACAGCTCGACGGCTTCGGCGGCTTTCGGGTCGTCGCTGGCAAGCAGCGTGCGCATGTCGCTGGAAATGCCCGATACGCCGAGCAGGCCCGAGCGCTTATAGAGCAGCGATTCGATCGCGCGTGCGTCCATGTTCGCTTCTTCGAGCATCCACAACACGACGCCAGGATCGAGACTGCCCGAGCGCGTGCCCATCACGAGCCCTTCGACGGCCGTGAAGCCCATCGTGCTCGCGATGCTCTTGCAGCCATCGAAGGCCGCCATGCTCGCGCCGTTGCCCAGATGCATCACGACGGTCTTGCCTTTGGCCGCGCGTTCGTCGACTTGCGGCAGCACGCTTGCGATGTATTCGTACGACAGCCCATGAAAGCCGTAACGCCGCACGCCGCGGCTCGTGATGTCGGGCGGCAGCGCGAAGCGCGTCGCGACGGCGGGCTGCGTGTGATGGAACGCGGTATCGAAGCACGCGATCTGCGGCACGTTCGTGTTGCGCGCCATGATCGAGCGGATGGCCGCGAGATTGTGCGGTTGATGCAGCGGCGCGAGCGGCACGAGCGCTTCGAGTTCTTCCATCACCTTCGCATCGACGCGCACCGGCTCGGCGTACTTGTCGCCTCCATGCACGACGCGGTGGCCGACCGCGAGCAGCGTCGCACGGCCCTCGCCGTGACTGCGCAGCCAGTCGAGCAGAAACGCGATCGCGTTGTCATGTCCGAGTTGCTCGCCTTCGGGCCAGCGCTTGTCTTCGATGACCTCGCCGTTTTGCCGCTTCGCCGTGAAGCGCGGGTTCGTATAAATCTCTTCGAGCTTGCCGCCTGCGATGGGTTCGAGTTGCGCACCCTGTGCGTGGAACGCATGAAACTTGATGCTAGACGAACCCGCGTTGATGACGAGAATGACGTCCATGCAATGCCTCGAGACGTATCAAACGATGGCGGAAGCGGGCTGCTCGCGCCGCGCGAGCGCGACCATCGAGGCAACCGCGCAGGAGGCTAGCCGCGTGATCACGGAGTCCGCGCGGCTCGTGAGGATGACGGGTACCTTCGCGCCGAGAACGATGCCCGCGGCATCCGCGCCAGCGAGGAACGTGAGGCTCTTCGCAAGCATGTTGCCCGCTTCGAGATCGGGCACGACGAGTACGTTCGCGCGACCCGCGACGGGCGAATCGATGCCCTTGATCTTCGCGGCTTCTTCGTTGATTGCGTTGTCGAGCGCGAGCGGGCCGTCGAGTATGCCGCCCTTGATCTGTCCGCGATCGGCCATCTTGCACAGCGCGGCGGCATCGAGCGTCGACGGCACCTTGGAATTGACCGTTTCCATCGCCGAGAGAATCGCCACACGCACAACGGGAACATGCAGCGCATGCGCGAGGTCGATCGCGTTCTGCACGATGTCGCGCTTTTCGTCCAGCGTCGGCGAGATGTTGACGGCGGCGTCGGTGATGATGAGGGCCTCGTCGTGACCCGGCACGTCCATGATGAAGCAATGGCTCACGCGTCGTTCGGTGCGCAGGCCCGTGCTGCGCGAGACCACAGCGCCCATCAGTTCGTCCGTATGCAGCGAGCCTTTCATCAGTGCTTGCGCGCGGCCTTCGTGCACCAGTTGTACGGCGATTTCCGCGGCTGCATGGCTATGCGGCGCGTCGACGATGGGCAGGTCGCCGAGATCGAGATTGCCTTCCTTCGCGGCCGCTTCGATCTTCGCGCGCGGACCGACCAGAATCGGCGCGATCAGCTTCATGCGTGCTGCTTCGACGACGGCCGACAGCGAATCGTGATCGCAGGGATGCGCGACGGCTGTCGGCGTTGGCGGGAGCGTGGCCGCAAAGGCGACGAGACGCTCGTATTTTTCGCGCTTGTGTTCCATGTTGCGTGCCCTCGTAGGTGAACCGGTCCGCGCACGTCATACGCGGCGGAAAGCGAACTTCCGCGCGCCTGACGATGCCTGCTGTCATTCGACCTGCTGACGCGCCGGCTCCGCGCGGCGCGCCGTTTTCTTCTTCGACGCCGATTCGAAGATCGACAGCACGCGGGCGAGATCGGCGCGTTCGCTATCTTCGAGCGGCAGCATCGTGCTGATCTCGTCGATGTCGCGCGCGGCGCTGCGGATATTGTCGTGCGGCGCATTGGAGAGCAGGCCCGGCAGCGCGTCGATTGCAGCTTCGCTGTCCAGGCGCAGCAGCGCGGCCTGTTCGCGCACCACATGCTTGAAATACAGGATGCCCCGATCGGAGAGCTTGCTCAGCATCTCGCGGGCGAGATTGAAGCGCCGTTCGTCTGCGTCGCCGCGCGTGCGCCGCACGTACAGCAACGCGCGCACGCTCGCTTCGACAAGACCGCCTTGCATCATGTCGTTGCGCAGACGTTCGTGTTCCGCGACGATCGATGCGTCGCGCTCTTCCGTGTCGCCCGGTTCCGTCAACGCGGCATTCGCTGCGCTGTCGCTCTGCGGCGGAAGGCCCGCGAACGCCTGCAGCCACGGCGCGCCATAGATGGTTTCGAAAGCCTGTTCGACGGCGGCGTCGCGCATGTCGCGATAGTAATCGAGCGACGCAATGATCGCATTCGACATGGCGGTTTGCATCTGCATGAACGGGTTGTCTTCCGCGACGGGCGCGCGCGCTTCCTTCACGCTGGCGGCGGCCCGCGCGACCGACGATGCAAACGGATTGCGATCGGACCACAACTCGTATGTGACGCGCAGCGGATGCAGCTTGCTCGACATATCGGCCGTCCACGGTGTCGTGCAGGCGCGCACCCACGGCTGCAGGAAGCTGCGATACATGCCGAGGTTAAAGCGTGACACGTACGCGGCCGTTGCGAAGCGCCTGTCGCTCTCGGGATTGGGCTGCACGATCTCGCGCACGTCGGCGATCGTGCGCGGCGAGATCGACAGTACATATTGGCCTTCCACCAGATCCGCATGCGGGGTCGCTTCCGTCTTCGCGCCCATATCCGCTTCGTAGAGGCCGGACGGCAGCAGGTCGATCAGATCGATGTTGCTGACGAACTCGCGATGTTCCTTCTTGCCCGTGCTGCTCGACACGAAGATGCCAAGGTGGCCGATGCTGTCGTGCGTCGCGTAGACGATGGTCTGATCGTGACCGAGCAGATCCGCGTCGTCGCGATAGAGGTCGGTGATCCAGCCGAGCGCCTGCGGCGGCGGCGTGATGTTGTCGCCATACGAGCAGAACACGACGATAGGCGAGCGGATGTTGCGCAGATCGAGCCGCACGCCATCGGACGTGACGATCTCGCCGCTCACGAAGCGGTTGCCGACGAACAGGTTGTCGACGATGTACTGCATCTCGGCAGCGTTCAGGAAGACGTGACCGCCCCAGTACTTTTCGAAGCTGAGATAGCGCGGCCCTTCCGTGTCGATGTTCGCGTACAGGTTGTATTGTTTTGTCCAGAGCGTGTTCGCGGGGTTCAGGTTCTCGAAGTTCTCGACCAGCCATGCACCGTCGAAGCGGCCATCTCCGAGGTCGCCCGTGAGCGCCGTGAGCCACGAGCCGCCGAGCATGCCGCCCGAATAGCGCATCGGGTTCTTGCCGCGCCAGCCTGCCCAGTACGACACGGGTGCGCCTGCGACGACGATCGGTCCGAACAGGTCGGGGCGCATCGAAGCCGTCATCAGCACTTGCCAGCCTGCCTGGCAATTGGCGATTACGGCAGGTTTGCCAGGGCTGTCTGGGTGCAGTTCGATGACCTTTTCGAGGAATGCGGCTTCTGCGAGCATCACGTCTTCGACTGTCTGTCCCGGCACGGGGTCGGGCAGAAAGCCGACGAAATAGCACGGATGTCCGGCGCGCAGCGCTGCGCCGATTTCGCTATCGCGCTTGAATCCGCCGATGCCGGGGCCATGCCCCGCACGTGGGTCGACCACCACGAATGGACGCAGGCGACCGGGATCGCGTCCTTCCACGAGATCGCGGTCAGGCTTCAGGTCGTCGGGTGCAGCGATGCGCACCAGCCCGTAATTCACCGGGCGCGGCAAGGTGCGGCCATCGACGACAAGCTCCGCGCCGAAATCGAGCACGTTAGGCACGCGTTCCTGCAAGTGAGCGTGGTACTGATTGCCGCGTTCACGCATCACGTCGGCGAACAGCACGCTGCGTTGCCATGCGTCGACGGCATATGCATAGCCTTGCGCGAACAGATTGCCCGGCATCGACGCGAAAGGCGTCGGCGCGGTGAACGTGCCGGATAAAGCGGAGATCGGTTGAGACTGATTCATGCTCGGATCTGCTCCCTCAAAGGGCCTGTGCCGCGTTTTCATGCGAGGCTGCATGCGCGCATCAAACAGGTGATGCGCTCGGCGTCGCGACGAGTCAGGCGGCCTGATACCAAAGCGAGACTTCAACGCGCCTCGAATGAGGCGCGGCTTCGATCAAGATCAGCGAAAAAAAAGGCAGAAGCATGACGCGTTGATGAATGCGGGGCATCGAAGCGCTTGAGGCATCATCGGTGCTTGTTGCGTTGCGTCATCAACCCAGTTTAGGACGGGATGATTTTTCTGGCAATCGGAAAAGTGCCTGCACGCGTGCGTAATTTAAAGCAGACTTTGAACTGCAATGACATCGATCAACGCTATCGCAAACGTCTGCGTCGATCGACGTGATGTCCTTTAGCGGCTTGCGTCGCGAATCATGTTGCGTGCGATCACCAGTTGCTGGATCTGCGTCGTGCCTTCGTAAATGCGGAACAGGCGCACGTCGCGATAGAAGCGTTCGACGGCATAGTCGGACACATATCCTGCGCCGCCATGAATCTGCACCGCGCGATCGGCGACGCGCCCGCACATCTCCGACGCGAACAGCTTGCAGCACGATGCTTCCGTCGATACGTCGTGTTTCTCGTCGCGGCGGCGCGCGGCGTCGAGCACCATCGAACGCGCGGCGTAGATTTCCGCGCGGCTGTCAGCGAGCATCGCCTGCACCAGCTGAAACTCGGCAATGGGCTGGCCGAACTGCTTGCGCTCCATTGCATAGCGCAGCGCGTCATCGAGCATGCGCTCGGCCGCGCCGACGCAGATCGCGGAGATATGCAGGCGGCCCTTGTCGAGGACTTTCATGGCCGTCTTGAAGCCGACGCCTTCCTTGCCACCGATCATGTTCGACGCAGGCACGCGGCAGTTCTCGAAGATCACGTCGCAGGTGTGCGCGCCTTTCTGGCCCATCTTCTTGTCGATCTTGCCCAGCGACAGGCCTGGCGTGCCTTTTTCGACGATGAACGCAGAGATGCCGCCCGCACCCTTGCTGTCCGGGCTGGTGCGCGCCATCACCGTATAGATGCCGGCTTCGGGTGCATTGGTAATGAAACGCTTGGTGCCATTGATCACGTAATGGTCACCATCGCGCAGGGCGGTCGTGCGCAGCGAAGCGGCGTCCGAGCCCGAACCCGGCTCCGTCAGTGCGAACGACGCGATCAGCTCACCCGATGCGAGCTTCGGCAGATAGTATTGCTTCTGCTCGTCCGTGCCGTCGATGACGAGTCCTTGCGAACCGATGCCGTTATTCGTGCCGATCAGCGACCGGAATGCGGGCGAAGCTTTCGCGATCTCGAACGCGGCGAGCACTTCCTCTTCCATCGTCAGACCGAGGCCGCCGTATTCCTCGGGAATCGACAGGCCGAAGAGTCCGAGTTCGCGCATGTCGCCGACGATATCGGCAGGGATTTCATCCGTTTCGGCGACTTCGTTTTCGGCGGGCACGAGACGCTCGCGCACGAAGCGCGATAACGAATCGAGAAGAATGGACAGTGTTTCCTGATCGCGGATCATCGTGTACCTGTGCAAGACGCAGTTGCTGGCCGGTCATTGTAGAGACGGACGTGCGGATTCGCCAACCGGGCGGTCGGCGTTCATGCGGCGGGCAGTCTGGCGTGGCCGGCTTCGTGCGGATGTCTGCGTATCGGAGCAGGATACGTCGCCCATGCAGACCGGGATCGCCGAAGCGCGACTTCAAACCGCCGCTGCGGGCGCGGTTCCGTTCGTCGCGTATGTCGGCGCTGGTTTTCGATATTCGCGCGTTAGGGCGCTGGAGCCTTCGCCGTTGGCTTGCGCGATGCGATGACAGCGACGACGGGCGCTTCTTCAACGTCGTGGTTGTGTTTGTCCCGCATTCGTCACATCTTTGACGGATATGTCGCCATTTTCCAGTAGCATGGCGCCGAGGCGCTTTTCGGGGAGTCGCATGAGTTATCTGTTGGTGCTGGCCGTCGGTCTTGCGGCGGGTACGTTGAGCGGTGTGATCGGCACGGGGTCGTCGATGCTGCTGATGCCCGTGCTCGTGATGCTGTCCGGCCCGCAACAGGCTGTGCCCATCATGGCGATCGCAGCGATCATGGGTAATTTCGGCAAGGTGCTTGCGTGGTGGCGCGAGATCGACTGGCGCGCATGCGGTGCGTACTGCTCGACGGCCGTGCCGGGCGCGGCGCTCGGCGTGCGCACGCTGCTTGCGCTGCCGCCGCATGCCGTCGAGATTGCGCTGGGCCTGTTCTTCGTCGCGATGGTGCCCGCGCGCCGCTGGCTCGCGCGCCGCGCGGTCCGCTTTTCGCGGTGGCATCTCGCCGCGATCGGCGGGCCTGTCGGCTTTCTGACGGGCATCGTCGTGTCGACTGGACCCATCACGGTGCCTGTGTTCATCGGATATGGCCTCGTGAAAGGCGCGTTTCTCGCGACGGAAGCGGCCGGCTCGCTCGCCGTCTATGGGGCGAAGGTCGCGACCTTCGATCACTTCGGCGCGCTGCCGCTGCATGTGGTGCTCGACGGGCTGATCACCGGTTCTGCGTTGATGGCGGGCGCGTTCTGTGCGCGGCGCATCGTCGTGCGCATGAGTCCCGGCACGTTCAGACTGGTCGTCGACGGTTTGATGCTCTCATCCGGTTTGTCGCTGCTGTGGGCGGCGGGCCGCTGAACTAAACGAATCAACCAGCGGAGGAAGCGACATGATTGAACGACACATGGTCTCCACCACCTTCGATTTGCCTGGCCACACCGTCGACGCGTCGCTCGGCATGGTACGCGGCATCATCGTGCGCTCTCGTTCCGTGGTGGGATCGATTGGCGCGGGGCTGCAAACCATCTTCGGCGGCAACATCTCGCTGTACACCTCGTTGTGCGAGCGTGCACGGCAGGACGCGTATGAGCGCATGCTGGCCGACGCGGCGATGCTCGGCGCCAATGCTGTCATCGGCATGCGCTACGATGCGACCGAGATCGGCGCGGGCGTGACGGAAGTGCTCTGCTATGGAACGGCCGTGCACGCGCGCCGCAACGTATAACCAGGTTTTTTCAACCAGAAGGAAATCCCATGCGTCTATTGCTTGCACTGCTTTTGCCGTGGTTCCAGTTCTTCACGATTGGCCGTCCGTTCGCGGGGATCATCTGCCTCGTGCTGCAGCTCACGATCATCGGCTGGCTGCCCGCGGCGATCTGGTCGGTCTACGCGCTGAGCCAGTACAAGACCGATCGCAAGATCGAAGCGGCGCTTGGCCGGCGCTCCTAAGCGCATTTGAAACTGCGCGTCCGGTGTATAAAGCGGACGTCGTTGCGGTTGGTTGAAAGCAAGAAACAGGTTGCAACCGGGGTCGCAACGGTCGGCCTCAAGCAAACGCACATCGAGGCCGATAACCAGACGTTGGGCCCCGCAGCGGGCCGCAATGCAACGGCCCCAATGAGCACAACACACACGCCCCACTCCGTCCGTCTTCGCGCACTCGTCGATACAGTGCAACGCAATGAACGCACGTTGCGCCGCTTCCAGGATGTCGAACTTCATCTGATCCGCGCACAGGATTTTCAGGCGCTTTGCAGCGTGCTGTTCGACTATCTGCCGCGCGAGTTCGGACTGGAGCGTGTGATGCTCTGGCTCAACGACACGTTGCCGCTGCTCCATGAGATGGCCTCGCGTCACGTGACTCCGCCGACGGCCGGAAGCCCGGCAGGGTCGCTGAATACGTCGCGTGAAACCGGCGACGCGGCGACGCGACTGTGTGCACAAGGACGTCCGTGGCTCGGTGCGTGCGCGTCGATGGACGATGCGGCGCGCGACGCGCTCCGTGCCGGCGACATGCCGGCGGCCAGCATCGCGCTGCTGCCGCTCGCCGCGAACGGTCTGTTGAGCGGCTATCTGTGCCTCGGCAGCGACAACGCAAGCCGTTTCGCCGCAGGGATGGCGACCGACATGCTGGAACGCTTCGCCGTGATCGTGGCGGCGAGCCTCGACAATGTCGCGCATCGCGAGCAGCTCGAACGGCTCGGCGCAACCGATGCGCTGACGGGTCTGCCCAACCGCCGCTATTTCGACGAGCGTTTGCGCGAGGAGACGATGCGTGCGTCGCGTTACCGTTTGCCGCTCGGCTGTCTCTTCATCGATATCGACGGCTTCAAGCCGATCAACGATGCGCACGGCCATGCAATCGGCGACCGCGCGCTTGCGCTGGTCGGCGCATGTCTGCGCAAGCAGACGCGCCTCGGCGACACTATCGCGCGATACGGCGGCGAAGAATTCGCCGTGCTGCTGCAAGGTGACCTGAAGGACTCGCTGGCTGTGGCCGAACGCATGCGCACGGCCGTCGCGCAACTCGAGCTGCACGACAATGGCGGCGCGCGCATTCCGCTTACGGTGTCGATTGGCGCCTCTGCACATGCGATGCAGTCTGGGTCTGATCTCGACCGGCTCGGGCGCACGCTCGTCGACGAAGCGGACCGCGCGATGTACAAGGCAAAAGCCGACGGACGCAATCGCGTGGTGACGCTCGTCACCTGACGCACGCTAGTCGTCGACGAACAGCATCGACACGTACAGGATCGTCGACACGATGATGATACCGACCCCGACGAACACCTTCGTGCGGTTGAATTCGAGCCCGCCGTTGATCGCGACGGCAATGCCCGCGACGGCCGACAGCGTACCGATCGCGGCCAGCACGACGTGAGCCTTGCTCCAGATCATCTTGCGGCGCGCGCGGCGCTTTGCGGAATTCCAGGGTTCGATAGGCATCGGGTTGACCATGCGTGCAGAGGCCAGCAACGACATGTTTCGCCGGCGTCATGCACCCGGCGAGACGGCAGGACGCAGGCCGCCCGTTACTGGAGGGGCGCACCGTTGCGCGTGATATGGACGGCAGTGGCGGATGCGTAGTCCGCGCGAATGCTGTCGCCGACCTTGATCTTCTCGAGCGGAACGTCGGGCGCAACCTCCAGCACCACGGTGTGCTTCGGTCCGCGCAGCGTCACCTCGCGCTTCTTGCGATCGATCTTCTGCACCGTTGCGACGACTTCCACATGGCGCACCTGCGTCGACGCGCCGCCCTGCGCGGGCGTTGTCGATTGCGATTCGACGCGGGAGCGCACGCCCTTCGCGTCGACCTTGTCCGCGGACAGTAGCAGCGCGCCCTTGTACGAGATATGCACTTCGTCGCCGACCTTAAGTTTCTTCACGTCGCCGACATCGGGATCGACGTCGACGATCATCGAATTGCCACGCGGCCCGCGAATCGTCACTTCGTTGTTGTCGGCGTCGATATGGGTGATGTGCGCCGTCACTTCGGCGACGGCTGCCGTGCCGACAGCATCGGGCGAGGACACCGGATTGTCCTGCGCGCTCGCGTCGAGGACGGGCGCTGCGAGCGCCGCGCAAGAGACTGCGATGGTCAGGATGCGAATCGAACGGCGAGCTGCACGTTGCATGTGAGACTCCTGGGTTGAATGGGCTGATGGTCCGTTGGCCGCATGCGCGATGCCGGGCGCGCGTTCTGCGCGTGTCCGTCCGGCATGGGCTCAGGCGGTTTCGGCGGCGTGGCAGGACGCCTTTCTTCTGGCATCCTCATAGACGCGACGGCGTTCCGCTTCGACCAGCAGGCGCTTGCGCTTGATCGATTGCCGATGGATGGGCGGCCCCATGACGGCGACGTAGTCGGCGTAGCGGTGCTTCTGATAGCGGCGGAAGAAGTCGGGGCCGGGCAAGCCGTTGCTGAGCGCGAGCAGCACGCCGTAATCGATATTCGACACTTCGCCGAGAGAAGCGATGGCGCGCTCCAGCGCGTCGTAGCGAGCCGTGAGGGGATCGCTCGCGCCGAACATCGCATGAAACCGCTGATAGCTCACAAGACGCTCATGTTCTGCCGCGCGCCGCAACGCCACGACGATACGCTCCACCCGTTCGACTTCCATCTCTACCTCCGCGCGGGATGCGCCGTCGCGCGAGCCAGCGAAAGCTGCGCGGCGGACAATGACAAGCTGCCAATATGTCGTTTATGTCTAAATGAATTTTTTAGATCGTATTTATATTCTGACAATAATAGGAATTTGCGGACGGGAAAATACCCGCCGCTTTTAAAGCGGCGAACCAGCGGAATAAAAAATTATTTGCCTTGGCAAGCGAAAGCCCAGGCGATTGGAGTAATGCGTTAATGGAATCGAGGTATTGCCATACGACGTTCCCCTGTGAAACGTGGCAGGCGCACAATTCAAAGTGCGGTTTGTAAGCGTTGACTGCACTCGATGCGTGTAACGGTTACTGCATGCTAGCAAACGAATTCGGTAAGTTCAAGGTTCGATGTAATGCACTTGAAAAAATGTGAGGGTTTCTTATTGTTAACCGAAATGATCCATTTGTTGATTCGCGTTAGAGGTGGCGCAATAAAATCGGCAAATGGTTTTTGGATATTCATGAAATTTTACGGACGCCTGACACAAACAGTCGCGGAGCATATATTGGTTTTTTTAACTTTGCCACGCGCCCGTGCAAGGCATCACGATGCGGCATCCAAGGCTTTCCTGTTCCGACCATCAGCGAGGCCGTTCATGCCGCCACGAAACGAAGCATTGCCGACCGTCATGCGCAGGCTCGCTGCAGGCAAAATGCTGATGGAAGGCGCGTCCGTCAGCGATGTCGCCGCGCAACTGCATATCTCCGAGAATACGGTGCGCAAATATCGCGCGCTCATGAACGAAGGCGGACTGGAGTCGTTGCGGCAGATGAGCGTGGGCGGGCGTTCGTCGGTGCTCGACGAGGCCGCGATGGAATGGATCGCGGCGGCACTGAGAGGCCCGGCGAGCATCCACGGTTTTCCATCCGACGCGTGGACCAGTAATCGTCTGCGTGAACTGATACGCTCGAGGTTCGGCGTCAGCTACTCGCGCGTCTATACATGGCAGATTGCGACCAATCTCGGGCTGGGGCACCGGCTCACGAAATCGCGCAAATGAACGCGGGCAGGGCGCCCGCGCCGGGCAGTGTCTTCAGCGCGCCGCCGGCAGCAGTTCGCCCCACGCGACGAGAATCTTCTGGATGCTGCGCGCATAGGCGTCGCGCTCTTTCGGCGACTCCGAGTGGTAAGCGCCGATCGCGCGCCACGTGTTGCCGTATTTCACCATCTTCTGTTTGATGAGCCATGCGGCGACGTAGATGTTCACGCATGCATCCGTAAGCGCGCGATGAGGAATGCCAAGGCGTTTCAGGTCACTGAAGTGCACGGAATTGATCTGCGCCTGGCCGACGTCGACCGAGCCGTTCGAATTGCGGTTGACGGCGGCCGGATCGCCCTTCGATTCGTGCCAGGCGACCGCACGCAGGATCAGCGGATTGACGCCCTGGTAGACGGCGGCCTGCTCGAAGCAGTCATCGGCGCGAGCCGTCGCGCTCGTCAGGGCGGCGAGCGACAGGGTCAGCGCACCGAGCGTATGTGCGACGCAGCGCCGTGAGCGCGGCCCAGCGAGCAATCGATCAAGAGACACGTGTGACGCTCCGTAGAGTTCGCGAAACAGCGGTTATTTCGCCAGCGCGAGGTCGAGCTGCTTTTCGACCGAACGCAGATAGGTGCGTGTCGTGTCCGACACGACGAGTCGCGCAGCGGGCGCGGTGGGCCGCACGTCGACGGAGGCGCGTACCTTGCGTTTTTTCGCGGCGGGTTTCGGTGCGAGCGGCGGCTCGTCGTCGTCGCCGGCTGACGGTGGCAGCATCGCGAGCGTCGGCAGCGGCGGATACACCTTGTCGGCGGCAGCGGATGGGGCAGGCGCCGCGCTCGAGCCGCTGCTCGACAGCGCGCCGGCAGTGGCCGGCTGGCCCGCGAGCGCGGCCTGGCTCATGAACGCGGCGAGCGCCAGGCTCGCCGCGAGAATGGCAGTGCGGAACATCACGTGGCTTCCCCTCATGGCGTCCCGCCCGTCGGCCGGATCGACACGCTATACGGCTGATTGGCGCCCGCCGTCAGGTTCTCGAGGCTGAGCTTCGCCGGATGCTGCGAAGGGACGCCGCGCCAGATGGCCTGGTTCAGGTACGGAAGATCCTGGCCAAGTGCGGTGACGAGAATCGTCGTCGGCTGCTTTTGTGCCGCGGCCAGCGCACCCGCCTTCGCCAGCACGGCCGACAGCTGCGGATCGCGGGCCCCGAGCGCGTCGGGCGGGATGGTGAAACTGATGACGTCGTTCGACACGGGCGCCTTGTCCGCCTGCGATGCCGTATTGGCAGGCAACTGCGCGCAGCCGGTCATGACGGCAAGAACCATACATATCGCAAGCTGCTTCACGAACCGCTCCCAGAAGTCGTTGACGCTGTATCGGTTTGTCGGCACGAGCACGGCGAACTTGATATGCAAACCGCAAACGTTTGGCAAATCGGGAAACTTAACTCAGGAAATGGCGGTCGGGCGGAAACTCTGAGCGTTGAAAGCGGGAAAGCGGTGAGGTTGCCTCAGCGGTCGGCGGCGCACTACGACCGTAGCCGAAGACGATTCTCCGCGTCAGGCTGATTTCATTTTTCCTCGCTGCCGGGGACGGCCGACATGATTGGCCGCGCAACAGATTCATGCACACGTAGTGAGGCACCGCGGCATCAGGAGATCGCTCCCACGAGGCCGGTTCGAGCAGCGGGCATCCGAAGCGTCAGCCGAAGCTCGAATCGATGGCGAGCCGTGCTCGCATGGAGCAGAGCGTGTCGAGCTTAGGCAGGTCAGCGAAGGACGCGGAGCCGACGCCCAAATGAAGAAAAGCGCATCCCGGCGATGCCGCGATGCGCTTCCTTCGATGTGGCTTCTGAATGAGCCTTACTTCGCTGCGAGATGCTTGCGCTTTGCAAGGTCTTGCGCTGACGCGTATTGCGCCTGGATGACAGGCAGCGCCTTGCGCGCGGCGTCCTTCAACTGCTCGTTGCGGCCCGACGCGATTTCCGCCTGAAACGCCGACAGCGTTTTCTGTCCGTCGGCCAGTGCGATCTGCTCGATGTACGTCTTGTCGAATTCCGCGCCGCGCATCGTTTTGATGCTGTCGAGTACCGCCGTGTCCGGGTTGTTGTGCGGCACGTCGACGCCGCGCGGGCTCGCTGCGCGCAGCGAGTCGGCGATCTGGAGATTGTCGGCGGCGACCTTTTCGGCGAATGCCTTTACTTCACGATCCGTCGAACGGGATGTCGCAATGCGTGCAGCATCGCGTTGCGTGGCGACGGCTCGCGTGCCTTCGTTGATGAAGGTCTGGTCGGCTGCGTGCAAGCGTACGGCCTCTGCGGGCTTCGTGGCGGATGCCTGTTGTGCCGGTTGCGTGGTCTGCGCGTTCGCCGTCGATGCGAGCACCAGCAGGCTGGCCGTGGATGCACAAACGATGAAAGCGCTGGGCAAACGGATCATGTGTTTCTCCTTGAGCTGTGAATCGTGAGCTGGAAAATCAGTCGAGGGCATTCTAGGGGGCGGGCGTGCATGCAGGTGCAACGGCGATGTCGCTTATGTAACGGCGCGTAAAGATTGTTGCGCGGTTGTGGCGCGTATCGCGTGACGCTGCAATGGCGAGCGCGTTGGCCTTACAAAGACATGCGCGAGTGTCGGGAGTATCGTGCGCAGTACGGCAATCGACGCCGCCTTCTCTCAATGCGAAGCATGCGGGCTTCGCACTCACGTCAGGAGATCGCAATGGCCAGGGTTCTCGTTCTCTATTACTCGTCGTACGGGCATATCGAAAAGATGGCGGAGGCCATCGCGGAAGGTGCACGCGGCGCGGGCGCGCAGGTCGACATCAAACGCGTACCGGAGACCGTGCCCGAAGAGATTGCAAAGAAGGCGAATTTCAAGCTGGATCAGCAGGCGCCCATCGCGACGGTCGCCGATCTCGAGCAATACGATGCGATCGTCGTCGGCACGGGCACGCGTTATGGGCGCATCTCGTCGCAGATGGCTGCGTTTCTCGATCAGACGGGCGGACTCTGGATGCGCGGCGCGCTGAACGGCAAGGTCGGCGCGGCGTTCGCATCGACGGCGACGCAGCACGGCGGACAGGAGACCACGCTGTTCTCGATCATCACAAACCTGATGCATCTTGGCATGATCATCGTGGGCCTGCCGTACAGCCATCAGGGGATGATGAACATGACGGAGATCGTCGGCGGCGCGCCCTATGGCGCCACCACGATCGCAGCGGGCGACGGCTCGCGCCAGCCCAGCGCAATCGATCTGGAGGGCGCGCGGCATCAAGGCGAACTGGTGGCGAAGACGGCGGCGAAGCTGTTCGGCTGAGTCTTTTGTTTTCTGGCTCAGGCGCCGTCAGGCTCGCCAACCGGCAACGTCAATTGCGCGACTTCGACGTTGCCGAGTTGCGGGAGTACTGAAGGCGCGAGCAACAGCTTCGCCTCGCGTATGCCTGCGCCCATCACGACCTGCCGACGTTCCATCACGGCGGCATCGACGAGCACGCGCCAGCTCGGGGGCAAACCGAATGCCGTGATGCCGCCGAATTCCATTGCGCTTTGTTCGGTCGCGATCTCGCGCCGCGCGAACGAGATGCGTTTTGCGCCGAGTACTCCTTTCACCGCGCCGTTGACGTCGAGGCGCAACGAACCGAGCGTCACGATCGCGGCAAGATGTTCGCAGCCGTCTTTCTTGTAGCGAACCACCATGGTGTTCGCGCAGTCTTCCATCGGAAAGCCGTACGTGCGCGTCCGAAGGGTAGCGCGTCCGCGTGGAAACGCTCATTCGAGGTCGTCGAGCAGCTCGGCGAGAATCATCTGCGACATGTTGCGCGGGCGGCTCGTCGGACGGCTGAACGGCCCATACACGGCATCGCCGCGCACGATCTCCGCGCCCGTCAGCGCACAGACGCCGCGCGAACGCGCGATGCGGCGCACCCACAACTGCTCCGTATAGCGGCCTGCCGTCGAATCGCGCCACGTGATCGAAATCGACTTCGCCCCGAAGCGTTCGACGAAAGTAATCACCGCACCGCTATATTCACTGGCAGCCTGGGCTCGCTCGGCCGTTGCCGTGCGACGCGCGGCGCGTGCAGCGCATGCGCCCTTGTCGCATTTGTCCGAAGGTCCGAGCTTGATGTCCTGCGCGGGTGCCTTGCCCAGCCGCGAAATGGTCGTGGTCCACGGATCATGCAGCGCGGGCGGAGCGACAGCAACGCCTCCGGCATGGTCGGACCGGACGTCGGCGTACAACGTTTCCTTGCGGCGCACCTCCGGCTCGCCGCTCGCGCGCCGGTTTGCGTGGGCGCGAGGCCGGGGTTCAGCCGCTGTGCCAGTTGCAGTTCCAATCCTGCTCACGTCGACTCCTCGTTAAAGCATGGCCCATTGGAGCGAATCATCCGGCTGCGCAGAACCTTACGGCCTGCTTGTGATGACCGCCTGGCAGCCGCACATCGCGGTTGCTTGCGCGCGGGCGAAAACGCATGCGCCGCGCGTCGTTGCGCCATGACGGCGAACGATGGGAGCGGCTTCACGCTTTATCACAGCGTGACTATTGGCTTTCGCAACCGGCGCGAACGACCGGTCGCATGGCCTGCATCCTATCGGCTTGCCAGGGGCAGATAAATGCCAGCTAAATGAACACTCAATTTATCTAATTCAAACAATCGGCCTGCGCAAACGTGCGTTGCCTGTCAAGGGCTTGCTGGATAACGGTCCGCAGCGATGCATATGCACACGTCCAGCACAGATCGCGGCCATATAGGCGCTACGCGGCACAGGGTCTTGCCTTGACATCGCAACACGCACGTCCATACTCGGGCGATACTTTGCCGCCCGGCCACAACCTGTTCTCATCGCAAGGACACGACGTCATGCACAAGACAGTGAAGATTCCCGGTCCTGACCATCCGATCACGATTGCGAAAAGCGGGTCGCGCGTCGTCGTGTCCGTAGCCGGACGCACGATTGCCGACAGCACCGACGCGTTGTCTTTTCACGAAGCGTCTTACCCGGAAGTGCTCTACATTCCGCGCAAGGACGTGAACATGGCGCTGCTCGAACGCACCGATCATGCGACCTATTGTCCGTATAAAGGCGAATGCAGCTACTACAGCATTCCTGCCGGCGGCGAGCGCTCCGTGAATGCGGTGTGGAGCTACGAAAGCCCTTACGATGCCGTTGCGTCGATCAAGGAGCACGTCGCGTTCTACCGCGATCGCGTGGACGCCATCGAAGTCAGCGCGCAGTAATTCACAAGAAGGATGGGTCGCGCATGCGATCCATCCCGTCACCTTCTTCCGTCGAACGACGACACGTCGTCCGAGCCGCGTCCTTGACGACGCTGTCAAGCATGGTCCAGCACGTGCTTCCGGCACGCGCGCAATGACGACACGCGTGACAAGCATCGATCTCTTCCAAACGCTCCGCCCGAACTCGCCGCTTCATCGCGGTGCAGCCCATCACGAGAATGACATCAATGCGCGGAGAACCGCATGTATGCACGCTTTCCGGGCATCGGATGCAGTCGGCATCAAATGAATTTTGTCTATTTTTTTTGGAACCTTCTTGCCGTAAGCTTTTCGTAAACACCATCGCGTTTGTCCGCGGCGGACAGACTCCGTTCAATTCAGAACCGGCAGGGAGTACGATCGATGAATCATCCAAAACGCCTATTGCTGTCCAATCTGGCGTGGTCGCAGGAAGTTGCGGCGCGCGAGCCCGAGTTCTTCACGGATCTGGCGCGCGGGCAGCAGCCGCGCATTCTGTGGATCGGTTGCTCCGATAGCCGCGTGCCCGCGGAGCGCATCACCAATGCGCAGCCGGGCGAACTGTTCGTCCATCGCAACATTGCGAACCTTTACACGTCCGACGACGGCAACGCGTCTAGCGTGATCGAATACGCGGTGCATGCGCTGAAGGTCGAGCATGTTGTGATCTGCGGACATCATCACTGCGGCGGCGTGCGCGCTGCGCTGTCGCCGCCTTCGGATGCGCTGCCCGTCGTGAATCGCCGCATTGCCGGCCTGCGCGATCTCGCCGAACGTCATCGCGAGGAACTGCTTGCCATTGCGGATTTCGACGCGCGCGTCGACTGCTTGGCGGAACTGAATGTGATCGAGCAGGTGCGTCTGCTGCGCGAGTCGCCTATCGTGCGACGCGCGCCGCGTCCGCCGCAGGTTCACGGCTGGATTTTCGGACTGCGCGAAGGGCTGCTCACGCAACTCACCGACATGGACCAAGCGCGAGAAATCGCCGATTCGCACGCCGATTCGCACGCGTCCATCGCCGTTCGCGACGCCGCCTAGCCACGGTTCAGGCGTTTCCTCCATTCATTGAAGATCAACGTGCCGCCCGCGCATCGCCGGGCGGCAGGGCTCAACTCGACCTTGCGGATTCCCATGCACACTCCACCCGTTTCCCGTCTATCGAACCTGCGTAGCGACGTCTTCGCGGGTATCGTCGTGTTTCTCGTCGCGCTGCCGCTGTGTCTTGGCATCGCCACTGCGTCCGGCGTCGAGCCGTTTGCCGGACTCGTGTCCGGCATCGTCGGCGGCCTGGTCGTCGCGCTGCTGAGCGGCTCGCATCTGAGCGTGAGCGGGCCCGCGGCCGGGCTCGTGGTGATTGTCGTATCGGCGATCGCGTCGCTCGGCAGCTTCTCCGCGTTTCTCGCCGCAGTGCTGATCGCGGGTGCGCTGCAGGTCGGCTTCGGCCTGTTGCGCGCGGGACGGCTCGCGAGCTTCGTGCCCGTCGCCGTCATCAAGGGCATGCTGGCTTCTATCGGCATCATCCTGATCGTCAAGCAGATTCCGCTCGGCGTGGGGCTGGCGAGCGGCACCGATGCCGACATGGCGCACGCGGGCACACTGGCAACGCCGTTCGGCCACGTCTCGATCGTCTCGGTCGTGCTGGTCGTCGTATCGGTCGCGATGCTGTTCGCGTGGGAGACACCGCGCGCGAAGCGCTACGCGCTCGTGCGCATGCTGCCGGGGCCGCTCGCGGCCGTCGCGCTCGGTATCGGCGCGACGCTCGCGCTGGGTCTGCTCGCACCGGCACTGGCGTTGCCTGCGGAGCATCGCGTGTCGCTGGTGTCGCTGGATTCGTTCGCGGCGTTGACAGGCGCGATCTCGATGCCCGACTTCACGCAGCTCGTCGATGCCGACGTATGGCGCGTCGCGCTCACGCTGGCCGTCGTCGCGAGTCTGGAAACGCTGCTGAGTCTCGAAGCAGTCGAGCAGATCGATCCTCAGCGCCGCCGCGCGTCGCCGGATCGCGAACTGAAGGCGCAAGGCGTCGGCAACATGGTGGCGGCCGTGCTCGGCGGGCTGCCGCTGACGGCTGTGATCGTGCGCAGCTCGGCGAACGTGCACGCGGGCGCGCAGACGCGCATGTCGGCGGTGATTCACGGCGTGCTGCTGCTGGCGAGCGTGTTTGCGCTGACGGCCGTGCTGAATCTGATTCCGCTCGCGTGCCTCGCGGCGATCCTGATCCACACGGGTTACAAGCTCGCGAAGCCGGCGTTGTTCGCGGCGATGGCGCGCGAAGGTGTCGACCGCTTCGTGCCGTTCGTGACGACGATCGTCGGTGTACTCGCAACGGATCTGCTGATCGGCATCGGAATCGGCATCGCGACGAGCGCCCTGCTCGCGATGCGCGTGAACCTGTCGCGCACCTTCACGCTGACCCGTCACGACGATCACTATCTGCTGGTGCTGCGCAAGGACGCGACGTTTCTGTCGAAGCCGATGCTGACGCACTGCCTGGGTCAGATTCCCGACAGCGCGACGGTGCTGATTGACGCCGAGCGCGCCGATTTCATCGACCGGGATATCCGCGATGCGCTCGATGCGTTCGTGGGCGAGGCGGCGCGCCGGCAGATTACCGTCGAGCGTCTGCGCTGGCCCGAGCCGGCGGCGCAGGAAGGGCGCGCGCTGCTGCCGTCGTTGCGTGCGACGACGGGCTGACGCACAGAGGGGCGCGGTTGCGCGCGGCATGGCGCGCACGCGTGACAGAGAACTGATGAAGGAGCCGGACTCGCGGCGGGCGAGGCGGCTGGAAGGCGAGGGCGCCCGGCCGTTGCCGGACCGCGCGCGCTCGTCGGATCGGTGGCGCGATTACTCGGCGATCGAAAAGCGCGAGGGCCGCGCCTGCTTCGCCTTTGACGGACGCTCGACGCGCGGGCTTGCACCACGGATGAACAGCACCGCACAGAGCGCCACCATTGCCCAGACCGAGAGAAGTATCGTTAAAACGTTCATTTCCAATTCCAGTTAGCCGGCGCTGCAGTGGCTGTTGCTGTTGCTACGTTCAATTCGTTCCGTCGCGCGAGCGGCGGGTCAATGGGTGGTGTGACGAACTTCACCATCGAACAGAAGCTCGTCGATCAGCCGGGTGGTCAGCGCGAGCTGCTTTTCCAGCGACTCGCGCGCCGCTTCGGCACTCGCCGGGTCGCCACGCGCCACGGCGGCATGCGTCTGGGTGGCGAGGCGCAACACCGTGTCGGACGCGAGCTGCAGGCCGCGCATCAGATCGGCCTCCGGGTACGCCCGCGGACTGCTCCAATCCTGTGCGTCGCAGGCGTTCGGCTCGGATGGATCGCTTCTGTCATGACGGGAAGACATTTCAGGCTCCTCAGTGCATGTGCACGACTGCAGTGTGCGCTTCGAGGCTTTCTTTCAATCCGTCGAACAGAGGCCGAATTCCGATTCATACCGCCGACCTCGAAATCTGTTCGTGCCCGGCGGGCGCCTGTTCTTTTTTTGACCGGCGAATAGTAAGCAACTGTTAGCGCGCGGTCTGCACGTAAAGCCCCTGGGTTGCCCGGGCCCCTTTCTTGCGCACTCCTGCAGCGCAGCGGCCCGCTGCTGTCGTGTAGTGCGCCGTAACCAGCCGTCACAAGTGGTCACGAACACCTTCTGTAGCGTCTGCTCAAATGCTACGTGAAGAGGGAGAACGATCATGAAAAAACTTCTGACGCTGGCAGCCGTCGCCCTGGTGACAATCGGTTTAGCGGGCTGCGTCGTCGCGCCACCATATGGATACGGGTACGCGCCGGCCTACGGCTATGCGCCGGGTTATTACGCGGGCCCTTCAGTGAGCGTCGGCGTCGGTTACAGCTGTTGCTGGGGGCATGGCGGCTGGCATCGATGATGTGTGATCGCAGACGTGCCCCCACGGCGAGAACAGATGAACTGCGCACGAGCGTTTCATTCCTGGTCTGCATCCTGGCCGTTCGGCAGCGCACATTGCCGGTGAGCGCTGCCCGGCGCGGACCGCTTGTCTGAGGTACGATCTCGGGACAGAAGGCGTCTGCTGCGTAGAGCGGCGGCGTTCTGCGAGGGCGTTTTCGCAACACCACTTACTTTTCACATCCCGCATGGACTACCGCGTTACCTACGAGCACAGCCTCGCCACCGCGCCGGACGACTACATTGTGAATGTGCCGTCGCAACTGGTGTCGGATGTGCCGCCGAACATTCCCAAGGCGCTGCTGCCCGAAGTCATCGAGAAACTGATTCTCGAGCGTTCGCCGCGCATCGGCCGCATCCGCAATCTGAGACTCATCTGACGCGCGTCTTTCGGCGTTCCAGCGCGGCTGCTCGGTGTCAGACCGATCCTCCCGCCGACGCGCCGGCGCCCCCGCTTGAAAACGGCCCGCTCGCCCCGCATGTGCGGCTCTCGCTTATCGGGAGCCTGATCATGGGAAGCCGTCCCCGTTTTATCGACGATCTGTCGGGCGCGCGGCCAGCCGCCGCTTCGCCCGGATCGCCTGGCGACGACGCACTCCTCGACGCCTATTCGCGCACCGTCATCGATGCGCTCGAACGGGTGCGGGCGGCCGTCGTCTTCATCACCGTCGAGCGCCGCGTGCCGGGCGCGCGGGAGCGCCACGCACCTGCGGGCACCGGCTCGGGGTTCCTCTTCACGCCCGACGGTTATCTTCTGACCAACAGCCACGTCGTGCACGGCGCGACGCATATCGGCGTGCAACTCGCCGACGGCACGAAGTTCGACGCCGATCTGGTCGGTGACGATCCGCATAGCGACCTTGCCGTGCTGCGCATCGGTTCGCGGGAGCCGCTGCCGCATGTCGCGCTCGGCGAGTCGGGCAAGCTGCGCGTCGGCCAGATTGCGATTGCCGTCGGCAATCCGCTCGGGCTCGAGCAGACGGTCACGGCGGGCGTGGTGTCCGCGCTGGGCCGCTCGCTGCGTTCGAATTCGGGCCGCATGATCTATGACGTGATCCAGACGGATGCCGCGCTGAATCCGGGCAATTCCGGCGGCCCGCTGATCAATTCGGCGGGGCAGGTGATCGGCGTGAATACGGCGATCATTCCGGGTGCGCAGTCGATCAGCTTCGCCACGGCCATCGATACCGCGAAGTGGGTCATCATGCAGATCTTCGCGCATGGGCGCGTGCGGCGCGCCTACATCGGCGTAGCCGGCACGACGACGGCGCTGCCGCGCCGTGTGCAGCGTTATTTCGAACTCGATTCGGTAAGTGGCGTGCGAGTGATCGAGATCGTGAAAGGGTCGCCGGCGGCTGTCGGAGGTTTGCGTGTGGATGACACCATTGTCGCTGTCGATGGCGAGGTCGTTGAAGGTGTCGACGCTCTGCAGCGTGCGCTCGATGGGTCGAAGATCGAGCGTGAAGTCGTCGTTAGTGTTTTGCGCGGTGCGAAGCGGGTTGAACTGGTGGTTTTGCCTGCTGAGCAGGTTGTATAGGGTTTGGTTTCTTTGGCTTGACACTGCAAGAGCGCAAAAACTCGGAACCGAAACCCTAAAACAACTGAGCCTGGCCGGCCGCAAGCGTCACAAAATCATCCTTCAACAAAGGCAAAATAGCATCGGCCACAGGCTGCAACTGTTTCGTCAGATAGTGCTCATGGTCGATCGGCGACCGCAACGTCTCGAGCGGCTCCGGCCCGCTGCCCGTCATCACGTAGCTGATCCACCCGCCGTTCTGGTATTGCAGCGGGCGGCCGCGTTGCCGATTGAATTCGTCGGCCGAACGCGCCGCACGCACATGCGGCGGCACATTGCGCTCGTAGTCGGACAGCGGCCGGCGCAGACGCTTGCGGTACACCAGCAGATCGTCGAACTCGCCCGCAAGCGTGCGCCGCACGTAGTCGCGCACATAGTCGCGATACGGCTGCTGCTTGAAAATGCGCAAATACAGTTCCTGCTGGAAGCGTTGCGCAAGCGGCGTCCAGTCGGTCCGCACTGTTTCCAGCCCTTTGTAGACGACCTCTTCGCTGCCGTCCGCCATCACCGTCAAACCCGCGTAGCGCTTCTTGCTGCCTTCCTCCGCGCCGCGTACGGTCGGCATGAAAAAGCGCCTGTAGTGCCGCTCGAACTGCAGTTCCAGCGCGCTCTCCAAATCAAAGCGCTCGCGCAGATGCTCGCGCCACCACGCATTGATCGCACCGACCAGTTCGCGCCCGATGCGCACCGCGTCCTGCTCGTCATGCGCGTGTTTGAGCCACACGAAGGTCGAATCCGTGTCGCCGTAAATCACCGTGTAGCCGCTCGCCTCGATCAGCTCGCGCGTGCGATGCATGATCTCATGGCCGCGCATCGTGATCGATGACGCGAGGCGCGGATCGAAGAAGCGGCAGCCCGTCGATCCGAGCACGCCGTAGAACGCGTTCATGATGATCTTCAAGGCCTGCGACAACGGCTTGTTCTGCTCGCGTTTCGCTGCTTCGCGTCCCTCCCACACCTGCGCGACGATCGACGGCAAACAGTGCTGCGCGCGGGAAAAACGCGCGCCGAGAAAGCCGGGCACGGAATCCGCGTCGTCGGGATGACGCAGGCCGTCGATCAGACCCACGGGATCGATCAGGAAACTGCGGATGATCGACGGATACAGGCTCTTGTAGTCCAGTACGAGTACCGAGTCGTAGAGTCCCGGTTTCGAGTCCATCACGAAGCCGCCGGGACTCGCCGCACCCGCGACGTCGCCGAGATTCGGCGCCACGAAGCCGAGCCGGTGCATGCGCGGCATGTACAGATGCGTGAACGCGGCCACCGATCCTCCGCTGCGATCGGCGGGCAGGCCCGTCACGGTCGCGCGTTCGAGCAGGAAGGACAGCAGGTCCGTCTTCGCGAAGACGCGCGTGACCAGCTCGCAGTCTTTCAGGTTGTAGCGGGCAAGCGCCGGTTTGTCTTCGTCGAAACGGCGCTGGATTTCTTCCATCCGCTGATACGGGTTGTCGATCGACTTGCCTTCGCCGAGCACCGACTGCGCCACGTATTCGAGGCTGAACGACGGAAAGCTCCACGTAGCGGAGCGCAGCGCCTCGATGCCGTCGATGATCAGCCGCCCGGCCGCGCCCGCGAAGAAGTGATTCTGCTTCAGGCCGTGCTCTCGCCATTCCAGCACGGCGCCGCCGCGCCCGATGCGCAGCGGGACGCCATATCTCTGCGCGGTTTCATGCAGCACCTTCAGGTCGAACTGCACCACGTTCCAGCCGATGATCGCGTCGGGATCGTGTCGTTCGAGCCATTCGACCAGCCGTTCGATCAGTTGCGCCCGGGTCTCGCAGTACTCGAGCGCGAAGTCGAGACCCGACGCGTCGCCATTCTCCGGCCCGAGCATGTACACCTGCCGCTGACCGCAGCCTTCGAGCGCTATCGAGTACAACTCGGCTTGCGCGCTGGTTTCGATATCGAGCGACACGAGCCTGAGCTTCGGGCGGTAGCCCGTCGCGGGCTTCATGTCCCCATTGAGCAGGGGGCCGCCGATGGGGTTCGCCTCGCCGCGGAACAGCACGGGCGCCGTGATGAATCGCTCCATCATGTAGCGATCGGGCGGAAATACGTCGGCTTCGTACACGTCGACGCCGCCTTGCTTGAGCCGCTTTTCGAGGCCGATAAGCTGGCGATATTGGGGGCAATACAACCCCAGCACCGGCCGATGTTGGAAATCGCGTAAATCGAGCGGGCGCAGTTCGACGCCTCGGGTGCTTTTCTCCTGACGCAGCACCTCGTCCGCGCGCGGGCGCTGCGCAGCGGGCACGAACGCGACGTTCGGCTGCGGGCGCAGGCGGATATGACGCGGCCCGTCGTCGGTGGCGAGCCAGAACTCGACCTCCGTTTCCGTGCCCGTATCGCGCCAGTGACGCGTCAGAAGAAACCCCTGTTCAAGCTCGTTCAAGCGGAAAACCCTTGCTGAAAACCGATGTCAGAAATTTTTTTCGATCATTTTACCCGCCCGGGGGGAACGCGGGTTGACGGTGTTTTCCTTTCCAATCAAGCATTTGTACCGCATGAGGACGGCGCGATAGAAAAACTAAATTGGGCAAATCGGAACAATCAAATTTAGCGAATTCCGCGTATCCTTCATACTTCACCCATCGCAGTACCAACCCAACTCACACAACCGAAGAGGACGCATCAGATGCCGATCATCAACAGCCAGGTCAAACCGTTCAAGGCAACCGCATTCCACAATGGCGATTTCGTGACCGTCACCGACGAGACCCTCAAGGGCAAGTGGTCCGTCGTCGTGTTCTATCCGGCCGACTTTACGTTCGTGTGCCCGACGGAACTGGGCGATCTGGCCGACCGTTACGAAGAGTTCAAGAAGCTCGGCGTTGAAATCTACAGCGTGTCGACGGATACGCATTTCACGCACAAGGCATGGCACGACACGTCGGACACGATCCAGAAGATCAAGTACCCGATGGTTGCCGATCCGACGCTTGCGATCTCGCGCAACTTCGACGTGCTGATCGAAGAAGAAGGCCTGGCGCTGCGCGGCACGTTCGTGATCAATCCGGAAGGCGAGATCAAGCTGTGCGAAATCCACGACAACGGCATCGGCCGTGACGCTGGCGAGCTGCTGCGCAAGGTGCAGGCTGCGCAATACATCGCTGCGCATCCGGGTGAAGTCTGCCCCGCCAAGTGGACGCCGGGCGCTGAAACGCTGAGCCCGTCGCTCGACCTGATCGGCAAGATCTAAGCTTGACGGCTCGCTAGAAGCCGCCCACGCTTACCCGCCGACCTGCTGTCTCCAAAGCGGCGCCGCCACGCGCGGCGCCGCGTGAGGCAGTCCGCAAGGTTGCGCCTTGCGAACTGTCTTACTGCGCGCGTTCGCCGCAGCGCGCGGCACGCACCGATACCTCATCTCCTCTCGCAACGGACCCGAAAAATCATGCTCGACGCGAATCTGAAGACCCAACTCAAAGCCTACCTCGAGAAAGTCAGTCGTCCTATCGAGATCGTCGCTTCGCTCGACGACGGCACGAAGTCGCAGGAGCTACTGGCGCTGCTGAACGACATTGCGTCGCTGTCGGAACGTGTGAATGTGATCGAACGTCGTGGCGATGACGAGCGCAAGCCGTCGTTTTCGATCGGCGAGCCGGGCAAGACGACGGGCATCCGCTTCGCAGGCATTCCGATGGGGCATGAATTCACGTCGCTGGTTCTCGCACTGCTGCAGACGGGCGGCCACCCGATCAAACTCGACGACGCGGTGATCCAGCAGATTCGCGAACTCGACGGCGACTTCGCGTTCGAAACTTACTTCTCGCTGTCGTGCCAGAACTGCCCGGAAGTCGTGCAGGCGCTCAACATCATGGCGCTGATCAATCCGCGCATCCGCCACACGGCGATCGACGGCGCGCTGTTCCAGAATGAGGTCGAGTCGCGCCAGATCATGGCCGTGCCGACGATGTTCCTGAATGGCGAAGTGTTCGGTCAGGGCCGCAGCGGTGTGAAGGAAATCCTTGCGAAGCTGGATAGCAACGCCGGCGCGCGCGCCGCGAAGGAACTGGAGAAGAAGCCAGTGTTCGACATGCTGATCGTCGGCGGCGGTCCCGCTGGCGCGGCGGCCGCGATTTACTCGGCGCGCAAAGGCATTGCGACGGGCGTGGTCGCGGAACGCTTCGGCGGCCAGGTGCTGGATACGCTGGCGATCGAAAACTTCGTGTCGGTGCAGGAAACAGAAGGGCCGAAGTTCGCCACGGCGCTCGAGCAGCACGTGAAGAGCTACGAAGTCGATGTGATGGACGTGCAGCGCGCCGAAGCGCTGATTCCCGGCAAGATCAACGAAGTGCGCCTCGCGGGCGGCGCCGTGCTGAAGGCGAAGACGATCGTGCTGGCAACGGGCGCGCGCTGGCGCGAGATCAACGTGCCGGGCGAGCGCGAGTACCGCAATCACGGTGTCGCGTACTGCCCGCACTGCGATGGCCCGCTGTTCAAGGGCAAGCGCGTGGCCGTCGTCGGCGGCGGCAACTCGGGCGTCGAGGCGGCGATCGATCTGGCCGGTGTCGTGAATCACGTGACGCTGATCGAATTCGGCGCCACCCTGCGCGCCGACGAAGTGCTGCAACGCAAGCTGCGCAGCCTGCCGAACGTCGTCGTGATCACGCAGGCACAGACGACGGAGATCACGGGCGACGGCAAGAAGGTCAATGGCTTGACGTACACGGATCGCGTGTCGGGCGAGTCGAAGCATGTTGAACTCGAAGGTGTGTTCGTGCAGATCGGTCTCGTGCCGAATACCGAATGGCTGAAGGGCACGGTCGAACTGTCGAAGCACGGCGAGATCGTGGTCGATGCCAAGGGCGCGACCTCGGTGCCAGGCGTATTCGCGGCGGGCGACGTGACGACGGTGCCGTTCAAGCAGATCGTGATCGCCGTGGGCGAGGGCGCGAAGGCATCACTGGCCGCGTTCGATCACCTGATCCGCACGAGCGTCGAAGACGCGGAGGATGCACAGGCGGCGGCGATGGCCGAGGTCTGATTTTCCTGCCGACCCGCGCTGTAAAGACAAACGGGCTAGCTTTTGCTAGCCCGTTTTTCGTTGGTGCTGCGTGCTTATTCGGCTTCGACGTGCGAGTGCGCCGCCCTCGTCTTCACGGTGTGATGGTGACCCTGGCCGTGGCCGTGGTGATGCTGGTGAGCCGGCTTCTGCTCGACATGTTGAGCAGGCGCATCCATGTCATTCTGGACGGCCGGCTGGGCCTGGACGTCGCGTGCATGCTGTTCGATCTTCGACGCGACATCGCGGTCGTGCGTCATCAAAATGCCGTTGTTGTCGGTTTGCGCCGATGCTGCGCCCGCAAGCGCCAGCAGGGAAACGAGCAGAGCGACAGAGCTTTTCTTCATGGTGGGTTCATTCCGGTTGATAGGTGTGTTCAATGCGCGCCGTGCCGGACAGGAAGGCCGTGCGTAGCCGGATTGTCCATTGGATAACGCGCGAGATGCGTCAAACTCTGTCAAGGAAGAGTGGGTGCGTGGCATTTGCGCCGCTTGACCAATCTTTACAGCGATGAGCATCTCGGTGTGCTACCGTTTTTTGGATATACATTCGGATTGCGAATCAAATATTTGTTAAAACCGGTCGAAGAACGAGGCACGTTCATGGAGGAGAAAGCCGTTGAATAACCTGGCAAAACTGACCTTGGTCGGTATTTCGCTGACTAGCCTGACGCTGATGGGCTGCGGCAGGAAAGAGCAACCTTCGCAGCACGCAACGCAAGATGAAGCCGGTTCAGCCGAAGAAGTGGTGAAGATCGGACACGTCGGGCCACTGACGGGCGGCAGTAGTCATTTGGGCAAAGACAACGAGAACGGGGCACGTCTTGCCGTCGAAGACATCAACAAGACAGGTCTGGTGATCGGCGGGCGTAAGGTGCGGCTCGAACTGGACGGTGAGGACGATGCGGCGGATCCGAAGACGGGCACGCAGATCGCGCAAAAGTTCGTCGACGAGCATGTGGTTGCCGTCATCGGCCACCTGAACTCCGGTGTGTCGATTCCAGCGTCGCGCATCTACAACGAGGCGAATATCGCGGAGATTTCACCGTCTTCCACCAATCCAGACTATACGAAGCAGGGCTACAGGAGCGCGTACCGCGTAGTCGCGACGGACGCGCAACAGGGGCCCGCGCTCGGGGGCTATGCGCTGAGATCGTTGGGTGCGAAGACGATTGCCGTCGTCGACGATGCGACGGCCTACGGCAAGGGGCTTGCCGACGAGTTCGCGAAGGCCGCGCAGGCGGGCGGCGCGCGCATCGTCGCGCGCGAGGCAACCACCGACAAGGCCACCGATTTCCGCGCCATTCTCACCGCCATCAAGAGCGCGCATCCCGACGTGATCATGTTCGGCGGCATGGATTCGACGGTTGGACCATTCATTCGGCAAGCGGCTGCGCTTGGCTTGAATACGAGGGTCCTGAGCGGCGATGGCGCATGCACCGAGAAAGTGGCCGAGCTTGCTGGCGACTCGGTGAACATCCTGGTATGTTCCGAAGCGAGTCTTGCTGTTTCCCGCATGCCGAAGGGCGCGGAGTTCCAGAAGCGCTTCGAGGCTCGCTTCAATGGCCCCATTTTGTTCAACGCCCCGTTCGCGTACGACGCGGTTTATGTGATCGCCGATGCGATGAGGCGAGCCAACACGACGGACGCCGCGAAGGTCCTCGCGGCGTTGCCCGCCACCGATTACAACGGCGTGATCGGCCATATCGCATTCGATGCACACGGCGACATGAAGGCAGGCGCGATCACGCTGTATCACTACCAGGACAAAAAGAAGACGCTGCTTGATGTCGTGAAGTACGGCAACGCTTCCACCTGATTCGCTCTTCGCGCGGCTTTCATCTGGTGAGGGCTGCGCTCTCGCTGGCCGCCCTTCCTGGAAGGTCGTCCGTATTTCTGCCGACTCGCGACGGATTGACGCCACCTAACATCAGTTGCTCGGCTGACCAGCGGTAGAAGACATTAGAGTGGTGCACCGTTCTGCGCTTACGACGAGCCTTGAGGTCTTTGTTGCGCGGAGGCTGCGAAGTCTTTGCTTGCGCTTTCGACCTGCGAACCGGCTGCGCAGCCGGCTTGTGATCTACGCCGGGCGGCAGGGGCGTGGCGTCGCGTGTTTCGGTGTTCGAACGTGCGGCGAGTGAACTGGAGGCGCCAAGCGTCGCGATACACGCAGCAATCACGAATCGGATCAAGATTCCGACCCATCGGACAGTGCGCGGCTATTCGCTGCCTTCTCGACGCGTTGAAGCTCCACTTGCATTGAAGGCGATCGGGTCAAACCCAATTCGCTAGCCGCTGCAAGAGACAAATCAATGATTCGCCCTTTGATGAATGGCCCGCGATCGTTGACTCGAACTACGACCGATTTCTCGGTCGCTAGCGAAGTCACGCGCACATACGAGCCCAGCGGCAGCGTGCGATGTGCCGCTGTCAACAGACGGTTGTCGTATCGTTCACCACTCGCTGTGCGACGCCCTTGGAATTTCCGCGCGTACCACGATGCATAACCCGTTTGAAGTGCGCCGCTTTTCGGCTGAACCGCGATATGACCAGACGTGAGGGGTGTCTCGTCCGACACGCCGTCGGTGACGGCGAGCTTCGACGGCATTGCTACTGTATTGGTCGGATTCGATGCCTGAAGTTCCTGGTGGATTTGAGCGCAGCCGGTGCACAGTCCGAAAATCGCTAGTAATCCAACAATGCGCAGACTCGACACGTTAGATCCCGATCGGCAAGAGAAGTGATTCAAACGGTCTCAAAATTGTTAGGTTGACGATATATCGCAGTTAACCTGGATTTCTCACAAATCTTTAGGTATCGCCGATGAGCGGGTCGTCGAAACGCAAGCGCCCGACTGACACCGCAGCGCTTGCAGGATCGCGATAGCCCTTACTTGCCCATCACTGCTTCGAGCGATTCGCCCATTACGACGATCTCCGTGCGGCGATTGCGTGCGCGGCCTTCCGGCGTGTTGTTATCCGCGACGGGACGATCGAACGCATAGCCCTTCAGCGTGATACGCGACGCGCTGATACCGCGGCGTTCGAGTTCGTCGGCAACCGACTTCGCGCGGGCTTCGGACAACTGCTGGTTGTATTCGCGCGTGCCGACGTTGTCTGTGTGGCCTTCGATGATCATTGGCTTGTGCGTGCGGTTCAGCACGACGACCACGCGCGAGAGCGCAGTCGCGGCGTCGGGCCGCAAGCTCGATTCGTTGAAGTTGAACAGCACTTTTTCGGGTAGGCGAACCTGTACGCCTTCCTTCGTCTGGGTCACTTCAATGCCGGCCTGCTTGTTCAGCGTTTCTTCCTTGCTTCGATCCAGGCCGCCGCACGCGGCGAGCATCGACAGGGAAACGGCACAGGCTGCGAGGGTCAACAGTTTCTTCATGGTCTTGATGTCGTGTTTGAAAAACGTGGAGAGAAATCGATTCGAATCACGATTCTTGCCGAACAACGGTGTAGAAACTCATCAGGCATGCAAAATTTTTCAAAATTTGACGGGAATGTGGTGCGGAGATGCGCCGGAGTGAAAACAAGGGTGAAAGTTGCGGCAAGTTGTGTGTGAAGGTCAACGCTTCGGAGCAAACGGCGTTAGTCGCATGCAGCGTCGTTGCGATTCATGAAAGCCTGAATACGCGCGACGTTGTGCAGTCTCATTCCCATTCCATCTCAGAAGGATCTGAATCGTGAGCATCTTTGGAACCATTGTTAGCAAGATCTTCGGCAAGGCGAAGCCGGCCGAGACGCTGCCCGCCGATCCCGTCGCGCCGGCTCCCGTCGACGCGCCGGCTGGCGCGCCCCTTACGCCCGTTACGCCCGTCTCGACTGCGCTCACGGACGTCGATGTCGCAGCCGTGATGGATCAGCTGGCGGCATCGAGTCCGCTGCAGCTCGACTGGCGCCGCTCGATTGTCGATCTGATGAAGCTTCTCGACGTGGACAGCAGCCTCGAGCATCGCAAGCAACTGGCGAGCGAGCTGAAGTACGGCGGCGACACGAACGATTCGGCGTCGATGAACATCTGGCTGCACAAGCAGCTGATGACGGCGCTCGCGGCGAACGGCGGCAAGCTGCCCGCCGACCTGACGAGCTAAGGAGCGGCGATGGGCATTCTCGACACACTGGGCGAGATCGCGGGAGCAGCCGCCGCCGTCGAAGCGCTGGAAAAGGCGGACCCGAACGCATCGCTGTTGACGAAGGGCGTCGCGGCTGTGGCGGGTTTCAAAGGCGCAGGCGCGCTGGAGGAACTGGTTGGCCAAAAGACAGAAGACGATTCGGCCGATAACGCGGAATCCGGACAAACGTGATCGTCCAGGCCGCCTCGGTATCGGCGATGTCCAGGCGGCCCGTCAGATGGGATCGCTGTCGCGTGAGTTCCACACCGACAGCGGACCTGAACCAACCTGTCGGAGGCGCGCCTGATACGACGGGGCGCTTCCGGTATTCCGACATCGTGTGACAACGCGTCGCACGTCTTCCGACGGAATTTCCGTCGGCGTTCTTGATTGAAGTCAGGATTTCAAACGCTGCGCGTCCATAGAATCGCCTGGCACATAGGACCTTGTGCTTTTTGCCTTGCAAACCCCACACGTGTTCAGCGTGGTTCATCGATCATTGGGCAAACATGTTAGCCAGAAAAACCTTAAGAGGTTGCCTCGTACCCGTCAGCGCCGGTCTGACGGCGTGTCTTGCGGGATGTCAACTTGAAGTGCTCGACCCGAAAGGCAGTGTCGGCGTCGCCGAAAAATCGCTGATCGCGACGGCAACGTGGACGATGCTGATCGTCGTCATACCCGTCATTCTGTTGACGCTGCTTTTCGCGTGGCGGTATCGCGCGTCGAACAAAAGCGCGGTCTACGCGCCGAAGTGGGCACACTCCACCGCAATCGAATTGATTGTGTGGACGATCCCCGCGCTGATCATCTTGTTCCTCGGCATTCTGACGTGGCGCACCACGCACGAACTGGATCCGTACAAGCCGCTCGAATCGAGCGTGAAGCCCATCGACGTCGAAGTCGTCGCGCTCGACTGGAAGTGGCTCTTCATCTATCCCGATCTCGGCATTGCGTCGGTGAATCAGCTGGCGATGCCCGTCGGCACGCCTGTCAATTTCCATATCACGTCTGACTCGGTGATGAATTCATTCTTCATCCCGCAACTGGGCACGCAGGTGTACGCGATGGCGGGCATGCAGACGCGTGTCCATCTGGTCGCAGACGAACCCGGCGACTACGCGGGTGTGTCGGCGAATTTCAGCGGCAAGGGCTTCTCTGACATGAAGTTCCGCACGCTCGCCGTCAGCCAGGCTGATTTCAACAGCTGGGTGCAGAAGGTCAAGGCATCGGCGGAGCGGCTCGACATGGACGGGTACTACGCCGTCGCCAAACCGAGCGAAAAGAACCCGGTGCGCTATTTCTCGTCGGTGGATCCAAAGCTGTTCCACAACGTGATTGCGAAATACAACAGTGGGCATGTCGTCGATTTCCGTGACGCCAATTGCGCCACGAACGCTTCGAAGGAGTAACCCATGTTCGGCAATCTGACTTTAGAGGCGATTCCGTTCGATCAGCCGATCATCATGGGCGCGGGCGCGCTCATGGGGCTGATCGTGCTGGCCGTCGCCGTGCTTTTGACGCGCACGCACAAGTGGCGCTGGCTGTGGGCCGAATGGCTCACGAGCGTCGATCACAAGCGAATTGGGGTGATGTATATCGTCGTCGCCGTGCTGATGCTGCTGCGCGGTTTCGCCGATGCTGTGATGATGCGGCTGCAACTCGCGCTCGCGAGCGGTGGCGCGACCGGCTATCTGCCGCCGCACCACTATGATCAGATCTTCACCGCGCACGGCGTCATCATGATTTTCTTCATGGCGATGGCGCTGATGGTGGGTCTGTTCAATATTGTCGTGCCGCTGCAGATCGGCGCACGCGACGTCGCGTTCCCGTTCCTGAACTCGCTGTCGTTCTGGATGACGGCAATCAGCGCGATCCTCATGAACATTTCGCTGGTGATCGGCGAGTTCGCGCAGGTCGGCTGGCTTGCGTATCCGCCGCTGTCCGAACTGCAGTTCAGTCCGGGCGTGGGCGTCGATTACTACATCTGGGCGCTGGAACTGTCCGGTGTCGGCACGCTGATTACGGCGATCAACTTTTTCGTCACCATCATCAAGATGCGCGCGCCCGGCATGTCGCTGATGAAGATGCCCGTGTTCACGTGGACGGCGCTGTGCTCGAACGTGCTGATCATGGCGACGTTCCCGATCCTGACGATCGCGCTGGCGTTGCTGGGCCTCGACCGTTACGCCGACATGCACTTCTTCACGAACGATGCCGGCGGCAACGCAATGCTGTACCTGAACCTGATCTGGGCATGGGGCCACCCCGAGGTCTACATCCTGGTTCTGCCCGCGTTCGGCATCTACTCGGAAGTAATCTCGACGTTCGCAAAGAAGCCGCTGTTCGGCTACAAAACGATGGTCTACGCATCGTGCGCGATCATGGTGCTCGCGTTCCTCGTGTGGGCGCACCACTTCTTTACGATGGGCTCCGGCGCTGACGTCAACGCGTTCTTCGGCATCGCGACGATGATCATTGCCATTCCGACAGGCGTGAAGATCTTCAACTGGCTGTTCACGATGTATCGCGGCCGCCTCGAGTTCACGGCGCCCGTGCTATGGACGATCGGCTTCATGGTCACGTTCACGATCGGCGGCATGACGGGCGTGATGCTGGCGATTCCGGGCGCGGACTTCGTGCTGCACAATTCGCTGTTCCTCGTTGCGCACTTCCATAACACGATTATCGGCGGCGTGGTGTTCGGCTATCTGGCGGGCGTCAGCTACTGGTTCCCGAAGGTGTTCGGTTTCAAGCTGAACGACAGGCTCGGCAAGGCTGCGTTCTGGTTCTGGTTCGTTGGCTTCTTCGTGGCGTTCACGCCGCTCTACGTGCTCGGCTTCATGGGTGCGACGCGCCGTCTGAACCACTACGACAATCCCGCATGGCAGCCGCTCATGATCATCGCTGCATGCGGTGCGGCGCTCATCGCGATCGGCGTGGTGTGCCAGGTGACTCAGTTCGTGGTCAGCATCATCAACCGCAACAAGCCGGAGTATCGCGACGTAACGGGCGATCCGTGGGGCGGCCGCACCTTGGAATGGTCGATTTCGTCGCCGCCGCCCGTCTATAACTTCGCGACGATTCCTGTCGTCGAAGAACTCGATGCCTTCGCGCATATGAAGGAGACCGGCAAGGGTCTCGGTATTCAGGCTGCCTATCGGGACATCCACATGCCGTCGAACACGTCCGCCGGCTTCTTTATCGGTGTGTTCAGTCTTGCCTTTGGCTTCGCTGCTGTCTGGCACATCTGGTGGCTGGCGATTGTCGCGCTGGCCGCGATTGCGGCGACCGTGATCGGCCGCAGCTTCGGTCGCGATGACGGCTACTACATTCCGTCCGACGTGGTACGGACGATCGAAAACAAAGGCCGCACGCCGCTTCCGCAACGCGCGGACGTGGCGCCGGCGCTCGCGGAGGTCGAGTGATGCTGCAAAAAGTCCATGCCGCAACTCTGAACGAGATCGATGGCCACGGTCATCATGGCGAATCGCAGTCGGTGTTCGGCTTCTGGCTCTACCTGATGACCGACTGTGTGCTGTTCGCGTCGCTGTTTGCAGTGTTTGCCGTGATGGCGCACCAGTTCAACGCCGGGCCAACAGGCAAGGATCTGTTCGATATCCCGGGCGTCGCCGTCGAAACGGCAGCGCTGCTGTTGAGCAGCATCACGTACGGCTTCGCAATGGTCGCTGCGCGCCGTCAAAACCCGCGCGCCGTGCTGGGCTGGCTGGCAGTCACGTTCGTGCTCGGCGCCGTGTTTCTCAAGCTGGAGCTCAACGAGTTCTCGCACCTGGTCGCCGAAGGGGCGGGTCCGTCGCGTAGCGCGTTCCTGTCGTCGTTCTTCGTGCTGGTCGGCACGCACGGCCTGCACGTGGCCACGGGTCTGATCTGGATGGCGGTGCTCGCTGTGCAGGTGGCGCGTGCGCCGCAACTGACGCAGCGCGAAATCACGCGTCTCACGTGTCTGAGTCTCTTCTGGCACTTCCTCGATGTCGTGTGGATTTGCGTGTTCACTTTCGTTTATCTCGGGAGCATGTACTGATGGCTCACTCGAATTCCCACGCGCTCGACGCTGAAGCAGGTCATGGCGGTATCGGTGGCTATGTGGTCGGCTTCGTGCTGGCCGTGGTGTTGACTGCCGCGGCGTTCGGCATCGTGATGCAGGGCTGGCTGCCGGCAGCTTACGCTCCGTTGGTGCTAGCCGCGCTCGCCGTCGTGCAGATCGTCGTGCATCTGGTGTGCTTCCTGCACATGAGCGTGTCGACATCGGGCCAACGATGGAACACGCTCGCGCTCGCTTACACGGTGCTGGCCGCTATGTTCCTGGTGTTTGGAACCGTGTGGGTCATGCACAACGTCAGCATGAACATGATGTCGCGCTGACCAGGTTGCACACGCAAGAACAGCGTTGGCGCGTTAGTGCGCGACGTCTGTTGAACGAAAGCCGAAGGACAAGAAAGTCTTTCGGCTTTTTTCGTTGGTGGGTGCGATGTTCGTCTTTGTGCAGACTGCGCGCAAACCCAGAACAAAAAAGCGGCAAGCATAGAAATGCTTGCCGCTTTTTTTTGCTGCTTGTTCGTTGGTAGGCTCGATTGGACTCGAACCAACGACCCCCACCATGTCAAGGTGGTGCTCTAACCAGCTGAGCTACGAGCCTAGCGAAGGCGCGAATTATAAAGACACCCTTTCGATCGCGCAAGTGCTTGGCGCGATTTTGTTAGCGGCAGTCGATTTGCATCGACGCGCACCGTTCGCCTGAGCGCTCCCCAGAAGCGCGCGATACGGCTACGATTGATGGTGGCGCATATCGGAGGCGAGCCGGAACATGAAAGGACTTCGTCCGCATTCTCCGCACTTTCTTCGCGACCACACGCATCCCGTGTGGCGCGATCTCGCGTTGACGTCCTTGCCGTTCGTGGCGCTGTTCGCGGTGCTGGTCTGGCTGGTCGTGTGGCTCGTCGATCCCGCGCCGCCGCATACGATCACAATCAGCGCGGGCCCGCAGGACAGCTCCTTCATGCAGATCGCCGAGGAGTACAGGAAGGTTCTCGGGCGCAACGGCGTGACGCTCAAGGTGCTGGTTTCGGACGGCTCGGTGCAGAATCTTGACCGGTTGCTCGATCCCAAACAGAAGGTCGATGTCGCCCTGGTGCAGGGCGGCGTGACGGGCGGACGTGATACGTCTTCGCTGATGTCGCTGGGCAGCGTGACGTATGTGCCGCTTGTCGTGTTTTATCGCGGCAGCGGTATGACGCAGCTTTCCGATCTCGATGGCAAGCGTATCGCGATCGGCCGCGAGGGCAGCGGCACGCGCATGCTGTCGCTGAAGCTCCTCGAAGCGAACGGCATCGGGCCGGGCGGCAACACGCAGCTGCTGCCGCTTGACGGGCTCGACGCCGCGAAGGCGCTCGTCTCGAATCAGGTCGATGCGGCGTTGCTGAGCGGCGACTCGGCTACACGCGTCCTGATGCTGCGGCTGCTCGGCATTCCGGGCGTCTCGGTGATGAACTTCGACGAAGCGACCGCCTACACGCGCGTCTTTCCTTATCTCGACGAACTTGATTTGCCGCCCGGCGCGCTCGACCTGCGCCGCCGGATTCCGCCCGAGACGATTCACCTTATCAGCCCGACGGCTGAACTGGTGGCGCGCACGAGTCTGCATCCGGCGATCTCCGACCTGCTGATCGAAGCGGCGCAGGAAGTGCACGGTATGGCGGGCCTGCTGCAGAAAGCGGGGCAGTTCCCGAACCCCGTGGTCCGGGAATTTCGGATCAGCGAGGACGCGATGCGCTACTACAAGTCGGGCAAGAGCTTTCTATACCGCACGCTGCCGTTCTGGCTCGCGACGGTGGTCGACCGTCTGCTGGTGCTGCTGCTGCCGATCGCCGTGCTGCTGTTTCCGGCGTTGCGCCTGATCCCTGCGCTGTTCACCTGGCGGGTGCGTTCACGGATCTATCGATACTACGGCTCGCTGATTGCCATCGAGCGCGATGCGATGCGCGACTCGTCCGCCGAAGAGCGCAGCAAGCTGCTGGCCGAACTGGACAGGATCGAGGCGTCGCTGGACACGCTGCGAATGCCGCTGGCGTACGCCGACGGCTTCTATGTGTTGCGGGAGCACGTGCGTTTCGTGCGACAGCGGCTGGAGGGTGCACGCGAGCGCGCGCATGCAAGCGGGTAACGCGAACTGCCGCGCGATGGCGATGCGCTGAAAAGTCGTGCTCCGTCAGGCAGATGGACGTCGAGTCCTGCTGTTGTCCACAGGGTTACCCACGAAAACTGTGGATAACGGGGGGCACGTATTGCTGTGAGATGGAACGGTGTGTGAAAGGATTGCCGATGCATCGCGAGCAGTCCCAGTCGCGTCAAGCACTTGTGTGAGTCTTGCGCAGGATACTCACAGGCTTGCCAACAGAATCGGGGATAAGTGACCAATGATAAATGGAGCACGGTACAGCGCGAGCCTGCCTGATGCCCACAAGCCTGTTCCCCATGATTCCCCACATCATGCACGGCGGTGAACGGCCCGACGCTCCTGAAGGAGACGGCGCAGGGTATCGCTGAAGGGCTGGCGGCGGGACTGCAACGCGAGGCGCGCGAAAAACCGAGACCGGCTGATGGCCCATGATGTCATGGTCAGTCTGTTCAACGAGACGGTCGAGACAGCACGCGTGCGTGGCCATCTGTGGGGCGAGCATTTCAGCGTCGATGGCACGCTCATTCAGGCTTGGGCCGGGCACAAGAGCTTTTTGCCCCGAACGAAGTCGGATGACGACTCGCCGCCTTACGGCGGTGCCGGCTCTCACGAGAACTGGCATGGCGAAAAGCGTAGCAACGACACGCATGAATCCAGCACGGACAGTCAGGCCCGGTTGTTTCGCAAAAGTCGGGGCACGGGCGCGATGCTTTGCTACATGGGTCACGTGCTGACTGATAACCGGCACGGTCTCGTGGTGAACGCACAGGTGACGCAGGCTAATGGCACAGCCGAGCGGGACACAGCGGCCGAGATGCTTGCGGACGCCGCGCAGTTTGCCGATACACCGATTACGGTAGGCGCTGACAAGAACTACGACACGGCCGGCTTCGTGGCAACGTGCCGCGCCCACGGCGTGACGCCACATGTTGCACAAAACAATGGCCACGCGGGCGGCTCGGCCATCGACGGGCGCACAACGCGCTGGGCTGGCTATGCCGTCAGTCAGCGCAAGCGCAAATGCATTGAGCAGGTCTTCGGCTGGAGCAAGACGATTGGCAGAATTTCGGCAAACGATGTTTCGGGGACTGCGACGAGTTGACCAGCTCTTCCTGTTGACTCAGGCGGCCTACAACCTGATTCGCATGCGCACGCTCGCCGCAAAAGCGGCATAGGCGCAACTGGCGGCGAGGAAATGGCGTTGCGTCCACCTGAATGAAAGGCTTCGAGCATTAAATCGACATCAACCATACCGGCGCAGTAACTCGATGCGACGAAGTGCCCAACACCGGAGACGTGTTTTTCAACAGCCTGCTAAAGCCAGTCAGGCGCGTGTCTCGCCGCTTGCCGATGGTAATGTTCTGCCGTCCGGCAGTCCAACCATATTCTGGCTTGTACCTGCGGGTGCTGTTCCAGCAGACTCCTGAATCACTGGAGACTGACCTTGCCCTCGAAAAACGTATCCGTTACTGAGAGTGTGTAAAACCTCAGCAACGGAGGATTTAGCAATGGGTAACCCGAGGGCGCGGTACACGCTGGAATTCAAGATTGAAGCGGTGCGGATGGTGCGTAACGGCCAGAGCCAGGCGGCGACGGCGAAGATTCTGGGCATCAGTACGCAGACGTTGAACGCGTGGATCAAGGCCGACGATGCGGGCAAGCTCAACGGGACGGGCAAGCAGGTGTCAGCCGAACAGATGGAATTGCCCGGCTGCGCGCCGAGCTGGCCCGCGTGAAGATGGAGCGCGATATCCTGGGAAAAGCGACGGCGTACTTTGCGAAGGGGGGGCGGTGTGAGGTGCGCGTGGATCGAACGACATAGCCGGCAATGGCCGGTTTCGGTGGCCTGCCAGGCGCTGGGTGTCAGTCCCAGCGGTTATCACAACCGTAATCGACGTTGATCCTGATCGGCCGCGCCGACGCATCAGCAACGGCGCGTTGCTGGTCCATATTCGCGCCGTCCACACCGAATCCAAAGGCGAGTACGGCTGGCCGCGCGTGTGGAAAAAGCTGCTTGCGCAACGCATTCGCGTGAGCAAGGATCGGATTCAGCGGCTGATGAAGCTGCATGGCATCAAGGCGCGCATGCGGCTCGCTGCGCAGTTGTTCGGGCGGCAGCGTGAAGCTGGTGAGGACGAGGAAGAATGGCGCATGCTCGCGCTCACTAAGCCGGTGCGGCACTGAGGGGATGGCTGTAAATCCCGATTTTGCTATCTCTCAAAAACAGAGGAATCCTATGGATGCCGTTGGGGCGGTGCTGTGGGATGTGATGGGGGGTGCGCCATTCTGCTCGTGACCGTGCTGATTGGCGCGATCTTCGGCTGGAAGCGGCAGGGGATGACAAGTCACTTACCGAAGCATGACGACGCGCCATATATCACAGGGTGTGATTTTTATGTAAGGCGCATTTGAATTGACCATCTTTAAAGCTTGTTCGATTGCTTTTCGCGAAAATTTGGGCAAGCATCAAAAGATTTGGGGCACGCTTTTTTGTGCATGGTGACTTCCATGGGACATTCGATGAAGGACGTACAAGGCCGGGACGTGGCCCGGTTCGGTGATTCAACCGATCACGGAGGAAAAATCATCCAGGCCGCTGATAATCTGACGCATATGGGAATACGTGTTGCGCTCGATGGGCATCTCACCGAATGTCCGAAATGTGGTGGCACGTACCCTATCATTGCGACGGGCAAACGCACGCATCGCGGTACGCGTGTGGCGTACCTTGGCGACAAGACGGCCTGCGGGGCCACACTGGTTCGCGCGTAAGGGGATGCGATGAAAGACGAACGTTTCCCCTTTCTGTACAGGGCACCCGCACGCACGCTTTCGATAAGCGGGGATGCTCTCCCGACATGGACGCCACCTCGCGTCAACATCAAATTCGAGGAGTCGCCCAAACCAGTGCTGATTCCGATCTATCTACATGGCCGCGAGGCGATAGGCGAACTCTTTAGCTACACCGTCCGCATGCGAACGGACATAGACATACCTTCGTTTCCCGACAACACCACGATTGACCTGGACAGCATCGTTGGAACTCAGGTCACGATATTCATAGACGTTCCGGGCAAGGCGACTCCCATTCCCGGCATGCCTGGCGACACAGGACGCGGCAACATTGGTTTTTATACGCGCGAGATTACCGGACGCGTCAGCGCGGCCCGGTTTGTACGCCGTGACGGCCGATCCATGGTTTATGAATTCGAGGTTGAGCCCGCATTGGCCGAAGCCGCCAAAGGTAGCAACTACCGGATTTTCATGGGCGAAACTGTCACGGACGTTATCGGCAAGATTCTTGGAAATTATCCCATCGCAATTGACTGGCGCATTGGCGGACCGCATTACGGGAAGCGGGTATATCCACGGCGCGACCTGATACGTCAACACTGGGAAGCAGACATGACCAGTGTACAGCGCCTGTGTGAGCACTACGGGCTGTTCTACTGGTTCGAGCACGAAAACGGCTTTCACCGGATCGTCATTGCCGACACCATGGGCGCATTTCACCCGCACGGTGAAGCCTATGAGCAGATCCGCTTTTCAACCAATGACCGCATTGACGAAGAACACGTCGACCGCCTTGACGTAACGAGCCGTCAGACCGAAGGCAAGATTACCGTTGTCGATCATGACTACACGGAGCCTCGTGTCGCGCCCTCGACAGTCCCTCTGCGTGAGGATTTTCGCGACCCGCGTGACACTGCGCGGGCCGACCAAGAGGTCTATACGTATGCGAATGTGAGCCAGCCGCGTCTCGAGGAGGCGCGATTTGACTCCACTCCCGAAGACACCCGCGACGATGCACGTAATGTTGCGATGGTGCGGATGCAGGCACTACGTTGCCAGGGGTTGCGTGCGAAGGGACACGGTAATATCCGCGGGCTGACGGTTGGACGTACATTCCATCTGACCGATCACCCGTACCAGAAATCGAACCAGGAATATCTGGTTGTATCTGCAACATTGACGATTGAGGAAAACGATCAGGCCAGCGGCACCGGCCAGGCGTTTCGCTGCGAGACGGATTTCGAAATCCAGCCCACGCGTGAATATTTCCGCATGCCGCACAAAACGCCCTGGCCATCCCAGGCGGGTTTCGAGTACGCCATCGTCACCGGCCCGGAAAATCAGGAAATATGGACCGATGTGTACGGTCGTGTGAAGTGCCAACTGATACCCGACCGCGAAGGCAAGCTGGATCAGGACGCCTTTATATGGGTATTACCCATGCAGCCGTGGCAAAACGGCCAGATGGGATCCGCCTTTGTGCCGCGCATTGGCAGCCAGGTGTTAATCGGCTATGTGAACGGAAATCCCGACATGCCGTTCATTGTTGCGAGCAGCGCAAACAAGCGCAACACGCCGGGATGGAAACTGCCGTTTAACCAGTGGGTATCTGGATTCCGTAGTCGAATGGAAGGCGGCCACAGCGCCAACCATCTCGCGCTGGTTGATACGAAGAACGAACTTCAGGCGCAACTCTCGAGCGATCATGGCACAAGTCAGTTAAGCCTCGGCTTTATTCGCCGCCTCCTAGGTAACGAGGGGCTAAAGGATGCTCGCGGGGAAGGCTTTGACCTGCGCACCGATTTTTGGGGTTCGGTGCGCGCCGCGATGGGCATCTTTATCACGACGCACGGGCGCCCCAATGCAGAAGGGAAGGCCAAGGATGCGGGCGAAACTGTCACCCGTCTGACGCAGGCGCGCGACATGCACGAGGGGCTGGTGGGGCTCGCGCAGCAGCACGGCGCACAGATACCCGACGCAGACCAGAGTGACGTAACGCGCTCCATCAAGCAGCAGACCGCCGACCTTCGCGGCACAGCAAAGGGCGGCCCCAATGATTTCCCCGAGTTTGCCACTCCGCTTATCGCGCTTTCGAGTCCCGCAGGCATTGGAACTTCCACGGCGGGCAGTACGCATATCCAGAGTGACGAGGACACTGCCATCACGACTGGGCGCAGCATCGGCATTGCGGCGGGCAAGTCGTTTCACGCTTCGGTGCTCGAAAGGATTTCGCTGTTCGTGCGCAAGGCGGGCATGATGCTTGTCGCCGCATCGGGAAAAATCCGCATCGAGGCCCAGGGCGACGACATCGACGTAATAGCGAAGAAAGACGTTCAAATCACGAGCGAGGATGGCTGGATCAATCTGACCGCCATGAAGGGCATACGCTTTAACGGCGCGGGAACGACCGTTGAACTGAGCGCTGCCGGATTGCTTGGCGCTACGAATGGGAAATTTCTCGTTCACGCCGCCGACCATTCAACCGACGGCCCGCGGTCCACGCCTCCTGCGTTCGCGCCGAAGACGTACACCGACAAGTCGTCACTGTCGCATCTGTATCACGACGGCGAACCGGTCCAGGGTGCGAAGTTCGACATTCGTTACGACGATGGCAAACGCTACAGCGGCACGCTTGACAACGCGGGGCACGCCGATCTGAGTAGCGCGCCTGTCGGTGCCGGCAGGATGAAGATCGGGCCGGATTCGCGCCCGGTGCAGGTCAAGGCCAATGAACCAAATCCCGACTACAAGCCGAAGTGGGGTGAAAGCGATTTCCGTGCATCCGCAAACAAGCAGAACAACGGTGACGCATGAGTGACATTACAGTAAGCAATCCGGCAGAAAGCCGGATTGGGGCAATCGAGACGGGAAAACGGATATGGGCCAACGCTGCCGCTGCGGCCGATTGGGTCGGCGGCGCGTTGAAGGGGGAGTTCGGCCAGCAACAGACCACCGGCCAGATTGTCTTCGATGCAACGATCAGCATGTTTCCGGTCCTGGGCGAAGGTACGGCGGCACGCGACACCATCGCGATCATGATGCACATGGCCGACAATCGCCAGGCGGTGGAGGACCGATGGACCTGGATCAAGCTGGTACTCTGCCTGATTGCCGTCGTCCCGATCTTTGGCGGCGTCCTGAAGGGTGTCGGAAAGCTGGTCATCCGAGCATTCGAGAAATCCGAAGACCTGGCGAAGCTGGCCGAAGAGCTTGTCCTGTTCGTGAACCGCATGTGCCACGGTAACGCCTATGAATGGCTGCGCAAGCTGGATTTCACCACATATCAGGGCAAGGTTATCGACGGATTGACCGACGCGCTGGACCGCTTCTCGGGAGCATGCCAGTACATCGTGCGCAACATGGGGAACGTACTGCCTTCGCATGTCGTCGCGTACCTGTCGGGCATGCCAGCGAAGCTCCAGCCGATCCGTAACGCCGCAAACCGCATGATTCCCCAAGCGCTGCGAGACATGAACAATTGCCTTGCCCGCGTGCGCGCACATATGGTTGAGGGCACCTGGGCAGATATTTCGGTCGGATCGGGCAAGATCACAACACGCGAGGCCGAGGGGCAGCTATCGACACTTGCGCGCGACGCGGGGAAAGCGCCGCATCCTCCAGCATCGCTGGAGGACTATCACCACGTCGAAGGTTGGCCGGATTTGCGCGAAAACTCGCACGTTCGGAAAGACAGAGGATCAGGGGCGAGGACATATGAGGTTATCGAATCGTTCAGTAAGTTGAAGCCAATTGAGGCGGTGACGCTGGGGCCAGGTCAATACGTCTTGGCACGCGTACTCGACAATACGGAACGGACCACGAAATCTGGCTACAAGTTGAAGGGCGTAGTCAGCGAGACGACCAAACGCTCAAAAAACTGGTTGCCCCGCATGGCGAAAAACGGACGTGAGTGGCGAGAGAAATGGGCCGTCAAAATGGACTGGAACCACAACGGCGCTTATATCACGCTGGACCACATCCCGACCATCGAAGAACTGCGAGCCGCCGGTGTTCCGAACATACCCCAAGACTGGACGGGCCTGCGTATATGGCGCGGTGAGGTATCGAGCCAGTTTGACGAAGACCTGGGGCGATGGTTAGAAGGTGGCGAGACGCAGTTCATCATTGATTTCGATGACGCGTATAACAAGGTGTGGGAGGAGTATGTGAAGCGCTTGCCGGTCAAGCCGACGAACTGGACAGACGTGAATTTTGCGCCGGTTGACCGGGCAGCAGTTCGTCCGCTGGACAAGGATCAAACCCTGCCGAAGACCGTCCCGCAGGGCTATACGAACCGCGCGCCAGCAGTTGCAGGCCGCGCCCTGCCAGGCACCGACGCCGCACAACCGCAACACTGAGGAATATTGATATGTCCGCCTTTATCTATGTCGCGGGGAAAAACGATGACGACGCGCGCGACCGCGCGTTCTACCTGCTCAAAAAGTACACGAGTGCGACGCTGCTGCAGCGTGCAATCGATCTGTACCGCGAATTCCTGCGTGACTTCGAACGGGAAATCAAGCGGCCCGAAGTTGAAATCGACTATAGCGATGATCTGGTCCGGTTCATGCGGTTCCTGCAACCGATGGAATATGCCGAACCACTGTTGACCAATCCCACGCGTCGCGCGGAGGCGTTCGATATGTTGCGCGATAGCGTCAAGTTCAGCAGCTATATCTGGGGGCGTAAGTATGAAGAGCTTGGGGCAGATGATCCGAACGACTTGTTTTACAAAATTGGCTATCGTCGTAACCCTGAAGATTCAATCGGAGTATTTGGAAAAGCAAATCTTTCCAGTTCACTATTGTCTGTTGCATTGACAACAATAAATAAAGCGTCTGTTCTTTACTTGAGTGACAAGCATGATGCGCGTTCAATCAAACGGTGGACCTATGAAAGCATTTTTTTTGATGATTTGCCGTCTAATGCCATACCGCCCATCCGCTTCCCAGCGCAATTTTCGAAGTGCCCGCCGCGTAATGAGGACAACACGGGCGAGGTTTGGAGTGGCCGCCAGATACCTGTGACGGGCATATGGGAGCCATGGGCGATCAATCCAAAGATCGGTGTTCGTTGCCCCAACTACTATCTTGTGGGTGATACCGCGAGTCAATACCAGTTCGAAGGCACCGATACGTTAGAGGACGTTCGCTGGCGTCTGATCTGGAAAGATTCGCGCTACGCGAGTGGTCAGACTCCATACGAGGAAGACGAGTACTTCGCGCCTGACCCGTCCGCCAACCTTAATGCACCGATCATGCGCAAGGCAAGCCCCGGCGAAGTGTGTCCCGAGAGCGGCGAATGGTTCGCACCGAACCTGAACAACAAGACATTCACGATGAATGCGGGCGAAATCATGCCTGGACCGGAGCTTGGGTCAACGGGGGCAGTAATCTGGTATCTCAAACCGCGCTCGGATAGCGGCAGCGCACTGTAACGCTGATACCTGCCCCGCTTTCGCGGGGTCCTTTTGAGACACCATTTTAAAGTATTGCATGGGGCAAGCATTATGGACGCAAGTCACAATATCTATGGTATCGAGGACTCTATCAAGCGCGTGGTTTCAACCAAGACTACAAAATCCGGAACAAGAAAACCGGAAAAGTGACAACTAAGGAAGAGGAAGTTGGGCGTTACGATCACGTCTACGACTCAACAGCAGGTGTCGGTGGCAGAATCTTCTGAAAAAGTGGGGTGAAAGCGATTTCCGTGCATCCGCAAACAAGCAGAACAACGGTGACGCATGAGTGACATTACAGTAAGCAATCCGGCAGAAAGCCGGATTGGGGCAATCGAGACGGGAAAACGGATATGGGCCAACGCTGCCGCTGCGGCCGATTGGGTCGGCGGCGCGTTGAAGGGGGAGTTCGGCCAGCAACAGACCACCGGCCAGATTGTCTTCGATGCAACGATCAGCATGTTTCCGGTCCTGGGCGAAGGTACGGCGGCACGCGACACCATCGCGATCATGATGCACATGGCCGACAATCGCCAGGCGGTGGAGGACAGGTGGACCTGGATCAAGCTGGTACTCTGCCTGATTGCCGTCGTCCCGATCTTTGGCGGCGTCCTGAAGGGTGTCGGAAAGCTGGTCATCCGAGCATTCGAGAAATCCGAAGACCTGGCGAAGCTGGCCGAAGAGCTTGTCCTGTTCGTGAACCGCATGTGCCACGGTAACGCCTATGAATGGCTGCGCAAGCTGGATTTCACCACATATCAGGGCAAGGTTATCGACGGATTGACCGACGCGCTGGACCGCTTCTCGGGAGCATGCCAGTACATCGTGCGCAACATGGGGAACGTACTGCCTTCGCATGTCGTCGCGTACCTGTCGGGCATGCCAGCGAAGCTCCAGCCGATCCGTAACGCCGCAAACCGCATGATTCCCCAAGCGCTGCGAGACATGAACAATTGCCTTGCCCGCGTGCGCGCACATATGGTTGAGGGCACCTGGGCAGATATTTCGGTCGGATCGGGCAAGATCACAACACGCGAGGCCGAGGGGCAGCTATCGACACTTGCGCGCGACGCGGGGAAAGCGCCGCATCCTCCAGCATCGCTGGAGGACTATCACCACGTCGAAGGTTGGCCGGATTTGCGCGAAGCGCCCCACGTTGCTATCAATGACGAAACGAAAGATGCAACATACACGGTTATCGAATCGTTCAGTAGGTTGAAGCCAATTGAGGCGGTGACGCTGGGGCCAGGTCAATACGTCTTGGCACGCGTACTCGACAATACGGAACGGACCACGAAATCTGGCTACAAGTTGAAGGGCGTAGTCAGCGAGACGACCAAACGCTCAAAAAACTGGTTGCCCCGCATGGCGAAAAACGGACGTGAGTGGCGAGAGAAATGGGCCGTCAAAATGGACTGGAACCACAACGGCGCTTATATCACGCTGGACCACATCCCGACCATCGAAGAACTGCGAGCCGCCGGTGTTCCGAACATACCCCAAGACTGGACGGGCCTGCGTATATGGCGCGGTGAGGTATCGAGCCAGTTTGACGAAGACCTGGGGCGATGGTTAGAAGGTGGCGAGACGCAGTTCATCATTGATTTCGATGACGCGTATAACAAGGTGTGGGAGGAGTATGTGAAGCGCTTGCCGGTCAAGCCGACGAACTGGACAGACGTGAATTTTGCGCCGGTTGACCGGGCAGCAGTTCGTCCGCTGGACAAGGATCAAACCCTGCCGAAGACCGTCCCGCAGGGCTATACGAACCGCGCGCCAGCAGTTGCAGGCCGCGCCCTGCCAGGCACCGACGCCGCACAACCGCAACACTGAGGAATATTGATATGTCCGCCTTTATCTATGTCGCGGGGAAAAACGATGACGACGCGCGCGACCGCGCGTTCTACCTGCTCAAAAAGTACACGAGTGCGACGCTGTTGCAGCGTGCAATCGATCTGTACCGCGAATTCCTGCGTGACTTCGAACGGGAAATCAAGCGGCCCGAAGTTGAAATCGACTATAGCGATGATCTGGTCCGGTTCATGCGGTTCCTGCAACCGATGGAATATGCCGAACCACTGTTGACCAATCCCACGCGTCGCGCGGAGGCGTTCGATATGTTGCGCGATAGCGTCAAGTTCAGCAGCTATATCTGGGGGCGTAAGTATGAAGAGCTTGGGGCGGCCGATCCAGCAGCCCTGTTCTACAAACTCGGGTATCGGGAAGACAAGACACAATCAGTCGGTATTTTTGGAAAGGCATCCTTAGCGGGCGCATTACTCTCCCTTCTTTTCGGCACGCTAAATAAAAAAGGGAAGCTCTTTCTTAGTAAACCATTAGCGACGGCTCGGACATCAATGTGTTGGACATACGAGAGTATTTTCTTTGATGATCTGCCAATTAACCGGATTCCAGCCATCCGCTTTCCTGCGCATCTTTCCCCATGCCCACCGCGTAACGAAGATAATACGGGCGAGGTTTGGAGTGGCCGCCAGATACCTGTGACGGGCATATGGGAGCCATGGGCGATCAATCCAAAGATCGGTGTTCGTTGCCCCAACTACTATCTTGCGGGTGATACCGCGAGTCAATACCAGTTCGAAGGCACCGATACGTTAGAGGACGTTCGCTGGCGTCTGATCTGGAAAGATTCGCGCTACGCGAGTGGTCAGACTCCATACGAGGAAGACGAGTACTTCGCGCCTGACCCGTCCGCCAACCTTAATGCACCGATCATGCGCAAGGCAAGCCCCGGCGAAGTGTGTCCCGAGAGCGGCGAATGGTTCGCGCCGAACCTGAACAACAAGACATTCACGATGAATGCGGGCGAAATCATGCCTGGACCGGAGCTTGGGTCAACGGGGGCAGTAATCTGGTATCTCAAACCGCGCTCGGATAGCGGCAGCGCACTGTAACGCTGATACCTGCCCCGCTTTCGCGGGGTCCTTTTGAGTGCATTTGCCCGTGTACCTCCGGACACCGCCTCACACTTGAGTTGATGAATCGGTCCTGCGCCTGAACTCGCGTGGCGAGCGGTACTTCAGCGCGCTGTGAGGATGATGCTCGTTGTAGTGCTCAAATGCGACGGCGAGATTGCGCGCCGCAGTCGCTGCGTCGGGCTTCGACATGAAAGCGACATAGTCACGCTTCATCGTCTTTACGAAGCTCTCCGCCATCCCGTTCCCGTAAGTCCACAAATGCAGATCGTACAGGTGCTCAAGCGCGTGTAGAGATCGAGGTCACCCGTTCCATTCATGGCGGGGCAGGCGCTTTGTGCTGGCGACCCGCAAGCAGAACTGGGGCGAGGACCGTGTGATGTTTTATGACGCACATGGGCGGCTGCGACTGCAACGTGGACGCCACCCGCAGGCGCGACCAACAGGGCTGAAATTGACCCGGCAAAACGGACACCTATTCTTTGGAGAAGGAGGTGCCGAAAATGGGCAGACATCGTACGCCATACCCGGCAGAGTTCCGGGCGCACATGGTGGAGCTGGTAAGGGCCGGGCGCAGACCGGAAGACCTGGAAAAAGAGTTCGAGCCGACGGCGCAGACCATCTACAACTGGGTCGCGCAGGCCGATCGTGATGCTGGTGTGCGTCACGACGGGCTGACCACGGCCGAACGGCAGGAGCTGACGAAGCTGCGTCGTGAGAACCGGCAGCTCAGGATGGAGCGCGATATTCTCTCGCAGGCGGCGGCCTGGTTCGCGCGGGAGACGGGCGCCGTGCCGCCGAAGGGCGGTACGGATTCATGAGCGCGAACCGGGCCCGCTGGCCCATCGTCACGATGGCGCGACTGTTGGGAGTCTCGACCAGCGGCTTCTACGCGTGGCGGATACGCGAAGCGTCGCACCACACGTGCAGTATGCGCAACTGCTCGCACGTATCCGTACCCTACATGCAAGCTCACGCGGCACGTATGGTGCGCCCCGTATTCACGCGCAACTCGCGCGTGAAGGCGTACACGTTGGACGCAAGCGGGTAGCGCGACTGATGCGCATGGCAGGGCTGTGTGGCGTGAGCCGGGGCCGCTGGCCACGTACCACGCGCCCACGTGCGGGAGCCCGACGCGCACCGGATCTGGTACGCCGGCACTTCAGCGCTGACGCTGTGAACGTGCTGTGGGTGGCTGACGCGACCTACGTGCCTACCGATGAAGGCTTTCTGTATCTGGCCGTGGTGCTGGACGTATTCAGCAGGCGCATCGTCGGCTGGGCGATGTCGAACCATCTGTACACGGAACTGATGCTGCGTGCGCTGGACATGGCGTTGCAGCAGCGGCGCCACGAGGCCGTCATTCTACATTCCGATCAGGGCTGTCAATACACCTCGATTGCCTTTGGGCGGCGTTGTCGCGAAGCGGGCGTGCAGCCGTCGATGGGCACAGCGGGTGATGCGTATGACAACGCGATGTGCGAGTCGTTCTTCGGCACACTCGAGGCCGAACTACTCTGTCGCGAACACTTCGCCACCCACGAACAGGCCAGGCGACGCATCTTCTCCTTTCTGGAGAGCTGGTACAACATTCGTCGCCTTCACAGCAGCATCGGCTACTGCTCACCGCTCGAATTCGAAAACCTGCATGCGCAAAAACAAAGATCGTCGCCGCGCGGGTTGTCCACCGGCGGGCAGCGTCGTGGTCGTGAGAAGCGACCCGCCGCCCGCCCGTGGACAACCCGCGAGTCAACGTCATCAGGAGGATCCATCGCATACTGAATCCAACTGCAAATCTATCCGTGAAAACGGGTCAACCTCAAGGCATAGGCCAGCACGTGAAAGAGAGACCGGGTGGTGCTCCACGAGTCCCAATTCGGCGTCCCGATCGCGCCACGCCGTCCAGCCTGCTCGCCTCCACACCGCACCACGCAAACCGCGCCGCATCAAGCACTTACGGACGCTACCCCAAGCTTGTCCACAGGCCTCTCAACAGAATCTGTGGATAGCTGTATCTGGGCAAGACGTTTGCTGGGCAGTTGCTATTTGCCTCATTTGCATCGACTGCACCCATCGCATCCACGCTGACGCTGGAGGTTCCATGCGCATCCATTCCACTTTCATCGCGGCCCTGGTCGTTCCGCTCGCCGCGTGCGGGACGCCATCGACGGCACCGGAAGAAGCGAGCTTCGGCCCGTCGCCGACACTGCCCGCTCCCGATACGTCGCTGATCCCGACAATCCACGTTGCACCTGTCGAGGCGCGTCCGAAGGGAACGCATCCGACAGCACCGCCCGGCTTTGCCGTCACGCCGTTCGCCGCGAATCTGGAGCATCCGCGCTGGCTCTACACGCTGCCGAACGGCGATGTGCTGGTCGCCGAGACCAACACGCCGGAACCGCACGACACCGGGCGCGGCCTCATCGGCTGGATCACGAAGCAGTTTCAGAAGCGGGCGGGCGCGGGCGTGCCGAGCCCCGACCGGATCGTGCTGTTGCGCGACACCAATGGCGACGGCATCGCCGACGAGCAATACGCATTCATCGAGGATTTGCATTCGCCGTTCGGCATGGCGCTGATCGGCAACCATCTATATGTCGCCGATACGGACGCGCTGCTGCGTTTCGAATACGACATCGGTGAAACGCACATCCCGTCGCCAGGCGTGAAGGTGGCGGATCTGCCTGCCGGCCCGATCAACCATCACTGGACCAAAAACATTCTTGCGAGCCGCGACGGCGAGCGGCTCTACATCACGGTCGGATCGAACAGCAATGCCGCCGAAAACGGCGTCGAGGCGGAAGCAGACCGTGCGCGCATTCTCGAGTTCGATATCGCGAGCGGCACGATGCGCCCGTTCGCAACGGGACTGCGCAACCCGAACGGAATGGCGTGGCAACCGGAATCGGGCGTGCTATGGACGGCCGTCAATGAACGCGACGAACTCGGCAACAATCTCGTACCCGACTATATGACGTCGGTGAAGCAGGGCGCGTTCTACGGTTTTCCGTTCAGCTACTATGGCGCGCACGTCGATACGCGCGTGAAGCCGCAGAACCCCGAGATGGTTGCACGCGCCGTCGTGCCCGACTATGCGCTCGGCAATCACACGGCTTCTCTGGGACTCGCGTTCTATGACGGCAAGCTGTTCCCGAACCGCTATCGCGGTGGCGCGTTCATCGGTCAGCACGGCTCATGGAACCGAAAGCCATACGCGGGATACAAGGTGATTTTCGTGCCGTTCAAAAAGGGCGAACCGGCGGGCGGCCCGGAAGATTTTCTGACCGGCTTTCTAACGCCGGACGGGCACGCGCTCGGACGGCCTGTCGGCGTCGCGCTGGATGCGCGCGGCGCGCTGCTCGTTGCCGACGATGTCGGCAACGTCGTGTGGCGAGTCGCGCCCGCGACGGAAACGGCGGGCGCGAAATAGAAGCGAACGGGGCCGACGAGACTTACGGACGGCCGTACATCGCATTCCAGTCCGCAGCCGATACGCCCGGCCGGCCCGCTTGCGATACGCCGTTCGCAACCCCGCCGTAGCCGCTCGCAGCACCGTTCTGCGCGTTCACGCGTGCTTGTGCAGCTTGCAATTCATCTGGGTAATGCGCTTCCGTGCCTGCGCCCGGACGGTAGCCGGCCTGTTCCAGTTGAACCAGTTCGGCGCGAACCTGCGCGCGCGTGACCGGCTGGTTCGCCTGAGCGAAAGATACGGCAGGCATAGCGAGCACGGCGGCGATGGCAACAGCCTTGATAAGCGACTTCATGATGACCTCCAACTTTGCTTTGACTTTGCGAACAGCCCTGTTCGCGATCAGTGTGAAAGCAGTGTAGGTAAGTAGCCGCTTAAGATTAAGCCCATCCAGTGGAAGTGACTTTTCCAAAATTAAGGGTTTACCCCTAAACGCTTTGTGGAGGCCGGTCTCAGCGCCGATCGAGCCTGAGTTGTTTACCGTAGCCCGTGAGTTCGAGATAGCCGTGTCCCGCCTGTTGCCCGTTGCGACTCACGGTGACGGCGCCTTCCCAGTACAGCGCGCCCGTCGATTCGCGCGAATCCAGTTCCTGGTCGTCGAGCAAAGGCGTCAGCTGCCAGCGGGTGTCGCCCGTTCGGACGACGGTCGCGACGGGATACTGCGTGCCCGTGCGCGGCGACCGCCATTGGCGTGCAGGCGTGAAGTCGACCTCGCCGGGACCGTACTGAGTCACGCGGCCATCGGCGGCGCGCAGCGCGGCATGCGCCCATACCGCATGTCCGTCCACGCCGCGTACCTTGAACGCCATCAGCGCGGCACCGTCCGACAGGTTCGCGCCGAGCCAGTCCCAACCAGCGGCATCGTGTGCGAGCAGCGTGCTCGACCATTCATGATCGAGCCACACGCTGCCCGTGACGGGCGTCGGTTTGGCGGCGCGGCTGACGCCGTCGGCGGCCGGGCGCGTGACGCTGCCCGTGACGCGCAGTTGCGGCTCGCTGTAGTAGTAGCTCGCCTGTTCCGCCAGCGGCCCTTTTCGCGAGTAGCCATTGTCGCCCTGAAGCAGCGGCGCCTGCGTCGGCGTGAACGTCAGATGCAGCGCGAAGCCGGCGGCGTCGGCGTACACGTCGTAGCGGCCGTCCGACGCGCGGATCATGCGCCATGTGTCGAGCCGGATATCGGTGTTGCCGGGCTTCGCGTATGCGAGTCCGAAACCTTCTCGCGCGATCTTCTGATCGTGCACGAGCCGTCCGAGTTTCGGATCGCTCAGGGCCGCGTGCGCGATGATCAGCTGGGTTGGTGCGAACGCGCTCGGATCGGTTGCCGGGTGGCCCGTCGCAGAGCGGAAGAAGGTGATCTGGAAACCGAGCGGCTGATGATCGGGCGTGTCGAGCCAACCCGTCGCGTACCACCATTCGGTGCGATATGCGGGATGCGCGCCGGCATCGCGCGGCAGTTCAATGGCCTTGCCCGGCGAGACGGCGGCGAACTGCGGCTCGGCCGCAAAGACGAGCGACGCGCTGAACACATACGCCAACGCGAATAAGCGAAACGGCATCACCAGTCCTCCCTGACCGCGCGCACGGCATCGACGGAAACGGCCTGGCGGCCCGCCGCCACGGCTGTCGTGCACGACGACGCGAGCATCACGAGCGCGAGCAAGGACAGCAGCAGCCACGGCACGTGCAGCGACATGCTCCAGTGGAACGACTGCGGATTGACGACGAACACGAGGATCAGGCTGATCGCAAAGCCAAGCACGCACCCCATCGCGATGCCGAGCGCGGTGAGCATGCCGCCTTCCGTCGCGAGCAGCGCGAGAATCTGTCCGCGCGTCACGCCGACATGGCGCAGCATGCCGAACTCGCGCGAGCGCGACAGCGTCTGCGCCGAGAATGTGGCGGCGACACCGAACAATCCGATCACGATGGCAACGGCCTCCAGCAGATACGTGACGGCAAAGCTGCGGTCAAAAATGGTCAAGGTGCGCGCGCGGATGTCGCCGGGTTGCGCGAAGTCGAGCGCGTTCGCGAACGGCAGCGTGCGCAACGCGGCGATTGCCTGCGCGGCGCTGATGCCGGGATCGAGCGTGAGCGCGGCTTCGGTGGCGCTGGTGTCGCTCGTCAGACGCCGATAGTCGGCGAGACGGATTTGCAGTGCGCCCGTCTGCCGAACGTAATCGCGCCAGATGCCAGCCACGACGACACGTACGCCGCTGTGTTCGCCGATCGGCAGCGTCAGCCGTTGACCGACCCGATAGCCGTACAGATCGACCATCGCTTCCGACGCCCACACGGGTGTCTCGCCTTCGCGCCACGCGGAGGGTGGCAAGGGCGTGCCCGTGATCTGCAAGTTCGCGCCGGGATCGGCCGCATCGATTTCGCGCGCGAGCAAGGCGATGGACGGGCGCGACGGATCGAGTAGCAGTTGCGATGTGCGCGCAAACGCTGCGTGACGTATGCCGCGCGTCGCGGCGAGTTGCGTCTGTTGCTGCAGGTTGAGGCCGCCCGTGTCGCCGTTCGCCGCGACGCGCACGTAGACGTCGGCGGACAGCAGATGCGCGAGCCAGTCTTCGACGGACACGCGAAAGCTCGCCACCATGATCGCCATCGCGACGATCAGCGTAAAGCTCGACAGCACACCGCCCATTGCAATCGATGCCTGGCCCGGCGCATTCGCGAGCCGCGCGAGCGCCAGCGCGGTCACAGGCGCGCGCCGCCGTCCGTTGCCTGCGCGGCTCAGTGCGCGAAACAGCATCGACGTGACGCGCGGCATCAATGCAATGCCGCCGATCAGCAGCAGCGCGACGGCGAGGTAACCCGCGACGGGCACATCGAAGACGGGCGGCACCTGGGTCAGCCCCACGCCGAGCGCCAGGCAGACGAGCGCGGGCCACGGCGTCGACAGCTTGCCGAGCGCGGCTTCCTCGCCCCCCGCTTTCAGCGCGGGCGCAGGATGGGCGCGCGCCGCTTCGAGCGCGGGCACCAAAGTGCCGAGCAGCGACACGCCGATTCCAAGCGCGACGAAGATCGCGCTGGCGAGCAGCTCGAAGCGGACGGCCGGCTGGACGCCGGGGAAATAGCCGCCACCCAGGTCGCTGCCGAAAAAGCGCAGTACGGCATGCGCGAGCGCAAATCCGAGCGCGATGCCCGCAATCGAACCGAGCGTGCCGAGCAACGCGCCTTCGAGCAGGATCTGCCGAAGCAGTTGTGCGCGGGTGATGCCGAGCACACGCAGCATTGCCAATTGCGCGCGCCGCCGCACCACGCCGAGCGCCTGCGTCGAGAACACGAGAAACGCGCCCGTGAACAGCGCGACGAGCGCGAGCACGTTCATGTTGATCCGATAGGCGCGCGACAGCCGGTCGGTGCGGCTCTCGACATCGCGTGTCTCGCCCACCACGAAGCGACTGCCGAGCCGATCCTGCAAGTCGCGCCGGAAGCGTTCGCGATCGACACCGCGTTCGAGTTGCAGATCGACGCGCGACAGTTTGCCGACTCGGCCAAAGCGCCATTGCGCGGCAGCGATATCCATCACCGCGATGCGCTGTCCGGGCCGCGCTCTGACGATGCTGCCTGCGACGCGCAGGCGTACGTCGGAGGTGCCGCTGCGCAAGGTCAGCCGATCGCCGCTGCGCACGCCCAGCCATTGCTGCGCGGCGGGCGAGAGGAAGATCGCGTCGTCGGCTAGCGCATCGAGCGTCGTGTCGCTGGCTGGCACGCCCGTCAGGTCGGGCGCGATGCGGCTTGAACGGAACACGTCGATGCCGAGGACTTTCAGCGGCGCAGTGCGGTCGGGCACGGTCACGTCGAGTTCCAGCACGGGGCTGGCAAGTGCAACCCCGGCCAGGGTCGCGAGTTGCGGATAGGCGCGTTCGTCGAGTGTGGGCTGCGTGCCGCGCACCTGCAGATCTGCCTGTCCCGACAGACTGCGCGCGGCTGCCGAGAACTCGTTGAAGGCGGCGCTGTTGATCAACTGCACTGCATAGCCGAGCGCGACGCCGAGTGCGATTGTCGCGATCGCGATCAGCGCCCGGCCTTTGTGGCTGCGCCATTCGGCGGAGAGCAGCCAGCGGGTGAGCGTGCCCAGGCCGTGGCGCGCGGGCGCCGTTGCATTGAGTGCGGCGTCATTCATGCGAGGGGCGAGCCGCGTGCGCTTGCGGATCGTCTGCGGCGTGCAGCTTGCCGTCGCTGAGTATGAGCACGCGATCGGCGAAAGCGGCGGCGGCTTCCGAGTGCGTCACCATCATCGTGGCCGCGCCGTTCGCCTTGGTTTCTTCGCGCAGCAGCGCGAGCACCTCGTGTGCAGTGTCGGGGTCGAGATTGCCGGTTGGCTCGTCGGCGAGAATCAACGTCGGGCGATGCACGAGCGCGCGCGCGATCGCGACCCGTTGCAGTTCGCCGCCCGATAGCTGGCGAGGCAGATCGTCATTGCGCCCTGCGAGACCGACGGCTGCGAGCATGTCGTGGGCGCGCTGCGGCGCGAGGCCGTTCAGCAGCAGCGGCAGCGCGACGTTTTGTTCGAGCGTCAGATGGGGGAGCACATGGAAGGCTTGAAACACGAAGCCTAGTTTCTGGCGACGCAGGCGCGTTGCAGCATCGTCATCGAGTGTGGAGATCGGCGTGCCGTCGATCAGCACATCGCCCGAGTCGGCGCGATCCAGGCCCGCGATCAGGTTCAATAGCGTCGACTTGCCGACGCCTGAGTCGCCCATGATGGCTACGAATTCGCCCGCGGCGAGCTTGACGTCCAGGCGGTCCAGTACCGTTCGAGTCGCTGTGTAGGTTTTGCTCAACGAGCGGCATTCTAATGCTGACGGTTTGTGCGTGGGCGATACGTGCATTGGGGGCTCTTCGACAAAAGAAAACGCTAGAACGTCAGATCATGCAACTTCCTCATTCCATCTAACAGCCACTGAAAAACAGACTGCTCCGACTGCGCCACAGGCGTTGGCGTCCCGAGCTTATCCAACGTATCCCTCCGACGAGAAAGCATCTGGCACATGAGCCGAGCCACATCCGGCTGATCCTTCAGCAATGGCGTCAAATCATCCTTGTTCAACTGAAAAACCGTCGACGCCGTCAGCGCCGAAATCGTCACGCGCGCTGGCATGCCCGCCAGTAGACCCGCTTCGCCCAGCGCATCGCCGGGCCCGAGCCGCGTCACCTCGACCGGCCCCGACGCGTCTTCAGCCACGACGGACAGCACGCCCGAATCGACGATCGTCAACTGGTCGAGCACCTTGTCCGGCGTCACGACCGTGTCGCCCCGTTCGTAGTCGCGGCGCGACAGCAGCGGCGCAAGGCGCTTGAGTTCGTCCTGCGTCAACGCGGCAAACATCTCCACGCGACGCAACAGGTGCATGCGCGGATCGGTCTCCGGCGCAGCCGCTGCCAACGGCTGCGCATAACCGGCACCCAGCGGCCGAAGCGCAACGCCCGCCGCCTCGAGCTGGCGATAGCACAGGTCGTAAAGCTCGTTCGTCACCGCGAGCTTCTTGCTCATGTCGTCGACGTACGCCGTGGCTTCGTAAGTCACGGATATGGCGCTGGTCCGCTTCACGAGCGCATACGGCGCCGGGTCGGCGATCACCGCACGCACGCCCGCAAGCGCGGCTTCGAGCGCGGCCAGCACAGTGCCCGGGCGGGCTTCGGGCGTGATTTCCAGCAGGATGGTGATGCCGTGCAGCGTCGGCGGCCGGCTGCTGTTCGTGATCTTCGCCTTCGCCGCGACGGCGTTAGGCACGATCACGATGTTGCCCTGCGACGTCAACAGATGCGTTGCGCGCCAGTTCATCTCCAGCACCTTGCCCTCGACGCCGTCGATAGCGACCCAGTTGCCGATGTGATACGGCTCCGTCGTGTTGATCACGATGCCGGCGAATACGTCGCTGAGCGTGCTCTGGATCGCCAGGCCGAGCACGATGGCGAGCGCGCCCGAGGTTGCAACGAGCCCGCGCACGGGCAACTCGAGTACGAATCCGAGCGCGGCGACGACGGCCGCCAGAAACACGAGCGCACCGAACACGTCCTGAAAGAGCCGTTGACGGCGCCAGGTCTTCGGCAGCAGCAATGTGTCGAGCGCAAGACTCAGCAGGCGCGCGCCCATCAGCCACCAGATAATCTCCAGCACCTGACCGAGCACGTGCAGCGGCTTCGAATCCGCATACGGCGCCTTCGAAAACGGACTCAAGCCCGAGTTGAACAGCAGCGAGCTGAGCGCGGCATAGACGCACAGGCGGACCAGCAGGCGCGCGACTTCGTTCTTGGGTATCGCGCAACGCCAGATCGCAACATCGAACGCGACGAGCGCAAAGCCGAAAATCAGCGGATTGTTCACGCACACTCCGTAGCGGGGTTGAACGGTCGACAAGACGTGCAGCGCATTTGCTGCGACAGTAGCACGGCCTCCGTCGCGCGGCATGACGGCCCGGCCCATGCAGCCGTCGCTACACATTCGAGCCCAGTTTTTACGTCATTTTTTATTGCCGCGCAGAACAGAGGTCCACGCAGACGGTGCGTCCTTCGGTGACCCGCGAGGCATGCCGCGTCCTCGCTATGTCGCTTCAGGTTGAACGAAATATCGCTACTTGAGCGGCGCAACGGTCACGGTCAACGAACGTTGCTCGTCCTGAACTCAGGGCCGGCTCCCGTCCATGATCGCTCGACGCCGCGCAATGATGACGCCGGCACGCGCTCCAAGCCGCAGCGGTGCATTCGAAAACGCGAAAATCTTCGCGAGCCTGTCGATTGGCGCCCGGATCGTTCGTCGTGTGTATAGGACCGGGCGGCGGCGCGTTGTATGCCCGGGTTCGACAACCTCGCACAGGAGCGTTGCAAATGAACTATGTGGACGGATTCGTTCTTGCCGTCAAGGCGGAGAATCGCGACCTTTACCGCAGGCATGCTACTACCGCGGCAGGCGTTTTCAAGGAATATGGCGCACTGAAGGTCGTCGAATGCTGGGGCGACGATGTGCCCGAAGGCAAGCTCACGTCGTTTCCGATGGCCGTGAAGCGCGAGCCGGACGAAGTCGTGGTGTTCTCGTGGGTGGAGTGGCCTTCGCGCGCGGAGCGCGACGAAGGCATGAAAAAAGTCATGGCCGATCCGCGCCTTCAACCCGATGTGATGACCATGCCGTTCGACGGCAAGCGGCTGATCTACGGCGGCTTCGAAGTGATCGTTGACGTATGAACGCGTCGACGCTGCGCTAGAGCATCTCCGTGAACATGGGCGTCGTGCCGTCGCTGCTTTCGTAGTATTCCGCCGACGCCTGCGCATGTTGCGTACCTTGGCCGAGCCGGATGATCGTGAAGCCGTGCATGTAGACCTTGTTCGCTTCCTTCAGCAAAACGCTCTGCAGCGCGGGCGGATTGACGATGCGCGGGTCCGACGCGTTTTCCGGACCGTCGACGAGCACAGGCACGGCGCCGTGTCCGATACAGCGGCCGCGGGTCAAGCCGAGGTACGGCTGATAGATGCTCAGGTTGTGCTCGTGGCCCCAGAACCATGCGGAGACCGGCTGCCTGGCGGCTTGCGCGAAGCGCTGGAAGCTCGCCAGCAGCTTCGGGTTGTGCGCGATGAGCTTGTTGCCCGGCTGGAGCGGTCCGATCTGCGATAGCGCGGAAAACAGCTGATGGTGCGACAGAAGGATCGTCTTGCCGCTGAATTCGGCGATACGTTCGGTAATCCAGTCTTCTTCGTCGTTTTCGAGGAATGTCAGCATGTCATTGCCGACGATCGGGATGTAATCGTGCAGCCCGGTGTCCATCGCGATGAATTGCCAGTCGTCGTTGCGCAGACAGAAGAAACTCGCGGGCTGACGGCGCGCGTGATCGTTGAGCGTGTCGATCAGCCCGTAATAGCCTGCGCCGCCCGAGTACATGTCGTGATTGCCGGCGAGCGTGTAGACGGGCACATCCTTCGTGCTGCGCGCGAGTACGACGTCGACGATGTTTCTGAAGTTTGCATCGCATTCCTCCGGCGTTCCCGAATAGTAGATGTCGCCGAGATGGATCACGATGTCGGGGTTCTGCAGCGCCGCCTGTTGCAGCAGATCGACGGCGACTTGCGTGCCCGTGCCCCAGTCCGCGATCAGCGCGACGGTCGCGCCCGCTTTCAGCGGCAGTGTGACGGGCCCGATCATGGCCGCGCGCCGATATGGAATCGACGCACGCTTGCCGTCGGGTCCGAAGAACGCCATATAGCTCTCGATGACCTTGAGCCAGGCGGGATCGCAGACGTTGAAGCGGAGATCGTCCTCGATGCTGGAGGCGCCCGCCGTATCGCCGCGGGCGCGCGCCTGCAGCAGCGCGAAGGCCATCTTCGCGCACGTCCAGGCGTCTTGCGCGATGCCTCCGGGCGCGGCGTCGGGCAGCGGCGGCTGTCCTTGCGTTTGCGACGTCAATGAGCCGATTGCCGCGGCTGCGTTGACGAGCGCGTTGTCCGTGCCGGGCCGCGTGACGAGGGCCGTGGAAGGCGTCGTGTGGCGCACGACCTGATCGACGGCTGACTGAAACAGCGAGACGAACTGATCGCGGAAACTCTCCGGTTCGACGGCCATGTGGCGCTCTCCAATGAATTGATTTGTGTATGCCGGTTTGCGGCATTTTTATTCGACTTTCGAAAGCTGGCAGTAATATTCGTGCAATTGAGGCGGCGCGCGAGCTCAATGATCTTCAGCTAACATCAGGACGATTGGCTCGGGGCAATTTGCATGAAGGGCGACGCGTGATCAGATATAGCCGGGCGTTTTTCGAACTGCAATGGCAATTTGCCGAACGCGTCGCCGTTATCTCGGGCATGCCGCGCGAGCAGGCGCTAATGCATTACACGAATTTCTATATCCGTTTTGGATTGGGCCGACAATTCGATGCCAACCATGACGTGTGGCGAATATATATCGATGGCTTGTCCAATGCAGCGGACCCAGTGGACTGGAGTGGGCGTTTCTATCTCGCGCGGCCCGATGTGCCGCCGCCCTCACTGATTGCGGCATTCGGCTGCTTTTCATACTCGAATGCGGGCAATGATGCTATTCGGCTGCATTTCGCCAATACTGATTCGCGTGATTGCTCGCCGTTGAGCCGCGAGCGTATCGGCGAAAGGCGCGGTGAATTGCGCACGCTATTCGATCACGTCGATTACACCCGACAAACCCAGCCGGCCATCAAGCGCGTTCTCGGCGCGTCGTGGCTCTACAATCTGCCCGCTTATCGCAGCCTTTTTCCTTCCAGCTATATAGAAACGGCGCGCGAACTGTCGTCACGCTTTCAGAACATGCCGTTGTGGGGGCAATTCCTCGACCGGCACGGCAACGTGCGGCCGGACATGAGGGCGCGATTTCTGGAACGGCTCGCGAGGCAGACAAGCCTGCATGAGCTCGCGCAGTGCTTTCCATGGCGCGCGCTGGCCGTTGACGCGTCCATCGCGCTGTTCGACGGCTTTTACCGCGCGCATTGATTCGCTCAAGCTTTTCGCGCCGCTGCCGATAACGTGACTGCCGTCCCTCATGCAAAGCCATAACGAAGATGCGTTTGACCAAGACCGAGTCCGTCCTTTCCGTCGTTGCCGTGTTCGCCGTCTTCGGTTTCAGCGGTTGGCTCCACACCGAGATGAAGCATGCCGCGCGTGAGCGTAACCGGCACGATATCGGCACGATTGTCGATGCGGCCTGCGCGAATCTGAACGCCGCCGAACTCGAATCCAGCGACAGCGGCCGGCTTCAATGCGGCACGATTGCGGTTGAAGCGCCGCGCGAAGCTTCAGCGGCACCCGAGGCGTTGACGGCGGCCGAGACGGGTGCTGCGTCGACGGTTCCCAATCCCTGACTCCCGGCTGGACGCTGGGCCGGGCCAGTGCGCGTGCGGCTGACGTCGACAATACCTCACAGGCTGATATACTAAATACATTCATAGTCCGCGTGACGGCGACGGGAACAGGCAGCATGCGGATACGGGGGCGGCGCAGTACGCCGCTCGAATCAACTTATGGTGCTCATTTCGCACCGACCGGATCAGAGGCGATGCATGTCGTCAGAACTGGGCAGCCAGCCCGCGGCCACGCCGTTTACCCTGTCATTGCAACCCATCGGTACGAGCGCCAGCCTGCGCGACCGCGCATACGCGATGTTGCGTCAGGCCATCGCCGATGCCGATATCTACGCGTCGCGTGAAGAGATTCGCCTCGACGACCGCGCGCTGAGCGAATCGCTGGGCGTGAGCCGCACGCCCGTGCGCGAGGCGATGACGCTGCTCGAACAGGAAGGCTTCGTGCGCACGATACCGCGTCGCGGCATCTACATCGTGCGCAAGAGCAAGCGTGAGATTGTCGAGATGGTGCAGATGTGGGCCGCGCTGGAAAGCATGGCTGCGCGCCTTGCGACGCTGCATGCCACGGACGAGGAAATCGCGCGGCTGCGTCACATGTTCGACCAGTTCCGCGATTCGACGCCCGCCGAACATATCGCCGAGTACTCGGATGCGAACATCGCGTTCCATCAGGCCATCGTCGAACTGTCGAAGTCGCAGATCATTCTCGACACGATCAAGAACATCTTCATTCATGTGCGTGCGATCCGGCGCATGACGATTTCGCAGAGCGACCGCGCGTCGCGCTCGATCGTCGATCACCTGCGCATCATCGAGGCACTGGAGAAGCGCGATACCGAACTCGCCGAGCGTCTGACGCGCCAGCATTCGCTCGATCTCGCCGCATTCATCGAAGCGAATTGCGACTTCCTCGACTGAGCGTCGTCCTTCGCGCAAGTCGCGTCTCCCCTTTGATTCGCCGTTGATCGATCGCGGACATCCTTTGCGGATGTTCGCGTCTTCCCTCATTGCCAACCGGTATGCTCCTTTGCGCGCCCCGCGCCATCGCATCTATAAACGATCGCGAATAGTGTCGATAACTTTCTTTAATTATTCGCAATCGGCCGCGGCCCCTACGATGGTTCCGCCCGGTAGTGGTCTGACATCAGGGTTAACGCGTGCGATTGCAGATTCATGAGCATTGCATTGGGGAAAATCCGCAGGCCGCTGGAATAAAAATGTAAAGACTGACAACCTGTTTGAATGGTTAACTACGCAGGTCTGTCGAAAGTCCCTGGCGCCGGGTAGAAGAAAACCAGTAAGGCGAATGCAGCGGCGCTGTCACGAACGCGCGGCCAGCATTGACACAATATAGAAAGCGGAGACGATGCTCATGAATGGAAACACCCGACAGGCGACGGGGAGCGGTTTGCTCTCGAACCGTTGGTGTCAGCTGGTTATCGGCATGCTGTGCATGGCGCTGGTCGCTAACCTTCAATACGCCTGGACGCTCTTTGTTGCGCCGATGAACGCGCGGCATCACTGGGGCGAAGCATCAATTCAGCTTGCGTTCTCGATCTTCATTCTCACGGAAACGTGGCTCGTGCCCGTCGAAGGGTGGCTCGTCGACCGTTTCGGTCCACGTCCTGTCGTGGCGGGCGGCGCAATCTGCGCGGGCCTTGCATGGATGATGTTCGCGCATGCGACGACGCTGCCCGAACTGTACATCGGCTCGGTGATCGCAGGCATCGGCGCGGGCGGCGTGTATGGCACGTGCGTCGGCAACGCGCTGAAGTGGTTTCCGGACAAGCGCGGTCTCGCGGCCGGTCTGACGGCTGCGGGCTTCGGTGCAGGCGCTGCCGTCACGGTGATTCCGATTGCGAACATGATTACGCGCTCGGGTTACGAGCACACGTTCCTGTTTTTCGGCATTCTGCAGGGCGTTGCGATTTTCGTGCTGGCTCTGTTGTTGCACAAGCCGGTGGCGCGTGCGACGAGCAACGTGAAGCGCAAGTTCGCGGTGAGCAAGGTCGACTACACGCCGGGACAGATGATCAAGACGCCGGTGTTCTGGGTGATCTACGTGTCGTTTGTCGCGGTGGCTGCGGGCGGTCTGATGGCGACGGCGCAGATTGGTCCGATTGCGAAGGACTGGGGTCTCGCGAAGCTGCCGATGACGATGTTCGGCATGACGCTGCCGCTGCTGACGATGACATTATCGATCGACAACATCTGCAATGGCTTCACGCGTCCGCTGTGCGGTTTCATCTCGGACAAGATCGGCCGTGAGAACACGATGTTTGCGATCTTCATCGGCGAAGGCCTCGCGCTGCTGGGCATGATGCAGTACGGCCAGAACCCGTATGCGTTCATGACGTTCGCGGCGTTGATCTTCCTGTTCTGGGGCGAGATCTTCTCGATCTTTCCGGCGATTTGCGCGGACACGTTCGGCAGCAAGTTCGCGGCATCGAATGCGGGCACCTTGTATACCGCGAAGGGGACGGCTGCTTTGCTCGTGCCGCTGGCATCGGTGTTGTCCGGTGCTGGCGGGTGGAGCCTTGTGTTTATCGTGTCGGCTGTGATTACGATTGCTGCCGGCGTGTCGGCGAAGTTCGTGCTGGCGCCGATGCGGGCCCGGTGGATCTTGGGGAGTGCCGCGAGTTCCTCTTCGGCGGGTTCTTCATCCCGGTTGAGTGCTAGTTCTGGCGAGTGATCGTTGTCTGGCGGTTTCGGTTTTGCCTTTGGCATTTCTTCGCTGGCATCCGCGTCTTGCTTCTGGTTTGCTGGCGTTGCCCCTGTGCGGGGCGGCACCTACTTTTCTTTGCCGCGGCAAAGAAAAGTAGGCAAAAGAAAGCCGCTCACACCGCCAGCCCGTGTCATTACCCACGGGCCCTCCACGTCCCCGTCCTCCGTGCAGCAACGCGCTAGCTGGCGCGCGTTGCCAGCGCTTTGAACGAGCGCATCACCCACTCCAGTCACCCGTAATAGAGCCAGCGGCAGCGAACCGTCTGCGCCGCCCAGGTGGCAAACTGTATATAGGGGATCGCACCGCATGCGTTGCCGATCCTGCGACACCGATGCCGCTTCTCAGTCCGGAGTGGTGCACTTTGATCGCGACGGCCTACATAGAGTTTGCCACCTGGGCGGCCGTCGACTTCCTGGTAAGGCAGTCCGTGACGCGGGAGTGTAGAGCGGGTGACGCGTGCACGCTGGCAACGCACTTGAAATAGCACGCTGCCGCGAGAACGACGGGGACGTGGAGGGCCCGTGGGTAAACGTGACGACGCTCGGTGTGAGCGGCTTTCTTTTGCCTACTTTTCTTTGCCACCGCAGCAAAGAAAAGTAGGTGCCGCCCCGCACAGGGGCAACGCATGAACTACGAAGACACAACGCGGATGCCAGCGAAAGCGAAAGCGAAAGCCAAAACCAAAAACCAAAAAATCCAAACCGGCAACGCCGCGCCGCAGGCAAGGAATCTTATGCTCCGGCCAGCGCTGGCACCCCATCGTCGGCGAAATACTGCGAAATCGAAAACACCGGGCGCCCGGCGCGAGCCGCATCGTCAGATGCCTGAACCCGAGTCGGCAAGACAGCAGCCGTATGCGCACTCTTCTTCGCAAGAATCGCCGCACTCAAAAACTCAGCGCTGTATGCATTTAGCAAATGCGCCTGCTGCGCCTGAAGATAAGCCACAACGCGTGCATGCTCGCCATCGATCGTCGCGAGCGACGTCAATGTGTCAGCGTCCCAGCGGAAGCGCAGTCCAAGGTCGGCAAATGCGCTGTTGAACGCGCACAACTGCCTCTCGACCGCCTGGTCGTAATCGTTCCGGTGTTGATCGTGTGCGTTGCGCATCATCGCCTCCATGTCATCGATTGCCGTGGAGACAGCATAGGTGGCACGATCAATTAATGATAGTTAAAGTTTTCTTTGAAAACCATTAACTAACGTGTATGTAAAAACCGCTGCATACCTAGGGTGCAGGAGAATTGGTTACATTGAGATATGTGATATACAGTATTGCACATATATAAAGCGACTTACGCAGACACGCACAAAGGCTCAAAGACGACGCCGCATCCGGCGCCCAGCGAGTGGGCCACTACCGTTTTCGACATCGAGGAGACAAGTCGACCATGTCCACCGACACGCAAGAAAATGTCCGCGCGGTCCCGTTGAGCCTGAATCTCACGCCGATCAACGCGACGGCCTCGCTGCGCGATCAGGCGTACGCCCGGCTCAAGCAGGCGATCGCGAACACCGACATCTATCACTCGCGTGAAGAAGTGCGCCTGGATGAAAAAGAGCTGACGGAAGCACTCGGCGTAAGCCGCACGCCCGTGCGCGAGGCGATGACGCTACTCGAGCAGGAAGGCTTTCTGCGCACTGTGCCGCGCCGCGGCGTCTACATCCTGCGAAAAACCAAGAAAGAGATCGTCGAGATGATCTGCATGTGGGCCGCGCTCGAAAGCGTGGCCGCCCGGCTCGCGACCCAGCGTGCGTCGAGCGACGACATCGCCAAGCTGCGCGCCATGTTCGACGACTTCCATTCCGCGACGCCAACCGATCACATCGAGGAGTACAGCGAGGTGAACATCGCGTTTCACCAGGCGCTCGTCGAACTGTCCGGTTCGCAGATCATCCTCGACACGATCAAGAACATTTTCATGCACGTGCGCGCGATACGCCGCATGACGATCGCGCAGAGCGACCGCGCGTCGCGTTCGATCGAAGACCACATGCGCATCATCGAGGCGCTCGAAGCACGCGACACGGAGCAAGTCGAAACGCTCGTGCGTCAGCACTCGCTCGACCTCGCGTTATACGTCGAAACGCATTGCGATTTTTTGGACTGAGGCCGCCGTCACACGACAAAAACGACGCAGCGCGACCCCAGGACTATCCCGTACGGGCGCTTGATGCAACGCACGATTCAGGCGCCCAGACCCCTCAGACACAAAGCCCGCGAGACCTTTTGCAATGCAGCAGCACCCGGTAGCACCTGCAAAAATTCGTTGACTAATATTGTGTTTGGAATATTGTATATCACGAGACGCACACAACACCCGGCCAAGGAGGAGACGTCATGGCAGATGTACTTGAGATCAGACCGCAAGAATCCGCTGAAGAGAACGCACAACAAATGACCGACGGTTTCCACCTCGTCATCGATGCGCTGAAAGCGAACGATATCGACACCATTTTTGGTCTGGTCGGCATTCCTATTACCGACCTTGCGCGCCTCGCGCAGGCCGAAGGAATGCGCTTTATCGGTTTCCGTCACGAGCAGCACGCAGGTCACGCAGCCGCCATCGCCGGCTACATGACGCAAAAGCCCGGCATCTGTCTCACGGTGTCCGCGCCGGGCTTCCTGAACGGCCTCACAGCGCTCGCCAACGCGACGACGAACTGCTTCCCGATGATCCTCATCAGCGGATCAAGCGAACGCGAAATCGTCGACCTGCAACAAGGCGACTACGAAGAAATGGATCAGCTGAACGCAGCGAAGCCGTATGCGAAGGCTGCGTATCGCGTGCTGCACGCTGAGGACATCGGCATCGGCCTCGCACGCGCCATCCGCGCTGCCGTGTCGGGCCGTCCGGGCGGTGTGTATCTCGACCTGCCCGCGAAGCTGCTGGCGCAGACCATCGACGCCGCGAAGGCGAAGCAGTCGATCGTCCGTGTGATCGACGCGGCGCCGCGCCAGCTGCCCGCCCCGGACTCCGTCAAGCGCGCGATCGATCTGCTGAAGAGCGCGAAGCGTCCGCTGGTGCTGCTCGGCAAGGGCGCATCGTATTCGCAGGCCGACAAGGAAATTCGCGCATTCATCGAAAAGACGGGCATTCCGTATCTGCCGATGTCGATGGCCAAGGGCCTGCTGCCCGACACGCACGAGCAATCGGCTTCCGCCGCGCGTTCGTTCGTGCTCGCCGAATCGGACGTCGTCGTGCTGATCGGCGCGCGCCTGAACTGGTTGCTGGCGCACGGCAAGGGCAAGACCTGGGGCAAGCCGAAGCAGTTCGTGCAGATCGATATCTCGGCGCAGGAAATGGACAGCAACGTCGCGATTGCGGCGCCCATCGTCGGCGACATCGGTTCATGCGTCGCATCGCTGCTCGACCAGGTCGGCGACGATTTCCCGCAGCCGCCGAAGGAATGGCTCGACGCCGTTAGCCAGAAGAAGAACACGAACCTGGAGAAGATGGCCGCGACGCTCGCGAAGAATCCGTCGCCGATGAACTTCCACAGCGCGCTGCGCGTGCTGCGCGACATCGTCAAGGAGAACCCGGACATCAACGTGGTGAACGAAGGCGCGAACACACTGGACTACGCGCGCGCCATCATCGACATGTACCAGCCGCGCAAGCGCTTCGACTCGGGTACGTGGGGCGTGATGGGTATCGGCATGGGCTTCGCGATCGGCGCAGCCGTGACGAGCGGCAAGCAGGTGCTCGCGATCGAAGGCGATAGCGCGTTCGGCTTCAGCGGCATGGAACTCGAAACGATCTGCCGTTACGAGCTGCCCGTGTGCACGATCATCTTCAACAACAACGGCGTATATCGCGGCACCGACGTGAACCCGACGGGCGGCAAGGATGTCGCGCCGACCGTGTTCGTCAAGGACGCGCGCTACGACAAGATGATCGAGGCATTCGGCGGTATCGGCTACAACGTGACGACGCCTGAAGAGCTCGAGAAGGCCGTCAAGGAAGCCATCGCTTCCGGAAAGCCGACGCTCATCAACGCAGTGATCGACGAAGCGGCAGGCACGGAAAGCGGACGCCTGACCAATCTGAATCCGCAAAGCGCGGCAATGAAAAAGTAACAGCAGCCAACCACGGAGATACAAAAGTGAGCAAACCACTCGAAGGCGTCAAGATCATCGACTTCACGCACGTCCAGGCAGGCCCGGCGTGCACCCAGTTGCTTGCCTGGTTCGGCGCGGATGTGATCAAGGTCGAACGCCCCGGTGCAGGCGACGTGACGCGCAACCAGTTGCGCGACATTCCCGACGCCGACGCGCTGTACTTCACGATGCTCAACAGCAACAAGCGTTCGCTGACGCTCGACACCAAGACGCAGGAAGGCAAGGAAGTGCTCGAACGTCTGATCAAGGAGTCGGACGTGCTGGTCGAGAACTTCGCACCGGGCGCGCTGGACCGCATGGGGTTCACGTGGGAGCGGATCAACGAACTGAATCCGAAGATGATCGTCGCCTCCGTCAAGGGCTTCAGCGACGGTCACCACTACGACGACCTGAAGGTCTATGAAAACGTCGCGCAGTGCGCTGGCGGCGCAGCGTCGACGACGGGTTTCTGGGACGGCCCGCCGACGGTCAGCGCAGCGGCGCTTGGCGACAGCAACACGGGTATGCACCTTGCCATCGGCATTCTCACGGCGCTGATCGGCCGCGACAAGACGGGCAAGGGCCAGAAGGTGGCCGTGTCGATGCAGGACAGCGTGATCAACCTGTGCCGCGTGAAGCTGCGCGACCAGCAGCGTCTGGATCGCGTGGGCTACCTCGAAGAGTATCCGCAGTACCCGCACGGCGAATTCACCGATGTCGTGCCGCGCGGCGGCAATGCAGGCGGCGGCGGTCAGCCGGGCTGGGTGCTGAAGTGCAAGGGCTGGGAAACAGATCCGAACGCGTACATCTACTTCACGGTTCAGGGCCACGCATGGGAGCCGATCTGCCGCGCCATCGGCAAGCCGGAATGGATTGACGATCCGGCCTATATGACGGCACAGGCACGTCAGCCGCACATCTTCGATATCTTCAACACGATCGAACAGTGGCTCGCTGACAAGACGAAGTTCGAAGCCGTCGATATTCTGCGCAAGTTCGACATTCCGTGTTCGCCCGTTCTGTCGATGAAGGAAATCGCCAACGATGAATCGCTGCGCAAGAGCGGCACGATCGTCGAAGTGGACCACAAGGCACGTGGCAAGTATCTGACGGTTGGCAGCCCGATCAAGTTCTCGGACATGAAGCCGGAAATCACGGGTTCGCCGCTGCTCGGCGAGCACACCGAAGAAGTGCTCGCGGGACTCGGTTACAGCTTCGAGCAGATCGCGAACATGCGGGAAGCGAAAGTGGTGTAATCGCAGGAGGTGTTCGAATGGGCTGCGTTGCGCTGAGGGCAGCGCAGTCCCGCTGAACAGCGCCCGCGTGGCGCTGTTTTCAACTGAGCGGCAGCTAAGTCAAATTACACACGAGCCCCTATATGCAAGCAGCCATCGACTATGAACAACTGGTGAACGCGATCGGCGATGCCGTCGTGATTTCGGACAAGAGCGGCGCAATCACGCTGTGGAATCCCGCAGCCGAGCGGATGTTCGGCTTCACGCAGGAAGAAGCACTCGGCAAATCGCTGGATCTGATCATTCCCGAACGTCTTCGCGGGCGTCACTGGGAAGGTTACGAAAAGACCATGTCGACGGGGCAGACGCGCTATGGCCACGAACTGTTGCGCGTGCCTTCCGTTCACAAGGACGGCCGTGCGCTGTCCATTGCTTTTACCGTTGCATTGCTTTACTCACCCGAGCGCGAGTTGACGGGCGTCGTCGCGGTGATCCGCGATGAAACCGCGCGCTTCCAGGAAGACCGCAGTCTGCGCAAGCGCATCGCGGAACTTGAGGCGCGCGTCGGCGCCTGAGGTGCCGGTTATTTTGTTGCCCGAAGGCGGCCACGTGGCGGGTCGCTTTGCGCTTCGCGCAGTCGTTTATATCTTGTTCATCGCCTTTGCGGCGATCGCACGGAGAATATCGATGCGTGTAGAAAACTTTGGACCGTATCAGCTCGAACTGTCTGCGATGCAGTTCATTCATAACGGTGGTTGGGCTGCTTTCGCAGAGGTTCGCAAGCTGGATGACGGGGCCGAGGTGCCCATTCCCGTTTTGCCTTTTCAACAGGTCGCCGATCACACTGTTTTTGCCACTGAGGCAGCTGCTATCGCTGCTGCGCGTGGAGCTGTTGTGGCTATGATTTCGCCGTAGGCGGTAGCGGTTTTTTTGTCTGCGACATAGCCGCCGCTTCTGGTTTTTTGCTGGCAAAAAAAGCCGCTCATACCGCCAGCCCGTGTGTTTACCCACGGGCCCCCAACGTCCCCGTCCTTTTAGCGGCAACGCGCATGCTCCACGCTCGTTGCTCTCGCTTCGACCATCGCCTCACCTGGTTCGCTCGCGACTTCGCCAGCCTGCGCGCTCGTATCGCTCGTGCCCACTGAGCGGAAGGTATTTACGTTGTCGCGCCGTTCAGGTCGCGGCACACAGGGAAACCGCGCTCTTCAATGGTCCGCTCTGCGAGCGCGTTGTGTACATCCTTTGTCACGGTGGGGAAATTTTCCATATTGTGGGCTTTGACGTCGGTGCATGAAATGGTTGGGCGCCGGGTCAGCGCAATTGCAATCGGCGCCTCGTTGCAAACTGCCGAATGCGATCTGGGGACCGTTAGGCGCTGTGTGTAAAAGTCGAGAGTTGGCGGTCCGGGCGGCGCCTTTTACCAACGCCTTTTGCCATTGCAGAGAAAACCAGCTGCCAGCCCCGGCATACCACGCAGCGTACGCGCCACGCGGTTTCCAGCGATATCGCCCTGACCAATGACCGGCGACATCGCGATGTAAAGGACAGCAAAGACACCGTCCATCGCTTGAGGCGACATCGCACGCAAACGCAAAAAACACCTGGGGTTTATCCCCGCTCAAAAACCGGGGAAAAAGCTTGCCCAAATAGCGGCCTGTAAATACGATATATCACATATCAGGCTCGACTTCGGAGCGGGGAAAGCAGCCCGAAGCCCGAGCAGCGCCAGCGGCAAGTATTCAACGATGATGGGAGACGTAGCATGGGCAAGGCACTCGACGGTGTGCGCATTCTCGATTTCACGCATGTGCAATCGGGCCCGACCTGCACGCAGTTGCTCGCGTGGTTCGGCGCCGATGTGATCAAGGTGGAGCGCGCCGGCGCGGGCGACATTACGCGCGAGCAGCTGCGCGATATCCCCGATGCGGACAGCCTCTACTTCACGATGCTCAACCACAACAAGCGTTCGGTGACCATCGACACGAAGAACCCCGAAGGCAAGCTCGTGCTCGAAGCGCTGATCCAGAAGTGCGACGTGATGGTGGAGAACTTCGCGCCGGGCGCGCTGGACCGCATGGGCTTTACCTGGGAGCGCATCCAGGAACTCAATCCGAAGATGATCGTCGCCTCGGTCAAGGGCTTCGGTCCCGGTCCCTATGAAGACTGCAAGGTCTACGAGAACGTCGCGCAATGCGTGGGCGGCGCGGCCTCGACGACGGGCTTCGACGACGGTCCGCCCGTGGTGACGGGCGCGCAGATCGGCGACAGCGGCACGGGCCTGCATCTGGCGCTGGGCATCGTCACGGCGCTCTATCAGCGCACGATGACCGGCCGCGGCCAGAAGGTGCTCGCCGCGATGCAGGACGGCGTGCTGAACCTTTGCCGCGTGAAGCTGCGCGACCAGCAGCGTCTGCAGCGCACGGGGGTGATGAAGGAGTACCCGCAGTATCCGAACGGCACGTTCGGCGAAGCGGTGCCGCGCGCGGGCAATGCATCGGGCGGCGGACAGCCGGGCTGGATTCTCAAGTGCAAGGGCTGGGAGCACGATCCGAACGCGTACATCTACTTCATCACGCAGGCACCCGTGTGGGTGAAGATCTGCAACGTGATCGGCAAGGAAGAGTGGGCCACGGATGCGGACTACGCGACGCCCAATGCGCGGCTGCCGCGCCTGAAGGAAATCTTCGCGGAGATCGAACGCTGGACGATGACGAAGACCAAGTTCGAGGCGATGGAAATCCTCAACAGGCACGACATTCCGTGCGGCCCGATCCTGTCGATGAAGGAAATCATGGACGACGAATCGCTGCGCAAAACCGGCACGATCGTCGAGGTCGATCACCCGGTGCGCGGCAAGTACCTGACGGTGGGCAACCCGATCAAGCTGTCGGACAGCCCGACGGAAGTCACACGTTCGCCGCTGCTCGGCGAACACACCGATGAAGTAATGGCCGAACTCGGCTACTCGCCGGCACAGATCGAAGCGCTGAGGACGGCGGGCGCGATCTGAAGATCAAGGCAGGTTCAAAACTCGTGACGCGGGCGTATTCACCGTGTCGGTCGACAAAAAATCATTGTGGAGACAGTTTCGATGACATCGTGGATACGCTTCAGGCAACCGCAAGGTCATATCGGTTTTGGCGTGCTCGCTGACGGCAACATCGAAGAATTCGAAGGCGATATGTTCGGCAGTGCCACTGCAAGCGGCAAGCAATGGAAACTGAACGACGTGGAATTGCTGAGCCCCTGCCTGCCGAGCAAGGTCGTCGCGCTCTGGAACAACTTTCACGCGTTGTCGCAAAGGCTCGGCAAGGCGGCGCCGTCGCATCCGCTGTTTTTGATCAAGCCACCGATGTCCGTGATCGGTCCGGGCGAACCCATTCGCCGCCCCAAAGGCTATAGCGGCAAGATCGCCTACGAAGGCGAACTCGGCATCGTGATCGGCAAGCGCTGCACGAATGTTGCGCCGGAAGAAGCAGACGGCTATATCTTTGGCTATACCTGCATCAACGACGTCACGGCCGTCGATCTGCTGAACGAAGATCCGAATTTCGCACAATGGTGCCGCTCGAAGGGCTTCGATACGTTCAGCTGCATCGGACCCGCGATCGAGCAGGATTTCGACTGGCGCAACGCGAATGTCATTACGCGCCTCGACGATGTCGAGCGGCAGAACTATCCGCTCGCCGACATGATCTTCACGCCGGCGGAGCAGGTCAGCATGATCTCGCACGACATGACGCTGATGCCCGGCGACGTGATCGCGTGCGGCACCTCCGTCGGCGTCGGCTCGATCAAGGACGGCTCCACGGTCATCGTATCCATCGACGGTATCGGCGCATTGCCGAATCAGCTTGCGGTCGCGCGCCAACTCGAACCGGCCGCGTGATGCCAGCACGCTAGAGAACACGCACTGAGCATGCAAATGAGAGCCGGACGCGTCATCGCCAATGAGTCGACCATGCATCGACAATGACGATGGCGCGCTGCGTCGCGGGACGCCCGGCTCGATCTCACTGATCACTTCTTGAGAATGGGAGCAGATAGATGAAGATCTGTGTTTATGGAGCGGGCGCCATCGGCGCTTATGTCGGCGCGCAACTGGCGCTTGCGGGCGCGGATGTCAGTTTCGTCGCACGCGGTCCGCATCTGGCCGCGATGCAGAAGAACGGCGTGCGTCTGCTGATCGACGATACGGAACGTCTCGTCAATGTGCGCTGTTCGTCGGATCCGCGCGAGCTAGGGCCGCAGGACTACGTGATTATCGCGTTGAAGGCGCATTCGGTGCCGGGCGTCGTCGATGCGATGCAGCCGCTGCTCGGGCCGGAAACAGCCATCGTGACGGCCGTCAACGGCATTCCATACTGGTACTTCTACAAGCATGGCGGCGAGTTCGCGAACTCGACGCTGGAAAGCATCGACCCGGGCGGCACGCAGTGGAAGAAGCTTGGACCGGAGCGCGCGATCGGTTGCGTCGTCTACCCCGCTGCGGAAATCGTCGAGCCGGGTGTGATCAAGCATGTGTACGGAAAGAAGTTTCCGATCGGCGAGCCGGACGGCACGCGCACGCCTCGCGTCGAAGCGCTTTCGCAGATGATGGTCGCGGCGGGACTCGAAGCGCCCATTCGCGACAACATCCGCGATGAAATCTGGCTGAAATTGTGGGGCAATCTCTGCTTCAATCCGATCAGCGCGTTGACGCACGCGACGCTCGACGTCATCACGAGTCACGTCGGCACGCGTGCCGTCGCGAAGACGATGATGCTCGAAGCGAAGTCGGTGGCCGAGCGGTTCGGTGTGCATTTCCGCGTCGATGTGGAGCGGCGTATCGATGGCGCGGGCGCCGTCGGTGCGCACAAGACCTCGATGCTGCAGGATCTCGAAGCGGGACGTCCGATGGAAATCGATCCGCTGCTGACCGTCGTGCAGGAAATGGGGCGTCTGGTCGGGCATGAAACCCCGACCATCGACACCGTGCTCGCGCTGATCAAACTGCGCGAGGACGTTGCGCAGCACAGGGATGTCGCACCGGCAGCCAAAACCGAACAGGCTGCGCAGAGCGCGAAAGCCGCATAAATACGGCATGGCTGCACGAGCGCGTGGCCGCTGCGTCATCGATGATTCGAAGCACGGCCCGCGCGCCATTCAATTCTCCGCGAGACAGGCTTCTTCACCCCGGCCGACGCTGTGGCGGACTATAGCCCGGCGTCATAGGCCGCTTCCAGCGCGGCAAGCATACGGGGATGCTCGTTCAGATCCTCGATGCCCAGCGTTTCGCTCTCGATCAAGCCAAGCAGTTCGAGACGCTCTTCATGCGCGCATTGAGTCGCGCGTGTTGATCTCTGGCTTCCGTCTCAGGCTCACGCGGCGCGATCAGAATACGTGCATCACGCCGACATACGCGCCCGTCTGCGATTCGCCCGGTAGTGGATTCGTATTGGCGCTGCCCGACGCATCGCGCGCGTTCGCCAGCAGAGAGAAGTTCGACTGGCTGCTGTTGCGCAGATACGCGACGGTGCCATACAGGAAGGTGCGCTGGCTCAAATGATAGGTAGAGCCGAGCACGAACATCGTCGCGTGCCCGCCGGGATCGTGCGCGGCGTCGCCCGCGCCTTCGCCCAGATGCACATAGAACGCGGCCGCCGTCACGGCCAGTTGATGCGTTGCGTCCCATGTTGCGCCGAGCCAGTAGTAGTCGGCGCTATCGGCCTGGCCCGCGGGTGTGTCGGGCGCGGAAAGGTGCGTATAGGCGCCCTGAATCTTCACACTCGACACGCGCACATTCGCACCGACGAAGTACTCGCGCGAACTCGTGAAGACGTTCGTCATGCGGCCGTTCACGTCGCGCAGTTCGTCGTAGATGCCGCGCACGTCGAACAGGTCCGAGTGATAAGTCAGCATGATGCCGTCCGAACGGCCGAACTCGCCGGGTGCGCCGTGGTTGAATCCGTCAGCCTGATTGCCGAATGCGTATTGCCCTTGCACGTCGAAACCGTAAAACACGGGGCTGTGATACTCGACGTTATTGCTCGTCTGCTGCCAGTTGCGGCCGCGCACGAGCGAGGCCGACGCGAACGCCTGCTGCACGAATGGATCGAATTCCCACACGCCATCGCTATCGATGAACAGATTGCGGCCCGCCTGAATCTGGCCGAAGCGTTTATCGGCGAGTCCGACATAGGCGCGACGCGAGAACAGCCGGCCGCCGCCCGTCGTGCCGTTCATCACCTGAAATGCCGTCTCCAGATCGAATACCGAAGACATCCCGCCGCCGAGATCTTCCGATCCCTTGAAACCCAGCATGCTGGTGCCCCAGTCGCCGCCTTCCGCGGTCCAACTGGAGGTGCTGCCGCCCGAAGGCGTGGCGATGTGGTTCAGATACTGGATGCCGCCATCGATGCGGCCATAGAGCGTCACGCTGTTTTGCGCGAAGGCGGCAGGACAGGCAAACGCGAGCAGCGCGGCAAGCCGGGTGGAAGCTTTCATGAGCGTCTCTTCGTATCCACGATCGGGTGGATAACTCGTTATGGGACGTGACGTCGGCACGCCAGGCGTTTTGCATCGATGGTCGTCACACATGCGGCGAATGTCCGATGAATGCTAGTACCGTTTGGAAAGTTCTGCTTGCAACAGTGCATGCGCTACCCCTTGTGTCCTCCCGTCTGCACGAATCGTTTTCCAGTTCTACACTCGCGAATGCCGTGTCGCGACCCGCGCGAACGGGCAATACGCGCGCGCCGGCCCTAACGCAGTGCCGCACTATTCAAAGGAACCCAGATGGATCTCAAGATCAAAGGCAAGCTCGCGCTCGTGACGGGCTCGACCAAAGGCATTGGCCATGCAATCGCGGTGGGACTCGCGCGCGAAGGCGTGCAGGTGATCATCAATGGACGTTCGCAGCAATCTGTCGATCACGCTTCAGGCACGCTGCGTGCGCAAGTGCCCGATGCGATCGTGCAGGGCTTCGCGGGCGACGTATCGGATCCCGCACAGGTTGCGCGGCTCGTCGAGCAGTTTCCGCATGTCGACATTCTCGTCAACAACATGGGCATCTTCGATCCCAAGCCGTTCGAAGAGATCTCCAATGAGGAATGGCTGCGCTTTTTCAACGTGAACGTGATGTCGGGCGTGCAGCTGTCGCGCGCCTATCTGCCGAAGATGAAGCAGAAGAACTGGGGCCGCGTCGTGTTCATCAGCAGCGAGAGCGGCATCCAGATCCCGACCGAGATGATTCACTACGGCTTGACCAAGACCGCGCAGCTCGCGCTCTCGCGCGGTCTCGCCGAAACCTGTGCGGGCACGGCCGTGACGGTCAACTCGGTGCTGCCGGGGCCGACGAGTTCGGACGGTGTCGAGGAATTCGTCGAGAAGCTGTCGGGCGGCGCGAGCTTCGAGTCCTTCGAAAAGCAGTTCTTCCAGGAGGCGCGGCCGAGTTCGATTTTGAAGCGCTTCACGACGCCCGAGGAAATTGCGAACATGGTCGTGTACGTGTGTTCGGAACTGTCATCGGCGACCAATGGTGCGGCGTTGCGCGCGGATGGCGGGGTCGTGCGCTCCGCATTCTGATCGTTCGCGTTTCCATGCCTCGCAGCGAAGCGCGCACGCTTTCGCTGCCACGCAGGGCCGCGCGCATCGGCTATTCTGATGCATTATTGCTTCCGCGCGGCCCGCAAAGGCGTGAATTCATGGCTACCCCAAAAAAGACGGTAAAAGCAACGCATATTCGTGTCGGCATTGGCGGCTGGACGTTCGAACCTTGGCGCGGCGTGTTCTATCCAGAAGGGCTCGCGCAAAAACGCGAACTGGAATACGCGAGCCAGCAGCTCACGACGATCGAGATCAACGGCACGTTCTACGGCTCGCAAAAGCCTGCGACGTTCGCGAAGTGGCACGACGAAACACCCGAGGACTTTATGTTCGCGCTGAAAGCGCCGCGCTTCGCGACGCACCGGCGAGTGCTCTCGGAAGCGCGCGATTCGATCGATCGTTTCGTCGCCAGCGGCGTGCTCGAACTCAAGGACAAGCTCGGTCCGATCAACTGGCAATTTCCACCGACCAAGCAGTTCGATGCTGACGACTTCGGCAGCTTCCTCGAATTGCTGCCCGCGCAGGCCGATGGCCGGACCTTGCGACATGCCGTCGAAGTCCGCCACAAGAGCTTCTGCGACGAGGCGTTCGTCGCTTTGGCGCGCAAGTACAACGTGGCGATCGTCGTCGCGGGCGATTCGAAATATCCGCAGATCGCCGATCCGACGGCGCCGTTCGTCTACGCGCGCATCATGGGCACGGAAGAAGCGCAGCCGCTAGGCTATGCAAAGAAGGCGCTCGATCGATGGGTCGAGCGGGCTCGGACATGGGCGTCGGGCGGCACGCCCGACGATCTCGACAGCTATGGCCGCGCCGCGCCGAAGAAGGCACGCGATGTCTTCCTGTTCGTGATCAGCGGACACAAGGCGCACAATCCCGCTGCCGCGATGGCGCTCATCGAACGCATCGGCGCATAGCCGCCGCTCGAAGCAGGAATCAGCGCTCGGGCGCTTCGAGCGTGCATGACTCTTCGGAACGCTGCGCGGGTGCGTTTGCCATGTTTCGAGCGGGCGGCTCGAACGCGGCCCATTGCGTCCAGCCGGACATCGAGCCCGGTGTTTTCAGACGCAGCGCGCGCGAACCGTCGACGAATTCGAGCGATTCGAGTTCGAACAGACTCGCAGACGCGACGCCGCCCGGCGTCACACTTCCCATCTGATGCGTGAAGTTCAAATTTCCCTCGCGCAGCAGGTCCAGATAGCTGTCGCCATGCGCGGAGGGCGGCTTGACCGTCCACCGGTTCAGCAGCGTTGCGGCGATTTCGGCATCGAACATCGTGATCTCTCCTCGCCTGAGCGCCGTAGGCCCTGATGAAGGGCCCGCAGCGCGCGGGTGTCCGCGTTGGGGCGGACAATCCGTCGATAGTTAGCGCTTTCGCCAACGCGAAAGACATATCCATCCACCACTATAGACAAAATCATGGTGCGATGCACAAAACCGGATCGAGTTCGAGGTTTAATCGTTGTTTTGAAGCTAATGTCCGAGAGCCACAGCGTGATCGGGCGAAATGGTTAGCAAAACGTTGCACGCCGTTGTGCGTTGAAAGGTGGGGGTTGGCTGGACTTTCAGGTATTTTCGACAGACGTACGGTCGTTCGTACGCACATCGCGTGATGAAATGCCGCGCCCGCAGGCGGGCGCGTGGCGCTGCATCACTGCGCGGCAGAATGTCCCGCGCCCGCTTGCGACGAACCCGCCGTGCCCGCGCCATACGCCGATTGCGCGGCGCGTTTGGCGGCGAGCCGCTGCATCGCTTCTTGCGCTTTCGCGGGATAGGTGGGATCTTCGCCGCCCCCGGCGTTGTAGCCGACGGAAGCGAGATCGGCGAGTTCCTGGCGTACCTGCGCGCGCGTGAGGCGCATGCTCGGTTCCTGTGCGTGCACAAGTGCAGGTGCGGCGGCGAACAAGGCCGCAGTCAACGTGGCGACGGCGGCGGCAACGGTGGACTTCAAGACATTCTCCCAATGACATTCCAGTGATTGCCGGCGGAACTGCATGAGCCGGCAGGAGAAAGTCTACGGGTCGCAGCAATTGGGAAAAACCGTCGAGTCAGGAACGCAGCCTTGCGTGTGGAAGAAAGATACGCGAGCTGCGCGCGCAAAACAGCCCGCCGCACGAGTGCGGCGGGCTTCGAACGCAGTTCCCGGAGGTACGAAGCGGGGTCGCTTAGAAGCGGTGACGCATGCCGATCGTCGCAACCACCTGGTTGGCTGTCGACGACGCACCGCCCGAAGTATTGATGAACGCGACATAGCCGTGTCCGATCGCGTGCTGATACATCGCTTCGGCATACACATCCGTACGCTTCGAGAAAGCATAGACGGCCTGTGCATTGACCTGATTGAACTTTGGATCGGTGCCGAACGTGCGCGAGCCGCTCGTATGGCCGTCGGTGTACGTGTCGGTGATGCCGAATGAAATAGCGGGCGTGAACGCGTACTTTGCGTTCAGTTCGTAGTTGTCGAAGCGCATCGAGCCGTTCGTCATGCCGAATGCAGCCGACTGCTGATAGTGGCTGTTCGTGTAGACGAAGCCGACCACGGCGGGACCGAACGCGTAGTTGATGCCCGCGCCGATCACGCGCTGCACGCCTGCACCGACCTGGAAGCCGCCGACACCGTTCGCCGACGATTCAGCCGTATCGATTGCGCCGCCCGTGTTCGTCGCGCTGTTCGAACCGTTGATCTGCAAATAGCCGGCCGCGACGTTCAACGGACCCCACTGGTAGCTCGCACCCGCGCTGTATGCGCGGTTCATCGCGAAGTCCGTGCTGTTCGAGAACGCGTACAACGCGCCGAACTTGAAGCCCGCGTAGTTAGTGCTCGTGTACTTGACGGCATTGCTCATGCGCACCGAGTGGTTGAGGTTGTCGTTGTCGAACGGGTGAGCGAAGCCCGTGTCGCCGAACGTACCCGCCGTGCCCGACAGCGGTGCGACGAAGTCGACGAGGGAATCGTACTGGCGACCCAGCGTGATCTGGCCGTAGTTGCTGCTGGCGAGACCCACGTAAGCCTGACGGCCGAACAGACGGCTGTGCTGGCCGAGGTTGCCGTTCTGCACGTTGAAGCCGTTTTCGAGCACGAAGATGGCCTTGTAGCCGCCGCCCAGATCTTCGGCGCCGCGCAAGCCGAAGCGGCTGCCGTTGATGGTGCCGCTCGTCGCTTGCCACAGCGGACCGCGCGTGCCGCTCTTCTGCACGTTATTGGTGTACATGAGGCCTGCGTCGATGATGCCGTACAACGTGACCGAGCTTTGAGCGTGTGCGGTCGATGCGACGAGCGCGCCGAGCACCGCGACCGCGGCGGGAATTCTTTTCATGGTTAAGCTCCAGCGAATCCAGACAGTGAGTGAAAAAACAGCCTGGCGAGTATAGGAAAACGCGGGGTCCGATTTAACGCAGTGTTGCTGCAGCAGACTCTTGCGTGCCGCGGCATGAATGCGTCATCAAATCGAAACAATCGCCGGAAAGTTCGCCGTGACGCGGCGCGCGATTAACCCGCAACGCATGAACTGCGCGGGAGAGATTACGTGGAGGGGAATTTCTATTTGATGGCAGCGTGCACCGTTTGGGCGAATAACAACAGTCGCCGTCTCTTTGCATGAAAAACGCGAGTGCAAAAGGCCCTTACCCTGCGCTGCACACGATCGCCGTCAGAACGAACGGCAGAACCTGCTTGACGGTCGCTTCGCTACCCGCCTGCTGCACGCGTACGCGCACCGACTCGGAAGGACCGGATACCACCACGCCATAGATCGAATTGGCTTCGACTGCCCCGCTGCCTTGCCGGAAGATCGCGTCGTCGCGCTGGTAGCCGAGCACGGCATACACGTGAAAGCCGAATGCGGTGAGATCGCGGCCGCGCTTCGGGCGGAACGCATTGACCGAGTTGGCCTCGACGCGCATCGGGTTGGGATCGATATATTGATCGTCGAGCAACGGCTGAATGAACGTGTGCGCATCGCTCTTGCACACCAGTTGTCCGTCGAGCTCGAGCGCGAACGCGGGCTCGCTGCAGAGTCCTGCGCCAACGGCGGCCAGCACGGTAATCGAGTGGATGAAGACCTTTGTCATGACACTGGCGCGTATGACCGTGAGACCGCTGGCCGGCAAACGCCGGTATCCGATGTTAGCCCGAACTTGTCACTCGCGTCAGCGAACGTCTGTGCGCTAGCGAGCGATATCCGCGCCGGGGCGACAGCGCGGCCACCCGTATAAGCAAATAGCGTGCGCACGGCGCGTCTGCATGCGCGGCATGCAATGTTGCGCTCGGAGCGCGACGTCCAGGCTAGCGGGACGTTTATCGCTAAGGCAGATATGAGTATGGGATTTGCTTCGTTGACGGCCCGAAACGCTGGTCGTAGATTGATTCCACCGTCGCAACCAATCAAGAACACTCAGCGTGACCACCACCGTTTCACCCCATCGCCACGCGGCGCCGCGCGTGCAATCGTCCGGCGCGCTTCAGACATTCGACATCGTTGCGTTTGATGCACCCGTCGGTGCCGAAGTGCTCGGCCTCGATCTGAATGAGCCGCTTTCCGCCGACGATTTCGCGCGTATTCATCGCGCGCATCTCGACTATCACGTGCTCGTGTTTCGCGAGCAGCGGATTACGCCCGAACAGCATGTCGCGTTCAGCCGCCGCTTCGGGCCGCTGCAAATCCACGTGCTGCGTCAGTTCCAGTTGCCCGGCCATCCCGAAGTGCTGATCGTATCGAACATTCGCGAGAACGGTCAGCCGATCGGACTCGGCGATGCCGGTCACTTCTGGCATTCGGATCTGTCGTACAAAGAGAAACCGAGTCTCGGCTCGCTGCTTCACGCGCAAGAGTTGCCGTCGGAAGGCGGTGACACGCTGTTCGCGAACATGCACCTGGCGTGGGACACATTGCCCGAGCATCTGCGCAAGGCCGTCGAAGGACGCACGGCGGAGCATACGTACCTCGCGAAATATGCGGAGCTGCAAAAGCGCAGCCCGTGGCGGCCGAATCTCTCGGCTGAGCAGGTCGCCGAAGTGAAACCCGTCGTGCATCCCGTCGTGCGCACGCATCCGGAAACGGGCCGCAAGGCGCTTTTCGTCAGCGAGCATTTCACTACGCATATTGTCGGTCTTCCCGAGGACGAAAGCCGCGATCTGCTTGGCGCGCTGTTTGTGCACAGCGTGCGCGACGAGCACATCTATCGTCATCAGTGGGCTGAGCACGATCTCGTGTTCTGGGACAACCGCTCGTTGATGCACCTCGCCGCGGGCACGCCCGATCATCTGCGCCGCAAGCTGTACCGCACGACGATCGAAGGCGACGCGCCGTTCTAGGCTGCACGCATTCTTCATTTCCGTTCCACGACTCGCGGAGTTCCCATGCTGTTTTCAATTCGCCCGGCCGCGGTGCGGCCGTCGCTCGCTCGCCGTTTTGTTTCATCGCTGCTCGCGTTGTCGCTCGGTGCAGCAGGACTCGGCGCGTCGCTCGATGCGCACGCAGAAGGGCATATTCGCGTCGCCGAACAGTTCGGCATTGTGTATTTGCTGCTGAACGTCGCGCGCGATCAGCAGTTCATCGAGAAAGAAGGGCGCAAGGAAGGGCTCGATATCAAGGTCGATTGGGTCAAGCTGTCGGGAGGCTCTGCCGTGAACGATGCGCTGCTGTCGGGCTCGATTGATGTAGCGGGCGCGGGTGTCGGTCCGCTGCTGACGATCTGGGACCGCACGCATGGCAGGCAGAACGTGAAAGGCGTCGCGTCGCTCGGCAATCTCCCGTACTACCTCGTGTCGAACAATCCGAATGTGAAGACCATCGCGGACTTCACCGACAAGGATCGCATTGCGCTTCCGGCAGTGTCGGTGTCGGTGCAGTCGCGTGTGTTGCAATTCGCGTCGGCGAAGCGCTGGGGCGACAAGGAATACAACCGTCTCGACAAGATCACGCAGGCGGTGCCGCATCCCGACGCAGCTGCCGCCATCATTGCGGGTGGCACGGAAATCACCGCGCATTTCGGCAATCCGCCGTTTCAGGAACAGGAGCTGGCTGCGAATCCGAACGCGCATATCGTGCTGAACTCATACGACGTGCTCGGCGGACCGAGTTCCGCCACTGTGCTCTACGCGACTGAGAAGTTCCGCAACGAGAACCCGAAGACGTATCGCGCATTCGTGAACGGCCTTTCAGATGCGGCGCAGTTCATCACCGCGAATCCGGACGCCGCAGCCGATATCTACATTCGAGTGAATCAGGCGAAGACGGACCGCGATCTGCTGCTGTCGGTGATTCGCAATCCGCAAGTGCAGTTCAAGGTCGCGCCGCAAAACACGTTGGGGCTGGCGCAGTTCATGTATCGCGTCGGCGCGATCCGCAACGAGCCGAAGTCGTGGAAGGATTACTTCTTCGAAGATCCCGCGACGGCATCGGGCAGTTGATCCGCGTGGACACGAAGCGCCAGAAAGCCCGCTCTTTCAGCGGGTTTTTGCTTTTCGGCACGTGTAATACATATTGCAGATGCCGCCGTTACACAAGACGCATGTGAGGTCATAGTGCGATTTGCGGCGCTTATGCAGCAAACAGCATTGAATATGCACATTCATTGGTTGGTCATGGCGGACGCTCAATTTATGGTGTGGTTTTGCTTATCGGGTGTGTCATCGTGAAAGTCATTTCGCACGCAATTCACATGGCAGGAGGCCGCTGATGGCCGCGAATCCTTCCGTGCTCTTCGGCGACCATGCCGCGACGGATACAGCGCAAGAGGCCGCGCATTCGAGCCGCCTGCTTGCCGTCGATCGCGTGAGCCTTGAATACCGCACGCGCGAGCGTGTCGTGCGCGCGACGCAGGACGTGAGTTTCGACGTGTATGGCGGCGACCGTTTCGTTCTGCTGGGACCTTCGGGCTGCGGCAAGTCGACGTTGCTGAAAGCCGTCGGCGGATTCATCAAGCCCGTCTCGGGCACGATCACACTCGACGGCGAAACGGTACGCGAGCCGGGTGCGGACCGCATCGTCCTGTTTCAGGAATTCGACCAGTTGCCGCCGTGGAAGACGGTGCTCGAGAACATCGCGTTTCCTTTGCGCGTCGCGAAGAAGCTGAGCCGCGCGGAGGCGAAGGAACGTGCGCAACACTATCTCGACAAGGTCGGTCTTGCATCGTTTGCCGCTGCGTATCCGCACACGCTATCGGGTGGCATGAAGCAGCGCGTCGCGATTGCGCGCGCGCTCGCGATGCAGCCGCGCGTGCTGCTGATGGACGAACCGTTCGCCGCGCTCGATGCGCTCACGCGCCGCAAGATGCAGGAAGAGTTGCTGCGTCTGTGGGAAGAAGTGCGCTTCACGCTGCTGTTCGTCACACATTCGATCGAGGAAGCGCTGATCGTCGGCAATCGCATTCTGCTGCTGTCGCCGCATCCGGGCCGCGTGCGCGCCGAACTCAACAGCCATCAATACACACAGGACAGCTTTGGCCGTAGCGACTTCCAGCATCGCATCGCGCAGATTCACCGCCTGCTGTTCGAAGAAATGGAGTCCAGCCGATGAGCACGCCTTCCACGTTGCTGCCGCCCGTGCGCGCCGAATACGAGCGGCCGCTCGAACCCGTCGGCGATCTTGCCGTCGAAGCACCGTTGCCCATCGCGCGGCGTCTCGCGAACCAGTCGTGGCTCAGCAAGACGATCATCGCGATCGTGCTGATCGCAGGCTGGGAACTCGCCGCGCGCGCAATCGACAACGATCTGCTGTTGCCTACGTTCGGTGCCACCTTCGCTGCGTTCGTGCAGGGCATCGCATCGGGCGAACTGCTGCAGAAGACGGCCGCATCGATGTCCGTGCTGTTGCGCGGGTATCTGCTTGGCGTCGCGCTCGCTTTCCTGCTGACCTCGCTCGCCGTATCGACACGCATCGGCCGCGACTTGCTGTCGATGCTGACGGCGATGTTCAATCCGTTGCCGTCGATTGCGCTGCTGCCGCTCGCGCTGCTGTGGTTCGGTCTCGGCACGGGCAGCCTGCTGTTCGTGCTCGTGCATGCCGTATTGTGGCCGCTTGCGCTCAACATGTACGCGGGCTTTCGTGCGGTGCCCGCGACATTGCGGATGGCGGGGCGCAACTATGGCCTGACGGGGTTGCACCATGTGGTGCTGATCCTTGTGCCTGCCGCGCTGCCGTCGATTCTTGCGGGCCTGCGCGTGGGCTGGGCATTCGCATGGCGCACGCTGATCGCAGCCGAACTGGTGTTCGGTGCGAGTAGCGGAAACGGCGGACTGGGCTGGTACATCTTCCAGAACCGCAACGAGCTTTACACCGACCGCGTATTTGGGGGGCTCGCCGCGGTGATCGCGATTGGCCTGCTCGTCGAGCATCTGGTGTTCGACACGCTGGAACGTATGACGGTGCGCCGCTGGGGTCTGCAGCAGTGACGCTGCACCATGAAGAAGCAGCGCCCGCCACACACCCACCGATAGCGCACTGCTGAAAATCACGCGGTTTTCAGCCAGTTCTCCAGCAAAGGACCCTGCGCGCCGCGCACCGGGTCGCTCTGCGGAAACGGCAAGGCTTCCATCGCGGCGCGTTCTGCTTCCGTCAGCGCGTCGCGCCGGATATCCCACTGCTGGCCCGGCGGATACGCGCCGACCACCTCGAGCGGTCCGCTCGACGATTCGAGGCAGTGCCCCGTGCCCGCCGGCAACAGGAGCACATCGCCCGCTTCCAGATGCACGACGCGGCCGCCTGGCCCGCCGACGATCACATCCGCCGCGCCCGCGGCGATGCCGAGCACCTCATGCGCCGACGAGTGGAAGTGGTGATAGTCGAAGATTCCATTACGCCACTTCGGCGGCCAGCCGTTGCGAGTGAACATCGCTTCAAATGTCTCGGCAAGTTTGCCGCCGTTGCCAGTGCCGTGCGCATCCAGCACGTCGCGATACAGGATCACGGGAAGACGCGCGTTGTTCGGCACCCAGTCGCGTGGGCCGAGCCGGAAAACGTCGGCACGCACGGCACCCCTCGTATGAGCTTGCATGTTGGCTCCTCTAACTGATGCGCCGCGCAAGCAAAGCGAAGCAGGCCATCGCGTGGGCGGCGCAGACGTGAGCTGAACAGCAAGTGCCGTTCCGCAGCAATCGGGGCAAAACCGGGTTGGAAAAACCCTTCAGGCAAACGTTTTCGGCCTTGCCGAAGTATTTTTTTGCGCGCCAGATACATCAAGTTTGCCGTCGCTTACGTCGATATAACAGGTCGAGGACGAAAACAACCATGAGACGGCTCGGGGGCTGATTTATGTGGAATGCCGATCTGTCGGCAGACGGTACGCAAGCGCAGTTGATCGACCAGGCGGCGCACGCGGCCGAGGCAGCCGGCGCGCCTTGGGCGTGGTACCGGGCGGGCCAGCATCTGGAACTCGTACGCGAAGGCGCGGCGCGGTTCGACTGGCCGCGCTCCATCGTGCCCGCGATGCTGCACGACGCCTGCGTCGAGTACGGCTGGTTCGCGTGGCCGACTGGCCGCAGGGATCTCGCGCTCGGCTGGCTGCTTGCGCCCGCGTCGTGCGCGGGCGACTCCGCATTTGCCGCGTTCGCGCGCGTGATCGGCGAACAAATGCAGGCCGATGCACTGATGCGCGCGCAAAACGTGCAGCGCGTGCTGTACGACATCGCGTATCTCGCCAGCTCGATCAGCGAGCGCGGCGAATTTCTGCAGGCGATTCACGAGCGTCTCGGTACGCTGATCGACGCTGAGAATTTCTATCTCGCACTTTACGACCGTGAAACGGGCGCCGTCACCTATCCGTACTACATTGACCTGATCGATACCGAAGCCGTCGATACGAACCACATGGACATGGTCGACCGGGAGCGGCTCTCGCTGACGGGTTACGTGCTGACGACGGGGCAGCCGCTGCTGATCGACGAGAAGGGCATCATCGAGGCAAGTGCGAGGGGGCGCTTTCATTGTGTCGGGCATCGGCCGAAGTTCTGGATGGGCGCGCCGCTGAAGAATGCGTCGGACGAAGTGTTCGGCATGGTGACGATGCAGGTGTACGACGCGACGCGCATCTATAGCGCCGAGGACCGTGCGCTCTTTCTGGTTGTTGCGCGGCACGTGGCGATGGCGCTCGACCGCATTCTGCATCGCGTCGGGCTCGAAGCCGAGGTCGCGCGCCGAACGGCTGAGCTTTCGCGTCTGAACGACACGCTGCGCGCGGAGATAGCCGAGCGCGAGCGCGCGCAGCATTTACAGGCGGCGCTGTTCGAAATCGCGGAGCTGTCGAGTCAGTCCGTCGAGATCGGCAAGTTCTTTCGCAGTCTGCACGAGATCGTCGGCGGGCTGCTGTACGCGAAGAACTTCTACGTTGCGCTGTTCGATCCCGCGACGGCGGAGGTGTCGTTTCCGTATTACATCGACGAAACGCAGCAGGAAGTGCCGACGTCGCGGCGCCGCGAGCGCGGACTTACGGAGTACGTGATCCGTCAGCGCGTGCCGTGTCTGTTTGACACGAGCGATGCCGTGCGCCTTGTCGAAGCGGGCGAGATCAAGCTGGACAGCGAGAACATCCGTTTGCGCTCGTGGCTCGGCGTGCCGCTCTTCGACGGCATCGTGGTGCGCGGCGTGCTGGTCGTGCAGAGTTATTCGTCGAGCGTGAATTACGACAGGCGCGATCAGGAACTGCTGACATTCGTGTCGCGCCATATCGATACCGCGTTGTCGCGGCGGCGTGTCGCGGAAGCGCAGCAGGCGGCGAATCTCGAACTTGAAGCGCGAGTGCTGGCGCGCACGCAGGAACTGGACGCCGCCAATGCGCGGCTCTTGCACGAGAACTATCACGATGCGTTGACGGGCTTGCCGAACCGTTCGCATCTGTACGAACGGCTGGCGGCGGCGTGGCTTGGCTACAGCAGCCGCGGCGAGCCTCTTTCGGTGCTGTTCATCGACCTGGATCGCTTCAAGGTCGTCAACGACAGTCTCGGCCATTTGTTCGGCGATGCGTTGCTCGTGGAAGTGGCGGGGCGCTTGCGCGACTGTTTGCGGCGAGACGATCTGCTTGCGCGGCTCGGCGGCGACGAGTTCGCCGTCGTCGTGCCGGGTGCGAGCTTGCAGACGGTGCTAACGCTGGCGGAGCGCATTCTTGCGGCGTTCGACACGCCGTTCAATATCGGCGAGCAGACGGTGTTCACCTCATGTAGCGTTGGTGTGGTGAGCGCGGATAGTGCGCATCACCGGGAGCCGGCCGATTTGCTGCGCGATGCCGATGCTGCGATGTATCGCGTGAAGAATCGCGGGCGCGACAGTTTCGCGGTGTTCAATCAGCAGATGCGTCGCGAGCTGTCGGACCAGATCGAAACGGAGGGCGCGCTGCGCAACGCGCTGAAGCGCGACGGCGAGCTGGTGCCGTATTTTCAGCCTATTGTCGATATCGCCAGTGGCGAGCTGGTTGCGCTGGAAGCGCTGATTCGCTGGCAGCAGCCGAACGGCGAGGTGTGGGCGCCGGGGCGTTTTCTGCCTGCCGTGGAGGGATTAAAGCTGATTGGTCGGCTCGACATGTACATGCTGACGCGCGTGGCCGAGATTCTTGCGCAGCGGGAGCATATCGACTGGCCGCCCGTGCAGGTGAATCTGTCGAGTTACAGCATGACGCGTCCAGAGTTCGCGGAAGAGTTGCTCGAACTGTTGAAGCGCTATGGCGTGCATCCTTCGCGCGTTTCACTCGAACTGACGGAGGGTGCGCTCGTTGCCGAGCCGGATCTTGCGCGCAATACGATGCAAAGTCTTGCCGATAACGGGATGAGTGTCGTGCTCGACGATTTCGGCACGGGTTTTTCGTCGTTGAGCTATGTGCATCAGTATCGGTTCAGTGGCTTAAAGATTGACAAGTCATTCGTGTTGGAGCTGACGCAGAGTGCGCGGAGCCGGGCGATCGTGCGGGCCATCGTGCGGATGGCGGAGTCGCTGGAGTTGACGGTTGTTGCGGAAGGGATCGAGGATCAGGCGACGTTGGATTTATTGCGGACGATCGGTGCTGCGCACGGGCAGGGGTATCACCTGGCGCGGCCGATGTCGCTGGAGGCGTTGATGGGATCGGCGTCGGCGCCAAGGTTACGGGTGTTGGCGCAATAGCGCAGGTGTTTTTTTGTCTGCGACGCAGTCGCCATTCTTTGTCTTTTTGCTGGTTCAGTTTTGCTGGCATTCACGGTGCTTTCTTTGCTTACTTTCTTTGCCGCCGCAAAGAAAGTGAGTGCCGCCCCGCACAGGGGCAACACCAGCGAACCAGAAGCAAAACGCGGATGCCAGCGAAAACCCAAAAAAGAGAACGACTAGTGTCGCAGACGACAAATGACCAAACGGCGACTAGCGTCGCAGACAAAAAACTACTTCTTAACAAACCTCAAAATAGCATCAACGATCATAGCGCGATGCCGCGCTCTTAGCCTCGCGTGAGACGGATCACGCCCAAAAGCGGTACCGAACGTATGCCGATTCGCAATCCGATGAAAGCACAACGAGCTAATGAGCAGATGGAGATCAATGGCATCGATATCCTCGCGAAAATCCCCTGACGCGACTCCTCGCGTCAACAGATCTTCGATGGTGTGAATCACCGTCGCATTGCGATTCTTGAAGGTCTTCACCTGCTCGATGTACTTCGCGCCGTGAATGTTCTCGATCGTCACGAGACGCACGAAGTCGCGATGTTTATCGTGATAGTCGAACGTGAACTCCACCAGACTGCGTAGCCCATCCATCGGGCTCATGTCGCTGATCTTCAGATCCTGTTCGAGCGCGCGAATGTCGCCATACACCTTCTCGAGCACCGCCTCGTACAAGCCTTCCTTGCTGCCGAAATAGTAGTACAGCATGCGCTTCGTCGTGTTGGTGCGCTCGGCGATTGCGTCGACACGCGCGCCCGTCAGTCCCATCGACGAAAACTCCTGCGTAGCTACCTCGAGGATGTTGCGCTTCGTCTCTTCGGGATCGTATTTGCGCCGCGGATGGGAGGTCTCGGGCAGGGTCTCGATATGCTCGGGCACGGTTGCTCGGCTTGCCTTTTTCATTGTGTATTCCGGCGGCGATGACGTTTCATTCTAGCATGCCGAATTCGCCGGCCAGCGCGGCCTGGCGGCACGTCGAGCCGCGCTGCGCGGCCCTTGCGGGCACGCTATGCGGGCTGTTCAGCGCGGGCGCCGTGGCCGGTCGGCGAGTGCATCGCGCGTCTGCATCGCCGTGTAGCTCAGTTGCGCGGCGGCGAGCCCCAGCGCGCCGAATGTGTGCGTGAGACCGAACGAGGCGAACGCTTCGGGCACCGGGCGTTCGCCCGCGATGGCGGCCGCCAGCAGTTCGCCCGACACCGTGGTCGGCGCCATTCCATGTCCGCCGAAGCCGACCGCGTACCAGACGCCGTCACCGCTGCGGCCGATCTGCGGCATCTTGTGCCGCGCGTAACTCATCAGACCGCCCCACGCATGCTCGATGCGCACGTGGCGCAACTGCGGATACACTTTCAGCAAATCGCGGCGCAACAGCCGCGCGATGACTTCGGGCTCGCGTTCCCGAATCGAAATGCGTCCGCCCCACAGGATGCGTGTGTCGGGCAGCGGCCGATAGTAGTCGAAGGCGAAGCGCGTGTCGTAGACGGCGGAAGGACAGGCGATCGCATCGGCCAGCCCCGCGCCGAGCGGCTCTGTCGCCATCACGTAGGTGGCGACAGGCAGCACCGCGCGCTCGACGCGCCGGTACACATTGCGCGCATAGCCGCCGCCCGCCATCACGACGTGCCGGGCGTCGATGGTGCCGTGCGCCGTCTCGACGGCAAACCCCGCGCCGTGCCGGCGTAGCGACGTGACGGGCGACTGCTCGACGATCCGCACGCCGGCTGCTTCGGCGGCGCGCGCGACACCCAGCACATACTTCAATGGATGAAAGTGAAAGGCGTTGCGCTCGAACAGTCCACCGTGATAACGCGTCGTCTTCAGGCGCGCGCTCAGCTCGGCGGCGCCGAGCGGTTCCCATTCGACGTCGAACGCTTCCTTCATCAGGCGGCGCTGGCTGTCGAGCCGCGACGGATCGTCGAACCAGTTCGCGAGGATCACGCCCGCATCGGTCGCGTCGCAGGAGATAGCGTAACGCTGGATCCGCGCACGCATCAGATCGACGGCGTCGATGGTCAACGCGTAGAGTTCGCGCGCCCGCGCAGGCCCGAGAATTCGCAACAGGTCCGCGCAATCGAGGCTGTAGCCGCCGAACACGAAGCCGCCATTGCGGCCCGACGCGCCGTAGCCGACCTGCTTCGCTTCGACCACGACGACCTCGCGTACGCCGCGCTCGGCCAATCCCAGCGCCGTCGACAGGCCCGCCAGCCCGCCGCCGACGACGCAGACATTCGCGCTCAGTTGTCCGTGCAGCGCAGGGCGCACGGGACGCTCGACGGTCGCTTCGTAGTAGCTATGCATGCGGATTTGCACAAAGGCGCGTAGTGGTTCGGGGGCGCGGCTATGTTACGCAATTTCGCGTGGATGCCGTATCCGGTATTTCAGGGTAATTTCGCACGTGGCGACGTTGCATCGGCATCGAACACGGTCTCCTTTACCCCGCCGCGCCCGATGGCGCAATGCACGCCGGCAAAAAATGCCCGCGCTCGTCGCATGTCCGTGTCAACTGTGTTGCGTGGCGTACTCACCCGTTCAAGTCCCGGCGTTTGCGGCCCTCGCAAACGCGCGTTCCGCGTTAGACTGACAGCAGTCGACGTGAATGTGGTTAGGCATCTGCAAGGAGACGCCGCCATGAATCGGCCACTACGGTTTCCGTTACGCGCAATCGGCACCACTTCTGTCTGGAAGTGGTTCAAGTGGCTCTTTTTCGCCGCGTTTCTCGTCGCTGTTGCCTTCGGCGTGCGCTTTCTCCAGATCGAGATGGACACGTCGCGATTGCAGGCGCGCTACCTGTCCGAACTCACGCGCGACGTCGGCTTCACCGTATCGGAAGGGCCCAGCGACAACATCCGTTTTCCTACCGACGGACCTTACGACATCCGCCTCGGCTACGCGCTGCTACCCGCTTTCGAGCGCCGTCTGAAAGAGCGCGGCTTTGCCGTGGCCTCGCAGGCGCGCGATTCGGAACGCATGGCGTCACTCGCCGACGACGGCCTTTTCATTCCTTACGATGAAAAGGATCAGGCTGGCCTGACGCTCTATGACGCGACGGGCACGCGCCTGTTCGGCGCGCAATATCCCGCGCGCGTGTATGACGATTTCGAGGCGGTGCCGCCCCTCGTCGTGTCGGCGCTACTGTTCATCGAAGACCGCCATCTGCTCGATAGCGACCAGCCGAACCGTAATCCTGCGATCGACTGGGGGCGCTTCAGCCGTGCGCTGATGGATCAGGGGCTGCGGGTTTTCAACCATACCCAGCCGCAGCCAGGCGGCAGCACGCTCGCCACGCAGATCGAGAAATTCCGCCATTCGCCCGGCGGCCGCACTGCGACGCCAAAGGAAAAGCTCCGGCAGATCGCGTCGGCGTCCGTGCGCGCCTATCTCGACGGTCCGCGCACGATGCCCGCACGCGAGCAGATAGTGGTGCGCTACCTGAATTCGGTGCCGCTCGCCGCCCAGCCAGGCATCGGCGAAGTGAACGGCATCGGCGATGGACTTGCCGCCTGGTACGGCCGCGACTTCGCAGAAGTGAACCGCGTGCTGAAAGCGCCGCCGACGCCCGAGAATCTTCCTGAGCAGGGGCTTGCATTCCGTCAGGTGCTGTCGCTGATGATCGCGCAGCGCGGACCGTCGCATTTTCTGCTGCGCAAGAACGATGAACTCAATGCTCTGACGGAAAGCTATCTGCGGATCTTCGCGACGAATGGCGTGATCACGCCGCAACTGCGCGACGCCGCGCTCGCGCAACAACTCGTGCTGACACGCGCGAAGGTCGCGACGCCCGAAGGCTCGTTCATCGAGCGCAAAGCGGTGACGTCGTTGCGCACGCATCTGCTGTCGTCGCTCGGCGTGTCGAATCTGTACGACCTCGACCGGCTCGACGTTCGCGTGACGTCGACGATGAACAACCAGGTTCAGCAGGCCATCAGTGATCGTCTCGCCGCCGCCACGACCAAGGACGGCGCGCAAGCAGCGGGGCTTTATGGCTTCAACATGCTGCAGCCGAAGGACGACCCGTCGAAGATCGCGTTCAGCTTCACGCTGTTCGAAAAGCGCGACGGCGTGAACCTGTTGCGCGTGCAGACGGATAGCGTCAACCGCCCGTTCGATATCAATTCCGGCGCGCGCTTGAATCTCGGTTCGACGGCGAAGTTGCGCACGATCATCACGTATCTGCAGATCATGTCGGAACTGCATGCGCGCTATGGCCAGATGAGCGTCGATGAACTGCGCGCCGTGAAGCCCGAGCGCGAAGACGCCTTGACGCGCTGGGCGGTCGACTATTTCATGCACACCAACGACCGCTCGCTTCCGGCGATGCTCGATGCGTCGGTGGAGCGCAAGTATTCGGCAAATGCGGGCGAAACCTTTTTCACGGGAGGCGGCGCACAGACCTTCACGAACTTCGAAGCCGACGAGAACTCGCGCATCCTCACGGTGCATCAGGCTTTCCAGCATTCGGTGAATCTGGTGTTCGTGCGGATCATGCGCGACATCGTCCACTATGAAACGATCAAGACGTCTGGCCCGTCATCGCAATGGCTCAGCGATCCTGATACGCGCAAGATGTACCTGACGCGCTTCGCCGATCAGGAAAGCCGCGTGTACATGAATCGCTTCTACACGAAGTATCACGGCAAGACTCAGGACGAGATGCTTGCCGTTCTTCTGCGCGGCGTACGCAAGTCGCCTCCGAAAGTTGCGACCGTCCTGCGCAGCGTGCGGCCCGATGCACCGCAGGCGTGGTTCAACAGCCAGATGCGCGCCGCACTGAAGAACACGCCGAAAGCGAATCCGCCTGACGACGCGCTCGCGGAGCTCTATGCGAAGTATGCGATCGATAAATTCAACCTGAACGACCGCGCATACATTTCTAGCGTGCATCCGCTGGAACTGTGGCTCGTCAATTATCTACGCGAGCGTCCCGAGGCAAGTGCGAACGACGTGATGGAGGCTAGCCGCGAGGTGCGCGCCGATGCATACAAGTGGCTCTTCAAGACGCGCTATCACGCGACGCAGGATCGTCGCATTCGCCGCATGGTCGAGCAGCATGCGTACGATGCGATCGGCAAATCGTGGCAGGCGCTTGGCTATCCGTTTGCGCATCTGACGCCTTCGTATGCGGCGGCGATCGGTGCATCGGGGGACCGGCCCGCAGCGCTGGCCCAGTTGATCGGCGTGATTGCGAACAAGGGGAATCAGGCGCCGACGCAGAGCTTGAGTGAGCTTGAGTTTGCGAAGGGCACGCCGTACGAGACGCGCTTCGTGCGCGCGACGCCGCAGCCGAACGAGGCGATTTCGCCTGAGATTGCGCGGGTCGCGCAAGCCATGATGCGCGATGTCGTCGCTGGGGGAACGGCTAAGCGCCTTGCTGGTGGGATGACGTTTCCGAATGGGACGACGCTTGAGGTCTATGGCAAGACGGGGACTGGCGATCAGCGGCTCAATATCTATGCGAAGGGGCGGCGTCTGATCGAGTCGCGCAAGGTTAATCGTACGGCGACTTTTGTCTTTGCTATCGGCGATCGGTTTTTTGGCACCTTGACTGCCGTCGTGCATGAGCCTTATGCCAAGCGGTATGACTTCACCAGCGCCCTTGCAGTGCAATTGCTGAAGTCGATGGCTGCTGAATTGCAGCCCTTACTGGATCCGTCTACCGATGCGGGTGGCAGTACCACTGCGTCCCGATAGTTTTTTCGCTGGCATCCACGGTTTGTCCACGCCAGCGAAAACCCAAAAAGAACACCAGACAGCGACTAGCTGTGGCAGAAAAAAACTCACGCCATCACACCCTCCGCGGGTTTGAGAAAAAGCTCATGCACAGGCGCGAAGTGCGCATATAAAGGCAAAATCGCGCCTCCCATCGCCCGCGCATCGGCGCCAATAGTGCCTTCGAGCAATTGCGGCCTCACAATCCCTTCCCACTCGAACGAATCAAGCACCCGCTCGGTGCGGCGAATAATCTCGCGAACCAACTGACGATCAACTTCACCGTCGATAACGACGGCCTCGAGATCGAGCAAAGCGGCGGCATTGGTCAGCGCGCCAGCAATGGCAGGACAGGCGGTATCGAGCCACTGCTCGGTAAGCCGCCATAGGTCAGCCGATAACGCGCGATGATCATGCGCCGCGGCAGCCGGCGCGCCCGCATCGACCAACAGTTTCTCGAGCACGAAGCCGGACGCCGCATGCAGCAACTGCCGCGCCGGCCGCCGCGCGTTGCCGCTCATGATCGGAATCGAGCCGACAGCGCCGGCGTTATCGTGCGGGCCGCCGTGCAGGCGCCCATCGATCACCAGCCCGCCGCCGATAAACGTGCCGACGAACAGATACAGAAAGTTATGGATGCCGCGCCCCTGACCCATCACGAGCTCGGCGGCACAAGCAGCCGTTGTGTCCTTCGCGAACTCGACGGGCAAGCCCGTCATCGAAGCAATGCGCGTGCGAATGTCGATGTCGTTCCATGCGTCGAGCGCTTCAGGCGGCGCGCCGAGAAAATCCCGCCAACCCCCGAGCCAGAGCGGCGCGGCGACGCCCATGCCGACCACTTTCTCACGCCGCGCGCCGAGCGCATCGTTGATACGCGCGAGCTTGCTGTCGAGCGACGCGAACAGCGTGCGCGGGTCGGGATACGCGTATTCCTGCACTTCGCGGCAACACACGCGGCCCAGAAAATCCATCGCGAGCACATCGAGACTGCGCCGCCCGACCTTCACGCCGATCGTATAAGCGCCTTCCGCACGCAACGCGATGGGCACGGACGGCTGGCCGATGCGTCCGCGCACGCGCGCCTGTTTTTCGAGCAGGCCGTCGTCGATCAGCCGCTCGACGATCATCGACACGGTCTGCATCGACAGGCGCGTGAGCCGTCCCACGTCGGCCTTCGGCAGAGGTCCATGCAAACGGATCGCCTGCAGCACGATGCGTTCGTTGAACTGCCGCATGCCGACCTGGTTCGAGCCGACTGTGCGTTTGAGCGGTGAGCGAGTGCCCGTATCCATCGACGTCTTCTGGCTAGTGGTGCTCATGCATCACGCGATTGCGCGTACATCGGCCTGTTTCGCGCCCGTCATGATCGCAACGGCGTCCGACATGTGGATGTCGCTCTTGTTCACGAGCGCCGCCCGCCGGCCGAGCCGCTGAATGTGAATGCGGTCAGCGATCTCGAACACGTGCGGCATGTTGTGGCTGATCAGAATGACGGGCAGGCCGCGGTCGCGCACGCGCCGGATCAGTTCGAGCACCATGTTGCCTTCCTTCACGCCGAGGGCCGCCGTCGGTTCGTCGAGAATCACGACGTGCCGCGCGAACGCCGCGCTGCGCGCCACCGCGACGCCCTGACGCTGACCGCCCGACAGGGTTTCGACGGCCTGGCGCATCGAACGGATGCCGATCTGCAAGTCCTTCATTGCGTTGGTCGCTTCTTCCAGCATGCGGCGCTTGTCGATCATCTTGAAGATCTTGCCCCGCCAGCCGGGCTTGACGAGTTCGCGCGCGAGGAACAGGTTCTCCGCGATGCTCATCGCGGGCGCGACGGCGAGATCCTGATAGACGGTCTCGATGCCTTGCTGGCGCGCGTCGATCGGGCTGCGGAACTTGACGGGCTTGCCGTCGAGCAGCAGTTCGCCTTCGTCGGGGACCAGCGCGCCGGACAGCGCCTTGATCAGCGACGACTTGCCCGCGCCGTTGTCGCCGATCACGGCCATGATTTCGCCCGGCATCACTTCAAAGTCGCAGCCATCGAGTGCGGTGACGTGGCCGTAGCGCTTGATCAGTCCACGTGCCTGCAGAACAGCGGTCTTGCCGTTGGCGGAAGAGGGGGATGTCGACATGACAGGCTCCTTCGAATATCGAATCAACGTGCGCCACGGCGCGACAGTTTGTCGGCGGCGACTGCGAGAATCACGAGAATGCCGGTGATGAGCACCTGGTACACCGACGACACGCCCATCAGCGTCAAGCCATTGCGGAACACGCCGACGATCAATGCGCCCAGCAGCGTGCCTGCAATCGAGCCGCGTCCGCCGAACAGGCTCGTGCCGCCCAGCACGACAGCCGTGATGCTGTCGAGGTTTTCCGTCTGGCCCGCTTGCGGATCGCCGACCCCCGTGCGCGACACGGCCAGCAGTGCGGCGATGCCGTAGATCGCACCCGACAGCGTGTAGACGGTGATCAGGATGCGCTGCGCGGAAAGGCCCATCAGGCGCGCGGCTTCGGGGTTGTTGCCGAGTGCGTAGAGATGGCGGCCTGGCACGGTGTCGCGCAGCACGAACCACGTCGCGAGGTACATCAGCAGCGTGAGCACGGTGCCGTACGTGACGGTTGCGGGTCCGAGATTGAACGTGTTGCCGAAGAACATGATCGCGTCGGGCAGATTCGATACGCTCTCAGCGTTCGAATAGATCTGCGTGACGGCGAATGCAATATTCAGCGTGCCCAGTGTGACGATGAACGCGGGCAGCTTGATGCGCGTGATGAGCACGCCGTTCAGCAGACCAAACAGCGTGCTCGCGCCGACGCCGCACACGATCGCGATCACCGGCGGGACGCCCATCACGACGGCGAACTTTGTCATCACGATCGAGCCGAGCGCCATCACCATCCCGCACGACAGATCGATGCCGCCCGTCAGTACGATGAGTGTCTGGCCGATCGCTATGACGGCGACCACCATGGTCTGCTGAAGGATCAGCGACAGGTTCTGGAACGATAGAAAACGGTTGCTCTGCGAGATGAAGAAGATGCACGCGATCACGAGTGCGATCAACGGGCCCGCTTCTGCAAGCGTCGGCAGATGATCCGCCAACCGGCGGTGGCTGTGAGCGGGAACGGTGGGAGTCGACATGATGTGTTTCCTCGAAGCGATGCATGATCCGCACAAGGCGAACTTCATGCGGGAGAACTCGCGGAGATGCGCGCCGCGCGCATCTCCGTTTGCTGCACGATTACTGCATCAGTTGCGCGCTTACTTGTTGCCCCAACAGTTGTCGAGGCCGAACTTCGTGTCCTTACTGTCGACGCCGTTCTGCGGCTTGTCGGTGATCAGCGTGACGCCCGTGTCGTGATAGCCGGTCGCCTTCTTGCCCGTCTTTGCGTACTCGACGCCTGCTTCGACACCGAGCGACGCCATCTTCAGCGGGTACTGCTGCGACGTCGCGGCGATTGCGCCGGCTTTCACGTTGCGCACGCCTTCGCAGCCGCCGTCGATGGACACGATCATCACGCTCTTTTCCTTGCCTGCGCTTTTCAGCGCGCGATACGCGCCCGCTGCTGCCGGCTCGTTGATCGTGTACACGACGTTGATGTCGGGTGACTTCTGCAGGCAGTTTTCCATTGCCGTCTGGCCCTTCGACTGATCGCCGCGCGTGTCCTGGCTGCACACGATCGACGGGTCGCCTTCCTTCACGCCCATGCCCTGCAGGAAGCCGTTGTGACGCAGCACGCCGACGGAGACGCCGGGCGCGAGATCGAGCGTCGCGATCTTCGCGGGCTTGCCGCCGAGCGCGGCCTTCGCGTACTGGCCGATCAGCACGCCTGCCTTGAAGTTGTCGGTGGCGAAGAGGGCGTCGGTGGCGTCCTGCGGGTCCGTCGGCGTGTCGAGGGCAATGACGAGTGCGCCTGCCGCGCGCGCCTTCTTGATGCTCGGCACGATCGCCTTCGTGTCGCTCGGCGTAATCAGGATCGCCTTCGCGCCCGCGGTGATCATGTTCTCGATGGCCGTGACCTGCGCCGCGTTATCGCCGTCGAACTTGCCGGCCGCCGTCACCAGCTTCGCGCCGTCTTTTTGCGCGGCGGCCTCCGCACCCTGCTTCATCTTCACGAAGAACGGATTGGTATCCGTTTTCGTGATCAGGCCGACGACAGGCTGGTCAGCGGCGAGACTCGCGCCGGCGCACCACAGCGCGGATGCCGCGATACACGCAGCGGCGACGCCCTTGACGACGGGCTGCAGGTTGGACGCGCGGCGCTGTGGCCTGCGGGAAATCGGGTTCATGGACGCTCCTCCGGATGATTGGCAACGACGTTGTGTCAGCGGTCGATTCAGCGGCTTGCGTGTGCGCTGATCGCGCCTCTTGTGCATTCGCCGGACTTCGGAGCGCCGGCGACGCGGGCCTTACTAAATCAAGTTGTTTTAGTTAGTACAGCAGTGCCCGCGCCGAAAATCAAGCTCAGGTCTTGCTGCGGTGCATGCAGAACGGCGCGCCCGGATCTCACGCAAAGCCATGCTGGACAAAGGTTTGCGCCGCTCATCCGACACTGCTGCGGAACTGCGCGATTGGGGTAAATCAGGAGGGCGCGCGCCGGCCGACTAAGTTCTTTTGCTCTATTAATGGGCAAATGATCGGCTAGTTTGCGTCGCGGCTGTCGCTATTGGTGTTATTGGCGGCGTCGCCGGGACCGTTGCTTGCTTGCCCGTTGCAGAGGTCCGGGCGCAGCGACGCGAGCGGAGGTTGACGTGGAGAGCGTGAAGAGGGCACAGAGTCGGTCACACAACCGAGCGCTGGTTTTCGTCGCAACGCATCCCGCGCGGTTCGCATTGCAGGTGATCAAGGCCTTCCGGAAGAATCAGGGCCTCCTGCTCGCTGGCGCCATTGCGTACTATGCGCTGCTGTCCATCGTGCCGCTGCTGATTCTCGTCGCGATCGCGTTCAGTCATTTCGTCGGCGAGAAGCTCTTGCTCGATACGCTCACGCGTCTGCTCGAATGGCTGGTGCCGGGGCAGTCGCGTGCGATCGTCAACGAACTGGCCAACTTTCTTGCGCATCGCTCGGTGATCGGCTGGTTCCTCGTCGTGACGATGATCTTCTTCAGCTCGCTTGCGTTCACGGTGCTTGAGAATGCGCTGTCGATCATCTTCGTGCATCGCGTGGCGATCCGGCGCAGGCACTTTCTTCTCTCGGCGATCCTGCCGTATCTGTTCAGTCTGTCGCTCGGTATCGGCGTGCTGCTAGTCACACTCGTGTCGAGCAGTCTTCAGGCCGTCGCGAGCGACAGCGTTGTGTTGTTCGGTCATGTAATCCCGCTGACGGGTGCGACGCGCGTCGTGCTGTATCTGTTCGGTCTCGCCGGCGAGATTTTCGTGCTGACGGCGATCTATCTGGTGATCCCCGTGGGCCGCACGACGTTGCGGCACGCACTCTTCGGCGCGGTGGCGGCCGCCGTGTTATGGGAAATCACGCGGCGCGTGCTGGTGTGGTACTTCGCGACGCTGTCGCAGGTGAGCGTCGTGTACGGATCGCTGACGACGGCGATCGTCGTGCTGTTCAGTCTCGAGGCGCTGGCCACGCTGATGCTGTTCGGTGCGCAACTGATCGCGGAATACGAGCGCCTCAATGCGGCTCCGAAAGAACCTGCCGCTCAGCCTTTCGTCACGAGTGAGATAAGAAAATGAAAGGACGTGACGAGGTCGCATCGAAAAGATGCGCGCCGGTTAACGGCACTCAGCACGAGAACTTTAGTGTTGTTAGCTGACATGTTCTATTGTGTCTTGCATTCACCGGAAGAATGCACGGCGGTCACAGCTTCGTCATGACCCGCCGACGATAATCCCGTCGCCCGGCACTTTTGACAAATCAGAGCGGGCTGCACTGCCGCACAGCAGTGACAGACCACGGGGAAAACCACATGACCATCCGTCACCGCATCACTCTACTGGTGGTGTTGATGCTGGTCGCCTTGTCGGCGATCGGCGGATACGCTGTCTATCAGACTCGCGGCAGCGCCGCCGACGTCAAGCAGGTCACGCAGGGCGTCGTGCCGAGCGCACTCGCTTCCGCCGATCTCGTTTCGCAGGTCAAGGACGTGCAGCTCGCGACAATGACTCTCGTCTACGCACCCGACGCAAACTTGGTCGAGCAGGCGCAAAAAGAACTCGCGGCGAAACAGAAGTCGCTGGGCGCAGCACTGGACATGCAAGCCAAAGCGGCCGCGAGCCACGCGCAGGAAGGGCTGGTCACGCAGGCGCGCGACAGCCTCGCGAATTACTTCTCGGCGATCAACGACACCGCGAAGATGAAGGCCGAAGGCAAGAACGATCTCGCGCAAGCGTATCTGTTCGCGAACGTCGCGCAATATCGCGACGAACTGGAAGGTATCGTCGAAACGCTGCGCATTGAAAAGAACCGCCAGAAAGACGAAGCCATCGATGCGCTCAACACCGGCCTCGCGACAACGACCACGGCGATCGGCAGCGCATCGGGCGCGGCGATTCTGGTGCTGATCGCAATCGGCTTGCTGTTGTATCGCCAGATCACGCGGCCGCTGTCGCGGATGCAGGAAATGATGAGCGAGATCGCATCGAGCCAGGATTTCACGCGCCGCGTGCCCGTGGGGCGCATGGATGAAATCGGCCATTCGATCGTCGCGTTCAACGGCATGATCGAGAAGATCCAGCAAAGCTCCGCGCAGCTCAAGCAGAAGACGGCGGACATTCAGGCGATGTTGCAAAACATGCAGCAAGGCATTCTGACGGTGGTCGACGGCGCGGTGATTCACTCGGAGTACTCGGCCTATCTCGAAGCGATCTTCGAAACGAAAGACATTGCGAACCGCCCGCTAATGGATCTCGTGTTTGCGGGCAGCGACCTCGGTTCAGATACGGTGTCTCAAGTCGAAGCGGCGGTGCTCGCGTGTCTCGGCGAGGACAGTATCAACTTCGAATTCAACCAGCATCTGCTCGTCAACGAACTGACGCGCACGATGCCCGACGGCCGCGAGAAGACGCTCGATGTGAGCTGGTCCGCGATCACCGACGAAAGCGACACGGTGATGCGCCTGATGCTGTGCGTGCGCGACGTAACGGAGCTGCGCCGGCTCGCCGCCGAAGCAGGGGAGCAGAAGCGCCGGCTCGAAATGATCGGCGAGATTCTCGCCGTCAACGAAGAGAAGTTCCATCACTTCGTCGACAGCGCGACGGGCTTCATCAACGAGAACGAACGCATCATTCGCCAGCACACGCATGCCGACGGTTCCGCCGTTGCCGAACTGTTCCGCAACATGCACACGATCAAAGGCAATGCGCGAACCTATAGTCTGCAGCATCTGACCAGCATCGTTCATGATACGGAGCAGCGTTACGACGCGTTGCGCCGACCCGAGTCGGCGCACGAGTGGGACCAGGAAGTGTTGATGGCCGAACTCGCTCGCGTGAAAGAAGCGTTGCAACACTACGCGACGATCAACGAAGTAAGCCTCGGCCGTCGAAAGGCGGGGCGCGTCCACAGCGCGGAACGCTATCTGGTGGTGGATCGGGATCACATTCAGGAAAGCCTGCGTCTGCTCGATGCAGCAAATCCCGCCGACATGCGCGATCTGCTGAGGGCGCGCGACGCCGTACGCAGAACCTTGCGTCTGCTCGGCACGGAGAAGTTGGAAGATGCGCTGGCGGGCGTGCTTCAATCGCTGCCGTCTCTGGCCGCCGAACTCGGCAAGGTTGCGCCCCAAGTGCGTATCGACGACAACGGCTACCGCGTTCGCTCGCAGGCGGGCGCCACGCTCAAGAACGTGTTCATGCATCTCCTGCGCAATGCGGTCGATCACGGCATCGAGTCCATCGAACAGCGCATCGCATTCGGCAAGCCGCAAGCAGGCGTGATCGAGATTGAAGTGGGCGTCGCGGAAGGCGCGTTGCAGATCACGCTGAGCGACGACGGACGCGGCCTCGCGCTGTCACGCATTCGCGGCATCGCTGCCGATCGCGGCTGGCTGCAGCCCGATTCGCAAATGAGCGACGAAGCCATCGCGGAGTTCATCTTCCGTCCCGGCTTTTCGACAGCGCAGAACGTGACGGAAGTCTCGGGGCGCGGCGTCGGCATGGATGCTGTGCGCGACTTCATCCGGCGCGAAGGCGGCCGCATCGAATTGCGCTTCACCGACGATCGTGCGGGAGCGGACTTCCGCCAGTTCCAGACGATCGTCTATCTGCCTGAGAACTGTGCCGTCGATAGCGTCGGCACATCGATGCAGGACGCCGAGAAGACAGTGAGTTCGATTCAGGCGAACGCTCATTCCGAATAGCACGACGGGGATAGTTGTGGTCGATCAGTATGTGATTGCGGCAGCGGTGGCGGGCAGCGCGGTGGGCGCGCTGGCGGCTCTATACGCGCATCGTTGGTGGTACGGAAGAAGGGCAGTCGCGCTGCAGGCAACGGTGCTCGACTCACACAACGAGGCGCTCGCGCAGGCCGAAGCGCGTCACGCGGGCGAGATCCGCCAGCACGAGCAGCGGGCGCACGAACTGCACGCGCTCGTCGAGACCTTGCGCGACGATGTCGCGCAGCAGTCGCAGTCGGCGGAAGAGGCGCGAACTGCATTGAACGCTTTGCAGCAGCACAGGGACGAATGGCTGCAGCAGGCCAGGCGCCTCGCGACGGAAGCCGGACGTCTGCGGCACCTGTCGACCACGTTCGAGCGCTGGCACGAGCAGATGATTTCGCTGATGTCGCAGAACCACGACATGCACGCCAAGAACAACGAGTTGTCTTCGATCGTGCGTCACGTGCTGATCGTATCGCTGAACGCATCGATCGAAGCCGCACGCGCAGGTGCGGCGGGGCGCGGCTTTTCGATCGTCGCGAGCGAAGTGCGCACGCTCGCGGCGCGCTCGCAGGAACTGTCGAAGAGCTATCACGACAGCCTCAACCGCAACGACCTCATCACGACGGCGACGTTCCAGGACATTCAGGCAGGCGGCAAGATGATTGCAGCGTCGCTGGCGAGCGTGGAGTCGCTTGCCGGTCAGATTCAATCCCGGTTAGAGCAGGCGACGACGTGATCAGTCAGCAAGCGAAAGAAAGCATCGAGCGGATCTTTTTGCATTCCGCGCGTACGCGTTTGCCGATCGACTCCGCCGACGCATGCGCGATCGCGCCGCTCGACGCACAGCATGCGAACGAAGCACTGGCGGCCCATATTGTCGTGTTGACGATTTCGTCGATCGCCTTCCGCTTTTTGCTCGTCCTGCATTTCGACGACGACAAGACAACCCGCGACTATTACCTGCGCGAGTCGGAAGACCGGTCATTGGCGGAAGCACTGATGGAAGTCGGCAATCTGTGTTGTGGCGCGATCAATCAGAAGATGGTCGAGTTCTTTCCGGATCTCGGCATGTCGACGCCTTATCAGTTGAGCGGTGCGTGCGTGCCGTATCTGACGGAGTTGAAGCCGGACTATCTCGCGGCTTTTCGCGTGACCATCGGCGCAAACGTACAACTGGGTGCGACGCTTTGCGTATGTGCTAGCTCACACGTCGATTTCGTCGCCTCTATCGATGAAGCGGAAGAAAGCACGGGTGAGCTCGAACTTTTCTAACTCGCTTCAATACTTTTGAACGCTTCCGGCGCAATGCGCGGAGAGCGAATTTTCAATCAATGCGCCGCTCGACTGGCGCTACGGGGTAAGCAATGGCAAAGGTTCTGGTAGTAGACGATTCGAGTACGGTTCGCGATGAAGTCGCGGGCTTTCTGAGGAAGAACGGCCTCGATGTCGACACGGCTGTCGACGGCAAGGACGGATTGGCGAAGCTGAAGGCCTCGCCGGGCATCCGTCTCGTGGTCAGCGACGTCAACATGCCGAACATGGACGGCCTGACGATGGCGGAGAAGATTCGCGGCGAACTGTCGAACGCAAGCGTCAACATCATCATGTTGACGACGGAAAGCAGTCCCGCGATGAAGGAGCGCGGCAAGGCCGCCGGCGTGAAAGGGTGGATTGTGAAGCCGTTCAAGGGCGATGCCGTGCTCGAAACGTTCCGTAAGCTGGCTAGCTAAGGGGGTGCTAACGGCGTGCTAACGGAAGCTACGGCGCCGCGCCGTCGCGCCTAAGTGCGCGACGGCCCCGTTTGCCTTGAAGGGACTTCGCAGCGTTTCTGTTGCCGCATTGCACTGAACAAAGAGCCCCTCACGCGCGCGCAAGTTCGCGAAGAACTCGTGCAATTGCATGACGCCGGTTATAGCCCGCTGGACGATCGCAATAGCTACCCGACGGACATCCCAGAATGCCGAGGCCCGCATCGCGGCTCAACAAGCCGCGTCGTCGCAGCAAAGCGGATATGGCAGCGCGTCGAATGGCGCGTCGCAGGCGGGTGTGCGCAGGGATGCGGACGGCATTGCGTTCGCGCATCATTGACTGCGTGCTGGTTGGCGCACGAGCGTGTATTGCGAGTGCCCTGACTGAAAACCATACCGATTCAAATGAGAGCCGGGTGCTGCCGCGTGCGGCCCCGGCTCTTTCTTGCGTGCGTCCTGTTCTCGATTAGCATGCGTCGTGGGTCACGCGGATGCTCAGCCGAGTGCCGCCATTTGGGACAAAAAAGAAGCGGCGACCATGAATTTTTGTCTTCCGCCTCTATCGCCATCGACTATCTGGAAACAGAAAGCGGGTGCTCTATTCTTGTATACGTCAGCGCTCTGCGACCGGTAAAAGCGCTAATGTCTTATGGATCGCGCGAGTAGTCGGATTATCAACGCCAATGCAAGTCTTTTGACATTTTGGGTGTTTGATCTGAAGACCTGGCATTGACATCCGGGTCGCAGTCCCCGGTCCGACAAAGGAGAGCGGCCGTCTTTTCATGTAATAGTTGAACTCTAGCCATATATAATCGGTCCGTGGCATAGTGCCGGTAACTTCAAAGGAGTTTCAATATGGCTACACTGGAAGCACTTCAGGCAAGGATAAAAAAGCTTCAGGCCCAGGCAGAAGCCATCGTGTCGAAAAAGTCGACGGCGGCGCTAGAAACCATTCGCGCGCTAATGGCAAAGCACGATCTGACGACTGCCGATATCGACGCGCACTTGGGCCATAAGAAGCGTGGCCGTCCTGCGCTGAAATCGGCAGGCGTGCAGAAGAAGGGCGTGGCCCGGTATATCGATCCGAAGACGGGAGCGACGTGGACGGGTCATGGCCGTGCGCCGGCCTGGATCGCGGGTGCGAAAGACCGTTCGAAGTACCTGGTAGCTGGCGCATCGGTACCCGCTGCGACGCACGCCGCCGTGAAGGGCGGGACGGGCAATGGCCAGCCCAAGGGTCCGCAACCCGCGAAGTATCGCCATCCCGAGACGGGCGCGACGTGGAGCGGCCGCGGTCCCGCGCCGGCGTGGCTGGCAGGCGAGAAGGACCGTAACAAATTCCTGATCGCGGGTGCCAATGCCGCCGGCACGAATGGTATTGCCCGAAAGAAGACGACAGCGAAAAAGGCGGGAAGAAAGGCGCGCGCATAAGCGGCCTGAGCGAGGAGAAAGGGGGCGAGCGTGCTGTCTGGCCTCTTTTCTTTTCTCGTGCCGTTTCGACTCGCTGTCACTATGCCGCTATAGCCTCGATGCCGTTGCGCTGCGACTCATGAAGCCGGGCAATCGAACGAAGCATCTGCGTGGGCTTGCCGCTTGTTTGCGGCATCACGCGCGCCGTCCTTGCCATCCGGCGCACGTTATACCTCTTTCAACGCCCCTCAATGAAAGTCGCGAGTCTCCAGCTCGACCGACTGTCCCCCATTTCGTTGCAGCACGCGCCGGGCTGCGTCTTCGATTTTCCTGCGATTACCTTCGAACGCCGCGATCAGATCGTGCGACGACGTGCCCGTGTTGCCAAAGTGGTCGTTCAGGGCGTCGATTGATACGCTGCACCATACCTCTTTTCCTTCGACGGTCGCTTCGAATGCGACTCGCGATGCGGCCACGACGTGCCGGCGGCTGGTGAATTCGATGGTCATTTGATTTCTCCGTGAGTGCCAGATGAAATTCACGAACGCTCAGAGGCGCCGGCCTTCCCGGGCGATAGTCTCGCGCTTCTGGGCCACACGGCCAGCGGTGGGCGTTCGCTTCGGTGCTGTGGAGCAAGGATCGATCCAGTCACGGCCCGCGAAACGTGTCGGGCGCGATGGGACCGTTATCCCATGATAGGTCGCGAACGGCGCAAAAGCCCGCGAAACTACTGATCCGGCGCACCCGTGATCTGCGCGATGAGCTTTTTCGTGGCGGGCGCATGTTCGAATTTGCGGAAGACGGCCGCGACTTCGGAAACGATCGGCTCGCCCGCGAGCGTCTTGAAGACCACATTCGGCAGATTGACGACGCGTGTCAGCAGATTGGGCACGACGGCAACGCCGACGCCTACGGAAACCTGCGTCAACACGGCCAGCAGCGAGCCAGGCGTGCTGACGATGCGCGGACTGAAGCGGCCGCGCCGCGCGACCTCGCGCGTGCCAAGATCCTGCTCCGGCACGACGAAGCTTTCACCTGCGAGCCAACGCGCCTTGACCGGCCCGGGGACAGCCGCCAGCGAATGCTCGGCGGGCAAGGCCACGCAAAAGGCATCGCGAACCAGCACATGCGCGCGCAGCGCCGGCGGCAGATCGACGGGCAGACGCACGAACGCGATGTCGACACGGCCTTCTTCGAGAAGCGCGGGCAGTTCGCCCATCGGATGCTCGGTTGCCTGCACGAGCACGTTCGGCCGCGACTTGCGGAACGCGCGAAGCTGTTTTTGCAACACCCCGGAAAAAGCCGCCGAGCCGACGTAGCCGATACGGATACGCCCCAGTTCGCCGCGTCCGGCGCGCTCGCCCACGTTCACTGTGCGCTCGAACTGTGCGATGGTCTCGCGCGCTTCGGCAAGAAACGCTTCGCCGGCAGACGTCAACGCGACGGAGCGGCGGGTGCGCCGAAACAGTTGCGCCTGCAAGGCGCGCTCCATCGCCTGGATTTGCACGGTGAGCGTTGGCGGTGCGATGCCGAGTGCTTCCGCGGCCTGTCCGAAATGTAGCCGTTCGGCGACCGCGACGAAGTAACGAAGATGCCTGAGTTCCATCGGATCTCGATGCCGCCTGTTAGTTTTGACCTAATTATATCGATGTGATCCCGCAATGTGCGGAACAGGAAAAACTGTTGGAATGCAGCCTTTCGTTGTCTCTGCCTTTTCGCCGGACCCTTATGATGAGTTCGATTTCCACGTCTCGATCCGCCTCTCACGGCACGCCGCTGTTGCTCATTGCGTCGATGGGCTGCGCGATGACGGTGCTCGACACTAACGTGGTCGGCATTGTGCTGCCTGGTATCGCGCGCGACCTGAATGCTTCGTTCGCCGATATCGAATGGGTGATCAGCGCCTACGTGCTTTGTTTTGCCGCGCTGTTGTTGCCGGCCGGTTCGCTTGCCGACCGCTATGGCCGCAAGCGAGTGTTTCTGCTGGGCATTGCGCTGTTCGCCGCGGCCTCGCTCGCATGCAGCGTCGTGCGTAGCGCGACGTTGCTCTACATCGCGCGTTCCGCGCAAGGCGTTGGCGCCGCCTTCCTGCTCGCACCTGCACTCGCGATCATCGGTCACGCGTTTCATCACGAGCACGAACGCACACGAGCGTGGGCCGTGTGGGGTGGCATCATGGGGCTGACGATGGTGCTGTCGCCGCTGATCGGCGGCCTGATCAGCGCATGGCTCGGCTGGCGTTGGGCGTTTGCGATCAATGTGCCCATTTGCGGGCTGCTGGCGACAGGCGTAGTGCGCATCGTCGACGAGTCGCGCGATCCGACGACGCGTGCGCTGGATCTGCCTGGTATCGCGCTTTTTGCGGCCGCGATGTTTTCACTGACGTGGGCGCTGATTCTCGGCCCCGAGCATGGATGGTTCAGCGCAGCGGTTGCGTTGCGCGCCTGCGCCGGTGTGGTTCTGTTCGCGCTGTTTGTATGGATGGAACGCCGGCGCGCGCATCCGATGCTCGACCTTGCGCTGTTTCGTTCGCTGCCTTTTGTCGGCGCGATCGTGGCGATGTTCGCTTATGCATCGTCCGCGCAAGTGATGGCGTCGCTGTTGCCGCTCTTTCTTCAGAATGCGCACGGCGAGACCGCGCTGAGCGCCGGCGTGGGCATGCTGCCGTTTGCGCTGGCGATGCTGCTCTTGCCGCAGTTGGGGCGCAAGCTCGCGGAGCGGATGGATTCGCGCCAGATTCTGACGCTTGGCCTCGCGGTCGTTGCGTGCGGCAATCTCGCGATGACGCTCGCGGCGCGCAGCACCGATCACGTATGGCTGATGGTAGCGATGGCCTTGCTCGGCAGCGGCGGCGGCTTGCTGAATGGAGAAACGCAAAAGGCGATCATGGGCACGGTGCCGCGCGAACGGGCGGGCATGGCGTCGGGTATCAGCACGACGTCGCGCTTCACGGGGATCCTGCTCGGTTTTTCCGGACTCGGCGCCGTGCTCGCAGAGGGCGTGCGTTCGACGTTGACGGCACGGATGGCGCAGACACATCTGCCCTTCATACATGGCTTTGCGGAGCGTGTGATGGCAGGCGACTTCGCGCGTGCATTCGCGCTGTACCCGCCGGCGTCGTTCGATGCTCTCGTCGATGTTGCACGTTCGAGCTACGGCGAAGGATTCGCGCATGCCTTCTACGCAGCGGCGAGCGTCGCGGCCGTTTCTGCAGCGATCGTGTTTCTGTCGATGAGACGCAAGACAGGTCAATCGGGTTGATTGAGCACGCGTGGTCCGATTAGTATAAAAAGCTCCTTGTCATAAGCGCACGGCAATGCGAAATCCCGAATGAACCGATATGAAGCACTCGCCAATACGATGGCGGCTGAGATCCGCTCGGGCAGCGTCGCGGTCGGCGCGCGCATGCCTTCGTTGCGGCAGGTGATTGCGCAACATGGCGTGAGCCAGTCGACGGCGTTTCGTGCTTACTATCTGCTCGAAGAGTGGGGACTCATTCGCGCGCAGGAACGCTCCGGCTATTATGTTGCGCCGGGAGCGGCCGTTCGCGACACGCGCGAGGCAAGTCCGAAGCGCGCGCTGACCGAGTCGGCGAAGGTCGATATCAGCGAACTCGTCTTCAGCGTGCTCGAAGCGGCGAAACACACGGGCGTGGTGCCGCTTGGCTCGGCGTTCCCTTCGCCCGTGCTCTTTCCATTGCAGCGCCTGTCGAAGTCGTTGGCGCAAACCTCGCGCACGATGAACCCGTGGAGCACGGTGGTTGATTTGCCGCCGGGCAACGAGGTTTTGCGTCAGCAGATCGCGTTGCGTTATCTGGGCATGGGCCTGTCGCAACCGCTCGATGAAATCGTCGTCACCAATGGCGCGCTCGAAGCGCTGAATCTTTGCCTGATGGCGGTGACGCGACCCGGCGACGTAGTGGCCGTCGAGTCGCCCGGCTTCTATGCCGCGTTGCAGGCCATCGAAAGGCTCGATTTGCGCGCAGTTGAGATACCTGTCGATCCGCAAACCGGACTCGATCTGGAGGCACTCGCGCAAGCATTGGAAACGCAGCCCATTCGCGCTTGCTGGTTCATGACGAACTATCAGAACCCGACGGGCACAACGATGCCGCTCGAAAAGAAAAAGGCGCTCGTCGAATTGCTCGCGCGATACGAGGTGCCGTTGATCGAAGACGACGTGTACGGCGAACTGCATTTTCAGGCGGAGTATCCGTTGCCCGCGATAGCCTTCGACCGCAAAGGCCTCGTGATGCACTGCAGTTCTTTCTCGAAGACGCTGGCGCCCGGCTACCGGATCGGCTGGGCGGCGGCAGGGCGATTCGCGGAGAAAGTACAACGGACGAAATTGATGACGACGCTGGCGGCGAGCATTCCCGTGCAAGCGGGCATTGCCGATTATTTGCAGCACGGCGGCTACGACAGGCATCTGCGCAAGCTGCGCGCGGCGTTGCGCGTGCAACTCGAGGCGATGAATCTCGCGCTACGTCGCGCGATGCCTGAAGGCGTGAAATGGACGACGCCTTCGGGTGGCTATTTCGTGTGGCTCGAACTGCCCGAGCACGTCGATGCATTGGCGCTTCACAGACAGGCGATCGAGCAGGGCGTGAGCCTCGCGCCTGGGCCGATCTTCTCGGCGTCGCGCAACTTCCGCAACTGTGTGCGCTTGAACTTCGGACATCCGTGGCACGCGGATATCGAGCGTGCGATCCGGGTGCTGGGCGATCTGATTGCGCAAGCGGTGCAGCAATAACACGTTAATGCGCGACGGTCACGGCGATTCTGGCAAACGCAAACAGCAGCCCGCCGAAGCACAGCGCAAGCACGACGGCCATGACGGGCAGCAGCGGCAGTTTGACGGTCGCCAGATCGGCTTCGTGTCCAGCGCCGCGCCGTACGCCGAAGAAACTCCACAACACCATGCGCATCATGTTCAGCAAAGCCATTCCAGTTCTCCTGCGACGCGCGCCCGTCGCGCGTTTTCATGTGTCCATCGTAGGGGCGGCGGGCGAACGGCGTAAGAAGCAGATGCTATGTTTTCCAGCGCAGCAGCGGCGCGGCGCGATGTCGCGTGGCAGCGTGTCGCCCGGAAAAATAAACCGACGTCTCGTACTGGAAGGTAATGTTTTCCGTTAAACGCTCAAATGCCGGCTTGCCGCCAGGCGGGAACAGCTATTGCGCGCCTTACCAACACTCACTTTCACAAGGAGGCAAGCAATGGGCTCTATCAATCCGCAATCGCGCAAGACGGGTGGTGCAGGCATCGTCGGCGGCGGCGTCGGAGAAGGTCCGGGGCCGGAAGTGATGGCGGCCGCGACGCTCGACGGAACCAAGGTGTATTCGTCCGACGCAGAACATGTCGGCAAGATCAGTGACATCATGCTCGACGTGCGCAGCGGGCGCATCGCCTATGCGGTGCTGTCCGAAGGCGGCTTTCTCGGCATGGGCGCGAAGCTGCACGCAATCCCGTGGAGCGCGCTCACACTCGATACCGCGCAAAAGTGCTTTCACGTCGATATCAGCGCGCGGCGTCTGAAGGAGGAACCGGGCTTCGACAAGGACCATTGGCCAAGCATGGCCGATTTGAGGTGGGGAGAATCGCTGCACACGTATTACAACCGCGATCCGTACTGGATTTCGCGCAGCGATTATGTGGACCCCGACGTCCCGCCGACCGCGCATTGACATGCAGCGCTGATGCGAAGCATGGCGAAGCCGCGCACCCGATGGCGCGCGGCCTCGCGTGCACATGCCGCTCAGACCTTGAGGGCAGACGCGTCGTAAATCTCGTCGATGGCTTCGGACAGCTTTGCATTGAACTCGCTGTCGCTCATCGATTTCTTCAGGTCGTTGATGAGCGCCCGCGAAAAGCTCGCGATCATGCCGTGATTCTTTGCGAGCAGCTTGCAGGCTTCCGTGCGCGTATAACCGCCCGACAGCGCCACCACGCGCAATACGCGCGGGTGATCGATCAGCGGTTTGTAGAAATCGGCGACATCGGGAATGGTCAGCTTGAGCATCACCTGCTTGCCGGCGGGTAGCGCATCGAGGCCTTTGAGAATCTCGTCGCGCAGCGTCTTTTCTGCGCCGGCCTTGTCGGGCGTCTTGATCGATACTTCGGGTTCGAGGATCGGCATGAGGCCGCCCGCATCGATCTGCGCGCCGTATTCGAACTGCTGTTTGACGACGGCTGCAATTCCCGCCGGAGAGTTCTGCTCGATGACCGAGCGCATCTTCGTGCCAAAGATGCCGAGTTTGCCCGCACGCGCCAGCAACGCGTCGAGTCCGGGAATCGGCTTCATCAGACGCACGCCGTCGCTTTCTGCTTCGAGCCCCTTGTCGACCTTGAGGAACGGCACGACGCCGCGGTCTTTCCATAGAAACGAAGGCACTGGCTTGCCTTGCGCCTGCCCATCCATCGTGGCTTCGAAGAGAATCGCCGCGATGACTTTCTCTCCCGTGAAGGCCGGGGCGGTGATGATGCGCACGCGCATTTCATGGATCAGCTTGAACATTTCGGCGTCGCCGTTATAGGCGTCGTCAGGAATGCCGTACTGCCGCAATGCGCCAGGCGTCGAGCCGCCGCTTTGATCGAGTGCGGCGATGAAGCCCGCCTTCTCCGAAATCTGCGCCAACATTTTTTCATTTGCCACGGACGTTTCCCTCCTTGAACAACTGATTGACGAGCATGCCATTCCGACTTAGCAAGTGTAAGGCATTGCGGCGCGCGCTCCTACAGCGTGCGGACTGTGGCCAATCCAGCAGACAAGCGAAGAACGTTCCAGGCATCAAGGTCGCGCTACGCGCGACGCGGCGCATTGCGGATGAACAGTTCCATGAAGCCGGTTTGCGGATCGGGCTCGCGTGAGAACACATGATCGGGCAGGAGCGCGAGCAGAATTTCAACGGTCGTTCGTACGATGCAGCCGTGCGCGACATGTCCGCCGAACACGCGGCCGTCCGGGCCAGACACGGACATATGCAGATGCGCGCCGTTGCGCGCAACGGTTCCTGCCAGGGTGAGGATCTCCAGATCGGCGCGCAGTTCCGTGGGATGCTCGACACCGGCGAAACGCAATCGCGCGACGCTGAGGCTGCCGATGCCCTGAACGACGAACACTGCCGTCGCGCCCACCGGGTGCATCGTGTGTTCGAGTGCGTCGCGCAGGTCTTGTCCGGGCTGAAGGCGTAGAGGATGGGCTTGCATCGGTCGTGTTCCCGTCTTGTTCCCGCGATATTCCATGAGCGCGACAGCGTGCGACGTGTGTTGCAACACCGCCGCTCCCATACGGTAGCAGTAAGATCGTGACGCGGGCCGCTTGGGTGCGTACGGCGGCAGTCATCCCGGTTCAATTGGACGCGCCGCGACGGCGCGAACAGCGATGAGAACGCTACTGCGAGCGATCGTGACAGTGGCATGCGTGGCGGCCGCCCTCGGTGTTCTATTCGTTCCACTGCCGGGCGCGTTCAATCTCTCGACGAGCATTGTTACCGTCATGCCGATCGCGCGCTCGTCCACGGCCGTTTTCGACTATGTGACGACGCTTGCGCACTGGCCCGCGTGGCATCCGTCGTCGTTGTCGGTGACGGGCGCGATCGATCACCCGCTTGATCTGGGAGAGCGGACCACGGAAGAATTTCGTGTCGCGGGGCGGCGCGGACATGTCGTATGGACGGTCGTCGAACGCCGACGCCCCGAAAAATGGACGATAGACGGCATGATCGAAGGCCGTCCAGCAGGCACCGTCAGCTACGCGCTGACCTCCGATGCCGACGGCACGCAGTTCGAGCGCACTTTCACGTATCGCTCGCCGACGCTCTGGTTCGCGCTGCTCAACGCCGTGCTGCTGCGCGCGAAGATCCAGGCCGAGTCCGATGAAGCCGTCGAACGGCTCAAGCGCGTGCTCGAACAGCCCTAGACTACGATCGTTCAGTCTGCGGCTGTGCTTGCGATGTTCCGCCCTGACATCGATTTCTCCGTTCCATGAAACATGACATATGCCGCAAACGATTGCGTTGTATGCTTCTTCACGAGGACGCGCCGAAAGCGCGAATTCGTTCATGCGCAAAGTTTCCTCAGATGGAAAACGCGGCAGCGCGTGGCGCAACGGCGCGAGAAAATGGCGGGCGGAAGAGGGCGCTAGCCTGCACAAAAGCCTTCAAAATGCGAACATGCTGGACGTTTTTTATCGTCGCCCGCTAGCGACGCCACGTGCTCCAGTCATGAAAACGTTTGCCAGGAGGCCTTTCAAGGGTTCGCCCGAAATGATCGATGCCGAACGGAATGAGATAGTTTGATTGCGGGAGTATCGGCGCATGGTTCATGAAAGCAACACGCAATACTGGTAGATCGCAGTTCAAGAGAGGCTGAAAATGGAACAGTCCTTACGCAACTTCGCCCTTTCGCATAACGGTCAATCCGTGACTTTCGACATCGTCGTGCAAAAGCGCGCAATAGGATGCTCGATTACGCGCGACGCGCTCGAGCGGCATTTCTGGCTGGAGCGCGGTGCGGACGAATCGCACCTGTCGAAGGCGTTCGGCAACGGCCAGCGCCGGATCACCGCTGTCGCCGAACGCAAGGCGCTGGCGAAAGGGTCGACGCACGTGTTGATTACCGCAGACGATTTCGAGTACCGGTGAAGGTTCGGCTGCCGTCCGTCACCACGCTGACACGATTCCGGCCGCGTCATTTTGCGGTATACGCTGGTTCCGTTGCTGCTGGTGCGTCCGCCCCTAAGCCTCGAGCGCAAGCGTCGCGAAGGTAGCCAGCCAATGTTCGCCCATATAGTCGCCCGCGACATGCTGCAACGCGCTTTCCAGGTGCACGTCGGCGGCTTCGAAGAGCACCGCGCGGCGCGGATCGTCATTTGACAGCGCGCGCGCCAATGACCGCTGGCACCATGCGCGGCTCAGGTTCAGCCCGTCGAGATGAGCAATCTTGCCGTCGCTGCGATCCGTGACGGTGGCGGGGACGAACAGCGTCGCGGGTTGCCGTTGCGCGAGACCGGGCAGAAAACGCGTGAACCAGCCGTCGAACTCGGCGGGCGGCAGCACGCGGCGCATCAATTCCGCTTCCATCAGCGCAGGTGACAGAAACTCGTCGCCCGATGGCTCCCACGCCTGACATCCCGCATCGTTCAGATACCAGCGCTTTGCCGTATCGACGATTAGCTTCGCAAGCGCATCGCGTTGCGTGCGGTGCGCGAAGTCAAGCGTGAGCGCCAATGCGAACGCCGTGTTGAAGTGCGTGCCGACGCGTAGCGGATACGTCGCGATCGGCAGGAACGTTTCGAAGCGATCGACGAACGCTTCCGTGAGCGGCGCGATCGTCCGGGTCCAGCGCGCGCCTTGCGGCAATTTCAGCGCGGCGACCTGGCCCGACAGCGCAAGGAGCCACGCCCAACCGTATGGCCGCTCGAAGCCCCGGTTATGCGGCAGGTCGAGATAAGCGCGCTCGCCTGCTACGTTGTGCTCCGTGAAGTGCTCGTCGACGACGGCAACGATGCGCGGCGCTTCCGGCAACTCGGGAAAGCGGTCGATCAGATGCAAAAGCAACCAGTAGCCATGCACGCACGAGTGCCAGTCATAGCTGCCGTAAAAAATCGGATGCAGTGCACGCGGCCCTTGCACATCCTGCGGACTTGCGAGCGAATGCGTGAGCTTGTTCGGGTACTCGCGCGTCAAATGATCGAGCGCGAGGCCCGCGAATTTCGATGCGATTTCAGAAGTGAGCAGGGCAGTCATCGACGCCTCGTCGCAACGGACAGTGGGTTATGGTAAGCCTTCAACGCCGCCGGACGGGTGCGTTGAAGGCGAGGGGCCCATTTTGCCGTTTCGCGTTGTTCCTGTCATGTGTCGCGCGTGTTGCAGCGCGGCTTGGAACGGTTCACGAATGCGGTGCTACGACGTGCCCAGTTCGAGCGTGTGTCGCGTTGTCGATTGCGTCACAGCGCCCGCGCCGGTGGTCTGACTGTCGTTACGCAAGCCCGAGTTGTTGTGCGGTTGCGTCGATGGCCTTTTTCGCCTTCGAAACGATCTCGTCGATCTCGCTCTTCGTAACGACGAGCGGCGGCGAGAGCAGCATCCGGTCGCCCGTTGCGCGCATGATCAGATTGCCGTTGAAGCAGAAGTCGCGGCAGATCGTGCCGACGTCGCCGCCGTTTTCAAAGCGTTTGCGCGTCTTCGGGTTCTCGGCGAGCTGGATGCCCGCGACGAGACCCGTGCCCGCTACTTCACCGACGATGGGTTGGCTCGCGAACGCTTCGCGCAGGGACTGCTGGAAATACGGGCCCGTTTCGTTCTTCACGCGCTCGACAATCTTCTCGTCGCGCAAGAGCTTCAGGTTCGCGACGGCGACGGCAGCGGCAACGGGATGGCCCGAATAGGTGAGGCCGTGATTGAACTCGCCGTTTTCGATGATCGCCTTCGCGATGCGGTCATGCAGGCCGACGGCGCCCATCGGGATATAGCCGCTCGTCAGGCCTTTCGCCATCGTGATCAGATCCGGCTCGAAGCCGAAATGCTGATGCGCGAACCATTCGCCCGTGCGGCCAAACCCGCCGATCACTTCGTCGGCGACCAGCAGCACGTCGTACTTGCGGCAAATGCGCTGGATCTCCGGCCAGTAAGTGGAAGGCGGGAAGATCACGCCACCCGCACCCTGGAAAGGCTCACCGATAAATGCGGCGACGTTCTCGGCGCCGAGTTCGAGAATCTCCGCTTCGAGCTGGCGTGCTCGCGCGAGGCCGAATTCTTCCGGCGTCATGTCGCCGCCTTCGCCGAACCAGTAAGGCTGATCGATATGCACGATGTGCTCGACCTGCGACGGCATCTGCTCGTGCATATAACCCATGCCGCCCAGCGTGCCGCCTGCAATCGTCGAACCGTGATAGCCGTTCTTGCGCGAGATGACGAACTTCTTCAGCTTCTTGCTCTGCGTCGCCCAGTATTGATGGACGATGCGCAGTACCGTGTCGTTGCCTTCGGACCCGCTGTTGCAATAGAAGAAGTGATTGAACGGTGCGGGCGTCACTTCGGCGAGCAATGCCGACAGTTCGATCACGGGCGGGTGCGTGGTTTTGAAGAACGTGTTGTAGAAGGGCAGTTCCCGCAATTGCTGATACGCAGCGTCCGCCAGTTCCTTGCGCCCATAGCCGACGTTCACACACCACAATCCCGCCATGCCATCGATGATCTTGTTGCCATCGGAGTCCCACAGATACACGCCTTCTGCCTTGACGATCACGCGACTGCCCGCGCTGTTCAGCGCGCCCATGTCGGAGAACGGGTGAATGTGATGCGCGGCGTCGAGCGCGCGATATTCCGCGGTGCTGCGTTGCTGTTGCGATGTGCTTGCCGTCGCGGCCGGCCGGGCGGGTTGCGCGTAAGCGATTTCTTCTGTCCTGAAACTCATGTTGCCTCCAGTTTTCTTTGTTGTTGCGTATTGCCTGTTGGGTAGGTTCCAAAGAACACTTAGACGTGCAACAACAAATGCCTGCGCTCCCACGAACTGATCACGCGAAAAAATGCTTCGTATTCGGTTTCCTTTAGCGCGAGGTACGCCTTGACGAACTGCTCGCCCATGATTTCGGCAAGCGGTTCACAGGCGCTCATTAACGTGAGACCCTCTTCCAGATTGCGCGGCAGCTGATAGGGCAACTCGTAGCCGTCGCTGGAAAGCGGCTCCGTAGGCGTAAGCCGCTGCGTAATGCCGAGATAACCCGCTGCGAGCGTGCCCGCAATCGCGAGATACGGATTGCAGTCGACACCCGGAATGCGGTTCTCGATGCGGCGTGCCTGTGGGCCCGAATGCGGAATGCGGAAGCCGACGGTGCGATTGTCGTATCCCCATTGCACGTTGATCGGCGCGGCCATGAAGCGCGACAGGCGGCGATACGAGTTGATATACGGCGCGAAGATCGGCATCAGCGCGGGCGTGTACTTCTGCAAACCGGCGAGATACTGGTTGAACACGTCCGTCGGTTTGCCGTCGCTGCCCGTGAACAGGTTCTGGCCCGTCTCTTCATCGACCAAGCTTTGATGTACGTGCATCGCCGAGCCTGGCTCGCCTTCCATCGGCTTCGCCATGAACGTCGCATACATGTGATGACGCAGCGCCGCCTCGCGCACCGTGCGCTTGAACAGGAACACCTGGTCCGCGAGCTTGAGCGGATCCCCATGCAGGAAATTGATTTCCATCTGCGCGGCGCCCACTTCGTGAATCAACGTGTCGACTTCGAGTTCCTGGATGTCACAGTACTCGTAGATGTCTTCGAACAGCGGGTCGAACTCGTTGACGGCTTCGATCGAATACGCCTGGCGTCCCGTTTCCGCGCGTCCCGTACGACCGACGGGCGGGCACAAGGGCAGGTCGGGATCCTTGTTCATGTCGACCAGATAAAACTCCAGCTCCGGCGCGATGACGGGCTTCCAGCCCTTGGCCTTGTACAGATCGAGCACGCGGCGCAGCACGCGGCGCGGCGAGATTGCGACGGGCGTGCCGTCGAAGTGCACGCAGTCGTGGATCACCTGTGCGGTCGGATCGACGGCCCACGGAATGATGCGGATTGTCGACGGATCGGGCACGCACACCATGTCGGGATCTGTGACGCCCGTGAGCGTGCCGTCGTCGGGATACTCGCCCGTCACGGTCTGGATCATCACCGCTTGGGGCAGTCGCATCGACTCGCCGGATTCGAACTTGCTGCGCGGAATGATCTTGCCGCGCGCGATGCCCGCCATGTCGGGAATGATCGCCTCGATTTCAGTGATGTGATGCTTTTTCAGAAACTCGTCAATTTCTTGCATGATCGTTCTCTCTGTTTTTGCGCTGACGGGGATCAGACATGAGCGTTTGCAGCCGCTGCCGAACCCGTCCTGATGCGCATTCGATCGCGGCACGCGGCACCGAAGGCACGGAAGATCGCTGTCGATAGCGCGTCGCCCGCGTGCTTCCACTCGGGGTGCCACTGCACACCCAGCGTGAACGCACGCGCATGCGATACGCCGATCGCTTCGATCAACCCATCCGGTGCGCGGGCTTCGACCGTGAGGCCGTTGCCGAGCCGCTCGACGCCCTGTCCATGCAGCGAATTCACGCGTACTTCGCTCGCGCCGCCGGCGAGCTTCTGAAGCATCCCGCCTTGCACGAGATGCAGTGCGTGCGAGGGCGCGTATTGCTGGTCGAGGTCGTCTTCCTTGTTCTCGCGATGGTCGTCATAACCTTCCACCGTTTGAACGCTTTGATGCAACGTTCCGCCGAATACGACATTCATTTCCTGGAAGCCGCGGCAAATGGCGAGGACGGGTATGCCCGCGTCGATCGCGGCGCGCATCAGCGGCAACGTCGTCGCGTCGCGCGCGGCGTCGTGCAGTGTGCCGGGTGCGCTCGCATGACCGCCATAGCGATGCGGCTCGACATTCGAATAACTACCCGTAAAGAGCAGTCCATCGATATGCGCGAAGAGATCTTCGGGTGCCTGCCGCTCGCCTAACGCGGGCAGCAACATGGCGAGCGCCTGCGCACCGTCCACGATGGCAGCGATGTACTTCTCGCCGACCACGTGCGACGCGTGCAGGCCCATCATCGCTCTATCGGCACTGACGCCGACCAGTGGTTTGCTTGGCATAACTAACGTGTATTCGTTGTTGACTGCGGTAACACGGCAAATAGTGCGTCGTGTGCGTGCGGCACGATTCCTCTGCCGTGCGCGGAGCGCAAAGCGGCTGAAGCGTGCTTGCGTGGCAGCGCCGTCAGCGCATCGCGCCGCGCGTGGCAATCAGATATGCGGTCCGGTTGACTCCGCTGCGTGCAATTGCGGGCGTGCAACGGCGCGCGCCCGGATTGAGGGCGCGCGCGACCGATGACGCAGCGCAAGCAAGCGCGCGAAGCATTGACCCGCGATCGGGCCGGACGGCGAAAGGGGGAGAGGCGCTAGGGCAAGAGCGATGCGACTTCGTCGGTATGCACCGCGATAGACGCACGCGCTGAAATGGCGTTGTGACGACGAACGGAACGGCGCGACAGGGTCGTGAAGACGGACAGAAAGCGGCGAAACGCAAGCCTGCCGTTGCTGCCGTCGGCGATGGCGTTGTCAGCGCGAAGACACCTCGCGAACTGACTACGATCCCACCAAACCAAAGGGCCTCGGACTCTCACGATGACACTCGACTGGCACGTTGAAGGTATGGAATGCCCCGCTCGAAAAACGCGTCTGGCGTTTAAGGAATCGGGACGACAGGTTGTTATTCGACTTGCATCTTTTACCCATTGCAGAGCGATGAAGCAGGCCGTTAGACGAGTTAAGCAAACAAGACAAAAGACAACATCAACCTGATGTTCAGCATATACGAGTCAAAAAGGCCGGGAAAGTCTTTTTACGAATGTTTGCTGAGGGCTTACCCTGAGCTATCTAAACGCGCATATGTGTCCACTTTGAAGTGTGTCGATGCGCAAGAAATTCGTTTCACCTTGAGGGTTTTTCCCGGAAGCGATCGATTTAAAGTGATTAGAATATCCAGCACACGCGCGTGCTATTCGAATGACGTTTTCGTTATGCATAACTTTCCGTTTTCGTGAGTGCATCGATATCGATCGAGGTGCGGCCCGCCTGCAGTACATCTGCAAAAAGCACCGTCTTTCGCAGCGCGAACTCGCGAAACGGGCAGGCGTGACGAATGGCACGATTTCGATGAGCCTTGCTGAATTCTTCACATTTGAAGTCGAGGCGAACCGCACAGTGGTGTCGCGCCGCGCAGAGATGCCGAATCTCGGCAATGAGCAGATCGACTTCTATCTGGCGGGTGCCAGTGTGAAGGGCCGCAACATGGGAATCATGCGCGAGGTGCGGCATCGACTGATGCGCGTGCCGGATGAATTGCGCTGAACGCATAACATTGAGGCATCCTGATGGACAAGACGACATTGGCTTACTGGCAGAAAAAGGCGGCCGTGCTTGCAATCGAAGGGCGCGCATTCATCGACGGCGAATATCGTTCCGCCGAAAACGGGCGCACGTTCGACTGCGTGAGTCCTATCGACGGCAAGGTACTCGTCAAGGCCGCCGATTGCGGCGAAACCGACGTGGATGCGGCGGTGCGGGCCGCGCGCCGTGCATTCAATGCAGGCGTGTGGTCGGGACTCAATCCGCGTCAGCGCAAGGCGACGCTGCTGAAATGGGCGTCACTGATGCGCGAGCATCTCGACGAACTCGCGTTGCTGGAAACGCTCGATGCAGGCAAGCCGATCGGCGATACGACGTCGGTCGATGTGCCCGGCGCGGCGTATTGCGTCGAGTGGTTCGCGGAAGCGATCGACAAGGTAGGTGGCGAAGTGGCGCCCGCCGACCATCATCTGGTCGGGCTCGTGACGCGTGAGCCGCTTGGCGTCGTCGCGGCTGTGGTGCCGTGGAATTTCCCGATCCTGATGGCGTCGTGGAAATTTGGGCCTGCGCTGGCGGCAGGCAATAGCGTGGTGCTCAAGCCTTCGGAGAAGTCGCCGCTGACGGCGATTCGCGTTGCGCAACTCGCGCGCGAAGCGGGCATTCCCGCTGGCGTATTCAATGTCGTGCCGGGCGGCGGCGGGCCCGGCAAATTGCTCGCGCTGCATCATGACGTGGACTGCCTTGCGTTCACCGGCTCGACGAATGTCGGCAAGCTGATCATGCAGTATGCGGGCCAGTCCAATCTGAAGCGCGTATGGCTCGAACTGGGCGGCAAGTCGCCGAACATCGTGCTACCCGATTGCCCGGATCTGGACCGCGCGGCCAGGACTGCGGCCGGCGCGATCTTCTACAACATGGGCGAGATGTGCACGGCGGGCTCGCGTCTACTCGTGCATCGCGACATCAAGGACGTGTTTCTCGACAAGCTGGTCGCGGCGGCCCGCAGCTATGCACCGGGCAATCCGCTGGATCCGAAGACGTCGATGGGCGCGATCGTCGATCAGATGCAGCTCGATCGCGTGCTCGGCTATATCGAAGCAGGGCGCGCCGAAGCGAAGCTGCTGCACGGCGGCGCGCGCGTGCAGCAGGAAAGCGGCGGCTTCTATATCGAACCGACCGTTTTCGAGGTTTCGAAACCCGACGCGAAGATCGCGCGCGAAGAGATCTTCGGTCCGGTGCTTTCGGTCATCACGTTCGATACGGTCGACGAAGCCGTGCAGATTGCAAACGACAGCGATTATGGTTTGGCTGCCGCCGTGTGGACCGCGAATCTGACGACGGCACATGAAGTGTCGCGGCGTTTGCGTGCGGGCACGGTGTGGGTCAACTGCTATGACGAAGGCGGCGACATGAACTTCCCGTTCGGCGGCTACAAGCAGTCGGGCAACGGTCGCGACAAGTCGCTGCATGCGCTGGAGAAGTACACGGAGCTGAAGTCGACGCTGGTTCGTCTGCGTTGATATGCGGGCGACGCGCGGCGGCGTTTCGCCCGTTGGTCGCTGCAGGTCGTTGCACGCCGCCGCATACATGCCGAGCGCGATATACGCGCTGTTTGGCGCCGCCGGGAAACAGCGCGCCCACGATATAAGCCGCCGCGCCCGACGGCGCGGGTGTGGGGCACGTTCAGGAGGCGCTTCCGCCCGGCATCGACAGCCCGTGGTCGCGGCATTCGACAGGACAGCCTGCTTTCAGGCACGGCTTGTCGTCGCAGAAGCGGCACAGTTGCATCGCGTGCGACGCGTCGCGGGTTTCGTTCCAGAGAATCTTGATCAGCAAACGCTCGAATACCTCGCGTTCGTTTTCATCGAGCCGCGCGACGATCCGTTTGAGCATGCGCCCGCGCGCGCTTCGCATGCGCTTCGCTTCACGGCGTCCGCTTGCCGTCAACACCAGCGCGACGGAGCGCTTGTCGCTGCCTGCTTTCTTTTCGACCAGCCCCGCATCGACGAGACCTGCGGTGGCGCGCACGGCAGCGGGATGCGATAGGTCGACGGCATCGCGCAGCAGTTCAATAGACGAATCCGGGTATTGGCCGATTGCGTTGAGCATCGCCCGTGCCGTTATGCCGGACAGTGCGGGAATGGAAGGTTGTGCGTCGAGTTCGTCCGTTACCAGAAGGGCGAGCACGCCGAGCAGATTTTCCGTGCGCCGGGTCATCGCGTCACCTCGATATGTGCACTGTGCACATGTGCATGATGCACATGTCAGACTGCGCTCTCAAGCCGACTCCCGTTGACGTACTTGTACTTTTTGTTCAGCGTCTTGCACAGAAATATCCAGTAACGGATTAGTAACTCTGGCACGAGTCGATTCGACTATTGTGCATATATTGCAGGTTGGTTCTTCACATTGGCAGGTCGACGAAGATGAACGAGACTCAGGTCGCTAGAAAAGTCGCTGTGCCGACGCTTGTCGTCGGGGTGTTGCTTGCATTGGGCGGTTGCGCCGTCGCGCCGCCCAGCGGGCCGAGCGTCGTGGCGCTGCCGCGCAAGGGCGAGCCGCTCGAACAGTTCCAGCAGGAAGACTACGCGTGCCGCGACTATGCGTACCACAGCACGAACGCGAACGGCGCGGCGCAGGCGGCGACGAACAATGCGGCGGGCAGCGCGGCCGTCGGTACGCTGGGCGGCGCAGCCGTCGGCGCGCTGTTCGGTGCGGCGGCGGGCAATCCGGGTGCGGGCGCGGCAATCGGCGCGGGCAGCGGCCTGCTGATCGGCGGCGCCACGGGCGCGAACGGTGCGTCGTATTCGGCGTATGGCTTGCAGGCCCGCTACGATGCGGCATACGCGCAGTGCATGATGTCGAAGGGCAACAGCATTGCGCAGCCTCAGGCGCCCGTCTATGCGACGCCGCCTGCATACTATGCGCCCGCTCCTGTGTATTACGGGCCGCCGCGTCCGTACTATTACGGCCCGCCCGGTGTGGTCTACGCGCCATATCCGTATTACTGATTCGCGCTCACGCTTTTTTGTTTCAATCGGCGCATCGGGCACCGGCGCTTCGCGGGTTGCGGGGCGCTTCGTGATCGCGCCGAACTTCAAGAACGGATCAACGTCGCGGCCGCCAACGCGCGACATGGCGCCTGATACCGTTGCGCGATCGATGCGCTCGTCGCGGACGTTCCCGCGCTGATCGAAGAACAGACACGGCCGCTTTGCACGCATCGTATGCAGCGGCCGTGACACAGACCAGGCGCGCGGATACGGCGGATCAATCTGGCGCGTACTTGAATTCGGGCAGCGCTTCAAGCGACGACTTCGTCGCGTCCGGCATCGTCACTGCCTTGGCTGTGATCTGCAAATCGCCGAGCGGCACGGCGACATAGTGCTTGCCCATGCCGAGGAAGCCGCCCACCGACAGGATCGCGAAGGCATGCTGATCAGACGGCGAGACGATCACGTCGTCGATAGTGCCGATCTTGTCCTTGTCGCGGTTATAGACGGTCGTGCCCGACAGCTTCGACGCGCGAAAACCGCTACCCGTATGCGTGACTTCCGTGTGGCGCTCCGTAATCGATTGCGGTGCGCCTTGCGCGTACGCCGCCGTCGACACCGATGTCCAGGCGCCGACGAGCAGCATGCTCGCGAAGGCGATCCGGCAAGTTCTGTTGATGGCGTGTTGCACGATGATCCTCCCTGTTCTTTGGGTGAACGGATGCGCGAACGCTGCCCTACGGCTTTTCGTTTTCGTGATCGGGATCAACGTCGGGATCGAGTGGCGGCGCATCCGGGTCCTGCGGCGGCCCGACATCGGGCAGGTCGGTTTGCACGACATCGGACTGGTCGGGACGGATCGGGTTTTCGCCCTTGTTTGGCGTGGTCGACATGGCCGGTCCTCCTTGGGTCTCGTTGCTGATATGCATTGCGTCAGCAAGTTGCGCACCCGGCCGGGCGCGTTTGTTTACACCTGCGGTTTACACCTGCGGGTTCAGGCGTCGTCGTTCGTATTCGCGAGCCGGGGCGCGCGCTGTTTGTGTGCGGCTTCCGCTTCGGCAAGACGGCGCGTCGCTTCGCTCACTTCCTGGCGGAACTGCATGAGCGCATCGAGCGATGCATCGGGCGGTTGCAGCGCCGACCACAGAACGTCGATCAGGCGGTCGGCGGTCGCGTCGATATCGGTACGGCGATTGCCGAGCGCCGCGTCCCACAACACGTGCTCCATCGGGCCGAACACGAGCGAGCGCAGCAGGCGCAGCGGAATGTCCGATCGGATCTGCCCCGTCTGCTGACCTTGCGACAGCACACGCATTAGCGGCGCTGTATAGCGCCGTTGCAGTCCCGTCAGTTCTTCGCTGAGTTCGTGCTGACGCGTGCGGCCTTCCGACAGCACCAGCGCGCACAGCCCCGTTCCATTGACCAGCATCAGCCTCAAATGCGTGCGGACGATGAACGCGAACTGCTGGCGGATGCTGCCGTCGCGTGGCAAGCCCGACTCGATCGCCTCGATGATCTCGTCGTACCAGTCGCCGATCACCCGCGCGCACAGCTCGCGCTTGCCGCGAAAGTAGCTGAACACCGTGGCCTCGGAAATGCCGAGCCGTTGCGCGATCTCCGCCGTGGTCGCGCGTTCGTAACCCTTCTCGGAAAAAACGTCGCGGCCCGCCTGGAGAATTTCCTTCACGCGTTGCTGCGACTTGCGTCCCGCCGGTTGGCGGCGCGACGCCGGCCCGTCGGCCCTGGCTACGCCCATCATATGAGTCCAGTTCAGATTTCGGAGCGGAAGGGCTCCGGTGCGGCCGATACTACCACGGTAAACAGCCTCGCATGACGCATCGGATGAATTTGAGTGACACTCAAAAATACCGATTGACGCATACGTCAATCTGGAGTGAAATGCGCTTTATGCCGCCGCGGGCCGGGTTCATGTCGGATGAATCGACTGTTCACCTGGCTGCGCGGCGGGGCCGGTTGAGCCCGGCTCAAGAAAATGGCCTGATGCGACAGGCCGCTTGCGCGATGTAAGCGGTCCGCGACGAACTCCTGGAGACACACATGAGCAACTTGCCCGGTTTGCAGTTCCCGCTTGGAGAAGAGATCGAGATGCTGCGCGACAGCGTCGCGTCGTTTGCGGCGAAAGAGATCGCGCCGCGTGCGGGCGAGATCGACCGCACCGATCAGTTCCCGATGGACCTGTGGAAGAAGTTCGGCGATCTGGGCGTGCTTGGCATGACCGTTTCCGAGGAATATGGCGGCGCGAACATGGGCTACACCGCGCACATGATCGCGATGGAAGAGATTTCACGTGCGTCGGCTTCGGTGGGGCTGTCGTATGGCGCGCATTCGAACTTGTGCGTGAACCAGATTCATCGCAACGGCACGGCGGCGCAGAAAGAGAAGTACCTGCCGAAGCTGGTGTCGGGCGATCACGTCGGCGCATTAGCGATGAGCGAGCCGAACGCCGGTTCCGACGTAGTCAGCATGAAGCTGCGCGCGCAGAAGAAGGGCGACCGCTACGTGCTGAACGGCACGAAGATGTGGATCACGAACGGCCCGGACTGCGACACGCTCGTCGTCTATGCGAAGACAGATATCGAAGCGGGTCCGCGCGGCATTACGGCGTTCATCGTGGAGAAGGGCATGAAGGGCTTTTCCGTTGCGCAGAAGCTCGACAAGCTCGGCATGCGCGGCTCGCATACGGGCGAACTCGTGTTCGACAACGTCGAAGTGCCGGAAGAGAACATCCTCGGCGAACTGAACGGCGGCGTGAAGGTGCTGATGAGCGGCCTCGATTACGAGCGCGCGGTGCTCGCGGGCGGTCCGACGGGCATCATGCTGGCGGTGATGGACGCCGTCGTCCCGTACATCCACGACCGCAAGCAGTTCGGCCAGTCGATCGGCGAATTTCAGCTGATCCAGGGCAAGGTCGCCGATCTGTACACCACGCTGCAGGCTTGCCGCGCATATCTGTACGCAGTCGGCCGTCAGCTCGATACGCTCGGCTCGGGTCATGCGCGCCAGGTGCGAAAGGACTGCGCGGGCGTGATTCTCTACACGGCCGAAAAGGCGACGTGGATGGCGGGCGAGGCGATCCAGATTCTCGGCGGCAACGGGTACATCAACGAGTATCCCGTCGGTCGTCTGTGGCGCGACGCGAAGCTCTATGAAATCGGTGCGGGCACGAGCGAAATCCGCCGCATGCTGATCGGCCGCGAATTGTTCGCGGAAACGATGTAAGCAGGATCAGGGAGACGACATGCCCGTCATCGAATCGAAGTTGAACCCGCGTTCCGACGATTTCCGCGCGAACGCGGCCGCGCTCGAAGCGCTCGTCGAAGACCTGAAGGCGAAGATCGGCAAGCTCGCGCTGGGCGGTGGTCCCGCTGCGCGCGACAAGCACGTGTCGCGTGGCAAGCTGCTGCCGCGCGACCGCATCGCGCAACTGCTCGATCCGGGCACGCCGTTTCTCGAACTGTCGCAACTCGCGGCGTTCGGCATGTATGGCGACGATGCGCCGGGCGCGGGCGTGATCACGGGCATCGGGCGCATTGCCGGGCAGGAATGCGTGATCGTCTGCAACGACGCGACCGTGAAGGGCGGCACGTACTACCCCGTGACGGTGAAGAAGCACGTGCGCGCGCAGGAAATCGCCCAGGAAAACCGCCTGCCGTGCGTGTATCTCGTCGATTCGGGTGGCGCGAATCTGCCGAACCAGGACGACGTGTTCCCCGATCGCGATCACTTCGGCCGCATCTTCTACAACCAGGCGAATCTCTCCGCGCAAGGCATTCCGCAGATCGCCGTCGTGATGGGTTCGTGCACGGCGGGCGGCGCCTATGTGCCCGCGATGAGCGACGAATCGATCATCGTCAAGAATCAAGGCACCATCTTTCTGGGGGGGCCGCCGCTGGTGAAGGCGGCGACGGGCGAAGAAGTCAGCGCGGAAGACCTGGGCGGCGGCGACGTGCATACGCGTCTGTCGGGCGTTGCCGATCACCTCGCGCAAAACGACCCGCATGCACTGGCGATCGCGCGCAGCATCGTCGGCAATCTGAACCGGCGCAAGAACGTGCCCGTCGCGATGCAGGAACCGAAGCCGCCACGCTACGACGTGAAGAGCATCTACGGCGTGATTCCCGTCGATACGCGCAAGCCGTTCGATATCCGCGAAGTGATCGCGCGCATCGTCGACGATTCCGCTTTCGACGAATTCAAGGCGCGTTACGGCACGACGCTCGTATGCGGTTTCGCACATGTCTGGGGCCACCCCGTCGGCATCGTCGCGAACAACGGCATTCTGTTTTCCGAGTCGGCGCTGAAGGGCGCGCATTTCATCGAACTGTGCGCGCAGCGCAAGATTCCCCTTGTGTTCCTGCAGAACATCACGGGCTTCATGGTAGGCCGCAAGTACGAGAACGAAGGCATCGCGCGCAACGGCGCGAAGATGGTGACGGCGGTGGCCACCGCGAAAGTGCCGAAGTTCACGGTGATCATCGGCGGCTCGTTCGGCGCCGGCAATTACGGCATGTGCGGCCGCGCGTATTCGCCGCGCTTCCTGTGGATGTGGCCTAACGCGCGCATTTCGGTGATGGGCGGCGAACAGGCGGCATCCGTGCTGGCAACGGTGAAGCGCGACGGCATCGAAGCGAAGGGCGGCACATGGACGGCCGAACAGGAAGAGGCGTTCAAGCAGCCGATTCGCGAGCAGTACGAGCATCAGGGCCATCCGTACTATGCGAGCGCCCGCTTGTGGGACGACGGCGTGATCGATCCCGCGCAGACGCGCGATGTGCTGGGCCTCGGTCTGTCGGCGGCGATGAATGCGCCGATCGAAGACACACGCTTCGGCGTGTTCCGCATGTAAGGCCATCGGCGAGGAGCTTATGCGATGCAATACGACACGCTGACCAGCGCATTCGATAACGGCGTCGCCACTGTGACGCTGAACCGGCCTGACGTGCGCAATGCGTTCAACGAAGCGATGATCGCGGAACTTACGTCCGCGTTCCGCGCGCTGGACGAGCGCGACGACGTGCGCGCCGTCGTGCTCGCGGCGAACGGCAAGGCGTTCTGCGCGGGCGCGGATCTGAACTGGATGAAGAAGATGGCCGGGTTCTCGGACGACGAGAACCGCGCCGACGCGCTGCGTCTCGCCGACATGCTCGCGTCGATCTATCGCTGCAACAAGCCGGTGATTGCACGCGTGAACGGCGATGTATACGCGGGCGGCATGGGCCTGATCTCGGCGTGCGACATCGTGGTTGCCGTCGATACCGCGAAGTTCTGTCTGTCCGAAGCGCGCCTCGGCCTGATTCCCGCGACGATTGCGCCGTACGTGATCCGTGCGCTAGGCGAGCAGGCGTCGCGCCGCTATTTCATGACGGCGGAAGCGTTCGATTGCGCGACTGCGCATCGGCTGGGTTTCGTCAGCGAGTGCGTGAGCGCCGACACGCTCGACGAAACGGTCGGGCAACTTGCGACCACGCTATGCGCAAACGGTCCGCACGCGGTGAAAGCCTGCAAGCAGCTGGTGCACGATATCGCGGGCCGCGAAATCAGCGCGGCACTGATCGAAGACACGGCGGTACGCATCGCGAAGACGCGAGCAGGCGAGGAAGGACGCGAAGGCGTCGCGTCGTTCCTCGAAAAGCGTTCGCCTGCGTGGCGGGCGTGATTTCACGCGGCCGACGACGCAACTGAGCAACTGCACAGAACAAACTCATCGAGACACCTCATGTTCAACAAGATCCTGATTGCGAACCGGGGCGAGATTGCCTGCCGCGTGGCCGCGACCTGCAAGCGGCTCGGCATCACGAGCGTCGCAGTCTATTCCGACGCCGACGCGAACGCGAAGCACGTCGCGGCATGCGATGAAGCCGTGCACATCGGCGGATCGACAGCGGCGCAAAGCTATCTGCGCGTCGAACGCATCATCCAGGCCGCCATCGCGACGGGTGCGCAAGCCGTGCATCCCGGTTATGGCTTCCTGTCGGAGAACGAGGATTTCGCGCACGCTTGCGAGAAAGCGGGCATCGCATTCATCGGACCGCCCGTCGAAGCGATCGCCGCGATGGGTTCGAAGGCCGCGGCGAAAGCGCTGATGCATTCGGCCGCCGTGCCGCTCGTGCCGGGCTATCATGGCGACGACCAGAGCGCCGACCTGCTGCATCGCCAGGCCGATCAGATCGCTTACCCTGTGCTGCTGAAAGCGAGCGCGGGCGGCGGCGGCAAGGGCATGCGCGTGGTCGAGCGCACGGAAGACTTCGCGGCCGCGCTCGCGTCGTGCAAGCGCGAGGCGGCGAGCAGCTTCGGCAATGACCGCGTGCTGATCGAAAAGTATCTGACACGGCCGCGTCACGTCGAAGTGCAGGTCTTCGCGGACAAGCACGGCGGCGCCGTCTATCTGTTCGACCGCGACTGTTCGGTGCAGCGGCGTCACCAGAAGGTGCTCGAGGAGGCGCCCGCGCCCGGCCTGCAGCCGCATGTGCGTCGCGCGATGGGCGAAGCAGCCGTGGCGGCGGCGCGCGCGGTGAACTACGTGGGTGCGGGCACCGTCGAGTTCATCATGACGGAAGGCGGCGAGTTCTACTTCATGGAGATGAACACGCGTCTGCAGGTGGAGCATCCCGTGACGGAGATGGTGACGGGGCTCGATCTCGTCGAATGGCAGTTGCGTGTCGCGGCGGGCGAGCCGTTGCCGCTTGCGCAGGACCAGTTGCGTGTCGAAGGGCACGCGATCGAAGCGCGCATCTATGCCGAGCATCCGGCGCGCGGCTTCCTGCCGTCGACGGGGACGTTGAAGCATCTGCGCATGCCCGAGGGGGTCGAATTCACCCTCGGCGTGGGCGGCGAGCGCGCGCCTGTGCGCATCGACAGCGGCGTGCGCGAGGGCGATACGATCACGCCGTTCTACGACCCGATGATCGCCAAGCTGATCGTGCACGGCGCGAGCCGCGAAGAAGCGTTGAAGCGCATGAGCCAGGCGTTGCGCGGCTGCGAGGTGGTCGGTCCGCATACGAACGTCGAGTTCCTGCAGCGGATCGTGACGAGCGTGCCGTTTTCGACGGGCGATCTGGACACGGGCTTGATCGAGCGTCATCACGCCGCGCTGTTCGCGCCCGTCGCGAAGCCGTTCGTCGAAGCGCTCGCGCTGGCATGCGGTGCGCTGCTGACGCGCGAAGGCGGCGTCGCGCATGGCGCATCGCCGTGGGACGCGCTGTCGCACTGGCGTCTGAACAGTGGCTATATGCAGACTCTGAACTGGCGCGATGTCGAAACCGAGTCGGCATTTTCAGTGCTCTTTTCGCGCGACGGCGACACGCAGACGCTGACGCATGAGGGTCGAACCGAGCCCTTCAAGTGGTGGACGGGCGCTGGCCGGCATGAATACGGCGCGACCATCGGCGATGCGCATGTGACGGGCCGCGTCTTCATCGACGGCGATACGTTCCATGTGTTCTGCCGCGGCGAAGCGCTAGCGTTCGAATGGCAAAACCTGCTGGCGCATGCAGCGGACGCCGAGCATGGCGAAGGACGCCTCACTGCGCCGATGCCGGGCAAGGTGATCGCCGTGCTGGTCGAACAGGGCGCCGTCGTGGAGAAGGGGCAGCCGCTCATCGTGATGGAAGCGATGAAGATGGAGCACACGATCGGCGCGCCCGCAGCGGGCAAGGTGGCGGAGTTGCTGTACGGCGTCGGCGATCAGGTCGCCGACGGCGCACAGCTGCTGGTGCTCGACGTCGAATAAGGCCCGCTTCGACGGGTTGAACGTCAGGGCCGGACGTCATGCGAGGCGCGCGTAGTTGGCTATGCGCGCCTCGTTTTCCATCTGGCGGATGCTGTCATAGGCTGCTGCCGTCAAGTATGAGAAGCCTTTGAGTTTCAGACGCTGCGCACGCTCTGGTTGCACGTGCAGCGTTTCGTCCAACGCGGCGCGCAATGCATCGGCCTGTTCGCGCGACACGTGTTTCGATGCGATCAACGGCAGGCCGGGCGAAGAGCGCGTCGAGCCGATTTCGCGCAACCGGCTTGTGAGTTCGGGATACGCGTCGCGCGCAAAGGCCATCGTGACGCAATCGATCGCGGCGACGTCCGCGCGATCTGCGGCGACGGCATGCAGCGAGCCGAGATGCGAGCCCGTCTCTAGCGTGGAGCCGAAGAATCTGCCATTGCGCGCATAGGGCGCGACTGTGTGCCGAAAGGCGTTGTAGCCGCTGTTCGAATCGGTGGCATTGAAGGCGGCGCGCGCGCCGCGACAGGCTTCGATCGAATCGAACGGCGCGTCGCTGCGCGTGACGATCAAGCTCGAATAGTGGGCGCCCTCGCAGCCGGGCGCATCGAAGTGCGGCGTCGCGATCAGTTGCACGTACTCATGCAGTCCGAGCACGTACGGATAACCGCAAGTCTGCGCAAGCAGCAGATCGGGACGTCGCCAGAACGCGTGCAGATCGTGCGGCTCGACGATCTCGGCGGCGGGCTCGACACGGCGCAGCACGTCCGCGAGCAGCGCACGCCAGCCGGCTGCGAGTGCGGGCGATACGCCATACATCGGCAGGGCGGCGACGCTGTTCATGCAGGCGATTTTAAACGCGGACCGATTCCCGCGGCGTTCCAGCGTTGCAACCGTTGCGCTTTCGTGTCTTCATGCAGCCGCGCCGAGCCGCGTGCGCGGTTCGTCCGGTTTCTGTGCCTGTGCGGCCGACTGCACGACCGCCTCCACGACACGCTCGACAGCCGGCCATTCGTGCAGCCGTTCGCCTTGCGCGGACAGTTCGGGCGTCACGCTGACATAGTGCGACGGATAACCCCAGATCGCGTCGTGCACCTCCGGCTTCGTGATGCTGCCGCCGAGCACGGCGACCGTCGGACGACGAAACGCGGCTGCGACATGCATCAGCATCGTCGAGTTCGTCAGCACGACATCGGCCTCTTCGACGAGCGCGAACATGATGCGCATCGGCACTTCGCCAGCGAGCGAGCGGACTGGAACGCCCGGACCCGCGGCGGCGATGGCCTCGGCCGCGCGCGACCGATCGGCCGCGCTGCCGGTGATCACGATGTCGCATGCGCTGCCGCTTTGCTCGAATGCCTGCGCGATCTGCAATAGCGCCGCGCCAACTTCGCGCGCGGGCCACGCCTTCGCCGGCACGCCTGCGCCGACGCCGGCGACGATGCGAACCGTGCGTTGCCCGGCAAGCGTGTTCGTCGCCCAGTATTGCCGGGCCTGGGCACGCTCGTCGTTCGTCAGGAAGAGTTGCGGACGCACTTCCGGCAGGTCCGTTGCGCCAAGCAACTCGCCTTGCGCCAGCGCGGCGCGTCCGCATTGCCGCCGTGCATACACGACGTGGGCTTGACAGCCGCTGTCGCCGCCACGATACCCGCGCACGCCGATCCGGTAGCGCGCGCCGAGCCGCATCATCAGCAGCGTGCCCATGTAGCTGCCCAGCACGTCGATCGCGACGTCGAAGCCGCCGCGCGCACGCAGCGCCGCGACCTCCGGCGATTTCCACAGAAAGCGCAGCACGCTTTTGTGCGAGCGGTCGGCGACGATCTTGTTGTTCCAGGGCGCGTTGAGTTCGACGATTTCGTCGATATACGGATTGTTCTCCAGGATCGGACGGCCCCAACTGCCGATGCCGGCAATCAGACGCGTGGACGGAAAGCGCTTGCGCAGCGCTTCGAAGAGGGGTGTGGTGGTGAGCAGCTCGCCGAAATCGTTCGGCCGCAGCACGAGAATCTCACGCGGCGTGTCGCGGCACGGATCGAAGCGCGGCGGATAGAACCGGCTCATCAGCCAGACAGGTGTTTCGATCAGCAGATTTTTCCAACCCATGAGTGGCTCCCTCGTCGCATGCAAGGCCGACCGACATGTCTGCGATTGTGCCGGGTCGCGCTCGCGCGAAAGCGCCGAGGTTCCGCTCTTTTCCGTCATTTACGGCGTCGTGCGAGAACCCGCGTTCAGCGATGGTCCGCAAAGGCTGGCGACGGCTGTGTCCGTGCCGCGTCGGACAGTTCGCCATGCACGGGGTCCGTCACGGGAACGAACGCGTGACGCTTCGCCCATTCGCCATAACCGTTCACCATAAAGCCGCCCGAGCGTTCGCGGTATTGCCGGCGCGACGCCATATAGACGCTGCGCAGCGCAAACCACGGAACATCCGGCAGGTCGTGATGAACGAGGTGGTAGTTGTTGTTCAGAACCAACTCAGGATCTCGGAAAGCTGTGCGGGCCGGGGATCAATGGCTCATCGCAGAGCGAGATGGTTGATTCTTACCCGCTATTTACCCGCACGCTGCTATCGATGTTCGGGAAATGGCTTGGCCTGACGGTCCGCGCGAGGCTAGAGGTTGTCTACACGTCAGAACCATCACGCCGACGAATCGCACTTTTTGCCGCGCGAAAGATGGAGCGATCATCTTGCGGTTTTCCTCAGGGCTTGGTTGGCGACAGTCTGACGCGCGGCGCGCGGCCCTATAGCGCACGCGTGCGGGACGACGGGCAAGTGTCGGCCAATTTCAGACAGTCAGCGATGCTCCGGAGTTGACACCCCAACGGCCGTTGTATTCCAGATTCCCGACAATTGCACGCTACCTTTGTGTGTGGTCGGCTTACCGTAGTACGTTCCCATGTCCCCTACATCCGATCGTGAAAGCGCCTACGCGTCGCTGCTCCCCAAGGCTTCTGTCAGGGCCTGCGTTCTGAGCTGCTCGCCGCGTCGGTCGTTGCTCACCAGCGGAAGCGACGCATAGGCGTCGCCATCCGGGCCTGAGACATCGGGTTTACCGTTCAGCGGTCAACTGCGCCTTAGACAACGAAGAGCGAAAGCGTCGGGCCATGGGTGAGGTGCAGCCGGTATCCCCGAGTTGAATGCTCATTTTCTTGCGGCCCAATGAGAGTTACGCATGAGAGCGCTGAAGTCTCTACGGACGAAGTGTGGATCCTCATAGGCCATTACATCCGCCAAGCCGGTGCCCTGAGTGGTTTCAGGCCGATGTTTGAGGCTGTCGTAAAGGGTACGCATGAAGACTTCGGCAAAGTCTTGCGGGTGAGGGTATGCCATCTCAATGGCGTCTCGCTGCTCGGCGGTGAAATCGTCGTAGCCGGCGCCAACCAGATCCATGTTCGCTCCCTGAGCAACAAGTGCTGCCAGCGGTGAAACCTGTGCAGGGATACCGTTCGTTGTATGCAGCGCAATCGCAAGCCAGACTTGCTCGCTCGTGGCTTCCGACACGCCGTGGCTTCGCAGGAATTGGCGAGCGGCGTTCGCACCATCGACCTCGTATCGCAGATGGCTCTGAGCGTAATTCTCCGTCAAGCCATAATCATGGAACATTGCCGCGACGTACAAAAGCTCCGGGTCGTAGGGAAGGCCATTTCGTTGCGCAGTTAAGGCTGCCCAACAATAAACCCGCGTCGAATGCTCGAAAAGGAACTCCCCCTCCGAATCACGTATGTATCGGGCAGCGTCGCGTGCCAATTTGCTGTCAGGGATTGCTATGTTGGGCGTTCTATCGGCCGTGTCCGAACTTTGATGGTCCGGCGCAGGTGCTCGTCCAGCGGCACGCAAGTTCGACGTTTGAACGAAACCGAGCACCAAAATTAGAAGCACGGCGCAAGCCATACTCACAAAGCGAGCGATCTTCATAGTCCAATTCCTTTTCAACATGCAGACTTCTGCCGCCGTCCCGTCCGGCGAGAGATAGCTATGACATTTCCCCACAACTGTTCGACTTCCGCCAAGACCATTGCGGATGACCGTCGAGTGGACAGCACACGCGTTGATGCATGGGATCCTGACAACTACAAGCGCATCGTGAGTCGTCGTTCACCGTGCTGAAGGTCGACTGGAGTCGATGCTCATTCCCATCGTTGAACGCATCGGCGATTTGTTCCTTGGGGATTCCCTTCAGGAACGCGGAGCACTTCCACCAGCATGCGCTGGTCTTCGGTGAACTCGCTTTATGCAAGTCCGAGCACTTCAACCTCGACGCCTCTGGTCAACCAGTTGAACGACTGTGATTATTTTTAGACATGCAGTCGCGCCGCGCCTATGCAAAGCGGCTGCATTATTACGTCACAGAATCGTGCGTGCTTATGTCGAAGTCCAGGCGCTTTTCGGTGTGAACGCCCGGAATGTCTTTACGTTTCCATCACGGCCTGCGGCGTGTTCCGGAAGCTGATTGCCATACGGTTATACGTGTTCATCAGACTGATGGCGATGGTCAGGTCAACCAGTTCGCGGTCGTTGAAGACGGCGCGGGCAGCGTCGTAGGCCTCGTCCGGCACACCGGTCTGCGCCACCAGCGTGACCGATTCGGCCCACGCGAGTGCTGCACGCTCGCGGTCGTCGAATAGATGGCCCGCTTCCCTCCATGCCTGCACGAGCGCCAGCTTTTCAACCTTCACGCCTTTTTTCAGCAGGTCGCGTGTATGCATGTCCAGGCAATAGGCGCAGTTGTTGATCTGCGAGACGCGCAGGTAGACCAGGTCGACGAGAACCGGCGACAGGCCGCTCTGCAGGACGTAGCCATAGACGCCGCCAAGGGCTTTGACGCCCGCAGGCGCAATCTGTGTGTAGTCGAGGCGCTTGCTCATGAGGTGACTCCGTAAGGTGGTGGATTACTTGATGGGGTGGTCAGCGCTTTGTCGTTGCTGTCCGCGACGAACATGGCGAGTAGCTTTGCAGGCTCGGTTTCGCTCGCGTTGCGGCTCATGCGGTGAACGGCGCCGGGCTCCTCGAAGAAGCTTTCGCCGGCATGGTAGACACGCTTCGGACCTTCATCGACCTGTGACTCGATCTCGCCCGATACGACATAGGCATAGATGAAGGCCGAGCCCGCATGCCTGTGCGCTGAAGACGCGGCACCCGGTGCGTAATCGACGACGACGGCGGTCAACGACTTGCCCGGAATGTTGGGAATGGCGTGCTGAAAGTTTGGTGTGACCGTTTCAGCCGCACCGTGCGCCGCGGCGGGCACGGCGATGGCGAAGGCCATGGCTGTGCAGGCGGCTCTTGCGATGGATTGAATGTTCATGGATGTCGTGCTCCTTTGTGCTTTCGCATTGTCGTGTGACATGCGGGCATCCGAAAGCACCAGGAATGAACATTTTCACTGTACCAAGAAGCGATGGCAAAGTAGGTGTCGTTGGTCCGTCAGTAGCGCCCGCGAGCGAGTTCCAGCAGGCGGTGACAGTTGGCCGGCAGCGTTTTTTCACTCAGATTCGTCACGCCGAGCAGTAGCCCCTGCTGCCCCGGATCGCCTGTGTACCAGGGAGAGAGAGGAACTGGGGCGAGCCCGAAAGCTCGCGCCCGCAAAGCGATCTCGACATCCGATACGGATTGGGAAAGCGCGGCCACGACGGTCATGCCGGCGGCGCCCTGCACTCTGAGCGATTCCGAGGCCTGCTCCTTCAGACAATGAACGAGAGCTTCCTGCCGCGCAGCGTAGAGACGCTTCATACGTCGCAGGTGGCGAAGATAGTGTCCGTCGTGCATGAACTCGGTCACGGCGTGCTGCACGGATGCAGCGGGGGCGGGCGCGAGACACGCCGCGACGTCGCCGAAGTGCCGTGCCATGGCCGGCGGTACAACGAGAAATCCCAGACGCAGTGCCGGGCTGATCGTCTTGCTGAAGGTCCCGATGTGCAGCACCCGTCCATCCTGATCGAGCGAGGCCAGTGCCGGTGCGGCCCGTCCTTTCAGCTGCAACTCGCCGAGGTAATCGTCTTCAACGATCCAGGCTTCGTGTTGTCTGGCCCAGCCGAGTAATGATATCCGTCGAGCGAGAGACATCGTCATCCCAAGCGGGGCCTGCTGGCCCGGTGTCACCACCGCGAGGACCGCTTTGGGTGCGATCCGGGTGCCTGCGTCGATATCGAGCCCATCCGCGTCCACCGGCACGCCTGCCACGGTCATTCCCGCCAGCTCAAGCGCCGTACGCGTGAGCGGAAAGCCGGGGTCTTCCATCCAGGCTTGTCTGCCCTCCACGCGCAGGGCACGAATCGCGAGATTGAGCGCGCCGGAGAAACCTACCGTGACGAAGACCTGGGACGGACTGCATCGAAGTCCGCGTGAGACACCAAGATACGCCGCGATCTCCTGTCGCAAGTCCGGTTCGCCGCGTGGATCGGGGTAGCCTACAGGAGCCGCTGCCGCCCGGCGCGCCGCGCGCGCCTGAATGCGTGACCAGAGCTTGAACGGAAAGGCGTCCTGGGAGGGCACACCCATTTGAAACGCCAAAGGCGCCGCGTTGAAGTCGTAGAACAGATCAGGCAGCGGCGGCGCCTCGGGCGACCATCCGGTCGTCGCGGGCGAGGGCCGCGCGGTTACCCGGGTTCCGGCCGCGCCAAGGCCGATCGCGAACTGCTCGTCGATCAGACGTTCATAGGCGGCCCGCACGGTACCCCGGGACACGCCGAGCTGGGCGGCCAGATCCGACCAGGAGGGCAGCCGCGCGCCGGCGGCAAGCTGGCCCGACTCGATCGTATCTCGAATCGAGCCGTAAATTTGCGCTGATAGAGAGATGCGTCCGGCGCGATCGAGGCCGATAGAAAGCTTTGTCATGGACGCGATAGTACATTCGGATTGTTCGATCTTGGGTCTTTTGCATGACTCAAGGGAAGCGTAACTTTCCCGGAGTAGCGCCGCCAGACAATGCCATGCGGGATCAGCGGACCACGCGGCGCGGTCCGGAAGTCAGGCGTGTCGCGGAAACCGCACGCTATCTCCAGCTTGAGGAACCCGATGAAGCACGATAAAACAGCGCCGGCGAACGACATGCCCGGCGTAGTCATTCCCGACAGCCAGCTCGCGCGGGAGGTCGCGCAGCTCATTCGCGACACCGAAAGCGAACTGCTGTTCAATCACTCGACACGCGTCTACTTATGGGGCGCACTGCTGGGAAAACGAAACGGCGTCGCCTTCGACTCGGAACTGCTCTACGTTGCGTCCATGTTCCACGATATCGGTTTGACGTCGGCCTACCGCGACAGCGAACTGCGTTTTGAAGTCGACGGCGCGAATGCTGCGCGCGATTTTCTGCGCAGCCATCATGTCGACGAGGCGGACGTCGCGAAGGTGTGGACCGCTGTGGCGCTCCATACGACGCCGGGCATTCCCGAGCACATGCACGGGGAAATCGCGCTGGTGCAAGCGGGAGCGGGGACGGACGTGGCGGGACGGGGCTTCGATACGTTTTCGGAGGAACAGCGCGCGGCGGTGATCGCAGCCTGGCCGCGCGGGGCCGATTTCGGCGGCAGGATGATCGACGCCTTCTACGACGGCATGAAGCATCGTCCAGCCACCACGTTCGGCACGTTCAACGACGATTTCCTGGCATACAAGGACCCGGGCTTCGAGCGCGTAAACCTGTGCAGCATCATCTTGAATTCCCGTTGGGGCTAACGTCCTTGCGGACGATACAGCCCAGCTCTCTTATGCCTTTCAGGATTTTCCGATGTTCAAACGTACATTCTTGGTAACGGGCGCCAGCAAGGGTATCGGGCGGGCGTTGTCGAACCGGCTCGCCGCCGACGGGCACCAGGTCGTCGGTCTCGCACGCGGCGCCGACGATTCAAGTTTTCCCGGCATACTGGTTTCAGTCGATCTGACGGATCGAAATGCGACCGCGCGTGCGCTCGCGGGGCTGGCCGAGCGCTACGCCTTCGATGGCGTCGTCAATAACGCGGGGTTTGTCCGGCTCGCCGGCGTTGAAGCGATCGATCTCGACGATCTCGAAGCGTCCTTCCGTCATAACCTCACTTCTGCCGTGCAGACCGTACAAGCGCTGCTGCCCGGCATGCGGAATCGAGGGTGGGGGCGAATCGTCAATCTCTCCAGCCTTGTCGTTCTTGGCGTGGCGAACCGCACGGCTTACGCTGCGGCGAAAGCCGCGATGATGAGCTTTACGCGCACGTGGGCGCTTGAACTGGCACAGACGGGCGTCACTGTCAATTCCGTCGCGCCTGGGCCCACCGAAACCGAACTGTTCCGGCAGAACACGCCCGTGGGCGGCGAAGCGGAGCAGCGCTTTCTTTCGCTCGTGCCGATGAAGCGGTTTGGCAAGCCTGACGAATTGGCCGCAGCTTTAGCATTCTTTCTGTCCGAGGATGCAGGCTTTATCACTGGACAAACGTTATTCGTTGACGGTGGCGCGTCGGTGGGAAAGGCGGCGTTCTGATCGCACACCTATCATCGTGCTCGAAGTAGGCGGGGCGCATTACCGCGCTTCGCTAATACGAAGGAAGCCTCTGCAACGGATGGGCCGACTGCAGCCGACCGGGAGCGGTGGTGCTATCGGCTTACAACGGCCTCAGGACCGGTAGGTTGCCAGCCGCCACCGAGCGCCTTGAATGCCGCGATCGCTGCGCGCGCCGATTCCGTTTGCGCCTGCACCCGCCCATCCGAGGCGCGCAAGAGGTTGTCGTCTGCCTGCAGCACTTCGATCAGGCTGACGACACCCTTCTGATAAGCGGCGAACGAGGCCGCCCGCGCGCGTCCGAGCGAGCTCACACCCTGCGCGAGAATGGCAGCCTGATCCTCGCGCTTGACGAGTGCCGAGTAAGAATTCTCGACATCCTCCGTAGCATGCAATGCGGCAAGCCGGTAGGCGGCGAGCATCTCGGCTTCCTGCCCTTTGGCCTCCTTGATCTGCGCATTGATGCGGCCGAAATCGAACAGACGCCAGCGCAGCCCCAGCACGCCGGCGCCCTGACTGGCACCGCTACTGAACAGGTTGTCGCTGGCCACCGAGGTAGCGCTGCCGATTAAGCCACTGAGCGACACCTTGGGGTAGTACTCTGCGATGGCCACGCCAATACGCGCGTTCGATGCAGCGAGGCGCCGCTCCGCCACGATCAGATCGGGCCGACGCCTGAGCAAGGTACCCGGCGAGCCGGTGCCCGCAATTTGAGGAGCGGTCGGGATATCGCCGCCCTCGAGGAGTTCCGCCCGATGCGTGCCGGGCTGTGAACCCAGCATCACGTCCAGCGCGTTCATCGCCGCATCCAGCCCTGCCTCAAGGACCGGGATGGACGCCTGAACCTGAGCCAGCGCGCCTTCAGCCTGGCTCACCTGCAGGTCGGCCGCGAGGCCTTTCCCGTACAGAAGCTTGATGGTCGAAAGTAGATCCTGCTGCGTCTGCAACTGCTTGCGGGCCACCTGAAGACGAGCCTGTAATCCACGAATAGTGATGTAGATGTCCGCAGTCTGCGCTGCCACAGCCAGGCGCGTGGCCACCTCGCCGGCCTCTGAAGCCTGATAGTCGGCAAGCGCCGCTTCCCGTCCGCGACGCAGGCCACCGAACACATCCAGCTCCCAGCTCGCGCTGAAATTGGCCTCATAGTCGTTGCCGTAGCGGTCGAAACCGGGCGTCGAATTGAGGACCCGCCCCAAGGGAGTCTCAACCGACTGGTAAACCCGCGCAGCCTGGCCGTTGACATTGCCGGACGGCAGCAGCGCGGCGTTCGCCGCGCCGAGTCCTGCGCGCGCCTGCGAGACGCGCGCGGCGGCCTGCGCGAGGTCCAGGTTCTGTTCCAGCGCGAGCGTGACGAACCGCGTCAGCTGCGGATCGCCGAAACCCGTCCACCACGTGGCAAGGTCGGCGCTGGCCGCCGCCTGCCGGTGATCGACTGCGGCTTGGCCCTGGAAGCTGTCTGGCATGGCGACAGCCGGTCGCACATAGTCGGGACCAACCGCGCAGCCTGTCGAGAGGCTGGTGACAATGACTGCGGCAAGGAGGTGTCTGGGTAGCATCAACGTGTTCGCAAGGTTCCGGTAGTGACTATAATACCAAATAGTCACAGGTTGTCCATTCCTGTATGCTATGCCCATGAAAAACACCACCATTCCCTCTGCCCCCGCGCGCGGCCCGGCCGATCACGAGGTGCGGGACCAGATCGTTGCCGCGGCCACCGAGCACTTCAGCCGGTATGGCTACGATAAAACCACGGTCTCGGACCTCGCCAAGGCGATCGGGTTTTCCAAGGCCTACATCTACAAGTTCTTCGAATCCAAGCAGGCCATTGGCGAGATGATCTGCGGCAACTGCCTGCACGAGATCGAAAGCGAGGTCAGGGCGGCCGTAGCGGACACCGATCTGCCGCCGGAGAAGCTGCGGCGGATGTTCAAGGTCTTTACCGATGCGAGCCTCCGTCTGTTTTTCCGGGACCGCAAGCTTTACGACATCGCCGCATCGGCTGCCACCGAAAACTGGCAGGCCGTGCAAGCTTATGAAGCACGTGTTCAGAAACTGCTGCAGGAGGTTTTGCAGGAAGGTCGGCAAAGCGGTGACTTCGAGCGCAAGACGCCACTGGACGAAACCGCGACGGCGATCTATCTGGTGCTGCGCCCCTACCTCAACCCGCTGCTGCTTCAGTACAACCGCGATACCACCGATGTCGCGCCGGCGCAGTTGTCCAGCCTAGTACTTCGTAGCCTGTCGCCCTAAGCGAGATCAAGTTTGTGACACTTGACGATATTGGTCACTAGTACCATAATGAAAGCCGTCATCACTCATCGATGGGACTTTCATGTTCTCGCGTCGCCTCGCCACTTCCGCACTCGCCTGTGCGCTGCCGTTTGCGCTAGCGGCCTGCGGCGAAAAAACACTGTCCGATCCGCGCATCGAAGCCCCACTGGTGCGCATGTCCGTCGTTCAACGCGCCGTCCCCGCGTCCCGTTCGTTTACAGGGACCATCGCGGCGCGCGTGCAGAGCGACCTCGGTTTCCGTGTTTCGGGCAAGGTGCTGGAACGGCTGGTGGATGCCGGTCAAACCGTCAAGCGCGGTCAGCCGCTTATGCGCCTCGACCCCGTCGATCTCAAGCTTGCCGCGCAGGCCCGACAGGAGGCGGTCGCCGCCGCGCGGGCGCGAGCGCAGCAGACCGCGCAGGACGAGGAGCGCTACCGTGACCTGCGCGGCACGGGTGCCATCTCGGCTTCGGCCTACGACCAGGCCAAGGCGGCCGCCGATGCGGCCAGTGCGCAGCTCAATGCGGCCGAGGCTGACGCCGACGTGGCGCGCAATGCGACGGGCTATGCCGGGTTGGTGGCGGACGGCGATGGCGTTGTGATGGAAACGCTGGCCGAACCCGGTCAGGTCGTCAGCGCCGGACAGCCTGTGGTACGCCTCGCTCACGCCGGCCATCGCGAGGCTGTGATCCAGCTACCGGAAACCCTGCGCCCCGCCATCGGTTCGGTCGCCCAGGCCACGCTGTTCGGCAACAGCGGCCTTAGCGTGCCAGCCACGCTGCGCCAGCTCTCGGATACGGCGGATTCGCATACCCGCACCTTCGAAGCGCGCTATGTGCTGCAGGGCGCGCTGGCCGACGCGCCGCTAGGCGCAACCGTCACGATCGAGATACCGGACGCACGCGTGGCGCTCCAAGACGGTTTGCAGGTGCCGATTGGCGCGGTGCTCGACGCGGGCAAGGGCCCGGGCGTGTGGGTGATAAACGGCGAGCCGGCCAAGGTTGCGTGGCGGCCGGTGACGGTCCTTCACCTGGACGACGACAGCGCTCGCGTGTCAGGTACGTTGAAGCAAGGCGAGCGGGTCGTCGCGCTCGGCGCCCAGTTGCTACGCGAAGGTGAGCCGGTCCGCGTGTCCGGCCAGGCCGTCGCGATGGCGAGCGAAGGAGCACGTCCGTGAGCGAAGGCCGACTCAACCTGTCGGCGCTCGCCGTGCGCGAGCGCGCCATCACGCTGTTCCTGATCTGCCTGATCTCGCTGGCCGGGCTCGTGTCCTTCTTCAAGCTGGGTCGCGCGGAAGACCCCGCCTTCACGGTCAAGGTAATGACCATCATCACCGCATGGCCGGGCGCCACCGCACAGGAAATGCACGACCAGGTCGCCGAGAAGATCGAAAAGCGCATGCAGGAACTGCGCTGGTACGACCGGACCGAGACCTATACGCGACCTGGTCTGGCCTTCACGACGTTGACGCTGCTCGATAGCACGCCGCCGTCGGAAGTGCAGGAGGCGTTCTACCAGGCGCGGAAAAAAATCAGCGACGAAGCCGCCAACCTGCCGGCCGGCGTGATCGGGCCGATGGTCAACGACGAATATGCCGACGTCACCTTTGCGCTCTTCGCGCTGAAGGCGAGGGGCGAACCGCAACGCCTGCTCGTGCGCGATGCCGAGACGCTGCGTCAACGGCTGCTGCACGTGCCGGGCGTGAAGAAGGTCAACATCATCGGCGAACAGGGTGAGCGCATCTACGTCCAGTTCTCGCATGACCGGCTGGCAACGCTCGGCGTCAGCCCGCAGGACGTGTTCGCCGCGCTTAATGGCCAGAACGCCCTGACGCCCGCCGGCTCCGTGGAGACCAAAGGTCCGGAGGTGTTCATTCGCCTCGACGGCGCCTTTGACAACCTGCAGAAGATCCGCGACACGCCGGTCGTGGTGCAGGGCCGCACGCTGAAGCTGTCGGACATTGCTACCGTCGAGCGCGGTTATGAAGATCCGGCAACGTTCATGATCCGCAACAATGGCGAACCGGCGCTGCTGCTGGGCATCGTGATGCGCGACGGCTGGAACGGGCGCGACCTCGGCAAGGCACTGGACAGCGAGGTCGGCGCAATCAACGCCGGGCTGCCGCTGGGCATGAGCCTCGCCAAGGTGACCGACCAGTCCGTGAACATCAGCTCGGCCGTCGACGAGTTCATGGTCAAGTTCTTCGCCGCGCTGCTCGTCGTCATGCTGGTGAGTTTCGTCAGCATGGGCTGGCGTGTCGGCCTCGTCGTTGCCGCGGCGGTGCCGCTGACGCTGGCCATCGTGTTCGTGGTGATGGCCGCGACCGGCAAGAACTTCGACCGCATCACGCTCGGCTCGCTGATTCTCGCGCTCGGCCTGCTGGTCGACGACGCGATCATCGCGATCGAGATGATGGTCGTGAAGATGGAGGAGGGCTACGGACGCGTGGCCGCGTCGGCCTACGCGTGGAGCCACACGGCCGCGCCGATGCTGGCCGGCACGCTGGTGACCGCCGTCGGCTTCATGCCGAACGGCTTCGCGCGCTCCACCGCGGGAGAATACACCAGCAACATGTTCTGGATCGTGGGGATTGCGCTGATCGCATCGTGGGTCGTGGCGGTCGTCTTCACACCGTATCTCGGCGTGAAGATGCTGCCGGACTTCAAGAAGTTCGAAGGCGGGCACGATGCGATCTACGACACGCCACGCTACAACCGATTCCGCCAGTTGCTGACGCGCGTGATCGCGCGCAAATGGCTGGTCGCTGGTTCGGTCGTCGGCCTGTTCGTGCTTGCGATTCTCGGCGTGGCGATCGTCAAAAAACAGTTCTTCCCCAACTCCGACCGTCCCGAAGTGCTGGTCGAGGTGCAGATGCCCTATGGCACGTCGATCTCCCAAACCAGCGCTACCACGGGGAAAGTCGAAGCGTGGCTCGCGAAGCAAAAGGAAGCGAAGATCGTCACCGCCTACGTCGGGCAGGGTGCGCCGCGCTTTTTCCTGGCGATGGGACCGGAACTACCCGACCCTTCGTTCGCCAAGATCGTGATCCGCACGGACAGCCAGGAAGAGCGCGATGCATTGAAGCAGCGGCTGCGTCAGGCAATCGCAGGCGGTCTCGCGCCGGAAGCACGCGTGCGAGTCACACAGCTCGTGTTCGGGCCGTACTCGCCGTTCCCGGTCGCCTATCGGGTCACCGGTCCGGACCCCGACAAGCTACGTGGTATTGCTGCCGAAGTTCAGCGTGTGATGGACGGCAGTCCGATGATGCGCACGGTCAATGCCGATTGGGGCGCGCGCGCCGACGCTGCACTTCACGTTGCAGCAGGACCGTCTTCAGGCGGTGGGACTGACGTCCGGCGCCGTCGCGCAACAACTGCAGTTCCTGCTCACCGGCGTGCCCGTCACCGCTGTGCGCGAGGATATCCGGACCGTGCAGGTCGTCGCGCGTTCGGCCGGCGACGCACGGCTCGACCCCGCGCGGCTCGGCGACTTCACGCTGGCCGGCGACAACGGACAGCGCATTCCGCTGTCGCAGGTCGGCAAGGTCGACGTGCGCATGGAGGAGCCGATCATGCGCTGGCGCGATCGCGTGCCGACGATCACGGTGCGCGGCGATATCGCCGATGGCCTGCAGCCGCCGGACGTCTCGACCGCCATCACGAAGCAGCTTCAGCCCATCATGGCCAGGCTGCCGGGCGGCTATCGGATCGAGGAAGCCGGCTCCATCGAGGAATCGGGCAAGGCGACGACCGCCATGCTGCCGCTGTTCCCGATCATGCTGGCGATCACGCTGGTTATCATCATCCTCCAGGTTCGCTCGATCCCGGCGATGGTGATGGTGTTCATGACCAGCCCGCTCGGCCTGATCGGTGTGGTGCCGACGTTGATCCTGTTTCGGCAGCCATTCGGCATCAACGCGCTGGTCGGCCTGATTGCGCTGTCGGGGATCCTGATGCGCAACACGCTGATCCTGATCGGGCAGATCCACCAGAACGAGCAGGCGGGACTTGACCCATTCCATGCGGTCGTCGAAGCAACCGTGCAGCGTGCACGCCCGGTGATCCTGACTGCAATGGCCGCAATCCTCGCGTTCATTCCGCTGACCCACTCGGTGTTCTGGGGCACGCTCGCTTACACGCTGATCGGCGGAACGTTTGCAGGGACGGTACTGACGCTGGTCTTCCTGCCGGCCATGTATTCGATCTGGTTCAGGATCCGGCCCGGCAACCCCGCGGGTTCGCATAAGGGCCGCCACGAGCACGCCGCTCCTCCCGAACTGATGCTGCACGACGCGCGCGGTTAACGCGCAATCAATTTACTGTATCGAACGAAACTACCATGCCCAATTCCAAAGTGATCGTTGTGACCGGCGTGTCGTCTGGTATCGGACGCGCGACCGCAGAGAAGTTCGCGAAGCGCGGGTGCCGCGTGTTCGGCACCGTGCGCAGCATTGCAAAGACGGCGTCATTGGGCGGCGTCGAGCTGGTGGAGATGGATGTGCGCGACGATGCTTCCGTTCAAACCGCGATTCATACGATCGTCGATCGCGCCGGGCGTATCGACGTGCTCGTCAACAATGCCGGCACGACGCTGATCGGAGCGGTGGAGGAAACGTCGGTTACCGAAGCCGCCGCGCTGTTCGACACCAACGTATTAAGCATTCTGCGTACGAGCCAGGCAGTGCTTCCGCACATGCGGGCGCAACGTGGCGGAAGGATCGTCAATATCAGTTCGGTGCTCGGCTTTTTGCCGGCGCCATACATGGGACTCTATGCGGCGTCCAAGCACGCCGTCGAGGGGTTGACCGAGACGCTGGATCACGAGGTGCGCCAGTTCGGTATCCGCGCGACGCTGATCGAGCCGTCCTTCACCCGAACCAATCTCGATGTCAATGCGCCTCAGGTGAGTTCGAAAATCGCCGCCTATGACCGCGAACGTGCGCTTGCATCGAGCGCGGTCGTCAACAGTGTCAAAGGTGCCCCCACGCCCGATCGCGTGGCAGACACAATTGTCGAAGCCGCGCTTGGCGGCTGGCGTATGCGTTTCACACCGGCAGGACAGGCGTCTCTCTTGAGGAAATTGCGTCGCTTCATGCCGGCAGCTCCCGTCGATGCAAGTCTGAGGAAAACATTTGGCCTCGCGTGATTTCTGACTCCAAGCGTTAGTTCGGGCCGTCCCGTCACGCTCGCGTCGCCAGAAGCCTGCTAACCAGGCCTTCAGACCTTGATGGTCACCTCGATTTCGGTGCCTTGCAGCCGCTCTCGCCGCAGCATCGGAGTACGCCAGGTGAGCGCGTAATCTTTCCCATCAAACGCATATATGGAAAATCAGGATTCTGGGAGGTCGATGTGTGATCTGCAAGCAATCTCCGCAGTCGCACTGAACCATTTTTTTGCCCAGCGCGCGATGCGGGCTTTCTGGACCCATTTCGACGAAACGCTGCGACATACCGATGTCAACGCCTCCCAGTTTTGTATGCTCGCCTTGCTGCATCAACGCGAGCCACTGGTTTTCGGCGATATGGCTGCGGAACTCGAAATGGACCGGTCGAATCTGTCGGCCAATCTGGCACCACTGCTCCGCCGCGGGCTTATCTCAACGATCACCCACGAAAGAGATCGACGGAAACGTCAGCTTGTCGTGACTGCGCGAGGTCGAAAAGCTGTGACTTCCGCAATGATCCCCTGGATGCGGGCCTACCAGGATACCTTCACGTTTGTGAGGCTGCTTGATATCGATTCCATGCGCGATCTCTTTCGTGTGATGCGGGACATGAAAAAGCAGGATGACCTGAGCGGAACCGCGGTTCGCCCAGAATCTCAGTTGGTTTTACGAAACGACTAGCCCGGAAAGCCACGGACGGCGCGCCAACGTGACCTGTTGCCTCGGCCGCATCGAACCGGCTCGTAAAAGGAAGACTCCGCACGAAGACCGCGTCCATCGGGAATCGCGCATGTGGTATTCGTGGCCACTGTGTCGATGGGGACGTCCCGGACCTCCGGACATACCCGCACGCTCACCGGCTTGATGCGATGTCGTGCGGGGCGCTTAAGAAAGGCGAACTGAACGCGCGAATGCTTTGGGACGACGGGGGCCGATCGTCTTCGACGGGGATGAGGATATATTTACCTTGCCGCCATTCTCTCCGTCGTAGCCTCGTATCTCATAGACCGTCTCGACCGAATGCGCAGTTACGACCCTTGCTACCGGCGCGCTGTTGGAGTTGCAAGGGCCGGTGTCAGAGGCGAAGCGGTCGTCTCAATGACACTGTCTTAGCGAAAGCGAACGGCGCTTGTTGGCCGGTTGGGTGAGGTCGCCAACGGCTGCTTAGTGGCACTCCAGTCTGCCAAATCTGGATTTGGCTGACTGCCCGGTTTGAAGAAAGTTGTCTGACCGGAGTGGGTCGGATTATGCCTTTTGCATGAAAAGCGCCCCGGAAGGTATCAGCGCGTGCGGCCGCGGGGCACAGTGCGGCCACGAACGGCCGTTCACAAGCCGAGCGTTATTGCTGACAGCCGCTTGCCATATTCGGTGCCTGCGGGGTTGCGAGAGACTCTTGGGAATCGGGCTTCAAATGCCAGAACCTGAGTTATTGCGAGCACCCTAGGGCGCTCGCATGTCGGCAGACGGTAGTCGGTTCGACAGCAAGCTGATCTGCGACGCGATCTTCTTCGCATCCTTCGGCGTCGCAGGATTGTAGACACACATGCTGAGATCCGTCCGGCCGTCGACCGAGAAGGTGAATGTGCCACCAGATTTCCCATTTCCCCGCGGAGCAGACGGCACTAGCACTGAGGCGCGTGCGCGCCTCGGTGGTGCGGCTTCCCCAGGTTCACAACACAATGCGGCAAGGGCTTCTGACTTACGCTGTTTCGATGGCGCAGGAGAAAGGTGTGTCAGCCTATGTGGGGGAAGGACGCAACCGCTGGGCGGCGGCACACATCTCCGATGTCGCCCGTCTTTACCGGTTGGCGCTGGAAAAGAACGAAGCGGGCGCGAGATATCATGCAGTGGCCGAAAGCGCTGGTCTGTGCGCGGCACACGTGTGGTTTGACGCGCCTCCGTTCTGAGGGCTGACTGCGCTGCGTCCTTATATGCGATCGTCGGTGGAACGTATGCGACTCGGAAAACCACGCGAGCCCACAACCGCATACACGAGAGCGCGCACCTATGACTGCCTACCATCGACAATCACTCTTCTGGGGAACCGTCGCCTTTTCGGCCGCGCTTCTGTTGTGGATCCTGCGTCCCGTTCTCACACCGTTTCTTCTCGGCGCCATCATCGCGTATTTTTGCAGCCAGGCGTGGAATGGATGGTGAGTCGTCGCGTGCCCAGAGGTGTCGCCGCGTGTGTGATGATCTCTTTCTTCGCTCTGCTTCTCACGTCGCTCATTCTGCTTATATTCGTCGTCGTCCAGAAGGAAGGGCCCGAGCTGACGACACAAATACCGTCGCTCATGGCAATGCTCGATGCCATGCTCAGACCGCGACTCGCCACACTGGGAATCAACTACTCGTTCGATCTGGCAAGCGTTCGCGAGGCGCTGAGCGCCCATCTGATTGGAGGGGAGCACGGCCTTGCCGCCGCCCTCTGGCAGTCCCTCTGGACGAGCGGCAACATGATGATCGGCATCATCGCAAATGGGGTGCTGGTGCCGCTCGTGCTCTTTTATCTGCTCTACGACAGGCACGAGGCGTTCGAGCGCATGGAGAGCTTCGTGCCCCGTCGCTGGCTGGCAAAGACGCGGGAGTTGGCCGCAGAAGCGGATCGTATGACATCGCAGTATGTGCGGGGGCAGCTGCTCGTCGTCGCGATACTCGCGGTGTTCTACCCCGCCGCGTTGGCGCTCGCGGGACTGGACGTCGCGGTGCCTATCGGCCTGCTCACCGCGCTCGCGGTTTTTATCCCCTATATCGGATTCGCGACCGCGCTTGCGTTGGCGCTACTCGCTGCGGTCCTGCAGTTCGGAGGCTGGTATGGGATCGGCGTGGTAACCGTCGTGTATGCAACCGGGCAGATTCTTGAGAGCGTCGTGCTGACGCCCCGACTTGTCGGCGAGCGTATCGGTCTGCATCCACTCGCAGTGATTTTTGCACTGCTGGCGTTTGGCAAGCTGTTCGGTCTCTTTGGCGTCCTGCTTGCGCTGCCCGCGAGCGCCGTCTTCGCGGTTGGACTGCGCGAACTGCGACGCCGATATCTCAGGAGTTCGCTTTACCGGGCGTGACGAGGCTTTGCCGGCGTTCGCTGTGCAATGCGCGGCAAGCCATGCGACGCTCCGGGTCCTCAGAGATGCGCTCTTTGGTGGAAAGTGCTGAGAGGACCAGTAGACGGCAGTCTGCCCGTGCGACAGGCAGCGCATTGCAGCCAACACCGGTCCGCCTCTGACGTGGCGGTGCCCGCTCAATGTCAAACCATTTCAGGCGGTTGTATCCTGCAGCGCTGCCGGCAGCGGACGGCGGGCGATCTTCTCGGCTTCCGGTCGTGCGAGACCAAACGCCTGCAAGACGATGGCCGCGGTACTCCCGGCGAATTTCTCGGCCCTCGACGGGAGAATCTTGCGGATGCGCGAGGTCCGCCTGGGCGGCGTCGAGAGATCGAGTTCCGCAGCGATTGCCGCCAGCACGGTGCCAATCACCGAAATCACGGACATCAGTTCATCTGCGACCTGAAAGCGCTTCTCTGCAATGCCTCGTGCCGTGTCTCGCAGCAGCCGCTGACCCAGTCCTCTGCTGAGCGCACGCGCGGACAATCCTTCGCGTATCAGCAGTTGTCCCCATACCGGTTCGCGGTAGGCGCGCAAAAGCGTATGGCGCACAGAAACTGCGATGACTTCCGCCGGGTCGGTCAATCCGCTGGCGAGTCGGTCAAGCGTGTTAGCGAATTCCTCGAAGAGCCACTCGACCAGCGCAGCGAAGATGCCTTCCTTGGAGTCGAAGTGGCTATAGAAGGACCCGAATCCCACGTCCGCTGCGTCCGTAATCTGACTGATCGTGACGCCGTCCATTCCATTTTCCACGACCAGCCCGAATGCGGCATCGAGCAGGCGGGAGCGCGTCTCGTGCCTGCGTCGGGCCACACGGGGCGAGCGCCCTGGCATGGGCTCGCGGTTCGTGCATGACGGTTTGGCTGTTTGCCTGCGACCTGCGCGCAGATGACGGCCATCTGGCATGTTGCCTCCATTCTCAGTTCCATCATATTTTAGATTAAAATCTCATGGTTGACAACAATATCAGTAATGGGTCTAATGTCACCCGTTCGCCGGACGCTGCGGAAAACGGGGAACCCCGCATGACATGAAGGGGAGGGCGGGACCTGCGAAACGTCTGCGACGTGACGGCAGGCGCCGAGCCTCCATCCGCCGACACCGTCCATTTCTATCTGGTTTCATCACCTCGCTTGTGAACATCGTGAAACATTCCGGTCCTGTCGCGCCGAAGCTCTCGCGCTCCCTCTTATCGTTCCTCTCCCAGTCGACGCACCGGGTACCCGTTGTCATCGCGGCGTGCAGTGCGGTCCTTCTGTGCGCCTGCCATCAGCGCGAAGCTGTCGTGCCTCAGGCCAAGCCCGTTGTTGCGCGTGCGGTTCGTCCGGACGGGCGGGTCGCGGGTAGCTCGTTGCCTGCCCAGGTGCAGGCCCGATACTCCACGCCTTTGTCGTTTCGTGTGGGTGGCAAAGTCATCGAGCGGCGCGTGCGCATCGGCGATACCGTCAAGGCGGGGCAGACCGTTGCACTGCTGGACCCAACCGATCTCCAGAACAACCTTGTCAATGCCCGCGCGCAGCTCGACGCCGCCGAACATCGCCTTGTTTTCGCGAAGCAGCAGCTCGATCGCGATGAGGCTCAGTCGCGAGCGAACCTGATCGCTGCTTCGCAACTCGAGCAGACGCAGGACGCTTACGCGAATGCTGTTGCACAGCGCACGTCGGCGCTCGCGCAGATGGCGCTGGCGTCGGACCACCTGCGTTATGCGACGCTCACGGCGGACCATGACGGCGTGATCACATCGGAAGATGTGGATACCGGACAGAACGTGCAGGCCACGCAGGCGGTCTATCACCTCGACTGGACGGGGGACGTCGATATCGTCTGCGACGCGCCTGAACGAACGGTGAACTCGCTCACGGTCGGCAGCAAGGCGCGCGTCACCTTGCCCGCGCTGCCCGGCAAGGTCCTCGAAGCCCGGGTGCGTGAAGTGTCGGCAGCGGCCGACCCTGAAAGCCGCACCTGGCGGGTGAAGCTGACGCTAGCCGCACCGAGTCCCGAAGTCCGTCTTGGCATGACGGCCAACGTCGTGTTCGATGTCGCTGCCGATGGCGCCGCAGGCGAGGCCTTTACGGTACCCGTGACAGCGCTCTTTCATCAGGGCGAAAAGCCTGCTGTGTGGGTGGTTCGAAACGGTAGCGACACCCTCGAGCTGCGCCCGGTCACGATCCAGCGATATGACGAGCGCACGGTATCTCTCGGCTCGGGCCTGCATGATGGCGACCGTGTCGTCCTGCAAGGCGTGCATGCCGTGAGCTCAGGGCAACATGTGCAAGTGGTGCCTCCACTGCATTCAGAGGATTCCCCGACATGAACGCCCGCGACCATGAAAACGCGGGGGACGGCGCGCTCGTGAATACTCCCGAAAAGCCGGCCGATGACGGAACCGGTTTCAATCTCTCTGCCTGGGCGCTGCGGCACCAGCAGCTTGTGATCTTTCTGATCGGGCTGATGACACTCTTCGGCGTGATCGGCTATACACACCTGGCGCAGTCGGAAGATCCGCCGTTCACCTTCCGGACGATGGTCATCAAGACGTACTGGCCGGGCGCAACCGCCCGGGAAGTGCAGGAGCAGATCACGGACCGGATCGGCCGCCAGTTGCAGGCGGCGCCCTATGTGGACAACATCAAGAGCTACTCGCGCCCCGGCGAGTCGATGATCTTCTTCGCGATGAAGGACTCCGCGCCCGTGCGCGAGGTGCCCGAAACCTGGTACCAGGTGCGCAAGAAGGTGGGCGACATCCGGGCAACGCTGCCGAAAGGCGCCGTGGGGCCATTCTTCAACGACGAATTCGGCGACGTTTACACGAACATCTACGCGCTCGAAGGCGACGGCTATACGCCCGCGCAACTGCACGACTATGCGGACAAGCTGCGCACGGTCCTGTTGCGCGTGCCTGGCGTGGCGAAGGTTGACTACTTCGGCGATCCTGACCAGCACATCTTTGTCGAGATTTCGAATACGCAGCTGACGCGCCTGTCCATTACGCCGCAGCAGCTCGCGCAGGCCATCGACGCGCAGAATGCCGTCGCGCCCGTCGGCACCATCACGACGGCGGACGACCGCGTGTTCGTGCGGCCCAGCGGCGCGTTCAGGGACGAACAGGCGCTCGCGGACATGCTGGTCACCGTCAACCGGCGTACGTTCCGCCTCGGCGACATCGCGACGATCAAACGCGGCTATGACGATCCGCCCGTCACCCAGATGCGCGTGGGCGGCCAGGCGGTGCTCGGCATTGGCGTGACGATGCAAAAGGGCGGTGACGTCATCGATCTCGGCAAGGCGCTCGATGCAAGGACGGCTGAACTGCAGGCAAGCCTGCCGGCCGGTCTCAAGCTCGCTGCCGTCGCCAGCATGCCGCACGCGGTGAAGCATTCCGTAGACGACTTTGTCGAGGCTGTTGGCGAGGCAGTGGCGATCGTGCTCGTTGTCAGCCTCGTTTCGCTCGGCCTGCGCACGGGCATGGTCGTCGTCATCACGATTCCGATTGTGCTGGCCGTGACGGCGCTGTGCATGCATCTGTTCGGCATCGGGCTGGACAAGGTGTCGCTTGGCACGCTCGTGCTCGCGCTCGGGCTGCTGGTCGACGACGCGATCATCGCCGTCGAAATGATGGCCGTGAAGCTCGAGCAGGGCTGGAGCCGCATGCGCGCGGCGGCCTTTGCCTACACGAGCACGGCATTCCCGATGCTGACGGGCACGCTCGTCACGGTCTCCGGCTTCCTGCCGATCGCGCTCGCGAAATCGAGCACGGGTGAGTACACACGTTCGATCTTCGAAGTGTCGGCCATTTCGCTCGTCGTCTCATGGTTCGCCGCCGTCGTGCTGGTGCCGTTGCTGGGCTTTCATCTGCTTCCCGAGCGCGCGGGCCCTGCGAGTGGCGGCCACGGCCATGAACACGATGTCTACGACACGGGCTTCTACAAGCGCCTGTCGGGCTGGGTCGCCGCGTGTATCCACCGGCGCTGGGTCGTGCTCGGGATCACCGCCGTGCTCTTCGTCATCGCGATGGGCGCCTTCACGCGGGTGCCGCAGCAGTTCTTTCCGAACTCCGAGCGGCCGGAACTGCTCGTCGACCTCAGGCTGCCGGAAGGCGCTTCGTTCGAGGCGACGCTGCGTGAATCGAAGCGCCTCGAGAAGGTCCTCGAGGGCAAGCCCGGGATCGACCACTTCGTCGACTTCGTCGGCACGGGCGCGCCGCGCTTCTATCTCCCGCTCGACCAGCAGCTTCAGCAACCCAATTTCGCGCAGTTCGTGATCACGGCCAAGGACGTGGAGACTCGCGAGGAACTGATGCACTGGCTCGACGCGAAACTCGAAAAGGACTTCTCTGGCGTGCGCACACGCGTCGCGCGACTCGAAAACGGCCCGCCCGTCGGCTTTCCTATCAAATTTCGCGTGAGCGGCGACGATGTCGCGACGGTGCGCTCGATCGCGGAGACGGTCGCCGATAAGACCCGCGCCGACTCGCGCACGCGCAACGTCCAGTTCGACTGGGACGAGCCGGCCGAACGCTCCATCTCGTTCGAGATCGACCAGAACAGGGCGCGCCAGCTTGGCGTTACATCGGAGGACGTATCCAGCTTTCTCGCGATGACGCTCTCCGGTTACACGGTCACGCAGTACCGCGAGCGCGACAAGCTGATCAACGTCGATCTGCGTGCACCGAACAGCGAGCGCGTCGATCCTGCGAAGCTCACGAGCCTGGCGATTCCGACACCCAATGGCCCGGTTCCGCTCGGCTCGCTCGGACATGTGCGCGATACGCTCGAATACGGCGTGATCTGGGAGCGCGATCGCCAGCCGACCATCACCGTGCAGGCCGACGTGCGTGGTGACGCGCAGGGCATCGACGTGACGCACGATATCGATCACGCGCTCGCCACCGTGCGCGCAAAGCTGCCCGTCGGTTACCGGATCGACGTGGGCGGCGCCGTGGAAGAGAGCGTCAAGGGCCAGACGTCGATCAACGCGGAAATGCCGCTGATGATCATCGCGGTGCTGACGCTGCTGATGATCCAGCTGAAGAACTTCGCGCGCACGTTCATCGTCGTGCTGACTGCGCCGCTTGGACTCATCGGCGTAGTGGCTGCGCTGCTGCTGTTCGGCAAGCCGTTTGGCTTCGTGGCGTTGCTTGGTGTGATCGCGATGTTCGGCATCATCATGCGCAACTCCGTGATTCTGGTCGATCAGATCGATCAGGACATCGCAGCGGGTCACGCGCGCTTCGACGCGATCATCGGCGCAACGGTGCGGCGCTTCAGGCCGATCATGCTGACGGCCGCCGCCGCCGTGCTCGCACTGATCCCGCTGCTTCGCTCGGGCTTCTTCGGACCGATGGCGACGGCGCTGATGGGCGGCATCACCATCGCGACGATGCTGACGGTTTTCTTCCTGCCAGCGCTCTACGCAACCTGCTTCAGGGTGCGTCGCGATGAGCGCGGCACGCAACAGGTCGTCGTCGAGCATACGGAGGTTTGATCATGAGTTTTACGTACAAGACATCCGTGGTGGCCGTGGTCGCGGCACTCGCTGTCACCGCCTGCTCGTTCGGACCCAGCGGCGAGCCGCCCGCGATGCCGTCGCCTGAGCATTACGGCGCCCAGCCGCAATTGTCGAAGACGGTGGCCGCGGGCGGCATTGCGCAGTCTTTCGATGTCGGCGCGACTGGCGTTACCCAATGGTGGCGGTTGTACCGCTCCCCAGCGCTCAATGCTCTCGTCGACGAAGGCCTGCGCAACAGCCCGACGCTGGCGGCGACGCAGCGCACACTTGCAGCGGCACAAGAGGAACTGCGCGCCCAGGTCGGCGCATCGACGCTGCCGTCCATCGATGGCGCCGTGCAGGTCGAGCGCGCGCGTTCACCCGTGGTCCCGGGGCTCGGGCCTGAGCAGGTGCAATACAACTTCTTTGCCGGACAGCTGCTCGCGCACTACACATTCGACCTGTTCGGTCAGACGCGTTACATGAATTCGGCGAGCGCGGCGCGTGTGAATGTGCAGGCGTTTGAGCTCGAGGCGTCACGGCGTGCGCTCGCCGCGAACATCGTAGCGAGTGCGATCAATGTAGCGGCGCTCGATCGTCAGATTGCGCTCACCGAACGGCTCGTTGCCGTATCGATCGATGCTGCGAACGAGGACCAGCAGCGCTACGCGCTGGGCTCGGTGTCGCGCGCACAGGCGCTCGCATCGAAACAGGACGCGGCTGCCATCGCGGCGACTTTACCGGCGCTGCGCCAGCAGCGCGCGCTGGCAATCCACACGCTGGCCGTGCTGATGGGCCGCACGCCGGACAACGCTCCGGACGTGCCGGCTCTCGACAGCCTGTCTCTGCCGGAGCACGTGCCCGTCGCCGTGCCGTCGGACCTGCTGCGCTCGCGTCCGGATATCCAGGCAGCCGACGCCGCCGTCAAGGCTGCCGCCGCCGACGTAGGCGCGGCCACGGCACAACTCTTTCCGAGCCTGTCGCTGACGGGCTCGATGGGTCGCGGCGGCTTTAGCTGGCCGGCGGTGCTCTCGGGCGCGGGCGGGCTGTGGGCAATCGGTGCGGGTCTGTCGCAGCCGATCTTCCACGGTGGCGCACTGTTCGCGCAGCGCCGGGCCTCGATCGATGCCTACGCCGCCGCCGTGCTGCACTACAAGTCGACGGTGCTCTCCGCATTCCAGGATGTCGCGAATTCGCTTGCCGCGCTGGATAACGACGCGCAGGCGTCTGCTTCGACGGAAGTGGCCGCAGACGCCGCGCGCGCGGCATTCGACGATACGGCGTCGCGCCACCGGATGGGCTCCCTGCCTTTGGCGGCGACGCATGCCAGCGAGTCGCGGTATCTGAATGCGCAGATCGGCGCCGTGCGCGCAGCGGGCCAGCGCATGAGTAATACGGCGGCGTTGTTCCAGGCGATGGGAGAACTGCCGGCGTCGCAGCAGACGGCGGCATCGACACAGTAACGCGGCGTTTGCGAAAGCGGCGAATGCGATGCGACGCATGGTCGCCTTCGCCGTTCCCAGTGATTGCGGCCTGGACCCTCAGTAAGCCCTTCGCCGAACCTGACGTCCAGGCGCCGAAATTCGCATGTCTCAAATGGAATACCGCCAACTGATTGCCTGCCACGAATGCGATCTGCTGTTTCGCAAGCCGTCGAGTGTCAAAGGGCGCCGCGCTGCCTGTTCGCGCTGCGGTGCGAGCCTGACGGCGCTGCCTGGTTCCGGCCTGTCGCTTGACCCGATCTGCGCAGTGACGCTCGCTGCGCTCGTCACCTTTTGTATCGCGCAGTGCTTTCCCCTGATCGCGCTGCGCGCGAACGGCATGACGTCCGAGGCCACGCTGTTTGGCGCGGTGCGCTCGCTATGGTCGGACAACATGTGCGTCGTCGCAGCGATGGTGTTCTGCTCGTCGATCCTTTTTCCGCTGATCGAACTGCTCGCATTGTCCTATCTGCTGGTGCCACTGCGCATGGGCAACGTGCCGCCGCGCTTCAATTCGACGTTGCGTCTCATCCAGGTTGTGCGGCCGTGGGGCATGGTCGAAGTGTTCATGCTCGGCGCGCTTGTGACGATCGTGAAGATGGCGAGCATGGCAGAGGTGATCCCGGGACCGGGGCTGTTTGCATTGGCTGCGCTGACGGTTCTGCTCGCGGTTGTGACCTCGTTTGACCCAAGCCGTCTATGGGCTGTTCGCGACGGGATCAGGTCGCCTCGGATGGCCGGCATTCGCTGGTCACGGGCGAGCGGACACGATGGACGCTTCATGAAGCCGTTAAGAGCGCGCGTAGCCGGTTCATCGGCCGTTATCACGGCACAACGCGCCGGACTCGTCGGCTGTCATGCGTGCGGACTGGTTCAGACGCGTATCGAACAGCAGACGCACCACCGCTGCGCGCGATGCCAACACGTTCTGCATGAACGACGGCCAGACGGTCTGACCAGAACAGTCAGTCTGCTGCTTGCCGCGGCACTTGCCTATATCCCGGCCAATCTGCTGCCCATCATGCATGCGTCGACGCTGGGCCGCTCGGAGGATGACACGATCCTGGGCGGCGTCGCGTACTTCTGGACGTCCGGGGACTGGCCGCTCGCCGTCGTCGTGTTCATCGCCAGTGTTCTGGTGCCGATGCTCAAGCTGGTGGCGCTCACGCTTCTCACGGTGGTCGCCCGACGGGGTTCGGACTGGCGAGCCCGCGAAAGGGCAGGTCTGTACCGGGTGGTCGAGCGCATTGGACGATGGTCGATGCTCGATGTCTTCGTCGTCGCACTGACGGTCACGCTGGTGCACTTTGGCTCCTTTGCCGTCATCACTGCGGGCCCTGCCGCGCTCGCCTTTGGATCGGTGGTCATTCTCACGATGCTCGCGTCGCAGCAGTTCGATCCGCGTCTCATCTGGGACAACGCAGGACAGCGTATCCGCCCCGACGATGAACGATGAAGCGTCGATCGCTTCCTTCACCGCAAACCGGAAATCCTGAACACAGAAACTTGAACGATGCATCTTTCCAATCTATCCACCCCTGAACTCAAGCCGCGCAAACGTTGGCTGCCATCGCTCATCTGGCTGGTGCCACTCGTATCCGCGCTGATCGGCATGGCGCTGGTGGCCAGGTCCATTGCCGACAAGGGACCGCTGGTGACCGTCACCTTCAACAATGCCGAAGGCATGGAGGCAGGCAAGACGAAGGTCAAATACAAGGATGTCGAGATCGGCGCGGTGCAGGCCGTCACGCTGTCCAGCGACCTGCGGCGGGTCATTGTGAGTATCCAGTTGAGCAAGGACGCTGAAAAGTTTGCGACGCAAGGTACGCGTTTCTGGGTGGTACGCCCGCGCGTGGGTGCCAACGGCATTTCCGGTCTCGGCACGTTGCTGTCCGGTGCCTACATCGGCGTGGATATTGGCCGCTCGAACGAAAGGCAGACAGCGTTTTTGGGTCTTGAGAGCCCGCCTATTGTGACGACGGGGCAAGCGGGGCATCAGTACACGCTGCGCGGCGAGTCGCTGGGCTCGATCGATATCGGCGCGCCCATCTTCTACCATCGCGTGCAGGCGGGTCAGGTGGTGGGCTACTCGCTCGATCCGCGCGGCGCCGGTGTGATAGTGACCGTCTTCGTCAATGCGCCGTACGACCAGTACGTTCGTACCAATACGCGGTGGTGGCATGCAAGCGGCGTCGATCTGCGTCTCGATTCGAACGGGCTGAAGCTCAATACGCAGTCGCTTGCGACTGTCGTGGTCGGTGGGTTGGCGTTCCAGTCGCCGACGGGGCAGGACGCAGGACAACCGGCAGCCGACAAGGCGGTGTTCCGGCTCGCCGCGGACGAACCGGACGCCATGCGTGAGCCCGACGGCCCGCCGCTCAATGTGATCATGCGCTTTAACCAGTCTTTGCGTGGACTGTCCGTCGGCGCGCCCGTCGACCTTCGGGGAATCGCGCTTGGGCAGGTGACCGACATCGGGATCGAATACAACGAGAAGCAGAAGAGCTTCAGCATGAAGGTGTCGATGGCGCTCTATCCAGACAGGCTCAGCCGCCGCTCGAGCGAGGCGCTACCGGCGCCGGACACGCCAGGTGGACATGAACTGCTGCAGCATCTCGTCATGGAGGGGTTGCGCGGCCAGTTGCGCACGGGCAACCTGCTGACGGGTCAGCTATATGTCGCGCTCGACATGTTCCCCAAAGCGCCACGGGCGACCGTGGATGTGCACGGCAACCCGATCGAACTGCCGACCGTGCCGAATACACTCGACGAACTCCAGGTACAGATAGCGGACATCGCGCGAAAACTGAACCAGGTGCCGTTCGACAAGATCGGCGCCAACCTGAATGGCGCGCTGGAGAACGCCAACCGGCTGTTCGGACACATGGACACGGAGGTCGTGCCGCAAGCGCGCGATACGCTTGCGGCCGCGCAAAAGACGTTCAGTACCGCGGAGTCGACGCTGAGGCAGACGGCCCCCATGCAGTCGGACGTTCAGGATGCGATGCAGCAATTGACGCGCACGTTGCAGTCCCTGAACACGCTCGCCGATTATCTGGAGCGTCATCCGCAGGCTCTGCTATTCGGCAAGAAAGGAGACCGGCCATGATGCTGATGCAATTCCGCTCGATGCGCAGGGTGGCGCGCGCGCTCATGGGCGTGGGCCTGGCAACCCTGGCGGCATGCGCGTCCCCGCCGACGCGCTTCTACACGCTCGGGATCGATGCGCAGCCGACGATTGCCGTCAGTACCGCGAGTCCATCGTTTCGCATCGACGTGCGGCCGGTCAAGGTGCCGGCCGCCGTCGCACGAAGCCAGCTGGTGGTTCAGATCAATGCGGCGCAGGTGCAGGTACTGGAGGACGATCGGTGGGTGTCGTCCCTGCCCGACGAAATTCGCGCTGCGCTGATTGCCGGCGTGAGCCAGCAGGCCGGCGCGCCCGCCGCGAAGACGCTCGTTCCCGGTGAGGACGTTCCTGTCTATGAGGTTACCGTCGATATTCAGCGCTTTGAATCGTGGCCTGGTTCGCATGTGCTGGTTGACGGCGTCTGGACGGTGAGCCGGTCGACTAGCGCCGATACATTGACATGCCACAGTGTGGTGAGCGAGCCCGTGTCCGGCGGCTATCAGGCGGTGGCTGGCGGCCATCGCCGCGCGATGAGCGTGGTCGCTGCACAGATAGCCAAAGCCATACGTGCCTTCCCTGCAAGCGGTGGGGATAGTCCGTCGAGGCCTGACGGGGCCTCGGGCACGGCCGGGAAAAGGGGGGAAAGGGGCGAAAGAGGGAAGAGGGCGCTCTCCTGCCCGCATGCTACCGACAGCGTACAGACAGCCGCCGACAGAACGGCGCCGCGCGTCGACGAATGAGTGCCATCCTCGTTGCCAGCCGGTACGGGCCTCCGCCGCCCGCCCGTTACGCGAACAGGGCATTTATATGGACAGGAATGAACAGAATTCCCAGCCGAACAATCGCGAACATGCTTTCGGTGGAACCGGCCCCGGACGCGACAACCTCGCTTACATTGTAAGCAGATCGATGATGTCTGTATTTTGCTCTTCGACCGGTGGCGCGAGCGGCGCGAAATTACGCCGTTGCTCTATCTGCTGCATGCATGGCGGCTGCTGCCTTCCATGCTTCGTGCAGCAAGTCTCTACAGCGCTTCGCGAGCTTTTGAAGTTTCACCGCGAAAGAAAACGGTAATCACGTCGTCCGTTCGGCGAGGATTCGATCAGAGAATTGCTCGTTGTCACCGGCCTCAACGTTCTTCGGCGGCTTCCTCGACGACGGGCAGCGGACGCGCGGCGACCTTTTCCGCTTCCGCGCGCTTAAGTCCCAGTGTCTGCAGCAGCATGGCTGCCGTGCGTTCGGGGAAATGTTCTCCACTGAAGCCGTATTCCTCGAGAACACCAGCAGCCGGCGCGCCAGGCGCGACGAAGTTCAGCTCGGCCGCAATGGCCGAGAGCACAGTGCCGCCAACGGCGAGGAATCCGATGAACGGGTCCGCGACGACGAACCGCTTCGCGGCAATGCCATTGCCGATGTCCCGTAGCAGCCGCTGTCCCAGCCCGCGACTGATCATCTGCGCGGAAAACCCTTCACGGATCAGGAAACGCCCCCACACGGGATCACGTCGCGCACGCAGGACCGTGTGGCGCACCGAGACGGAGATCACCTCAGCAGGGTCCGCAATGCCGCTCGCGAGGCGATCCAGCATGTCCGCGAATTCCTCGAATACATTGTCGACGAGCGTCGTGTAGATCGCTTCCTTCGATTCGAAGTGGTTATAGAAGGAGCCAAACCCTACGTCGGCGGCCTCGGTGATTTCATTGATCGCCACGCCCTCCATGCCCTTTTCTGCCATCAGCCTGAGGGCGGCGTCGAGCAGCCGGGCACGCGTCTCACGCTTGCGGCGCGCACCGCGCGGCTCCCGCTCTTCAGCAACGGGCGCCGGAGTGACGGGCGCCGCCACACCTGGTGAACTCCTGACTGTCCGTCGACTGGTCGTATTCGTCATGGTGGATCCTGAGCTGGTCATATGCACAGTATAGATTCGAACGTCTTTATTGACAAAACAATCAGCGATGAGTTTAATGTCACAAAACGGCATCCGAGGGCCGACCCAAATAAAACACATTGGAGGGACTGTGGAGACAGCAGCCAGCAATGGTGCCGCGCCGACCGGCCGGCATGACCCGATTCGTCCGCTCAGGCGGGCATCAACATGCGTCGTCGCTATCACGCCTGGATATCGCCCGGCGGGGGAAGCCGCGAGCGCACAGCCTCTCGCATGGTGCGGCCGGCCGGTCCGCGTCGCTGGCCGCCAGCTTCACCCCGCAACCCAGACCGTTCTACTCGCGCAGGTTCTGCGGCTGGATCATCCCGCCGCCCCGGCGACGCCCGCAGCTATCGCAACCGCCTGATTACCTTCCACCATGAAACTGACTTCTGCACAGCCGGCCCGTCATCCGCATCCAACGGCGAAAGCATGCGCGCTGGCCTATCTGATCTTCGAGCGGCCTGACCTCGAGCAAGCCGAACGATTCCTCAATGACTTTGGGCTTCAAACAGTATCGCGGGGGGAAGGGCTACTGCTGCTACGTGGTACAGGCGCCTCGCATTTTTGCTACGTCGTGCGCAAGGCGTCGAAAGCGGCGTTCGTCGGCTTCGGTTTGCAGGTCGCGACCAGGAGTGAACTCGAAGCGCTCGCTACGCTGCCCGGTGCTTCAGAGGTCGAACAGTCTGCGTTGACGGGTGGAGGCTACGTGGTGCGACTGACTGACCCTTCCGGTTTTCGTGTCGATGCGATCTGGGGCCAGACGGCCGCATCGGCGTTGCCGCACCGGCTGCCGTTGCCGTTCAATTCCGTCGATGCCACTGTGAGAATCAACGACACGCAGCGGCCGCCAACGCACGCGCCGGAAGTCATCCGGCTCGGGCACGTCGTGCTCGAACTCGCCGACTATCAGGCAACCTGTGCGTGGTACACGCGACATTTCGGTTTTATCCCGAGCGACGTGCAGGTACTGCCCGACGGCTCGCCGGCTGTCGCGTTCATGCGTCTCGATCTCGACGACACGCCGGCGGACCATCACACGCTCGCACTGGCACAGGGATTTGTCGCGACGTACAGCCACAGCGCCTACGAACTCGTTGATGCGGACGCGGTCGGTATGGGCCAGCGCGTGCTGCGCGAGAACGGATGGAACCACGCGTGGGGCATCGGCCGGCACATCCTGGGCAGCCAGATCTTCGATTACTGGCAGGACCCGTGGGGCGACAAGCACGAACACTACTGCGACGGCGACCTGTTCACGTCCGACGAGCCGACGGGCATCCATGCCGTGAGTCGTGAGGCCATGGCCCAGTGGGGGCCGACCATGCCGCGCAGTTTTACCAAGCCGAGGCTTACGCCCGCGAGCCTCGTGGCGCTCTTCAAGAATCTGCGTCGCAGCCCCGACCTCACGTTGAACAAGCTGCGCACGCTGGCGAAGCTCTTCGCCTGAATCAATCCCTATCCATAGAAGCCGGAGATCGACACATGGCAGTCCACGTTTTGCATTACCTGCACGAAGGCCGCGCCCATTGGGGCGTGGTCGCCGACAACGCAATCACGCCGGTTCCGGGCGAGTTCGGATCAACCGCTGAGTTTATCGAGGCGAACCCGGTCGAACGGCTGCTCGTGCTGGACGGACCAACGATTCCGGAATCGGACGTGCAGTGGCTGTCACCCGTGACTGCCAACCAGCAGTTCATCTGTCAGGGCGCGAACTATCGCCAGCACATGATCGAATCCGGCATGGACCCGGATGTGAAGAAATTCAATATGATCTTCACGAAGGCAACGAGCTGCATCGTTCCAGCCGACTCGCACGTCGTGAAACCCAACGCGGTGCGGTTTCTTGACTATGAGATCGAGCTTGGTCTCGTGCTCAAGCGCGACATCACGTCCCGTCAGACGATCACCGACGAAAACCTGCATGAATACATTGCGGGCGCTGTGATCGTCAACGACTATTCCGCGCGCGATATCCAGATTCCGCAGATGCAGTTCTACAAGGGCAAGAGCTATCGTACGTTCGGCCCGGTCGGCCCATATCTTTGCCTGCTCGAAAAGCACGACATGCCGAAGCTCAAGGAGCTCGTGCTGACGCTGACCGTCAACGGAACGGTTCGACAGAACGATTTGACTTCGGGTCTTGTGTACGGTCCGGCAGAGACATTGACCGAGTTGTCTGGTGTTCAAGATCTGCACGTCGGCGACTTGCTCGCGACGGGTACGCCGTCCGGTTGCGCGCTAATCATTCCGTCGCCCGAAAAGCAACGCGCCGCGGCGCAACTGCCTGAAGCGGAAAAATGGCGTCTTTTTCTCGCGCTGCAAGCCGAGCGACCGCAGTACCTTCAGGATGGCGATGTGGTCGAAGCACGTATCGTTAGCCAGGATGGCTCAATCAATCTTGGCACCCAGCGCAACGTCGTCGTCGCAGAGGCACCATGAAAGCCGTCGCTAACGAGCAGGATGTCCTCGCTATCGAATCGCAGGGGCAGTCGGCGGATCTTCCGTCGAGCACCTACGAAATGATCTGCCGGGGCGCCGCGTTCAATCCATCGGCACCCGCGCTTTCGTTCTTCGCGACCGCGGACGACTACGCGAACCCGGAGCGCTGGACCTACAGCGAACTGGTGCGCGACATCACGCGCACGGCGAACATGTTGTCGCGACTGGGGGTGCAGCGAGAAACGGTCGTCGCGTATGTATTGCCGAATCTGCCCGAAACGCACTTTGTGGTCTGGGGGGGCGAGGCGGTCGGCATCGTCTGCGCGATCAATCCATTGCTCGAAGGCGACGCAATAGGCGAGCTGCTCAATGCCTCGGGCGCCAGTGTGCTTGTCACTTTGGCACCGTATCCGGGCACCGACCTGTGGCCGAAAGTGCAGGCAGTCTTGCACAAGGTTGCGTCGCTCGAGCATCTCGTGCTGATCAATCTTGCCGACCATGCGCCGGGTGAACAGCGATTTGCGGCCCGAATGCTTCAGCGCGGCGAATGCTCGAGGTTGCATGGCGAGGAAGGCGTGCGAGGCGCGGTTGCCTCGCACATCAGCATCCACGACTTCGGCGAAGCCGTCGCACGGGAGCCGGGCATGGCGCTCTCCACCCCGCACCGGGCGACCAGCGATGACGCATCGTCCTACTTCTGCACGGGCGGCACCACAGGCCTGCCAAAAATCGCGATGCGCCGGCACGGCAACGAGGTGGCCAATGCATGGAGCGCCGGACAGTTCCTTGGTGAAAGCGTGGGTCCGGGCAAGACGATCTTCTGCGGATTGCCGCTTTTCCACGTCAACGCCGTCATGGTGACGGGGCTGCTGCCTTTTTCACGCGGCGCGCATGTCGTGATGGGCACGCCGCAAGGCTATCGCGGAGAAGGCGTCGTCCAACGCTTCTGGGATATCGTCGCGCATTACCGCATCAACTTCTTCAGCGGCGTGCCGACCCTCTATGGCTCGCTGTTGGACGTTCCCGTTGGCGAGCGCGATATCGGTTCGCTCGAATACGGGTTGTGCGGCGCCGCGCCGATGCCAGTGGAGTTGCTGCGTGCGTTCCAGGCGCAAACCGGAATCAGGATCCTCGAAGGCTATGGCCTCACGGAAGGTACCTGCATTAGCAGCGTCAATCCGCCGCTTGGTGAACGGCGGGTCGGCTCAATCGGCCTTCGTGTTCCGGGCCAGGCCATGAAAGCTGTGATGGTCGATGAAGCGGGCCGTTATGTGCGCGACTGCGTTGCTGACGAGGTTGGTCAACTGGTGATCTCCGGTCCGAATGCTTTCATCGGCTATATGCGGCCGGAGCAGAACAACGGCATCTGGCTGGACTTGGCTGATGGCGGCAGATGGCTCAATACAGGCGACCTCGGTCGCTGCGACGCAGACGGTTACTTCTGGCTCACAGGACGTAAGAAGGAACTGATTATTCGCGGCGGACACAACATCGATCCTGCAGCGATCGAAGAAGCGTTGCACCGCCATCCAGCGGTCCAGATTGCGGCGGCGGTGGGGCGTCCTGACATGCACGCAGGCGAACTGCCAGTCGCCTATGTGCAGCTCAAGCCAGGCACATCGGCAAATGAAGCAGAAATGGCCGCGTTCCTGCGCGACGAGATCAGCGAGCGAGCTGCGTTCCCCAAGGGCATCCGGATCATCGAAGCAATGCCCCTGACGGGTGTCGGCAAGATATTCAAGCCCGCACTGAAGCGGCTTGAAACGGTAGACGCCCTGCGGTCGGCGCTCGCAGACGCTGGCGTCGAGGGTGGGACCGTTAGCATTGCTGATGATGCCTTGCGTGGGATTTCAGTTCACGTCGAGATTCCCGGCGCGGAATTCGAATCATTGGCGGCTTCAGCGCTCGGACGCTTTCCGTTCGCCTTTTCGATCGCTGTCGCGCAGGGTTCGGGCAGAAGCGGCGACGGCAACGGGATGTCATAGACATACAAGGTTTCGAAGTGTCATGGTTTCTCGCATGGACGCAGGTGTCCGGTCACTCGCATGCGCGGTGATGGCACGGCTGAACAGCGCATGTCGCCGGTTTTTGGTTGGGGAAGAAGATGGGTATTGCAGCAGAAAGATCCTTGCGTTCGCTTGTTCAAAAATGGCTTGCGCCGACTTCCGGGACCCCGGTGCGCGTTACCCGATTGAGTCGTCCGCAGTCGCATGCGGGGAACTGTGTGCATATTGAGCTGCTTTTGCCGACAAGGCCGGTCGGGCTGTTTTTTTTCCGGCACCGCGACGGTTCGTGGAGCGTGTTCCCGCCGCAGGCCGAACGGCTCGTGATGCGTGTTCATTGACATGCCGGGTCACTTGCCAAACCTGGCAACCGTTCAGAAGGGCGAAGAGAAGTAACAGACGTTCACAGGTCGATACGGCGAACGGGCAGGAAGTACCGCTGGGACTGGGAAAGATCATACCGATGTATTTAGTATGCCTATGTAATTGAAGGAGATGATATTTGGAGCCGGCATCAACATCGGATGCCGATCCAACGAACTTGACCAATGGGCGGATCGGAAAAGCCGCTTACACGATAAAAAAGATATTTGGCCGATGAGGCAGGAGAAGACGCGTGAGGAATTACAGGAAAAATGTTCGGCCTGCCGTGATGGCAGGTCTTATCTGTTCGGCTGCGCTTGCTGGAAATGCGAATGCGCAATCAGCCGGAAGCTTTACGCTGGCGACGGGGTGGCTTTACGTAGCGCCACAGGGTCATGCAACGCCGCTTACCGTGGAAAGCGTGGGAGGTATGCCGGTCAACCAGCAATTAACGGGGACTGGTGCGCACGCGTCGTCAACGAATACGCTCGGCATCACCACCGAGTACTACGTGACCGACAACATCGGCATCGCCACGCTCTTTGGCCTGCCACTAACAGTGAATCTGGATGGCGACGGGACACTCTCGAAGTACGGCACACTGGGCACGACGAGGCCTATGCCGCCCGCCATCGAGGTTCGATATCACCTGTTCGACGCTCAGACGAAATTTCGTCCTTACGTCGGATTGGGCGTGAACTACACGTGGTTCACCCAGGTTCGCGCAACCAACCACCAGTTCATTACCGATAGCGTTGGTCCTGGCGGATCGATACACGCGACCCTCAGTGCATCGTGGAACCCCGTCTTCGAGGTCGGGGCAAGCTACATGTTCGCCAAACACTGGTCGGTCGGAGCGTCGGTTGGCTACATGCCGCTCAAGACGCACATGACCATATACGGGCAGACAGCAACCGGAACGCAGATCGTTTCGAAGTCGACGCTGCGAATCGAACCCATTAACGTTTTTGTGAACGTCGCCTACACATTCTAGCGGGGACGCCCACCGTTTCCTGACATCAATCCCGGCGGCGGGTCGTGCCGCCAACGCATCAATCGCGAGATTTTCCATGCTCATCGAAGACATCGAATTCGTCACTTTTCGCCACCCGGACCTGGCTGCGGTCCGCGACTTCATGGTCGATTACGGCTTGCTGGATCTCCAGCACGACGGCGACGCGCTTTATCTGCGCAGCTACGGGGACGCGCCTTTCTCCTACGTCTCGACGCAAGGCGAGGCGGCGTTTGTCGGTGTCGGGTTCCGCGTGAGCTCTCGCGAGGCGCTCGACACGTTGGCGGCCCGCTTTGATTCGCCTGTGACCGATTGCCCGCATCCGGGCGGCGGCCTCTACACGGTGGGCGCCGATCCCGACGGTCGTCGGCTGGAGTTCGTATTCGGCGCCGAACGTCTGCCAGCTATTCCGTCGGGTGGCGATCCGATCGTCTGGAATGACGCCCACGCCAAAAACCGGCTGGGCCACTTCCAGCGTCCGGCCTTCGGCCCGTCGCACATTCAGCGGTTTGGCCATGTGGCCGTTTTCTCTCCGGACCCGCAGGGAGTGATCTCGTGGTACGGCGAAACGCTCGGCATGAAGGCGTCGGAACTGATCTACCAGGGCAAAGAGAAAAACGTAGTGGCCGCCTTCATGCACCTGGAAACGGGCGCGGCATGGACCGATCACCACACACTGGCCATTGTCGGGGGCAAGGCGGTGGGCCTCGATCACGCCTCCTTTGAATGTCGCGATATCGATGACGTGGGCATCGGCCACATGGTCATGGTCGATAAGGGCTACAAGCACCGCTGGGGCATCGGCCGCCATTTCCACGGCAGCCAGATTTTCGACTACTGGACCGATCCCGCCGGCTTCCACGTCGAGCATTACGTGGACGGTGACCTCGTCAACAACGACTCGCCGACCCTGAGTTATCCGTTCGGACGAGACACGTTGCTGCAATGGGGCCCGGCTTTCCCGGGTCTTTGAACCACTACCAGACATGATGGCGCCCGCCTGAGCCGCTTGCCCGCTCGGCGGAGCCGGTCCGTAATTCCCTGATGTTTGCACCTGCACAGCCTTCCCATTGGATCCAAAAGTGAAACGACAGATCCTCAAGACCATTCTCTTCACCATGCCCAAGGTCCTCGACCTGACGGCACGCCGCTTCCCTGCCTATCGCGATCGGTTGAAGGAGCGCGATCTCGTCGCGTGGATCGGGCTCATGGATCAAAGCCTCGGTCGCGTCATCAAACTCGAGAACGGCCGCATCCGGTCGTGTGCCGGCACGCATCCGCAGCCCGACGTGCGCATGCTATTCAAGGACGTCGGCACCGCCCTGAAATTTCTCTTCCCCAATCCGGACTACCTGGATATCATCCACGCGGCGAAAAATTTCAAGGTGATCACCGAAGGCGACGATGAGCTGCTGGTGTGGTTCATGCAAACGCTGAGCATGATGCAAACCATCAGCCTGCCGATGGGTACGCAAATGCGCGACGGCACGCAGCGTTACACCACGTGCACCAACGGCGGCCCTTTGTTCGTATATGTGAAGGATGGACGCATCGTTCGCGTGACGCCGGTCGATCTCGACAGCAAGGATGCGCCGAGCTGGGAGATCGAAGCACGCGGACGCCGTTTCAGCCCGCCGAGGCGCGGCCTCGTCGCACCGCACGCATTGTCGATCAAATCGCTCGTCTATTCGGACAAGCGCATCCTTCACCCGATGAAGCGGGTCGATTTCGACCCGGACGGCGAGCGCAATCCGCAGAACCGTGGCAAGTCCGGCTATGTGCCGATCAGCTGGGACGAGGCGTTGGACATCGTCGCGAAGGAGATCAACCGGCAAAAGCGGGTTCACGGTCCGGGCTCCATCACATTCCCAATGTCGTCGCACCACCAGTGGGGCAACGTTGGCTACTATCTGAGCGCGCTCACGCGTTTTGCCAACCTGATCGGCTTCACACGGGTGGCCGCGAATCCGGACAGCTGGGAGGGGTGGTACTGGGGCGCCATGCATCACTTCGGCAACTCGATGCGCGTTGGCGTGCCCTCCGGCTATGGCGGAATCGAGGATTGCCTTAAGGAAGCCGAGATGATTGTTTTCTGGTCTTGCGACCCGGAAAGCACGAATGGCGCCTATGCCGGATTCGAAGGTACGCCGCGGCGTATGTGGGCAAAGGAGTTGGGGATCGAATTCGTGCATATCGACCCGCACTGCAATCCGACTGCCCAGTTGCTGGGCGGCCGATGGATTCCGGTTCGACCACAAACGGACGCAGCCCTCGCCACCGCCATCATGTATGTGTGGCTCAAGGAGGGCCTGTATGACAAGGATTACGTTGCCAACCGGACGACCGGGTTCGACGAATGGCGGGCCTATCTGACCGGCGAGACCGATGGCGTGCCCAAAACGCCTGAATGGCAGGAGCAAGAAACTGGCGTGCCCGCCAAAGACGTTCGGGCCCTCGCGCGGCGATGGGGCGCGAAGAAGGTCTATCTTGCAGTCGGAATGACGGGCGCGGGATTCGGCGGGGCGGGACGCGGTGCGACGGGAGCCCAATGGGCGCGTTGCATGATCATGATGATGGCGATGCAGGGATGGGGCAAACCGGGTGTGAATTTCGGCTGCCTCGAGATCGGTGTTCCGCATGATCTCAACTTCTACTTTCCGGGTTACGCGGACGGTGGCGTGTCGGGCGAACTCGCGTGGACCGCCAATGCCGTCAACAACTATCAACGCATGCCGCACATCCTGACCATGAATCCGGTCAAGCAGATGGTCCCGCGGCAGCAGTTGCCCGATGCCATCATCAACGGCCACGCAGCAGGCTACCTCTGGGATGGCATGTCCCAGGAAGCGCAGTTCGCGCCGTTCACTTACCCGATGCCCGGTTATTCGCCGATTCGCATGATCTATCGCTATGGCGGCTCTGCCTTCAGCACGGTCACGAAATCGGGGCGCTGGGCGGACGCGTACCGTCACCCGAGCATCGAGTTCGTGGTCAATCAGTCGATCTGGATGGAAGGCGAGGCGCAGTTCGCCGACATCATTTTGCCTGCGTGCACATCGCTGGAGCGGTGGGACATCGGCGAATGGGCGAATTCCGGTGGCTACGCGCATCACGGTTTCAATACGGTCAACCACCGTATGGTCACGATGCAGCATAAATGCATTGAACCCTTGGGGGAGTCCCGCTCCGACTATGACATCTTCACTGCTATTCTGACCCGCCTGGGGCTCGGCGGCGTGTTCACCGAGGGCTGCGGGGAGTTGGACTGGGTCAAGCGGGTATTCGACTCGTCCGATCTGCCGGATCACATTTCGTGGCGCGAGTTCTGCCGCAAGGGCTATTTCGTTGTGCCGCCCGAAAAACCGGAAATGCGATCTCCAGTGGATATGCGCTGGTTCGCGGAAGGCCGACGCAAGGATCTGCCGGAACCGCTTCCGATGCCGTCGCAGTATGCCGAAAAATTCGGCATGGGCCTGCAGACGCCTAGCGGCAAGCTCGAGTTCGTACCCGACTTGCTGAAGCGGCATACGGCGGACAACCCGGAGCGGCCGCCCGTGAACCGATACATCCCGTCGTGGGAGGGCTTGCGCTCCCCACTGGCACAGCAGTATCCGCTGCAACTTATCGCCACGCATAGCCGTTACAGCTTCCACACCCATTGCGACGGCAAGAACTCGTCGGTCAACAGCGTGGAAGATCATCGTGCGTTGATTGGCGGGCATCGCTTCTGGCTGCTACGACTCGGTCCTGTCGACGCGGCGGCCCGGGGCATTGCCCATCGCGATCTCGTCAAGATCTACAACGACCGGGGTGCGGTTATCTGTGCGGCAGACGTGTCGCCTCTGGTTACCGCAGGGGTAGTCAAGTCGGCCGAGGCGAGCGCCGAATTCCAGTTGATCGAAATAGACGGCGAGTGCGTCGAAATTGGTGGTTGCATGAACCTGCTGACCCCGGATCGGCCCCAGACGGCGGGTACAAGCAGCATGAGTCCGAATTCGTGTCTCGTGCAGGTGGAAAAGTGGAAAGACGCGGACGCTTTCATGATCCGTCGCGCGGCGTGAGGAGCACACGATGAGCAAGTGGAATCTGGTTATCAAGGTCGGGCAATGTGAGAACTGCCAGAACTGCGTCATCGCTGCACGCGATGAACACGTTGGCAATGACTTTCCTGGGTACGCCGCGCCTGCCGCGGCCAGCGCCGAAAGCCCCATTCGCATCCTGCGCCGTGTGCAGGGCGCCTCCCACATGGTCGAAACGACGTACCTGCCGGTGTTGTGCAATCACTGCGACGACGCGCCCTGCATGCGCGTCGGTGGCGACGCGATCCGCAAACGTTCCGACGGCATCGTCATCATTGACCCGGAGAAGGCGCGAGGGCGCAAAGACATCGTCAAGTCCTGCCCGTACCACGCGATCGTCTGGAACGAGGACCTGCAACTGCCGCAGACCTGGATCTTCGACGCGCATCTGCTCGACCAGGGGTGGCAGCATCCGCGCTGCGAGCAGACTTGTCCCACTGGTGTCTTCGAGGCCGTCAAGCTCGATGACGCCGCGATGGCGGAAAAAGCTCGACGTGAAGGGCTCGATGTTTTGCTGCCTAATCTCGAAACAAAGCCCCGAGTGTGGTATAGCGGCTTGAAACGCTGGAAGAGCTGCTTCATAGGTGGAAGCGTCAGCGCTACGGTTGGGGGCGTAGTTGAGTGCGTCGCTGGCGCAGCGGTTGCCCTGTACGCCGGCGATCAACGGGTTGCGGACACTGTTTCCGACGCGTTCGGCGATTTTCGGTTCGGTGGTCTCGAGAAAAATAGTGGCATGTACCGCATCGAGATTCACCATGCTCTCGGGAATGCATCGCGCGAGTGCAAGGTCGGCGAAAGCGTGTACCTGGGCGAAGTCAGCCTCAAGCTGGCGGCCAGCGAGGTGGAGGTCGACTAATACGCCAATTTCAGGCCACTGCCTGGGCCGGCGGCAGAAGGTGCTGCCGCTGGCTTCGGTCGGCGCTGCTAAAGCTTCGAAACGTTATGGACAGGCGGTGCAACCGTTTGGGTCCGCTCGCGCCCTCCATTTAAATATTGACAAAGGTATCAGTTATGAGTGTAATGGCGAAATTCCGCTGACGAGCCTTAGCCGGTTGCAGCGGGGCCATCGAGAAACGGCGATTTCACCGGTCCGTCTCTGCGCAGCCGAGCGCGGACGGAGAGATTGCCTCAAGCCACGCCATGAAGCCCGAACGCCTGAGCCACGCGCGCAGAAAAGAGCAGACCCGGGAGCGCCTGTACGGCGCCGCACGGACCATGTTCCTCGAGAAGGGTTTCGCTGCGACGAGCGTGGAGGATATCGTCGAGGCCGCCGGGTACACGAGGGGCGCGTTTTACTCCAATTTCAGGAGCAAACAGGACCTGCTGACGGAACTGTTGCGGCGCGATGCCGATGAGGCGCAGGCGGATCTGCAGGCGATCTTTCAAGAGGAGGGCACGCCCGAGCACGCGACGGCGCGCGCGATTGCTAATTTCGTCCGCTCCTACCGTGAGCGCGAATGCTTTCCGCTATGGGTCGAGGCGTACCTCCTCGCACGCCGCGACCGCGCCTTTCAGGAGCGCGTTCATGCGTTGCGGCACGAGAAGCTTTTGCAGATCAGCGCCCATATTCAAACGCTCCTTACGGACTGCGACAACGCATTGCCGCCGCGGGCGGACGCACTCGCGCTCGGCTTCGTGAGCCTGTGCGAAGGCATGCAACTCTTTAGTCTGTGCTATCCGCCGAATGCGACCGACCATGCCTGACGCTCCGGGAGCTGCTCGAGCAGGCGGTCGAAGCTCAGGCGAAACGCCTCGCGCGGAAAGATCTGATCGCGGTAGACCAGGTTGAGCAGTGCCATGGGCTTGCGGCGCAGCGCGTGGATGACGTGCCGGTAGTTGATGACGTGGCCGTGCTTGCCCTTGGGGCCTGCACGGCCGCGCTGAGTGTCATCAGGGCCGTACTGCCAAGAAACAGCTCCAGCCGGCCGTCGTACAGGCGCACGCGCAGGTGATGGCCGATCAGCCGTGACGGGACGGTCTAGAACACCTTGCGCAGCACGAACCCGCAGGTGGTCGTGACGTACACGCGCGTTTCCTCGTAGTCACACGTACGCTGGGCCGGAAGAGGCTGAAGCAGTGCCCGCTCGGCCTCAATGCGTTTGCCATTACGCGCGTTGATTCGACCGACGATCTCGTCGATGAAGCGGCGATAGGAATCGAGATCATCGAAGTCGTTAGTGCCGCGCAGAAGCAACGCATCGCGCACTGCGTTCTTGAGGTGGCCGTGAGGGCTCTCGATGGAGCCGTTCTCATGGGCAATACCCCGGTTGTTGCGCGTGGGCTGCATGCCGTAGTGAGCACACAGCGCCTCGTAACGTGTGGTCAGATCCTCGCGCGCCTCGGCTTCGAGATTGCGGAACGCCGCCGACAGGCTGTCGCTGCGGTGCTCACGCGGCACGCCTCCAAGTGCCCAGATGGCGTTGTGCAGCCCTTCAGCCAGCGCGACATAGCTCTCGCCGACGAGAATGACGTGAGCGTGCTCAAAGCCCGAGCAGGCCAGCCGAAAGTGATAGAGGCGGTGATCCAGCGCGACACCCGCCACAGTGACGCCCAGGCTGTCCATTTCGGTGAAGTCGGACAACCCGAGACGACCGGGTTCGTGTACCTGCCGGAACATAACGTCATGCTCCTCGCCATGGAGTGCGCGCCAGTCGCGAATACGCCGCTCGAGTGCGCGGCGCAGGGCAAACAGCCCCGTGCCGTGCACGCGCGAATGTCGCGCCGAAATGCGTCGCGCTCGGCGCATGTGTCGTTTCCTTCAGTAGCCGCCGGGGCAGATGGCACCGGTGCAGCCGGATCATGCAGCGGCACCTGCGATGTTGGTCAAGGCGATGCGCAACTAGTCAACTGTCAGGCGCATGTCGGCCACGCCGTGCAGGCCGCGAACGCGACGCTGCAAGCACAGATGGCGGCAGTACGTCAGGCCGATGTGCGCTGGCGGCCGGGCTTGGCCCTGGAGCCCGCGCGAAGACCTGCCCCGCGTGCCCGACTGCGACGCGCCCGACGGTGAGCCGTCCGCCACGGACACGGGTCGTGGCTCGCAAGATGCCGGTCGCCTGGCGCCACCCGGCAAGACGGCGGCGCGCCGCAAGAAGCGGAGCCCGGGTTGAGATAGCGGTCGCACCCGAAAAAGCGAAGCCTCGCGATCAGGGGCAACCCGGCGCAAGGCACCGGCCCGTCCGCCGATCGGCGCGCTGATGCGCTACGGCGAGCGGGCCGTGCGCGTCATCGCCGAAGCGAGCCGCCAGCGCGTGATCATCGAGTCGGTTGACGAGGACGGCCGCACCTTCCGGAGCACCGTGAAGTGGGCGAATCTGGAGGAGATGGGGCAGGGACTTGTCTAGCGGGTATGATCGCGTATCCTTTTCCCCGTTGGCCCGCGGTGTCCACACCGACTACGTAACGGGTCACGAGCGCGTGAGCGCAGCGTGGCAAGAGCCGGCGCGCTGAACCAGCATGTCGGTTCTGAATACGGCGCGCTCGGGGAAATTCTCTTCGGATCGCGCGATAAGCGAATACTGCGAGCGCATCTGGAAGATCTCTCACGTGAGAATCGACCTTGACCGAAGCTGATGCCGAACCGGTCCCGCGTTACGTCGTACGCGCCGGATCACGTTTTCCGCCAGGCGCTACCGTAGTGCCCGAAGGTGTCAATTTTTGCATTTTTTGCCGACATGCGACGCATGTCGAACTGTTGCTGTATGAAGCGGCGGATAGCGCGGAGCCGTTCCAGGTCGTCGTGCTTACGTCCGAGCATAATCGCTCGTTCTTCTATTGGCACGTACTGGTCGAGAACCTGCCTCCGCACGTCTGCTACACGTGGCGGGTGGACGGGCCGCATGACGCTCAAAACACCGGGCGTGTGTTCGACGCCCGCCGCGAACTGCTCGATCCGTTCGCGCATGCGGTAAGCGACCTGCTCTGGGACCGGCGCAAGACCATCGAATCGGCGGACGTGGCGAACGCGGTTTACCGTGCGATCGTCGTCGAATCCACGGCTGCGCCGCGCTTGCCGGTTGCGCGCGGCCTCGATGACTCGATCATTTACGAACTTCACGTCGGCGGCTTTACACGCGATCCTTCGAGCGGCGTTCGGCATCCCGGCACATTCGACGGACTGATCGAAAAGATTCCGTATTTTCAGCAACTCGGCGTGACGCACCTCGAGCTGCTGCCCGTGATGGCGTTCGACGAACAGGATGTGCCCGACCCGGTCGCTGCACGCAGTCTAGTCAACTACTGGGGCTACAGCACGCATAGTTTTCACAGCCCGCATCCGCGCTATTGCGTCGATCCGGCAAACGCCGTGAACGAATTTCGTGCGATGACGGACGCCATGCACGCCGCGGGAATTCAGGTGCTGCTCGACGTGGTCTTCAATCACACGGCAGAAGCGGGCGAGGCGGGACCCGTCATCAACTTCAAGGGGTTCGCCAACGACATCTTCTATCAGCACGATCCGGGCGACGCACGCCGCTATCTCGACTACACCGGCTGTGGGAACACAGTGAACTGCAACCATCCGCTCGTGACGGCGTTCATCGTGCATTGCCTCGAATACTGGGTCGAAGAAATGGGCGTCGACGGCTTCAGGTTCGATCTTGCCAGCGTCTTCGCGCGCGACGGGCACGGCGAACTGATGATCGATCCGCCACTCCCATGGGCGATCGAATCGTCGCGCACCCTGTCGCGCGTGCCGCTGATCGCGGAAGCGTGGGATGCGGCAGGCCTTTATCACGTCGGGGCGTTTCCGGGCATGGCGTGGGCAGAATGGAATGGACGTTACCGCGATGTGATTCGCCGCTTCGTGCGCGGCGACGCCGGGATCATCGGGGAGGTCGCGACCTGCATCGCCGGGAGCGCGGATCTTTACGCGGACGACGGCAGATTGCCGGGCAGTAGCGTGAACTTCGTCACCTGTCACGACGGCTTTACTCTGAACGACCTCGTCAGCTACAACGGCAAGCACAACGAGGCCAATGGCCAGGAAAACCGCGACGGCTCGAACGACAACCTGTCATGGAACTGCGGTGCGGAAGGCGAAACGGATGACGCGGGAATCGTGCAACTGCGTGGCCGTCAGGCCCGCAATCTGATGGCCATACTTTTTCTGAGCCAGGGCGTGCCGATGATGCTCGCGGGTGATGAAGTACTCCATAGCCAGCACGGCAATAATAATGGCTATTGCCAGGATAACGCGCTTTCGTGGTTCGACTGGCGTCGGGTCGAATCCGCATCGGGAATGCTGCGGTTCATGCGCGAACTGATCGCGTTGCGCAAGCGTCACGCAAGTCTGCGCCGACGGCGCTTTCTGACGGGGCGACCCGTGCAGGGCCACGCGCACCCGGACATCGCATGGCACGGCGAACGCCTCCATGAGCCCGAGTGGCAGAATCCGCGAGCGCGGCTTCTCGCATTTACCGTGGGCGGTGAAGATCCGGGAGAGGCGCTCCTTCATGTAGTTCTGAACATGGACGATTTGGCACGTCAGGTCGCGCTTCCCACTGTCCTCGGCGGAAAGTGCTGGTACCGGATCATCGATACCGCACAGGCCAGTCCGCATGACATTCTTTCGGCGCCACGCAAAGCAGCGACTGAGTTGGATCACTGTTTGATACAGCCGCGTACGGTCGTCGTACTGGAGGCAGACTGAATTTCGCTTAAGCGAACGGGCGCGCTTCAGTCGCGCAGCGCGGATTTCGCTTTCGAGCGGCTCTTTTCGCAGGTACGCTATTGGTTCCGGGTGAGACAGCTCACTCGCAATCGCTGAACTGCGAACGGTCGACGCGCTCTACATCACCCCATTCCCGAAAGGCTTTCCATGCTTTCTGGTAAGCCTCCTTTGCTATCAGCCAGTCATTGGGCCAACTTCCAATGCGACATCCATTTGTACGCGTATAGGCTGGAAGCGGTCAATTTCTGATCTTCCGACGTGCAATGCAGGCATCACCGCGGGAGTTCGTCATGAAAAGCCCGATTGGCGTATCGAGTACACCGACATGATAGGACTGACGTCCCGTCACGCTGAAACGCAGGACAATTCAGTAGCCGGCACATCGACCGCCCGTCAAGATTCGGACGAGTTCGTGAGGATGCGCCAGCAGGTTGCGGCAGCGGATCGTGAATACGACCGTGAAGCTGCGGCGGCCAAAAAGGTGTATGACCCAAGAAGGCGGAAGCGAAGAAGAAGCGCGACGCCGCGATCTCGGTCGCCTATCACGGCGCGGGCCAGTAGGGGCCGTCTTGCTGATGTTGCCGTGGTGGCCGCGCATTACGCGGCGGCAGGCGCTAACGAGAGGATCATGAATTTCCCCTCACGCGTCGCCCGGCAGTGTCTAACGTTTAAAGGCAAGCCTCCGGTCGTCGCCGCTTTGTCGGTCGCTTCGACAACTTCTGTGTATGCGCAAAAGAATTCCTGTGCTACTGACACAGCGATGAACGCCTTTGGCGATGCAGCCGTGAAGGACCGGAGGTACTCGTTGAACGGCGTAAAAACGGAGACAACCATGGACCGGGAGTGAAAGTTACGAATCACCCCGAGGATCGAGACAAGCTCCTCCAGGCACCTTTGCTCGCGCACGCTCGGGCGGAGGCTGACCCACCGACACTCCTCACCAGCACTTATTTCGACACGCCGGAACTGGCCATTCACGGATGTAAGGCATCCCTGCGCGTCCGATCTGGCGGGCCGCAGCGGCTTCAGACATTGAAGCTCGACGGCGCAGTCGAGGCGGGCGTGTTCGACCGCGATGAGTTCGAGACGCCGGTCGCCAGTGACACGCCCGACCTCGCGCTGCTGCATGACGCGATATCCCTGAAACGGATTGTGGCAAGGTGATCCGGGATCCGGGCGTTGCCGCGCGGCTCGCTCCTGTGTTTGTCACACGCATCAATCGGACCACGATCACAGTGCATCTGCCGCCGGAAGACGGAATTGAAGTGGCGCTCGACGAGGGAACCGTCAAGGCGCAAGCGGGCTCCGTGCCGCTTATCGCTGTCGAGCTCGAACTCAAGCGGGGCGAGCCGCAGGCGCTTTACTCTGCGGCACTCGAGCTTCTTAAGACCGCGCCGATGCGAATCGACCATCGCAGCAAGGCCAATGTGGGTTACGAATTGCTTGTTGCCGAGCACGCGGAAGCTGTCAAGGCCAAGCCTGTGTGCCTTGGGAAGGGTGATTCGATCGAAAACGCGTTCTGCACGATCCTGCACAACTGCCTTGAGCAGGTGCACGCCAACGAGCGCGGCGTGGTTTCCGGCCGTGATCCGTCCTGCGTGCATCAGATGCGGGTCGGACTTCGTCGCTTGCGCTCTGCGCTGGACCTGTTCAAGGAGATAATCCCTGCCGCCGCCTCAACATTCCATGTTCATATTCGTCGCGTCGAACACGATAAATGAAAAGGACCCCGTGTATCGAACCGCTGCCCCGACATGTATTCCTCGCCCGCATGCTCGTGACGCAGGCCGGTCCCACACACCGTCCGAACAGGCTGGCTGCTGTGCCGGGTGATGGCTGGGTTACCATTACGGGGAAAGCGGATGCTTTGCGGCACTGTCCTTCCGTTCGCTTATGTGTCGATGCCAGCTCTTAGATAGTTTTCCTTAGTTGTGCGGGCCAGCACTGCTCGCCGTGAAGCATCGTCGGAAACAGTCGCGGCTGCGAATGTCTGCTTCAGGTAGCGATGCTGCGCGTGCTGAAAAGGCTGGATATCAGATCCATCTGATCCAGCTGGTTAATCCACCATGTCAATGCGCGACCTGCCTTATCCTCACGCCAGCCAAGGTAGCAGTACGTATGCTCTCTCATCCCTATCACCCGCTGCTCGACGAGCTTTCCCTGGCGAGCATGCCGACGGCAATGCCTTCGCACAGGACGCGAAGTTTGGCTGCCAGGGTCGGCACGATAATGACCGGTTGTCCGTCTGAATGACGACCGATCCCGGTTCGAGCGCACGCGACGTATCGCTGATGACGCCGCCGCGTTGACTCGAAATGGTCACGCTGTCGAGCGGCTCTTTGACAGCGGCATGCGGATGATGGGGCGCCACGACAAAATCATGACGCGCCTGACGGGCTTTGCTGCGCCGTTCGGCGCGTGCCGCAGCTCGCCGACGGCACCGATCGCGATCTCAGTTTGTTTCGCTCAACGAGATGAGCCCAGCATCTGCTGCTGGAGCCTTGCATGCCCCCGCTCAAGCAGAGAACCGGCGGGTACCGCGATAGACACGAGTTCGCCATGCACCAAAGCCTGGGCCTTTGATCTGCTGACCCCGAGACTTCGAAGAATGGCGGCGACCGCCTGTTCAGGCTGCGCGCACTCTTGCCCTTCAGCGGTGAAGCGCTGGATCGTCGTCAGCACTGTCCCGGCGATCACATCGAGTGCCACTTTAACTGTGACGTCGCGGAAATGACCTTCGGCCAGCCCCTGTTCAATATGAGCCGGCAGATATACGTATATAAGGCTGCTCGGCCCCGCAACGTGTAGACCAGCCGCACAAATGAAGCGCGCAAGGAGCGGGTAAGTGCGCGCCGCATGGAGGAACAGCCGGACGCCACAGGCAATCCGGCGCGCCGGGTCGGCGTATGCACCCACTTCCGTTTCGATGAGGCGAAGGAGTTCGTCGTTGAGTTCCTGTGTAACCGCCGTGAGCAATTCTTCGTTTGTACGGAAGTAATTGTAGAAGGTGCCTTGCGAGACGCCTGCCGCCGCGATTACTTCCTGGATAACGCTCGCTCCAACTCCCTTCTCCGCAAAAACCAGCAGTGCGCTCTCAATAAGTCTTGCGCGCATCCGCTCGCGGCGCTCCGCCGCGACGCGGGTTCGATGATCGATGTTTGTGGTTTCACTCATGTCGCAATTATACGGCGCGACGGACCTCCGTTCATCTGATCCCTAGGTAAAAACGAGAATATTGTCATAATGACAAATAACTCATTAAAATGGGTCGTACTGAGCGAACTTGGAGCAACTGACGTCATGGATGTCTCATCTCTCACTAGCGCGATGACCGAGCGCATCGTTCGGGTTGGTGCACGACAGATTTTTCTGACGGAAGCCGGCCGTGGCCCGGCGGTGCTGATGCTTCACGGTGGCGGTCCCGGCGCGTCGGGCGTCTCAAATTACTCGAGAAACGTCGAAGCGCTGGCCCGTCGTTTTCGGGTTCTGGTTCCTGACATGCCTGGCTACGGGAAATCGACCAAGGGCCTCGATCGCGGCGATCCGTTCGGCGACCTGGCCACCTGCATGCTCGGCATGCTGGACTCGCTGGGAATTGGGCGCGCGCACGTGATTGGTAACTCGCTCGGTGGCGCATGCGCGCTGCGCATGGCGCTTGAGCGCCCAGAAACCGTCGGCCGTCTGGTGTTGATGGGGCCGGGCGGCGTGGACACCACACGCCAGTTGCCCACTCCGGGGCTCAAGCGGTTGCTGACTTACTACAAGGGCGAGGGACCGACGCTGGAAAAACTCACCAGGTTTATCCGCGGCGACCTGATCTATGACGCCGGTCTGGTTCCTGAAAGCGTGATCCGGGAGCGCTTTCGGGCCAGCATCGACCCCGAGGTCGTAGCCAGCCCGCCGTTGCTTGGACCGAAGGGCGTTCCGCAGTTCAGGAAGATTGACTTCACACGCGATCCGCGCCTGAAGTCGGTGCAAAACCCTGCACTGGTGCTCTGGGGCACAGAGGACAAAGTAAACCGTCCCAGTGGTGCGCACTCGCTGCAACGACGCATGGCTAACTGCGACGTGTATCTATTTAGCAAGACCGGCCACTGGGTGCAGTGGGAGCGAGCCGAGGAATTCAATGCCGCCGTAGTGGCGTTTCTTGCGCAGGACGGCATTAAGGCGGGTACCGCCTAACCCGATAACCAGGAGAGTGCCGCCATGCCAACCATCGCGAATCCGGCGCCCGCACCGGAAAGTCTCTTCGGCCGCGTCCGTATGGGCTATCTGCTGGCCGAGTCTGCGCGGCTCGACGAATGGAGAAGATTCTCCGCCGAAGGTCTCGGCCTGCATGTCGATATTCCCCAGCCGGGCGTGGTGGCCTGCCGCATCGATGCGCATCAACGACGTTTGATCGTCCGTGAAGGTGCGGTCGAAGATGTGATCGCAATCGGATGGCAACTGGACGATGAGGCTGCGCTACAGCTCGCATTCGCGCGTCTGGCCAAGCGGGGCATTATCGTACAGGAAGGCAGTGCGGCAGAGGCGGCCTTGCGCGGCGTCGAGAAATTCTGGTTCTTTGCGGGTCCCAAGAAACTGCGCATCGAAATTTTCACGGGCGCCGTGCTCAGCGACCTGCCCTTGCGCATGAAAGGGCAGGGCTTCGTAACCGGTGCGGCAGGCATGGGACACGTCGCTGTGACGACACGCGAGCCGGAAGTCATGCAGGCATTCTGGAAGAGCGTGTTCGATGCGCGGCTTTCCGACGAAATAAAGGACAGGATCGACGGTCTGAAACTCGACTTCGCCTTCCTTCGATTCAACGAGCGTCACCACTCGTTGGCGACCGCATCGACGCGCGGCGTTCGCCTGAATCCATTGCGCACCCAGATCCATCACTTGAATCTTCAGTGTGCATCGCTGGACGACGTGACCCAGTCCTATCTGCGCTGTCGTGCGATGGGTTATCGGATCGCCAACACCATTGGCCAGCATCCCAACGACCGCGAACTCTCTTTCTACGTTGAAACGCCGTCCGGATGGGAAATTGAATTGGGCTGGAACCCGATTGTGGTGGATGAGCATACGTGGCGCACCGCAACCTACGAGGGGATCAGCCTGTGGGGTCACCGCCCTCAAAACCTCAGTCTGCGAGCCAGATTGCGGCGCTTTCGCCGGGCTCTCGCGTCGCTGATGCAGCCCGAGTTCACTGTACAAGGAGAGCAGTTATGAACGTTGCGGATCGGGAGGATGCATGCGACGTCGCGATCGTGGGGCTGGGCCCTACCGGCCTCGTGCTGGCGCACATGCTCGGCCGGGCCGGCCATCGCGTCGTCGTACTGGAACGCGAGCCGGTCTTTTATGGCAATGCCCGCGCGGTGTACACCGACGACGAATGCATGCGCATTTTCCAGCATCTCGATGTTGCGGACGAACTGCAATCGCAGATGATGATGGAGACGCCCGTTCAGCTAGTGCGCCCGGACGGTACCCCGATCGCGCAGTACATGCCACGCAAGCGCCCTTTGGGCTGGCCGGTTATCAACTTTTTCTATCAACCGTATCTGGAAACGACGCTCTCCGAATCCCTGCGGCGTTATCCGAATGTCGAGGTCCGTAGGGGACGCGAGGTCGTCGACTTCTCACAGAACTCGGAAGGGGTGAGCATCGTGCATCAGGCAACGCGGGAAGCGCGGTTCAGCGACAGCAGTGATGCGCGCGCACCCTTGCGGGGCGATCCCGACATTCAGTGCATGGGGGCGCGTTATATGGTCGGTGCAGATGGCGGGCGCAGCATCGTGCGTACAAAACTGGGCATCGAAATGTCCGGCAGAAGTTTTCCGGAGCCGTGGCTCGTAGTGGACCTCGAGCGCAAGCCAGGAACAGACGCATTGCGTCATCTACCGTACTTCAACTTCGTGGTCGATTCCCGGCTACCCGTCGTAAGCTGTGTCCAGCCCGACAAGTTCCACCGCTTCGAATTCATGCTGATGCCGGGGGAAACGAAGGAGAACATGGAGCAGCCCGAGACGGTCCGCAAGTACCTCTCCATGTTTGTTGATCCGGACCAGTTCGTCGTCAAGCGCAAGCTGGTCTACACGTTTAACGCGTTGATCGCGGCCAAATGGCGGGTGGATCGCATCCTGCTGGCCGGGGATGCTGCACACATGACGCCGCAATTCATGGGGCAAGGCGCCAGTTCCGGCGTACGCGACGCGTACAACCTCGGCTGGAAGCTTGACCTGGTCCTGCGCGGCGTTGCTGGCGATGCGCTGCTGAATACCTACCAGTCGGAGCGACACGGTCATGCAAAGGCGATGATCGACGTATCCGTTTTGCTCAAGAACGTTGTGTCCGCAAGGAATCCATTTGCCACGCTCGCGCGTGACATCTCGCTCAACGCGATCAGGATGGTTCCTCCACTCAGGCGCTGGTTCCGGGAGGGCGGTTTCAAGCCAACACCTGTCTACAGAAAGAACGCCTATTTGGGCCTGCCGCGGCGCGGCCGGAAAGGGCCGGAGGGCGCGCTGGCACCCCAGCCCGAGGTGCGTCTTTTCGACGGCTCCCGGCGGCGTATGGACGACCTGCTCGGCCACGGATTTTCGCTGGTCGGACTGAATGTTGACCCGTTCCGGCATCTGGACAAAGCGTCGGCGCAGACGCTGAAAGCATTATCGATACAGGCAATCACGCTCTACCCATACGGCGGCCGTCCGCAGGGGCTCAACGGCGTGGAACGTCACAGCCGGAATGGTGCGACGGAAGTGGAGGACATCAATGGCGACATGATCGACTGGTTCAGGAAAGCGGGCTTCAGCAAGGAAGCCGTCGCGATTCTAAGGCCCGACCGTTTCACCTTTGCCGTGGTTCCCGCGGTCGCCCTCAATCGAGCCTTGGTCCGACTGTGTGACCAGTTGGGAAAGCAAGAGGGTGTGTGCACTCCGTTCGCGCGCGTATCGACGGATGCACCATCCGTCGCCAAAGCCGCCTGACATCCGATTCTCGATCTCAACTGCCATGACCCAAACGCTCGATCAAACAGCCATCCAAGCGGCGGCCGAAGCGTTGCGTAACGCGCGCGCAACCTGCACACCCATCGATCCGATTTCCACTCGGTATGGCATTTCCGGTCTTGAGGCCGCCTACGCCGTCGCCGAAGCAAACACGACCACGCTAACCGATGCCGGCCGCCGGATCGTCGGCAAGAAGATCGGCTTGACGTCGGTCGCAGTGCAGCAGCAACTGGGAGTTGACCAGCCGGACTTTGGCGTGCTCTTTGACGATATGGAATATCTCGACGGCGACGAAATTCCGGTGAGCCGTCTGCTGCAACCGAAAATTGAAGCCGAAGTGGCATTCGTTGTCGGGCGTGACATCGATGACGAGGCACCAAGCTACGGGCGGGTTCTGTCGTCGCTGGCCTATGCGCTCCCCGCGCTCGAGATTGTGGACAGTGCCATCGCGGACTGGCGGATCACGCTTGAGGACACGGTCGCGGACAACGCGTCTTGCGGTCTGTACGTACTCGGACACCAGCCGGTCGCTCTTGGTCAGCTGTCGCTCGATGAGCTTGGCATGTCGATGACCCGCCATGGAAAGATCGTGTCCACCGGAAGCGGCGCAGCCTGTCTGGGCCACCCGCTGCGTGCTGTGTACTGGCTGGCATGCACGATGGGGCGACGCGGCAAAAAGTTGCGAGCGGGCGACGTCATCCTCTCAGGCGCTCTGGGCGCGATGGTTCCCCTTGGCCGGGCAGACGCTATTCACGCGCAGATTGGCGCACTCGGCAGCGTGAGTTGCCGCATCGCAGGAGGAGAGGATCGATGAAGAGGAAACTGAAGGTCGCCATTATCGGCAGCGGCAACATTGGCACTGATCTCATGATCAAGATTTTGCGACACGGCGAGCACATCGAGATGGGCGCGATGGTGGGAATCGACGCAGCATCGGACGGACTCCAGCGCGCTGCGCGCCTCGGGGTGGTCACGACGCACGAGGGCGTCGAAGGGCTCAGTCGAATGCCAGTGTTCGCGGATATCGATATCGTTTTCGACGCAACGTCCGCCTCGGCGCACACGCGCAATGACGCGTTCCTGCGCGCCATCAAGCCCGGCATCCGCTTCGTGGATCTGACTCCGGCGGCCATCGGCCCGTATTGCATCCCGGTGGTGAACGGTGAGCGCCACCTTGATGCGCCCAATGTCAACATGGTGACTTGTGGTGGTCAGGCAACCATTCCGATGGTCGCCGCTGTATCGAGGGTCGCGAGAGTCCGTTACGCCGAGATCGTTGCTTCCATCTCGAGCAGGAGCGCCGGGCCCGGCACGCGCGCCAACATAGATGAGTTCACCGAGACTACGTCCCGGGCAATCGAGGTGGTGGGTGGTGCGGCCGTGGGCAAGGCGATCATCGTTCTCAACCCGGCGGAACCGCCGCTGATCATGCGCGATACGGTGTACACGCTCAGTGAATTCGTCGATGAACGCCAGATCGAGGAATCAGTGACCCGCATGGCGGAGGCGGTCCAGACATACGTGCCCGGCTACCGTCTGAAGCAGCGCGTGCAGTTCGACCGCATCGACGCCGATGGGCCGATCCGGATTCCGGGCATCAGCGACCGCATGGTCGGCCTCAAAACCTCGATTTACCTCGAAATCGAGGGCGCGGCTCACTATCTGCCCGCTTACGCCGGCAACCTCGACATCATGACGAGTGCCGCGAAGGTCACGGCCGAGGGAGTCGCCAACCGCCTTCTGGCCAACAAAAAGTGAGTTCTGCTGATATGGACAAGAAACTCTACATCTCCGACGTGACGCTGCGCGATGGCAGTCACGCGATCCGTCATCAGTACAGCGTCGCGCAAGCGAGACGAATCGCCATTGCACTCGACGATGCGAGGGTCGATTCGATTGAAGTTGCGCACGGCGATGGTCTGCAGGGCGGCAGCTTCAACTATGGGTTCGGCGCACACACAGACATCGAGTGGATCAAAGCCGTCGCGAGCGTGGTCAAACACGCGAAAATCGCCACGCTGCTGCTGCCTGGCATCGGCACTGTCCGCGATCTGCGGGCCGCGTATGACGCAGGTGCGCGCATCGCGCGCGTCGCCACGCATTGCACGGAAGCCGATATCTCCCGACAGCACATCGAGTATGCGCGCGAGATCGGCATGGAAGCGGTCGGTTTCCTGATGATGAGCCACATGCAGACCCCTCGAGCGCTGGCGGAACAGGCGAAGCTGATGGAAAGCTACGGGGCGACCTGTTGCTACGTGGTGGATTCAGGTGGTGCGATGAATATGAATGACATACGCGATCGCATGCGAGCCTTCAAGGACACGCTCAGGCCCGAAACCCAGACGGGTATCCACGCGCACCACAATTTGAGCCTCGGCATTGCGAATTCAATCGTTGCGGTCGAAGAAGGGTGCGATCGCGTCGATGCGAGTCTCGCCGGGATGGGGGCTGGTGCGGGGAACGCGCCGCTCGAGGTATTCATCGCCGCGGCAGCCCGTCTCGGCTGGAACCACGGCACCGATCTCTATCGACTGATGGACGCGGCGGACGATATTGTCCGTCCGCTCCAAGACCGTCCTGTACGCGTCGACCGGGAAACGCTCGCGTTGGGCTACGCCGGCGTGTATTCGAGCTTTCTGCGTCATGCGGAGCGAGCCGCCAGCAAATACGGCCTCAAAACCGTGGATATTCTCGTCGAACTGGGGCGCCGAAGAATGGTCGGCGGACAGGAAGACATGATCGTCGACGTTGCTCTGGATCTGTGTGGGGCGCGCGAGTTTGCATCTTCAGCTTCGGGCCGTGCCGATCTGATATGAGATTGTTTCGCCTTCACCGTTTCATCGCCGCGCTGCTGAAATATCTCTTGAGCAATGCCTTCGACCAACCTCTGGCTGTTTTTCGTCCATCACGCCGACGGTTCGTGGTGCGTGCCGACCTGAGGCTGAACGCTTTGCCGATGCGCTTTCACCAACACGCCAAGCAATCGATGCATACATGGCGCTACTACCAGATTGCAGAGGGATAGGTAGCTTGTAGTTTTTCCGATAACAGCGTGATGCGATACGGAGGCGGAAAGCAGCAAGTGTAACTTAGTACAACTACTAGATAGCTAATGCGATTTGCGGCTGGAACCTACGCGGAAAGGTACAACCATCCGAGCCCGCCGATCGATAAAACGGCATACACGATAAGAAAATTTTGCCAAACAGACAGGAGAAGACACTTGAGGAATTACAGTAGAAAGCTTCGTTCTGCGGGCGTGGCGGCTTGTATCTGCTCGGCTGCGCTTGGTGATAATGCAAGCTCTCAGACGGCGGGAAGCTTTACCGTGGCGACAGGGTGGCTTCACGTCGCGCCACAGAGTAGTGCGACGCCGCTCACGGTGGAAAGCGTTGGTGGCATGACGGTTAATCAGCAGTTGCCTGGTACCGGGGCGCATGCGACGTCCACGGATACGATGGGAATCACCACCGAGTACTATGTCACCGACCACGTCGGCGTTGCCACGCTCATTGGCCTTCCTCTGACGGTGAATCTCGTTGGTGATGGCGCCCTTGGGAAGTATGGAACCCTCGGGTCGACGCGACCGGTCCCGCCCGCTGTCGTGCTTCGATATCACCTTTTTGAGGCCCAGTCGAAATTTCGTCCTTTCGTCGGGTTAGGCGTGAACTATACCTGGTTCACTCAGGTTCGGACAACTAATAGCAAGTTCATCACCGACAATCTTGGTCCGGGCGGGTCGGCGCACGCATCACTCAGTTCATCCTGGAATCCCGTGTTCGAGATCGGGGCAAATTACGCGATTACAAAGCACTGGTCCGTCGGAGCCGCTGTCGGTTATGTTCCGTTAAAAACGCACCTTACGCTGGACGGGACGACGGCTAATGGAACTCATATCGTTTCCCGATCGACGATCCGTATCAATCCGATTAACGTTTTTCTGAACGTCGCGTATACGTTCTAGCGTTTATTTTATGTCGTAGTGTCGTTAGGATGCTCATGGAAGACGCCTCATACATTTTTTCGACGCCCAGGCCCGCCGCTGGTCGGCGCATTTATATTCGACTATGGCTTGATGATTCGCTATGGGCCCGTGACGCGTTCTATCTCTGCGGCTGCGGCGACGTTCGTCTCTCCAACTTCTTGACGGAGAGCAGTGCGGCACCCCTTTGGCTCGCCTTCAGCGCTACCCTGCGTAGGCGCTCGAGCGTTTTTGCGGCCGGTTTCAGGGCTGCCGTGACAGAGTGTCCGCATTCGGATAGTGACTGTTATACGAGGCGTGGCGATGGACTTTGAAACCGACGATTGCCATGCGCGGGACTCGATTGTGTGTGAGGCCGGCTGCACGAGCTTTCCGAACATACCCTGTCTATAGCTCAGATGGATCATTCGTTGCGTTGGGGTGAGCGTGGCGTCGTTCGACCGTTTCCGGGTCGAAGGGAACGCCTCATATCGCGGCCCGATTATCTCCGGATCGAACGGCTGGCGCACGACCATGACGCGGTCCGGTCGATCAACTATAGACGCCTTGGTGAGTGGCGGGCCGTAAGTCCAAGGCGTCGTCCTTCTGACCTGCATCAAAAATTTTGGGGAAAAGGCGAGTAGGTTCATTAAAAGCAGACAGGTGACGCGCGGTCAAAATGCCGGCCTCAAGTGTCAGCTTGCCCGACCCGATGTTGAGCGAGTCCCTTCGTCCAATCAGCCGCGGCCGCCTCTCGCGTCGGCGTGCGATTCGGTTGACGTGGGGATCGAACTCAGCGGTGACGCCCTCGGTATCGAATTCACTAACCCCATTGCCGCAATACCGATCGGCGGCGCGCAAGTGTCCGCACCATATAGGTCTGAATTGTCTGGCCGGCCTTTCACCACGCTAATTGGTACCCGATTTATCGACCCAAGGCCGATGATGTCATCCGCAACCGCTACTCGGACGATGAGACAACCACCTCGCCGTGGTGAGGTGGCAGGGCGCAGCGCAGCCGCCGCGGCGGTTGTGTCGCTGGCGCTTCTTCTGGCAAGTTGCGCGACGCCAGTGATGCAGCCTGCGATCGAGGTTCCCGGGCGGTTCGCGGCTGCGTCCGCATCTGCGGAGGAGCCGGAGGCCGCTTGGTGGGATAGCTATGGCGATCCGGTGCTTTCCGATCTGGTCCGTCGGGCGGCGCAGGAGAACCGGGACGTCCGGATCGCGGCGGAGCGCGTGCGGGCCGCGAGGGCCGGAGAAACAATCAGTCGTTCGTGGCTCCTGCCAACTTTGAGCGTTGGTGCCATGGGTTTTAACCACACGACGAACTACGATACCGTCCTCAAAAACTTCGTTCCCGAAGCGGCAAATACGCGAGCGGGACAGGTCGGTATCGGTGCCTCGTGGGAAGTTGACGTCTTCGGCCGGCTGCGGGCGGGTGCGGCCGCGGCTGCAGCCGACACGATCGCAGTTCAGAATACCGCGCGCGGCGTGCGCCTTCTTGTGCTGACCGATGTCGCCACGAATTACTTTACACTCGTCGGCGCATTGCGACAGCTCGAAACCGTACGCGCAATATCGGCTGCACAGGACGAGACGCTGCGCCTGGTGACCGCCCGCGAACGCGTCGGCCTCGCGACTCCATTCGACGTTGAGCGCGTGAAGACGGAAGCTTCAAGAACGCACGCGGCCATACCGCCGCTTGAGACCCTGGCCGCCGTCTCGCGCCATCACATTGCGGTGCTCGTAGGAGATCAGGCTTCCAATGCGGCGAGCATCACGCCATCGGGCGTCGGAGCGATCGTTCCGCCCGCACGTCCGGGGCAACCGGCCACCCTGTTGCAGCGGAGGCCGGATCTGCTCGTCGCAAGCGCACAGCTTGACGCGGCCAATGCGCGCCGGCAACAGGCGATGGCGGAATGGTTTCCGCGTCTATTTCTCGGCGCGGTGTTCGGCCGTGAGTCCATCGATCTCAACGGGATTGCGCTCGGTCCGGCGCGCTTCAGCAACGTCGCCGGCCTCATCGCGATGCCCATCTTCAATGCGGGGCGGACGCAGGCGATCAACGACATCGCCGAAATCGGTCAAAAGGAAGCGGTCCTACATTATGAGGACGCCATCGTACGCGCGCTCGAAGACGTCGAGAACGCGCTGGTCGCGCTCGACGACGAACGTCAACGTGCGCAACTGCTGGAGAACGCCGCGACTACGGCCGAAGCGGCGCTGGGCCGCGCGCAGTCCCTCTATAACCGCGGCCAGACCGATCTTCTGCCGCTGCTCGATGCCCAACGGACCCGGTTGGCCGTCCGTGCAATCGCTAACGACAGCAGCACGCAATTGCTGCTCGACAGCGTTCAACTGTACAAGGCGCTTGGCGGAGGCTGGGAGGTGTTCGAGGCCGCTCCCGCTCCTGACGGCACAGCACCTTCCCACAGTTCGTCAAACGTGGATCGGGACGAGGGACCATCATGAAAAACTTGCTACGTGCACTGTTCGCGGCCGTGCCGAGCGCTGCGATGCTGGTTGCGTGCGGATCGAAGCCCGCCCCCGATGCGCTTCGTGCGGTCCGCACTGCCGAGATCCGCTACGACGAGACTCTGGTGACCGACCGTTACGTGGGCACCGTGCAGCCGCGCCATGAAGTCATTGAGGCTTTTCGCGTCGGCGGGAAGGTCGTCAAGCGCAAGGTCGACGTCGGCCAGAAGGTTCGCGAGGGCGACGTGCTCGCGGTGCTCGACGATACCGACTATCGACTCGCCGAGGAAGCAGCACGGCAGCAACTGGCCGCGGCCATTTCGCAGGCCCGACTGGCCGAGTCCGATCGGCGGCGTCTCAATTCACTCAAAACCGACGGCTCAGTGAGCGTATCTGACGATGAGAAGGCGCAGACCGGTGCGCAGACAACGTCGTCGGCGGCTGAAGCCGAAGGGAAGAAACTCGAGCTCGCACGCAATCGGTTGAAATATACGGTGCTGCGCGCGTCGCAGAGTGGCGTCATCACCTCCGTACGTTTCGAAGCAGGGGAGGTCGTGGCCGAGGGGCAGCCGATGGTTTCCATCGCCAACGCAGGCGAGCCCGAGATCGTCGCCGACCTGCCGGAAGATCGTCTCTCAACGTTCAAGACGGCGCGATACAAGGCGTGGCTCGCTAGCGCGCCCGAACAAAGCTTCGACGTCGTGTTGCGGGAACTCTCTCCGCAGGCTACCGCGCAAACCCGTACCTACCGTGCGCGCCTGAAACCTGCGATGCCGCGAGCGTTGCCACTCGGTGCGACCGCCACGCTGGTGGTCGAGCGTCCGGTCGGCGACGCATCGGCAGCAGTGATTCCTGCCTCGGCCATCACGCAGAACAAGGGCCAGCCCGCCGTCTGGGTGGTTCATCGTGTGGGTTCCGAGCCGGTGGGCACGGTCGAGCTGATCGGTGTCTCGGTGCACGGCTATCGTAACGACGATGTGCTCGTGTCCGGACCGCCGGCTGGCGAGCTGATCGTCACGGCAGGCGTGCAGAAGATGGCCCCGGGCCTGAAGGTCGCGCTTGCCGAAACCAGGCAATCTGTCCGATGAAGTCGTTCAACCTGACCGAATGGGCGCTGAGTCACCGCGCCATCGTGCTGTTCCTGATCCTCGTGATCGGCATTGGCGGCACGTTCAGCTTCACTAGGCTGGGCCAGCTCGAGGACCCGAATTTTTCGGTGCCCTCGATGACCGCCCTCGTGATCTGGCCCGGTGCCACCGCGCAACAGGTCCAGGACGAGCTACTCAACCGCATGGAGAAGAAGTTCGAGCAACTCGATCATTTCGAGAAGGTCGTGACATATGCGCGCCAGGGATATGGGGGCATGACGATCACCGTGAAGGGCGGCACGTCCCATGCTGACCAGCGCGAAGCCTGGTATCAGGCGCGCAAGAAGTTCGGCGACATCAAGCTCGAACTGCCTGACGGCGTCGTCGGCCCGATTTTCAACGACGAATACGGTGACGTGACGGGGTTGCTCTACGCCGTCAAGGGCGACGGCATCAGCCAGTGGGAGCTGACCGACGTGGCCGAAGACATCAAGCGGCAGCTCCTCAAGGTACCGATGGTGAAAAAGGTGGACATATATGGCAAGCAAGCCAAAAAGATTTATGTCGAGTTTTCGAACGAGCGGCTAGCCGCACTTGGTATCACGCCGCTGCAGATAGCGGAAAGCCTAAGGAGTCAGAACAGCGTATTGGCAAGCGGACAGATCGACACGCATGATGATCGCGTGCTCGTGCGCGTTAGCGGCCAGTTCAGCAGCCTGGACGATATCCGCAACGTTCCGATCGCCGCCGGCGGCCGGTTACTGAAGCTCGGCGACTTTACATCGATCACGCGTGGATATGAAGATCCACCAATCTATACGGTACGGCACAATGGACAACAGGTCCTGATGCTTGGCATCACAATGACCGACGACGGCAACATTGTCGACCTCGGCAAGGCGATCGATCGAACAATCGCAAAGGTGCAGCTCGAGTTGCCCTACGGCGTCGAACTGGAGCGGGTCGCCGATCAACCGACCGTCGTCAGCGAATCGATCTGGGAGTTCGAGCGCTCGCTGCTGGAAGCGCTGACCATCGTGCTCGCGGTCTGCCTGATCAGTCTCGGCTGGCGCACGGGAATCGTTGTCGGGATTTCGGTGCCGATCGTGCTGGGCGTCGTTGCCCTGGTAATGCTTACGATGGGCTGGAATCTCGAGCGCGTCTCGCTTGGGTCTCTGATCATCGCCCTCGGTCTGCTGGTGGACGACGGCATCATCGCGGTTGAGATGATGGTCGTGAAGATGGAGGAAGGATGGGACCGCGTTAAAGCGGCTGCCTACTCCTACACGGCGACTGCGATGCCGCGGCTGACTGGCGCGCTCATCACAGCCGCTGCCTTCATGCCGATCGGGTTCGCCAAGTCTACTACTGGCGAATACGCGGGCGGCATTTTCTGGATCGTCGGCACCGCCGTGCTGTTCTCGTGGGTCGTGTCGGGCCTGATCACGCCGTATCTGGCCGTCAAGATGCTGCCGGAGGACTTCGGCAAGCAGCACCGTGGCGGTGACCCGTATGACACAGCGTTCTATCGCAAGCTGCGCGGCTGGATCGATCTAGCCCTCGAGCGGCGCTGGTGGGTCATCGCGGCAACAGTGGCCGCACTCGCTGCTGCGATTGCCGCAAGCAGGTTCGTGCCACAGCAGTTCTTCCCCAACAGCGCGCGGCCCGAACTGGTCGTCGAACTGCGACTGAAGGAAGGCGCTTCATTTGCAGCGACCACCGAGCAGGTCAAGAAAATGGAAGCGGTGCTGAAGAAGGACAAAGACGTGCGTTTCTTCACAGCCTACACAGGCGCAGGCCAGCCACGCTTTTATCTCGCGCTCAATCCCGAGTTGCCGAACCCTGGCTACGCTGTGTTCGTCGTCATGACGAAGGACACGCAGGCTCGTGAGCGCGTCCGTTCGAGGCTGATGGGGAGCGTGAACGCGGAATTCCCGCAAGCGTGGATTCGCGTCACCCGCCTCGAACTCGGTCCGCCGGTCGGCTTCCCTGTACAGTTCCGTGTCGTCGGCTCCGGGACGCAGAAGGTCCGCGAAATCGCGCGGGAGGTCGAAGCGGTGGTGGCGTCAAGCCCCAAGGTGCGCGACGTCCAGCTCGACTGGAACGACCCGGTTCGGACCCTGAGAGTCGACCTTGATCAGGACAAGGCGCGCGCGCTCGGCCTGGCCCCCGCCGACGTCGCTTTCGTCACCCAGACCTTCATGAACGGCGTAACACTGTCTCACTTGCGAGAGCGCGAAGATCTGATCGACATCGTTGCCCGCGCCGTACCTTCAGAGCGGCTCGACCTGGGCATGCTGAAGGACATCAATCTTTATACACGCGAGGGCACGGTGGTGCCGCTGTCGCAGATCGCGCGCGTGCGCTACGAACTCGAGGAGCCGGTGCTCTGGCGCCGCAACCGCGACATGGCGATCACCGTGCGCGCGGACGTGAAAGACGGCGAGCAGGGCGTGTCGGTGACCCAGGAGATCCGACCGCTTCTGAAGGACATCGAGGCGAAGCTGCCTTTCGGTTACCGCATCGACGTCGGCGGCGCAGTCGAGGAAAGCGACAAGGCCAACCGCGCGCTGATGGCCGTGTTCCCGGTCATGCTGATCACGATTCTGACGATCCTGATGCTCCAGCTGCAGAGTTTCTCGCGTATGACGTTGGTCTTCCTGACTGCCCCGCTGGGGCTGATCGGGGTCGTTGCCGGGCTGTTTGTTTTCCAGGCGCCGCTCGGGTTCGTTGCCATTCTCGGGGTCACCGCCCTGAGTGGGATGATTATGCGCAACTCGGTGATCCTGGTCGATCAGGTGCAGGCGGAAATCGCGCAGGGGCGCGACACCTGGACAGCGGTCGTCGATGCCGCTGTGCACCGGACGCGTCCCGTGGCACTGACTGCGGCGGCTACCGTGCTCGCCATGATTCCCCTGACGCGGAGCATTTTCTGGGCGCCAATGGCGATCGCCATCATGGGCGGCCTCACCGTTGCGACCCTGCTGACGATCTTCTTCATGCCCGCCCTTTACGCGGCTTGGTTCAAGGTCCGCCGCAACGCAGAATTGAAACCTGGAGATCTGCCGCGCGTTGATGCTCCCTGAAGGGGCCGGCCGTGGGGAAGGGACTTTGGCGATCCAACCAGAATGTTACGCAGCTATGTTTCGGACCCGCGCCAGTCAATGGGCTCTCTTTTCCGGTACGCGGCGCCAGCGTGGCAACAACTCTTGCTCGATCAGCACAACGCCCTCTGCCTTGCTCCGATTTGGAAGTCTGCGTGAGCAGCCGGTGGGTTCAATGCACCGCCCCCCCGCTGGGCTCCTGGTTCCCGGATGATCGCTGTGCCTGCCATGCCGCGATCGCGCGATCCAGATTGAAGAACATCCGGTTGCGCCCGAGCGTGTCGCCGAGCGGCGAATGCTGGACCATCGTAAGTACGCCCGGATTGAGACCCACAAGCCAGAGCACGATACCTTGCTTGCGCAGGTCCTTTTCCGCTTCCGTCAGCATTTTGAGCGCCGTGTATTCGAGATCGGACACGGCGCGCAAATGGAGTGCGACGATCTGAGGATGTGATCCCTCGATCAGGGTGCGTATCTTCTGCCTTACGCGCTGCGCGTTGGCAAAAAATATTGGGCCTTCCGGTCTCAACAACAGGAGACCTGGAAAAGCCTCGTCCTCCGGGTGCTCCGCGGACACTGGGCGGAATACGTTTGTGCCGGGCTTGCGGCGCAAGACATATACGGGCGGATCGGACGTCTGGTAAGCAAGCGCGAGAAGCGACACGACAATGGCGGTCAGTATCCCGGGGAGGGTCCCGAAGAGCACGACGCCGAGTACCGCAACCAGCGCCCACAGGAACTCTGTGCGTCGCACGGCAACAATCGCGCGAAATTCCGACGGCGCGATCAGGCCGAACGAATACACGATGACTATCGCCGCCATCGTAGCTTGCGGCATGAGTCCAATGAGCGGACCAAGCAGCAGCATTGTGCCTAACGTGACGGTAGCCGTGACCAGTTCGGAAAGCTGGCTGCGGGCGCCGACGAGCCGGTTCACAGCCGTCTGGGTCGTTCCTCCGCCCGCCGGCATGGAGCCCAGGAGCGCGCCGCACATGTTTGCAAGTCCAATCGCCACTAGCTCCCGATTGGCCAGTGGCACAGGTTCCCCGCTCTCAACGAACGCTCGCCCCGACGCGATCGTTTCAGTGAAGCTCATCAGTGCAATGCCCGCGGCCGCGGGCCCGAGTGACGCCACGAGAGAAAGGTCCGGCATAGTGAAAGCAGGGAAGCCTGTCGGCACATGGCCAACAACTTCGACCCCTTGAAATTGCAGGCCGAGCAGGCTTACGCTCCCGATCCCGCACGCCAACGCAAACAGCGGCGCGGGGGCTCGTGGAAAATAACGCTCAATCGCCACCAGAGCGATCGCCGTCATCAGTCCCACGGCGACTGTTGCCATTGACGCATGCGGAATACCTATGACGATTCCTAAGACGTTATGGAAGAACGCCCCCTTTGGGACGTGTATGCCGAGTAGCTTCGGCAACTGGTCCAACACAATAACAACCGCGAGACCAGCCTTGAAACCCGTCAATACAGGGTCCGAAATGAAGTTGGCAACAAAGCCCAATCGCAGGAGCCCGGCGAGCGTGAGGATGGCCCCGACCAGGAACGCTAGCGTTGCACAGGCTCTCAACAGGTCTGCCGCCCCGCCTGCGGGGACCACGCGGGCAAGCGCCGCTGCAGTGAGGATGGCGATGGTTGCGCTGGTGCTCACGCTGAGGGGCCGCGACGTTCCCAGGAGCGCGTAGATTACCATCGGAACGAAGGCGGTATACAGTCCGACTTGCACGGGCAGCCCCGCGACAGTCGCATATGCCATGGCCTTGGGGACGACGACCGCGGCGGCGGATACACCAGCGATGATATCCGGCTTCATCCACGACTTCTGGTAGTCGCGGATCCACTCGAGCACTGGAATACGAAGACCACCGGTCGAATGTCTTGATGAATCTTGTCCCATAGTCGCCCAGCTTCCCTTACTTTAGCTAAATCGCTGGACCTCTAACCAGGTCACCTTGGTGGATACCGGTTGCGTTCGCGAATCCGGTGTCGGAGGAGGCCGTGCCATTGAAGTGAAAGGCGCATCGTCCTCTGCATTCGAGCTGGTGCCTGCGTCGCCTTCGCCACTGCAACTCGGCGTGACGTGCCGCATGGGCGGCCACCTGTATCGCCGGCCCCAGCATGAATGCGCTTTTCCAAGGGCCTCGGCAGGACAGTACATCTCGTAGCGGATTCCCGCTACCTTCGAGGGTCAGGCCAACCGATGCGCAATCACCGCGCGGGTATATGGGACCGCCCAGGTGCGGCTAGCGCGTGCTACGCAGCCGCGTTTGGTCTTCGTTACGCCGGTTGCGCATCAACCTGCCCGACCATCGCGCAGGCAACAATGTCGTTCTGGTCGATGACGGTCGAGGCACCTGCCTTTCGGAGCAACATCCTGCGGAGATCGTTCTCTCCTGATACCACGATCTGGAGCGCCGGATTCAGTGTGTGCGCCACCAGCGTGATCTCCAGATTACTGTTAGGATCGGAGCCCGTCAGAAACAGGGTACTGGCAGTATCCAGCCTGGCACGTGCGAGTATGTCGTCGAACGAATTCTGATCGCCCAGCATAACCATATATCCCAGTCGGGATGCTTTGTCGGCCTGCTTCGCATCGGAATCGAGGACGAGCACGGTCGATCCCGCATCGCGGAGACGGGCGGCGACCATCTGGCCAACCGGGCCAAACGGGCAAACCGCGACATGGTTGATCAGTGCTTCAAGCTTGTGCTCCATGACTCTGTTCTCCCAGAAGATCATCACGTCGTCACCTGACAACATGCCGGCTAGTTGCCGCAACGCGTATCCAGCAATAACCACCGTTACGAGAATGGCGACCAGCATGAATATCTTCTGGTCCGCATTGAAGTCTGAGAAATCGCCAAGTGTTGTAATAAGGTTGACCGCATCCCAAAAAGCCGTGAACGTCTTCGTGCTTACTGGCGCATCCGTGTGGTCGAGTAGCTCAATCCCAAGCGTCGATCCCAGCAGCACCAGAAACAACATGCCGACCGCCAGATGAGCACGCCGCCTCCATTCCTGGATACGCAGTCCACCAAGCCGAGGTTCCTCGATCCGGTACATTCCGATCTCTCCCGCAGTTTGTCTTTTGAGCAGCTTGCAACCATTCAGCCGAGCACGCTTGCACCGCGCGCTATGTATCTTCCATCTTCCCGATCAGACCATGGCTTTGGACGCAGCCACACTTGGAATTGGACTTCGGTATTTCATCAGCCGTTCAACTAGACTCATTTCCTGCCACATGCAGCACGACGTCAAAACTTCTCGGGCACATATCTGAAATGGTGGTCCGATTCGCGATAGCCTTCCGCCTTCTGTCGTTTGGGCAACGAAACCTTCTTACGCGGCAAAGCCTCGTACGGAATTTTGCTGAGCAGATGGCTGATAATGTTCAGGCGCGCGCGTTTTTTGCTATCGGCTTTTGCAACATACCAAGGCGAGTATTCTGTATCGGTCATGCTAAACATTGCGTCGCGCGCCCGTGAGTAGTCATACCAGCGGCGATAGGATTCGAGATCCATCGGCGAAAGCTTCCAGATTTTTCGCTCGTCGCGAATTCGCGCTTCCAGCCGGCGTGTCTGCTCTTCAGCGCCGATTTCCAGCCAATACTTGATGAGGATGAGTCCCGAGTCAATGAAAGCACGCTCCACCAGCGGTGTGGCCATCATGAACATCTGGACATCCGCCTCGGTGCAAAAGCCCATGACCCGCTCGACACCTGCTCGACCATACCAGCTGCGATCAAACAGTACGATTTCTCCCGCAGCCGGCAAGTGAGGAAGATAGCGCTGCAAGTACATCTGGGTTTTTTCCCGATCGGTCGGTGCTGGTAGCGCAACGACCCGAAAAACTCGCGGATTCACGCGCTCGGTGATCGCCTTGATTACCCCGCCCTTGCCTGCGCCATCACGCCCCTCGAACACGATACAAATTCTCGCGCCAGTTCGCACCACCCATTCCTGTAGCTTGACCAGTTCAACATGAAGCACGGCCAATTCCTTCTGATACGCGCTGTTGCTTAGCCTGTCGCCAGCTTTGGCACCGTGCACCTTCACCTCATTGCGGAACTCAGACATTCCTTTGTCTCCCAGACAACAGCCATACCATACGGCATCAAGAACTGATTTCAACCGCCCTGTCTGCGTCGCTTGCGCCTGCGTCAAGCCAGGATTAACGCCTCGTCCTTCTACCCAAAGGGCAGTCGAATGTCAGTGCCATTCCTGTGCGAGAATTGGCTTTCTACCCGCCGAAGCATCCCGATTCGACACACCTGCTTTTAGCCAATCGCCACCGTCTTCGTTGCGAATAGCACGACCGCAGTGACTGCCACGACGCACAGACTGCCAGCGGCTGTCCTCTCCAGAGGAGTGAAGGTGGGGGCGCCGGCATCCTTCTCGCGCCGCGCGTACCAGAAGACAGGTATCCCGATGACGAACAAGATGGTCGACATGAGGAGGAATTTCGGATCAGCAGCATAAAGGAGCCATGAAGCGTAAGACGTGCCAAGGATTCCCGTCCGCAGCGAGGCGTGCTTCTGAAAGACGAGTGCAACAATGGCGATACCGAAAGAGAGTGTAATGATATTGACCACGCTCGCGATCGTGTTGACCATTGCGGTGCGCTTGACGCCGGAAAGCACCATGAAATGCGTGGTCCAGATCAGCAGCGACCCGCCGGCTATCGATTGCCAGTTCTTTCCGTCGAGCACGGGAAAGAAGAATCCCAGTGTCTGCATGATGAGGACGGCAAAGGCGACGTTGCCGAAGGCCGAACTTAACCAGTAGCCCCACGCCATCTCAAAGCCAGCAAATCTGCCGAAGCCCTCACGTGCGTATGAATAGATACCGGACTTCAGTTCCGGGCGCTGGTCCGCCAACGTCCGAAAGCAATTGGACAGGAAGAACATGCCTACCAGCGTAATACCCCATGCGAGTGCAATGGCGCCCAGACCTGCGCCTGCGGCCATGTTCTGCGGCAAATTGAACGCGCCGCCGCCAATCATTGAGCCAACGACGATGCCGCTAAGAAGCAGCAATCCCAGCTTGCGCTTATCCGCCTTACGTGAAGGCAACGCAGGTTTTGCCTCTGGTGCCAGGTTGGTTGCCGGGGCCGTGGTAGTTGCGGGTCGGGCCATCTCCGCTCCTCCTAAAATACTGGATTGCGGCCAGTGCGCCCTCGCAGAGGGCATGCTTAAAGATTGCGCTGCCCGCGACCCAGCATCTTGACGCAGATCAACCGTGCACGGCTGAGTCGCCTCTTCTTTGTGCGCTACACCGATGTTTGAGACCGGTTTTTCCCACGCTAGTAGAGATAAAACGGGCAGAAGTCGGAAACGGCTATGATGAAGTACCGTGGTCAGCACGATCAACACGTCTGGCAATCATGGTTGATTCCGGCCGCGAGTTGGTCGGCCAGATCGGCGACAGCCCGCGCCATCGCTGCCACGATGGCACTATCGCTTTCACCATCTGTCTCCTCAGTCAGGGATACCTGTTGAATGCGCAGTATTTCGCGTTTTGCGCCATCCATGATGGTGGAACGGGCAACCAGCACGACCTGGCGATCTGCTCTCCACTCGAAGGCGGTTACGTCGACGAGGAGTAGCCTGGCGGGGCGCTCGACAGGGGTCGTGGCGGTCACGAGCATCCTGGGCAGACGCGCCGCAAGCGAAGCACTCAATGCACGAGTCATGCCGACTGACAGTCGCTCGCTCCACCGGCCGGTGGGACGCGGGAGAAGCTGGTTGCCTCTTCGCTCCACGATGTCGGTCGTGTCAAGATAATCCGGAAGCTGAACGCGCTTGACTTCGATGATCGGCCAACCCTTCTGGCTGATCGTCGTCGCGGCGGCGGGCGGCATGGCACTGATCACATATTCCGCAGGCGGCGGCCCGGATAGGCTGCAAGCAGCTATGGCGAAGGTCGCAACTGCAGGCAAAACGGATCGGGTAGTCCGGTTTAGCAATTTGTTACGCAGCAGTGCGAATGAGGTGACCGGCATCATCGTGTGGCTCGGCCGATGACGAGGGCATTCGGATGTCGCTCGACCGTTTCCGCGAAGCTGCGCAGGCGGCTTGCGCTAACTGCGAGATCACGTGCGGTCGCTTCCAGGTCGCCGCGAAACTGCGCGTGCGGATCGGCAAGGTCATTGAGTGATTCGAGCAGCGTGTCCGCCTGACGCACCGCTCGATCAGTGGTCACCAGCGTGCGACTGAGCTCGCCGCTGCGCGCGTCCAATTGCTCGCGTGCGTCGACTAGCAGCAAATCGAGATCATGCAGCGTGTGAGTCGCGTCAGCCTCTACATGGCGTACCGTCGCGTCTGTCGCGTGTAACGTCTGTGTGGCGGCGTCCGCGGTACGGATTACGCTCTGCGCCAGCGGCTCGAGTAGGACATCGACATGGTCCGATAGCCGCGTGAGCGAAGACAAAGCCTGCTGCACCGACCCGGAAAGCTCGCGTAGAGGCAGCCCCGCAAGCTGATTGCGCAACTGGTCGAGGTCGGATGGGATGGCGGGAATCTCCGGAGCGTCGGTAACCGAGCCAGTCAGCTGCGCCGGTGTGCCGGGCCTGAAATCGAGATCGACGCGTAGTTGACCGGTGACGAAGCTTTGAAGCGCCAGTTGGGCTCTAAGCCCCGCCTTAACTGCACGCTCAAAGTCGACAGCGCGGCCACCAAATTTTCTACCTTCCCATACTGCCTGATTTGTCGACTCAAACTCCAGGTACACGGGAATTTTCGCTGTCATCGTCTCGGATGAGAAATGCACCGCGATGCGCTTGACTGAACCAATGCGTACTCCGTGGAAGGTGACCGGCGAGCCGACATCAAGCCCCGCGACGGATTCACCAAAAAACACCACGGCGTTAGAGGTCTTCGCGAACAGCTGTGCGCCCCCGAAGAACACGATAGCGGCAATACCGAGCGTAATCGCACCCAGAATGAATCCGCCCACAACCGCCGGTCGAGGGTTCATGATTTTCCGTGTCCTATCATTTATTTCACTCATCATCCGCAAAGCGCAGGCATGGTTGGCCAGCGTCAACCCGCGCTTAGAATCAGCTTATCTGCCAATGCTTTCGCCGCGACGAATAGAACGCGTTCGCAAGCACTATGCGCTTCTATCATGGAACGGGGGCGAGCCTCGCCATTGATCTGTGTCAATGTGGGAAAACGCGTCATCATTCGAGAATGCAACATGCGTATGGCGTAGTCGCCGCGGCTCACAACAGGAGTGTTTCTCACATGAAAGCGCATATTCACCGCTGAAGCAGCATATCGATCGCATATCGGTGCGCCTTGGGCGGCGTCAGCGTCGGGATACGGTCAGGTTGCGCGGAGCCGATGGCGCCGACAGGTGCAACAGGTCGTGGTTCCGGTTGCAATGGTGAGTTCCCGCGGCGTCGTGCAGTAAGGTGCAATGTTGTCGATGTTCAAGTCTGCTTCGTTAGAGTGTGAATTGTGAACCTTTCCTTCGACCTTCGGCCTGGCTGGAATCTCGAAAGGCACGAGAGTCTGGCGGTGCTGCATCTGAGAGGCGACTGGATTACGTGCGCGACGGGTGTGCGCAGCGCCGCCGAAGTCCACGAGATCGTTAAAGCAGTTGGCGCTTGCGCACTCCGTCTGGAAACAAGCAACCTCGGTCGATGGGATAGCGCGCTTATCGTCTTTTTAATGATGCTCCGCGAATCGGTCAGAAAAGGAGGGACCCGCCCGTTCGAAATCGACGAGTCGGACCTTCCTCATGCAGCACAACGACTACTGGCTCTGGCAGCCGCGGGAAGTGGAGAAGTGGCTGGCATTGCCGCTGTGCATCGCTCATTGGCGACGCAAGTCGGGGAAGCCTATTTCCAGGCGTGGGCGAACGCGGTGTCGATCGTTGCGCTCGTGGGAGAAACCGCACTGCATTGCACCGCAGCTTTCGCCCATCGAGTGCGGACCCGCGGTGTCGACGTTCTTCAACTGATGCGCGAAGCTGGCGCTGGAGCACTTGCCATTGTGGCAATTGTCAACGGATTGGTCGGCGCAATTCTCGCATTCATTGGCGCGGTGCAGTTCCAGCGCTTCGGCGCAGGAATCTATGTCGCCAATCTCGTCGGCATTGCTGTTGTGCGAGAGATGGCGGCGTTGGCGACCGCCATTGTGATGGCAGGGCGGACCGGGGGCGCATACGCGGCGCACCTCGCCACCATGCAGGGAAACGAGGAAATCGATGCACTAAACGCGGTTGGAATTCCGGTCTTTGACTTCCTCGTACTGCCACGGGTTATCGCGCTTGTCTCAATGATGCCTTTGCTCTACGTGTACAGTTGTGCGGTAGGCCTTTTGAGCGGCTTCATTGTCACCCTTGCGACCCTCGATATCACCGCGGTGACATACCTGCAACAACTGCGCGGAGCTGTTGACGGGGTCCAGTTTGCGATTGGCTTGGCCAAGAGCATCGCTTTCGGCTCGTTCGTTGCCCTAGCGGGATGTCATATCGGGTTGAAGGCTGGACGTAGCGCGGCGGAGGTCGGTCGCGCGGCGACCTCAGCGGTTGTGGTGGGCATCGTCGGGGTCATTTCGCTCGATGCCATATTTGCCGTCTGCACGAACGCGCTGGGAATATAGTCCGATGACGCGCCCCGACCCGCAACGTACAACTGAACGTCTTAGGGTGGACAACCTGACGGTCGCATTCGGACCACGCATTATTCAGCGCGAATTGAGTTTTTCGGTGCGAAAAGGCTCTATTTTCGCGATCATGGGGGGCAGCGGGTGTGGCAAGAGCACGGTACTGAGAGCAATGATTGGCTTGCTTCGACCATCGTCCGGGTCAATCGCTGTGGACGGCGAGGATTACTGGACGGTGAGCGAGGAGCGACGCGCCGAGATGAGCCGACGCTTCGGGGTGCTTTTCCAGAGCGGCGCATTGTGGAGCTCGATGACCGTCGCTGAGAACGTGGCATTGCCGCTGCAAATGTTCACCACACTAGCTTCCGATTCGATTGCTGTTCTCGTACAACTCAAGCTTTCCTTCGTGGGACTGTCAGATGCCGCCGCAAAAATGCCCGCAGAACTCTCCGGAGGTATGCGTAAGCGTGCAGCGCTTGCACGAGCACTTGCGCTTGATCCAGATATCCTTTTTTTTGACGAGCCCTCCGCTGGGCTTGATCCGATTACATCGAACCGGCTCGATGAGCTGATTCTGGAGTTGAGCCGGGGTCTCGGCGCAACTGTCGTCATCGTGAGCCACGAACTGCCGAGTCTGTTCGGCATTTGCGATGACGGCGTTTTTCTGGACGGCGAATCGAGGACAGCTGTCGCACACGGCTCGCCACGAATCCTGCGGGACAGTTGTGTTCACCCGTCGGTGCGGGCTTTCATGAAGCGAGGACAGTTGTAGTTCGAATGCTCCGTGTCGCGGTGTTCGACTCGTTGACTTCATGCACGTCGGCTACAGGTGCGCGTTTCGGTCCACCCCGGCGCGCGCGTGGCTTGTCGGGCGACACGCTGTATGTCAATGGCGGCGCCAACATCATGGCGTACCGAATGGAAGGAGGGATACCGTGAATGAGCTTCTGCTGCAACCTGTCGAAGAAACCGTCTCCGATGAGGCCATTCAAGATTTTTTGAGCCGCTATGGCTTTCCGCCGGTTGTTACGATTGAGCGTATTCCCGCTACAGGGTCAAGACCGGCTGTGCTGATAGTATTCCGCGACCTCTCGCCCGAGGCGCTGAAAACGCTCCAGTCGCGGATCCATCAAGTTCACTGGAACGGCCGTAAGATCGAGGCAATCGTGCTGCGGCAGCGGGCAGAGTAGCCGGCATTATGCGCCTTGCTTTTGCTGACCGTGACGGTGGGCGCGAGCGCTGGCATCCTCATTGATACACCTGTTTAGCTTGCCGCTAGGCCTCGCGACGGAACGTCAGCGTCACGCGAAATCCGCCTTCAGGCGCGTTATCGCATTCGAACTGTCCGCCGTTATAACGCGTGAGCCGTCGCACGATCGCGAGACCCAGGCCGCAATGCGCATCCCCGCCGCGCGCCGGATCGAGCCGCGTGAACGGCTGCAGCGCGCGTTCGAGTTGACCGCGCGGAATGCCGACGCCATGATCGTGCACCGTGAGCGTATAGACGCCGCTATGCGCGGACGTCGAAATCTCGACGGGCGGGTCGCCATAGTTCATCGCATTTTCGATCAGGTTCGACAGAATCCGGTCGAGATCCACGAGCGGCAGGTTGAAGCCGTCGCCCGCATTCAGATGCAGGCGCACGAGCGCTTCGTCATCGAGTCCGTCGCCATAGTGACGCCGGCAATGCGCGTCGACATTCGTTTGCGGCGACGGATCGGCCGTGTCGCGCGCATAGTCGAGAAACTGCGTCACGATGCGCGACAGCGATTCGGCATCGCGCAGAAAGCCGCTGCGATTGGCCGCGTCGGGCAGCAGGTCCGCGCGCACCTGCATGCGTGTGATCGGCGCACGCAGATCGTGTGCGACGCCCGCCAGCATCACCGCGCGCTCCTGCTCGGCTTTCCCGAGTTCGCTCATCATCTCGTTGAAATCGCCGATCAGCGAGCGCATTTCGGCGGGACCGCTTTCCGTGACGGGCGGCACGCGCCGTCCGATCCGAAATTCGCGCGCCGCATCCGCGAGCCGGTGCAAGGGACGCTGGAACTGCCACGCGGCGAACAGCGCCGCGCACACGGCCAGCACCAGCATCACCAGCGACGAACCGACAAAGCGCATGCCGGGCAGATTGGCATTGCGCATGAAGAGCCAGTACGGTTCGTTGCCGTAGCGTATCCACAGCGACCCGGTGTGGGGATCGAACACGACGCGGCTGCCTTCGGGCATGCGCGGCAACAGGTCATGCTCGAACGGTGCAGCGGAGCCGGTGCAACCGTTCGGACAGCCGGAACGGTCCACGTCGGCTGCGGCGATATATTCGATGCCGAGCGTCTGCGCGAGGTGCCGCGCAGATGCTTCGCCGTCATGCTTTGCCTGCACGGCGAGCATGACGGCGCGGCGCACATGGTCGGCATCGATCTGACCGCGCTCGCGGTCGACGACGATCAGCGACGTCACGTGCACGGCCACGATCAGGCCGACCGTCAACGTCGCGAGACGGCCGAAGAGCGTATTGAACGGGTTCTTCATTGCGTTGCGTCGCTGCCGTCGTCGCTGGTTTCTCCGCCATTGCCGCCATTGCCCGTTTCGCCGGGCACGAACATATAGCCGATGCCGCGCATCGTCTGGATACGGCGAGGCGCGGCAGGATCGTCTTCGAGCAGCCGCCGCAGACGCCACACGGGCACGTCGATGCCGCGTTCCGTCACTTCGGAGTCGGGACCGTGCAGCAAGTCGACGATGCGCGTGCGCGACAGCGTTTCCATCGGATGCTGTGCGAACACTTCGAGCAGCGCGTATTCGCTGCCCGTGAGCCTGATCGGCTCGTTGTCGCGAAAGAGCGTGCGCGACGCGAAGTCGAGCCGGAAGCGCCCGAACTCGAGCGCCTCGCGATGCTCCGCGGGCGGCGCGTCGGGATGCAGCGCATGACGGCGCAGCACGGCATGGATGCGTGCGAGCAGTTCCTGCGGCATGAACGGCTTGCCGAGGTAATCGTCGGCGCCGAGCTCGAGGCCGATCACCCGATCGACGCCATCGGCGCGCGCCGTCAACATGATCACGGGAATCGTGTTGCCGCTCGCACGCAACTGCTTGAGCGCCGTGAGACCGTCGACGCCGGGCATCATCAGATCGAGCACGATGATCGACGGACGCTCGCGTTCGAGCCGCCGTGCGAGATGGGTAGCGTCGTGCAACACCGAGAAGTCGATGCCGCGTTGCTGGAAGAAATTGCGAAGCAGGTCGCGCAGGTCGGCGTCATCGTCGACGAGCAGTACCTGAAGGGGTGTGTCGGGCATGATGTGAACAGGCTGCGCCGGGCTTTGCCGCTTGGGGCGGCGAGCGCCCTTGCCGCCGGGTATCGGATATGCCTACGACTATAACGCACTGCGGTGCGGCCCCGGTTCTGCGGACTTAGCAAGCCTTACGAAGTCTTAGCAAATTGCAGCGGTCTTGTAATTGAGGTTCGGGCGGCATGAAGGGGCAGACGCGGGGCTCAGACGCGGGGCTCAGACGCGGGGCTCAGACGCGGGGCTCAGACGCGGGGCTCAGACGCGGGCCGGCTCGAACCCAGTCTGAGCCCCGATACATCGCAACGCCGACGCCAGCGTCTGGTCCGCTTCTCCATCCACGCGCGGTTCGCCCGACATCAACAGTCGCTTGTGCAGAAAGCCCGTCAGCGCTGCGTGAATGAATCCGGCGGCGGCGCGCGTGTCGACGCCGGGCGGCAACTGTCCACGTTCGGACGCGGCGCGTAAGGCGGCGTCGATCTGTGCTTCGGCGCGCAACGAGGCCATCGATACCCGCTCGTAAAATGCCGCCGTCTCCGCCGTCACCTCGCGCTTCGTCAGTGCGATGCTGTACAGACGCCGCGCGCGCCGCATGTGCAACGCGTCGCGCAGGCGCTGGCGCAGTTGCGCATGCAGATGCTGCAACGGGTCCGCGTCCTGTTCGCAGGCTTGCACGACAAAGGGATCGAGCGGCATGTCCGCGTTCTCGTAGATCGCCTGAAACACGGCCTCCTTGTTTCTGAAGTGCCCATACACCGCGCCGCGCGTGACGCCCGCTTCAGACGCAATGTCTTCCAGCGACGCGCGCGCGAAGCCGCGCACGTAGATCACGCGCTCGGCGGCTTCGATGATCTTCGCCCGCGTGTCGAGCGCCTGTTGCTTCGTTCGTCCCATGACGGGTGCCTCTCATGCATCACGTGGTCATCGTAGTCGTCACGCAACCGCGCTGGATTAACAAGTCTTACGGCAGCCTGGCGGCTGTAACCCGCGAAAGACGAACAACGCCTATCTTCACGCCTTACCGTGTCGGTGCGCGTTAGATCAACGCTCGTTGCGCGCCGGCCCCGTTCAATACATACAAGGTTGTACGATGCCTGCGCTATTAAAGAACCGTAACTTTCGAATGCTCGCGGCCACGGCTGCGATTTCCGCCGTGCTACCGCTACTCGCCGCGTGCGGCGACCAGCACGCAGCCCCGCCGCAACAGACGCCCGAAGTCGGCGTGGTTACCATCCGGCCTTCCGCCGTGCCCGTCACCGTCGAATTGCCAGGCCGCGTGAGCGCGCATCTGGTCGCCGAAGTGCGCGCGCGCGTCGACGGCATCGTGCAGAAGCGCCTCTATACAGAGGGCAGCGAAGTGAAGGCGGGGCAAACGCTCTACAAGATCGACCCCGCGCCGTACATCGCATCGCTGAACAGCGCGAAGGCGACGCTTGCGAAGGCGCAGGCGACGCTGGTCTCCGCACATGCCGAGGCCGCGCGCTATAAGGTGCTGGTCGCAGCGAACGCGATCAGCAAGCAGGACTACGACAACGCCGTAGCATCCGAAGGCCAGGCCACCGCCGATGTCGCAGCAGGCAAGGCAGCCGTCGACACCGCGCAGATCAACCTCGGTTATACCGACGTGAGCTCGCCGATCTCGGGACGCATCGGCAAGTCGTCGGTGACGGAAGGCGCATACGTGCAGTCCAGCGCGGCCACGCTGCTCGCAACCGTGCAGCAGCTCGATCCCGTCTACGTGGATCTCACGCAATCGAGCCTCGTCGGCCTCAAGCTGCGCCGCGACGCACAGGAAGGGCGCCTCAAGACGAGCGGACCAAACGCGGCGAAAGTCACGTTGATTCTCGAAGACGGCCGTCCTTACGGCGGCACGGGCAAGCTCGAATTCTCCGACGTGACCGTCGATCAGACGACGGGCTCCGTCACTGTGCGCGCGCTGTTCGATAACGCGCAGGGTGTGCTGCTGCCGGGCATGTATGTGCGCGCGAAGATTGAAGAGGGCGTGAACGAGCAGGCGTTCGTCGTGCCGCAACAGGGCGTCACGCATGACCAGAAGGGCGATCCGACCGCGCTCGTGGTCGGCGCCGACGGCAAGGTTGCGATGCGGCAACTGGTGACGTCGGGCACCTACGGCGCAAATTGGGTTGTCGAGAGCGGGCTGCAAACGGGCGACCGCGTGATCGTGCAAGGCGTCGACAAGGTGCGCCCGGGCATGAGCGTGAAGACAGTCGCGGCACAGCTGCCCGCCGCCGATACGGCCACGCAGACGGCGGCAACGCCCGCGTCGGGCGCGCAGAGCGCGCAGTAACGAGGACGCGCGCAATGGCAAAGTTTTTTATCGACCGGCCCATCTTTGCGTGGGTCATTGCAATCATCCTGATGCTCGCGGGCATCGCCTCCATCTTCAACCTGCCCATCTCGCAGTATCCGACGATTGCGCCGCCAGCCGTGCAGATCAGCGCGACGTACCCGGGCGCATCGGCGAAAACGGTTGAAAACACCGTCACGCAGGTGATCGAACAGCAGATGAGCGGTCTCGACCATCTGCTGTACATGTCGTCGAGCAGCGACGACTCCGGCAGCGCGACCATCACGCTGACCTTCGAGGCGGGCACGAACCCGGACATCGCGCAGGTGCAGGTGCAGAACAAGCTTCAACTCGCGACGCCGCTGCTGCCCGAAAGCGTGCAGCAGCAGGGCACGAAGGTCACGAAGTCGAGCAGCAGCTTCCTGCTGGTGATGGCGTTCGTGTCGACGGACGGCAGCATGGACCGCTACGACCTCGCGAACTATGTCGCGTCGCACGTGGAAGACCCGGTGAGCCGCGTCAACGGCGTCGGCACCGTGCAGCTGTTCGGCTCGCAGTTCGCGATGCGCGTCTGGCTCGACGCGAACAAGCTGAACCAGTACAGCCTCACGCCCGTCGATGTCGAAACCGCATTGACCAATCAGAACGTGCAGGTCGCGGCGGGCTCGCTCGGCGGCACGCCTTCCGTGCCTGGCCAGGTGCTGCAGGCGACGATCACGCAGGCGACCCTGCTGCAAACGCCCGAGCAGTTCGGCAATGTGCTGCTGAAGGTGAACCAGGACGGCTCGCAGGTGCGCGTCAAGGACGTCGCGCGCATTGAGTTGGGCGGCGAAAACTACAACTTCGACACCGAGTACAACGGCCAGCCGACGGCAGGCTTCGGTATCCAATTGGCGACGGGCGCGAACGCGCTCGAAACGGCGACGCTGGTGCGCGCGAAGATCGACCAGTTGTCGAAGAACTTCCCGCACGGCCTGGTCGTGAAGTATCCGTACGACACGACGCCGTTCGTGAAGATGTCGATCGAGGAAGTGGTGAAGACGCTGCTCGAAGGCATCGTCCTCGTGTTCCTCGTGATGTACCTGTTCCTGCAGAACCTGCGTGCGACGCTGATTCCGACAATCGCGGTGCCCGTCGTGCTGCTCGGCACGTTCGCGATCATGAGCGCGGCCGGCTTCTCGATCAATACGCTGTCGATGTTCGGTCTCGTGCTCGCCATCGGTCTGCTGGTGGACGATGCGATCGTGGTCGTGGAGAACGTCGAGCGCGTGATGTCCGAAGAAGGGCTGTCGCCACGCGAAGCGACGCGCAAGGCGATGGGCCAGATCACGGGCGCACTAGTCGGCGTGGCGCTGGTGCTGTCGGCGGTGTTCGTGCCCGTGGCCTTCTCGGGCGGCTCGGTGGGCGCGATCTATCGACAGTTCTCGCTGACGATCGTCGCCGCGATGGTGTTGTCCGTGCTGGTCGCGCTGGTTCTCACGCCCGCGTTGTGCGCGACGATTCTCAAGCCGGTACCGAAGGGCCATCACGGCGCGAAGACGGGCTTCTTCGGCTGGTTCAACCGCACCTTCGACAATGGCCGCGACCGCTATCACAGCGGCGTGCAGCATGTGATCCGCCGCTCCGGGCGCTGGCTCGTGCTCTATGTCGTCGTGATCGTCGCTGTCGGCTTCCTGTTCATGCGTCTGCCGAAGTCGTTCCTGCCCGATGAAGATCAGGGCACGATGTTCGTGCTGGTGCAGACGCCGCCCGGCTCGACGCAGGAGACCACGGCGCGCACGCTGAAGAACGTCACCGACTATCTGCTCAACGACGAGAAGGACATCGTCGAATCCGTCTTCACCGTGAACGGCTTCAGCTTCGCGGGCCGCGGACAGAACGCGGGTCTCGCGTTCGTGCGGATGAAGGACTACTCGGTGCGCCAGCATGCCAACCAGAAGGTGCAGGCGCTGGTGGGCCGCGTATTCGGTCATTACGCGTCATATAAGGACGCGACCGTGCTCGCCGTGAACCCGCCGTCCATTCCGGAACTCGGCACGGCGTCGGGCTTCGACTTCGAATTGACGGACAACGCGTCGCTCGGTCACGAAGCCTTGATGGCGGCGCGCAACCAGCTGCTCGGCATGGCCGCGAAGGATCCGTCGCTGGCCCTCGTGCGTCCGAACGGACTGTCGGATACGCCGCAGTTCAAGATCGACATCGACCGCGAGAAAGCGCAGGCGCTCGGCGTCACGGTGTCGGATATCGACCAGACGTTCTCGATTGCGTGGGCGTCGGCGTACGTAAACAACTTCCTCGACACCGATGGCCGCATCAAGAAAGTTTATCTGCAAGGCGATGCACCGTTCCGCATGACGCCGGAAGACATGAGCAAGTGGTACGTGCGCGGCAGTTCGGGAACCATGATGCCGCTGACGTCGGTGGCGTCGGGCCACTGGATCTACGGCTCGCCGAAGCTCGAACGCTACAACGGCATCGCATCGGTCGAGCTCCAGGGCCAGGCCGCGGCAGGCAAGAGTACCGGCCAGGCGATGTCCGCGATGGAAGCGCTGGCCGCGAAGCTGCCGCAAGGCATTGGCTACGAATGGACGGGTCTGTCGTTCCAGGAGCGCCAGTCGGGCTCGCAGGCGCCGATTCTGTACGGCATTTCAATTCTCGTCGTGTTCCTGTGTCTCGCCGCGCTGTATGAGAGCTGGTCGATTCCGTTTGCGGTGATTCTGGTGGTGCCGCTCGGTGTGATCGGCGCGCTGCTCGCCGTGACGATGCGCGGGCTCGAGAACGATGTCTTCTTCCAGGTCGGCCTGCTGACAACGGTCGGTTTGTCCGCGAAGAACGCGATTCTGATCGTCGAGTTTGCGCGCGAGTTGCAGACCAACGAACGCATGACGGCCATGCAGGCCGCACTGGAAGCGTCGCGTCTGCGTTTGCGTCCGATCCTGATGACGTCGCTTGCCTTCGTGCTCGGCGTGCTGCCGCTCGCGATCAGCAATGGCGCCGGTTCGTCGAGCCAGCACGCGATCGGCACGGGTGTGATCGGCGGGATGCTGACGGCCACGTTCCTCGCCGTTTTCATGATCCCGATGTTCTACGTCGTGATCCGCTCGAAATTCTCGCGCGACGGCGCGACCCCCAACAGCACCGAGCCGGACGTCGAAGAGGAAACGGCTCAGTGAGGACAATGCAAATGAACAGAACGATACTGACGGCCCTCGCGGCCGCGCTCTTCGCGAGCGGCTGCACGCTCGCGCCGACTTATGAACGGCCGGCCGCGCCTGTCGCGGCGACCTATCCGCAAGGCGACGTCTACGATAACCAGCCTGCAAAAGGCGCGGCCACGCGCACGGCCAACGATCACGCCGCCATTGACATCGGCTGGCGCGAATTCTTCATCGATCCGCGCCTGCAACGTCTGATCGAACTCGCGTTGCAGAACAACCGCGACTTGCGCGTGTCGGCGCTCAAGGTCGAGGAAGCGCGTGCGCAATACCGCATCCAGCGCGCCGACCTGATGCCGTCGGTTTCCGTCGACGGCACGGGCACGCGCAGCCGCACGCCGAAGGATCTGTCGTATGTCGGACGGGCGACGGTCGGCAGCGACTATCAGGTGGCGGCGAGCGCGTCATGGGAACTCGACTTCTTCGGCAAGGTGCGCAGCCTCACCGAGCAGTCCATGCAGACGTACTTCTCGACAGCGCAGGCGCGCAAGGCGGAAGAGATCCTGCTGGTGTCGCAGGTCGCCGATCAATATCTGACGCTCGTCGCCTACGGCGAAATGCTGGCAAGCACGAAGAACACCTACGATACGGCGCGCCGCTCGTATGAGCTGACGAAGCTCCAGTACGACATGGGCACCGGCTCCGAACTCGATCTGCGCGAAGCGGCGGGCACGATGCAGCAGGCGCAGGCGAACTACGAAAGCCAGCAGCGTTCGCGCGCGCAGGCCGAGAACGCGCTCGTGCTGCTGGTCGGCGCGCCGTTGGCCGCCGACTTGCCGCAAGGCTTGCCGCTCGCGAGCCAGCAACTGCTCGCGGACATTCCGGCGGGCTTGCCGTCCGACCTGCTCACGCGCCGTCCCGACATCATGGAAGCCGAGGCGACGCTGATCGGCGCGAACGCGAATATCGGTGCGGCGCGTGCGGCGTTCTTCCCGAGCATCTCGCTGACGGGCGACTTCGGTACGGCAAGCGCGAGTCTCGGCACGCTGTTCAAACCGGGCCAGCTCGCATGGAGTTTCGGCCCGACCATTTCCGTGCCGATCTTCAAGGGCGGCGAGAACCGCGCGAATCTCGATCTCGCGAAGCTCGAAAAGAACGTTGCCGTCGCACAGTACGAGAAAGCGATCCAGACGGCGTTCCGCGAAGTCTCCGACGGTCTCGCCGCGCGCGGCACGTACGACCGGCAGATCAAGGCGCTGCAGGAGAACGTCGAGTCGCAGCAGCGTCGCTATGATCTGTCGGATGTGCGCTATCGCAATGGGGCCGACAGCTATCTGAACGTGCTGACCGCGCAGACCGATCTGTATTCGGCGCAACAGTCGCTGATTACGGCATCGTTGAACCGCCTGACTAATCTTGTCGATCTGTATCAGTACCTGGGCGGCGGCTGGATCGAGCATTCGGGCGACACGCCCCGTGCCGCCGACGCGCCATACGCACAGCAGACGGAACCGACCACACACGTCGCTTCCCAGCCGTAATACGCGGAAACCTCTGCTAAGCGCGCTAAACCTGGGCGCGCTTTCCCATTGCTACATTCCCCTCACCTGCGCGGCACTCGCCGTTTTCTCCTGGCGGCGCAGTGCCGATTTCCGGCGACGCCCTCGCGGCGTCGTCCTTTTCATTCCTTCCGTTCCGTGTTCAGCGCCTGAGCGCCGATCAATCATCGCGTGAAATTCACTCGTCCATCCCGTCGTCTTCTGGTTGTCGCGTGCATTGCCGCTGTCGGCGTCATCGTGTGGCAGGCGTACGCTGCGTTCCACAAGCCGCAGCATCCGGCTGCGCAAGAAACGCCCGTCACGATCGGCACGGTTCAGCGCGCCGATGTTCCGCTGCAACTCGATGCACTCGGCACCGTCACGCCGCGCGCGACCGTCACCGTCAAAACGCAGGTCAACGGCACGCTCGAAGCGGTGCTCGTGAAGGAAGGCCAGCGCGTCAACGCGGGCCAGCCGATCGCGCGGATCGATTCGCGCGCATTGCGTGCGCAACTGCTTGAAGCGCAAGGGACGCTCGAACACGACGAAGCGCTGCTCGCGAACGCGAAAGCCGACCTGGCGCGCTATGAAACGCTGATCGACGGCGGTTCGATTTCGCGTCAGACACTCGATACGCAGCGCGCGACGCTGCGCCAGTATCAGGGGACCGTGAAGGCGGATGAGGGCAGCGTCGCGAATCTGCGCGTGCAGGTCAGCTACTGCGACATCGTCGCGCCGATGGACGGCACGATCGGCCTGCTCTCCACCGACGCCGGCAACTACGTGACGACGAGCGACACGACAGGCATCGCGACGATCACCAGCGACTCGCCGACCACCGTCGTCTACGCACTGCCCGAAGACAAGATGGGTGAGGTCGTCGATGCATTCCACGACAAGGGCGCGCTGCCCGTGGAGATCTTCGCGCGCGACAAACGCACGGTGCTCGACCACGCGACGCTCGCCGCCATCGACAACCAGGCGGACACGACGACGGGCACGGTCAAGCTCAAGGCGAGCGCGCCGAACCGCGATGGCCGGCTGTTCCCGAACCGCTTCGTCAATGTGCGGATGACGGTCGGCACGCTGCGCGACGCGTTGACGGTGCCGACAGTCGCGATCCAGCACGGCGCGTCGGGCGATTTCGTGCTGACGATGGCCGCCGCCGACGTGAAGAGGAACGCGGGCACGGTCGCGTTACGCCACGTGACGGCGGGCGTCTCGTACAACGACGCCACCGTGATCGAGCAGGGCGACGTGAAAGCGGGCGACGCAATCGTGCTGGACGGCGCAGACAAGCTCGACGACGGCAGCGCCGTGAAGATCGTGCGCAACTGAGAGGCTTCCAGGCCGGCAGAAACCGATGGATATTTCCCGCCCGTTCATTCGCCGTCCCGTCGCAACGGGACTGATGACACTTGCCCTGTTGCTGATCGGTCTGATCGCGTACCGGCTGATGCCCGTGTCCGCGTTGCCCGAAATCGACTACCCGACGATCCAGGTTTATACGCAATACCCGGGTGCATCGCCCGATGTGATCAGCACGTCCGTCACCGCGCCGCTCGAAAAGCAGTTCGGGCAGATGGCAGGCTTGAAGCGCATGAACTCGACGAGTTCGCTCGGCGTGTCGCTCGTCACGTTGCAGTTCCTGACCTCGACGAATCTCGACGAAGCGGAACAGGAAGTGCAGGCCGCGATCAACAGCGCGAACAGCACGCTGCCGTCGAATCTGCCGTATCCGCCCGTCTACAGCAAGGTGAATCCCGCCGATACGGCCGTGCTCACGCTCGCCGTCACGTCCGATGCGCTGCCGCTCACGCGCGTCGAAGACCTGACGGACACGCGCATTGCGCAGAAGCTCTCGCAGGTGTCGGGTGTCGGCCTGGTCACGCTGTCGGGCGGCGCGCGGCCCGCCGTGCGTGTGCAGACCGACACGCGCGCGTTGAACGCGATGGGTTTGTCGCTCGAAGACGTACGCACGGCCGTCGGCGACGCCAACGTGAACAGCGCGAAAGGCACGATCGACGGCAACTTGCAGGCTTTCACGATCGATGCCAACGATCAGCTCACGTCCGCCGCCGATTATCAGGACCTCGTGCTCGCGTACCGCAAGGGCGCGCCTGTGCGTCTTGCCGATGTCGCGAGGATTTCGCAGACCGCGGAGAATCCGCGCCAGGCCGCATGGAGCGGCGCAACGCCCGCAATCATCGTCAACGTGCAGCGGCAACCGGGCGCGAACGTGATCGAGGTCGTGGACGGGATCGAAGCGCTGTTGCCGCAACTGCGCGCGTCGCTGCCCGCGACCGTGAAGATCAGCGTGCTCAGCGACCGCACGCAGACGATCCGCGCTTCCGTGCACGACGTGAAGATGGAACTGGTGGCGGCGATTGCGCTCGTCGTGATGGTCGTATTCGTGTTTCTGCGCCGGCTCGAATTCACGCTGATTCCCGCCGTGACCGTGCCGTTCGCGCTGGTCGGCACGGTGGCGGGCATCTATGCGCTGGGCTTCTCCGTCAACAACCTCACGCTGATGGCGCTGACGGTGGCGACGGGCTTTGTGGTCGACGATGCAATCGTGATGCTCGAAAACGTGATGCGTCACATCGAGAACGGCGAGACGCCACTGGACGCCGCGTTGAAAGGCGCGCGGCAGATCGGCTTCACGATTCTGTCGATCTCGGTCGCACTCGTCGCCGTGCTGATTCCGCTGTTCTTCATGCCCGACGTGATTGGCCGCCTGTTTCGCGAGTTTGCACTGACGCTGGCGATTGCGATCGTGATTTCCGCGTGGGTGTCGCTCACGCTGACGCCGATGATGGCCGCACGCATGTTGCGCGCCGACCGTGCCGCGAGCGATAGCGACGCCACCGCGAGGGACTGGCTCGCGCGTTTGAATCGCGGGTATCTGCGTGGACTGGATTGGGCATTCGAGCATCGCGTCACGGTGCTGGTGATGGTTGCAATCACCACGCTGCTGACATGCGTGCTATTCCTGCTGCTGCCGAAGGGCCTGTTGCCTGAGCAGGACACGGGGATGATCGAAGGCATTTCGCTCGGTTCTCCGCGCGCGTCGTTCGAGCGCATGGCCGCTTCGACGCGCACGCTGGCGGGCCGCGTTGCGAACGATAGCGCAGTGGCCAGCGTGTCGTCGTTCGTCGGCATCGACCAGAACAATCCGACCATCAACCAGGGGCGTATGCTCATCAGCCTGAAGGATGGCGATGCGAGCCGCACGGTCATTCAACGGCTGACACGAGACGTCGGGCAGCGCGCGGACCTCAAGCTCTATCTGCATCCCGTGCAGGATCTGACACTCGATGACCAGATCAACGCGAACAGCTATCGCGTCGGCGTGCAGGCCACCGACCGCGCCGAACTCGACGAATGGACGCAACGCCTGCTCGACGCGCTGCGTACAGACCCGATGTTCACTGACGTGCAGAGCCAGGCGCAGCAGCAAGGCAACGTGCTGACATTCGACTTCGACCGCGCGACGGCGTCGCGCCTCGGGCTGACTGCGCAGGACCTCGACAACGCGCTGTACGACGCGTTCGGCGACCGGCAGATTTCGACCATCTATACGCACGTGAACCAGTATCACGTGACGCTCGGCGCGGATGTGCGGCTGGTCGGCGAGTCGCCGCTTGCGTTGCTCGACGGGCTGTATGTGGGGACGACGAGCGCCTCGTCTTCTTCTTCGTCGTCGTCATCATCGACTTCGACTTCGGGCAGCACGTCCACTTCGCTTGCGCCGCTGTCGAGCATCGCGACGGCGACAGTCGGTGCCGCACCGCTGACGATCCAGCGCCAGGCACAGTTCCCCTACGCGGACGTGTCGTTCAATCTCGCGGACGGCGTGACGCTCGGCACGGCCGTCAGTCGCCTCGAAGCGATCGAACAGAAGCTGAATGCGCCCGCGAGTGTTCAGATGAACTTCGAAGGCGCGGCGCAGCTTTACAGCACGTCGCTTGCCAATGAAGCGCTGCTGCTGATCGGCGCTCTTGTCGCTGTCTACATCCTGCTCGGCATCCTGTACGAAAGCCTCGTGCATCCGCTGACGATCCTTTCGACGCTGCCTTCCGCCGCCTGCGGCGCGCTCGCCGCGCTGCTGCTGTGCGGCGGGGAACTCGACATCATTGGTCTGATCGGTATTGTGTTGCTGGTCGGCATCGTGATGAAGAACGCGATCATGATGATCGACTTCGCTCTCGAGCAGGAGCGCACGCTCGGTCTTGCCGGGCGCGACGCGATGCGCCGTGCGTGCGAACTGCGCTTCCGGCCGATCCTGATGACGACCTGCGCTTCATTGTTCGGCGCACTGCCGCTCGCGCTCGGCACGGGGATAGGCCACGAACTGCGGCAGCCGCTCGGCATCGCGATCATCGGCGGGCTGGTGGTGAGCCAGTTGCTCACGCTGTTCTCGACGCCCGTGATCTTTCTTGCGCTGCATCGCTTTGCAACGCGCGCGGCGATCACGCCGACCGACGACGCGAACGCGAGCTAAGGAGCGCATGGTGAACCTGTCCGCTCCTTTCATCCGTCGCCCCGTCGGCACGATGCTGCTGGCGCTCGGCCTTGCGCTGTTCGGCATCGTCGCGTTCCGGCTGCTGCCCGTCGCCGCGCTGCCTTCGGTGGATTTTCCCGTCGTGATGGTCAGCGCGACGCTGTCGGGTGCAAACTCCGACACGGTCGCAAAGACCGTGACGGCGCCGCTTGAACGAGCATTCGGCTCGATTGCGGGGCTCTCGCAGATGACGTCGCAAAGCTCGTCGGGCTCGTCGCAGATCGTGCTGCAGTTCGATCTGAACCGCGATATCGACGGCGCGGCGCGCGACGTGCAGGCCGCGATCAACGCGGCGCGCAGCAATCTGCCGACGACGCTCACGCAGACGCCGACCTATCGCAAGATGAATCCTGCCGCGGCGCCCATGATGATCGTCGGACTCACATCGGATACGGTGGGCGTCGGGCAGATGTACGACTATGCGTCGTCGGTGTTGCAACAGAAGCTGTTGCAGGTGGAAGGCGTCGGCGATGTGACGGTGGGCGGCGGCGCACTGCCTGCCGTGCGCGTCGAGCTGAATCCCGATCAACTGAGCCGCTACGGCATCGCGCTCGACAGCGTGCGCACCGCGCTGGCGAACGCGAGCGTTGATCTGCCGAAGGGCGCCGTCAGCATGAACGGACAGCACTACGTGACCGGTGCGAACGATCAGTTGACGGAACCCGCCGATTACAAGCCGCTCGTGATCCGCACCCACGATGGCACGGTGGTGCACGTCACCGATGTCGCGCAAGTGGTGAGGTCAACGGAAGACCTGCGCAACTACGGTCTCGCGAACGGCAAGCCAGCCGTGCTGCTGATCGTGTCGAAGCAGCCGAACGCGAACGTCATCAAGACCGTCGACGCGATTCGCGACACGCTTCCGCAACTCGCCGCGAGCCTGCCGTCGACGGTGAAGCTCAACGTTGTGCTGGACGGCACGCAGACGATCCGCTCGTCCGTGTTCGACGTCGAGATCTCGCTGCTGGCAGCCGTGCTGCTGGTGACGGCCGTGTCGTACGCGTTTTTTCGCGACTGGCGCAGCACGCTGATTCCCGCGATCACGGTGCCGCTCGCGCTGGCGGGCACCTTCACCGCGATGTACTTCCTCGGCTACAGCCTGAACAACCTGTCGCTGATGGCGCTGACCATCTCGACGGGCTTCGTAGTGGACGACGCGATCGTCGTGGTCGAAAACATCATGCGACATGTCGATCAGGGCAAGACGCCGCTTGCCGCCGCGCTCGACGGTACGCGTGAAGTCGGCTTCACGGTGCTGACCATTAGCGTGTCGCTCGTGGTCGTGTTCCTGCCGCTCATCATGATGAGCGGCATCGTCGGGCGGCTGTTCCGTGAGTTCTCCGTGTCGCTGGCGATTGCAATCATGATTTCGATGGTGATCTCGCTGACACTCGCGCCGACGCTGGGCCGTCTGCTGCTGCGCGGCCCACCGCACAAGCAGAGCGAAGGCGCGTCCGGGCCGCGCGTGGAACGTGCTTACGCGCGCAGTCTGCGCTGGGCCCTGCGTCATCCGAAGATGATGCTTGCGGTCACCGTGTTCCTGCTATTCGCCAATGTCGGCGTGGTCGCCGTAATGCCAAAGGGATTTTTCCCGATCGAGGACACGGGGCGGCTGATGGGCAACATCCAGGCGTCGCAGAGCATTTCGTTCCAGGCGATGAAGCAGAAGTTCGACGAGATCAACCGGCGCATTTTGCAGAACGCGGATGTGCAATCGGTATCGGGCTACGTCGGCGGCCGCAATGCAGTGAGCAACAGCATGATGTTCATCACGCTCAAGCCGCTGTCGGAGCGCAAGCATAGCGCCGATCAGGTGATCGCTGATCTGAGCCGCCGCACAGCCGATATTCCCGGCGTGCGACTCTTGCTGCAATCCGCGCAGGACCTGATGTTCGGCGCGCGACAAAGCTCGGCGCAGTTCCAGTACACCGTGACGGCGGAGAACCAGGACGACCTGGACAAGTGGGTGCCGCGCATCGAAGCGAAGCTGCGCACGCTGCCGCAGTTGCGCGACGTGAACACCGACGTGCAAAGCGCGAGTCTTTCGATGATGCTGCAAGTCAATCGCGATGCGGCGGCGCGTCTGGGCGTGCCGTTCGAAGCCATCGACGATGCATTGAACAATGCATTCAGTCAGCGGCAGATTGCGACGGTCTATGGTCCTGCGAATCAGTATCACGTCGTCATGGAGATCGCGCCGCAGTACGCGCAAGATCCGAAGACGCTGGACACGCTGTATGTACCCGCGACCAATGCGAGCAGCACGTCCAGCACATCCTCTTCGACGAGCACCGCCTCGAGCGCAACGCTTGTGCCGCTGTCCGCGCTCGCGACGCGCACACTGTCGCACGCCCCCGTTACGATTGCGCACGACAACCAGTTTGCGGCTGTCACGCTGTCGTACAACCTGCGCGAAGGCGTGACGATGAGCGACGCAAACGAGTCCATCAAGTCGGCCGTCGCGTCGCTGAATCTGCCGAACACGATATTGCCCGGTTTCGCAGGACAAGGCGCGATGATGCAGCAGTCGGGCGGCAGCGAACTGCTGTTGATTATCGGCGCGCTGATGGCCGTCTATATTGCGCTCGGCATCCTGTACGAGAATCTTATCCATCCGCTGACGATACTCTCGACGCTGCCTTCGGCGGGACTGGGTGCACTCGTCGCGCTCTACGTCTGTGGCTACGAGCTGACGATCATCGCGCTGATCGGCATCGTGCTGCTGATCGGCATCGTGAAGAAGAACGCGATCATGATGGTCGATTTTGCCGTCACGTATGAGCGTGAACAGGGCTCGAGCGCCGAGGAATCGATCTACCAGGCGTGTCTCACGCGTTTCAGGCCGATCATGATGACGACGCTCGCCGCATTGCTCGGTGCGGTGCCGCTGATCGTCAGTTCGGGCTATGGGCATGAGTTTCGCCATCCGCTTGGCGTCGCGATTTTCGGCGGCCTGATGGTCAGCCAGTTGCTGACGCTCTTCACGACACCCGTGATCTATCTCTGGCTCGACCGCTTCAACGGCCGGCGCGCCTCACGTAACGGAACCCCATCATGATGGACAAAGCTACGCGCACGACGCGGCGTGTGCAACGATCGATCGTGGCTGCCGCCATTGCAACGCTGTGCGCAGGCTGCGCGGTCGGCCCCGACTACAAGCGGCCCGATGTCGTCGTGCCCGCCGCCTTCAAGGAAGCCAACAGTTCCGATGCGGGCGACGTGTGGCAGCAGGCGAAGCCCGATCCCGCCGCGTCACTCGATAGCCGCTGGTGGACCGTGTTCGGCGACGGGACGCTCGACGATCTGTGCGAGCGCGCGCTGAAGGCGAACCAGACCCTCGCGCAATACGAAGCCGCGTATCGCTCGGCGCGCGCCCAGGTCGCGTCGTCGCGCGCGAGTCTGTTTCCCACGGTGTCGTTCGCCGGTTCGGGTACGCGCTCGCGTACGGGTACCGGCAGCAACACGACACCGATTTCATCAGGCAGCAGCACTAGCAGCTACGCGTCGAAGAGCGTGTCGGCGGAACTGGAGGCGAGCTGGGAGCCGGACCTGTGGGGCAGCGTGCGGCGCTCCGTCGAAGTGAGCGAGGCTAGCGCGCAGGCATCGGATGCGCAACTGGCGGGCGAGCGCCTGAGCGTGCTCGCGACGCTGGCCGTCGACTACTTCACCGTGCGGGCCGCCGACGCCGATCTCGCGATTCTCGAAGAGGAACGCCGCATCGATGCGGAACTGCTCGCGCTGACGGAAGCGAAGTACAAGCAAGGCGTTTCCTCGTATGACGATGTGCGCACGGCCCACAACACATTGCAGGCGATCGACGAAAGTATCGCGAGCGCGCAACTCACGCGCCGTCAGTACGAGCATGCGATTGCCGTGCTGCTCGGCGAGCCGCCCGCGGCGTTTTCGCTGCCGGTTCAGGCGGACTATCGGTTCGACTTGCCGGCGCTGCCCGTCGCGTTGCCGTCCACATTGCTGCAGCGGCGGCCGGACGTCGTGCAGGCCGAGCGCACGGTCGCGCAATACAACGCGAAAATCGGCGTGGCGAAGGCGGGCTATTTCCCGACCATCACGCTAACGGCCGACGGCGGCTGGAGCGGCACGTCGTTCGCGCATCTAATCTCGCTGCCCACGCGCTTCTGGTCGCTCGGACTCGACGTTGCGCAGACGGTGTTCGATGCGGGCGCGACGAGCGCCTCGGTGCGTGCCGCGCGCGCCAACTACGATCAGGAAGTGGCCGCGTACCGGCAGACCGTGCTGAGCGCGTTCCAGGACGTTGAAGATTATCTGAGCGCAGTGCAGATCGCGTCGCGCCAGGCGGCAGCGTCGAACGAGGTCGCGCGGCGCAGCGGCGAACTGGCCGCCAGCCAGCAACGCAACTTCGCGGCAGGCACGGCGAGCCGCATCGACATGCTCGACACGCAACTCACGCAAGTGGAGGACCGCAAGATCGCCCTCGACTACAGCAGCACGACGTTGCAGAACGCTGTGCTGCTAGTGAAAGCGCTGGGGGGCGGGTGGGACAGTCAACTGAAGACGGCGGATTCTTCCGGGAGGTGAAGCACTGCACAGACGGCGCATATGACGCGTACCGCTTTGCGCGACGATTGATTGGTTCGTCGCGCGCAGGCGCGTTGTCAAAGTCGCGGGAACTCGCTATACGCATTCCTTCGACAGGCGACACCCACTGCGGACTAAAAGTAGGCGCCGCCCCGCACAGGGGCGACGCGTGAAGCACCCGCAATAAAACGCGGACCAGTTCAAAACCAAAACCCAAAAACCAATCAGAACGAAGTCCCAATCTGAAACTGAAAGACCTGATACTTATCGTCCGCGTGCCGCACAATGGGAAACCCGACCGACAACTTCAACGGCCCAATCGGCGAAATCCATTCAAGCCCAGCGCCATAGCTGTATCGCAAGCCGTTTGCGCCCGTGCTGCTGCCTTCGTTGCCCCATACATTGCCCGCATCGACGAAGGTGAAGACGCGCAGCGTGCGGTCCCAGCCACTGCCCGGCAGCGGAAAGGTCATCTCGACGTTGGCGACCACCATCTTCGATCCGCCGATCGAATCGCCCGTCGACGAATCGCGCGGCCCCAGCGAACTCGATTCATAACCGCGCACCGAACCGATACCGCCTGCATAGTAGTTCTTGAAGATCGGATAGGCCTTGCCGGCGAACCCATTGCCGTAGCCGGCCTGCAAATTCAGGCCCAGAATGAAGCCGCGCGCGAACGAGTAGTAGTACTGGCTCTGCACATCGGCTTTGTAGTACTCGGTTTCACCCGCCGGCGTGCCGACTTCGCCGTTGGCCTGCAGCATGTAACCGCGGCTCGGCATTAGTGCGCTGTCACGCGCATCGCGCGACCAGGCCGCGGTAATCGGCACGTTGTTGACGACTCGGCCGAATTCCTTGACATAGTCGAGATAGGCCTGCGGCGTCGACGAATCGGTGTTGAAGCGATCCTGCTCGATACCGAGCCCGAAGTAGACAGTATCGATCTCCGAAAACGGAATGCCGAACTTCAGGTCTGCGCCGAGCGAGACGATACGAAAGCTCTCGTCGTTGCTGTAATACAGCGGATAACTCGTGCGGTAATAGACATCCGAAATGCGCTTGATGCCATCCACCGTGAAATAGGGGTCGGTCTGCGTGACCGACAGCGTGCGATACGTTTTCGCCGTATTCACGTTGACGGCGAGACTCGTGCCCGAGCCGAAGACGTTGTCCTGCGAAACACCCGCCGACAACACCACCTTGTCCGACGAAGAAAAACCCGCGCCCAGCGTGATTGCCCCTGTCGGCTTTTCCGTGACCTTGACGTCGACATCGACCTGATCGTTCGAGCCGGAGACGGGCACCGTCGTCACGTCCACGTCGGTGAAATAGCCGAGACGGTTTACGCGTTCCTTCGACAGTGCGAGCCGATTCGAATCGAACCATGCGCTTTCCAGTTGGCGCATTTCACGGCGTATCACTTCGTCGCGCGTGCGCGTGTTGCCTTCCACGTTCACCTGCCGCACATAGACGCGGCGGCCTGGATCGACTTGCAGCGTGAGATCGACCGTATGCTTGTCCTGATCGATTCGTGGCACTGCATTCACCGTCGCGAACGCGTAGCCATATTCGCCGAGCCGGTCCACAACCGCTTTTGTCGTCGCGCGCAGTTTGTCTTCGGAGAACTTTTCGCCGGGCTTGATGCCGATCAACGGCGTCAATTCCCCTTCGCGATCGAGCAGATTGCCGGCGAGCCGGATGCCCGTGATCGTATAAGGCTTGCCTTCGTGCACGTTGAGCGTCAGGTACATCTCCTTCTTGTCGGGCGTCAGCGAAACCTGCGTCGAGTCGATCCGGAACTCCAGATAGCCGCGGTTCAGATAGTAGGAACGCAGCCGGTCGAGATCGGCGCCGAGCTTCTCTTTCGAGTATAGATCGTTCTTCGTGTACCAGGAAAACCAGTTCGGCGTCGACAGTTCCATTTCGTCGCGCAGCGTGCTTTCCGAAAACACACGATTGCCGATGAAATTGATCTGCCGGATCTTCGCATTCGGGCCTTCGATCACCGAGAAGAGTATCGATACGCGTCCGCTATCCACAGGCGTGGTCGTGGTTTGCACTTCGGCGGCGTAGTAGCCTCGCGTGAGGTACTGGCGTTTCAGTTCCTGTTCGGCCTTGTCGATCAGCGCCTTGTCGAACGGACGGCCGCGCGACAGACCCACTGCTTTCAGCGCCTTGGTCAGATTGTCTTTCTCGAACTCGTGAATGCCGGCGAAATCGATGTCAGCAATAGCCGGACGCTCGACGACGTGCACGACCACTACATCGCCGTCGAGCGATACGTTGACGTCGTTGAACAGACCCGTATCGTAGATCGCCCGCACGGCCGCCGATGCCTTGTCGTCCGTGAACACTTCACCGCGTTTGATGGGCAGATTCGCGAGCAGCGTCCCCGCTTCAATGCGCCTCAGGCCTTCGAGGCGGATGTCCATGACGATCATGGAATCGTCGGCATGCGCGATCGATGGCGTCAGCGTCGTGGCGCACACGGTGAGCGCGCTGGCGAGACAGATAGTTGATGCTCTTTGTTTCATCGAAGATCTTTGGAGACGTGACGCGACTCACTACGAAAAGCCGCGAGTATAGAAATGGGCGCCTTGCGCAGGGTTACGCCAAACTTTCTGAATATTTGTTGCGGCGTGAAAGGAATGGCGCCGCAGTGTGCAGCGGCGCGTGTTTAGCGGCGCCGGCACGCAAGGGCGGAACGGCGCAGCTAAGAATCGGTAGGATCGTGGTAACGCGTCGAGGATGGAGGTGGCGTTATCGTGCCGACTCCCATTACCTCTGGTCCTCCGCCATGCTCGAACATATCGATCCCGTCGTACTGGTTGCTGTGTTGCGCACCAGCTCGTCGCCGCTTTTCTCTGCCTGGATCGCCAGGGCGTCTTCATACGAGCCGTGGATCGAAGACACGTGCGCGCATCATCTGGACGACGCGGACCGGCGACCGGGCACCGCCGTGGGCTCGGGCGCGCGTGTTGACGAGGTGCGTCATGTCTGAGCACGCAGCCCACGTGGTCAATTCGATTTCCGATCTGCAGATGACGGAAGACGGTCTCTATCTGCTGATTCACGGCAATCAGCCGATGACGGCCATCCACCGTTCCGTGCTCGACCAGTTGCTGGTCGCGTTGCCGAATGCGATCGAGCATTCGGACCGCATCACCAGCGGCAACGCACAGACCGCGTTCGCGTATCAGAGCTACGGCTGGGAAATCGGGCGTCTGAACGGCACGCAGACGGCGGTGATCCGTTTCCGGCTCGCGGGCAACATGGGCATTTCGTTTTCGCTGCCGTGCGAGCAGATTGCGCCGCTGATCGAGGCGTTGAACGGTGTGGCCGCGTCGGCGGGTGCCACTGTCGCACAGGTCACGAGCGACACCGTGACGTTGCAGTAAGACGCTCTGGACGCATCTCCCATTCGGGCCGGCGTCCGCCCGTCAACCAGCCGCCACGATTCCGCTTTGATATTCCGCAGAGAAGTCCAGGGCCTCGCAATCAGGCCTATTGCCGCGCTCGTGCTGTGTCTGCTCGCGCCTGTTGCTGTGCACGCGCAGCTTGTGGGCGACGCGGCCAGCGCTGAACGTCTGTCCGACGCTTGGAGCTTGCGCTTCGCGCCACAACTGACCGAAACGCCCAGTGTGCCGGGCGTCAAAGCCGCGACGATCGGCTTGGGCGATGCCGTCACCGGCACGGTCGATTCCGACGTGTCGCTCAAGGGCGCAGCCGAGTTGCGCCGCTATGGTTTCGTCGTCAAAGGCGATGCGCTGCACTACGACGTCGACGGCGATATGGCGGATGCATATGGCCATGTCAGCATCGTTTCGAAGGGCGACGTGTTCACAGGACCGTTCGGCCAGCTGCACGTGGACGCCAGCGAAGGCATCATCGCGCAGCCCCGATACCGCTTCTATCTGAACGGCGGCTGGGGCAGCGGCCGGCGCGCCGAACTGCTCGACAACGAGCGTTCGAAGATAGAAGACGGCACCTATAGCACCTGCGATTGCGACGGGAACCCGGCGTGGTACATCCGCGCTTCGCAGTTCGCGATGGACCGCGGCGCTGACGAAGGCGTCGCGCACAATGGCGTGCTGTACTTTCAGAACATTCCATTGCTTGCCAGCCCGTGGCTGTCGTTTCCGCTCGACGGCGCGCGACGCAGCGGCCTGCTGTCGCCGACGTGGTCGATGAGTTCGAAGAACGGCGTAGACATCACCGTCCCTTACTATTTCAACGTTGCGCCGAACTACGACCTGACCATTGCGCCGCGTTACATGTCGAAACGCGGTGAAATGCTTAGCGCAGACTACCGGTATCTGACGGAAGCCTCATCCGGTTCGCTATCCATCGCGTATCTGCCCAACGACATCACGACGCATGAGCGCCGTTATTCGATCGACCTGAATCACATCTGGAGGCTGGGCTCCGGCTTCGCGGCGTATGTGAATTACAACCGCGTGTCGGATGCGAACGTGTCGACCGATCTGGGTTCAGGCAGCGCGTTTCCGACCAGTTCGACCACGCTTTATCAGCAGGAAGCAGGGCTAACCTACAACAACGGACCGTGGTCGGTGCTCGCGCGCGAGCAGCACTGGCAGTCTTTTTCGAGCGATACGACGTACAACCGCGAGCCGCAGGTCAATGTGCGTTACAACCGGTATGACGTCGGCGGCTTCGATTACGGGTTCGAAGCGGACGCGACGCGCTTCACGCTTGCATCGGACGATGTGACGCAAGGCACGCGTTTCGTTTTCAATCCTTTCGTCAGCTATCCGGTCGTGCGGCCGGGCTGGTTCTTTACGCCGAAGATCAAATGGCATTTCGCGTCTTACGATCTCACGTCGATCGCATCGGATGCACCCACCGGACAGCCGCACAGTGTGAACGTCAATGTGCCGACCTTGAGCCTCGACTCGGGCATGACGTTCGAACGCGCGGTGCGCCTCTGGGGCGGTTCGTACATCCAGACGCTGGAGCCGCGCCTGCACTATGTGTACACGCCTTATCGCAACCAGACCTACGTGCCGCTCTTCGACACGACGGAAGCCGACTTTGGCCTGGGGGAACTGTTCACCGATAACGCGTTTGTCGGCAACGACCGTGTGTCCGATGAAAGCCGTGTGACGGCTGCGCTGACGTCACGACTGATCGACGCTGCAACGGGCGACGAGCGCGCGCGCTTCGTAATTGCGCAGCGTTACGATTTCATCCAGCCGCGCGTCACGCTCTACGACACGGAAAGCACGGCGAACGTCGCGCGCACGAGTCTGATTGCTGGCAGCTCGATTAAGGTCGGCCCTGATCTCATCCTGCAGAATGCATTGCAATACAGCCAGTCGGACAATTATCTGACGCAGGGCTCGATCGGCTTCGCATGGGCGCCTGCAACGGCGCACGTAGTCAATGTCGCGTATCGCTACACGCGCGCTAACACGACGCTGGATTTTCAGCCCGTCAACCAGATCATCGTGTCGGGGCAATGGCCGCTGGCGAAAAACATGGCCAGTGTTGCACGCATCAACTACGACATGAGCACGCATCGTCTGATCGCAGGTCTGCTTGGGCTGCAATACGACGCGCAATGCTGGTCGCTCTCGCTCGGCATGGAGAAGTACACGAACGCGACGGGTAGCACGTCGCCGAGCACGGGCACGCGCATGCTGATGCAACTGCAATTGAAGGGCCTGTCGCGGACCGATCGCGGCCTGCTCGACCAGTTCAAGGCCGATGTACCCGGCTATTCGTCGACGCCCGCCGATGAAACGCCTGTTTCCCGCTTTAGCGAATATCAATGACGACGCAACGGGCGAAGTATCGTGTAACGCCCACGCGAAGAACTGATGCAAAGCATTACTTCTATCGGGGCGGCCGGAAATGTACAAGGCGCGTTGTACAAGGCGCGTTAGGGGCGGCATTCCTGGTCCAGGCTGCCTGCGAGCCACTTGCAGAGGCGGATGATCGCAGATAGCGGGGCCGCAAGCCAAGCGCGAAGCAGTCGTGACGATTCGGGATAAGGTCAACATCTCGGAACGCCGCGCCTGCCGGCTTGTCGGGCTTTCTCGCCGCGTGTTGCACTATGAGGCGAAGCCAGGGGAATGAAGCGTTGACGGCGCGTCTGATTGAGCTGGCGCACGAGCGTCGCCGCTTCGGTTCCGATTCCGCCGGAATGTTCACGCGCAAATCTCAATCAATCAAAGAGGTCCAAGCATGAGTGGTGCGATTCAGATACGCGTGAAATTCGTCGGCATCTTCTCTCATCGCGATCTCCCGAAGTCCATATTACTCAATACTACCAGGTACCGATCGCCTCAAATAGATTTATGACACAGTAAGACTGGAAAAAACGCAACGGCCATAAATTCACCTGGAAAACCAAATAAAGGAGACCTTGGCTCAGGCACTGCGCTTCTTTTCAGCCATTGAAATGTCATCGTTTAGGGAGGCTTCAATTTCTTGAGCTCCGCTCTGTGCAATCGTTGCCAGTCGCTGACACGAGCGTATAGTGACCGCGCAGGGCTCCGAACGGGGCTTCTGGCTCAGCCCGAATCAATCTGCCTCGCGAAGACAGAAAGCGCTCGAATGCCCGCTGCGTACCCCGATATAGCGCCGGGAAGTGCGATGACGTAAATGCGGTGTATAGATGCTCGGTGGCAAACTCCCCGCCGGGCTCGGCGTCATCCATCCGTTCAAGTGTTTGCTTTGCCCGAAACAAATGATCGCAGGTAGTGTTGCGAGAATATCCGCTCCGACGCAGCCAGGCAGCGAAACCCTCAAGATCGGCGGCGAACCGGGATCCCTCATAGCGGCGATGTACCTCCGGAAACAATTCCTGAAGCATGGTGCCCTCCGGATACGGTGATCGGAGGAACTACGCTACTCCCACGACGAAGTTATGTTGACAAACTTCTGACGCAACCGAGCGCCGAAGCACCGCCCAGAGGAAACTCCACATATCCTGGCACTGAATGCGGCCGTCGAAGCTGCCCGTGCAGGCGAACAGGGAAGAGGATTTGCCGTTGTCGCGAGTGAAGTAAGGGGTCTCGCCCAGCGGTCTGCATCCGCGGCGAGGGAGATAAAGGAATTGATTGGCACGTCGGTAGCGACGATTAGCGAAGGATCAAAGCAGGCCGATAGAGTCAGCGTGGCAATGGATGAAATGAAGGTAGCAATCGAGAATGCATCTCAGATGGTAGATGAGATTGCCAGCGCCTCGGAACAACAAAGTCAAGGTATCGAACAGGTGAACCAGGCGGTTATTTTGATGGAGCAGGTGACGCAGCGGAATGCTGCGGTGATTGAGCAAGGGGCGATTGCAGCCCAGGCGCTTGAGGAGGAGACACACCGGCTAGAAGCGACGGTTGCATCATTCAAGCTTTCGCAGGACCCTGGTTAGATTTCAGTCCTCTAATTTTTTGTTTGAGGCTAGCTAGTCAAGCCTCCAAGCGTAGAGGCATTCACATCAATTGGTCCTTGCAAGCGGATCCACAATCGGTATCAACCGCCGTGGAGATATGTCGGTAACAAGGTTGTCGACGAAATCAGAGAACGATGAATACACCAAGTCTCCTCAGCGTGGCACGCGCCAAAAGTTTTTCCCTGCTTCGGCAGCAGTATTTTCAGGTGTTGGTTGCAATCCTCTTGGGTGGCGGACTGGGATACGTCGAGCCGAAATTTGCTGTGCGATTCAAGCCTATCGGAGACACGTTCATTAGCCTCATCAGGATGCTGACCGGGCCGCTTGTATTCTGCATGGTCGTTTGCGGGATTGCCGGCATGGGAGACGTGAAGAAGCTGGGACGGGTGGGCGCGAAGACTCTGCTTTATTTTGAGCTGGTTTCTACTTTGTCGCTTGTTGTGGGACTGGTCGGTGGTCATTTGCTGAGGCCAGGAATCGGGTATCGCCCGACATCAGCTTCCTTACTCGACCGCTGATAATCGCGCGTCTGAATACAGCGTCAAGGTGTTGGCGCAAACGTATTGCGATGTGAGGAGCGCCCCCGGCCTTGCGTTCATCGCCTGAAAGAGTTTTACGCTTTGCAATCGATTGGATCAGGTCATACAGGTGCGCCACTGTGATGTCGCGAATTGGCATTGCACCTAGCTGCGAGTCCTTCACATAGCGTGCAAGGAAGCGCGTGGCTTGGCCGTGGTAGTACGCGGTCCAGTTCCCTCGGTTGTCGCTCAGCCATTCCTCACACACCGGCCAGAGCGTATTTTTGTAATGGGCAACGTTCTGACGTTGAAGGTGTTTTTCGTGTGCCTTCGGATGAACCCCGGACGCGACAAGCTTGGCCGCAGCGTTACGAAGTTGACGAGCGTCCGCGACAGAGAGATCGGGAAATCGGCCGAGGGTGTAACTGCAATCCTTGCCATCCAACCGGAAGTCAAATTTCCACATCTTCGAACCTGAGACCGACACCCGTAGCTACATGGAATCGCGGTCGCGAATCTTATAGGGCTTGTCTTGCGGTTTGGCGTTCAGCAACAGCGGGTAGGTCAACCTCATGGAATTCTCCCCGAAGGACAACTACCATAGATTTTACCCGCAATTTACCCGCAAAACTGTCGGCACCTGATGGCTTATCTAAGATCACATCGGATATGTCCCTATAAAGTGGATGGGCGATCCGAGTGAACGAATAACGCTTCAACCATTCGCCGTAGCCCTTTACCAGAAAGCCTCCTGAGCGCTCGAGATATTGCTGCCGGGACTCATGATAGACCTCCCGAAGCGCAAACCACGGTACCTGCGGCAGATCATGATGGACCAGATGATAGTTGTTGTTCAGAAACAGCAGACGCCAGCACCACGCGGCCTCGTTGATGACGGAGCGCTGTTCATGCGAACGGGCAGCGCGATGTTCGTGAAACGAGCGCACGGCGCTCAACGCCAGCGCGGGGTACCCGACAGCCGCGATGAACAGCCACGGCGCAATCCCACATGCGCGATCGAGCCACACCATCAGTACCGCGAGCGCCGCGAAATGCGCGAGCCACGCGGGCACATCGGACCAGTCGCCGCGCAGCGGCTTGCGCAGCGCCTGAGTCGCCGTCGCCGCGATTGAAAACGCCGGACCGAGCAGCAGACGTCCAAAGAAGGTGTTGCGCGCGACAAGCAACGCGCGCGTCAGCGGTCCCGCTTGCCGCCACGCGTGACTGCTGACGAAGAAGCTCTCGGGATCGATCTCGGGATGCGTCAGATGCGGATCGTCGTGATGCTGCAAATGCAACTGGCGATAGACGCGATACGGAAACCACACGGCGATCGGCGCAAAGCCGATCAGGGCGTTGACGAACGCGGAGCGCGTCGGGTGCCCGTGCAGCAGTTCGTGCTGAAGCGACATGTACCACGCGCTGAACACGGCGAGCAGCGGAATCGCGGCGTTCAGACCGAGCACGCGCGCATGGCTCGCGATAAAAAACCATCCGCCGTAGATCGCGCCGATCAGAAGCCATGTCGGCCATTCGGTGCGCCAGCTGAAGCTCGTTCGGCGTCGGGTGAGTGTGTAACGTTGTGCGTCGTCGAGATAGAAGGACATCGGCAGATCGGTCGTCATGCAGTCCAACCGATCCTAAAGGCGAGGGGGCCGCCGCCGAACCAATTTGTTCGGCAAAGCATGTGAGCAAAGCCGATTTAGCCTGCGTGATATGCGAAGCCTGAACAAATGCCCAGCGCTTTTACCGATGCATGCCGATTTCGCACGCGTGATCGAGCAGCGGTTCGGCAGAACCGCTGCCGTCGTCGAGTTCCGGGCCGCTATTGACGACCAGCCAGCCGTCCTTGTCCGTTGGCCCGGCGCCCGTTACGAGAATGGTCTGCTGCGCCATCGCGTCGCTGCCCTGACGGTCGCGCGCGACGATTCGGAACGGGTCGTCGGCGCCCGTCAGCGATAGCACGCGCATCACGCGGTACCGGTTGCCGTCGAGCGTGGTCCAGTGCCATTGACCCGGCTCGACAGTGGCGAAGCGCGCGAGATCCTTGATGACGCTGTCGTGCATGCAGTCCATATGGATATGTAGCTGCTGCTGCGAGCGGCGGTACGCCGAATTGATTTCGAGGCCGAGCTGGTTCGGCGGAAACGTGAGACCGATGCGCGAGCCCACATATTGCCGCGCGGCCCACGCGTCGGCCCAATAGTCGGGTGCATCGGCATCGAGCACGCTCGGACTTTCGATGCCCGTCACGCGGTCGGTCGGAATTAGCAGAAATTGGGTGTTGCCGTTGATGTCCTTGAGAATCGCGTAGCGTTTCTGCAGATCGACGGACGTGCAGAAGCCAGGCCTGCCCGACGCGCGGGCGGCGGGCACGCATTGGTGGTCGACGATTTTCCAGAGAGCGTTGGGATCGGCTGTTGCGATGAGTGCACAGCCGGACGTCCACAGCGCGACGGCAAGCGCCGTCAGGTGCCTGATGCGTGGTCGGAGCATGAAAGACGTCAGATAGTCGGCGCGGGCACCGTGCCGAGCAGTGCTTCGAATGCGATGCCGATGGCGAGTAGACGGCGGTCGCTGCCGAGCGGCCCATCCAGTTCAATGCCCACGGGCAGGCCTTCCTGCGTGAGACCGGCGGCCAGCGAAAGGCCCGGAATGCCCGCATTGCTGGCGGGATCGGTATTGCGCAGATAGGCCGTCATTTCCTCGATGGCGGGCGCGCCGTCGATCGACACGATCGACGAGCCGTTCACTTCATCGATGGGGACGGCCACGAGCCGCGTCGTCGGGAACAGCAGGGCATCGAGCCGTTCGGCTGCGAACGTGTCCGCGTAGTGCTGCTGCAATTGCGGACGCCAGGTGTGCAGGGCAGCGGGATACTGCTGCGCGAGCGCGTCCGCGAGCACGACGTCGTAAATCTCGCGCACGTCGGGGCTCGCGATGCGCGCCGCGATCTCGCCCACCGTCTTGACGGGCGCATCGTTCGCGACGAGATAATCGCGCACGTCTTCAAGCGCTTCGTGGATCGCGATCGGGCCGCCTGTCTGTTCGTTCAGCCGCAGCAGGTCGGGCATCGCGACGGACACGAAGGTGACGCCCGCCGCCTCGAGCTTGACGAGCGCGCGGCGCGCGACCTCTTCCGTTGCGCGTTCGAGCTCTGCCCACAGCGGTTCGGGCAAGCCGATACGCAGCGCGGACAGTTGCACGTCGGGGAGCGCCGCGTCGCCCGTGATCACGCCGTCGAGCAGTGCGACATCCGCGACGGTGCGCGCCATCGGCCCAACGGTATCGCGCGTATGACTGATGGGGACGACGGCCTGCGGGTCGTGATAGCGCCGCTCGGCGCCGCCGTTGCCCACGGACGGCCGGAAGCCCGCGATGCCCGTCAGCGCGGCGGGAATGCGCGTCGACCCGCCTGTATCGCTGCCAAGCCCGGCGGGCGAGATACGCGCGGCGACGGCCACGGCCGTGCCGCCCGATGAACCGCCCGCGATCAGCGACGGATCGTACGGGTTACGCACCGGGCCCGCGTGCGGGGCCAGATTGGCGCTCGTGATGCCGAACGCGAGCTCGTGCATGTTCGTCTTGCCCAGCACGATCGCGCCGGCGTCGATGAGCTTGCGCACGGAGGGCGCGTCCGTCTTCGGCTTGAAGCCGTCGAGCGCGGGCGTGCCCGCCGAGGTCAGCAGGCCTGCCGTGTTGATGTTGTCCTTGATGACGACGGGCAGGCCCGCGAGCGGAAGACGGGCCTTTTCGCCGGCCGGCAGGGCGTCGATGCGGTTCGCGGCGGCGAGCGCGCCTTCCATGTCGATCGCGGTGAAGGCGTTGAGCGTGGCGAGCGCTGCCGCGCGCGCGAGCAGGGTCGCGACGTAATCGGTTGCGCTCAGGCGTCCCGACTGGACAGCGGCCACGGCCTCGCTTGCCGTCAGCGCGAGTTGCTCATCGACGGTCCATTGCATGTGGTCTGTCTCCCTCGATTAAAATGTGTCGTGTAACCACTCGCCCGCGCGGCGCGCGGCACCGTCATGGACGTCTTCAGTGGCGCCACGGGTGGTGCGGCAGGTCGCTCATTGGGCGCGCATGAGCCGCAGCGCGAGGCGAGCCAGCTTCGGAACGAGCATCGGACGTACGAGCCGTTTGTCGTAGCCCGCCATCCGTTGGTCGTTTTCCTGGAGACAGAGTTCGATCAGTTGACGCGTCGAGAGTGCCTGGCCGATGGTCGCGCTGTTGGCGGGCAGAAAGTTCGAGTCGTGCGCGACGCCATTCGAGTCGATGCCTTTCGCGATCGCGACCCGGTCCCAGATCAGTTTGACCCAGATCGCGCCGACCCGCAGCGAATGCCACGGACGCCGCCACCACGGCATCGTGCGGCGGTACCACGCGACCCAGTTGACGAAAAAGAGGATGTGGCGCGCTTCTTCCTGGATGACGGGCTCGAAGGTGTCGACGAGTTCCTCCGGGAAATAACCGGACAGTTGCGCGGAACGAAACAGGCCGAACGCGAAGAAGCTGTCGATGCACTCGCTGTAGCCGGTGAACATCCACGCCCATTCGGGATCGCGCGGCGCCGGGTAGTCGGGTTCGGGCGCGAGTTCGATGCCGTATGCGGCGACGAGGCGCGACAGAACGTGCTTGTGGCGCGCTTCTTCAGCGGCGTCCATTTCGATCGCTTCGCGCACGAGCGGATCTTGCACCTGCCCGGCGTAGGTGGCGACGCGGATCGACGCGCGGCCTTCCGTCTGCACCGCGATGTCCCAGATGGGCAGCGACGTGATGCGCTTGAGCGCATCGGGCGGCAACTGGGGCCAGTCGATGACAGCGGGCTTGTATGGGTTATGCGTTTCGAGCAGCATCCGGCAGAACATCTGCTTGTGTTCTTCGGAGCCGATCCGCATGCGCGCATGGCCGTCGAAGGTCCAGTGGCGCATCGCATGATCATGAGCGGCTTCTGCTTCCGTGATCAGGGTGTCTGACATGTCAGGCGGAATCTTTGGCTAGTTATTCCGGCTATTCTGTCATAACCCGTCATTTTGTGGCGTCGAGCGGGCATGCGCGATGCTCACGCGCGCGTTTCAGGCGCTGTACGGCGTCAAAAATTGCAATGCATCCCTGCGCTTATTGATGGCTGTCGATCCATAGACGCCCCCAGCGGTACGCGTAGGCGAGCGCGTGTTCTTCGTCGAAGAAGTAGTCGAGCGCGTCGAACGAGTACGCATGGGCGCCGCTGGCGGGCGTCGTTTTTTCGATCGTGAGATTTGCCGCGAACAGCCCGTTGGGCAGGCGCTGCGCGGCAGGCGCGACTTCGTAGCCTTTGTAGCGCAGATGCCGGCTGCCGCGCACAGCCTTCTCTGGCTTCGGGTGTTCGGACCTCGTCCGGAAGTTGTTTGGATTTTTCATCGCGCTGCTCCCTGCTGCTGATCGTCCCGCCAAGCGTAAGCGACCCCGTTCGACGACTGAACCAACGATTCGTCGGAAGCAAATCAGGCCGGGGAAGCTTTACGTTTTCGCGAGGGATCTGCTCTGCCAGGAACCGCTAGTGACGGCTCGATTGTGACGCGCATCGGGCGCGGTGCGCGTGCGGTTTCGTACAGAGGAGGAGAAGTTACGACGGCGGGAGTGCACTGAGGTAGGCGAAAGAGCCGCGGCGGCCGTTGCTCGATATCGCACGCAAAACGCCATGCACGGCATCGAAGCAGCGCATGGCATTTGAAGCACGAGAGAAACGGCGGATCAGTTGGCGAGCGCGAGCACTCTCGAGTCGCGCGCATCGACGGCGTCATCCGTTGCAGCGTGCGCAGCGACGCCACCCGTATGATGCGAGCGAAACGCGAGAGCGAATTGCGCGGCCTGTTGCCCGACCGTCGACAACTGATCGACCACTTTCGGATCCGAGCACGTATCGGCCGTTTCGAAGCGCGTTTCGAGCGTGTTGATGCCCGCGCCGAACGGCGTCGGCCAGCCACGCAACGCGTGCACGATCGAGCGCAGCGACGTCAGCACGGAACCTGCTGCCTGCCATCCATACGCAGTGACGATGCAGCCGACCGCGCGGCCGTCGAGATAGGGACGTTCGTCGGCGCGCAGTTCTTCGAGCGTATCGAGCGCGTTCTTCACGAGGCCCGACACGCCGCCGTGATAACCGGGTGTCGCGATGACCAGCGCATCCGCGTGGCGCACGGCCTCGATCAGTTCGCGTTGTTCGTCGGTGCGCTGTGCGGTTTCTGGTGCGTAGTGCGGCAGGCTGTGCAGGAACGCGCCGCCGAAAAGCCGCGTGCGTGCGCCCGCCTGTTCGGCGCCGCCCAGCGCGAAGCCGAGCGCGCGTTCAGTGGACGACGCGGTGCGCGTGGTGCCGCCGATGCCGATCACGAGAGGGCGGCGGTTCTGGTCGAAACGGGTCAACTTCAAGCTCCTTGCTGCAGTGGCGGCCGGCCGGATGCACGTTCGAACCATGCGGCGTGTCTGTCATGCGAACGGGCGATGGGCCTGAAACGCCATGTTAGTGACCGATGGTAGCAGCGGGAAACGACTTTTTGTTCTAACGATATAACGGCATCAGGGTTATCGGCTGCACGCGCCGTCGTGGATTGCTTGTGCAAAAGGCTTCGTTGGAACGTGCGCAGGACGGCATTAGGATGCAGCCGTCTCCTCCATGAGAACTCCTCGACATGGGATTCGCCCCGGTTTCGCAAGAATCCGGGGCTTTTTTTTGCCTGCGGGCAATCGGCGCCGTGCGCCTCTTTACTGGGGCCAGGGTACGCAACGCGACGGCAGCGACATCCTTGATGTCGGCGGGCAGGCCGGCGTCCAGCGGCATTGTCGCGCCTTGCGCAAGAACGGGTATGACCGTCACGCTCGCGCTTGAGCGCCGACGCGGTTAAATGCGCACGAAGTCGTCCGGATTGTCGAGGCGCCGCGCCGTCGAATTCGCCTGGCGTCAGCAATGACTGGGAAAACGAGATTCACCCAACGGGCGACGGCTACGAGAAGATGGCGCCGCGTTATGGCGAACGGATTTGCTCCGTGCTCGGCATCGCGTAAGCGCCTGGCCGCTCGTCCGCGCCGACGGGGCGCCTTTGGGACACGCGCGTTCGTCCGTCGATCCACTTTTGTTATCGCCCCATCCAACAGTCGAATTGTTCACGTATCGGTCACCGATTTATATTGCGTACACCGAGGGCCGTGCAACAGCCACGGTCCATAGAAAACGAATGTGCGGCAGCCACGCGCATCAGGGATGCACAGGAGCGCAAGCATGAATCGAATCGATCTGGAGGGGCGTGTCGTCGTCATTACGGGCGGGGCGCGAGGTATCGGCTATGCGGTTGCGCAGCGCGCGCTGCGTTCAGGCGCGGCCGTCGCGCTGTGGGACCTGGACGCTGAGCGGCTCGCCCGCAGCGAGCGCGAACTCGCCGAACTCGGCAAGGTCTGCGCCGTCACCGTCGATCAAACCAAAGAGGCGCAGATCGAGGCCGCCGTCGGCAAGACGCTCGCCGCTTTCGGCGCGATCGACGTGTTGATCAACTGTGCGGGCATCACAGGCGGCAACGGGACGACGTGGGAACTCGAGCCGGATGTGTGGCGGCAGGTGATCGACGTGAATCTGATCGGCCCGTATCTCGTGTGCCGTGCGGTCGTGCCGCAGATGCTGAAGCAGGGTTACGGACGCATCGTCAATATCGCGTCGGTGGCGGGCAAGGAAGGCAATCCGAACGCGTCCCACTACAGCGCGTCGAAGGCGGGGCTGATCGGCCTGACCAAATCGCTCGGCAAGGAACTCGCGACGAAGAATATCCTCGTCAACGCGGTTACGCCGGCTGCCGCAAAAACGGAAATCTTCGATTCGATGAAGCAGGAGCACATCGATTACATGCTTTCCAAAATACCGATGAACCGCTTCCTGCTGCCCGACGAAGCCGCGTCACTGATCCTGTGGCTCGGGTCGGAAGACTGCGCGTTCAGCACGGGTTCGGTATTCGATCTATCGGGCGGACGCGCGACTTACTAGGCTGCGCCGCGATCATGAAAATGGCGGCATAGACATGCCACCCGGCTTTCGCACCAAGGCCACTGGAGACTCGATGAACCGGACCCGACCCACGACGACGCTCGACGCCGCCGTCAGCCAGGTGATGCGGCGCCTGCTGCCGTTTCTGCTGCTGATGTACGTGTTGGCGTTTCTCGACCGCGCGAACATCGGCTTTGCGCAGAAAGCCTTGCAGCACGACACGGGCATTTCGAATGCGGCATTCGCGTTTGGCGCCGGCGTGTTCTTTGTCGGCTACGCGCTCTTCGAGGTGCCGAGCAACCTGTTGCTGCATCGCGTCGGCGCGCGGCTCTGGATGTGCCGGATCATGGTGACGTGGGGTCTCGTGTCGGCGGCCATGAGCCTCGCGCACACGGCGACGTCGTTCTACGCGTTGCGCTTTCTGCTGGGCGTCGCGGAGGCTGGCTTCTTCCCGGGCGTGATCTATTACCTTGCGCGCTGGTTTCCGCAATCGGCGCGTGCGCGCGCCGTCGGCGTGTTCTATTTCGGCGCGCCGCTCGCGTTCATGTTCGGCAGTCCGCTGTCGGGCTTGCTGCTCGACCTGCATGGCGCGTTCGATCTCGCCGGCTGGCAGTGGCTGTTTTTGATCGAAGGCGGGCTGGCGTCGGTGGTCGGCGTGTGGGCGTTCTTCTATCTCGACGATCGTCCCGAGGATGCACGCTGGCTCGCGCCCGAGGCGCGACAGGCCTTGAGCGCGGCGCTCGATGACGACGCGCGCGCCGCGGCCGCGCATGGTCCGCATAACCTGCTTGCGGCGCTGGTCGACGGGCATGTGCTGCTGCTGTCGGCGATCTATCTGCTGATCCAGATGAGCGTGTACGGCGTGATCTTTTATCTGCCGCAGCAGGTGGCCGTGCTGATGGGCGAGTCGGTCGGCCTGCGCGTCGGTCTCGTCGCGGCGGTGCCGTGGATCTGCGCGCTCGCGCTGACCTGGTACGTGCCGCGCCGGGCCGACCTGACGGGTACGCACCGGCGCTGGGCTGTCGTGCTGCTGGTGCTGGCGGGCTGCGGCATTGGCGTATCGGGTCTCGCGCACAGCCCGCTCTCCGCGCTGCTCGCGCTGTGCTGTGCGGCGAGCGGCTTCATCGCGGCGCAGCCGCTCTTCTGGACATTCCCGACGCGCTATCTGACGGGCGCGGCGGCGGCAGGCGGCATCGCGCTGATCAATTCGCTCGGCAGCCTGGGCGGCTTCATTGCGCCGACGCTGCGCACGAGCGCCGAGCACGCGTTCCAGTCGACTTCGGCGGGCCTGCTGCTGCTCGGTGCGGCGAGCCTGCTGGCCGCGCTGCTGATCGGCACGCTGATGCGCCGGGACGTCAGCCGCGACACGTCGGCATTCCCGCAACCCATTCATCGCGCCCGCTGACACGCGAGGCGCACGCAACCCACGAACGGAGCTTTAGAACATGGCGATGCCCTCTATCCGGCACGTGCGTGCCTTCGTCGTCCGCGGCGGCGGCGCGGACTACCACGATCAGGCCGACGGACACTGGATCGATGATCACATCTCGACGCCGATGGCGCGTTACCCCGAATACCGGCAAAGCCGGCAGTCGTTCGGCATCAACGTGCTGGGTACGCTGGTCGTCGAAATCGAGGCGAGCGACGGCACGGTCGGCTTCGCGGTGACCACGGGCGGCGAGATCGGCGCGTTCATCGTCGAGAAGCATCTGGCGCGCTTCCTCGAAGGGCAGCTCGTGACGGACATCGAGAAGATGTGGGATCAGATGTACTTCTCGACGCTCTATTACGGGCGCAAGGGCGTCGTGCTCAACACGATATCGGGCGTCGATCTTGCGTTGTGGGATCTACTCGCGAAAGTGCGCAAGGAGCCCGTGTATCAACTATTGGGCGGTCCGGTGCGCGACGAACTGCAGTTCTACGCGACGGGTGCGCGGCCCGATCTGGCGAAGGAGATGGGTTTTATCGGCGGCAAGCTGCCGCTGCAGCACAGTCCTGCCGAAGGCGAAGAGGGCTTGCGCAAGAACATCGACAAACTGGCTGAGATGCGCGGACGAGTCGGCGGCGATTTCTGGCTGATGTACGACTGCTGGATGAGTCTCGACGTGACGTATGCGACGAAGCTTGCGAAGGCGGCGCACGAGCACGGGCTGAAGTGGATCGAAGAAGCCTTGCCGCCCGACGATTACTGGGGTTACGCCGAACTGCGCCGCAACGTGCCGCGCGGCATGATGGTGTCGACGGGCGAGCACGAGGCGACGCGCTGGGGTTTCCGGATGCTGCTCGAGATGGGCTGCTGCGATCTGATCCAGCCGGACGTGGGCTGGTGCGGAGGCATCACGGAACTGGTCAAGATTTCCGCGCTCGCCGATGCGCATAACGTGCTGGTCGTGCCGCACGGGTCGTCGGTGTACAGCTATCACTTCGTTGTCACGCGCCACAACTCGCCGTTCGCCGAGTTCCTGATGATGGCGCCGAAGGCCGACCAGGTTGTGCCGATGTTTACGCCGCTGCTGCTCGACGAGCCCGTGCCCGTTAACGGCCGCATGAGGGTGCCCGACACGCCGGGTTTCGGCGTGCGGCTGAATCCCGAGTGCAAGCTCGAGCGCCCTTATCAGCATTGAACCAGGAGACGCCTGTGCTGCTGAAAGACAAGTCGGTGATCGTGACGGGCGGCTCGCGCGGCATTGGCCGCGCGATCGCGGTGGCATGCGCACGCGAAGGCGCGGATGTCGCCGTCAATTACTGGGGCGATAACGACGCATCGTATGACCGCAGATCGGCGGTCGACGAGGTGGTCGGCGAGATCGAGGCGCTGGGACGGCGCGTGATCGCCGTCGAGGGGAATGTCGCTGTGAAGGCAACAGGTACCGAGCTCGTGCGGCGCACGGTGGAGGCATTTGGCAAGGTCGATGTGTTGGCCAGCAATGCGGGTATTTGCCCGTTTCATGCGTTTCTCGATATGCCTGTCGAGGTACTCGAAACGACTGTTGCCGTCAATCTGAATGGCGCGTTCTTTGTCACGCAGGCCGCTGCGCAGCAGATGAAAGCGCAGGGCACGGGTGGGGCGATCGTTGCGACGAGCTCGATTAGCGCGTTGGTCGGCGGCGGCATGCAGACGCATTACACGCCGACCAAGGCCGGGGTGCATTCTTTAATGCAGTCATGTGCTGTTGCGCTTGGGCCCTTCGGGATCCGGTGTAACTCTGTCATGCCTGGCACGATTGCCACCGATCTCAATGCCGAGGACCTTGCCGATGAAGGCAAGAAGGCTTACTTCGAGAAGCGCATTCCACTTGGGCGGTTGGGGCGGCCGGATGACGTCGCCGAGTGTGTGGTGTTTTTGGCCTCCGACCGGGCCAGGTATGTCACTGGCGCCGCTTTGCTCGTTGATGGCGGGTTGTTTGTGAATTTGCAGTAGGTTTTTTTCAGCGAGGCAGTCGGCGTTTTTGCCTGCGGCGCGGCGATGCCAATTTTGACCCTGTTCGTATGGTCGTTCCGGCCTGCAACCGGTGACGGCCGCAACGGCCCGCAGCACAAACGGCGCGGCGACGCGCGCTGCCCCGCACGAGAGAGCAACGCCAGCCAACCAGAAGCAAATCGCGGATGCCAGCGAAAGCACAAGCAAAGAACCGAACCGGCCGCGCCGCGGCCAAACTCGGCGTCGCAGATAAAAGAAGGCTATTGCACAGCTAGAGGCTCATCTTTAGAAAGCCTCGCCGAGTAAACCCGTAGCAATTCAACAAACCGCTGTGCAGGCTCAGCAAGAGCCTCTTCCTTCCGCGTGAGAATGCCAAACCCGGCAAGGCTCTTGCCAATCTCCACCGGCAACGCAACAAGCAGCTTGCCACGCACGTGATCCCTCACGACGGACTCCGGCAACATCGCGACAGCGTCATAGTTTTCGAGCAACTGCAAGGTTGCGAATATCGAAGCGCATTCAGTGAGATTGGCCGGCGTCCCGAGCCCAGCCCGTGCAAGTTCTTCTTCGAACAGCACCCGAGCGGGGCTCGAAATAGGCTGCGCAACCCAAGGCCATTCCATCAGCTCGCGCAGCGAAATAGAAGCCCGCTTCGCCAGGGGATGCACAGATCTAACCACGAGCGTGAGCGTCTCCCTGGCCAAAGGCTCAAAACTGAAGTCATTGTGCTGCAACGGATTGGTCAAACGCCCCAGCGCAAGATCAACCTCGCGGCGATGCAGCAATTGCACCACCTGATCGCTGGTCTCGCCGAGAATGCAAACATGCAGCAGCGGCCGCTCAGTCTTGAGCGCAGCGACAGCCATCGCCAGCAGATCGGGCGCCGCACCCATGATCGCACCGACAGTCAATTGCCCATGCCCGCCCTTGCGCTTCACATCCAGATCCTCGGAAAAACGCGTCAGCTCCGCGAGCGCGCGCCGTGCATACGCCAGCGTGACGACGCCCAGCGGTGTTGGCTGCATGCCGCGCGCATTGCGCTCAAACAGCAGAAAGCCGAGCGCTTCCTCGATGTCGCCGAGCATACGGCTCGCGCTCGGCTGTGCAACATTGATGGCGTCGGCGGCCTGGTGCACGTTGCGGGCGTCGTCGAGCGCGACGAGCAGCGCAAGATGCTTGAACTTGAGCCGGTTGACGAGGGCGACAGTGGCAGCGTTCTGGCTCATGTGAGGTCGGCAGGTTGGGGCGGTCAGCGATTCGTTTTCAGTATCGCCCAATCCCAACAACGGATTGAGATGCTATCGACGCCCGAATTATAGTCGCATCAAGACGCTACCTTAGAGAGCGGCAAGAACAAGTGATCGAAGACACTGGAGACAAGCGCGGCATGGACACAATCGCTTTCCGGATGGTGCTGAACCGTGGCATGCGCGACGAGTACGAGCGCCGGCATCGGGAGATCTGGCCGGAACTCGTCAGTAAGCTGCACAACGCCGGCGTGCGCGATTACCGGATCTTTCTCGACGACGACACGCACCATCTGTTCGCGGTCCTGACGCGCACGGCAGACCATTCGATGGAGCGCCTGCCCGAACTCGCCGTGATGCGCAAATGGTGGGATTACATGGCCGACATCATGCAGACGGCACCCGACCGTACGCCGCTCCAGCAAGCGCTCATTCCATTATTCGAACTGCAGCATCCCTCCAACTGATTCGCGACGCTCGCGGTGCACGCGCCCGCGACGAAGGACGCGCCATGAAAGTTGTCGACCCGCACATTCACCTGTGGGATCTGAAGACGCATCACTACCCTTGGCTCGCCAACCCAGGGGTGTCGTTCGTCGGCGATGCGCGCGCGCTGAAGCACGACTATCTGATCGCGGATCTGCTGAAAGATGCAGGCGAGATTGAACTGCTCAAGTGCGTGCACGTCGAGGCCAATCACGATCCGCAAGATCCCGTCGAAGAAACGCGCTGGCTGCAAGAGGTAGCCGGCGCGGCGGGTTCGCGCGCGATGCCCAACGGCATCGTCGCGGCCGTCGACCTGTCGGCCGCCAACGCCGCCGATGTGCTCGAGCACCATGCGGCATTCGCCAACACGCGGGGCGTGCGGCAGATCCTCAATGTGCACCACGACAGACTTTACGACTACGTCGGCCGTCACTTGATGCGGGAACCGACGTGGCGCGAGAACTTCAGGCTGCTGCGCAAGCACGGCATGTCGTTCGACGCGCAGCTTTATCCGTCGCAGATGGAAGAGGCAGCCAGGCTGGCCAACGAGCATCACGACACGCAGTTCATCGTCAATCATGCGGGGATGTTCGTCGATCGCAACAGCGTCGCTGGCTATCGCGCATGGCGAGAAGGGATGAAGACGCTCGCGCAGTGCCCGAACGTCGCCGTGAAGATCAGCGGACTCGCGATGTTCGATCATGCGTGGACGGTCGAAAGCCTGCGGCCCTATGTGCTCGAAACCATCGACACGTTCGGCGTCGGGCGCGCGATGTTCGCGTCGAACTTCCCCGTCGACGGGCAGTTCGGCTCATACGGCGATTTGTGGCGCGCGTATGCGGCCATCGTCGGCGCCGCGAGCGACGCCGAGAAAAACGCGCTGTTCGTGCGCAACGCCGAGCGCCTTTACCGTATCTGAAACGTCCTCGGCAAGCATTCGAAGACTCACGAAATCCGCAGTCGCAGCATGAAGGAGGAGACGGTGCAGCAACAGCGAAACACTCAGGACGTGCCGAGGCTCGAACTGCGGCACGCAAGCAAGACGTTCGGGCGCGTGCGCGCGCTGTCGGATGGCGAACTCGTGCTATGGCCCGGCGAAGTGCACGCGCTGCTCGGCGAGAACGGCGCGGGCAAATCGACGCTTGTCAAGATACTCGCCGGCGTGCATCAACCGGATACGGGCTTGCTTCGCGTCGATGGCATCGAGCGCCGCTTCGCGACGCCCGCCGAAGCGCGCGATGCGGGACTCGCGGTGATCTATCAGGAACCGACGCTGTTCTTCGATCTCTCGATTGCCGAGAACATCTTCATGGGACGGCAGCCCGTCGACCGCTTTGGCCGCATCCAGCACGATGCGATGCGTCGCGAAGTCGACGGTCTGCTCGCGTCGCTCGGCGTCGATCTGCGTGCGGACCGCCTCGTGCGGGGGCTGTCGATCGCCGATCAGCAAGTGATCGAGATCGCGAAAGCGCTGTCGCTGAACGCGAATGTACTGATCATGGACGAGCCGACGGCGGCGCTGTCGCTGCCCGAAGTGGAGCGGCTGTTCACAATCGTGCGCAAGCTGCGCGAGCGCGACGTGGCGATCCTGTTCATCACCCACCGGCTCGACGAGGTGTTCGCGTTGACGCAGCACGTCACGATCATGCGCGACGGCGCGAAGGTGTTCGATGCGCCGACCGCCGAAATGACGACGGAGTCCGTGGTCGCGAAGATGGTCGGACGCGATCTGGAAACGTTCTATCCGAAAGCGGACGTGAAGCCCGGCGACGTGCGTTTGGCGGTGCGCAAACTGACGCGCACGGGCGTGTTCAAGGACATCTCGTTCGAGGTGCGAGCGGGCGAAATCGTCGCGCTCGCGGGACTGGTCGGCGCGGGCCGCAGCGAAGTGGCGCGTGCGATCTTCGGCATCGATCCCATCGATTCAGGTGAAGTGCGCGTCGCGGGCAAGCTGCTCCCGACGGGCAATCCCGCTGCCGCTGTGCGCGCGGGCCTCGCGCTCGTACCGGAAGACCGCCGCCAGCAAGGGCTCGCGCTCGAACTGAGCATCGCGCGCAACGCGTCGATGACGGTGCTCGGACGGCTCGTGCGCCATGGCCTGATTTCTTCGCGCAGCGAAACACAGCTTGCAACGCGCTGGGGCACGCGGCTGCGCCTGAAGGCAAGCGACCCGTCCGCGCCCGTCGGCACGCTCTCGGGAGGCAACCAGCAGAAAGTGGTGCTCGGCAAGTGGCTTGCGACAGGCCCGAAGGTGCTCATCATCGACGAGCCGACGCGCGGCATCGACGTCGGCGCGAAGGCCGAGGTGTATGGCGCGCTATCCGAACTCGTGCAGGAAGGCATGGCGGTGCTGATGATTTCGAGCGAACTGCCTGAAGTGCTCGGCATGGCCGACCGCGTGCTGGTGATGCACGAAGGCCGCATCAGTGCCGAGATCGCGCGCGCCGATGCTAGCGAGGAACGGATCATGAGCGCGGCACTCGGCCAATCGGCGGCATTACTGGGGCGCGCAGCATGATCCGGCATTCGACTCATTCACATGCGGCGTCGATCGAACACGCGCCGCTGCGGCACACCCGCTCCGGGCCGGGCGGCCTCGTCGGCGCGCTCGCAAAGAGCCGCGAGACAACGCTCTTCGTCGTGCTGATTCTGCTGATACTCGGCACGTCACTCGCGCGGCCACAGTTCCTGAACTTGCAGAATCTGCGCGACGTGCTGCTCAACGTGTCGATCATCAGCCTGTTGACGGCGGGCATGACCGTCGTGATCCTGATGCGGCATATCGATCTCTCCGTCGGGTCGACGGTCGGCATCAGCGCGTATGCCGTCGGCAGCCTGTACGTGGCGTTTCCGCACATGCCCGTGCTGCTGGCACTGCTGGCGGGCGTCGCGATCGGGCTGACGGCGGGCGGCATCAATGCGTTGCTGATTGCCGTGGGACGCGTGCCGTCGCTGGTGGCGACCTTGTCGACGCTCTACATCTTCCGTGGTGCCGATTACGCGTGGGTGCACGGCGGCCAGATCAACGCGACCAGTCTGCCCGAAGCATACTCGCGTCTCGCAACGGGCACGCTGCTCGGCATACCGACGCTCGCGTTGATTGCCGCCGTCGTGCTGTTCGCGTTGTCGTTCTATCTGAAGCAGTTCCGCGCGGGCCGCGAGCATTATGCGATCGGTTCGAATCCGGAAGCCGCACGGCTCGCGGGTATCGATGTGGAGCGGCGCGTCATGTCAGGATTCATGCTGTCGGGCGCGATAGCGGGTTTTGCGGGTGCCCTGTGGCTCGCGCGCTTCGGCACCGTCGACGCCAGCACCGCGAAGGGCATCGAACTGCAGGTCGTCGCGGCTGCCGTGGTCGGCAGCGTGGCGATCACGGGCGGGGTCGGCACCGTCCTGGGCGCGACGCTCGGTGCGCTCGTGCTCGGCGTGATCAGCATCGCGCTCGTCGTGCTGCATGTTTCCCCGTTCTGGGAGCAGGCGATCGAAGGCGCGCTGATCGTCGCCGCCATTGCCGCCGATACGCTGCTTGCCCGCTCCGTCGCTAAACGCATGATGAGGAAACGCGATCATGGCTAAACCAGATTCCGCGCTGCTCACGCGCAAACGCGAAACGCCGCTGCGTTGGGAGACCTTGCTGGTCGTCGTGCTGATCGCGTCGCTCGGCTTGGGGCGCGTGCTGTCGCCCGTGTTCCTGACAGGCGCTAACCTCAGCAACGTGCTCGCCGATCTCGCGGAGATCGCCTTGATGGCACTGCCGATGACGCTCATCATCGTCGCAGCGGAGATCGATCTGTCCGTGGCGTCGGTGCTCGGCGCGTCGAGCGCGCTGATGGGCGTGCTGTGGCACATGGGCCTGCCGATGCCCGTCGTGATCGTGCTCGTGCTGGCGTCCGGCATGATTGCGGGCCTGCTGAACGGGCTCGTGATCGTGAAGCTGAACCTGCCTTCGCTCGCAGTGACGATCGGCACACTCGCGCTGTTTCGCGGTCTCTCGTATGTGCTGCTCGGCGATCAGGCCGTCGCCGATTTCCCGCCGAACTACACGGCGTTCGGCATGGATACGCTGTTCGGCACGTTCGTTCCGTTGCCGTTCGCGATCGTCATCGTGTGCGCGGTGCTGTTCACGGTGCTGCTGCAGGCGACGGCGTTCGGCCGCTGCCTCTATGCGATCGGCGCGAACTCGACGGCGGCCGCGTTCTCGGGCATCGAGGTCGCGAAGGTGCGCCTGCTCCTGTTCGTGCTGTCCGGCTTCATGAGCGCGCTGGCGGGCATCGTCTACACGTTGCGTTTCACCAGCGCGCGCGGCGACAACGGCGAGGGCTTCGAGCTGTCGGTGATCGCGGCCGTGCTGTTCGGCGGTGTGAGTATCTTCGGCGGGCGCGGGTCGATGGTTGGCGTGCTGCTGTCGCTGCTGATCATCGGCGTATTGAAAAATGCGTTGACGCTCGACGACGTATCGAGCGAAACGCTGACCATCGTCACGGGCGCGCTGCTGCTCGCCTCGGTGCTGATTCCGAATCTGGTCGCGCGCTGGCGCGCGATGCGGGACCGCAAGCTGATTGCCGCTCAAGCATTGACGAAACCGACCGCGCCCTAGCATCGCGCGTCATGCCGTGCAAACCCATCGGACGCAAAAAGTCCGAACCACCACCAGGAGACAAGAGATGAACAAACCACTGCGTCACGCAGGAGCGATGCTGCTTTGCGCGGCCATGCTCGGCGCCAGCGTCGCGGCGGCGGCTGCCGCCGGCATCAAGCCCGACCTGAAGATCGCGTTCGTGCCGAAGCAGATCAACAACCCGTACGAAGTGATCGCCGACGACGGCGGGATGGCGGCGATCAAGGAGTTCAAGGGGCAGGGCAAGGTGGTGGGGCCCTCGGACGCGGGCGCGTCGTCGCAGGTGTCGTACATCAACACGCTGACGACGCAGCGCCAGGATGCAATCGTGATCGCAGCCAACGACGCGAACGCGCTCGTGCCATATTTGAAGAAGGCGATGTCACAAGGCATCAAGGTCGTGACGTTCGACTCGGATACGGCGCACGATGGCCGCCAACTGTTCGTTAATCAGGCGAACGCGGAGAGCATCGGACGCGGACAGATCCAGCTGGTGTCGAAGCTGATGGGCGGCGAGGGCGAGTTCGCGATCCTGTCCGCGACGCCGAACGCGACCAACCAGAATACGTGGATCAAGTGGATGCAGGAGGAATTGAAGAAGCCGGAGTATTCGAAGCTAAAACTCGTGAAAATCGCGTACGGCAACGATGACGACCAGAAGTCGTTCGTCGAGACCCAAGGTCTGTTGCAGGCATACCCGAATCTGAAGGCGATCGTCGCGCCGACGTCGGTCGGGATCGCGGCGGCGGCGCGCTATATCTCGACGTCGTCGAGCAAGGGAAAGGTTGCCGTGACGGGCCTCGGTACGCCGAACCAGATGCGTGCGTTCGTCAAGAATGGCACCGTGAAGGCGTTCCAGTTGTGGGATCCGGGCCAGTTGGGCTATCTCGCGGCCTACGCGGCGGCGAGCCTGGCGTCGGGTGCGATCACGGGCAAGGAAGGCGAATCGTTCGATGCAGGCAAGCTCGGCAAGCGCACGATCGGCGCGCAAGGCGAGATCATCCTCGGACCGCCCACGACGTTCGACGCAAGCAATATCGACAACTTCAATTTCTGACGCCAACCACGGGCTTGATGCAAAGAGGGCTGCTCGCGGGCTGCGAGCAGCCCTTTTCACGTCAAGCCATTTTCCTGCGCATACTTGACGAGATCGGCGTTGGTTTGCAGATAGAGCTTCTTCATTGCCGCGCTTTTTTGCGTCGCGATGGTCGAAAGCGATCGGTTCAGGTGACGGGCAATGTCGGTGAGCGACGCGCCGGACGCGAACAGCCGGATCACCTCCAGTTCTTTCTTCGTCAAAGCGGGCTCGCCTCCTCTGCGGCCGTTGCCGAAGTTCAGATGCTGCAGACGCATGCGTATTTTTGCGGAAAAATAAGGTCGCCGGTGATGCATGACTTCAAGCGCGGCCGAGCGGAATTCCTCGACGCCTTCGCATTTGTCCACGACGCCCGCGACCCCTGAGCGCGACAGGCGGGCAAGCATGTCGTCATTGTTAAGCATCGTGAACACGACGACAGGAACGTCAGGATGCTGTCTGCACAACTGACCGATCAGGCTGAGGCCGTCAGTCTCGCTCTTGCCGGTGTCCATCGTGAAGTCGGTGATGATGAGGTCCCATTTGCCTTGAGACAGCACGCCGAGCAGTTCGGCGCCGGACTTCACGGCGGCGTCGACCGTGAAGCCGGGGAGGCCGTTCAATGCATGGATGACAGCGTGCCGGATGACTGGGTGGTCGTCGGCGATGACAATCCTGAAGGCGCGGCTAGGGTTCATGTTGGCAGCAAGCGGACTTTGAGGCGTTGCTATTTCAATTGGCGTGTGTGATGTAGGAGCCTCGGAATTGTTGAATCGATTCAGGAGGATCTACGAGCTGGGCGGATTCTATCTCGCGATTCACTGACGAATCAAACATTGTGATTGCCGAAGTTGTCGGAATGTGTTTTTACGTCAAATTGTGTAGGTATGCGAATAAATAGAAGAAATCCTATAGTAAAGACTTTCTTGAATGAGGAGACTCACGCAATCCGAAAATCAATCTGAACAGAATGGCAGTACGGAGTAAAGTTTCGTTGTGCTTTGCGGTGATGTGTCTCTTATGCGACTTGGTGGACGCATTCGGAGGTGCGACGTTCAACTCTTCCAGCGCGAATGCGATGGACTTTGACGGTGCGCAGACGTCCAGGCTTCCGGCCGTCAACGCGGGCCGTACGACACGGCACGCTCATTCCGTCGTGTCGCGTTCGCGCACACGGCGGACGCGTTGTGAAGTCGCGCGATCCGCATGCAGGCCGCTTGCGTCGCATTGCCGGCACAAGTCGATGGCCAGCGTCGGCCATGTTCGTCCGCGATGTTCAGTGATCCACCGACGGCGGCGAGAACGGTTGTATGCGCATCGAAATCCACCGGCGCCTGGCCAACTTGTCACGCGCGCGAGCGAGGCGACGCTGGTGCCGCGTTGCACGAACGGTTGCGACCTTGCAGCCGGTGAGGTGCTCTCGCGTGACGTCATGCGGCCTGTCGAAAGCGAACGGGTTGCGCAGGCGCCGCGGGCGCCGGACTTCGGTGGCTGGTTTGGCAGCGAACGTCCTTTGACGGTCAGTGTGCGGGAAAGCGCATCCACCGTCGAGCAGACTATTGCAGTGAATGTCGCGACAGCCGACCAGACCGACGGCGCAGCGAAGCTGATGTTGCTGAGCGCCGCGCTGCCCGCGACGCCCCCGTTATCGGAGTGGAATGCATCATCGCCCGTCGCCGCGACGTCGCGATAACAGAGTATTGACTTGACGCGCACGGCCGATCGAGGGGAACGGGAAACATAGTCTTTGTCAGTCCTTCAAGAGGAAATTGGTATGCAAAAGATAGATCGCAACGCATTGGAGCAGGTGAAGGTCGCCGGGGGCGGAAGCTCAAGTTATAGTGCGAGCTCCAGTTCGAGCACCACCACGATCACGTTCGTGATTTCGGGCGGCAGCAGTTCGTCGGGAGGACAGTCAGGCGGTGGCACTATTTCGCCGCCCGTGAGGCATTGAGCGCTGGTCGAGGCAAGATTGAACGTTGGGTGTCGTCGACTGCAGGCGATGACGCGGCAATGGTCAAAGCCGATGGATCGTTTCCGTCGGCGGGTTGAGCGGTAATAAGCTGATTCATTGACCTCCATTAAGGAAGAAACAGATGCAAAAGATTGAACGTATGGCATTGGCGAAAGCGACGGTGGCGGGCGGCTGCTGCAAATCGTCGACCAACAAGACCACCACGAATACGAGTTCGAGCACCAGCTCCAGTACGAACACGATCACGATCGTGGTCAAGAGCGCCTGATGTACCGGGCAGCGCGTCGCAGGCGAGCGATGACCATGTGTCGTCGTAGTAGCCGAGATTGACGGAACGTTGTCCGATGAGCCCCACGCGCAGGCGTGGGGCTTTGCACTTCATGCCCCCCGATAGTCCAATGAATATATTGTCGCGGCTTCACATGCCCTTGTGCGTGCTGCGCCTCGCATGCACTGGCGCGCTGCGGTGTGCGCGCCTCGGTGCCCGTTGCGTGGTGATGTCCCGCGTTCCCGTCGCCGCCCTCCAGCCGATTGCCGCCTGCGCTGCGCTATTACGGGCGCTATTCGACGCGAACGGGCGCGCGCTCGCGAGCGAGCGTGCCGATTTCTGCCGCGAGGTGATGAAAGTGGCGAGCCCCGGACGTGTGCGCCTGCTCGCTGCTCGCACGCGGGAATCGCTGATCGACCAGCGCCTGCATTTCGGTCGCCAGCGCCGGTTCGACGAGGCATGGCCGGATCTTCAACGGATCGCCGGCTTGCTCGCGCAGGCAATCGGGCAAATCAGGCGCGATGCGCCTGGATCTCCCGTCATCGTGTCGCCGTTTCACTACGTATCGCAGTACGCGAACATCTATGTGATCGACGACCTGCGGGTGAAACTCGGCCTTGCGCGTATCGGTGTCGTGTCCGGCATGCCGCGCGACCTGTACGGTAGCGATGGCGCGATGATCCCCGACATCGACGTGCTTTATACCTACGACCAGAACAATCGCAGCGGCCTGGGTCTGCAAGTGGCGCGCTCGCTCAGGCGGCACGGCGTCGTCGTCGTGTTCGCCGATGTGCCGCCCTACACGCTGCATCGCTACCCGATGGAAACGGTCGGCGTGTCGATCTTCGGCAGTGCGGCGCGCATTCACAATGGCGTGTTTCGCATGGGTGGGCCGCTCGGCGCGGTCCTGCTGCCGTTCTACCTGTGTTTCGAGCGCGGCAGATTTGGTGGAACGGTGCTGGAGCCGATCCGGCTCGCCGATGCAGATGCGCCGCAACGTGTCGCCCAGCAGATCGAACAGGCGCTCAGGGGCAATTTCGAATCCTCCCTCGTTACCGGTCATCCGTCGCTGTATGCATTCGCGGCCGCGAAGTAACACGTGACGCGTCGTAGGGACCGTTCCGATCGCGCAGAACATCATGGAACCCACCAGCCTTCCGCAATTCAACGATGTGCCGTGGCGATGGATCGCTTACGGTGCGTCCACCATCGTCGCCGGGGCCGTCGCTTTCGGCTTTGTGCATGAAGTCGAACTCAAACAGGACGTTCAGTGCGAAATCGTCTCGCCTTCCGATGTGAAGGTGCAGGGCACGAGCGGCCTTGTGTCATCCGTCTATGTGCATCCCGGTGAACGCGTGCATCAGGGCACGCCGCTCTTCAGCGTGCAGCGCGACCTGTCGCTCGCGAGCGACGGCCGTCAGCGTCCGCAGTTCGATGAGCAGATGCGCGATGAGCAGATTCGCATGGTCGATTTGCAGTACGACCAGCGCAGGGCTCAACTTGCGGCGCAACTCGACGCGTCGAACGCGACCGCCGCTGCCCGTCAAGCCGAAGCGCGTGCGCTTGACGAGCAGATCGAGCAGAACCGGCAACTGGTCAGCGAGGCGCAACAGAAGCTTGGCAGGCTGCAATCGGTGTCCGACTATGTGACCGCCGATCGCATCGAGCAGGCGAGCGCCGACACGCATCAGATGAAAATCTCCGTCGCGCAGGGTCTGGCGCGGCGTCAGCAGCTGGCAGGCGAGATCGTCGCGCTGCACAGCACGCAAGGCAATCTCGCGGCGCAATTGAAAGAGAACGATGCACGCCATGTTCGCGAGATACAGGATATCCGCATGCGCTTCGAGCAGGCGCGCCAGGATTCGACCATCTCGGCACCGAAGTCGGGCGTCGTCGCGTTCTCGAATCTCGTGCCCGGGCGCACGCTCGATGCAGCCGATGTCGCGCTCGTCATCGTCACCGACGACAGAAGCGCGCTGCGCGCCGCGCTGCGCATGCCGTCGCGCCGGCGCGGCTTCGTGCATACGGGGCAGACGGTGCGTCTCAAGTTCGATGCGTTTCCGTATGTCAAGTTCGGCACCTACGACGCCCGCGTCGATGCGATCTCGCCGACTACGATCCAGTCGGGCATGTCTGTTGCCCCTGCGTCGCCGGCGGCGCCGAAGGAAACGGGCGATGGCGATTTCATGGCGTGGGCGACCCTGCGCGGCCGGACCTTCGACTACGGGAAGCAGCGCTTCGACATCCTGCCCGGCATGCGCGCGACGGCGAGTATCGTCGTCGAACGCCGGACGATCGCGGAATGGGTACTCGAGCCACTGTTCCGCACGTTGAGAGGGTGACGCTGATGCGCATGATTTTTCAGAATGAAGTGGCGGAATGCGGCTATGCGTGCCTCGCGATGGTGCTCACGCATCTGGGCCGGGCAACCGAGGTGCGCGAGCTGTCCGTGTACCGGCCCATCTCCGCGAACGGACTGTCGCTGATGGATCTCTACGACATGGCCACGGAATTCGGCCTTGCGGTGCAGGCGTACCGCTTCGGGATCGAGGACGTGCCGACTATCAGGCGCGGTTCGATCGTGCATTTCGGCGGCGCGCATTTCGTCGTGTTCGAGAAGTGTGGGCGCGGCTACGTCCAGATTCTCGATCCAGCGACCGGACGGCGACGCATTGCGATGGACACGTTCTCATCGGCGGTGTCGGGCTTTCTGCTCGAATGCTCGCCGACGCCGTCGATGCCGCGCATCCGCGCAAAATCGCAGGTGCCGCGGGCGCTTGTGCGGATACGGGCACTTAACCCGGATCTGCGGGGCCATCTCGGCAAGCTGATGTTCGTGATGACAGGCAGTCAGTTCGCGATTCTCGCGGCGCCTTATCTCGGCAACCTGACGCTCGACTATGTGGTCGCGGCCGACAATCTCAATCTGCTGAATGTGCTCGTGCTGACATTTGCGGGCATCTTCGCGGTGGGCGCACTGAGTCAGTACGTCGAATCGCGTCTGATCGAGCTGTTGCATCAGCGAGTTCAGATCCATGCAACCCAGGGCTTGCTGGGGCATCTTTTGCGCAATCCGATGTCATGGTTCGAAAAGCGGCACGTTGGCGATATATTCGCGCGGGTGAAGGCGCAAGACGAAATCAGCCGGCACGCGACGCGCACCGTTACGCATATGTGCGTCGATGCGTCGGTCGGCCTGCTCGCGCTCGCCTTGATGCTGGTTCAGAGCCCGCTGCTCACGGGCGTTGCACTGGCGATGTTCGGTCTCTACCTGTCGATTGCACTCGGCGTGTTCGCACCGATGCGCGACAACCACGCACTCTTGCTGGAGACATCGGCCCGTTGCGACGATGCACTGATTGAAACGATACGCGCTGCGTCGCTGATCAAGCTCGCGCAAGGAGAAACGCGACGCACTGCTATGTTCATGACGAAGTATCGCGAGTACGTGACGGCGCTGCTGACGGGTAATCGTCTGGGCAGCGCGCGCGACAGCTGCCTGAAGGCAGTTCAGTATGCCGATACGCTCGCGATCACATGGGTCTCCGCGCGGCTCATGCTGGGCGGGAAAATCTCCGTCGGCGTGTTCTACTCGTTCCTGATCTACAAGTCGCTGATGTCTGATCGCTTCGCCAGCGTGGTGAACGCTGTGTTTGCGCGCTTCATGCTGAGCGTGCCTGTCGCGCGCGTCGACGATATCGTCGAATGCGAAGAGGAGCGCTATACGCCTTCGTCCGATATCCAGCGCGCAACGGAAGTTCGCAGGTTCGAGCGCATCGAGGTGCGTGGCGTGACGTTCAGTTACGGGGTCTCGGATCAGCCGGTGCTGAAAGACGCCAGCCTCGAGATTCGCGCTGGCGACAAGATCGCGATCACGGGGCCTTCGGGCGCGGGCAAGTCGACGCTGTTCAAGCTGCTGTCGGCCGCGGAGCCGTTGCAGTACGGGCACATTGCATTGAACGGCATTGCCTGGCAGAACCTGACGGTCGACGAGATCCGCCGCCATGCCGCGCATATGCGTCAGGGCGATCTGATCCTGCATGGGTCGATTGCGGACAACGTGTCGCTGTTCTCGGGCAGCATCGACGAAGAGCGGTTGCAGTCGACGCTCGAAAACGTTGGACTATGGAACGACGTCATGCGTTTGCCAATGCGAACGCGCACGATCATCAGCGACACGATCGCGAATATCTCAGCAGGACAGCGGCAGCGCCTGCTGCTGGCGCGCGCGTTGTATCAGGAGCGCAGTCTGCTGCTGCTCGACGAACCGACGTCGAACCTCGATCCCGCGTCCGTCAGCCAGATCGGCGAGCTGTTGCAGCGGCTTGCCTGCACCGTCGTGGTTATCACGCACGACACGTCGCTCGCGGCGAGCTTCGATCAGCGCTACCGCCTCGTCGATGGCGCGCTCGTACGCGAGCTTTCAGGTCCCACTCATCTCAATGCTGTCGATCCGTTGCATGTGTAGGTTCAAAGCTTCATTGTTTGCCGTCGCGCTTTGCGTGGCAGGGACAGCCGCACACGCGGCCGATCTCGTCACTGTCGTGCAGCAGGCACTCGGTCACGATGCCGATCTCGCGCAGGCACGCGCAGCTTATGTCGCCGCGCAGGAGGCCGTCCCGCAGGCGCGCGCCGCGTTGCTGCCGCAGATTTCCGCCGGCTGGGGGCGCACTTACAACAGCATCGAGACAGAGGGCTTTCCACGTCAGTCGTACTGGCAAAACGGCTGGACCGTTTCCCTGACGCAGCCGATCTTCGACTGGACCCGATGGGCGGCCTACCGGCAAGCCGACTATGTCGAGGCGCGTGGCGGCGTCGACGTCGGCGCGGCGCAGCAGGCCGCGCTGCTGCGTGCCGTGCGCGCGTATTTCGAAGCACTTGCTGCGGACGACGAGGTGACGCGTACGGCCGACTACCGTGCCGCTGTCGATGCCCATTGCCATGTCTTGCAGCGCAACCGCGCGGCCGGCGAGGCGACCGTCGTCGACGTGCGCGAGGCGCAGACGGCCCTCGACCAGGCGACGCTGCAGCACGCCGACGCCCAGAGCGCGTTGCAGACGAAGCGCCGTGCGCTCCAGCAGGCGACGGGCGTACCGTTCGACGCGCTCGCACGGCTGCCCGACGGCCTGGCCCTGCCGCGCCTCGTGCCCGAAGACGCGGATGCATGGGCAGCGCAGGCGAAGGACCACGGCTACGGGGTCCAGCAAAAGCAACTCGACTGGCAGATCGCGAAGCTCGATGTCAGCAAGGCGGAGGGGGCGCACTATCCGTCCGTCTACGCAACGGGCACGTATACGCCTGCGGGCGCGGCATCGGGCTACGCGCGGCCTGCCACGACGACAACGGGCATGCTGTCCGTTTCCATTCCGCTCTACGCGGGTGGCGCGATGCAGTCCAGGGTCCGCGAGACGCAGGCGTTGCAGGACAAGGCGCAAGAGGCGCTCGTGAGTGCCGTGCGTGCCGCCGACGCATCCGCTCGCGACAACTTTGCGCGCTACCAGGAGGGACGTACGCGGGTCGAGCTGTTGGCGCGTTTCGTGGCGTCGTGTCGCGACACGCTTGCGGCGACGCGGATCGGTTACAAGGTCGGCACGCGCACGAGTACCGACGTGCTGCGCGCTATCGACATGTTTTACGCGGCGCAGCGCGACCTGTTCGCCGCGCGCTACGACACGGTCGTCGCGCTGATGCTGCTCAAGGGCGATACGTCGACGCTCGGCCTCACGGATGTCGTGCAGATCAACGCTGTCCTTCATTGAAGACGTGACGGAACGGAACACGGCGTGGCGAAGCTTTTGAGTCAAGATGTGTCAAGAATGCGGCGCGTCGGGAAACATGCGTCAACCCTTCACGCGTCGGCGCGTTTAGAGCGATGACCCCATCCGGTCGGGCGGCCAGCGAGCCGTCAGTCAATAACTAAAGCTATTGAGGTATCTCAAGTATGAACAAGCACATCATCGCTGCCGCTCTGGCAGGTCTGTTCTCGATCGCCGCTTTCGCGCAGGCATCGGCTCCCGCCGCTACGGAAGCAGCGCCGGCAGCCGCATCGGCGCCGGCACCGGCACCGGCACCGGCACCGGCTGCGAAGCATCACGCGAAGAAGCATCACGCAAAGAAGCACCACGCACACAAGAAGGCAGCGCCCGCCAAGGCCGCGAGCGACGAAGCAGCATCGGCTGCACAGTAAGTAGCGCTCTGCGCTGATGTCGAAGGAGGAAGGCGGACATTGCGTGCGCCTTCCTCTTTTGTTCTTTGCATCAGTTCTGCGTAGTGCGCCGATCCGCTAACACGCCGAGTGCCGACGCATGACGGCGCGCGCAGGCGAGGCCGAATGCCGTTGGTCGCATGCCGCGATCGTGCGCGACATCGAAGCCCATGCGCCACGGCACGATGCGCTTGCCATAGCAGGTCAACGCCGCGTCCGTTGAAAACGGGCAGCGTACTGCCTTGCTCGCGCAGACGTTCTATCGTCGACTGAACGTTTCGGGTTGAGCTGCCATGTTCAGTGCGAGTCGCGCGGCACGGGCGCGCCGCTCGCACCGACCAGAAAGTCGAGATCCGCGCCCTGATCGGCCTGCAGAACGTGCTCGACATAGAGGCGGTAATAGCCGCGCGCGGGCAACTCAGGCGCTTGCCATGCGGCGCGGCGCCGGGCGAGTTCTTCATCCGGTACATCCAGATGCAGGCGCCGTGCGGCGACATCCAGTTCGATCATGTCGCCCGTCTGTACGAGCGCAAGCGGCCCGCCCGCTGCCGCTTCGGGCGACACATGCAGCACCACGGCGCCATAGGCGGTGCCGCTCATGCGGCCATCGGAGATGCGCACCATGTCGGTAATGCCTTTTTGCAGCACCTTTTTCGGCAGTGGCATGTTGCCGACTTCGGCAAACCCCGGATAGCCCTTCGGTCCTGCACCCTTGAGCACCATCACGCAGTGTTCATCGATGTCGAGCGATTCGTCGTCGACCTTCGCATGCAGTTCTTCGACGTTCTCGAACACGACGGCGCGCCCGCGATGCTTCAGCAGCGAAGCCGTTGCCGCCGACGGCTTGATCACCGCGCCGTCCGGCGCCAGATTGCCGCGCAGCACGGCGATGCCTGCATGCGGTTTGAAGGGCGCCTCGAAGGTCGTGATGACTTTCTGGTCGTAGTTCGGCGCATCGCTGACGTTGTCCCAGATGCGTCTGCCGTTGACCGTCAACGCGTCGCGATGCAACAGCCCTTGTTCGCCTAGTTGCCGCAGCACGGCGGGCAAGCCGCCCGCGTAGTAGAAGTCTTCCATCAGATATTCGCCGGAAGGCTGCAGATTCACGAGACAGGGCACATTCGAGCCGAGCTCCCAGTCGTCGAGCGAGAGGTCGACGCCGATGCGCCGCGCAAGCGCGATCAGATGCACCACGGCATTCGTCGAACCGCCGATCGCAGCGTTCGTGCGGATCGCGTTTTCGAAGGCTTCGCGCGTGAGGATCTTGTCCATCGTCATATCGTTGCGCACCATCTCGACGATGCGGCGGCCCGCGACATGCGCGAGCACCTGGCGGCGCGCATCGACGGCGGGAATCGCCGCGTTGTGCGGCAGACCGATGCCGAGCGATTCGACCATCGACGCCATCGTCGAGGCGGTGCCCATCGTCATGCAATGGCCGCGCGAGCGGTTCATGCACGACTCGGCATCGATGAATTCCTGCTGGCTCATCGTGCCCGCGCGCACTTCTTCCGACATTTGCCACACGCCGGTACCCGAGCCGATCGTGCGGCCTCGAAAGCGGCCGTTGAGCATCGGTCCGCCCGACACGGCGAGCGCGGGCAGATTGCACGACGCCGCGCCCATCAACAGCGCAGGCGTGGTCTTGTCACAGCCGACGAGCAGGATCACGCCGTCGAGGGGATTGCCGCGTATCGACTCCTCCACATCCATCGAAGCGAGGTTGCGAAACAGCATCGCCGTGGGCCGCAGATTCGATTCGCCCAGTGACATCACGGGGAATTCAAGCGGCAGTCCGCCTGCCTCGCGCACGCCGCGTTTGACGTACTCGGCGAGCTCGCGGAAGTGGGCATTGCAGGGCGTCAATTCGGACCACGTATTGCAGATGCCGATGACGGGGCGGCCGTCGAATTCGTCGTGCGGAATGCCCTGATTCTTCATCCATGAACGGTGGATGAACCCGTCTTTATCGTTGCGTCCGAACCAGCTTTGCGAGCGGAGTTTGCGCATGAGGTCTCCCGTTTCTGCGTCGTTTTTCGTCCTGGTCTGCGTGTGGCAGCTGCAAGCTCAGCTTAGACCATTCATCGCACGACACGGTGTGATTCGGCATGGCGCGAGAAGGTCATGACGCCATGCAGTTGCAGCGCAACAGATACGGCGGGGCAACCCGGGCTTACGCTAACGGCAGTGCTTTCCGTTGCTGCACAGGGAAAGACGCGCTGTGCATGCATCAATGAACGGACGCGGACCTTGCAATAAGCGACACGCGCCGCAACCCATCTTGCATCGCAGCATCGCCACAAACCCTTGCTGTGCAACGCTCGGCGCGCGCCGCTAACGCCCGTTCGTTTTTGACCGTGTCGTATTTCCGCAAGCGTCTGTCGCAATTAGTCGGCTAGTCGGGGTTTTTTCTGGCAACTATGTAGTCACACATGTGCGGGCCGGCGCCCGCACCACGAGGAGATGGACTCGATGAAATCCCCAAAGGTGGTGGTCGAAGGTTTATGTAAGGTTTTCGGGCCGAACCCGAAACTGGCGCAAGACATGCTCTCGCGAGGCGCATCGAAGGACGAGGTGTTCGCCAAAACAGGGCACGTGGTTGGCGTCCACAACGTTTCCTTCGATGTGCAGGAAGGCGAGATTTTCGTGCTGATGGGCCTGTCGGGCTCCGGCAAGTCGACGCTGATCCGTCTCATCAACCGGCTCGTCGAACCGACGGCCGGCAAGGTCATTATCGACGGTCGCGACGTCGCGGCCATCAAGCGCTCCGAGCTTACGTCGCTGCGACGCACCGACATGAGCATGGTGTTCCAGTCGTTCGCACTGATGCCGCAGCGTACCGTGTTGTCGAATGCCGCGTTTGGTCTCGAAGTGGCGGGCGTGGGGCGCAAGGAGCGCGAGAAGCGCGCGCTCGACGTCCTCGAGCAGGTGGGCCTCGCGACCTTCGCGGGCAAGCTGCCGGCGGAACTGTCGGGTGGCATGCAGCAGCGCGTGGGCCTGGCGCGCGCGCTGGCCGTGAACCCGTCGCTGATGATCATGGACGAAGCGTTCTCCGCGCTCGACCCGCTCAAGCGCAAGGAAATGCAGAACGTCCTGCTCGAATTGCAGAAGAACCAGCAGCGCACGATCCTGTTCGTCTCGCACGATCTGGAAGAGGCGCTGCGCATCGGCAGCCGCATTGCGATCATGGAGGGCGGCCGCGTGGTGCAGATCGGCACGCCGCAGGACATCATCGCGAACCCCGCGGACGACTACGTGCGGGCGTTCTTCGAAGGCGTCGACACGAGCCGCTATCTGACGGCGGGCGATCTGATGCAGGCGAACGGTGTGCCCGTCGTGCGCAATCTGGATCACGCGAGCGTCGCCGAGTCGCTGAACGGTAGCGCCGAGTATGCGTTCGTGCTCGACGGCGAGCGCCGTATCCGCGGCTTCGTGACGCGCGATTCGATCGGCAGCGCGACGCCGTCGCTGAACAAGGTGGAATGCATTTCGCGCGGCGCGCCGCTCGAACATGTGGTGTCGCGTGTGTGCGCGAGCGCGACGGCTCTACCCGTGGTCGACGATGAGGACCGCTACTGTGGTTCCGTCGATCAGGCCGCTGTCCTGAAGGTCATTACACGCAACAGAGGTGCCGCCCATGTCTGAGATCATTCCACTCGGCCGTTGGGTCGACCAGTCCGTTCACTATCTGCTCGACCACGACGCGAGCACATTCGATTCGATCGGCAAAGCAATCGAGAGCTTCGCCGCGATGATCGAGCATGGCCTGCAGGCCGTTCCGATGTGGGCGCTGATGGCGTTGTTCATTGCGGTCGGCCTGTGGCGCGTGGGCTGGCGATTTGCGATCTTCGCGACGGCTTCGCTGCTGCTGATCTACGCGACGGGGTTCTGGGACCAGACGGTGATTACGCTCGGCCTCACGCTGTCGTCGACGTTGATCAGTCTTGTGTTCGGCATTCCGCTCGGCATCTGGGCGGCGAAGAACAAGCATGTGCAGATGGTTGTGCGTCCGATCCTCGACCTGATGCAGACGATGCCCGCCTTCGTCTATCTGATTCCGGCTGCGATGCTGTTCGGTCTGGGCCGCGTGCCGGGGATTCTGTCGACCGTGATCTTCGCGATGCCGCCCGCCGTGCGCCTGACTAGCCTGGGCATCAAGCACGTGAACCGCGAGATCGTCGAAGCAGGGCAGGCGTTCGGCTGTACGCCGTGGCAGTTGCTCTACAAGGTGCAATTCCCGAATGCACTGCCGTCGATCATGCAGGGTGTCAACCAGACGATCATGATGGCGCTGTCGATGGTGATCATCGCGTCGATGGTGGGCGCGGGCGGCCTGGGTAACGACGTGCTCGCGAGTATTCAGCGCCTCGATATCGGTCTCGGCTTCGAAAGCGGTCTGTCTGTCGTGTTGCTCGCGATCATTCTCGATCGCATCACCGAGAGCTTCGGCCGCACGCCAGGCTCGGCGACGGCACCGCGTTTCGCCGGCTTGCGCAGCGTGATGCGAGTACGGCGCGAGCAGCCGGCTGTCGCGCAAAGCTAGATCTTTGTCGCATTGACCCAGGCGCCGGGTTCCCGGCGCGTCTGCAATAGAACCAATAGTGGTCGTCCCGCGAAAGTCCTCGGGCCTTCGCGGTGGCCAAACACATTTTTCTTTGTGCATCACGGAGCGCGACGTGACGTCTACCCGGGCTGAAGCGCCGTTGTCGGATCTTGCGCATGTGGGCTTTCTGACTTTGCCCAGTTTTTCGATGATCGCGTTCACAAGCGCGGTCGAGGTGCTGCGAATGGCGAACTACGTATCGCGTGCGCAGCACTATCGCTGGTCGATCATCACGCACGACGGCGTGCCTGTGCGGGCCAGCAACGGCCTCACCGTCAAGCCGACCCGCACGCTCGAAGAAGCGGGCATGCCCGATGTGCTGATCGTGTGCGGCGGCACGCAGATACGCAATGCCGTCGATACGAACGTAAAGACCTTGCTGGCCGAGGCCGCGTCGCAAGGCGTGCCGTTGGGCGGCATTTGCACGGGCGCTTACGCGCTGATGGCCGCGGGACTGCTCGACGGCTATCGCTGCTCAGTGCATTGGGAGGATCTGTCGGCGTTGCACAGGGAATATCCGCATGTGCGTTTCGCCGACGAACTGTTCGTGATCGATCGGGACCGCCTGACCTGCACGGGCGGCACTGCGCCACTCGATCTGATGCTCGATCTCGTCAGTTCACGGTTTGGGCAAAACCTGGCCGCGCAGGTGTCGGAGCAGTTCATTCTCGAGCGCATTCGCAGCGCGAGCGACCCGCAGCCGATTCCTGTCGATGCGCGCGTGGGCTTTTCGCGCGCCGAGCTGATCGAGGTGGTGCGGCTGATGGAGGCGAATATCGAAGAGCCGCTATCGCTCGAAGAACTCGCGCGGCTCGTGCAGTTGTCGCAGCGCCATTTGCAGCGAATGTTCAAAGTGTATCTGAGCGTATCGCCCACGCATTATTACCTGTCACTGCGTTTGCGGCGCGCGCGCGATCTGCTGCGCACGACCGATGCATCGATTGCGCGCGTGACGGCCGTATGCGGCTTTCATTCGCCGTGTCATTTCAGCAAGGCTTATCGCGCGCAATTCGGCCATGCGCCGAGCGTCGAGCGTCGCCACGCGAGCTAGCAGTCAATGGGAGCAATCGACTGTGAACAGAACAACCCTGAGGAGAGTGTAATGAAACGCAAGCTGATGATGGCGGCCGCGCTGATGATGACGGCCGCTGCGACCGCGCAAGCCGCCGATCCCGCCGCGTGCCGCAACGTTCGTTTCGCCGACGTCGGCTGGACCGACATTGCGGCGACGACGGGCCTCGCGTCGACGATTTTCCAGGGCCTCGGCTACAGCCCGACGAAGACGATCGCGTCCGTGCCGATCACGTTTGCGGGCATCAAGAGCAAGCAGATCGACGTGTTCCTCGGCTACTGGGCGCCTACGATGGACCCGATCATCCAGCCGTTCGTGAAGGCGGGCACGATAAAGGTACTCGCGACGCCGAATCTGACGGGCGCGAAATACACGCTTGCCGTGCCCGACTATGTGTACAACGGAGGTCTGAAGAACTTCAGCGATATTGCGAAGTACGCGGACAAGCTTGACGGGAAGATCTATGGGATCGAGCCGGGCAACGACGGCAATGCGCTGATCAAGAAGATGATCGACGGCAACCAGTTCGGGCTGGGCAAGTTCAAGCTGGTGGAGTCGAGCGAGGCGGGCATGCTGGTGGAGGTGAATCGCGCTGTTCGAGACAAGAAGTGGATTGTGTTTCTCGGCTGGGAGCCGCATCCGATGAACGTGCAGATGAAGATCGATTATCTTGCCGGTGGCGACGATGTGTTCGGGCCAAATTATGGCGAGGCCAAGGTGTTTACCGCTACGCCGCCCGATTATGCTGCGCGTTGTCCTAATGCCGCGAAGCTCGTATCGAATCTGCAGTTCACGACTGCCATCGAGAATCATGTGATGGTGCCCATCATGAACAAGGAAGATGCGAATAAGGCTGCGCTGGCGTGGTTGAAGGCTAATCCCCAAGCTTTGGATAAATGGCTTGCTGGTGTGCAGACGTTTGATGGCAAGGACGGCTTGCCGGCCGTTAAAGCGTATATTGCTGCGCATTGAGGTGCCGGTTTTTTTGTCTGCAACGTAGTCGCCATTTCTGTTTTTTTGGGCTTTTATGCCAGCAAAAGAAAAAACCAGAATGGCGACTGCGTCGCACACAAAAGACCGCAAGCTTCAGGCCTTGATAGAAAACCCCTGCAAATATGCACGATCGAAATTGCCGTCCCAACGACGCCCATCGATCAACTGCACCGAAGGCGCATCGTCACGAACAGCCACGCCAACGTTAATGGCGGCCTGCCGATACAACTGAACCTGATTGACTTCATTAGCAATACGAGCAAAGTCACCACGCGAATGCACCATCCCCCATCTCGCGTATTGAGCAAAGAACCATACCCCTTCCGCAGGATGCGGATAATTGACAGCCCCATCAGCAAAAAACGCAACAGGCCGTCGGGTCTCATCGCATCCTGCAGAAACCAGCCGTGAAGCAATAGAAGCAGCCGGCACACCAAGAAACTCATCAGCAGCGAGCCTGCGAGCAATCTCCACCCGATGCTCGTCGTCATCGAGCCAGCGACACGCTTCGAGCATCGTCTGCACGAGCGCTCGCGCCGTGTTCGGATACCGCGTGACGAAATCGCGCCGGCTCGCGAGCACTTTCTCGGGATGATCGGGCCACACCTCGCTCGTGTACGCAATCGTCCTGCCGACACCGCGTTCCTGAGCAACGGCGTTCCACGGTTCGCCGACACACAAGCCGTCGAGCCGGTCCCGCGCGAGCGCATCCACCATCTGCGGCGGCGGAATCACCACGCTGTCGATATCGCGCAACGGATCCACGCCCTGCGATGCAAGCCAGTAATACAGCCACATTGCGTGCGTGCCCGTCGGAAAGGTCTGCGCGAAGACGGGCTTGCGGCCGAGCGTCGCGAGCGCCGCAGGCAGCGTCTTATGCTCGTCGAGCGCGGCGGCAAGACGGTTCGATACTGTGATCGCCTGGCCATTGCGGTTCAGCACCATCAGCACGGCCATGTCCGTTTGCGGTCCACCGAGGCCGAGCTGCACGCCATAGACAAGGCCGTACAGAGAATGCGCGGCGTCGAGGTCGCCGGATAACAGCTTGTCGCGTATCGCTGCCCATGAAGGCTGCTTCAACAGTTCGATCGTCAGCCCGTGCGCGTGGCCGAACTCGAGCAGCTTTGCGGCGACGAGCGGTGCGGCATCGCTGAGCGCGACGAAGCCGAGGCGCAAGTGAGATTTCTCGAGCTTGCCCGAGTCGGCGGAAAGAGCGGTATTAGCGGTCGAGTTCATGAGCTGCACTTCAGTCTGGCAAGTCGGCTGCGGCGACGATCTGGCGCGCGACTTCGGCGAGCTTCACGCCCTGGTTCATCGCGCGCTTGCGCATCGTCGCGTAGGCGGCGTGTTCGGTCATCTTTTGCGAGTCCATCAGCATGCGCTTCGCGCGGTCGATCAGCTTGCGCTCGGCGAGCTCGTTCTCCGCGTGCGCGAGACGCTCGCGCAATTGCGATTCCTGTGCGAAGCGGGCGAGCGCGACTTCGAGTATCGGTGCAAGGCGCTCGGTCGCGAGCCCTTCGACCAGATAAGCCGTCACGCCCGCGCCGACGGCATCGCGTATCAACTGCTGGTTCGCATCATTGCTGAACATCAGCACGGGCCGCGGCGCGGTCGCGTTCATCACGGCGAGCTGTTCGAGCGTGTCGCGCGACGGCGACTCGGTGTCGATGATCACGACGTCGGGCCGCTCGCTTTCCACCGTTTCGTGCAGCGCCTGCGGCGACGCCGTCGCGGCAAGCATGTCGTAGCCGAGCCGCGCGAGGGCGTCGCGTAACTCGCCGATCGGCTTGTCGGTGTCGGTTACGAGCAGGACACGCAGCATGGATTGCCCGGCATGAAGGATTCTAAGTGGCGCAAGTTCATTCGTCAGACTGCGGGAGTTCGCCATCCGCCCGCGGCAGGCGTGGCAGGCATTGCAAGAGCGTACCCAACACTCTGCAACTTGCATGCCATTGAATGGCAAATCCGCTTGACGCCGATTGCGCGGCGTTCGGGCTTTCTATCGATCGCGCGCGTTCTGCACCGCGGAAGTGCGCGGTCGACCTCGTTGCACCGGGTTGGCGCGAGTCGAGGCGCAGTGCCCGCGGAACTTGCGCACGCCGCGCGGCGAACTTCAGCGTGCGCCGAGCCAGCGCGCGTAGCTGCGAGGAGAAAACGCGAAGGTCAGCGCGATCATCGCGGCGATACATACGGCGAGCATGGTCCACGCGGCCGTGAAGCTACCTGTGAGGTCGCGCAAACGTCCCGCGACGATGGGAGAGATCGCCGCCACGATGAAACCGACGCCCTGCACGAACGCGACGAGTCTCCCGGCGACGCGATGATCGTCGGCATGATCGAGCGAGGTGACGAGGGTCAGCGAGAACGTGCCGCCGAGTCCCGCGCCGGTAATCGCGACCCACGCGAGCGGCGCGGCATCGGGCCAGGCGAGCAAGCCGACGACACCCGTCAGTTGCGCCGACAGCCCCGCCACGAGCCACGGCCGGCGGTCGCGGAACAATGCTGCCGCGAGCGGAAGGAGCATTGCCGACGCTGCCTGGAAGACCGTCATCGCCGCGAGCAGCGAGCCGCTGTGCGCGACGCTTGCGCCGCGCTGCTGATAGTACGCGGGCAGCCACGCGACGAGCGTGGTGTAGCCGCCGTTGACGAGCCCGAAGTACAGGCCCAGCGTCCACGCGCGGCGCTTGCGCCACATGGCGACATGCGAAGTGTGACGGGCATGCGCCGCAGCGGGCGAGGCTACCCGTTGGTCAGCCAACATGGAGCGCTGCAAGACGAGCCAGCACACGCCGGCGAGCATGGCGGGAATGGCCCATATCGCCAGCCCTGCGCGCCACGAATCGAACGCTTTCGCGACACAGGGGCTGACGCTCGCGCCGAGTCCGCCGCCGCCCATGATCGATGCTGAGAACAAACCCATCGCAAGCGGTACGCGCGAGTGGAAACGCTGCTTCATCACGCCGGGCAGCAGCGCCTGAATGACGGCGACGCCGATGCCCGCAAGGAGCGCCGTCATCAGCAGCGCCGCGCCGCTCGACGCGGCGAAACGCGCGGCGCACGCGGCTGCGATCGCGAGCAATCCCAGCGCGACGCCTCGCGCTTCGCCGACCACACGCGTCAGCAATCCCGCACCCAATGCGCCGAAGCCCATTGCGACGACAGGCAGGCTCGTCAGCAGCGAGGCGCCTGAAAAGCTGAGGTCCGTTGCCGCGCGGATCGTCGCCAGCAGAGGGCTGACGGACGTGAGCAACGGCCGCAGGTTGATGCCGATTGCGACGATCACTGCGAGCCACAGCCCGTCATGCCACGAAAGGGCAGCGGATCTCGCTGCGCGCGGAAAGATCGGCGTGTCGACGCGGGAAGTCCGGTTCACGGCAATACCTTGCTAGTGAAAATGGTTAACCATATTAACGGAAAATGGTTAACCATTTTCGCTTGATCTGCTATTTTACTTATTTGATTTGCCTGCAATGGCGCACCATGCAGCCGGACGCAAGCGTCGCAACAATATGGCCGCTCGCGTGAATCTCATTCTTCAAAAACATGGCCACACGCCCGCTCACACCGCCGCCCGCCGCCCATTCCGACACCGTCGAAGACCGCATTTACGCGTCGATTACGGCTGCACTGCTCGAAGGGCGCCTGCGGCCCGGCGCGCAACTCGTCGAACGCGATCTCGCGGCCGCTTTCGGCTGCACGCGCGGTGCGCTGCGCAAGGTGCTCGCGCGGCTCGGCTTCGAAGGCAAGCTCGTGCTCGAAGCGAATCGCGGCGCGTTCGTGCCGTCGCCTTCGGAAGAGGATGTGCGGCAGGTCTATCGGGCGCGGCAGATCGTCGAGGCGGGCATCGTCGCTGCGCTATGCGGCGCGCTGACGGCGCAGGACAGGCGTGCGCTGAAGGCACATGTCGCAAGTGAGAAAAAGGCACTGAAAGACGCCCGCATCGACGAACAGGTGCGGCTCGCCGGGCATTTTCACGTGTTGTTGACGCAGATCGCGGGCGGCGCGGCGTTGCAGGGCTTCGTCGCGCAACTGGTCGCGAAGACGGAGTTGTACAAGGCGCTCTACGATCCTTCGAAGGGTACGACCTGCTCCGCCGACGAACATGCACATCTGATCCAGGCACTCGACGCCGGCCATCTGAACGACGCACTCAAGGCAATGCGCGAGCATCTCGCGGAGCTGGAAGAGCGTGTCGTCACGCGCATGCGGTCTGGCGCGAGCGACGATCCTGGGGCGGTCTTTCGGGGATGACGAGATGAGAGGCGCGCGGCATGCGTTGCACATGCCGCATCGGATGCATGATCGACGGCCTTGTGCGTCGATTCATTTCTGCGTCCCGCCCGATTGATCGCGAGACGCTTCCTTCTGCTACTACTGCTGCATATCGCTGCGTCAGCGGCGGCGCACGGGCGCGCTGCGCGGGCCGCTGCTGCGTTCGTCCTTGTGACGGAAGTTGATGCGTCCTTTGGTCAGGTCGTAGACCGACAATTCGAGCGTGACGCGGTCGCCCGCGAGAATGCGGATGTGATTCTTGCGCATGCGGCCCGATGCGTACGCGCCCACGACGACGCCGTTGTCGAGCGTCACGCGGTAGCGGCTGTCGGGCAGTACTTCGTCGACGATGCCGTCCAGTTCGATGAGTTCTTCTTTCGCCATGTACTACTCCTGGTCGATGAGGGAAGGGTGCCGCGCGCGGCGCGCAGCATGTCTTGCGCGGCAGCGCGAACGCTGCTGCGGGATGCGTGAATCTTGAAACAACGGTAAAGCAACGCGCCGGGTGCGGCGCGCCCGATCAGAGATCGGAAACGCTTTGCCCGTCCACCCGGCCGTCGATCACCTGCGATGCATGCTCGATGCAAGCCATGCGCGCCTTGCCCGCGCCTTCGAAGGGGCGAAAGTACGCAAAGCGGAACACGCGGCCGTCGGCGGCGGGATTCGCCCCGACGCGGCAGATGCGCACCGACGCGTCGTAGCCGCTGTCGATCGAATTGCGATGTGTCACGCCAGCCGCGGTGCGTCGCGGATAAACCAGCGGATGAATCTCGTAGCCCTTGTAGGTCTTGACGCCTTGAGTCATGTGCAAAATCCTGTCATGCGGGCCGCCGATACGCTCGTGCATTACGCAGCATTGGCGAATGGGCGGCAGGCGGCGCAGCACCGTAGGGCGCACCGCAATGAAAAAAAGTTTGGCGCGAGCCGAATGCGCAGGCTCGAACACGGCCGCGATCACCGCGGAACGGATGGAGAAAAATACGCTGGTGCCGCGCGGGCACCGAACGTAGCGAGTGTCACCCGGTCGGGTTCAAGCGCGCAGCGCATGGCCGAAATGACGAAGACCGCCGGGTCGCCGCTGCATGCTTTTGCGCGGTGAAGGGACGGCTGGGACGTAACGCAATCAGTGCAACGCGGTAAGGACGAAACAAGCGGAAGACGTTGACGCGTTGCGGTTAAGCAGATGCCGGATGCTGCTGGCGGAACGCTGCGTTCCACATATTATGCCCTAAAAACAGGGTCTTGTGTAGCAGAAACTTTCGCGGGGCGGCATTCCCACAGCACGTCGGCGGAGATGATAGCGACAGAGCATGCGTGCTGCGGACGCTTACTCTGCCGTCTGCGTCATGCGCTTTTGCAGTTCGCGTGTGGCGGCGAGCGGAATCCGTGCGTCGTCCCATTTCGCGAGCCATTCCACTTCCTTCGACGTGAAAATCTGGCCGTGGTTGCGCAGCGCGTACTGCAGGGAATCGATGATGTGATTGCGGATGATCTCGGGCGTGCGTGCATCGTCGAGCACGGTACGAAACGCTTCGAGCGTAGCCATCGGTTGCCTCTTGTCGGTGAACGCTTGGGGAAGATCCGACTGTTATCGCACATCAAAAAGCGCGCTGCCACGTGGTCAAAATTCACGCTGCGTCAATGCAGTTTCGATCGCGCATCGCGTTGGGTATGCACTTTGCAACGCGCATCACGCCTGCCATTGCACACGATACGAGGCACTTCATGACATTAAGAACCATTGCGCCACTCGCGTTATGGACCGTCGCGCAACTGGCCGTCGCCGCGACGGGCGATGCGTCTTGCGGCGTGCTGGCGGGCGGGGGCGCCGCTGATGGGACGGGCGCGTCGGGTGTGCCGGTTGCGAGCGGCTTTGCGTTGCGCGACGGCGAGCCCGTCGATTTCATCGCGGGCGGCAAGATCGTGCGCGGCACGCTGCATGTGCTGACGGATGACGGTATCTATCGTGCGTACTGGCAGCCGCAAGGCCGACCCGAACGGTACGTATTGGCGAATGCCGGCGCGGACGCCGTGCGTCTGATCGCAACGCCAGCGCAAGGCTCACCTGCCGCGAGCGGGATGCCCGGAACGACGCTTAACCCGCAGCAGGTGCTGTCGTGTCCGGCGTTCTGAGGGTCACGCCGGGCGGTGAGGCGTGGGCCGCCACGTCCAGCCGCGCTCGCTGCGCCGCAGTTCGACGACGGCCAGCGGCGGCACGTCGATTCGCGCGAACGCTGCGGGCGGCGCCTGCAGCACGTGTATCAACGCCGCGCGGATCACGCTCGCGTGCGTGACGGCAACCGTGTTGCCCCGATGCTCGAGCGCATCGAGCCAGCCGCCGACGCGAAACCTCAACGCATCGAACGATTCGCCGCCGTGCGGCGCGGCGGATGGATCGCGCGCCCATGCGGCCAGCGCGTCGGGTTCTTCGTCTGACAGCTCGAGCAGACGGCGGCCGCGCCAGCGTCCGTAGTCCGCGTCGGCGAGCGCGGCCAGGGCATGCGCGGCGAGTCCGAAGGCCTTTGCGGTATCCCGCGCGCACGCAGCCGGACTGCTCAACGCCAGATCTGCGTCCAGCAGCGGCGCGTTTGATGCGCGAAACGCCGCGGCTTCGTCGGCAGCGGGCGCATCGAGCGGGTCGTCGTCGGGAAAGGCGCCCTTGCGTTGCGCGGCCGTCGCAGGGTGGCTGATCAACAGCAGGCGTGTGCGCATTGGCGGCTCATGCTCAGAAGAATGGGAAGAAAGTCGAAAGCGTGTGGCAGTTTAGCGCGTAGAATAGTCGCCACTCGAAGCGCGGAAGCCGGTGCAAGCCCGGCGCGGTCGCGCCACTGTAATCGGCAGTACATGCGTACACCAACATGCGGTACACAAGCCGGAAGCCAGACCCAAGCTTCGACTTCCCTTATCAATCGACTATCGGGGCGCGTCACCCCCAAGGAGATGTCCGTCATGAACGACACCGCTCTGCACCACGCCGGTCAGACCGATGAACCCGCCATTACCCCGATTCCACTGCGCGAACTGCTGCCGTGGATTGTCTTCGGCGGCCTGCTGATGCTGCTCGCACTTTATTTCGTCGGCGCCGAGCAAGGCGCGACGTCGCTGTTTCCCGGCATGTACGTGCACGAGTTCGTGCACGACGGCCGCCACCTGCTCGGCTTTCCTTGCCACTGATCGCGTAAGGGAGTCACCGTCATGGTTGGAAAATTGCTGATGCGAGGCATGCTCGCAGGCATCGTCGCGGGCTTGCTCACCTTCGCGTTTGCGCGCGTGGCAGGCGAGCCGCTGGTGGACACGGCGATCTCACTGGAACACAAGTTGCACGCCGAACACGATCACGCCGATGCCGGCGGCCACGATCACGACGAAGAACTCGTCAGCCGCGGCACGCAGGCGGGCCTCGGTCTGCTGACCGGCGTCGTCGCGTACGGCATGGCGTTTGGCGGCCTGTTCGCGCTCAGCTTCGCGTATCTGCACGGACGCGTCGGCAAGTTGAGCGCGCGCGCGTTGTCGGCGTGGCTCGCGCTCGGCGCGTACGTTGCCGTCGTGCTGGTGCCGACCATCAAGTATCCGGCGAATCCGCCCTCCGTCGGCGATCCCGATACGATCGGCACGCGCACCGGGCTGTTCTTTCTGATGATCGTCACGTCGCTCGTCGTTGCCGTGTTCTCGATGAAAGTCCGCAAGCATCTCATGCCGCGGCTCGGCGTGTGGAACGCGTCGATCACTGGCGGCATCGTGTTCATCGCGATCATTGCCGCGATCCAGATCGCGCTGCCGACGGTCAACGAAGTGCCGGAAGCGTTTCCGGCCGTCGTGCTGTGGAAGTTCCGCGTGACGGCGCTCGGCATGCAGGCGATCACATGGGCCGTCATCGGTCTGCTGTTCGGCGCGCTAGCCGAGCGCAGCGAACGCATCGCGCGTGAGTCCAACGCGGCCGCGCGCAAGTCGGCCTATCTTTAACACTCGCAAGCCGCTTTAAAGCTTGCATCCCGCGCCTGCGCACGATTGTGCGGGCGCGCGGTCCACCCGTTCCTTCCCTTCAGTTCGCCATTTCCAGAAACCGCGCCAGACACGGATTGCGGTTCGACGGCGACCACACGCGCAGTTGCGAGATCGTCGGTGTATCGGCCAGCCGCCTGAACGCGAGTTGTCGATACGCATGTTCTACATGCACGCGCCGGGCTCACGAGCCCGCCTGGCCATTATCGCGGTCTCACAACGCGCACCGAATGAGCTGTGGTCGGCTGGTTCAGGACGCTGCTCGCGGCGTGTGTCGCGAGCATTGTCGTCGGGCTGGGTATTGCGTTCTTCAGCTGGCGCGCGCTGCGCTGCGCGATCATGTCGCCGATGCGCGATGCGCTCGGCCAGTTCGACGCCACCGCGTCGGGCGAGTTGCGCACGCGCGTCGAGATCCGCTCCGAAGACGAGATGGGCTCGCTGCTGCACGGCCTCGCGACGATGCAGGATAGGCTCGGCGCGACGATCGCCACGGTGCGCAAGGGCTCCGGCTCGATCGCGGCTGCCACGCAGCAGATTGCAGCGGGCAATCTCGATCTCTCGCAGCGCACGGAACAGCAGGCGGCGTCGCTCGAACAGACTGCGGCCGCGATGGAGCAGCTGTCGACCGCGCAGCTGAACGCCGAGAATGCGCAGCATGCGAACAGGGTTGCCGACGGTGCATCGTCGATGACGCACATCATTACGGCGATCGAAGGCAGTGCGTTTCAGACCAACCTCCTCGCGCTGAACGCGGCCGTGGAAGCGGCGCGTGCGGGCGAAGTGCGCAGCCTCGCTCAACGCTCGTCGAGGAAAACGCGGCGACGGCGGCATCGCTGGTTGATGAGGCGAAGCGTCTGAGTGAGTTGACGGCGGCATTCAAGGTGGAATGGGAGACGGATTAAGCGGGGCCATGCCGCCCCGGCACATCGTCAGCCAAACCGCTCCACCCGATACGCCCGCGGATCCGTAAATGGCGTTTGCCCCGTCATCATCTCCGCCAGCAGCCGCCCGGTCACCGGCCCGAGGGTGAGCCCATGATGGTTGTGCCCAAACGCGAACCACAACCCGCGATGACGCGGCGCCGGGCCGATCACGGGCCGCATGTCCGGCGTGCAGGGCCGCATGCCGAGCCACGGCCTTTCGTCGATGCGCTCGCCCAGCCCGAACGTCGCGCGCGCGAGCGGCTCGACGCGTTCGAGCTGAATGCCCGTGGGCGGCGCGCCGCGCTCGGCGATCTCCACACCCGTCGTCACGCGCAGCCGGTTGCCATCCATCGGCGCGACCACATAGCCGCGTTCGGTATCGACGATGGGTACGGAGAGCATGTGCCGCGCGGGTCGATAGTGCATGTGATAGCCGCGCTTCGCGCGCAGCGGAATCTTGTAGCCGAGCGGCCCGAACACGGTATCGGACCACGGCCCGAGCGCGAGCACGACCTGTTTCGCACTGAGCGTGCCGTGCTGCGTCTGGACCGTCCACGCATCGCCCGACGGACGCAGGCTCGTCGCCTCGCCGGTCACGAAGGTGCCGCCTTCCGCCTCGAACAGACGCGCGTAGCCTTTGACGAGCGCGCCCGGATTCTTCACGCTTTTCGGATCCTTCCAGTGAATCGCGCCGCAGATGCCGTCGCCCACGCTCGGCTCCCGCGCGCGCAGCGAGGCCGTATCGAGCACGCTCACGTGCAGGCCATGTTCGCGCACCGCGTCTTCGGATGCCTTCGCTTCGTGCTCGAACGCCGCGCGCGTGCGGAACGCCTCGATCCAGCCGCCGTCATGCACGAGGGCGTCGAGACCTGCGCGCGTGATGAGCCGGTCGTGCTCGTCGACGCAGGCGGCGATCAACGGCATCATGTCGCGCGCGGCCGCCGCGAGGCGCTGAGGCGACGATTCCCACCAGAAGCGCGCGAGCCACGTCGCGTACGCGGGCAGCGCCTTGTAGTCCCAGTACAGATCGGTCGACTGGTTGCGCGCGTAGCGCAGCAGCGTGCCGAGCTTGCGCGGAAATCCGTACGGCACGATCGACGAACGCTCGATCAGCCCCGCATTGCCGAAGCTCGTTTCCTCGCCCGGTGCGCGCCGGTCGACGAGCGCGACGCGTTGCCCGCGGTCTTGCAGATGCAGCGCCGACGATACGCCGACGATGCCTGCGCCCAGCACGATGACGTCGAAATCCATAACGGTCAGGTTGTCCTTGAGATGGCTCGCGAGGCGGCCAGAAAGCAGCCAGAAAGCAGCCAGAAGCGCAACGAGCGCGTGTCGCCACGCGCTCGCCCATAGGGGAGAAGCCAGCGCCCGCCTGGCAGCCTATCACTTCGCGATAATGTCGCGCTTGAAGTATTTCTGCGAGAGCGACGTCAGCGTGCCGTCTTTCTTGAGTTCGGCAAGCGCGCCATCGACCTTCGCCTGCAACGCCTTGTCCCCCTTGCGCAGACCGAAGCCCGTCCCTTCGCCGAGCGTCGACGGATCTTTCAGCGGCTCGCCGACGATCTCGAAGCCGGCGCCCGCCGGCTTGTTCAGGAAGCCGTCGCTGGCCGTCTGCGCTTCCTGCACCGCGGCGTCGAGCCGTCCCGCGACGAGATCCGCGTAGACCTGATCCTGGTCCTGATACGACACGACCTGCACGCCCGCATTCGCCCAGTGTGCCTTGAGGAAGTCTTCCTGCGACGAGCCTTGCAACACGCCGACGTGCTTGCCTTGCAGGTTCTTCACGTCCGGCTTCAGGCCTGAACCGTGCTTTGCGATCATCACGATGGGCACGATATAGATAGGCGGCGTGAACGCGATGCTTTCCTTGCGCTTTGATGTGATGTTCATCGCCGAATTGATGACGTCGAACTTGCGCGCCTGCAGCGCGGGGATCAGGCCGTCGAACGCATTCTCGACCCACACGCACTTCATTTTCAGCTTCGCGCAGACGGCGTTGCCGACGTCGACATCGAAGCCTTCGAGCTGGCCCGACGCGCTCTTGCTTTCGAACGGAGGGTAGGCGGCTTCGATACCGAAGCGCAGTGTGTCGGACGATTGCGCGCAAGCGGCGCCCGCCGTCATCGCGAGGACGGCGGCAGCGAAGGAGAGCTTCAGGTTCATGACGTTTCCTGTCGTTGATGATCGGGCCACCCGCAGTGTGCGGCGGCGCAGGTGAAATATAGACGGAAAGTCCAGTGTGGACTATAGGGAATACGATAGTCCAGTGATCAAAAATGCCCTCCGATGCTTCCTCTGCCTTGTGTGGTGAGCGCGAGAGCCGCGTGAGCCCGCTCTGGCGGGACGCTTGATTTCGCTGAGCCGCGTCCAAAGCGAGACTTTTCTGTCCAAATCCATAAAGTCTCAAGTAGACTATGTGTCTACGGTGCGATCGATCCATCGACCGATGTTTCGATTGAACCGGAATAGCAATGGCCGCGCGATGCGCCGCCTCTGGAGACGAATCCGATGAAAACCGCCTTGCCACTCGCCGTCGACGAACAGGCCGTCCGCGAAACGCTGCCCGCCCTCGACGTGCGCCGCGCACTGACAGCGATGTTTCGCGCGTTGGCGTCCTCCGAGGCCGTGCAGCCGCCGCAGACGCTGACGCTGTTGCCGAACGGCGCCGGCGATTTCATCACCTATCTTGGCGCGCTTGCCGATGCGAAGGTGTTCGGCGCGAAGCTGTCGCCGTACATCGTGACGGGCGGCCGTCCGATCATCACCGCGTGGACGGCGCTGATGTCGATGGAAACGGGGCAACCGCTGATGTGGTGCGACGCTGGCCTGCTCACCACCGAACGCACGGCGGGCACCACGGCGCTTGCTGTCGATCAGCTCGCGCGCGCCGATGCGGCGCGGCTGGCCGTGGTTGGCGCGGGCGCTGTCGGACTGGCGCATTTGCGGCACGTCGCGCCGCTGCGTGCATGGGAGTCGATCCGCGTGTATTCGCCCGATCTCGCCTCCAACCATGAGAAGCGCGCGGCCGTACAGGCCGCCGAACCGCGCGCCGAGGCCAGCGCAAGTCTCGCTGCGTGTGTGAAGGACGCGGACGTCGTGATGTTGTGCACGTCGTCGGGCACGCCCGTGCTGCCGCGCGACGCGTTGACGAAGCCCGCGCTCGTTACGTCGATCAGCACGAATGCCGCCAACGCGCACGAAATCGATCCGGCGTGGCTGCCGGAAATGGACGTGTACTGCGACTATCGAGCGACGACGCCAGCGAGCGCCGGTGAAATGAAGCTCGCCGCGCAGCAAGGCTGGTCGCCGGAAGATGTGCAGGGCGATCTCCCGTCGCTGCTGGCGGGCACGTGCGCAAAGCCCGCGTACGGGCGGCACGCGTTCTTCCGTTCGATCGGTCTCGGTCTCGAAGACGTCGCGATTGCGAGCGAGCTGTATCGCCACCTGAGCAATCGTAGAGACGAGGCGCAATAGCTACAATGTCGATCAGCCGCCGCTGTGCGCCGGGTAGGACGGGCGCGCAGGGCATCACGTAGACACCGCGAAGCCCGTCACTCTCCGCCGATGCGCAAGAAAAAGCCCTCTCCCGTCAAGGATCTGCTGCTGACCCGCTACGCACCCATCGCGGACGGCATCGCCGCGCTGTTTTTCCCGTACGCGGAAGTCGTGATCCACGACCTGCACGACCAGACGGTGCTGTATCTCGCGAACAATCTGTCGAAGCGCGAGATCGGCGACGACTCCGCGCTCGAAGAAACCGAGCATTCGGCGCGCGAGCGCGTGATCGGTCCGTACGAAAAGCTCAACTGGGACGGCCGCCGGATGCGCTGCGTGAGCAACGTGCTGTTCGACGACAACGGTCAGGCGGCGGGCATGCTGTGCATCAACTTCAACATCGCGGTGTTCGAGGACGTGCGCTCGACGCTCGATCTGTTCATCAAGGGCGCGGGCGTGGTCGCGCAGCCGGACGAGCTGTTCCGCGACGACTGGCAGGAACGCATCAACACGTTCCTGCACGGCTGGCTGCGCGAGCGGCAGATCGGCCTGAACGGGCTCACGCGCGAACATCGGCGGGAACTGGTCGAAGCGCTCTATGCGGAGGGCGCGTTTCGCGGCAAGAGTTCGGCTAACTATGTCGCGAACGTGCTTGGCATGGGCCGTGCAACCGTTTATAAGCATCTGAAGCAGATGAAAGAGGGTGCGAACTGACGCATGCGGCGACGTGCGCCAGCGCGGCCCACGCTGCTTCGTCCGTTCAGGCACCTGCGAGGAATCACTGTGACCGTACGTTATCGACACTACAAAGGCGGTATTTACGAGTTCATCTGCGAGGCGACGCTCGAGTCGGATCCGAGCATCACGATGATCGTCTACCGCGCCGACAACGGCACGATCTGGACGCGGCCGTCGTCGGTATTCTTCGAGATGATCGAGCACGAAGGCCAGACCGTGCAGCGCTTCGCGCCCATCAACTAGACGCTAGAAGCGCCTGACGGGCGGCGTCGGCGCGGACGGGACCTCGGCGGCGTCGGGCACGTCGATCACGAGATCGCTTTGTGCGACGGCCACGCAGGGCAGGATATAGCCCTGCGCCTTTTCGTCGGCGCTCACGCCGGGCCATTCGACCGTATAGCGCACGCTGCCCGACTCGAGACGGCACAGGCACGTGCGGCACGTGCCGTTGCGGCACATGCGCGGCAGATGCAGATTCGCGAACCCGGCCGCTTCGAGCACCGTGAGCGATCCGGGCGCCTCGAACGTGCGGCCGAGCGGCTCGACGCGTACTGCGTAGGTCCGCTCTTCTTGCTCATGCGGAGTTTCATTTGGTGGTTGCAGCGATTCGCTGCGGGACTGTTCTTCGCGGGACATCGCGCCAACACAACGGATACACGGGACGGGACGCAAGCTTAACGCAGCGCGGCGGTTCAGTGCGTGGTGCGCATCCTCATGTAGCGGTAGACCGTGTTCCGGGCGAGACCCAGTTCGCGCGCGGCCGCCGAAATATTGCCATTGTTGCGCGCGAGCGTCTGCTCGATCAACGTCGCCTGCAGTTCTTCCATGTTGGCCGGGCGCGCTGCAAGAGGAGGATCGGTGGCGGGCAGCGCATGCAGCGGCGTGTCGCGTGGCGGCTCGCAGTCGTGCAGGAAATCGTCGGGCAGATGGTCCAGTCCGATTTCCGCGGCGCCTTCGGCCATGATGCCCGCCGTGCGCAGCACATTCGCCAGTTGCCGCAGATTGCCGGGCCAGCGGCAGCGCGCGAAGCAGTCGAGCACCTCCAAAGACACGCGCGCTGGCATTCTGTCGCTGTCGGGCTCGACCAAGCGCAGCCGCCCGAGAATCCGTTCGACGAGCACGGGCAGATCGGTGCGCTCGGCCAGCGCGGGGAGGGTGACGACGAGCCCGTTGATCCGGTAGTAGAGGTCTTCGCGGAAGGTGCCCGCTTCGATCATCGCGCGCAGGTTGCGGTGCGTCGCGCAGACGACGCGGACATCGACGGGCACCGCGCGCGTGCCGCCGAGCGGCACCACGGAGCGCTCCTGCAGCACGCGCATCAGACGCACCTGCTGCGCGAGCGGCATGTCGCCGATTTCATCGAGGAACAGTGTGCCGCCGTCGGCCTGCACGATCTTGCCGACGTTGCCGCGCTTGCGCGCGCCCGTGAACGCGCCGTCTTCATAGCCGAACAGTTCCGCCTCGATGAGCGTGTCCGGCAACGACGCGCAATTGACGGCGACGAACGGCGCATCGCGTCGCGGCGATTCCTCGTGCATCGCGCGCGCGAGCCATTCCTTGCCGGTGCCCGTCTTGCCGAGTACGAGCAGCGGAATATCGCGGCCACGCACTTTCTCGACGCGGCCGAGTACGGCGGCCATGCGCGCGTCGCCCGTATCGAGCGTCGCGAAGGTGATGGCGGCGGCGCGCGGCTTGCACGACGCGGGTGCCGGCGGCACAGGCGCCGCTGTGTGCTGCGGGCGTGCGTCGGCGGAAAACGCGGGGCGCGCCGCGTATTCAGCACGCGCCAGCACGCGCACGCCGCTTGGCAGCATCAGCGTCAGGCATTCGCCCGGTGCGCGCGATGCCTGCTGCAGCGCAGCCGGAAACGCCGTGCCGAACAGCGCCTCGAACGGCTGTGCTAGCAGTGCGTCGAGCGGCCGGCCGAACTGGAACAGCGCGCTGCGGTTGGCCGCGAGCAGCGTGCCGTTGGCGCCGAATGCGGCGAGCCCTTCGAACAGCGTGCCGATGAACTCGCTGCGCGCATGAAAGCGCACGCGCACGGCATTGCCGAACTGGTTCGCGAACAACTGGTTTTCGATGATCTGTGCCGACATGCGCACCAGCGCCAGCGTGTGCTTGTGGAAGCCTCGCGGGTCGCCGCTCACGTCGAGCGCGCCGATCGTGCGGCCATACGGATCGGCGATCGGCGCGCACGAGCAGGTGAGGATGCGGTTGGCCTCGAGAAAATGCTCGCCGCCGTGCACGACGGTCGGCTCGCCTTCGGCGAGCGCCGTGCCGATGGCGTTCGTGCCGCGATGCGCCTCCGACCACGACACGCCTGCGCAGAGTGCAACGCGGCTCGCTTTCTCGACGAAATCGCTGTCGCCGAGACTGTGCAGAATCACGCCGTTGCTGTCGGTGAGCAGCACCATGCTTTCCGTATCGACGATCTGCGCGTGCAGCGTTTCCATCACGGGCAGCGCGTGCGCATACAACGAGCGGTTGAGTTCGACGAGATCGCGCAGGGCGAACGGCTGCAACGGATGAAAGTCTGGCGCCTCCGATGCGCGCAAGCCGAATTCGCGCGAACGCGCATGAGCCTGCGCGAGCGCGTCGGCGCGGCCCATGACGGACGGCGTGACGGAACGTTGGGTCACTGCATGTCTCCGATGTTGTGCCTGAATGCAGCCTCGCAGGGACCGTGCATGCGGCGTTGCGCCATGCAGTACTGAATGCCCGTTGAAAGCGTCGTCAGTTGGAAAAACCTCCGGTCTGCGCCGACTCATGCCGATCAATCTTACAGGATCACGCCCGGCGCGTGTTCCGCTTGCCTTCTGGCGCAGAAGTGCAATGATCGTAGACAGGCACGCGTTCGCGCCGCGTGCCGTCAGTCGGGTCACGTTCGTCGCGTTCCCGGTCAGCGCCATTTCGAGGAGAACGTCATGGTGCGCATGGAGTTGAGAGTCGTCCTCGCCACGCTTGCGATCTTCATTGCGCTAGGGGGCATCGGATTGTCGATCCATGGTTCGCTCTATTACCTGGATCGCGAGATCTGGACGGGCGTGATCCTGATTGCGATCGGCATTGCGGGCTGCGTGACGATGCTCACGCTTTGGCCGCGCGACCTGCCCGACAGGACGCCGCCCGAGCATCCCGCCGACGAGGCAAGCCCACACGAGCATCATCCTCATCTGCCGACGCAGTTCTAGGCCCGAATTCTCGCTGCAGTGCCGCATATTGGGGCATGGCGGCGGTATGCTGAGGTATGGCGAAACAAAACTTGCGGCGCGGCGGAAGTCGTCTACAGTGGTGAGATCGACCGACGGCATGTGCGATGACGGTGTGTGTTTGCGGTCGACAGCCCGCGCTGCGATCCATAACGGAGGTGTGAACAGGGGCAGGCGCGGTTCTCGGCGATGACGTTCCATCAAGGTGTTCCCCATGCAGATCAATTTCCCGAAAGAAGTCCCGGAGTATTCCGGGCGCGAGCTGACTCTGGCGTTTCCGGCTATGGTCGATGGAGAACGGGTGGAATGCATGATCACTGCCGAGGCGCTGGAAGACCATTTTGGCGCGGCCTCACCGCGCATCGAAGATATGCTGGGCGCGTTTTCGACGCACCGTGAGCGGATCGAAGCCGCTACGCGGCGGTTGCTGTCGGAGACGGGGGCGCAGTGTGTCGTGTTGAGAAGTGGGTATGTGAGGTTTTATGAGGCTAACTGGCGTGCGTAAGTGCACGTGGACCTGTTTGCAACGCAGTCGCCATTCGGGTTTTTTCTTTTGCTGGCATCCGCGTTTTGCTTCCGGTTTGCTGGCGTTGCCCCTGTGCGGGGCTGTTGAATAGTAGCAGTTAATCGCCTAGAGTTTCATTTCGTCAATCAAATCAAGGTCTTAAGTCGCAGTTAGTCGCAGCTAGTCGCCTGCAGTCGCAGGCGGATCTAGTCACCGATTAGTCACCGATCCTGAGACCAACGAATTTTGAAAAGGCGAAACATCATGGCGAACGAACGTATCAACCGCGAACTGATCCGGCGACTCGAAGCCGAGCGAAAGGCGAAGATCGCGGCGGGCGGCACTTTGAAGGTCCGCGAGATCTACGATGACCTGCAGCGCGGCTTTGGCGTGCGCATGAGCGTCAAGGGCTCGCTCTCGTTTGTGTACCGCTGGACCCGACCCGATGGCGGACAGCAGCGGATCGTGATTGGCGATGCGTCGATGACAGTCGAAGAAGCCCGCAAAGCACTGGCGAAGTTCATCGCGCGCACCGATCACAAGGTCGATGACACGTCGGTGCGCGTCACGAAGCACGAGCGGCGCGTCGCCGATGCGAAGAACGTCGGGATGCCGACAGTAGGCGACTACCTCGATGGCGACTATCGGACCTTTTGGCTCGGCAGCACGCGAAGCGAGACGCCCGAACAGAACATCAAAAATATCCGGCGCGATTTCCCCGACCTCATGGACAGACGGCTCGACGAAGTCACACGTCCCGCGATGAAAAAATGGATCGAGAAACGCCTCGCGGACGGGTGCAAGGCGACTGGTATCAATCGCGTACTCGGCTCGATTGGTGGCCTGTTCTCGTACGCTGTGGAGCACGAAATCATCGCGGCCAATCCGTGCGCGAAACTGCGCTGCAAGATCGATCCCGAAGAAGACAGCGAGCACGGCCGCGAACTGACCGCCGAAGAAGAACAGCGCCTGCGCGTGGTACTCGACGAGCGCGAGACGCGCATCCGTGAAGAAGCGGCGGCGCGTCACGACAGCCGCAAGGTCGCCACGATACCGGGCGAGTTCCACTCGTTCGTCGATCACGTCAAGCCCGCGATCCTGCTGGCGCTCAATACCGGAATGCGCCGGTCCGAACTGCTGCGCGCCCGCTGGACCGCGATTGACTGGAAAGCGCAGACCATCAGGATCGAGGCGTGGACATCGAAGGTCAAGCGCACGCGCGTGATTCCGATGAACGTCGAAGCGCTTTCGATCCTAAAGGCGTGGCGCCGTCAGACGAGGTTCGAGTTCATCTTCACGAACGAGATCGGCGAATGTCTGCGCGAGGTGCGCGACTGGAACAAGATCAAGCGCGAGGCGCAAATTCGCGACTTCCGTTTCATGGATACACGTCATCACACAGCGACGCGCATGATCAACGAAGGCGCGTCTCCGTATCACGTGCAGAAGTTGCTCGGACACAAAGATGGCCGCATGACGCAGCGATACATGCGGGCGCGCGATGTGAAACTAGCGGAAGCCGTCGCGCTCCTCGACGTGCCGCGCCAGGCCGATGCTGATCACCCGGTAGCAGCATAAGAGAATGAGGTCCTTCGCAGATCTCTGCGGAGGGCTCTGTTCGACCCCATTGCGGTCGGACGAGCGCCTCCGTCTATCAGACTTGCTCTCAGATCCGAAGCGGTAATTCGCGCTTCTCGAAGGTAGCCAGTCAGGTCCGTTCTTGTCGCGCCGTAGACCGCAGACTAAGCGGCCTGGTTACGCGACTTAAACCCTACTCGGCATCAAGATCCCTCACGGGAATGGCCGCGAGCTTTGGCACAGCCTTGGCAGCCAAAGCGAAAAATTCCTCGTCCAGTTCAACACCGCAACTTTGATATCCGACCGCATTGGCCGCAGCAAGGGTCGAGCCGGCGCCCATGAAGGGATCTAACACGATCCCTTCTTCCAAGGGCAGGACCGCGCGGACAATCTGCCGCATGAATGCCTGGGGTTTGAGTGAAGGATGTGGCGCAATTTTCTTTTCGCTCGCGGGCGTCGGATGAGACTTAATAAGATCACCGAAGGGACGCTCTTTCGAGGGGCGGCGGAAACCACCTGTTCCCCAACGTCGAAGGTTGTCTTGCACTCGGCCCTCAAGCGGCTTGCGAAGCACTACCCATGGCTCCCACTGAGAACGCGGCATAACCGATACGCCGTCAAATTCTTCATGCGCATTCTTGGGACGATCGCCACCACGCATCGTCATTACTTGGCGGGCGATATATCCACGTAACTCCAACCCAGCTAGGCCCATAGCTTCTGCCACGATGTGAGCCAGGAGCGGATTCGAGGCAATGACGACGTTCGCGCCGGGCACTGCGACCCTACCGATCAAAGTGCCGAAGCGCTTGAAAAACGCGTGCAGCGCCTGCCGATCTGTGTCGGTCAGAACGGTGAAGCGAGGCAATGGTGCCCGCTGATGGCCGTCAAAAGATGGCGGAATGCGCCAGACTCCGCCTTTTCCTGCCCGCAGCTTTGCCGTTTCCTTGGCGGTGTATTCAACCAGGCCGTAGGGGGGGTCGGTGACGACCGCATGAACAGAAGAAGGTTTCTGGCTTGCGAGCCATTCAAAGCAATCGCCCTGATGTAGCGTGGCCTGTCCGAGTTTCAATATTTTGGTTTCACGGGTAGCGTGGTGGTCGAGGAGCGAAGCGCTTCTTAGCCGGTAACGACCTCTACCAACGCGCTCGAACGTCGTCGGCGTATTCAAACTCAAATAAGATCGCACGGATGATGTCGGCGCCGCTCCGACAGAGCGCTTTACTGCGGCCACGATCTCTTCTGTTGACGCATCCTTTCCGACCATCGCGAGATACTCGATGATTGAGTCCCGGATTACCCCTGGAGCCAGCGACATAAAATTTGGATAGTGATTGCGATGGCAGATTTTAAGTTTTTTGACGTCTGGACGTCAACAACCATCGATCAGCTGCGCGGCTCTCCATGGAATTCGTCGCGGCAGGCAGAGCTCTGCAGTGAACAAGTCGTTAGTCGGCCTTCCACGATTCATCGAGCACCAAAAGGCTCACCTGATTGCCGTAGTCGTCGACGACGGGCCGACTCCAGACATACCGAAACCCCTTGTCAAGGCAAAATTGCCGGAAGCGGCTCGTTAGTGATGAGTTTTGTTCCCGATGGGTGATGAAGTATTCGAAGGCCTGCAGCGCGATTTGTTGTTTCAGTGGGTCCCACACCGAGACGTGGTGCTTCAGGTCCTCAAGCGTCATGGTCTTTACGCCGAGTTCCTCGATGGCGCTTCGCGTTTCCTCGCTTTCGAAGTCTTCAGCGACGAGGTAGGCCCCGGCTCGCCGCTTGCCTGCCTCTCCCGCGAATGCCGTAAAGTCGATCGCGTCCGCCGTCATCACTTTGAAGTGTTTCACTTCACAGGTTTTGACTAGGCGGCTGCCATCCCACGCATCGATGTCGCCTATGCGATGGACTCGCTTCGAACCCGTTCGAGTCTTATCCACTTCAACTTGCAAATGTGGCGAATCCGCACGGATGTAGGCGAACACTGCCCCTTGGAACCCAGACCCGGTAGGCTCACCTCTACCAACGGCTCGGAAATTGAAGTCTCGCAAAAAGATTTCAAAGACAGGCGGATCTTTCGCGATTTCGGAGCTATCGACTTCATGCGACGGCAGCTTCTCCAACACATACTTAACGACCTTGTCTCGCAATGAATCCAAGGTTGGAAGGTCGAACGTTGCTAGTGAACCTATCCAATCAACGTAATCAGGCCAAGATTGCGTCGCATGCGGTGCCGCGCTTGGAAAGTCATAGCGCTTCTCTTTATTGCGGAAGAAATTTTCGATTGCACCGTAAAACGGTCGGATGCTGACGGTGCCACCTGCCGGCTTGCTTACAATTAATGTGTTGGCACCGAGGCCAGCAGCAGTCTTAATTTGGCGAGGAAATTTGGCGTAAAACTCGTCGAGCCCTTTCAATTTCAAACTTGGAGTATCCAGTGCTTTCATGAAATCGATGAGGGCAACGAGCAACCCTGCGGCAAACTTCCGGCGGCGCTTCCCTTCAAAATCGCTTTTCATCGCCGCGAACAGGTCGTCGGCTGACATCACTGTATTCTTCGTCATTTTTCGTCGTTAGAGCCCCGATCGTTCGTCGCCGAACTCGAAGCGCGATTGTACAGCGCGCGGAGCGGGATGGCCGTCAAACGTTGCAGTGTCGGCTGCTGCGTCTCCAAAGCGGCCGTCCAGTCGTGGCCGACTATGGCCTGTTTCGCGGGCGGTCTCTCCTGAACGAAGAAAACGCCCGCTCGCTTCCGGGAAGTCCTTCACCTGGCGGGCTTTTTTCTCGCCGCTGGCGTCACGTCCGTCTCCGGTGTCGGCCGCTGGCGGGTATGCGCCTTCTCCCATTCGTTGATGGCGGTCAGAGAAATCCGGACCGATCGCCCGACGCGTACCTCGGTCGGTCCTTCGCCGCGGTCGCGCATCCTGAAGTAGTGCGACCTCGCCACGCTGTATCGCTCGCAGAATTCTTCAATCGACAGATACGACTCGGTCTGTCCTGCCGGTTCTTCACTCGCCACCGGACTCGGGTTCATCATCTTCCCTCGCAATAAGATCCGCGAGCGCATCGAAACAGACCTCGCACAGACCGCTGATCCGTGTCTCGATCCAGCCCGCTTCGCTGTACACGTTTGCATCGCTGAACGGCTCGCCGCAGACCCTGCAACAGGACCGCACGGCGCGCTCGTGCGCGAGCACGATCACCACCTCGACGGGTCCGAGCATGCGTCATCCCCCCACGTACAGGCCCCACACAGCGAGCCCGTATAAACGATCTTGCCCTCTCGTACACCCGTCACGACCGGCGACTGGCCGCACGCGACACACTGACGCCCATAGTCCGGTACCCATTCATCGACCGCCATCGCTTCGGCGGGCAACGTGCCGATATCGGGCGGCGAGAACTTTTCCCGCCGCTTGATGTTCTTCGATGACATCGCTACTCCCTTTGCAGGTCTGCCTGTGCGTCCGGTGCGTCCTGCGCCCGCAGCAGACCGATCCTGATCAGCGCGCGCGTCAGCCCCGCCGCGTGACTGTCCGCGCGTTCCGTGTAGTGCGCGGGGGCGTCCTCGTAAAGCGCAGCTAGCTTGCGCCACGCGCTGATCTCGCCCATCGTGATAAATGCCTGGCTGGTGTCTTCGCCGGCCCGCGCCAGTTCTTCATCGCTGCTCGCGATCCGTTCGCGCGCGTACTTCATGACTTCGGCATAGGCGACACGCAGCCCGACGTTCATGCCGATCTTGCGCACCGTCTCCAACAACAAGCCCAGCGCCCGCGGGTCCAGTACCGAGATCCGCGTTTCGACGTTGCCGTCATCGTCTGTCAGTCCTTCATCGGTATTCATGGTTTTGCCCTCGTGGTTTTGCCCTCGTGGTTTAGCCCTCGTGGTTTAGCCGCCGCATTGCGTCGACATGATCCAGCGCACCATCCGCACGATGCCCGCGACCGCGCCCGTCATCAGCAGCGCAAAGAGCGCGATGAACAGCGCGACAAACATCGCTGCGAAGATCTTGGCGCTCGGCGCAAGCGGCTGTCGCGGAATGCGTGGCCGGTCATTCATCGTCCGCGCCTTCGACTTCGGTATCGACCGCGCCCGCTGAATCGAGCGTGGCCGGGATCTCGTGCTTGAGCAGGCCGACCAGCTTGGCGGTTTCGTCGGGGTTCGGCAGGATCTGCGCACGCGCCACGCATGCACACGTCCCGCCTTCCTTCGCGGTAATCGCCAGCTTGCCGAACGTAGCTTCGGGAAAGAGCAGATCACCCTTCGCGCTGCGGCCGTTGCCCGTATGGAAATGCAGACCCACAGGCGCGTATTCGCCCGCCCATTTGAGCGTACCCAACTGCGGGTTTTTCACGTGCGTCAGGTGCTGGCCGTCCGGCCCGAGTACCGGAAGGTTGGGATCGTCGAGTACCTCGTAGAGCGAGGCGCGCAGCGACGGACTTAGCTTGTCCAGCGCGCGGTTCGGTAGATCGAACCCGAGCTTGATATCGACGGCGGTCCGTTCTTCGTCGCCATGCACTTCAGTTCGCACGTTCAGATGCAGGATGCGCACCGGATGTCTGATGAAGTCCAGCATGATCAGCGCTCCCTCACGATGGAGATAATGAGCCCGCCGTTGAGAAAGCCGTGCGCTTCGTGGTAGTAGCTATCGAGCAGCACGATCGCATCCTCGTCGGTCAGTTCCGCGAGTTCGCAATCGACATCGAGCATCGACTTGAACCCGGCATAGAACGCCTTGCGCATCTCGTGGAACTGGACCGGCGGTGCATCGTGCGGGATCGCGAACGTGGAGAAATCATGCCAGCGCTGTTCGATGGATTTCATACCCGCACCTCGTCTTCACGGGCTTCGTGCGCGAGCAGCCGCGCAAAGCGCAGCGCGCGTTCCTCGAACGTATCCGCCGGTTCGAGACCGGAGGGGATGCTGCCAGCGACCACGCCCATCACCGCGCGCGACACACCGAACAGATTCGCCATGCGCGTTTCAGCCAGGCATTCGCCGAGACCGATCAGGCCGTGGATCAGTTCCCCAATCGCCGAGTCCGATCGGATCGCCGTGCCGCCCGTGCCGAAGACATCGGTAGGCTCGATCATGCGCAGCACCGAATCGAGCAGCGCCCACGAGTCGATACACTGGCTGACGCCCGGCACCTCGAAGGACGCGCAGGTCAGTTTCGAAAAGTACTGGTAGAGGAGATCGTCGATCATCTCGTCCGAGCCTTCATCGAACGCGGATGCGAAAGCGGTCTCGATCCCTTCACGGGTAGCGTAGAGCGTCACGATGCGTCTCCATTGTCGAAGTCGGCTGCGAGCGTCGAATACAGTTCGCCGAGTTCGGTGCGCAGCGCTTCATCACCGATCACGGACTTGATCAGGTCGGCGGCGATATCGAGATCGTCTCTGGACTTCGCGTTCTTCAGGCGGTCCGCGACATCGGCATACGTGTACTGCGGTTTTGCCTCGTCCTGTTTCGCGGCCGCGGCTTTCAGCTTCGCTTCCTTCTTCGCCTTCATGCGCGACTTCACGGCTTCGGCGCGCGTGCCGCCCGAGGGCTGCGCGACGTTGGCGGCCGGATCGTCGGGCATCTCGAACCACTCGGCAGGCGCGCTCATGCCGTCGCGCAACGAGTTGTAGATTCGCTTGAGCGAGACCGCGAGCGCGGGCGTCAGCGCCGACATATGGCGCTGGATGCGCTTCTCGATCATTTCCTTGGTGACACCGAACGTCTCGAAGCGCTCGATCATCTGCGTGATCAGTTCGTCATTGATTTCGACCTTGGTTGCAAGCGTCGCTTCACACTGGCGCACCGCCGCCTCGATCACGTCGCCGTCGATCAGCGCGAGGATGCACGCCCGTTTGCGGCGCGCGCCGTAGTTCGCGATCATCTCGTAGATATCGCGCTCGTCCTTCAGCGCATAGCCGCCCTGTTTGGTATCGCGCCAGTGGCGTACCGTGAAGGTGCGTACGTCGCGATAGTTGGTCTCGTAGTCCCATGCATAGGCGAGACATTCGGACACGCCGTCGCGACGCGACAGTTCCTTGACGCCCGCTTCCATGTTGCCCCAGCGCTTCGCCAGCATTTCGGCCAGACGGATCGACGGGCCGCTGATGTCGTTGCCACCGCGCGAGTACTGGTATGTGGCTTCTTCCGCGAGTCCAGGGCGCATGCATTCCTGCAGCATGCGATCCATCGCGCGGCGCGGATCACGCGGCTGCGTCCGCGCGAAATACAGCGCGGCCTGAACTTCGGCGATGGCCTTCGACTGTTCAGCCGCGATCAGCGCGCCCGCCGCGACGGGAACGGCTGCCGCCGGTTCATTGCCGAACGGGTTGGGTGCGACCACGTCATTCATCGCCGTGTCCTCCCTTCTTCGAATAACGGAAGTCGACGTATTCGACCGGCTCGACCTCATAGCCCTTGCGCTCGACGATCTTGCGGCGATACGAGCCGCCGTTCGGCAACAAACCGATCGACGCATTGCCCATCATGTGCAGCAACCGCGCGCGCGCCGCTTCGGACCCCGCGTGCATGAGCTTTTCCTGCTCGTCGAAGTCCAGCTTCGAGAAGTGCAGCGCGACCGCTTCGGCAGGCAGCTTGATCGTCGCGCCGTTGGTGCCGCTGTACATGCGCTTGAGCAGCGGGATCGCGCTCGCGTGCTGGTAATCGAGCGACGGCGCTTCCTTGCGTTCGATGTGCTTCCAGAACGTGGCTTCGCCTTCCTCGATCAGTTCGATCATCTCTGCGTCGCGCTCGACGTGGTACACCTCGAGGCGGTTGCCGCCGATACATGCCGCCAGATGCCACACGTCATAGCCCGATACGGACAGGTAGTGGGCGCATTGCAGCATGTATTCCGGCGGGATCATGTCGCTTCCCGGCTCGCCCCATTCGCCGAAGCGATACGACAGCGCATCAACGTTTTTCGCTTCCAGTCCTTCGCGCCGGCCGTCGATCGTTCGGTCATAGTTCGCGAGCATGAAGCCGTACCTCGGGTGATGCGCGATCCGGTTGTGGCGGCGCAGCTTCACGCCATAGCGTTCGGCGTACTCGTCGGCAATGACCGCTTCCATGCGCTGGCCGAAGCGCATGCGTTCCGCGTGCTCGGACGACACGACAATATCGAACGTGTCATCGGTTTTTTCTTGATAAAGCTGGAAGCTCGTTTTGTGGCGCGACTGGCCGAGCGCCGCCGCCGCATCACTGCCGCCGATGCCTTTACGACGAAGCTCAAGCCACGCGTCTCGCTGCGTGTTCATGCATCGCTCCTGATGGTGACGGCCTGTTGAACGCCGGTCGTCTTCGCGTCAAGCAGTCGTAACAGCCCGTTACACATTTAACGCATGTGGTACAGGCGCAAGATCGCCACTCGCGGCTCCGCGTAGCGGTAGCGGTGCGCGAGCCATTGACGGCTCAAGGGTTTGAGGATGGTTCGCAGGACGTGACGATGGCTCATGGGCGTCCGTCGGTCGAAGCGATAAAACATCGCCAGTCGGACGAAAATACCGAATGCGGGTATTAAAACGGAGTCGCGCATCATTCCCTCGCTCTCGTTTAATTTTTGACTCGCTTTAACTGCGGCGATGAATGACGATCCTAGTTGCGACTTTGATGCGTTTCAAACGCTTTTTAACGGGGCCGGATATGCGTATTGAGTAATAGCGCATTGCAGCATGACGGGATTCCGCGTCCAAAAGATGGTAGTGGGAGCGCATCTTTATGCTGTATGTTTTACCTGAGAATGCGTCCAAGTCGCATAGAACAAGGCGGAAATATTTCAATAGTTAGTAGCGTTTTCGTAGCCAATCAAGGCAAATCCGACGCAAGTCTCAGGTCTGATTTATTGCAATGCGTCAGCAAGATTACAGGCGCAAAATTTGATCAGGATTTTCCCGAGTAGGGAAATCCTGAGTGCAGTTGCAGCAATCGGAGCGGGTGCGACTCTGTGCGACGAGGTGAAACTTCAGGCGACTAACTGCGACTTTAAAATCGCTGCATTAACGCACTTGGAAACGGTTTTTAAAACGTTTTGCGAAAAATCGATGCATTGCGAATAACCGATTTAAAGCCTACGGTTCCCCTCGGTAAATCGATTCAATCGATAGCGCGGGGGCTCAAATGGAGTGCAAAGAACGTCTGCTACGCATGCCGGAAGTCGTCAGGCGCACCGGCATGAGTTCGACCACGGTCTATCGCAGGATCAGCGATGGAACGTTCCCGCGCCCGGTCTCGCTCGGTTGCAATCGGGTCGCGTGGCTCGAATCGGAGATCGACGCATGGATCTTCGCGAGGGTCGAAGAACGCGAGCGTGATCGAGAAACGGAAGCGGCCTGATCGGGGAACGGTCATGCCACGTATCCGCACGGTCAAGCCCGCGCTTTTCCAGCACAGTACGCTGTTCGACGCGGAGCACGAGACCGGACTGCCGCTTCGCCTCGCGTATATCGGCCTGTTCACCTGCTGCGACCGTGAAGGTCGTTTCAAGTGGGACGAACGCGAACTGAAGCTGCATATTCTCCCGTGGGATGACCTTGATTTTTCACGCGTGCTTGACGCGTTAGTCACGCGTGGTTTCGTTGTCGAGTACGCGTCAGATACGGGTGAAAAATACGGCTGGATTCCGACGTTTTGCAAGCATCAGGTCATCAACAACCGCGAGACCGCATCTGAACTACCTGCCCCGCCGGAACCCCTTATCCAGCAACGATCTGCGACGCGTGATTCACGCGTGCCCCGCGCGTGCCCCACGCGGGCAAAGCGGAAGGGAAGGGAAAGGAAGGGAAAGGAAGTAAACCTTAAAACCAAGGGTACTGCTCAGGTGAGTGGTACTGCCTCGCGTGCGCGCGCGAAGCAGCCGCCCGCTCCACCCACACCGAGCGGTCCCGCGACGATCACGCTTGCGATGCGCAAGGCGCACATCAGCGGTGCGCAGCCGTCGAATCCACGGATCATCGCCCTGGCCGAACAAGGCGTAACGCCCGAAGCTGTCAACGACGCTTGCGAGGAAGCGCATCGCGTGCATCCCGACGAATCGATCCCCGTGGCTTACGTGTGCACGATCCTCGAACGCTGGCAGCGCGAGCCGCAACGCTCGAACGGGCACGGCCGCGCGTACGGTCACGCGTCGAGCGGGTTCGACGAACGCGCGAAAGATCGCAAGCGCGCAGGTGACGAGCTAACGGGTCGTGCGCGCAGAGCGCGCGAGGTCGATGCGGGCGATGTCATCGACGTAACCGCAACGGAGATCGGCCATGACCCGCGCCATTCCTGAGCATTGGCTTGAACGTCTGTTCGCGCGCATGGAGTCGATCTACGGTTCGCGCTTCCACGACATGTGGCGCGATTGCGAAATCGCCGAGGTCAAGGCGACGTGGCGAGAAGGTCTCGCGGGCATCACCGACGAAGGGCTGAAACGGGGCGTAGCCGCGCTGTTCCACGAAAAAAGCCCGCCGACGCTGCCGCGTTTCCTTGAGCTTTGCCAGCCGCAGCCTGCGATGCACATGCCGAACCGTCTGCTGACCGACGAGGTCGGCTGCACGCCATCGCATGAAGCGCGCGCGCAGTTGGCCGAGATCGCGAAGCGCATCGGCATGCGCGAGCCGGGTATCGCATGGGCGCGCCGCATTTTCGACGAAGCGGCCCGCGGTCACGTGCTACCGGGAAGCCGGCTACAGGTCGCGCTCGACGCGATCAAAAGCTGGGATGCCACCCACGGCGCGATTCACCGCGAGCGCGAACCCGGATGCGATGACGAAGAAAGCTTGGTTGCAGATGCAACGACATCACCCGAACAGGAGTAACGGCCATGAACTTCGAAAACGATCTCCGCACACGTGCCGAAAGGCTCGTGCTATCGGCGCTCATGCAGGACAACGGTTCGCTTCGTCACATCGCGACGCTCAGGCCGTCGCACTTCTCGCATGACACGCACGGGCAGATCTTTCGCCACATGCTCGCGCTGATCGCGAAGGACGTACCGGCCGATGCATGCAGCGTGTTCGCATCGATGGGCCACAAGCGGCAACTGCGCAAGGTCGGTCTGTTCTCGTACCTGTGCGAGATCGCGGCATTGCCCGCGATCCCGGCCAACATCGGCTTCTACGCATGCGCGCTGACCAGCGAGGAACTGGTCAGCATGGCGCTGCGTCTGGCGCCGGTACTGCTCGACCCCGCGCACGATCATCGCATCAGCGATCCCGGCCACTGCCACGACATCAATCGTCCGCTCGTGATGTGGGCGGCTGTCGAACCCTCAACGGATCGCTGATCATGCGCGTCGCGTTCACGCTCAGGGGCGAGCCCGCATCAAAAGCGAACTCGCGTGAGATCGTCGCGCGCAAGGTTCGCAGCAAGACCGATGGCACGCTCAAGACCCGTCCGATGTCGATCAAGAGCGACAAGGCGCGCAACTTCGAGCGCGACGCGCTGAAACAGATCCCGCCATCGGCACGCGTGCGCATGACGGGACCCGTGCGCGTGATCCTGAAAATCTTCTATGCGACCGAGCGGCCTGATCTTGACGAGAGCGTGATCCTCGATGTCATGCAGGACCGTTTTCGCACCGTGACGGTCAAGGGCATCGAGCGGCGCGAACTCGTATATCACGGCGTGTATCGCAATGACCGGCAGGTCCGGCAGAAGTTTGTCTTTCACGGTATCGACCGCGTGAATCCGCGCGCCGAGGTCGTGATCGAATCGTTGCAGGAGCAACAGCTTGCGCTTGCCCTTGAACCCGACTTTGATCCGTTCGAAGTTATCGCCTGAAAAAGCCATGAACCGGAAAACAACCGAATCGCTCGCGATGCGCCAGCATCTGGCGCATGACAACGACCGCATGCGCGAAGCGCTGCGCACCATCGTCGCGATGGCCGAGACCAGTCCGAGCGCGCTGACGATGAACGACATCGCGCGTATCGCGCGTGCCGCGCTGATCGCGATCCCGCGCGAGAACCCGGCATTGCGCCACCCCGAAACCAAGGAGGCATCGTGCAGCACGAATGCCTGTGGCCCGGCTGCGGCCGGCTGATTCCGCTCGCGCAGTGGGGATGCAAAGCGCACTGGTACAAGCTGCCCGCGCAGCTGCGCACGCGCATCGGCCGCGCGTATCGCGCGGGCGTCGATACCGACACGCATCCGACCAAGGCATGGCGACGCGCGCATGCCGCAGCGCTCGCATGGATCGAGCAGTTCGAAGCGCAGCGCGCGAGCGAGAGCTAGCCATGCTCGCCATCTTCGCGGACACGATCGTCGCGCTTCACGTCAGCTATGCGATACGCGCGACGCGGTCGGTCCCGGCCACGTCGATGCGTAACGTGCTGCGTACGATCATGGAGTCGGCGGAGATGATGAACCGCCAGCAGATGGACTGGCTCGAACGGCTGATCGGCCGCCCGTCGAGACTGGTCGACTTCGGTGGCCTGAGCCAGAGCGAGGTCCACGCGCAGGCGGTCATGATCACGGAAGCCGTACGCCGCCGGTTGCCCGAGCATGAGTCGTACGTGCTGATGGCCCGCTTCGCACGAGACATCGACAAGTGCGCCGGGGTCTATGGCGTGGCGGATCATCTGCTGGCGTCCGGCTCGCCCGTCACTCATCGCGAGGCGATCACGGATCTCGTGTGGCGGCGCTACCTGCCGCGCGAATATCAGGGCGGATTCAGCCTGCGCGATATCGAGGGCCGTACGCGCGTCAGCAAGTCGTCGCTCGGTCGCGCCGCGCGATGGCTCGATGACGAGTGCGACGAGGTCGAACTGTCGGCGCTACACCATCTCGAAGACATGTTTGTCGAGCAGGGAGTCGTGCGATACACGGTGATGGAGCCGGCCTGACCGCTTGTGTTTGGGACAAAAAGGGCATAAATTTCGCTCCTAATACTTGGCGAACTACGCAAGCGAGAGAAGCAAGCAGTACCGGAAGCCCGCACGGACCCTGTTCCGTCGCGGGCTTTCGTCATTCTGGAGACCGTGATGGGACGCTGGGCACACCTCTACGAGACGGTGCGCTGGCGGAAGTTGCGTGCCTCCCATCTTCACGCGCACCCCTGCTGCGTGATGTGCCTCGCGCTCGGCTTCGACACGCGCGCGACCATCGTCGATCACAGGCACCCGCACCGCGGCGATACGCGGCTGTTCTTCGATCCGTCCAATCTCCAGTCCCTCTGCAAGCTCCATCACGACAGCGTCAAGCAGACCGCCGAGAAGCGCGGCCTGATGCCCGGCTGTGACGAGGACGGCAATCCGGTTGACCCGAAACACCCCTGGAATCGAGGTCTGCACCATGAAACCCGGTAACTATCCGCTCGACATCTATCGGGGCGACACGTACCGCTGGCAGTTCACGCTGTGGTCCGACACGGACAAAACGCAGCCCGTGGACCTGACGGACGTAATCGCGCGCTCGCAGATCCGCGACAAGCCGGCGGGCAAGCTGCTCGCGACGATCGACTGTGCGATCACGCTGCCGAACGTGATCCTCGGCACGCTGAGCGCCGACGAGTGCGCGAAGCTAACCGCGACAAAATGTGCGTGGGATCTGCAACTGGAATGGCCGAACACGGATATCACGACACTGCTCGCGGGTGATGTCACGGTCACGATCGACGTGACCGACTCCGCGCCCACTCTCGTCAGCGTGAAGGCGTCAGCATGAGCACGCCGACCGTCGAGATCATCGATGTCGTGGCGATCGACGCCGAACGCATGACGGTCGCCGTTACCGTCGATATCGAGCCCGAGGAAGTCGACATCACTGACGTGGAAGCGGCGAATGCCATCCTGATCGAGATCATCGAGCAGTCCAACCGTTCAGGGCCGCCCGGCCCGATAGGTCCGCAGGGTCCGGCCGGTCCGCAAGGTGTCCAGGGCATTGCTGGCAACGATGGCAAGGATGGCGCGACCGGCCCCGCCGGCGCGAGAGGTCCTGCAGGCCCGCAAGGCGACGCGGGTCCGCAGGGTGTCGCCGGTCCTGCTGGCACAACGGGTCCGCAGGGTGCGACGGGGCCGGCCGGACCCAGGGGCGATCCCGGCGTGGCCGGTCCGCAAGGCGCACAGGGTCTCAAGGGCGATCAGGGTCCGAAAGGCGATGCAGGTCCGCAAGGTCCGGCCGGTGCGACGGGCTCGCAGGGTCCGGCCGGTGCGATGGGTCTCACGGGTCCGCAAGGAGCGAAAGGCGATCCCGGTCCCGTGGGTCCGATGGGTCCCGAAGGCGACACGGGTCCGGCTGGCGATCAGGGTCCGGAGGGAGACACAGGCGCGCAGGGTCCGCAGGGTGCAACGGGTTCACAGGGACCCGCTGGTCCGGTCGGGCAGACTGGCCCGCAGGGTGTCAAGGGCGACACCGGCGCGACCGGCGAGCAGGGTCCGAAAGGCGACACGGGTGCGCAAGGTCCGCAAGGCCCGGTTGGTCCAGCCGCCGATACTTCGACCTTCGTGCAGAAGTCCGGCGACACGATGACGGGGCAATTGCGGATTGCGCCGGCGTCGGGTGACGCGTCTCTATTGCTCAATGCGCAGGGTTCAAACCTGCCCCGTATCTATTTTCAGAAAGGCGGGGCTGGCCCCAGCATGCTCTACGATGGTACGTCGATAGGGTTTGCAAACGCCACGCTCAACGCGTGGAATATGGCTATTAACGACTCTGGCTCTGTCTCGTTTCGCAACACGGTCAATATCAACAACGGAACCGACCTCTGGTTAAGCGCACAGTCCGGCAGCTATAGCGGCAGGCTCATGCTAAACGCGAACGGCTACGCGCCGTTCCTTCGATCCAACGGGGCCAACGGCAATATTGAAGTTGTCAATTCGGCCAACAGCGCCGTTAACTTTACGATCTGGGATGACGGGCACGTAACCGCACGCGGTAACGTCTACGCGTCGAGTGCTTTCCTGCAAACCAATGGCGACGTTAACGGCTCGCAATGGGTAGGCGGCTGGTTAAGTGCAGGCATTAACAATATCTGCATGACGCGCACCACGGGCAACACGTACAAAATCGGTTGGGATGGCGGCGCAGGCAACCTCAACTTCTATGTCGACGGCACATTTATAGCGTATCTGCACAGCAACGCCTCGGACTCCGCGCTTAAAGCCAACGTCGAGGAAGTTACGCCCGACTCGCTTACCCTCATTGAACAGATAGACTTTTGCAGTTACGACATTGCCGGGCGGCATGTCGACATGGGCATCATTGCGCAGCAGCTACAGACCATCACGCCGCGTTGGGCGTATAAACCGCCGACGCCTGATACGCCCGAACCGTACTACGGCGACCCGGAACCGCAACCCTATACCCCTTCGCCTCTGGCGTATGACCGCGACGCGCTGCTGTTCGATGCGTTGCGCGCCGTGCAGCAGCTATCGGCACGCGTGACACAGCTTGAGGCGATGCGGCCATGAGCACGCCCGACCAGATCGATGTCGTGGTCGTCGAAGGCTTGCGCATCGTTGTCGACGTAACCGACCTCGGCAGTACGGCTGGCCCGCCCGGTCCTCCGGGACCGGCTGGCGAGCAAGGCGAACAGGGCCCCGCTGGTCCCGCCGGATCACAGGGTGTACAGGGCGATCCGGGACCAGAAGGTCCGCAGGGTCCGCAAGGCCCCGCCGGGGCTACAGGCGATGCTGGTCCAGCAGGTCCGCAAGGTGATACCGGGGCGCAGGGTGTCAAAGGGGACACTGGCGCGGACGGCCCTATGGGACCGGCCGGACCAGCGGGACCGAAAGGCGACACAGGTGATGCAGGACCGCGAGGCATTCAGGGCGATCCCGGTCCGCAGGGTGCGGCTGGCGCAACAGGTGCGCAAGGTCCGAAAGGCGATACAGGCGCGGGCGCGGTCCCGCTGCCGGTTAATGCGCAGACTGTCACGGCCTATACGCTCGTGCTCACCGATGCGCCCGCACCCAAGTACGAAGGTGGCGTCACGATGACCAATGCGGCCGCGAATACGGTCACGGTGCCGCCGAACAGCGCGGTCGCGTTCGCAGTCGGCGCGCTCGTCACCATCGCGCAGCTTGGCGTGGGTCAGACCACGCTCGTCGCAGGCTCAGGCGTCACGCTGCGCATGTCGAGCACGCTAGCGCTGCGCGCGCAGTATTCGGCCGCCACGCTCTGGCAGATCGCGGCGAACGTATGGCTCGTGATGGGAGATCTCACGTGATCCCGTCAATCTGGCGACGGCGTGCGGCGGCCGCCGGGTTCGCCATCGTCTCGACATCGAGCGCTTACGGGACCGCTCCTGTCGTGAATCAGGGCAACGCATACGCGAACGTGCCAGCGCCCACGAATATCAGCGCGGGCAACTTCCTGTATGCGTTCTACGTCGCGGATGAACTGACGATCACGCCGACGCTTGCGTGCAGCGGCTGGACCACGCATCGCACGTACCAGTATTCGGGGAACAACAATTACGGATTCATCGGTGCGCTGTACAAGGTCGCAACAGCATCGGAGCCCGCGTCCTATTCGTTCGGTGGAACAGGCGTCAATACGTTCAGCCTGTGCATCCTGAACATGACAGGCGTGGTCACGTCCGATCCGTTCAGTGGTGTCACGCCGACCAACGCGAAAGCGAACAGCGCCACGACCACGTTCGCCACTGTCACGCGCCCGCGCGCGGGTGCGCAGCTGCTGGTCGCGGTGACGGGTTCGAGCTATTCGCCCAACGTCGCGAACGCCTGGACCCCGCCCGCCAGCTACACGCTCGCAGGCCAGATCACGGATCTGTACAACCAGCCCGGCAAGGGGGAGGCACAGGCCGCGTTCTCTGCTGTGCGTACGAACGCACCGGCGGGTGCGACGGGCAGCATGACAGGCACGCTTGGCAAGAGCTACTACAACGGCACGATGAACGTCGTGCTGAACACGGGATGACGCTCGGATGCCCGATTACGTCGGAGGATAAGGACGGGTCAATGGTTTGCCCGCCTTGTTCGCCATTTGTTCGAACAGCCAGTAGTGACAGGCAGACGCATGAGACGCGAAGTCATCGCCGCGTTCATGAAGGATGTTTACCCACTCGGTCACGGTGCGAACGGAAGGTCTTGGTTCCTCGCCCGTCCAAAGAGTGACGACTAGATATCGATCCACTTCGATCGGTGAACCGCTAACGATGATTGCAGGAATCGCAACTGGGCCAGCCGGGCTGTTGATCATGGCGAATAGGTCACATTGTGCTGTTTCTATTTTATAGCGAAACGGAGGCTGCGCAATTCTATCCAGGCGGCGGTCGGCAAGGGCGGGAAAAAACTCGGAAGCGTTTTCCGCCAGCACCCCGCGATCTGGTTTTTTCCATTGACCGCTTTTCACGACTTAGGGGGTCAGATGACCGGCAAGACACGACCGGCTCGCGCGCCACGCGCCGAACCGGAGAACGTTGCGGGCGCAAACGGCTCGCCGGACGCACCAGAATCGTCCACACCCGCCCCGTGGCCCGCGCTGAGTATCGAACGCCGTCCGCTTGTGTCGCTCGTTCCGTACGCGCGCAATGCGCGGCTGCATTCGGACGCGCAGATCAACCAGATCGCGGCGAGCATGCGCGAATGGGGATGGACGCAGCCGGTCCTGGTCAGCGAGGACGGCATGATCATCGCCGGTCACGGTCGCGTGCTCGCCGGTCTGCGGCTCGGACTCGATGAAGCGCCCGTGATGGTCGCGCGCGGCTGGAGCGAGCCGAAGATCCGCGCGTACGTGATTGCGGATAACCGTCTCGCTGAGACGGCGACATGGGATCGCGAGATGCTGGGCGCGGAACTCGCGGAACTGCGCGATGCGTTCGACCTCACGCTTACCGGCTTCACTGCGGGCGAGATCGACGCGATGGTCGTCACCGACCTCCCCGCGCTCGGTGTCGAGTATGACGAGCACGCGGCCGATGGCGTCAAGTTCATCAAGTGCCCTGCGTGCGGGCATGAATTCCCGAGGTAACGATCATGGCCTATCACGACCGGCTCGCCGTTGCGTGGGAGTCGCATCTGGCTCCGCGCGCGCCGGACGCGCCGACGGTTGTCTCGACGTTCGCGGGCTGCGGCGGGTCATCGCTCGGCTATTCGATGGCGGGCTTCGACGAAAGGCTCGCCGTCGAATGGAACGAGAAACAGGCCGCGTCGTTCGTCGCGAACTTCCCGCACGTCCCGCTGCATCTGGGCGATATCGCGGATCTGTCCGACGCGGACGCGCTGCGCATGGCGCGGCTCGAACCGGGCGAGCTTGATGTCTTCGACGGTTCGCCGCCGTGCCAGGGCTTTTCGCTCGCAGGCGCGCGCAAGTTTCAGGACGGCCGCAACCAGCTATTCATCGAGTACGTGCGCCTGCTGCGTACGTTCGCGCCGAAGGCGTTCGTGATGGAGAACGTGCGCGGGATGGTGGTCGGCAAGATGCGGCTGATCTTCGCCGACATCCTCAACGAGCTAAAGGGCTGCGGCTACACGGTCTGCGCGCGCGTGCTGACGGCCGGCTATTACGGCGTGCCGCAGATGCGCCCGCGCATGATCTTCATCGGCATCAGGAACGATCTCGCCGCGTGCGGCGTGCTGCCGTCCCATCCTGAACCGCAGTGCTGGCCGCCGTGCGTCGCCGAAGCGTGGCACGGTGTCGCCAATACGCCCGACGAGATCGAGGCGGCCGCGTTCGCACAGACGCGTCTCGTGTGGCGGCTGCTGTGGCGCATGAAGCCCGGCGAGTACGGCGACGAGTACCACCCGAACAAGCAGCTTTACGGTCTGTACCGGCTCGATCCCGCCCGGCCGAGCCCGACGATCCTGCGCAACGGTGGCGCTGGCGGTGCGTGCGAAGCGTGCCATCCGACCGAGCACCGGCGCATCACCATCGCGGAAGCGAAGCGCATCGGCTCGTTTCCCGATCCGTTCGTGCTGCGCGGCAATTTTCAGGAACGCTGGGCGGCGATCGGCAACTGCGTCCCGCCGCTGTTCATGCGCGCGATTGCGCTGCACGTGCGGGGTCTTCTCGAAACAGCAAGTGAACACCATGCCGCAACCGCGTAAGCCTACCGCCCTGCGGATCATTGAGGGAAACAGGGAAAAGCGTCCTCTCCCGAAGAACGAACCGAAGCCGCGGCGCGGCGTCCCGCAGCCGCCCGCGCATCTCGACGCGTACGCACTCGAGGAATGGGCGCGCATCACGCCCGAGCTTGAAGCGATCGGTCTGCTCACGACCATCGACGGCACCACGCTCGCGGCCTACTGCCAGTGTGTCTCACGCTGGCGTCAGGCCGAGGAAGCCATCCAGCGCATGAAGAAAAAGGACGCCCTGACTTCTGCGCTCATGATCAAGACCAGCAACGGGAACGCAATCCAGAACCCGCTGATTGGTGTCGCTAACCGCGCGATGCACATGGCGATCAAGTTCGCCTCCGAGTTCGGCATGAGCCCGGCCGCACGCGCACGACTGGCGGCACTTCCCGATGAAGGCAAACCGGCCACCCGCAAAGAAAGCTACTTCTGATCCCGTCACCCGGTACGCGTCCGATGTCATTGCGGGCATCATCATCGCGGGTCCGCATGTGCGCGCCGCGTGTGCGCGCCATCTCGACGACCTGAAGTTCGGTCCCGGCCGGGGCCTGTCGTGGGATCTTCCGGCGGCGATGCGCGCGATCAGCTACTTCGCGGACGTGCTGTGTCTGAACGGTGGTGACTTCGAAGGCAAGCCGTTCGTGCTGCTGCCGTGGCAGAAGTTCATCGTCGGTTCGCTGTTCGGCTGGAAGCGTCGCGACGGCTCGCGCCGTTTCCGTGAGGCGTACGTCGAGGCGGGCAAGGGTTGCGGCAAGTCACCGCTCGCGGCCGGTGTCGGTCTGTACATGCTCACCGCTGATGGCGAGATGCGGCCGGAGATCTATGCGGCCGCCACGCGCCGCGATCAGGCGATGATCCTGTTCCGCGATGCTGTCGCGATGGTCGACCTCTCGCCCGAGCTATCGAACCGGCTGGTGAAGTCGGGACGCGGCGAGCGCTGCTACAACCTCGCCTATTACGCCAAGGGCGGTTGGTTCCGGCCGATTGCGAGCGACAGCAGCGGCCAGAGCGGACCGCGCCCGCACTGTGCGCTGATCGACGAGATCCACGAGCACCGCGATCCGACCGTCATCAACATTATGCGGGCCGGGAAGAAAGGCCGTAGCCAGCCGCTGCTGTTCATGATCACCAACAGCGGCTTTGACCGCACATCGATCTGCTGGGAACAGCACCAGTACGGCACGAACATCGTTTCACGCGCGATCGAGGATGACGCCTACTTTGCGTACATCTGCGCACTCGACGAGGACGAAGAACCGTTCGAGGACGAGTCGTGCTGGATCAAGGTCAATCCGTCGCTCGGCAAGACCATCCAGAAGACCTACCTGCGCGAACAGATCCATCAGGCGCGCGGGATGCCGTCGCAGGAATCGACGGTGCGGCGCCTGAACTTCTGCCAGTGGGTCGATGCGGAGAACCCGTGGATCGACGGCGACCTGTGGCGCGCGTGCGAGGTCGAAGACCTGCCCGACGAGGTATTCGCGGGCCGCACCGTGTACGGCGGGCTCGATCTGTCGGGCGTGCGCGATCTGTCCGCGCTCGCGTACGTCGTGCGTCAGGAGGATGACTCGGTCGATGCGTTCATTGACTTCTTCATCCCGCGCGACGGACTCGCAGACCGCATCAAGCGGGACAACGCGCCATATGAGGCGTGGATCAACAAGGGATTCGTGACCGCCACGCCCGGTAAGTCAGTGGATTACGCGTTCATCGTCGAGGCGATCGTCTCACGTTCGATGTCGTTCGACATGCAGGGCATCGCCTACGACACGTACCGGATCAAGGACTTCATCGGGGACATGGACGAAGGCAACTGCGATGTGCCGCTCGTCGCTCACCCGCAGGGCTACGCGCGCGCAAGCGAGTCGAACCTGTGGATGCCGCGCTCGATTGAAATGCTGGAGAAGCTGGTCATCGACGGCAAGCTGCGCGTGCGTCTGAATCCGTGTCTTCGCTGGAACAGCGGCAACGCGGTGCTACAGGCCGATGCGAAGAACAACCGGATCTTCACGAAGTCCCGTTCCACGGGGCGCATTGACGGGATCGTCGCGCTCGCGATGGCGGTCGGCTACGCGTTCCGCATCGACGAGGAAGAAGACCTCGACGACTTTCTCAATGCGCCGTTAATGGCGTCCTGATCTGAAGGTCCCGATATGGCTGATATCCGCTACAACACTCCGCAGCGGGAGATGGAGCTATCCGTACGCGACCCTGCCGGATGGCTGCCGCGCGCATTCAATCAGGCGCTGACGTGGCTCGGTGGTGGCTGGTTCGGCGGTGGCAATGTCGATGAGCCGGGCCAGCAGATCAACACGCCCACGGGCGACTATTACGCGGGCAGTGAAACCCAGGCGATGCAGATCTCGACGGTGTGGGCGTGCGTGCGCCTGATCACCGAGACGATCGGCACGCTGTCGATTAACGTGTACGAACGTACGCCCACGGGACGCAACCTTGTCCAGTCCCACCCGCTGAACTACGTGCTGAACACCGCGCCAAACGATCGCAATACGCCCGTTGAACTGCTGGAATCGTTCGGCATGAACCTCGCAATCGACGGCAACTGTTATGCGCGCATCATCCGCGACGGGTCTGGCGACGTGATCAGTCTGATGCCGCGCGCGTCGCAGCAGACGACGCTGATCGAGAACACCGATAACACGTACTTCTACAAGTACTCGACGGGCGGCGAACAGATCACCTACCAGCCACCGCAGATGTTCCACTCGCGGCTGATGGGTAACGGGCTCAAGGGGCTGTCGCCGCTCGGCTATGCGCGACGCTCGATTGCTAACGCTCTCGCGCTGCAGAACAACGCATTGCGGTTCAACGCTAAGGGCGGCAAGCCCGCCGGCGTGCTGATGATAGACCACGTGCTCAAGCCCGAGCAGCGCGAAGCCGTGCGCAACAACTTCGCAGACCTCGAAGCGGGCGGCGATGCGGGCTCGCGTCTGTTTGTGCTCGAAGCCGGTATGCAGTACCAGCAACTGACGATCTCGCCCGCCGATGCGCAGATGCTTGAGCAGCTGAAGTTCGGGGTCGATGACATCTGCCGGATCTTCCGCGTCCCTTCGTTCCTCGTGAACCAGTACGAGCGCAATACGACATGGGGCAGCGGGATCGAACAGATGGACCTCGGCTATTCGAAGTACACGCTCCAGCCGTATGTGACGCGTCTCGAATCGTCGATGAACCGGTGGCTGCTCAGGCCCAGCGAACAGCAGCGCTACTACGTCGAATTCAATCTCGAAAGCCTGCTGCGCAGTGACAGCGCATCGCGCGCGTCCTTCTACTCGACGATGGTCCAGAACGGCCTGATGTCCCGCAACGAATGCCGCGTCAAGGAAAACCTCGACCGCCGCGACGGTGCCGACGATCTCACCGTGCAACTGAACCTCACGCCCATCGAAGACCTGCCGAAAGTGGCGGACCAGAACACACAGCAGCAACAGCAATCGCAGGACGTCCCCACGCAGCCGATCAAGGAGTAAGACATGTCACGCAAATTCGCTGGAGACACCGACCACGGCTCTGTCCTCTCTATGGTCGAGTTCAAGTTTGACAGCACCGCCAAGGGCAGCTTCGAGGGCTACGCGTCCGTGTTCAACAACATCGACAGCTATGGCGACATCATGCTCCCCGGCGCGTTCGAGGAATCGATCGCGAAGAAGGACGCCGTGCCGATGCTGTTTAACCACTGGATAGACAACCTGATCGGCAAGGCCGCGAACCTCAAGGAGGACGAGATCGGCCTGAAGTTCAACGGGCGGCTGACGCCCGGCGCGTCGATGTCCACCGATGTCTACCAGCACATGAAGGCCGGTGCGCTCGATGGCGTATCGATCGGCTATCGCGTGCAGCCCGGCGGCGCAGACATGGACGGCAAGGTCCGCACGCTCTCGCGTGTCGATCTGCTGGAAATCTCGATGGTGATCAGTCCGGCGAACAAGTCGGCGCGGGCCAATCTCGGTTCGCTCAAATCGGACCTCGATCCCGATGAAATGAAGTCGCTTGCAGATGCCGAAGCCTGGTTGCGTGACGCAAACGGATGGAGCCGCATCGAAGCCAAAGTCTATATCGCACGGGTGCGCGATATGGTCCTGCGTGATGCAGGCTTGAGCGACGACAGCGCCACGGTAGTGAAGACAGACCCGGATGACGTTGCACTTGCAACCTTTCTCCGAGACTTCAAATTCAATCTCTAAAGGAGTCGCTGTCATGGACATGACTGAAATCAAAAAGGCGCTTGAGGAAACGTTCGGCCAGATCAGGGATGCACAGACCAAGAGCCTCGAAGAAGTCCGTACCGAACTGAAGACCCTCGACGACAAGCTCTCGAAGACCGACATCAACATGATCGACCTCGGCCAGAAACTGGCGGGTCTGTCCGAGAAGGGACAACGTGAAACGGGCGCGCAGACGGTCGGCGAATACTTCGTGAAGTCCGATGCGTTCAAGGCGATGCAGGGCGGCGGCAACGCGGGCCGTGCGCGCATCAGTCTCGAAGGCGAACAGCTTAAGGCCGTCGCGCCGATCTTCGAATCGGTTGACCCGAACCAGTATCCGGTCCCGTCCGACCGCCGCACCACGATCATCCCGCCGGGCATGAACGATGTGTGGATTCGCGACCTGCTGCCCGGCGGTACCACGACCAGCAACTTGATCGAGTACCCGCGCGAGAAGGCCGCACAGCTTAACGCGGACTACCAGACCGAGGGGCAACTCAAGGCGCAGAGCGATCTGTCTTTCGAGATGGCGCAGGCTCCTATCGTCACTCTCGCTCACTGGCTGCTGGCCTCACGTCAGGTTCTCGATGATGTCGCGCAGCTACAGAGCTACATCAACATGCGCATGACCTACGGGCTGCGCATGAAGGAAGACAAGGAACTGCTGACGGGCGACGGCGCGACCGGCCACATCGCCGGTCTGATCACGCAGGCCGCGCCCTTCGCACCGACCGATCCGGCGCTGAACGGTGTCGACAATATCCGGCTCGCGATGGCGCAGGTTCAGGCCGCATTCTATAACCCGACTTTCGCGGTGATGAACCCGCTCGACTGGGCTTCGATCCAGCTGATGAAAAACGCCCAGGGCGAATATCTGTTCGGCTCGCCGCTCGCGCCCGTCACGCCGCGCCTGTGGAACATCAACATCGATGCGACATATGCGATGGCGCAGGGTCAGTTCCTTGTCGGCGATGCGCGTCAGGCGATGGTGTGGGACCGTCAGGCGATCAACATCGAGGTCAGCCGCGAGGACGTCGATAACTTCCGCCGCAACATGGTCACGATCCTCGTCGAGGAACGGCTGGGCCTGTCGGTGTTCGCACAGGCCGCGTTCGCTACGGGCTCGCTTGTCGCGACGGTTGCGCCCGGCGGCACGAAGTCCAGCAAGTCCAGCGCGAGCGCGTAAGGAGGCGTGATGGACAGCATCGTCATCGCCGCGACCGGCGACAGTGAAGAACCCGTCACGGTGGATATGGCCAAGGCGCATTGTCGTGTGGACGTGGATGATGACGATGCACTGTTCGAGTCGATCTACATTCCAGCCGCGCGTCAGACCGTCGAGCAGTACACGGGGCTGACGCTGCTCTCGTGCGATGTCGATGTGCTGGTCTGCCAGTGCGATGTCACGCAGAACGTGATCGCGGTTCCCGTGCAGCCCGTTGCGAGCGTGACCGCGCTCGCGACCGTGGATGCCAACGGCGTACAGACGCCACTCGATCTCGACGAGTACGGGATCGCGGTCGCAAAGGTCGGGATGCGCTCGGTCATCGTCGCGCGCAACGGCCCGCTACCGTCAGCACCGTACTACCGCGTGCAGTACGTCGCGGGCTACGCGGAAAACGCGACGCCGCCCAATCTGCTGCTGGCGATCCTCGAATACGTGGGCGACGCGTACGAGAACCGCGAGGCGCAGCAGACCAGTCAGGCGATCAACGACAACCCGCGCGCGGTCCGGTTGATGGACCCGTTCCGCATCACCTTCGGACTCTGATCATGCAGGCGGGACGACTGCGGTACCGGCTCACGTTCGAGAAGCCGGTGAGACTGCTCGACGAAACGGGCGAGGTCATTGTCGACCAGTGGGTCAAGGCGTTCACGGTATGGGGCTCGCTCGAACCGCTGTCGGGCCGTGAGTATCTGAGTGCATCCGAGTTTCGCGCCGGCATCACCACGCGCGTGCGCGTGCGCTGGCGCAGCGACCTCGATCCCGCGATGCGTATCCGTTGCGATGAAGTGACGTACGACATCGCCGCGATTCTGCCCGTGATGGGTCTTCACAAGGAGGCTCAGATCATGTGCCAGTCGGGTGTCGTGACAACGGGAGGCCAGCCATGAGGGTCTATGTCGAACAGCACGTCGAGGGGCTGGCAGAGCTTGACCGTTTCCTCTCGACGCTGCCTGAGAACATCCAGCGCAAGATGCTCAACTCGGCGCTGCGCGCGGCGGGCAAGCCAGTACTCGATCAGGCGAAGCAGAACATACGCTCGCTGTTCGGATCGAGTCCGCGCTATACGGGCACGCTCGAAGCGGGCGTGGTCATCGCGAAACAGCGCAATACGGGACTGGCCGCACGCGTTAATGTGAAGACGAAGAAGCCACGCGGCAACAAGACCAACGACGTGATCCACGGGGTGAAGAAGCCGTACGGCCGCGATCCGTTCTATGGACGCTTCCTTGAGAAAGGCACATCGAAGATGCCCGCGCGTCCGTTCCTTGGCCCCGCCGGTTATGCCCGCCAGAGCGATGCGGGCCGTGCGCTCAATGCCTCGCTCCAGCAGCAGATCGCGCGATGGTGCAAGGCCAACGGCGTGAAGTTCGTTCCGGGGGGGGCGTATGACTGATGCCGAACTCCTGATCATCCTCAATCAAGCCCTGCCCAGCAGGGCTTTTTTAATGCTCGCGCCGCAGGGCTTCGCCGAGCCGTACCTGATCTATCAGCGCATCTGGTGGGGACCGGAGAACAGCCTGTGCGGCTACATGGAAGGCGACCACGTGCGCTATCAGATCGACAGCTATGCGCGCACCCACAAGGAAGCGGCCGCGAACATGGACGCCGCGCTCGATGCGCTGCGCGCAAGCAGCGACCCGCCCAACGTCGAGAACGGCGGCGACCTCTACGAACAGGACACGAAGCTCCATCGCGTCACCGTCAACATCATCACGTGGTTCGATCCACAAGGAGTAACGCCATGAAAAAGGCAATCAGCGCACAAGGCACGAAGATGTTTCTTGAGAACCCGGACGCCGCGCCGATTGCGACGGGTCTGCTCATGGCGGGCAGCGTATCGACGCCATGCGTGGTGACGTTCGATAACGTCACGAAGATGGCGAACGGTGAACCACTCTACATCACGGGCTCAGGGTGGCCGAGCATCGACGATCAGGAGTGGGTGATCCAGAACCTTGACAAGACTGCCAAGACCGCGTCGCTCGCGAACAGCGACACGTCCAAGGAGACGGCCACGTGGAACGCCGCCGCGAGCTATACGCTCAACGCCTTCGCGGACGTGTGCGCGCAGTCCTACCAGATCAACCAGAACCCCGCGACCACGATCGACACGACCACGCTCTGCGACAGCGAAAAGACTTCGCTTGTCGGCTTTCGAGACCCCGGCACGCTCACGTTCGACTTCTTCATCGATCCCACCGATCCCGACTATCTCGCGCTGCATGACGCGTACGACGATGGCGAGGAACGCATGTTCGAACTGATCTACAAGAACGGCGCGGTGCGCACGCTGCCCGTGATCGTGCAGTCGATCAACGAGACAGGCGGTGTCGATCAGGCTGTCCACGGTTCGGCCACGCTCAAGATCACGGGCTCCCCGATCCTCACGCAGCCCGGCAGCACGACGCCCCCTGTCTATGCGCTGACAGTCGATGTCGCGCCAGCATCGGGTGTCGCGCCGCTCAGCGTGACGGCGACGATGGCTGAGACGAACGGCACGGCGAGCCAGTTCCAGATCGACTGGGGCGACACGACGGCAATCGACACGGTGACGGGCAGCCTGACGAAGACCCACGACTATGCAGCGGCCGGAAGCTACACGGCGCACGTTACGCCGACCGTCAACAGCAGCGTGCTCGCGCCCGTCGCGGCCAATGCCGTGACCGTCTCGTGAGGCGACCATGACCGACCTTTCCCAGCCCGTGCGCGCGTTCGATCTCACGCTGGCGAGCGAGACCGTCGAGACCGAATGCTTTGGCGCAGTCACGATCAGCGATATCGGTGCGGACGGTATCGAGCGCATCGCGTCGCACATGCGCGAAGCGGGCCTGTCTGACGATCGTGAGATGGCGCGCCAGCTGCTGTGCGAATCCGCAAGCGGTCCCAATGGCGAGCGCTTCACTGCCGAGGGACTGGCGCACATGCCCGCCCGTGCGTTCCGCGACCGTATCAAGCTGCTCACCGCGGCGATGCGCGTCAATGGCCTGTCTCAGGTGGACGTGGAAAAAGCATGACCGCTCCCGTGACGCGCCTCGTCTTTGCGGTGGCCGCCCATCTGCATATGACGGCGGGAGCGGTCCGACAGACCATGACGGCGCATGAACTGATGTGCTGGGGCTACCTGTTCGCCGCGCCCGCGCGCGAACAGCAGCCCCTTGTCCTCAGTGTCGAGGACGAGATCAACGCGTGGGGGTAACGCGCTATGGCTTCCGCCGGTTCGCTCGTATTCGAGATCGCAGCCGATGTATCGCGCCTTCGTCAGGACCTGAATCAGGCGAACAACGATATCAAGTCGCAGCTTGAATCGATCCGCCGCTCGTCCGCTGCCGAAGCGTTCATGACGGGCGCGGACTATGCAATGGAGTTCGCGCGCGGGTTCGCGGAAAAGATCCGCTCCGCGATCGATCAGGCCGATGCGATGGGCAAGCTCGCGCAGCGTATCGGCACGACCACGGAAGCGCTGTCCGCGCTCGCTTATCAGGGTGAATTCGCGGGCGTGTCGGTGGACGACCTGACCGCGGGCTTCAAGGCGCTGAACAAGGCGATGGTCGACGCACGCGATCCCGCCAACGATTCAGCCGTCGCGATCAAGGCGCTCGGGCTCAACGTCAAGGATTTGCAGTCCGCAGACCCCACACAGGCGTTCTCAGAGATCGCGGAATCCTTCTCGAAATACCGGGACGGCGCCGAGAAAGCAGCGGTCGCCACGCAGCTATTCGGGCGCGATGGCCAGAAGATGATCCCGCTGCTGAATCAGGGCGCGGAGGGCTTTGCGACTGCGGCCGACGAAGCGCAGAAGATGGGGCTGGTCATCAGCACCAGCACCGCGCAGGCGATGGGCGAACTGAACGACAACATCTCGCGGCTCGGCAAGGTCAGCGAGGGATCTGCCGCTATCGTTGCACAGGACCTCGCGCCCGCGCTGATGGGGCTGACACAGGCGATGATGGACGGCCAGCAGGCAGGCGGCGGGATGCGTGCCGTGCTTGAATGGCTCGGCAAGGATCTCGCCGCGCTGGTGGTCAACTTCACGTATGCGGCGGGCGCGGTTGGCAACTTCTTCAAGGAGGCACAGGGCGCTATCGGTGTCGCGAAGAAGTTCATGAGCGGCGATATCGAGGGCGGCAAACAGGCATGGGCTGATAACGTCAAGGACTCTCAGGCGCGCATGCAGCAGCTGGACTTCACGATCCAGCAGACCCGAAACAGGATGACGGACGGCTATCGCGAGAGCGCGGCCGCGTGGGCACAGGTCGACAAGAATTCAGGCTTTGCGACTCAGGCCACGCTCAAGTATTCGCAGGGGCTCGACGACATGGCCGCGTCGCAGAAGCGCGCGAAGAAAGCCGTCGATGACTACGCGCAGATGCTTGGATCGTTGCAGGACCAGTACCGGAAACTCGCCGCTGAAGGCGATCCGATGAAGGAACTGATCTCCGATCCGAAGTACCTCAAGATGAACCAGCAGCAGCAACAGACGTTGCACGATGTGGTTCAGGCGATCAAGGACAAGACCGTTGCGCTCGATGCGGAGAAGCAGGCTCAGGAGAACTTGCAGAGCGCGGAGGACACCGCGTACAAGGCAGCCGCGGCGAATCTCAAGGCCGAGTACGACCGCATCGATGCGCTGTTCGCCTTTGGCGATGCTCAGGCGCGCGCCGTCGATCCCACGATCCAGTACACCGATACGGTTAACCAGCTTAACGATGCGCTTGAGGCGGGCGCGATCGATTCGGCGCATTACACGCTTGCGATCAGGAAAGCGGGCGACGACCTGAAGAACGCGCAGGACAAGACCGATCCGTGGCTCAAGCAGCTTAAGGCGATACAGGACGCGATCGATGCGTTCGGCAAACAGTCGTCCGATGCCTTCGTCGACTTCATCTTTTCCACGAAGGACGCAAGCGTGTCGTTCAGCGAGATGGTCACGTCGATCCTCAAGGACATGGCGAAGATGCTCGTGTACCAGAACGTGTTCCAGCCGCTGATGAAGATCGTCGGCGCGGGAATGACGGGCGGCGGCCGGGACTGGTCATCGTTTCTCAGTGCGCCCGGCCGCATGTCGGGCGGTCCCGTCTCGGCCGGGATGCTCTATCAGGTCAACGAGCTACCCGGACGCAAGGAGTTCTTTATCCCGAACGTGAGCGGCCGCATCGCCACCGACGCGGGCGTGCCGAGTGGTCCCAACGTACAGGTCAACGTGAACATGTACGGCGAGCGTGACGACCGGACCACGACCGATACGAAGGGCGACGAGCGCAACGCGACCGAACTCGGCAAGCGTATCGCGACGGTGGTGCGTCAGGTCATCTCGACCGAGAAGCGTACGGGAGGTCTGCTCGCATCATGATCACGACATTCGAACGCTGGATCGGCCGCTCGATCATCACCCCTCGCGCGACGGGCGCGGTCTTCGACTGGTGCGTCACGTCCGCGAACTACGACCTTGAGCCTAAGGTCATCAAGGCACAGTTCGGCGACGGCTATGCACAGCGCAGACCGGCCGGCATCAACACGCAGGCGCACATGTGGTCCGTCGAGATGCGCAACATCACGGGCGACACGTACAGCAACGTGGTCGCGTTCCTGCAGGCGCGCAACGGTGTCGATGTCTTCAACTGGACGCCCCCGCGCCAGAGTGTGGCCGAGGACGTGATCTGTTCCTCGTGGTCGTTCAGCTATGGCGATCTGCTGGCCGATGGCTCGCGGCTGCTCAACCTGTCGATGAAGTTCGAACAGGTCTTCGTATGAAGCTCAACGGCGCAATACAGGAACTGGCCCCCGGCGCGGTGATCCAGTTGTTTGTGCTCGATCTGTCCGCCTATCACGTCCCGTCAGGCAACGAGATCACGCGCTTTCACGCCGGCACGAACGAGATCGGCGGCGATGTCGTATGGCAGGGAAACACCTATCAGCGCTTTCCCGTTCAGGCGACGGGCTTCGAATTCAAGGGGCAAGGTACGCTGCCGCGCCCGCACTTCGCGGTGTCGAACGTGGGCGGGATTATCAGCGCGCTATGCCGCGAATACAGCGACATGGTCGGCGCGCCCGTCACGCGCAAGCGCACGCTCGCGCGCTACCTCGACGCGGTGAACTTCGCGGACGGCAATCCGCTCGCGGACCCCACCGAAGGCTTTCCCGACGATGTCTTCTATGTGAACCAGAAGCTGCGCGAGTCGGTGGACGTATGCGAGTTCGAGCTTGCCGTCGCGTTCGATGTTCAGGGCGTGCAGCTACCTCGCCGGCAGGTCATCTGCAATAGCTGTCCGTGGGAGTACCGGGGCGACGGCTGCGGCTATGCGGGCGGACCCGTGGCCGACATCAACGACAACCCCACCAGCGACCCGAACAGGGACGCGTGCGGCAAGCGGCTCGCAAGCTGCCGCCTGCGCTTCGCGGGCTGGGTTCCGTTCGGCGGTTTTCCCGGTGCAGGACAGTACCGATGAATGACGAACTGACCGCGCTCGTCCCATACGTGCGTATCCATGCCGAAGCCGAAGCGCCGCGCGAGTGCTGCGGGCTCGCGGTGCGCGACACGTCGGGGCTGCTCGTGTATGTCGCGTGCCGCAACGAAGCGCGCGATCACGAACACTTCATCATCAACGCGACCGACTATGCGCGCGCCGAGGACACGGGGACCATCGTCGCCATCGTGCATTCGCATCCGTATGCGGACCCGGCGCCGTCGCTCGCGGATCGCGCCGGCATCGAGGACACGGAGCTGCCGTGGCTGATCGTCAATCACCCGCTCGGCACGTACACGATCTCGCGGCCTGAAGGCTTCGCCGCGCCGCTGATCGGTCGTCCGTTCGTGCATGGCGTCCACGACTGCTATGCGCTCGTGCGCGACTACTTCGCGAAGTTCGGCATCCCGCTCAATGACTACACGCGCTCGTGGGGCTGGTGGGAAGGCGCGAGCGGCCCCGATCTGTATCGCGACAACTTCGTGCGCGAGGGTTTTCGGGAGGTGCCGCGCGAGACCTTGCGCGAGCACGACCTGATCCTGATGCGCATACGCGCGCCACGCGAGAACCACATGGCCGTCTATCTGGGCCACGGCGTGATCCTGCATCACCTGATCGGACAGCCGTCGCGCCGCGAGACGTATCAGGAGTTCTACCAGCGGCGCACGACCGCCGTTCTCCGCCATCGCTCATTCCCGTGAGGTGGTCCGATGCTCACCGTGCTTTTCTATGGCGACCTTCGCCGGCGCTTCGGCCGTCGCTATGTGCTCGACGTGCATTCGCCGCGCGAAGCGATCCTCGCGCTTTGCTTGCAGCTTGACGGGCTGCGCCGCTACTTCCGCGATCACGCGACCCAGAATTTTCTCGTGCGCGGATACCAGGACTATGACGAATCCGATCTCGACTATCCGCAGTCCACGGGCACACTCAAGGTCGTCCCGCTGGTCGCGGGCGCGGGCGCGTGGGGAAAGATCATCGGCGGCGCAGCGCTTGCAGTGGTGGGCTTCGTGATCAGCCCATACTCGGGCGGGCTCGGGATGGCGCTCGTCAGCATGGGGCTGTCAATGGCGCTGGGCGGTGTCGCGCAGATGCTTGCGCCGCGCGCATCCGGCAGCGCGACGCCAGAGAAAGCCGACAACCAGCCTTCGCTCGCGTTCGATGGCGCGGTCAACACGACCGGCCAGGGCGGTCCCGTGCCGCTCGGCTATGGGCGCATGATCGTCGGCTCTCAGGTGATCAGCGTGGGCTTCTCGACCAATAACGAGATCGTGGTGAACTGATGAACTCCCGCGATCTGGTTCCCGTTGCTGGCGCAGGTGGTGGCGGCGGCAAGGGAGGCGGCGGCGGATCGCGCTCGCCCGTCGAGGCACCCGACAGTCTCCGGTCCGTCCAGTACGCCCGCGTGATCAACCTGCTATGCGAGGGCGAGATCGAGGGCATCGTCGGCAACGCGGCGGGGATCTACGTCGATGACACGCCGCTTGCGAACGCGGATGGCTCGTGGAATTTCAACGGCGCGGCCATCGAGTGGCGCACGGGTACCGCGCAACAGGCTCCGATCTCGGGCTTTTCCGCGACCGAGTCCGAATCGACGGTCGGTGTCACGGTCACGGCGGCCGCGCCCGTCACGCGCTCGATCACCAATCCGAACGTCACCGCGATCCGCGTAACGCTCGGCTTTCCGCAGATGACCTCACTCGACACGACCACGGGTGATCTGAGCGGGACATCGGTGCAGCTTGCGATCGACGTGCAGCGCAACGGCGCGGGGTTCCAGACGTTCTACACGGACACGGTGACGGGCAAGACCACGAGCCGCTATCAGCGCTCGTATCGCCTCGGCCTCTCGCGCTTCGGCGTGCTCGGCGGCACCTACGATATCCGCGTGCGGCGCATCACGCCCGACTCGACGACCTCGAATCTCCAGAACGCGTTCCAGTGGGAGACGATGACCGAGATCGTCGACTCGCAACTGATGTATCCGTACTGCGCGCTCGTAGGCGTACAGATCGACGCCTCGACGTTCAAGAGCATCCCGAAGCTGTCCTTCGATACGCAGCTTCGGCGCGTCCAGATTCCCTCGAACTACGACCCGCCGACGCGCACCTATACGGGCGTGTGGGACGGAACATTCAAGGTCGCATGGTCCGACAACCCGGCGTGGATCGTGTACGACCTTTCCGTCACGCAGCGCTTCGGGCTCGGCGCGTACCTGTCGCCCGCGCTGATCGACAAGTGGACGCTGTACAGCATCGGCCAGTACTGCGACGGCATGGTCAATAACGGCTTCGGCCAGCTTGAGCCGCGCTATACGTGCAACTGCTACATACAGGAGCGGGCCGACGCGATCACGCTGCTTCAGCATTTCGCGAGCATCTTCAACGGCCTGATCTTCTGGAGCGGCGGCGCACTGACGTTCAGCGCTGACATGCCCGCCGATGCCGTCGATGAATTCAGCCCGTCGAAGATCATCGACGGCGCGTTTAACTACGTGGGCTCGCCTCTGAACCAGCGGCATACGATCGCGCTCGTCACGTGGAACGATCCCGCGCAGAAGTACGCGCAGGCGATCGAGTATGTAGAGGACGCGGAAGCCATCGCGCAGTGGGGAATCCGTGAACTCCAGATACAGGCTTTCGGCTGCACGTCGCGCGGTCAGGCGCACAGGGTCGGACGCTGGGCGCTGCTGACCGAGCGCTACCTGTCGGAGTCGGTGACGTTCAAGACGGGCGTCAATGCCGCGTTCGTGCGTCCCGGCGATGTGTTCCTCACGACCGATCCGACGCGTGCGGGCGCGCGCATGGGTGGCCGCGTGCTCGATGGCGGGACCGACTGGCTCACGCTCGACGCGTCCGTCAATCTGACGACCGACACATCATGGTCGATCTCAGTGATGCTGCCCGATGGCACGTTCGCCACCCGTGCGCTGCTCGTCACGCAGGACGGTCCGCAGGCAACCGTCCACCTTGCGCAGGCGCTACCCATCGCGGCCACGCGCATGTGCGCCTGGGCGATCTCGGGCGGCACGCTCCAGATGGAACAGTGGCGATGCACGTCAGCGAGCGAGGACGAGGACGGCAATATCGAGATCGCGGGCATCGCCTACCGGCCGGACAAGTTCGCGGCGATCGAGGCGGATCTGAAGCTCGAACCGCTGCCGACCTCGATCATCGATCCGTTCAATGTCGGGCCGTGTACTGAACTGGACGTGACCGAGTCGAAGTACCTGATCAGTCCGATGGTGGTCGGCTCGCGCGCGACGTTCTCATGGCTCGCGCCCGTGGGCGCGGTACGCTTCGCGGTGTCGTACCAGCATGAACAGGACTCGCCCGTGTACGCGGACTGTTTCATGAACAGCATCGATATCCAGCCGACCGAGGAAGGCACGTGGTACTTCACGGTGTGGGCGATCAACTCGATAGGCATCCGCAGCGCGCCCGCGTCGATTACGGTGCAGCTGCGCGCGCTTAACCAGCCGCCCGAAGATGTGAAGGGCTTCCAGCTTACCGTCATCAACGACAGCGCAAATCTCGGCTGGATTGCCTCGACCGATCTCGATGTCACGGTGGGCGGTCAGGTGGCGATCCGCTTCTCGACCCGCCTCACGACCGCCGTGATGTGGGAGGAAGCCAGCGACATCGCGCGCTTCTCGGGCTCGCAGTCGAGCGGCTACACGCTGCTGATGAAAGGCACGTATCTGGCGAAGTTCATCAACTCAAGCGGCGCGTATTCCGAGAACCCGGCCTACGTCATCAGCACGACCGGACCGCTGCGTGATTACAACCTCGTGGCGAATCTCCAGCAGGACCCGACCTTTACGGGCGTCAAGCAGAACATGATCGTGCGCAACGGCATCCTGTTCCTCGATCAGAACCCGGACACGGGACTCGTTGTGTCGACACAGGGCGGCTACTACTTCGACCGCGTGGTCGATATGGGCAAGGTCTACACGGTCCGATGCTCAACGTACAACGAGGGGGCCGTCTATGACGTGACCGATGACGTGGACACGTGGCCCGACTTCGATGCGCGTTCCGATGTCGATGGCACGAAGATCAACGAAGGCGGCTCGCTCGTGCTCGCGTCGATCACCAACGTCGATCCGAATGTGGCGCAGGCGGCCGACTGGTCTCCGTGGACCCGGCTTGTCGTTGCCGATCTGACGTTCCGTGCGGTGCGCTTCTCGCTCGCGGTCAAGGTACCCGATACCACGCACGGCATTGGCATTACCAGCCTCGGGGCCATCGTCGATGTGCCTGACCGGATCGAGAGCCGCAATAACGTTCCCGTCGCGGCGACCGGTTCGTCGATCACGTTCAGCGTGCCGTTCAAGGCCGCGCCCGCGATCAGCATCATCGCCCAGGGGCTCGCGAGCGGCGACAAATGGTCGATTACGAACCAGAGCGCAACCGGCTTCACCATCCAGTTTCAGAACTCCGGCGGCACGGGCATCGCGAAGACCTGCGACTGGATCGCGCGCGGCTACGGATACGAGCACGTGGACCTTGACGGGCTCGGATGGTCGGCGCTCATGAAGGGCGATATCGAACGACTGCTGGCTGACCGTCAGCGTATGGGAGTCACGCCATGACACAGGTCCCCAACTACCAGGTTCCCGCGCATCCGTCCGGTCTCGACATGCGCACGCAGCTGAACAACATCGTGCTTGCGCTGATCGGCGACAACAGCGGGCCCGTAGCACCCACGCAGACCTATCCGGGCATGTGGTGGGGAGATACGACCGCGAAGCGCTGGAAGCACCGCACGAACGCGGACGACGGGTGGATCGATGTCGGTCCGCTCGATGACATTCTCGGCGACTTCCGCAGCGCGTCCCCCAAGGGGACGATCATCATGTGGTGGGGCGATGGCACGAAGATCCCCACGGGCTGGGCGAAGTGCGACGGCACACAGGGGACGCCCAACCTGACAGACAAGGTACCCGTCTGTGCCGGTGGCACGTATGCATCGGGCGCGACGGGTGGCGCGAACACGGTCACGCTCTCGGCGAGCCAGATGCCCGTGCATGCTCACGGCATCAGCGATCCGGGGCACGGGCACGGCGTAGCGGACGGCGGCCACAATCACAGCGTATGGGACAACGGCCACCAGCACACGCTTCCTAACCTCGGTTCGGTGCAAGCGGGTTCGGACAACGGCGGTGCGAGCAGCCCGGTATCGACGGGCTACGGATCGAGCCGCTACCAGAACCCGACCGACGCGGGCGGGGGCAATCACGGCAACAACGCGAGCGGCGCGGGTATCGGCATCTATGGGAACGGAACCGGCATCGGCATCCAGAACGCGGGCGGCGGCGCTGCCGTCGATATCCGGCAGCCGTATTACGCGCTGTGGTTCCTGATGAAGCTCTAGACCTCGGGCGCGGCAGCGGGGCCGCCCGTGACCGTGGCCTGTGCAAGCGCAGCGACCAGCGCGGCGAAGTGTTCGAGTTCCACGCGTACTTCGTCATGCGAGGTTTCGCCCGGCATGTTGAAGCCTATCCACCACTTGCCCGGCCGCCCGTCATAGGCCACGCCCGTGTACATGATCCCGCCGGGACACGCGAGCAGGATCGACGCGGGCAGACTCGCGCCGGAATCGAGGACGGCCGGCAGTTTCGCCGCGCTGATGTCGGCGTATGCGACGCGCTCAAGCGTGACATCGAGCCCCGCGAGCGCGTCGGGTACCGCAACCTCGACCTCGCGCCGGCGTCGATAGAGCGCGTGCTCGCGCGTGATCTCGACACAGGCGAGCCATCTGCCGGCGATCGTCATGATGATGACGCATGGCAGCCCGCTCGCTTCGAACGTCACAGGATCAGGAAGGATGTCCATTGTGTGGTTCCTCATGTCAACGTGCGTCAACTATAGACCCATGAAAACGCAATTGCTCATAGCGCTGCGCATTCTCGCGCCGGTGCTGGTGGTGCTCGCTTCGGCCTGCACGCTTGTGTTCGTACGCGGCGACGGCAACAGCTTTGCCGATACACGCGGAGATACCAAGGGACAACTCACGGTCAACCGCAGGGCGGCGAAAGGACCGGCGAGCGAGACAGAGCCGCCCATCGTGATCCCGCACAAATCCCGTTAGGAGGAAGTCATGAAGATCAACTTGTACAACGAAGGCGATAACCCGATCCGCGTCATCATCGACGGCGACACGGTGAACGATTCGACGCTTGAACCGGGCGAAGAACGGTTCATCGAGAGCCGCGATGCGGGCGTGATCGAACTGCGCGAACTGGACGGACCCCAGGCGGCGACGGACCCCTCCGACTAGGTTCGATCAGTGGTGGCTGACATCGGGTCTTTCCAGCAACTCCATGAGTTCCACTTTGGTCGTGTCCGGCATGATCTCGCCCAAGGCACCATCGACGAATCTGTCGTAGAGCGCACCCCATTCGGGAGATAGGTCGTCGAAATCCTTGATCTCGCAGATCAGGTCGACCAGTTCGGTGGCGGCTTTGAGGACGGCGGCCGCTTGCGCCTTGGTAACGTTCGCTTTCATACGCTGACCTATCGGCAGCAGGGCACAAAACTTGAGGGGAAGGGCTTCGTCCCCGCCATGAACTCTATAGCTGCCCGAAAGCGAGCCAGTCGTAGATGCAAACCAGCTTGAAGAAGTTGGTCGTGACGGTGATGTTGTCACTGCTCATAAGGTCTATATTGTCGGCCAGAAACTGCTGAAGCTCTGTAGCGTTCAATTTTTCCCAAGGAAGCATCCCAGCGCGGTTTATCACAGTTTCGCGATCATGCTGTTTTGTGTAGGTGGCGAAATCCCCGTCGTACGCCTCAAGTGTCGCAGCGGTAATCTTGCCGATGCCTTTTGGCTGGAACTTCTTGAGGTCCGCTTTGCTCGCCTTTATCACGCGTTGACTGACCGAGGCAGGGTTCCATTTTGGAACTGCGCTCGCTTCATGCAAGTATTTGAATACAGGTACGTACTCCATACCCTTCAAGAGTGCGGGAAGCGTGTCGCGAACGATCATATCGGCTCGATAGCCTCCGTTGCTGAAGATCACGTCTCTCGCGATGTCTACCCGACTTAACGCGGTGTAACCCTTCTCTCTCAACCGCTCTTGAATTCCAACGCCAATCGCAAACTCAACTTTGTCGAGGTCGGTGTTGGCATCGATGTCTTGTACGTAGACACGTTCGCTTGGGATCGTCGCATGAACCAGTTCATAAACTTGTTTTTTTAGCATGCGCAGCACTTTCGCTGGGATCTTTCTCTTGATTCTGGTCAGCCCCCCCAGCACGGAAGACATGGAATTCGTCGTTGCTTGAAAAACTGGCAACGTCCGTCCGTTCTTCGACAAAATGGTACGCTCGAAGCGGTCTTCCTTACTGTCTTTGTCCCAGTGTACGAAGACCAGCCGATCGCCAAGTTTTTCAACATTCTTCGGGGACAAACAGTCAAGTACCGAATGGATGATGTCCAGAATGTTTGGATCAGTCAGCGAATAACCGATGAAAACGATTGGGTTTTCGACAAAGAAGGTCAGCAGTTTGGATGCGAGATACGGATTCTTGCGGTGAAATTCGCCGTAGTCTGCCGATGTCAATACAAGAGAGTTAGGGTCCTCAAAGGATCCATGAATTTTATAAATTTCTCCGATACCTTGGATATGCGCGAAGAGTAATGCTTCCTGGCCCACATAGACATCGTAGTCGGGAAATAACGCTTCGAGCAGACCGTCCCAGTTTGTGGTCACGATTCCGTCAACGACGATCTGTTTGAACAGATCAAGCTCCGCTGCTAAATCGGGGTCAGCAATGACGTTGGCGTTGTCCTTGATGTACTTCGCGATTTCGAATTTGAGTGCGGATTCTTCGTTGATCGCAAATTTTTCGAACTGCGCGCGTGATTCCTTATATTTTTCTTCCTTCCACCAGCGAGGGTGTAACTCGCGCGCCATGCCACTGGCAAGCTCAGGTAAATCCCCTTTCGCACTGGTGCTCAAAAAACCATAGGGGAGACCATGCAATTCGCATTGCGTGGCCAGGAGGCCGGCCCAGCTTTCGAGGCCCATGTATCGTCGGGCTATCCCAGAGCCAACAAACAAATATGGGGGAGAGCTAAATTGGCCCAAATGAGCTTCCAACTGATCCGCGAGATTCATACTGTTCGTGTTCCCCGAAGCGATACGTGCTTTCCGCAATTGTCGCGAACCACCGCCTGTCCGAAGCGGTCTCCCCGGATATTCGCGAACCTAAAAAAAACCCGCCGAGATAGCGGGCTGTTTCTGCCAAAGTTTGCCCCAAACCGAGAGACCAAAAACGGGCGACAACCGATTCTAGCGCCGCATGGACGCTGGCGACAACAGACGTAGGGTAGCAGCGACCGCGTCGCGCGGGCGTCACGGAGGCGCAATCCGCGCGCTCGCTGCGAGTGTTTATCGTGCGGCTGCCAGCAATAGAAAAAGCCCGCCGAGATTGCGGGCTGAAATTCGTCCGGCCATTCCGAGGGCCAAACCGGACGCTGTGTCCTTCGGATTATAGTTGCTCATACAAGGTTTTTCAGTCTCCTTCTTCGGTCATTTCACGCCGTACTTCTCGACGCAACTGTCATAGGCCGCCTGCTGGCCCTGCTCGGGCGTGATGTAATTGCGCGGCACGCTGTAGGCCGCCCGGATCTGATGCCGGAAATAGTCACCCAAGCCGGGTGTTTTGGCCTGCTGTTTATCCACATCGCCCATAAGTTTCTGCATTGGAACACCCGCATTCCGCGCCTTCACGATCTTGCCTGTTGTATTCGCTAACTCTTTGCAAAAGGCGACTTTGTCGGCGGGGGTTGCGGGTTGGTCAGCATGCGCAGGGACGGCGACAGCGGCTGCAGCGAACGCAATACAGAAAACGGTTGTTTTCACGGTGGCCCTCAGAGTACGTCGATAATCATTCGTTGCAGTTTGCGGACGGCAGTAATCATGCAGGCACGCTCAAACGGGTCAGCGGGCGCTTCCTCGTTCGCGAACGCGACCCGCGTCAACAGTTTGAGCACCGCGTTCAGTTCCTGCCCTGTCAGGGCGGTGTGCGCTTCGCCCTTGTCCGTTTCTGCTGTTAGCGCGATCAGATAATCCGGCGCTTTTGGCATGATAGTCCCTAGTCAATCGCACGCAGGATCACACTTGCTTCTTCGTGCTCAAGTGCGAAGTCGCGTAGCTGGTAAAAGTGCGTCGCGAACTTCTCGCGCAGTTCCTCTTGTTCGATCCAGCACAGCGCGCCGAGTACGAACAGCGACACGATCAGGCCGAACGCGTCCGCACTGACCTCGCACTCGAAATCGTTGCTACGGACCAAGACGGCGAGCCGTTCCGGCGATTGGGGGGCCATGTAAAACCCGCCATTAGACAGCGTATAGAACGACCAGAGACCGCCCCGATAGTTGATCGACAGTTCGCTCGCGCGGTCATAGACCATCGCCTCGGCCGCCATCATCATGCGCGTTCCGAAAAGCTTGGGGAAGAATGCCAGCCGCTCGCTTGCAGGAACTTCGGTATAAGTGACCTTCATTGCCGGGCATTCTCCGTTCAGGCGATGACGCGTTCGGCGGCGAGCGCTTCGATCGCCGCGCGATCCCACATCACGCGGCGGCCATCGCGAATGGGTTCAATTGGGAAGTTGTAGGCGGTACGCGTCGAAGGCGACGCGTAATTGCTCATGCTCTTTTTCGAGACGCCCAAAAGGTGTGCTGCCTGCGCGCTGTCGATCAGCGTCGCGCTCGGATCGATCACGACCGCCTTGCCCGGTTTATGTATCTGCATCACCTGACTGATGACCAGCGCCGATACGTCTGCGCGTTCTTCGATGGCGACTCGCGCGATCCGCTCGATGAAGCGCGTTTGCAGGTCCTGAATGGCCTGCCACGCGTCAGCGAGAGGCGTCGATTCATCAGCGATCAGGTCGAGAAGTTCGTTTTGCGTTTTCATTTGGATTCCTATATTCAGTGGTCACACCCGGTCAGCACCGCGCCGCCGGAGACTTCAATTTAAGCGGGTGCGGCCACGAAAGGAGCTTGATTTTTCCGAGGGGAACGATAGTTAGATAAGCCGGACATATCGGCTTTGTCCGGACGAAAAAAAACCCGCTCGATGGCGGGTTCCGTTCTGGAGCCGGGTTCCGGTTTAATCGTCGTCATCGTCGCCATGCTCTGGCTTGGGTGTGTCGGACGGTTTGCCGCCGTCCATGATGGCCCGAAGGCCGGGATAGAAGACATCGCACTTTTCCCACGTGGGCGCGTCCTGTTTGGGGCAGTCCGATATCTGCCCGGCGAGAGATGTCACCGGAAAGTCCTCGCCCAGCGTTGCGACCAGTTTCGACAGCCGGTAGTGTCCGCGCCGTTCGCAACGGGAACACGCGATGTTGATATGGGTTGTGCGTGCTGCTACGTCACCGAGCGTGACGCTTCCTTTCGTCATGCACCCACCGTTCCTGTATAGCCTGATCGCCAATGGTAAGCCGGATCATCGTGTTACTGCATTTTAATGACGACGGCGTTACGTGGCGCGGGGCGCAAGCAATGTTGACACAGCCTTGCGATCATGAACCGTCGCGCCCCCGCAGATATTCGAGTCGTGCAGTGCGAACCGACGCAGGTACTTCCGACATTGCCGCTTGGTCCGCCGTGACGGCTTCAATATGCTTACCGAGAAGTAGAAACTCAGAAAGAGCCAGCGGCTTCACTACTCGCAACGAATCCGGGTCTTCAATTAGCTTCTTCCTAAGTTCCATCAGCAACCGTCCGAGTACATTCTCGCCCCGATAGATGCCATCGCCGACGTGGATAGCCCCCCAATAGGCGTCCTTTGACGAATCCTCCACGATTGGGCGCGCTCCTGTCGCTAGCAACAAATCTCCGAACTCTTGCCAATTCTCGGCGAGCTTCACACGCAGACACCATCTCATAACCATGTTGCGCACCCGATCCCAATCTTGGCGCGACTCCGGTCTGTAGGGCTTTGACTTCATCTTTGCCGTCATCGGACTTGTCTGTTCGATGATGAGCTTTTGAACATCGGGAAGATGAGGAAATCGACACGCCTGGTACAACGCCTCCGATGTGCGAACGGATACACCCACCACAAATAACGGGAAGTTCGGTGCCATGTTGGACAGACCGCCAAACTCGTCGGTGGTCTTTCGAAAGACCACCGACTCCTTTCGGGTGTAGCTGCGAACGCCAGCGGAACTCGAAACCATCAGTTAATCCGCCTAGGAAACAGTGGATACCACGGAGCGCCCGCCCACAGTGCAAGTGGCGCGTTGTTCGGACAGTTACGGTAAGTCACGATCGTAGAGCCAAAACCTAACGTTTCCAGATTGGTATATCCAAGCGGTCGATGATTTTTTCCGAAGAATTGACACATATTCTTGATCCGGATACCAGCGTGCAATAACTGTTGCTCAAGGATAGAGCGCGCATTTCCAGAAGAGAAGAGTTCACCCACGCCGACACTCGTACCGAGCCGCCACACCACAGGGCGGGCAAAGGTTTGGACGTAATTCGCAACCGTCTGGTCTCCCGCGACTTGGACCGGGCGGAGTACGTCGCTGACGTCAGTATGAGCGCGTCGGTCTTCCAACGTCACATAGCTGTACCAGCGAATCGTGATGTTTTTTCCCGATGCACGCACGGCGTCACCCAGGTCTCGTTCAACTCGCCACTTTCCGTACGCGTGTGCCCCGATGGTGAAAATCAAGAGTGATGCATTAGCCGGAGCGACGTTAATCCAGTTGCCGATATCGTTCAAAATGCGGTTCCCGGAATAGGACACGTCGTCAACGTAGACGTATGTCGCTACCTGCGCGCGCGGTTGCAACTGTCCGAAAGTAGCGTTGATCGTTTCGCGGATGACTTGAATCAAGTGCCGCTGGCTGCCGCCGCCGCCTTGATTAGCAAGCAATTGCGCTCCAGCCCAGAAATCTGCGGGCGCTGGCCCGAGGATATTAGCGTCTGCGACAAAATGTGCTATCCAGGCTCGAAACGACGTCTCCGTGATGTATGTTCGACCCAGAACGTGGTCTAGTTCGGCGAGGATTTCGTCCTGCTGGTTCGGGAATTGATTAACCCATCTCTCGACGTGTTCAGGCGTCGGTGCCGCGATTTCGCCGCGGCGATAGTCGGCGATCCTCGTGGCGATGGATGCTATCAGTTGGTCTCTCATGTGGTAACTTTTACTTATTAGGTTAATTGCTCACCGGTTTCGTCGGACGTCCGGGGGCAGCCGTGAAGATAACAGACTCTTGACTTTCGGCCAAAATTGACGATGCGGATTCATCGCTGGGAAGAGATCTGCTCCGGGGCTGCCCATCGAGCGCGGCATCGCGCATCGGTGGCAGCGAAGCGCTGACTGGCGGGACGCAACAGCGATGCAAACAACGGTTGTAATCCGATACCTGCCCTTGCGACCTGCCGGGCCGGCCGACAGCAACGGGCCGAGTCCGATCAATCGGGTGGCCCGTGCCGGGCCTTAGGAGAGACGTAACACGGGCCCCGCGCGGAATATCCGCGCACATAGTCACGACGCAGTCATGAGCGGTATTCTGGCGGCGTAAAACCGCCTGATACAATTGCTGCTGCGGCTTACGGTGTAAGGCTTTGAGCGATCTGGCGCGCGAACTCGCTGTTGCCCCTGTGCGGGGCGGCAACGCATGAACTATGAAGGCAAATCGCGGATGCCAGCGCCAGGCAAAAACACCAGACCCAAAAACACCAGGTCAAAAAACCGGCAACGCCGCGCCGCAGGCACTAAGCATCAGACCAAAGTCGACCGCCCGTTGCCCAGTTCTCCTTCTTCACGTCGACGAGAATGATATCCACCGAACCGGGTTCGACGTTCAGCGACTCGCAGGTTGCCTTGGTAATCGCCTCGACGAACTGGCGCTTCTGCTCTACGGTACGGCCTTCGAAAAGTTCGATACGAAAAGTCGGCATGATTCATGTCCCTTAAGCAAAGCAAAAGTTAAAAGGCAAAAGCAAAAGCAAAACCAAAAAGCGAAAGCCAAAAAACTAATCGCGAAACGACGAATCCACTCTATCGAGCTTCCTCAACAACGCGGGCCACTCAATGCCACCTTCGACAGCGCCGCCGTCATAAAGCTGCTCAGCGGTGCGCTCAGCCACCGCCTCGGCTGGCAGCACCAGCTCGCCGCCGCCCGCCTGCGCCAGCAGCTGAATTTCGCATGCCTTGATTAGCGTCGCCATCAGCACATACGCCTCCGCAACCGTGCGGCCCGTCGTCAGCGTGCCGTGATTGCGCAACAGCATCGCCGGTTTATCGCCGAGATCGGAAACCAGGCGCTCCCCTTCGGCCGGCGTGAACGCCAGACCTTCGTAGTCGTGATACGCGAGATAGCCATGAAAACGCAGCGCATGCTGAGAACCCGGCAACAAACCGTTTCTTTGCAGCGATACCGCGATGCCCGCCGTGTTGTGCAGATGCATCACGCAAAATGCGTCGGTGCGCGCGGCATGGACGGCAGCGTGCAGCGCAAAGCCCGTCGCATTCACAGGATGTTCGCTCGCGCCGACGATGTTGCCGTCGATGTCGATCTTCACCAGATTCGACGCGCACACTTCATCGAATGACAGTCCGAACGGATTGATCAGGAAATGGCCGGGTTCGTCGGGCACGCTCGCCGAAATATGCGTGTAGACGAGATCGTCCCAGCCGTTCACTGCCGCAAGCCGGTACGCGGCCGCGAGGTCGACGCGCGTGCGCCGCTCCTCCTCAGACACGGGTTTCGGCTGCGCAACGCGGCCCGCAGGCGTATGAGCGAACGACGACATGACGTCTCCATTAGGTATGGCTTCAGCGCTCGCGTAGTAGCGCAGCGCGGCTTGCCTGTTTCCGATGCCCGACGGCAACGCTGTCGTCCGGCGAACGTTCAGCACCGTTTGTGCATGTGCGGCGAGTATCGCGCATGATGCGCCGCGTCGTCCAGGTCGCGACGACGAACGGCGCCGTCAATGCGGGTACGCCGTAGAACAGGGTGGCCTGTTGCAGCGCGACCGACACGCCGACGCCAGCCAGCGCCGCCAGCACGCCGCAATCGGCGACAGCGAGCGCGGTGAGGGCGCCATTGAATCCTAGCAGGCCCGCATCGAACGAAGCGCTATCGGCAGCAACCAGCCATTGCGCGGAGGAGGCGAGCGCCGCGCCCGCGAGCGCAAACCGTGCCGCGCGCATCGACGAAAAAGCAATGCCGACCACTATGAGCGCTCCTGCAAGCGCGCTCGACGCAAACGAGGTCTGCGCAATGCCCGCCAGCAGGCCGGGCAGCGGGCCGAGCCATCCGGGCATTTCGCTAGCGGGAGCATGCGCGGAAACCGGACGCACGAACGGCAGCCATGCCCACGTCACGAGCAGACACGGGCTCGAGTAGAAACCTTGTCCGCGCGAACGCAACAGCCGTTCCCACGGACCGAGCAGCCACGCGGCCGCTGTCGCCGCAAGTATCGCGACGGCCATCGCCCTGGCGTCGTCGGAGATGAACGTGAACGCCGCGAGCGCCGCCAGCGCGCCGTTGAAGCCGTGCAGGCCATTGCGCGTGTCGGTGCAATCGTAGCCGCGCAGCATGGCGCCCACGTTCGCCGCGATCGCGCCCGTGAACGCCGCGCACGCGAGCCTCGCATCGCTGACGAGCCATGCAGCGAGTACGCATGCGCCTGTTGCTGCATTCCGTTGCAGGACGATCTGGCCGAAGCTGCGCAACAACGTACGCAAGGCATCGAGCGGTTTTTCATGAGGCGCCGCGGGCATAATGGTTCAACGCGTATGACGAGGACGTGACGAGGCCGCGTGAGGCGGAACTCGCGCGGCCGTTGCGATTCGCAGCAGACGAAACGCGAGCATAGGCCAGGCGGCGGGCAAACGGCATGCGCGCGCATTGATAGCGGTTATTTGCGCGTGCGTGATATCGCGTCGATGAAAGGCCCGTCACGCACAGGTCGACGTTCGCGCTAGGATGTCATCAACGGCGGCTCCCAACTCTCACCTACAGGAGACGAATTCATGCGTGAAGTGCGATGGACCCCGCAAGAGAGCGAAGGCGTCGAGCATCTCGCGTTCGACGCGCGCGCCGACGGTTTCTACATCGAGAGCGTGCTGGTCGGCGAGCGCGATGGCCGCGCGTACGGCCTCATGTACCGCGTGAAATGCGATTTGCAATGGCGCACGCTGCGTGCGTCGCTGAAGCTGGTCGGCGGCGCGGAGCTCGAGTTGCATGGCGACGGCGAAGGCAACTGGCACGATGGGCATGGGCTCGTGCTCGCATCGCTGGCCGGTTGCATCGATATCGACATTTCGGCCACGCCATTCACGAATACGCTGCCTGTTCGCCGCCTGCAACTCGCGAAAGGTGCGCGCGAGCCGATCGCCGTCGCGTTCATTTCGGTCCCGGATCTGCAGGTCTCGCGCGTCGAGCAGGCTTATACATGCATCGAGCCGGGCAGCGAATACCGTTACGAAGGCATCGACACAGGCTTCGCGGCGGAGCTGAAAGTGGACGGGGATGGACTCGTCATCGACTATCCGACGATGTTCACGCGCACGCTGCCGCTAGTCTGAAGCGATTTGGCACGCGCGGCGAACTGCTTCGAACGCTTGGTTGCATGCGATTGCCGATCTAGTCGCTCTCGCCGTGCATGCCAGTCGGCAGCGTCTCGCTGCCGTGTCCGAGCGCGCGTTGCATCAGCGTCGAGTCGAGCCAGCGGCCCTGTTTGAAGCCAACAGCCTTCAAGGTGCCAACCAGTTCGAAGCCTGCGCTACGGTGTAGCGACAGTGAGCCGCCGCGTCCTCCGTCGGCGATGACGGCAACCATCTGGCGCCACGGCCCCTGTTCGCAACGCTCGATCAGCGCGGCGAGCAAAGCACGTCCGACCCCGCGGCCACGAAAGGCATCGTCCATATAAATCGAATCCTCGATCGTGTAGCGGTACGCGACGCGCGGCCGGTAGAGCGTCGCATACGCGTATCCCGCGACCTTGCCGTCGACGACGGCCACGATATACGGCAGGCCATGTGCGAGCACGGCCGCGCGCCGTTGCAGCAGATCGTCGGCGGACGGCGGCGTTTCTTCGAACGACGCGACGCCCGTCAGCACGTGATGCGCGTAGATGGCCTGAATGGCGTGGAAGTCGGCGTGGGTGGCGTCGCGAATCAAGGGCGCGGCGGCCGGCGAGGTCTCACTCATTGTGTCCGCTTGCAGTGTCGAGGCTGGAAACCTCTCACTATGCCTGCGGCACGCAAGGAAATGAAGCGCTCCAAAAATGGCCGCGGCGCGCGGTCGAGGTGAGCCGGTCCAGGAGCGGGAGGAAATCCCGGAGAGAAAGCCCGGCTCGCTCGCCGTCGGGATCTCATCGAGGCATCGGTACAATTCGATCCACGCGCCGCCCAGGCAGCGCGCGCCGCCATGCAGGAGCCATCATGTCGTCCGCTTCGTACGCTCACAAGCCGCTCACGCCGTTTCGCCGCGCGCTCGCGCGCTTCTCGCTTTCGGAAACCGCCAAGTACGTGAAGCTCACGCTCGGACTGTGGATCGGCTTTTCGATTCCCTACCCGCTCGGCTATCCCGAAGCGGCCGTTGCGCTCGCGAGTTCGACGATGCTGACACTCGGCCGCAGATCAACAAGCGTGGCTGGTATCCCGTCGTCACGCTGGAGACGATGCGCTTTCATCGCTCGCTGGCGCTCGGGGACCGCTACCAGGTCGCGACGCGCGTGATCGGCTGGGACGACAAGCATGTGTTTCTCGAGCAGGGCTTTATCCGCGATGGCGTTCAGGTCGCGCTGGGTGTCGTGCGCGCGCGCTTTCTGAAGCGCAGCGGCGGCACGGTGCCGACGGACGAACTTCTCGCGCTGGCGGGCGTGACGCACGCTTCGCCTGCGATGCCCGACTGGGTCGTGCAGTGGAGCGCGGCGGAAGGCGGCATGGCGCCGCACGCTGCGCCGCGCAAGATAGCCGCGCAGCGTTGAACGGCATGCGACGCCCGGCCGTGAAGCGCCGCGCGCGCGTCGCGCAGGCGTCAGGCCTGCGCCGTTGCTTGCGGCACGGCCGCGGCGCCGCGCGGTGCGCCGCCAGGTCCGCCGCCGCCCCCACCGGGCCCGCCCGCGCCCCAGCCAGGTGGCGGTCCCCACCAGCATCCGCAGAGGGTGGCGGTCAATGCGGCCATGACGGCCAGTATCGCGAGCTTGCGCATCGATTGCTCCTTCAATGAGTTGTGCGTTCCGCGTGCGCCGCATCTGCGGCGCCGTGCGAAGCCCGCACCTTACCCATCGAACGCAACTCGCGTTTAACAGCCTCGTTACAGAATCGACAGAAGGTTGCGCGCGGGAGTATCCGTTCCGGCGTGCGAAACGGGCGCGCAGGCACGCCGGATATGAATTGGCGTATCCGGCGCAGCGAGCGATGCGCGTCACGTTCTGTCTGTCTTTGTAAGGAGCGTTAAGGTATGCGCGCAGGCATTTGGCCACGCCTTACTTTTTCTTGCGTCGTTGCTTGTTCGCTTCGCGCATGTCGACCATCGCTCGCAACAGGATAACGCTCTGTTCGTCGATCAATGCGCAGAGCTGCTGCAGGCGCTCGCCGTCGATCGATTTCCACTGCAGCGCAGACAATGCCGTGCAACGCGTGAGGTGAAACGACACGAGTTGCCCGTTGATCGCCAGCAGCCTGATGATCGTTTCAGGATCGTCTGCGGGCCGCCCGAGCAGCCGGCCGACGATTTCCGAGCTGACGCTCAGCAGCGGCTTGCGCATGCGCTCGTTCAGTCGCTCGGCGCTGAATGCGGGACCGAGGCCCGCCTGCTCGCGCGCCATGAATAGCCGCCACGTGGCGGGCGTTTCCGTCGTGAACAGATAACTGGCGACGCGTGCCTGAATCACGCGGAACGCGTCGATCAGTTCGTCGTCGGATGGCTTGCCCTCCAGCACCGTCTGGGCGGCGGCGACGGCATCCGCGAAATAGGCGCCGACGCTCGTCATGATGTACTCGACGCACGCCTGATAGACGCCTTCCTTATTGTCGAAGTAATACACGAGTGCGGGCGCGTTGACGCCCGCATGCTCGGCAATCTCGCGCGTGGACGCGCCTTCGAAGCCGCGCTCGCCGAACAGCCCCAGCGCCGCCTCGATGATCTTTGCGCGGGTCTCTTCGCCGCGCTGATAGCCGCCTTCCGCTGCGGGGCGGTGTCTCGGTGTGCGTGTTATCACGAGTCGTCCCGTCGATTGAAGGATGAATACAAAAACAACAGAACAGTAAAAGGTAAGAAACGGGAAAACAATATTGTTGACTAAATTGTACCAACTGGAATAATTATAACGATCGGTATAATTCTGGAGTCGACATGTCAGCCACCTTGCCTGTTGAGGAATCCGGGCGCGCCACACGCGCGCAACGGTCCGGAAAGAAGGGCGTTTTTCTCCTGATTGGCGGCGTCGCCGTGCTCGGCGCGATTGCGTGGGGCGCGCACTGGTGGACGATGGGCCGCTTCATCGAAAGCACGGACGACGCGTATCTGCAGGCCGACGGCATGACAGTCGCGCCGAAGGTGTCGGGCTATGTGGCCGAGGTGCTGGTCGGCGACAACCAGCGCGTGACGAGCGGCCAGCCGCTGGTACGGCTCGACAGCCGCCAGTACGACGCCGTGCTCGAACAGGCGAACGCGACCATCGCTGCGCGCCGCGCCGACATTCTGCGCGGCGAAGCGGAACTCGCGCAGCAGCAGGCTGCCATTGCACAGGCCCGCGCGCAGCTCGACGGCGCGACCGCGAACGAGGCGCATGCCGCCGATCAGGTCAAGCGCTACGAGCCGCTTGCCGCGACGGGTGCCGAGACGAACGAACGCGTCGCCGACCTGCGCAACACGCAGCGCCAGGCTAGTGCGACGCGCGCAGCGGACGCCGCCGCGCTGCAAAGCGCCGAACGCCAGATCGCGACGACACATGCTGCGATCGAGCAGTCGCGTGCGCAACTGGCCGCCGCCGAAGCGAGCGCGCGCCAGGCGCAACTCGACGCGCAGGACACGATGGTCAAGAGTCCGATCGACGGCCGCGTCGGTGATCGCAGCGTGCGCGTCGGTCAGTATGCACAGCCGGGCACGCGGTTCATGACGATCGTGCCCGTGCAGGATGTCTATCTCGTCGCGAACTTCAAGGAAACGCAGATCGGCATGATGCGTATCGGGCAACCGGTGACGCTGCGCGTCGACGCGTTGCCGGGCGCGAAGCTGCACGGCACGATCGACAGCTTCTCGCCGGGCACGGGCTCGCAGTTCGCGCTGCTGCCTGCGCAGAACGCGACGGGCAACTTCACGAAAATTGTGCAGCGCGTGCCCGTGCGGATCAAGCTCGATGTCGGGCCGGAAACGCGCAAGGTGCTGCTGCCGGGTTTGTCGGTGAACGTCGACGTGGATACGCGCAGCGCGCGCAACAACGAAGCGCGCATCGAACGCGAGAACGAAGCGCACGTCGCGCGAGAGAACAACCGTGGCTGAGCACGCCGCCGTGCGGTCGAAGTCGCAAGGGCAAGAGCAAGCCGCGTCGGCCAAACCCGCGAACGCGAGCGCCGGCGACTGGACGGCCGTCGCGGCCGGCGCGCTCGGCGCGCTGATGGCGACGCTCGACATCTCGATCACGAACTCCGCGCTGCCGCAGATTCAAGGGCAGATCGGCGCGACGGGCACGGAGGGCACGTGGATCTCGACGGGCTATCTGATGTCCGAGATCGTGATGATTCCGCTCGCTGCGTGGCTCACACGCGTGTTTGGGCTGCGCAATTTTCTGCTCGGCAACGCGACGCTCTTCACGCTGTTCTCGCTCATGTGCGGGATGTCGCATAGCCTGCCGCAGATGATCGCCGGCCGGATCGGCCAGGGCTTCGCGGGCGGCGCGATGATTCCGACGGCACAGACCATCGTCGCGACGCGGCTGCCGCGCCATCAGATGCCGATCGGCATGACGATGTTCGGCCTGATCGTGCTGCTCGGGCCGTTGCTGGGTCCCGTGGTCGGCGGGTGGCTTGCGGAAAACATCGACTGGAGCTGGTGCTTCTTTCTGAATCTGCCCGTGGGCGTGGCGCTCGTCGTGCTGCTGGTCGCCGGGCTCGACAGCGCGCGCACGAACTGGCAGCAGTTCATGCGCGCCGACTGGCTCGGCATCGTCGGCATGGCGGCGGGCCTCAGTTCGCTCACGGTCGTGCTCGAAGAAGGGCAGCGCGAGCGCTGGTTCGAATCGTCGATGATCGTGTGGCTGAGCGTGGTGGCCTTCGTCGGTATCGCGTTGCTGATTGCGGCGCAGTTCGCGTCGAAGCAACCTATCGTGCGGCTGAAGCTCCTGACCAACGCGCGCTATTCGAGCGTCATCTTCATTGTCTTCACGGTCGGCGCCGGCCTGTATTGCGTGTCGTATCTGCTGCCGCAATTCCTGAGCGGCGTGGCGGGCTACAACGCGCAGCAGTCGGGTGCGGTCATGCTGATGTCGGGTTTGCCCGCGTTCCTGATGATGCCCGTACTGCCGCGCCTGATGGGGCGCGTCGATACGCGTCTGCTCGTGGCGGCAGGCCTCGCGTGTTTCGCGGGCAGTTGTCTGCTCGATATCGCGCTGACGGCGCAGAGCGCAGGCGACGACTTCACGTGGTCGCAACTGCTGCGCGGCGTCGGCCAGGTGCTCGCGATGATGCCGCTGAATCAGGCATCGATGGCAGCCGTGCCGCGCGAACAGGCCGGCGACGCGGCGGGCCTGTACAACATGGCGCGCAACCTGGGCGGCTCGGTGGGCCTCGCGTTGCTCGGTACGTTTATCGACCGGCGCAATACGTTTCATGACGACATGATCCGCGAGTCGGTGACGGCGAATTCGCTGGTCGGCGAGGAGCATGTCGCGCAGAGCGCGGCAGGCTTTTTCGCGCGGCACGGCGACATGGCCTACGCGAAGATGCAGGCGCTCGGCCAGCTAGCGGCACAGATGCAGTTGCAGGCGAGTGTGATCACTTTTTCCGAGACGTTCTATGTGCTCGCCGTCGCGCTGCTGTTGTGCATTCCTCTCGCTTTTCTTCTCAAGAAGCCGGCACCGGGTACGCCGTCGGCCGGACACTGACATCTGTGATGAAGCTATTTGATCTGGGCGGCGCCGCGCGCCGCCGTCGTTCGCATGTTGGCGCGATGCTTGCGCCCGTCCCGGCTGCCGTGACCGTGCTGCTTGCAGGCTGCACGGTGGGTCCCGACTACAAGGGCGCGCCCGCCACGACGCACGTGAGCAGCTTCAAGCGTGCGCCGGACGGCGTGGTGCAGACGGCGCCCGGCGTCGCGGCATGGTGGCTCGCGCTCGGCGATCCGCAACTGACGGCGCTGATCGACGCGGGCATCGCCAACAGCCCCGATCTGCGTGCCGCGCAGGCGCGCGTGCGGCAGGCGCGCGCGGGCTTGTCCCAGCAGCAGAGCAACGAGCTGCCGAAGGTCGGCGCGAGCGCGGCGTATCTGCGCACGCGCGAACCTGATCTGTCGTCGCTGAGCGGCGGTTCCAGCTCGTCGGGCGGACGCGGACCCATTGCGCTGTATCTCGCGGGGTTCGACGCGAGCTGGGAACTCGATTTGTTCGGCGGCACGCGCCGTGCGGTCGAAGCGGCCTCGGCGCAAGCAGATGCGTCGCAGGCAGAACTCGCCGACGCGCACGTGCAGCTCGCCGCGGAAATCGGCAGCGCTTATGTGGGCTTGCGCGATCAGCAGCAGAGCATGGCGATCGTGCGCAAGTCGGCGGAACTCGAAGCGCGCGTGCTGACGCTGACCGAGCAGCGGCGCGATCGCGGCGTCGCGTCGCAACTGGATGTGGAACGCGTGCGCACGCAGGTCGAAAACACGCGCAATGCGCTGATTCCCCTTGACGCGCAGATCGCCGAATCGCTCGATGAACTCGCCGTGCTGACAGGCCGCGAGCCGGGCGCGCTGGACGACGAACTGAACGCGTCGGCGCCACTGCCCGCGTTGCCACAGACGATCGCCGTGGGCGATCCCGCGCAACTGCTGAGGCGACGTCCCGATGTGCGCGCAGCGGAGCGGCGACTCGCGTCGCAGAGCGCGCAGATCGGCGAGCGCGAAGCGGACTGGTTTCCCAAAGTGACCCTGTTCGGCAGCCTGGCCTTCAGCGCCGCCGACCCCGGCCACCTGGTGCGCAAGAATAATTTCACGTGGCTCGCGGTGCCGTATCTGCAATGGAATGCGTTCGACTTCGGCCGCACGAAGGCACGTGTCGATCAATCGCGTGCCGCGCTCGACGAGGCGCAGGCCAAGTACGAAAGCACGGTGCTCGGCGCGCTGCGCGATGCCGATGTCGCGCTTTCGCGCTATGGTCATGAGCGTGAGAACGTCGTCAGCCTGCGCACGGTCGAGTCGTCCGCGACGCGCGCGGCGACGCTGACGGAACAGCGCTATCGCGCGGGCACGGCGACGGCGCTCGACTGGCTCGATGCAGAACGCACGCGCTATACGGCCGAACAGAATCGCATCCAGAGCGATGCGCAACTGATCAAGGACTACGTCGCGTTGCAGAAGAGCCTCGGGCTCGGGTGGGAAGGGATGGTGTCCACGCAATAGCTGCGCGGAGCCTGTCGCGCAGCAACGAAAACGCCACGACGCATCGCGCGCCGTGGCGCTTTCTTCTGGTGGCTCTGCTAGCGCGACGAGATTACTTGCCGCACAACAGAAGCAGACGCTCCTGATCGGAGCAAGGCCGTTTCGTCTTCGGCGCGGCCGGCTGCTGTTGCACCGACGCCGACGTACCGCCTGCCGGCATCGACGCGCGCCGCGCGATGCACGAACGCAGGTGCCGTTCGATCGGCGGATAGTATTGCCAGCCTTTCGTGAGTGGCGGCAGTTCGAGTTTTACCTGTTTCCACTTCGGATGACCTTTCTCCTGAAGGACATCGAAGTTCTCGCACAGCGAATCGGCGAAGCGGTTCAGATTGCTCACGGTATCGCGCAGACCGTAATCGTATGTGACGAGAAAGGCCTTCACGGTCAGCGTCGGCACGTCTTCTTTCAGCCAGTTCGGATAGCTGCTCTGGCGGATCGTCGCGGGAAAATAGGTTTCCTTCGCACGCGTCGTTTCCGCCGCACCCGGGTCGACGCGCAGAATGCGGATCTGCGAGAGCAGGTCGGGATTCATGTCGGTGAAGAGCTTGGCCGGCTGACCCGCAACGATCACGGCCACGTCGATCTTCTTCACGACGAGCGCGGCAATCGCGTCTTCGTTCGACAGGCTCTGCACGTTCTGCTCGGGAATCGCCTGATTGAACATCAGGCGGTAGAGCGTGGTTGCCGACTGCGCGGTGCCGCTGCCGATCGGCCCGATGCTGATGACCTTGTCCTTGATCTCGTTGATCGTCGTCATCGGCGAGTCGTTGCGCACGACGAAATAGATCTCTTCGTTGTAGAGCGGCATGATGAGCCGCAGCGGGCGGATTGTCGTTCCCGCGTCGGCGTTGCCCGAATTCGCCATGTCGAGATACGCCTGGTACACATCCGATTGCACAAGCGCGAGCTTCACGCCCGGCTCGAAGCGCATGCGCTGCACGTTCTCTGCGGAACCCTTCGAAGGCATCACTTCGAGGTCGATGCCGGCCGGCTGCGCGACGTATTTCGCGAGGTCCGCGCCGATCTGGATGTAGGTTCCGCGCTCCTGCCCCGTCACGATCTTGTAGTGCGCGCTGACTCCCGCTGCCACGGCCAGCGACGCGATCAATAAGCTCAGCACTCCCGTCAATCCCGTCAGTATTGTCTTGAGCATGGTCTACCTACCTTTATGGTGTGTTGAACAGCATGCGCCAACGGCTGACGCGCATGTTCCGATACATCAGGCAATGCAATACCTTGAGTGGCTTCGTTTTCTCGATTGCGTGACGTGCTCTACGGTTTGTTGGCTGACGCAGGGTGCTGTTTCCAGCCCGACTCGCGGATCGCGCGCATCTGCGCGTCGATGCTGCTGACGGCGCTCGCCGCGTTGCTGCCCGTTGCAGGGGCGTTGGCCGTCGCGCTGGCCGTGGTGTTGGCTGCCGTGTTCGCTGTTGCTGCGCTGCTGGCCGGTATGGCGGGCCGCAATGGAGGAAGCGCGGGCGCTGCTTTCGCGTCCCCTGACAATGGCTTCCAGCCCGTCGACAGAATCACGTGTTCGAGCAGCGTTTGCGCGTCGGCACTGCTGGTATCGATGGCGAGCGCCTGCGATGCGCGCTCGCGCACGCAGTTCCACAGTTTGTCTTTCGCACAGGTGTTCGCCACGCCGAGCGCGGCGTCACGCCTGTTTTCGCGGTCCTTCAGATCGCTCTGCATCTGCATCGCTTCTGTGTTGTCCGGCTCGAGGGCATGCGCATCGGACAGGGCGGCCTTCGCATCGGCGAGGCTGTTGTGGGCAAGACTCGTGCGCGCTGCGCGCAATGCATCGGGAACGTTGCCGTAGTGCTGCACCGCGCGCCGCGGCGGCGCAGTGGGCACGCCAGGCGAGACGACGGCAACGGATGCGGCCGCTGTCTTCGAGGCAGGCGCGTTCGTCACGTTGGCACTGGGCGCGTTGCGTGCCGTTTGCGGCGGCGTGTACGGCGAAATCGATCCGCCCGAGGTGCTCGCGCTGTTGGTCGGCTCGTCACTGCCCGTGTCCTGTCGATGGTCGCCTAGCAGCAGATAGCCTGCATAGCCGAGCGCGACAACGAACAGCAGCAGCACGGCGCCCTTCGTCAAGATCCAGCGGCCGGCCGTCTGCCGCAGCGGCTGCGGCACGTCGAGCGGTGCAAGGGGCACGTCGGACGCGAGGTGCGGCGAGATACTCGTGCCGTCCGCGGCGACGCTGGCGAGCGGCGGCCGCGTATCGACGGCTCGCAACTGCGTGCCGGCGCGCTTGCGCTGATTGGGTTCGAGGGGGTGATCGGCGCCGCAGTACGGGCAGAAGTCGGCATGCTGATACAGCACGCCGCCGCAACGTGTACACGGCGTTGGGAAACCCTGGGCAGGTGATGTTTCAGCAGACATGCTTAACCCCAACCAGTTGTATGCAATGCCATTTCGGCATGCTCAGGATCGAAGTTGAAGCAAACTCGCAGTTGGCGGAACTACGATCCACATGCGCTGGGTAGCGGCCAGCCCAGTCCTTTCGTTACGGGGCCGCTGTGTGTGCCAATATGGTTTCTTTCGTTCTTCGCGTCAATCGACGTTGTTACCTATCGTAGACAAATACGCTTTGATTTCAGGGGTGAAACGATAGCCCGTCAGGGTTTTTGCATAGACGCGAATACAACGCGGCAACCCGTACATTGATCATAGGAAACGCCGCGCTCAAACAAAAGGCCGGGCGCACTTCGCGACCGGCCTGCGAATTTCTGAAACACCTCGATAATAGATTGCACGCGTTTCGTGCATGCAAGGGCGTGTGTGCGTTTGCTAGCGTTTGTCCGTTTTCGACGTGCTTTAATGGTGGCGAAGCGGATGATCCCTCAACAGCCATGCGAGCGCGAACGCGAGCACCACGACGCATGCCGCGACGATATACACCGTATGCAATGCACCCGCGAACGCTTGCAGATAGTCGTCGCGCAACATGGCCGGCAGGTGGTGGATAGCAGCAGGGCCGAGCGCATGCGGCAACTCGGTGTCGGGTGGAATGAGCGCTTGCAGACGCGCGCTCAGTCCGTTCGAAAAAATCGCGCCGAAAGCCGCGACGCCCACCGAGCCGCCAATCGAACGAAACAGCGTGGCGCCCGACGTCGCCGTGCCGAGATGTTTGAACGGCACTGCGTTTTGTACGGCAAGGATCAGCACCTGCATCACCATGCCGAGGCCGCAGCCAAGCACGGCCATGTACGCATACATCACCTGAACGGATGTCGTGAGCTTAAGCGTCGTGAGCAGCAGCATCGCAATGCCGACGAGAAACGTACCCATGATCGGGAACATCCGGTACTTGCCGATACGGCTGATGAGGCGTCCCGTGACGATCGACATCAGCATCACGCCGCCCATCATCGGCAACATCTGCATGCCCGCTTGCGATGGCGTGGAATTTTTAACCACCTGCAAATACATGGGCAGAAACGTCACCGATCCGAACAGTGACACGCCGACGATGAACCCTATCGCGCTCGACAGCAGGAACGTGCGGTCGCGAAAGAGTTCGAGCGGCATGATGGGTTCGGCGGCAAGACGCTCTTCATAGACGAAGCCTCCGATGCAGATGAACGCGAGCAGCAGCGTGCCCCACAGTTGCGGCGACGTCCATGCCAACACGGTACCGCCCTGGCTCGTGAACAGGATCACGCAGGTGAGGGCGCCCGCGAGAAATGCCGCGCCCATGTAGTCGATCGTGTGCTTGACCTGTTGCACGCGCGGTTTGAATACCGCGCCGATCACCAGCAGCGCAGCGATGCCGAGCGGCACATTGATGTAGAAAATCCAGCGCCATGACAGATGGTCGACGATAAAACCGCCCATCATCGGTCCGATCACGGTGGCAAGACCGAACACGCCGCCGAACACGCCTTGATAGCGTCCGCGTTCAGCAGGAGGAATCACGTCGCCGATTGCGGCCATCGTGATCACCAGCAGCCCGCCGCCGCCGAGTCCCTGCAGCGCGCGCAAGAGGATCAGCTGCGTCATGTTCTGCGCGACGCCGCAGAGCGCGGAGCCGATCAGGAACAGCACGATCGCCGTCTGCAGCACGATCTTGCGGCCAAACAGGTCGCCGAACTTGCCGTATAGAGGCACCACGATCGTCGAGGTGAGCAGATAGGCGGTGACCACCCACGACAGGCTGTCGAGCCCACCCAGCTCACCGACGATAGTGGGCAGCGCCGTCGACACGATGGTCTGGTCGAGCGCCGCGAGCAGCATCACGAGCAGCAGCGCGGGGAACAGCACGCGCAGAGACGGACGCTCGATAGTGGCGGGCATCGCATCGGCCATGTTGGCGGTCGAGGTGGGGCTTTCCATTTGCGCTCCCGTTGCGTTCAAGTTGCCTTGAAATTAATTAACACGACGATTAATATATGCGACGTTGCAGCATTCGTCAAATACCGGTCATGGCAAGGCAAGCACAAACGGGATCGAAAGCGGGATCGAAAGCGGGTTCGGATCGAACGGATCAGCCTGGCGGCGTTGAAGAGGCAGGCGCGCGAGCGCGCCCGGAGCCCGCCGCGCGCCGACCCGGCCGCCCATCCGGCAGCGGGCGCGGTCCGGAGCAGCGAGCGCGCCTACTGGACGCAGCGCTCGCGCTGTTCGCGCGGCAGGGTATCGTCGATACGACGCTCGGGCAGGTCGCCCGCGAGGCCGGCTTCACGCCCGCGATGATGCATTACTACTTCAAGACGCGCGACCAGCTGCTCGATGTGCTGATCGACGAGCGCTTCCTGCCGCTGCGCGCGCGCCTTGGCGGCTCGTTTCAGGCGCACCCCGACGACCCCGTCGCGGCCATCACGCTGCTCGCGCAGCGTCTGGTCGAAGTCGCGGGCCACTATCCGTGGTTTCCTCCACTGTGGATCCGCGAGGTCATCAGCGAAGGCGGCCTGCTCAAGCTGCGCATGCACGAGCGTTTCGGCGACGCAAACCAGAAGAATGGCATTGCGTACATCGAGAAATGGCAAAGGGACGGCAAAATCAACGCGGCGCTGGAGCCGTCGCTGGTATTTCTGTCTGTGATAGGTCTGACGATCTTGCCGCTCGCGACTTCGTCGATGTGGCGCAACGACCCCGCGCGCCGCAAGCTGACGGCCGACGATATCGCACGTCACGCGGTTGCGCTGCTGACGCAGGGCGTCGCAAGATGAACCGCGCGCAGACTGACTCCGTCGAAATGCTGTGCGGCGTTCGAGCGGCACGCAACGTGCTTGATGATATGCGTTTCGCAAGTCCGCCTTCGGATCTTCACACAAGCGCCTGGCGGATCGGCAGGATAGTGCGGTGCCGTTTGGCGTCAACCTGTATGCCGAAGCGGACAAGCGCACGGTGGCGTGCAACTCGACGCGTAAAATCGAGTCCGAATCGTGGACATGCGCTGCACAAGGCGCGCGCAGTGACGATATTGCGAAGCAGGCAGATCGACGGACGAACAGCGCGTCCGTCATCCATTGGTAAGAACGTGCATACGAGAGTAAAAACGTTGAACTGTTTTCCGCTGCCGGTGCTGGCGCGGTACATCAATGCGTTACATCATGGCCACGTCAGAATGCATAACCAGATTTTCCAGCCATAACATCAAGATGAACGGAGTACTGAGGCTCGATCAGGCCACGATCGTGCTCGTTGAAGACGACCCGCAAAATAGGGAATCATTGAAGATTCTGCTCGAATCGGAAGGGGCGAACGTTATCGCCGTGGCGGACGCGGAAGAGGGCGTTGAAGCGGCAGTGCGGGCATTGCCCGATGCCGTCGTCTGCGATCTCGATCTGCCCGCGATGGACGGCTTCTATCTGATTCAACGCGTGCGGGATCACGAGATTCGCGGCGATCATTCCCCTTCGGTCGCAGTGGCTCTCACGGGCCATACCGACGAAGCCTACCGGCTGCGCAGCATCGGCGAAGGTTTCCAGCATTTCATGACGAAACCGGCGCCGCCTGAGGCGCTGGTGACGTTACTGCATGACGCGATTGGCGCACGCGCGGCCGGGTTGACCTGAAGCCCGAAATGCGGCGCTTTTATGGATGTATCCCGCGGCCGGCGGCCTGCGCCGCCTGGCACGCGGAGCACAGTCCCTTCAGCTCGATTCCGTCACCGGCGAGCCGGTATCCGGCGTTTTCGATTTGCGCGACGAGCGCTTCGCGTAGCGCCGGCTGGTGCAACTCTGTGACGTTGCCGCATTGCTGGCACACCACCAGAATGCCGTGCTGACATTGCGTCAGATCGTGACAGACGGCGAACGCATTGATCGACTCGATCTTGTGCACGAGTCCGGCGGACAGCAGGAAGTCGAGCGCGCGATAGACGGTGGGCGGTGCCGAGCCGGGGTGAATCTGGCGCATGTCGTCGAGCAGCGAATACGCCTTGGTCGCGCGCCCCGATGTCAGCAGCAGCTCCAGCACCTTGCGACGAATCGGCGTGAGCTTTTCGCCGCGCTCGCGGCAATATTCTTCGGCCAGCGCGAGCGCCGCTTCCGCAGAGGCAGGCGTGCTGCGCGCGTGCCCGGCCTGCTCATGGTGCAAGTCGCCCTCATGCGCATGAGCGTGGCCCGCGGCGTGCGCGTCGTGCGAATGGTCTCGTGCGGCAGCAGCATTTGGCTTGGCGTTTTTCATCCGCTGATTATACGGTTCATACCAGATGGATAGCGCGGCGCCGGGTGCCCGCGCAGATGCCCGACCTTACCCGCCAGCCGATCGAATCAGTCGAGCTTCGCGTCGAAGCCGCGCTTCACGCCCGGGCGTTCGAACAGCATGTCGTACCAGCGTTTCACGTTCGGATACTCGGCAAGATCGACCTTATGGCGTTCGTGCCGCCATGCCCAGCCGAGAATCGCGAAGTCGGCAATCGACAGTTTGCCCGCCACGTACTCCGTCTTGCCGAGCCGCGCATCGAGCACCGAGTAGAGCCGCCGCGTTTCGGTGGAAAAGCGTTTCAGGCCGTAGCGCTTGTCGTCTTCGGATGCGAGCGCCGCGAAGTGATGCACCTGACCCGGCATCGGCCCAAAGCCACCCATTTGCCACATCAGCCATTCGAGCACGGGCACGCGGTCGCGCAGGCTGGCGGGCAGGAACTTGCCCGTTTTTTCGCCAAGATACAAGAGGATCGCGCCCGATTCGAACACGCTGATCGGCTGGCCGTCCGGTCCGGCGGGATCGACGATCGCGGGAATCTTGTTGTTCGGGCTGATCGCGAGGAAGTCGGGATCGAACTGCTCGTCCTTCGTGATGTTGACGGGTCGCACCACGTACGGCAGCTCCATTTCTTCGAGCGCGACGCTGATCTTGCGGCCGTTCGGCGTGCCCCATGCGTAAAGCGAGATGGTCATGTTGTCAGGTCAGATCGAAGTCGACGTATCGCTTGAAGCCGGAGCGGGTGGCGAGCCGCAGATACCAGCGTTCGAGATTCGGCAGTGACGGACGTTCGACGCCCGGCAGCCCGAACCAGCGCTTCGCATACGCGCCCAGCACGACATCCGCGAGCGTGAAGTTTTCGCCTTCCATGAAGAAGCGCCCTTGCAGTTGCGCGTCGAGCATCTGCCACAGCTTCGAGACATTGTCGATGTCGGCGGCGAGCTTCGCGTTGTCGCGTTGCTCCGCCGGCGTACGCACGATGGCCCAGAACACTGGGCGCTCGGCGGGCTGCAGCGTGGACAGCGCCCAGTCGAGCCAGCGATCGATGCTCGCACGCGTTTTGGCTTCCTCGGGGTACAGCAGGCTGGATGCGCCGTACTGCATCACCAGATAGCGCAGAATCGAGTTCGATTCCCACAGCACATAGTCGCCGTCGACGAGCGTCGGCACCTTGCCTGTCGGGTTCATCGCGAGATATCGGGGCTCGTCGTTGCGGCCGAACTGCAGGCCGGCGTCGATGCGGTGATAGGGTAAGACCAGTTCGTCACATACCCACAGAACTTTCTGCACATTGACCGAGTTTGCGCGTCCCCACACTGTAATCATCCGGTAATCCTCTTTCTCTTCTCACTACGTTGGCAAGCCGCGCCATGCGCGGCGTTCAACCAGTTACGATACACGAAGCGGGTTTTTCTTTCCTTTCGCCGGAAAAGCCCCTACGGCCGTTGCGTACAATAGGCGCACCGCAACCTGACGAGGCGCGCATGGCCCGCATTGTTCCCGACGACTGGAAAAGCCTCGCCACCACGGGCGCCGCCGCGCGCGAGCGCGAAACGCTGGCGTTGCTCGAAGAAGCGCTGCCGCGCGACTACACCGTCTATCACGGCGTGCACTGGACGCGGCTGCACGAAGGGTTCTCCGTCTTCGGCGAGGCCGACTTCGTGATCGTGAGCCCGTCGGGGCGCGTGATGATCGTCGAGCAGAAAACCGGCTTCCTGCGCGAAACGCCCAAAGGGCTCGTCAAGGTCTACATGCAGACCGAGCGCAATGTCGCGATCGCGCTCGCGCGCACGATCGAAGGGCTGCACCGGCGCTTCACGGCGGCCTTCGGCGCGGGCACCTATTTCATCGAAGAGCTGCTGTATTGTCCTGATCACGTGGTCCGGGACGCGGCCATCGCGGGCGTGAACCCGGCGCGCATCGTCGACGCGACGCGCAAGGACAGTCTCATCGAGACCATACGCACGGCGCTGCCCGGCGACGAGCCGCGACTCGCGTGCGCGTCGAAGATCCACCATTTTCTCGCCGACGAACTCGCGCTCTCGCCCGACGCGAGCGCGCTGGTCGGTCAGGCAGGCACGCTCGTCACGCGGCTCGCGGGCGGGCTGGCGACATGGGCGCGGCGGCTCGAATTCTCGCCGTTCCGGCTGCGCGTGATCGGCACCGCGGGCTCGGGCAAGACGCAACTGGCCGTGCAGGTAATGAAGGACGCCGTCGCGCGCGGCGAGCGGCCACTCTACGTGTGCTTCAACCGGCCGCTGGCGGATCACATCGCGCGCGTCGCGCCGCCGCAGGCGAAGATCGCGAACTATCACCAGCTATGCGACTGGATCGTGCGGGAAAGCGGCCGTGCCCCGGATTTCCAGAGCAACGACGTGTTCGACCAGCTCGAAAGCGCCTTCGCTGCGACGCCGATCGATACCGGCTGGCAATACGACGTGCTGATCGTCGACGAAGGGCAGGATTTCCAGCAGCCGTGGGTGCCCGCGCTCGAACGGCTGCTGAAGCCGGGCGGCGCGTGGTGGTGGCTCGAAGATCCGCTGCAGAATCTGTACATGCGCGAGCCCGTCGCGCTGCCCGGCTGGACGGTACTGCGCGAATCGACCAACTACCGCAGTCCGCGAGACATCCTCGGCTATCTGCGCAACGTCGTCGGCGCGACGGTGCCGCTGGCGGGCAGCCTGACGGCGGGCGGGCCGTTCGACGGCTCCGACATTTCGCTGTCGACCTACGACGAGACCCAGACGCCCGAAAGCTGCATCGATGCGACCAAGCGCGCGATCACGCAGGCGCTCGCGCTCGGCTTTCGCAAGCAGGACATTGCCGTGCTGTCGTTTCGCGGACGCGAAGGCTCGGTGCTGTGGCCGCTCGATCACCTCGGCCCGCACCGGCTGCGCAGCTTCACGGGCAAGTACGATCTGTTCGGCAATCCCGCTTACCGGGAGGGCGACGTGCTGCTCGACTCGATCTACCGCTTCAAGGGGCAGTCGGCGCCGTGCGTGATCCTGAGCGAAGTGGATTTCGACGCGTTCGACGAACGCAACGCGCGCAAGTTGTTCGTCGGCGCGACGCGCGCGACGATGAAGCTGATCGTGGTCGCGTCGCAGCGCGCCGCGCGGCATCTGCAACTGGGCGAGGCGAAGGAGCAGGTGGCCTAGGGCGCGAGCCGGGACCCTCTGCGCGACAGGAGCAGTGCGGACACGCCACGGGCGGAAGAAACTCGCCGCGAAAACTCAGCGCCAGGCCGACGCGGCGATCAGCGTGCCCTTGTGCTTCGCCGCGTCCCACCAGATCACGCGCAACAGCGGCGCAAGTTTCGCGATATACAGCGCCTGCACGGGATCGCTCTCGACGAAATGCGTGACACCGCAACGAAGCGCCGCGGCCGCCTTGTGCGCGGCGGCGCCTTCGGGCGTTTCGTCGTGGCTGTCGGGCATGCGCATCACGAGTTCCAGATGGCCGAAGCCGTGCCGCTCCAGCCACGCGCGCGTGCGCGTCAGGTCGGCGTGTGGCCGGCCCGTGATCACCGCGCGCACTTTCTGCAAATCGACGTGGGGCAGCACGTCGAACGGCAGCAGCGCATCGCGCTCGTTCAAAGCGGCGGCGAGGTCTTCGTCATATCGTGACAGCGGCACGTCGGGCAGCAGGATGCCGTCCAGGTCGATCGCGTAGGTGGCGTATTCGTGGTCCTCCGCCATTTTCGCGGCCGAACCGGACTCGACCTTCAGCCAGTCTTCGCGATAGTCGTCCGTGTAGGCCTGGCGCTCCCACGGGAACAGCGCGAAAAAGCCCGAAGCGTCGTTGGCGTAGTCCGGGCGGATGCGGCTGATTTCGTCGAATGCGCCCGTCAGCGTCTTGACGATCAGGCCGTGCTGCTCGAGAAACGCGATGCAGTCGACCAGTGTGAAGCCGCGTCCCGCAATGTCCTCGCACAGCAGCACCTTCGAGCCGGGTGGGGGCAGAGGCTGTGCCGAATCCCACGTGACATGGCGCGCGCGGCGGTCGTAGCTGAGAAACGCGACGGGCACGCCGACGGCGTGCGATGCCATCAACGCCAGCGGCGCACCGCCCCGTAAAATGCCGACGGCGGCGGCAAAGCGCTCTTCGAGCAGGGCGGGCTGCAGCGAGTCAATCCAGTGGTCGAGCTGTTCGTAGGTCAGCGGTAAAACCGGCTTTTTCATGACGGACGGAAGTTGCGCTCGCGGTATGCCGGATCGACGCGCATCCGCGAAACGGCCTTTTTGAGATTAAGCCGATATTATGCACGGCATGCAAAGATTCTGTCGGGGTATGTCCGGCGGCGCTGTCGTTATTGTCCGAAGGCGTTGTCAGGCACAATGCGGGCACATCGACAACGAGACCACAAGAGGGACCCGGAAGTGAACTACAAGAACGGATGGTTACGAGTGCTTGCGCTGATGTCCGTGCTGGCGCTGGCCTTTGCTTCGTTCGAAGCAGCCGCGGCGCCGTTGACGGCCGCGCTCGCGCTCGACGTGAAGGGCAAGATCGCGAAGACCAACGACGCCGATCACACCGCCTTTCACTTTTCGGAAGCGCAGTTGCTCGCGCTCCCCGCGCACAGCATTTCCACGTCGACGACGTGGACGGCAAAGTCCACCTTCACGGGACCGCTTCTCGCGGATATCCTCAAGACCGTGGGCGCTTACGGTGACGAAATCGAAATCCATACGCTGGACGACTACACGTACACCGTTCCCGTGTCGGACTCGAGCCGCTACGGCGTGATCGTCGCGTACAGCATGAACGGCAAGCGCCTGCAGGTCAGCGACTTCGGGCCGCTGTTTCTCATCTATCCGCGCGACCAGTTTCCCGGTGAGCTGGCGGGGGCCTCGGCGGACGCGAAATTCGTATGGCAGATCAAGGCTCTCATCGTCAAATGACACGGCGCCCGCTGCGCCGGGTCGTGCTCGTCGTCATCTGGATCGCTGCGCTCGCTGCGCCGACTGCGGCGATCAGTTACCTGCTCTACTCGACGCTGCTCAATCCGCGCGCAACCCAGCAGCTGACAGGCACCTATGACGGCTTCTACTGGGACGCCGCGCAGTTGCAGATCGCGTACGCGCGCCTCGAAAGCCAGTTGCTGCTGTACGAGACGGGCGTCGACAGCGACTATCCGCGGCTCGCGCTGCACTTCCAGGTATTGCAGTCGAAACTGCACGTGATGGCGGGCTCGACGCAGCGCCTCGCCGCCCAGGCGGAAGCCGTGCAGCGCCAGCAGCAGGAAATCGCCGGGCTGTCGGCGATGCTCGTCGCGCTGCAGCCGTCGCTCGACGCGCTGCCGAACTCGCCCGCGCTCGCCTCGCAGATGGTCGAGGAACTGCGCAAGCACTGGAAGGAAGTCAACGATCTCGCACTGAGCCGCCGCAACGTCGATCTGCAGGGCCGCGAGGCAATGAACTCCGACTTCATCGCGAAGCGGCGGATGCTATTTGCGGGCGGGCTGGTGCTGCTATTGCTGTCGGCGGCGGCGACTGCGCTGCTGGTGATGAACGGCCGGCGCCGCACGAAGCTGATTCTCCAGCAGCACGCCGCGCTCGACGCCGAGCATCAGGCGAGCCGCGCCGCGCGCGAGGCGAGTCTCGCGAAGGATGCGTTCCTCGGCATGATCAGCCATGAGTTGCGCACACCGCTGCACGCGATCGTTTCATCGATCGAACTGCTTGGCATGACGTTTCATTCCGAGGCGGACCGCAAGGTGCTGCACCGGCTGGAGACGGCCGCGCGCCATCTCGAAGCGCAGATGAAGGATCTGACCGACTATGCGCGCCTTGGCGCCGGCAAGCTCGAATTGCGCAATGAGCATTTCGATCCGCGCGAGCTGCTGGTGTCGATCGTCGACGAAAACGAGCCGGCTGCGCGCGCCAAGGGGCTCACGTTCGAAGGCGTCGCGAGCGGGCGAGTCGGGCTCGTGGATTCCGATCCGCATCGCATCCGTCAGATCGTCAACAACCTCGTGACCAACGGCATCCGCTATACGGAGCGCGGCATGGTCACGCTGCGTTTCGAACAGCGCGACGACGCGCTGGCCGTGGTCGTGGCCGACACAGGCGCAGGCGTGCCGGACAAGCAGATTCCGCTGATCTTCAAGGAGTTCACGCAACTGGACTCGTCGCGCACGCGCCGCTTCGAGGGCGCGGGCATGGGGCTCGCGATCGTGCAAGGACTCGTCGATCTGTTCGGCGGGACGATCAGCGTCGACAGCGAGGTGGGCAAGGGCACGCGCTTCACGGTGACGATCCCCGTGAAGCCGGTCGCCGCGCCTGCGGGCGTGTCGGCTGCGCCGCAAGCGGCGCATGGCGAGTGGCGCCCGCAGGTGCTGATCGTCGACGACAACCAGCTCATGCGCGAGTCGCTGTGCGAAATGCTCGCGCACATGGGCTGCGACGCGGCGGCCGTCGCCAATGCCGACGACGCGCACGCATGGCTCGCTGCGCGGCGCTGCGATCTGGTGCTGCTCGATTTGCACATGCCGGACAAGGACGGCTACGCGTTCATGGCCGAGTATCAGGAGAACGTGAGCGGGCAGCCGGCCGACACGCGGACGCCCGTGATCGCGGTGAGCGCCTATGCGCCCGACGGCGCGGCGCGTGCCGAGGCCGATCTGTTCTTCGACAGCCTGACGAAGCCGGTTCACTACGAGGTGTTGCGCGCCGCCGTGCAGCGCGCGCTGGCGGCGCGCCACGGGGCGTCGGTGGCGGGCTGACGGCCGCGCCGTTGCCCGGCGACTTGAGGCGCTCGCGCTTATGCGCGGCTCAACCGTTTCGACAGATCGGCGACGAGAATCGCCATGCGTGCCGGTTTCTCGTAGCACGCGACATCATAGTTGCGCACGATGTCGCTGATCTCGGACTCGCTCGCCTTACCCGTCAGCAGTTCGCCCGTCAGCACGAAAATGGGGGCGTCCGGGTTCTCCGACGCGCGCACCGTGCGAATCGCTTCCGCCGATGTCTGCGGGCCGAAGAGCCAGTCGATCACGACGCCGTCGAACACCTGCGTCTGCAGCGTTTCCGCGAAAGCGGTCAGCCCGTAGATCGCGACAGCCGCGAAGCCGCTGCGTTCGAGATAGTCGCGCAGGTTGTCGGCGGACGCCTGATCGTCGTCGACCACGGCGATCAACGGCTTGTCAGTCTCGGCGCGGCGCGGATAGATCTCGATCTTGTGGACTTCGTACGCGTTCTGATAGAGCGCGCCGTCGTAACGTACCACGCGCCACTGGTCGTGCTTCGACCACGCGATGAACTCCGGCCGGCTGCCTGCTTCGATCGGCGCACCTATCCACGCGGTGCACGCCAGTTCGATCGAGCCGATTGCGAACACGGCTTCCTGCGCGGTGGCGCCCACCATGCCCGGATCGAGCGACTGCGCGCCGAACAACTGGGCAGCCGGCTCACCGAATACCTCGGCGACCTTCTTGATCTGCGAGAGCGTCCACGGGCTGTTGCCGCGCAGCTTCCGGTGGCCCTGCGAAAAACTCAAATCGAGGATCCGGCAAAGCTCGCTGGTTTGCTGACGCTTGCCGATGCCGTGACGGCTCATCAACTCGCGCACGCGTTCGGCGACGGCTAGCGAGTCGGGTGAGGTGGCTTCGTTGGACATGCGCGAAGTGTGAGTCGGTGTAAGTAGTTGTATAGGATGAGACCGCTGGCGGCAGCGCGGCGCGCCGGGCCCACTTGCTGCCCTCGCGGGACCGCGACTGTACCGCAAGACTTCGGGCGCCTGGTGTCGCGCCATATCCGCATGATCGAGTGCGTTCGGCGAATCTGCCGATTCTAATGAGTTCGATCGCCCGTTGCTAACGAGGGCTGTCCGATTCATGCGCGATTCACGCGTAACCGTTTCATTTTACCGGCGAAACGTATGCAAAACGAATAACGGACGTGGATTCGGGTGCGCTTCGATGATGGAATCGGCTTGCCGATTGACGGCGCGCAAGGGCGCATGGACGAGCGGGTGTGGCGCCCGGCGGTTTTTGGCCGGGATTGCGGCGCGCGGGCGGGCCTGAGAAGATGCTGTCCCTCGCGACTGTTTCGTTGCACCGTTTTCCGCTCCGATGACGACCACCTATCCGCTGCACGCCCATCTGAGTCCGGCCGACACGCCGTTTCCCGATAAAGCCGACGTCGTCATCGCGGGCGCAGGCATCATGGGCTGCGCGGCGGCGTACTATCTTGCGCGCCGCGGCGTGAAGGCAGTCGTGCTCGACAAGTCGCGCATCGCGGGACAGCAGTCGACGCGCGCCTGGGGTTTCGTGCGTCAGCAGGGCCGCGAAGCCGCCGAGGTGCCGCTGATGATGGCAGGCATGCGCATATGGGAACAGCTCGAACGCGAGCTGGATTTCGATCTCGAATGGCGGCAGGGCGGCTGTCTCTACGTCGCGGACAACGACGCAGACTGGGCGTCGTTCCAGCAATGGCTCGATGTCGCGAAGCAATATGGACTGGACACGCGCGTGCTCGATCGTGCGCAGATCGACCAGCATGTGCGCGGCATGCAGGGCAACGCGCTGGGCGGCCTGTACACGCCGAGCGACGGCCAGGCCGAACCGCGCCGTGCGGCGGCTGCGTTCGCGGCGCGCGCCGTCGAAGCGGGTGCGCAGTTCTTCGAAGGCTGTGGCGTGGTGGGCATCGAACGGGCGGCAGGCGCGGTGACGGCCGTCGTGACCGAGCGCGGCGCGATCCGCACGCGGCGAGTGATCTGTGCGGCGGGCGCGAGCAGCTGGCGGCTGCTCGCTACGCTCGGCATCGCGTTGCCGCAGCAGGCGGTGCGCGGCACCTGCATGCGCACGAATCCGCTGCCGGCGATCACGGCATCGACGTTCTGGGGCCACGGCCTCGGCATCCGCCAGCGCGCGAACGGCGCGATCAATCTCGCCGACGACATGCAGGTCGATGTCGACATGACGTTTGGCCACCTCCGTGCGCTGAAGTGGTTCTTGCCCGAGCTGTGGGCGCAGCGCGAGAAGTTCAGTTTCCATCTGAACGGCGCGTTCGTGCGCGACCTGTGCGACCGCCTGCCGGGCGTCGTGCCTGCGGGCGAGCGCGTTCTGCATCCGCGCGACCCGAATCCGCAGCCCAATCGCGGTCATGCGCCGCGCGCATTGCAGAAGTTGCGCGCGCTGTTTCCGGCGCTCAAGGACGCCCGGATCGTCGAGTCGTGGGCCGGGTTGATCGATGTGCTGCCCGACGGGATTCCCGTGCTCGACGCGCCATCGCAGATGTCCGGTTTGCTCATCGCCACGGGTTTCTGCGGACATGGCTTCGCGATGGGGCCGATCGCCGGGCGCCTGATGGCCGAGTGGATCGACGAAGGTCAGCCGTCGATGGATCTTTCCGCGTTCCGGTTGCAGCGCTTTTTCGACGGCACGATGCAGCGGCCGCGGAGCATGCTATGAGCGAAGCTCTCCCACACGACGAGGCGGCGTTCCGCCATCGGAACGTGCCCTACTACACGCAATGGGGCAGCCGCGAGTGGGTGCTGCCGATCGTCGAGCACGACGCCGACCCATGCGAGGATCCGGACTGGCAACGCTGCGGTTTTGACGACCCCGAACGGTATCGTTTCTGGGCGTCGCGCCTGTGCGGCCTGACGTGTCTCGAATCGGCACTGGATTTCTGGCGCATCGCGCATCCGACGCGCGCAGCGCTGCTCGATGCCGCACTGGCGCATGGCGTCTACCGGATGCGCGACGACGGCGGCGTCGACGGGTTGATTTACCGCCCGTTCGCGGACTGGGTGCAGCGCACCTTCGCGATCGACGTCGACGTGTTGCCCGACGCGCCGCTGCGCGATCTGGCCGGGAGCATCGGCGAGGACGCGATGACGATTGTCTCGGTGAGTCCCGAAATCCGTTATCCCGAACGCCCGAACAACGCGCGCGGCGGCCACCTGATCCTGCTGCACGGCCGTAACGACGATGGCGTGTGGTTTCACAATCCATCAGGCGTCGCGCCGCATCAGGCAGACGTGTATTTGCCGTTCGATACGATGGAGCGCTTTTATGCGCGCCGCGGCATGGTGCTCAAGCGCCGTCCTGCATAGCGGCCATCGCTGCACGCGCGATCCGGCATGACCTGAACGGCAGGTGCATGCAAGAAAAGGGAGTGAGACGACATGATCGACAGGCAAAGGGCAGAGGTTCCGACGCGAGGAGCAGGCGCATCATGAAACTGAATCGCGTGATCAGCACGGTCGAAGTGCACACGGGTGGCGAACCGTTTCGCATCGTCACGAGCGGGCTGCCCAGGATTCCCGGCAAGACCATCGTCGAGCGGCGCGCGTGGCTCAAGCAGCACGCCGACTATCTGCGCCGCGCGCTGATGCTGGAGCCGCGCGGTCACGCCGACATGTATGGCGGCTACCTGACCGATCCCGTTTCGGAAGGCGCGGACTTCGGCATCATCTTCGTTCACAACGAGGGCTATAGCGATCACTGCGGCCACGGCGTGATCGCGCTCGCGACGACGGCTGTCGCGCTCGGCTGGGTCGAGCGCACGGAGCCGGAAACGCGCGTCGGTATCGATGCGCCGTGCGGCTTCATCGAAGCGTTCGTCAAATGGGACGGGAATCACGCGGGCAGCGTGCGCTTCGTCAACGTGCCGTCGTTCATCTGGCAGCGCGACGTGAGCGTCGAGACCCCGGGCTTCGGCACCGTGCTCGGCGACATTGCGTTCGGCGGCGCGTTTTATTTCTACACGTCGGGCGCGCCGTTCGGACTCGATGTGCGCGAGCCGCAAGTCGACCGCCTGATCCAGTTCGGAGCCGAGGTGAAGCGCGCGGCGAACGCGGCGTTCGAGGTCCGGCATCCCCTCATTCCGGAGATCGATCACATCTACGGCACGATCATCGACAACGCGCCGCGCCATCCCGGCTCGACGCAGGCGAACTGCTGCGTGTTCGCCGACCGCGAAGTCGACCGCTCGCCGACGGGTTCGGGCACGGCGGGCCGCGTCGCGCAGCTCTATCTGCGTGGCCAGTTGGGCAAGGACGAGACGCTCGTCAACGAATCGATCATCGGCACTGTGTTTCGCGGGCGCGTGCTGTCCGAGACGAAGCTCGACCGCTTCGATGCCGTGATTCCCGAGATCGAAGGCGACGCGCATATTTGCGGTTTCGCGAACTGGATCGTCGATGAACGCGATCCGCTTACGTATGGTTTTCTGGTGCGCTGAACGCGCAAGGGAGCAGCCCCGACATGAGCACCACACCGATTTTCGACGCCGCCGGCACGGCGCGCCTGATTCCGTTTCGCCCGCTCGTCGATGCACTGAAGACAGCGGCCGCCGACTATGCAGCGGGACGCGTCGCGAGCCCCGAGCGGCTCGTCGTGCCGCTGAACGACAACGGCATCATGCTGTCGATGCCCGCCTCGGCAGCGGATCTTGCGATCCACAAGCTCGTCAACGTCTGCCCGCGCAACGGCGAGCGCGCGCTGCCCACGATTCACGGTCAGGTAATGACGTTCGATCCGGACACGGGTAAGACGCTGTTCATTCTCGACGGTCCGACCGTCACGGGACGCCGCACGGCCGCGATGACGATGCTCGGCATCGAAACGCTGGTGCACGCGGCGCCGAAAGACATTCTGCTGATCGGCGCGGGCACGCAGGCGGCGAGCCATGTGCAGGCGATCGGCGAACTGTATCCGCAGGCGCGCGTGCGTGTGCGCGGCACGTCGCCGGCACGCGCGCAGGCATTCTGCGACGCGCACCAGGGCAATGTGCGCGCGCTCGAGCCATTGAGTGATTCGACGATCCCCGATTCCGTCGATACCGTCATCGCGCTGACGACGAGCCGCCAGGCCGTCTACGACGAAACGCCACGCGCGGGCCGTATCGTGATTGGCGTCGGCGCGTTCACGCCGCAGATGTGCGAGATCGGCGCGCGTACGCTTGCGGGCAGCGCGCTCTATGTCGACGATCTGGCGGGCGCGAAGCACGAAGCGGGCGATTTCATCCAGGCGGGCATCAACTGGTCGACGGTGACGGGCATCAACGATGCGCTTGCGAACCGGCCGGCCGCCAATCTGCCCATCGTCTTCAAGACAGTCGGCTGCGCGGCGTGGGACCTGGCGGCGGGGCGGGTCGCGCGTGCGGCGTTGAGTGCGGGCTGAGCATCGGGAGACGGGGGCAACGCCGTCGATCCCTACGCTTCATTGCGTGCAGGACAGCAAGAAGCGAAACGAACGTCCGTGCCGTGTCACGTCAGCAAGCGTGCAAACAAACCGAAAACGTTGCAACATAGTCGTCTCGCGCAAGCCGGCCGTTGTAAGCGCTGCCTGAAAGGGTGGCCTGGACGGGCTTGCGTTCTTCCCAGCAGTTCATTTTTGCGACCGCGCTATGACGACTTCCACTGCTCCTGCTTCGCCGGACCGCCCGCTCGACATGATCATCTTCGGCGGCGCCGGCGACCTGTCAGCCCGCAAGCTGCTGCCCGCGCTGTATATGGCGCATACGCACGGCAACCTGCCCGCCGAGACGCGGATTCTCGCCATCGGACGCCGCGAGTGGCAGCGCGACGATTATCTGAAATGGATGGAAGAGCAGAGCCGTCCGTTCATCGAGTCGAGCGCGTTTGACTCGTCCGCATGGGACCGCTTCCTGTCGCTGTTCGAATACGTTCGCGTCGACGTCGACCAGCCTGAGGCGTATCAACGTCTTGCCGAAGCATCGCGCCAGAATGCGCTGCGCGTGTTCTATCTGTCGACGTCGCCGGAACTGTTCACGACGATCTGCGACAACCTCTCGTCGCACGGTCTGCTCGACGAGTATTCGCGCGTCGTGCTCGAGAAGCCGCTCGGCCACAATCTGGAGTCGGCAAAGGCGATCAACGATTCGGTCGGCAAGCATTTCGCCGAACATCAGATCTACCGTATCGACCACTATCTCGGCAAGGAGACGGTGCAGAACCTGATGGTGCTGCGTTTCGGCAATGCGATCTTCGGGCCGCTGTGGCAGGCGCCGTACATCCGCAGCGTGCAGATCACGGTGGCCGAGTCGGTCGGCGTGGGCACGCGAGCGGGCTTTTACGACCACACGGGCGCGATGCGCGACATGGTGCAGAACCACTTGCTGCAGCTGCTGTGCATCGTCGCGATGGAGCCGCCCGTATCGCTCGATGCCGATGCCGTGCGCGACGAGAAACTCAAGGTGCTGCGTTCGCTGCGTCCGATGACGGCGGAAGACATTGCCCGCGATACGGTGCGCGGGCAGTATACGGCGGGCGCGGTCGGCGGCGAGCCGGTGAAGGGCTATCTGGAAGAGGCGAACGTGCCGCCCGATAGCCGCGCGGAAACTTTTGTCGCGCTGCGTGCGCATATCAACAACTGGCGCTGGGCCAACGTGCCGTTCTATCTGCGCACGGGCAAGCGGATGGCGAAGAAGCTGTCGGAGATCGTCATCGAATTCGCGGACCTGCCGTTCTCGATCATGCCGAACAGCCCGTGCGGTCCGCGCAATTGCGGCAACCGCCTGGTGATCCAGTTGCAGCCCAACGAATCGATCCAGTTGCAGATGCTAGCGAAAGAGCCGGGTAGCGGGATGCGTACGCTGCCCGTCAATCTGAACCTGGATCTGGAGCAGGCGTTCACGAGCCGTCGCGCTGAAGCGTATGAGCGTCTGCTGATTGACGTCGTGCGCGGCAGGCTCACGCACTTCATGCGCCGCGATGAACTGGAAGCGGCGTGGACGTGGGTCGATCCCATTATCGAGGCGTGGAAGCGCAATGGCGACAAGCCGCGTGCCTATACAGCGGGGACATTTGGGCCGGGCGCGTCGACGGCGATGATGGCGCGGGACAATATGGTGTGGTCGGAGGAGTCGTAAGCGCCCGTTGAATGGATGAGGATGGGAAAGGCGAAGAGGGTCGCCTCTTCGCCTTTTTTGCTAACGGCCAGGGGCGTTTTGCTTGAGATCGAATGTTCCGGTGATGACACCTCTGCTTCCGCCTTGAGCATTTTGCAACAGATACTCCTGCCTGACGCTTGCGAACGATAAGCGGACTTGTTCGTAGCTGGCGGACATTTCCACTCCTGTTATGACGACGTCACTTATGGTAATTCGCAGGAAATCAAGCGGAATGCCACCTGCCTTACGCATAGTCAGCACGACTTTGGCAATATGTTTTCCGGTCAGGCAATATGACATCAGGTTTGGACTTGCCCGGTCGACCTCGTGGAAAAATACAAGGTCCTCGACCGTGGCCTTGGCTGCGCCACCACCAGAGCCCGACAGCATGGATGACTGCTGGGACATTTTCCCTCCCCAGTTGGTCACCTGAATTTCGTCGGAATGGATCACATCTTCTGATTCGCCTGCAATTCCATCGATTTTTATGAAAGTGTCATTCGACATTTGAGCCTTTTCCACGCAGGGATTTTATGAGGGCGTTGCATAACCACACGGTTGCGGCTGAAGAGAGAGAAGGGACAATATAAGAAATGCATCGACTAACGAATCTCCCGGTTCTCGTTCGTATGTGATGCCAAGCATTAGCAATGTGTGATTCAAAAATGAATTGAATCCATCTGTAAAGACGATCCGGCTGATCGGGAAAGAAAGGAGAAGGAACACGCCCACTGCGGCCGCCGCATTTGCAGAGATTTTCCGGATGCTCATCGAACATCCACCGTTCCATACGCAAAGCCCTTTCCACCCGGAATGGCCATGCGAGCGGTATGAATCAGGTGGTCTCTCAGTCTGAAGAATCCGACCGGATCGGCCAGTGTGATGCAGCCTTCACTCAGATTGAGTCTGCCATGTGGATGGAGTCGAAAGTTGCCGCGTCTCACGCCTTCCACAAAGGTCCAGTCATCGATTTCGCCGTCGTCGCGATAGAGAGCAAACCAGGTGCCTCGCTCTGTGTTGCTCCAGAGATCTAATATGAAATCCTTGATGTGCGTAAAAAATCCGCCTGATCCCCGATCTACGATGTAGTAGCGGCCAGGAGGTAGTGGGCCAGCCTTTGGAATTGCCGCGGCGGCAGGGTTATTTTTCGTCCATCCGTCGTTACCCGAAAATGCGGCGAAATCACCGATACCTTCGCAATGCAATGTGGACATCGTCTTGCGGTTCAGTGGAAATGTGCATGCAACAGGCAATCTCTCCTCCCTTGACTCGTGTCGCGTGCTGCCACGATTGCGAATCGACGCGATCGCTCGAGGTCACACTGCGATGCAGACGATTGTTCCTGCGTCGGTCCCGGCAGTTGTCAAAAAACGTCAAAGGGTCGATCCCATTATCGAGGCGTGGAAGCGCAATGGCGACAAGCCGCGTGCCTATACAGCGGGGACATTTGGGCCGGGCGCGTCGACGGCGATGATGGCGCGGGACAATATGGTGTGGTCGGAGGAGTCGTAAGCGCCCGTTGAATGGATGCGTGCGGGAAAGGCGAAGAGGGTGGCCTCTTCGCCTTTTTTGTTTTCAGACGAAACCCAACCCATTCCCCAGTCGATCGGTCACTCGTCCGCAGCTACGTACAAATGATCGGCGAGGTAATCGATCAGCGCCCGGGCCTTCGACGGAAGGAAGCGGTTAGGCGGATACAGCAGCCACACCGGGCCCATATAGGAACGCGCTTCGAACTCCCATGCGGCGAGAACCTGAACGAGGTCCCCTTGCCGCAGCCACTGCGCAGCGACGAAGTCGGGCAGGCTCGCAATGCCGAAGTGCTGCAACGCTGCATCGAGACGGGCGCCCGCATGGTTGGCGATATAACGCCCCCTCACTTCGAGTGACTGGGTTTGCGTGCCGCGCCGGAAATGCCAGCGATTGTCATCGACCGTTTCTCCAAGATACAGGCACTCATGCCGGGCGAGATCACGGGGCTCGGCGGGCGTTCCGTGTGCGTCGAGATAAGCCGGTGACGCGCAGAGCAGCCATCTCACCGTGCCGAGACGCCGGGCAGCGAGCCCCAACGGAGGCGAACGTGTCAGTCGGATCACAATGTCGACGTCGTCCCGCAACGGATCGACTTCGCGATCGGCGAACACCAGTTGCACATCCACGTCTGGCCAGCTGCGCAGAAATTCGGGAATCAGCGGATGGATCACAGATCGCGCGAAGGCGATCGGTGCACTGATGCTGACCTTCCCTCGCGGCTCGCCGACCGATTGCCCGGCGACGTCGACGGCGCCGGACGCCGCGCCGACGATGTCGCGGCAATAGCGGTAGACCTGCGCGCCCGCATCCGTCACGCGGATGCGACGCGTCGACCGTTCCAGCAGGCGCGTGCCAAGCGACTCTTCGAGACGCTTGATCTGCCGGCTCACCGTCGACGGCGTGCTGCCCAGTTGGCGCGCGGCCTCCGAGAAATTGCCTGCATCGACCACGCGGGCAAAGGTCGCCATGTCCGGCAACAGCGCAAAAAGCTCAGTGGGATTCATCGTCGTGCTCGGATAGGGCAAGGCATTTGTGCATCTCACACATAAAAGATGTTCCCGCAGACCCGATTATAGTTTTTGGCGCAATGCTCGATCATTCGGACTGTACGAAGAGAAAGAGAGAGTTCGCCGTGTCGAATCAGAAACGTGTGCTGTGGATATCCGACCTGATGCTGCTCGCGGTCGCGATGGTGTGGGGCACGAGTTATGGGGTCGTGAAAATCGCGCTTGCCTTCTATCCCGTGCTGGGGTTGCTCGCGCTGCGCTTTGGACTGACGTTCATCGTGCTGTCGCCGGCGTTGCGATCGCTGCGGCACGTCAAGGCGTCCGCGCTGGTGGGGACGGTCGGCGCAAGCGTGCTGCTGCTCGGCATCTTTCTGGCCGAGACGTTCGGGATTTCGCTGACGCGTGCGTCCAACGCCGCGTTTCTGATCAGCTTGTGTGTCGTTCTGACGCCGCTGGTCGAATGGGCGCTGCTGCGCAGAAGGCCATTGCCTGTCGAGTGGATCGCCGTCGGATTGTCGCTGGCGGGCGCCGCCCTGGTGAGCGGCGGCGTATTCATTCCGACGGCCGGCGATGCATTGATTCTGCTCGCTGCGCTGCTCCGCGCATTGATGGTGTGCGTGACCAAACGCGTGATGCGCGACCCGGCGCTCGCGCCGCTGTCTGTGACGGCGGTTCAGGCGGGCACCGTCGCGCTCGGCAGTCTCGTCGTCGCGCTGATGTTGCCGTCCGGGCAATGGCGTGCGCTGCCGTCGCTTGCGGAGCATGGCGTCTTCTGGATGAGCATCGGCTACCTGGTGATTGCCTGCACGCTGTTTGCATTCTTCGCGCAAAACTTCGCCGTCAAGCGCAGCAGCCCGACACGCGTAGCGTTATTGATGGGAAGTGAACCGGCGTTCGGCGCGCTGTTCGCGTACGCATCGCTCGGGGAGCATCTTTCGATGTCGGGATGGATGGGAGGCGGTCTGATGGTGTTGGCCTCCGTGCTCGCGACAGCGCCCTCGCAAAAGAGCGCGGATGCGGCGACGGGAGTGCGCGTGTCAGTCGGGAGTGATGCCTGATGGTGCGCATAAAGGGCACCACCCGGCTGCATCGCATCGAGGAACTCGTATTGAGCGCCGACGGCCCGCTCGATACGAGGCGGCCGCGCCACCGTCCGTATGGAATCAGGCGGCGTCCTCAGAACACATCCACTCGCCCCGGAAACGTCTCGTCATACGCCGCCGCCGCATCGCCTTCAACCGGCGTCCCGCCGCGCTGCTCCCGGAACATCACGGGCGGCATCCCAAACTCTTTACGAAACTCGCGCCCAAGATGTGACGCATCGGAAAACCCACAGCTCGAAGCGATATCCGCGACTGTCCGATCCGAACTCGTGAGCAGCCAGGCCGCGGTTCTCAACCGAACCTGCTTCGCAAACGCCTGCGGACTCTTCCCTGTCTCCGCCTTGAACAGCCGCTCCAGCTGACGCGGCGACAAATCCAGCTTGCAAGCGAGTTCTTCCAGCGGCAGCGTGCGCCCGACATGCTGCTCCATCAGCAGGATCGCACGCTTGACCTTCGGATGCGTCGCCGGCTCCAGCCCAGGCGGATGCGGCTGCGGCGCATTGCCTTTCTGCATTTCGCCGACGAGCAGAATCCGCAGCGCCTTCTGCACCGTCGCCGTCTCGAAGTGCCGCAACAGGATCGCTGCCGCCACGTCGATCGACGCGCGTCCTCCCGAGCACGTAATGCGTCGCCGGTCGATCACGAACAGCCGGTCCGCGACCAGCGAGTCCGAATTGACGGCAGGAAAGCGCTCGACGAAATCCCAGTAGTGAAACCAGCTCACGCAAATCCGGTGCGCGTCGAGCACGCCCGCGCGCATCAGCGCGAACACGCCCGTGCAGATGCCGACGAGCGTCGCGTTCTTGCGCGCGGCGTCGCGAATGAACTGCAGCGTCTCGTCGCTCGCCTGCGGCCCCGAATGCAGCAGCCCGCCGACGACGACCACGTAGTCGAACGGCTCGGCATCGGCAAAGGTTTCCCACGGCGTGATCTGGATGCCGCAACTCGCACGCACGGGCGCAAGCGTGTCGCCGATCACGCTCCACGAGCAGCGCACCGGCTTGCTGTAGTCGCCTTCGTCCGCGGACAGGCGCAGCATGTCGACGAAGCCCGAGAACGCCGTCAGCGTGAAGTTCGGCAACAGGATGATGCCGAAGCGGATGCGCTCTTTGGGCAGCGCGTCGATGGAAGTCAGCGGTAGCGAATCAACGATGGTCATGAAGGTCGTCAGTGGCTGACAACGAATAGGAATAAACAACGCGCACGCGGGATAACCCTAGCGTCGCCGATCCGGCTGCGCGCCTCTTGTTGTTTTACGACACCGACTTTCGCAGATGCGAAGCGCGTGCGCCCCTGTGCGGGTTGCCATCCCACGAACCCCGGGCCGCCCGGACTTGTGTTTTTCCGTCACCGGCTTGCGCGCAAGCGCAGTGGCAACCCGCTCTGGCGTCGCCATCCCACGTCGATGCCGTTTTTGTTCTATCTGCCGATTTTACGCTTTGGTGTACTGGCGTCACTGCGGAAGTTTCGTGTTTCCGCCCACTCAACTGAGCAAGGTTTCCATGAACGTCAGCGTTTTCGACCTGTTCAAGATCGGCATCGGACCATCGAGTTCGCACACGGTCGGCCCGATGATCGCCGCATGCCGCTTCGCTTCGCATATCGAGGACGCGAATCTGCTCGCGTTCGTGCGCCGCGTCAAAGTCGAGCTGTATGGCTCGCTCGGCGCGACGGGCAAGGGCCACGGCACCGACAAGGCGGTGCTGCTCGGCCTCGAAGGCCATCTGCCCGACACCATCGACCCCGATCTGATCGAGCCGCGTCTCGCGCAGATTCGCAAGGGCAAGCAGCTGTCGCTCCTCGGCAAGCACGAGATCGCCTTCGACGAGAAAGAGCACATCGCGTTCTTCCGCCGTCTGATGAGCGGCACGGGCAGCATCGTGCATCCCAACGGCATGCGCTTCCAGGCGTTCGACGAGAACGGCCAGTTGCTCGTCGAGAAAGAGTATTACTCGGTCGGCGGCGGCTTCGTCGTGAACCGCGAAGGCGACCGTGTGAACGGCGTGCGCGCGGGCGGCGAGGTGCCGTATCCGTTCCGTACCGGCGACGACCTGATGCGCGTGTGCCGCGAAAGCGGGCTGTCCGTCGCGCAGGTGACGTTCGCCAACGAATGCGCGTCGCGCTCGCCGGACGAGGTGCGCGAAGGCCTGCTGGCGATCTGGCGCACGATGGCCGCATGCGTCGAGCGCGGCTGCAAGATGCACGGCGAACTGCCCGGCCCGATGAAGGTCAAGCGCCGCGCAGCGGATCTCACTGTGCAACTGCGTTCGCGTTCTGAAGAGTCGCTGCGCGATCCGCTGTCGATGCTCGACTGGGTCAACCTCTACGCAATGGCCGTCAACGAAGAGAACGCCGCGGGCGGCCGCGTCGTCACCGCGCCGACCAACGGCGCCGCGGGCGTGATTCCCGCCGTGCTGCATTACTACGTGAAGTTCGTGCCGGGATCGAACGAGAACGGCATTGTCGACTTCCTGCTGACGGCGGCCGCGATCGGCATCATCTACAAGGAAACGGCGTCCATCTCCGGCGCTGAAGTGGGCTGCCAAGGCGAAGTGGGCGTGGCGTGCTCGATGGCGGCGGCGGCGCTCGCAGCCGTGATGGGCGGCACGCCGACGCAGGTCGAGAACGCCGCCGAAATCGGCATGGAGCACAACCTCGGCATGACCTGCGACCCCGTCGGCGGCCTCGTGCAGATTCCCTGCATCGAGCGCAACGCAATGGGCGCGATCAAGGCGCTGAACGCATCGCGGATGGCGTTGAAGGGTGACGGCCAGCACTACGTGACGCTCGACAACGTCATCAAGACGATGCGCGAAACGGGCGCCGACATGAAAACGAAATACAAGGAGACGTCGCGCGGTGGTCTCGCCGTGAACGTCATCGAATGCTAATGGAAACCAGCAAGGCAACGAAGGGGTCTGCACGATGAGCCGCTATTCGATATTCAGTCTGTTCCGCAACGGGTTGTCGTATCACGAGAACTGGGAGCGACAGTGGAGAAGCCCGGAACCGAAGAAGGAATACGACGTGGTGATCGTCGGCGGTGGCGGGCACGGTCTCGCGACCGCTTACTACCTCGCGAAGGAACACGGCGTGAAGAACGTCGCGATTCTGGAAAAAGGCTGGATCGGTGGCGGCAACACGGCGCGCAACACCACCATCGTGCGTTCGAACTATCTGTGGGACGAATCCGCGGCGCTCTATGAAAAGGCGATGAAGCTGTGGGAAGGTCTGTCGCAAGACCTGAACTACAACGTGATGTTCTCGCAGCGCGGCGTGATGAACCTCGCGCACACGCTGCAGGACGTGCGCGACACTGAGCGCCGCGTGAATGCGAACCGCCTGAACGGCGTCGATGCCGAGTTCCTCACGCCCGCGCAGATCAAGGAAATCGAGCCGACCATCAATCTGAACAGCCGCTACCCGGTTCTCGGTGCTTCCATTCAACGCCGTGCGGGCGTCGCGCGTCACGATGCGGTTGCATGGGGCTTCGCGCGCGGCGCGGATCAGGCGGGCGTCGACATCATCCAGAACTGCCAGGTGACGGGCATCCGCCGCGACGGCGGCCGTGTAACGGGCGTCGATACGGTGAAGGGCTTCATCAAGGCGAAGAAGGTTGCCGTCGTCGCCGCGGGCAACACGACCACGCTCGCCGACATGGCAGGCATCCGTCTGCCCATCGAAAGCCATCCGCTGCAGGCGCTCGTATCCGAGCCGATCAAGCCCGTCGTCAACTCGGTGATCATGTCGAACGCGGTGCACGCATACATCAGCCAGTCCGACAAGGGCGACCTCGTGATCGGCGCGGGCGTCGACCAGTACACGGGCTTCGGCCAGCGCGGCAGTTTCCACATCATCGAAGGCACGCTGCAGGCGATCGTCGAGATGTTTCCGGTGTTCTCGCGCGTGCGCATGAACCGTCAGTGGGGCGGCATCGTCGATGTGTCGCCCGATGCGTGCCCGATCATCAGCAAGACCGACGTCAAGGGCCTGTACTTCAACTGCGGCTGGGGCACGGGTGGCTTCAAGGCGACGCCGGGCTCGGGCTGGGTGTTCGCGCACACCATCGCGAACGACGAACCGCATCCGCTCAACGCGCCGTTCTCGCTGGACCGCTTTTACACCGGTCATCTGATCGACGAACACGGCGCTGCAGCCGTGGCCCACTAACGCACCGCGCAACTACGTTGCATGGGACCGGAGCAACGCGCTAAAGCGCCAACTTCGGTCGACAGAGGAGAAACTGAAATGCTGATGATCGAATGCCCGTGGTGCGGGCCGCGCGCCGAATCCGAATTTAGCTGTGGCGGCGAAGCCGACATTGCGCGTCCGCTCGACACCGACAAGCTCACCGACCGCGAATGGGGCGACTACCTGTTCATGCGCAAGAATCCGCGTGGCGTGCATCGCGAGCAATGGATGCACACGCAAGGCTGCCGCCGCTGGTTCATGGCGACGCGCGACACCGTCTCGTACAACATCCAGGGTTACGACACGTTCAAGACGGGCAACACGTCCGCCGATTCCCAAGGGGGCAACAAGCAATGAGCCAGAAGAACCGCCTCGGCGCCGGTGGGCGCATCAACCGCGCGATTCCGCTGACCTTCACGTTCAACGGCCGCACGTATCAAGGCTTTCAGGGCGACACGCTGGCGTCCGCGCTACTCGCGAACGGCGTGCACTTCGTCGCGCGCAGCTTCAAGTATCACCGGCCGCGCGGCATCGTCACGGCCGACGTCGCCGAACCGAATGCCGTCGTGCAACTCGAACGCGGCGCCTACACGGTGCCGAATGCCCGTGCGACGGAAATCGAGCTGTATCAGGGCCTCGTTGCGACGAGCGTGAACGCCGAGCCGAACCTCGAGCACGATCGCATGGCCATCAATCAGAAGTTCGCGCGCTTCATGCCCGCGGGCTTTTACTACAAGACCTTCATGTGGCCGGCCAAATGGTGGCCGAAGTATGAAGAGAAGATCCGCGAAGCGGCGGGTCTCGGCAAGGCGCCCGAAGTGCTCGACGCCGACCGTTACGACAAGTGCTACGCGCATTGCGACGTGCTCGTCGTGGGCGGCGGGCCGACGGGTCTCGCGGCGGCGCATGCGGCGGCCTCGAGCGGCGCGCGTGTGATCCTCGTCGATGACCAGCGCGAACTCGGCGGCAGCCTGCTGTCGTGCAAGACGGAGATCGACGGGCACGCGGCGCTGAGCTGGGTCGAGAAGATCGAGGCGGAACTATCGCGCATGCCCGACGTGAAGATCCTTTCGCGCAGCACGGCATTCGGCTATCAGGATCACAACCTCGTCACGGTGACGCAGCGACTGACGGATCATCAGCCCGTGTCGATGCGCAAGGGCACGCGCGAACTGCTGTGGAAGATCCGCGCCAAACGCGTGATCCTCGCGACGGGCGCTCACGAGCGTCCCATCGTGTTCGGCAACAACGATCTGCCGGGTGTGATGCTGGCGTCGGCCGTGTCGACGTATATCCATCGCTTCGGCGTGATGCCGGGGCGCAACGCCGTCGTGTTTACCAACAACGACGCCGGGTATCGCTGCGCGCTCGACATGAAAGCGTGCGGCGCGAGCGTCACCGTCGTCGACCCGCGTGCGCAAGGCAACGGCGCATTGCAGGCAGCCGCGCGCCGTCACGGCGTGAAGATCATGAACAACGCCGCCGTGATGACCGCACATGGCAAGCAGCGCGTGACGTCCGTGGAAGTCGTCGCGTATGCGAACGGCAAGACGGGCGCGAAGCAGGCTGATCTGCAGTGCGATCTCGTCGCGATGTCGGGCGGTTTCAGCCCGGTGCTGCACCTGTTCGCGCAGTCGGGCGGCAAGGCTCACTGGAACGATACGAAGGCGTGCTTCGTGCCGGGCAAGGGCATGCAGCCGGAAACGAGCGTCGGCGCAGCGGCGGGCGAATTCAGCCTTGCACGCGGCCTGCGTCTTGCCGTCGATGCCGGCGTCGAAGCCGTCAAGTCGATCGGTTATGCAGTGACGCGTCCGCAGGTGCCGCAGGTGGCCGAGGTCGTCGAGTCGCCGCTGCAACCGCTGTGGCTCGTCGGCAGCCGGGCAGAAGCGGCGCGCGGTCCGAAGCAGTTCGTCGACTTCCAGAACGACGTGTCGGCGGCGGATATTCTGCTTGCGGCGCGCGAAGGCTTCGAATCCGTCGAGCACGTGAAGCGCTATACGGCGATGGGCTTCGGTACGGATCAGGGCAAGCTCGGCAACATCAACGGCATGGCGATTCTCGCGGATGCGCTCGGCAAGACGATTCCCGAAACGGGCACGACGACGTTCCGTCCGAACTACACGCCCGTGACCTTCGGCACGTTCGCGGGCCGCGAGCTCGGCGATCTTCTCGACCCGATCCGCAAGACGGCCGTGCACGAATGGCACGTCGAGAATGGCGCGATGTTCGAGGACGTCGGCAACTGGAAGCGTCCGTGGTACTTCCCGCTGAAGGGCGAAGACCTGCATGCGGCCGTCAAGCGCGAATGCCTTGCGGTACGCAACAGCGTCGGCATTCTCGATGCATCGACGCTCGGCAAGATCGACATTCAGGGCCCGGATGCGGCGAAGCTGCTGAACTGGATGTACACGAACCCGTGGAGTAAGCTCGAAGTCGGCAAGTGCCGCTACGGCCTGATGCTCGACGAGAACGGCATGGTGTTCGATGACGGCGTGACGGTGCGCCTCGCCGACCAGCACTTCATGATGACGACCACGACGGGCGGCGCGGCGCGAGTGCTGACATGGATGGAGCGCTGGCTGCAGACGGAATGGCCGGACATGAAGGTGCGCCTCGCATCCGTGACCGATCACTGGGCGACCTTCGCCGTGGTCGGCCCGAAGAGCCGGAAGGTCGTGCAGAAGGTGTGCAGCGACATCGACTTCGCCAACGAAGCGTTCCCGTTCATGTCGTACCGCAACGGCACGGTGGCGGGTGTGAAGGCGCGTGTGATGCGCATCAGCTTCTCGGGCGAACTGGCGTATGAAGTGAACGTGCCCGCGAACATGGGCCGCGCGGTATGGGAGGCGCTGATGGCCGCGGGCGCCGAATTCGATATCACGCCCTACGGCACGGAAACGATGCACGTGCTGCGCGCGGAGAAGGGCTACATCATTGTCGGCCAGGATACGGACGGTTCCGTCACGCCGCACGATCTGGGCATGGGGGGCCTGGTCGCGAAGACCAAGGACTTCCTGGGACGCCGTTCGCTTGCGCGTTCGGATACGACGAAGGATAACCGCAAGCAGTTCGTCGGCCTGCTGTCCGACGATCCGCAGTTCGTGATTCCCGAAGGCAGCCAGATCGTCGCGCGTCCGTTCCAGGGCGACACCGCGCCGATGCTCGGACACGTGACGTCCAGCTACTACAGCCCGATTCTGAATCGATCGATCGCGCTCGCCGTGGTCAAGGGCGGCCTGAACAAGATGGGGCAAAGCGTGACGATTCCGCTGTCGAGCGGCAAGCAGATCGCCGCGAAGATCGCCAGCCCCGTTTTCTACGACACCGAAGGAGTGCGTCAACATGTGGAATGAAACAAGGAACAATGCACCGGGCGCAACCTCGGCGGTCGCACAACGTATGGCAGGCCAGGCGTGGCCGGAGTCGCCCCTCGTCGGCGTCGGCGATCTGGTGAAGAAACACGCGGTGGTGCCGTCTAGGAAGTTTCATCTGCGCGAGAAGGCGTTCTGCGATCTCGTGAATCTGCGCGGCGACGTGCGCGACGCGGCGTTTGTCAATGCTGTCGCGAGCGTGACGGGCTGCGAGCCGCCCGCGAAACCGAACACGGTCGCGCGCGGCAACGGTTACGACGTGCTATGGCTCGGTCCGGATGAATGGCTCGTGCGTTCGCAACAGGCGCAGGCGCCCGTTGCCGAAGAGAAGCTGGTCGAGGCGCTGCAGGGGCAGTTCGCATCGGCCGTCGACATCGGCAGCGGCTGGACGGTGCTCGAAGTGAGCGGCGAGAAAGTGCGTGACGTAATCGCGCGCGGCTGTCCGCTCGATCTGCATCCACGCGTGCTCGCGCCGGGGCAGTGCGCGCAGAGCCATTACTTCAAGGCGTCGATCGTGCTGGTGCCCGTCGCCAACGATGTGTATGAGATCGTCGTGCGGCGCAGCTTCGCCGATTACTTCGTGCGCATCATGCTCGACGCGGCTGAGCCGCTGATGTCGTGAAGCCGTTCGAGCAGCCGTTAGCGGCGTTCATGCCACCGCCGGTGCGGGGAAAGGGCTGGCGCGTGTTTGTCGACGAGTTGGTGGTATCGACGCGCATTGGCATTCATGCGCACGAGCATCTCGCGCCGCAGCCTGTCGTGATCGACGCGAGCCTGGCTTATCGCTGCGAGCCTTCGGAAGAGGGCACGCACGCGATGATCGACTATGAGCGTTACTGCAATCGCGTGAGCGAGTTTCTTTCGACGAAGACGCATACGCGGATGCTGGAGACGCTGGCCGTGGAGATCGCGCAGTTGTCGTTCGACGAATGGCCGGCGCTCGATGCGCTCACGTTGTCGCTCTACAAGCCGAAGATTCGCGAGGGCACGAGGCGGATCGGCGTGGAACTCGACTGGACGCGGGCGGATTATGACGTGCATCGCACGTCGGATGTTGCGGGCTGAGTGTTCCTATGTCGCGTGCGCAAACGTCCGAGTTGCTCAGGCGCGCGTATGAGTCGGGTGATGGACGTGCCGCCGTTGCACTGCTCGATCAGAGTATTGCGTTGGGGCATCGGAAGATTGCGCTGATCCGGTATTTGCAGGCGCAACACCTGGATGCGCCGCTCGATGCGCGGCATCATGACTATGTTCGCGATGTCGCTGCGAGGATGAGTCCTGCCACTTTAGCTAGAGTGGTTGGCGAGGCGCGCGCCAGGGCTGGCAGGCGGGACGGGTAGGAGCGGGAGTCGTGATCGTGTGCGTGGTTACGCGCGTGGTCCGGCGCTGGTATCCGCGTTGCGCCTTCGTACTTCAGGCGTTGCCCCTGTGCGGGGCGGTACTTTCTTTCTTTGCCACCGCGGCAAAGAAAGAAAGCCAAGAAAGCCGCTCACACCGCCAGCCCGTGTGATTACCCGCGGGCCCTCAACCTCCCCATGCTCCACGCGCCAACGCTATGTTCGGTGCCCCTTGCCAGCGTGGGATTCGCCGCTTTCGCACAGGCGCGTGCGTCATTGTCCGGCAACAGTGAAAATCTCTCGTGTAATCGCACGGCCAAGAATAGGCGATTATCTTCAACGCCCGCCAAGTGCGGGCTTTTTTTCGGCCGACCGGTAACCGGATTTCTTGCGCAACGCAATCAGAGACGTTCGATTGATTGCGAAGTGTTGCGCCCGCAAGAGCGTTGACACAGTTTTGACAGAAGTGGCAGCCATCTTCGTCTAGCGTTACCGCTTTTCTAATTAGTAAAACGAATAAAAATGAACAAGACCACTTACCGGCTCGTGTTCAGCCGCGTTCGGGGATGCTTGTGGCCGTCGAGGAAACCGCCACCGCTGCCGGAAAATCTGCCGGCGAGACGCGCGCAACAGGCCGCGCATCAACGAAACCAGCACATTCACCGCTTCGCAATCTGATCGCGCTCATGCTGGCTATCGCGCCCCCGCTGGCGTTCGCGCAGATCGTTCCGGGCGGCGCGCACGCACCGAACGTCATCACGACGCAGAACGGTGTCCCGCAGGTGAATATCACGCAGCCGTCTTCTGGCTCCCGTGTTTCGGTCAATACCTACGGCCAGTTCGATATCTCAAAGTCTGGCGCGATCCTCAACAATTCGCCGACCATCGTTAACGCACAGCTTGCGGGCTATATCAATGGCAACCCGAACTTCGGGCCGAACGATGCCGCGCAACAAAGCATCAAACCGCATGCAAGCGACCCTGCAGCAACATCCTGACCCGGGACAAATCCGCCTCGACGTGCCCCTGGTGCTCAAACAACTCAGCGAGCCAATCGACAAAAGCTCTGACCCGCGGCGCGACACGCCGCCCCTTCACATAAGCAACGGAAACGGGCATCGGCACCGGCTTCCACTGCGGCAGGACCTCACGCAACAGGCCCTTATCAAGCAACGCTTGCGCAGCGATCCTCGCAGGCTGGATCAATCCAAGCCCCTGCAACCCGCAGGTGAGATACGCATGCTCGTCGCTGACCTTGATGAAGCCGTTCACCTTCACGGTCAACGGACTGCCGCCGACATCGAAATCGAAATCGACGGCGCGTCCCGTCAGCGCCGACATGCAGTTCACGGCCACATGCTCCGACAGATCGTCGAGACTCTCCGGCATGCCGTAACGCTCCAGATACGCAGGACTCGCACACGTCACGTGCTCGAGCGTCCCGAGCCGCTTGGCAGCCAGGCCCGAATCGGGCAGCTCTCCGAGCTGGATACTGCAATCCACCGCTTCGCCGACGAGATCGACGTTGCGATGACTGACGCCGATCGCGAGATCGATCGACGGATAGCGCTCGTGAAAATCATCGAGCGCGGGCAGCACGATTGAAGTCGCAACAGCACCCGGCATTTCGACTCGCAGACGTCCGCTCGGATTGTCGAGCGTCTGGCGCAGTGTCGCTTCCATCTCGTCGATATCCGCGAGGATCTGCGCACAGCGCTCGTAATAGGCCGCGCCTTCCGGCGTGAGGCTCAGACGCCGCGTCGTGCGCACGAGCAGCGTCGTGCCAAGCAGCGCTTCCAGGTTCTGCACAATGGTGGTTGCCGTCGCGCGCGGAATTTCCAGCGACTCCGCCGCGCGGGTGAAGCTGTTGGTATCGACAATACGCATGAACGTGCGCATCGCCTGAATACGATCGATCACGGAACTCTCCTGTTGAGAACAGACCAGCAGAAAACACCGCGGCGTGCGCCGTCAGCGGGACGGCGCGCCGGTACTGCAAACGCAATGACTGATGCGAGGCGGGAAGCAGGGACAGGCCGCCATCCTGCACGGCCTGGGAGGAGGGGGTGAAGCGCGAATCGGGTCCTGTTGGGTCCTGCTGCCCGTTACTTGCGGAGCGAGTCGAGATCGATGACGAAGCGGTATTTCACATCGCTCTTCAACATGCGCTCATATGCTTCATTGATCTGCTGCATCTGGATCATCTCGATGTCCGAGGTGATGCCGTGCTTGCCGCAGAAATCCAGCATCTCCTGGGTCTCCGCAATGCCGCCGATCAGCGAACCCGCCAGACGGCGGCGCTTCATGATCAGGTTGAACACCTGCGGCGACGGATGATCGTGCTCCGGCGCACCCACCAGCGTCAGCGTGCCGTCACGCTTCAGCAGGTTGATGAACGGATTCAGATCGTGCTGCGCGGCGACCGTGTTGACGATCAGATCGAAGCTGTTCACATGCGCTTCCATCTCCGCCGGGTTCTTCGAGATCACCACTTCGTCGGCACCGAGGCGTTTCGCATCCTCGATCTTCGAGACCGAGGTCGTGAACAGCACGACGTGCGCGCCCATCGCGTGCGCGAGCTTCACGCCCATGTGGCCGAGGCCGCCCAGACCGACAATGCCGACCTTCTTGCCCGGTCCCGCGCCCCACGTGCGCAGCGGCGAGTACAGCGTGATGCCCGCGCACAGCAGCGGCGCGACGCCTGCCGGATCGAGGTTCTCCGGCACGCGCAGCACGAAGTCTTCATCGACGACGAGTTGCGTCGAATAGCCGCCATACGTCACCGCGCCTGTCTGACGGTCGTTGCCGTTGTACGTGCCGACGAAGCCATTCTCGCAATACTGTTCGAGACCTTCCTGGCAGCTGGGACAAGTGCGGCACGAATCGACCAGGCAGCCGACGCCGACCAGCTGGCCCACCTTGTATTTCGTCACCTGCGACCCGACGTTCGTCACGCGGCCGACAATCTCATGGCCGGGGACGACGGGGAAAATCGTGTTCTTCCATTCGTTGCGTGCCTGATGCAAGTCCGAATGACAGACGCCGCAAAACAGGACTTCCATCTGTACATCGTGTTCGCGCAGATCGCGACGCTGAAATTCGAACGGCGCGAGTTTCGATTGCGCGTCGGTTGCGGCATAGGCGTAGGTCGTGGTCATGAATGCTCCAGCTCGATAGTGCAATTGCGCGAGGCGCCGCGCGGTCTGTAAGCGACCTGCAAGCGCGGCGGGGAATCTGTCGTGCGCCGTGGCGCGCGGGATGTCCGTCGTGAGGTCCGTCCGTGGAGCGCAACGCACGCGAGGCAGCCGAACGGCAGCGCAACGCGCGGCGCGTGTGCCTCGTGCGAGGCGATGGACGGGTGTCGCGGACAGAAGCGGGCTTTGCGACAGGGTTCTCATGTTAGGGACGCCGCGTGCCTCAGGGAATACCTGAACGTCTTGAAGGTTTGCCTATTTCTCCTGGCGGCATCCGCGATAGGCCATTTAATGCTAGATTTCAAGCCATATTCTCTGGCGCCACATGGTTTCGTCAACTGGATTTCATCATGTCCGACACCAAACTTTCACACGACGCGCCCCTCACGGCGGGTACGCCCCAGCAGCGCATGGTCGAACTGCTGCGCACGCTCGCACCCGCCGAGGGCATGACTGATGCGCCGCTCGAAGGCGTCAAGTTTCTGCGCGCCAATCATCCGATGCCGCGACGCCCGGTGATGTACGAGCCGAGCATCGTCATTGTGTGTCAGGGGCGCAAGCGCGGCTATCTGGGCGAGCAGTCGTATATCTACGATGCGCAGCAGTATCTCGTGCTGTCCGTGCCGCTGCCGTTCGAATGCGAGACGGAAGCGAGCATCGACGAGCCGTTTCTCGGTATTTCGATTCGCGTCGATCTGACGATGGTCGCCGAACTGCTGATGCTGCTCAATGAGACGCACGGCGCCGTCGACAGCGAGCCGCGCGGCATCTACTCGACGCCGCTCGACCAACCGCTCGGCGACGCCGTGTTGCGTCTGCTCGAAGCCCTCGTGTCGCCGTTCGATGCGCGCATTCTCGCGCCGTCGATCGTGCGCGAGATCTGCTATCGCGTGCTGACGGGCGTGCAGGGCGACGCGATTCGCGCGGCGCTCACGCATCAGCATCATTTCGGGCGCATCGCGAAGGCGCTGCGGCGCATTCACACGGAGTACGACGGCGACCTCGACGTCGAAACCCTCGCGCGCGAATCGGGCATGAGCCTCGCCGTGTTTCATGCGCAGTTCAAGAACGTCACGTCCACTTCGCCGATGCAGTACGTGAAGACCACGCGCCTGCACCATGCGCGGCTGCTGATGGTGCAGGACGGACTGAATGCGAGCGCCGCGGCTGCGCGCGTCGGTTACGAAAGCGCATCGCAGTTCAGCCGCGAATTCAAGCGCCTGTTCGGCTTGAGCCCCGTCGATGAAGTCAAACGCATGCGTGGCACACTCGACCCGGTCGTGCCGCCGTCCCAGCGACCCGTCACGGCGGCGCGCAAGTACGTGACGACGAACTGACGCGGCGTGTGTCGCAAGTGCTCTGTGGTGCTGTCACGCAGGGCCGTGACAGCACACGCAAAGCTTGTTGCCGTCGGGATCGCGAAAGTACGCGCCGTAGTAGTTCGCGTGGTATTCGGGGCGCAGCCCTGGCGGACCTTCACAGGTGGCGCCCTGTGCGAGCGCCGTCGCGTGCACGCGCTTGACGGTGAGACGGTCAGCTGCCAGCAGTGCGACCATCGCGCCGTTGCCCGGCTCGGCAGGCTGGCCGTCGAACGGCTTGCCCACGAGAAACAGCGGCCGCGCGACGCCGGGCTTCATCCATCCTGCCCACGGCCTGTCGTCTTCACGGAACTTCAACGCGAGCCCGAGCTCGCCGAGTACCGTCGAATAGAAATCAAACGCCCGCTCGAAATCGTTAACGCCGATAAACACGTGGGAAAGCATCGGATGCGGCTCCTTTTGGACGAAAAGCAAGAAGGCGGGTAACGCCGATACCAGCATGATTGCTGATCTGGCTACGCATGAGTGTCGTGGCTACGATGGTCGCGCTGCCGATTCACGTCACTTCAACCACATTGCGGAGCCCGTTCATGAAGCGCTTTCACATTGCATTGGCCGTTGCGAATCTCGACGTATCGATCGACGACTACAGCCGCCGTCTCGGACAACCGCCATCGGCTGTGGTGCCGGGACAGTATGCAATGTGGCGCACCGACCTGCTCAACTTCTCGATTAATGAAAAGCCGGAACAAGCAGGGCAATTGCGCCATGTCGGTTTCGAGGATGACTTTGTCGACGGCTATTCGAGCAGCGTCGACGTGAACGGGCTCGAGTGGGAGCTGTTTTCCGCGGCGGAGCAGGACAGGCGCATCGTCGGCACGTACGGCGTTCCTGTGAAGCGCTGAGCATGGCGCTCGCCGCCTGCGGGGTGGCGCGACGTTCAGCGCAGACGTGAAAGCGTCGTTTGGAATGCGGCGCGGCAGAGCGTAACAAGTCGGGTGGCCGTTTGCTTGAGCCGTTCGGGAGCGGCCCACAACGCGACGTCGATGCCATCGGCGATCTCGCTCACGCGCATGGCAACGGGCGTGCCCGCGTCTTCCCATGTTTGCGCGAATGCGACCTGCTTGCAGGGGCGCGAGAAGTCCTCGTCGTGCAGCACGTTGATGCGCGGCAACGCATGCGCCATGGCGACGATCCGCCCGTGCAGGCTGCTGCCGATAAAGCCGCGGCTGTGCGCGATCAACGCGCAAATGTCCCAGATGTTCAGCGAATCGAACACGTGCACGTGACGCGTACGCATGCGCGCGGCCATGCGCTCCAGGCACGCCAGGTCGTCGTGCCAGGGCGCGGCGCCAGCGCGAAACAGCACGACGGCGAGGCGATGCGCGTCGGCCGCGCGGTCCAGTTGTGTGGCGACCCGCGCGAGCGTCGCGTCGTCGCCGAAATCGGCGCTGAGCTGCACCGCGAGATAGCCGTTCGGCGCGGCTTCGCGCAGCCGTGCGAGGGCGGCTGCGTTCGCGTGGGCGCGGATCGTGTCGCCGAACAGTTCGGCGGCCAGCACCGCGCAATCGGGCGCGAGCCGCGCGTTGATGCCGGAGTTCGCGAGCACCGTCTGCGTGTGCAGATCGCGCACGCTGACGTCGTCGGCACGCGCGAGTTTGGCGAGCACTTCGTCGCGCAACGCCGCGTCGCGAACGTCGAGCGCGACACCGCCCACGGCGTTGAACAGCACATGCGCGGCGCACGGCAATTCATGCTTCGATACCACATACGGCGCACGCTCCCGCGTGCCGAGCACGCGTTGCGCCCATCCGAAGCGATCGTGCCGCTGCAATGCGATGAGCCGCTGCGCGTCTTCGGGCGCTTGCAGCATTACGGCCGCTTCCCACGCGTCGCAGGCGAGAATCTCTCCGCCGACATGCAGCAGATCGACCGCACTTTCGTGCCACGGACGAAGCGTGTCGACGCAGTGCCCGCCTTGCGCGCGCAGATCGCGTGCCGCGAGACCGGCGAAGCGTACGCTGCGATCCGTGAGCAGGCGCGCAGCCACATGGGCGAACAGCATGTCGCCGAAGTTGTGCCGGTCGAACGCGCCGAACAGAACCACGGGTAACGGGCGTGCCGTCATCGATCGAATCCGCCATCACATAGCGCGTGCCGCGCGCCGCGCAATCGTCGAGTTGACTTTCGCATAGCCATGCCTACGAATCGAGTTAACCGTCGTCGGTGATGCCGGTGCAACGCTTCATACAAGTCACTGGATGCTGTTCGAAGGGTACACGCAATTCGCGTGTGGGCGACGATCAGTCGGCAGTGCGCCGGCATGCCCGTGCGCCCCTTCATGCGTCGTAAAACGCCGCGACGCCTGCCGCCGAAGCGGGCGTCAGGGCGCTCGCGTTACATCGCAACGACATGGAAACGGGCACCGATCCCGCGACCGTGCCCGCGCCCAGCCTCTTCGCGCAGGACGCGCCCGTCGCCAATGCGCAGCCACGGGAAGCGCATTGAAGCGCTTGCGCTTGTCTGCTGCGTCGAAAGCACCTCTTCTGAAGGATGTTTTATCGCGCTGTAACATGGCCGTCGATAATCGAAGGACGGCCGGGATCTTTGCGTGCGCATCGGGTCATACGGCTCGACGTGCTGCGCGGCGCTGTCCTGCCGTTATCCCGCGATCAACCTGCCCGCCGCCGCGCGGCGCGATGCGTCAACACACAATGGAGCGAAACGGGATGAGCACGATCACCACGAAGGATGGCACGCAGATTTTCTACAAGGATTGGGGTACGGGCCGTCCCGTCGTGTTTTCGCACGGCTGGCCGCTCGATGCCGACGCGTGGGACGCGCAGATGCTGTTCCTGCTGCGCAACGGCTTTCGCGTGATCGCGCATGATCGCCGCGGTCATGGCCGCTCGGACCAGCCGGCGACGGGCAACGACATGGACACCTACGCCGACGATCTCGCCGCACTGCTCGATGCGCTCGACATTCAGGGTGCGACGCTCGTCGGCCATTCGACGGGCGGCGGCGAAGTCGCGCATTACATCGGCCGTCACGGCACGAAGCGCGTCGCGAAGGCGGTGCTGATCGGCGCCGTGCCGCCGCTGATGCTGAAAACGGAAGCGAATCCGGGCGGTCTGCCGATGGACGTGTTCGACGGCATCCGCAAGGGCGTCGCCGATAACCGCTCGCAGTTCTACAAGGATCTCGCGGTGCCGTTCTTCGGCTTCAACCGGCAGGGCTCGAAGGTATCGCAAGGCACGATCGACGCCTTCTGGGCGCAGGGCATGGCGGGCGGCATCCACGGCCAGTTCCTGTGCATCCGTGAGTTTTCGGAAGTCGATTACACGGAAGACCTGAAGAAGATCGACGTCCCGACGTTGATCCTGCACGGCGACGACGACCAGATCGTGCCCATCGACGCAGCCGGCAAGCTGTCCGCGAAGATCGTCAAAAACGCGACGTTCAAGATCTACGAAGGCGGCGCGCACGGCATGTGCGTGACGGAAGCCGACAAGGTCAACGCCGATCTGCTTGCATTCATCAACAGCTGAAGACGGCAACGTCAACGGTAGGCGGCGCGCCGCTTGCGGGACGCGCCGCTTTGCCGTTTCATGCGCACTGCTGCATCGCCCGATGCAGGCAAAACGGTGCAACACAAGGATGAACCCGCATGGCAATCGAACTGGACAAGGACGTGCGCAACGAAGCCATCGCTTCGCTGCAGCGCTACTTCGCGGAGAACATGGACGAGCCGATCGGCAATATCCAGGCAGGGGCGCTGCTTGCGTTCTTCGTCGAGGAAATCGGTCCCGTGATCTACAACCTTGCCGTGCAGGACGCGCAGCAACGCATGCATGCGCGTGTGGCGGAACTGGATATCGAGTGTCACGAAGACTCGTTCGGCTACTGGAAGAAATACGGCAAACGGCGTTGAATCCCGCTGTTGTGCTTCACCCCGCGTCCCGGCTGCGATTGTCGCGCAGCACGAAGTCGACGAAGGCGCGCAGCGGCGCGGGCATGTGCTCGCGGCTCGCATAGTACAGACGCGGCCCGGTGAACGATTGCCACCAGTCGCGCAGAATCGGCACGAGCGTGCCGTCATCGAGCGCGGGACGCAGAAACTCGTCGAACGAATAGACGATGCCGAGTCCGTCCACGGCGGCGCGCAGCTGGATGTCGATTACGGAAGCCACGATGGGCCCGTTCGGCACGATGCGTACGGTGTCGTCGCCGCGCGTGAATTCCCATACGGCCAGCACGCCGCTTTCGAAGCGGTGGCCGATGCATGCGTGCCACACCAGTTCGTCGGGATGGCGGGGCTCGCCGTGCTGCTGCAGATACGCAGGAGACGCGGCCGCGATCATGCGCTGCATCGGCGGGCCGATCGGGACGGCAATCATGTCCCGCTCCAGGCGTTCGTCGTAGCGGATGCCCGCGTCGAAACCCGCCGCAAGGATGTCGATGAACGTGTCGTTCGACGTCACCTCGACGGTGATGCCGGGATGTCCGGCCAGGAACCGCGACAGTAGCGCGGGCAGGATTTCACGCGCGGCGATCGACGGCACGTTCAGACGCAAGGTGCCCGTGGGACTGTCGCGGAACAGGTTGATCGCATCCAGCGCGGTCGAGATTTCTCCGAACGCGGGCGCGAGCCTTTCGAACAGGCGCTGGCCGGCTTCCGTCGGCGTGACGCTGCGCGTGGTCCGGTTCAGCAGACGCACGCCCAGTTGCTGCTCGAGACGCCTGATGGCTTCGCTCAGCGACGACGCAGACACGCCGCCCCTGGACGCGGCGTTGCGAAAGCCGCGAGCGGCCGCGACCGAAACGAAGGCTTTCAGATCGGCCAGATCGGGTTCGACCATTGTTCGGATTTCCGCACAGGGTATTCGGATTGAGGTGGATTATCGCACGGTCGGTTTGGGCAGATACTGCGCTTCAACGCATCCACGGAAGAGAACGGACATGAAGCAACTTCAACTTGGCAAGACAGGCCCGGCCAGCTCGGCCATCGGCCTCGGCTGCATGGGCATGTCGGGCATGTACGGTCCCGCCGACCGCGCCGAGAGCATCGCGACAATCCACGCTGCGCTCGAAGCTGGCGTGACGCTGTTCGATACGGGCGACTTTTACGGCTCGGGTCACAACGAGATGCTGCTCGGCGAGGCGCTGAGGCTCGCGCCGGCATCGCGCCGCGACAACGCGCTCGTCAGCGTGAAATTCGGCGCGCTGCGCGACCCTTCGGGCGGCTGGGCCGGGTACGACGCTCGGCCGGCGGCCGTGAAGAACTTCCTCGCGTATTCGCTGGAGCGGCTGGGCGTCGATCACATCGACATCTATCGACCGGCGCGGCTCGACCCGAACGTGCCCATTGAAGACACGGTCGGCGCGATCGCCGAGATGGTGCGGGCGGGCCATGTGCGGCACGTCGGACTGTCCGAGGTCGGCTCGGCGACGATCCGCAAGGCGGCATCCGTCACGCCCATCTGCGACCTGCAGATCGAATACTCGCTAATTTCTCGCGGCATTGAGGACGACATCCTGCCGACGCTGCGCGAACTCGGTATCGGCGTGACGGCTTACGGCGTGTTGTCGCGCGGTCTCATCAGCGGGCACTGGCAGAAAGATGCGGCGGGCAAGGGCGATTTCCGCGCGATGAGTCCGCGCTTCCAGGGCGAGAACGTCGAGCGCAACCTGGCGCTCGTCGAAGCGCTGCGCAAGATCGCGGACGCCAAGGGCGTCTCTGTCGCGCAGATCGCGATCGCCTGGGTGGCGGCGCAAGGCGAGGATATCGTCCCGCTGGTGGGCGCACGGCGGCGCGACCGGCTCACGGAAGCGCTCGGCGCGCTCGGCGTGAAGCTGGATGCGGGCGAGCTCGCTGCCATCGAGCAGGCGGTGCCGAAGGGCGCGGCAGCGGGCGAACGCTATGCGGCCGCGCAGATGGCGCATCTCGACAGCGAGAAGGGCGCTGCGCACCACTGATGCGTCGAGTTTGAATGGATTGGGGCCAGAGGAAACGGCCCGGGCATTTTCCGCGATGACCGTGACGTCGATGCGGTAGCATCGGGCGCTATCGCCACTTCGAACGCCGCACATGACCACTTACGTTGCGTTGTTACGGGCCGTCAACGTCGGCGGCACCGGCAAGCTTCCGATGACCGAGCTGCGCAGCGTGTGCGCAGCGGCCGGCTTCACCAATGTCCGCACTTACATTGCGAGCGGCAATGTCGTGTTCGACAGCACGCTTGCAAAGCGCGCCGTGCAGCAGGCCCTCGAAAGCCGCCTCGAAGCCTATGCGGGCAAGGCCGTGGGCGTGTTGATCCGCACGGGAAAGGAGATTGCCGCGGTATTGCAGGCAAATCCGTTCAGCAACGAAGCGGCGAACCGCACGGTCGCCATTTTCCTCGACGATGCGCCGCCCGCCGATACGCTCGAACACATCACGGGGCGGCGCAACGAGCAGGTTGCGCTCGGCAAGCACGAAATCTACGTGCATTACGGCGACGGCATGGCAAAGACGAAGCTGAGAATTCCTGCCGCGAAGAACGGGACGGCGCGCAATATCAACACCATCGCCAAACTGGCGCAGTGGGCCGCGCAATCATGACGCGCCGCGCTGCGGCGGGCCGGGCTTATTGCTACACTGCGCGTTCGCCGCACTTCGTTGCAGCCCTGATCCTTCACCGCTCGCGTCGATGTCATGAAACCTTCCCTGCTCGTCCTGATTCCCCTTGGCGACGACAGTCGCGCACGCATAGCCGCATCGTTCGATCTTCACTACGCTCCGACACACGAAGCACGCACGGCAGCCGTCGGGACACACGGTGCAGCGATTCGCGCGGTGTTGACCAATGGCACGACGGGTTTGACGTCGGCTGAAATCGACGCGATGCCTGCGCTCGAATTCGTCAGCGCGCTCGGCGCGGGCTACGAAAACATTGCGGTGGACCATGCGCGTGCGCGCGGCATCGTGCTCGCGAACGGTGCAGGCACGAACGACGATTGCGTTGCCGATCATGCGATGGCCTTGCTGCTTGCCGTCGTACGCGACGTGCCGCAGCGCGACCGCGCGACACGCGAAGGCATCTGGCGCGACGCGTTGCCGATGCGCCCGTCCGTGTCGGGCAAACGGCTCGGTGTAATCGGTCTCGGCAATATCGGCCGGAAGGTTGCGCGGCGCGCAGAGGGCTTCGATATCGAAATCGGGTATCACAACCGCAACGCGCGCGACGGTGTCGCGTGGCGCTATTTCGACGACGTGCGCGAGATCGCGCGCTGGAGCGACTATCTCGTCGTGGCGACGCCGGGCGGACCGTCGACGCATCATCTGATCGATCGGGACGTGCTGGAAGCACTGGGAAGGCAGGGCTTTCTCGTGAACGTGTCGCGCGGCAGCGTCGTCGATACGGATGCCCTCGCACACGCGCTGGGCAACGGCGTGATCGCCGGCGCGGGCCTCGATGTGTACGAGGGCGAACCGCGGCCGCCGCAGGCGCTGCTGCATCTGCCCAACGTCGTGCTCACGCCACATGTGGCGGGCACGTCGCCGGAAGCCATCGGCGCTTCCGTCGACAACTTCATCACCAACGCTACGCGTCACTTCGCGGGCGAAGATGTGCTGACACCCATCTGATCCTATCGGTCATACAGAGGAGCCTTGTCGCATGGCCAGGCATACGGCGCTCATCGAATGGAGCAGCAACGGCAGCAAGTTCACGGACAATCGCTATAGCCGCGCGCATCAATGGACGTTCGACGGCGGCGCGGTGGTGCCCGCATCGAGTTCGCCACACGTCGTGCGTGTGCCGTTCTCCGATCCCGCCGGCGTCGATCCGGAAGAGGCCTATATTGCAGCGCTGTCGAGTTGCCACATGCTGTGGTTTCTTTCGATCGCGGTGGAGCAGGGCTATGTCGTCACGTCGTACCGCGATGCAGCCGAAGGCACGATGGCCAAAAATGACGAGGGCAAGGAAGTGATCGCGCGTGTCGTGCTAAAGCCCGCTGTTGCATTCGCGGGCGCGAAAGCGCCCAGCGACGAAGCGCTAGCGCATCTGCACCATCTCGCCCACGACGCCTGCTTTCTCGCCAATTCGGTCAAGACGGTGATCGATGTCGAGGGAAGCTGGAGTTTCCGCGAGCCTTGACGGCTGGATGGTACGGCTGAAAAATGGCCGACCATGAAGGTCGGCCGAAAGATTCCGGCTTATTCCGAGGGCCATGCTGCCGGAACCTGAGAGACCGTCATTGTCTGGCCGCGATACTGAAGCCTCGCTTAAGGCAGCGGTGCGCAAACTGGTCGCGCGTTGCCCGGCAGCTAAGCAATCATGTCTGTGTAGTAAGGCTGACACGCTGCGTCGCCTGGTACCGATCTGTGTTGTGCGCATCAGCGTCTGTTAAGAATAGCGTGCTAGCATAGGCGCCCGTTTTTTTGCGGCGGTCGGTAAGCGTTGCAGTTTTTGCGCGGCTGGCACTGCATTCATGGATTTCCTTCCGCGTCATTCTTTCGCGTCCCCGCTCGCCAGCAGCATTGTGCCGTTATATTGCCGTCGAATGAGAAACAAGTACTGGCCGCGAGCAGCCATAAATTACCGCTGTGTTGCGCTCGCCACAGTTGCTTTTTACGAGTGTAAAGGATCGTTACTCGCGTAACGGTGGCGCATTGTGCGGAATTGCGGCCCCATCCGTTCTATTCCTTTGCTGGCGGGCCTCGCCTGCTCAGTCCCATCTTTCTCCGCGTAAATTCAGCGGCGCGTCATTGCAGGAAGATGTTTTCAAACGGTAACAACCCGTCGTATTGATGCATCTGCTATTCCGCTACGTTTGAGTCACCGATCGCGGATGTTTAACGGGGCATACGCAATCGGCAATTGTTGGACCAATCGAGGCGGGCTACCGATCACACCATGAATTTAAATCTGAAACGGCTCTATCACGTGTGCAACCCCGAGCGCGCATCTCTGCACGGCAATCTTCCGTCGCTGCAATGGCGCATCCGCAGTATCGACATCCGCGCACGCCAGGGCGCCGCGTTGCTCGCCAGTCATCGCGCCGCCGGTTTGATCGAATTTTCTTCGTTGAACATTCCCGCCGATCTGCACGAAGTCGATGAACTCACGCGTTCGAGTGGCGAGATCAGCTGGGTCGCCGTGGTCACGAACGCGCATCTCAACGATCCGGAAATCGGGCGCATCGTGCGGACGCGTTGCGTAAGCTATATCCGCCTGCCCGCAGCGGCGGAAACGATCGCGCAGGAGCTGGATCGCGCCTATGAGATGTCGGCCGTCGATGTGATCGAACACAAGAACGCGAGCGGCGGGGCGCTTGCGATGATCGGTGCATGCGCTGCGATGGGCGACGTGCGGGCGGCGATACGGACTGCATCGGAACACGAGCGTCCAGTAACGATTATCGGCGAGTCGGGCAGCGGAAAGGCGCTCACGGCCTCGTCGATCCATCAGGGCTCGTCGCGCCGCGAAGGGCCGTTCGTCTCGATTGATTGTGCAGCTTATCCACCCGAGCGCGTGGAAGCGGAGCTATTTGGCGTAGGGGAGACGAAAGCCGAAACGGGCAATCAGCATTCTCGCCTGAACATGGCGGAGGGCGGCTCACTGTACATCGACGGTGTTTGCGAACTGCCGCTTGCAGCACAGGAACGGCTCGCAGATCTGGTCGGTAGCGGAGCACGCAATGTGCGCATCATCTGCTCGACACATATCGGCTTGCAGCGCGCTGCAGACGAGCATCGTCTGCACGCGCGTCTTTTTGCGTCGCTCTCCGCCGCGACGATTACGATTCCGCCGCTGCGCGAGCGCGGGCCCGACATTCGTCTGCTCGCCGCGCATCTATTGAAGAGCTTCCGCTCAGATTCCCGTCACAACGTGCGGGGTTTTTCCGTGTGTGCGTGGGAAGCGTTCGACACGCACACGTGGCCCGGCAACGTGCGCGAAATGATCAACCGCATCCGGCACGCAATTGTGGCCAGCAGCGGCCACCTGATCACGGCGCGCGACCTGGGGTTCGAGCATGTCGCCAGCATGCCGATCATACGGCGGGCATCCGCCGACGAATCCGATGCTATCCCCGAATGGGACGCGATCGAACTGGCCGTCGCGCGAAATCAGGGCCGGCTCGATGCGGCGGCGACGGAACTGCACATTTCGAAGGTATTGCTAGCGCGCATGCTCGCGTCGAATGCCAGGCGGGCGGCGGGAGCGCCCGGCGCGCTGCGGATGGACTCCGCGTAAGCAGCGGGAAATCGCGGCCCGTGTGCTGGCTGGAATGCTGGCCGCAGCGCGCCTCACGAACGGTTACACAAACCTTTTTTGTGTGACACCTTTTCCCCTCTCTGCACGCTATGCTTGGCTTCAAGCATGCAGTTCGCGCCTCATCGGCCGTACCTGCCCTGATTTTTTTCCTGTTTTTGTTCGAATTCTTTTCGCGGATTTTCTTTCACTCCACCCACTGCCGTTTTCGTATTTCCTGAGCTATGAGAGAGCCCTACCGCGCCGTTCACCGCTATTCGCGCAACGAATCGGGACGCGACTTTGTCGTGGGGGACATACACGGCTGCTTCGCGCAACTTCGTGCGGAACTGCAAGCGCGCAACTTCGATCCGCAACGCGACCGGCTGTTTGCGGTCGGCGATCTCGTCGATCGCGGGCCGCAGTCGGATACCCTGCTCGAAACCGTCGAACAGTATGGCATCAGGTCGGTGAAGGGCAATCACGAAGACGTGATCGTGCGCTGGCATGCCGGCGACGAGCAGGCGTTTTCGCTGCTCAGCAATGGCGGAAACTGGCTGCTCGACCGGGCGGATGATCGGGAATGGGTCAACGCGATTGCGGCGTACATGGCCTCGCTCCCGTATCTGATCGAGATCGAAACGGAACATGGACTGGTCGGTATTGTGCACGCCGATTCGCCCGTGTCCGACTGGAACAGGCTGGTCGTCGATATCGAACGCGAAAAGGCCGATGGCAAGCTGCGCCGCAAGGCGATCTGGTCGCGTACTCGCTGGAAGACCTATCAGCCGCATCCCGCGCCGTCGCGCAACACCTTGCGCAATCTGCTGGACCGGGCGACGCACAGCGTGCGCTCACAGATGCATGCGCCGGGGCGGATCGAGAATGTGGCGGCAGTCATCGTGGGCCATACGCCCGTGTCGGGCGTCACTGCGAAGGACAACGTGATCAACATCGACACGGGCGCTGTCTATGGCGGAAAACTCACGATTATCGATCTCGCGGATTTGCCGAAATGGATCGATGTCTATGCCGGCGCCCCTGGCGATGCCGCCGAGCGAGCCCGGCTCGAACCGGCGATGGCCGCGCACATCGGCGAGCCTGCGTTCTCCGATGGCGTGTTCGGCGTGGAAGTGCCTGTGCTCGCGGAGAGCGTGGCGAATGCGGAACTGCCCGTGACGGCCGACGAAGCGGTCGTCGATTATCCTGCACTGATGGATATCCCCGTCAACGCGATGGGCGTCGACATGGATGGCAGCGGCCCGCGTTTTGCGCCTGAAGCGAAACCCGCCCGTCCACCGCTGCGAACGTCCACGCCGAATACGATGCACATCACCGTGCGCATGAGCATGTTCAACCTGGTGAGCGAGCGGCAGCAGGGCGCTGCTTCGCATAGCGCCGCGCGGCCGCGCCGGCGCTGAGGCGCTCAGCGCACAGCATCCATCCCGAGCCGTTCAGCAGCGCGCGCCCACGCGCGCTGCTGAGACGCAGCAACGCCGTTGCGCAGTTCTTGCACTTCGTCGAGTTTTGACTCCGCACGTGTTTCATCCCATTAGATCGTGGCAGGTCTGACAATAGCGAAGGGCGGCGGTTTGCGGTCGTCTGCCCGTTGCCGGCGCGATACAGCGCGGTGATCGGCTGGTCATGCTGTAACACGCTTGCACGCGGGAAAGCGTGTTACAGCAACTGGAAAGAACTTGTCTGCGATATGCGTGCTTCAGCGCGCATCGTCGGCGGCGACGCGCCACGCAGACGCATCGTCGTCGACATGCGACACGAGCGTTTCAAGCGAGAGGCCCTTCGTCTCGATGCCGAGCACCCACACGGCGAACGCCGCGACACCGAACGACAGCGCGCCGAGCGTGAACACGCCGCCCTGTCCGAAGATGGGCAGCACCACGCCGACCGCATACGGGCCGATCAGTGAGCCGATACGGCCGATTGCCGACGCAAAGCCGGACCCCGTAGCGCGCGCGCCCGTGCCGTAGAGTTCGGGCGTATAGGTATAGAGCACGGCCCACATGCCGAACAGGAAGAACTGCATCGCGAGGCCCGTGCAGATCAGCAGCGTCACGCTGTCCGCATGCAGTGCGGTCTGGCCATATGCGTAAGCCATCACGCCGCCGCCGACCAGCGAAGCAATACACGTCGGCTTACGTCCCCAACGCTCGACGAGCCACGCGGCGCACAGAAAGCCCGGCACGCCGCCAAGCGAAATGAGCACCGTGTAAAGCACCGATTTCGTCACGGCGAAGCCCGCTTGCTGCATCAGTGCACCAAGCCAGGACGTGAGGCCGTAGAAGCCGAGCAGCGCGAAAAACCACAATGCCCAGACCATGACCGTGCGCTGACGATAGGCGGCGCTCCAGATCTCACGCAATGCGCCATGCTGCGAAGGTGCGGCCGGCTCGGCAAGCAGCGACGCCGCGGGCAGCGAACGCAGTCCTTTGGACTTCATGACCTTCGCCTCGACGGTGTCGAGCACGGCGTCGGCTTGCGCGAGACGTCCGCGATGTTCGAGCCAGCGCGGCGATTCAGGCACGATGCGCCGCACGATCAGCACGAATACGGCGGGGATCGCGAGCAGCGCGAAGACGGTGCGCCAGCCGAAGTGCGGCAGCACGAAGTACGACACGCAGCCTGCCGTGATGAAGCCGAGCGGCCAAAAGCCGTCCATCAGCGCGACGAGGCGTCCCCGCGAAGCCGTCGGCACGAATTCGGATAGCAGCGTCTGGGCGATCGGGAATTCCATGCCCATGCCGATGCCGAGCAGCACGCGATACACGATCAGCGCATCGACGCTTTGCGCCGTCGAGCACAGATACGACGCGACGCCCCACAGCACCATGCTCCATTGAAAGACCGGGCGGCGTCCGAAGCGGTCCGCGAACAGGCCCGCAACGGCAGCCCCGAGCACCATGCCGAAGAAACTCGCGCTGGCGACGAGCCCTGCCGTTGCGCTCGACAGCCCAAACTCCGTCTTGATCGAGCCGAGCACGAACGTCATCGTGCCGAGATCGACGGAGTCGAAGAAGAACGCAATCGCGATGATGATGAAGATGGTGCGGTGATAGCCCGAAAACGGCAGGCGTTCGAGCCGCGCAGCAGCGCTGGCTCGTTTGGCGGAAGCAGTGGTCGGCATGGCGTTCCCGGTGGAGGGTGGAAGAAGCCGGCTTTTTCAGCGAAGCCGGTCCGATCCAGTAGACGCCGCCATTAATCCTTCATCTAGAACAGATTCGGCATTGGGATGGAACGTGTGCGTCATTTGCATGACGCGCACGCATTCGTCAATGTGTATGCGCGGCCACGCTCGGTGCCGGTGCGTGCTCAACATGCTTCGCGCCGCGCGCCGGTGCGCCGTTTGCGACATAGTACGGTGCGGTCGAACGCGCGAGCGGCGCGCGTCCGCGAATCCGATCGGCAATCTTCTCTGCGAGCATGATGGTTGGCGCATTCAGGTTGCCCGTCGTGATGCGCGGCATGATGGACGCATCGACCACGCGCAGGCCTTCGAGTCCATGCACGCGTCCTTCGCCGTCGACGACGGCCATGTCGTCGTAACCCATCGCACACGAGCACGACGGATGGTAGGCCGTTTCCGCTCGTGCCCGCACGAACGCATCGATCTGCGCGTCGCTTTGCAACTCGGCGCCGGGGCTCAGTTCGCGGCCGCGAAACCGGTCGAGCGCAGGCTGCGCGATTATCTCGCGCGTGATGCGGATCGCGTCGCGAAACTCGCGCCAATCGAGGGCTTCCGCCATGTAGTTGAAGAGAATCGACGGATGCTCGCGCGGGTCGCGCGAACGCAGCTTCACGCGTCCACGGCTCGGCGAGCGCATTGAACCGACGTGCGCCTGGAAGCCGTGCATCTTGATCGCGTTCGTACCGTTGTAGTTGATCGCGACGGGCAGGAAGTGGTACTGGATGTTCGGCCACGGGTCGTCGTCGCGAGTGCGAATGAAGCCGCCCGCTTCGAAGTGATTGCTCGCGCCGATGCCCGTGCCCTTCAGCATCCATTCGATACCGATCGCGGGCTGATTGCGCAGCAGCAGCGCAGGGTAGAGCGACACGGGTTCTTTGCACTCGTACTGCATGTACATCTCGAGGTGATCCTGCAGATTCTGGCCGACGCCGGGAAGATCGAGCACGACGGGAATGTCGAGATCGCGCAGCCATCCACCGGGGCCGACGCCCGACCGCTGCAGGATCTGCGGCGACGCAATTGCGCCGCTGCACAGCAATACTTCGCGCCGTGCATGGGCTGTGATCTGCGCCTGTCCATCCAGATACACGACGCCTTGCGCACGCTTGCCGCTAAACAGAATCCGGTCGGTGGTCGCGTAGGTGACGATCGTGAGATTGGGGCGCGGCCTCGCCTGGTCCAGATAGCCGCGCGCGGTGCTCGCGCGGCGGCCGTTGGCCGTCACCGTGCGATCCATCGGGCCGAAGCCTTCCTGCTGATAGCCGTTGAGGTCGTCGGTACGCGGATAGCCCGCCTGCACGCCCGCTTCGACCATCGCTTCGAAGAGCGGATTCACGCCGCGCTTGCTGGTCGTCACATGCACGGGACCGTCGCCGCCGTGGTAGTCGTTCGCGCCGGCATCGCGCGTTTCCGCCTTGCGGAAATACGGCAGGCAATCCAGATAGGTCCAGTTTTCAAGGCCTTTTCGTTCCGCCCAGCCGTCGTAGTCGAGCGCGTTGCCGCGGATATAGCACATGCCGTTGATCAGCGACGAACCGCCCAGGCCCTTGCCGCGTCCGCATTCCATGCGCCGGTTGTTCATGAACGGCTCGGGGTCCGTTTCATAAGCCCAGTTATAGCGTCTGCCCTGCAACGGATACGCGAGCGCAGCGGGCATCTGCGTACGGAAGTCGAAGCGATAGTCGGGGCCGCCCGCTTCCAGCAGCAGCACGGTCACGTCGCGGTCTTCCGTCAGGCGTGTGGCGAGCACGTTGCCCGCCGATCCCGCGCCGATGATGATGTAGTCGTACTCTTTCGCTGCCATGCTGCGCTCCCTCAAAACACGGGCTGGTATTTGCCCAGTTCGACCTGGACGGACTTGATGCGCGTGTAGTGCTCGAGCGTCGTGATGCCGTTTTCGCGGCCGACTCCCGATTGCTTGTAGCCGCCCACGGGCATTTCCGCGGGCGACTCGCCCCACGTGTTGATCCAGCAGATGCCCGCTTCGAGCCGGTGAATTGCGCGATGCGCGCGCGCGAGGTTTTCCGTCACGACGCCCGCGGCGAGACCGTAGATCGTGTCGTTCGCACGCTCGATCACGTCGTCTTCGTCGACGAAGCTGAGGATGCTCATCACGGGCCCGAAGATTTCTTCGCGCACGATTTTCATGTCGTCGCGGCAGTCGGAGAACACAGTCGGCTGCACGTATTGACCGCGCGCGTAATCGCCTTCGACGATGCGTGCGCCGCCTGCCACGAGACGAGCGCCTTCGCGCTTGCCGCTTTCGATGAAGCCGAGCACCTTGTCAAGTTGCGCGGCGCTCGCCAGCGGGCCGAAATTGGTCGACGGGTCCGATGGCTTGCCGACGCGAATGCGCTTCACGCGTTCGATCACACGCGCTTCGAACGCCGGCTGCACCGACTGATGCACGAACACACGCGTGCCGTTCGTGCACACCTGTCCCGCGCTGAAGAAATTCGCGGTGACGGCGATGTCGGCCGCGCGGTCGAGATCGGCATCCTCGAAGACGACCAGCGGCGACTTCCCGCCAAGCTCCATCGTCACTTCCTTCAGCGATGAACCGCCTGCCATCGACATGACCTTCTTGCCCGTTTCCACGCCGCCCGTGAACGAGATCTTAGCGATGCCTGGATGCGCGCTCAGCATCGCGCCCACGCGTCCGTCGCCTTGCACGACGTTGAACACGCCGGCGGGCACGCCGGCTTCGAGATAGATCTCCGCGAGCTTCGATGCCGACAGCGGCGTCACTTCGCTCGGCTTGAAAATCATCGCATTGCCGGCAGCGAGCGCGGGCGCTGACTTCCAGCATGCTATCTGGATCGGGTAGTTCCATGCGCCGATGCCCGCCGTCACGCCCAGCGGCTCGCGCCGTGTATAGACGAACGATTCTGCGCGCAGCGGAATCTGCTGGCCTTCGATCGCCGTTGCGAGACCCGCGTAATACTCGATCACGTCGGCGCCCGTGACGATGTCGACTGCGCGCGTTTCTGCGATGGGCTTGCCCGTGTCGCGCATTTCGAGTTCGGCGAGTTCGTCGTTGCGCTCGCGCAGCAGGTCGACCGCGCGGCGCAGGATGCGCGAGCGCTGCATCGCTGTCATCGCGGCCCATGCGCGCTGGCCTTCGCGCGCCGATTGCACGGCGCGCTCGATGTCGGCCTCGCTTGCTTGCTGAACCGTGGCGAGCAGTTCGCCCGTGGCGGGATCGAAGGTGTCGAAGGTGACACCGCTCGTGGCGTCGACATAGTCGCCGCCGATATACAGACGTTGCAGGCCGTATGCGGACATCCGGGTTTCTCCTTGAAATGCGGTCTTGCGTTGCGCGGCGTTCAGGCGAGGTTCAAGCGGCGCTTTGTGCGAGCAGCAGGTCGATGTAGTCGTTGGCGAGGCGCAGCGCCGCTTTGGTGTCGAATGGATCGCCGGACAACGCGCCGCGCAGCCACAAACCGTCGATCATTGCGGCGAGGCCGCTGGCGGCGCGCCGGGCGCAAGCGCGCGGCAGTTCCTTTGCGAACTCGGCGCACAGGTTCGAATAGAGGCGCCGCGTATTGACGTGCTGCAAACGGCGCAGCGCGGGCTCGTGCATGCTCTCGGACCAGAACGCGAGCCAGGTCTTCATGACGGGGCCGCTCACCTGCGACACATCGAAATTCGCCGCGACGATCGCGCGCAAGCGCGCGCGCGGCTGTGCTTTTGCTGCGATGCGGCGGCGCGTCGTGGCGGCCCATAGATCACGCAGGATGTGCCGCATCGTCGCTTCGAGCAGACCATCCTTGTCGCCGAAATAGTGACTGACGATGCCCGTCGAAATGTTCGCGCGCTGCGCAACGGAAGCGAGCGTCGTGCCCGAGAGGCCGGACTGGTCGATGGTGAGCAAGGTGGCGTCGATCAGTTGCGCGCGACGCACTTCGCGCATTCCGACTTTGGGCATGCTGGCTCCCAGCGCCTTTGAAAGTCGTCACTCTAGTCTTTTTTTATTGAACGATCAATCAACAAAAACGGTCCCGACCGGCTTTGTCGGTTCAGGGAAAGCGCGTGTCGGTTTTTGCACATTGGCGCACGGGGCAAAAGGACTAACCTCGACTTAGCGCCTTTTTGCGCATGCAGACCAACATGGAGACGAGACGATGAGCAGCAATCGCGGTGTCGTGTATCTGGGGCAGGGCAAGGTTGAAGTACGGCCGATTGATTATCCGAAGATGGTCGATCCGCGCGGACGCGCGATCGGCCACGGCGTGATTCTTAAAGTGGTATCGACGAATATTTGCGGCTCAGACCAGCACATGGTGCGCGGCCGCACGACGGCGGAAATCGGCCTTGTTTTAGGGCACGAAATCACGGGTGAAGTGATCGAGGTGGGCCGCGACGTGGAGACGCTGAAAATCGGCGACCTGGTGTCCGTGCCGTTCAACGTCGCGTGCGGCCGCTGCCAGACCTGCAAGGAACAGCATACGGGCGTGTGCCTGAACGTGAACCCGTCGCGTGCGGGGGGCGCGTACGGTTACGTCGACATGGGCGGCTGGATCGGCGGGCAGGCCGAATACGTGCTGGTTCCGTACGCGGATTTCAATCTGCTGAAGTTTCCCGATCGCGACCGCGCGATGGAAAAGATTCGCGACCTCACGTGTCTCTCCGACATTCTGCCGACGGGCTATCACGGCGCGGTGATGGCGGGCGTGAAGCCGGGTTCGACGGTGTATATCGCGGGCGCGGGGCCCGTCGGCATGGCGGCGGCCGCATCGGCGCGCATCCTGGGTGCGGCCTGCACGATCATCGGCGACATGAACGAAGAGCGGCTTGCGCATGCGCGTGCCGTCGGCTTCGAGACGGTCAATCTGTCGAAGGACGCGACGCTCGGCGAGCAGATCGCGCAGATTCTCGGCAAGCCCGAGGTGGATTGCGCCGTCGATTGCGTCGGCTTCGAAGCGCATGGCCACGGCAGCAGCGGTGCGCGCGAGGAAGCGCCCGCCACGGTGCTCAATTCGCTGATGGACATCACGAAGCCCGCTGGCGCGATCGGCATTCCGGGTCTGTATGTGACCGACGATCCGGGCGCAGTCGATTCCGCCGCGAAGAAAGGCAGCCTGTCGATCCGCTTCGGCCTCGGCTGGGCGAAGTCGCACTCGTTCCACACGGGGCAGACGCCCGTGATGAAGTACAACCGCAATCTGATGCAGGCGATTCTGTGGGACCGCTTGCCCATCGCGGATATCGTCAACGTGACGGTGATTTCGCTGGACAGCGCGCCCGATGGCTACCGTCAGTTCGATGGCGGCGCGCCGCGCAAGTTCGTGCTGGATCCGCATGGTTTGCTGAAGGCTGCGTAATGCAAACCGGCCGGTTTGCAGTACGTGGGTAGCAGGTCGAAGTCTCCTCTGTCCTTATCATGGACGATGCTGCGTTGCCTCTCACGAGGCACGCAGCATTTTTTTATATGGCGAGGGATGTGCCGCGCTTCAGACGCTTCAGACGCTTCAGAAGTCGTGTCGAATCGAGAAGGTTGCGCCGCGCTCATGCGCGTGATTGAGGTTCAGAAGTGGATTGGCCCTGAAGCTCCAGTCATCGTTATTGCTGGCGGCAGTGGGCGGAACGCTCTGCGCGTCCGAAGGAAGGCCGAAGCCATAGCTGGGCAGCGCGGACGATTGGGCAGCCTGCGCGCCCTCAAGCGGGGCGAGGTAGGGATTACCCGGCGCGCTTCCATGGCGGAAGCGTTGTCTGCCTTGCGCGATGTTATGGCTGTCGGGCAGTCCGTACGCCACCGCACTCCATTGCATCGTGGTCTGGACGGCATAACGGCGTACATGATGAAACGGCGCATACGCAGGTGATGCAGCAACGGGGTACGAATAAAAAAGAATCAACGCCGAATCATGCCTTTGAGCGGGAGCGTGAAAGGGACGCCTCGCGAACGACATCGCGCCGTGCAGAAGCAATAACGCGCCGGCAACCCAGAGAACTGGATTGCGGCGCGCAATCAATCCGATCCTGCCAGCGATGTAGTCGATCACCCTACCGGCCACCCCCGGTCCATTGAGACCCTCACCGATTAAGGCATGAATAAAACAGTTTAGTTCGCTTTACACCTTGTGAATGATCCTGACAGGTAAAAACTGCGGGCCCATTATCCGCATGCGCCGATTTCGCCGCAGGCCGTGCAAAAGTCGCAGCCATCTTTTCGAATCACGGCATTGGCGCCGCAATGGCCGCATTTGCGGCCATGCATCGTGCGCAGTTCCTGTGCGCTGCGTGCTTCTTCGGCAGAGCCTTCTGCAATGGAAAGCGCGTTGTCCGCACTCGAAGCATTGAGATTCGCGTCGTCGCGCGGCGCGCGTGCTAGAAGTCGCGATGGCACCTGGTTGCCTTCCGCATCGAGAAAGCCGCGGCGGTGCAGGATCTGCTGAAGCGCATAGGCGAGGGCGGCCACTTCCGAATCGTGCCAGCGCGGCGAGCGGTGCCCATCCAGCCGCTGCACGTCGCCTAGCCTGACCTGTCCGCGATCCCAGGATACCTTGCGCAAGTCCTGCAGATTGCGCGCGACGAAGCCGCCTCGCGCGGCCAGCGACAGCGAGCGCATCGTCGCCGTGATCCATTGCTGCGACTCGTCGCGCTGACCGGCGGGAATGAAGAATTCGATGGGGCGTTCGATCGTCACTTCTTCGCCGCCGACGCGCCCTGTCACCTCGATGAACGACACGGCCAGATACAGCGACTTCTTGCCCGCGGCCGTCAGGTATTCGACCTTCTCGATGATCGCGGGCAACTGGCCCTTGGGCCGATGATCGATCGCGATGCGGAGCGGGTCGAGATCGACTTCGGCGAGCGCATCGTCGGCGGTAGGGGCGGCTTGTGGCGTGACGCTCAGCACGGCGCCGAGCGTTTCGTTCGGGCGATACGTTGCGAGTCCTTTCAGACCGCCTTTCCACGCGTCGAAATAAAGGTTTTCGAATGCGTCGAACGGATAGTCGGCGGGCACGTTGACGGTCTTCGAAATTGACGTGTCGATATACGGCTGCACCGCGGCCATCATGTCCAGATGGTCGCGCGCCGACATCTCGAGCGCGCTGACGAAATAATCCGGCAGATGGCCGACGTCGCCGCCCAGTTCGCGATACAGACGATACGCGTGATCTTCGACGGCAAACTGCTCGCGGCTGCCGTTCGCCATCACCTTCGTGCGTGTGTAGGTCCACGAGAACGCTGGCTCGATGCCGTTCGACGCGTTGTCGGCGAACGCGAGACTGACCGTGCCCGTCGGCGCGATGGAGAGCAGGTGGCTGTTGCGAATGCCGTGCGTGCGGATCGCTTCCTTGACGTCGTCGGGCAGACGCGATGCGAAGGTGCCGTCTTGCAGATACTGCTTGGCATTGAAGAGAGGAAACGCACCGCGTTCGCGGGCGAGTTCGACGGATGCGCGATACGCTTCATCGCGCATCAGCTTTGCGATGCGCACCGCAAAATCGCGGCCTTCCTGCGAGTTATAGCGCAGGCCCATCATCACGAGCGTGTCGCCGAGCCCGGTAAAACCGACACCGATGCGCCGCTTCGCGCGCGATTCGTCGTATTGCTGTTCGAGGGGCCAGAGCGTGACATCGAGCACATCGTCGAGAAAGCGCACTTGAGTGCGCGTGCGTTGCGCGAGTGCGTCCCAGTCGAACGATGGCTTGCCGCCGTGCCGCTGCGCGAACGGATCGAGCACGAAGCGCGTCAGGTTCAGCGGGCCGAGGTTGCAGCAGCCGTAGGGCGGCAATGGCTGTTCGCCGCACGGGTTGGTTGCGCGGATCGATTCGACGGCGCGCAGATTGTTGTCGTCATTCATCCGTGAGATGAACACGATGCCGGGCTCTGCGATGTCGTAGGTCGAGCGCATGATGCGATCGAAGATTTCTTTCGCGCGCCGTTCGCTGTAGACCCACATGCCGTCGTCACGCTGACGCACGTCGTTGGCCGCACGCAATGCGGGCGTCGGTTCCGCGCGATGCACGAGCTGCCACATCGCGTCGTTTTCGACCGCTTGCATGAATTCGTCGGTCACGGCGACGGAGACGTTGAAGTTGTTCCAGCGGCCTTTCGAATGCTTGGCGTCGATGAACTCGAGCAGATCGGGATGCGTGCAATCGAGCACCGCCATTTGCGCGCCGCGCCGCGATCCGGCGCTTTCGACGGTGCGGCACGACGCGTCGAACACGTCGATATAGCTGCAAGGGCCCGACGCCGACGAACCCGTCGTTTTCACGCGCGCGCCGCGCGGCCGGATTGCCGAGAAGTTGTAGCCGACGCCCCCGCCGCGGCGCATCGTTTCGGCTGCCTGCAGCAACGCGACATAGATACCGGGCAGGCCCTGGTCGTCGACGCCCTGGATGCTGTCGCCGACGGGTTGCACGAAGCAGTTGATCAGCGTCGCCTGGATGCCTGCGCCCGCGGCACTCATGATGCGGCCTGCACCGAGCGCGCCGTTTTGCAGGTTTTCGACGAAACGGGCTTCGATTGCTGGGCGCAATGCTTCTGGCTCGGCTAACGCGACGCCGCGTGCGACGCGGCGGTAGACGTCGTCCGCTGTGCGTTCATCGCCCTTGGCGTACTTCTCCATGAGCACATCGAGGGAGAATTGCTGCGGTGCGATGGTGGTGGAGTTGAGTTGCGACAGGTCGTTGTCGGTGTCGGCCATGAGATCTCTCATAATGAGGCGACGCTCTGGCGTCGCGAGCAGGTTTCACCTTAGCGCAGTGGGATGGTGCGCGCAAACCGTCTGCGACACGGTGGCGCGCGTCTGCTTTTTGGCTTTTCGTCGGGCATCCGCGTTTTGCGTCTGGTTTGCTGGCGTTGCCCCTGTGCGGGGCGGCACCTACTTTTCTTTGCCATTCCCGCGTCACGGACTGCGTTGCCAGGCGTTCACGGCCGCCCAGGTGGGCCTACTGTGTGTAGGCCATCGCGCCGAAAGTGCACCACGCCGGACTGAAAAGCGGGGATGGTGTCGTAGGATCGGCAACGCGTGCGGTGCGATCACCTACACACAGTTTGCCACCTGGGCGGCGCGGACGATTCGCTGCCGCTGGCGGGACTACGGGTGACTGGAGTGGGTGATGCGCCTGTTCAAGGCGCTGGCAACGCGCGCATGCTAGCGCGGTGCCGCGAGCAGGACGGGGACGTTGAGGGCCCCGTGGGTAAGAACAGGGATTGGCGGTGTGAGCGGCTTTCTTTGCTTACTTTCTTTGCCGCGGCAAAGAAAAAGTGCCGCCCCGCACAGGGGCAACGCCAGCAACCCGATGCAAAAACGCAGATGCCAGCGCAGAGGCCGAGACCGCGGGTGCCAGCGAAAAAAGCAAAAGACCAGAATGCCGACTGCGTCGCAGACCAAAAAACCATCAAGCATGCAAAGGCGAGCCAGCGAGCACGCCCATCACAGGATGCGCCAACGGTGCGACCTGCTTTCTCCGCTCCCGCGTAGGAGCGGTCCCAAACGCATCACGGTAGCTCTTGGAGAAATGGCAAGCCGACTGAAACCCGCAAGCCATCGTGATATGCATGATCGACATATCCGTCTGCAACAGTAGCTCACGCGCGCGGCGCAGCCGCAAAGTCAGATAGTAATGGGTAGGCGTCATCCCGAGATGCTCACGGAACAGGCGCTGCAGTTGGCGCTGCGACATATTGGCGAGTCGCGCGAGTTCTTCGCGTGAAAGCGGCTCTTCGATGTTGTTTTCCATCAACGCAATGACTTCGAACAACGACTTGTTGGCGGAGCCAAGCCGTGCCACCAGCGGCATGCGCTGCTGCGCGCTGGTGTCGCGCACATGTTCGACGATGAACTGCTCGGCAATCTGCGTGACACGCGGCGTGCCCACGCGCGCGGCAATCAGGTTCAGCATCATGTCAAGCGGCGCAACGCCGCCCGTGCAGGTCACACGGTCACGGTCGATCACGAACAGTTCTTTGAGGAAACGCGTGTCAGGGAACTCTTCCTTGAGCGCAGACATGTTCTCCCAGTGAATCGCGCACGCATAGCCCGCCAGCAAGCCCGACTTCGCAAGTGCATAGGTGCCCGTGCACAAACTGCCAAGCGCAACACCCGCACGCGCGAAGCGCCGCAATGTAGAGAGATGTTCGGGTGTGGTCTCGCGCTGCACGTCGATGCCGCCGCACACGAACACAATGTCTGGCGTGCCGACGCACTCGGCTGGGCCCGTGTCGACTGACAGGCCATTGCTCGCCGTGACGGAGCCGCCGCCCGGACTGATGATCGACCATCGATAGAGCGGTTGACCGCTTAGGTAGTTCGCCATGCGCAGCACTTCGATCGCATTCGTGAACGCGATCATCGTGAAGTTGGGCAGCGGCATGAACGCGAAGTGAGACAACGACGCGGTTCGATCGGGCGACATGGTTCGGGCATTCCTTCAGCTCGATGTTCTGTTTCAACCGTGTGGGGAACGGCCTTTGTTATTTTGAGAGCGAGCGCAACAAGCATGCCATACGGCTAAACCCTGGCTGGATAACGGGCTTGCGGCAGTGCACTCGCGCATACGCACCTGCGCTGTGCGCTTTACGCACTGTGGATGATCTGCCCGCGCCCCGCAACGGTGCCGCATAGATTGCGCCCGGCTGGATTGGCGCTGCAATGCACCATTTTTCGGCGCATCGATTTGCCGGCTCCGCGCCTCCGATTAGCACGAGCGATCACTTGTCCAAAACGGACCTGCATGGCGGAAAAGGCAAAGAACGCGTCTGAAATCGTAAATTGACCGCTCAGGCGAAAGACAAGAATAGAGCCATCGCTGGAGGTAGTGCAAAGCCAGTCCAGGCAAGGGATTGCGCGGAATCAAGGACGCCGGGCCACGCACTCTCTTTCGCTTTTCGTCATCCACGGTCAACTGAACGGAAGCCATGTCGAACGCCAACCCATTCTTCTCGCAGTCCCTCGCCGAGCGCGACGCAGCGGTGCGCAAGTCGGTCCTCAAGGAACTGGAACGCCAGCAGTCGCAGGTCGAACTGATTGCGTCGGAAAACATCGTGTCGCGTGCCGTGCTCGAAGCACAAGGCTCGGTACTGACAAACAAGTACGCGGAAGGCTATCCCGGCAAGCGCTATTACGGCGGCTGTGAATTCGTCGACGAAGTCGAAGCCCTTGCGATCGAACGCATCAAGAAGCTCTTCAATGCGGGCTTCGCCAACGTGCAGCCGCACTCGGGCGCACAGGCGAACGGTTCGGTGATGCTCGCGCTCGCCAAGCCGGGCGACACGATCCTCGGCATGTCGCTCGACGCGGGCGGCCACCTCACGCACGGTGCGAAGCCCGCACTCTCGGGCAAGTGGTTCAACGCTGTGCAGTACGGCGTGAACCGCGAAACGATGCGTGTCGACTATGACCAGATCGAAAAGCTCGCGCATGAGCACAAGCCGTCGATGCTCATTGCCGGCTTCTCCGCTTATCCGCGCGAACTCGACTTTGCACGCTTTCGTGCCATCGCCGACAGCGTCGGCGCGAAGCTGATGGTCGACATGGCGCATATCGCCGGCGTGATCGCGGCGGGCCGTCATGCGAATCCCGTCGAGCACGCGCATGTCGTGACGTCGACCACGCACAAGACGCTGCGTGGTCCGCGCGGCGGCTTCGTGCTGACCAACGACGAAGAGGTCGCGAAGAAGATCAACTCGGCCGTATTCCCCGGCCTGCAAGGCGGTCCGCTCATGCACGTGATCGCGGGCAAGGCGGTTGCTTTCGGCGAAGCGCTCGAAGACAGCTTCAAGACCTATATCGACAACGTGCTGGCCAATGCGCAAGCGCTGGGCGAAGTGCTGAAGGAAGGCGGTGTCGATCTCGTGACGGGCGGCACCGACAACCATCTGCTGCTCGTCGATCTGCGCCCGAAGGGGCTGAAGGGCACACAGGTCGAGCAGGCGCTCGAACGGGCGGGCATTACCTGCAACAAGAACGGCATCCCGTTCGATACGGAAAAGCCGACGGTGACGTCGGGCATTCGTCTCGGCACGCCGGCGGGCACGACGCGCGGCTTCGGCGTCGCCGAGTTCCGCGATGTCGGCCGGATGATTCTCGAGGTGTTCGACGCGCTGCGCTCGCATCCCGACGGCGATGCCGCCACCGAGCAGCGCGTGCGCCGCGAGATCTTCGCGCTGTGCGAACGCTTCCCAATTTACTGAGCCGCCCGAACGGTCCGTCAAAACCAAAGCTACGGAGTCCACCATGAGCAACCTGCACGACAGCAGCATCATCATCGACGGTCTGAACATTTCGAAGTTCGAGCGCTCGGTGTTCGAGGATATGAGAAAGGGCGGCGTCACCGCGGTTAACTGCACGGTCTCCGTGTGGGAAGACTTCCAGAAGACAATCGACAACATCGCGGAGATGAAGCAGCAGATCCGCGAACACAGCGAGATTCTGACGCTCGTGCGCACGACGGACGACATCCTGCGCGCGAAGAAAGAGAACAAGACGGGCATCATCTTCGGCTTCCAGAATTCGTACGCGTTCGAAGACAACCTCGGCTATATCGAAGTGTTCAAGGAACTGGGCGTGAACGTGGTGCAGCTTTGCTACAACACGCAGAACCTCGTCGGCACGGGTTGCTATGAAGCGGACGGCGGCCTGTCGGGCTACGGCCGCGAAGTGATTCAGGAGATGAACCGCGTCGGCATTCTGGTCGATCTCTCGCACGTCGGCGCCAAGACCTCGTCCGATGCGATCGCCTGCTCGAAAAAGCCGGTCACGTACTCGCATTGCTGCCCGTCGGGTCTCAAGGATCATCCGCGCAACAAGACGGATGAGCAGCTGAGAGAAATCGCCGACGCCAACGGCTTCGTCGGCGTGACGATGTTCTCGCCGTTCCTGAAGAAAGGCCCGGATGCGACCGTCGACGACTACCTCGAAGCCATCGAATACGTGATCGACGTGATCGGCGAAGACAAGGTCGGTATCGGCACGGACTTCACGCAAGGCTACAGCACGGAGTTCTTCGACTGGATCACGCACGACAAGGGCCGCTATCGCCGTCTGACGAACTTCGGCAAGGTCGTGAATCCCGAAGGCATCCGCACGATCGGCGAATTCCCGAACCTGACGGCCGCGATGGAGCGGGCGGGCTGGGGCGAGTCGCGCATCAAGAAGGTGATGGGCGAAAACTGGATGCGCTTCTTCGGCGAAGTCTGGAACGTCTAACTCAATCCATAGATACAGAACAGGAACCCCGCGATGCAACCGCAACTCCCCATCGATGTCGACCCGAACACGGGCGTCTGGACCACCGACGCGCTGCCCATGCTGTACGTGCCGCGCCATTTCTTCACGAACAATCACACGGCCGTCGAAGAAGCGCTCGGCCTCGAAGCGTACGCGGAGATTCTCTACAAGGCCGGCTACAAGTCCGCGTATCACTGGTGCGACAAGGAAGCGAAGCAGCACGGCCTCAGCGGCATGGCCGTGTTCGAGCATTACCTGAACCGTCTTTCGCAGCGCGGCTGGGGTCTCTTCAAGATCGTCGAAGCCGATCCGTCGACGGCGCGCGCAAAGATCCAGTTGCAGCACTCGTCGTTCGTGCTCGCGCAGCCGGGCAAGGAAGGCAAGCTGTGCTACATGTTCGCCGGCTGGTTTGCGGGCGCGATGGACTGGGTGAACGATACGACTGACGGCGGCAAGAGCGCGCCGCGCGCGCAGTCGAAAGAAGTGCAGTGCGCAGCCGAGCATCACGACCACTGTGTATTCGAAGTGTCGCCGATCGCTCACTGACACACCGCTCATCACATAGAGCCTGAACTGAACACCGCCCGAGGTCGCCTGCAATGCGTTACCCCAATCTGTTCAAACCTTTGACCCTCAACCAGCTGACGCTGCGCAACCGTATCGTCAGCACCGCGCATGCAGAGGTGTATGCCGAACCGGGCGGCTTGCCCGGCGACCGCTATATCCGCTATTACGAGGAAAAGGCCAAGGGTGGTGTCGGCCTCGCCGTGTGCGGCGGGTCGAGCCCGGTATCGATCGACAGCCCTCAGGGCTGGTGGAAGTCCGTGAACCTGTCGACGGACAAGATCATCGATCCGCTGTCGCGTCTCGCCGAAGCGATGCATCGGCACGGCGCGAAGATCATGATTCAGGCGACGCATATGGGCCGCCGTTCCGCGTTTCATGGCGAGCACTGGCCGCATCTGATGACGCCGTCCGGCGTGCGCGAGCCCGTGCACCGCGGCAACGCGAAGATCATTGAAGTGGAAGAAATCCGCCGCATCATCGGCGACTTCGCGGCGGCTGCGAAGCGCGTGAAAGATGCGGGCATGGATGGCATCGAAATTTCGGCTGCGCACCAGCATCTGATCGATCAGTTCTGGAGCCCGCGCACGAACTTCCGGACCGACGAATGGGGCGGCTCGCTGCAGAACCGTCTGCGCTTCGGCGTCGAAGTGTTGCAAGCGGTGCGCGAAGCCGTCGGCAAGGACTTTTGCGTAGGCCTGCGCATGTGCGGCGACGAGTTCCATGAAGATGGCCTCGATCACACGCAATTGAAGGAAATCGCGCAGGCGATGGCGGAAACGGGCCTGATCGACTACATCGGCGTGATCGGTTCCGGCGCGGACACGCACAACACGCTCGCCAACTGCATGCCGCCGATGGCGCTGCCGCCCGAGCCCTTCGTGCATCTCGCGGCGGGCATCAAGTCGGTCGTGAAGCTGCCGATCATGCACGCACAAAGCATTCGCGATGCAGGGCAAGCCGAACGTCTGCTCGCCAACGGCATGGTCGACCTGGTCGGCATGACGCGCGCGCAGATTGCCGATCCGCACATGGTCATCAAGATTCGCGACGGCCGCGAAGACGAAATCAAGCAGTGCGTCGGCGCGAACTACTGTATCGACCGCCAGTACAACGGCCTCGATGTGCTGTGCGTGCAGAACGCCGCCACGTCGCGTGAAGCGACGATGCCGCACGTGATCGAAAAGACGCGCGGACCGCGCCGCAAGGTGGTCGTGGTCGGCGCGGGTCCGGCGGGACTGGAAGCGGCGCGCGTCGCGCGCTCGCGCGGCCACGATGTCGTGCTGTTCGAAAAGGGCGATGCCGTGGGCGGCCAGATCATGCTGGCCGCGAAGGCGCCGCAACGCGAGCAGATGGCGGGCATCGTGCGCTGGTTCGATATGGAAACGAAGCGCCTCGGCGTCGATCGCCGCATGGGCGTCGAAGCCGACGAGAAAATGATTCTCGCCGAGAAGCCGGACATCATCGTGCTCGCGACGGGCGGTTCAGCCTTCACCCAACAGGTGCCCGCATGGGGCGTCGCGGAAGGGCTGGCCGTGAGTTCATGGGACATCCTGTCGGGCAAGGTCGAGCCGGGCCAGAACGTGCTGGTCTATGACGGCGTCAGCACGCATGCAGGCGCGGGCGTTGCAGACTTCATTTCAAGCCGTGGCTCGAAGGTCGAAATCGTCACGCCGGACGTGAAGGTGGCCGACGACGTCGGCGGCACCACGTTTCCGATCTTCTATCGCCGTCTGTACGCGCAAGGCGTGATCCACACGCCGAACTACTGGCTCGACCGCGTGTATGAGGAAGACGGCAAGAAGATCGCCGTGATCCGCAACGAGTACACGGAAGAACGGGAAGAGCGCGCTGTCGATCAGGTCGTGATCGAAAACGGCAGCACGCCGAACGACGGTCTGTACTGGAAGCTGAAGAACGAGTCGGTGAATCGCGGTCAGGTCGACGTGCACAAGCTCTTTGCCTCCGAGCCGCAGCCGTCGCTTTCCGAAGAACTCGGCAATGGCCGCTTCTTGCTGTTCCGTGTCGGCGATTGCATTTCGATGCACAACATTCACGGCGCGATCTACGACGCGCTGCGTCTTTGCAAGGATTTCTGACGATGAGCCCGGCGTTTCTCATCACCGCGTTGTTGTGGGTATCCGTCGCCGGCCTTGCGTTCGCGGTCGCAAAACGGGCGGCTTACTGGCGTCTCGGACGGGCAACGGCAGCCGGCGCATTCGGCTGGACCAATCTGCTGACCATCCCGAAGCGCTATTTCGTCGATCTGCATCATGTCGTGGCGCGCGATCCGTACATCGCGAAGACGCACGTTGCCACCGCAGGCGGCGCGATTGCCGCCTTCGCGCTGGTCTTCATCAACTACGGTCTGGCGATCTATTCGCCATGGCTCGACCGGCTGATCTTTCTGGCCGCGTTGATCATGCTGGTGGGCGCCGTGTTCGTGTGGCGCCGCCGTCATGCGAAGGATGTGCCCGCACGTCTGTCGCGCGGTCCGTGGAATACGCTGCCCTGGCTGCTCGGCTCGTTCGCGCTCGGTCTGCTGCTGTACACGCTGTTGCCCGCATCGGCGATGTCGGGTGGCCTCGCGATCCTCTTCGCGGTGCTGATCGGCGTCGGCGCTTTCACGATGACGTTCGGCGCGGCGCGCGGCGGTCCGATGAAGCACGCGCTGGCCGGTCTGCTGCATCTGGCGTTCCATCCGCGTCAGGAGCGTTTCGCGGCACAAGGCGACGTGCGCAAGGAGCAGGCCATTCCGCCGACGGCGCTCAAGGCGCCCGTGCTCGAGCAGAATGAATATGGCGTCGGCAAGCCCGTCGAGTTTCGCTGGAATCAACTACTGAGCTTCGATGCATGCGTGCAATGCGGCAAGTGCGAGGCAGCGTGCCCCGCGTTTGCGGCAGGCCAGCCGCTGAATCCGAAGAAGCTGATTCAGGACCTCGTGACGGGCATGGTCGGCGGCAACGACGCAGCGTATGCGGGCAGTCCGACGCCCGGCATCAAGGTCGGCCAGCATGGCGGCGAGCCGCAGCGACCGATCATCTCCAGCCTGATCGAAGCCGATACCGTGTGGTCGTGCACGACGTGCCGCGCCTGCGTGCATGAATGCCCGATGCTGATCGAACATGTGGACGCCATCGTCGACATGCGCCGCAACCAGACGCTCGTGCACGGCACGGTGCCGGGCAAGGGTCCTGAAGTGCTCGCGAATCTGCGCGAGACAGGCACTATGGGCGGCTACGATAAGGCCGCGCGTTACGACTGGTCGGTCGATCTCAGCTCGCCTGTCGCGCAACCGGGTCAGGCTGTCGACGTATTGCTCGTCGCTGGTGAAGGTGCGTTCGATATGCGCTATCAACGCACGCTGCGCTCGCTCGTCAAGGTGTTGAACAAGGCAGGCGTCAAATACGCGGTGCTCGGCTCGCAGGAAACGGATACGGGCGATGTCGCGCGCCGTCTCGGTGACGAAGCCACTTTCCAGCGTATGGCGAAGCAGATGATGGGCACGTTGTCCGCGCTGAATTTCAAGCGCATCGTCACCGCCGATCCGCACGTGATGCACAGCCTGCGCAACGAATACCGCGCGCTCGGCGGCCGCTACGAAGTGCTGCATCACACGACGTTCCTCGCGGAACTGGTCGCGAGCGGCAAGCTGTCGCCGAAAGCGGTGGCCGCGTTCAACGACAAGAAGATCACGTATCACGATCCTTGCTACCTCGGCCGCTACAACGGCGAAACGGAAGCGCCGCGCCAGTTGCTGAAGACGATCGGCATCAAGGTCGTCGAGATGGAGCGGCACGGCAAGCGCGGACGGTGCTGTGGCGGTGGCGGCGGTGCGCCGCTAACGGATATCCCTGGCAAGCAGCGCATTCCCGATATCCGCATCAACGACGCACGCTCGATCGGCGCGGACGTGGTCGCGGTGGGTTGCCCGAACTGCACGGCGATGCTCGAAGGCGTGGTCGGTCCACGGCCCGAGGTGCTCGATGTGGCCGAACTCGTTGCCGCAGCGCTGGAGTGAACGATGAATACGACCATCAAACGTATCGATCCGCGCCGCCCGTTCGTCATTACGGCGGCAGGACTGAAGCGCATCACGCTGGGCGCGGAACACGTGGCGGGCGCGTCGTACGACCACGCGTTGCAGGCGGGCGCGCACGGCCATGCTGCCGCTAAAACGCTGCGCACGACGCAGGCGCCGCAGCGCACACTGCTCGTGGTCGCGCACAGCGACCGTGGCGCGCTCGACGATCACACGCGTCAGGCGCTGGCCGCCGCCGCGCTGATCGCGGACGCGACGACGCAAGTTGCGCTGCTGGTGCTCGGCGAACTGAAGGATGACGCCGCCGCGCTCGGCGCCGACAAGGTGATCGAACTGCCATCGTTCGACCGGCGCACGTTCGCACCGGAACGCGAAGTGCAGGCCGTCGCGGCCTGTGTCGCGCAACTCGCGCCCGCGCACATTTTCATGCCGGACAACGCGACGGGCGACGGCGATCTCGGCCGCCGTTACGCCGCGCTCGCGGGCGCCAGCATCGCCACACACGTCGTGCAGATCGACGGGAAGGGGGTATCGACGTATGCGCAGGCGAAGAAGGCCTACGCAACGCGCGCGCTGCCCGACGTGATTCTGCTGGCGGCGGGTGCAGTCGACACACGGTTGCCGTTCGTCGGCGCAGGCGAGCGGCTCGATGTCCCCGCCCTCGCGCAGACGGCCGATGCATCGACGGGCGGATACCGCGATCTCGGCATCGAGGAAATCGACGCGGCCCAGGTTGCGCTGGAAGAAGCCGATTTCATCGTATCGGCCGGCAACGGCGTGACGGATGTCGCAGCGTTCGAAAAACTCGCGAGCACGTTCGGTGCGGCGATTGGCGCGAGCCGGGTGGCCGTCGACAACGGCATGTTCACGCGCGACAAGCAGATCGGCGCAACGGGTAAGACCGTCGAAGCGAGCGTCTATATCGCGTTCGGCATTTCGGGCGCCGTTCAGCATTTGCAGGGCATCAAGGATTGCCGTCATGTGATCGCGGTCAACCTGGACGGCAGTGCGCCCATCGTCAAGCGTGCCAATCTGACGATCATCGGCGACACGCAGGCGACCATCGCTTCGCTGATCGACGAGATCGATCGCGCGCGTTCCGGACGCGGCGGTGCTGCTGCACCGGTTGCCAACCGGATCGTCGAAGGAGTCGCAGCATGAACGGCAAGCTCGAAAAAATCGCAGTGCTCGTGTCGGTTGGCAAGCATCCCGTCAGCGGCGTAGCGCGTTATAGCCGCAACGATGCCGCCGCGCTCGAGATCGGGCGTCAATTGTCGACCCAGCACGCGGCGCGTCTGGACGTGCTGCATGCGGGCGATCCGGGTAATCCCGCACTCGAAGACTATCTCGCACTGGGCGCGGAACACGTCGAAGTGCTGACCTGCGGCGTCAATGACGATGCCGTGACGCTGCTTGCGGCGCGGCTCAAAGGGTACGACCTGGTGCTGACGGGCACCTGCGCGGAAGGCGCGTTCGACAGCGGCATGCTGCCGTACCGCCTCGCCGATGCGCTGTCCGTACCGCTCGCGGGAACGGCCGTCGACGTGACGGTGGCTGGTGGTCGGGCGACGGTGCGGCAATTCTTGCCGAAAGGCGTGCGCCGTCGCGTCGAGGTCGCGCTGCCCGCCGTGGTCGCCGTGCATCCGCTGGCCGGCGTGACGCCGCGCTATGCGTACGCGCGGCTGCGCGCAGGCTCGATCCGGCCGCAGCACACCGAGGCAGTCGCCGACGCGGAAGCCGCGCAATGGCAGGTTGCGCCCGTCACGCGCAAACCGGTGCGGCTCGCGGCGGCTGAGAAGCGTTCGGGCCATGCCCGCATGCTGTCCGCGACGACCACGGAGAGCCGCGGCGGCAGCGTCGTAAATGAAGGGACTTCGGTCGAAAAAGCACAAGTGATACTCGCCTATTTGCGCGAGCATCAACTCATCGATTACTGATTTGCGCCGCACCCACACGGCCTCGCAAACCCGGAGCACACATGAAAGTATCGGCAGACATTCAGGCGCTCGTCGATCGGCGCAAGCAGGGATATAGCCTCGAAGCCCCGTTCTATCTGAGCGAAGAAATCTTCAGGCTCGATATGGACGCGATTTTCCGTCAACACTGGATTCAGGTCGCCGTCGAGCCGGACGTGCCCGAACCTGGCGATTACGTGACCGTCGAGCTGGGCAGCGATTCGATCCTGATCGTGCGCGACGACGACATGCAGGTTCGCGCTTTCCATAACGTGTGCCGCCATCGCGGCGCGCGCCTGTGCAACGAGGACAAGGGCACGGTCGGCAATATCGTGTGTCCATATCACAGCTGGACATACAACCTGTCGGGCGACCTGATGTTTGCCGAACACATGGGCGAGCAGTTCGACCGCTGCAAGCACAGCCTGAAGAGCGTGCATGTCGAGAACCTGGCGGGTCTGATCTTCGTTTGCCTCGCGGAAAACCCGCCTGTCGATTTCGCCGTGATGCGCGCCGCGATGGAGCCGTATCTGCTGCCGCACGATCTGCCGAACTGCAAGATCGCCGCACAGATCGACATCATCGAGAAAGGCAACTGGAAGCTTACGATGGAGAACAATCGCGAGTGCTACCACTGCGTCGCGAACCATCCCGAGCTGACCATTTCTCTCTACGAATACGGCTTCGGCTATCAGCGCTCGCCGGCGAACGCGGAAGGCATGGACGCGTTCGAGCGCACCTGTATCGAGCGCGCCAGGCAATGGGAGGAGATGAATCTGCCTTCCGTTGAGATCGATCGTCTGTCGGACGTGACGGGCTTCCGTACGCAGCGTCTGCCGCTCGATCGCAGCGGCGAATCGCAGACGCTCGACGCGAAGGTGGCGTCGAAGAAGCTGCTCGGCGAATTCAGGCAGGCTGATCTTGGCGGTCTGTCGTTCTGGACGCAGCCCAATTCGTGGCATCACTTCATGAGCGATCACATCGTGACCTTCTCGGTGATTCCGCTGTCGGCGGGCGAAACGCTGGTTCGCACCAAATGGCTTGTGCACAAGGACGCGCAAGAGGGCGTCGATTATGACGTGAGCAACCTGACGGCCGTGTGGAACGCCACCAACGACCAGGACCGTGCCCTCGTCGAATACTCGCAGCGCGGCGCGTCCAGCAGCGCGTATGAGCCGGGGCCGTACTCGCCGTTCACGGAAGGGCTGGTCGAGAAGTTCAGCGACTGGTATGTGCGGCGCCTCGCTTCGCACATCGACAGCTCGGCTTCTGAGCCGCGCACAATTAACATCAAGGCCGTTTGAACGAGCCTTCGAACAACACCGACCGGATGCCTGGCGGCAAGTGGAGCAAGCAATGATGCGCGATGGAGCACCCTTCGAACCCGTCGAAAGCCGCGTGACGAAGCCCGAATTCTGGAGCGCGTTGCCGGCGCGCTGGACGAGCGATGTCGAGGAAACGCTCGTGTGCTGCCAGGTTCGACAGGAAACGCACGACGTGAAGAGCTTTTTCTTCCGTTCGCCGGAAGGCCGTGCGTTCGTGTTCGAGCCGGGCCAGTTCATTACGCTCGAGCTGGATATCGAAGGCGAGACGATCAACCGTTGTTACACGATCTCGTCGCCGCCGACGCGCCCGCACACCATTTCCATTACGGTGAAGCGCGTGCCGGGCGGCAAGGTGTCGAACTGGCTGCACGACAACCTGCAGGCGGGCGCACGCGTGCGTGTGCTCGGTCCTGCCGGTGAATTCACCTGCGCGCGGCATCCGGCGCGCAAGTATCTGTTTCTGTCGGCGGGTTCCGGCATCACGCCGCTGATGTCGATGAGCCGCGCGCACCATGAGTTGAGCGAGGATCGCGACATCGTGTTCGTGCACAGTGCGCGTACGCCCGACGACATCATTTTTCCTCGCGAACTGGATCTGATTGCTTCGAATCAGGCGAACTTCAGAACTTCTTTCGTTTGCGAGCGGGTAGGCGCGAGGACCAGTTGGCCTGGCATTACGGGGTTCTTGACGCTGCCGCTGCTCAAGCTGATCGCGCCGGATTTCATGGAGCGCGAGGTTTTCACTTGCGGTCCGGCGCCGTATATGAAGGCGGTGCGCGATCTGCTCGATGAAGCAGGCTTCGATCGCAAGCAGTACCACGAGGAGAGTTTTTCGTTCGAGACGTTGATCGAAGCGGAGCCGCAAGTCGCGGCGGAAGTGCTTGAGGCCGAGCAGAAGTCCCACGCGGATGGCGCGAATGGTGCGCAGACCTTCTCGGTGAGCTTTGCGCGCAGTAACCGGTCGATCGAATGCGGCTCTACGCAGCATGTGCTCGATGCGGCCCGTCAGGCGGGGGTTCGGCTGCCTGCTTCATGTACGCAGGGCATGTGTGGCACGTGCAAGGTCAAGCTTGTTTCTGGCCAGGTGGATATGAAGCACAACGGCGGGATCCGGCAGCGCGAAATCGATCAGGGAATGGTGTTGCTGTGTTGTAGCAAGCCGTTGAGCGATCTTGTAGTCGATAAGTGATCTTGCCTGCGGCGCCCGGTTTTTTTGCTGTTGCTTTCGCTGGATGCCGGCGAAAGAACCAGAACTGCGACTGCGTCGCAGACAGAAAAAAAGCCAAGTCGCATACAGACAAGAACCCGTCGCAAACCCGACCACCATCGACTTTCTGGTTAGCGATTCTAAAAGCACACCGCAGCTGCGGCCACAAGGAGATCGACCATGAAGCACCTGAAAAAACTGATGTTGTGCGGGGCACTGATCGCAACGATGACCGCGATCGGAACCGCGGCCGCAGATACCAAACCTACCATCAAGATCGGTTACGTCGAAGGCTGGGACGACAGCGTCGCAACCTCGAACGTCGCTGCACAGATCATTGAAAAGCGACTCGGCTATCCGGTGCAGCTCGTGCCCGTCGCGGCGGGCATCATGTGGCAGGGCGTCGCGCGCGGTGATCTCGATGCAACGCTGTCAGCGTGGCTGCCCGTCACGCACGGTGCGTACTGGGATCAGTTCAAGGGCAAGGTGCAAGACCTGGGAGCCAACTACACCGACGCAAAGATCGGTCTGATCGTGCCCGCCGACGTGCCGGAGAAAAGCATCAGCGATCTGCAGGCGCATAAAGCTGACTTCTCGGGCCGCATCGTCGGCATCGACGCCGGCGCAGGCGTCATGAAGAAAACCAGCGAGGCGATCAAGGCCTATAACCTCGACTATCAGCTGATGCCGAGTTCGGGCAGCGCCATGACCGCGGAACTTGCTCGCTCGATGAATGCCAATAAACCTGTGATCGTCACGGGATGGGTCCCACACTGGATGTTCGCGAAGTGGAAGCTGAAGTTCCTCGAAGATCCCAAGAAGGTGTACGGCGAGTCCGAGCACGTGGATAGCGTCGTTAATCCGGGCCTCGATGCGAAGGCTCCGCAAGTGGTCGCGTTTCTGAAGAAATTTCAATGGAAGCCGGGCGAAATCGACAGCGTCATGCTGGCGACAGAGAACGGCGCCAAGCCTGCCGACGCAGCCGGATCGTGGATCGCCGCACACGGCGACCGCGTGAACAGCTGGGTAGGCGGAGCACAATAACCATCCTTCTCTAACGCGTTCTGATAAGGGTTTTGATGGCGATGCGAATGCGCTGCGCGCGCATTCGCATCGCCGTGTCACGGTTGTTTGTGTTCCAGCCAGCGCGCAGGCTCTTTCTAAAAAAGGGAGACTCTGGATGGATCAGTCAGGACTGCGCACGCGCAGTATCGAAGGCGCAAGCAAAGGTACGAACGAGGGCGCCGCACACGAAGGCCATGCGCTTCAACGCGGCCTCACATGGAAAGATGCCTTCTGGGTGACGAGCGGCGTGCCTGGCGGCGTGCTGTTCACGATCGGCGGCGTCTCGGCGACGATCGGTCAACCCGCATGGTCCATCTGGGTCGCCGCGATCCTGATGGGGTTGATCCAAAGCGCCACTTACGCTGAAATTTCCGGCCTTTTCCCACACAAGTCGGGCGGCGCGTCCGTATACGGCGCGATGGCCTGGGTTCGCTATAGCAAGACGATTGCGCCCGTTTCCGTGTGGTGCAACTGGCTCGCGTGGTCGCCGATGCTTGCATTGGGCACAGGCCTTGCCGCCAATTACGCGCTCTCCAGTCTGTATGCCCCCGACGCCGCGATCAACACATGGCGTCTGACGCTGCTCGATCTCGGCTTCATCAAGCAAGGACTGTCGCTGCGCATCAATGCCACCTTCATCATCGCGGCGATTTTCCTGCTGATCACCTTCAAGTTGCAGCATAGCGGCGCTTCGAAAGCCGCTAGAACGCAGCGCATTCTCGGCATCGCATCGCTTGCGCCGCTGCTAATTGTCGGCATCGTGCCGTTTGTCACGGGCGATGTGCCCGCCGCGCATCTATGGCCGCTGCTGCCTCTCGGACACGACGCGCAAGGCAACGTGACGGCAGCGACATTCGGCTCGTGGAACGGCGCGGGCATCACGATGGCGTTCGGCGCGATGTTCATGGCAGGCTGGGCCGCGTATGGCTTCGAGACGGCCGTGTGCTACACGCGTGAATTCCGTAATCCGCGCACCGACACGGCCAAGGCAATTTTCTGGTCCGGCATGGCGTGTCTGCTCGTGATGACGCTCGTGCCGCTGGCGTTCCAAGGGGTATTGGGGACAAAGGGCATGCTTGACCCGAAGATTGCCGATGGTACGGGAGTCGCCGCCGCGATGGCGCACATGGTCGGCGGTGGCGCAATCGTGTTCGACGTGGTCGTCGTCATGCTGATTCTCACCATTCTGCTGATCGTGATGACGTCGATGATGGGCTCGTCGCGCACGCTGTATCAGGCATCCGTCGACGGCTGGCTGCCGAAGTATCTGTCGCACGTGAACGAGCATGGTGCGCCGACGCGCGCGATGTGGACCGATCTCGGCTTCAATCTGGTTCTGCTGCTGATGTCCGACTACATGACGGTGCTATCGATCTCGAACGTCTGCTACATGATCTTCGTCTTCCTGAACCTGCAATCGGGCTGGATTCACCGGCTGGATCGCGCCGATGCCGACCGTCCGTTCCGCTGCCCCACATGGCTGCTCGCGGCGGGCGCACTGTGCGGCTATCTGGATCTCGCGTTCATCGGCGCGGGTGCCGACATGCAAGGGGTGGGTACGATGCGCAACGGTCTGATCGCGATGCTGCTGATCGTGCCCGTGTTCATGTTCCGCCATTACTGGCAGGACCGCGGGCGCTTTCCGGCACGCATGCAGCAGGACATGGAATGGAAGGGCGGCGCGCGGCCTGCCGGCCTGCGTGGTGTGCTGCCGTACGGCGCGTTGCTGTTTGCCGTTTTTGTGGTGTGGTTCTCGCATCATCTGGCGAAGCCGTTTCTGTGAGCATCGCCTGATGCTCGCCGCCGCGTCCGCGATGCGGCGCGGCGGCTCATGCTGTTACAGCACGACAGTTCGATCGCCGTTGATGAACACGCGGCGCTCGACGAACGCCTTCACTGCGCGCGCCAGCGTGATGCACTCGACGTCGCGGCCCACGGCAAGCATCCGCTCCGGACCATATGAATGATCGACGCGCTGCACTTCCTGTTCGATGATCGGGCCTTCGTCGAGATCGTCGGTAACGAAGTGCGCCGTCGCGCCGATCAGCTTGACGCCTCGCGCATGCGCCTGGTGATATGGGCGCGCGCCCTTGAAGCCGGGCAGGAACGAATGATGGATATTGATCGCTCGGCCCGAGAGCTTGCGGCTCGTTTCATCCGACAAAATCTGCATGTAGCGTGCGAGGATCATCAGTTCCGCCCCGCTCTTATCGAACAGGTCGAGAATTTGCGCTTCCTGCTGCGCCTTCGTGTCGGGCGTCAGCGGAAAGTGATGGAACGGCAGACCATGCTGCGCGGCAAGCGGCTGGAAATCGGGGTGATTCGACGCGATGCCGGCGATGTCCATCTTCAGCTCCCCCATGCGCCAGCGGAACAGCAGGTCCGCGAGGCAGTGTTCGAGCTTCGACACCATGATCAACACTTTCGGGCGCATCTCGAGGTCGTGCATCGCCCACGTCATGTCGAAGTCTGCGGCAATGGGGCGAAACTCGTGGCGCAGCGTGTCGATATGCAGCGCCGCGTCGGGCGCGCTACCCACGCCATGAAAGACGCAGCGCACGAAAAAGCGCTCGCTGATGTCGTCGTCGAACACGGTCAGTTCGTCGATGTAGCAGTGATGCCGATCAAGAAAGCCGACGATGGCGGCAACCTGTCCGGCGGCGCTCGGGCAGGAAAGGGTCAGCGCGAACTGTGGGTGACGATCGGTGGCGGGCATGCGGTCCTCTCTGTTCGATATGGGATTGCCCGCGTCGGCGCGCCAGTGGTCGTGCAGCGCAGCGTGGCGGCAAGCGGGATGATCAAGTAAATCAGCCCAAATTGCGCGCGCATAGAACCGAAGCGCCGTGCTCGTAGTATCGGAACGTCAGGCGTGCGCGTGCTCGCTAACGTCGACCAGCTCGTTGAAAAGCCAGCGCCGGAACAGCGGCACGGCGGCGGGCGCGGGTCGCGCGGGCGGGCAGACGAGGTAGTAGCCGCGCTCGGTCGTCACGGGCGTGTCCAGCAGACGCACCAACTGGCCAGTCGCGACGAGTTCGTCCGTCAGCGGCGTCCAGCCGAGCGCGACACCCTGGCCCATCAGCGCAGCCTGCACGACAAGCGAATAGCTGTTGAACATCATGCCCTGGCTTTCTCCCGGCGCCGCCAGACCGTGTGCGGCGAACCAGCTATTCCACGCGAGCCAGCGCTCCGGCTCGGTGGGCTGCACGTGCAGCAGCGGTAATTCGGCGAGATCGGCGGCCGTGTGCACCGCCGGGTGGAGATGGCGGAAGGCGGGAGAACACACGGCCGTGACGGCTTCGGCGAACAGGCGCGTTGACGTGCAAGGGGGCCAATGACCGTCGCCGAATGCGATGGCGATGTCGGCATGATCGCGGTGAGGGTCGTAGCCGAGTTGGGACGTGACGATCTTTACGTTGACACCCGGCATCGATGCCTTGAGGCGCGCGAGACGCGGCATCAGCCAATAGGTGGCGAAGCCGGCGTCGGTAAGTATCGTCAATGCGCCTGTGGCACGGCGCGCGCGGATGTCGGAGGTGGCCACGCGGATCGTGTCGAGACCGCTGCGCACGGCTTCGTATAGCAATGCGCCTTCGGGCGTGAGTGTCACGCCGCGATGGCCGCGCTCGAACAACGGCGCCCCGAGATCTTCTTCGAGCTGCACGATGCGCTGGCTCACGGCTGGCTGTGTCGAGCCGAGCTCGCGCGCGGCAGCCGTGAAGCTTGCGAGGCGCGCGGCCGATTCGAAGGCCGATAGCGTCTGCATCGGCGGAAGACGGTCTGGTCCCGACATAACATCCCCTTATGGGCCGATAAGCGCACGCCGCCTTCACAACGGTTTAATGAGCGGCAATAGTGAAGTGAATGCGCGGTGTTCCGCACTGCTGCGAGCGCCACGCTTCGAACCGTAACCGTACGATTCTAATCCGCCCCGCCCATGAGCCTTAATACAAAGCAGAATATCCTTATCTTGATGGCAGACCAGATGACACCGTTCGCGTTGCGCGCGTATGGCAATCAGGTCTCGCTGACACCGCGCATCGATGCGCTCGCGAAAGAAGGCGTCGTGTTCGATTCGGCTTATTGCGCGAGCCCGTTGTGCGCGCCGGCCCGCTTTTCGATGATGGCGGGCAAACGGCCCGCTGCAATTGGTGCTTACGATAACGCCGCCGAATTGCCGGCGCAGACGCTGACCTTCGCGCACTATCTGCGTGCGGCGGGCTATCGAACGATCCTCTCCGGCAAAATGCATTTCTGCGGCCCTGACCAGTTGCATGGCTTCGAAGAACGCTTGACGACCGACATCTATCCCGCCGATTTCGGCTGGGTGCCGGACTGGGATCGCCCGGACGTGCGGCCGAGCTGGTATCACAACATGAGTTCGGTGCTGGATGCGGGACCGTGCGTGCGCACGAACCAGCTGGATTTCGACGACGAAGTCACTTACACGACGCGCCAGAAGCTATACGACATCGTGCGTGAGCGCGCGGCGGGCGGCGACGCGCGGCCGTTTTGCGTGGTCGCGTCGCTGACGCACCCGCATGATCCTTACGCGATACCGCAGCAGTACTGGGACATGTATCGCGATGAAGAGATCGACATGCCGTGCGTGACGCTCACACGCGATGAAAGCGATCCCCACTCGAAGCGCCTGCGCGACGTCTACGAAGCAGACCTCACGCCGCCCACGGCGCAGCAGATCCGCGATGCGCGGCACGCGTATTACGGCGCGCTATCGTATGTCGATGCGCAATTCGGCGCGATTCTCGACACGCTCAAAGCAACGGGACTCGCCGACGACACGATCGTCATCGTCACGTCGGATCACGGCGAAATGCTCGGCGAGCGCGGACTCTGGTACAAGATGACCTGCTTCGAAGGCGGCGTGCGCGTGCCGCTGATCGTGCACGCGCCGAAGCAGTTTCGCGCGCACCGAGTGGCGGCGTCGGTGTCGCATGTCGACCTTTTGCCCACGCTGCTCGAAATGGCAACCGGCGCACGCCGTGCGGAGTGGCCGGATACCATCGACGGACGCAGCCTCGTGCCGCATCTGCGCAACGACGGCGGGCACGACGAAGCGATCGTCGAATACTTCGCCGAAGGTGCTATTGCGCCGATGGTGATGATCCGGCGCGGTCAGTACAAGTTCATTCACACGCCCGTCGATCCCGACCAGCTTTACGATCTCGCCAGCGATCCACGAGAACGTGCCAATCTGGCGCAGGATCCGGCAGCGGCCACGCTGGTCGAAGCCTTTCGCAAAGAAGTCACGCAGCGCTGGGACATTCCCGCACTGCATCAAGCGGTACTCGCAAGCCAGCGCCGTCGCCGCTTCCACTTCGAAGCGACGACACAAGGCGCGATCCGCTCATGGGACTGGCAGCCGTTCAACGATGCGAGCCAGCGCTATATGCGCAATCACATCGAACTCGACACGCTGGAAGCGATGGCGCGTTATCCGCGCGTCGTCTCTCGCTGACCGACAGGCACCGAAGACAACCTCGATACGGGAGCACTACGATGAACACACGCTGGAGAAGTTCGCTTGCCAAGGCCGCGTTGATCTTTTCTGCATTTGGCATGGCCGTGACGGGATCGTCGCACGCCGCTGAACCGCAAAGCTGCACACAGGTGCGCATGGCCGATCCCGGCTGGACCGACATCGATGCGACGAATGCGGTGGCGGGTGTGCTGCTCAAGGCGCTCGGCTATCAGCAGAACGTGTCGAACCTGTCGGTGCCGATTACCTATCAGGGCCTGAAAAAAGGTCAAATCGACGTATTTCTGGGCAACTGGATGCCTGCGCAGGGACCGCTCGTCAAACCGTTCGTCGACGAGCACTCGATCGACGTGCTGCACGCGAATCTGACCAACGCGAAATTCACACTTGCCGTGCCGGACTATGTCGCTGCCGCGGGTGTGCATTCGTTTGCCGATCTCGTCAAACACGCGGATCAGTTCAACGGCAAGATCTATGGCATCGAACCGGGCGCACCCGCGAATCAGAACATCAAGAAGATGATTGCGGATAAGGCTTTCGGTCTTGGCGACTGGAAGGTGGTCGAATCGAGCGAAACGGGCATGCTGACGCAAGTGGAGCGGGCCGTGCGCGACAAGCAGTGGATCGTGTTCCTCGCCTGGGAACCGCATTTGATGAATACGAAATTCCACCTGACGTATTTGTCGGGCGGCGACGCGTATTTCGGCCCGAACTACGGCGGCGCGACGGTGAATACGGTTACGCGTCCGGGCTTTGCCGGGCAGTGCACGAATCTCGCGAAGCTGTTTCAGCAGATGACGTTCAATGTCGACATGGAGAACCAGATCATTGCGAACGTTCTGCAAAACAAGGTGGACATCAATACGGCGGCATTGACTGCGCTAAAAGGTAATCCCGCTTTGCTAAATACGTGGCTTAAAGGTGTGACGACCACGAACGGTGCGGATGGTTTGCAGGCAGTTCAAACGCAGCTGGGTATTCACTAAAGCGGCATTGAAAGTGCTTCAAAAAGAGCGCGCGCAGCCGCAAAGGCCGCGCGCTTTTCATTTATGACACGCGCGCTTCTTTTTTTAGTCGTGTCGTTATCAGACCAATGTATGTCGTGTCTGGTCGAGTCGACCGAAAAATGGATTTGTACTGTGCCTTCATCGTGGTGCGAATTGCACACGCCGCGGAGTGCGCTTCGCATTCCTATTCCCTCATAGCCAGGCAAGAGAGAACGCTACAATGAAAAAGCTGAATGCCGCAGCACTGACAGGCGTCGCGCTTGCGCTCGCCGGAGTTTCGAACGCGAGCCATGCACAAAGCAGTGTCACCCTGTATGGGATCCTCGACGCAGGCATTACGTGGGTCAACAATACGGGTGGCTCGCATGTGGTGAAATTCGACGACGGCATTTCTTACGGCAACCGCTTCGGCATCAAAGGCACGGAAGATCTCGGCGGCGGACTGGAGGCGGTGTTCGTGCTCGAAAGCGGCTTTCACCTCGGCAACGGACAGTTGGGCTTCGGCAGCACGCTGTTCGGACGTCAGGCCTATGTGGGCCTGAAGAACCAGTGGGGCACGTTGTCGTTCGGCAATCAGCTCGATATGACGGAAGAGATGGTGTATCTATACAACGTCTCTGCATGGGCGAGCGGTTATGCAATTCACCAGGGCGACTTCGACCGCTTCAATGGCGACCGTCTGCCCAATTCGGTGAAGTTCCTGTCGAATGAATTCGCGGGCTTCATGTTCGGCGGCATGTATTCGTTTGGCAATGTCGCGGGCGACTTCCATCAGGACAGCGCATGGAGCGTCGGCGCGCATTATGCCAACGGCCCTTTCACGGCGGGCGCGGCTTATACGCAGCTTAACAATCCGCACGGCATCTACGCGTTCGATCCTTATGCGATGCTCGGCGTGCACACGTTCCTCGGCCAACAGACGGTCACTGTCGATCCGGCAACGGGCGCGAGAACGGATCTCTTCTCGAGCAATCCGTTTCCCGTCGACAAGCAGGGCACGTTCGGTATCGGTTCGAGCTACGCAATCGGCGACGTGACGCTGATGGGCAACTTCACGTATACGACGATCAAGGGCCTCGGCGTCACATCGCACATGAAGGTCGGCGAAGGCGGCGCGAGCTGGCAGGTAACGCCGGCCTTCAGCGTGATCGGGGGCTACCAGTACACCAACTTCGAAGGACATCACTGGAATCAGGGCTCGCTCGGCGCGCACTATCTGCTTTCGAAGCGGACGGATGTCTATATTTCAGGCGACTATCTGAAGGCCTCGAGCGGCGTGGATGCGGTGATCGGCTATAGCTTCACGCCGTCCACCACGACGACGCAGGCCGACGTGCGCATCGGCATGCGCCATTCTTTCTGATCGAATCGAGTACGTCCTCCATCTGCTTTGCCCGCAATGGGCAAAGCAGATCTAAAGAACCATCTTGAGAATCACGGTATGGCGGCCTCGCGTGTCGAATGCGTCGTCCTGCCGCCCGCACCGTGATGCGGCGGACTGCGGTCGCTGCGCGGACTCGTGCCGAAACGCGCACGATAGGTCCGCGAAAAATGCGAGGGCGATTCGAATCCGCATGCGACGCAGATCGCCGTGATCGACATGTCTGTTTGCCGCAAAAGCTCCCGCGCGCGGTCGAGCCGCAATTGCAGATAGAAATGTGTCGGCGTGTCCTTTAGCGATGAGCAGAAGAGCCGTTCTAGCTGCCTGCGCGTGACGCCGATTTCCTGCGCCAGATCGGCAGGCGCAAGCGGCTCTTCCATGTTCTGTTCCATCACGCCGATCACCTGAATCAGCTTGCGATTGTGCACGCCGTAGCGCGCGGCGATTTCCATGCGCTGATGATCGGACCGCTGCCGGATGCGGCTCACGACGAACTGCTCGGAGATCGCCGAAGCGAGCGCGGCGCCGTGGTTGCGAGAGATCAGATCGAGCATCATGTCGATCGACGCAGTGCCGCCGGCGCAGGTAATGCGCCGCTCGCCGATTTCGAACAGCTCGTCGCTGGCCTGCATGGACGGATAGCGCTCGCGAAACGCGGCGAGTGCTTCCCAATGCAGTGTCACGCTGTCCGTCGCGCGCACCAGTCCCGCTTCCGCCAGAATGAATGCGCCTGTGTCGATGCCGCCCAACGTCGCCTGGGCGCGATCCATCCGCTTGAGCCAGTCAGCGAGCGCGCGGCTATAGCACGCGAGCGGTTCGAAGCCCGCTACGACAAAGACGGTCGACGCGTGATGCACATCGCCGAATGCGGCTTCGGCATTCAGTGAAATGCCGTTGCTCGCGCTGACGGGCGCGCCATCCACGCTCAATATGTGCCAGCGGTACAGATCTTCGCGAAAGCGGTTCGCGACGCGCAAAGGCTCGATGGCTGACATGAAACCGATGGCCGAAAAGCCGGGCAGCAGCAGAAACGAAATGTCTTCGGGCATCGCTCGATCGTCGGGAGTGAGGTCGACCGGATTCGTCGAATCCGGCGAGCGTAGCAAGCAGTATGCAACCCGGCAAGCCGCCAATAATCGGCGCGGTGGATGGCGCAGCGCAACAATCGGTCGGCGCCCGCGGGTGCCTCGCCGCATGCTGGTTTTCCCTCATGGTCGCTCGCGAGCAAGAACGGGTCGCTGTTGGTCGATTTTGGCGGAATATGGATTTGTACCTTTAATGCACATCAGGTCGTTGTCGTTTCATTCGCCGCCCGCGCCGCGGGCGTTCAAAAATATCACGAGCCGTGTCGAAGGGGATCGTCATGAAGTGGATCAACCAGGCTGTTTCCGCATGTCTTGCCAGCCTTCTGGCTGCGCTGTCATTGCCCGCACTCGCGCAGGATCCGCCCACCTGCCGCGCCGTGCATTTCGCGGATATCGGCTGGACCGACATCACGTCGACAACGGCGCTCGCGTCGACGGTATTCGAAGGGCTGGGGTATCAGCCGGTGACGACGGTGGCCTCCGTGCCGATCTCGTTCGCCGGCTTGAAGAGCAAACAGCTGGATGTGTCGCTTGGCTACTGGTGGCCGGTGCAGGAAAAGGCGATTGCGCCTTTTGTCGAGGCGAAATCGATCAACGTATTGCAGCCGCCCAATCTGACGGGCGCGAAAGCGACCTTTGCCGTGCCGACCTATGAATACGACGCGGGGCTCAAGACCTTTGCCGACATCGCAAAGCACCGCGCGGAACTCGACGGAAAGATCTACGGCATCGAGCCGGGCAGCAGTGCCAATGCCGCGATTCAGAAAATGATCGCGACCAACCAGTTCGGGCTCGGCGGTTTCAAGCTCATCGAATCGAGCGAGGCGGGCATGCTGGTCACAGTCGATCGCGCGGTGCGCGAGAAGAAGTGGGTCGTTTTTCTCGGCTGGCAGCCGCATCCGATGAACATCCAGATCGATATGAAGTACCTGAGCGGCAGCGAAGGCGTATTCGGGCCGAACGATGGCGAAGCGCGCGTCTATACGCTGACATCGCCGGACTTTCTGACGCGTTGTCCGAATGCCGGCAAGCTCGTGAGCAACCTGCGCTTCACCACGCAACTCGAGAACGTGGTGATGCAATCCGTGATGAACAAGGAGAAGCCTTCCGAAGCCGCTAAAGCCTATTTGAAAAAGAATCCGCAAGTACTCGACGAATGGCTGGCGGGCGTGAAGACATACGACGGCAAGGATGGCTTGCCGGCGGTGAAGGCTTATCTCGGTCTTTAAGGTTTGACAAGTCAATACGAAGAGTACTTTGCATTGGGACTCTTCGGATCCAACCGTTAGCAGACATTGCACGAGGAATTGCACGCATGAATCACGAAGTAATCGTCACCTGCGCCGTCACGGGCGCTGGAGACACCGTCGCCAAGCATCCCGCTATCCCCGTCACGCCGAAACAGATCGCCGATGCCGCGATCGAAGCCGCAAAAGCGGGCGCGACCGTCGCGCATTGTCATGTGCGCGATCCCAGAACGGGCCGCGGCAGCCGCGATCCGAACCTGTATCGCGAAGTCGTCGACCGCATTCGTTCCGCCGATACGGACGTCATCATCAATCTGACGGCGGGCATGGGCGGAGATCTGGAGATTGGTCCGGGCGAAGATCCGATGCGCTTCGGTGCGAACACCGATCTGGTCGGCGGCCTGACGCGGCTTGCGCATGTGGAAGAGCTATTGCCCGAGATTTGCACGCTCGATTGCGGCACGCTGAATTTCGGCGATGGCGACTACGTCTATGTGTCGACGCCCGCGCAATTGCGTGCAGGCGCAAAGCGAATTCAGGAACTGGGCGTCAAGCCGGAACTGGAGATATTCGATACGGGGCATCTGTGGTTCGCGAAGCAATTGCTGAAAGAAGGGTTGCTCGATGCGCCGCCGCTGTTCCAGTTGTGCCTCGGTATTCCGTGGGGCGCGCCCGCCGATACCGCGACGATGAAGGCAATGGTCGACAACCTGCCACCCGGTGCGCATTGGGCCGGCTTCGGCATCGGCCGCATGCAGATGCCGATGCTCGCTCAGGCGATGCTGCTGGGCGGCCACGTGCGCGTCGGACTCGAAGACAACATCTGGCTCGACAAGGGTGTGCCTGCGAGCAACGGATCGCTCGTCGCGCGTGCCGTCGAGATCATCGAGCGTCTGGGCGGCCGCGCGCTCACACCTGCGGAAGGTCGCAAGAAACTCGGTCTGCCGGCACGCGGCGAACGGCCGCTCGAAAAACGCGCTGTCGAACAGCTCGCCTGATTGGTGACCGGTAGCGAACGCTTTGAATATTTCCTGAGGAACATCGGCAATGGCAGTGATTACCGACATCAAGACATTCGCAGCAATCGGCGCGGGTGTGATCGGCAGTGGCTGGGTGGCGCGCGCGCTCGCGCACGGACTCGACGTCGTCGCGTGGGACCCGGCGCCCGGCGCAGAGAAGCAGTTGCGCGACAACGTCGCGAACGCGTGGCCCGCACTCGAACGCGTTGGACTGGCACCGGGCGCATCGCAGGCGCGCTTGCGTTTCGTGAAGACAATCGAGGAGTGCGTCGCGCAGGCGGATTTCATTCAGGAAAGCGCGCCGGAGCGCGAGGAATTGAAGCTCGCGTTGCACGATCAGATCAGCCGCGCCGCGAAGCCCAATGCGATTATCGCTTCGTCCACGTCGGGCCTGCTGCCGACCGATTTTTATGCGCGTGCGCTGCATCCCGAGCGCTGTATCGTCGGGCATCCGTTCAACCCTGTGTATCTGTTGCCGCTCGTCGAAGTGCTGGGCGGTGAACGGACGGCGGCATCGACTGTCGATGCCGCCATGCAAATTTATCGCACGCTCGGCATGCGGCCGCTGCACGTGCGCAAGGAAGTGCCCGGCTTTATCGCCGACCGTCTGCTCGAAGCGTTGTGGCGCGAGGCGCTGCATCTTGTCGATGAAGGCGTCGCGACGACCGGCGAGATCGACGATGCGATCCGTTTTGGCGCGGGTATACGCTGGTCGTTCATGGGCACGTTCCTCACGTATACGCTCGCGGGCGGCGACGCGGGCATGCGGCATTTCATGCAGCAGTTCGGGCCCGCGCTGGAATTGCCGTGGACGAAGCTGGTCGCGCCGAAGCTGACGGATAAACTGATCGACCGCGTGGTCGACGGAACGGCGGAGCAGGTCGGTCCACGTTCGATCAAGCAACTCGAACGCTATCGCGACGAGTGCATCACGAACGTGCTGTCTGTGATCGCGGAAACGAAAGCGCGTCATGGCTTGCGGGCCGACGAATAAGGGTCGCGTATCATCTGCACGGGCGGGGCATCGGAGCCGGGCCCCGCAGCACAAGATATCCATGCCAAGCGACGGAGACATTCGCCATGCCGCGACATGCGCAATTGCCTGTGTATCACGATGTCGTGCGCGCCGAGTGGGTCGACTACAACGGCCATCTGCGCGACGCGTTCTATATGTTGATCTTCAGCTTCGCCACCGATGCGCTGATCGATCAGATCGGCCTCGACGACGCAGTGCGCAAGGCACGCGGCCGTTCGATCTACACGCTTGAAGCGCACATCAACTATCTGCACGAAATCAAGGAAGGCACGAAGGTGCGCACTGAGATGCGGGTGCTGGCGCACGACGCGAAACGTATGCACCTGTACCTCGAAATGTTTGCAGGCGACGGTGAAGAGCCCGTCGCGGCGGGCGAGCAGATGCTGCTGCACGTCGATACGAGCGGGCCACGCTCCGCCGCCTTCGACGCCGATGTCGAGGCGCGCGTGCGTGCGCTGGTCGACGCGCAGGCGACGCTGCCTGCCGCCCGCTATGCAGGGCGTGTGATCGGTTTGCCCGGCCAGACGCGCCAATAGAGACGTCCGGCATTCGCGTGGACAATCGGCCAACAGATAAGCGGAGCACGCGCCATGCTCGAACCGGAGATCGTTGAATTCGTTGAACGTACGAAGCGTCTTTATCCCGCCGATCGCTCCGCGTCGACGCCCGCCGAACAGCGCGCGATGTACGAGCGACTGGCGGCTGCGTTCACGCCGCCGCTTCCCGACGGTGTGACGACGCAGGATGCGCTGTTCATGCCGCCCGCGAGCGGGCAGTCGTTCATGTTGCGGCTGTATGTGCCGACCGACCGCGCACGCGCATCGGGCACGGTGCTCTATTTTCATGGCGGAGGCTTCGTCGTCGGTTCGCTCGCCAGTCACGAACTGATCACTGCGCGTATCGCGGCGGATACGGGACTGTGCGTCGTGGCCGTCGATTATCGGCTCGCACCGGAACATCCCGCGCCCGCCGCTCACGACGATTGCCTCGCGGTGACACGCGCTGCCCTCGATGGCAGTTTGCCGTTTAGTGCGTTGCCGCGCTCGTTGCAACTGGCGGGCGACAGCGCGGGCGGCACACTGGCCGCGAGCGTCGCGCTGCGTTTGCGCGATGAGGGTGTCCCGGGCGTGCGCGGTCTCGCGCTGGTCTATCCGATGCTGGGCATCGAACCGCAGCTGCCGGCGCGCGACACCGAGGCCGACGCGCCGATGCTCACGCTTGCCGATGTGCGGCGCTACGGTGAGCTGTACTGGCGCGGACGCCCCGTTGATACGTGGACCGTGCCGCTCGAAGCATCACGCTATGATGGATTGCCGCCGACGCTCGCCATCGGCGTCGAGCACGATCCGTTGCGCGACGATGCCCGTGTGTTCGCCGAACGCATTGTCGCGGCGCGCGGGCGCGTTGACGCGCCCATCGGCCGTGGGCTGGTGCACGGCGCCTGGCGGGCTCTGGCGACGAGTCCAGGCGTGCAGTGGATGCATCGCGAAGTGTGCCGCTTTCTGAGCGCACACGCGGCAGATTGAAGACCCGACCGGCTGCGTCGGGTTTCGATTGTTGCCGAAAACGACGGTTATGCGGCGAGCGCGTGTTCGAGCACTTCGGCCGCGATCATTGCGGACGCGTTCGCGGGAGCGGGGCGTTCGGCGGGCTTGAAGACGGCGTCGCCGCGGCGGATCTTGCGGCGCGATACGGCGCATGTGCCCGACGTATGCGCCGAGCGGCGACGCCAGCGCTGTTCGCCATAATGGCAGCGGCCGGGTTCTACCCAGCGGATCACCAGCGTCGTGTCCGAATGTTCGAGAATCTCGATGCGCAAGCCGTTGGCGCCGATCAGCGGTAAACAGTCCAATGTCGTCATGGCCGGCTCCGTAGTTGTGGTGTGCCGAATGTAGTCCCGCGCGCGAGAGAGAGCCATTGTGCCCGCGTAGAAACACTGTTCCCGATTCCGCAATAATGGGATACCCGGCGTGTACGCGAACGGTAAAAAGCGGATCTGCGGGCGGTCGCACCGATTGCGCGCAACTATGCAACGAACTGTTGTATGAACGGCAGAAAAGGGCGCGATCGATTGCGGGGGGCGTCCGGGTGTCCCAGCATCCTATAAGATGGGCGGCCCGGCAGCCGGAGAAGCGGGATGCGGCATCTTGCGTGCTGGCATCTGCGCAAGGCTTCCGCCTGCATCATCATAGCGATGCGCATTGCTGAACGCGCATCGAACCCGTTCACGAGGTCACATGAACCAGCGCCCGCCCGACGTTCCATCCGAAGCCGACATGCCGAATCGCCGCAAAATGCAGCGGATCGCGTCGGCCGCGCTGTATGCGGCGATGGTGGTGCTGGCGCTCTGGGTCATCCGCGACTTCGTGCCTGCCATCGCATGGGCGTGCGTGATCGCGATTGCGCTGTGGCCCGCGTTTCACCGGATCGAGGAGCACAAGTTCTTCAAGGGGCGGTCGACGCTGATCGCGACCGTTCTGACCATTGCGATCGGCCTGCTGTTTCTGCTGCCTGTCGGTATCGGCATTGCGCAGGCGGCGTCCGAGGCGCACGACGTGATCGAGTGGGCGCGCGGTGTGCAGGAGAACGGCATTCCCGTGCCGGACTTCGTGCAACATCTGCCCTTCGGCGCGGCGCAGATCGGGAGCTGGTGGCAGGACAACCTGAGCCAGCCGTTGCGCGATTCGCCTGCGATGAAGGGTTTGCACGGTGGGGCTGTCGTCACGTTCGGGCGGCATTTCGGCGCGCGCGCTGCGCATGCGCTGATGCTGTTCGCGTTCATGTTAGTCACGCTGTTCGTGATCTTTCAGGCGGGGCCGAAGCTGTCCTGCGAGCTGATGAAGGGCGTGCGGCGCGCGTTCGGCTATGACGGCATGCATCTGTTCGAGCGGATGGCGGCGGCCGTGCGCGGGACGGTGTCGGGGCTGGTGGTGGTCGGGATCGGCGAGGGTGCGCTGCTGCTGGTGGCTTATATGCTGACGGGCGTCCCGCATGCCGCGCTGCTTGGCTTCGTCACGGCGATTGCGGCGATGCTGCCGTTTTGTGCACCGGTCGTGTTCTGCGGCGCCGCGCTGTGGATCTTCGTCGAGCAAGGCGCGCTCATTCCGGCAATCGGTCTTGCCGTGTTCGGCTTCGTCGTCGTGTTCGTCGCCGAGCACTTCGTGCGGCCTGTGCTGATCGGCAGTTCCGCGCGCCTGCCTTTCCTGCTCGTGCTGTTCGGGATTCTTGGCGGCGCGGAGACCTTCGGTCTGCTGGGCCTGTTCGTCGGCCCTGCGCTGATGACGGTGCTGATGGTGCTGTGGACCGAGTGGATCGAGCGCTGAGCCGCGTGCCTGCTTGCTGCGCTCGCCCGATGAGATGAGACTCCGGGCCGATGGAACGGCCTGATCGCAAGGATCAGGCGGGTCCCGATCCATGCAAACGCGGGGTCAACACGCGCGAGATAGGCACGGACGCCTTTGCGACGGCGAACAGCGAGCCGATTGCAACGGCGTCTGCGAGGAGGCCAAGCGGCAGGTTCAGATAGCCGTCGGTGGCCGTGTACAGCAGCGAGTCGACGACCAGCGAGATCACTGTGCCGGCGACGAAGCACAGCAGGCCCTTGCGCCCGACGAGCCCGACCCAGGGCAGGCGCTGTGCAATCGTCCTCGCCCAGCCGAGGCGCACCATATTCGCGACGAGCCACGCGATCGCGAGGAAATTCATTGCACGCAGCCATGACAAATTCTGCTTCAGGCTGCTGTCGAGCGGCGTCACTTCCACGAACAGCTTGAACCAGGCGGCCGCCGCGACGATGCCGCACGCGAGCGCCGTCACCAGCCAGCCGTAGCGATGCGCGCTCGTGCGCTGATAGACGGGCTGTGTCTGCGCAATCACACCCAGCACGAACATCAGCTGCCAGGCGAACGGATTGAAGTCCCATTGCGCATTTTCCGCCACGGGAAGGTGCGGCAGTATCGACGGCGCAATGCCCCATACGGCAAGGCTGCCCGCCAGCAGCAGCCACGGCTTGCTGCGCGCAAGCGGCAGGATCACGGGCACCGCGAACGCGAAGAACGCGTACATGGGCAGGACGGAAGCCAGATAGGGCTGGCGACGGAACAGCAGGATGTCGCGCAGGACAGCGGTAGGCGTGTCCATCATATCGTCGAGATCGGTCGTGGCCATGTTGGGCGCGTCGATGCTGAAGGCGCTCATGACGGCGCTCACGACCAGCATCAGGACGGCCGTGACCAGAAATGCGCGGTACAGCTCCAGCGAGCGCTTGAAGAAACGGTTGCGCGCGTCGGCCTCCGTGTGACGTTTGGCGAGTGACGCGTAGGCCGTGGCCGTCGCGAATCCGCCGAGGAAGACGAAGACTTCGGCGGCGTCGCACAGCGCGTACGCGTGGAGCGTGGCGCGCGACAGGATGCTGCCGCCGATGTGGTCGACGACGATAAATAAAAGAACCAGCCCTCGGAAGAAGTCCAGCTCGATCAGACGGTTTTTCGGAATCTGCATGCGTTTTTCTGCTTTTTTCTGCTTTTTCAGCAATACGCCTCGCCGAGACGGTGCGCGGGCGGCGCGCAGCGCGGTTTCGGTGAGGCGGGAATGGGGGGCTGTGGTGCGGTTGCTGCCTGTGTGCGTGTTGCTGATTGCGCACGGTGTGACCATCAACTGATCGACATTATCTCTCAGAGTTCACCCTGATTGCATTTTTGTTGCAAAAGTGGTTCGAGTTCCCGCCGGCGTGGCGGCGGAACGCGCTTGTCAATGAGATGGGGGTGGCGAAAACGGTTCGGGTATTGGCGGGAAATTGGTGGTGCGGATTCGTATATTGGGCGGCTATTTCGAGCGGGAACGAAGGTCGTTGTTATGCGAGTGTCCGGGAAAATTGCTGTGAGGCGGATCAACCAATTGCTGTACGGCCTTCTGCGTCGCGCGAGCCTATGCGTCGTAGTTCCGCTTGCCCTTACGGCGTGCGTAATGGCACCGGGCATGCAGATGGGCAGTAATCCAACCTTGCCCGTTTCCGTGGGCAATGCCACGACCCCTGCATCGGATGTGAAGGTTCCGATTAGAGACATTGACATTTCACTGATTGAAGAGCAGCGGATCGCGCGCAGTGCCAGTGTCGATTCGGCGGTCCGCCAATTGGTCGGCGAATCGCACAAGTACACCATCGGGCCCGGCGATGTGCTGCAGATCACAGTGTGGGACCATCCGGAACTGGCTGCGGCTGCCGGCCAGCAGATATTGGGCAGCCGTCCATCCGACCCGGGTGTCGGATTTGTCGTGGACCAGCGAGGCAATATTCAGTTTCCGTATGTCGGGAAATTGCACGTGGCTGATCTTGCTCCCGACGAGGCACAGGACCGGCTCCTCAAAGAGCTATCGAAGGCGTATCGCGATCCACAGGTCACCCTTCGCGTTGCCTCGTTCCGGTCGAAAGCTGTCTACGTCGAGGGTGAAGTCAAGGCAGCCGGACTGCAACCGCTCAACGATGTCCCCATGACGCTACTTGAAGCGGTGAACCGAGCGGGAGGTTTCACTGCAGATGCGGACCAAGGCAATCTCACGCTCTTGCGCGATGGCATTCTTTATCACATCAGTCTTAGCGAAATGCTCGACAAGAGCATCAATCCGTCGGACATCCATCTGCGCGCGGGTGACCTGCTGCGCGTCGCTGCTCGAAGTGACAGTGGAATCTTCGTCATGGGCGAAGTCAACAAGCCGGCATTTGCGTTGCCGATGAAGACTGGGCGGCTGACCTTGGGCGAAGCGCTCGCCCAAGCCGGCAGTATCAACTTGAATAGTGCGGACGCGCAGCAAATGTATGTCGTTCGTGGTGCAGCTACGAATCATCCGGAGGTCTTTCATTTGAATGCCGAATCGCCCGTCGCCATGACGCTTGCAAATGAATTTCAACTGGAGCCGAAGGATGTCGTGTATGTCGATGGTAACGGGCTTGTGCGTTTCAGCCGCGTTCTGAGTCTTTTATTGCCCTCTTATAACGCCGGGATGGCGGCGGCATATCTCGCTCGCTAGCGAAGCGGTAGGTAAAGCCGAACGAGAAATTCTCTATAAATTGGTTGTGCCAAGTACACAAATGGTGATCAACGATATCCTGGTGACTTGCACGGGAAACATATGTAGGAGCCCAACCGCCGAGATCATCCTGCGACACCGACTGGCGGCAAGGTCGATCTCTGTTACTAGCGCAGGGATTAGTGCACTAGTAGGGCGCCCGATATGTGATAAAGCCGCGGAAATTTTGGCGGAAAACGGACATTCGAGCGTGACGCATAGAGCGAAGCAGGTCACTCCAACCATGCTTCGGCAATCCGATCTTATTTTGACGATGAGTCACCGTCAGCGTAACCATATTTGCTCGATGATGCCGGAGGTTAGGGGGAAAGTGTTTCTGCTCGGAAAGTGGGACGCGGGAATCGAAATTCCAGATCCGTACAGACGAGACCGTCGTCGATATGAGCATATATATGGGTTGATCGAAAAGACAGTCGAAAGTTGGTTGATGCACTTATGATTAGCAAGAGTAGGCAAAATGAGCAGTGAAACAAAGCTGAAAAGGGACGATGAGATTGACTTCCGGAATATCCTGGGAGCGCTGATTGATCACAAACGGTTGATTTTGATCATTACCGGCACGTTCGTCACGCTTAGCGTTTTGTATTCGATTCTTACCGCGCCTGTGTACGAGGCAGACGCGATGCTTCAGGTAGAGCATCGGCTGCCCACCGGCGGTACGATGATGGCCGGAATGGATCAGTTGTTGAACACTGCGAACGCGGAAGCTGTAACTGAAATCGCACTCATCACATCGCGCTCTGTCGTAGGCAAGGCGGTTAATGCGCTAAAACTCTATGTCGATGCGAGACCACGAACTTTTCCTCTGATCGGCTCGCTGATCAACCGTCATTTTGTTTCATCAGATGCTGTCTCCGTCGCTAAACCCTTGCTCGGATTACGTCGATATGGATGGGGCGGCGAGGAACTCAAGTTTGACCAGCTTGACGTTCCAGATTCCCTTCTCGGGGAGAATCTCACGCTTGAGGCAGAGGGAGGCGGATCTTTTATTATGAATGATTCGCACGGGGATATCATTCTGCACGGGAAAGTCGGCAAGCCTGTGCATGCGGGTGGTGTCTCCGTGCTCATAAGTCGCCTGAAGGCTAATCCAGGTACGTTGTTCGACGTGCAACGAAACTCGAGTTTATCGGTTGTCGAACGTTTGCAATTAGACGTCGTCGCCCTTGAGCAAGGTAAGGATTCGGGAATTGTATCAATAAGCTATCAAAACGAAGACCCAACTCTTGCCACTCGCACATTGCAAGAAATAACACAGGAATACGTTCGTCAAAACGTTGCGCGAAACTCGGAGGAGGCAGCCAAAAGTCTCCAATTTGTGCGAGATCAACTGCCCAAAGTGAGAGGCGAGCTAGAGAAAGCGCAGACAGCGCTTAAGGACTTCGAACTATCTTCCCATTCCGTAGACATTGGCCTGGAAACGAAGGCGCTTTTGGATCAGGTCGTTTCTGTCGAGACGAACATTCAGCAGGTTCGCATGCAACAGGTCGATGCGCAGCAAAGATTCCAAGCCGGGCAGCCGACCTTGCGAGTGCTCGACGATCAACTTGCTCAACTCAACTCGAAGAAAGCGTCGTTGAAGGCGCAAATTTCGAACTTGCCGGACACGCAGCGACACCTGCTTCAACTTACCCGCGATGTCGAAGTGAGCAGTCGGACGTATACGGATTTGTTGACACAAGCTCAGCAACTCGACGTTGCTCGTGCCGGCACGGTGGGGAATGTACGCGTTGTTGACGTTCCCGAAGTGGACACAACGGCCCCCGTACGACCGCGGCGATCTATGATCATTTTATGTGGGCTATTTGCCGGATTGGCAGTCTCGATGCTCACTGTGTACATCAAGAGAACATTCAATCTGGGAATCGTCGACCCTTCCGAACTGGAGGCCATAGGAATCGCTGTTTCCACGTCGATTCCCTTTAGTGAGGAAATGAAGAACGTGGATGAACCCACGTCAGCAAACAATGGGACGCGACCCACAAAGCCTCGATTGCTTGCTCTTGATAAGCCCAATGCCGTGGCGATAGAGGCATTGAGAGGATTGCAGACAAGCTTGCACTTTGACGGCTTCAATTTGCCTAATAAAGTGCTAATGGTGACGGGGATCAGTCAATCTGTCGGTAAGACGTTTGTTGCGTGCAACTTGGCCACCGTTTTTGCGCAATCTGGACGTCGCGTGCTGTTGGTGGATGGTGATATGCGCCGCGGTATAGGGCACGCGAATTTTGGCGTTTCTGCGGGGGTTGGGCTCTCGGATCTGCTTGATGGAAGCCGTGGATTCGACGAAGTAGTTCACAAACAGCAAGGCCACACCGGACTTGATTTCGTCTCCCGCGGAACCATTCCACAGAATCCTACCGAACTCCTGATGTCGGGAAAATTGGGTCGATTCCTGGATGAGGTTAAAGGTCGATATGATTTGATCATTGTCGATACTCCGCCCATCCTTGCGGTTACGGATGCCGCAATCATTGGTAACCATGCTGATGCCAGCCTGATGGTTGTTCGTTGCGGCGTGAGCGAAGTTCGTGAGGTGCAGATTGCGACGGATCGTCTCCGACAGGCGGGAATCGAGATCAAAGGGGTCGTCTTTAATGCCGTCGAGCCCCGCACATTCGGATACATGAAATATTCACAGTACAAATACGAAAGCGATAGCGAATAATTAACGACGCCTACCAGTTTTAATATCAATCAAAATGATAGCGCCGCCTCGGATTGCTTTGCCGGCTCGCAGTGGAAGTTCGCGTACCCTGGGGAGCCATGATTCAGCAGTAGTTTTATTGCTCGTATCAATCATGATGTTGGTATTGGCATTAACTAAGGAAAAGCTGCTGCCAGCATATTTTTTTACAGATTCGAAAGTTATTCAATCTTTTATTATCGCTGGAGCGAATCTAACTCCTGGTGATAGCTTTCAAAGTACCGCTGCTGTATTTCGATTTCTTGGGGCGGAGAGGGACTCTATTGCTCTTCCTCTCTTGACGTGGATTGTTGTCGCCGGTTCGATGGTTGGAAGCATATGGGGCGGACGGACAAGTGAGATTCGGCTTCGAGAAATACTATTGTTTTCGATGCTTTCGTTGATGGCTACGATCTACATGTCAACCCTGAGCAAAGATATTTTGGTTCTGGGGCTGCTCATAATAAGAAAGATTGCCAGATGGATGTTTGGCCGCGCTGGTACGTATTTGTGGTGCATTATTATGGCCGCTTACGCATACTACTTTCGCGGCTATTGGTTTCTGATTTTAGCAGTATATCCGTTCTTGATTTTTGTTTTATCAAAAATACGCCGAATGTGGCTCATGGGTCTAGTTGTCATCGGCGCAATTTTCGTTGTCACGATCGTGTTGTATCTAAAATTCGGAATTACCGCTGATTCGTTTAGAAATGCGGTAAACGAGATCCGGATAGATAAAGGTGACGTTAACGCGCGAACAATGATTACGCCTTTTATGCCCGGCGGAGGATTTTTGCTTGGTTTTATAAATGTTTGTTTGACCTTTGCGACATTTATCATTCCGTTTCCTTTGTTATTAAAAGTATCTCCCTATTATTGGATAATATTTTTAGTCATTGTCTCAACGCAATTCGCATTTTGGAGGAAATTGCGAGGTGACCTGCATTCCAATCTGTTTGGGAAGCAGACTCTCGATACGTCTTCGTTAATCATCGCTGTTTTGATCGTACAGAGTTTCTTTGAGCCAGATTACGGAAGCTACGTAAGACATCTCTCTCCTTTTTACGGATTAATATTTGAATGCATTCTCAATAGAACGAACAAAACATGATTTAAAGAGATACGAGCCGAGATGAAGGTGGTCCACGCGGCTGAAAAAAATAAGAGGGGCGTTGCGGCGGTTATCGATCACCAGGCGGACACACGGTCCGATCAACGCGCGATCATAGCGTCTCACATCGGACGAACTTAGTTTGTCCCCAGTCTGCTGACAGCGGCAGGATAGGCGCTCGCAAGCACGCTCGCCTGCAGGATCGCGATGACAGTGACTTCCGCTTGAACGGATGGCCTTTCGAAGTTCGCATACAGTTTCAGTGAAACGCGTCCCCGAGATGTTACCAGGCGTGCGAAGCGCGGCTTTAGTAAGTCCGGAATGGTGGCGTGCTTGGGTGCCGTTGCCAGCGGCTGAGCACTGGCGATGAGGCTCGCGTGCGCAACCCGCGCTCATTGCTCAACGGCTTGCCTGCTCCCAATATGAAATGCGATGGTGGTTGGCGAATTCTGTTCGGGTATTGGCCGAAACAACGTGAGCGAGATCGGTACGCTCTTGACAGTACCACTACTATCTGTCGCTCTCTCGCTGACTCGTCCATGTTTGCAAGGTAATCGCGGACGCTTCGTCTGCAATGGATCCGTCGATAGAAACGTACACTTTGGAGCCCGATTAATCGGGCATTTGTCATCTTCCAAACAATACGGATAACTAAGTGAATAACGTCATTCGGATGTTGGGCGAGGAAGGGGAGCGCGTGGGTATGCTTCGAAGCATCGCCAAGCGGAGTTTCGATATTGTCGTTGCCTCGGTGTTGATCGTATTGCTGTCGCCGCTCCTCGTTGTGATCGGCGTTGTGGTGAGGCGCGACGGTGGGCCTGCGATGTATGGGCATGTCCGCATTGGGTGTGGCGCCGTTCCATTCAACTGCCTGAAGTTTCGATCGATGGTGACGAATGCGGACGCAGTTCTCCGCGAATTGCTCGATCGGGATCCTCTCGCGCGCGCGGAATGGGAGCGTGAGTTCAAGCTAAAAGACGATACGCGTATCACCGCGATCGGGAGGCTGCTTCGCAAGACGAGCTTGGATGAGCTGCCGCAACTATTTAACGTGCTCAAAGGGGATATGAGCCTGGTCGGTCCGCGTCCGATCGTCAGTGAGGAGTTGCTGCGCTATGGCGATAACGCTTCTTACTATTTGATGGCGAAGCCCGGGATGACGGGACTCTGGCAGGTGAGTGGCCGAAACGATGTCGACTATTCGACGCGGGTCTTGCTGGACGTTACGTATGTCAAGAAACTGTCTTTGCGTACGGATATTTGGATTCTCTTGCGGACGGTAAGCGTGGTGTTGCGAGGTTCGGGTGCCTATTGATGCAAAGTCGAACTTTCGTAACAAAACGGATCATGAGGCCGCAGATGATTGTATTGAAACAGCCGAACGGTGTTATGCCACGCCGAGCATGGTTTGAGGTGCGGCAGCTATCGTTACACCAGGTACGAATAGGGTTTGCAACGTGACGTGTAGCGAGTTCAAGAAGATGACCATGCTGAAGGACTCTGTCATCTCGATGATGGGGGTCGTTGCGGGCCAGATATCGCTGTTCTTTTGCGTTTCGCTGATCGGGCGCTTTCAAGGGCCAGCTGTGCTGGGGCACTTCAACTACCTGCTCGCATGCGGAACGTTCGTAGGGACACTGCTTGCGTTTCGATACGAACTTGCTTGTGTATCGGACAGCCCACGCTATTCGTTCAATGCATTCATTCACGTGACATTGTTAAGTGTAGTGGTTGTGATCGTTGCTGTATGCGTGACGCTCGCTATGTCCCACGTCGAAGTTCTTGCGGTGGAAGCCTGTGCGTTTGCCTACTTTACACAGCAGGCGGCGGGGGCATATCTGAGCAGTCTGCGTCGATACGACATCATCGCGGCAAGCCGACTCGCCATAAACGGCGTATTCCTCCTATCGCTGCTAGCAGAAGAATGCTTTGGGACTCTGGATCGCACGGATGCTTTTGGCATGTATTGTGTGATCAACGTCATGGTTGCGAGTGCGTTGCTGGTTGGTATTCTGCTTCACGGCAGACATCGCGATTACCGGGCCCAGGTCGCGTTTTCATTCTTTTCTGAAAACTCGCGCTTCGCGGCCTTCATTCTCCCGTCGACGTTGTGTGGATCGGTGATGACATACTCCCTTGCGATCACCATTCCGCATTGGTTTGGCGCCGAAAGCGCTGGATACTTTGCGGCTGCCTATCGCTTGGGTTTCTTTCCCGTCTCGTTGACTGCACAAAGCGTGGGCAGTGTGTTTCGCCGGGACCTAATCGGTGCTCTAGCGCGAGAAAACGCGGCTACGCTTCTGCATCAGGTGTTCATGACTTACGCGCGATACCTTGCTGTAATCGCACTCGTCTATGCAGCGGGAGGGGCTTTGCTGTTCGCGCCATTGGTCCGGATTTTCCTGGGGGCACGCTGGCATGGAGCTAGCGCGTTCTTTTACGAAATGATCCCCTTGTTTGCAGTTCAATTAATGTACATGCCACTTTCTCAGGTGTTTCTGGCGACCCGCGGGCAGAGGATTGATTTCTTATTCCAGTTGGGGTGTGGCGTCGTACTGAGCGCGACACTATTCACCGTGCATCTAATGCGGCTTTCTGTTCTGCCCAGTATCCGGGCATTTTCGGTCGCTGGCGTCACCATGATGTTAGTTGGACTTATGTTGACTGTTCAAGTCGTGAAGCGCGCCGCCGCACCTTCACCCGTATCCGCGTAAGAATTATTCCGTTTTGAGAAACCTTGATGACGATTGCCGTCGTAATCGACTCACTGGAGCGCTTCTACTTCGTCCGAAGGCTCGTAAAAGCGCTCGACAAGGAAGGCGATTTCGTCTTTATGACCAGTGAGCCGCTTGCTCATTTATTCTTTCGACTCGAAGGGCGACACTCGATCTATCTGCGACGTGCTAAGAATAATTCGTCCGGATTAGCGTACGGCTCTTCATTGTTTGATCGCTCGATCGAGGTTATGAATGGGACTATTGACGCGCATGTTGCTCGCCAGGATTGGATGGCGACTTTTACCGCAGCTTTGGACGTTTTTAACCGCCTTGCCATTACGGTATGTGTGATGTGGAACGGGCAACAACTGATATGTCGTGCCGTCGGCCATGCGTGTTCAACATACGGTGTGCGGGTGCGGTTTCTCGAACTGTCGAATCTGCCCGAAAAGTTGTTCGCCGACGATGAAGGGGTAAATGCGCTATCGACGGTCGCCCGCGACCCCTCGATCATCGATCGCTTTTCCATGCCGGACTTGTCAGAGCACGAACGATGGCTGAGGCGATACGAGGAATATAAGAGAAGACCCCTTCCACAATCACAGACTTCGATCCGTCGAAAAGGGCTTTCCCTGTTGAACTACGCAGTGAAGGTCTTGACTCAGGGCGTTGGCCGGAAACGACTCGATCGAAGCCGCGCTAGCAATGGCGTGAGGTTGCCCGCCATTGCGAGCTCGATAGGGGAAGACGCGTTGATCTCGCGACGTTATGTCTTTTTGCCTTTGCAGGTCTCGGGCGATACGCAGATCAAACTGCATTCGGATGTCGACAATTTGGAGGCGATCAGGATTGCACTCGAGCTCGCCGAAAGTGAGGGAATGGACCTGATCGTGAAGCTTCATCCGGCCGAGAACGATAGAGCAGTGATTGACGAAATTGCACGACTGCAGACTATCCATCAATTCCAAATCGTGACAACTGCAGCGGTGGATTTGATCAAGCACGCGGCGATGGTCGTCACCATTAACTCAACTGTCGGTCTTGAAGCAATGCTTTACGGAAAAAAGGTCGTTGCGCTGGGCCGCTGCCTATACAGAGAGTTCGATCGAGATCGTCTGATGAAGTACATCCATGGTTTCTTGGTGGACGGTATCGACTATTTCGGCAACGGTCCAATCGACCCCCGCGCCGCACGGCGTGTTTTTTCAAATGATGGACGAATATGAGTGTCACGATCAAAAGCACCTCTCGCGCGATCGTCGAAGACTTCCGATGTAACGCGTTCTTCAAAGCAAAATTCGTCATCTTGTTATTTAGGATAGCAAATTACCTTGCACGTAGAAGTAACGTTACTTTAATACTGGGCCTGCCATTTATCGCGTTTTATATCCTGATTTCCGATTGGGTGATGGGTATTGAGATTCCTGTCAAGACCAATATCGGAAAGGGCCTGACGATTTATCACGGTTTCGGGCTGGTGATTAATGGATTTTCAGTGATTGGAGACTACTGTGTGCTACGTCATGGAGTGACGATTGGAAATATCACGCGCGCTGACGGTACGTTGACGGGGGCGCCGATCGTCGGTAATCGCGTTGAGTTCGGTGCCAATAGCATCGCATTGGGAGAAATACGGATTGGGGACGGAGCCCGGATCGGTGCGGGGGCGGTGTTGCTATCGAGTTTGGCGCCGCACGCCGTGGCCGTGGGCGTTCCGGCACGGGCGCTGGAAAAGGATAAAACATAGTGAAAGTATTCATTCTGCATTCGGGTAATGCTAACTACCCGGAGATTAACGCGTATTCGGATTTTCTAAGTAAGCTGGGCATCCAGGTTTTCTCAGGGGATAGCAATACGTATTCACGCTTTCCGTTCAAGGGCGAATGCGTGTTGTGGTGCATTATGGGCTTTTATCGTGTTCATGAGAATGCACGATTTATTATCCACGACTACCGTTCGCTCTCAGTCAGACCCTTGGCAGCCTGCAAGGATTGGATCAAGCAGGTAATGAACGCCAAGCCCAATCTCAGGGCTTTTCAAAATGAGAGAATGCGCGACGTCATGAATTTCAGGGATGCGATTCCTTCAGTTCTGTTGCCTATGGGAGTGCCTGACTGGATCTTCGACGCTGCTGACGGAGATCGTTGCGATTCTGCACATCCGACGAAGGGCGGCCGATTTTGTTATATCGGCGAGATGAGTCGGGAGCGAGGTTTCGACAAGGTCCTTGCTGCATGGCGGGCATCACCCTGGAAGCGAGAGAACAAGTTTGTTCTGGTCGGACGCCCCGAAACATCGCTTTACCGTGAGTTCAGAAATACCGAAGGACTGAATTTCGTCGGGCGTGTTTCGCAAAAAGATGCACTAGACATTGTTCGACGATCGGAGTATGCCGTCTGCTATTTTCCCTATCATCGGCCGCATTGCTTTCAGACTCCAACAAAAATGTTGGAATACGCCGCGCTCGGTAAAAAGATCATTTGTAACGATTCACCATCGAACTTAGCCGCATCTCGGGAATTGGGTATTCATGCATTCGTGGCTGGGCGCTCGATATTTGATAGTTTGCCGTTCGACGGACGAGAGCTATCCGTAAAGAAAAACGAACCTGATAAGCTGCGGCGTCTTGCCTGGACGTCGGTGATAGAGGGGGCCGGCATTCTTGCCTTTGTTCGTGATGCGATGGACATCGCTGTCCCACGCCGCCTTCAGCACGTTGGGAACGCGTTATGAGGATCGTTCAAGTCTTGGAGTCCAGCGCGACAGGAACGCTCTCAATGGTTTGCCTGATCGCAAACCGACTCGCGAAGGAGGGGCATGAAGTACATGTCGTCTATTCGCTGCGTGACGAGACACCGCGCGGGCTCCGGATGATGTTCGACGATAGGGTGACGCTCAAACATATTCAGATGAAGGGTGCGGGTCTGATATTCGCCATCAAGCGTCTACGCACTGCCCTGAAAGAGATACAGCCCGATGTCATTCACCTTCATTCTTCGGTGGCCGGATTCCTCGGTCGATTGGCCGCCCTATTTTCGTTCGAACGGATGATCGTCTTGTACAGCCCGCATTGCATTTCGTTCATGCGTCAAGATATTTCCCGGATGACGAGGTTCGCATATATCGCGTTGGAGCGTTTGGCGGCGGTTCGGAAAACCTTGTATGTGGCCTGTTCAGAGAGCGAGCGGCACGCAGTGTGGGCTCATTTGCGGCAACGAGCAGTAGTCGTAGAGAACGCCGTACCGGAAATTGGAGAGCCGGAAAATCATGGATCAGGCCGACCTTGCACCACGGCTTCGGAACATCGGTACATTGTTACTGTCGGCGGCATTCGACGCCAGAAGAACCCTGAACTGTTCGCTCGGATTGCCTCAGCCCTGGGGGACAGCAAGCTGATCTTTGTTTGGGTCGGAGATGGAGAGGAGAGGCTCAGGCAGAAGCTCGTCGATGCAGGTGTTCGCGTTACGGGATGGATGACACGAGAAGAGGTCGTTAAAAACATAAAGCAAGCTAGCATTTACTTATCGACAGCATCGTGGGAGGGCATGCCGGTGTCGGTAATCGAAGCGATGTTCGCGGGCTTACCCGTGATAGTTTCTGCCTGCGCGGGGAACGTCGACATCGTTCGGTCGGGGGTGACGGGAGTGGTTTTCAATAACGAGGCCGAAGCCGTACAAGCTATCAGGCATGTTGCGGATAACGAAACCAGTCGTGAATCGCTTGCCGCTCGAGGCGCGCGGGAGGCGAGAAGAAGGTTTTCTCAAGAGCGGTTCTTCAATAGGCTGCTTCCCCTGTATCTGGACGGCTTTCTCGCCCCTCGCGACGAGGAGGCAGTCAGTTCTCGCTTCAGATGAAGGAAGATCAATGAATATCACCATCGCGCGTGGTGTGACCGTCGGCAATACGCTGCCATTCATTTTGTTTGGCGGGTTGAATGTGCTTGAGAGTCTTGACATGACGCTGAGGGTTTGTCAGACATTTGTCGAAGTCACGCATCCATTCAGGAGAGGCCTGTTACGGCGATCTGGGCATGGTCGCTTTGACTGACAATATCTGGCGATTTCAAACTCTCGAGAAACAGACGAGGTAATCAAGTTGATTCCACTTTTGTAGGGCAATGGTGATTACCAGCTGGCACTGACTGAAAATACGCAATCGACACTTGCGAAGGCAGCCGATTAATCACCTTTATATAGGTGTCAAGGAGGAAGCGTGCGCGTTCCAGCTTGCGCCGACTGCGTCGACGGCAGCAACTTTGGCAATGGGGCGACCCGCTGGCTGTGACCGTCATGCAGCCTCGAGACTTTCGTCCCGAAGGTTTCGCACGTTTGCATACAGGCGGCCCAGGACCCTTTTGCGCACGTGCCGTGTGAGATGGAAGGTCGCGCACGTTCCTGTCGCCTGGCGTAATCAGGTACCCCTGCGTTCGTTCGCGGACCGCATTCGACTCCGATACTCCGTCGGCGAAACATCCAATATCTGCCGAAACAACCTGGCCAGACATTCCCCACTTGTCAGTCCACACCGCCGGGCTATCTTATCGACAGGCAGATCACTCGATTCAAGAATGGCCGCAGCCAGCTCGACGCGAGAACGTCTCAAGTATTCAGAAGGCTTGACACCCATCTCAGCGCGAAAGTGTCGCAAGTAAGAACGCTCGCTCATTCCCGCGGTTTGCGCAGCGACCGTAACGGAAATGGCCCTATTGCAATTGCGCGCGATCCACTGAGCACTCTCGTGAATCTTGTCCCTGATCGACTTTGCGCTGTCGCTCGTCATGGCGTTGAATTCAGGCATCCCAGTGTCCGGTATCAGCTCCAGCACGCGTCGCAGAAAGGCGATACCAAAGTCCTGTCTTACGAGCTCGAGCGCCTGTCGCACGGCCGACCGCGTGCCGAAGCGCGTCGGCCCGGCGAGCGACGAATCGCCAGGTACAACATTCTGTCTTTTAAGATCGGTTCGCCCAGCGGGGGCGCTGATCGCGGATAACAACGAATCGCCGTTGCCAATAGCAAAAACCTCATCAGCACGACATGCCGTCTCGCAAAGCCAGTTGCGGAACTGGAGATCCGCCGCAACTTTGGCTGGCACTTCGCCGCCGCATGCAACGAAAAGCGTTCGGACGGAAGGGAGCTGTTCGGGTCTTTGCGTCATCACGGCGAGTTCCGCGGAACTGGAAACACATCCTCCGTGGCGCGACACGAAAGCAGTTCGATAGCAGGGCAGACCGCCCGGTCCCGCTGCCAAAATCCGGTTTGCCTTGTCGAATACATCAATCACTTCAGCCACGGGCAGCATCGAAAATCCGTCGAATATCAGGATCCCAATGGAATGCATCTGGTGGGTGACGTCGCGAGCTGAAACCCCGTGGCCTGATGTGCGCAAAGCGTTGTACTGAGTCGTTATCATCGCTGCCTCCCTGTTGCGTATCGGCGTATCTGGCGCGCGGTTGTGCATCGCTGAAGAGCGATCCCGATCGAAGCTCTAGCGTTCTTTTAAGCGCGCACCACATAGAGGCGCAGAGGATACGAAGACGTTTCAGTACGACCAATCAGATAATTCCGATTCGCCGTGCGGACGTCTCTGCATCGACAACTAGGTGACATTCCTTCGAATTGATCTGTCAGGCGCATTCGATCGCACGAATTGATGGACCGTCAGACCTCAACGGGACTGGGCGATGGCGCTCGGGCAGCATCTCCTCCGTTGCATGCGCAGCGGATGAGAAATGTGCGCGAGAAATACGGCAAGAATCTGAATAGTTATTCAGTATGACGAAGTAGATAATTTAACCCGTCGAGCTTCATCTGAAGCCCGTTGGGTCGTCGATCGTGGCCGCAATGGGATGCGTCGCCTCGATACGTCATTGCAGAAACAGATGAAGCGCCGCGTATTGCAGCAGCATGATGGTCTTGCCGTCCATGATCTCGCCGCGCGCGATCATCGTTAAAGCATCGTCGATCGCGAATTCCAGCACCTCGATATCCTCGCCTTCATCGGCGACGCCGCCGCCGCGGCTCACACGCGCAGCCGCATCATATTCGGCGACGAAAAAGTAGAGCTTCTCCGTCACGGAGCCGGGACTCATGAACGCCTCGAACACCTTTCGCACCGACTCCACGCGATAGCCCGTTTCCTCCTCGACTTCCGCGCGAATCCGCGCTTCGGGCGATGCCGCTTCGAGCAGTCCGGCAGGCGCCTCGATCAGCATCCCTTCGTGTCCATTGACAAACGCGGGCAGTCGGAACTGCCGTATCAGCACCACAGTGCGTCGGCGCCGGTCGTAAAGCAGCAGCGTCGCGCCATTGCCGCGATCGTAGGTTTCGCGGCTTTGCCGCTGCCAGCTGCCATCGGCACGCCGGTAATCGAAGGTGGTTTTCTTCAGCACGTACCAGTCGTCGGAAAGCACCTGCGCATCGACGATACGCACGCGGTCAGCCTTTTCGCTCATGAGCGCTTCCTGTTCCGGATTCACCATCCGATCGCGCAACAGCGACCGGGTAAAGACGCAGCCCGGTTGGCCGCATCGCCCGATCATGGTATCGTGCGGTTTCGTGCAGAATCAAGAAAATTCGTGCAATCTCATGATCGGATGAATCTCGGACTAACCGGATGCTGACTTCCCAACGCAAGAAGCTGATTCTCGACGCTCTCAAGCGCGATGGCCAGGTGCTGGCCAAGGCGCTGAGCGACACATTCGGCGTGTCGGAGGACACGGTGCGCCGCGATCTGCGCGAGCTTGCCGCAGAGGGCAAGTTGCAGCGCGTGCATGGGGGCGCACTGGCTGCGTCGCCGGCGGTGGCGAATCTCGCGGGGCGCCGCGCGATCGGATCGAAGGCTAAGGCGGCGATCGGCCGGGCGGCCGCGCAGATGATCGCGCCGGGCCAGATCGCGTTCGTCGATGGCGGGACCACGGCCATTCAACTGGTGCGCCATCTGCCCATCGACCTGCGCGCGACCATCGTCACGCACAGTCCGAGCGTCGCGGTCGAACTGGCGGAGCACGAAGCGCTCGAAGTCATCGTGATCGGCGGGCGGCTGTTCCGTCATTCGATGGTGACGGTCGGCGCGGCCGCCATCGAAGCGCTCGGCCACATCCGCGCCGATCTCTACTTCATGGGCGTGACGGGTGTCCATCGCGAAGCAGGGTTGAGCACGGGTGATCTGGAAGAAGCGTATGTGAAGCGCGCGCTCGTCGCGCGGGCGGCCGAAACGGTCGTGCTGGCATCGTCGGAAAAACTGAATGCCGCGTCGGCGTACATGATTGCGGGCATCGACGCGGCGAGCGCGATCCTCGTCGAGAAGGACACGCCAGAGTCGACAACCGCGCCTTTCGAAGCGTCAGGCGTGACGATCCTTCGCGCCTGAACGAAGCCGGTCTGCGCCCGGCGTCATCGCTGCTCGAGAAAGCGCTTCAGTTCGGCGAGGTCGCGTTCAAGCCATTGCGCGTCGGCGGCGAACTGCGCGTCGCTCATGCTTGCCGTCCGTAACAGGGTAAGCAGCACTTCGGCGCCGCTGCCGTTCGGGATCACGCGCATCGGCACGTAGATCTCGTCGCCCCGTGCCGTGATCACACGATGATCGAGCACGCCATACGGATTGCGCGGCGTGAAGTACACGGTGACGGGATGTCCGTCCGTGTTTTCGAAGGTCCACTCTTCGCCTGCGCCGCGCAACGGCTTGCCGAGCCCAGACGCCCATTGCGCGAACGACAACGGATGTTCCATGAACGAGTACACCTCGCGCCAGTCGCGCGCGATCGCCACGCTGATCGTTCTCGATTCGGGTACGGCGGTCATCGTTGTCTCCATTGGCGTTGCCACGGCGCACGCGTCTCAAGTTTCGCGCGTTCCCTGCCGATATGACAAAGAGCAGGTGTTATGACACGCGCCGGAAAGATTGTCGATCGCGAACGCGTACGTGCAATACAGCCGGTAATTTGTATCGAAGTGTTCCCGGGCCCCGTTTTATGGGGCCTGCACTTTACAATGCGGCTTGGATTTAAAAGGCTAATCCGACCCCTTTGACGGAAGATCGCATCACTTTGACGCGGCTCCGCAAGAGAGGCGAATTCCGGCAGTGGACCGGACGGTTGAGGCCGCAATGAGGCGGCATGCTGCGCACCGTCAGCGGGTGTCCTGCGACATCAGCTGGCCGGGCGAAGGGCGCATCCGCTCTATAAACGAAATAATGCGGGAGAGCATATGTCGAAGAATGGTTTCGACAGAACCTGGGCCGGTTTTGCGAGCTTCACGCTCGCCTTGATGGTGGGGGCCTGCGCGCATGTCGGCGAGCAGGACGCGAAAAACAGCAACGCGGCGTCGACCGCGCAAACGGCAACGGATCCGGCTGCCGCGGCGCCCGCGCCGCAGATGGTCGCGCAGTCGGTGCCGCCCGTGATCTACAAGGTGCGTCGCGGCGATTCGCTGGCTCGCATCGCGCGCAGCCATAACGTGACGGTCAAGCAGATCGTCGCGTGGAATCATCTGAAGTCGTCCGCGCGTCTGCATATCGGGCAGCCGCTGAAGGTGTCGTCGCCGGATGCGGTGAAGATGGTCGCCGTGCCTGCCGGTCCGGCCGGGGGCCAGTCGCCGGGTAAAGCGTCGAATGCAAACGGAACTGCAGCGGCTGCCAGCGGCGCGTCGAATGCGACGGTGAGCGGCGGGGCGGCGAGCGCTTCGAATAATCCCGGCACCACGAACGCGCCGAACAACGCGCCGAACAGCACCCCGGATAAGGCGGCCGCCGCCGCGCCTGCGCCGGGCGCACCCGCGCCGAGCGCGGCCGAAGCACGCGAAGTGAATGCCGAGGTGGCGCGTCACGCAAAAGGCGTGACGCTCATCTGGCCGGCGCAGGGCAACGTCGTCGAAGGGTTCCAGCCAGGCGAGACGCGCGGCATCGAAATCGGCGGCAAGGCGGGCGACCCGATCCGCGCCGCGGCCGACGGCAAGGTGATGTACGCAGGCACCGGGCTGAACGAATACGGCAGCCTCATCATCGTCCAGCACAATAAGGATTTTCTGACGGCCTACGCGCACAACCGCAGGCTGCTCGTGAAGACGGGCGACATCGTGCGCAAAGGGCAGCAGATCGCCGAGATGGGCAACGAGAACAACTCGCGCGTGTCCGTGCTGTTCGAGTTGCGCCACGACGGCAAGCCGATCGACCCGATGCCGTATCTGCCGCATCAGCGCAGCTGACCCGCGCTTCGCATCGACGTGATACGTAACGGAGAGCCTCCGGCGAATGCGCTTCGCGGGAGCCTTTCTGTTTGCTTGCGGTTGCAACACGCCGTAAGCAGCGTCGTGCCGCGCAATACTCAACCGATCCAGCGCAACACAGCGGCGACGACGGCCTCGGGCGCGTCTTCCTGCACAAGATGGCCGGCGTTCGGCACGGGCTCGAAGCGCGCATCGGGAATGACGCCCGCCAGATGCCTGCCGCGTTCGATCGGAATCCATTGATCGTTCTCGCCCCACAGGATCTGCGTGCGGCAGCGCACCTGCGGATAGCGCGCTTCGATTTCATCGGTGTAGCGCTGATCCATCTGGGCGATCTGCCGGTAGAAGGCGGGTTGCCCCACTTCGCCGAGCCACGGAGACACATAAGGCGCGAGCTCGTGCGCTGCGATCGTCCTCGCGATCGAACCGCGAATGTACGCATTGACGACGGCCTCGTGAATATAAGCGGGCAGCCCCTCGAAAGCCGCTGCATGCTCGCGCACGTGTCGCACGAACGGCGACCCCCACGGAGCGACGGCGACGGGATCGATCAGCGTGAGGCTCGCATAGTCGCAGCCGTCGATCAGATGCGCGCGCAGCGCCGTCGCGCCGCCGAAGTCATGCGCGATGACATCCGGTGCGTCCAGTTGCCAGTGGTCGAGCAGGGCGGCGAGCAAGCCGTTCTGCACGCCCAACGAGACGTCCTGGCCATCGCGCCGTTCAGATTGCCCATAGCCGAGCAGGTCATACACATGAACCTTGCGATCGCGCGCGAGATGCGGCGCAATCCGATGCCATACGAACGATGAAAAGGGCGTACCGTGAATCAGCACGACGGGCGGTCCCTCGCCGAAAGTGCGATAGCGTACGGCCTGACCGCAATACGTGAGTTCCTGATCGAGTATCCACTGCGTCATGCGTACGCCCCTCCGTTCGGCATTCATGCAAGATTCGCGATGCAGATTCGCGCCATGATTAACGAGTCAAATGCGAAACAAACGAGTAGATTAATCGCCTGTTTCGAGTGACTTCAAGAGCGGCGCAACTTGTCCATGCGCATGTAGTATCTCGGGACTGGCCTGCAGGATTTGCCGGTAACGCGGCAGGAAAATATTGCCTGGTAAATCGTCGGAGAAAAGACCTGCGACGGCTTCGATGGCCGCTACGCGGTCGGCGCTCGTGGCCTTTTCGTCGTCGAGAATTTCGTCGACGTTCGCGATAACTGTCGACAACGGAGTCAACCAGCGAAACCCCGTACCGTTGATCAGCACTTGCAGGAAGGCGGCAGGCGTGACGGGACCGAACTCCTTCTCATACAATGCGCGCTCGTGATCGAGTATTGCCTTATGCAGCACCAGTAATGGCTTGCGTATGGCGCCGAGAAACTGAATGGCGCGTTCGTCGTTGATCTTCATCGTCTGACTCCCGAAGCATTTCAATTGAAGCATGCAGAAAGCCGCATTTATTGGTAAGGCGCGGAAAGAACGCGCAAGCGAATGAAGCACTCGTTCAACTGCACAGAGCCCCTGCAAAAGAGCAAGCGCACAATATTCGCCCGTCGCCCGCTTTCCACATCGGCAACCGTGCCGGTTGCCTTTTTATCGGCATCTGAACGATGCTATGCTGGCGGCGCCCATTTTGACGGTTCACTCAACAAATCAGGCTGTCGACGTAACGGTGTTCGATACTGGTTTACGAGTTCCATGCCCGTCAATCATACGCATACGCAATCAACCTCTCGTACATGCAAGACGAACACACGGCACCCCTGCTCGACTATTACACGCGACATCAGACTTCAGTGCAATGGCGTGGCTTTCTCAGCGCGCTAGCCGAAGAATTCGAGACTCAGCTTGATACCTCGCAACTGCGCACGCTGATGGCGCGCATCGGTGTGCGCTTCGCCGCACGGTATCCCGCCACCGGATGCACGACGCTCGACGACCTCGCTTCCTTTCTCAACGGCATCTGGTCGGAACTCGACTGGGGCTTTGTGCGTGTTGTCGAGCGGGACGACTATCTTTCCATCGAGCATAGCTGCGCACCGCTTGCCGCATTTGGCGAGCGGGCGGCGCCGTGGGCATCGGCGTTTCTCGAAGGGGCGTATCAGCACTGGTTGCGCGAACTGGGCGCGGGCTCGCTAGCGTTGCAGGAACATCCAAGCGCGAACGCGCACGCGTACGAATTCAGGCTGTCATGACCGACTAATGCGCGCTGACTAAACTTGGCGTCCTCGAAGACGTTAACCATTCAGTGAAACAGGGGGCGCCGACGGCACGAGCAGTGGAAGTGCAGCGATGCGCAGGACAAGTAGAGGAAACATCATGAGCGTTTCAGACGACGTCGGTAATCTGTTCCGACGCTTCGGTGGCGACGCCGGGCAATACCAGGAAGTCGCACGCGACGACGAAGCGAAGCAAGCCGCACTGCGCTGGCCGTTGCTGAACGCGCTCGATATCGCGCATGTCGGGCCGGTGCCGGACGCCGGGCGTCCGGGGCCGGCTGCTGCGCCGGGCTGTCGCCCCGAGCCGGCCGTTGCGTCGCCGGCAGGGCGGCGCGAGCAGCCGGTAAGGGCAACCGCGACGAGCACCTCGGAATCCACGGGAGCGGCGCGGCTGCCCTTGTTCGCGCGCGGACATCGGCATGCAACGATGCCGCCGCCCGTCACGCCGGCGCGTACGGGCGCCAACCGTTTCAGCGCGCCGCCGGCCGTCGCAGCGGCACCCGACCCTGCGCCCGCCGCCGAGCGCAAGAAAGCGGCCGCGAACGCTGTGCGCATGGCGGCTGCCCCGGTTGCAGCACCCGCCGCCCCGCCCGTCGCGGCAGCGCCGGCTGCGGCACGGCCTGTGCCGCCCGTCACACCAGCTTTCCGCGTTTCTGCGCTTCATCATGTAGCCCAATCTGACCCAGGTCCCTCTTGTTCGGGCAGACGCCAGTCGTTTGGCCCTGCCCCATTTACAGGGCCCGTGCCGGAAGGCACGCGCGACACTGCATGGCAGCAAGGCGGCTCGATTCTCTCGGGGCTGTTCGGCGGCAAGGCAGCTCCATCGGGAGCGCTCGCAGCCGCGCCGTCGAAAGACCTGTCGACTCTCTTCGCGCGACTGTCGCGCGGCCCGGCGGCGCCCGCCCGTTCACTGCGCGACACGTTGCGCACGCGCTTCAAGGCGGATGGCGAGGCATGAGAGTCGTGTCGGTTGTATCCGCCAAGGGCGGCGTCGGCAAGACGACGCTGGCTGCGAATCTCGCATCGGTGCTCGGCTCGAATGGACGCCGTGTGATCGCCGTCGACTTCGATCCGCAGAACGCGCTTCGCCTGCACTTCGGCATTCCCGTCGACAATTACGACGGCGTCGCGCGCGCGACGCTCTCGGGCGCATCGTGGCGCACGGTGATGTTCGACGGCATCGACGGCATCACGGCGCTGCCGCATGGCGCGCTGAACGAAGATGACCGGCGCGTGTTCGAGGCGCGGCTCGATAGCGATCCCTATCTGATTCGCGAATCGCTCGACGCGCTCGCGCTCGATGCGGACGACATCGTGCTGATCGACACGCCGCCGGGCGCGACGGTCTACACGCGGGCCGCGTTGCTGGCCGCGGACTTCGTGCTGAACGTCGTGATCGCGGACGCCGCGTCGTACGCGGCAATCCCGCAGATGGAGCGGCTGATCCAGGCGTACGCGTTGCCGCGCCAGGACTTCATCGGCTACGGCTACGTGATCAACCAGGTGGACCAGGGCCGCAGTCTCACCAAAGACGTGGTCAAGGTATTGCGCGATGCGCTCGCCGGCCATCTGTTCCCTGGCGTCATTCATCTTGACCAGGGCGTAAGCGAATCGCTTGCGTACGACACGACCGTGATTCACTACGACCCGCATAGCCAGGCCGCCGCCGATCTGCGCGCCTGCGGCGAATGGCTGGGCGCGTGCCTGAACGGCCAGGCCAGGCTGCCGAGGAGCGTCGCATGAGCACGGCGCCTGAAGACATTCTCGATGCCGTCGACGCCGAGCCGCCGCGCCGCTCGCGCTTCGACCGGCTGGCTTCGCATCTGATCGACGGACGCATTCTCGGCAGCAAGCCCGTCACGATTTTGCTGGTGCTGTTCGCGCTCGCCTCGCTGTTCTTCGTGTTCACGGTGCCGCTCGCATTCGGCGAGCAGCTTACGTTCGCACTCTGCTGCTTCGTCTGCGCAATGCTGTTCAGGCGCGCAAAGGGCCATTACGCGACGCTCGTGATGATCATGCTGTCGGTGATCGCGACGGGGCGCTATATGTACTGGCGTCTGACCGAGACCACTTACTGGGAACGTCCGCTCGACGCCGCCTGGGGGCTGCTGCTGGTGTCGGCGGAAGTGTATGCGGCGCTCGTGCTGATGCTCGGCTACTTTCAGACCGCCTGGCCGCTCAAGCGCAAGCCGTTGCCGCTGCCCGCCGACCGCAGCGAATGGCCGACCGTCGATATCTTCATCCCGACCTACAACGAGCCGCTCTCCGTCGTGAAGCCGACCGTCTACGCGGCGATCGCGCTCGACTATCCGAAAGACAAGCTGTCCATACACGTGCTCGACGACGGCCGCCGGCCCGAGTTCAAGGCGTTCTGTGAAGAAGTGGGGGTTGCGTGGACGATCCGCTCGCACAACCGCCACGCGAAGGCGGGCAACATCAATGAAGCGTTGAAGATCACCGACGGTGAATACTTCGCGATCTTCGACTGCGATCACATTCCGACACGCTCGTTCCTGCAAGTGGGCCTGGGCTGGTTCCTGCGCGACAAGAAGCTGTCGATGCTGCAGACGCCGCACCATTTCTTCTCCGCCGATCCGTTCGAGAAGAATCTCGGGACGTTCCGCAAGGTGCCCAACGAGGGCGAGCTGTTTTACGGTCTCGTGCAGGACGGCAACGACCTGTGGAACGCGACATTCTTCTGCGGTTCTTGCGCGCTCTTGCGCCGTACGATGGTCGAAGAGATCGGCGGCATCGCCATCGAAACCGTGACGGAAGACGCACACACGGCGCTCAAGCTGCACCGCCGCGGTTACACCACCGCGTATCTCGCGATTCCGCAGGCCGCGGGACTCGCGACGGAAAGCCTCGGCGGCCACATCGGCCAGCGCATCCGCTGGGCGCGCGGCATGACGCAGATCTTCCGCATCGACAATCCGCTCACCGGGCGCGGCCTGACCTTCGGCCAGCGGCTCTGTTATCTGAACGCGATGATGCACTTCTTCTACGGCATCCCGCGTCTGGTGTTCCTGACGGCGCCGCTGTCGTTCCTGTTTTTCAACGCGCATATCATCCAGGCGGCGGCGGGCACCATCGCGATTTTCGCGCTGCCGCACATGTTCCACGCGAACGTCACGAACTCGCGGATGCAGCAGAAGTTCCGTCACTCGTTCTGGTCCGAGGTCTACGAGTCGGTGCTCGCGTCGTACATCACGGCGCCGACACTGCTCGCGCTGATCAACCCGAAGCTCGGCAAGTTCAACGTGACGGCGAAGGGCGGCCGCATCGAGGAGCAGTACTTCGACTGGGCGATCTCGCGTCCGTATCTGATCCTGCTGGCGCTGAACCTGATCGGCTTTATCGTCGGTTGCGTGCATATCGCGCTCAACGCCAGCTTGCACAGCGAAGTGCAGACGACCGTGCTGAACCTCGCATGGACGGGCTACAACATGCTGATCCTCGGCGCGAGCGTGGCGGCGGCGCGCGAGCAGCGCCAGGTGCGCGCCACGCACCGCGTCGCGATGCGCATTCCGGCGTCGCTGCGCTTTTCGACGGGCCGCACGCTCACTTGCGAAACGGTCGACTATGCGGAAGGCGGACTCGCGCTGCAACTGCCTGCCGCAATCCAGGTGCCGCTGCACGAGCAGGTCGTCGTATCGCTGTTTCGCGGTCAGGACGAATTTGTGTTTCCCGCCGATGTCACGTACGCGGTGCCGGGCCGCGTCGGGCTGAAGTTCGGCGCGATGACGCGCGAGCAGGAGCTGGACTTCGTGCAGAGCACGTTCGCGCGCGCCGATGCATGGACCGGCTGGGCGGAAGGGCGTGAAGTCGATACGCCGCTCAAGAGCTTCTCGCATGTGATGCGCGTCGGTGTGGGCGGGATCGGCGGACTGTTCGAACATCTCTACGCCGACCTGCGCACGCTGCGCAGCAGACGCAAGGCCGCGGCAAACGACACGAAGAACGGAAAATAACGGATGCGGATCTTGCGATACGACGCCGCTGTTGCAGCGGCGATGAGAACGGGTGTGCGTTTGCTGGCGTGCAGCGCGTGCCGGCTGCCGCTGCGCGCGACGGTGGGCGCGCTGCTGTTCGCGGCCACGTTGCCTGCCGTGCAGGCGGCTTCCGCCAGCCCGCCGGGCGCTTCACCGGGTGCCGTTCCCGCGACGAAGGCGCAGCTTGCGGCGACGCCAGGCACGACGCCTGCGAACCAGCCGCTCGTCGCCCAATCGACGGCGCCCGCGCCCGCCGGTAACGGCTTGCCGCCGCTGCCGTCGGCCAAGCCCGTCGATGCGCGCGCCGCGCAGCAGCCGTCGTTCGCCGAGCCGGCGCCGCAGACCTTCGCCGCTGTGCGCAGCGGCCGCGACACGATGCCGACCACGGCCGACAACGGCACGGCCGTATCCGGCGGGCGTCGTCAGACATTCACGTTCGCTCAACTTGGCGCGCTCGATCCGCTGCAACTGCGCGGCGTCGACGGACAGAACGGCGTGCCGTTCTCCGTGCGCGCCGACGAAGTGGTCACGGGCGCGAATCTGCATCTGATCTACAGCTATTCGCCGTCGCTGCTGTCGAATCTGTCGCATCTCAAAGTGCTCGTGAACGGCGAAGTGGCCGCCACGCTGCCGCTGCCGCGCGAGCAGGCGGGCACGCTGCTCGCCCGCGACATTCCGCTCGAACCGCGCCTCGTCACCGAGTTCAATCACCTGAACATCCAGTTGATCGGCCATTACACGCAGGGCTGTGAAGACCCCGCGAGCAGCGCGCTATGGGCGACCGTCAGCAATGCGAGCACGCTCGACCTGACCTTCGCATCGCTGGCGACGAAGCCGGATCTCGGCGCGTTGCCGTTGCCGTTCTTCGACCGGCGCGATGTCCGCAGGCTGGAGTTGCCGTTCGTGTTCGCCGCCAAGCCGTCGTCGCAGGCGCTCGAAGCGGCAGGCGCCGTCGCGTCGTGGTTCGGCTCGCTCGCGGGCTATCGCGGCGCGCTCTTTCCGGCGCAGCTCGACAACGCGCCGCTGTCGGGCAACGCCGTGGTGTTCGCGACCAACGATGAACGTCCAGCGGGAGTCACACTGCCCGCCATCAATGGTCCCGTGCTCGCGATCGTCGATCGCGAAGCGCCCGCGCGCGGCAAGCTGCTGCTCGTGATGGGACGCGACGCACGCGAGCTGAAGATTGCGGCGAACGCGCTGTCGCTGGGAGAAGCAGCGCTGTCGGGCACCATGCAGACGATCACGCACGTCGACGCGCCGCGCGCACGTCAGCCGTACGACGCACCGGGCTGGCTGCCAACCGACCGCGCCGTGCGCTTCGGCGAACTGACCGTGCCGAAAGACCTTTCCGTGCGCGGCTACAACCCGGACGTGGTGCGCGTCGACCTGCGCATCGCGCCCGATCTGTTCACCTGGCGCACCAAGGGCGTGCCCGTCGACCTGCGTTACCGCTACACGGTGCGCCCCGCGCCGGACCGTTCGACGCTCAACATCAGCGTCAACAATAACTTCGTGCAGGCGCTGCGCATTCCGGCCGAGTCGTCGTCGATGCTGGATCTCGGGCGCTATCTGAACCGGATGCTGCCGGACCACACGGCGCCCGCGTCGAAAGAGATATTCATTCCACCGCATCTGCTCGCGTCGCAGGCGCAGCTGCGCTTCCATTTCTATTACGACATGCCGAAGACGGGCGAATGTCAGGGGCAGGTGCTCGACAACGTGCGCGGCGAGATCGATCCCGATTCGACCATCGATCTGTCGTCGTTTCCGCACTACATGGCGTTGCCCGATCTGGCCGCGTTCGCGAACAGCGGCTGGCCGTTTACGAAGCTCGCCGACCTCTCGCAGACGGCGGTGATCCTGCCCGCGAACGCGAATCCGAGCGACTACAGCCTGTATCTGATGGTGATGGGCCGCATGGGCGCGTCGACGGCGTACCCCGTGACGGGCGTCACGGTCGCGACGGCCGGCGACGTGCAGCGTCTCGCCGACAAAGATCTGCTTGTGATCGGCGCACCCGGCCAGCAGCCGTTGCTGAGCGCCTGGGAAAAGGACATGCCGTTCTCTGCCGCCGACGACACGCGCCGTATGCAGTTCTCGAACGTGTCGTTCCGCATCGCCAACTGGTGGCATGGCAATCGCGGCGGCGTGCGCACGGCGGGGCGCGCGGACCTGTCGCTCGTGAATTCATCGGGCGACGCGATCGTCACCGGATTCCGGTCGCCGCTCGAAAAAGGGCGCAGCGTGGTCGCGCTGATTTCGGCGCCGGGCCAATCGGAAGCGGATCTGACCAACGCGATGCTCGATCCCGATCTCGTCCAGTCTATCCAGGGCGGACTGACGGTAGTGCGCGGCCGGACGCTCGAAGTGGTGTCGAACGGCGACGTGTACTACGTCGGGCATCTGTCGCCCGTCGAGTACATGCGCTGGGCGCTGTCCGTGCATCCGCTGCTGCTGGTGTCCGGCGGCCTGCTGGCGGCGCTGATCATCGCGGCGGTGTTCTACCGGCTGTTGCGCGCGGTCGCGGCGCGCCGGTTGAAGGATTGATATGCGGGAGGCGTTTATCTTCTCCTCATGGCGGTTCAGATTGCGCGCGCCGCTTGCCCGGCCGCTCGTATGCGCGGGTCTCGTTGGCAGCCTTGTCGCGAGCATGACGGGCCATGCGCAGGCCGCCACCTGCGACGACTGGCCCGCCTATCGCGCGTTCGTGTCGCGCTTCGTGCAGCAGGACGGACGCGTCGTCGATTTTTCGACGCCGACGCAGCAGACCACGTCCGAAGGCCAGTCCTACGGCATGTTCTTCGCTCTCGTCGCCAACGACCGCGCGACCTTCGAGCGACTGTTGCGCTGGACGCGGGCGAACCTGTCGGCGGGACGCTTCGACGGCGGCGACGTGAAGCTGCCCGCGTGGCAGTGGGGCAAGAAGCCGGACGGCGCGTATGGCGTGATCGATCCGAACTCGGCGGCGGACTCGGACCTGTGGATCGCCTACGATCTGTTCGAAGCGGGACGCCTCTGGCGCGAGCCTGCCTATACCCAGCTCGCGTATGCGCTCGTTACGCAGGTCGAAAAGCAGGAAGTCGCCGATTTGCGCGGCCTCGGTCCCATGCTGCTGCCCGGTTCGCAAGGCTTTCGCAACGGCGCGACGACGCGTCTGAATCCGAGCTATCTGCCGTTGCCGCTGATCCGCGCGCTCGCCGCGCAGTCGCCGAACGGGCCGTGGTCGCGCATCGCGGACAACGCGTTCAAGCTCGTCAAGACGACGGCACCGCTCGGCTTCGCGCCGGACTGGGCCGCATACCGCGATGGCCAGTTCGTCGTCGACCCGCAAACGGGCGATGCCGGCAGCTATGACGCGATTCGCGTGTATCTGTGGGCGGGCCTCGCCGCGTCCGCCGATCCCCTCGCGAAGCCCTGGCTCGCCGCGCTGCATGGCATGCGCGACCGGATTGCGCAGACGGGCGTGCCGCCCGAGAAAGTCGCGACGACCACGGGCAATGCGGCGGGAGAAGGCCCCATTGGTTTCTGGGGCGCGCTCCTGCCGTATTTCCGCGCGCTCGGCGACACGCGTGCGGCGGGCCTCGCGCAAACGCATCTGGCGTCGCTCGCGACGCCCGCGCCGGGCGCTGCGCAAGCCGCTCGAAACCAGCCTGTCTATTACGACGAGGTGTTGATGCTCTTCGGTACAGCGTCCGCAGACGGCCGCTACCGCTTCGATGAAAATGGCCGTCTCGTGCCGCGTTGGGAGAATACATGCCAATCCGCCAACGCGCGCTTGTAATCGGCATCGCGCTCACGCTCGGCGCGGGCGCGGCGGCGTCGGCATTCGCGCAGGGGCAGCCGAACGACCCGATGAACGTGCTGATCGATCAGGGCAAGTACTGGCAGGCTCATCAGCGCGGCGACCTCGCCGAGCAAGCGTGGCTGAAGGTGCTGCGCATCGATCCGAAGCAGCCCGACGCGCTGTACGGCATGGGCATCGTGATGTCCGACCGCAAGGACGGCGCGGGCGCGCAGCAATACCTCGCGCGGCTTCGCCAGGCCGCGCCGAACTACCCGAACATGGACGAACTCGCGCGGCGCCTCGGTCAGTCGAGTCCGACCGATCAGGCCGTCAACGACGCGCGGCGTCTCGCGCAGTCCGGTCAGCAGGCGTCGGCGGCCCAGGCTTACCGGCAGGCGCTGGGCACGAAGCCGGCCAATCCGCAGCTCGCGCTCGAGTACTATCAGGCGCTCGGTTCCTCACCGCAGGGCTGGGAAGAGGCGCGTCGCGGGCTCGAACAGCTCGCGCGCGAGCATCGCGACGATCCGCGTTTCGCGCTCGCGTATGCACGGCATCTGACGTATCGCGAAGCGAACCGGCGTGAGGGCATCGAGCAGCTTGCGCAGTTGTCGAAAGATTCCATCGTCGGCGCGCAGGCGAAAGCGGCGTGGCGCCAGGCGCTGCTATGGCTCGGCGTGCGCGCATCGGATGCGCCGCTGTTTCAGGCATATTTGTCCGTCGCGCCCGACGACGCCGCCGTCAAGGCCCGCGCCGATTCGATCTCGGAACAGGACCGCCGCGCGAGCGAGCGCGCGCAGCAGAACGCCGGTGCAGACGCACGCGGCCGCACCGTCGCCGAAGGCTTCGCGGCGCTCGATCGCGGCGACCTCGTGACGGCGAAGGCGCGCTTCTCGTCGGTACTTGCAAGTTCTCCGAACGACGGCGACGCGCTCGGCGGCATGGGCGTTGCGTTGCTCAAGCAGGAGCAGTTCGCGCAGGCGCGCGAGTATCTGCTGCGCGCGTCGCAGCAGGGCGGCGCGGCGCGCTGGCGCGAGGCGCTCAACAGCGCGACCTACTGGATGTACACGAGCGAAGGCCTCGGCGAACAGAGCAACGGCAATCTGGCGCACGCGAAGGCATTGTTCGAAAAAGCGATTGCTGTCAGTCCCGGCGATGTCACCGCGCAAACAGCGCTCGGAGATCTGCTGATGCAAAGTGGCGACCCGCGCGGCGCGGAAGCGGCGTTCCGGATGGCGCTGCGCCGCCAGGCCGATAATCCCGATGCGATCCGCGGGCTCGTCGGCGCGCTCGCCGCGCAAGGACGCGGCGACGATGCGCTCAGCTTCGCGAACCAGTTGACGGAAGCGCAGCGCAAGAAGGTTGGCGGCGCGGACCGTCTGCGTGGCGAAGCGCAGGCAGCACAGGCGCGCGCGGCCGAAGCGCGCGGCGATCTCGGCAATGCACGCAGCCTGTTCGAAGATGCGCTGCTCAGCAATCCTGACGATCCGTGGCTGCGTCTGGATCTCGCGCGCATCTACGCGAAGCAGGGCGCGTATGCAAACGCGAAGAGCATCATGGACGGGCTGATCGCGCTGCATCCGGACATGCCCGACGCGTTCTACGCGAGCGCCTTGCTGGCCGCGGACATGCAGGACTGGCGCTACGGTCTGTCGCAACTCGAACGCATTCCCGTGAACAAGCGCACCGACGCGATGGCGTTGCTGCAACACCGGCTGTGGGTGCATCAACAGTGCGACGAAGCCGTAGCGCTCGCGAAGAGCGGACGCGTCGCACAGGCGCGCGGGGTGCTGAACAACGCGGAACCCGTCGCGGGCAACCATGCCGAGCTGATCGGCGCGATCGCGTCGGCGTATGTGAATACGGGCGACACGGCGCGTGCGCTGATGATGGTGCGCGGTGCCGTCGCACGTTCGCCGAACGACGCGGGACTGCTGCTCACCGACGCCGGCATTCTGCTGAACGCCGGCCAGGATGCCGAACTGGGCGAAGTGATGCGGCGCCTCGCGTCGATGCAACTGACGGGGCAGCAGCGCAGCGACTTCGAGAAGATCAACGTGGCTATCGTTGTGCGCCGCACGGACGCGCTGCGTCAGGCCAACGATCTGGCGAGCGCATTCGACGTGCTGTCGCCCTGGCTCGCGGCCCGCCCGAACGATCCCGACATTCTTGCGGCGCTCGCGCGCCTGTACACCGCGAACAACGACAACGCGAACGCACTCGCCACCTATCGCCTGGCGCTCGCGCAGAATCCAAACGACCTTGGCCTGCTGCTGAACGCGGCGGGCGCGGCGACGCAGATCCGCAAATTCGATTTCGCCGAGTCGAGCTTGCGGCACGCGTTGCGCATCGCGCCGAACAATGCCGATGCGCTTGCCGCAATGGGCCGCATGTATCGCGCGCAAGGCAGGAACAGTCTGGCCGCGCAGTATTTCCAGCGCGCGCTGATTGCGCAGAACGCGCCGCTCGCGCGTCAGGGGACGCAGCCGGCAGGTGTGAACGGAACGCCCGTGCCGAGCGGCTGGGACGTGCCGCTGCCGCCAAGAGGTCCGATTCCGCTGCCGGGCACGAACCCGTTTGCGAACCGGACGTCGGCGGATGCGTCGAACAGTGTGCCGTTTCCTGCGCAGAACACCCAACCGTATCTGATGCCCATGCCTGCCTATACTCCGCCGACGCAGCCGGCGCCTTACATCGCGCCGCAAACGCAACCGGCTTCGCAAATCGATTCGCTCGGCGTGCTCGCGCCGCAAGCGGCATCGAATGGACGGGAGGCGCCGGATGTCGACGGCTATGGTCCCGATCAGTACGGCTCGTCGCAGTCGGGCGGCGGGCTCGCGCCGGGGCAGGCGTATCCGGGGCAAGGGTACGCGCAGCCGCAGAGTTACCAGCAGCCGTATCCGCAGCAGGCGTATCAGCAACCGGTGTACGTGCAACCGAACGATGCCGCAGTGAGCACGCCCTGGCCGATGTCGCCGCAGGCGCAGGCCGCCGCACAGGCGCAGGCGACGCAGGGGATGAATCAGCAACCGACGTCGGCGTCGAAGAAGCGCGCGGCGAAGAATGCCCGCGCGACGAACAGCAGCGCGGCATCTGCGCAGCAGCAGGGCTATGCGCAACCGTACCCGCAGCAGCAGGCTTACCCGCCGCCGTATCCGCAGCAGCCCGCTTACGCGCAGCAGCCGTATCCACAGCAGCGCGCGTATGCACAACAGGCGTATCCCCAGCAGGGCTATCAGCCCCAACCGTATCAGCAACAGGCCTATCCGCAACAGGCGTATCCGCAGAACTACACGAATCAGGGCTACGGCCTGGTGCCGTACATTCCGCAACCGCCCGCGCCCTATCCGGCGCGCAACGCGCAGTTGCAGGACGAACAGAACCGGCAGTATCGGCAGCCTGCGCAGCCGCAGCCGCTGACCGTCGAAGAAGAGCTCGCGCAGATCAATCGCGAGCAGACCAGCACGGTGAGCGGCGGCATCGTGTTTCGCAACCGCGACGGCGAGAACGGCCTGTCGAATCTGACCGACATCGAAGCGCCGGTGCAAGGCCGCATTCGTGCGGGCGACGGCCATGTGATCGTCGAGGTCACGCCCGTGACGCTCGATGCGGGCACGGCGAGCAACAACACCAACACGCTGGCGCGCTTCGGCTCGTCGCAGGCGTTCGGCACCAGCACAGTGCTGCCCGGCTCGCAGACGGCCAGCGGCGTGGGCGCGGATGTCGGCTATGAGTGGCGCGGCCTGAAGGCCGACGTCGGTGCTACGCCGTGGGGCTTTCGCGAGCAGAACATCGTGGGCGGCGTGCAATATCGCGGCAATATCACCGACAAGGTGTCATACAAGCTGACGGCGGGACGCCGAGGGGTGACGGACAGTTTGCTGTCGTATGCAGGTGCACACGATTCGGCGATGAATCTGCAATGGGGCGGCGTGACGTCGAACGGTTTGCGCGGCGATGCCGGCTGGGACGACGGCACGAACGGCCTTTACGTGAACGCGTCGTGGGCCTATCTGATGGGCCACAACGTCGCCTCGAACAATGCGGTGAAGGGCGGCGGCGGTGTCTATACACGACTCGTCAAAGACACGGATCAGACGCTGACGGTCGGCGTCAACACGACGCTGATGCACTACGACAAGAACCTGTCGTACTTCACGTTCGGGCAGGGCGGCTATTTCAGCCCGCAGCAGTATGCGATCCTGAATCTGCCCATCGAATACACCGGGCGCAACGGGCCGTTCACCTATGACCTGAAAGCGTCGATCGGCGTGCAGCATTATCGTCAGGACGAGTCCGATTACTTCCCGACCAACAGCACGTATCAGAGCAAGGCGGCGTCGGCTTCGAACGTGCCGGACCCGGGTGCTGTCTATCCCAGCCAGAGCAAGACGGGTGTGTCGTATTCGATCGATGCCGTCGGCGAATATCAGCTCGCGCCGCAACTCGCTGTGGGCGCGGCTGCATCGTTCGGCAACGCGTATCAGTATCGCGAGTTCGTCGCTGCCGTTTACGTGCGCTATGCGTTCACAAAGCAGTCGGGCTCGAGCACGTTCCCGCCGTCGCCTGTGCGTTCGTACTATCTGCCCGTGAACGAATAAGGCCTGTTCTCCGACGAAGCAGCGCAAGGGCTGCGCTGCTTCGTTTCTTCCGCATTGGACGCGCCTGTGCTCCCATCAGCGTCTGACCCGCGCAAGACACCTTGCACGCACGTTTTTTAACGTGCCTCTACAATCGGCGGACCGATATACCGCTGCATGCGCAACGTGTGCAAGCGGTGCGTATGCGCTCGTCGGCTTCGCATGATTAGCACGCCACGTCCAACAAAGAGCGGTTGTCGACCGGTTTTTGTTCGACGCCGGCGGATAGAAGAAACCCACTTATGGAAACGCTCATGGCAACGCTGAACATCAACGGCCACTCGCACACTATCGACGCGCCGCCCGACATGCCCGTGCTCTGGGTGCTGCGCGATATCGTCGGTCTAACGGGAACGAAGTTTGGCTGCGGCATCGCGCAGTGCGGCGCATGCACCGTGCATCTGGATGGCGTCGCCGTGCGCTCGTGCGTGCTGCCCATCGCGGCCGTTGGCGACAAGAAGATCACGACGATCGAAGCCGTCGGCGATACGCCTGCCGGCAAGAAGGTGCAAGCAGCGTGGCGTCAGATCGACGTCGTGCAATGCGGCTACTGCCAGTCGGGGCAGGTGATGCAGGCGGCGTCGCTGCTCGCGCAGAACCCGAATCCGAGCGACGCCGACATCGACGCGGCGATGGCGGGCAACATCTGCCGCTGCGGCACATACAACCGCATCCGCGCTGCCGTGAAGCAGGCGGCAAAGGAGGCGTGAGATGTCGCAAGGATTGCTCGATGCGCAAAACGGCAAGCCGCGCGATGACGGTCACGCGGCCGTCTCGCGCCGCACGTTTCTCAAGTTCAGCGCCAGCGTCGCCGCGGTGGCGGGCGGTGGATTGCTGCTCGGTTTCAGCGTCCCTGCGCAAAGCCAGGGCGACGTACGCAAGTCGGTGATAGGCGGCGACGGCGTGGAGACGCCGCAAAGCGGCGTGTTCGCGCCGAACGCATTCGTGCAGATCGACACGGCGGGCAAGGTCACGCTGATCATCCCGAAGGTCGAGATGGGACAGGGCGTGTACACATCGATCCCGATGCTGATCGCGGAAGACCTCGAAGTGCCCCTCGACAGTGTGACCGTCGATCACGCGCCGCCCGACGAAAAACTGTTTACGGACCCGCTGCTCGGCGGCCAGCTGACGGGCGGTTCGACATCGATTCGCTTCGCATGGGAGCCGATGCGCCGCGCGGGCGCGACGGCACGCATGCTGCTTATCAGCGCGGCTGCGCAGCAATGGCAGGTCGAGCCTGCGTCGTGCCATGCCGAGCGTGGCCAGGTGATTCATGCCGGGACCAAACGCAGCATCGCGTATGGGCAACTCGTCGAAGCGGCTGTGAAGCTGCCCGTGCCGCAGAATGTACCGCTCAAGAATCCGAAGGATTTCAAGCTCATCGGCACGCAGGCGAAGCGTCTCGATTCGCCGGAAAAGGTGGACGGCAGCGCGATGTTCGGCCTCGACGTGCGTCTGCCCGACATGGTCTATGCGGCCATCGTCAACTGCCCGGTGTTCGGCGGCACACTTGCAGGCGTCGACGATACGGCCGCGAAGACAATCCCCGGCGTGCGGCAGATCGTGAAGTTCGACAACGGCGTGGCCGTGATTGGCGACCACACGTGGGCCGCGAAACGCGGTGCAGCTGCGTTGAAGGTCACGTGGAACGAAGGCGCGGGCGCGTCGGTGTCGACCAAAACGATTTTCGACGATCTGTCGAAGGCGGCGTCGCAAGGCAATGGCGCTGTCGCGCGCAAGGACGGCGACGTGAACAACGCGTTTTCGCAGGCGAAGACGCGCGTCGATGCTGTCTATCAGCAGCCGTTTCTCGCGCACGCGACGATGGAGCCTGTCAACTGCACGGTGCATGTGAAGCCCGACAGCTGTGAGATCTGGGTGGGCACGCAAGTGCCGACGCGCGCGCGCGATGCGGGCGCGAAAGTGACGGGCCTGCCCGCCGACAAGATCGTCGTGCACAACTTCCTGCTCGGCGGCGGCTTTGGCCGGCGACTCGAATTCGACATGGTCACGCAGGCGGTGAAAGTGGCCAAAGCGCTGAACGTGCCTGTGAAAGTGGTGTGGACGCGCGAAGAAGACATCCAGCACGACATGTATCGCCCGGCATACTACGACAGGATTTCCGCGGGACTCGACGCGAATGGCAAGCCGATTGCGTGGCAGCATCGGATCGTCGGCTCGTCGATTCTCGCCCGGTTTGCGCCGCCCGCCGTGAAGAACGGCGTCGATCCCGATGCCGTCGAAGTGGCCGCCGATCTGCCCTATGACCTGCCGAACCAACTGGTCGATTACGTGCGTCAGGAACCGCGCGACATACCGACGGCATTCTGGCGCGGCGTCGGACCGACGCGCGGCACGTGGGTCGTCGAGAGCTTCATCGACGAACTCGCGGCGCAGGCCCAGATCGACCCCGTCAAGTATCGGCAAGATCTGCTCGGCAAGTCGCCGCGCGCGCTGAACGTGCTGAACGTTGCGACGCAGGCGGCCGGTTGGGGCCGCGCGGTGCCGAAGGGGCAGGGGCGCGGCGTATCCGTGATGCATGCGTTCGGCAGCTTTTTTTCGATGGTCGCCGACGTGAGCGTCGAGCAGGGCGAGGTGCGTGTGAGCCGTGTGGTGTGCGCTGTCGATTGCGGCATGGTCGTCAATCCGAATACGGTCGATGCGCAGATCCAGGGCGGCATTATCTTCGCGATCACGGCGGCGCTGTATGGCGAAATCACGATCGACCGTGGCCGCGTGCAGCAGAGCAACTTCACCGACTACCGGATATTGCGCATCCACGAAACGCCGCCCATCGAGGTGCATATCGTGAAGAGCAGCGAGGCGCCGGGCGGCATCGGCGAGCCGGGAACAGCGGCTGCCATTCCCGCCGTCGCCAATGCGATCTATGCGGCGACGGGCAAGCGCCTGCGGCAGTTGCCCGTCGGCAATCAGTTGATGAGCGCATGAGGGGGCCGGCGATGAAAACCACATTGAAGGCTTTGGCCTTGAGCGCGGCGCTTGCGCTGCCTGTACTCGCGAATGCCGCCGACGATGCGCTCGTCAAACGTGGCGAATATCTGTCGAAGGCGGGGGACTGTATCGCGTGTCACTCCGCGCCGCGCGGCAAGCCGTTCGCGGGCGGCTTGCCGATGATGACGCCGATGGGCGCGATCTATTCGACCAACATCACGCCGGATCAGCAGACGGGCATCGGGCAGTACAGCGAGGACGACTTCAAGCGTGCGATGCGCGAAGGCGTGGCGAAGGACGGCCACAACCTGTATCCGGCGATGCCGTATCCGTCGTACGCGAAGATTGACGACGACGACATGCATGCGCTCTACGCGTATTTCATGAATGGCGTGACGCCCGTGAAGCAGGCGAACCGCGAGCCGGACATCAAGTGGCCGCTCAACATGCGTTGGCCGCTGAAGGTCTGGAACATGGTGTTCCTCGACAAGGGCGTGTATCGCGACAAGCCGGGAAAGGACGTCGCCTGGAATCGCGGCGCGTATCTGATTCAGGGGCTCGGCCACTGCGGCTCGTGTCATACACCGCGCGGGGTCGCGTTCCAGGAGAAGGCGCTCGACGAGAGTGGCAGTGCGTATTTGACGGGCGGTTTGCTCGACAACTGGTTTGCGTCGAACCTGACAGGCGAGCACAACGTCGGTCTGGGCCGCTGGTCGGAAGCCGATGTCGCGCAGTTTCTGAAGACGGGCGCGAACCAGCATGCGTCGGCATTCGGCGCGATGACGAGCGTGATCAACAACAGTACGCAGGCAATGACGGATGGCGACGTAGCTGCGATGTCGCGGTATCTGAAGTCGTTGCCGGCAGCGGGCGGTTCGGGCGGGCCTGCCTATGTGTATGACGCGGCGACGACGAAGGTGTCGTTGACACGGCCCGCGAACGATGCGGGGGCACGGGTTTATACGGCGTATTGCATGCACTGTCATGGGGCGGATGGGCGCGGGTTCGCGCCTATGCTTGCGCCGCTTGCCGGGAATCCCAATGTGCTTGAGAAGGATGCGAGCTCGTTGATCAATGTGACCTTGAATGGGACTGAAGATCTTGTGATTGGTGGCGTTCCCGCGCCGTATCCTATGCCCAGGTACGCCGATGTGTTGAACGATCAGCAGATCGCTGATGTGCTTACGTTTGTTCGGGGTGGGTGGAGGAATGGTGCGGCTTCTGTTGGCGCATCTGATGTCGCCAAGGTCCGGAAGGCCACCCAGGCGTCCAGGTAGTTTTTGCCTTCGACGTTGACCTGCGGCGCGGCTTTGCCTTTTATGCGCTGGCGTCCGCGTTTTGCTTCTGGTTTGCTGGTGTTGCCCCTGTGCGGGGCGGCACCTACTTTTCTTTGCTGCGGCAAAGAAAAGTAGGCAAAAGAAAGCCGCTCACACCGAGCGTCTTGACGTTGACCCACGGGCCCCCAACGTCCCCGTCCTGCTCGCGGCAACGCGCTGTTTCAAGTGCGTTGCCAGCGTGCTAACTGACGCCTCACCCGCTTCACATTCCCGCTTCACGTATCGCCTTACCGGACGTCCAAGGCCGCCCAGGTGGCAAACTGTGTGTAGGCCGTCGCGATGGAAGTGCACCACTCCGGACTGAAAGCGGGAACGGTGTCGTAGGATCGGCAACGCATGCGGTGCGACCACCTACACACAGTTTGCTACCTGGACGGCGCAGACGAGTCGCTGAAGAAAGTGAGTGCCGCCCCGCACAGGGGCAACACATGCAAACCGGAAACAAAACGCGGACGCCAGCGAAAAACAAAACCAAAAACCAGAATGGCGACTGCGTCGCAGAAGGAACCGTCAGCGTTGCTGCGTAGCCTTCTGCTTCCGCTCCAAAAGCCGCGCCCACCAGGTTAGTGGAAAGCACATCGCAAAGTACAGAACAGCAACCATCCCATAGATAGGAAACGGCCGAAAGGCAGCATTCGTAATCATGGTGCCCGTCTTGGTGAGTTCGGTGAACCCGATGATCGAAGTCAAGGCCGTGCTCTTGACCACCTGCACGAGAAAGCCAACCGTGGGCGCGACAGCAATCTTCAAGGCCTGCGGCCACACGACATATCGCAACTGCTGTGCAAACGTCATGCCGAGACTCGCGCCCGCCGCCCATTGCCCGCGCGGCACGGCTTCAACGCAGCCTCGCCAGATATCGACGAGATACGCACTCGTATAAAGCGTCAAGGTGACAGTGGCCGCAACCCAGGGCGATACATCGACACCCATCAACGGCAAACCAAAAAACGCAAGAAAAAGCTGCATCAGCAACGGCGTGCCCTGAAACAACTCCACATACAACACGACGATGCGCCGCAGCCAGGGGAAAGGCGAAACGCGCATCGCGAGCAACAGCAAACCCACGACGCCACCGCCGACAAACGCAATCAACGACAGCAACACCGTCCAGCGTGCTGCGAGCAGCAGATTACGCGCAATGTCCCAAAGCGTGAATTCGATCATGACGAGCGCTCCGTCGTCGATGCAGCACGCGCGCCGCGCAATGAGAAAACACGACGCGGCGACGCATCGGTAGAACGCGCCGCGCGGCCTGCGAAAAGTCCCTTGCCCAGCCGGTTCAACAGCTGCCGCAACACGATCGACAACGCCAGATACGTCGCCGTGATGATCACGTACGCTTCGAACGAACGGAAGTTGCGCGACTGAATATAGTTCGCCGCATACGTCAGATCGGGCACCGAGATCTGCGACACGACGGCCGAGCCGAGCATCACGATCAGCACCTGGCTCAACAGCGCCGGGAATACGTTGGCAATCGCCTGCGGCAACACGACGTGCCGAAACACCTGGCGTCCCTGCAGTCCGAGCGCTTGCGCGGCCTGCACCTGGCCGCGCGGAATCGAGTCGATGCCCGCCCGCACGATTTCGATCGCATACGCGCCGAGATTGACCGTCATCGCGAGTATCGCGGCCTGGATCTCGTCGATGTGTATGCCCAGGCTGGGCAACCCAAAGAACACGAAGAACAGTTGCACCAGAAACGGCGTGTTGCGGATCGCCTCGACATAACCGGCGATCAGCCACCGCGCCCACTTCGGCCCTGACGCGGCCACCACTGCGCCCGCCATGCCGACGAGCCCGCCGAGCACGGTCGATATGGCCGTCAGCCCGAGCGTCACGCCGACGCCACGCACGAGCATCCCCGCATACAAGTCGAAACTGCTGAAATCGAACGTATAACTCATCGTATGCGGCTCATCGTGACATCGGCTGATCGAAAGGAAAGACTCAAAGGGTCTCCGGCAGCGGCGCGCGCAGCCACTTCTGCGAAATCGCGTTCATCGTGCCGTCCTTGCGGGCGCGCGCGATGGTGTCGTCGACTTTCTTCAACAGACGCGGCTCGTTCTTGTTCAGCCCGACATGATCGGGCGAACTGAACAGCGAGAACTTCTGCTCGGGGTCGTTGGCAGGATGGCGCGCGAGGATGGTCGCGCCCACATCGTTGCCAACGACCATCAACTGTACCTGACCAGAAAGAAACGCCGAAATAGCGCCATTCGGATCGTCGAAACGTTTGATGTTCGCCGACGGCGGCGCGATCTTCGTGACGCTCAGATCTTCCAGCGTGCCGCGCGCCACCGATATGCTCTTGCCCGCCAGATCGTTCGCGTCCTTCACCTTCAGCGATTTCGGACCGAACACGGCAAGGTAGTAAGGCGCGTAAGGCTGCGAGAAGTCGATTACCTTCTCGCGCTCGGGTGTCTGGCCCACGGACAGCAACATGTCCGCCTTGTGGTCGGCAAGATACGCCATGCGGTTGTCGCCCGTGACCGCCACCAGTTCGACCTTGACGCCGAGCGACTTGCCGATCAGGTTCGCGACCTCGATGTCATAGCCTTGCGGCTTCATGTCCGGGCCGATCGAGCCGAACGGCGGATAGTCCATGAACACGCCGACGCGCACGACGCCCGCCTTCGTGATCGTATCGAGCGCGTCCGCGTGCGCGAGCGGAGCGAACGAGGCCAGCGCGGCGCCCGCAAAGGCAAGCGCGGCGAAGGCACGGGTGAAGCGGCGGCGGGACAATGCGGCGGTAATCATGGGGGCTTCCTTCGTGAATGTTGGAACTGCGGTGAGGCCACTCTAGGTTTGCCAAAAACCTCGAACAATCGAAATCTGCGCATGGAAGCCATGCATGGCGCTCATGCCCCAGGGGTTCTCCCGGTGGGTGTCGCGCATGAGCGCTGCGCATGGCTCACACAGGTGAAGAATTTTGGATCGCGTATGCTTGAGCATTGTTGTGTGCACGCACTGCATCAAAGCATGCACGCGCGATGAATTTTCCTGATACGACGACCACCATGCGACGACTCCCGCCACTGAATGCCTTGCAGATCTTTGAGACCGTCGCACGCCATCGCAGCTTTACGCGTGCGGCCGAGCATCTGTGTCTCACGCAAGGTGCCGTGAGTCGGCAGATTCTCGCGCTCGAGGACTACTATCAGTTCCCGCTCTTCAGGCGGCACGCGAAAGGCCTGACGCTGACGGCGGAAGGTGAACTGCTGCTGCCGGCCGTGAAGGAGAGCTTCGCGCGCATCGAAGAGATATCGCTGCGCCTCACGCGCCAGCGCACCGACCTCGCGCTGAAAGTCCCGACCTGCGTGATGCGATGGATGCTGCCGAAAATCATGCAGTTTCAGGCCGACTATCCGGACCTGCACGTGCAAATCACGACGACGTGGCAGCATGACGTCGATTTCCAGGTCGAACCGTTCGATGCCGCGATCGTCTATGGCACGTCGGCGGGCGCGGACGTGCAGGCCGTGCCGCTCTTCGAGGAGCGCCTCACGCCCGTCTGCGCGCCACAGCTGTTGCAGAGCAAGCCGCTCGCGAAGACGGCCGATCTTGCACGGCACACGCTGCTGCATCCGACGCGTGATCATCGCGACTGGAAGATGTGGCTCGACCACGTGGAAGCGCGCAATATCGATGCGAACCTGGGCCCAAGCTTCGATACGCTCGATCTCGCGACGAACGCGGCCCTACAGGGCTTCGGCATAGCGATCAGCGATCTCGCGCTGATCGAAGAAGACGTCGCGGCGCAACGGCTCGTGCGTCCGTTCGATGCCGTGCTGACGACGGGCGCCCGTTACTACTTCGTGTATCCGGACAGCGTTGCGCATCAGCAGAAGGTCAATCTGTTTCGCGACTGGATCGACGCGCATTGGGCGCAGTGAGCGGTTCGCTTCGTGCGGCGTAAAACGGTTTGGCGGTTTCACGGCGCGAACGACAGAAACAGATAGGCGGCGAACAGCGACAGGTGCACGGCGCCTTGCAGAATCGTCGTGCGGCCCGTGCCGAGCGTGAGCGTGCTGATCAGCAGCGTCAACGTGAGCAGCACGGTGTCCTTGCCGTCGATGCCGAGCACGAGCGGGCGGCCTGTCCAGATGAACACCAGCGCGACGGTCGGAATTGTCAGGCCGATACTCGCCAGCGCCGAGCCCAGCGCGAGATTGAGACTGGTCTGCAAGCGGTCGGCGCGCGCCGCCCGCACCGCGGCGAGTCCTTCGGGCAGCAGCACGAGCGCCGCGATCACGATGCCGACCACGGCAGCGGGCGCGCCTGCTTCCAGCACCGCGCGTTCGACGACGGGCGACAGCACCTTCGCGAGCAGCACGACGGCGACGAGACTCACCACGAGCAACGCGGCGCTGGTCAGCGCGACACGCGTGCCGGGCGGCTGGGCGTGCGCGTCTTCGCCGGCGCCGTGGGAAGCGTCGGCGAGAAAGTAATCGCGGTGACGCACGGTCTGCACGAACACGAACACGCCATACAGCACCAGTGACGAGACACCCGCAAACGCAAGCTGCGTATCGCTGAGCGCGGGGCCGAGCGCGACACTCGTGTAGTTGGGCATCACCATCGTCAATACGGACAACGACGCGAGCACGGCCAGCGCCGCGCTGGCGCCGCGAATCTGGAAGTCCTGCTCACGATGGCGCAAACCGCCCACCAGCAGGCAGATTCCGACGATGCCGTTGCATACGATCATCACGGCGGCAAACACGGTATCGCGTGCAAGGCCCGCTTTTTCGGGCCCCGCCGACAGCATCACCGAGACGATCAGCGCCACTTCGATCACCGTCACGGCGACGGCCAGTACGAGCGTGCCGAACGGCTCGCCGACGCGGTGCGCGACCACTTCCGCATGGTGCACGCCCGCGAACACGGAACCCGCCAGCGCGAGTGCCGCCAGCGCCGTCAACAGGCCGTTGCCGGGCAACGCGTAGGCGGCGCCGAGCACAAGCCACGCGATGATGGGCGCTGCGATCGTCCAGCGGGGCAATACGGGCGATGTCGATGCCATGTGTTCAGTCCGTTTGCTGTTGTTCGTGAGACGGTTCATGAGGGGACGCCGGTGCATCGTCGACGGGCCGCATGCCTGGCAATGAGATTAAACCAGCCGGACAGGCGGGCGGTGTGACGACAGCGCAAAAAAACGCATCACAAAGAAAAACACCGCTCCTCACGACGAGGAGCGGTGCGTTGTCCGACTATCGCGTCCACATGCGGACGCAAAGGCCGCTGCGTCGAACTTACTGGCCGACCGGGCGGATCGTCAGTGCGTTCTTCACGGATGTCACGCCCTGGACGCCTTGGGCAACCTGCGTCGCCTTGTCGACTTGCGGCTGCTCCGGCACAGAGCCCTGCAGCGTCACTGCGCCGCCCTTTGCGCGAACCGTGATGTTGGAGACGCTGATGTCCTTCGACTTCGCCAATGCGCCGCGCACCTTCTTGGCGAGCGCGCGGTCAGCCGACTTGGCTGCCTTGGCGGTCTGCTTGGCGCTCGGCTGAGCCGTCATGTCGGCATCGCTTGCCTGAGCATAGGCGTTGACCGATGCGAGAACCACGAGTGCTGCGCCTGCCATCTTCATTGCCTGGATCGCCTTCATTCACTTTCTCCTGTTGTCATGATTTGCGACGGTGCACTACCACTTCTGCACTACCACTTCTTTACTTCGGGGATGAGAACGGCTGCGGTTGTTCACGCACCGGGCGGTTTGCCGAGAGAACGGGCAGAGCTGAATCACCGATGCGGCTGGCTGGACAGTAACGATACCTCAATTGGTTCCATGATGAAGACTAAGGGTGGCCGGGATGCGGCATTGCTACAACGGATCGACACCGTTTGCGCGATCCGCCGTGCGCCGTGCATGGAATCGCACGGCGCGCCATCATGTTGCAAGCGGCCCGGCAGTGCACTTGCGGCACATCATCGCATGGCGAACACGATGCTTTCCCTCGTTCCTCTACATCGCAACGATCTACCCGTCGATACGGTTGACCTTGCACGCTTCTTACTGGGTAAATACCTGGTCCACGATCTGCCCGAAGGACGGGTAGCGGGGCGGATCGTCGAGACGGAGGCCTATCCTGTCGGCGATTCGACGAATCATGCGTATCCAGGGCGGCGAGCCTGCAACGGCTCGATGTTCCTCGAGCACGGGCACGCCTATGTGCGTCTCACATACGGTATCTACCACGTGATCAACGTGGTCAGCGAGCCCGAAGGGACGGGCGCTGCCGTGCTGATCCGCGCGCTGGAACCCGTGGCCGGCATGGAATGGATGCAGGCGCGCCGGCCCGGCACGACGCCGGGCGATCTCACGCGCGGTCCCGGCCGGCTCGCGCTTGCGCTGGGCGTCGGACCCGGTTTCGACGGCGCCGATCTATGCACCGGCCGCGGGTTGTGGCTCGGCGCCGCAGGTCGCGCGCGCACGCCGCCGCCGTTCGCCGTCACGACGCGCATCGGCATTGCGCGCGAAACGCATCGGCTGCTGCGCTTTTACGTGCCGGGCAGCCCATTCGTCAGTGGGCCCCGCAAGCTGCTGACGGGCGAGGCGCCGCGGCCCGGGTAACGCGGGCCCGGCTTTCGTCCAGGCGGCGCAATGCCTTCTGACATTATTACGCCCCGCTGCCGCGCATATTGGTGAACGCTTGCCGGTCACAGTGACTTTTGCAAACGGTGCAATTAAGTATCTCCGGAATAGGGGTTTTCCCTTGGTTGGCCGATGGCTAAACTGGCTTCACTCGCTTCACGAACAGATGGTTGAAGCGCCTGACAAAACAACGTCTGGAGGTAGTTACCATGAAATCGCTGATCAAGGCTGTTGCTCTTGCTGCTGTGCTCGCCGTTCCCGCCGTGTCGTTCGCCCAGTCGAACCAGCCCGTGACCCGTGCTCAAGTCCGCGCAGAACTCGTCCAGCTGGAAAAGGCCGGCTACAACCCGGCGACGGCCGTCGACTCGACCTATCCCGCCGACATCCAGGCTGCGGAATCGCGTGTCTCGGCTCAGAACGGTGCAGTGGCGCAAGCTCCCGTCGCCGACACGGGGTACGGCTCGTCAACCAACGGTTCGTCGCAAGCGGGCGCGAAGAGCCTGAACCCGGCGCAAGACGTGTACTTCGGTCATTAATCGACGCTTCACGCAACCTGATAAACCGGGCCGCGGTGTGCACGGCCCGGGCATGTGCAGCTTCGGCGCAGGCATGAGGCGCATATGACGGACATTCTGACGGCGGCGCGGCGAGGACGGTAAACGCTCCCCGCGCCGCCGCGTACGAAAGCATGAACCTCCGCCGCCCGCAAGGTGGCTTAGCCCAACCTCGCGGATTGGGCTTTTTTTGTTGGCTTGCGGGAGGGCGATTCGGGTGCGCAGCCGCTATCGGGTCCTCATGCGCCGTGAATGTAGTGTTCGAGCTGCTGAATCGTGAATTGCTGTTCGGCGATGATGTTCTTCACGAGGTCGCCGATCGACACCATGCCGATCAGCCGATCGTTCTCCATGACGGGCAAGTGACGCATGCGGCGTTCCGTCATCAGCGCCATGCATTCGTCCGTGGTCTGCTCCGGGCGTACGAAGCGCACGGCGCTGCTCATGATGTCGCGCACGGGTGTCGTCTTCGACGAACGGTCCATCAGCACGATCTTGCGCGCGTAGTCGCGTTCGGTGACGATCCCCGCAATCGCCCCGTTTTCCTTGACGATCAGCGCGCCGATCTGTTTGTCGGCCATCAGCTTGATGGCGTTGTAGACGGAATCGGTGGCTTCGATCGTGTAAACCTCTTGAGTCGGCTTCGATTTGAGGACTTGTGCAACGCTAGTCATGGAGCGGCTCCGTTTGCGGTGCAGCACGCCCGGTCGCGGCGCGCTGGGGTAAGGGAGAGGCACGTCAAGCGCAGATCAGGCGCAAGTCAAGTATAGGCGGGGAGGAGAGCGACGGCGACGCTCGCTTCGCCTGGTTTCGTGTGGAGTGGCACGCATGTCATGCGCAGGGACGCATTGCATGCGCCGCGGCGGCGCGTTGCATGCGCGGGATGCACTGCATTGCCCATATGCACCAATGCGAAGCGGCTGCCAGGTACAATCAGGCGTTTAGCGGTAAACTCCGCTTCTGTACTTTATCCCCGGTAGTTCACGGGTTCATGTCCGCATTTCCGTTAACGCCATGCCCATGTCTCACGATCCGTCGCAAGCTGACGGCGCAATCACCGCCGAATGCGTTACGCTCGACGCGACCGCCATGCTTCCCACCCGCTACGGCACCTTCAAGTCCTACGTGTTTCGTGTGAACGACTCGGGAGCCGAGCATTTCGCGCTCGTCATGGGCGATGTCGAGAGTCAGCAGTCGGTGCTGACGCGCCTGCATTCGGAGTGTCTGACGGGTGACGTGCTCGGCTCATACCGTTGCGATTGCGGCGAGCAGCTCGATCTCGCGCTGCGCTACATCGCGGCGGAAGGGTGCGGCGTACTGCTGTATCTGCGAGGTCACGAAGGGCGCGGCATTGGCCTGTCGAACAAGATCCGCGCGTACGCGCTGCAGGAGCAGGGGCGCGATACCGTCGAGGCGAACCTCGATCTCGGCTTGCCCGACGATTCGCGCGAATACGATTCGGCGGCGGCCATTCTGCGCCTGCTGAAGGTGACGTCCGTGCGCCTGATGAGCAACAACCCCAAAAAGTTCGACTCGCTGTCGAAGCACGGCATTCCCGTCTGCGAACGTGTTGCGCTCGCCATTCCGATGCGCGAGGAGAACGAACGCTACATCCGCACCAAGCAGGTGAAGTTCGGGCATTATTTCGAAGAAAACGAATAGTGAGAATTCCCGATCTGTCTGTCGTCTTCCAGAGAGAGCTAAAATAATCCGCAAGTGATTGAAAATAAAATGGAAACTGTCGACGTTGACCGTCCGGTCGGCACAACGACGCTTGTCTCCATACGTCTGAACTCGTGATCTCGGCGTAGGTTTTTTCGGCGTTGTCAGCGGAACCTACGCCGGATATTCTTCCCGTAGAAAAACCTACGCCGAGGGAAGAATGCGCTTCGATGCACGTGCCGCAGCCAAGCTGCCGAGCGGCGCTCACATGACCTTTGAGGGATTTCCCGGGCTGCGCTTGCAAGCTTCTACGAGCCGGAAATCGTGGACGTATCGCTATAAGTCACCAGTCGATAGCCGCATGCGGCAAGTGAAGCTCGGTGAATGGCCAGCAATGTCGTTTGCTGGAGCTATCGCTGCGTGGGAGAAGAGCCGCGTCGAAAGGGATTCGGGCGCCGAGCTTTCGGCACTGCGACGAAAGCCGGAAACAGGGACTACTCGTCCATCTCCGGACACTTACAGCGTCAGACAGCTGTGCCGCGATTATCTGCAAGGTTATGTAGAAGTCAATCGAAAGACGAAAGGTGCAGTCGAGGTCGCACGCATATTCAAAGCAATGTTAGGTCCTATCGCGGATATGCGTGCGGCTTCCATAACGCGCGCCCAAGCTTTCGATCTGCTGGAATCATACCGGTCGACGCCGATGCTCGCAGCTCGCCTTCGTATGGAGCTTGGCGGCGCCTGGCACTACGCGCTAGATGCCGGTCGTCTTCCTGAAAACACCGCTAACTGGTGGAAGGAAGTTCTGAGAGGGCGACTGAAGAGCAAAGGGCGCAAGGTCGAGGGCCAATATACCGGAACACAGAAAAGGGTGCTTTCGGTTGATGAACTTGGCACATTGATTCGCTGGCTGCCGAATTTCAGCTTGACCGTCGCTGATGCATTGACGCTCTACCTCTGGACTGGCACGAGGGGGGGTGAGATTGTCGCTATGGAGAGCACCGAGATCGCCGACGAAAGCGATGGTCTTTGGTGGACGATTCCCAAACGAAAGACGAAGGGGCTTCATAACGAGAAAGCAACGGATCTGCGCGTGCCGCTCGTGGGCCGCGCCGAAGTAATTGTGCGGCGACGCCTCGATCAGGCCAAAGGGACGGTACTGTTTCCTTCGTCGCGTGGGGAAGCGATGGATCAGACCGTGGTCCAGCACGGCGTCTATTATCATCAGCCGTACTGCAAAATTGCACCGAACCATGATCGTCCGCGGTTGCCCGTGACTCATTGGTCCGCCCACGATCTTCGACGGACAACACGCACGCTGCTTGCGGCGCTTGGTTGTCCGAACGAAATCGCCGAGGCAGTGCTTGGTCATGTTCTGCCTGGAATAATCGGCGTCTATAACCGACATACCTACGACAGAGAACGGCGTCAGTGGCTCACGCAACTGTCACATCGCCTCGAAGATATTGCAGCTACATATCCGCCGAAAAAATAGCACTGATGCGACCCGTCTTCCGGTGTTTGGCAGGAAACCTAATGCTGTGTTAGAAGCCGCGCGTTATCGCGACGAGACGGCGCGTAGACCCGGGATTGAAGTTGATACGTGTGCAGGGCGCCCGGCCACGTTGTGTGGTACTCGCTGCTTGCGGCCTCAACGTCAGCCTTTGGTGTGGCCACACATCAGACCAACCCGAATAAGAACGATCAACGCCGTGGAGTCGTCGTAGAGGCATTTTTGACTCAGTGTTGCCTAGCGTGCGGTATTCAGCGGTAATTTCGGGAAGACATCGTATAGCGTCCGTATCGGCATATCGGGGATTCATTTCTCTGAACGCGTTTGCAACAATTTACGCCCCGCATTAAATTCCAATGTAAATCAGCGGTAAAGATGAAGCGTTGCATCGATGCTCTGTTCGATCGTGTTGACGCTATGGCTATGCAGTCAGGAAGCAACGGAAGCGAACGAAGGTAAAGTCGCAATGAAGATCTGTCTCTCTTTGAAAGAAGTAGCACAGGCGCTTTCTCTGTCCCAGTCAACCGTACAGCAACTGGTACGTGAGAAGCGGTTCCCCGAACCACGATTGCTATCGGGCCGGAGGGTAGGATGGCTTACACATGAAGTTCAAAACTGGGCCAATGCGCGCCCGGTCGCCAAGCTGCTCCCGCCAGAGAATTCGAGTACTAAGAAGCGGTAGATTGGTCGAGAGTCGATGCAAAAACAAGATTTGATAATGAGCGGCGCCTGAAAAGAGCGCGGCTGACAAAGATGGTTCTTTTGTCCTCGGTTAGTGTTGGGTCATCGCGTCGGCAGCAACCCGGCACGATACGTCGATGATCTGCAACTCGTGTTGCCGCGGTCGAAGAAACGTTCGCAGGTGAACCATCACACGGCACTACTCCGAGGAGGACTTGCCTGCATTTATCCGCGAGCTTGAACGACGTCCGCGACTTGCTGTACGCGTGTTGCATGTGTTGATCCGCACGGCGACCTGCACGAACGAGGTGCGTTTTGCGCGGCCGGAGGAGTTTGACCTCGCCGCCCGCACATGGTCAATGAAAGACCGGGGAAGGTACTACGGCGAAAAGAAAGAGAGCACTGCGATGATGGCGTCGGCTGCATAAACTGCGTTCGCTGCATAGTTGTTGTTCAGAACCAACTCAGGATCTTGGAAAGCTAGGCGAGCCGGGGCTCAATGGCTCATCGCCGAGTGAGATGGTTGATTTTTACCCGCTATTTACCCGCACGCTGCAATCGATGTTCGGGAAATGGCTTGGCCTGACGGTCCGCGCGAGGCGAGAGGTTGTTTACACGTCAGAACCATCACGCCGACGAATCGAACTTTGTGCTGCGTGAAAGATGGAGTGGTCATCTTGCGGTTTTCCTCAGGGGCTTTGTTGGCTACAGTCTGACGCGCGGCCCGCGGCCCTGTAGCGCACGCGTGCGGGACGAAGGGCAAGTGTCGGCAGCCATGGAACGGTCGTTGGTCGCCCCGACCGCACGGTCATTCAAACGTCGGCTCTAGCCATGCTGCGGACCTTCGCTGGCCAAAGATGTGAGTCGCGTGATTGCTGATTTCTGCGGTGCCCGTCAGACGCGTTCCGGCGGGCGCACGTGCCAGTTCGGGCCGTGCCCCATTGGAATCCGAACCGGATCGATCAAACAGTTGCGGCGCGCCCCATCGCTTAATCGCTTAATCCGACAGCCCCCGCAGGAAATCGAGAAGCAGTTCGTTAACCTGATCAACTCGCTCTTCCGCCGCACTATGGCCGACGCCAGGCAGGAGCACCTTCTTCCGCAATCCGGGCAGATACGCTTCAAGTTGATCATAGAGAGCACGGATAGGAGCGGGTTCGAGGGACGCGTCCGCGGCGCCACTAATGAACATGCTCGGCTGGCGCACCACGGCGCCGTCGAGAAAAGCGGTGATCTCCCAATTGCGATCGCGACAGCGGTAATAATTAATGGCGCCGGTGAAACCGGTGCGCGAGTATTCATCGACGTAGTAGTCGAGTGCCCGCGAGCTCAACCACGACGGAAAATCCTTCGGGTCCGTGAACGCATCGAGAAGGGGCTGCCCTGGCTCAAAGAATATGCGCCAGCGCTCGGCACCTACCGCACTACCTGACACGGAGTAGAAGATGCTGCGCAACGTCTTGCGCGTATCGTTCGACATCTCTCGATCCGGCGTGCCGAGTTCCTGGAAGTACAGGTGGTGATAGCCCTTACCCCGCGCCATCTCGTTCAACGCGATGGTGGGCTTGACACTGCCTCGCGGTGGAACGGGCGTATTGAGCATGACTAGGCCTCGAAACAGATCCGGTCTCAGCATGGCAGCAGCCTGCGCTACCCACGCGCCGAGGTCGTGTCCGATGATCACAGCACTGGACTCACCCAGCACTTTCATCAATCCAACCATGTCGCCGACCGACTGACTGATGTCGTATGCCTCGATGGCGTCCGGCCTTTCGCTCTGGCCGAACCCACGCTGATCAGGGACAACCACCCGGTAGCCAGCTGCGGCGAGGGCGGGAATCTGGCGGCGCCACATGTACCAGAGATAAGGAAAGCCGTGGAGCAGGATGACCAGCGGACCTTGCCCTTCGTCGACGTAGTGCATACGGATGCCGTTGAACTGGGCGAAACGATGATCGAACGCCTGTGGATCATCTGCGTCTCGGCCTATCTCCTCGCATGGGTTGTGATGCGTGTCATCCGCTCGTCGAGTAGGCCCGTCGACATCGCGCAGCTTGCGCCGACCGCTCACGGTTGAAATCGGTCTTGCTGAAAGCGCCTCTCACAGCTCGCGGAGCTTCAGGAGGCGGCAAACGAGTCGTTGACTTGCAGCTAGCCGCATTAACCTCATCCCGTAGGACAGGCTGAAATAGAAAGGTTGCGCGCGACATGTGTCATGTGCGACATGGCACGCGACGCAGCGGCCAAGCGCGCCGGCGTTCTGATGAAGGTTGGCCTGGATACCCTGGTCGATCCTCGCCGCCTTGGCCGCAAGTTGAGTGAGGCCGCTGTCGCGTGATATGGTCGATCTCGACGAGTTCTGCGGAGCGCGGTGGGTTCATTACCAGAACGATGGACGCACAGCTCTTCGTGCCGGAGCCGTTCGACCTCAATCTTGCACTCCACAAATAAGCGCCCGATATATGACTATGACTTTCTGTCGCTGACGGTGAGCTCGAAACAAGGGCACTCGACGACCAGGGACCGCCTTTGGAGAAACCGTAGCGATCTGTCGAGCGATGGCCCCAGGATCGCTGCCAGTGGCGTTCTCGCGGGCGACCGTTCGACCCTTGGAAGCAGCCATTGAAATGGCTCGGTTCGAACGGCAGAAGTGGGTCGTGAGTACGCACTGCCGACTGGCCGCTTCCGGGAAGCGGAATTCCACTGGCCGCTTTCCGGCGATAAATTGTAAGAGCGGGCTGACAAAACCCGACCCGAAGCAGACGAACGTCGAGTCGCTAAGTCGGCGACGGTTTCCGAGGACACAGCAGCCATTCGTCGCCCAACGGTGCCTTCGGTCCAGCCACGCCCCGTCGCGCTGCCCCGGAACAAACCGCGAAATTGGACGGCGACCCACTGTCATCGTTCGGATCGGCTCGCGAACAGTCCCCATTTTCTTACCCGTTCGAGTCCCACGGATCTCGGCATCTCTCGTTCAACTGCGGGTAAGACCAAATAGTAGTCATCGAGCACTGCACAGTTCCCTCGCAGCGAGTGGGACCCAGCACAGTCCAGATCCTCCCGCGCTTCGCAACGAAGTCGTATGCGCTGCGAACCCTCTTGCATTACGATCGTAATTCGATATTATGATCGTAATGCAATGCGGCTGCGACCCTCTTCGAGGTCGTGAAATGCCGGGTCACACACCTTTCTTGTGAGGAATTTATGAACGACACAATCGCCAGCTCTAGCCAAACGTCTGCGCCAGAAATGCAGAGGTTCGCTTCACTCGGGCTCGCCGCGGCCGCCGACGCGATCCGCGGCGGTGAGATGACATCAGAGGCGTACGCCACGGCTTTGCTGCGGCAGGCTCGGTCGCACGCTGACCTTAACGCTTTCATCACCATCGACGGAGACGCCGTGCTTGAGGCTGCGAAGAACGCAGACAAGGCGCGGTCGGCCGGGGCGGAGGCTCCCCTACTGGGTGTGCCGATCGGGGTGAAGGACAGCTACCTGACGACGGGGCTGCCCACGAGCATCGGCCTCGATCGTCTGGCGCACTTCATTCCGACGGAAGACGCCGATGCGGTCCGGGCGATCAAGGAGGCAGGCGCCCTCGTCTTCGGCAAGAACAATCTGGTAGAGATGTCCTATGGGCTGACCGGGCACAATGAACGCTATGGCCAGGTGAAGAACCCGCGCGCCCACGATCGCGTCACGGGCGGGTCATCAAGCGGTTCTGCCGCATCGGTGGCCGCCGGGATAGTGCCCGCCTCCTTGGGTGGCGATACGGTCGGATCGATCCGTGTGCCCGCGTCGCTCTGTGGTGTCGTAGGCTTCAAGCCGACCACAGGACGCTGGCCGCGTAACGGCGTCGCACCGATCTCCCACACTCTCGACACGACGGGTGTATTCGCGCGTAGTGTTGAGGATTGCATACTGCTGGACCAGGTCGTCACCGGGGAACAGGCTGCGGAGCCCGTCGAGCGGGATTCCAACCTCACGGGAGCCCGACTGGCCTTCGCGCCGCGGCAGTTTCTGGGTTTGGTTGACTCGGAAGTCGAGAATCGTTTCCGCGAGGTAGTTCGGCGGTTGCAGGACGCCGGCGCCGAGGTCTTTGAGATCGACCTCGGGGAAGATTTCAATGCACTCATCCAGACAACTACGTGGGGCATTTTCGCCCATGAGACCCAGGGCGCGATCTCGGAATTCCTCCGTCTACACAATATTCCGACCACATTCGAGGCGATTTACGAAGGCCTCAAGCCTCAGCTTCGCCAAGCGTGGGAGCACATCGTACTGCCAGGCGGTGCAGGTGCTACCTCAGTGGAGGCCTATCAGACTGCGCTCAACGTAAGCCGTCCGGAAATCCAGCGCCGCCTGAACCGGGCATTCGTCACGCGAGGGGCGCTTGCCATTCTGCAGCCGACGACGCCCTGCACGGCGCCTTCGATCGAGGAGCAGGGAGAGTTCCACATCGCGGGCCAGGAAGTCAGCAACCTCGCTTTGGCGAACCACACTTTGTCAGCGAGCAGCGTGGGGCTGCCGGGTATCAGTCTCCCTGCGGGCATGTCTCGCGCGGGCCTTCCGATCGGTCTTGAGCTGGACGCCCCGCTGGCGAGCGACCGGGCGCTCCTGAAGCTTGCCCGCCAGATCGAGGCAGTCTTAGGCACCCAGCCGCCGACGCTCTGACGTTCTAGCCCTTTCCGTGGGAAACGGGCCAACCCGAACAGCAACTGAAACGAGGATCAACAGATGGCCAATGCACTGTACTCCACGCGCACCATTTTGATTGAGCACGTCACAATCAAATCGATAAAGCCATTCGAGGAAGTTCGAGCCAAGCTCGTGGCCTTGGCGCCTCGCATCGATGACGGCATCTTCACGCTTCTGCGATACGGCGAAAGCACGCGCGCGCTTCGAGAGTTGGAGGCATGTCCGCCACTCACTATTTTCGGCCAGCGTGACCACGGGGCGCTGCTGGCTATTGCTGGGCTGACGCGCCGATCCATCCAGTACGATATCGGCAATCCGCTCACCGCATCGAAGATGACCCGCCATCAACTGTCGGCGGTACTCTATGCACCCATCCGTGTGCTGCTGCGCGAGGATGGCGATGGCGGTGTCGGGTTTGAATATGATCGACCAGCCTCCGTTTTCGGCCAGTTCGGCAGCGAGGAGGTCAATACCGTGGCTCAGCAGCTTGATCGCGACCTCCAAACCTTGTTGGAGGCGGCTGCAAACTGACGGCTGCGGGACACTAGTGGAGAGAAAATGCGTTTCGAAAAAGGTCACAAAGCCGTGACTCGGCAACATATCCTTGAGGTCGCCTCGAAATGCTTCCGTCGGGAAGGGGTCTCGGCTGCGGGCATCAGTGGGATCATGGGAGAGGCCGGCCTAACCAACGGCGCGTTTTATCTCCACTTTGAGTCCAAGGAGGCGCTTGTCCGAGAGGCGGTTGGGAGCGCGCTAGCGGAGCGGCAACAGAACCTCGAAGAGAAAGTTCAGGCAGGCGTTGACCTCGAGGGAGTAATTCGAAGCTATCTCAATCAGGCGCATTGCGAAGACCCAGCATGCGGATGTCCATCAGCGGCCTTGCTTCCGGAAATCGCTCGGCAGTCTGTGCCAACACGGCAAACCTATGAGGATGGGCTGCAAAGCTTCGTTTCGACGTTAGCCGCATTGCTCCCAGAAGCCGATTCCGCTGCAGCCGGTCGTCGGGCTACAGCCATCTTCGCTCTCATGGTGGGAACTCTCCAATTCGCGCGCGCCGTGCCAGACGTTGCACGCGCGGAGCAAATCCTGGAAGGCGGCGTCGAGGCAGCGCTCCTCCTTGCCCGAGCGTCGCCCGTCTGAAGATCTCGTGGCGCGCACCCCAGCCTCCTGAGGCTGAGCCAGCTCAGTGCCGAGATCCAAGGTGACCTGCGGATGGACCGCCGACTGCCACCGGCGTGAAGCAGCCGTTCGAGCATCCGCCGTGTGACCCCATTGAACGGCAGAAACTGGCCGATCATGTGAGGTCGCCAACGGCCGCTTTATGGCACTCCAGTTCGCGAAACCTTGATTCGACTGACTGACCGCTTTGGAGACGGCCGTCTGACCGGAGTGGGTCGGCTGCGGAAATTCGTCGGTCAGAAACATGCGGTGTGCAGGGCTGCCCCATGGATTTCCGAGTTCGGGGCGAACAGGGACGGCCGATCAGGTGCATGTCGCGGAACTTCTATGATTTGCGAGAATGACGTCGCAGACGCGTTTCTCACTTACGGACGCGGTGGATTGTCGACGTGCAAGCTCGACGACGGACGCGAGAATTGTGAAGCTAACGTCTGGTATCGACGGCAAAGTTCTGCACGAACCTCAACTGCGCGCTCCGGGGAGATTATCGAGTTTCTGGCGAATCGTGAATGCGGCGCGCCATCTCGTTAACGCTGTTGATACTCCGAGCGCAGGCGTCTAATGGACGTCACTGGAATATGTTGGAGTGGGAGTAATTTAGGATCCTCTGCAGTGGTCTGCAGAGGTCCGGCGATTCCCTGGTTTCCCACACAAAAACAAGTGTTTATCGACTATTTTGGTCCGCTGCCGTCCGTCGGCAGCGCTGCGTCGCCGACGGCATGAGCGACGGTATAGCATCTTTCTCTGCAGACGATCCATTTTGATACCGTCACGGCGCGTGACGGTATCAAACACGGTATCAGTTCGCGGAGTATTGCATGCTTACGGACCTCGAATTGCGGGCGCTCAAGCCGACCGGCAGGATATACAAGGTCACTGACCAGCGCGGCCTGTACGTGGCGGTCACCTCGTCCGGAGCGGTGAGTTTCCGCTTCGACTATCGTCTGAATGGTCGCCGGGAGACCCTGGTCATTGGCCGCTACGATCCCGGGCTGCCTGCGCGCGGCGCTCGCGCTGCTGACGAACTTACGTTTGGCATGTCGATGCGTCTTGCAGAAGCAAGGCTGCTCCTCGAGCGTGCTCGGCGGCAAGTGGAGCAGGGCGTCAGCCCGTCCAAAAGCAAGGTTGAAAAGCGTGTAGAAGCGGCCGACGCGATGACGTTCGGGAAATGGGTCGAAAAATACTTCGCGGAAGCCACGCTCGCGGAATCGACCCGTGCGATGAGGAAGTCCGTCTACGACCGGAATCTGGCGGCGGAGTTCGGGCGGCTGACGCTCGAAGAGATCACACCTTCAAGACTCCTAATGAGGTGTGAGAAGATCAAGGAGCGGGGTGCGGCTGCACCTGCCGTTCAGGCACGCGACATCGTCCTCCAGGTCTATCGTTTCGTCCAGGCAAGAGGGCTGAGGGTAGCCAATCCTGCAGAAGACATACGGCCCTCCGCTATTGCCACCTTCAAGCCGCGAGACCGGGCACTGACACCCGGGGAAATTCATATGTTTTTCAAAGCTCTGGAGCGCACGCCTACGCTCCCTACGTTGCGTCTGGCGGTCAAGTTCATGCTCCTGACAATGGTGCGCAAGTCGGAATTCATTCTGGCAACGTGGGATGAAGTGGACTTCAATGCGGCGATCTGGACAATTCCGAAAGACCGTATGAAAGGTGGGCGTCCGCACAACGTCTATCTAAGTCAGCAGGCCTTGGACATTCTGGTTACCTTCAAGACGTGTTTTGGCGCGAGCTCGTACCTGCACCCTGGGAGATACGAATCAGAACTGCCTATCAGCGCGGCCACACTGAATCGCGTCATTGACAGCGCGGTCAGACTGATTCGTGAGAGCGGGGCACCGGATTTCGAATCCTTCTCGGTTCATGACTTGCGGAGAACGGCGAGCACGCAGCTGCATGAAGCCGGGTTCAACAGCGACTGGATAGAAAAATGTCTGGCACACGAACAACGTGGAGTGCGCGCTGTGTACAACAAGGCCGAATATGCCGAGCAGCGAAGGGGGATGCTACAGACATGGGCTGAGATGCTTGACGGGTGGATCATGAAGGACCATGAAATAGACAACGGCCCAAGGGTACGACCGACTCAAAGTCCTTTGACGTCGATTGCATAGTTGTTTTTCAGAACCAACTCATGACCTCGGAAAGCTAGGCGGGCCGGGGCTCAAAGGCTCATCGCAGAGCGAGATGGTTGTTTTTCTACCGCTATTTACCCGCACGCTGCAATCGATGGTCGAAATGGCTTGGCCTGACGGTGCGCGCTAGGCTAGAGGTTGTCTACACGTCAGAACCATCACGCCGACGAATCGAACGTTGTGCTGCGTGAAAGGTGGAGTGATCATCTTGCGGTTTTCCTCAGGGGCTTGGTTGGCTGCAGTCAGACGCGCCGCGCGCGGCCCTGTAGCGTACGCGTGCGGGACGAAGGGCAAGTGTCGGCCGATTCTGTTGAAAAACTCCCTCGCCAAATCGAATTTTCGCTATCCTGAAAGACATTGATCGACGGGGTTGAACGTCATGATGGGTCAACAAGGTGGTGGTCAGCACAAACTCTTCTACTCCTTCAACCTTGATGATCATGTTCCGCGCACGCACCTGTTGCGCGGTATTGATCGCTACTTCGACCTCGATGGACTTCGCGAGCACCTCGCACCGCACTACAGCCACACCGGTCGGCCTTCTATCGATCCTGAGCTCATGATCCACATGCCGATTGTGGGTTACTGCTTCGGCATTCGCTCCGAACGACGTCTGTGCGAAGAGGTACATCTCAATCTTGCCTACCGCTGGCTCTGTCGCCTTGGCCTGGAAGACGCGGTCCCCGATCACTCGACGTTCTCCAAAAATCGACGCGGACGATTCCGCGACAGCGAAGCATTGCGGCACGTTTTTGAATCTGTCCTGCGTCGCTGCATGAGCGAAGGACTTGTTGAAGGCGAAGGTTTCGCCGTCGATGCGAGTGTGGTTAAGGCGGATGCAAATCGTGCTCGCGGAGTACCTGGAACGGAAGTCATCGACTGGCGTCAGGGTGACGGTCCAAGCCGAGCGGTACAAGAGTATCTAAGTGCGCTGGAGGAAGCGAACCCTGCGCCATCCGATGACGTGGAGTCCACCACACCGCCAAAACGAATCTCGCTAACCGATCCGGCCGCACGCTACACCGCCGCGCCAGGTGGACCAGCGTTCTTCGCATACTCAACAAACTATTTGATTGACCTACACGCGGGGATCATCGTCGATGTTGAGGCCACACCACAGACTTGAGGTACATCGAGGGCGTAACCCTTCAAGCGAATTCCGTCACCAACGCCGAGTCCAAGACGACGCGCCACTCAAACCACATCAATTCCGGCCTGCAGAGGGAGTTTTTCAACAGAATCGGCCCATTGTCGACGGTCGCGCTGTCAGGGACCCAAAGGCAGGTACCCGAGCGGACCCGACATCCCGGCCGGGCTCTTTGGGACAAGCAGTTCGGCCTTTGCCGATATTCGAACTCACCGGCTCCTGCATCAGCAGTCCGGCGGATAACCGACGACGGCGGCATCTAGCACGGGGACGCCGTCTTTTGCATTGGCAAACGCACAGTGTCGACCAAATGCAACCAAGGACGCATGCATAGCCGGCACGGCTAGCCGGCCACGGCCGTCGTAGTCGCCGGCTATGCGCCAGCGGAGGGCGTAAGGGCGGACGGCTTCTCGAGTAGTGCACTGACAACGCGCCGTGTAATGGGAATCAAGGTTCCCCAAATGAGGTTTTCGTCGATCGCATTCCCTTTGTGAAACAATTTATTCCTAGCAGGCTGCGGAAATACCTGACACAGAGGTCATCGAGACGGATAGCAAAAGCGTTGATTTAGGAAGCTCACCCGTCCCCACAGGAGATCATGCGCGGCGTCGACACGTTCACCGAGAATCTGTTTTCCGTGCGCAAGTTGGACGATTTCGTTCCGACCTCGCATCCGCTGCGCTCGATTCGCGTTATGGCGAACGAAGCGCTGGCGAAGATGGATCGGATCTTTGCCGGGATGTATGAGGCCGACATCAAGGGAGGCCGGCCGAGCATCGCGCCAGAGAAGCTGTTGCGTGCGATGCTGCTGCAGGTGCTATACAGCATCCGATCCGAGCGTCAGCTCATGGAGCAAACGCAATACAACCTGCTGTTTCGGTGGTTTATCGGTCTGTCAATGGATGATTCGGTCTGGGTGCCGACGGTGTTCACGAAGAACCGCGAGCGATTGATCAGGCACGATGCGGTGGTCGAATTTTTCAACGAAGTGCTGTCCATCGCGCAGAAGAAGAACTGGCTGTCGGGCGAGCACTTTAGCGTCGACGGCACACTGATCCACGCATGGGCAGGACACAAGAGTTTTGTGCGCAAGGACGGTGAAGAGGACAGGGATAACGACGGTGGCAGCGGCGAGGGAGGCTTCAAGGGTAGCAAGCGAAGCAACGAAACGCACGAGTCGAAGACCGATCCCGATGCACGGCTTTACCGCAAGGGCAAGACGGCCAGCGAATTGCGTTATATGGGCCACACGCTGACCGACAACCGCCACGGGCTGGTGGTCAACGCCCGCGTGAGTCGCGCTGACGGACACGCGGAACGTGAAGCGGCGAAGGTCATGATCAATGATGCGCGGCAGGCAGCGAACGATGCAGCGGCACAAATCACACTGGGTGCGGACAAGGGTTACGACGCACAGGAATTCATCGAAGCTTGCCAGCAGATGAAGGTCACGCCGCACGTGGCACAGAACACCTCCGGCCGCCGTTCGGCGGTGCCCGATGCGATTGCGCGCAGCGTCGGCTACGCGATATCGCAGCAAAAGCGAAAGCTGATCGAACAAGGTTTTGGATGGGCGAAGACTGTGGGGCGCATGCGTCAAGTGATGGTACGCGGGTTGAAGAAAGTCGACCAAATGTTTGTGTTGAACATGGCCGCGTACAACCTCGTGCGCATGCGTTCGCTAGGACAGGCACGCCCGTAATGGCGCAAACCGCGAAAATGCGGCGAAAATTGGACCTCAATCGTCGAAAAATGACTCGAATTCCCGGTGAGACTTCGCGATTCAGAAAAATTCAAGCGATAGCCGCGTGGACGGAGGGACGTCGCTTCTGGAGAGGTGTATTTCCGCAGCCTGCTAGTCTGTATCAGCTCTTTCATGACGGTCGGTGTCACTGGAACTGCTGGTTGTCCTTCCAGATGCTGGAAGTCCGTGATTCCGAGACGGTGCAGGATACCGCTAAGCTTCACGTGGCGAGGATCGTCGGTCTGTGACAATACGCGAAGAACGATCCCGGCCTTTCTTTGATCGCCCAGCTTGCTCGCCGCGTCTCGAATTAGCTGCTTATCGTTCTCCGTGAACAGAGTCCCGTCAGCGTACATCGTCCGTCCCAACGGTGAAGCCTCCAGCGCTTCCAAGATGAGGAAGAGGTTGAAATATTTCGCTTTCACGTTGTTCGACTGCATGCCGAGGAAAAAGAAATGAGCCAGTTCGTGAAGTTCGGGGACGTTCGAGGGAAGCCGATCAATTCCGAATCTTCGCGTGACTTTTAGACTGAGATGATCCCTAAGGCCGTCGCCGTTGTCGCGATAGAACTCCCCGTACGCTACATCGATGAAGGGCGACCCGTAGAAATGATTCTGATCAAAGGACAATAGATACGTTGTAAAGGTCGCGAAGCTTTCCACGAAAGACACAGCTTCGTCGATGTCGATCTCGTCTCTCATCTCCACGGACACTTGGTAGCGCCCATCGATAGTGTCGATCGAGGCTCTTATGATGTCGTAGCCGAAGCATTCGGCGTGCTCGAAAAAGGCGCCGTTCGTGATCTCCGTGATATCGGAGCCCGAATAATCAGGCTCCGCAGCGGAATGCGAGGAAGCAACGGAAAAATAGAATCTAAATCGATTCATGTGGGAAGCAAATATTGGCGGGGTCGTCGAAAGTAGCGGTGCGCATGCGACTCACGATCGCGCCTCGCTGCGATCGGAAGCAAAGGTTATTATCGCCCGATTTTGGCAGATCTCGGATGCACATTACCATTCGAGTGACTCGTCTAGGTCGCGCACGAGCGGCGGAACGTGGCCGGCAGTACGCGTCCATACGGATCGTCGAAAGCGTCCGCTTAGGATTCGACGTCGAATCCGCGGAACGTCGATCACATCGGTGCGGTCGGCGACAACGAGGGTTAGCAATCTTTGTCTGGACAATAAGCGCAGACGGGATGAAACGCCGTTGACTCTGTCGGTCGAGGAGCGCATAACGTCGGCGGATGGGGAGGGTCATTTGAAATTCCTAGGAATTTCAATTCATGACTGCGCGTATCAGAACGGTGGATGACATCCCAACGCCAAGGTAAGCGTTCGACGGCGGGTGAACATGGCTTGAACATATGGTTTCGCGGCGGAGGGACGGTCTTTTTCAATTCAGCCCGGCATTTGCGGGCGAAAAGCCGGAACACCGCGGAACTCACGCGCCCGACCTTGAGAATGAGGCTGCCGTCGCGGACCTTCAGCTTCGAAGAACACCGGGCCATTGCTGCGCGAGCGTTGTTGCCCGTAAACTCGCTGCGCTACGAGTGTCGACGCCATCGGCGACGAGAGCACGGTGCTCGGGCTGACAGTGTTCCAATGAGACACGGGCAGAGGACGTGTGGGCGACTGCCCAAGAGCCAATTCGGTGCTCTCCGGCATCACTTAGGGAATTAGGATCGTCACCATTGGACGCTCCGATGTGCTGCTCCCGCTTCACGAACCGCGAGGGTGTGGCGAGTACATTGCTTGAAATCGAACTTTCCGGTGTACTCAAAAAGGTACTCATCTGCACCCGGCTCGCGATGTACGAAGCCGGACGAGGCCGTGTGAAAACGCGCGCGGCCCGAAGCCTTCTTAAAAAGTCCATCCTTCAGGTCGCCGCGTAACGGCCTGGTAGCGACTCGGGAAGGGTAAAGTGACACCCGAAAACCGAGACTTTTGTGTTTTCACACGGCCTCGGACGTAAATGGACGCAATCATCTTGGAAGCTAAAGGTGCTTAGGCGGCGTCTCTGACTTCCATGGACTTCACTAATCAGCGATGCGATGCCCAGGAGAGGACTAGAAATTGTAGAATATGCCGCTGTTAACAAAGGGAAAATAACCAAACGCATGCTCCGGTGTGCTCGTTAGCGTACTCAGTAGTCCCGCGCTCAACGATTTTCTGCAAAATTGTCGCGAGAGCGCGACAGATTGCCCATCTTTGGCAGCGTTCCGCCCCTGTCCTCAACAAGTAGAAAATCATGCAGGCCGTCCTTGGCTCATTTGCAAAGGTCTAGGCATACCCTTTCCCCCGGGCCCGCGTACGTACGTTGGGACTTTTGTCCCAGATTCTCAACCCAATGTCAGCCACCGGTTTGCTCTCCAGCGGTGACTGTCGTTGCCGACGCGCCGTCGAAGCTGAAACACTTCCGGTCGTCTTTCACGAGATGATCCGTCTCGCCTGTACTAGTTTGGTCGACAACTACAGAAGAAAGAGATCGCGGCTATCTATCCCTCAAATTCGCGAGCTCGTCGGGGGCCGTTCGTGCGATCGCTTCGACCCAAGACTACCTTAAGTAAATACCCTTACATACGCCATCAAAATATACAGGCAGACTGATTAGTGTGATGGCCGAGGAGGGCCGAATACCATGATCGCGATCAAACTACGCCCGATTCGTCTGACTGTCGGAGTCGTCATCCTTTTCGCTGGCTTGACCGTGCTCGCTATGCATGGAACCACGTTCGGCTGAACCTTACAACCTCGAAAGGCGGCATGTCCTGTAAGGCGGACGCTCATGCCATACGCGTAGCAACCGAGACAACTCGAAGGTTAGGGTCGGCAGAAGCTGAAATTCAATTGCTGTACATATGGAGGATTTGTCGTGTCAAGAGTTAGTGTCCTTGCGACGGGCGATGCCATGCTCACTCAACGGATCTCGCCCAATCCCGATGCGGATTTCCTAGCGCTTGTCGAGATGCTACGGAAGACGGACGTGACCATCACCAACGTTGAGATGGTCTTCCCGGGCCGAGGCAGAATGGCCTCGACCACAATGCATGGCATTCCGTGCGGTGTAGAGCCTGAACTTCTCTCAGAATTTGAGTGGCTCGGTATCGATATCTACGGAATGGGGCACAATCACGCGACCGACTACGGCGTATCTGGGCTGGTTGCCTCGATTGAAGCATTGGAGGCACGTGGTTTGACCTATGCAGGGGTCGGGAGAACCCTGCAGGAGGCGCGTGCTCCGCGCTATTTCGATGCACCGGGTTGCCGTGTCGCATATATTGCGGCCGGATCGAGCAACGCTCGTCTGTGTCTCGCGGCGGACCCGAGCGTCGGCGATGTGGGGCGTCCCGGTACTGCACCGCTTCGTGTGCAAAAAACCCATTACATCAGGAAGGAGCGGTTCGACGAACTGCGAGAGATCCTGGCGGAGGCAGGCGTCAATGTCTCTGCGACGGGAACGACTGCCCCTGGTATTCACTTCCCCTATCCCGACAAGAACATCTACGATGGACCTCCGCCAGGAGGGTTTGCGGTCGAGGGCGTAAATTTTGCTCCGGGCGACGATTCGCGCGTGCAGACTGACGTGCTGGAGCGCGACGTCGATGCAATCGTTGCCTCCGTAAAAGAAGCGTCGCGTCAGGCAGACCTCGTTTTTGTCGGGTTGCATTGTCATGAAGGCATCCAAGGCCGCTGGAACACTGAGGTACCTGCAGAGTTTCTGCAGCCGCTCGCGCATCAATTGATCGACGCCGGTGCACACGGAGTCTTCGCGCATGGACCACACATGCTGCGGGGCGTGGAGTTCTATGCCGGCCGCCCAATCTGCTATTCACTTGGCAACTTCATCTTCAACGTGGAGACGTTCTCGTCTTTCCCGCTTGAGGTCTACGAACAGCAGGGCATGCCGCTATCCTCCACGCCTGCAGATCTGTTTGACGTCGTGACTGGTTATAAGAACCAACCGCTGTTTTGGGAGTCGGTGGTGGCTCGCTTTACCTTTGAGAATGGCTTGCTAGCCGATAGCGAACTACATCCAATCACACTCGGACGCGATGCGCCGAGAAGTCGTCGAGGATGCCCTGAACTTGCGTCTGCAGAAGAGGGTGCCCGGATTCTTGGCCGCCTGAATGAGTTGTCGAAACCATTTGGTGCCGCGCTCGATATTGTTCGCGATGGTGAGCGATGTGTCGGCAAGATCAAGTTCAGAGTTAGTGACTGATTTGATTTTGCGTGCTGTATAAGCGCGCGACGGGCGGGATATCTGCTTTAGATGTTACCCCGCCCGCTGCAACAAAATCGTTGTAACGACCTGTCAGTCACGGGCTGGAACGGTTGTTGAGTTCGGTGTATTACCTTTGTGAGCGCAATCTTTGGGGCGACCTTGAGTGCCACTTCGAGCGTGCGAACGAAGGGAAGAAGCTTGACTAAAACTTTGCGGCATAAGCTTCAACGGGGAAACGGGGCGTCACGATGATCAGGATGACACTAAATCAAAAGCTCAGCTCAATGATGGCTGTGCTGTGGATGGGCCTGGTCCTGATCGCCGTGGCGGGGGTATGGCAATACCGAACGGCGTTAATCCAGGACCGCCGCGATCAGTTGAAAACAGTCGTCCAGCAGGGAGAAAGCGTCGTCAAACACTACTATGCGCTCACGCAGAAGAACGCCATGAGTGACGACGAGGCGAGAAGACGGACGCTCGAGGCGCTTTCTATCATGCGCTATGGGAAGGACGGATACCTTACGGTCAACGACTCTCGACCTGTCATGCTCATGCATCCGTTCGCGCCAGATCTCGTCAGTAAAGACCAGTCTGGTTTTGCGGACCCGACCGGCAAACATCTCTTTCAGGAACTTGTAAAAGTCAGCAACAAGGACGGGGGGGGCTTCGTTGACTACGTCTGGTACAGGCCAGGCGGCAGCCGGGACACGCCGGTGCAAAAGACCTCGTATGCGTTGCGATTCGCACCTTGGGACATGATTATTGTTACCGGCATGTACATGGACGATGTGAACGCCGAGTTCACAAGTTCGCTCGTCCGGTGGGTCGGTCTTACCGGCGTACTCGGACTTGTCGCTAGCGCCGTGATGTTTCTTGTGCTTCGTAGCGTGCGGCGTGGACTAGGAGGCGATCTCGAGGTCGCGATCGAGACAGCGCATCGCATCTCCCGCGGTGATCTTACGACCAACGTATCGACCGCCGAGAGAGATACGGGCAGCCTTATGCATGCGCTAGCGATAATGCAATCGGGACTGACGGAAGCTGTCGAGCGCATCCGATTAGGTGCCGAGAATATCAACGTCGGGGCGAATGAAATTGCCGCCGGCAATATGGATCTTTCGCAGCGCACGGAGGAGCAGGCCGCAGCGCTCGTTCAAACAGCTTCCAGCATGGATCAGATGACGGCCAACGTGAGACTTAATGCTGATAGCGCAGAGCAAGCCTCAAGGCTTGCCGGGCAGGCAGCGGAAGTCGCCATACGCGGGAGCAGCGTGGTCGATGACGTCGTGCGCACAATGGGTGAAATTACGTTCAGCTCCCAGAGAATTGGCGACATCATTGGCGTGATCGACGGAATTGCGTTCCAGACCAACATTCTGGCGCTCAACGCGGCCGTCGAGGCTGCTCGAGCGGGCGAGCAAGGCCGTGGATTTGCCGTCGTAGCATCAGAGGTGCGAAGCCTCGCGCAACGCTCGGCAATGGCCGCCAAGGAAATCAAGGCGCTTATCGAATCCTCCACAAGCACCGTCGACGAAGGCGCTGCGCTTGTCGCTAACGCAGGCGAGACTATGGGCGAGATTGTGCGATCTGTGCAGCGCGTCAGTCAGATTCTCGGGGAAATCAGTCATGCATCTCAAGAGCAAAGCTCGGGTATTGAGCAGGTGAATCGGGCGATGGCCGAAATGGATAAAGTGACGCAACAAAACGCTGCCCTGGTGGAAGAGGCGGCCGCTGCGGCGCAGTCTCTAAAGGATCAAGCCGGCGCGCTTCGCGATGCAATCTCGGGGTTTGCGCTCCCTGCTTAAACGCTTCTCGCATTAATCGCGGAACGAAGCTCGATCATGTTTTCCTCGCTCCATGCAGCCCGCTACCGCCTTCTCTCTGTAATGGGGGTGTTTGAGCGGCTGCGGTGGGTATGTCTTTTTGAATACCTATCGGCTTGCTCAATGTTGTTCTAGTAGCGTTTGTTCGAGCGGTTTTTAACACCGGCAGGATTGACACTTTCATTATATACAGGCAGACTGAATAGATAGTGGAAGGTCAACGCTGCACTTGTCCTCGGAAAAGGATCAACTGAATGTTGATACCGGGTGGACCTTCGTCGGCATACATGAAGCGGGTTGAGACACTAACTCAAAATAAGTAAATACCAAGCCGAATTACTTGACGGATTCGGAATATATAAATTAGGACTATTGAGGTGGTGAGCTGGTTGCAACGGCAAGTGGACCATCGGTCGTTGACGCTTCAGATAAGAGTGGTCTCTCTAACGACTCAGGCTGTAGGTTGGGCGATATGTCCGCTGCTGCGCAACTCGACGGCGCGTACGGCCAGTTCCATCCGCCTGTCTGGCGGCCGATTCGCGTGTCGGAGAAGTGACAATGGAGACGAATTCGAAGGAAGTATATGGGTGGGGGAACGGCGCTCGGTATTACGACCTCGTCTGTATCGCTGCAGGGTCCCCTGACTCGGTCCACGCCGGGAGCAGGGACAATGCGCCGCATTCTACCATCGCGGGTGGCATCGGATGTGACCACGTTGGCCCCTTGGATCGTGCACCTCGAGTTCGCGGCCGATGGTTCTCGTTCGTTGGCGCAGGCGCGATGGTCGCGGTCGGCTACATGGATCCGGGAAACTGGGCAACGGCGCTTGGAAGCGGGGCCGAGTATGGCTATCAACTGCTGAGCGTCGTCCTCGTGGCGAGTCTGATGGGACTTCTGCTGCAATGGGTGGCGTCAAGAGTCGGTGTCGTCACCGGATTAGATCTTGCCCAGCTGTGCCGGGAGCGCTATAGCCGTCGCACCACATTGTTTTTGTGGATCACCTGCGAAATCGCGATTGTCGCGTGTGATGTTGCCGAAGTGGTAGGCAGTGCGGTGGCGTTGCAACTGTTGCTTGGGGTTTCGCTAAGAGTCGGCGTGGTGATGTCTGCGATTGGCACATTTGTGATGCTTGCGCTGCAAAGTAGGGGGCAACGACCTCTGCAGGTTGTTATCGCCACGTTAATTTTTTTCGTCGGATTTTGTTTTGTTGTCGAGCTCGCCCTTGCTAATCCTTCGTGGCGCGGCGTGCTTGCCGGGTTCACGCCGTCCCCTGCTCTTTTGCGCGACGCGGGCATGATCTGGTTTGCCGCAGGCATCCTCGGCGCGACAGTGATGCCCCACAACCTCTATTTGCATTCGGCGCTTGTGAAGGATCACGCCAAAGGCCGTGATGAGCAGCGCATAGCAGACGCAATGAGGGGCGTGAATATCGATACATTTTGTTCGCTGAGTCTCGCCTTTACGGTGAACGCGTCGCTGTTGATCGTCGCGGCGGCAGTGTTCCATGCGAATGGCCATAACGACGTAAGCGATCTCGCGGATGCCCACCGCCTTATCGCACCCCTCGTCGGTAGTAAATGGGCAAGCGTAATTTTTGCCGGGGCATTGCTGGCGTGCGGGCTAAACGCCACCGTTACTGGAACTTTGGCAGGGCAGGCGGTGATGGAGGGCTTCCTGCAATTGAAGAGCGTGCGATGGTCTCGTGCCTTGCTGACTCGTGCACTTGCCATTGGGCCGGCGTTACTTGCAGTGGGCGCGTTTGGTGAACATGGGTCGAATCAACTACTGGTTGCTAGTCAAGTCGTGCTGAGTGTACAGCTGCCACTGGCGGTAGTCCCTCTAGTGCGCTTTGCATCGGATGCGCGGCTAATGGGCCGATTCCGCGTCAAGCGAATTCCGCTTCTGATGGCATGGTTATGCGCGGGGATTATTGTGCTGCTGAACGTGGCGTTGCTCTGGCAGCTGATGACAGGTCTTTGAATGCATGCGATGGAAAGGCTGTCGGCCATGCACCGTGAGACAAGCTCGAAAAGCGGAAAAGGAGGAGGGAATGAAGTCGCAGAATGTGCACGCACAGGTGCGTGTTGACTGTCGGCAGATTTCGGCTCACTTTCGACCATCGACGGGGCGACTGGTGATTAGCGACGGGGGGGTTATCCTCGAAGCCATCAGGGCACCCGATTCGTGGATGGCGCTGGCGACGGTCAATAGTGATAGTAATTGGGGAACACGACCGACTTCGGCAGATCTCCAAGTGTTTCTTGAACGGTACATCGCGGAGCATCCCCGGTTCGATAGGTCATAAGCGGTTCGCGTTCGGGTCGAGGCGTGAATGGGTAGCGGGATCTGAATATCCAGCGGTGGCACTCTGGTGTCATACGTCCGGCATTGGAATCTCCAAGGTCGGCTCTACGCTTGGGCCGAGCCTTTTAACGCCGCGTGACCGCGGCGTCTTTTTTCTCGAAAAGCGTTTGCATTATTTGCGACTATCAGCCATCCGACGGACAGGAAAGTCAGAGCGCCTGCGGGCGGCAACGATACGCAGTGCGACTAGCGGCGACTCAACCGACCGGTTGATGCGGCATGTTTATGGCGCTACAGCGAATCGGTAAGGCGGGATCTGTTGCGATCGCGATTTGATGCAGCACATAGTCCAAGGTTGCAGCGGCGACCTGACCAGTTTATTGATACAGAGGCCCTCAGATGAGCAAGCTAAATCTCCACGAACCATTGTTGCTGCGCGAGCAGTGTTACTTGAACGGTGAGTGGTGTGACGCCGATGACAGCGAGACATTTTCAGTGATGAACCCGGCAACCGGAGCGGTCATAGCACATGTGCCGCGGATGGGGACGCCGGAGACTCGCCGTGCAATCATGGCTGCCCAGGAGGCGTGGCCAGCTTGGCGCAAACTCACTGCGAAAGCACGAGCCGCTATCCTCCGCACATGGTTCGAACTGATGCTTGAGCATCAAGACGATCTCGCCAAGATTCTTACGGCCGAGCAGGGCAAGCCGCTAATTGAAGCAATGGGAGAGATTCTGTATGGCGCCTCGTTCATCGAGTGGTTCGCAGAGGAGGCCAAACGCGCATATGGGGACATTATTCCTGCAGTCGCCAGTGACCGGAGGATAATGGTGGTGAAGGGGCCCGTTGGTGTCTGTGCCGCGATCACACCGTGGAATTTTCCTGCGGCGATGATTACCCGCAAGGCTGGTCCCGCGCTTGCAGCGGGGTGCCCAATAATCGTCAAGCCAGCCGAATCGACTCCACTTACGGCCTTGGCGTTGGCGGTGCTAGCCGAGTGGGCAGGCGTACCGGCCGGCATCTTCCAGGTTATCACCGGTGTGCCTCAACAGATTGGTGAAGAGATGACGTCGAACCCCGCCGTTCGAAAGCTCTCTTTCACCGGGTCCACTGCAGTCGGAGCACGCCTGATGGCGCAGTGCGCCCCGACGATCAAAAAGCTATCACTTGAACTGGGCGGCAACGCGCCGTTCATCGTATTCGATGACGCAGACCTGGACGAAGCGGTGGCAGGGGCAGTCGCGTCCAAATACAGAAACGCAGGCCAGACATGTGTATGCACCAATCGCTTCTATGTGCACAACGACGTCTACGACTCGTTTGTCTGTAAATTGGCTGACGCGGTAGCGTTGTTGAAAGTTGGGCCAGGCACGCAGGAGGGGGTCACACAGGGGCCGCTCATCAACGAGGATGCCGTCAAAAAGGTCGAATCGCACGTCAAGGACGCGGTGCTACATGGCGGCCGAATCGTGAGTGGGGGAAAGCGCCACGCTCTCGGGCACAGCTTCTTCGAGCCCACCATCATTGCCGACGCGACGCCCGCTATGAAGGTCGCTCGTGAAGAGACCTTTGGTCCGCTCGCTCCCGTATTTCGCTTCCATTCCGATGAGGAGGTGGTGTATCTCGCGAACAACACGGAGTTTGGATTGGCAGCGTACTTCTACAGCCGCGACATCGGACGGATCTGGCGGGTGGCGGAAGCGCTTGAATATGGCATGGTAGGTGTCAATACAGGCTTGATTTCCAACGAGGTCGCGCCGTTTGGTGGGATAAAGCAGTCTGGCCTGGGTAGAGAGGGTTCGCATTACGGCCTGGATGAATATCTGGAAACCAAGTATCTATGCATCGGCGGTATATAGGCCGGAAGCTAAATTCGAACGTTTCTCCTTTTTATTGCGGATTCGCAGGTTCATGTTTGTGAGGGATTTGCCTTGGTCCGGCGATGTGACCGTGCCAAGGCCTTTTTCCCGTTCGCATGATTTTCCTCGCTTTCCCCTGCCGAAGCATGCAATTTATAAGGGCGAACTTTGCGGGCCGATTGAGGGACCAGGGCATCGCCCGTCAGCTCAGCTGGCCGGTTCGGAATCTCTTGGCAAGGCCCGTAAGTGAGCGCGGCGCCGGCGGACGATTACGGCTAGCCAGGAGGGCGGGAAGGTCGCTGGAGCGGGGTGTCCTCTCATCCGCGGAACGAGGGCTGATATTTTCCTATGCGCGGGTCCCTGCACTTTACAAGTGAGACATCGCGTCGCCATGTGTTTATTCACGCGAACTGGATATGAAAATCAGTAGCACTCCGCGTGGCTCACCCCGCACTTGTTGTGTTGCGATTCGAGCACAAGCGTTTCCGGCGCCAGTGATAGCGCCCTTCGATGTTTGCAGGCAATTATCAAACGATGCCTTCTTCATGCTCATCGACAGAAGCATCGTCGCTCGATGTCTGCTTTTGTTCAAAAAAGCATCGCAAGCGTTATCAGTCAACCTGTACAAACATCATCAGTCTGCCTGCATATAATCCAGATGTATCTAAGGGAATCTACCTAATTTTTTCAACCGCGTGCCACTTCCGTCGCATAGGGAGGAAGGCACGGAACGCGGAAGACAGTGCATCTAGATGACCGGGGAACAAGTAGGCACAGGGCATGGCGGGTTTCAGGCGACTTCGATTTTAGTCACTGTCAGCGCTTGATTGCGATGAAAGTTTGCCGTTGTCGTGGTCCGACTTGATCGAGCGAAACACGCAAAGGCGCGTTGGGCAAGGGTTGCGCCTGGTACCTGAAAGTTGACACTCGGAAAATATACAGGCAGACTGAATATCACGACGACACGCACATCGTCGCAAGCAAACATCGTGACGACGACCCCACATTGTCGGGAGACACAATATGACGACTGCAACACTTGAACGACCGGAAGTGAGGGACAACCAACTCGAACACGTTGATATCAAGGTGATCGATACGGATGTCCATGTCGAACCGCGCTCGTTCGAAGAACTTATTCCTTACCTGGAGGCGCCGTGGCGGGATGTCCCAAATCTTATCGCCAGTGTGCCTTTCAGCCGCCCGACGTATCGAACGCTTGAGGGTGGAGGGCGTAAGGATGCCTATCCAAAGGTCGGTGACATCGGTTCGGATCCGGACATGGTCGGGCAGCAAATGTTCGTCGACGATCCGACTGACTACGCGATCTTGTTGCCTTGGAGCTTTCGCGGATTCACGGTCGATCCGAGACTCGACACGGCGCTGGCCAGCGCGGTGAACGCGTGGTTGGCTGACACGTGGCTGTCCAAGTACAACGCTGAGAATCGCTATGTTGGCTCCATCTCCATCGGTATCGATGATCCGATGGCGGCCGCAAAAGAGATCGATAAATGGGGCGAACATCCCGGATTTCGGCAGGTGGTAATTGGCCACTATGGCCCCCGGCCATTCGGTCACCCGATCTATGACCCGATCTGGGAAGCTGCCGCTCGGCACAATCTTCCCATTGCCATGCACTTCCGCGGTGGTGCTACACAGCCGCTGGGATGGACCTCGACGGGCCCTCTCCAATACTTCGTCGAGTACCACTCCCTCATTGCTCCGATGGCATACGGAGCGCACTTGGCCAGCTGGATTTGCAATGGTGTTTTTGACCGCCATCCCGAGATGAAGGTGCTGTTCATTGAAGGCGGTTTCCTGTGGTACCAGCCGTTCATCGATCGGCTTGAGCGTCATTGGAAAAGAACCGGTCAGGAACTCGGGCTGAAGAAGACGCCCCATCAGTATGTACGCGACCACATCCGGTTCGCAACCCAGCCGATTGAAGAGAATACGGATCCGCACAAGATCGCAACACTTTACGAAGAAGCAAATGCCCGCGAACTGGTGATGTTCTCGAGTGATTATCCGCACTATGACTACGACCCGCCGAGCAAGGCGCTTCCCCGTTCGCTCGACGCAGAAATGAAGACCCGAATCATGTACGAGAACGCACGAGTGATTTACGACTTGCCGAAAACAAGGCCGGTCGACCGCTTCGATCTGGCAGGAGGTGCACGATGAAAATCGATTGCGCTATCCACCCTGTCCTGGGGAGCGTCGAGTTCAATAAGGCAATCGGTTCGCCCTGGAACTTCCTGAAGCTGCCTCCCCTCTTCGGCGAGAAGTACCGCTCTCCTTTCGATCAGTTGTCTGTGACCCCGGAACAGGCAATGAGCCCTGCAGCCGTCGAGGCCTACCTTCGTAGCACCGACGTCGATTATGCCGTGCTGAGCCCGACCACGCGCGGATATTGGCCGAACCCGCAACAGGCTGCTGCTGTTGCGCGCGCCGCAAATACCCTGCTTTTCAAAAAGTGGCTGGAGTCTTCGGAATCTGAAGGTCGTTTCCTTGGATCCATCCGCCTGGCGATGAACGATACCGATACGGCGCTGCGTGAGATCGACCGCTGGGCTGATGACGATCGGTTCGTGCAGCTGGTCGTGCCCGCGCGCTCGCTTGCGACCTTTGGCGAACAGCGCTTCTTCCCGATCTGGCGCGCGGCGGCTGAGCGCGGCCTCGTAGTTTATGTCCACGATGATTTTTCCACACTGATCGAGCCGCCGCCGTCGCAGGTCGGTTTCCCGAGCTTCTTTGCGGAAGATCATGCGCTTCGCCCGATGGCGTCGATTGTGCAACTGACCAGTTTCATTATCGCCGGCGTCTTCGAGCGCTTGCCGGAGCTTCGTGTCGTGTTCGGCGACCTTAGCGTGCATGCGGCGCGTTCGCTGGCAATCCGGACGGACAAGGATTGGCAATCCGATCGGATGGAGGTGCCGTGGGTGAGCGATGATCCGACGACATACCTGGCCCGCCATGTTCGCTTCGTGACTCAGGCGGATGACGAAATCTCGCCGCACAGCAAGGCAGCAACAGGGACGATTGGCGGTGACAATTCTTCGCTCGTCGTCTACGGCAGCCGTCATCCCTATTGGGATGGTGCAAAAGCAGAGGACGTGTTCCCCACGTGGTCGGAGAAAGACCGCGCTCGTTGTTTTGCCGATAACGCGGTGGAATTTTATCCGCGTATCGCGTCGCGAGTATCGGCCGAGTTGAGCTCGTGACCGGCCAGGACTGAACAGGAGACAGAAAATGCGATACGTAGTGGGTGCAGCCGACGATCTTCCGCCCGGCTCTTCAACGATCGTCTATCCGGAAAAGGTAAAGAGCGGGATCGGCGTATTCAACATCAATGGCGAGTTTTACGCGCTGAAGAACACTTGTCCGCACATGGGCGGCCCGCTTTGCAAAGGCCATGTTCGCGGGACGTCGACAGCAGCGTTGCGGACGGATGGCATGCCGGAAATGCACTGGGTGCGTGATGGTGAGATCGTGTCTTGTCCCTGGCATCATTGGGAGTTCGAAATCAAGACTGGACGGACGATTTTCAAGTCGAAGCAGAAAGTGCGTAGCTACCCGGTGACGATCGAATCGCCCGAGGAACTCGAGCGGCTGAAAGCAGGTGTCGAGACGGTTCCGATTTCCGTCGAAGGTGATGCGGTCGTGCTCGAAATCTAATTAGATCAACCTCGACTTGCAAACTCGTGGTGAAGCGGGCCACGTGGGTTAACAGCAGTGGCTCGCTTGTTTATCAAGGAATGGCTATGTCTGAACGCGACTTCGAACTTGTGATCGCCAGGAAAGAAGCGGTGGCGACGGGGGTCGTTCGTCTCACTTTCGCCCGTAAGGATGGGTTGCAACTTCCAACGTGGGAACCTGGAGCGCATATCGACGTCCACTTCGCTTCGAATGGTGTGGATTATGTGCGGCAGTACTCTTTGTGTGGCAAAACCGCCGATCGGCGTCACTGGCAGGTTGCCGTACGGCGTGCGGTGGACGGTCGAGGCGGCTCAGCTCATATCCATGAAGTCCTTGCGGAAGGCGATACGATTCGTGTATCTGCGCCGCGTAACAATTTCCCGCTCGTTCGGGCTAAGCGTTATCTGTTCGTCGCGGGCGGAATCGGCATCACGCCGATCCTTCCGATGATCGCAGAGGTTTCCGCAGCCGGTGCAGACTGGCGCCTTGTCTACTGCGGGCGAATAGCCGAGTCGATGGCATTTATCGATGAGGTACGCGCACTAGGCGGCGACAAGGTTTCGCTTCACGAGAGCGAACTCAAGGGCCAGCTCGACCTCGCTGCCTTGATCAACGAGGCTGACTCGGAAACCGTCCTCTATTGCTGCGGCCCTGAACCGATGCTTTCTTCGATTGACGACATCTGCGCGTCATGGTCGGCCGAAAGAGTTCACTATGAACGGTTTTCGCCCCGTGACGATGGCTCTATCGAGGCGAATGGCGCGTTTGAAGTCGAGTTCGCGCGGTCGAAGCTCGTCTTAACGGTTCCGCCGGATCGCTCCATCCTGGAGCTCGCAGAGGAACACGGCGTTGACATTGATTCGTCCTGCCAGGAGGGTGTGTGCGGATCGTGCGAGACGCGAGTTCTTGAGGGAATACCCGACCATCGCGACTCGGTGCTCAGTCAAAAAGAGCGCGCAGCAGGGCAGAAAATCATGGTTTGTGTCTCAAGGTCGTGCTCGTCGCGCCTCGTCCTCGATGCCTAGCGGAATAAGTTGGTAGCGGACAGAAGGCGATTGTGCACCCTGGCCTCGCGTTTTGCGTCCGTTATGTCAACAGATGACAAACACCAGGGCAGAGCGTCGCAACGGTGAAATCAAACGGATATTAGGAGTATCAATAATGGCAATGTTGACTCAGCAAGGCGGATCGTCCGATACCGACGAACTGCCCAGTCACCGTCGAATCCTGCAAGAATCGGGTGCGGCATCCGGACGGATCTTAGGGATTAACCACCTTGTCATGTTTACCCGTGACATGAATGAGGGCGTGCGGTTCTACAGGGACGTGCTCGGTATGCGTGTGGTACGGACCCAGCGCTTCGCCACTACCGCAAAGGGTCTGCGTTCATCAGCACATCATTCGAGCGGGTCGGCTGCTCAGGACCAGGTCGAGACGTCTCCCATCGCCGTAGATATCACGGTTCGACAGGTATTCTTCGAGATGGGTAATGGTGAGCTGTTTTCACTGTACGAGGCACCCACGGTTACTGAGCGACCGCCTGCTCCTGTAAGTTCGGTGCTTTGGCCGGCAGAAAGCAAGGCGCAGTGGAGCCGGCCGGTGGAACCCCAGAAGCTGGATCACCTTTCGTTCGATGTAGCCTCGCATGCTGAGGTCGTGTGGTTCCGCGAGCACCTGATGTCGCAAGGTGTTGCGGTGTCTGAAGTGTCCGAACGAAGAGGTGCGAACAATAAACACCGCTTCATCTCTTCCATCTATTTCTCAGATCCTAGCGGCAATCCGCTTGAGATTTCGTCGTTCGATGCTGGCGATGCCGCCTGGCAGTCGTATGATTTCTCCGACTGGTTCATCGACGAAGAACCTGTGTCGGCGCTTCTCGATGGTGCATCAGATCAGCGGCCATCGCTCGTTCCGCACTGGGTCCGTACAAGGGCAAAGTGAGGTTCACGATGAGCTTCGAGGAAGTCGCCGGTTGGGGCGAAGATACGTGGGAGCGTGACGTCACCGGCGTTGCTGTTGATTCGCAGGATCGGGTGTATGTTCTCCGTCGCGGCGCTGACGCTGTCACGGTGATGAGTCCAGATGGGGCCGTGTTGAACCGGTGGGGAGGCGGGTGCTTTTCCCCGCGTCCTCACCTCATCTCGATTGGTGAGGATGACACAGTCTATGTCGCTGATGATGGGGGCCACCAGGTCTTCGTGTTCGACAGGACTGGGCGTCTTTTGGACACAATCGGTACGGGTACGCCGTCGGATACGGGATATGACGCGAAGGCTTCGAGCGCCGAGATCGCGTACGACGGCATGGTCGGGGGTCCACCGTTCAACCGGCCTACCAAGGTCGCACCGTGGCGGAATGGAGAACTGTTTGTCAGCGACGGATACCGTAATTGTCGCGTGCACCGTTTTTCCGCGGATCGTCAGTTGATACTTTCCTGGGGCGGTCCAGGGGCTGGTGACGGCTGCTTCGTCATTCCACACAGTGTCACGGTCGACGCTGAAGGTCGCGTGCTGGTGTGTGACCGGGAGAACGACCGCATCCAGATATTCTCGTGCGACGGCGAACTGCTGGATGTATGGAACAATGTTCAGCGACCTACGGATGTAGCATTCGATCGGCACGGGAACGCATACGTGACTGAGTTGCCACGTGGTCCTGCCGATATCAAGTCCTGGCGGCTTGGCCGGGCGGCGCAAGAACTGCCCGGTCGAGTGACGATACGTTCGTCGGAGGGCTCCATCATCGGCCAACTGCACTGCCCTGGGTTGGAATTTCCTGCTCCGCACGCGGTAGCAGTCGACTCCAAGGGCGCGGTCTATGTATCGGAGGTCCCGGAGTCGTTCGCTGGTTATACAGGCCGGCCGTATTCTCTACATCGATGCCTTCGCAAGTTTGAACCGCGGTAGATCCAGGCAAATGGAATTGCAATCGTTCTCGTGCAAAGAATGCGCGAAGTGGGATGCAAAGAGCACTTAACAAGGACACGGCATGATCAAAGTAGGTGACACGTTACCAGATGTGCGTCTCTTCGAGTTCATCGACGAAGCGACGGAAGGCTGTGCAGTCGGACCGAGTGCGTTCTCCGTGCGCAAACGGGCAGCGGGCAAGCGCGTGGTGATATTCGGATTACCCGGCGCATTTACTCCTACGTGCTCTGCCAGACACCTGCCAGGGTACATCGACGCAGCCGCGGATTTGTTCGCAGTGGGCGTTGACGAAATCTGGTGTGTCTCTGTCAACGACGCCTTTGTCATGAACGCGTGGGGACGTCAGCAGGCAACCGCGGGCAAAATAAAAATGATCGCAGACGGCAGCGCTCACTTCAGTCATGCGCTTGGACTGGAGCAGGACCTGACAGCGCGTGGCATGGGGATTCGTTCCCATCGCTATGCGATGGTAGTGGACGATGGCGTGGTCGCGACTTTGAATGTCGAGGCACCCGGTGAATTCCAGGTTAGTGACGCTGAAAGCATCATGGCTGTGCTTCGTTGAGGATAAGCGGATATCCCTCTGGGGCGCCTCGCTGGCTCTGATTATTTTCCGGCTACGCTTACCGCAATCCCGTTTCGCTGCACCGGCGTAGGTTGTTGATGGTGAGTAGGCCGACGCGGTGAGGGATCGCTGCAAAAAGCTGTGTCGGCCAACTATTCCCGGTTGTGGATGATTCTCTGAATGAGGGCCAATCCTCGATGTAGTTCCTGACGTTCGTCGTCCGTCAGCTGTTCGACGATTACGGACGTCAACCAATCTTCTCGGGTCGCAAAAATGCTCTCCAAGGTTTTAGTGCCTTTACGCGTCAACTGGACGAGGGTGGCTCGACCGTCAGTGGGATGCGGTTTGCGGCCGACCAGACCGGCCTTCTCCAGCGCTTGGACGGTCAGTGACATTGATTGAGGACGGACGCGTTCTGCTGCGGCAAGATCGTTCGTACTCATTGCACCTTTCCGTTGCAGATGGCCTAACACCGTAAGTTGCGACAGTGGGGGACCAGACTCGACCCGGATCAGTCTTGCACCTCTTCCCAAGGTCTCCCGAAGCTCGAATGCGAGCTCCGAGACCGACGTCAGTTCCGCAACGGGATTTCGATCAACGTTCATATAAGAGAAATCTCTACGCGATAGGTACGGTCATTTGTGTACATTGCACTCTTTGTTGCCAATGTACCACATGATTTCGCGACTCCAGCAGGCTTGAATTAGCTGTTGCGGAATCGTGGGTATCCACGAGCCGATTTTACATCTGCACATTTCTCAGAACCGGGTCTCGTAGTCGGTCAGTAATATTCGCCAGTTGAGTTTGAGCCCCATTTTCGGCGGTTTTCCCGATGAAGGGGGCACGCAGCGCGGCTCGGCGGTACAGATGCAGGCGAGACAACGCTGCTGCCCAATAAGACCGTCGTCCAATCATGAAACAACTATTCCGCGCGCGCGCAAGGTTCGCGGTCGCGCAGTGAGTGCCGACGTTAACCGCTCTCGTGCGGCGCCTATGTGGTTCTTGGTCAATGCGATCGCATGGCCCACATTCCCGTCTTGCAGAGCTTGCAGGACAGCTCGGTGTTCCGTCCATCCGGCGTCAGCATTGTCGATCTCAATCCAGCGAACGCGAAGTAAGCGGTTCATGCAATCCGCAATACTTCGCGTCACGAATTCATTTTTAGCCAGCCCGCCTATCTTGAGATGGAATTGGCGCGACGCCTCAGCGCGCTGCTCGGGCGTGGAATTCATATCTATTGAGTTGAGGATCGTGTGCATTTCAGCGAGCTCCGAGGGGGTAGCTGCGGGCCCGCCGAGCTGGATCGCAGCGACTTCGAGAATCTCACGATAGTCAAACAGCTGTCTAACTTCCTCAAGATCGATAGGGGGGACGAGCCACGCCCTGCCGTTGCGGCTTACAAGTCCCTCCGCTTCTAGCCGGAATAACGCTGTTCGCACAGACGTGCGTGAGGTCTGTAGTAGTTCCTCAAGGGATCGTTCGGTTAGCCGCTCTCCGGGACCAAGGTCCATGTCCAGGATCATTCTCCGAAGCCGATCTTCGACCAGCTGGCTCTGAGTCATCACGTTTATGTCTCCCAATATCATCTTCAAATACGCTGTACCAAAATGGTATACCAAGTTAGTATACGAAGCTACGTAATTCTTGCGAAGGTTGGGTATGGAATTGCACGGTCACGACTACTGGCAACGCAATCTTGCCATCTGTCTTTTTGGCTCATTCTCGACCGTTTTCGCGATGACGCTGATCCTGCCGTTCCTTCCGATCTACGTCGAACAACTGGGAGTCCGAGGTCATAAGGCAGTCGTGCAATGGGCGGGAATTGCATATGGTGCCAATTTTCTGGCTGCCGGGCTTATTGCTCCGCTCTGGGGATACCTTGGAGATCGTTTCGGACGCAAACCGATGTTGGTTCGTGCGAGTTTCGGAATGGCACTGACAATGCCCCTGATGGGGCTGTCCACCAACATATGGCAGTTCGTGGGGTTGCGATTGCTGGCGGGGATTGCCGGTGGCTACTCGTCTGGCGCAACCATCCTTATTGCCGTTCAGACACCAAGGGACCGCCTTGCTTGGGCTCTCGGGCTACTCGCGTCTGGCGTGATGGCTGGTAATCTGCTCGGGCCATTGGCAGGGGGAGCACTTCCATCGTTAATTGGGATCAGGGCAACTTTTTGGGCTGCGGGTGGGCTGATCTTTATCGCCTTCGTTGCCACGGCATTTTTTGTTCGCGAGGCACCACTTAGGTCGGAGGCCACCAGAAATTCAGGCGAAAAAGGATGGTCGCAACTACCGAATAAGGGAGTTGTAGTGATCATGCTGGCCACTGGTCTTCTTTTGATGGTCGCGAACATGTCGATTGAGCCGATCATCACCGTCTATGTCGCCACGCTTGTCAATAATGCCGACGGTGTGACCTCCGTGAGCGGTCCAAACAGCGCCCACGTCACTGCCGTTGCTGGCTTCGTTATGGCGGCCGCGGCGCTAGGAAGCATTGTCTCGGCCTCGCAGCTGGGCAAGATCGCCGACCGCGTTGGACATTCAACTGTGATCATCATGGCTCTCACGACCGCAGGCCTGTTGCTCATACCTCAGGCATTCGTGACCAAGGAGTGGGAGCTCGTCTTACTCCGTTTCCTGATGGGGCTGGCTCTGGGCGGGCTCCTGCCATGCATCACCGCTGTGATTCGACACAATGTCCCCGACAATCTGGTTGGGACCGTCATGGGCTATTCACTGTCCGCACAGTTTGCTGGTCAGGTGGCTGGTCCATTGATTGGAGGGTTCATCGGAGGCCAGATCGGAATCAGAGCGGTGTTTCTTGGAACCTGCTTCGTGCTGCTGGTCGGCGCGGTATGGAACTGGAAAACGATCGGCTTTTCCAGGCGTGACTAGCGCAGTATTTCTTGTTTAACTAACCGAGTTCTACATGACCCAATCGCTAAGCATTAACCCCACGACATCTGCGCTGCTGCTGATGGATTTTCAGGGATTCGTCCTGAACAATTTCCTGACACCCACGGCCGCCGCTGAAGTGGTCAGCGGTGCGGCGAAGCTGCTTGACGCGGCGCGCGCGAGCAACATGCTGACGATCCACGTCACCGTCGACTTTCGCCCGGGATACCCGGAGATCAGTCCGCGCAACAAGCTGTTCTCCTACTTGAAAGACAACGGCGTAGTTGTTCCGGGCAGCGAGGGCATGAAAATTCATCCGAGCCTGACGCCGCGCGATAACGAACCGGTCGTCGTCAAGCACCGGATCGGCGCGTTTAACGGTACTGATCTTGACTTGCTGCTGCGCGCCCGAGGCATTGAAACGCTCATCGTCGCCGGTATCACAACTGGTGGCGTAGTACTCTCCACAGTGAGGCAGGCTTTTGATCTTGACTATGATCTCGTCGTAGTGACCGACGCATGCACTGATCCCGACGAACAGGCGCATGCCCTCCTCATTGACAAAATCCTCTCGGGACAAGCGACGATGACGCTGACTGATGACATTGAGAGCGTCTTGCAGCGCTAAGCGGAAAGACGGTTCGGCCGGCCATGCCGTGGCCGGAGTCGCGGTTTGTCTTCCCCGCCGGGTGGGACGTAACGAGCACACCGGATGTATTGGTAGAAGAGTGGGGTGTCCTGTAGATAGAACAACGCATCCGGCGAGCGTCGTGTTGCTCACACAGCTCAGCAACAGTTCGATAGACCACTTTGTCCCGGAAGTGCCCACCGGCGACCGGCCTTGGCCCCACGGTCCAATCGTTGAAGCGTCGCTGGATGACCTTCATTTCGTACCGGGTCAATTAGCTCCCTGTCACCGCGCTCTGAGCGCGCATGGTCAAGTGATAGAGCCATCAGCTGCAGGTCAAGCCGGTATTCCCACGCCTAACTGCATCCGTTTCCGTCAGTCCAGTACTGGAGCGGCAAGACAAGATCCAACGCACCCTGTGTAGGCGATATGTTGCGTGGTCAGGCGCGCGAGTCGTGGGCATGTCAGATTTTCGCAAAGTGCTGCAAAACCGATGGTGAAAGATGGGAAAGCCAACCTGGTGAATTCCCTTACATACGCGCCGAATTTATACAGTCAGACTGACTATAAGTGAGCAGGCAGACTGATTAAATGGGTGGTGGTCACCTGTCTGTACCACACAGCCACTCATCCGTCGGATTGACGGGCAAAGGGCCTGCCCTTCGAATCGCGGGATGCGGCCAACGGTGTTGGAAATACGCAATCCGGCATGGAGACGAATGATGAACTTTCGTGACACCTCTCTGCGATCGTTAGTCGAAAAGTGGCTGGGCGCCGAGTCAGCCGCGTGCGCACGCGTGACGCATTTCAGCCATACCCGAAGCAAGCCGTGGCGGTACGTCTGCATCAAAGCAATACGGGCATCAGGGACTTTTGCCTTCGTCTTCTTCAGGCACGATGACGGGTCGTGGTGCGTGTTTCCTCCGGGCCCACGGCGCCCGACCATGAATGTTTCTAGTATGGATCGAAGCGGAGAAATTGGCTCACGATGCGACAACGATGTTCAACCGGAGATGTCCGTAGCATAAGGCGAAGGAACTGGCGGTTTGCCTTGTGACGGCCCGAACAAGAGCGTATGCGGCGCGGGTGCCAGGCTGCATCGCCAGCGGTGTTCCGACCTTATACGACGATTGCGCACCGCGCGCGTTCATCCATCCGGTCGTCGAATCTTTCAGTCACGCATCGGTTCGGGTCACGGTGACTCAGTGCCTAAGTAGATTCCCTTACATACGCTTCGCATATATACAGGCAGACTGATCACACAATGGACAGGTAGACTGATTATTTTGCCGGAGATATCGATAAGTCTTCCGCCCATTCTCGTCGTAATTGCATGCGATCTATTCCACTGAGGTGTGACATAGTTTTTCAATCAACCCATGTCTTGGCATGTGCTTCTCAGGAAGTCCGTTCGGGATACATGGTTGCCGTCAGGAACTCGCACCCGCGGGGTCTGGGAAGCTGGACCAGACGGATCTGCAACGGTTTAATTAGTCGATCACAGATGAGGAGACATTTGAAATGAGCGACCCTGCAGCAAGCAATCATCAAAAAATCGAGTCTGCCCTAGTTGACCCTCCGGTCGAACGTGGGTGGTCGCGTGCGGGCATCGTCGCAGCGTTGCCGATATTGGCGATTGTGCTGGTCGGCATCGCTGGCCATGCGACCTCATCCCTTAAGCCGTTGATTATCCAGGCCTTCGTGCAGTCGGTTGGCTTTGACAAGGCAACATCAGGCTACCTCTTGACGGTCGAGATGATTTCGACAAGCGCCGGTAGCATTGTGGCGACGGCATTTCCGTTTGCTCTGCGACGTAGAGGCTATCTGTTCGGCGCTCTCGCCCTGATGATGGTTGCCAATCTGGTCAGTATTTCGTTCAAGAGTGATCCGGGGACGATGCTTTACGCGTTACGTTGCCTGTCCGGCTTCGGTGCGGGCTTTGGTCTTGGGCGTCTTGGGATCCTTATCGCGTTGTCGGGCCGTCCTGGGAAGACCGCTGCGCTCTACTCAACAAGCACACAGCTTTACGGAGCCGCCGCCGCCTTCGCGATGCCGTTCATTGATCGATTGTGCGGAGCGAATTCGATCTTTGTCATTCTTGCAGGGACCGTCCCGCTTGCGTTGGTGCTGATTGGATGGGTACCGGAAAGCAACGCGAAGGTCGAGAAAAAGAAGGCAATCTCGACCAGCACGCCGCACGCGCTAGGGTTGGGTGAGAAATTGATTCTTGCGATCACTTTCGGCGTGTTTTATCTCGGCGTCGGAACTTTTTGGCCCTTCATCTCGGTCCTCGGCGAGACTGCTGCAATTGGCCATACTCAAATGTCGTCCCTTCTTGGCTGGGCTGCTATCGCCAGTGCAGTGGGATCCGGAACGGCGGTTTTCGCCGGAGATCGGAAGGCATCTGCTCCTATTATTACGCTGTTTTTCATTGCGCTTTGTCTTTCCGTTGTGATGCAGCTTGCGGTTCCCCAATCGTTGTTCATTTTTGTAACCTCAGTATTGCTGTTCGCGTTTGCCTACTGGGTCATCAATCCGATGATCCTGGGCGTGATGTCAAAGCTCGATACGACCGGACAGATGAACGGCGTTTATTACATCGTCGCCGTCGGGGGCATTTCCCTCGGACCGGCTTTGGCGGGATGGGTGCTCACGCATGGGAGTGAACGATCCACAAGCACTGAGTTTCTCCGCGCTGTAAGCCTTGCCCTGCTGGGAGTTTCCTCGGCAGTGCAGATTTACTATGCATTCCGTGCGCGGCGCCTACCAGACTAGTTTTACGTGATGCAACTGGGCTGTTCGGACCTCGATTGACTGTACACATGCTCCACCGTCGACCCTAGATGGGTGTGAATGTGTTTTTCGTTACAACATGTTTGGTTAGTGGGTGTCTGAGTCTTCGTGCGCTGCGCGCTGAAGCACTGACCCTGCAGAAGGAGACCGATTAATATTTATAGGAACGGTGAAAAAACAATAAAACTATATAAACTAGTACTACTAATTGACGGGTAAAAAATAATTTTCGTCACTGACGTTGTCGTCTTGATTGATTTAGCAAAGACGCCGCCATACGGAATCGGCGCCCCTCACATAACTTCAAGATTCGGTATCAAAATTCAAACCCACCTCTGGAGATCTTTGGAATGAAAAAGTCGCTTCTCGCTCTGGCTGCTTTGGGCGTCTTTACTGGCGCACATGCGCAGAGCAGTGTGACGTTATACGGTGTAGTCGATGCCGGTATCGCTTATACCAACAACGTAGGCGGGCAACATAATTTCTTTACCAGCAGCGGCAACCTTCAGGGTAGTCGTTGGGGGTTGCGCGGCAAGGAAGACTTGGGCAGTGGTCTGACGGCTCTGTTCGTATTGGAAAATGGCTTCAACGTGTTCAACGGCACGTTGGGGCAAGGCGGCGACATGTTTGGTCGTCAAGCGTATGTCGGTCTTTCGTCTTCCCAGTTTGGCACAGTCACGCTGGGACGTCAGTACGACTCCGTAGTCGACTACACCGGTCCGCTTGAAGTTGGCAGCCAGTGGGGATCGTACTTCGCCGCGCACCCGGCCGATCTTGACAACATGAACAACACGAACCGTGTGAACAACGCGATCAAGTTCACGAGCGCGAACTATGCAGGCTTCACGTTCGGAGGTCTGTACAGTCTCGGTGGTAATGCGGGCCAGTTCAACCGCAACCAGATCTGGTCGGTCGGAGCAGGCTATGCCAACGGCCCGCTGCAGTTGGGTGCTGGCTACCTGAACGTGAAGGATCCGAACTATTCGTTCTGGGGAAACAACGCCAATTCGCGCAGCACCACGACCACCCCTTCTGCCTCAAACTTCCCGAGCAGCCGTGTGATATCGGGCTTTGCGTCGGCGCACACGCTGGAGGTAATTGCTGTCGCGGGCGCATACACGTTTGGCGCTGCAACTATCGGGGCAACGTATAGCAACACGCAATATAAGGATGTCGGCACCGAGTCGGGCGCGGGACTGAACCCGGTCGGCTACAAGGGAGGTTCGGGCAAATTTCACAATGCCGAACTCAACTTTAAGTATCAGCTGACTCCGTCACTGCTTCTCGGCGCGGCCTATGACTATACGAAAGGCTATGGCTTGAGTGACGCTAAGTACCACCAGGCTATGTTGGGCGCCGACTACTTTCTGTCGAAGCGCACTGATGTGTACGTCGATGGCGTCTACCAACACGCGAGCGGAACAGACTCGACGCAACACGCAGCTGTCGCAAACATCAACCAGTTGTCGCCGTCGTCAACGTCAAACCAGGTTGCGGCGGTCGTCGGTATCCGTCATAAGTTCTAAAGGTTTAGAAAGCCGTTTCTAAACGCCAGAAGACGCGATAAGCGTTTTCTGGCAAATCGCCAGTGGACTAATTTACGCGGCTGTTGAGATAGGCGTTGCATCTTCCAACTGCAACATCCGATTGGCGAACCGGGTCATTGCGTAATCATCCCTCACGCGTCAGATCTTCCGAGCGGCCGTCGCCAGCCACTCACGATGGATGTGGCCGGGGATGACGCCCTTCTCGCCGTCGTCAACGTCAAACCAGGTTGCGGCGGTCGTCGGTATCCGTCATAAGTTCTAAAGGTTTAGAAAGCCGTTTCTAAACGCCAGAAGACGCGATAAGCGTTTTCTGGCAAATCGCCAGTGGACTAATTTACGCGGCTGTTGAGATAGGCGTTGCATCTTCCAACTGCAACATCCGATTGGCGAACCGGGTCATTGCGTAATCATCCCTCACGCGTCAGATCTTCCGAGCGGCCGTCGCCAGCCACTCACGATGGATGTGGCCGGGGATGACGCCCTTCAGCGGGCGACCGATGTCAAAGCCGCGTCCGCCACAGGTCACACAGCAACTGACGAAGAACCGGTATGGCCAGTTCGAGCAGGGGGCCTCGTGGGCGCTGCGCCGACGTCGCAATCCATAGCGTTATGTGAAGCGGAGGATCTTCGATAGGGCGCACAAGGAACTCTTGTTGTTGCCCATCTGAGTGCACGGCCTTCAGCGAAAGCACTGCATGAAGCTCTTCGTCATGCACGAGATTGAGAATGGCGGGAATGCTTTCGATCTCCAACGCAATGCAGGGCTTTAACGATGCCTGAGCCATTGCAGCCTCCAGCAGAAGGCGAATCGAATGTGGACGGCTCGGCATGACAAGCTGTTTTTGAGCCACTTCCGCAAGGCTGACGGGTTTCCCCGCCAGCAAATCTTCTGATGAGAGAGGCGCCGAGCGGGACGAGACCAGGTACAACTGCTCACTCAATACCGGGGACAGCTCGACGCTCGGGGAAGTCGAATTTGTGTAGACGATAGCGCAGTCCGCGCGCCCCATGGTTAACCATTCCAGCGCGTACGCTGAGAGGCCCTCAAGGATACAAAGCGTCGCCTTCGGGAAACATTCGCGAAATCTCCGAACTAAAGGCGCAGACAACACGGAACTTACGCTCGGCGGCAAGGCTACCACGAGCCTTCCTGTCGCCTCTCCGCGTTCGTCTTCCATGTCTGAATGGACGCGTTGGACCTGCGAAAGGATGCTCCGGCTATGTTCAAGTAGCCGCCTTCCGGGTTCCGTAAGCGTGACTCCGCGCCCGTTTCTTTCAAGAAGCACCTGCCGAAACTCCAACTCAAGCGCACGCACCTGACGACTCAAGACGGGTTGCGCGATCGAAAGCAGGTTCGCTGCCCTCGTGAAGCTGCCCAATTCGGCAACGTGGACGAAATATTCAAGTTGACGAAGTTCCATGGCCGTCTCCTGAGATGCAATTGTGGCATATCTAATATACACGAAATGACATTGTGTACTATCAGATAGTGTAAAAGAATACGGTATCGAAGATGACACGACCCCTCAGGAGACACATGCAGCGCCCCATTCCCTGCCTGTTTATGCGCGGCGGAACCTCGCGAGGCCCCTTTTTCCGGGCGGAGGATCTGCCAACCGACCTGTCCACTCGGGACCGCGTGCTGCTCGACGTCATGGGGTCGCCCGACCCGAGGCAAATAGATGGACTCGGCGGCGCTCATCCGTTGACCAGCAAGGTCGGTATCGTCCGGCGGGGATCTCGCCCCGATATCGATCTCGAGTTTCTATTCGCACAGTTGCAGCCAGACGCGGACACGGTAGATACGACCCCGAATTGCGGGAACATGCTTGCCGCAGTCGTTCCGTTTGCCCTTGAGGTGGGATTGCTCGCACCTCGAGGAAGGCAGACGACCGCGCGCGTTCTGACGCTGAACACTGGAATGTCCTGTGACATCACCGTTGACACGCCGGAAGGACGTCCTGAATACGACGGTTCTGCGCGAATCGACGGCGTCCCTGGAACTGCGGCGCCGGTGAGTATCAATTTCCTCGATACGGCCGGCTCCGTCTGCTCGGCGATGTTGCCCACGGGTCGGGTCCGGGATCGCATTGATCTAGGCGACGGACGCACGCTCGACGTGACCTGCATCGATAACGGAATGCCGATGGTGCTGGTGCCGGCAGAGGCGCTGGACCGAACCGGGCGTGAGTCGGTTGCAGATCTCAATGCCGATATCGAGCTTAAGGCTGAGCTCGAAGCGTTACGACGTAGGTGCAGTGAAGCAATGGGTCTTGGCGACACATCGTCAAAGAACTACCCAAAGATGTGCCTCGTTTCGCGACCTGTCGCAGGCGGAGCATTATCGACGCGCTGCTTTATTCCTCATGTCTGCCATGACGCTATCGGTGTGCTAGCGGCCGTTACTGTCGCTACTGCCTGTGTACTTGATGGCAGTGTCGCGCACGACCTTGCCTCTACATCAAGTGGCGTTGTCAAGCAGGTATCGATCGAACATCCATCCGGGGAGTTCAGTGTTGAACTGGAAGTCGATGCCACAAATCCACACGTCGTTAAACGTGCTGCGTTACTGAGGACGGCGCGACTGATCATGCGTGGCGAGGTGATGGTCAAGGAAAAAGCATTCGAACTGGCGGAGACGCGATGATTATTGACTGTCACGGACACTATACGACCGCACCGAAAGCCCTGGAGTTGTGGAGGGGGCGGCAAATCGCGGGTCTGACTGACCCCGCTCAGGCCCCGCACGTCAATGAGCTGAAAATCAGTGACGATGAGTTGCGCGAGTCGATTTCCGGAAACCAGTTGAAAAAGATGCTGGAGCGTGGAATCGACTTAACGATCTTCTCCCCGCGTGCGAGTTTCATGGCGCATCACATTGGCAACGTCGAGACCAGTTCGACGTGGGCGTCGATCTGTAACGAGTTGTGTTATCGCGTGTCGCAGTTGTTCCCCGACAACTTCATCGGCGCAGCGATGCTCCCGCAATCGCCCGGTGTCGACCCAGCGACATGTATTCCGGAACTGGAGCGGTGTGTAAACGACTATGGATTTGTCGCAGTCAATCTGAATCCTGATCCTTCCGGGGGACATTGGACGTCTCCTCCTTTGTCGGATCGTCACTGGTACCCGTTGTACGAAAAAATGGTTGAGTACGACATACCGGCAATGGTGCATGTCTCTACCAGTTGTAATGCCTGTTTCCATACAACGGGTGCTCACTACCTGAATGCAGACACAACGGCATTCATGCAATGCCTCACTTCAAAGTTGTTTCAGGACTTTCCGACATTGCGGTTTGTCATTCCGCACGGTGGAGGTGCCGTGCCGTACCACTGGGGCAGGTTTCGCGGTTTGGCGCAAGAGCTGAAGCTCCCTCCGCTTAAGGATCATCTGCTTAACAATATTTTCTTCGATACGTGTGTCTATCACCAACCTGGAATCAACCTCCTGACCGAAGTCATTCCCGTTGAGAACATCCTGTTCGCAAGCGAAATGATTGGTGCTGTCCGAGGTATAGATCCGGAAACGGGCTTTCAATTTGACGATACGCGTCGTTACATCGACGCGGCAGAGACGCTGTCGAACGAAGACCGAACCAAGATTTACGAGCGCAACGCGCGGCGCGTCTATCCCAGGCTTGACGCTGCACTGAAGCGAAAAGGGAGTTGAACTTATGAGCACCAACCCGGTAGTAGGTCAGATCGGCGTGGTTAAACGAAACATTGCTCGCGCCGAGGAATCCGCTGTTCGGCGTCTGTCTGAATTCGGTGTGGCCACCGTGCATGAGGCCATGGGTCGAACCGGCCTGATGAAGAATTACATGCGTCCGATCTATGACGGCGCGCACGTCTGCGGAACAGCGGTCACGGTGCTGCTGCATCCTGGCGACAACTGGATGTTACACGTTGCGGCAGAACAGATTCGCCCGGGCGACATCGTGGTCGCGACTGTAACGGCGGACTGTACAGATGGCTTCTTCGGCGATCTGCTCGCCACCAGCTTCAGAGCACGAGGCGCGGTTGGTCTGGTTATCGAAGGTGGTTGTCGAGATATTTTCGATCTGACGGCGATGAAGTTCCCCGTATTTTCTCGCGCTGTTAGCGCCAAAGGCACCATCAAGGCGACCGTGGGTTCCGTGAACGTACCAATCGTCTGTGCGGGAGCGTTGGTCAATCCGGGTGATGTCGTGATTGGGGACGATGACGGCGTGGTGGTAGTGCCCGCAAGCGTGGTCCACGAGACGGCCGACCGAGCAGCGGCACGGGTGGCGAATGAGGAGGAGAAGCGAAGAAAGCTTGCCTCCGGCGTGTTGGGGTTGGACATGTACAACATGCGCGAAGCCTTAGCCGAAGCCGGCCTGACCTACGTTGACGATTGACGGGTTGTCTCGAAACGAGACCACTGCGGTACGAGGGTTCATTCCCGTGAAGTCGCGATTCGGAGAATACATAAATGGAATTCCAGAAGAGTCCGGGTTGGCTGGACTGGTGCCCGGAGCCTTCCGTGCCCGTCTTCCAGCTCCCTGATGGCGCGATCGATGCTCACTGCCATGTCTTTGGACCCGGTGACACGTTTCCTTATGCGCCGGAGCGCAAGTACACGCCCTGTGACGCAAGCAAGGAGCAGTTGTTCGCGCTGCGTGACCGGCTAGGTTTCGCGCGGAACATCATCGTCCAGGCTACGTGTCACGGAACAGACAATCGCGCCTTGGTTGATGCCTGCCTGAGTTCGAAGGGACGTGCACGCGGAGTCGCATCAGTGCGACGGAGCATCTCCGATGACGAGTTGCAGGATCTGCATGCTGCCGGCATACGCGGGGTGAGATTCAATTTCGTCCGGCGACTTGTTGATTTCACGCCTAAAGACGAACTACAGGAAATTGCTCGGCGAGTGGCCGCGTTAGGCTGGCATATCGTTGTGTACTTTGAGTCCGTCGATCTTCCCGAGCTATGGAGCTTCTTTAGCGGTCTGCCGACGACTGTAGTGGTCGACCACATGGGACGCCCGGATGTCACGAAACCCGTCGATGGAAAAGAGTTCGAACTGTTTGTTCGGTTCATGCGTGAGCACAAGAACGTCTGGTCTAAGGTGAGCTGTCCGGAGCGCTTGAGCGTTTCCGGGCCCCGGGCTGTCAAAGGGCAGGCGAATCCGTATCGGGACGTCGTGCCGTTCGCGAAACGTCTTGTTGAAACATTCCCTGATCGCGTGTTGTGGGGGACGGACTGGCCACATCCTAACCTTAAGGATCACATGCCAGACGACGGCATCCTGGTCGACTTCATCTCCCAGATCGCACCGACAAGCGAGCTTCAGCGCAAGTTGCTCGTCGACAACCCCATGCGCCTCTATTGGAGCGACTGATGCAATCGATTCACGAGCGCGATTACGACGATATTCCTGGCACCTACGTGTTTGACGGGGAGCGGTGCCGGAAGGGGTTTGCGCTAAACATGTTTTGCAAGTCATTGGACCTTGCCGCCAACCGCGAGTCCTTTCGTCAAAACCCCGATGCTTACCTCTCAAGGTTTGCTTTGAGCGTGGAGCAACGCAACGCGGTTGTTGCTCGCAATTGGCTGGAGATGTTGAGGCTGGGCGGCAATATTTACTACACGTTCAAGCTGGCCATATTTGATGGTCTGACGATGCAGCACGTTGGCGCTGCCATGTCTGCCAAACCGATGAGTGTGGACGAATTCCGCACGATGATGGTGTCGGGCGGTCGGCCAATTGCCGGTAACCGGAGCGTAAAGGAGCAATGTAATGGCTAGGATAATCGGCGGCGTCGGGACGTCACATGTGCCGTCCATCGGCGCTGCGATTGATCACGGCAAGGTCGACGATCCCTACTGGCGCCCGCTCTTCGAAGGAGTGCAGCCAGCTCGTAAATGGATCGAAAAGATGAAGCCGGATGTTGCGATCGTCGTGTACAACGACCATGCATCGAGGTTCGCTCTGGACATGACCCCGACTTTCGCGATCGGCATGGGTGAGCGGTTCAGCCCGCATGACGAGGGATATGGGCCACGGCCGGTGCCAGTCTGCCAGGGCGATCCGGCACTCGCGTGGCATCTTGCCGAATCGCTTGTGTTGAAGGATGAGTTTGATATTGCGATGGTCAGTGAGATGACGGTGGATCACGGGCTAACCGTACCTCTCTCGCTTCTGTTTGGCCAACCCGAGGCTTGGCCATGCAGAATCATTCCATTGTGCGTCAACGTGATTCAGTATCCTCAGCCCACAGCGCTGCGATGTCTTCGTCTTGGGCAGGCCTTGCGGCGAGCCATTGATGCGTACGAGCCCGATCTGAAGGTCGCCATCTTCGGAACAGGGGGGATGTCACATCAATTGCAAGGAGAGAGGGCGGGTCTGATCAATGCAGATTACGACAAGATGTGGCTCGACAAAATGGAAAGCGATCCGCAATCACTCGCCAGGATCAGTCATACGGAGCTCCTGCGCGAGGCGGGCTCGGAAGGGTTGGAAATTATTATGTGGCTGATCATGCGCGGGGCGCTCGATTCGTCGGTCCGTCGTATTCATCGCTTCTATCATGTGCCAGCATCCAACACCGCATACGGCATGCTGATAATGGAGAATGCGTGACTAAGCCATTGCGAATTGGGCTCATGGGTGCCGGTGCGATAGGTATCCAGCACCTGGAGGCACTATCCATGCTCGAGAACGTCGAAGTGGTTTCGATTGCCGGAAAGGAAGCTCCCCGGATCGAGGATCTGGCGACTCGTTATGGTATCGGACATGTTTGTTCGGATCTCCCGGAAATGCTCTCGCTCCGGGAAGTCGAAGCAGTCATTCTCTGTACGCCCACCCCCATGCATTCGGACCAAGCCGTGCTGTGTCTCGAATCTGGAAGGCATGTCTTGGTGGAGATTCCGCTCGCTGATTCGTTGTTGGGGGCGCAAGCCGTTGTGCAAAGTCAGCAACGCACAGGACTGGTTGCAATGTGCGCGCACACACGACGATTCAATTCAGGGCATAGGTGGCTACACGAAAGGATTGAACGAGGTGCGTTCGTGTTGCGTCAACTGGACGTACAAACTCACTTCTTGCGACGTAGCAATTTGAACGCGTTAGGCCAACAGCGCACCTGGACGGACCATCTTCTGTGGCATCACGCGGCGCATACTGTTGACCTGTTTCAATATCAGACGGGGGAAAAGGTACAGGTCGCTCACGCATTACAAGGACCTGTCCATTCCGAACTGGGTGTCGCGCTCGATCTGTCGATACAGATGAAGACCGGGTCAGGGGCGCTGTGCACGCTGTCGCTCAGCTTCAATAATCAAGGTCCGTTCGGATCGACTTTCCGTTACATCGGAGACGGGGAAACGTACGTGGCCCGCTACGATAGCCTGATCGACGGGTGCGGTGCAAAAATTGAGCTTGATGATCAGCTGTTGAGTGGAATTGCCGCGCAAGACCAGGAGTTTATTGCAGCTATCCGGGAGCTACGTGAACCGAATGCGAGCCTGGCGAGCGTGATGCCGTGCTATCAGCTACTCCAGGAACTCGAGAGCCAGTTGATCTGACCACGAGGAAAAGGCGAGGCCGGCGTGTCGTTTTTTCCAGCTTCGCTATCCGGCCGTACGTGATCATCCACGATGTTTACTGACGCGAACCTCGCCCTGTTTTTGCTGTTGTCCGAGTACCCGCCGGGGCAACAGATTGTTCATCTATGGCCGTTTCTACTTCGATCTGATACCTCTGCAACTCCTTGAGTACTACTTCTCGCAACAGCGACGTACTTTCAGAAATCAGCGTATCGCTTCCAGCACGAACGGGTGTGGCTATGGAAAGGCCAACCTCGAGGCCCGGACTGTTGATGCGATGCAACCGCAACTCGGGGTCTCCTATGCATGGTTGTACGCCACTGAGCGGTATAACAGAGTAGCCGTACCCGTGGCGTATCAGATCCAGTATAGCTGTGAGGTTCTCGATTTCGTGAACCACCTGAGCGGTCAACCCGCGCTCGGCGAGGGCGGCAGCCAGCGCACCATGTACGACGTTACTCTTTCCAGCAATGACCAGTGGAAGTTCCGGGATTGCCTCAAGTCGCACTGAGCTCGCCGGTACACGACCTTCACGGGCGGCTTGCGGCCCCGAGACAAGATATAGGCTCTCACTCGCGAGGGGCCGCAAATCAACCGCGTCACTTGCAATCGGGTTGTAGATCACCGCGCAATCGAGTTTCCCAGCGCCAACCAGCTCTCCAAGATTTGCTGACGTACCGTCCACCGTTCGTAACGTCACTTCAGGTAGCTGTTCACGAAACGCCTGAATCAATGGAACGACAACGGTTCTTGCGAGAGACGGTGCCAATCCGAGAACAAACGTACCTTGAACGGGGCCGGTTGTGCCCTTCACGGCCCGTTCGGCAATCGCAATCTGGCGAAGCACCATCGGTACCTGGTCGAGCAGGCGCCTGCCTGCATCGGTCAATACAAGCCCACGACCGTTCCTTCGGAACAACTCAGTTCCAAGTTCAGCTTCCAGTTGAGCCACCTGCCGGCTGAGGGCCGCTTGTGTCACACCCAGCACGCTCGCAGCGCGAGTCAGGTTACCGATCTCAGCGATTCGCGAGAAATGCTGCAACTGTTTGATTTCCATGGCTCAGAACTCTCACTAACCGAATATCAGATATGCATTAACGGATATTTCTCACATGAAGATATTAGCATAAAGTAACTCTCAAAGGGGAGCGTCTTGGTCAAGTCAAACCGACTGACGTCCCCGGATTTAGGTACGGGTCACCACCGTCCGCAGTCTGACATCGGGGGTGGTCCGTAGCACATTTAATCAAAGGAGACTTCATGAACGTTCCCACGCAGCCCGTGGTGTTCAAACCGAACTCGCGCGGTGCCGACCGCTATCAATACCTGACTCAGACTGACGCGGGAACGCCCACGGGCGAACTGATGCGACGTTACTGGCAACCCGTCGCGCTTATTGACTCGTTGCCGCCGGGGGCTGCGCCGCAGCCGATCCGGATTCTGGGCGAAGACCTTGTGCTCTTTCGCGACGACAAGGATCGGGTCGGGCTTATCGACAGAAAGTGCGCGCATCGATGTACTGACCTGGCGCTTGGGCGCGTCGAGGACGGTGGAATCCGTTGTCCATATCACGGATGGCTCTTCGACGTTGAAGGTCGTTGCCTGAGTCAACCTGCTGAAGCTTCTGCGACCGCGAAGGACCGGATCCGCATGAAGTCGTATCCGCTTCATGAGGCGGCGGGTGCATTCTGGGCATATATGGGTCCGGGCGAGCCACCGCTTTTTCCGAATTACCCCGCGCTCGCAGGCGGCGCGGAGCATTGCTACACAACGCGATGGTTCGGTGACTGCAACTGGTTGCAGGCGAGCGAGGGCAACATCGATCCAGTTCACACTTCTTACCTTCACCAGCTCGAACTGTCTAGCGAGGACATGAAAGCACGCTGGGGTGTGTTCTCGAATCAATCCCGTCCCGAACTGGCTGTCGAGGACACCCGATTCGGTGTCCGACTGTACACGTTGCGCAAGATTGACGGAACCGAACGTTCATCCATTCGAATCACGAACTTCGTCATGCCCAACGCGTGCGCAGTCGGAGGGTTTGAAGGATACCTGGGCGAGGGGGGGCTGACGATGCTTTGGGATGTCCCGATCGACGACCAGCATCACTGGCGGTGGGAATTCATCTTCCATCGAAGCGGAAAGTTGAACAAGGCCTCGCTCGAAGCCCAGTATCAGTCGGAAAAGGAAGAAGGCGACCGGATGCGGCGCAAATGGGAGGACCTTTACTCCCAGGATCGCGAATCGATGAAGGGAAAGGCGTATCTGGGGCTGGGCGAGTGCTTCTCGGTACACGACATTGCTATCACCCAGTCGCAAGGCACGATTCATCAGCAGGCGGACGAACACTTGTCGTCTTCGGATATCGCGATCGTCCGTGCGCGCCGGATGCTTGACGAAGCCGCCCGGGTTGTTGCGGAAGGCGGCGATCCGCGCGGCGTGGTTCGTACAGATGCCGACAATGATTTCCGCGATATGGTCGTTGTAACGGGTGAAATCGAAAACGGCGACTCGAAGGAAGCCTATTGCGCTCGCTTCACGGAAAGCCCGGATCTATTCCGTCCGCAATAGCGACGATGCGGTCTGCGGTAAAGCCAATGTAGTTGCGTCAGATGGACTTACGAGCAGGTCGGCTCCGCTTGTTGCACGGAACGAGATTCGAATTGGGTTCTTCTGCATCAACAAGGTGCCGACTTGATATAGAGCTTTTGACGTCGATTTTGTCGTTTCGATTTACCGAGGTTTCTTTTTGGCCATGAATACTATCCCTGTTCGCGTTGCAGTTGCCGATACCATTGCTCAAGACATCCGGTTGTTGAAGCTGGAAGCCAACGACGGATCTAGTCTGCCTGGCTGGAAGCCCGGATCACACATCGATCTGCATCTCGGGCAGGGAATCACCAGGCAATATTCGTTGTGCGGTCCTCAGGGCGACACGTCCGCGTATCAGGTTGCGGTCAAGCTGGAGCCTCAGTCACGCGGTGGCTCAAAGTACGTCCATGAATCTCTCAAAGTCGGCAGTGAACTTCTTATTTCTCCGCCGCGCAATCACTTTGAAATGAAGGCGGATGCTGGTCATACCCTCCTCGTAGCCGGCGGCATCGGAATCACGCCCATTATAAGTATGGCGCGGGAACTCGCCGAGAAGCGGCAACAATTCGAGTTGCTGTATTTCACACGATCAGAGCACCACGCTGCGTTCAGAGAAGAACTTGAAGGCGGCCCACTTGGTGAATCCTGCAAGCTCCTCTGCGGGTTGGAGCGCGATGACGTCGAAGAGGCGCTCGAAGGTGCACTTGACGATCGGTACGACGGCAGTCAGTTGTATCTGTGCGGTCCGAAACCCTTCATGGACACTGTCCGTGCTGTCGCGGTCCGTTGCGGATGGCCAGACGAAGCTGTTCACTTTGAGTATTTCGCAGGCGCGGAGCCAGTTGGTCAAGGCGAGCAAACGTCCTTTGACCTGAAGCTCGCCCGTTCTGGAAAAACTGTCACGATTCCGGCGAACAAAACAATCGTGGATGTGCTGCGGGAAGAGGGAGTCGAGGTCGAGACCTCGTGCGAACAGGGTGTGTGCGGGACCTGTGTCGCTAGAGTACTTGATGGGACGCCAGAACACCACGATTGCTTCCTTACCTCTCAGGAACAGGCTCGAGGCGACTGCATGGCAGTCTGCATCTCGCGTTCCAAATCCAGATTGCTCGTACTGGATCTGTAGTAAGCACCTATGCCCACGACGGCATAGCGCAAGCAAGAAGAATAAAATTGGAGACAAAAAATGTCGATGCAATTCGGTTCGCAGGGATGTGCGCGAGCGTTAGCTGCTGGTGTAGTTATAGCGCTTTACGCTGGGAAGGCTCTCGCAGTTGATGGGATCGCACTAAGCGGTACTGGAGTAAAAGCTGCAGGGATGGCCGGGACGTCAATCGCATTCCCACAGGAGAGCTCTTCTGCAGCCGATAATCCCGCCGGGATGGGCTTAATCGGTTCACGGACTGACTTTGGAATTCAGGTACTGGAGCCGTTGACAGATTTCGAGTATGGAAGTCCCTCGAACACTCTGCATACGGGAAAGGTATACCCGGTTCCAGATGGCGGGGCAAATTGGCAAATAAATCCGAGATTAACATTCGGTGTTTCTCTCTTCGGTACGGGTGTCGGCACTAGCTACGGGCGTCCGGCGCTCACAGTGCCGGGAGCCGGTGTTGCGAAATCCAGTCTGCAGACAATGATCGCCGCTCCAACGGTGACCTGGCGGCTCACCGAGCACAACATTATCGGTATCGGTCTATCGTTGGCCTATCAGCGGTTCTCCGCTAACGGGGCAATCGTTCCAGCAGACGACGGTACCCTCCAGCCGCTACCTTCGCACGGGACCGCAAATGCGTTTGGATATGGGATACGTGTCGGCTATATCTGGCAACCGGCGTCTACGTTCACCCTCGGCGCAAGCTACGCCAGTCGTATACGAATGAGCAAGCTGTCTGGGTACGAAAACGATCTCCTGGCGGCGGGAGGAGGCCGCATCGACATTGGTGCGCAGTATGGAATCGGTGTCGCCTATAAGGTAATTCCGAGCGTTACCCTTGCTGCTGATTGGTTGCACATGGAATTCTCCAATACGATTATCGGATCGGCACAAGGGTTCGGTTGGCAGGATCAGGACTTCTTTCGGATTGGTGTCTCGTGGGATGTCAATCAGCGCTGGACGTTGCGTACTGGATTTTCACACGGCAATCATCCAATAGGACCTTCGGTAGTTGCTCAGAATCTGCTCGCGGCCATGCCGGTTTCGACATCAGTTGCAGTCGGTGCAACATACAGGATCGGCGAAAGGGATGGGGTAAGCGGAATATTCGAGTACGGATTTCCGGTCACGGTCAAAGGCGAGGGCGCAAGCCTCGGATTTAACGAGCAGACAAAAACGGAGGTCTTCGGTGTGAGCTATGGACACAAGTTCTAGTCAATTGGCGCGTACAGAAGGACTTCGAAATTCAAGGAAAATGCTATGACCACTTCGCGGTTTGATCCACAAGCTGAGTTGAGTGACGACGTGCGGTCCCGTTTTTATATTGGAGGACATTGGGTACTGCCGAATTCGAAGGAAACAGCATCGCTTGTGTCACCAACGACGGAGAAATCGTTTCTTTCCGTTCCTCTCGCTGATCGGCGGGACGTGGATGACGCGGTCCGAGCGGCCAGAAAGGCCTTTGATACGGGACCATGGCCACTTATGTCCGCGGCGGAGCGCTCTGATTACTTGCGACGCTTGTCGGGCGCTGTGGCGTCGCGCATGCAACTGCTGTCCCGGCTGTGGACGGCGGAGGTCGGCGCGCCTGTCTGGTTCGCAGACCTGTTCACTCCTACTGCGACTGCGATGCTCGAATACTACGCGGAGCTGTCCCTATCCTTTCCGTTTAAGGAACATCGTCAAACGCGAGGAGGGCACGCGCGAGTTCTCCGGCAACCGGTTGGGGTAACCGCCTTGATCGCGCCATGGAACGCACAATTGCCAATCCTGGCGTACAAGTTGAGCGCTGCCCTTGCCGCCGGGTGCACCGTGGTTGTCAAGGCACCTCCCGAGACCCCTCTTGATGCGTTAGTGCTGGCGGAATGCGCACATGAAGTAGATTTGCCGCCGGGTGTTCTCAATGTGATTACGGCAGACGCAGATCGTGGCGCTCATCTGGTGGCGAATGTCGCGGTCGACAAGGTCAGCTTCACTGGCAGCACTGCAACCGGGAAAGTGATCGCCAAAACCTGTGCCGATCGACTCGCACGAGTCACGCTGGAACTCGGTGGGAAGTCCGCAGCAATCATTCTCGAAGACGCAGAACTCGAACCGACGCTCGCCTCGTTGTCTCCGTACACCATGCCTTTTTCCGGGCAGATCTGTTTCGCTCAAACCCGTATTCTGGTTCCGCGCAATCGAGAGCAAGAAATTGTCGAGGCTTATAGTGCCGTAATCGGTGGACTGAACGTAGGAGATCCATGGGATGAGACCACACAAATCGGCCCACTCGCGAATCGTCGCCAGTTCGATCGGGTCCTTCGGTACATCGATGTTGGACGTAGCGAAGGAGCGCGATTAGCCACAGGAGGAAAGAGCTGTGAGCGCTTCGAAAGGGGCTATTTTGTCGAGCCCACCATCTTTTCGGGTGTAACACCTGATATGACAATTGCGCGCGAAGAGATATTTGGCCCGGTCGTCACTGTAACCGCGTACGACGATGTCGATCACGCTATCGCACTTGCAAACGATTCAGATTTTGGGTTAAGCGGGACCGTGTTCACGACAGATGTAGAACGGGGCTACGACGTCGCGCGGCAGCTCAAGACCGGGAACGTCTCGGTAAACGGCTTGGAAATGTCGCCGAACGTACCCTTCGGGGGATTCAAGCAGTCGGGGGTTGGTCGAGAAGGTGGTCCGGAAGGTCTAAGCGCATTCCTTGAGGATCAGGCGATTTACCTTCCATCCGAAGCGCAACCTTCGAAACTGGCATAGAGCGATGGACTACGACTTTATAGTGGTTGGTGCGGGTAGCGCGGGTTGTGTAACAGCGAACCGTCTCGTTCGAGAATGGCAGGCTAAAGTGCTGCTGATTGAAGCAGGCCCTTCTGCAAAGAGTGCGCTGATCCGGATGCCCGCTGGAACGTTCAAGATGCTCTTCAACGGCAGCCCGTTTATTAAGCGATACGCTTCATCGCCACAGGCCTCACTAGGTGAGCGGGTCGTTTCGATTCCACAGGGAAACGTAGTCGGCGGCGGTAGCTCGGTCAACGCAATGGCATACACGCGGGGATCGCGTGCCGACTATGAGCGGTGGTTTGCGGCGACGGGCGATCCGGGCTGGAGCTGGAACGGCTTGTTGCCCTATTTCAAAAAGCAGGAGGGAAATCAGCGGTTTGACAATGAATCTCATGGTTCCGATGGGCCGCTTAAAGTCTCGGACCCGCGGTACACGGTCGAAGTCGCAGACAGATTCGTTCGAACCATGCAGCGTCACGGAATACCGTACTCGCCCGATTTCAATGCCGGACGTCTACAGGGCGTAGGCTACATGCAGACGACAACGTATCAAGGTCAACGGTGTAGCGCGGCGGATGCATTTCTCACTCCGATCCTGGACCACCCAGGGTTGACTCTGGTTACAGACGCCGTCGTCGAGCGCGTTTTGTTCGAAGGAGACGCGGCAGTCGGCGTTGAATACCGAGTAAAGGGAAAACTGGGTCGCGCGCGGACGTTGAACGAGGTGGTCCTGTGCGCCGGGGCGTTTGCGACGCCCAAGCTCCTGATGTTGTCAGGTATCGGACCTGCAGCGCATTTGAAAGAACAGGGGTTGAAGGTGCGCGTCGATTCACCTGGGGTCGGCGAGAATCTGCAAGATCATAACGTTGCAGTTGTCTCAATGACCACCCGTGGGCAATACGGATATTTCGGTGAAGACCGCGGATTTCGTGCTTTGCGAAATGCTCTTCGCTATCTTGCGTTCCGCAGCGGCCCCATTGCATCAAATGGTGCCGAAACCATGGCCTTCGTCAATCTCGGTGATCCAGCGGCAGAGCCAGATTTGCAACTATATTGTGTGGGAGTAATGTGGCCTGACCCACAAGGTCCAAAGCCCACGTTTGGGATGACTCTGATGGCAAACCTTGTCCGCCCGCGCTCTCGCGGTACGGTGCGCCTTCGATCTGCCGTGCCGTCCGACGATGCAGTCGTCAGTCCAAACTGGCTCCATGACGTAGCAGATAGAGAACGTCTCGTTCAGGCGTTGCGCTATCTTCGTCGCCTCGCGTCTTCCGAGCCTCTCGCATCAATTGTGCATGAAGAAGTCGGGCCAGGCCCTCACGTTCAGTCAGACGGCGAGCTGCTTGAATATCTGAAACGAACGACGGATTCCAACTATCATCCGGTCGGAACCTGCAGGATGGGTCGTGAGGATGACTCGATGTCGGTATTAACCCCCGATCTGAGAGTAAAAGGGGTGAGCGGGCTGCGAGTCTTCGACGCTTCAATGATGCCCCACATTATCAGTTCGAACACCAACGCGACTGTGATGGCAGTCGCGGATAGGGCGGTCGATATCATGATGGCGAATTGGAACATTCCAGAGGAACGCGACAAGACGAAAGCGGAAGAACACGCTCAGTAATACCGAACCTACTCTTCCCTATCATGGGAACGGAAGGCAAGGAGAAGTCAAGACGATTAACTTGACCGATATTTTTGCTCGATGATCAGGTACGAAAATATAACAATTAATTAGTATATCTACATACACAGGAGACTTTTTCGATGAAAACGATAAGGAGTCTAAGTTTGATATCGGTTTCTGCTTTGGTTGCCGGCAGTGCTTGCGCTCAAAGCAACGTTACGTTATACGGAATCGTTGATACAGGTGTGCAATATTACAACAACGCCACAGCTTCAGGCGGATCAGTCGTCGGAATGCCGAGCCTCTCAGGGAAACTGCCGTCGCGTTTTGGTCTGCGGGGCGTAGAAGATCTAGGCGGTGGGTATAAGGCGTTCTTCGTCCTCGAAAATGGTTTTGCAGTGAACAACGGTGCGCTAGGGTACGGTGGAAGAATATTCGGGCGTGCCGCAAACGTTGGAATTGATAGCAGGTTCGGAACCTTGACGTTGGGCAGACAGATGAACATGACGTTATACGCGCTTACCGACGCCGACGTCATAGGACCGTCTAACCACTCCTTGGCGGTTTTTGACACATATCTGCCAAATGCTCGCAGCGACAACGCAGTGGGGTATATGGGGAAATGGCACGGCTTCACTATCGGTGCGACTTATAGTTTTGGTCGAGATGCAGCCGGGCCTGCTGGCCCGTCTGCGACCAACTGTGCGGGCCAGGTTCCTGGTGACTTCGTCGCGTGTCGGCAGTACACGGTCATGCTCGCCTATGCCTCGGAGACACTCGGTGTCACTGCGTCATATGACGTCATGCGCGGAGGTACGGGAGCGTCAGCGCCGCTATCAAGCAGCGCCAATACGGACACACGGACAATCGTTGACGGCTACGCAAAATACGGAAACCTGAAGTTGGGAGCAGGGTGGATCAGGCGAAATACGTCGAGCACGACTCATAGTCAATCGGACATCTTCTTCGCGGGTGGTACCTATCTGTTGACACCCGCATTCGCAGTTGACGCGCAGGCGGTTAGGTACATATTGCGGACGCGTTCGGACGCGACACTGTTTGTTGGGCGCGTAAGCTACTTTCTTTCAAAACGAACGTCAATCTATTCATCTGCTGGTTATATGATCAACAGTCCCACTTCGGCAGTCCCGGTATCGGCGGGCGGCACCGTCGGAATAGGTAAGAATCAGGTGGGTTTCATGGTTGGTATGCAGCAGCGTTTCTAATTGAACTATAACGCCTCGTTTTAAAGACCACTTTCAACTGTTCTGTGGAATCGATAGCACCTCGATGCCGCTGGTATTTTCGGTCATCCGTGGTGGGAAACTTGCGATTCCAGCGTCGACCTGCCGGAGAAAGTGCGGCGCTTTCAATCGCAAATGATATGCCGATCTTAAACGACACCATGTAAGGGAAAGAAATTGAAGAGGCGTGTTATCACGATTAAGCACAAACTGTTTTGTGCTTTCGGAATGTTAGGGACAGTCATGGTCCTGCTGGGACTATGGGAACTGGCCACAGTTGTTTACAGGGTCGAACCAGGATCGCATGTTACCCGTTTACTCTCGATTGCTATGGTCGTCCTTGCGACGACTGGATGCGTCTTTTCGATCTACTGCGGTGTGCATCTACATTCAGTTGTCTGTGGAGGACTGAATCGGATGGGGAAAAGGCTTGAGGATATTGCCGCAACACTCGACTTGTCCAAGCGCTCTTCAAGCCCGCGGATGGATGAGTTTGGACGTGCAGCTGTGGCATTTGACGCGTTAATGCTAAGAATTCAGGAGGCAGTTTCCGATGTGAGTCTGTCGACTGACACCGTCTCAAGGGCCACGCGAGCCCTTGTATCCGGAAATCTCGACATTTCTGCGCGGACGGAAGAGCAGGCGGCGTCGTTGCAGGAGACAGCGTCGAGTATGACGCAATTGACGGAAACAGTGAAACAGAATGCCGACAACGCGCGGTGTGCGAAGGACGAGGTTGCGAAGGCAAACAGGATCGTGGAGAGAAGCGGCAAGGTCGTCCATGAAATGGTCGCAACGATGGAGAAGATTTATGGGAGCTCGAGCAAAATCTCGGAGATAACAGGAGTCATCGAGGGAATCGCATTCCAGACCAATATCCTGGCACTGAATGCGGCCGTCGAAGCTGCCCGTGCAGGCGAACAGGGAAGAGGATTTGCCGTTGTCGCGAGTGAAGTACGGGGTCTCGCCCAGCGGTCTGCATCCGCGGCGAGGGAGATAAAGGAATTGATTGGCACGTCGGTAGCGACGATTAGCGAGGGATCAAAGCAGGCCGATAGAGTCAGCGTGGCAATGGATGAAATGAAGGCAGCAATCGAGAATGCATCTCAGATGGTAGATGAGATTGCCAGCGCTTCGGAACAACAAAGTCAAGGTATCGAACAGGTGAACCAGGCGGTTATTTTGATGGAGCAGGTGACGCAGCGGAATGCTGCGGTGATTGAGCAAGGGGCGATTGCAGCCCAGGCGCTTGAGGAGGAGACACACCGGCTAGAAGCGACGGTTACATCATTCAAGATTTCGCAGGACCCTGGTTAGATTTCAGTCCTCTAATTTTTTGTTTGAGGCTAGTGTTCCGTTCCGCTGATTCGCGAACAAAGTCTGTGTAGCTTTTCGAGGATTGAATCAGCGGAGGCGGTCCAGATGAATGGTTTGCAGTTTTCGTTGTAGTGGGAAACGAACTGATCGATGCGTCTGATCAGTTGCTTGACCGAACCGAACGAACCGCGCCGGATGGCCTTGTCAGTGATCAGCGCGAAGAAGCGTTCGACCTGATTAAGCCATGAACTGTAGGTGGGAATGAAATGCATGTGCCAGCGAGGACGCGCTGCCAGCCATGCCTTGACCTTCGGGTGCTTGTGACTGCTGTAGTTATCGACGATACAGTGCACGTCGAGTTCGGCCGGCACTGCCTTGTCGATTTCGCGCAGGAACGACAGGAATTCCTGATGTCGATGACGCGGCTTGCAGGTGGCGAGTACGGCACCGTTGAGCACGTTCAGTGCCGCAAACAAAGTGGTGGTGCCGTGACGAACATAATCGTGCGTGACACCTTCGACGTAGCCGAAACCCATCGGCAGCATGGGTTGCGTACGCTCAAGGGCCTGACACTGGCTCTTCTCGTCGACGCACAATACCAGTGCGTTCTCCGGCGGACTCAAGTAGAGGCCGACCACGTCGCGCAATTTCTCGATGAAGAATTGATCAGTCGAGAGCTTGAAGCTTTCGCTGCGATGCGGCTGCAGACCCAGCAGCTTGAAGTAACGGTGCACACTCGTCGGCGAGATGGCAGTTTCGGCTGCAATTGTGCGCACGCTCCAGTGCGTGGAGCCATCCGCAGGCTTGGTGTGCAGGGTCTTGTGGATCAGCTGAGCCAGTCGCTCATCGTCGATCGTGCGCGGCTTGCCGGGGCGTACTTCATCATAGAGTCCGTTGATGCGCTGCTCCAGGAATCGCAGACGCCACTTGCCCACCGTGGCGCGTGTGAGTTGCAGGCGCTGCGCGATTGCGCTGTTGGGCTCCCCGTCAGCCGCCGCCAGTACAATGCGCGCACGCGTGACCAGCGCAGCCGAAATCGAGCGGGAACGTGCTATCGAGATCAGTTGCGAGCGCTCGTCTTCGCTCAACTCCAACTCGGCCTTCGGTCGTCCCATCGGCATGTTGACGTCTCCCGTTCCGTTGACGTCAACATGCTACGCGAACATAGATCAGTTAACAACGGAACGGGACACTAGCTAGTCAAGCCTCCAAGCGTAGAGGCATTCACATCAATTGGTCCTTGCAAGCGGATCCACAATCGGTATCAACCGCCGTGGAGATATGTCGGTAACAAGGTTGTCGACGAAATCAGAGAACGATGAATACACCAAGTGTCCTCAGCGTGGCACGCGCCAAAAGTTTTTCCCTGCTTCGGCAGCAGTATTTTCAGGTGTTGGTTGCAATCCTCTTGGGTGGCGGACTGGGATACGTCGAGCCGAAATTTGCTGTGCGATTCAAGCCTATCGGAGACACGTTCACTAGCCTCATCAGGATGCTGACCGGGCCGCTTGTATTCTGCACGGTCGTTTGCGGGATTGCCGGCATGGGAGACGTGAAGAAGCTGGGACGGGTGGGCGCGAAGACTCTGCTTTATTTTGAGCTGGTTTCTACTTTGTCGCTTGTTGTGGGACTGGTCGGTGGTCATTTGCTGAGGCCAGGAATCGGGTATCGCCCGACATCAGCTTCCTTAGATGTATCAGATATCGCGCAATACGCCAGCGGGGATCATAAGTAGAATGCTGTTGCTACTCTGAAGCACGTCGTCCCTGAAACTTTCGCGAGCGCGTTTGTAGGCGGAAATCTGCTACAAGTTTTGCTGGTTTCCGTGATCGCGGGCGCCGCGCTGGTTACAATCGGTGAGCGCGGCCGCGTGGTGTCGGACTTTATCGTAGTTTCGTCTTTATGCTTTTCGGTATGGTCCGCATCGTCATGAAGGGCGCGACGCTAGGTGCTTTCGGTGCGATGGCATTTGCCGTCGGGACGTTTGGTGTCGGATCAGGCGCTCCTCTTTTGAAGCTGATCGGTGCTTTCTACATCACGATCACGTTTTTTGTGGTGGTGCTTGGAGCGATCTGTAGATTGGCAGCATTCAGCGTCTCTTCCTTTATACGCTACATCGGGAGTGAGTTCTTGATCGTTTTGAGTACGAGCTCTTCGGAGGCGGCTCTTCCACAGATGCTTGATAAGCTTGAGCGTCTTGGATGTTCTCGGTCCATTGTCGGCTTAGTCGTTCCCGCCGATTACTCGTTTAATCTCGATGGTACGAACATCTACATGACCATGGCTGTTCTGTTCATCTCTCATATTTTCAACGTTGATCTTTCATGGGAGCAGTAACTTACATTGATAGGCGTTGCCATGCTTACTTCGAAAGGCGCGAGTGGTGTCGCAGGTGCGGTCTTTGTCATGTTGACCTCGACGTTAACGGCATTTCCTGTAATCCCCGTATCGGGAATGGTGCTACTACTAGGCATACATCGTTTTATGGGAACTAGCGGCGATTATTATCTCAGCGTTGGAAGATGAACTTGATTGGTCTATGTTAAAACGTACGTTACGGAAGTCAAATGAGCGTTGATATTGGGTAGTATTGTAAACGTCTCGTCGCGCTTGCAATTACCCACTTCTTTTAGCGCGAGTTCATAGCCGATCGGGATGTCAGTCACACGTCGCATGCCACGCCACATCACGGTATTGCCCTGCGGAGGATCACTGACACGCGCAAGGTAACCACCGAGCTGAGCGAGCCTGATGACGTTGCGCGCGAGCGGTGGTGCGTGTGCGTTATGAGACGTGTCGTGAACGACGTGTTCAAGCAGGTCGATTTCGGTGCGCTGAACGCGAGTTCGCTGCGGCCCGTGGCGCTGAACGGCCGAGCATGGTGAATCAGGTCTCTTGAAAAGGCGCTCGCCTGCCGCATGAAAATGCATTGGTGTTAGTACAGAGACTTTAGCGCGCTACCGTAATTGGACGTGCACCCACGCGGCTCAGACACGCGGTGGTCGACACAACAATAACGTTCACTGCGAGGGCGGAAAGACCGACGTTCACTGAAGCTAGCCATGTTGGCAGGAATGGAAACGCTCGCGCAAAATCCCCCGCACAACCGAGCGACACGTAGCCAAGCATCAAAACACCGACGACAATTCCGAGTGCGAGCGGCGCAACTCGTTTGGTCACGCGAGGTATCAGGCCGAGCAGAAAGGCGGGAAAGAGCTGGTCAAGGAGATTGGACGCGAAGAGCGAAATCGGCACCATGGAGGCGCCCGACGAGAACAGAGCGGTCACGCAGATGAGCGCATACACGGGGACGGTAATTCGCGCGATTCGGTTGATCACCGCGTCAGACGCGTGAGGCAGGAGATAGCCTCGGACCAGGTTCTTCGAGAACATAGTCGACGCGTTAAGCAAAATCATTGCCCCCGGCACGAGCGCTGTGAGCAGGCCTGCACCGCCGATGACCCCTACCACCCACGCGGGAAAGGACTTCTTCGCGATTGCGAATAGTGCGATGTCGGTTGACGAGCCCGTCAGACCAGGCACGACAACGATCGCAGTGAAGCCAACTATGTACATACAGACAATCAGCATCTGGTAAAGCGGCATCATGATCGCATTCTTTCTCGCTGCGTCGCGGGTTTTGATAGCGTAAACACTCGTGAAGGCGTGGGGAAAGAGGAAATAGCCCAACGAGACCAGCAACACGGTGGAGTTGTACCACGTCGCGTTGAGGCCTGTCTCGGGCATATTGAAGTGTCCCGGATGCGTACGTTCGATCGTCTCGAAGAGGTGTGCGTATCCCCCGAGATAGTGCAGTGGAAGATACGCAGCAAGAGAAAGTGCAACGATCAGGATGAGAACATCCTTGACCACTGCAACGGTCGCCGCGCCGCGGATTCCGGACACGACGATGTAAGCTACCATGATTGCGAGGCCGGCCCAGATTGCTGCGGTTTCCGACAGCCCTCCATAGGAGGCCTCGTGCACGATGATCCCGAGGCCTTTCATCTGGATCACGAGGAGGGGGATCATTGCGCCCAGACCGATGACGGCCGCCATGGCACCGAGCATGCGACTATTGAATACGCGCTCAAAGTAGTCGGAGAATGAAACAAGCTGATACTCCTGAGCGATGTCACGAAGACGTGGAAGGGTCCAGTATCCAATGACGAACGCAAGTGAGGCGCAGCCCATGTAGTAGAACACCGGAGCACCCTTCGCATATGCCCAGCCCGTCGCGCCGAGAAACGAATACGTTGAAAAAATTTCACCGGCGATAAGAACGAAGGAAATAACGACGCCGAACCCGCGACCTGCGATCGACCATTCCTCCAAGTTCATTTCGACGCCACGTTTCGCCACCAACCCGATCGCAAGCGCCCCGACGAAAAATACTGTGAGAATAAGCAGCGCGCTGTTCATGATTCACCCCGCGAGTCGTCAGTGTCGTGCGCATCAAATGTGTGAATGATCCACAGGATGGCCGCCGATGTGATCATCGAGGCGAGGTTCCACAGGAGAAGGGTCGGCATTCCGAACGCGAGTGGCCCCCAGTACTGCACTACGGAGGTGCCAGAAAAGAAACCGAGAACCGGTAGTACGGCGAGGAGATACACAGCTTTCACGTCACATGTCTCCAGAACGCACGAAAGCTCGCGCGAAACTTGGTTGGTATTTCAGACAACGGCTTTCGCTGTCGCGTCCGTAGTCACTGACCCTTGATCAGGTGAGGTGTGCCTGAACGCTATCCAGACATCGGTAAGCGCCGTCGGCATACAGCAGCGGATCGACTTCATCGTTGACTACCGTCTGCAACACGTCGCCTACGAATACCGTATGCGTTCCATGTTCGAACTGGCGAGCCAAGCTGCAGAAAAACGTGGCCTGCGCGTTCTCGAGACAAGGTAAGGTCCAGCGCATCGACATTTTCCACTGGCTGGACGCAAAGCGCTCGGCCTGAGAATAGCGGCTGCCGAACCGGTCACTGATATGGCGCTGGTCCTTGCGCAGCAGTGTCACCGAAAAGCGACCAACGCGCTCGATCACCGGATGGGACGATGCGTCCTTGTTGATACATACGAGCAAGGATGCGGGTGTTGCACTAAGGGAGGTCACTGCTGTCGCGACCATACCATACGGTTGCACATCATCGTGGGTTGCTACGACGCATACTGTTGACGCGAGACGACGCATGGCCTTTGCGAAATCGACGACACAGGCCTCGTTCTGGATCGCTTCCATCACTGACTCCCTGCCTTCGTAAAGCGGTTTGCCGGGCGGGTCAGCCCGAGGTTCTCGCGCAGCGTGGCACCTTCATATTTGGTTCGGAACAATCCTCGCCGCTGAAGTTCGGGCACCACCGTCGCGGCAAATACATCAAGGTCGCCCGGCAATACAGCAGGTTGAACTAGGAAGCCGTCGACCGCTTCGGCGCGAAACCATGCTTCCATTTCGTCGGCGATATCTACCGGGGTGCCGATAATCGTGCGCTGACCGCGCGCGCCCGCCATCTTTTGATAGAGCTGACGAATCGTGAGATTTTCGCGGTTTGCCATATCGAGAACGGACTGAACGGTGCTCTTGCTAGTGTTGGTGTTTTCTGCGCTGATTGTGCCCGGCAGGGGGCCGTCAAGATCGTACCCGCGCAGATCAAACCCTCCGAGTGCATTTGACAGGAGCTCAAGCCCGACTTCCGGTTGAATCATCGCCTGCAGTTCCGCGTGACGTTGCTTCGCCTCCTCGCGGGTTGAGCCAATAACGGGATTGAGACCCGGCATGATCTTGAGCTGCTCCGGCTGCCTGCCGTAACGGCTCATGCGGCTTTTCAGATCATCGTAGAAAGCCTTGGCCTTCTCAAGCGTGTGCTGTGCAGTGAACACGATTTCTGCAGTTTCAGCGGCGAGTTCCATCCCGTCGTTTGACGAGCCCGCCTGTGCGATCACGGGATGCCCCTGCGGAGGTCGCGCTATGTTCAGTGGGCCACGCACACTGAAATGCGTGCCGCGATGATCGAGAGTGTGCAGCGAGTCTGGCCGGAAATAGACTCCCGATTCGCGATCTCGAATGAAGGCGTCGTCCTCCCAGCTGTCCCACAAGCCGCGAACGACGCCGACAAACTCCCGTGCACGCTCGTATCGAGTCTCATGAGAAAAGTGTTCATCGCGCCCGAAATTCATGCTCTCGTCAAGGTTCGAGGACGTGACCACGTTCCAGCCGGCCCGACCAGCGCTGATGTGATCAAGCGAGGCGTAACGCCGTGCGATGTTGTACGGCTCGTTGTAACTGGTGGTTGCTGTCGCAACGAGGCCGATATGCTGCGTCATCGCAGCGATCCCTGCCAGAAGCGTCGTGGGCTCGAAATACGCCATGTACTGGGGCCAGCGCGAGAGCGCCGCTAGATCGCCGCCTCGCACAGCTGCGGCATCGGCAAGAAACAGCAGGTCAAACCGCGCGGCCTCAGCCGTTTTTGCCAGTTTCACATAGTGCTGGAAGTTGCTTCCCGCGTCGAGTTGGGAATCAGGACTCAGCCACGCGGCAATGTGGTTGCCCGTGGGATGGAAGAGTCCGCCAAGTTTCATCATGCGTTTCCTATCCACGTTTATCTCCGAACGAATTGTGATGGAATTATTTGATTCGTTCGGGAAATACGACAAGCAACCAATTCAGAACACCCTGTTGCTTTGCAGTGTTGAGTTCTCGACAACAGATTGACTGATAGCAGCACGCAAACGGATCACGGCGAGCAAAAAATTCGAACGGAATGCGCGAAATTCACTGATTTTCTTGAGCGCTCGTGGACGCTAGATTGACCGTAGTGCAAACTCTATCCGTCATTGTGTCCATGAGAACGATACTGATGTCACCGCTGATGCACTATGTGCGCGAGGTGGCGCTGGAAGGTTCAATCCGTCGAGCTGCCGACAACCTGCATATTTCGCCTTCCGCAATCGCCCGCCAGATCCAGCAACTCGAAGAACAGTTTGGTGCCGCGTTGTTCGAGCGGCAGCCACGCGGCATGCGCCTGACCGAAGCAGGACAGATAGTGCTGGAAACAATCCAGCAGTTCGAGCGCAATGCTGCGTCCGCGCTTTCCCACGTCGAGGAGCTTCGTGGCCTTAAGCGTGGACGGGTCTCGATCGGAGCGTTGCAGACGCTCGGAGAGGACATCCTGCCGCGCGCATTGACAGATCTGCGCGAACGGTATCCGGGGATATGCTTCAATGCTTATATCGGAAATTCCTCCGACATCATCCGCAAGGTAGCCGACGGGGACATTGACATCGGCGTGTGCTGGGATCCAGGGGGGGCGGTACCAATCGAGCGTCTGCGCGTCGTTCCCATTGCAATAGGCGTCGCGATGCAAAGCGGTCACGCGCTCGCAGAGAAGGATTTAGTGAGTCTGCGCGACTGCGCGCCGTATCCCATGATCTTTCCGTCACGCGACATGATGTTTCGCACGTTGATTGATCGCATAAACGTTGGAGTGGGTAGCAGCGTTACACCGGTTATCGAGACCAACTCGATGTCCATGATGCGGAGGCTCGTTCGGGATGGGGCCGGACTGGTGCTGACCACGTCGATGTCGCTGCTCGGTGATCTGGCCGTAGGCAAAGTAGTGCACCGCCCACTACTCGAGTCTGCTGTTCACACCTTTCCACTGTGCCTTTTCGTTCGCAGCGACCGTGACCTACCGCTGGCCGTGAAGATCGTTGTGGAACAGTTCACGCTCGAGATGGATTCGCTTGCGGCACAGCACTGTGGTTGAAGTGGTTCCCGAGAAAATCGAATCTCGTGCGTTGAACTGCTGTTCGAGAAAATAGGTCGATGCATTCGAAATATGATTTTTGGCTCGTTTTTCTAGCTCGATACATTGACTTGGACCCTAGGAAGTTGTCGCGGGTCACACAGCACGTCCGGCCGGTTGAGCCACTTGAGATGGCGGATGATGCCTCCGGCTGCGGAGCATCGTCGGGCGGCGGACATCATCATCTTGCCTAAGTCGAAAGACGGGTTCGGGAGAAACGCGCAATGAAAAGAGTACCCCTGAAGAAGCGGATCGCGGTGGCTTCGGCTGTCGCCAGTTTGGCTGCGGCCATACCTCAGCTGGCGCAAGCACAAAGTTCGGTCACACTTTATGGCCTGATATCCACCGGTATCCTATACACCTCAAACTCAGGAGGTAAGTCGGTCGTCTCAATGGCCAGCGGGCCAGAGCAGTTGCCGCGTATGGGCCTGAAAGGGCGGGAGGAGCTAGGTGGGGGAACTGCCGCGATATTCACGTTGGAAAACGGCTTCAATTCGGTGAATGGCTCGTTGGGTCAGGGCGGCCGAATGTTCGGGCGATGGGCCTACGTTGGCCTGACCAACAATACCTACGGTACGGTGACGGTCGGCCGTCAGCTGGAGGAAATGGCACAGCAGTTGTACTGGAGTGAATCGGGTGTGATCTTCGCGGCCTTCGGGACGCGTATCGGGGACAACGACAACATCTTCAACTCAAATCGGTTCAATAACTCGATCCGCTATGCGTCGCCGAACATTCACGGGCTGACGTTCGCGGGATCATACGCGTTCTCGAACCAGGTGGGTGGATTCTCGAACAACAATGGATACAGCTTTGGTGCAAACTACGTATCCGGCTCCCTCAAGCTCGGGGCGGCATTTACTCAGTTCAATCATCCTGCGGTGGCGTCGAATCTGAATGGTGCGGTCGACGACGGTTCATGGGGATTTTCCAACCCATTCGTAAAGAGCCTTGGTGGCGCGGTGACTGCCCAGCAACGCATCATGGGCGTAGGTGCGAGCTACAATTTCAATATCGTGCAGGTTGCGGCTGGCTATACCAATGTCCTCTACAACTATCTGGATAATACCGGGCTTCGATTGCAGAACGCAGAGCTCACTGTGACCAAGCAGATCACGCCGACCACCCTTATCGGAGCGGGCTACATCTTTACTGCAGGCAACTACTCGGCAGATCGGCAACCGCGTTATCACCAGGTCAATCTGGGGAGCGTATATTCACTGAGCAAGCGCACAGACCTTTGGCTGGTCGGCATGTATATGCACGCTGCGGGCGACGCGCACCATGCGCAGATCTATACGACTACTGCGTCAAGCACGCAAAACCAGATGGCAGTGGTGACAGGCATCAGGACGAGGTTTTAAGCCGAATGGACATACGTTCCGGAGATTCGGTCTTCATCGCCGGAACGTGAAGGGGGATGGGTCGGTTCAGTTTATGTGAGCGACTGAGCGATCGTAAGCATCGACAGAATCGATATATCGCTGCGCTAGCGCCCGGTCGATGAAAGAGGCTTCGAAACTGTTTTTCGCGAGCTGAACAAGCTCGTTTCGCGTAAGTTTGAGGTTGCGTTGAACATAAGCAAAATTTTCATTCACATAACCACCAAAGTACGGAGGATCATCAGAGTTGATTGTTGCGCAAAGTCCTGCGTCCAGCATGCCCCGGAGGGGATGTGGGACGTCGCTTGGGACAACGTTCAGCTTGAGATTTGACAGCGGGCAGACTGTCAGTGGAATGCGGCGCTCGGCCAGTTCGCGCACGAGCGATGGGTCGGTGAGACATGCATTGCCGTGATCGATGCGGTTCACGTGTAGCAGGTCGATTGCCTGTCGTATATAGTCGGCCGGACCTTCTTCACCTGCGTGAATTGTCACGGGCAAGTTTTGGGCACGACAGCGGGCGAAGAATTCGACAAACTTGCTTGGTGGATTTGGTAGCTCGGCCCCACCCATGCCAATGCCAGAGATATTTTCTCGCCATGGCTGGATGGAATCGAGAAGTTCGATCGCAGCTTCTTGCGTGCGATGCCGATGTGCACTGATCAGCAACCCGGACGTTATGCCGAACTCGTGTTTCGCATTCTGCATGGCGCCCAGCACACCCTCCATCACTGCTTCCAGAGGCGTACCGCGTTCGGTGAATGTCTGCGGACCGGTGAACATTTCTGCATGACGCACTGTTTGCTCATGTGCCTTCTGAAGGTAGCGATGTGTCACATCATAAAAGTCCTGTTCCTCGACGAGGACGTGGCATCCTTCGAAATAGAGATCGAGAAACGATTGAAGATCGTTGAACTCATAGGCGGAACGAAGTGCTTCGGCCGACGGCCAACGCAGCGAGTGCCCGTTGCGCTCGGCAAGTGTGAACATCATGTCAGGTTCAATGCAGCCTTCAAGGTGCATGTGCAACTCGGCCTTCGGCAGGCCATTAATGTACGTTTGCATGGTTGGCATCGAAGATATCCTCCCGTTGACGACGGTGAAAGGGGTATCGTAGTTCCGAACGTTGCGGTGACGGGCAGAATGTGGTTGTACTCAATATCCGGCGTTGCGGTCGACAAGTCCATTGGTCGGCGCGCCGGTGCGAATCGAGTTCAGGCGATCGATTGTCTGTCGAGCGAGGACCAACGGGTCGCAGCGGCTTGCAATATGAGGGGTAATGCAGACCCGGGAATTAGACCATAGCGCGCTGGAAGCTGGGAGCGGCTCGTGGCGGAAGGTGTCGAGCGTAGCTGCGCCAATGCTCCCATTGGCAAGTGCGTCGAGCAGTTCGCTCTCTACGAGATGCTCACCACGTCCGACGTTGACAATATGCGCGCCGTGTTTGAGTGCTGAAAAAAGCTTCCCACCAAGAAATCCTCGGGTCTCGTTTGTAAGGGGGAGCAGACACACGAGCGTGTCGCAGACCCGGAGGAAAGACCTGAGTTCCGATTCTCCCGAGAAGTAATCGACGCCTTCAATCGGCTCGGACGGTGGCGTGCGTGACCAGCCCCGAACGTTGTAGCCGATCGTTGTCAATGCGCGTGCGCTGGCACGACCTAGTTCACCCATGCCTGCAATCCCGACGACATGCGACGAAGGAAGTGTGACAGGGCGCTCGAACCACGCATGGACGATTGCATTGCCCAGATAGTCCTTCATGTTGCGCTGATGATGAATCACGGCCCAGCACACGTAGGCAGCCATGCCCGCGGCCATCGACGGATCGATCGCGCGACAAAGCGGCACATCGTCCGGAAGGTCAGGGTCGTCAAGTAGATGGTCGACGCCCGCGCCCGAAGACTGGATGAGTTGCAGGTTTGGTAGTTGCCGCAGTAGTCCGCGGGCCGGACGCCAGCAAACGGCTGCTTCGATGTCAGTGAGGCTACCCAGGTTGGCGCCCCACCGCAGGTCGATTTCGGGATCCAGTCGCCGAAACGCCGGTACAAGGTAGGACATGTCGATGCTTGAGCTGAGAAGCGCGACGCACGGTGGCTTTCCAAGGGCGACAGGTTCGTGTCGCCCCGAGGCGCCACGCGCGGTCTCACGCGCGGCTATTTCCCTCATTGCCGGTATCCACTACCGATCTGCGCTTCGAGCAGACGGCGAAAACTTTTCCATTCGCGCGCAATGCCATCGAGCTGACTTGCGCTGGAGCCGCCGCGTTCATACTGACGCGCAGTGCGTTCACACACTTCTGCCGGGACTCCACGTACCTTTTGCCCCGACGACTGAATGGCCAGTTGTACCCGACACGCGCGTTCGAGGTTGTGCATCAGGATGAACGCTTCAGCCACGGAGCGGCCAATCGTCAGGAGGCCGTGGTTGCGGAGGATCAGGCAACGTTTGTCCGGACCGAGGCTTGCGACGAGGCGCGCGCGCTCATCCAGGTCGAGGGCAAGACCTTCATATTCGTGATAGGCCACGCGATCATAAAACTGGAAGGCCCATTGATTTGTAGGCTGAAGACCGTCTTCCAGCGAGGAGACTGCGACGCCGCCGATCGTATGAGTATGCATCACGCAGAGAGCGTCAGGCCGCGCGGCATGAATCGCACTGTGGATCGTGAAGCCAGCGGGGTTCACCTCATAGTCAGACGGCTCGAGCAGTTTTCCTTCGAGGTCGATCTTTACGAGGGACGATGCTGTCACCTCACGAAACAGCAATCCAAACGGGTTGATCAGAAAGTTCTCATCCGCTCCAGGCACCCTTGCGGAGATATGTGTATAGATACCGTCATCCATGCCAAGAAACGCGATAAGCCGGTAAGCGGCGGCGAGATCATCGCGCGTTGCGCGTTCTTCGCCGACCTGTTGCGAGACACTCGCTGCCATGGGGTTCTCCTGTCAGGCCGTTTGACCGAGGCGCTTCGCGGCACGCTTCTCAACCGCAACGCCAGGCACGACGGCGCGTGCGTGAGTGCCCTTGCCAATCGCGCCGCCCGCATCCGCTGCCCAGAGGTCAAAAAGATAAAGCGGGCCCTCCATGCCGGTGAACTTCGCGTAAGCCGTGAACGTTGCCCCTAGGGGTGTAGGTGCGAAGTGGTCAAAAACCACGCGCGAACCCACCGAGAGCTGACCATCCTGCAGAAGTGGATGCAGTGCTTTAGCTGCGGCTCGCTCCAGATGAGCGATCAGCCACGGAGTTGAAAGTACGTTGGGAAAGCGCTCGCCTGCATCGATGTCCAGCCGGCTTGCGAGATGTTCTTCCGTAACAGTTACCGTAAGCGAAGTTGTGAAGCCTTTTTCGAGTGTTGTCATGCTGAAAATGAGTGTTGAAATTGGATTGAGGAAGTTCGGATTCAAGCGCCGGAGACGCTGTCGGCGTCGTGGTTGATCCAGAAGACGACCTTGCGCTTGATAGCCTGCATGACCCAGTGCAGACCGATGCCCATTAGCGAAAGGATCAGCAGAATTGCGAAGACGCCCGCAGTGTCCATCGAAAAATTTCGCTGCAGGATCAGGTACCCTAGTCCCGCCTGGGACCCGACGAACTCACCGACGATCGCGCCGATTACTGCGAGGACGATCGCGACATCTAGGCCCACGAAAATATAAGGAAGAGCATTGGGCACTTTCACGTACCGAAAGATGTGCCATTTTGACCCAGTAAAGGCGACGATGAGGTCGATCTGATCGCGCGGGGCGGAGCGGAGCCCGACGATCGTGTTAGCGAGGACAGGAAAGAACGCAATAGTGGCGGTGATAACGACCTTTGAGGTGACACCGTAGCCAAACCAGATCACGATCAACGGTGCGATAGCCACCTTTGGGACGGTCTGGAATGCGATGACATATGGGTACAGGATTTTTTCAGCCAGTGCTGACTGACCGATGATGCCACCAAGCAAAAGACCTAAGCCCGCTCCTGCGAAGAAGCCGACCATGGTCTCGTAAAAGGTGACACCAAGATTCGATAAAAGTGACCCATCCGAGAAACCTTGGATAAGGGAGGTTGCGGTCGAACTTGGCGTTGGCACGATCAGCTGTGAGATCTGGAAGTAACGCACCCCGAATTCCCACGTTGCCAGAATGACGATCAGCAGGGTAATTGACAGCAGTTTGTCTGATCGCTTCTTTGAAGACGTTTCGGCGCTCGTGTCCATGGATGCCGGATGTTCGATGGAGGTGCTCATCAGTCGAGGGTCCCGTGAGAGTTGAAATGCGTGCGGATGCGCGAAACTACAGCTCCAAATGGCTCAGAGTTGATCATTTCGAGCTTGCGTTCACGTGGCAGGTTGACTGGCAAAATGTCGGTTATCCGGCCCGGACGCGGTGACATCACAATCACACGATCGGCGAGAAATACTGCTTCGGGAATGCTGTGCGTGACAAGAAGAACGGTTTTGCCGCTCTCCGCGCGAATGCGCAGCAGGTCAAGGTTCATTGACTCGCGTGTCATTGCATCGAGTGCGCCGAACGGCTCGTCCATTAGAAGCAGTGTGGGATCGTGACAAAGAGCGCGCGCGATGCCCACGCGCTGCTGCATGCCGCCTGACAGTTCGCTGGGATACTTGTCCTCGAAGCCTTCCAGGCCAACCATTGCCAGGTACCGCGCGGCACGATCCCGCTGAGTCTTGTCGACCTTTCCGTGCAGCTCGCTCGGCATGAGAATGTTCTCTATTACGGTTCGCCAAGGCAGAAGAACGGGTGCCTGGAACACGACCCCGACTTCGCGATTTGGACCGTCGATCGGCCGGCCCGCTACGGCGACCTTGCCCGAGGAACGCCGCAGGATTCCCGCGAGAATCTTTAACAGCGTCGATTTTCCGCAACCGCTCGGGCCAACGACCGTAATGAACTCACCCGATTCAACGTCAAAGCTCACGTCGTGAAGCGCGCGAATTTCGTTTCCCTCCCGGGTCTGATATGTCTTGTTAAGGCTAGAAACCGTGATCATCGATGCTCTCCGTATGTGCCGCCCGGCGGCACTCAGAGGGGTGGGTCAGGTGGTGTGGTCTTTGTTGTCAGCGCTAAAGCGGGCGTCGCGCCACTTGAACGCGGCCTTTAGGCCTTCCCGGTTCATTCGTTCGAAGAATTCCTCGGCTTCTTCCGACTTTGACATGAGCACCTGCGTGAAAATCTCAGCGCCGTACTCGACCGTCGATGTGAAGCCCCGCAATTCATAGCTTCGGTTCAAACCGAGCTTGTTAAGCTCCACTGCTGGCGGCGGCAAGCGCGCGATTCGTAGCGCAATCTGCATCGCGGTCGCGTTGAGTTCGTTAAGTGGCACGATGCGATTTGCAATGCCGAGGCGCTCGGCTTCATGTGCGTCGACTCTGTCGCCAAGCAGCAGAAATTCCTTCGCCTTTTTCATGCCGAGGATCCAGGGCGTGATGTTGTAGGGCGGCGCAGACTGGAACTGGATTTCAGGCTCACCGAACCAAGCTGTGTCTGCGGCCAGTGTGTAGTCGCACACCATCGTCAGATCGCAACCGCCACCAAGCGCATACCCATTGACCGCTGCGATGAATGGCACGCGAGATTTCCAGATCTTCCACCACGTGTCATTGCCAAGTTTCACATGCTCGCGCCAGTCCCGTACGGTCACGAACGGTTCCTCGCGCGGTGAGAGATCGAAGCCCGCACAAAAAGCTTTGCCCCTTCCGGTGATGATTGCTGCGCGGACACTCACGTTCTGTTCGATCTCGTCAAGTGCATGCTGCAGCTCGATCAGGAGCTGGTCGCTCAGCGCATTCATCTTGTCGGGACGGGCCAAGGTGATTGTGGCGACCGGGCCCTGGATGACAAGTTCAATTGTTTCGCGGATCACGTCTGTGCCTCCTCAATATTGGTTGCTGACGGCGTTTTGTTATCCGCCTTAGGGATGATTAGCGCGTCGAGAACGATCGCGCCCTTGCCGATGGGCTGCACGGATACCGGGTTCAGATCCATCGCATCCAGTTCGTCTGCATAGACGATGGCAACTTCGGACAGGCGCGAAACGAGCTCGGCGAGTGCTTCCCGGTCTGCGGGTGTAGCACCACGGAATCCCCGAGTGAGATCGGCGAGACGTGTGCGCGCAATCATGGAGCTCGCATCGCGAGTCGTGACCGGCGCAATATCAAAAGTTGCGTCTTTCACCAGTTCGACCAACACGCCACCCGAGCCAACCAGAACGCCCGGTCCGAAAGGCTTGTGCGTCGCGATGCCTACGATAGCTTCTATGCCCTTGTCAATCTGCTGCTGCACCAGTGCGCCGTTTATGTGCGCTTGCGGCATGTGTTTTCTGACACGCGCAATGAGATCGTCGAAGGCGGTGGCGACTTCGGCTTCGCTGGCAAGGTTGAGCACCACACCGCCAACTTCCGTCTTGTGTGGAATGTCCTCGGAATCGATTTTCAATACAACAGGGAAGCCAAGACGTTTGGCGGCGCTTGCTGCATCATCGGCGTTGGTTGCCAGCTGCTCGCGAGTGACTGCGATACCGTGGTCGGCGAGAAATGCTTTGCTTTCACGCTCTGTGAACGGCAGACCCGATGCGAGCCGTTCAGCCCATTGCTCATCGCGCAGATGTCCCACGGAAGTGTGTTTGACCTCTGCGTGTGCATGATGATCGATCAGATGCCCGATGGCGCGCAGTGCATTGCGCATGCCACAAAGCGACGGGACGCTCGCTTCATTGAGTGGCTCGAGGACGGCTGGGTGAATTGTGTCTGAGATATTGTTGAAAAACACGATCGGCTTGGCAGCGTCTGCATTGACCTTCGCAACTGCTTGGACCAGTCGCCGGTAGGTCGCTGCCTGATCCTTGCCGAGCGTCGACGGGCAATCCTGGGAAATCGCGACCAGCGATATGGCCGGATCTGCGAGCAGCGCCCGCAGACACGCGCCATACATGTCGATGTCGAACACTGCGACGCCTGTCGCATCGAGCGGATTACGCGGTGCGCCAAAGGGAGGCAGGATCTCCCGGAGAAGGTTGACGGTCGCGGGCGCGAGGTCGGGCAGAGTGAGACCCACTCGTTCAGCGATGTCACAGGTCAGCGCAAGCTCACCGCCACTGACGTTAAGCACGGCCACACCGTTGCTCTTCGGCTTGCGGTCATTGCCCAGGAAAAGCACGCAGGTCTCAATGAGTTCGTCATAGTCTTCGACCAGCACCACACCGAGTCGGTGGAAGAATGCCTGCAGTGCTGTGTCCGGCGTGGCGAGGGCGCCGGTGTGGGCAGCGCTGGCTGCTGCGCCAGAGCTTGAGCGGCCCACCTTTAGCGCAACGACAGGTTTACCCGCCGCGCGCATTTTCCTTGCCGCGACGGCGAACTTTTCTGGATCGCGCAGGGTTTCAATAAAAAGCGCTGCAACTGTCGTGTGCTCGTCCTGGGCGACATAATCGAGATAGTCGGCAATGTCTGTCACGGCGCCATTTCCGAGCGACACCAGATGGCTGAAGCCCAGACGATCGAGATTTGACAGTGCAATGCAGGCTGATCCGGAGTGGGACAGCAGCGCCAGGCCGCCCGGTCGCAGGTTTTCTGGCAACGCAGCACTGTAGAGCGATACGCGCGAAGCGACGCTGTAAAGACCGAGGCAGTTTGGTCCACAGAGATTGATGCCATTCTGGTTGCAGTAGCGGGTGAGTTCCTCCTGGAGTGCCGCTCCTTCGGCGCCGGTCTCTGCGAACCCACTCGCATACAGAACGGCGTTTCGGACACCTCGTGCATTAAGTGCCTCGAGTGCGGGAAGCGCCTTGTCGTAGCTAAGCGCGATGACGGCACAATCGACAGAACCGGGAATATCGTCGAGATTTGCGTAGGCCGGGATGCCCAGCACTTCGGGGGCGCCCGGGTGTACCGGATAGATCGCCCCTGCATAGCCGATGCGCTGCAGATTGCGGATCACAGTATTGCCGAGCGCTTCCGCGCGTGGTGATGCACCGAGCACAGCGATAGAGTTCGGGTTCAGAAGGGGAGAGAGCGGATGCAAGCTTGATTCCTCTGGAAAGACCCGGGTATAGGCAGCGCCGGGTGAAGTCGAGCCAGCGTCGACGACGCGAAAATGTAGTCACGTTGTTCGCAGCTTCGCGTTGAATCTCGCGATCGTGAGAACGTCCGGGAGCGAATCTAAGGTAAGTAGTGAAAAATTTGCAGTCAAACAGAGTTTTTCGGTCGTTATGTACGAAATATTCGCACCCTGAACGACGCGTGCCACAGCACAATGAGCGCCGATATTCCGAGGAGCGTTGCAGTGCTACCTGGCGTTTGTGAGGGAGGACGAGGCTCGGATCGGTCCGACGAAAGACTTTCCAACGACGCTCGCCCGCTGGTCGCGGGCGAGTCCAATGCTCGCGCACCAGCGGTTCGGACATTCGACGGAGAACCGATGGATATGCTGAAAACGTCAAACGTCTCCCAATCTGTTGTGGCCAACATAGGGCTTGCTGACTGGGGGCACAAAGAGTTACGCATCGCGGAAACGGAGATGCCCAGCCTCATGGCCATATGACGTGAGCTGCAGCCGATACAACCGCTCGCAGGCACCCGTATTGCCGGCTCCCTCCATATGACAATCCAGACAGGTGTGCTCATTGAGACGCTTGAAGCGCTTGGCGCGAAAGTACAGTGGGCGTCATGCAACATTTTTCGACGCAAGACCATGCCGCTGCGGCAATCGCCTCAAATGGCACGCCGGTGTTCGCGACCAAAGGCGAGGCGCTTGAGGAATTCTGGGACTACACGCATCGGATCTTCGAATTTGGCGGAGAGCGGGGCACTCCTGAAGAGGTCCCGACTATGATTCTTGATGATGGCGGTGATGCGACCGGACTCATTCACCTGGGCAGTCGAGCGGAAGCTGACCCTTCACTTCTCGACTCGCCGTCGGGTGCCGATTAAGCGGCCATGTTCGCGGCCATTCCCGGACTCTCGCGCGCGATTCGTCATGGTACAGCCGCCGGTTGAAGAAGGTCATTGGCGTTACAGAAGAGACAACCACTGGCGTTATGCGACTCTATGAGATGAGCGCGAGACACACGCTGGGCGTGCGGGCAATTGCTGTCAACGACTCGGTTACCAAGAGCAAGTTCGACAATCAGTACGGCTGCCGCGAATCGCTCGTCGATGCAATCAAGCGCGCAACGGATGTGATGATCGCCGGGAAAATCGCGGTGGTGGCCGGATACGGTGGTGTTGGGAAAAGTTCGGCGCAGGCGTAACGCGCTTTGAGCGGACAGGTATGGGTCACTGAAATCGATCCGATCAATGCACTTCAGGCGGCGATGGAAGGCTATCGTGTCGTGACCATGGACTATGCGGCTGACAAGGCGGATGTATTCGTGGCTGCCGCGGGCAACCAGGACGTAACCACATTCGACCATATGTCACGGATGCGCAACCAGGCAATCGTATGCAACATCCGTCACTTCGACAATGAAATCGATGTCGCCGCGCTCGCGCGCTGTAAGTGGGAAGACATCAAGCCGGAGGTTGACCATGTCATATTCCCGGACGGAAAGCGCATCATGCTTCTGGCTAAAGGCCGACTGGTAAACTTGGGCTGCGCAACCGGACATCCAAGTTTTGTCTTGTCATGTAGTCTGGCGAATCAAACGCTTGCCCAAGTCGAACTGTTCACGCGGCGCGATCAGTATGAGAGTGGAAAAGTGTACGTGTTGCCTAAGCTTATCGACGAAGATGTCGCACGGCTACATCTGGAGAAAGTCGGCGCTGAATTAACGGTGCTTAGCGACGCGCAGGCAGCTTACATAGGGGTACGGAAGGAAGGCCCGTACAAGAGCGACGCTTATCGCTATTGAACAAGTGGGAGATGGCGTGGGTTGGCGCGCGGACTCATTGGCGGCTCTCGTCCACGGCGTCCATCTCTGCCTGAAGTTGTTCGATGAACAGCTTGACCGACACAGGTAGACTTCTACCCGTGTGTACGCACAGCCGCAAGGGCCATCGCTCGACACCTTCGCCATGCAGCGGGACATACCGGAGCCCCCGCGGCACCTTGTAATTGCCGAAATATTTGTTGACGATCGCATTGCATAACCCGGACACAGCCGCCGCACGCATCAGTTCGAAAGAGTTGGTAACGAGAATCGTGCGAGGTCGAATGCGTGCTTTTGAGAACATACGCACATAGCTTTCGCGGATTGTGAGCGACTCGTCCGGGAGGGCGATCTCAATTTCTCCGCATTCTTCGATATCGACGGAGCGTCGATTCGCGAACGGATGAGTGGCTGAGACCAGCAGGCAGGGAGTGACGTGAGTTTCTGCGATCACCTGTACGTCGAACGCATCCGGAGCACGATACGCGAGCGCAACATCGATCTCATCTTTTGCCAGAAGTTCTACAAGTTTACCCCCGCCGCCCACGATGACGTTAAAGGTAATCCCGGGATATTGAGAATGGAATCGATGCAGAAAACTCGGCAGGAACTCTCGTGAGAATGACTCGGAGGCGCCTAACCGGACGGTTCCCTTCTGAAGAGTATCGATCGCCCTGATGTCCGCGCGAACCTGATCAAGTTCGTTCTCGATGAGCCGCGTGTAATTGAGCAGCAACTCACCAGCCGCAGTCAGCCTGAGGGACTTCTGACCGCGATGGCGTTCGAACAACTCTGCGTTCAGTTCTTCCTCCAGCATCTGTATCTGCCGTGAGATTGCAGACGCTGCCACATGCAACTGCTCTGCGGCGCGTCGGATCGATCCCGACCGCGCTACGCCGATGAAGTACTTCAGGCCGACGTTGTTGATCATGGTGAGTTTGCCGCCATATCGTTCGAAAAATTAGCTCTTAGCCATAGTATGCGGGATTCGACGGATATGGCGACTTCATAGCAACGTGCCACGACCGCAGCTCACCATCCGGAGCATTTGAGCGACGCCTGTTTGATCGCGCCGGCATCGAAGCTGTTGGCTCTTCCGTAGAAGTCGGGGATCTGTAACGCGTAGTCTGACGGGGGAACGGTTTTCGGAATCTGTTTGGTACGCAACATGAATTGCTGGAGTCGGTCGTATGCGGCGGGGTCGAAATTGCCGTAGTACTTCCCGCCAGTCATCGTGAATGCATCACTCAGGGTTGCAAGCTGCGCATTCAGAACATTGTCATCCCACTTTGCGAGTACCTTGTCATCGCTTGATCCCGTCGGCTTCGTCGAGGGCCACGTTTTCCATTGGATTCTGCGTGCGCAGTCGGGATTTGCCAATGCAAAGACGGTCGCTTTTGCCATGCCTCGTACGATGCCTTCGACCATTTTGGGGTCCGTTTGCGCGGTCTTCTCCATTACGGAAAGGGAATAGTCAGGGATCTGTCGCCAATCGGCTCCACGCATATATCGCATTTTGAGTCCTGCGTTCTCGTAGCTCGCCATGGCAGTGGCCCAGAAGACTAGTGCCTGCACGCGTCCCGACCGCAATGCATCAATGGCCGGTGCCCCGCTGCCGGTCGCGATGATCTGGACGTCCTTGTCCGGATCCATCCCATTGTCCTGAAAGTAAGCCCGCAACAGTGCAACCCCGCCCGACGCAAGGCCGAACGTCCCGATAACCTTGCCCTTGAGATCCTTGACGGATTTGTATGGGGAATCGGCCAATACACCGATAGACCAGTCAGTGACGCCATTAAGCATTGCAACTTTGACGGGCTCATTTTTCAGAGCATGCGCCTGTACAACCACTGCGCCGTTGACCATCGCGAAATCAGCCTGACCGGCTAGAAGCAATGCGATAGGTTGAGCTGGAGGCGCGAGCGGGACTACCTGCACGTCGTAGCCTTCTTCTTTCCAATAGCCGAGCGCCTGTGCTTGCGGCAGCGTAAGCCACGGATAGCCGATGTTGAGCGTTTGTGTACCCACAACAATGCGCACGGGTTTGAGGGGGCCGGCGGCGTAGGTAGGATCTAAGAAAAACGTAGTGTAAAGAACAAGTGTGAGGACAAAAATTCGATGGAATTGGTTTCGCATGATCTATCTCATTGGATCTTGGCAATGTACGGTCTCTGAATTTGCGGTTCGACCCGCCTGAATGAGAGGAGGCTATTGACGGGGGGCGCAAGTGAGGCGCTTGGTTCGCGCCCCCGACGTCGGTTCTTCAGTGCGGCTGTACGATCCGATGGACAATAAGCTGCGTCAATTGCCGCGTCGCACTTTTTTTGGAACATGATGTGCTAAAAATTCGCACACTTGGGCGAGGGGCGAGGGGCGAGGGGCGAGGGGCGAGGGGCGAGGGGCGAGGGGCGAGGGGCGAGGGGCGGGAGGCGCTTTTGGATCTGAGTTCAGTTCGCTTCATTGTGGCTCCCCAAGGCGCTTCCGGCTCGAGGAGTCGCGTTCAGGCATTTCTGAGAGAGCCTGCCGCACAGTAGCTGTCAGCTAGAAATGACGTGTCAAGGATCTCAGGCCGTGTCGCGCCGAGCTGCCCCATTACCCTATCGAACTCAGTTCGCAGAATTTGGATTGCCCGGCTGGCGCCAGCCTCGCCCGCAGCAGCTACGCCATAGAGGGTAGGGCGGCCGACGAACACAAAATTTGCACCGAGACAAAGCGCAATCGCAATGTCACTACCCCGTCTCACACCGCCATCAATCATCAACGGGAAATCATCACCCACCTCGCGACGAATGAGCGGTAACGCATTGATAGAGGCTATCGCGCGATCAAGTTGCCGACCGCCATGATTTGAAATGATTACGGCATCGACGCCGTGGCGTTGTGCGTTAAGCGCGTCGTCCGGATGCAGTATCCCCTTCACGATCAATTTGTGCGGCCAACTGTCGCGTAAGCGACGAACATCGCTCCATGTGAACATCGCCGGAGAGTTGCTTTTGATCAGACGGGCCACGTCCGATGTTGAGGGATTTTCGCTCGCATATTCGGTCCAGTTCGCAAAGAGTGGAGCGCCTCCAGAAGTGAGATAACGCAGGCACCATGCAGGATGAGTCATCGCTTCCAGATATCCGGATGGTTTTAGCGCCGGAGGGAAACCGAAGCCATTGCGAGCATCGCGTTCCCGGTTCGACGTGACCGGAAGGTCGACGGTCACAACGAGGTGTGTTACCCCAGCCGATCCTGCCCGGCGGACCATGTCGTCACTGATCTGGCGGTCTCGCGATGGATAGAGTTGAAACCATAGCGCCTCGCCAATTTCGGCGGCGACCGATTCGAGCGTCGCATTGCTTACGCCGGAAAGAACGAAGGGCAGTCCCGCTTCGTTTGCGGCCCGCGCGAGCATCAGATCGGCGCGGGGGCGCAGCAGGCCGGCGAAGCCAGTTGGACTGACGCCGAAGGGCGCGGAATGTCTGGTCTCCAAGATTGACGTTGCGGTCGATCGATCGCTGACGTCTTGCATGTAACGCGGAACGAGTGCCCAGCGGTTAAACACCTCGCGATTGTGTACGATGCCGTGCTCGTCATCCGGGCCACCTTCTACATAATCAAAAAGCACCCTGGGTAGCGCGCGCTGCGCGAGTTTTCTCAGATCACCGATGCTGAGTGCGCCCGTAAGACGTCTGTTTATCGCTCCATTAGCCATGCCAATACTCGTTTAGCGCTTGTTGCATCCTGCGTTTCGAGGCGTCATCGCAGAATGCTCCGTCAAAGCCATTCCAGATAATCTGGAAGATTTGATCGTCGCTCAGATCAAGCGCTCGAGAAGTCTGGTAAAGATTGTCGGTTAGATTGGCCAGGAAGTACGAAGGATCGTCGGTATTGATCGTAATGACGCACCCCGATTCGAGTAGGTACCTCGCGTTGTGGTGCTCAAGCTTATCGAACACCTTCAGCTTAACGTTCGATACCGGGCAAACGGTCAGCGGTATCCGGCGCGCGGCGAGTGCGATAACAAGCCGGGCGTTCTGCTGTGCAGCCACGCCATGGTCAATCCGATCAACACGCAGCAGCTCGATGGCTTGCGAGACGTAATCGGCCGGACCTTCTTCGCCAGCGTGCGCTGTGGTGCGCCAACCTAACTCTCGAGCGCGCTCGAATGCCCGAACAAAACGGGATGGCGGATTGTCGCGCTCCGGCCCGCCGAGCCCGAGGGCAATGATCCGCGATGAATGAGGCTCGGCCTGAGCGATTGCCGCGAGTGCCGATGCTTCGGTTCTGTGTCGTTGCAGGCCAAAGATGACGTTAGCCTTTATGCCCCATTTCGAGTATGCGTCGTCGCATCCCGCGAAGATGCCATCAAGCACCTGCGCGAGAGGAACGCCGCGCTCGATATGGGATTGTGGCGACGTGTAGAACTCAATGTAGTGGGTATTCTCGGCGTGCGCGCGCTTGAGATAGTCCATCGTGATGTCGTAAAAATCCTGCTGATTTTCAAGCACACGCAGACCGGCATAGTAAACCTGGAGGAAGGCATTCAGGTCGCGGAACTCGTAAGCACTGGCAATCGCCTGAGGGGAATCAAAGGGGATATCGACGTGGTTGCGCTGGGCGAGTCCATACATCAGTTCCGGGGAAATGGTCCCTTCGAGATGAACATGCAGATCCGCTTTGGGCGCACCGTGGATTTTGGTGTAGGTTGTTTCACTCACGACATTTCCCTCTTGGCATCTTTCTGGATTAGTTTGGCCCATCATAGAACACGAATTTCTTGCGAAGGAAATGAAATTTCGAGCGCTGCGTTCCAATTATTCGAATGGACCCGTGTAGACTCATGACCGACACTACTATTGCCGCATACGTAATTTGATGAGGACCTCGCTCGCAACATTTCAAGTTGCGGCGGAAATGAAGACGTGTATCCGAGCTTTAATATGGACGCAGCGTTGACCGCCGGTTATAACTGGAAGATCAGTAAGTTGATCGATCGTTTTCTAGTGTGTTGCGCTGGACTTTCACAACCGTATTCATTAAACGGAAAAGGCGATAGATGATGACGCAAACGAAAGCGTTCAAGGCAATGTTATTGCGAGAGAAGGATAGGACGACCACCTCGGCGAACTTGGAGACACTGACGGTCGATCAGCTCCCGGAGGGAGACACTCTCGTTCAGATTGATTACTCAACGCTTAATTTTAAGGACGCGCTCGCTGTCACGGGGAACGGGAAGATCGTGAAGACATGGCCCATGGTTCCCGGCGTCGACTTCTCGGGCACCGTCGTCGAAACCACGCATCCGCGGCTCGCGATTGGTCAGCGCGTGGTGCTGACAGGATGGAGCGTGGGCGAAAAACACTGGGGTGGATATAGTCAATATCAACGTATTCGCGGCGACTGGCTTGTGCCGATTCCTGAGGGCCTTGATTCTCGGCTAGCAATGATGATCGGCACGGCAGGATTTACTGCAATGCTGTGTGTAATAGCGCTGGAGCGATCCGGCGTGACTCCGACGAGTGGGGCGGTGCTCGTAACTGGAGCGGGTGGCGGGGTCGGCAGTGTCGCGGTGACAATACTAAGCGCACTCGGTTATTCGGTGAGTGCGCTAACCGGTGATGTTGGCAAGCACGAATATGTTCTCTCGCTCGGGGCGAAAGAGTGTGTCGACGGTCCAGTCTGGAAAGACGCGCCGCGGCCGCTCGAGGCGCAACGTTGGTCGGCTGCGATCGATACGGTCGGGTCCAACGTGCTCGCACGCGTGCTCGCGGAGATGAACTATGGTGGCACAGTAGCGGCGTGTGGACTTGCGGGCGGGCCCGATCTGCCGACGACAGTGATGCCGTTCATCCTGCGCGGAGTGCGATTGCTTGGGGTGGATTCGGTGATGTTGCCGTATGCAGAGCGTTTGGCCACTTGGCAACGCGTTAGCCGCGATCTGCCGAAGGCGGTTCTCGAGCGTATCGCCGCCCGCACTGTGTCGCTCGATGAAGTCCGTGACGCGGCATCAGATCTACTTTCGGGAAAACTTAAGGGGCGCGTACTGGTCGACGTCAATAAGTGATCCAATGAATCCACGCGTCGCGCCAGACAACGGCGGCCCACAGCAGTCGAAATCGGGGCTGCCGTCATGAACCATGCTGAGGCGACTGGTCGTCGTTTTGCCGGAAACCACAGGCTCAGATAGAAAAGGATGCCAGCGAAAAAGCCTGCTTCCGCAACGCCTAGTAAGAACCGAAGAACATAAAAGCTCGTTGGGCCGACGACGAATGCGGAAATTGCCGAAACGATGCCCCAGATGATCTTGACGCGAGCGATCCAGACTCTCGCACCTACGCAATGAAGAGTCTGGTTCGAAGGTATCTCGCACGGAAAAAAGCCAATGAAGAACAGTCTGCCGCCAAGTCCAAACGCGGTAGGTAACAGTCCGATGGCCTTGTTCATCGTCATTGCCGCGAATCCGACGTCTACGCGGTCCATGAGACTCACGAAATAGAGCAGCATGACGGAGGGAATAATTCGCCACATTAGCTTCCGTGAAACCCGTGTTTCGATATCTGCGTAACTTGGGTCTCCTCCTTGGAGATTGAGCCGGCCATGGCAGGGCAATCCATGGACTGCGCGTCGTCTGCCGCTTGCCGGACAGTTGTCGTTGGCACAAATCTTTTGGGGCGCGGGCGTTCGATGCGACGCGGGCCGTTTTCTTGTGGTCGGTTTGACTGCCGGGCGCATGCACGCGTTACGCTGTAACGGCTACTTCTCGACAATCCCGCACACGGCCGCCGTCAGTTGCGCAGTCATCGCGTTGCCGCGGAGGTCGCCCGTATGCAGCGACGCGTTGGACGTCACCGTTTCGATCGCGCTCATCACGCGCTTCGCAGCATCAAATTTGCCGAGATGTTCGAGCCGCATCACGACCGACCAAGACGTGCCGATCGGATTGGCGAGACGCTTGCCCATGATGTCGAATGCCGAGCAGGGACTTCTTCTCATCGGTTGGCGGGCATTTTAGACAACGTCAAGCAGCACGGCCGGTCGTGTCAAGATAAATTATATGGACGCCCCGATGCGCCAGGTTTTCTTGCGTGTTGATTCGGCAGGATAGGTTGCAGCTTTATATGCGACCTCTTGCAGCCTCGACGGCCTCCGCGGGCGATCAGGAAGCTGGACGAAAACCTCGCACTTCGAATTTGTCTTCGGCCCACCTGCAGCACACGGCTGCCTCGTGCCGGGAAGCTTTTCATGGAGCAGGTGCCGCGTGGTTACACAGCCTCGCTGCAAGTGCATGACAGCGCAAGAGTCGAGGCCAATGGCTTTCAGAGGCAGTTGCGAGTTGTTATCTCGTATGACAGTCCTCCTTTGCGCTTCTTCCCAGTAGTATGAGATTAGCATACGGCTTTATCAGGTGCCTCTTCGCAATAGATCAACGGACTGCACGATGATCGCTACGACATCGGGTTCGGCCGGTCATATAAAGTCGACTTCGGAATCATCGCCGAAGTTAGCTGGAACGACCGTTCGGCGAGGGCGTTACTGACAAGCCTGCCTCTGCTGATTGCTTGGTAACGCCGTAGCCTGCCGGTTGGAATCAACAGGTAACCGATGTTGCGAACGGACGTAGCCATGCTGCAAATTTGCTGGCTGTCGCTCACTACCGGCCAATCTCGGTCTTCAAGGCGGCCGACTGGGCCGCTTCCACACACCGGTAGGCATCTGCCGTTGCTGATCAGAGCGCCCGATGCCTCTACTCCCATCCGAGTACTCCTGAGCCGCGCAGTCTGAGGTGAAACGATTCCGACCCTCTCCACAAGAAGATCCGTCTCAGCTGTACTGGTCGAAACAGAAGTAAGAAACTGCGGAAATCGATCCCACAAGTCCCGAACCCTCCAGCGGCACGCGGATTGCCAAAATGGCGCATCTTTGCGATGCTCCGAACGCGGGACGACCTTAAGTAAATACCCTTACATACGACGTGAAAATGTACAGGCAGACTGAGCATTTGGCGGACAAGGAGGACCGGGCGGACAAGGAGGACCGAATACTAACGTGGATGCCATTGTCGCCTCAGTTGCTGCGAGTTTTGTGAAAAGGGCATTCGCAGGGTGTTCGCGCCTTTTGGCGCTACGGATACTACGGGACTGATTTCAACCGGTCCTACTTAAGCCGACGCATGGGAACCGTGGAAGACATAGCAGCTAACGAAAAACCTGTATCGCCAGGCAGATGGACCGCAAAATCGTTTCAGATTGGGAATGGGAAGGTCTGGGTCTGCGGGTGCATCTTTTTGTATGGTGAGGTGTCGACTTCTAGGACGGTCGGACGCGCAGAGGAGCAAGGAAAGTGGCCGCAGCTTTGAACATGACCGAGCTTGAGACGTTTGCCGCAGTGGTCGAGTATCGCAGTTTTTCGCAGGCGGCTGCCGCACTAAGCATCTCGTCTGCTGCGGCGACGCGTCGGGTCAAGCGACTCGAACGGTCAACAGGGGCTCTGCTCTTGACCCGTGAACCGACAGTGATGCCGACGCAGGCGGGTGAAAAAGTTTATCGTCATTTCGTGTCCATCCGGCTTCGCGAGGACGACTTACTACGGGATATCGAGCCCGGAAGAGGCGGGACGACTGCGCTGGCTCTCGCAATCAATGCTGATTCCCTCGCGACCTGGTTCGAGCCGATTACGCGCGAGCTGGTCCAGCGTCATGTGGAGCTGGAGGTTCTGGTCGATGACCAGGATCACACGCTCGATGCGCTGGCGCGCGGAGACGTCAAGGGCTTTCTTTCGACGCAGAAGAAGCCAGTCGGTGAGCGTTTCGCGGCCGAGCCAGTCGGACAGATGCGATATCAGTGTGTCGCCTCGCCCGAGTTCTCCAGCGAATATTTCGCGGACGGTCTGGTCTTGCCCGGTGTGCTCAAGGCACCAGCCATTCTGTTTGACCGGAAAGACAGGCTGCATGACGTATTTCTCGGATCATACTTCGATACGACCGTAGGCAGATATATCAAGCATTATTTGCCTTCACCGTCGGCGCTGCTCAATGCGATCGTCGATGGCCTCGGGTATGGCCTTGTACCCGCGATGCAGTCAGAGCCGCTTATCACGGTGGGCAGCCTGGTTGCGCTCGCCCCAGATCACGACGTGATGATCGATCTGTACTGGCATCACTGGGAGGAGGAGCCCGAGCCGCTCGCGAAGATCAGTGCATTGGTGATGGATGCGGCACGTCGAAGCCTGGTTCAACCGATCCCAAAGGGGGATTTGGACGGGTGACTAGCGATTGCCGCATGGAGTCGAGACGCTTCCTGGCGGGCTCGCACGTGGCACCAGGGATCAGTGGCGCATTGATGACGAACGGTCGCATTTTCATCGGACGCCCGATGCCGAAAAGTGAGTTGCTTCGCGTCATTAACCGGCTCAGCCTAATGTGGACCATCGCGCCCGTGATGGCGCCACTGCACGAGGGCTTTATCACCAGGTATCCAAGCCTTCGGCTGAGTTCAATCTCAACCGGATCGGTCCGCTGGAGATCTATCCGTGCAATCTCGAAATCGCCAATGCGGCGGGGTCTGATCTGGCGACAGACCTACATTGAAAGAAATGGAGAAAGTTGTGGCAAGCGCTGGATGGTCATTGAGAAAGATGGTTACCGATTGGCTCGCTCCGGACCCGACGAGAGGGTTCAGAATCAGCCATGTTGGAAGGTCCGGTCTTGGCCGCTACGTCTGCGTCGTCGCGGACAATGGAGCGGAATCAAGGGCGATGTTCTTCTATCGTCACAGGGATGGAAAATGGTGCATCCATCCACCTGAGCCTGAGAGGCCGGCTATGCGGGTCACAGAGTTTGCTGCTGATCGCGAAACTTGAAGCCCAGGAACGAGCTTGCAGTAGCTTTGACCCCTTTGCGCGAGCATACTGTGGAGCGCGCTGTTCGGCTTTGGCGTATTTCTGCGCAATACGAGCGGGGATCCAACGCTTTCCTTAAATCGGAAACGTGTGCGCGGTCGGGGTCATTGGTGGTCTTGCAGGACGCAATGCCGGCACACCGCGCGTCGCGATGATCCAGATTTCCCTGATCCTCGGCGTGTTGGCATTGGGCGCCGCCACGTCGCCCGGTTCGGGCAAGCTTGTATTGCTGTTTCAGGTGCCGTTTTGCGCCGTGGGCTCTCCGTTGCGATCCGCAGCAACAGGGACACGGTCGGCCTGCTGACAGCGCGGGAACACAGCGACTATCTCGCCCACCACGATAGGCTCACAGGGCTGCCAAACCGCGCTCGGATCAACGAACTTCTGTTTGAGCGAACGGAGGCTGATTCATCGCGAGCGTCGAGGCTTTGCCCTACTGCTCGTCGACGTTGATGGCATCCAGGTGATTAACGACAGCTTGGGCCACGCCGCAGGAGACCATATTCTGATACAGGCGGCGAAGCGCTTCGCCAGCATCTTCCCCGAAGGAGAACTGATGGGGCGGATGGCTAGCAACGAGTTCGTCGCTCGCCGACGCAATAGCACGCATCGCCGGCATCGTGCACGACGCAAAATAGCATTACTGAGCTTGACCCGCAAAAACGGACACATATCCTTTTGAACAGGAGGTGTCGAAGATGGGCAAGCATCGCACCCCGTACCCGGCGGAATTCCGGGCGCACATGGTCGAACTCGTGAAGAGCGGACGCACGCCTGAGGAACTCGCGCGTGAGTTCGAACCGACCGCCCAGACGATCATCAACTGGTGCGCGCAGGCCGATCGTGATGCCGGCGTACGGCATGACGGGCTGACCACGGCCGAAAGGCAGGAACTCACGCGCCTGCGTCGTGAGAACCGGCAGCTCAAGATGGAAAGAGACATACTCTCGCAGGCGGCAGCCTGGTTCGCGCGGGAGACGGGAGCCGTACCACCGAAGGGCGGTACGGATTCGTGAAAGCGAACCGGGCCCGCTGGCCCATTGCCACGATGGCGCGGCTGCTCGGGGTCTCCACGAGTGGCTACTACGCGTGGCAAGGATCTGCTGCGCGCCCGCCCGACTGTGTTCATTTCGATGCCGCGCCTTTGGACCAAGTTCTACCAAGGCGCATCTGCGAAGCTTGGCGAAGCGGAGCAGGCGGTGCTCGCCAGCCGGACACAAGAAGGCGACATGCTGAAAAAGAAGACTCTCGCGATGCTCGGGCTCGACGCGACCCGGATCGCGTTTACCGGCTCCGCGCCGTTGCCCGCGCACATCACGGACTGGTATCGCACGCTCGGTCTCGAACTGCTCGACGTCTACGGCATGACGGAGAATTTTTCCTATTCCCACTACAGCCGGCCGGGTCTGGTGCGCCTCGGGTATTCCGGACAGGCCATGCCTGGGGTCGAATGCCGTATCGCCGAGGACGGAGAGATTCAGGTCAAGGGGCCGACGATGATGAACGGCTACTACCGCCAGCCGGAGCTGACGGCCGAGAGCCTGACGGAAGACGGTTTCTTCAAGACGGGCGACCGCGGCGAAATAGACGAAATCGGCCGCCTGAAGATCACCGGACGGGTCAAGGAGATCTTCAAGACCAGCAAGGGCAAATACGTGGTGCCCGTGCCGATCGAAAACAAGCTTGGGCACCCGAAAGTGGAGGCTGTATGCGTTACCGGCCCCGGCTTGCCGCAGCCCTTTGCGCTGTTGATGTTGTCGGCGGCGGCGCGGGATGAAATGCGGAGTGATGCCGCGCGCGAGGTCCTCGGCAAGGAACTCGCGGCATTGCGTGAGACCGTGAATGCGGCGTTAGAGAAACACGAGAAGCTGGCGTTTCTCGTGGTCGTGAAGGACGCTTGGACGACCGACAATGGCTTTCTCACGCCGACCCTGAAGATCCGGCGCGGCGCCATCGATGAGCGGTATTTGCCTGCGGCGCGCACATGGCTGGACGTCGATCAGACAGTGGTATTTGAGGCGGACTGAATTTACGCTGTTCCGTATCGGGTTTCCCCCTGTGCGAAGCGGGACGGCGAAGCTGTGTACCTGAGCCTGCCTCCGCAGGACGAGTCCCTTGCTGAGCGAGCCCTTTTTGCTTTTGACGGCATGAGAAGCGCGTTACGCGCGAGCGTCTCGCACGAGCCCTGCGAAAACACCGGGCAGTTCCGTCTTGCCGAAGCGCCGCTCGCTGCGCGGATCGACATCGATACACCCGGCGTTCTGCGCGTCGTACAGATCCGTAATGAGCTTCGCGTGATTCGCGCCGAGGCCCGCGCGCAGCATCGTCGGCGTCCATTCGCTGCGAGGCAGGGCGAGCGCGGTGATGTCGCGTCGTGCCGCTTCGCTCAACGCGCGTGCGACGTCGTTGGCATCGTACCGGCGCGGACCTTCGATACTCACGATGCGAACGCCGTCCGCATCGCGTCCTTCGACGAGCAATTGCGCGGCAAGCTCGCCGACGTCCTGCGCGGACACTGTCGGAAACGGTCTGTCGAGGGGATGATGCAGGCTCGGCAACTTTCCCGTCGCAAGCGCGACCGGCAGCACGCGCGCCCAGTTGTGCATGTGTTCCGCCGAGCGCAGCAGCGTGAGGCGCCGCACGCTTTCTGCGAACGCCGCTTCCAGATCATGGAACAGCATCGTGATGCCCGTGCCTTCATGCTGTTCGGCGCCATAGTCGGACAGTGCGACGACGTGCAGATGCGGATGCTTGCGCAATGCACGCGCGGCTGTGGCGATCATCCGATGCATGGCGATGGCGGGATCCGCGCCGCCGTGCGGCAGTGGGCACAGCATCTGCACGGCATGCGCATCGTGGAGCGCGCGATGCAACGACGCTTCATCGTCGAGATCGCCTTGCACGACTTCGCAGCCGATGCCCGTGAACATGTCGCTATGGGCAGGGTTGCGCACGACGGCGCGCACCGCGTGCCCGGCATCACGCAAAGCCGCGGCCGTCTTCCGTCCCACGTTGCCGGATGCGCCAAAAATCACATACATCGTTTGTCTCCTCGGTTTCCGTACCATCAAGCGTACGTTGCAGCGAGACGGAAAACGCGCATGAAAAGATGGCGCACAGCAGATCCGGATGATGATCTGCCGCGTCGTATCGGCAGCAAGAAACAACGGCCAGCACGCCAGTGCAAAACGCAGCACAATGCGGCAATCGGAAGACGGAACGAGGTGCACGCAATGAACGCCAATCACCCTGCGTGGGTGCCGCACTCGGGTGCGCGCGAAAGCCTGCTGTCGAGCGCGTCGCTCGGCTGGTCGGGATTCGGCGCGGAACTGCTGGGGATATCGGCGGGCACGCATTGCCTGCCGGCGTTCGCCGAGCATCGCGTCGGCGTGCATGTCGGCGCGCCCGTCCGTGCCGTCTGCCGATGCGACGGCCAGCGCGCCGCGCGCATCCAGGCGCACGGCGACGCCGATGTGGTTCCCGCTGGCGTCGACGGCGAATGGTCCGACGATGCAAGTTGCACCGTGCTGCGCATCTGGTTCGCGGATGACTTCGTGCGTACGACCGTCGATCAACTGGGACCGCGCTCAGCGCATGCGCACATTCGACCGCAACTTCAGCTACGCGACGCGCGCGTGCAGCATCTGGCGTGGGCGATGCGCGCGGAACTCGAAGCCGAGCACGCTTGCGATCCGCTTTACGCCGAGAGCCTGTGTACCGCGATGATCGTGCGGCTCGCGGGCGCCGCGCCGGCGGGCGACGGCAAGCGGCGCACCTTGTCGTCGCGCGCGGCTGCGCGGGTGATCGACTACATCGACGCGCATCTCGACGGGCGTCTGACGCTGACCGAGCTCGCCGCGCTCGTCGAGTTGAGCGTGCCGCATTTCAAGGTGCTGTTTCGCGAGACGATGGGCGTGCCCTTGCATCGATACGTGGTGCAGCGGCGCGTAGAGCGCGCGAGAGAACTGCTGCTGCAAGGCCGTTCGAACGCGAGCCAGGTCGCGCTCGAAGCAGGCTTTGCGCATCAGAGCCATATGGCGCACTGGATGAAGCGCCTGCTCGGCGTAACGCCGCGCGAGCTGCTACGCTAGCGTAGGCGCTGCGCGATGCGGGCTCAGCTTTTGACACGCGTCGCAGCGGGATCGTAGGGTGCTCTCAGATGCAGCGTAGCGTGCAGCAGTTCGCCCGCTACGTCGATCTGATAACGGCCGCTCGTAAGCCATGCATCGTCGAGCGCGGCGCCGTCGTTGCGTTTGACATAGCCCATTGCGACGGGACAGCCGAGCGTATGCCCGAACGCCGCCGACGACACGAAGCCGACGGCCACGCCGTCGCGCACGATCGCTTCGCCGCCCCACAGCATGCGGTCGCTCGCACCGTCGGCGGTGAGGACCGCGAGTCGTCGCTGTAGCGGCTCGCCGCGCAGTCTGACGAGCGCTTCGCGCCCGACAAAAGGCACGTCCTTGTCGAGCTTGCACGCGAACGCGAGACCCGCTTCGAACGGATTCGTTTCCGGCGACAGCTCGCGGCCCCATGCACGATAGCCTTTCTCGATCCGCAACGAGTCGAGCGCGTAATAGCCTGCGTTTTTCAGGCCGAACTGTTTGCCCGCGGCGTGCAGCGTTTCGTACACGCCGACCGCGAACTCGACGGGCACATACAGTTCCCAGCCGAGTTCTCCGACATACGTGATGCGCGTGGCACGCACTGTCGCATAACCGATATCGACTTCGCGGCTCTGTCCAAACGCGAACGCCTCGTTATTCCAGCCGGCCTTCGACACGCTCGCAAGCAGATCGCGCGCACGCGGCCCCATCACAGCGAGCACCGCGTATTGGCTCGTCACGTCGACGAGCATGCAATGGCTGTCGGGCGGAATGCGTCGTTCAATCGCGTCGAAGTCGCGCGTGGTTTGCGCGGAGCCTGTGACGAGCAGGTATTGATCGTCGCACAGACGCGTGAGCGTGAAGTCGGATTCGTAGCCGCCGCGCTCGTTCAGCATGCCCGTATAGACGGACGTGCCCGGCGGCACCGCGACATCGTTCGCGACGATCTGTTGCAGTACCGCTTCGGCATCGCGTCCCTTGACCAGAAATTTGGAGAACGGCGTGAGATCGAACAGCGCGGCGCCCTCACGACACGCGCGATGTTCCTCGCCGCTCCACGACAGCCAGTTCTGCTGGCCGAATGAATAGTCGATGTGCGCCTGTTCGCCCGTCGGTGCAAAGAAATTCGCGCGCTCCCAGCCCATCTTGCTTCCGAAGCATGCGCCGTCGTCGCGCAGCAGCGCATACAACGGCGAGCGGCGGAACGGGCGAGCGCTGTCGGGTTCGCGGTTCGGCCAAGGCATCGCGTAGTGCAGGCCGAGCGTCTCTTTCACGCGGTCGTGCAGCCAGGTATCGTTGCCGTTGAAGCGCGCAAAGCGGCGAATGTCGACGGGCCATAGATCCATCGTCGGCTCCCCGGCGACAATCCATTCCGCGAGTGCCATGCCCGCGCCGCCCGCCGACGCAATGCCCATCGAATTGAACCCCGCGCCGACATAGAAGTTGCGTAACTCGGGCGCTTCGCCGAGCATGAAGTTGTTGTCGGGTGTGAACGACTCGGGGCCGTTGTAAAACTGGCGAACCTGCGCCGTTTCCAGCGCGGGCACGCGTTGCAGCGCGTTCTCCATCAGGATCTGGAATTGATCCCAGTCGTCCGGCAGCAGCTGGAACTCGAAGTGATCGGGAATCCCGTTCATCCCCCACGGTTTCGCGTCGGGTTCGAAGCCGCCCATCACGAGTCCGCCTACTTCTTCCTTGAAGTAGATATAGCCGTCGGGGTCGCGCATCACGGGCAGGTCGGGGTGTACGCCCTCGATGCGCTCGGTGACGATGTAGTAATGCTCCGCCGAATGCAGCGGCACGGTGACGCCGCACAAGCGTCCGACCTGCTTTGCCCATTGACCCGCGCAATTGACGACGATCTCCGCCGCGATCGCGCCTTCGTCCCCTTGCTTGTCGCGCCACGCGACGCCACTGGCTGCGCGGCCCTTCGCCGCGGCCCGCGTGTGAATCGCGGTGACGCGGGTGTTTTCGACGATGCGCGCGCCGCGCCGGCGTGCGCCGCGTGCGAGCGCCTGAGTCAGATCGGTCGGATTCGCCTTTCCATCGCCGGGTAGCCAGACCGCGCCGAGCAAGTCGTCGGTGCGCATCGGCTGCCACAGTTCGCCGGCTTCCTGCGGGCCGATCACGTCGCACGCCACGCCATAGGCGCGCGCGATCGCGGCCGTGCGCCGCAGTTGCGTCATGCGCTGCGCCGTCCTTGCCACCGACAGCGAGCCGCACTGCTTCCAGCCCGTTGCCAGACCCGTGTCGGCTTCGAGTTCCGCATAGAGCGCTGTCGAATAGCGGATCAGCTTCGTCATGCTTTCCTGCGCGCGCAACTGGCCGACGAGACCGGCTGCATGCCACGTGGTCCCGCACGACAACTGGCCCTGTTCGAGCAACACGACGTCCGTCCAGCCGAGCTTCGTGAGGTGATAAGCGACCGAGCATCCGATGATGCCGCCGCCTACGATGACGACACGCGCCTGGGTCGGAAGAGGGGTTGACATGTGCGAGGTCTCGCTGCAAATGTGGAATTGAGTTGAAATTTGTTGGAATCATCGTTGCCTACTTTGCCGTAAACACAACACTGGCGCAATGCCGAAGAACCGCATCGCCGATCATGGGCCCAACCAGGCCGTGTGGATTTATTTGGACTTATATTGAATCTGCCCAACTCGGTTTGCTAGACTGGCGCTCATTTCCCGATCCCGCCCCCATGTTCGCCACGCATCGACAGAACGAAATTTTGCGGCTCGTCCGAGCACGCCAGACGTGTACGATCGCGGAGCTGGCAGCGACCTTTGCGGTGTCCGACGAGACCATCCGCCGCGATCTCAAGCCGCTCGTCGCGGGCGGGCTGCTGGTGAAAGTGCACGGCGGCGTCATGCTGCCCGCGCAACTTGACGAGCCGCCGTTCCGGCGTCGCATGGTCGAACAGCGCGAGGCGAAACGCGCAATCGCCGCACGCGTCGCGCAACTGATCGAGGACGGCGATTCGCTGATGCTTGACGGCGGCACGACCTGCGTGCATATCGCGCAGGCGCTCGAATCGCACACGCGCCTCTCGGTCGTGACCAATTCGGCCGAAGTCGCGCGCCTGCTCTCACCGCGCAACGGCAACCGCGTGCTGATGGCGGGCGGCGAATTACGCGCGGACGACGCATCCGCCGTCGGCGACAGTGCGCTCGCCTTCTTCCGGCAATTTCATGTGCGCCACGCGATCGTGTCGGTGACGGCCATCGACGCGAAAGCGCGCTTCATGGACGCCCATCCCGCCGATGCCGCGATTGCACAAGCGGCGTTTGCGCAAGCCGAACGCCGCATCGTCGCCGCCGACCACACCAAATTCGGTCATAGCGCGCTGGTGCATGTGTTCGGCGCGCAAGGGCTGGACACGCTGGTCACGGATATCGAGCCGGCCACGGGTCTGTCGAAAGTTCTAACGCACGCCGGGGTCGAGATAATCCGTGCGTCGTCCGTTGCCGACGATACAAGTGAAGAAGTCGTCTAATCGTCCGTAGAGGACTTGCGCGCCTCGCCGCGTATGACGCGAGGCGCTGCCGCGACCAAAGCGTATGCGTGTCGCCCAACACCCGCCTGCGTGCAACCCTAAAGTGCAGCGCCGCAAACGCCGCTAACCTGGTCGAACGGCAACGCGGTCTGCGTGCATCATGTGCATATGGGCATATGGCACCGATAAGCGGTTATCGGTATCGTCGGGGCGATTTAACGAAATCACCGCCTCGCCACATAAAAATGGTGAGATTATTTGACTGATTCAATTCGTTCTAATAATCTTCACCCCGTTTTAAATCGAATGTGTCTGCGGCGACGCTCGAATTGTTAAATCTCCCAGGTATCTGGCACGAACTTTCATTCCAACGCGTGGAATAGAACATGCGCGAACGGACGTTTGTGATGCAGTGCCGCCATGCACCGGCGGATTCGCCTGTCGACAAGCTTTCGGTCGGCCATCCGCCATACCTAGCCGCACAAGCTGTGCTACGCCTCGCCGGAACGCGCGTAGCGTCATGCCTTTCGGGCGTGGCGTCCGGTAATCGAGGCGATGAAGCAGTGAAACGCGTGAGCAGGAAAACGCAAGAAAAAGATTCCGCTTGTACTACGCGGTAAAAAGAAGTGGTCTGTGCGCCTGTTTAATTCCGTTGTTTCATTGGCGGGTGAGCGCGCAAGCCTTAAAGCAATATCGGGTTATCGAGGCATTGTCTGGCAAGGTGAAGCAATTTGCCGACATTCGATGTAAGGATTGAAGAACGCAGCGAATGTGGATTTGAAATTTCATATTCGTGAGCCGTCATCCTTCATCGGGCATTTCCCGGTCGGACGGAAACAATGAATTAGCGTTGCGGGGTTTTATGAGAATTGCAGTTCTGGAGGAGACTCGGGCGCAAGCCGACTTCGTGTGCAGGACCTTGTCGGCGGCGGGGCATATGTGTCATGCATTCGAGGACGGCCAGGCACTCGTCAGGCAGTTGCGCAGCCAGCCGTTCGATCTGCTCGTGCTGGATCGTCACCCGCCGGGGCAGTCGGGCGACGAGGTGCTGCGTTGGGTCCGTCAGGATCTCGCCGAGCGTCTGCCCGTGCTGTTCATGACCCGCGCAACGGACGTCGCACATCAGGACGTCGACGCCGACGACCATCTCGTCAAGCCGGTGAGCGCGGCGGCCCTGCTCGCGCGCGTGGGCGTGCTGCTGCGCGGCGCGTTTCAGCGGCAACAGATGGCGGAAAAAGAAGTGTTCGGCGAGTACGAATTCGAGCCTGGTTCGAAGCGCGTGCATGTGCGCGGCAGTGCCGTCACGCTGACGCACAAGGAATTCGAACTGGCACTGCTGCTGTTCAAGCATCTGAGCCGGCCGTTGTCGCGCTCGCATATTCTCGATGCGATCTGGAAGCAGGCGGCGGGCATCCCGTCGCGCACGATGGACACGCATGTGTCGATGCTGCGCTCGAAGCTCGGTCTGCGTCCCGAGAACGGCTATCGGCTGATGCCGATTTACGGCTATGGGTACCGTCTGGACCGGATCGAGAAGGGCGACGCCTGAAAGCCGCTTCTAGCGTTTCTGTAGAGCGCCTAGACTGTTTCGCTCGCGTCGTCTTCCGGCTTTTTTGCGTGGCAGTCCGGCGGCGTTGCAGGCCACTTGTTTTCGAACAGGCACGCGGCGAGCGGCATGCGCGTGGCCCAGCCTTCCGATTCGAGCATCGGTTCGCGATAGAAATGCTCGACGTGCCCGAGACACAGCAGCGCGACGGGCCGCGCGCCTGCCGGCATGCCGAGCATTGCGCGCACTTCGTCGGCATCGAACAGCGACACCCAGCCCATTCCCAGACCTTCCGCACGCGCCGCGAGCCACATGTTCTGAATCGCGCAGGCCACCGACGCGAGATCCATTTCCGGCAGTGTGCGTCGACCGAAGACATGCTTCTCGCGGCCGTCCATCAGCGCCATCACCAGCAGCTCCCCGCATTCGAGCATGCCTTCCACCTTGAGCTTCATGAATTCGTCGCGTCGCTTGCCGAGCGCGTCGGCCGTCAGCACGCGCTCGCGTTCGACGGCTGTGTGCAAGTTCTGCCGAAGCGCGGGGTCGGTGATGCGTCCGATCCGCCACGGTTGCATGTAGCCGACGCTCGGCGCGTGGTGCGCGGCGTCGACGAGGCGCGCCAGGACGCCGGGATCGACGGGCGTCGGCACGAAGTGGCGCATGTCGCGCCGCTCGTAGATCGCGCGGTAGACCGCCGCGCGTTCGGCGTCGTCAAAAGGCTCGGCCATTGAAGAGGGCAGCCGCGAAGGCCGGGTTGGACGGCCAGTAGCCGTGCATGTAAGTGGCGACGATCGAACCCTGACGATAGACGGCTTCGCCGGGCGCGTCGGACTGTGCGCGCGTCGCGTGACGCACGGGCGCGAGCGGCGTGCTCACGCGCGAGTAGTGGAACGTGTGGCCCGTCAGCGTGCCATGCAAGCTGTCGTCGACCTGCTGCATGCCGAGCGCGGCGAAGCGCGTCTGCATCGCGGCATGGCCGGGCAGCAGGCCGAGCATCGGCGTCGTGATGCCTTGCGTGTCGGTGACGCTGTCGAGTAGATACAGCATGCCGCCGCATTCGGCGACGATGGTCTTATTGGCAGCCGCATGCGCGCGGACGGATGCCGCGCTGCGCGCATTGGCGGCGAGCGCAAGCGCATGCAGCTCCGGATAGCCGCCGGGCAGATAGAGCGCGCTCGCATCGACGGGAACAGGCTCGTCGGCGAGCGGCGAGAAATACGTGACGCGCGCGCCCAGTGCTTCGAGCAGCTGCACGTTCGCCGGATAGATGAACGCGAACGCGGCGTCGCGCGCAATGGCGATGTGCATGCCGTCGAGCAGTCGCGGCAACGTCGCTTCCTGCGCGGGCTCGTCGAACGCCACGACAGGCGGCAGTTGCGCAAGCGCCGTCGACGCGAGCGCCTCCGCCGCGCGATCGAGCCGTGCGTCGAGATCGCCGATCTCCGCAGCCTGCAGCAGGCCCAGATGTCGATCGGGCAATTCGATCGCATCGGTGCTTGACAGATAGCCGAGCATCGTCAGCCCGGCGGGCAATGATTCTTCGAGCATCTGCGCATGACGGGCGGAGCCGACCCGGTTCGCAAACACGCCATGAAACGGCACGTCCGGACGAAAGCGCGCGAGGCCGAAAGCGACCGCGCCGAAGGTCTGCGCCATCGCTTTCGCCGAGATCACGGCTGCGACGGGCACGTCGAATTTCGCAGCGAGGTCGGCGCTGCTCGGCGTGCCGTCGAAGAGGCCCATCACGCCTTCGATCAGGATCAGGTCCGCGTTGCGCGCCGCTTCGGCGAGCAGCGCGCGACACGCGTGCTCGCCGACCATCCACAGATCCAGCGACATCACGCTCGCGCCGCTCGCGCGCGCGAGGATCATCGGGTCGAGAAAATCCGGGCCCGTCTTGAACACGCGCACGTCGCGCCCCATGCGTCGATGATGCCGCGCGAGCGCGGCCGTGACGGTCGTCTTGCCCTGGCCCGACGCCGGCGCGCTGATGAAGAGAGCGGGGCACGCGGGCATCGTTCAGAACTCCACGCCGCGCTGCGCCTTCACATGCTGCTCGCGATACGGATGCTTGACGAGGCGCATTTCGGTGACGAGATCGGCGGCGTCGATCAGGGCGTCGGGCGCGTGGCGCCCCGTAATGACGACATGCAGCATCTCAGGCCGCGCATTGATGACGCCGAGCACTTCCTCGAGCGGGAGATATTCGTACTTCAGCACGGTGTTCAGCTCGTCGAGAATCACCATCTGATATTCGCCGCTTTCGATCATGCGGCGCGCCTCGTTCCAGCCTTTGCGCGCCGTGGCCATGTCGGCTTCGCGGTCCTGCGTGTTCCACGTGTAGCCGTCGCCCATCGTGACGAAATCGCAGTTCGCCTGAGTGCCGAGAAAATCGCGCTCCGACGTATGCAGCGCGCCCTTGATGAACTGCACGACGCCCAGCTTCAGGCCGTGGCCGAGCACGCGCACGGCCATGCCGAACGCGGCCGTGGACTTGCCTTTGCCCGTGCCCGTGTAGACGATCAGCAGGCCTTTTTCGATGGTCGCCTGAGCCTGCTTCTTCTCGTGGCCTTCGCGGCGGCGCTGCGTCATGCGTGCATGCGATTCGGGATCGGTCTTCATCGATTGTCCTTGCTTCCGGGTGTGTAGTTTGAATGCTGATGTATGGCGCGGCCGGCATCGGCAGCGCATGCGATGGCAACCGTGACGCCATCGCGCGCGCGTTTGTGCACGAGCAGCCGTCCGTTTTGCGTGGCGAGCAGCGCGCACGGTTCGCATACGCCATCGACGCCCATATGCTCGCGCACGGCGTGTGATGCGTTCGTGCGTGCGTCGAGTGCGGCGATCTGTTCGCGCGTGAAGGTGCGCAACGGCAACGCATGGCGTGCGCAGAACGCGACGAGGCCCGGTTCGCCGGCTTTCATGTCGACGGTTGCCACGGCCCCGAGCGCATCGAACGGCAGCGTGCCGCCGAGCGCATCGCGCACGGCCGCCTCGATCTGTTCTGCCGACACGCCGCGCCGGCAACCGATGCCCACGATGAGCCCCGTCATGACGCGCGCTGAAGGAATGCGTCGACGGGCGTAGCCAGCGACGCGACGCCGCCGATCACGATGATCGAAGGCGAGCCCAGTTTCGCGCGCGCGACCCGTTGGGCGAGATCGCGCAACGCCGCGCATACGTGACGCTGCTCGGGTCGCGTCGCCGATTCGATCGCGGCGCACGGCGTATCCGGCGACATGTCGGCGCGTAGCAGCGCATCGACGATGTCGTTCAGGCGGCGCATGCCCATGTAGATCACCAGCGTCATCCGCGTGGCGGCGAGCGCGGGCCAGTCGGCTTCGTGCTCGTGCGCGCCGTGGCCCGTGACGAAGATCACACCCTGCGCGTAGTCGCGATGCGTGACGGGAATGCCGATTGCCGCGGGCGCGGCGATGCCCGCCGTGATTCCGTTGACGATTTCGACGTGCACGCCCGCCGCCTGCAACGCCTGCTGCTCTTCGCCGCCACGTCCGAACACGAACGGATCACCGCCTTTCAAACGTGCGACGCTGCGGCCCGCGCGCAAATGATCGAGCATCATCGCGACGATCGCGGGCTGCGGTGTCGATGCGTGACCGCCGCGTTTGCCGACGTGGACGATCAGCGCATCGTCGCGAGCGAATTGCAGGACTTCGGGATTCGCGAGATCGTCGATGAGCACGACGTCGGCCTGCGCCAGCGTGCGGACGGCCTTGAGCGTCAGCAGTTCGACGTCGCCGGGGCCGGCCCCGATCAGCCAGGCGCGGGTCATCGCGAATGGGGCGCCGCTGCGCGGGCGGGCCTTGAAGAAATGTGGGTCATGCGATGCTGCATCTGATGAGCGCCGCGCGATTGCCTGAAACCGGCTTGCAGTCAGGCGTGCCAGCAGCGCGTCGCACGTGGGCGCTGGCGTCCGTTTCCCGCGGCTCCAGCGAATGGCGATTGGTTTCGTCTGTCTCGTCGCCCCCTTGCATCTGGCCGGTATCCGGGCTGGCGGCTCATCGCGCTCGCCTTCCCACCCGCATGATGCAGGCAGTGGCCTTGAACGCACTGCGCGGAAGTTGCTCTTCCACTCGCCGCGTGACCGTTGCGGGGACAGCACAGGCTGAGCGCTTCGTTCGCCGCACGACGCGTGCCGTGCAAATGAGGCGCTTCCCTGTTTCCCGTTTAACCGTGCAAGCGAACCCAGGCACGGCACCAGACGCGCGCATACGATAGCACAGCCGACCTTGCGCGTCGCTGCGGACTTTCCTCGATGGGCACTTCGCAATGGATAAGAAGGGAGGCATTCGTCCGCCCTTCCTTGACGCTCCTTCCGTGCGGGCCTAAACTCGCACGCACTCTGGTGCTCGCGCGCGCTTTCTGCTCGCGCAGTTAAACGGGAAATAGCAGGCCCCTCGTGTTGTCTCGAGTCGTCACAGGGCCAAGCTGTGCTGCTCCCCGCAACGGTAGGTGAAGGCATCGCGAAGTCGATGCGGAGCCGTCTCGCTGCATGTGTGTCCAACAGCGGCCCATGCAGATCATCCACTGCGCGAAAACGCTCGCGCGGGAAGGAGAGGCGGCGCTTTCATCAGCCCGGATACCGGCCCGAGAAAACGACGCAACGCTGCGGGGATGCGGCGCTGCGTTCATGATTCCGCACGCGCCGCATGCGCGTTTCGCACTTGCCTCTGGCGGCCGCGAAGCGCTTGCGGCGCCGTTTTCCGTCCCCGTACATCACGCTGAATCGCATCGCTCGCGGCGCTGCGATTCCAGAAGTCGCCCGCAAACACATCGGGCAACGGAGCCATCATGCAGACACAGATGCGCAAGATTCCCGTGACGATCGTCACAGGCTTTCTCGGCAGCGGCAAGACGACGTTGATGCGTCACATCCTTCAGCGCGCGGGCGGCCTGCGCATCGCTGTGATCGTCAACGAGTTCGGCGAGCTCGGCATAGACGGCGAAATCCTCAAGGGTTGCGGCATCGGCTGCGATGAGAACGGCAACGAGACGGAAGGCCAGCTGTACGAGCTCGCCAACGGCTGCCTCTGCTGCACTGTGCAGGAAGAGTTCCTCCCGGTGATGGAGCAGCTCGTCGAGCGCCGCGGCCAGATCGACCATGTGCTGATCGAAACCTCCGGGCTCGCGTTGCCGAAGCCGCTCGTGCAGGCATTCAACTGGCCGTCGATCAAGAACAGCTTCACCGTCGATGCCGTCGTCACGGTGGTCGACGGCCCGGCTGTCGCGAGCGGCCAGTTCGCGGATGACCCTGTCGCCGTCGACCGGTTGCGCAAGGCCGATCCCAACCTCGATCACGAATCGCCGCTGCATGAACTGTTCGAAGACCAGCTGTCGGCGGCTGATCTCGTGATCCTCAACAAGACCGATCTGCTCGATGAAGCGCAGCAAGCCGCCGTCGAATCGACGCTGCGCGAAGAGATACCGCCGCAGGTGAAAGTCGTGCGCGCACACATGGGGCAGCTCGATCTGCACGCGCTGCTCGGGCTCGAATCAGCATCGGAAGAAACGATTCATTTGCGGCACGACCATCACGGTTCCGCCGATGATCCCGATCACGCGGATCACCATCACGACGAATTCGATTCCGTCGTCGTGACCGTGCGGGCGCCGTCGCGCGAGACGATGATCGCGGCGCTCACGCAGGTGGTCGAAGGGCACGCGATCTATCGCGTGAAGGGTTTTGCAGCGCTGCCGGGCGCGGCGATGCGCCTCGTGATTCAAGGCGTGGGTCGGCGCTTCGACAGCTACTTCGACCGGCGCTGGCAGGCGGGCGAAGTCGATAGCGCTACGCTGAGCCGCTTCGTGCTGATCGGCTCAGATCTCGATCAGCGGGTGCTGCAGCGCGCGCTCGACGAAGCCTTGAACGACATCATGAGCGCGCAGGCGCAACAGGCCTGAAGGCATCGCGATGCATTTGCTGCGCACCGTCCCCGGCGGATTCGTCGACGACGCGAAGGGCGTCATCCGTATCGACCAGAAGCCCGCGGATATCGTGATCCTCAGTTCCGCCGACACGACGCTGTCGCTGCTCGCGAGCGTCGTGCCGCGCCTGGGTGAGGGCTTTCCGAGCGTGCGGCTTGCGAATGTCACGTATCTGCGGCAGCCGGCCTCGGTCGATTTCTATGTTGACGATGTGTTGCAGCATGCGCGCGTCGTCGTCGTCGATCATCTGGGCGGCGAGGCGTACTGGCCGTATGGCATCGAACAGGTCGTCGCGCTCGCGCAGCGCAACAGGCAAACGCTCGCGATGTTTTCCGGCGATTTGCAGGAAGACCCGAATCTGCTCGCGCGCAGCACGGCGGATGCGGACCTGTGTCATCAGCTGTGGCGCTATCTGCGCGAGGGCGGTGCGCGAAATGCCGAGTCCTTCATGCGCTGCATCGCATGGCGTGCGCTCGGCTGGGGCGACGAGCCCGCGCCGCCCAACGCGTTGCCTGCCGCCGCGCTGTATCACCCCGCGCGTGATGCAGCGACCATCGAAGACTGGCAGGCGCGCTGGACACCGGGCGCGCCCGTTGTCGCGATCCTGTTCTACAAGGCGCATGTGCAGGCGGCCAACACGGCCGTGTTCGATGCGCTGATCGACGCGCTCGAGGCGCGCGGCATGAACGCGTTGCCCGTTGCGATCACGTCGTTGAAGGATGCGATCAGCCGCGATGTCGTGCAGCAGCTCGCCGAGCGGCATGACGTCGCGCTCGTGCTGAACACGACGGCGTTTGCCGCTTCCGCTATCGATGACCCCGAGCCGCTCGCGCTGGCGGGCGACGCACCCGTGATGCAGGTGATCCTGAGCGGCGGCAATCGCGAGGAATGGGTGAAGGACAATCACGGCCTCAATTCGCGCGATATCGCGATGCATGTCGCGCTGCCCGAAGTGGACGGCCGCATCATCACGCGCGCAATCAGCTTCAAGGGGCTTGCATATCGCTGTCCGCACACGGAAGTGGACGTGGTTCGCTATCAGCCGGATCAGGAGCGCGTGGCGTTCGTTGCCGAATTGACCGAGCGCTGGTGCAAGCTGCGCCGCACGTCCAACGCCGACAAGAAACTGGCGCTGATCCTTGCGAACTATCCGATGAGCGAGGGGCGCATCGGCAACGGCGTGGGGCTGGATACCCCCGCGTCCGTGGTGAACATCCTCCAGATGCTGCGCAACGACGGTTATCGCGTCGACGATGCGCCCTTGAACGGCGATGCGTTGATGGTCGCGTTGACGCAAGGCGTCACCAACGACCCCGCCGTGCGCGACTTGCGCCCCGCATTGCAAAGCCTCGCGCTGGGCGATTACATGACGCACTTCGCGCGTCTGCCGCAATCGCTGCGCGACGCGCTGAACGCGAAGTGGGGACCGCCCGAGCGCGATCCGACGCTGCGGCGCGGACGCTTCATGATCGCGGGCCGGCGCTGCGGGCATGTCTTTATCGGCATCCAGCCGCCGCGCTCGCGCGAGCAGAACGACTATGCGAGCTATCACGATGCCGAGCTCGCGCCGCCGCATGCTTATCTCGCGTTCTATTTCTGGCTGCGTCATCAGTTCGGCATCGATGCCGTCGTACATGTCGGCAAGCATGGCAATCTCGAATGGCTGCCGGGCAAGAGCGTCGCGCTCTCCGATGCGTGCTGGCCCGATGCGATTCTCGGGCCGCTCCCGCATCTGTATCCGTTCATCGTCAACGATCCGGGCGAGGGCAGCCAGGCCAAGCGCCGCACGCAGGCGGTGATCGTCGATCACCTGATGCCGCCCCTCACGCGTGCCGAAAGCTACGGGCCGCTCCAAGACCTCGAACGCCAGGTCGACGAATACTATGACGCGCTGATGGTCGACGCACGCCGCGCGAAGCTGTTGCGCAGGACCATCCTCGATACGATCGTCAAGCATCGGCTGCATGAAGAGCTGAGCCTCGAAGCGCCGAGCGATGCGGACTCGGAAGACACGCTCCTCACGCGCGTCGATGCATGGCTGTGCGAGCTGAAGGAAGCGCAGATTCGCGATGGCCTGCATACGTTTGGTCAGTCGCCGCAAGGCATGCAGCGACGCGATACGCTGCTTGCGCTCGGACGCTTTCCCGTTAGCGACGGCCAGGGCGCGAACGCGGGGCTCATCGATGCGCTGGCGCGCGATCTCCAAGTCGATCATTTGTTCGATCCGTTGTCGGCGGACTGGGCGGCTGCGTGGGAAGGGCCGTACCCTGCGCTGCTGCAACAGGTCAGCGATGCGCCGTGGCGTCACAACGGCGATACGCGTGAGCGGCTTGAACTGCTCGCGGCGTCGTTGCTCGATGACATGTGCGGGCTGCCTGGCGATTCACGCATCCAGCTCAACGCCGGTGAATTGCCGCACGCGGCGCGCGTGCTGCAGCGCCTGCGCAACGACATCCTGCCGCGTCTCGATGCATGCGGCGCGCACGAGTTGATGCATCTGAAGCGCGGGCTCGAAGGGCGTTTCGTGCCGCCCGGCCCGAGCGGTTCTCCGTCGCGCGGACGTCCCGATGTGCTGCCGACGGGGCGCAACTTCTATTCCGTCGACACACGCGCGATTCCGACTCAAGCGGCGTGGTCACTTGGATTGAAGTCCGCACAGACGCTGATCGAACGCCACTTGCAGGAGCATGGCGACTACCCGCGCGCAATTGGCCTTTCCGTCTGGGGCACGGCGACGATGCGCACAGGCGGGGACGATATCGCGCAAGCGCTCGCGCTAATCGGCGTCCGGCCGAAGTGGGCGCCGGGCAGTCATCGCGTGACCGACTTCGAGATCATGCCCATCGCCGCATTCGACCGTCCGCGCATCGATGTGACGCTGCGCGTGTCAGGCTTCTTCCGCGATGCGTTCGCGAACGTGATGCATCTGTTCGATGCGGCCGTGCAAGCCGTCGCCGAACTCGACGAGCCCGAGGACGTCAATCCCATCCGCGCGCGTGTCATGCGCGAGCGCGATGCGTGGATCGCGCGTGGGGTCGCGCCCCATGAAGCACGCAGGCGTGCGGGCTTTCGCGTGTTCAGCGCGAGGCCGGGTGCGTATGGCGCAGGCTTGCAGCAGATGATCGACACGCAGCAATGGCAGACGGACGCGGATCTCGCGAATGCGTATCTGTCGTGGGGCGGCTATGCGTACACGCAGAAAAGCGCCGGTGAGGAAGCGCGGCATGCATTCGGCACGCGGCTCGCCGCGATGGATGTCGTGTTGCAGAATCAGGACAACCGCGAGCACGACGTGCTCGATTCGAACGACTATTACCAGTTCCATGGCGGCATGACGGCGGCCGTGCGGCACCTCGCGGGCAGTCAGCCGCATGTCTATCACGCGGATCACAGCAATCCCGACACGCCGCGCATTCGCACATTGCATGAAGAGATTGCACGTGTGATCCGCTCGCGCGTCGTGAATCCGAAGTGGCTGGATGGCGTCAAGCGCCACGGCTACAAGGGCGCGGCGGAAATTGCCGCGACGGTCGATTATCTGTACGGCTACGATGCGACGGCGCGTGTGGTCGCCGATCATCAGTACGCGCTCGTCGCCGACGCGTATGTGAACGACGCCGATACGCGCGAGTTCATGCAGCGGCACAATCCGCATGCGCTCTCTGCCGTGTGCGAACGCCTGCTCGAAGCGATGCAGCGCGGACTCTGGCAGCAGCCCGGCGACTATCGCGCGCAAATCGAACAACATCTGCTGGATAGCGAACAGCACATCGAAGGATCACGATCATGAGCGAAGCCAACGCGCGGCGCGCGGCGTTTCCGTTTTCCGCGTTGATCGGCCAGGCACCTTTGCAGCAGGCGTTGTTGCTGGCTGCCGTCGATCCGGGCATCGGCGGCGTGCTGGTCAGCGGGCCGCGCGGCACGGCCAAGTCGACGGCGGCGCGCGCGCTTGCGGAGTTGTTGCCCGAAGGGCAGTTCGTCACGTTGCCTTTGGGCGCGAGCGAAGATCGCCTGATCGGCACGCTCGATATCGAATCGGCATTGCGTGACGCATCGGTGCGCTTTTCGCCCGGATTGCTGGCGAAGGCGCATCGCGGCGTGCTGTATGTCGATGAAGTGAATCTGTTGCCTGACGGGCTCGTCGATGCGCTGCTCGATGCGGCTGCAAGCGGCGTGAACACGGTTGAGCGCGATGGCGTTTCGCATACCCATGATGCGAGCTTCGTGCTGATCGGCACGATGAATCCGGAAGAGGGCGAACTGCGTCCGCAACTGACGGACCGCTTCGGTCTGATGGTTGCGCTGGAGAATTGCTACGAGCCGCAGATTCGACAGGACATCGTCAAGGCGCGGCTTGCGTTCGATCTCGATCCTTTTGCTTTTCGCGCGCGTCATGCTGTGCAACAGGCGGCGTATATCGAGCGCCTTTGCGATGCGCGTGCCGCGTTGACACGCCTCTCGTTCGACGAGGCCGTCCACGCTCACGTCAGTGCGCTATGTATCGCGGCCGGCGTTGACGGCTTGCGTGCCGACCTCATGATGCTGCGTGCGGCGCGCGCTTTGGCTGCATTTGAAGCGGCGGAAGTCGTGACGGTCGAGCATGTCGACCGCGTTGCGGAGTCGGTGCTGCTGCATCGGAGGCGATTCGACGATGAGGCCGCGCATCCTCACGAGGCCGCTTCCTCCCCTGGGCAGCCTTCTTCAACCGATAGCGCGAATTCATCCACCGACAGCGACTACGGTTATCTTCCGCCGGAGCCTGCGGGCATCACGCACGTCAAGGGCGTCATTCCGCTCAGCACAAAAAAACGCTGAGCCATCGGAAGGGCGCGACCGCGCGCACAATGCGCAGCGGTTTCCGATGGCGGCAAGGCGCAGGCGATGTATCGCGCGTCGGTTTGGCCGGCGCGCGCATTGCATGGCCGCGCACGCTTGCCGCTAAACGGAACGAGCAGCTGACTACCGATCACTTGCGTTTCAAGCATGAAGAGGCGCACAGCGGCGTGCTCCATTGCTTTCTACTTGACTGTTCGGCTTCGATGATGGCCGGGCAGCGGCTCGCATTGGCCAAAGGGATTCTCGTCGCGTTGTTCGATCAGGCGCGTATGACGCGCGATCAGGTCGCGCTGATCTGCTTTGGCGGATCGGAAGCCGACGTGCGTTTCGGACCCGCGGTGCCACGCTGGTGGAATGAGCGTTGGCTTTCGCCTATAGGCGGTGGCGGTGGTACGCCGCTGTTACTCGGCATTGAAACTGCCGCGTCGCTGCTCGAACGCGCGGCGCGCAAACGACCCACGCAGCAGCGCTGGCTGTGGGTATTTTCCGATGGACGCAGCAGCGGTTCGCCCGTTCGCCCTAGGGTCGCCGATGAAGTTGTGTTTGTTGACTTCGAGGACAGTCCGTCGCGACTGGGGCGCTGCTCGCGCATGGCGGGATTGTGGCGCGCTCAATGCATTTCCTCGGACGAACTGATTTGCGCCAGATCGCGTTGATGTTCGATCAAGGTGTTTTCGAATAGGTCTGTGCGGTTCTGCTCATCGCGAGCAGGGCAGGAGAGGTCGGCTCACGCATCTCATCTTCTCGCGCCATTGCATCGTTGTGCTGAGCAAATGTTGCTTCCGTCGCGCCATATATCCCATTGATTTTCGACTTCGAATGAATCCGACATCGATCGGATAAGTTTTGTTTTTTTCGATTCCATTCCTCTTGTTCGCCTCGATAAACGTACGAATCCTTCGAAAAGTGGGTTACGTATAGCCGTGTTCGGAATTGTCCGATTACTGAATATTGCAGGTTTTCATACTGTTCTGGGCGCGTAGGAGAGCGGCCGCTTATCGTCGTTCGGGCTACGGTGTGACATTACACGGGCTTGTTTTGGCACATGGGTTCCAAGAAATTCGATTTATGCGATTCAAAGTAGCGCTCAGATAAATTAGGATAACGAATGAATAAGACTTATCGATCGGTTTGGAACGAGTCGACCGGGACTTGGGTTGCTGTTCAGGAAAATGCAAAGGGAAGGCGAAAGAAGGCGGCGCAAAGTGCGGTAGCGCTTTTGGCAGCGGGTGCAGGCCTGACTTCTTCGCTGGCACACGCGGGTGCTCTTGACGGCGGATATGCACCCGGATACGGCGCGTCATCGCTCGGGTATGCATCGAGCGCCACGGGCGATTATTCGACGGCTTTGGGTTCGTTTACAAATGCTTCCGGCAATTGGTCGACCGCTGTAGGCAATCAGAGCACCGCGTCGGGCTTTGCCTCAGCAGCCTTTGGCGATTCTGCGATTGCCTCGGCGCAATATGCGACCGCACTGGGCCAGAATACATACGCGTCGGGAGCCGGGGCCACCGCGGTAGGGCAGAACGCGCGTGCGACGGGATACGTTTCATCATCGCTCGGGTATGCATCGAGTTCCAGTGGCAGTTGGTCGACGGCGCTTGGCAGTTTTGCAACTGCCACAGGTGACTGGTCAACTGGCGTCGGCAATCAGGCTACTGCAACCGGGTTTTCTGCGGCGGCTTTTGGCGATTCAGCTGTAGCCAGCGCGAACTATGCAACTGCGTTGGGGCAGGCGGCTCATGCTTCTGGAACCGGGTCGAGCGCAGTCGGGCAAGACGCAACTTCGGTAGGGGCATATTCCGTTGCACTGGGTGAGTCGGCGTCTGCAACCACGTCCAAATCAGTCGCGCTTGGCGCATACTCTGTTGCCAATTCGACCACCCTGTCGTCGGCGGGCTTCGAGCCAGGCGGCGCGGTAATTTCTGCGGCGTCGGCCGCGGGTGGCGAAATGTCGGTCGGTTCAGCCGGAGCGGAACGTCGCGTTACGAACGTTGCTGCAGGCCTGAACGGCACGGACGCTGTCAACGTTAGCCAGTTGATGGCGGAAGACGCCCGGGTCAACGTTCTCAGCAACACAGTCAACAACATTGGCAACAACGGCAACGGCGGTACGATCAAGTACTTCCACGCGAACTCGACGGCCGCCGACTCCGCGGCATCCGGCCAGAATTCGATCGCAGTCGGCCCTCAGGCGCTTGCATCGAATTCGTACGGGATTGCAATGGGCCCGCTTGCCACGGCATCGGGTGTTTCCGGCGTTGCAATTGGCGCAGCTTCACTTTCGACCGCTCAACAGAGCGATGCCTTCGGCGACTATGCGACCGCGAGCGGACTTTATTCCGTTGCGCTGGGCAATCAATCGACGGCATCCGCGCAAAGCGCATTGGCCGTTGGCGACACGGCGATCGCGTCCGGGGTGAACTCGAGCGCCATTGGCCGACAGGCGACGGCTTCGACATCGAATTCGGTTGCATTGGGCGCGAACTCAATCGCGAGCTCGACGACGCTCGGCTCGGCCGGCTTCAACCCAGGCGGCGCGTCCATCAATGCTTCGACGGCTGTGGGCGAAGTGTCCATCGGTTCGGCAAACGCAGAGCGTCGCCTCACAAACGTCGCAGCGGGTTACTCGGCCACGGACGCCGTGAACGTCAGCCAGCTGATGTCGGAAGACGCGAAGGTCAACGCCGAGGGCGCAGCGACGGCAGCGGCGCTGGGCGGCGGTTCCTCGTACAACTCGACGACGGGCGCGATCACGAACCCGACGTACAACATCTCGGGCGGAACGTATAACAACGTTGCAGGCGCGCTGACCAGCATCGATGCGCGCATCAACAACATCGGCAATGGCAGCAGCGGCGGCAATCTGAAGTACTTCCACGCGAACTCGTCGCTGGCCGACTCGACCGCGACGGGCGTCGACAGCGTCGTTGCCGGTCCGGCTGCAACGGCCAGCGCAAATAGCGCGGTCGCGCTTGGCGCCGACTCGGTGGCGGATCGCGATAACACGGTTTCTGTCGGTTCGTCGACGGCTCAGCGTCAGATCACGAACATGGCGGCAGGTACGGCCGCAACCGACGCAGTCAACGTTTCGCAACTGACGGGAGTGACGACGGCAATCGGCGGTGGCGCATCGGTGAAAGCCGACGGCACCATCGCACAGCCGACGTTCAACGTGTACGGCCAGACGTACTCGAACGTCGGCGATGCGCTCGCCAGCATCAACAACAACACGGGCAACATCGTTCAGAACCTGAAGTACATCAAGTTCGGCGCAAGTACGGCAGCTGCGGCACAGGCGGGGGGCACCGACTCGATTGCGATTGGCGGCAATGCGGTCGCGACGGCGAATGGCGCAATCGCTATCGGTCGCGGCGCGAATGCGACGGCTTCGAATTCGGTGGCGCTCGGCGTCAACTCCGTGGCAAACACGGCCAACACGTTTGCGGTCGGCAGCGCCGTGTTGACGCGTCGAATCGTCAACGTCGCGGACGGCACGGCGACCACCGATGCGGCCACGGTTGGCCAGGTCAACGCGGACATTCAGGCGGCTATCGCCAGTTTGCAAACCCCATTGACGTCGAAGCCCGCGTTGCTGGGATCGACTCCCACCCTCCGTTCCACCCAACTGCTCGGTGCTACGTCGAGTCTGACGCCGGATCAACTGATCTTCTCCGGTCCCACCGATAAGGCCGGGATGACCTATGCTCAAGGCCAGGATTCAATAGCGATCGGCCTGAACTCGCAGGCGACGGCTGACTACGCAGTCGCGATCGGCGACAACGCACAGTCGCTGGACAACAGCACGGTCGCCATCGGGCAGACGGCGATTACGGACGGACAGAGCGCGGTCGCCATCGGTTCGCAAGTGTCGGCGAACGGCAGCTACGCCATTGCAATCGGCAACAATGGCACTTTGGCGCAAGCCGATAACGCCATTGCGATTGGTAACAACGTGCAGGTCGGCGGCGTCAACACGATGGCCGTTGGCGAGAACATCGTTTCGACGGGTACCAACAGCATCGTATTGGGCTACGCCAGCGCGGACGGCGGACGCGCAAACGTCCTGTCAGTGGGCAGCAGCACGCAGCAGCGTCAGATCGTCAATGTCGCTGCCGGTACGCAGAACACCGACGCCGTGAACGTCTCGCAGCTCAAGGGTGCCGTCAGCGCACTCGGCGGTGGCGCAACGGTCAACCCGACGACGGGCGTAGTCACGGCACCGGCGTACAACGTCGCCGGTGGGACTTACGTCAACGTAGGCGCTGCGTTGTCGGCGCTCGATGCGGGCGAGAAGGCCATTTCGAACAACGTGATGAACGTGACGAACGTGGTGAACAACATCACGAACGGAGGTGGCATCAAGTACTTCCACACCAACTCGACGCTGGCGGACTCGTTGGCGAACGGTGCGAACTCTGTTGCAATCGGCGGTAACGCAGTTGCGACGACGTCGAATTCCGTCGCGCTCGGCAGCAACTCCGTCGCCAGCGCGGCTACGCTGTCGTCGGCCGGCTTCGCGCCGGGCGGCTTCTCTATCTCGGCCACAACGGCTACGGGCGAAGTGTCGGTTGGTGCGCAAGGTGCAGAGCGTCGCGTCACGAACATCGCGGCAGGCTATGCGGCAACCGACGCGGTCAACGTCAGCCAGCTGATGGCGGAAGACCAGCGGGTCAACGTTGTCAGCAACAACCTGAGCAACCTCAGCAACGTCGTCAACAACCTTGGCGGCAGCATCAACCTGAAGTACTTCCATTCGAATTCGACGCTGACCGACTCGACGGCATCGGGAACGGATGCGGTTGCCGTGGGTCCGCAAGCTACAGCGGCGGGCACGAGCGCGATCGCGATCGGTAACAGCGCGAGCGCAACGGCAGCGAACTCCGTCGCGCTGGGCTCGAACGCGACGACGACGGCGAACCTGTCGGCAGCCGCGTACAACCCCGGTAGCGCGACACTGTCGGGCACGACGGCGTCGGGCGAAGTGTCGGTCGGCAATGCAAGCTTCAATCGCCGCATCACCAACGTCGCAGCAGGTTCGGCTGCGACGGATGCCGTGAACGTCAGCCAGTTGATGTCGGAAGATGCAAAGGTCAACGCCGAGGGCGCAGGAACGGCAGCGGCGCTGGGCGGCGGTTCGTCCTACAACGCGTCGACGGGCGCAATCACGAACCCGACGTACAACGTTTCGGGCGGTACCTACAACAATATCGCAGGTGCGCTGACAGGCATTGATGCCCGTGTGACGAACATGGGCAACAACATCACGTACCTCAACAACGTCATCAACAACACCATCATCAACGGTGGTGGCATCAAGTACTTCCACGCGAATTCGACGCTGGCCGACTCGACCGCATCAGGCACGGATTCGGTCGCAATCGGCGGTGCAGCCAGCGCTTCGGCGTCGAACTCGGTTGCACTCGGCTCCAACGCGACGACGACGGCCAATCTGTCGGCAGCCGCGTACAACCCGGGCAGCACCACGCTGTCAGGCACGACGGCAGCAGGTGAAGTTTCGGTGGGCAATGCAGGTCTGAATCGCCGCATCACTAACCTCGCAGCCGGCTCGGCGGCAACGGACGCAGTGAACGTCAGCCAGTTGATGTCTGAAGACGCCAAGGTCAACGCGGAAGGCGCGGCGACGGCAGCGGCGCTGGGCGGCGGTTCGTCGTATAACCCGTCGACGGGCGCAATCACGAACCCGACGTACAACGTGGCGGGTGCAACGACCAACAACGTTGGCGGCGCGCTGACCAGCATCGATGCGCGCATCAACAACATCCAGGTCGGCGGTGGCATCAAGTACTTCCATGCAAACTCGACGCTGGCGGACTCGACGGCATCGGGCATGAACTCGGTGGCAATCGGCGGCGCAGCGATGGCTTCGGCATCGAACTCGGTGGCGCTGGGTGCGAACTCGCTTGCAAACTCGTCAACGCTTGCTTCGACCGGCTTTGCGCCGGGCGGCCTGACGATTTCGGCGGGTACGGCCGCGGGTGAAGTGTCCGTCGGCACATCGGGCGCGGAACGCCGCATCACGAATGTCGCGGCCGGCTACTCGGCAACGGATGCAGTGAACCTGAGCCAGTTGATGGCGGAAGACGCGAAGGTCAACAACGTCAGCAACAACCTGACGAACCTGTCGAATATCGTCAACAACATCAGCGGCGGCTCGAATCTGAAGTACTTCCAGGTGAATTCGTCGCTGGCGAATGCATCGGCAACGGGTACGGATAGCGTCGCGGCAGGCCCGAACGCGGTGGCGACGGCAAGCAACGCAGTCGCGCTGGGCGCGAACTCGGTGGCCGATCGCGCTAACACGGTGTCCGTCGGTTCGTCGGGCTCGCAGCGCCAGATCGTGAACCTTGCAGCCGGCACGAACCCGACGGATGCGGTCAACGTGTCGCAACTCGCGGGTGTTACGGCTGCACTGGGCGGCGGGGCGACGGTCAACCCGACGACGGGCGCGATCGTAGCGCCGGCGTACAACGTGCTTGGCAATACGTACTCTAATGTGGGTTCCGCACTGTCGGCCTTCCTGGACGCGTCGAGCAACCTGCAAACGAGCCTGAAGTACATCAATTTCGGCCCGAGCACGGCAGCAAAATCCCAGGCATCGGGTACGGATGCAATCGCGATTGGCGGCAATGCGGTCGCAACGGCCAACGGCGCAGTCGCTATCGGTCGCGGCGCGAATGCGACGGCTTCGAATTCGGTGGCGCTCGGCGTCAACTCCGTGGCAAACACGGCCAACACGTTCGCGGTTGGCAGCGCCGTGTCGACGCGTCGAATCGTCAACGTCGCGGACGGCACAGCGGCCACCGATGCGGCCACGGTTGGCCAGGTCAACGCGGATATTCAGACGGCTATTACCAATCTGCAAACCTCGCTTGCATCCAAGCCCGCCTTGCTGGGTTCCGCACCCGCCGTCCGGTCGACGCAGCTTGTCGGCGCAGTGGGCGGAGCGTTCCCGTCGCCGTCCAGCTTGACGCCGGATCAGCTGATCTTCTCCGGTCCCACCGATAAGGTCGGTATGACGTATGCCGAAGGCCAGGATTCGATGGCGATCGGCCTGAACTCGCAGGCGACAGCCGACTATGCAGTCGCGATTGGCGACAACGCACAATCGCTGGACAACAGCGCGGTCGCTATTGGCCAGACGGCGATAACGGACGGACAGAGCGCTGTAGCGATTGGTTCACAGGTCAGTGCGAACGGCGACTACGCGATTGCGATCGGCAACAACGGTACGCTGGTCCAAGGGGCCAACGACATGGCTATCGGTAACAACGTGCAGGTCGGTGGCGTGAATACGATGGCCATTGGCGAGAACATCGTGACGACCGGCACCAACGATGTGGTCCTCGGTTACGCCAGCACGGACGGCGGCCGCGCGAACATCGTCTCCGTCGGCAGCAACACGCAGCAACGCCAGATCATCAACGTCGCTGCAGGCACGCAGAAGACCGACGCCGTCAACGTCTCCCAGCTCTCTGGCGTGACGACGGCGCTCGGCGGCGGCGCATCGGTCAATCCGACCACGGGCGCAGTCGTGGCACCGGCCTACTCGCTGGCGGGCAGCACCTACTCCAACGTAGGCGCAGCGTTGTCGTCGCTGGATACGCGCATCGCATCGAGCGGTGATCCGCTCGCTGTCGATTACGACGCCGCGGCAAAGAATCAGATCACGCTGAAGGGCGCAAGCGGCACGAAGATCAGCGGTCTGATGGCAGGCGCGTTGAACGCAACCAGCTCGGAAGCCGTGAACGGTTCGCAGCTGTATGCACAGGGTGTATCGACGGCTCAGGCACTTGGCGGCGGCGCGTCGGTCAATACAACGACGGGCGCGATCACGGCTCCGCAGTACACGTTCGGCGGCGCGACGTACACCAACGTCGGTGATGCGCTGACGGCTCTGAACAACGCAGCGGGTTCGGGCAATGCACTGGGCGTGGTCTACAACGCCCAGGACAAGAGTGAGATCACGCTGGCAGGCGCGAACGGCACGAAGATCGACAAGCTGGCGGCAGGCGACGTGAACGCATCCAGTTCAGATGCCGTGAACGGCGCGCAGCTGTACAACGTGGCGGCATCGGCGGCGAATGCGATCGGCGGCGGTTCGACGGTGAACAACGACGGTACGATCAGCAATCCGACGTATGTCGTTGGCGGCTCGACCGTCACGACGATCGGTGGCGCGATCACGAACCTCGACGCCCGTGTCTATGCGAACAGCACCGACATCACGAACCTGCAAACGCAGATCAACGAAGGCGGCATCGGTCTCGTGACGCAGGATGCGACGAGCAAAAACATCCTCGTCGCGTCCGCGACGGGCGGTTCGCTCGTCGACTTTACGGGCACGGCTGGTGCTCGCAGGCTGACGGGCGTGGCGGCGGGCAACGTGAGTGCATCGAGCCTCGAAGCGGTGAACGGCACGCAGCTGTACAACGTGGCGGCGTCGGCGGCGAATGCGATCGGCGGCGGTTCGACGGTGAACAACGACGGCACGATCAGCAACCCGACGTATGTCGTTGGCGGCTCGACCGTCACGACGATCGGCGGTGCGATCACGAACCTCGACGCCCGTGTCTATGCGAACAGCACGGACATCACCAACCTGCAGACGCAGATCAACGAGGGCGGCATCGGCATGGTCACGCAGGACCAGCCGGGCAGCAACATCCTCGTTGCGTCGAAGACCGACGGCTCGGTCGTCGACTTCACGGGCACGGCGGGCGCGCGCATCCTGTCGGGCGTGGCGGCAGGGGTGGCGGCAACCGATGCAGTGAACGTCGGACAGCTGCAAGCGGCCGGCATTATCGACCCCAATGGCAAGACCAAGGCCGCCGTGACGTATGACACGAACGCGAACGGTTCGACCGACTACAGCAGCATCACGCTGGGGGACGGTACGGCGAACGCAGCGCCCGTGACAATCCACAACGTCGCAGCGGGCACACAGTCGAACGATGCCGTCAACTACTCGCAGTACGCGGCGTTGCAGGCCCAGGTCAACAACATCACGAACGCGGGAACGGGTGTCGATACGCTGTTCGTCGGCGACGGCGACCGCAACACGGAAGCAGCGCAGGCAGGCGGCACGCACGCCACGGCAATGGGCGCGCTGTCCGTTGCAAACGGCACGCAGTCGGTCGCGGCGGGCTATGCATCGAACGCGTCGGGCCAGAACGCCGTCGCAATGGGTGCAAACGCGTCGGCCAGCGGCAACAACGCCGTTGCACTCGGCGCGGGTTCCGTCGCGGATCAGGACAACACGGTGTCGGTCGGCTCGGCTACGCAGCAGCGCCGGGTCACGAACGTTGCCGCGGGCACTGCGTCCACGGACGCCGTCAACGTCGGTCAGTTGAACGAGGCGATTGCGCAGGCAAACGCATCGGTCGACGACAAGGTCAGCCAGGGTGTCCAGTCCGCGAACGCGTACACGAACCAGCAGATCAACAACCTCGACAAGAAGATGAACTCGCTCGGCGCGGCGGCGATGGCGGCAACGTCGCTGATCCCGAATGCACGGGCAGAGGGCAACTTCCAGATGTCGGCGGCTGCAGGTACGTATGGCGGCGCTGCTGCCATCGCGCTCGGTGCGAACTATTGGGTCAACGACCGCTTGCTGGTGAACGCGCACGTGACTCGCTCGACGGGCTACGGCGCAAGCACGGGCGCCTCCGTCGGCGCGACGTTCGGGTTCTAAACGCGTGACCAGCCCGCCGCGCGACGAGCGCGGCGGGCGGGGAGAAAAACGATGAAAACACCAAAACTACGCGGCCCGGTCTTCATGACGCTCGCCGCGACACTGGCGGCGGTTATTGCCGCGCCGGCGTTCGCGGAAAGCATCTCGAGTCAGGTCAAGGCGCTGACACCACTGGCGCAGCGCATCGCCGATCCCTATCGACGCGGGGCGGCCGAAGGCTTCCTCGAAATCGCGGAGCGGCAGGATAGTCATGTCCTCGTTTCGAATGTGTATAACGATGCGGCGAACCGTGCGCTCGGCAACGCGCGCTTTCTGATCGACAACGGCGCGCCGTGGCAGGGGTTGTACGCGGCGAAGAACTGGCCGACTCGCGACAAGTGGGTGCAGGCCATCCGTTCGATCGAAGCAACCAACGCCCGCGCTGCGTCATCGACGTGCAAGGGCGAATCGGCCGGGCGTCTGCTCGCGTTGACGGACGAAGTCTGGAAAGAGCAGGACGAAACGCACGGCACGCACTGGGTGCACGGCTGGGAGGCGATCGAGCGCGCGAAGAAGCTGAGCGTGCAGGTCAACGACGAACTCGACCATTGCGCACCGCCGCCTCCGCCGCCTCCGGCTGCGGACTCGCCGTTGCCCGAGAAGCCGATCTCGCTGTCCGCGGATGCGCTGTTCGATTTCGACAGCGCGAAGCTGAAGGCGGAAGGCTTCGAGGCCGTCGACGTGCTCGCGTCGAACCTGAAGCGTGTGAAGGCCATCGACGTCGTCACCGTGATCGGCTACACAGACCGCTTCGGCTCGGTCGCGCACAACCGCGACCTGTCGCGGCGTCGCGCCCAGGCCGTCGCCGACGCGTTGAAGCAGCGCGGCGTGGATCCTGGGCACTTCGACGTGCGCGGCGCGGGTTCGACGGCGCCTGTAGTCACGTGTCCGGGCCCGAAGAAGCCTGCCGTCATCGAGTGTCTGGCGCCTAACCGGCGCGTGGAGATTCGCGTGAGCGGGCAGACAGCCGCTTCCGTGCCCACGCCCGATGCGGGCTCGCAACGGTTTGCGCAAGCACCGCAGCCGGTGCAGCCCGCGCGTGTCCGGCCGCAAGCGCAACAGCAGCTGCAGTTGCGCAAACAGTGGCAGATGCCGGCACAGTCGCAACCTGCGCCGCAGCAGCCATAGCAGCACGTCACGCAACCTCCGGGTCCGCATGCCGTTCGTGCGGCCCACAACGCAAACGGCCCGGTCATCGTGGATGACCAGGCCGTTTTTCCATTGACGGGTACTGAGCGAAGAACTGGGCGCTCTATTTCGGACCGCTTGTCCAGAAGATCACATCGTCGATCCGGTCGAACACGTAGACCTTCAGTGCCATCTGCTCGACCTGATCGAGCTTCTCGAATTCGATGCCGTGCGTGATCGGGTCGCCGGGAGACGAGCCCGCCTGCACATTGCGGATGATCGCCGTGGTTTCGATCGACGTTTCCAGATCCTTCGAGCGCAGCGCGAACGCCACGCGAATGCGCTTGCCGACTTCGCCGACCGTCCACGGCGCGGCGAACGACATGCCCATCGCGCTCACGCTTTGCACGAGGCCGAGGCTTTCGTAGCCCGTGCCGTTCGCGTCGATGCCGAAGCGCAGCGGCAGGTTCGCGCGCACGCGCACCGACTTGCGTTCGCGCAGGCGGCGGACCGCGCCAGGCTTCGAGAGCACGAGATAGTGGAAGGGCACCAGGCAAACGGAATCGACGGTACACACGAAGCGGAACACGGCCTGGCTCGCGATCGCGACGATCTCGATGTTCTCGCCGACGGCCAGTTGCATCGCCTTGCCGTCGACGAGCGGTGGCGTGACGAATAGCGACTCGTTCGGCGCGAAGCCGATGATGCGCGACGGATGCATCGGCGCGCCCATGCCCACCTGCGAACGCACGCCGATCAACGCGCCGATCGTCAGGTGCATGTCCTTGAGCGCGAGCGAATCGGCGTCCGCCTGCTGCTTCGCGGTGGACAATGGGGCGGCTGCGCCGTCTTGCGGGACCTCGCTCAGGTCGCCGCGCTGCGGCTTGAAGTGCTGGAACAGAAAGCGGTGTTCCTCTGCACCGATCACGACTGCGCCGCGGTCGAACAGCAGCATGCCGTCACTGTCGACCACCGGAAACGCGAGCGGCTCACCGACTGGCACGGCGTCGGGCGCGAGCTGCCGAGACAGGACGGGCGCGCTTGCGCCCGTCTGGACGGTGTCTTCACTGGTTTGCATGCTGGGCGGTAGAAAAGTGGCAGGTAATAATTGCTATATATACGACGCGTTATCGGAAAACTTTAGCCGATTCTTTAGCCGTCGAAGATGTTTCATCTGGATTTGCGGGCGAATCTGATAATCAGCCTGTCCGCGCAACCTGCGAATGTCTGTGGACGGCTCACGCGTACCAGCGGGGCGTATAGACCCATGTGCGTCGCGGCTCCGCGGCATTGAATGCGCGCGTCGTGGTCGAACCTATTATCACCATCGTGCGCATGTCGACATCGGACGATTGCAGTTCGGCGAGGGTCGTGGTCTTCAACGTCGCGCCGGGACGCCCAATATCGCGGCCGAGCACCACGACGGTGGACGGCGCGCGCAAATCGCGCACGATATCGAGGGCCCTGTCCAGTTGCCAGGGCCGCGCGCGAGAGATGGGGTTGTAGAACGCCATCACCAGGTCGGCTTCGGCCGCGTGCCGCAGCCGCGTTTCGATGACCGTCCACGGTTTCAGATTGTCGGACAGCGACAGCACGCAGAAATCGTGACCGAGCGGCGCGCCTGCCTGCGCGGCCGTCGCAAATGCAGCCGACACCCCGGGCACGATCTCGAGTTCGACGGCGGACCATGCCGCGCGGTGCGCGTCGGCATGGGCTTCGTCGAGCGCTTCGAGCACGGCGGCTGCCATCGCGAACACGCCTGGATCGCCCGATGAAACCATCGCGACATGATGTCCCGCACTCGCCAGTTCGAAAGCATGGCGCGCGCGCTGCATCTCCTCGCGATTGTCGGTGCCGTGCACGCGCTGCTCCGCGCGGAACGGACCCGCCATCTTCACGTAAGTGTCGTAGCCGAGGATGTCAGTGGCCTGCGTCAGTGCCGCGCGGGCGGCGGGCACCATCAGCGACGCATCGCCGGGACCCAGTCCGACCACGCTCAGCTTGCCGCGCGCGCGGCCCACGGTAGCGGGATCCAGCGGCGCATGGGCGGCGGCGAATGCGATGGGCGCGTCAGTAACGAATGCCGTGTGCGGTACGCGCAAAGTCTGCCGGAGCATGTCGGCAGCGTTGCTTGCCGCTTCGCTGTCCGCTGCGAAGCGCAATGCGACGTGCAGCGCGTCCGCGACGTCGCGAAGCACGGGATCGCCGATCTGCGAAGCCGGGGCAAGCAGCACGGCCAGCGACGGCGCCGCCAGTCCTTGCACTCGCGCTGCTTCGAGCACGCGTTCGTGCAGGTTGTCGCCTGTCGCGCTTGCATGGACTGCGACGACCACGCTGCGCGGATGGATCACCAGTTCGTCGGTGGCACCGCTCCAGGCGAGCGGCGTCACGCGGATCGTCCGGCGGGCGTTGTCGACGCGCGGCAGTTGCACGTCGTCGAGCCACGGCGCGTCGCCCTCGATGCGCGTCGCCTCGCCCGCGAGCAGATCGGACACGAAGCGCTTGCCGTGATCGAGACTGGCGAGCGCATAGCCTTCGGGCGGATTCAACACGCATGCGCCGAAGCGCAGTTCGCCGCTCGTCGTGATCGCGGGCGGCACATCGAGCGCCCCGGCGATCTCGCGCGCCATCGCGTTCACACCGGACAGACCGCCGAGCAGCGGCACGACGGCGCTGCCGTCTTCCGCGACGGCGAGCACGGGCGGCTCGCCCCCCTTGTTGGACAACAACGGCGCCACGCAGCGAATGACGATGCCGGCCGCGCACAGCGCGACGATGGGCGTGCCGCTCGCATACAGTTCGCGCAGATGCGCGCCGAGTTCCGTGTACGCGATATCGGCTTCGTTCACACGCCCTTGCAGGCCGTGCACCTGTGCGCCGTCGTAGAGCGCCTGCACACGCCGTGCGGTGTCGAGCGCGCCGACGCCCAGTGTCACGATCGCGGGCGGCACGGTCATCCTTGCCATTTTTCCCCCGGCACCACGAGCAGCGAAAAGTAGGGGGACGCCATCGGATCGACTTCGGCGAGCGGCACGATGCGCTGGTTGGCCATCGTCGCGCGCTCGACATACAACGCGCGCTCCGCCAGGCCCAGTTCGTCGAGCACGCGGCGCACCTTGTCGAAGTTGCGGCCGAGCTTCATCACGACGGCGGCGTCGGCAGCGGCGAGACGCCGCTTGAGTTCGTCTTCGGGGAGCACGCCCGACAGCACCGACAAGGTCTGGTTGCGATACACCAGCGGTTGGCCGAGCACGGCGACGCCGCCGAGCATCGAGCACACGCCGGGCACCACTTCGGCCTCGAAGCGCGGCGACAGCCGGTTCGCGAGCCGGTCGTGCAGATACATGTACGAGCCGTAGAAGAACGGATCGCCTTCGCAGATCACGGCCACATCGCGGCCCGCATCGAGATGCCGTGCGACGACTTCGGCCGCCGTATCGTAGAAGTCGGCGATGATCGCTTCATACGAGAGCGGCGGCTCGAGCGCTTCCGTCGTGACGGGATAGACGAGCGGCAACTGTTCCTGTTCGGCCGACAGATGCGCCTCGATGATCGAGAAAGCGTTGCCTTTCTTGCCCTTCGCGACGAAGTACGCGACCACATGCGCGGATTTGAGCAGCCGCAGCGCCTTGATGGTGATCAGTTCCGGGTCGCCGGGGCCGACGCCGAGTCCGTAAAGCCGTCCGCGCATCACTTTCTGTTCGGCCATTTATTCGTCCTCCGAGGCAAGCGCGTTGACTGCGGCCGCGGCCATTGCGCTGCCGCCGCGCCGTCCGTACACGGCGACGAAGGGCACGCCGCGGCTGTCGGCGGCGAGCATCGCCTTCGATTCCGCCGCGCCGACGAAGCCCACGGGAAAGCCGAGAATCAGCGCGGGGCGCGGCGCGCCGGCATCGAGCATGTCGAGCAGGTAGAACAGCGAGGTCGGCGCATTGCCGATCACGACGACGCTGCCTGCAAGATGCGGCCGCCACAGTTCGAGTGCGACGGCCGAGCGCGTGTTGCCCAGCTCGCGCGCGAGCGCGGGCACGGACGGGTCGGCGAGCGTGCAGATTACATCGTTATTCGCGGGCAGCCGCGCGCGCGTGATGCCTTCGGCGACCATGCGGGCGTCGCACAGGATCGGCGCGCCGTTCGCGAGCGCGTGGCGTCCGGCGCGGCCCGCGCCGTCCGAAAAGCGCAGATCGCCGACGATGTCGACCATGCCGCACGCATGAATCACGCGAACGGCCAGCTTTTCGAGGTCGGCGGGAATGCGCGAGAGGTCGGCTTCCGCGCGTATGGTCGCGAACGACTGGCGATAGATTTCTTGTCCGTCGCGAATGTAGTCAGGCATCGAATGGCTCATCAAAAGGGGGCGCGGCGGACGCGTTCAGGAGGTCCGCCGCTTCATCGATCGTCAGACCGCGCGCGAGCAGGCGGCCAAAGCCTGTCGATTCGCGTGGGTCGTGTGTGTGGTAGAGGTCGTAGCGACCGTTCTGCGCGGCGAGCATCGTGAACGGCGCGCACTGCGCGGCCGCGCATGAGCGCGGGCAGCCGCTGAGATGGACCCGCGTATTGTCGGGTAAGCGCGCGGCGAGTTTCACGGCGTCGGCTTTCGTATCGGCAAGGCTTTTCACACAGCCCGTCGAACCGGCACAGGCGATCACGCGCGTCAGCGGGTTGTCCGTGGTAGTCGCGAGGCCGAGTGCATCGAGCGTTTGCAAGGTCGCATCGAGGTTCGCTGTGCCGATGTCGGTGAGCAGCACGCTTTGCCACGGCGTCATGCGTAGCGTCGCGCCTTGCTCTTTCGTGAGAAGGGCGAGCCTGCGCAGCGTCGCGCTGTTCACGCGGCCAAGCGCAGGTTGGCCACCGATGTGCCAGCGTTGCTTGTCGCGGTGTGCGTCGCGTTGCTGCCAGGCGCCGAAGCGTCGGGATGCATCGGCGGGCTCGCGGCGCCAGCTTTGGATCGACTGGCCGCGCAGCAGGCGCACGCCGCTTTCGCGTTCGGCACGGGCGAGCACGCTTTCGACGGATTGTTTGGCAAGCAGGTCGCGCATGCGCGTGTGATCGGGCGCGGCGAGATCGAGGAACGTGTGCAATAGCGCGCGCGTCAGCGCAACCAACTCCGACGCCGGGACGGCAGCTAACGCAGCCGGATGTCCTTCGAGCACGGGCGGACAGCCCGCGAGACCGAGTGCGAACATGGGCTCGGCGTGATCGCGGGGATGCAGCGCTGAGCACCAGATGTCGTGCGGATGATCGAGCATCATCAGACGCTCGCCGCCATCGAGCAGCAAGGCGAACTTTGGCGACAACGCCGCGCAACGCGCATCGCTTTGCAGCAAGCTGAGGAGTTCGGCGGCGAGCGCGGTCGTGTCGTACAGCGCGTGCGCATCGCAGCCTGCGGCGGGACTCGTCATGACGTTGCGCACGTCGTCGGCGTGCGCATGGGCTGCGTCGCGCGGACCGAGTGCCGCGCCGAGCAGCGCCGCGATGAGTGCGTTTTCATGGCCCCGCTTCACGCCGCGCAGTTGCAGATTCGCGCGATTGGTCAAGTCGACGATGCCAGACGCGTGCTCGTCGATGGCGTCGGCGATTGCGAGCGCCTGAGTTGCGCTCAACTCGCCGCGTTGGAGCTTCACGCGGCAGATGCCGCCGTCGAGGGCGGGCACGATGCGCAACAGTCCTGGACAGGCCGAAGGGCGCAAGGGGAAAGCGTTGGACGAATGGAAAGCTTGGTTCAAGACATCACCGGGTTAGCGTCGCGCGAGGGCCCGGGCATCTCGAAGGAGAGTGGCCCGGCATCGGTACACCCCGCCCGATGTTGGCTGGCACGAACTATTAGCCGGCAGGTTTTATGAGCTGTCGACCAGAGCTAGCGCTATAACGCCTGCTGTGGTCCATGAAAAGCGCTAGCCTCGCTGCATACAGTTGCGGGGGTAGTCACGGTCATCGCCATGATGCGTGTTCCCTCTTAGGCCCCGAAAGGCACCGGCGAACGGGTATTATGCCTTTTTTCGAACAGCACAACGATGCCGCGGCCTTTGAACACGGCTGCCGCAGCGTTTTTAGTACATCAAGCAGATGAGGATCGAGGCATGCCGGCCTGGCTGACCGTGGTGGGAATGGGCGACGACGGGTTTGCCGGTCTGGGGAAAGCGGCGCGGCGCGCGCTGATCGACGCATCGGTGATCTATGGCGGCGAGCGGCATCTGTCGATGCTGCCCGCCTGTTTGAACGCCGTGCGCGAGCCGTGGCCGCAGCCGTTCGACATCGCGCCCGTGCTCGCGCGGCGGAACACGCCCGTGTGCGTGCTGGCGAGCGGCGACCCGATGTTTTATGGCGTCGGCGCGACGCTCGCGCGCCAGGTTCCCGCCGATGAACTTCGCGTGCTGCCAGCACCGTCGTCCGTGTCGCTGGCCGCGGCGCGGCTGGGCTGGGCGTTGCAGGACGTGCCGACGGTGTCGCTCGTCGGACGGCCGCTCGCGGCCTTGCAGACGCATCTGCACGAAGATGCGCGCGTGTTCGTGCTGAGCGCGGACGGTACGACGCCCGCGGCTGTCGCTGCATGGCTCGGGGAACGCGGCTTCGGCGCGACGCGCATGATCGTGATGGAGCATCTGGGCAGCGAGGCCGAGCGCGCGATCGACGCCCGCGCGCATGAATGGTCGATTGGCGAGACGGCGGCGCTGAATCTGATTGCGCTCGAATGCCGGCGCGCTGCGCCCGATGCACCGCGCCTGCCGTTGACCCCGGGACTGCCCGACAACGCGTTCCGACACGACGGTCAGCTGACGAAGCGCGACGTGCGCGCGCTGACGCTCGGCCGTCTTGCGCCCGCGCCCGGCGAGTTGCTGTGGGACGTGGGCGCGGGCTGCGGTTCGATCGGCATCGAGTGGATGCGATCGCACGCGAGCTGCCGCGCGATTGCGATTGAAGCGAACGGCGAGCGCCAGGGTTTCATCGAGCACAATCGCGACGCGCTCGGCGTGCCGGGACTGCAGCTGATCGCGGGTAAGGCGCCCGCCGCGTTGCAGGATTTGCCGGCGCCGGATGCGATTTTCATCGGCGGCGGCGTCACCGTGGAAGGCGTGCTCGATACCTGTTGGCGCGCGCTAAAAAGCGGCGGCAGGCTGGTGGCAAATGCCGTGACGCTCGAAGGCGAAGCGGCGCTGATCGCATGGCGCGCGCAGCATGGCGGCACGCTGACGCGTATCGCGCTCGCCGAAGCCCAGCCGCTCGGCGGCTTTGAAACGTGGCGTTCCGGGTTGCCGGTTACGCTGCTCGACACCCGCAAACCGTGATGCGCGACGAAACGCCCGAACAACCCGCGCTGCTGCGTAGCGGCTACACGACGGGAAGTTGCGCGACCGTGACCTCGCTGGCGGCGGCGCGCCTGCTGCTGTCGGGTATTGCCAGCGACGTCGCCGAGATCGTGCTGCCGAAAGGCCAGCACGTGCCGATGAAGCTCGTCTTCTGCCGTCTGCTGAACGACGGTAAGGACGGCGCGGAAGCGGGCACCATCAAGGATGCGGGCGACGATCCCGATGTCACGCATGGCGCGATCGTGTTCGCGCGCGTGCGCCTTGCCGACGCGCCCGGCGTGCGTTTTCACGCGGGCCCGGGCGTCGGCACGGTGACGCGCGCAGGCTTGACGCTGGCCGTCGGCGAGCCGGCCATCAACCCGGTGCCGCGCCAGATGATGACGGCGCATCTAACCGATCTCGCTGCCGAATACGGATACGCAGGCGGCTTCGAAGTCGCGATCGGCGTCGAGAACGGCGAAGCGCTTGCGCAGAAGACCATGAACCCGCGTCTGGGCATCGTCGGCGGATTGTCGATACTCGGCACGACGGGCATCGTGCGGCCGTTTTCGTGTTCAGCATATATCGCGTCGATCCATCAGGGCATCGACGTCGCGCGTGCGAATGGCTATCGGCATATCGCGGCGTGCACGGGCAATGCGAGCGAAGACGCGATGCGCGCGTACTACCAGCTGCCCGATATTGCGCTGATCGAAATGGGCGACTTCGCGGGCGCGGTGCTCAAGCATCTGAAGCGCGCGCCCGTCGACAAGCTGAGCATGTGCGGCGGCTTCGGCAAACTGAGCAAGCTGGCGGCGGGGCACCTCGATCTGCATAGCCGCAACTCGAGCATCGACTTGCGTCAGCTCGCGCAATGGTGCGCGAGCCATGCGGCCAGCAATGCCACGTTGCAGGCCGCGATCGTCGGCGCGAACACGAGCCAGGAAGCGCTCGCAATGGCGCTGAAGGAAGGCGTGCCGCTCGGTGACATCGTCTGCGCGCGGGCGCGCGACGTGGCGCGCGAGATCGTGCCCGCGTCGGTCGAAGTGGAGATGTTCGCGATCGACCGGCAAGGCAATATTGTGGGAGAGGCGCGATGAACCGTGTGCTTTTACTCGGCGGCACGGGCGACGCATTGCAGATTGCGCGGCAGCTGGGCACGCGGCATGTGTACAGCCTCGCAGGACTCGGGCGCATGCCGGAAGGGCTGGCCTGCGAAGTGCGGGTCGGCGGGTTCGGCGGCAGCGAAGGGCTTGCGCGCTACATCGAGCGCGAAGGCATTGCGCTCGTGATCGACGCGACGCATCCGTATGCCGCGCAAATGAGCGCGAACGCGGCGGCGGCGTGCCGCGAGACGAACGTGCCGTGCTGGGCGTTGCGCCGCGCGGGCTGGTCGCCGCAAACGGGTGACGACTGGCGCATGGTCGACGGCTGGGATGCGCTCGTCGATGCGATCCGGCCGTTCAGGCGCGTACTGTTCACGTCGGGCCGCGAGCCGCTCGCCCATCTCGACGACATTCCCGCGCATCAGTTCTGGATCGTGCGTTGTCTCGATGCGCATCGGGGCAACGAGCGCGCGCGCATCATCGACGCACGCGGCCCGTTCGATATCGACGGCGAGCGGGCGCTGTTCGCGCTGAATCGCATCGACGTGCTCGTGACGAAGCATAGCGGCGGTTCGGCGACGCAAGCGAAGCTCGAAGTGGCGCGCGAACTGAAGGTGCCCGTTGTGATGATGCGGCGACCGTCGCTGCCTGAAGTCGATCGCGAATTCGACAGTCCGGCGCAGTTGCTGCGCGCATTGAACGAAGAAGAGGGGAGTGCTGAAAGATGACGGTGTTTTTTATCGGCGCGGGGCCGGGCGATCCCGAATTGATCACGGTGAAGGGGCAGCGTCTGGTGCGTTCGTGTCCGGTGATTCTGTATGCGGGCTCGCTGGTCCCGGAAGCCGTCTTGAGGGGGAACGTCGCCGACAAAGTGGTGAACACGGCCGATCTCGATCTGGACGCCATTGTGGCGCTGCTGGCGCAAGCCCATGCGAAAGGACAAGACGTCGCGCGCGTGCATTCGGGGGACCCATCGTTGTACGGCGCGATTGGCGAACAGATTCGCCGCTTGAAAGCGCTGGGCATTCCGTACGAGATTGTCCCCGGCGTGACGGCGACGGCCGCGTGTGCCGCGTCGCTCGGTGTCGAGTTGACGTTGCCGGATGTGTCGCAAACGGTGATCCTCACGCGCTATGCGCGCAAGACGTCGATGCCGGAGGGCGAGCACCTTGGCGATCTTGCACGGCATCGCGCGACGCTGGCGATTCATCTCGGCGTGCGGCATCTTGCGCGCATCGTGGAGGAGTTGACGCCGCACTATGGAGGGGACTGTCCGGTGGCGGTGATCTACCGCGCAAGCTGGCGGGATGAAGAGAAGGTGACGGGCACACTGGCCAACATTGCTGCAAAGGTCGAGGCGACGGACATCGAAAGAACGGCGCTGATTCTGGTGGGACGAGTGCTGGACGCGGAGCACTTCGCCAACTCGACGCTGTATGCGAAGGAGGCGGAATAAGGGCCCCGCAAGGCCGCGCACAGGGGCGACGGAAGAGGCAGGACAACAAAACGCGGATGCCCGCGACGCGCCACGAGGCAAATCACAAAAACGACAGCGCGTCGCGCAGACGAACAAAAACGCTAATGCGTATGGACACGCGACTGATCAGCCCGCGCATGCGGCTGGGTCAGCGCACTGACGACAAAGAACACGACCACATTCAACGCAAGCGCAACGAAGCCGATATTCACGTCCTTCAACGCGTCCGGCAAGAACGGCATCAACTGCGCGATGCTCATCTTGAAGAGCGTCGTCACAGCAACCACAGCGACGCCCACGAGAATCCCGCAAAAGGCACCTTGTTTAGTAGCACGAGTGCGCGGCGCAAGACTGCAAATCACAGCCGGAAACAACTGCGTCACGAAGCTGTAACCCATCAGCAGCAGCGCAACGATGGTCTCCCCGCCATGCAGCGTAAAGAGCACGGCGACAACGGCCACAACGGGCACGAAGAAACGCGCCAACCTGGCAACCGTCTCATCAGCAGCATTGCGCTGCACGAGCCCGCGATAGATATCATTGGCGAGCAAGGTCGACGCCGTCGTCAGGATCATCGAGCCGGGTACAAGGGCGGTCAGCACGCCCGCTGCGCCGATCACCCCGACGAACCACGGATCGAACGTCGCCAGCGACAGCTTGAACAGCGACAGATCGATATCGCCGCCCTTGAGACCCGGCACTTTCAACGCCGCAGCAAAACCGACGAAGAACACGAACAGCAGGATCAACTGATACAGCGGCAGTACGATCGCATTGCGGCGGAAAATGCGCTCGTCCTTCGCGGTGAACACCGAGCCGAACGTATGCGGCCACATGAAGAAGCCGAGCGCCGTGAGCAGCACCGTCGACTGGAACCATGTCACGCTCGAACCTTTTTCCGGGAACGTCAGGAAGCCGGGACGCGCGGCGTCGATCGCATGGAACATCTGGCCGAGACCGCCATAGTGGTGAATTGGCAGATAGATCCCGAGGAACAGCACGATGCCGAGGATCAGCAGATCCTTCACGACCGAGTTCCACGCCGAGCCGCGGACACCCGACACCGTCACGTAGATCGTGACCACGGCCGCGCCGATCCAGATGGCCGCCGTCGATGGAATCGCCCCATACGAAGCCGTCGACACGATGATGCCGAGCCCCTTCAGTTGCAGCACGAGATACGGAATCAGCGCGGCCACGTCGACGATCGCGACCAGCACGCCGAGCGACGCGCTGTCGTACTTGCGCGCGAAGAAATGCGGCTGCGAGACGAGGCGGTGCGCCTTGGCGAAACGCCACACGGGCGGCAGCATCCAGTACGACAGGATGTAGGCGAGGGTGCCGTACGCGAGGATGTAGTAGACGGGCGCGCCCTTGCCGTACGCGAAGCCGCTGCCGCCGAGGAACGTGAAGGTCGTGTAGATTTCACCCGCCATCAGCAGGAACACGAAGGCCGTGCCGAAGCTGCGGCCGCCCACCGTCCATTGTTCGAGACTCATGTCGTGCCCATGACGGGCGCGTACGCCGAGATACAGCGCGAACAGCGTGACGGCGACGATGATTGCGAGGGCGCTGCTCATGAACGCACCTCCTCGCCGGGTCCCGCATGCCGGTTAGTGGGATCGAACCGGTAGATGAGGCCCATGATGATGGAACTCAGCACGACCCACATGACGATCCACGCAAGCACGAACGGCATGCCGAGCACGAGCGGCTCGACGCGGTTGACGAACGGGACGCCGAGCAGAATGCCGATGAACGGCAGCACGGCGAGCAGACGAAATGACATGGGACAGCTCCTCGATTGTGAATGAGGTGGTCTCGATGAACGTCAATTCATGAAGCAATGACTGGGTGCCGCGCACCGACTGTATGCCTCTTGCCCCAGGTCGGTAAAGCGCGCCAAAAATATGCAGGTATATTGAAAGGATCATGCGCAAACGCAGTGCCCGCGTGCATTGGCATGGATCGAGTGCGTGCTGCGTTGCATGAAGAAGGTGCGTGGGAATAGCGTGCGGATTTCGTTGCATTTACACTGATCGGCCCTCTTGCCCGCGTTGCGCGGCGCAAAAAGCAGAACCATTCAAAGAGCGAATCCATCGATGATTGCGAGCCTTGTTTCGGAGATCCTGTTTGGCTTCACGGGGTTGATCAGCATCATCAATCCGATCGCGATTGCCTTTGTGTTTCTCGACCGCACGGACTCGCTGACGGACGCCGAACGCGCCGCGCTCGCCCGGCGCGTCGCCATCAATGCGTTCTTCGTGCTGCTGGTCGTATTCTTTGTGGGCACGCCGATCCTGCATTTCTTCGGCATCTCGATGGAGGCATTGCGCATCGGCGGCGGACTCGCTGTAGCCGTGAGCGCATGGAACATGCTGAACGCGCCCGAACGGCAGCCGAACGAAGCCGCCGTGAAACCTGTCGATCCCGACAATGCCATGTCGAAGGCATTCTTTCCGTTGACGGTGCCGCTCACGACAGGCCCCGGCACGATGGCGACGGCGATCGCGCTGAACGCCAACCGCAGTCACAAGCTGTCGGAGTTCCTGATGTCGTCGATTGCGTCCGTGACCATTTCGGTTCTTGTCATGTTCGCAATCTGGTTTACGTATAACCATGCTGCGACGTTCGCGCGCCTGCTCGGCAAGGAAGGGACGAAGGTGGCGTTGCGGGTGTCCGCATTCCTGCTGTTGTGCATCGGCGTGCAGATTATCCTGACGGGTCTGGCCGAGTTCCTTGCGCCGATTGCGGCCGGGCGCCTAAACAACTGAGCGCCGCGCTGTGTTTCAAAGCGGCGCGTGCATAGATGTTTTTCATCGAGGAGCGCGATCATGTGCCGCTGGCTGGCTTACACAGGGAACCCGATTCAGCTCGAAGCCGTGCTGTTCAGGGCGAAGCACTCGTTGATCGACCAGAGTCTGCATTCGCGGCTCGGACAAACCACCACCAACGGCGACGGCTTCGGCGTCGGCTGGTACGGCCATCCGACCGACATCCCATTCCGCTACCGCTGCGCGCATCCCGCGTGGAGCGACCGGAATCTGCGCGACGCCGCGCGTGCCGTGCGCGCACCGCTGTTCGTCGCGCATATTCGCGCGGCGACAGATACGCCGTCGCAGGAAACCAACTGTCATCCGTTTCGCTACGGCCGCTGGCTGTTCATGCACAACGGGCTCATACGCGACTATCCGAAAGTGCGGCGCGACCTGATGCTCGGCATCGACCCGGACCTGTTTGCATCGATCGAAGGCTCGACCGATTCCGAGGTCATGTTCTACCTCGCGCTGACGTTCGGGCTGGAATTCGATCCTGTGCTGGCGCTCGAACGGATGGCCGGTTTCATCGAGGAAACGGGGCGTCGGCATGGCATCGAGGCGCCGCTGAACATGACCGTCTGCGCGACGGACGGCGAACAGATCGTGTCGGCGCGCTATTCCAGCGAACGGCAGTCGCGCTCGCTCTATCACAGTACGTCGATCCGCCATCTGATGGAGCTGTACCCCGACGATCCGCGCCTCGCCGCGGTCGGCGAAGACGCGTTTCTCGTGTTGTCGGAGCCGCTAGTCGATCTGGAAGGATGGTGGGAGGAAATACCGGAGTCGACGGCGATCGTCGCGCGGGGCGGCGCGATCGAGTCGCAGACTTTCGACCCGCATCGAACATAGGCCGTTTGCGTCTTCCGGTACGCGCGCTCCGCGTAAACCCTGATACGCGATGCGCGGCCGTCTGCCGTTGTTGCATGAAGGGAGTGCAACCATGAGTCGTCAAGTGACTGCAGACATCGCGACTGACAAGCCGGCCGGCCGCACTCGCCACGGCGCGGATCTGGCCGCCGAGGTGCGCGCGTCGGAACAGAGCGTCTTGCGCCTGCTTACGCGCAGCACGCCGCTGCCCGAACTGCTGGCAGAGGTATGCCGCCGTGCCGAAACGCTGCTCGGCGAGGGCGCACGGTGCTCGATACTCGTGCTCGACACCGACGGCTTTACCGTGCGCGTCGGCGCGGCGCCGTCGCTGCCGCCACAGTACAGCGCGGCCATCGACGGCATGCGCTTGGGTCCATGCGCCGGCTCGTGCGGCACGGCGATGCACGACCGGCGCCTTGTGATTGTCGAGGACATCGAACGCGATCCGCTGTGGGCGGACTATCGGCATCTCGCGCTGCCGCTCGGGTTGCGCGCCTGCTGGTCGGTGCCGTTCGAAGACGACGCGGGCCAGGTGCTCGGTGCGTTCGGCGTCTACTACGACAGGCGCCGCCGCCCCAACGACGGCGAACAGGCGCTGCTGCGCGAGATCGGCCAGAGCGTCGGGCTGGCCGTTCATCAGGATCTGATGCGCAAGCGGCTCGCGCAGAGCGAGGAGCATCACCGGCTGGTCGTCGATCATCTGAACGAAGGCATCGTCGTGCAGTCGCGCGAAGGGGTGGTGCTCGCCTGCAATCCGAGCGCGCGGCGCATGCTGCGCGCGACGGGCGAGGTGATTGGCCGGGACATCTACAAGGTGATTCGCGCGGCTTTCTGGGACGACGGTTCGCCCGTCGAAACGGCGGAGCAGCCGACGCGGCGTGTGTTGCGCACGGGCCGGCCCGTGGTCGGCATCACGCTGCGTCTCGAACTGGTGGGCGGCGGCTCGATCTGGATCACCGAGAACGTCGTGCCTATCTTCAAGCGGGGAGAAACCGAAGCTGGCGCCGTGCTCGTTTCGTTCAATGACATCAGCGCGGTGCAGGCTGCGCGTGCGCAACTGCAGTATCTCGCGACGCGCGACTCGCTGACGGGACTTTATAACCGCGCCTATCTCGCCGACCGCATGAGCGAGCGGCTTGCGCCGCATACGAGCGCCGCCGCGCACGGACGCGGAGAGCCGCGAGCCGCTGCGCGCAGGCTGGCGGTGCTGTTCGTCGATCTGGACGGCTTCAAGAAGGTCAACGACATCGCCGGCCACGAAGCGGGCGATGCGCTGTTGTGCAGCGTCGCCGCGCGGCTCGCCGGCTGCGTGCGCAGCGAGGACACGCTCGCCCGGGTGGGCGGCGACGAGTTCGTGATCGCGACGGGCGATTACACCGACGCGTCGTTCCTGACTTCGCTCGCGCAACGGGTGCTCGACACGATCGCGCGGCCGTTCGCGGTCGGCGGCAACGAGTATTACCTCGGTGCGTCGATCGGCATCAGTCTGTTTCCCGACGACGGATGCGACGCGCAGACACTGATGCGCAACGCCGACTCCGCGATGTACGACGCGAAGCAGCGCGGCCGCCACAACTTCCAGTTCTTCACGGCGGAATTGAGCCAGCGCCTGAAGCGGCGCTTCGGCATCGAGCAGTCGTTGCGCCGCGCGCTCGCCGCCGGCGAGCTGAGCCTCGCGTACCAGCCCATCGTCGAGGGCGCGACGGGGCGCATCGTGGGCGCCGAAGCGCTGCTGCGGTGGCGCAACGACGAGCTGGGCCAGGTGTCGCCCGTCGAATTCATTCCCGTCGCGGAGGACACGGGCATGATCATCGATATCGGCCGTTGGGTGCTGGAGAACGCATGCCGTCAGGCCGTCGAATGGCGCAGGACGATCACGCCGCATCTGATGATCGCGGTGAATCTCTCGCCGCGCCAGATCAACGGCGAACTGATCGGCCATGTCGCGGCAACTCTGGAACAGACGGGGCTGGAGCCGTCGGCGCTCGAACTCGAAATCACGGAAGGCGTGCTGATGAGCGACAGCGAATCCGTCATGCCGCTTCTGACGACGCTCGCCGGCATGGGCGTGCGCATTTCCGTCGACGATTTCGGCACCGGCTATTCGTCGCTGTCGTATCTGAAGCGCTTTCCGCTGCACAGCCTGAAGGTCGACCGGTCGTTCGTCGCGGGCTTGCCCGGGCATCGCGATGCTGTGGCGATCACGCATGCCGTCGTCGCGATGGCGCACTCGCTCGGCATGAGCGTGACGGCCGAAGGCGTCGAGACGAGCGAGCAGTCGGCGTTTCTGCGCTCGATCGGATGCGAACGGCAACAGGGCTATCTGTTCGGACGGCCCGTCGTGCCGGGCGACTTCGCGCGCGAAGCGCAACGGCTGCATGCGGGAACCTGATCTTTGACGCTTCGGGCCCTTTCACGCGGCGCAGTTACATTGGCGCGCGTCTTTTCCTTGCGAGCGGTCGAGTGGACGCACAGTTGATACGGGTCTTCGGATGCATGCGACGGGTGCTCGCGGCGTTCGCCGCGTTCGCGGCGTTCGCATTGCCGCTGGCGGGCGCGCATGGCGCGGATCGAGCCGCCGCCGTCGAGACTCGCGCGTTCGAAGCATCGCCGTGGATGTCGTACTACGGCGACGCGGCGGGGCTCGGCAGCCTCGCGCGCGTCGCGTCGAGGTTCCGCGTAATCGATGTCGACCTTGACCCCGGCACGGACAACTTCACACCCGCCGAAGTCGCCGTGTTGAAGAACGGCGGCCGCAACATCGTGCTGAGCTACCTGAACCTCGGATCATGCGAGACCTGGCGCTCGTACTGGCGCGAGGCGCCGGCCGGCTTCGTATCGTGCGCCGCGAATACGGCGGCGCATGCGGGCATGTATTGCGGCTACGGGCAGGAAGTGTGGATGAACCTGTCGAACGCCGCTTACCGGCGGCTCATCGTCGATTACGTCGCGCCGCGCCTCGTTGCGCAAGGCGCGGACGGCTTCTATCTCGACAACCTTGAAATCGTCGAGCACGGCACGGCGACGCGCAACGGTCCGTGTGACGCCGCGTGCGCGCAAGGCGGCCTCGATCTCGTGCGCGAGTTGCGCGAGAAATATCCGCGGCTCGTCTTCGTGATGCAGAACGCGACGGGGCGCACCACGCGCGAAGGCTCGACGGGCGGTGTCGCGTTTGCAGCGCTGCTCGACGGCGTGGCGCACGAAGAGGTGTACGCGCCGAAATACGATGCATCTGCCGAAGCGGAACTGGCCGTGTGGCAAGCGATGACGCTCACGCCGAATGGACACGCATTCTGGATCGCAACGCTCGATTATGTCGGTGGCTGCGATGCCTCGACGCGTGCGCGGCGCGTGTTCGCGCGCAGCCGGGCGAAGGGTTTCGTTCCGTATGCGTCGGACAGCAGCGCGCGGCAGGGCGTCGTGTGTTACTGGGGAAAGTGATCGTCGATCAGGCGCGCGCAGTCAGCAGCTTCAACCCTGCCAGCCCGAACACGACAGCGAGCCCGCCATCGAGCCAGCGGCGGACCGACAGATACACGCGGCGCGCGAACGGCGTCGAGAAGAGGGCGGCGTAGCTGCCGAACACCAGCATGCCGATCGCAAGACAGCCGGCGACGATGGTCAGCATATGCGGCGCGCTCCCATTCGGTGGCGACGCGAGCGCGACGACGGAAATCCACACGAGAATTGCCTTCGGATTCGTGAGATGCAGCAGCAGGCCGCGCGTATAGAGACGACGCAACGACGGATTGCCGCCCGCCGTCTGTGCCTGTGCGGCACGCGGCTGCCATGCCGAGCGGCCCGACTTGAACGCGAGCCACAGCAGATAGCATCCACCGAAAATCTTCAACCCGGCCATCAGCCCCGAAAACGCCAGCAGTGCCGCCGACAGCCCGAGCGCCGCCAGCATCGCCCAGAAGCACGAGCCGCACACGACGCCCGCGGCAAACGAAAATGCAGCTTTGCGGCCGTCCGCGGTGGCGATCGACATGATGGCGAGATTGCTCGGTCCCGGGCTTGCCGTGCCGACGAAATACGCGGAGTAGGCGAACAGGACGTTGGCGGAAAGGATCGGCAGGGTGGTCATGGGATAGGCGCCTCAGTGAGTCTGCAAGGATTGTCGCTGCGCGACGCACCGGGCGGAATAGACAGTTGGCCATTCGCGAGTCAGGCCAGCCGCACGCGCCGCGGCGGACAGTTCATGACAGCCGTCAGCATTCCCGTGGATTCAGCGTCGTGCCGCACGCACCAGGTTCGGCCAGCAGCGCGCGGCGATGCGTTCGTGATACGCCATCAGCGCGGGATGCGTCGAGACGAACTCGCGCACCGGGCTGTCGAACGGATGCACGGCCGTCGTGTGGACCCACGCGAAGCCCGTTGCATCGATCGTCGACGGTTCGTTGCCGAGCAGAAACAGCTGGTCCCCGAGCAGATCGGCGATGGCCTGCCATCCGTCGACGCCCATCCGCGCGACTTCGTCGTAGCTGTGCCGCCCGGTGCCTTGCTCCCACGTCTGACGCAGCACCTTGCGGCGGATCACGGGCAACAGCAGTGGTGCGAGCGCGCCGACCACGGGCCGGGCGGGCAAGGGCGCGGTGAGCCGCGCATAGTCGACCAGAAGCGGCTTGTAGAGCGCCATGTTGGCGTCGACGGCCCAGCGGAAATACACGGTCACGAAATAGAGGTGCGTCTCCAGCAGCGCCTTGATTGCCGCCGACTGCGCGCGTTGCGTCGGGTCGAGCCGCGCGTCGTTTAGTGCATGCGGATAGCGGCTTTGCAGATAGCCGATGATCGCGGACGAATCGCACACCGTCACGCCGTCGATGTCCGCCACGGGCAGCTTTTTCTTCGGCATCGCATTGAGATTGCCGACGCGTCCTTCGTACGGAATGTTCGACAGTCGAAGCCATGTTTCCAGCTTGACGACGAACGGACTGAGATCGGGCGGCATCGCGCCCGAGCCGTCTCCGAACTTGTACACAATCATGGCGTCCCCTCGTTCGCAGTGGTTGCGATGGCGATGTGTGCTGGCTCACCGTGTCCGTCGCGCAGGCGCGGCAACGGAAATGCTACAGGCAGGCGGGCGCGCGCGGATGAATCCGGCGTGCAAGCGCGGTCGAATCGGGGTCTCGAAAGCGGGGTTAATTTATCGTGCCAGCAGGGGATGCGGATTGTTGTGCCCACGCAAACATAGATTCCCCGCGCATGCGATTGATGCTGCGCCAGAGATTCATAGAATGTCACCAAGGGGCGCCCGATTGCGTGGCGCCTGGCGACTCAGGACTTGGACAGAGTGTGGAGGTTCAGATGGATATCCTCGATGTGGCGCGGCAAGCGGGCATGACGGTCGTGCTCGAAGGCCGGATCGGGCGCCAGGAATATCACAGCGTGCACGGATCGCTGGCGGCGCTGCAAAGCTTCGCCGAGCGCGTGCGAGCGTCGACAATGGAAGAAGTGCCCGCTGTCGAGCAACAGTGAAAAAGAAACGAGCCGTCGATCCGCGACGGCTCTTCGGTGCTACGTGGTCCCCCCGCGCTCGATCTGACGATCAGCCGCCAAACAGTTCGACGAGACAGACAATCGTCGTGAACAGTCCGATGCAGCCGCCCAATGCGACTGCCCCTTGCATGAAACCGCCTAAATTCCCCATATAGCGCTCCTGTGATGTGCTGATTGCGCCGTCAGTCTAATTCGAAAGAAATAAGAAAGGTAAAAGAAAGTATTGGTGAAGCTTCTGGCGTCGTGTGGTGACTGTGCCTTGTACGATGACGTATCTCTCCCGCCTGTCGGCCGACCACGCCGGACGCCGCGCCTGTGGAACGTCAGGAAGTCCCTTCGCAGTGATGGGCGACTGCCCACGCGCTATCGCGCGCAAGCGAGCAAGGCCGCCGAAGTGTCCGATTCAGCGTCGTTGAGACCCCGTGGTTCTGGCACGCGCGTGCTGGCTAGCGCGCAAGCGCCAGGATAAACGTCGCAAACGTAAGGACTTTCTTCGCGCGAGCGCGACGATTCTGGGCGCATTCTGCCGGCGTTGTAATATTCGATTTGGCGCGCAAGAGAACAAATTGATGTTCGAATGAACATGCCGCGAACGACACGCAAGCCATGTCGTTTTTCGGCAGATTTCGCTGACAACTACGCACATGGGCCATCCGAGCGGCTTTTCGCCCGATATTTATGTGTGCCACATGGTTTTCCCTGGTATCCCGCAGATGTTTCGGTGATACGATGACCGACGATAAATGTGCATCTGATGTTCGAATTCGCACATTGTCGGTCACGATGCCGGGCGTCCCAAGACCCGGTCCGCAAAAGGAATGGAGACACAGTTGAAGACAATCATTGGCCTGCGCTGGTGGATCATCGCGCTCGTGTGCCTCGGGACGATCGTGAACTACCTGTCGCGCAACGCGCTCGGCGTCATGGCGCCGGAGCTGAAAACGCTGTTGCACATGAACACGCAGCAGTACTCCTATGTCGTCGGCGCGTTTCAGATCGGCTACACGATCATGCAGCCTGTATGCGGGCTGGTCATCGACCTCATCGGCCTGCGCCTGGGTTTCGCGCTGTTCGCGTGCCTGTGGTCGGCGACGGGTATGCTGCACGGTCTCGCGAGCGGCTGGCTGTCGCTTGCTGCGTTGCGCGGGTTGATGGGACTGTCGGAGGCCGTGGCCATTCCGGCGGGCATGAAAGTGGTCGCCGAATGGTTTCCGAACCGCGAGAAGTCGGTTGCCGTCGGCTATTTCAATGCGGGCACGTCGCTCGGTTCGCTGTTCGCGCCGCCTCTGGTGGTGTTCCTGTCGCTGCGCTACGGCTGGCAGAGCGCGTTTGCCGTGACGGGCGCGATGGGTTTCGTGTGGGCGGCGCTGTGGTACGTGTTCTATCGCGCGCCCGCCGACCACAAACGCATCAGCGACAAAGAACGCGCGACCATCACGGAAGGGCAGACGCCGCCTGCTGCTTATGCGCAGGACAAGCGGCGCATCCGTGAAGTGCTCGGCACGCGCCGCTTCTGGGCGATCGCACAAGCGCGCTTTTTCGCGGAGCCGGCCTGGCAGACCTTCAGCTTCTGGATTCCTCTCTATCTCGCCACCGAACGGCACATGGACCTGAAGCAGATCGCGCTGTTTGCGTGGCTGCCGTTCCTTGCCGCGGACCTAGGCGGTCTGTTCGGCGGCTATCTGTCGCCGTTCCTGATGAAGCGGCTGCGCGTGCCGCTTATCTGGTCGCGTATCGCGGGCGTCGTACTGGGCGCGTTCATGATGATCGGGCCGGCGTGCATCGGGTTGGTCGCTTCGCCATACGAAGCGATCGCGCTGTTCTGCGTCGGCGGCTTCGCGCACCAGATGATCTCGGCGCTCGTCAACACGCTCGCCGCCGACGTCTTCGAACCCGGCGAGGTCGGCACGGCGGCTGGTTTTGCGGGCATGGCGGCGTGGATCGGCGGACTCGGCTTCTCGCTGATGGTGGGCGCGCTCGCCGACAAGATCGGCTACACGCCGCTGTTCGGCGCACTCGGCGCTTTCGACCTGATCGGCGCGGCACTGCTCGTGATCCTCATGCGCGGCGTGACGCGCGACGCCCGTCTGCAACGTGTCGGAAACGGCGCGGGCAGCGCGGCCTGAACTGACTGACCTGGAAATAGATCATGGCTACGTTGAAGCATCCACCGCAGTTCTCCGTCTCCGAAGCGGGCGCCGAGCCTGCGCGCGCTGGGCAAACCGGCAAGCCGGTCGTGCTCTGCGCTGCCGATGGCGCGAGGATCGAAGTGTTCGTGCTCGCCGACGACATCATCCGCGTGCTCGTGCTGCCGCACGGCGAGTTGCGCGGTCCGCGTACCTGGTCGATCGCGCCCGGCCTGGACGACGTGCCGCTCGAAGGGCGCGACCGCCACGACCTGCAAGGATTCGAACCGGTGGCGTTCAGTGCGGCGAGCGATGCCGAGCGGCTCGTCGTCGAAACGGCAAAAGTGCGCCTGACGGTCGCGCTGAATGGCGGCTTCTGTTCGTGGGAGATCGCGCGCGACGGCGCGTGGCACCACGTGATGAGCGATCGCAAGACGCAGGCGTACAACTTCGGCTGGTGGGATGAGCGCGTCTATCACTATGTCGAGCGGCAGCGCGGCGAAATGTACGTCGGACTCGGCGAGCGCGCGGGCACGCTGGATCGCGCGAATCAGAGCTACGAGATGCGCAACATCGACGCGATGGGCTACAGCGCGCGCAGCACGGACCCGCTCTACAAGCACATCCCGTTTTATGTGACGTGGCAGCCGCAGACGTCGCTGGGCTTCGGCCTGTTCTACGACACGCTGGCCGACTGCCGCTTCGACATGGGCCGCGAGCTGGACAACTACCACGGCCACTATCGGCATTTCGTCGCCGAGCATGGCGATCTCGACTACTACTTCATCGCGTCGGCGGATACGCCCCTGCACGCGGTGCGCCGCTTCACGTGGCTCACGGGACGGCCCGCGCTGATGCCGAAGTGGGGCCTTGGCTATTCCGGCTCGACGATGAGTTACACCGACGCGCCCGACGCGCAGCGCCGCATGGGTGAATTCATCGAGCGTTGCCGCGAACACGACGTGCTGTGCGATTCGTTTCATCTGTCGTCGGGCTACACGTCGATCGGGCCGAAGCGCTACGTGTTCAACTGGAATCACGACAAATTCCCCGACATCGAAGGCTTCGTGCAGGGCTATCTGCGCGAAGGCGTGCGGCTATGTCCGAACATCAAGCCGTGTCTGCTGCAGGATCACCCGGCCTTCGACGAAGCCGCAAAAGCGGGGCTGCTGATTCAATCGCGCGACGGCGAGCCGGCGTGGGTGCAGTTCTGGGACGAAGTCGGCGCCTATCTCGACTTCACGAACCCGAACACGATCGACTGGTGGAAAGCGCGCGTGAAGGACAGTCTGCTGCGCTATGGCATCGCGTCGACGTGGAACGACAACAACGAGTTCGAAATCTGGACGCCTGACGCGATCGCGCAAGGCTTCGGCGAGCCGTTCCCGGCGCGTCAGGCGAAAGTGCTGCAAACGCAGCTGATGATGCGTGCGTCACGCGATGCGCAACGCGAGTACGCGCCGCGCACGCGGCCGTTCCTGGTGTCGCGCTCGGGCGGCGTCGGCATGCAGCGCTACGTGCAGACGTGGTCGGGCGACAACTATACGTCGTGGGAAACGCTGCGCTACAACCTGAAAATGGGCCTGGGGCTGGCGATGTCGGGCGTGTCGAACAGTGGTCACGACATCGGCGGATTTTCGGGTCCGGCGCCCGAGCCGGAACTGCTGCTGCGCTGGGTCGCATTCGGTATTTTCCTGCCGCGTTTCAGCATCCACTCGTGGAATGACGACGGCACTGTCAACGAGCCGTGGATGTATCCCGAAGCGACCAGCACGATCGCGGGCCTCATCAAGCTGCGGTATCGGCTGATTCCGTATCTGTATGAACTGCTGTGGCAGTCGCATCGCTCGTATGAGCCGGTGCTGCGCCCGATGTTCGCGGAGTTTCCGACCGATCCGCGCTGCCTTGTGGATGGCGACGACATGATGCTCGGTTCATCGCTGCTGGTGGCGCCCGTCGTCGAGAAAGGGCAGAGCGAGCGCGACGTGTATCTGCCGGCGGGCGTGCGCTGGGCGTCGTACTGGAGCGGCGAGGTGTTCGACGGCGGGCAATGCATCACGCAAGCCGTGCCGTTCGATCAACCGCTGATGCTGCTGCGGGAAGGCAGCGTGATTGCGTTGAACGTCGCCGAGCAGCACTTCGCGCAGCCCGCCGACGAGCGCGCGTTCATGGCGGTGCCGTTCCAGGGCGTCGGCACGGCGCAGGGCGGATGCGTCGAAGACGACGGCGAAACGGAAGCATGGCGCGATGGCGCACAGGGCCGCTGGAACGTCGCGATTGCCAGCGATGCGACCATCTTGCGCATTTCGATCGAACGCGAGGGGCAGATGCCGTTCGAGCAGACGGAAGTGCGGCTCAGTGTGCCTGCATCCGACACGCGCGCTGTGACGTGCACGAGCGGCACCGTGACAGGCGATTCCATCGTCAACGGCTGGCGCCGCCTGACGCTGCGTCTCGCGAGCTGATCCATCACCTGAACACACACCACAAGGGCGGCCGACAGGCCGCATGACAAGCAGGAGACTTACAAGAATGAAGACTTTGACATGCATGCGCATGCGTGCAGTGGCCCTCGCATGCCTGCCGTTCGCAGGTGCCGTGCTGTCCACGAACGCGTTGGCGCAAAGCAGCGTTACGCTGTACGGCGTCGTCGACAACGCATTCAGCTATGTCAGCAATCAGCGCGGCCATTCGAACTTCTACATGAGCCAGGGCAACCTGCAGGCGAGCAAGTTCGGTCTGCTGGGCGCGGAGGAACTCGGCGGCGGAACGAAGGCGATTTTCCGGCTGGAGAGCGGCTTTAACTCGCTCACAGGCGCGCAAAGCAGCGCGGGCAACATTTTCAACCGCCAGGCTTATGTCGGCCTGAGCAACGACAGGTACGGCACGGTGACGCTCGGCCGCCAGTACACGCCGTACTTCAACATGGTCGGCGCGCTCGGGCCGACGGGCGTGCTGACGGGCGCAACAGGCGCACACCCCGGCGACCTCGATGCACTGGATACGACGCTGCGCTTCAACAACTCCATCACCTATGCATCGCCGACGATAGCCGGTTTCTCGTTCGGTGCGCAGTACGGCCTCGGCGGCGTGCCGGGCAGTGTGACGAACGGCAGCAATTTCAGCGCGGCGCTTCGCTACGATTATCAGTCGTTCTCGGTCGCGGCCGGCTATGTGAAGCTAAAGGACATCACAACCAGCCAGTCGCTCGGCAGCTTCGCGATCAACTCGCCCGTGAACAACGGCTACGCCAGCGCGAGCAGCACGCAGATGGTCGCCGCCGCCGCCCGTTACAACTTCAACGACCTGATGGTCGGTGTGAACTACTCGAACGTACAGTACGCGCCGGGTTCGCATTCGCTGTTCGCCAGCGAGGCGGTGTTCAACACGTATGGCGCGATCGCCACGTATCGCTTCACGCCGTCCGTGATTGCCGGCATCGGCTACAGCTACACGCGCGCGAGCAAGGCGAACGGTATCGACGATCCGGCGCAATACCACCAGATTTCGCTCGAGCAGACCTACAGCCTCTCGAAGCGCACGACGTTCTACGCGCTCGAGGCGTACCAGCTGGCGCGCGGCAGGTCGCTGATCGCATCGGGTTCGGGCACGAGGATCGCCGACGCAGTGGCCGTCGTCGGCGATTCGCAGAACACGACGCCGTCGTCGGGGCCGTCGCAGTTCGTCGGCATGGTGGGGATTCGTCACGCGTTCTGACGGCTTGCCGGTCGGCCGTCAACGATTGAACGCCGGGCGTCGCGAGATTGCGACGGCCTGGCGTTTCTTCGTCCGCTGTCTGGACAGGCGCGTTAGACTGCTGCGCGCCGGCGTAGGAGACGCGCCCGGCGAAGCGTAATGCCGCGTCGGAGCAATTGCACAAAAACCTGTATGGATATACAGTATCGGCGTGCGATTGAACAGGAACGTGCGTTATGGACATGCGTGTGCATCATCCCGCGGGTCATCCTATGCCCGAGATCGCGGCGTTCGTTGCAGCCCTGAAGTCGGCGTTCGGCGAGCGGGAAATCGACGAGGCCATCCGCCGGGGCAAGGCGGGCGAGCCGACGTTCTATGCGTGCGAGAACGGCCGGTCGGTGGGCACGGCGGGTTGGTCCGTAGCGACAAGCGAGGCACAGGAGAGTGAGCAATGAAAGCAGGTCGTCTGTGGGTCGGACTCGCCGCGCTGGTTTTGACTTCCGCGGCACACGCGGAAAAGTACGTCGAGATCTGGAATCCCCCTGAAGCACGCGGCCATGCGGCGGGGGCGACGGCGCAAAAGCCAGTTCGTCCGCATGCCCAAAAACCCGCTTCGCCGCGGCTTGCGAGGAAAGTGACCGAACCGGGCAATAGGCCGGCTGTTCAGGGCGCGTCGTCGGTGGTGTCGACCAAGCGGCCCGGCAACCGGAGCATTCCGCGCAAAATCGGTCCCGATGGCAACGTGTTTCGCGTGTGAGGGAAGTCGTGAAGCGGCGGCTACCGTCGCTTCAATCCGGGTCGCGCGGACAACCTGGTAAGCTGCTTGTCCCGGCTAGTCGGGGCGTACGCGGGTGCAGCGCCGAACGTTTCTGTCGTGCTCGCTGCCGCGCGTTCTTCCATCGCCAACCGCATCAGGCATCATGAGTGTCACTGTCCGCCGTATCGCGCATCTCGACATGGACGCGTTCTACGCATCCGTCGAATTGCTGCGCTATCCGGAGTTGCGTGGTATGCCAGTCGTGATCGGCGGAGGGCGCAATGCGGCGCCCGAAACGCTGGCTGACGGTACACGCCGTTTTGCGCGACTGAAGGATTACGCAGGACGAGGCGTCGTTACAACCTCGACCTACGAGGCGCGCGCCTCTGGCGTCTTCTCGGCGATGGGCATGATGAAGGCCGCGCAGCTCGCGCCCGACGCCATCCTCCTGCCCACCGACTTCGATTCCTACCGCCACTACTCGCGCCTCTTCAAGATTGAAGTAGCGAAGTTCACGACACGTATCGAAGACCGCGGCATCGACGAGATCTATATCGACCTCACCGACGTGCCCGGCGATGCCGCCAACATCGGCTCGCGCATCAAGGAGGCAGTCCGCGCCGCGACGGGCCTGACGTGTTCGATCTGCGTCGCCCCGAACAAACTGCTCGCCAAGATCGGCTCAGAACTCGACAAGCCCGACGGCCTGACCATACTGACGCCCGAGGACATCCCCTCGCGCATCTGGCCGTTGGCCGCCCGCAAGATCAATGGCATCGGCCCGAAAGCGAGCGAGCGGCTGGCCACGCTCGGCATCAACACGGTCGGCGATCTGGCGCACGCCGCGCCCGATCTGCTGCAGTCCAACTTCGGCCTCAAGTACGCGACGTGGCTCACGCATGTCGCGCGGGGCATCGACGAGCGCCCCGTGGTAGTCGAATCGGAGCCGAAGTCGATGAGCCGCGAGACGACCTTCGAACGCGACCTGCATCCGCGCCATGACCGGCCCGCGCTGTCGGAGTCGTTCACGCGGCTATGCGTGCGCGTTGCCGAAGACTTGCAGCGCAAGGGCTACGTCGGGCACACGATCGGCATCAAGCTGCGCTTCGACGACTTCTCCACGGTGACCCGCGACCTGACGCTGCCCGTCGCGACATCGGATGCGGGTGCGATCCGGCGCGCGGCGACCGAATGTCTGAAGCGCGTCGCGCTGACGCGCAAGCTGCGGCTGCTTGGCGTGCGCGTCAGCGGTTTGTCGCTGGCAAGCGAGCAGGCGCCGCCGCTGCCGATCCAGGCCGAATTGCCGTTCACGGCTTGAGCCTGCAGACGAATGACGTACGCGCCGGCGACGTCAACTGCGGCGCAAGCGCGCGCCGTTGAACCCGGCCATCGACACACACCATCGAACGGCACGCGCGGCGATCGAGCTGTTGTCCGGGCCCGCATCAATCCTGGCAATCGCAGCGGATTCGCCCGTCGCAATGATTTCGACAAACGCTTCATACGGCAGCACATGACAGCCGCCCTCGTGAAGCGCGACCGACACCTTGGGCGCGTCGCCCAGCAGCCAGTCGAGGGAGCCGTCGCGGTAGCTCAGTCGCAGCGCGCCGTTCAGCGCGGTGATGGCGCTGCCGCGTTTGAACCAGTTCGCGTGGATTTGTCCGGGGGCGTAGCGTTGGTCGAAGGTTTTCATCGCAAGCTCATGTTCGCAGGTGAACGGAGTGGCTCGAATACGCGGGCCGTGAACCCACAGCGTAAAGACCGCCTGCCGAACACAACAGACTCACAGCGTTAGAATCTGCACCGCTACAGGAACGTGTTTTTCTGCTCTGTTCCGCTCCGAATTGCCGTCGGCTGTATCTGGCGACGGGTTCTTGCAGCAGGCACGATCCAACGGATGAATCTGTTGAACGACGAATCTCTCCTTTCGCACGACCGGGCGCATGCGCAAGCCGACGCACCGCTATATGAACGCCTCGCCGCGCACTATCGCCGGGTGATTGCGTCGGGGACGCTCGCGCCCGGCGACCGGATGCCGTCGGTGCGCGCGCTGATGAGTCGACACAAGGTGAGTTTGTCGACGGCGATCCAGGTGTTCCGGCGTCTCGAAGACGGCGGCTGGCTGCAGGCGCGGCCGCGCGCCGGCTACTTTGTCCGGCGTCCGGCCGCCTCGAAACTCGCGACTGTCGCCGAGCCGGACATTCCGGTACTGCCCGAGCCGGCGCGTTATGTCGGCTTGCACGAGCGCATCTCGCGGGTGATCGAGCGCGCGCAGGCGTTTCCCGACGCGCTGAACCTGGGCGGCGCGACGGCGGGCGCCGCGCTGTATCCGACGGAGCGGTTGCAGTCGCTCGCGTCGCGCATCCTGCGTCACAAGCCGACCTTGCTGACGGAAGTCGGCGAAGACGGCGGCGCAGCGGAACTGAGGCAGGCCATCGCGAAGCGCGCGTTGACGGCGGACGTGACCGTCGCGCCCGACGACGTCCTCATCACAAGCGGCGGCGTCGAAGCGGTGAACCTCGCGCTGCGCGCCGTCGCGCAGCCGGGCGACACGATTGCCGTCGAATCGCCGGCGTTTTTCGGGCTGTTGCAGATACTCGAAAGTCTCGGGCTGCGCGCACTCGAAATACCGACCAGCCCGACGACGGGTCTGTCGCTCGAAGCGCTCGACATCGCGCTGACCGCCTGCCCGGAGATCAAGGCCGTCGTCGCGGTGCCGAACCTGCAGAATCCGCTCGGTTGCGTGATGCCCGACACACGCAAGGCCGAACTTGTCGCGTTGTGCGCGCGCCGTGGGGTCGCGCTGATCGAGGACGAGCCGTATCGCGAGCTGGTCGAAGCGGCCCAGCCCGCGCGACCGCTGAAGTCCTGGGACCGCGACGGCGGTGTGATTCATTGCGCGTCGCTCAACAAGGCGCTCGCGCCGGGCATGCGGCTGGGGTGGATGTCGTCGGGACGCTGGCACGCTCGCGTGCGGCTCCTGAAGTTCGCGCAGACGCGGCACAACGAATCGCTGGCGCAGTTCGTGGCGGCCGAGTTCATCGGCTCGGGCGCGTACGATCGCCATCTGCACCGCTTGCGCGACAAGCTGCGCGTGCAGCGCGAGGCGAGTGCGGATGCCATCGGCCGCTATTTCCCTGCGGGCACGCGGCTGAACCTGCCGCCGGGCGGTTTGCTGTTATGGGTCGCGCTGCCGGACGGGAGATCGTCGGATGCGCTGTTCGAAGCGGCGTTGCCGCACGGCATTCGCATTGCGCCCGGTTCGATCTTCTCGAACTCGGAGCGGTTCCGCTCGTTCATCCGTCTCAGTTGCCCCGTACCGTTCGACGAACGGATGGACGCTGCGCTTCGTCAACTCGGCCGTCTGGCCGCCGGCATCGCCTGACGCAACAACGAAACGCACCCCACGCAGGGATTCGTCTGCAACGCACGGGTGACGCGTGTCGCTTCATTCGTCACCGCATTGTCACGGAGCGCGGCTAACTTCGAAACGCACTCGATACAACGCTTTCACCAGTGATCTTGCGTGGGAACAGAGCGTGCTCGAAGAAGCCGCTCTGCCCGACAAAAGGAGGTGAGCCATGAGACACGCATTGTTCGCGGCGGCCGGCCTGCTCGGTGCGCTGTCGTTTTCCTTCGCGCACGCAACCGACGTCACGGGTGCAGGCAGCACCTTCGCGGCGCCGGTCTACACGAAGTGGGCCGACGCCTACCAGAAGGCGGGCGGCGGCCGCATCAACTACCAGGGCATCGGCTCGTCGGGCGGCATCAAACAGGTGCTCGCAAAAACCGTCGATTTCGCCGGTTCCGATGCGCCGCTCAAAGACGACGAACTCGCGAAAGACGGGCTGTTCCAATTTCCGACCGTGGTCGGCGGTGTGGTCCCTGTTGTCAATCTGCGCGGGATCAAACCGGGTGGGCTGGTGTTGTCCGGTCCCGTGCTCGGCGATATCTACCTCGGCAAGATCAAGAAGTGGAACGACCCGCAGATCGCCGCGCTCAATTCGGGCGCGAAACTGCCCGACACCGACATCGCCGTTGTGCGCCGCGCGGACGGCTCGGGCACGAGCTTCATCTGGACGCACTATCTCGCGCAGGTGAGTCCGGAGTGGAAGAGCAAGGTGGGCGAAGGCACGACCGTCAACTGGCCGACGGGCACGGGCGGCAAGGGCAACGACGGCGTCGCGGCGTTCGTGCAGCGGCTGCCTGGCGCAATTGGCTATGTGGAATGGGCGTACGCGAAGCAGAACAAGATGACGTACACGTCGCTGAAGAACGCAGCGGGCGCCGTCGTCGAACCGAAGACGGAAACCTTCAAGGCCGCAGCAGCGGGCGCCGAGTGGTCGAAGTCGTTTTATCAGATTCTTACCAACGAGCCGGGTAAGGATGCGTGGCCGGTGGTGGGCGCGACCTTCGTGCTCGTGCATTCGGCGCAGGACAAGCCGGATCACGGCAAGGAAACCCTCAAGTTCTTCGACTGGGCGTTCAGGAACGGCAGCCAGACCGCCCAGGAACTCGACTACATCACGCTGCCCGATGCAGTCGTGTCGGAGATCCGCGCGCAGTGGAAGGCCAAGGTCAAGGACGCGTCGGGCAAGCCGATCGCCGATTGACCCGACAAAGTCGCACACAACGGGCCGGCGTACGGCAACGCCGGCCGTCATTGAACAGTAACGGGGCATCGCGATAATGCGGGTCCTGGCCTGAGAGCAAGCGGGACGGGCGTGAAGCGCGGCGTCGCCTGTGCGGATCGTCAGCCATTCCGGTTGAAGCCAGCGACGTATCAATGACCATTCCCATGCTGACCACACACCGAGGTTATCGCCTTCAAGCCAGCGCCGCTATTGGCGACGATGGACTGCACGCGGCCGATCTGACCATCGAAAAACCGGGTCTGCCGCCTCGCACCTTCAACGCACTCGATTATTTCTACGACGGCGAACAGGCGCTCAAATACGCGACCGCCTGGGGCCGCATCTGGGTCGACATGACGGGTTGAGCGCCGCGGCGCCGGCCGCGCATTACGAGGGGGCGCGGCGCGTTGAAAACGTTTTCAGCAATATTGTCCTCCCCCGTCCCAGCGCAATTCAGAACCACGTGCACCCGCCGCAAGCGGTGTGCGCAAAGTGAGGTTTCGGCCAAATCAGTCATCGAGGCGCACTCACTTTTCGCGATCAAGCGGCGCGAAGCGTCATGACACGGCGGTAAAAAACACCGAATGTATGGTGTCGCACACAGTCAATTTTTCTGCACTCGCCCTGCGCGTTTACGCCCTATAAGATGGCGCGTGACGCAACACGTCTATTTGCTGGCCGATTTTGCATCAGGCCGGCGGTCGGATTCGAATGACGAACGAGGCGCGCAGGGACAGGCCTGCATGAAGAGCGCCTCGGTGCCGTCGCGCGCCGCGCCGCCACACGCCTGATTTCTTCGAACACAGACGGCTTGCCGGGAAGGGCTGCCCGGCGAATGAGAGGGACGTGGCATGTTGAACAAGTTGATCGACATCGCGAGACACATCCGACGCAGCGAGCGCTTCAAACATTCGATCAGCACGCCGGGCCGCATCACGTTGCATGCGCAGCAACGTTTGAATCGCGGCTACTTCGCGATTGAGATTCGCGCGCACTCGGGCTTCTTCTCGGTCATGCAGATGGTGCTGTTCATCCTGATGTATTGCGATGAAAAGCGCCTCACGCCGCTCATTTCGGCGCGCGGCGGCATTTATGGCGATCCGCAAGGCCAGGTCGACTGGTTCGGCGAATACTTCGATACCGTCGGCGTGCCTGCCGCGCCGGCGTCGAACATGCGATTGCGCACGTCGGTCGTGCACGATCTCGGCGGACTCGGATTTCGCCGCCGTTACGAATCGAAGCTCGAGCTGCGGCACGCGAGCGCGTTGTTTCGCGCGCACTATCAGCCGACCGCGCCGATCCGCGCGGAAGTCGATGCGATCCGCCGGCGGATCGGCATCGGTGCCGCGACGCTCGGCGTGCATTTTCGCGGCACCGACAAGAAGCTCGAGGCACATACCATCGGTTGGGAAGATTTTTGCCGGCTCGTCGAGCGCACGCTCGCCGAAGAGCCGCAGTTGACGCATATCTTCGTGTCAAGCGACGAACAGGCGTTCCTCGATTACTTCGTCAAATGGGATTTCCCGGTGCCCGTCAGCGTCGCGCCCGCCAGGTTGCTCGCGACGGGCAGCACGCCCGTGCATTTCAGCGGGCATCCGGGGCTGGCGATCGGCCGCGAGGCGCTCGTCGCGAGCCTGCTGCTCGCGAACTGCGGATATCTGCTGAAGACACCGTCTTACCTGTCGGCGTGGTCGAAGCTATTCAATCCGTCGTTGCCTGTCATGCTGGCCGTGCCGCCGCGCGAGGGCGCGTTCTGGTTTCCAGACAGCCAGATCTGGAACGAGCAGCAGGCGCGCCGTCGCGACGCGGTAGAACCGGACGTGCGGATGCCCAATCAGAAAACTGCCTGAAGCGGCATGACACTGTCGGCATGATCGACAGGAGCGGTCCCGCGGGGCACGAAATGTGCGGCCTGGCCCACAACGGCGCTCAAAAAGGCGGTATCCGGCTGGGTTCACGACCGGCCGGCGCGTTTGCGCTCGCGTAGAATCACACAAAAGACCAGCACGGCAATCGGGGAAGGGCGTGAAGATTCACAGCCACTACGACAATCTGAAAGTTTCGCGGGATGCGCCTCAAGAGGTGATCCGCGCGGCCTACAAGATCTTGTGTCAGAAATATCATCCTGACCGGCGGATCGACGATCCCGATGCCGAGCGGGTGATGAAGATCATCAACGCGTCCTATGCGGTGCTGAGCGATCCCGTGCAACGCAAGGAGCACGACGAATGGCTCGCGCGCAAGGAACGCGAAGCGGCAGCAGCGGCTGCCGTCCCGGCGCAGTCAAAGAGCCCGCAGACAACCCGGCGGACGAACTCGCAAACAGCTACCCAGACGAAACGCGAGGCTTCGCCGCGTCGGCAGCCCCGCTCGAGCGCCTGGACCTCGCAGGCGCGCGTCGATCCGCGTGCCGCGCCGTCGAGGCCCGCGGCGGCGGGGTTTTCACTGCGCAAGATTTCGCTGCGCAGCTGGATCGCAATCGGCCTCTGTGCATTCTTCGGTTACGTCGCGATCTCGGAGTCGATGACGCCGTGGCCGTTCACGCGCAACACGTCGAGCTCGTACGGTTCGCACTATGGCTCGCCGTACGGGTCACGCGATCAGGGAGGAGCCGACGGCGCGACATCAGCCGAAGGCAAGCGGCGCGCGCTCGCCACGCTGTCGTCGGCGCAGGCGGCGACGTCGCCGTGGACGAACGATGCCTCCGCTGGCGGCGATGCGTCGTCTGCACGGCCGGCGTTCGCGAGGCCGGCCGTCGCGCCGAACGGCCTGCCGTGGCCGTCAACGGCGGCTTACCTCGAAGGCATGCCAGTCGGTGCGGACGGGGGACATTCGTCCGTCACGATCGACAACACGCCCAACCGCTTCGATGTGTTCGCGAAGCTCGTCTTCAATGCGTCCGTGTTCGACCAGCCGGTGCGCCACTTCTACATTCCGGCGGGCAAGAGCTTCACGCTGCTCGGCGTCGCGCCCGGCAGCTACGACGTCCGCTATCAGAACCTCGACGACGGCGGCCTGTACAAGTCGCAAAACTTCGCCGTCACCGAACAGGACAGCGGCAACGGCATCGACGCGACCAACGTGAGCATCACGCTCTACGCGGTGCCTGGCACCGTGCAGCCGACGACGATCGGCCGCGGCGACTTCTGATCGCGGCCGCCGTCGCAACGTCACGTCACTGCAGCGTCGCGCCTGCACCCCGAACCACCACGCTGTGCCGCCCGTCGATACTCACGGGCACGTCGCCGTGCACCGTCGCGCGACGGACGACGCGGTGCGCGTCGCCGTAGTCGTTGATCGCGTAGTGCTGGGTCGCGCGGTTGTCCCAGATAGCGACGTCACCTTGCGTCCAGCTCCAGCGCACGGTGTTTTCGAGCCGCGTGACGTGGTCGTGGAAGACCTGCAGCAGATGCGCCGACTCGCTCGCCGACAGTCCCTTCAGGCGCTGCACGAAATGACCGAGCACGAGCGAGCGTTCGCCCGTTTCCGGATGCACGCGCACGACGGGATGCTCCGTCTCGTACACCGTCGACGTGAACACTTCGCGGTAGCGCTTCAGCTGCTCGCCGTCGGCATCCACGTGTGACGACGCGTAGTCGTACGCGTTCGTGTGCAGCGCCCACAGTGTATCGGCCAGACGGCGCAGCGGCTCGGGCAGATGCTCGTACGCGGCGGCCGTATTGGCCCAGACGGTGTCGCCGCCAAAGGGCGGAATCACGACCGCGCGAAGGATCGAAATCTTCGGATAGGCGTCGACGAAGGTGACGTCCGTGTGCCACGAGTTCGCCCGCGCGCCGTGCTGCGAATCGAGTTCGAGCAGATGGCGGCTGCCATCGACGGACGGCACGGTCGGGTGTGCGACAGTTTCGCCGAAGCGTCGCGCGAACGCTTCCTGTGCGGCGTCGTCCAGATGCTGCTGGCCACGAAAGAATAGAACCTTGTGCTTCAGTAGCGCGGCGTGGATCGCATCGAAGGTCGGCGCACCGATGGACCCGGACAGCTCGATGCCTCGAATCTCTGCGCCGATGCGGCCGGCGACGCGTCGCACATCGAGCGTTTCGGGTGCCGTATGCCCGGCGAGGGCGCCGCCCTTCGATGAGGCGAGGGCCGCGTGCGTATTCGACATCTGACGTCTCCATGTAGAGGGAGCGTTCATTCAAGCAGGCCGCCCGCGCAAAGTGAACCGACGATTCGTGCGAACGTGTCCATTCGTGTTGCGCTATCGATAGCGAGTTTCGTGCTATGGGCGGCGCATCGACGCACGCGCCATGCGCGCAGCGCTGTCCTGTCCGGGCGATTGCGCCTTCGACGGGACAGCGCGAGGCGTGGAGCAGGGCGCCAACGCTTCAGCGAGAGTGATTCCGCGCCAGCGTCAGTCTTTCGCGCGAGCGCGGGCTCTCGTATGTTTCGCGCGCTCCGGGCATGTACCACGCGGCGTGCAGCGTGCGGATGAACAGCGCTTGCGCGTCGGAGAGATGGCCGTCCGCCTGCGCGCCTTCCTCACACAGCGCGATGATCTCGCGGCGCAGCCGCCAGTCCTTGATGTCCTGCGCGAGCCCGAAGATCGCGGCGGGGTCCAGCCGGCAGGTATCCCCCCAGTTCAGATAGGCCGTCGACGTCAGGTCCTCGCACATCTGTTGGATGACGGCGAGCAGCTGTGCGCGGTTCAACTTCAGCCGTTCTTCCATCCCGTGGCGCTCCAGCGCTTCGAGTTCGTCGATACCCACGTGTCCATCCGACAGCAGGCAGGCGGCCACGATCCGGGCTGCCGCTTCGGGACTGTCGCTTCGATAGTGTCGCATTTGAGATCTCCATTCCTTTGCTTCGAGTCGATTCGATTCGATCAATGACGCAATCCGCGTCACGCGATCCAGTCGCGCGGCACCACGCTCGAGTGCACGTGAAACGGATAATCGGTGTCGTCGACCGTGCGCATGCGGCGTTCGAGATCGGCCAGGTCCGTCGACGATGCGAGCCAGGCTTCCCGTTCGCTTTCGCGTGAATGGGGGAGCAGCGTGCCGAGTCGGCGTGCGATTTCGCTAAACATGATGTTCTCCTTCAGTAGTGCGATGAAAGACGAGTGCGATGCGCAGGCCTGGTTTCAAGTGTCTTTTGGTCGCCTGAGATCGGGGACGATGCATCGACGGAATGCATCGTAGGCGGGCTGAATTAGCGGGAAATGAGATTGCTGTGCGCTTTCGCGAGCGCGCTGAAACGTGGATTCGAAAGGCGCTACGACGTGGAGCGCGCGCTCATTCGCGATGCGGAACGCGAGATCCAGTTGCTGCACAAGACGCCCGCCCTGAAATGGAGGCAACCGCATCAGCGGCCAGCCGTTGACACGCGGCATGAATGCACCGCCAGCGGCCGCTCATTTTCTTCTAATTGTCGGGCGCTACGATGAGCTTCATCGCAGGCTCACCCAATCGACATCTGGAGGAAACATCATGAAAACGCTGATTCGCACGGCTGCTGCCGCTATTGCGCTGGCGTTGCCCATCGCCACATTCGCGCAGTCGAACGCACCCGTCACCCGAGCGGGCGTCCTCGCGCAGGTTGTGCAGCCCGACAGCGCGGGCGACGACCCGGCGGGCGGCAACGCGCACTATCCGGCCGCCATCGAAGCCGCGCAGGCGCGCATCGATGCGCGGCAGACGGACGAATACGGCGGCGTGACAGGCGGCACGTCGCAGGCGGGCGCGCCTTTTCATCCCCAATACGACGCCGGATTGAAGTCGATCTATGTCGGGCATTGAAGGCTTGCGGAATACCATGCTGCACACGATGGAAAGCGCGGACGCGCAGAGAAATCTGCGCGTGCCGATCCATGCTTTTGCAACCGGGAGAGCATGCCGTGCGGTGTAGAATCGGCTCGCCGACAGGCTCTGCATCACGTCGGCAGACGGGTGTGCAAAGAGGCGCGCACGCAGCCTTGTCGGCAGACTCACCAGCTGCACAACACGCTCACGGGACGGCAAGCGTCGCAACCATGTCCATGCCCAAGATCCGCTCGCTCAGAAATCAACTCGTGCTCGCGTTGTGCGTGCTGGTGAGCGTCGTCGGCGTGGTGCAGGGCATCAGTTCGTGGCAGCTCGCGAAAGCGGGCATGAGCGCGCTGCTCGATCTGCGTCTCGAACAGGCGGCGTCGCGGCTGTACAAGAGCGGGCTCGCCGAATCGCTGCCCGCCATTCCGTCACGTGGCTCACAACCGGAACGCGATATCTACGTCACGGTCTGGAGAGACGACATCGCCACGCCGTATCGCTCCACGGATCCCGCGCTCGCCTTGCCGCGCGACGCCGATCCAGGCTTCACGACGGCAATGGTGGGCGGCGAAAGCTGGCGCATTTACACGCTGCGCGAACCGTCGATGGTGATCCAGGTCGCGCAGCGCTCGCGCGTGCGGCACGAACTCGCGCAGGCGCGCTCGCTGGATACGCTGTGGCCGATGATCGTGCTGGTGCCGCTGGTCTGGATTGCCGTGCTGCTCGTCGTGCGGCGCGCGTTGCGCCGCTTGACGCGCCTCGGCGCGCAGGTCAAGGCGATCGACATGACGCATTTCGAGCAACTGTCCACCTCGGGCGTGCCGACGGAGATCCGCCCGTTCATCACGTCGATCAACACGATGATTGGGCGTCTCGAACAGTCGATCGAAAGCGAACGCAAATTCATCTCCGACGCCGCACATGAACTGCGCACGCCGCTCACCGCGCTTCAATTGCAGGCGGACAATCTGCAGCCGCATATTGCGCCCGGCAATCAGGAGCGTTTTCGCGAGCTGCAAAGCGGCATCCGGCGCAGCGGCCGGCTGATCGCACAACTGCTGCGGCTCGCGCGTGCCGATGCGGCGCTGAAGGCGGATACGCTGACGCGCGTCGACGTGTCGGCCGTCGTCGTCGATGCCGTGGCCGAAGTACTGCCCATTGCGTTGCAGCGCGGCATCGACATCGGCGCCGACGAAATGATGGGCGCGCATGTGTATGCGAACGAAGCCGACATCGGCGTTGCGCTGCGCAACCTGGTGAGCAACGCGATCCGCTATACGCCGGACGGCGGCAAGGTCGATTTGAGCGTGCATGTGCGAGATGGAATGGCGTGGATCGAAGTCGTCGATTCGGGGCCTGGCATCGACGAGGCGCAACTGCCGCGTGTGTTCGACCGCTTCTTCCGGGCCAATACGCAGATCGAAGGCAGCGGGCTCGGTCTGTCGATCGTGCAGGCGATCGCGAACCGGTACGGCGGCGCGGTGACGCTGCGCAATCGCACGGATGGACAGTCCGGCATCGTCGCCTCGATCGGATTTGCTGCCGTGCCCTGAACGTCGAGACCCTGGGCGCGAACGCCGCTCGGCGCCGGCCGTGCAGGCTCGGTTATCATGCGATCAGGCCGGCGCACGAGAGCAAGGCGAGCCGGCGGCTACGGCCCGGAATCGCACACCGCCCGTGCAATGACGCCGCGCGGCGGATCGGTCCTCGCGCCGCAGCAAACGACAACGCTTCGTTGCTGTGGAAACGACATCATGCGAGTGCTACTGGTTGAAGACGATCTGCAGATCGGTCAAAGTCTGATGCGCGCCCTGCAGGACGCGGACTACAGCGTCGACTGGGTGCGCGACGGCAACGCGGGCAGCGCGGCCATCGCCGCCGCCGAATACACCGTCGTGCTGCTCGACCTGGGATTGCCCGGCATGGGCGGCATCGAATTGCTGAAGACGGCACGGGGCGCGGGCAATACGGTGCCCGTGCTGATCCTCACCGCACGCGACGATCTCGAAGCGCGCGTGCAAGGCCTCGATGTCGGCGCCGACGACTACGTGCTCAAACCGTTCGACGTGCCCGAACTGATGGCGCGCATGCGCGCCGTCCTGCGCCGCAAGGCGGGCTACGCGTCGTCGCGTCTCGGCGACGATGCGTTGAACCTCGATCTCGACAAGCGCATGCTGTGCTGCAACGGCGTGTCGTCGGTGCTGTCGGCACGCGAGTTTGCGCTGATGCTCGCGTTTCTCGAACGGCCCGGCACGATCCTGTCGCGCGATCAGCTCGAAGACAAGCTGTATGGCTGGGGCAAGGAAGTGGAGAGCAATGCCGTCGACGTGCTCATTCATTCCGTGCGCAAGAAGTTCGGCCAGGCGGTGATCCGTAACGTGCGCGGCCTCGGCTGGACCGTGATGCTCGGCGACACGCCGAAAACCTGACGGCACATGGCGTCGCTGCGCGCAGCGGCAAGCACGAGAAAGAAGCGGACGGCGCGAGCCGTCCGCAAATGCCGCTACCAATACGTGCCGGCCTCTGAAAAAGCGTCACGCGCTTGCCGGTTCGGCGCTTGCATGAACGGTGTCGTCGATCGGGAAATGCAGCAAAGCGGCGAACAGTCCCGCGAGCGCCGTCGCGGCCCAGATCGGCGTGTACGAACCCGTCGCGTCGAACACGTAGCCGCCCAGCCATGCGCCGAGAAACGAACCGAGCTGGTGGCTGAGAAACACGACGCCGAACAGCGTGCCCAGATGGCGCGTGCCGAACATCTTCGCGATCAGGCCGCTCGTGAGCGGCACGGTGCCGAGCCAGGTCAGGCCCATCACGGCTGCGAACAGCACGACTGAAATGGTCGATTTCGGCAGCAGGAAGAACGCGGCAATCGTCGCGCCGCGCATCAGATACAGCCAGCCGAGCACGTGCTGCTGACGAAATCGCCCGCCGAGCCAGCCGCATGCCCAGCTGCCCGCCATGTTGAACAGGCCGATCAGCGCGAGCGCGGTCGCGCCGAGTCCCATCGGCATGTGGCACAGCGTCAGGTAGCCGGGCAGATGGGTCGCGATGAAGGCAAGCTGGAAGCCGCACGTGAAGAAGCCGAGCGTCAGCAGGCGGTAGCCGCGATGCTGCGTCGCGTCGGTCAGCGTTTCGCGCAACGATGTGGCGGCGGGCGCTTCAACGTGCTGTACGCTGGCGTCGCGCCGGCGGTCGAGCAGGATGCCGAACGGCGCGGCGACGAGCATCAGGAACGCGAGCGCGAAGAGCGACGTCGAGACGCCCGAGCTCTCGCGCACCAGTTGCGCGAACGGCACCATCAGCACCTGTCCAAGCGAGCCGCCCGCGCTCGCGAGCCCCATCGCCATGCTGCGCTGTGCGGGCGTCGCGACACGTCCGACGGCTGTCAGCACGACGCCGAACGTCGTGCAGCTCACGCCGATGCCGACCAGCAGCCCGAGCCCCGCGATCAGCGCGATGCCGGAGGGCGCGCTCGCGGCCAGGGCAAGGCCTGCGGCGAACGTGGTCGCGCCAAAGGCGACCACAGGCGCCGCGCCGTAGCGGTCGGCAGCGGCGCCCGCGAACGGCTGCGCGAAACCCCACACGAGATTGTGCAGCGCGATTGCAAACGCGATCAGCGTGACGGGCAGACCGCGGTCATACGAAAACGGCCCGATGAACAGGCCGAAGGTCTGCCGGATGCCCATTGCCGCGCTGAGGATCAGCGCGGCGGCGAGAATCACATAGAGCGTCGGGTTTCTGAGGGGTGCTGCGTAAGCGGATGATCTGGCCGTCGACATGTTTCGTTTCCTCCTTGCCGCATCGTCGCAATAGCGCTGCAGCACGACAAACGAAAAGTTTTCGGCGACGGGTGAAGAAAATTCACTCGCGATGCGCGCTGCCGCTAGCGCATGGCCGCAGCGCACGCGGTGACGTCATGCGTGGACAGGGCTTCGAATGCGAGCGCTTCGTGCAACAACCAGCGCTTGAATGCCTGCAACTCGGGACGCTCGTCCGCGCGTTCCGAGCAAACGAGCCAGTAGGACGTTTTTGCATCGACGCTTAACGTGCTCGCTTTGACGAGCATGCCGGCATCGAGCTCGCGGTTCACGAGCGGCCGTCTGCCGACCGCGACGCCCATGCCTGTCGTCGCCGCTTCGAGCGCAAGCTGGATCGTGTCGAAGCGCAGGCCGCCCGTCGCGTCGATATTGCGGATGCCCGCGCCGTCGAGCCACGTCTGCCAGTCGTCGCTCGCGGTATCGACGTGAATCAGCGTCGCGCGGCGCAAGTCGACTTCGCCGTGCGCGTCGACCAGTGTCTCCCGGCACGCGGGACTGCACACGGGCACGAGCTTCTCGCCGAACAGCCGGTTCCAGTCGCTGCCGGGCACGGGGCCGCGGCTCAGGCGGATGCCGAAATCGAAGCCGTCGACGGGGAAGCCTACCTGACGGCGCGATGTATCGACGGACACGTCGAGGTTCGGCCACTGCGCGCGAAAGTCGTGCAGGCGCGGCACGAGCCAGCGCGCGGCGAGTGTCGGCGCACAGCTCACCGAGATCGTGCGATGCGTTCGGCCATCGGGCAGGCGCTGGGTGCCCGTGAGGATCAGCGAAAACGCTTCGGCAATATAGGGAAAATACAGTTCGCCCGCAGGCGTCAACGACAGCTTGCGGGGCTCGCGCACGAACAGCGCGACGCCGAGCGTCTCTTCGAGCGCGACGATGCCGTGACTCACCGCGCTGGGCGTGACATTGAGCTCGGCGGCGGCGAGCTTGAAGCTGCCGAGCCGCGCGGCCGCCTCGAAGAAACGCAGTGAATTCAGCGGCGGCAGGCGAAGCGGCATGGCGCGACCTTCAGGCGGTGGAAGTGAGGGGCCGTGGCGGGCGGCACGCGGCTGTGCAAGCGAAACGGATGTGGGCCGGTCCGCTCACGGACAGCAGGAGCAGCCGCGATGCCGCATCCCATAGCCGCCTTCGCCGCCGGAGGCGTCGCCCGACGCGCCGCCCAGCAATGCGGGCGCGCCGATCCGCACGCGTTGCGCGAGCGTGCCGCAGCGGGGGCAGGCCGCGGGCTCGTCGCGTTCCGCGATCCGCCGCACTGCTTCAAACGCGCCGCAGTCGGCGCAGGTGTAGTCGTACACAGGCATAACTCGTTCCGTCGTTATCGCATGGCGCGCGGTCGTGTTTCACCGCTTGCGCCGGCTGCTGCGCGTGCGTTCATGAAACCCGGCCGGCTTCGTGCGTACCCAGTTCACGAAAGCTCTGACTTGTTCGTTGTCGAGGAGGCGATCGACCGATGCATAGGTTGTGGCCAACTCGCGCTCCGAAAAGAGCGCATGCAGCTGCCGATGACAGATCCGGTGCAGCGCAACCGTTTCACGGCCGCCTTCCGCCTTCGGGACCATATGATGCTCGTCGCGCTGCTCCGGCGGAATCGTGCGGCCGCACAGCGGACAGACTTCATCCTGCGGTGGCCGATACCACGATTGCACTTCGTGCTTTGCCATCGATGCTCCTGCGATCCCGTCATCCTACCAAGTTTCGCCGCGAAGTCCGGCGGCCGTCCCGGCCGCTGTCCGCCTGTCATTGCGCGCATCCAGCATTCCCGACGCGCAGCGTTCGATGCCCGTCGGCCTCACGCGACGATGCTATGCTGGCCTCTCCCCGTCGATGAAAGGGCAACGGCATGACGACGATCGATACGGATTCGCAAGCGCGCGCGCCTGCTGGCTCACGGACCGACGCCGCCGCGGGCGCGCACAGCGACTACAGGCCGCCCGCCAGCGAGGACGAGCTGCTGCTGAAATGGATCCGCCGCGCGCGCGAATCGCAGAAGAGCCACTATGACATGGCCGATCTGCTCGCCTCCCGCAACCGGCTGTTCGGTATCGGCGTGACGGTGCTGTCGGCTGTGGTCGGCACAACGGTGTTCCTGTCGCTGGTGGTATCGGAAGATTCACCGTGGGCGCGGCTCGTCGTCGGACTGGTGAGTATTACGGCGGCCGCATCGGCGGCGTTGCAGACGTTTCTGCGCTATGCGGAGCGCGCCGAAGCGCATCGCGCGGCAGGGGCGCGCTACGGCGCAGTGCGGCGTCGGCTCGAAGCGATCTATGCGGGAGATCCGGGCGCGCGCGACGGCCGCTACGTCAGCGAAGTGCGCGAGATTCTCGATCGTCTCGCGGAAGATTCGCCGAGCGTGCCGCCACGCGTGTTCCGGCGCACGCAGCAGACCTTGCGCGTCGCGGCGCCGCACGGCCGGCGCGAAAACGGCTGGGAATGACGCACGTTCAGCGCGAGAGGTGACGCGAAGGGTCGAGCGATTTTCACGCCCTGAGTTGTGCGCCGGAGGCGTCGCCGCGTGAGGCGGCATGCGGTATCGCCGACGCCAGCCCGGACGCCTGGGCGGCGTTGGCGAACAGCCGGCAGACTTCGCTTGCACTGCCGCATGCGTGCAGGCGCTCGCGAAAATGCTGATCGCAGAAGCGCTGCGCGACATCCGCGAGCAGATTCAGATGCATCGTGTTCGCGCCTTCGGGCACGAGCAACGCAATGACGTCACTGACGGGCTTCGCGTCGGGTGCGTCGAAATCGAGCGGCACACGCGGCCGCACATAGAGAACCACGGCGCTCAACAGGCCCGCGATCTGGCTATGCGGCACGGCGACACCTTGTCCGAGCCCGGTCGAGCCGAGCGCTTCTCGCTTGTTCAGGCCGTCGATCACCTGGCTCGCTGGCACGCCATAGCGGCTTGCGCAGAACGCGCCGAGTTGCGCGAAGAGTGCGTCGCGATCGGCAATGTCGGCATCGAGCAGCACGTTCCCGGCGCCCAGCAGACGGTCGAGCGTTTCGATGTCGTCGGCTTCGCTGGTTCTGGCGGGCTTCGCCGGGCGCAGCACGCTCGCAGCCTGAGCCCACGACGAGGCGCGCAGCAGGTCGCGCCAGCCGTCCGTCGGCGTATCGGGAATCTCGAACAGATGACCGAACTGCGCAGCGGGCGCGATTCGCGTCACCTGTTGGATCGCACCATGCACCGCGTCTTTCGGCAGATAGAGCGACAATTGCACGCGCTCGGTATGCGGCAGCGTCGCGATGCGGATCGTCCACGGCTGGCCCGCGCAATCGCGCGTGAGCGCGCGACGCAACGGCGTGACGTGTTGCGCGTCGAGCGTCACGCGCATCATCACGCTGCGGCTTGCCGCGTCACGTCGCGCGGCCGGTTCGTGAGCATGATGGATGCCGAAAATGGCGCGCAGGATCGCTCGGGTCTTCGTCATGCCCTTTCTCCAGACTGACATTAGGCCTAGCGTAGCGCGATTCTCATTAAAACCGAATAAAAAACCGCTGCCGCCGAATGTGGGCTGTCGCACGTGAAACGTCGCCGCAATGGTGTTAAGAACGCATGCTGCAACGCCGCGTCCGCGCAGCTGACCTCGGACCGATACACATGGAGACGTTTTCATGCTGACGCTCTACTCGTACCCCGATCTGTATGGTGTCGCCGATAACAACGCGTTCGGCCTGAAGGTCTACGCGTTCATGCGGCTATGCGGGCTCGAATTCGAGCACCGGCATATTCTCGATACCTCGCACGCGCCGCGCGGCCAGCTGCCCTATCTGTCGGATGATGGCGAGACGGTCGGCGACAGCGACGCGATCATCGCGTATCTGAAGGGCAGATACGATCTGCGGGTCGATGCCGCGCTGTCCCAGGGGCAGGCGAATCTCGACTTTCTGGTGCGCCGCACACTCGACGACCTCTACTGGCCGATGAGCTATTCGCGCTGGCGCGACGAACGCTACTGGCCGGCGTTTCGCGATGCCGTGCTGCGCGAGCATGCGGACGTCACGGCGAACGATCTCGAAGCGGCACGCGAGTACAACCGGCAGCGCTATCACTATCAGGGTATCGGCCGCTACGAGCCCGATCAGGTGTACGTGCGCGGGATCGGCGATCTGCGCGTCGTCGCCGATCTGCTCGGCAACAGTGGCTTCGTGTTCGGCCCCGAACCGGCGACCATCGACGCGGCGATCTACGGCTTTGTCGCGAACATTTACTTCTACGAAATCGACACGCCGTTGAAAGCGTATGTGGTGTCGCGGCCCGAACTGGTTCGTCATTGCCGCGCGGTGCACGAGCGCATTGCAGCGAAGGCTTGAGACAGACGACGCAAGGAACTCCCGTGCCGCATCCGCTGTCATCGAATAGACCGCCATTAGACGGCCATTCCCGATATCGGAATCAACAACGAAACCAAGCAAGGAACGCACAATGACAATGCACCGCCGCCGATTCATCGCGATGGCCACGGCCACGCTCGCCACGGGCGGGCTTGCACTTGCCGGCTGCACGACCACGGGGCCGTCGTCGGATGCGTCGCCTGAAGCGAACGCGGGCAAGCGCCAGTCGATCGACGCCGACGTCAACGCGACGCTCACGCGGCTCTTCAACGCCATCGGCGGCTCGCGCGAACTCGCGGACAAGGCGCGCGGCATCCTCGTGTTTCCGTCGGTGATCTCGGCGGGCTTCTGGTTCGGCGGACAGTACGGGCAGGGCGCGCTGCGTGTCGGCGGGCAGACCTCGGGCTATTACAGCCTCACGGCGGCATCATTCGGGTTGCAGATCGGCGCGCAGTCGAAGGCGGTCGTCATGCTGTTCATGACGGACGAGGCGCTTAGCAGCTTCACGCGCAGCCAGGGGTGGGCGGCGGGCGTTGATGCGACCGTCGCGCTCGTGAAGGTCGGTGCGAACGGCAATGTCGATACGTCGACGGCCATGAGCCCCGTCGAAGCCTTCGTGCTGACCAACGGCGGGCTGATGGCGGGCGTGTCGCTGGAAGGCTCGAAGATTTCCCGTCTGATCATCTGACCGTCGAAGGCGGACTCGCCCCGGCTG